>BPUI01000001.1 GCA_019973575.1 Gemmatimonadetes bacterium T265
GCCGCGAATCGTTTACGCGGCGTGCTGCTTGAACTTCGCCTCGAGCGCCGACTTCGGCACCGCACCGACGACCGTGTCGACCACCTTTCCACCCTTGAAGAAGAGGATCTGGGGGATCGACCGGATGTTGAACTTCATCGCCGTCTGCTGGTTGCTGTCGACGTCGAGCTTGAGGACCTTCGCCTTGCCGTCGTACTCCTGCGCGAGCTGGTCGACGACCGGCGAAATCATGCGGCACGGGCCGCACCAGGTCGCCCAGAAGTCCACCACGGTAAGGCCTTCGTGCTGCTCGACTTCACTCTGGAAGTCGGCGTCGGTCACTGCGCTCACGTTCGCCATCGCTGTACCCTCGCAGGCCCGGGACCCGGGCCTGCCATCGTCGGGGGCCTCGCGGCCCGGTGGCTTACCTTGAGAACGTCCACGGCTCGCCTCCATCGACGTCCATGTCCGCTCCGAATCCTACGACCAGTACCCCGCCCGCCCCCGCAAGTGCGGCCGAGCTCGTCCCGCGGGGCACGCGCATCGCCCACATCGGCATCGCGGTCGAAACCATTGCGGGGATCGTGCCCTTCTACCGCGACGTGCTCGGCATGCCCGAGGCGCCGCTCGACGATGCAGACGGGGCACGGATTGTCGGCCTTGCTGCGGGCGAGTCGCTCGTCGAGCTACTCGAAGCGGCCGAGGCCGGCTGCCCGATTGGCAAGTTCGTCGCCAAACGAGGGCCCGGGATTCACCACGTCTGCTTCGCGGTCGACGACCTGGACGCGACGCTCGCGCGCTGCCGTGCCGCCGGCGTCCGGCTCATCGACGAGGCGCCGCGGCTCGGCGCGGAAGGCAAGCGCATCGCCTTCCTTCACCCGAGCGCGACGGCGGGAGTGCTGGTCGAGCTGACGGAACATTAAGGAACGCGAGCGCGGGTCGCGCGCGCTGCTGCGGGCGCGACCCTCCTCGACGTGCGACGGTCGGGCGCGATCGTCAGGAGCGCCGCCGCGTACGCGCGACGCCCGCGAGCCCGAGCAGGCCGGCGCCAACGAGCGCGTACGTCCCGGGCTCGGGGAGCACCGCGCCGGCGACGAACGTCCCGGTGAATGGCACATCGGGGAGGCCGGCCGGCCCCTGCCCTTCGAGTGCGCCGAGTACCTCCTGGTACGCCAATCCTTCGAACGTCGACGAGATGACGCCGGTGAACGCGGAGACATGGCCGTACGGGTCGCTCACGGTACCGATCAGGTTAAACGCGACGTACGCGTTGATCGGGTAGTCGGGGTCGCCGGACGCTTCATTCACCATGTAGAACGGCGAGATCGCCGTTCCGGGCGACTGCAGCGGCGTGCACGTCTGTCCGATTTCAGGCGTGACGCGGCAGTTGGCCTGCGCGTACGGGCCGCTCGGCAGGCCGGCGAGGTCGAACGTGTACCCGCCGATCGTCAGGAACTGCGAAACGGCTTGCGGTCCCACCCCGACCGTGATGCGCGCCAGCGAGCCGGATACATCGCGGGCGGCTGCGCCCCCAAAGCCGCTCACGCCCGACCACGTCCCCGTCACGCTGTACGGGCTGAAGTCGAGCACCACGCCCGGGCTGCCGATGTCGGTCGCGTCGGCGGCGCCGGTCACGACGAGCGTGCTACCTGGTGCGATCTGGGCGACCGCGGTGGAGGCGCTGAGGGCGAGCGCGGCGAGGGCCAGACGGGGGAGGGCGAGGCTGGGCATGGCGGCGGGGAGGGCTCGGGGGACCAGCAGAGGAGAGATGCCGTTCGAGACCCGACTTTAGTGACCGGCGTCACACTTCTGCTACACCGTTCCCACAAAGCTATCTTAATGTCGCTTCAGCGAGGACGGCAGAGGTCGCTGACCGCGTCGATGTCGAACGCCTGCACGAACCAGCGGGCGTCCGGTCCCGGTACGACCGTAAACCGGGTCTGCCGGACAAGTTCACGCTGCTGCAACTCGACCGTGATCGTTCGGTCGCCGGTCGATCCGACGCCCGGGACGTCGCCGACGACACGCGCCGCATCGTGCTGGAGATAGCAGGCGAGCGCGATCATCCGCTTCTCGACGTCGGTCGCGGGGTCGCGGACCGTCGTCGGGCCGGCGCGCGTGCCGAAGTAGCGACTCATCGTGAGCGCGTCAGTCGTCTGGGCCGCGCGTAGGAAGCCGACAACCGCGTCGGAACTCGTCGAACCGCCGGGTGAACCCGAAACGGGTGCCGCACCGCCGCCCGCGCCACCGACCGCCGGCCGCGGGCCGCTCGCACACGCGATAAGCAACGAAGACGCGGCGGCGACCACCGCGACGGATCGGACGAGTATGTTTCCCACGGCGTGCTCGGCGAGAGGTCGGGCGCGCGGCCCGGCCGGGCGCGACGCGGCGGGCAAGCTAGCCTGCCCGCGCGGCCGGGGGCGCCGCGCGCCGCGTCGTACGCCCGTCCTTCCCTCACGCTTCGCATGTCCTACGCGCAGCCCCCGCGACTCGCACCCCTCGCGTACCAGCGGCTCTACGTCAACATCGACCACGTCGCCACGCTACGGCAGGCGCGACGCGGCGACGAACCCGACCCGGTCGCGGCCGCGCGGGTGTGCGAGGACGCGGGCGCGGACGGAATTACGGTGCACCTGCGCGAGGACCGGCGGCACATCCAGGACGACGACGTCGAGCGCCTCGCGCCGGCCGTCCGCACCGTGCTCAACCTCGAGATGGCGGCGACCGACGAGATGGTCGCCCTCGCGCTCCGACTACGGCCCGCGCAGGTGACGATCGTTCCCGAGCGGCGCGAGGAGGTCACGACCGAGGGCGGCCTCGACGTGCGCCGGGGCGGCGAACGCCTCGCCCGGCACGCGTCGGCGCTCCGCGACGCCGGCCTCCGAACGAGTCTTTTCATCGGCCCGGACGATGAAGTCGTCCGCGCGTCCGCAGACCTCGGCGTCGTCGCGATCGAGCTGCACACCGGGCCGTACGCGCACGCCCCGCACGACTCCGCGACGTTAGCCGCGCTCGCCGCCGCCGCCGCGCTCGGCGCGTCGCTCGGCCTCGCCGTCCACGCGGGACACGGCCTCACGGCCGACAACGTCGGCCCGGTCGCCGCGATCCCGGAAGTCGAGGAACTCAACATCGGGCATTCCATCGTGAGTCGCGCCGTCTTCGTCGGACTCGCCGAGAGCGTGCGCGCCGTACGTGCGGCGATGGAAGCCGCGCGCGGCGCGGTGGCGGGCGCGGGCGCCGGATCGTCTCGGGGTTAATGCCGCCGGACGCCCCCGCCCCGCCCGCCGTCGTCCCGATCCGCGTCCTCGCCTACGACGGCGACGCGGCGTTTGTCGTCGAGCGCGCGAGCGCGCCGCCGGTGACCGCGGCGCAGCGTTTCCGCGCGGACGCCGCGCCGGTGGCCGCGCGCGTCGCCGAACAGGTCCGCGCGGCGCAGAACGTGCTCGCCGGCGCGGCGCTCGACGCGAACGCGCGCGCGGCGGTCGGCGACGCGCTCCGGCGCGCGGTGGTCGCGCTCCGAGCGCTGGCCGAGAGCTACGAGGTCACACCCGTCGCCGACGTGTGCCGCGCGCGCGAGGCCGGCGCGGCGGCGCTCGACCCGCGCGCGGTCGCCGGGGTCGAACACGTGGCAAGCGGCCTGCTCGGAGGAGCGGCTCGCGAGCGGGCGCCGGACGGGGCCGCGCCTAACGAGCCACCGCCGGCCGGCCCGGGCGTCGCCGGTCAAATGCCTAACGATCCGGCGGCCGCGGACGCCGCGCCCGCGCCGGCGTTCCGGCCGCCGACGGGCCCGGCGCTCGTCGAG
Organism: Gemmatimonadetes bacterium T265; assembly: GCA_019973575.1. Lineage (NCBI taxonomy): Bacteria > Pseudomonadati > Gemmatimonadota > Gemmatimonadetes bacterium T265. The sequence continues at coordinate 3,782 of BPUI01000001.1, forward strand.
CTGCTCGAGCACGGGATCACAGGTCTCGAACGCTGGCCCGGAACGCCGCTCGACGTGCCGGCCGTGCCCGCGCCCGCCGCCGCGCCCGACGGGGTCGTCCCGATCGAGGCGTTGTGCTACCGCGGCCGGGCCGCGCTCGACCGCGCGCGCGCGGTACGCGACCTGTTGCGCGCCGAGGACGGCGCGCCCGACGCCGCACTCCTCGCCGAGTTGTACGACCTGCTCGACCTCGCGGCGTCGGACTGAACGCGCGTGCGGCTCGACTGGAAGGCGGGGCTGGGCATCGTGCTGAGCGCGGTGCTCCTCTGGTGGACGTTGCACGACATCGACTTCGCCGCGGTCTGGGGCGTGCTGCGCGCGTCGGACGGCTGGCTGTGGTCGGCGTCGACGGTCGCCGCGACGCTGATCTTCCCGGTCCGCGCGCGCCGGTGGCGCACCATCCTCGACCCGGTGGTGCCGCGGCTGCCGTTCCGCCCGCTCTGGCGCGCGACGGCGGTCGGGATGATGGTGAACAACGTCGCCCCGGCACGCGCGGGCGAGCTCGCGCGCGTGGTCGCGCTCCGCCGCGAGCGCCCCGACGTGCCCTTCGGCGGCGCGCTCGCCTCGCTCGCGGTCGACCGGCTCTTCGACGCTGTCGTGCTGCTCCTGCTGCTGTTCGCGGCGCCGCTCGACCCCGCGTTCCCCGCCGGCGCGCGCGTCGGCGGCTACTCGGTCCTCTCGATCGGCGAGGGCGGCGTGGGCCTCACGGTCCTGCTGGTCGTCGGCCTCTACGCGGTCGTGGCCGCACCCGACGGCTTCGCGCGGGTGCTCGCCGCGCTCGCGCGCCGCGTCGCGCCGCGCTGGGAGTCGCGCGCCGCGGGCAGCGTGCGGACGTTCGCCGCCGGGCTCGGCGTCCTGCGCGACCCGCGGCGTTTCGCGGCCGTCTTCGCGTGGAGCGTCGCACACTGGCTGCTCTGCGCGTGGTCGGTCTGGATCGGCTTCCGCGCGGTCGGCATCGCGGCGCCGTTCTCCGCGGCGCTCTTTCTCAACAGTCTGCTCAGCGTCGCCTCGGCGATCCCGGCCTCGCCGGGGTTCTTCGGCCTCTTCGAGAGCGTCTCGCGCGTCGGGCTCGCGGTCTACGGCGTCCCCGCGACGCGCGCCGTGAGCTGGGCGTTGGGCTACCACATCCTCACATTCGTCCCGATCACCGTGTTCGGCTTCGTCTACCTCGCGCGCCTCGGCCTCACGTTCGGCCAGCTCGCCGACCGCGGCGACGCGTGACCCGCCTAACGACGGGTCCGCGCGCCGACACGGCCCGAGTGCGCGCGCAGGCGAAGGTCAACCTGTTCCTGCGGGTCCTCGCGCGCGAGGACGCCGGCTACCACCAGCTCGAGACGCTCTTCCAGCGGCTCGACATCGCCGACGACGTCCGCGTGCGCGTCGGCCCCGCCGTGCGCGGCCGCGCACTCGACGCCGCGGGCGCCGGCGCCGACGCACTCGGCCCGACGGAGCGCAACCTCGCGTGGCGCGCCGCGGTCGCCTACGCGGACGCGACGGGCTGGCCCGACGCGTTCACGATCGAGCTCACCAAGGCGATCCCGGTCGGCGGGGGGCTCGGCGGCGGAAGCGCGGACGCGGGCGCGGTGCTGCGCTGTTTCAACGCGCTCGCCCCCGACCCGCTGCACCCGGGCGACCTGCTCGCGGTCGCCGGGGCGCTCGGCGCGGACGTCCCGTTCCTCACGGCCGAGGTGCCGCTTGCGCTCGCGTGGGGGCGCGGCAACCGCATGCTCGCGCTGCCGCCGCTGCCGATCCGGCGCGTGCACCTCGCCATCTTCGCGGAGGGCGTCGTGACGGCCGACGCGTACGGCGCGCTCGCGGCGGCGCGCGCGGCCCGGCCGGCACCCGTGCGCCCAATCTTGTGGACGGCGGACCGCCTCGCGCGGTGGGACGACGTCGCGCTCGTCGCGGTGAACGACTTCGAGGACGCAATCTTCCCCGAGCGCGAGGACATCGCGGGCGTTCGTGCCCTGTTCGGCGACGTCGCGCGCGAGGTCGAGCAGCGCAACCTCGAGCCGGACGAGGAGGACGAGAGCGCCGGAATTTCGACCGACGACGCGACGGGCGACGCGACGCCGATCGCGCTGATGTCCGGGTCGGGCGCGACGGTCGTACTGTTGACACCGCTTGCCGGCGTCACGGTCGGATTGGAGGTGAACGCGCCGCCCGGGGCGGTCGGGGTGCCCGCGATCCGGGTGGTCGAGACGCGCACGGCGGACCGCGTTGCCGCCGTGGTCCTCGGCGAGTAGGTTGCTCGGCGCTTGCCCCGTCGTTCAACGGCAGGACCCTGCACTTTGGATGCAGTGATCGTGGTTCGAATCCACGCGGGGCAATACCCCGAGTCCCGGCACGCGAGGATCCTCCCGCGGTCGGCCTCGACGCCGGTGAGCGACGCATGGGCACCCAGCTCCTCTCGAATCGCGTGAGCCCGCACACTGCGACCCAGTCGGCCACGCGCGACGGCACGTCCGCGGCCGGCCACGCCTTCAAGCTCGTCGGCGGCACGGCCAACCGGCCGCTCGCGGAGGAGATCGCGCGGTGCCTCGGGGTCGAGCTGTGCAAACTCACCTGCACGCGCTTCGCCGACGGCGAGATCTTCGTCCGCATCGACGAGAACATCCGCGGGATGGACGTGTTCGTCGTCCAGCCGACGAACCCGCCCGCGGACACGCTGATGGAGCTGCTGCTCATCGTCGACGCGGCACGGCGCGCGAGCGCGGCGCGGATCACGGTCGTGATGCCCTACTACGGCTACTCGCGGCAGGACCGCAAGGACCAGCCGCGCGTGGCGATCGGCGCGAAGCTCGTCGCCAACATGATCCAGGCGGCGGGCGCGGACCGCGTGTTAGGCATCGACTTCCACCAGCACCAGCTGCAGGGCTTCTTCGACATCCCGGTCGACCACCTGTACGCGAAGCCGGTGCTCACCAACCACTACCGCCGCAAGCGCCTCGCCGACCTCGTCGTCGTCGCGCCCGACGTGGGCGCGGCGAAGATGGCGCGCGGCTTCGCGAAGCAGCTCGACGCGGCGTTCGCGATCATGGACAAGCGCCGGCCGAAGGCGAACGTGGCCGAGGTGCTGAACGTGATCGGCGACGTCGACGGGCGGCCGTGCCTCATCGTCGACGACATGATCGACACCGCCGGCACGGTGAGCGAGGCGGCGCGCGCGCTCGTGAAGCGCGGCGCGCGCGAGGTGTTCGTGTGCGCGACGCACGCGCTGCTCTCCGGCCCCGCGCGCGAGCGGCTCACCGACGCGCCGATCTCGGAGGTGACGGTCACCGACACGATCGCGCTGCCGCCGGAGCGGCGGTTCGACAAGCTGCACGTCCTGTCGGTCGGCGAGCTGCTCGCCAAGGCGATCCGGTTCACGCACAGCGACCAGTCGGTGAGCAGCCTGTTCGAGTAGCACGTGGTTCGCCCGGGTCTCGGTTGGTCCGGGCGGCCGGATCGGTTATCATACGCGGCTGCGGGTGAGAGGCGGCCGTCGGCAATCCGGTGCTGCGGCCGAGGGTAACCCGCCGCCAGCCAACCGCTTCCGGATTAAGAGTCGTTTTGCACCATGGCCACCGCTACCCTCGGCGCCGAGCCCCGTGACGGGACTGGCAAGGGCGTCGCGCGCAAGCTGCGCGCGGCCGGCCGCGTCCCCGCCGTCGTCTACGGCCACGCCCGCGCCCCGCAGTCGCTGTCCGTCGGCGCGCGCGAACTCGGGCGCCTGCTCGACCAGTACGCCGCCGCGAGCACCGTCGTCGAGCTCGGGCTCGGCGGCGGCACCGTCCGCACGCTCATCCGCGAGGTCCAGCGGCACCCGGTCGACCGCTCGCTCGTGCACGTCGACTTCCTGGAGCTCGTCGCCGGCGAGCGCGTGACCGTGCGCGTCCCGCTCGTCTTCGTCGGCACCGCGGTCGGCGTGCGCGACCAGGGCGGCCTGCTCGCCGAACAGCTGCGCGAGATCGAAGTCTCCGCCGACCCGGCCAACCTCCCCGACCGCCTCGAGGTCGACGTCACGGCGCTCACGATGGGGCACCCGCTCCACGTGCGCGACATCCCGGTCCCGAACGGGGTCACGGTGACGTCCGACCCCGACGCCCCGGTCGTGAGCGTGACCGCGCCGGCGGAGGAGGAGTCGACCGAGCCGACCGGCACGGAGGACGCGGCCGGTGCGCCCGTGGTGCTCCGCGAAAAGAGCGCGGACGAGTAAGGGCGCCGCGGTTCCTTGAAGGTCATCCTCGGCCTCGGCAACCCCGGCGAGGAGTACCGCGACACGCGACACAACGTCGGCTGGGTGGTGCTCGACCACCTCGCCGACGTTTGGCGTTGCGACCCGTGGCGCCGCGACGGCGACAGCCTGGCGACGACCGGGCTCGTCGGTTCCACCAAGGTACGGCTGCTCAAGCCGCAAACGTTCTACAACCTGAGCGGGCAGGCGCTCAAGCCGTTTCTGCGGCGCCCGTTCTGGGCGCCGCAGACGGACCTGCTCGTGGTGGGCGACGACGTCGCGCTGCCCGTCGGCCGCTACCGGCTGCGACCGCAGGGGAGCGCGGGCGGCAGCAACGGGCTCAAGTCCGTCGAGCGCACGTTAGGCCACCAGAACTACCCGCGCCTCCGCGTCGGCACCAAGCCGGCCGACGAGCGGCGCGAGGTCGGCAATCTCGCCGACTTCGTGCTCTCGCCGTTCGGCAAGGCGGAGCGGCGGGAGGTCATGGACCTGATGCCGCGCCTCGTCGACGCCGCCGAGGTCTGGCTGCGCGACGGGATCGTCGCGGCGATGAACAAGCACAACGCACCGCACCCTCCGGTCTGACGCATGCTCCGCATCGGCATCGTCGGCCTGCCCAACGTGGGCAAGTCGACGCTCTTCAACGCGCTCACCTCCGCCGGCGTCCTCGCCGCCAACTACCCGTTCGCCACCAAGGACCCGAACGTCGGCCGCGTGAACGTCCCGGACGCGCGGCTCAGCGTGCTGTCCGACGTCGTCACGCCGCAGCGCACGGTCCCCGCGTCGGTCGAATTCGTCGACATCGCGGGCCTCGTCAAGGGCGCGTCGCAGGGCGAGGGGCTCGGCAACCAGTTCCTCGCCAACATCCGCGAGACCGACGCGATCGTGCACGTCGTGCGCTGCTTCGACGACGACGACGTGCTGCACGTGATGGGGTCGGTCGACCCCGCGCGCGACCGCGAGACGATCGAGTTCGAACTCGCGCTCGCGGACCTCTCGGTCGTCGAGAAGCGGCTCGACCGCGCGCGCCGGGCGGCCAAGACCGGCGACAAGGACGCGCAGGCGGAGGCCGGCGTGCTGGAGCGCGCGTACGCGTACCTCAAGGACGGGCGCGCGCTGTTCGAGGCGCACCTGGGGCCGGAGGACCTCGCGCTGCTGCAGCCGCTATCGCTGCTGACGACGAAGCCGATCCTCTACGCGGCGAACGTCACCGACGCCGAGCTCACCGGCGACGAGGGGCCGCACCTGCGGGCGCTGCGGGCGGCGGTCGCCGCGGGCGGCGAGGTGGCCGAGGTCGTGCCGTTCTCGGCGAAGATCGAGAGCGAGCTCGCCGAGCTGCCCGAGGCGGACCGGGGGGAGTTCCTCGCGTCGTTAGGCCTGGAAAGCGCGGGGCTGGACCGGCTGATTCGCGCCGGGTACCGGCTGCTGGGGCTGCAGACCTATTTCACGGCGGGCGAGCAGGAGGTACGCGCGTGGACGATCCACCGCGGCGACACGGCGCCGAAGGCGGCGGGGGTGATCCACTCGGACTTCGAACGCGGGTTCATCAAGGCCGACACGGTCGGGTACGACGAGTTCGTCGCGAACGGCGGGTGGAAGGGGGCGCGGGAGAAGGGGGCGGTGCGGAGCGAGGGGAAGGACTACGTCGTGGAGGACGGGGACGTAATGTTGTTCAAGTTCAACGTGTAGCATCGCGCTAAGTTGTTGCGATTGCGATCTATACGCCCGCGCTGTGTCCGCGTTGGGTCCGCGCCGCCCGATTGGGTGTTCCGTGCCGGTGTCGGGATGGCCCGTCCGTCAGGGCCGCCCGTACGCGAGCTCAGCACGTACGCCGCGAAATCAACGTCGTGGCGACCGCGGTCAGTGACACGAGCACCTCGAGACGTGAATCCGAGGTCGCGGTGATCCCGATACGCGCAGTTGGGAAGGCCGCCGTGGTCGTGATCGGGGAATCGGCGCCGATGGGGACGAGCGTCGGTATCGCGGCAGCGAGTTGCGCCACCGCGGCGGCCGCCGCGGTCCGGCCAGCCACGTCCGCATAGATCTCGGCGCGACGCAGCGCCCGCAGCAACGCCTCGGCCGCAATGCGCGCGGCATCCCACGTTGCTGCGAGATCACCCCGTCGCGCCGCCTCCCCCGCCCATGCGCGCTCGGCGTGGCTCGCGCGGTGCCGCGCGTCGCGGCACGCATCAATCGCGGTCAGCGTGTCTTCGTACCAGCTGATGCGCTTATCGAAGCCTCCTTCCACGCGCGTTTTCCGGACGCCATAGCGGTATCCCCCAACGGTCACCACTCCCGCGACGAGCAGCGGCGCTGCGGCCTTGAACCACTCGAGGAACGCCGGGCCGTCCGCCGACGTCGGCGAGCACGCGACCGGCCCGATCATTCGGCGGTACGCGCGGCACGTTGGCCGCCGCCGATTTGCTGCGACGCCGCTTCGAGCGCGACGACGCCGTACGTTGTCGCCGCGTCCGCGTGCTGGTACCCGGTCTGCATAATCGCGAGCGAGCGCCAGCCGCCGGCAGCCATGACGTCTTGTGGCGGGAGGTGCCGCCGCTCGCTCGCCCGGAGCCGCCGGAGCGCGTGCCACCCGCCCCGCTCCATCGGCGGACGTTCGGCCAGCTTCTCGGCCCGCCGCAGCCAATAGCCCGCGAGCATCTTGTGCGCGGCCTTCGTGTCGTCGCTGGATGACGGGAAGAGCGGCGCATCGCCGAGCCGCGGGTGCTCGCGGAGGTAGGCGTCGAGCGCGGCGCGCGCGCCCGCGCTGATCGGGACCACGGCGTCGTACTCGCGCTTGTCGAACTCCTTCCGGAAGCGCAGAGCCCCGTGCGGCCAGTGCGCCGCCGCGCCGAGCGGCTGCCCGACCGCGCCGAGGGCCGCCTCCATCTGCGAGCGCGTCCGGAGCACGTCGGAGGCCCGGAGGTTGACGAGCGCGTTGATGCGCCGCCCCGTGTGCCGGGCGAGCACGACGAGGCACGCGAAGCGGCCGCGCGGGTCGACTGCGAGCGCCTGCGCGCGCGTCGCCGCGTAGCGCCCGTCCGTGGTCACCGGCCACCGCGCGTTCGTCTCGCGCGGCCGCGTCACCCCCTCGAGCGGGTCCGCGACGAGCAGCGGGCGCCCGTTCACGCGGTGCTGGCGCGCCCACCGCACCATCGTCGCGAGCAGCTGCACCTCGTTCCGGATCGCCCCGGCCCGCGCGCCGGGTTCCTTCGTGCGGTGGCGCGGGCTCCCGATCGCGCCCGACCGGCGCGCGGCGGCGTAGGCGTCGACGCGATGCTGCGAGAGGTCGGCCACGGGCAGCGCGTCGGCGAAATGCTGGCCTAACAGCGCGAGCATGCTGCGCACCGTGCGTTGCCGAGCCGCGCTGAGTCGGGGCAGCCGCTCGGCGCGGTACAGGGCGACGAGCTGCCCCACCGTGAGCGGCCCGACGTAGCCCGCGTGCTTGAGCTGGGCGGTCTGGCGCGCGAGCGCTTCGGCGAGGCGCGTCGCGTGCGCGCGGTCGGTCGTCTGCAGGCTCTTTGAGGTTGCCCCGAAGTAACGGCCGCGTGGTTTAGGCCGCCCGCCGCGTGTCGGCGAGCTGCCGTTTGTACTGTCTCTCGTACTGCAGCGGGCTCACGTACTTCAGCGTCGAGTGTCGCCGCTCCGCATTGTACCACGCGACGAACTCGGCGAGCGCGCGGTACGCCGCGGCCCGGGTCGCGAACGCGGCGCCGGCGAGTAGCTCGTGCTCCAGCGTCGAGAAGAAGCTCTCCGCGACGGCGTTATCCCAGCAGTCCCCCCGGCGACTCATGCTCGGCCGCATGCCGGACGACGCGAGCACGGCGCGGTACGCCCGGCTCGCGTACGCCGAGCCCCTGTCCGTGTGATGGATCAGCCCCGGCGGCGGCCGGCGCGCGGCCAAGGCCATGCGCAATGCGGCGAGTGGGCCGGCGGTCGCCAGCGTGTCGCAGGTGGCCCAGCCGACGACGCGCCGCGAGCTCAGGTCGAGCAGCACCGACAAGAAGAGCCAGCCCTCGCGCGTGGGCACGGGTACGCCGCAGGCGTACGTCAGGTCGCCGCACCACGCGGCGTTAGGCGTCGGGTGGTCGGCCACGCCGAAGCGCCGCTCGAGCAGGTTGGGCGCGACCGGCTCGGCGTGCGCGCTGTCCGTCGTGCGCACCCGCCGCCGCGTCCGGCGCCCCACCAGGCCGTCCTCGCACATGAGGCGCGCGACGCGCTTCCGGGCGACGCGCACACCCGCGTCGCGCACACCCGCGTCGCGCAGTTCGCGGTGTACGCGCGGCGCCCCGTAGCAGCCACGCCCCCCGCGGTGCGCCGCCCGCACGTGCACGCGCAGCCGCTCGTCGGCCGCGGCGCGGGCCGGCGGCGGCCCGGCCGCACGCCGCCGGGCCTGGTTGTAGCCGCTCACGCTCACGCCCAACGCGTCGCACATGAGTCGCACCGGGAACCGTCCGCGGTGCGCGGCGATGGCGGCGTACGAGCGTATGCGTGTCGCTCACCGCGACGCCCTCGCGACGTACACCGCCGCACTTGTTACGAAGGCGAGCTCCTGCTTGAGGCGCGCGACCTCGCGATCGAGTCGCCGCACCTCGTCCGCCTCGCGTGGCAGGCGCCCGTTGCCCGGGCACACATCGGCCGGCGGCGCCCCGGCGCGCTCGGCCGTCTGGCGCTGCCACTTCCGCAACAGGTCGTCCCGGACGTCGAGCTCACGCGCGATCTGCGTCATGGGCACCCCCGCCGCGCGCCGCTCGGCGACGCGGCGCACCGCCTCCACCTTGAACTCGGCCGTGAACCGCCGCCGTTCCCGCGGTCCCTGCCCGTTGTCCTTCGGCATCCGCCACCTCCGCCCGGAAGCATAGCCGGGCCTACATTGGCGGCCGTTTCAGCGGGGCAAGCTCACTTGCGGTCCTTCTGCCCTGCCCCGAGCCGCACCTCGCGATAGATCGCGCCGCCGCGCTCGTAGAGGCGCACGGCGACGCCGTCCACCTCGACCGTCTTCGTCCAGGGCTTCCGGGCGCGGGGCATGGGCGGAGAAGTTAGGCACGCGCGGGGCTATGCGTAACGAAACTGCGGCTCTGGCGCATATCGAGCGCCGCAGTCATGTTAGCGCACCGGCATTCGTGCCCCGTCCCCGCCTCCCTTCGCCCCACCCCCGTGCCTCGTCTCCCCCGCTCGCTCGCCCCCGCCGCAGCCCTCCTGCCCCTCCTCGTGGCGGCACGCGCGGCGCACGGCCAGACGTTCAGCACCGGGCAGGTGGTCTACGCGGCGCCGAGCACGCCGAGCTACTGGTACAGCGGCTGCGTCGTCGGCGCGGGGCGCAGTAATGCGTCGTACCAGGTCGCGTGTGCGGGGACGACGTTCTGGGTCACCGGCGACCACATCCGCACGAGCGCCCCGCCGCCCTACCCGGACCCGATGCGCCCCGGGCAGACGATCACGCCGGTCATCACGCCCTCGAACGTCCCGGCCGCGGCCGCCCAACTCGGGACGCCCGCGGCGGCCCCGGCGCCCGCCGGCGAGGGGCCCGGCTCGTACGCACAGGGCGTGGCGCGGCGCATCGCGCGGGACAACGCCGACGCGGCGAGCGCCGTGCTCCGGCCGGGCACCTACCCGTGCTACGCGGGGGGTCAGTACACGTTCTCGGACCTCGTCATCACGGGCCCGCACCGCTACACGGTGCAGCCGGGCGGCAGCGGGGCGTTCAGCCTCGCCCGGGGCGTGGTGACGTTCGCGTCGGGGCCGTACGCGGGCGCGTACGCGCGCATGGTCGACGGGCACACGGTCGGGGTCTCGGCCAAGGGGAACACGGACCTCGGCACGCAGTGCGGCCTCAAGCAGTAGCCAGCAGCGGGCGCGCCGCGTCGGGCGAGACGTCCGGCGCCGCGCACGCCGAATGAACCGCGCCGGGTTTGGAGGAGGCTCCCAGCCGTGAGAGATTCGGAGCATGGGAGCATCGAAGCCGTTTTCGCCAGAGGTCCGGGAGCGGGCCGTGCGATTGGTCCTGGAGCACCAGGGTGAGTACCAGACGCAGTGGGCCGCGATCACGTCGATCGCGAGCAAGATCGGCTGCTCGGGCGAGACTCTGCGCGGGTGGGTGCGCCAGGCCGAGCGGAATGCCGGGCAGCGCGCCGGCCTGACGAGCGAGGAGCGGGAGCGCCTGAAGGGGCTGGAGCGTGAGGTGCGCGAGCTACGTCGCACCAATGAGATCCTCCGCAAGGCAAGCGCGTTTTTCGCCGCGGCGGAGGCTCCGGACCCGGAGCTCGACCGCCTCACGAAGTGATGTACGCGTTCACCGACGCGCATCGGACCGAGCACGGCGTCGAGCCGATCTGCGCGGTGCTGCAGATCGCGCCGTCCGGCTACTACCGACACCGCGCGCGTGCGGCCGATCCGGCGCGCCGCTCGGCCCGCACGCGGCGCGACGAGGCGCTGCGCGCAGAGATCCGGCGTGTGTGGCGCGACCATCACGAGGTCTACGGCGTGCGCAAGGTCTGGCAGCAGCTCCGCCGCGAGGGCGAGCGGGTGGCGCGCTGCACGGTCGCGCGGCTGATGCGCGCGGAGGGCCTGCGCGGGATCGTACGCGGCGGGCGCGTGCGGACCACGCGGCCGGTCGAGGACCCGGCGGCGGCGCCGCAGGACCTGGTGCAGCGCCAGTTCACAGCCGAGCGCCCGAACCAACTCTGGCTGGCCGATTTCACGTACGCCAGCGGCGTACCCGTGGCGACGTGGCGCGGCTTCGTGTACGTGGCGTTCGTGCTCGACGCGTTCTCGCGCCGCATCGTCGGCTGGCGGGCCCGCACCACGATGCGCACGGACCGCGTGCTCGACGCACTGGCGCAGGCGCTGCACGACCGCGAGACCGACGGGCGGCTCGTCGTACACTCGGATCGCGGATCGCAATACGTCAGCATGCGCTACACCGAGCGCCTGGCCGCCGCGGGCGCCGCGCCGTCGGTCGGCAGCGTCGGCGATGCGTACGACAATGCGCTCGCCGAGAGCGTCATCGGGCTATTCAAGGCGGAGGTGATCCACCGCCGCGGTCCGTGGCGCGGCTTCGACGACGTCGAGTACGCGACGCTCGAGTGGGTCGCGTGGTTCAACCGGCGGCGACTGCTCGAGCCCCTCGGCTACCTTCCGCCGGCCGAGTACGAGGAGCAGTTCTATCGCGACCAGGCGGCTCAACCCGCGCTGGTCGCACGCAACTAACCGAGCCTCCTCGAAACCCGGCGCGGTTCAACCCGCCCCGGACCTCCGGGCCCTGCAGTACTTCCGGATGGCGCTCGACAACATCCTCGACCGCCCCACGACGTTCCAGGCGACCGCGCCGGACGGCGAGGCGTACGGCACGGCCGCGACGGTGCAGCACGCGCTGCGCGAGCTGCGCGAGCTGCGGGGGCAGGCGACCGATCTCCTACACACCGCCTCGCCCGACTTGGCGGCCGCGGACCGCGGCCGAGCGGACCGCTCGAGTTGGCTGCGGGCCTTGGACGCGGGCCAAAACGCGCAGCGGATGCCCGTCGACGAGCTCCAGGCCACGATCGGCCGGCAACCCGCCCCGGCGCAGGAGCAGTTTCGGTTAGGCGCGCTCGCAGCTGACAAGGCCGCGGTCGCCACCACCCCCGACGCGCGCGACGTCGTGCCGAAGATTTGGGGCACGAAGGCCGCCCGGGACCGCTACGCGGCGATTCTCCCCGGGGGGCCCGAGGGGGACGCCTTCCGGGGGCTCCAGGCCGCGATGGACCGGGAGGCGGCGCGGCGCGACCTCGTGCAGTTCGTCACGGGCGGGTCGCAGACCGCGGACAAGGGCGCCGGCGCCGCGGAGGTCGCGGGTACCCTGGACCCGGCCCTCCTCAAGGGTGCGGGCGCGCTCGTGGCCGGCCACCCGCTCGGCGCCGCGCCGATCCTCGCCCGCCTGCTCGCCCACGCACAGACGCTCCGCCTCGGCCAGGACCGGGGCGCGCTCCTCGCCGACGCGCTCACGAGCGACGACCCGCAGGCCGTGCTGGCGCGCCTGCTCGCGCCGCCGGCCGCCGGCCCGGGCGCGGCCCCGTTCCGCCTGACGCTCGGCGGCGTCGCGCGCGCGTTCGGCACCCTCGCCGGCCAGGACGGGATGGGCACCGCACCCGCCCCGACGCTCGGGTCCGCGCCGGTGACGCTCGCCGCCATGCCCGCCATCGCCGCGCCGGCGGGCCGCCGGAGTCCCCCGGCCAGCGCCGCCGCGCGGCGCCGCCCCGCGTCCGCCACGCTCACCGCCGCGACCGCCGGGCCGTCGCCCGCGCTCGCCGCAGTGCTCGGCCTTCACTGAGCACCACGGACCATCGGCGTAACTTGCGAAATCGCAAGCGAGCCGCGAGAGCGCGCGTCCGACGAGACGCGTCCGCCCAACGACTCGCGCGACGAGCCGCCGGACGAGGCAGCGCACGCCCTGCTGTCGGCCGCCATGTTCCAGGGCCGCGGGGCAGTGCTCGACGACATCGCCCGGCACCTGCGCGAAGACCTGATCGCGCGCGCGGGTGCCGCGGAGGCCGCGGACGACCGGACGGTCGCCGTGCCCCTGCTCGCCGTGCGGCTCCTCGTGCAGGTGCTGATGGCGTACGGCCCGCCGGCGCACCTCCTCCTCGCCATGCTCGACGTCGCGGCGGTCGACACGTACCGGCAGCACCGGTCGGCGCGCCGGGCGTACGCCTGGCACGTCGCGCCCGACGTGATGCCGGCGATGCAGGCCGCGATGCGCCTGCAGCCGGCGACGTGGGTCGTCGAGCCGCTGGTGTCCGCGCGGACGCACCTCTTCGGGTCGCCCGTGCGCCTCGACCCGACGCTCGCCCCAGGGGCGATCTACCTCCGGCCGGATGGATGGGGCGACGCGCCCGATGGGGCGGCGTGCACGAAGCGTTAGGCGGTCATGCCCGTGCCGCTCGGGAGTGCGCGTGACCGCGGGCGGGTGTTACTTCTCCAATCCCTCGCGACGGAGCCAGACCCTATGACGAGCCCTGGCGCAGAGCGCCGGCCTTCGCGCGCGCCGACGCGCGCGATCACGCTGCCGAAGCGGTACCTCACCACGCGCGAGGCGTGCTGGTGCTACGGCACGACCGAGGACTACCTCGAGTCCGTGTCGGTCGCCGACCTCCCGCGCAACAAGCGCGGGCACCGGACGGTGCGCTACGATGTCGTCGACCGCGAGCGGTACTTCGCCACGTTCCGCGTCGCGGGCGACGAGGGGTCGACGCGGCGTGAGCTGCCGACCGCCTTGCCCGTCGTGGTGTTCGTCCCGTCTTCGGACGGCTAAGCCTCACGGTACGGTCAGCCGACGGCCGCCGTCGCGGTCACGGCGGCGCCGGCCACGTGAGCACCGGGAGTGGGCTGTACGGCAGCTCCTCGCGCAGTAGGGCCTCCGTCCACGCCCCATTGAGGCGCGCCCACGCCTTGCCCGGGTAGCCCGCCGCCCACGCCGCGAGGGCGGGCGCGAGGGCCCCGCGCGCGACCAGCGCGACGAGGACCGACCGGTCGTCGGGCGGCACCCGCGCGGCGAGGGCGGCGAGATAGGCGAGCAGCGCGCCGGCGGCACGCGGCGGCAGCACGTCCAAGTACGGGCGCGCGGCCGCGGCGACGGCGCGGCGCGGGGACAACCACGGGGACATGGCGGGGCGGGGGCGGCGGGGCGGGCGGCGCGTGGGGCGCCAGCGTCCCGCGGTCCGCACGGGCCGGACGCGCGCGCGCCGGCGGCGTAACCGACGGGCGCGCGACCCGTGACGGCGCGTCTCCCCCTGGGGGCGTGGCCGGGCCCCCACACGACGCGGTACCTGCGGCCCCGCCGCACCGGTGCGCCCAGGGCGCGGGCCGGGCGGGCAACCGGCCCTAGACGTTAGGCAGTCTCCGCGCGCGGCGTGACGGCCCGCCCACCACGTCGTCCCGCGGCCGCGCCGGCGACGGTCGACGCCGCGTTCGCGCCAGCGTACCAATTCGTGCTCGCGCGCGAGGTGGGCTGGGCCCACACCCGCACGACCCGGGCGGCCCGACGCTCGACGGCGTCACGCAGACCACGTACGACAGCTGGCGCGAGGCGAAGCGGCTCCCGGGCCGCTCCGTGCGCGCGATGACGCACGACGAGCGCGCCGCGATCTACGACGGCTACTGGCGCGCGTGCAGCGCCGACGTCGTCGACCGCCCGTGCCCGCACACCGCGCTCCGCCACTTCGACTGCGCGATCAAGAGCGGGCCGGGCCGCGCCGCGCAGCTCCTCCAGGCAACGCTCGGGTTCGAGGGCGCCCAGGTCGACGGCCGGATCGGCCCCGCCACGCCCCGCGCCGGCCGCCGGCGCGCCGCCGGGCGGCGACGACGCGCTCGTGCGCACCTACCTCGCCGGCCGCGCCGCGTTCTACCGCCGCCTCGTCGCCAAGCGCCCGACGAGCGCGGAGTTCTTGCCCGGCTGGTTGGCGCGCCTCCGCCACGTCGCCCGCCAGGTCGGCGTCCCCGTCGCGCCGGCCTTCGCCGGGCGCGCCTAACGTCCTCCCCCCGCCCCGCCATGCTCGGCGTTCTCGCCTCGGCCACACGCCACCCGCGCCCACAGCGCCCGCCTAACGCACGTCTACCGCACGTCTAACACCTGCGATCCGCACCGCCCCGGCCGGCTGGGACGAAGGACCCGACGTTTCCGGGAGGCGTGGCGCCGCGCGCGGCGGCACCGCGACCTCCGCTCGACAGCCTCGTCCGCCCAGCCGCGGGTCCGCCGGAGCTCCCATACACGCGTCTCGATGCGACACGCCGCGGGCACCCGCGGCGCGGGCCGACCTCCCAGACACAAGACTCGGGTGACACGGACCGCGCCAGCGGCGGCGCTGATTGACAACCGACTCGCCAGGACCGTGCGCGGCGCGCGGGCCCGAGCCGCCGCCTGCCAGCCGGCGTAGCCGGGCGACGTCGCCGACCGGCGTGGAGGCCCCGATGTCCTGGTGAGGGGCTCCCCGCGACCTCCGCTCGTAGACGTGGCCCCGCACGTGCGGTGCGTGCCTGACCTGCCGGGCGTGCGGAGACCCCGATGTGTTTGGGAGGCGCGGGACGGCCCGCCTGGGGCCGCGCGACCTCGGCTCGAAGACGTGGCCCCGCGCCCGCGGGCGGTCAGGGCGCGCCGTGCCGCAGGACGACCGCGTAGCTCAGCAGCGCGCCGTTCGGCGCCGCCGCCCCGGGCAGCGTGGTCGCGGTCCCGACCAGCGACTCGCCCCGCCGGTACAGCTCGACGTACACGTCGTACGGTCCCGGGCCGGCGTCGTCCGCGACGTACAGGTCGCCGGACAGGCGCCCGCCGAGGTGCGCGCTCCGGGGACCCGCCCCGGTCGTGTCGGCCGGGCCGAGCTCCACCTCACGAAGCGTCGCGTCCGGGGCGGTCCCGAGCCGGCCGCGGGCGACGCCGGACGGGGCGCGGGCGACGCCGGACGGGGAGACCGTGAGCGTGATCGGCACCGCCCCGTGCGGCGTCCGGACCGCCCCAATCCAGACGCCGACGAGCGCGGCCGGGGGCGCAGAGGCGACTGGCGCGCCCGAGACCTGCGTCGTGCTCGGTGTCGCCGCCGCGGTGCTGTCGCGCACCCGGCGCGTGCGGAAGCCAGGCAGCAGCGCGTCGAGCACGGCCTCGATCACGCGATCCGGCACCAGGGTGCCGGCATTCGCGACGACCGCGACGGCGAGTCCCGCGTCGGGGACGAGCCGCAGCCGCGCCGAGGCCGCGTCCGTGCCGCCCTGCGCGAGGATGGAGCGGACGCCGTGGTAGTCCGGCTCGACCCACCAGCCGCAGCCGTACCGGCCCGCGCCGCCGGTCGGCGTGACGGCGCACGCCACCGCCGCCCGCGTCGCGGCCCCGGCGTCAGGCCCGCGGGACGGCCGGGCCGTGCCGAGGGCGACCAGGCCGAAGCGGGCGAGGTCGCGGGCGCTCGCGTAGCCGTCGGACGCGCCGGGCGTGAACGACCCCGGGTCGCCGCGGGGGTGCGTGCCGCGCCGGGTCGGGAGTGCTGCGGCGCGTTGCGCACTTGTGCGCACCGCGTCGAGGCCGAGCGAGGCGTCGTCCAGGCCTAACGGGCCGAACACGTCGTCTCGGAGCAGGGCGGCGAGGGGGCGCCCCGCGGCATGGGCCGCGACGGCGCCCAGCACGCCGTAGCCCAGGTTCGTGTAGTCGAAGTGGTCGCCGGCCGGCCACATCAGCACGCCGTAGCGGCGGATCGTGGTGTCCATCTGGGCGGGGCCGCACCCGGCGCGGTCGGCCGGGCAGGTCCGGGCGAACGTCGTCAGCCCGCCCGTGTGGGTGAGCAGCCGGCGCACGGTAGCGCCCGCGGGGTCCCACGGGCCGGCGCTCGCGAGCCGGGCGCCCGGGGCGAGGTACGCGTTGGCGGGGCGGTCCAGGGCCAGTCGGCCGCGCCCGGCGAGCCCCAGGATCGCGGTCGCGGTGAACGCCTTCGTCACCGACGCGACCGGGAACGGCGTGCGCGCGGTGGCCGGCACACGGCCCGCTGCGTCGACCGCCCCGAACCCCTCGGCCCACACGACGCGCCCCCCGCGCGCCACGGCCACCGCGAGCGCCGGCACGGAGTCGGCCGCCATCGCCCGGCGTGTGAGATCGCGCACAGCCGCGAAGTCCGGCCGGGGGGCGGCGGACGCCGGCTGTGCGGCGGTGAGGCACGGTCGCGCGGACAGGGCCGCCACGCCCAACAGCACGCGGGCAGGTCGCATGGGACGTCGGGTGCGCACGGGTAGGGGGAACGCACCCGGCACGAGCCGCGCTGCGGCCGGGGCGCAGGT
Source organism: Gemmatimonadetes bacterium T265 (assembly GCA_019973575.1). Lineage (NCBI taxonomy): Bacteria > Pseudomonadati > Gemmatimonadota > Gemmatimonadetes bacterium T265. The sequence continues at coordinate 20,823 of BPUI01000001.1, forward strand.
GTCGCGGGTGATCCGACAGCCCGGCCCGACCGAAAGTTTCAGCCGGCCGTCGCGGTCGCGGAGCTACGGCCGGCGTCGGCGCCCGCGAAGGATACGACGTCATACGGCGGAGCCGCGCGCGTACCCTCTAGACAAGAACGCGTCGGCGAGGACGAGGCAGCGGCGCCCCGCCTTCCACGCGCCGCGGAACGAGGGCTTCTCGGCCAGGGTCTCCGCGCGGGCGTTCGCGAGACTGTTGCCGATCTTCCGGTCCTTCGCCCATGGCGGGATCAGCCCCCAGCGGAGCACGTCGACGCGGCGCTCGGCCGTGCCGTCGCGCGTCCGGGTGCGCACCGCGACCACGGGCTGCGTCGGCGCGATGTTGTAGCGCGGGACGTCGAGGACCGTCGCCGCGGCGTCGCTCACCACCGCGGCCCGCGCGGCGCCGATCAGGTCGATCGTGGCCTGCTCGCGCGCGCTCGTGAAGCCGAACCGGCCGCACATAGCGTTAGGCCTCGCGGCGGTGCGGGCCGGAGCGGGGCGGGGCCGGGGCGTCCGTCACGGCGTCGGGAGACGGTCCATCGCGTTGACCAGCTTCGGCGCCCACTCGGCGGCGAGATGGCCGAGCGCCGCCGCGCTCTTGGCGACCCCCGCGAGCGCCGCGAGGCCCCCGGTGATCGCCGCCCACCGCGGCTTCGGCGATGCCGCCTGCGCTTGCACGGTCGCGATCTCGGCCTCGGCGTGCGCCCGTACGTCGGCCGGGGGCGAGCTCGCGCGCACCGCGCCCGCGAATGCTCCGATGAGTTCCGGCAGTCCGGTGAGGTCCCCCGACGCTACGTGCATCGACTGCGAGCCGCCCGGACTCCCCGCTTGGATCTGAGAGTTGTTCATCGTTTCCACGTTGATCGTCATGTGCACCACATGTGGCGGGAAGTGATCCGTGGCGCGCTCGGGGGCGGAACGCGCTTCCTCCACCTCGTTCCTGCCGCGCTGCGAGATGGTCACGATGGACTGGTTACCGTCGAGCTCGAGCACGTCGACCAGACCGTTGCCGGCCAAGAAACGAACGTGCGCGACCGTCAGCTCGGTGCCGAAGCCGAGACGCGCACCGAGAGTTGTCATCTCGGCTGGGCGTCCGCCGCTGGCCTCGTCGTCGTCGTAAAGCGCGCTCAGCAACGCGAAGCGATCCAGGCGCTTCTGGTCAGTCGGATTCATGGAGAGGGTCGGATCGGGTTTCTCGCGCAGCAGCTCCCGTGCGCCCAGCTGCCGCGTGCGCGCCTCGACGGCGCACGGCGAACACACCAGGCTCGGCCCACTGGTCGACGCTGCCTAACACGTGGCCGTAGATCCGCACGTGGACGAGCCGGGCGACGTCGACGCGGCAGCACGGGCAGCGGCGCGGGGGAAGGGCGGCGCGGATCACGTCAGCCGTCGGTCACCGTGGGCACTCCCTCGATCGCATTGATGATCACGACGGCCACGCCCGGTTCCGGCCACGCGTCGTTGAGGGGCGCGCTGGCCGACCGGATCGACGCTAGTTCATCGGGCGTGAGCCCGAGCGGGACGCCACCCGGGCCGCCGACCGACGTCACGCGCACGTCGTCGCTCGCACGCGCGAGCTGACGGCACGCGTCCAGACACGCGGCAGCGCGGTCGGAGGCGTCGACTTCGAGGCGGCCGTGCTGGCCGGCGTAACCGGTCATCCCGCCGGGGGTGCCGGCTCCGGTGGTCTCGAGATACCAGACGACGAAGTGGCGGATGCGGACCTCTGTCTCGGGGGGTGAAAGGTCATGCGTGCAACGGCGCTCGACAGCCTGGGCGATCGCGTAGGTCGCGGAGTGCGTCGGCCACCGTACCACCGCGCGCTTCGCCCCCGCCCCCGTCCCGCTCAGCAGGACAGCGCACCGCGCGCCAACCACCACCTCGCACCCAGCGCACGTCACGCGGAGGCGCGGGCGACGTCGGTGCGGCAGGACGGGCACCGGCGCAGGGGTTGAGGCATCGGCGCCGGCCTCAATGTGGGGTGACGACCCGCCCGCGCGCGGCCGGGAGGTCGGGTTGGGGCAGCGCGCGCTCGGCGGCCGCGCGCGTCAGGAAGCGCTGGCCCTCGCCGATCCGCTCCACCTCGACCGCGACGGCCTCCACGGCCCGCTGCAGGTGCTCGAGGCGCGCCTCGAGCACGTCGGCGCGCGGGGGCGCGAGCGCGGCCATGTGCTCGCGGTGTCGGAACCAGCGGAACGCGAGGACGACGACGGCGGGGATGCCGAAGACGAACGGGACGACGAACACCTCGGGAGGCATGGCGGTCGGGATGCGGGGCAGGATCGCGGCCGGGACGGCGCGCCGTGCCCAGTCTACGAGCGACGCACGACCGCCGCACCGGGTCGTGCGTCCTCACCCCACTGGCGGGTCCGGCCGCGCGTCGTACGCCCGAACGAGGCGCTTGGGCGCGACCTGCCGCCACGCCTCCCCGAGCAGGGCGCCGAGTTGCGCACGGTCCGCCGCCGCGAGTCGGACGAGCACCGCCGGGTACCCGCGGTAGTGGTCCGTCACGAAGTACACGGCCGGCGCCGTCGCGAGCAGGTGGTCGCGCACCACGAACGGCACCTTCAGCACCAGCGTCGTCCCGTCCTCCCACAGCCGCGCCATCGACTTGCCCGCCACCCGGAGCGCCGGCGTGCCGTAGCTGGTCCCCATCTCCACCCCCGGCAGCGCGCCAGCGAGCGCGCAGATGTCGTCGAACGTGAGCGGGGCGGGCGGGCGGGCGAAGTCGGGCACGGCGAGCGCTGGGAAGGGGTGAGGTGCGGCCGTGCCTCACAATACGTCGGGGGACGCGCCGCCACCGGCGGCCGCGCACGCCGACGCGCGCGAGCGCGGGGACCGGGCGGGGTGGAAACTCGCCGCCGTCGCGCCCCGTACGTCGCGCGCACGGTTCTACCGGTCTCTCTCCTGCCCGGAGCGCGTGATGACGCGGATGACGCGACGGACGTCCGTCTGGCTCGTGCCGGCCCTGATCTTCCTGGGCGTCAACGTGTTTGGCGCGGTGAGCGCCGGGATGGACGGCGAGCTGCCCCATGCCGGCCTGCATCTCGTGGTCGCGTTGCTCGCGGTCTACCTCGTCTGGCGCCTCGCCCGGCCGCACACCCCGCCCCGCTTCGGGCTGTCCCGGGCACGCGAGGACCCCGGGGCGGGAGCCGCGTTCGCCGACCGACTGGTCGGGATCGAGCAGGCCGTCGACGCGGTCGCACTGGAGGTGGAGCGGATCGGCGAGGGCCAGCGCTTCCTCACGCGCGTCGCCGCGGAGCGCGCGCTGCCGCAGCCCGACCTCCCAGCCGCGCGCGGGCGGGTCGTCACCCCACACTGACACCGGCGGCGATCACCCGCACCGCGCACCGCCGCCGCAGCTGCCACGCCCCTCGCCCGCGGCGCCCCTCGCGCACCCGCAGCCCGCACGTGAGCGTGCGGCGTTGGGCGGCTACCACGTGTCGACTCTCAATCCGGGACGGTATGACCCGTGAGATGGCGGAGGACGGACAGACGACGAGCGCAGGGCCGGTCGTCCAAATCGGCGACTTCGGCGTGCGCTACCTCGCCGGGCCGGAGGCGACCGGCGGCGCGTACGTGCTCCTCGAGCACACGCTCGCCGCCGGGGCGCTCGGGGCGCCCCCGCACCGGCACGCGCACGAGGACGAGCTCTCCCTACGTGAGGGTACGCTCACGGTCTGGCGCGCGGGCATCGTGGCCGCCGCGGGCCCCGGGAGCGTCGTACGCAAGCCCCGGGGCGAGTGGCACACCTTCTGGAACGCCGGGCCGGCGCCCGTACGGTTCCTCGAACTGATCTCGCCGCCCGAGTTCGCGCCGTACTTCCGGGAGCTCGCCGCGCTCGTGCCGCCGGCCGGCCCGCCCGACCTGGCGGCGATCATCGCCCTTGCGGCGCGCTACGGGCTCGAGTTCGACTTCGCCGCCATGGGGCCGCTACTCGCCGAGCATCATCTCCGACTCGGGTAGGCCGCCCCGCGCGGCGAGGGCACGCGCACGGCGAGGCGGCGACACGGACGCGACGTCCGCGCTGCAATTGACCGCGGGGACCCGCGCCCCCACATTGGCGCCCGCGCGGTCCGCGTGGGCCGAGCGTACACCTCGACCCCCGCTCGATGCGCCGCCTCGCCCTTGCCGCCGCGCTGCTGCTCGCCCCGACGCTCGCGCCGGCGCAGGGCGGCGGGTACCACTTCGCCAACGGGACGCTGTACGCGGACGGCCCGTTCTCGGCCGACGGGTGCGGGCGCTACGTCTGTCTCGGCCTCACGGCCGGCGCGGGTGGCGACGGGATCGCCGTGGCGGTGACGCGCGCGACGACGACCGCGGCGTACGCCGCCCTCGGCGCGCGCGCCTACACGTTCGTCCTCGCCGACGCCGTGTGGTGGTCCGCCTGCGAGTCCGGCCGCCCGGACGCCGCGTGTAGTACCGGCGGGGGCGACTACGCGTTGCAGGGCTTCTCGTCGGGCCCGTACCTCACGCAGACGTTCGGCGTCGACCCGGTCGACTACGGGACGTACAACACGTACGCGCTGTGGGTGCGCGCGCCGGTCGCCTTCCAGGCGCTCGACGCCGCGGGCCGCGTCATCGCGACGGACGCCTTCGCCCCGTCGCTCGTCGTCACCCCCGAGCCGTCCGCCCTCGCCCTCACCCTCGGCGGGCTCGCGGTGCTCGGAGCGGCGGGAGCGCGGCGGAGGCGGGATGCCTAACGATCGGCGTCCGGGTGAATTCCTACGCGCGGCCGTCGGTGCGGGCCCGCATTCGGTGGTCGCGTGCCCTCAGCGCGCCCGAACGTCACGTCCGGATCGGAGCGCAACGTCACGGCTGTCCGACGTGCGGTGGCTCCGCTGATCTCGCGGGTTTCGTGATGGACGAGTCCGGTGACGTCCACTGGCTGCAGGGTGCCTACACGGCGCTCCGCGATGCGCAGCTCGGCCGCGAGCAGGTCGAGGCGCTCCGCGAGCAGCTCCGCGACGCGCGTCGGCGGCACGCCCCGGCTCGCGACGTCGTGGCGGACGTCGCAGCGATCACTCCCGGCTTCGCGTCGTTCCTCCGGCACCACATCACCCCCGACAACCAGGGCGCGACGTGGTCGACGGTGGGGGCCGTGTTGACGATCCTCGCCTTCTGGCTGCAGCACTGGGTGGATCCGCCGGCGATGCTGCCCGATCAGGTAATCGTCAACATCACCGTCGAGCGGGTCAACGACAGCAACCGGGTCCGCAGCCTTGATCACATCCGTCGCCCGCCGGACGCGCGTCGCGCCGGTACCGACCCGCGCACCGCGCAGAAGCTCGAGCGAGCAGAGGCGAAGCGCGCTCGGAAAGCAAACCGCCGCCGCGGCGGGTGACGCACGGCCTGCCGACGCCCTCTTGCATGCCACTCCGCCACGGCGGCGCAGGGGACATCGAACGCATCCGCAACGACCGCCGCATTCCGTCCGGCGTGCGCGCCCGAGGAGATCGCCTGATTGCGAGCCCGACGGCGACGCCCGGGGCGGAGTCCGGCGGTGTCGCTCCACGACGTCGCGCGCGACGCGGCGCCGATCCGCGAGTGGGCGCACCGGGTATTGTGGCGGCTGCGGTCGGGTGCGTACTGTGCGCGGCGCCCACGACCTCGACCGACTCGCTCATGCCCGCCACGACCTGGCGCCCCGTCCCAGGCCTCCCCGGCGCGTGGCAGAACGTGTTCGCCGGCGTCGCCTACCGGATCGTGCCGGAGGCGGCCTCCGCCCAGGGGCGGGCCGTGTGGGCGGTCTACGCGGACGGCACGTACACCGAGCCCGCCGCCAGTCTGAAGGCCGCGAAGGCCGTGGTCTCCCGCCTCGCGCGCGAGCAGCGCGCGCGTCGCACCCACCTCCCATGACACCCGCCCGCGCGATCGCCCGCGCGTGCGCCACGCACTTCCGCGATCTCCCCTTGCCCGCCTTGGCGGTCCTCGTCGGCCACCTCGACGGCCTCGCGGACGAACTCCCGCCCGACGACCGCTCCGTGCTCGTCGCCCCCGTCGAGGATGGGGCGCTCGAGCCCGCGGTGCTCGCCTGGTGGAGGCAGCAGCGCCGCGACCTGGCGCGCCGGTACCTCGCGCGCGCCTGGGCCGCGGCGCTCAAGCGCGACGCGCTGCCGTTCGTGCCGCTGCCGGACGTGCCGTGGCCGGCCCGGCCCGCGGGGGACGCGCCCCCGGCGCCGGACGTCCCGTGATGACCGACCCCCTCGTGGCCGCGCGCGCGCTCGCGCGTGCGTGCACCGCGCGCTACGTGGACCTGCCGCTCCCCGCGCTCGCGGTCCTCATCGGGCACCTCCACGGGGTCGCGGCCGCGGTGCCGCCCGACGACCGCCCCGTGCTCGTCGCCCTCGTCGAGGACGGGGCGTTGGACGGCGCGGTGCGCGACTGGGCCACCCACGCGCGCCCCGACCGCGCGCAGCGGGCCCTCGCGGCCGCGTGGGACGCGGCGCTCGCGCGCGAGCGCCTGCCGGGCGTGCCCCTCCCGGACCTGCCGTGGCCCGAGGTCCTTGCCCCGGACTTCCTGGAGCCCCCGTCGCCCCCGGCCCCACGCCGTCCCGCCCGACCCGGGCGCACGGTCGAGCCGCCCGAGCGGAGCTCGGCCCTCGCGCCGCGCCGCCCCGCCCCGGAGGCCCCCGCCGAGCCAGCCGAGCTCGCGCGGGTCCGGGCGCGCGCCCGCGAGCTGCAGGACCGTGCCCACCAGGCGCGGGAGGACGCCGCGCGCCGCCTCGCCACTGCCCGCCGGCGCCTCCTGCACCCCGCGACCGGCGGCTCCGACCCGGCGCCCTGACCCATGGACGCGCCCGGCGCTCCCGTGCGACCCGATACGAGGCGTCCTCCGCCCCCGCGCTCCTGCCCCTGCTGCCGCGTCACCGGTCCTACCCTCGAGCGCGTCGCCGTCCACGGCCCGCGCGGGACGGCGATCGTCGCCTGCCGGGCGTGCGCGGCGCGCATCCGCATGCAGCAGCCCGGAGCGCACGAGTTGCTCCGCTGGTCACGCGCGTCGGGCACGCGCCGGCGTCGTTGTGTGTTCGCGGTGCGGGCGGTATCGTGGCACCCCGACCGTCACCGCCGCCTCTTCGGCCTTCGCCCCGTCATGCGCCGCTTCGCCCTCATCTCCGCCGTCCTGTTCGCCGCCGCGTGCAGTAGCAACGACGCGACAAGGCCGCCGGCCGCTGTCACCGGCGCGTGGGCGCTCCGGAGCGTGGACGGGCAGCCGCTGCCGGTGATCTACTCCGACTCGAGCGATGTGCAGCTCGCGGCCGTGGCGGACGCCTACACGTTGCAGGCGGACGGCACCTATGTCGAGGCGGGCCAACGACGGGTCACGATGCTCCATGACCTGGGGTTCGCGACGCGCCAGGACCTCACCACCCACGGCATCTGGACCCGGTCCGGTCGTGTGCTTGCGATCGCGTCGGGCCTTGCTGGCGACCCGGTCACCCTCACGCTGGTAAACACCGACACCCTCGCGGGCTTGCTGCACGGCCACCACGCGGTCTACACCCACGTGCTGCCGTGAGCGTCCCGTGCTCCTCCCGCTCGTCTCTCCTGCTCACGCTCGGCGGGCTCGCGGGGGTCGGGGCGGTGGGCGTGGGGCGGCGGCGGAAGGCGTAATTCACGTCAGTCAGGCGTAGCAGTTTTCTCGCCGATGCCTGAGTCGCCCTCGCCGGACCCCGCCCCAGGAAAGGTGGTCGCCGGCGTCCGCTGGATCCACATCTATGACGACCCCCAGTTGGTGCGAGCGCCAGACGGAACCGTCTATTCGTCGCGGCCGCGCACGACAACGGCGAGCGACGACCGCGAGTACTACCTCAAGGGCCCTGACGTGAGGGTCGTCGTCGCGGAGGCGGTCGGGTACCAACTCGCGGATGCGGTCGGCGTCGATGTCCCCGAGTGGGCCCTCTGCCGCGATCCGGCGAACGGACAGGTGCTCTTCGCGTCGGCGGGCATTCGTGTCCGCTCTGGACTCGACGTTCTGTTGCACTCCCCGCATACCGCAAACCCCGACCTGCTCGCCCGCTGCATGGCCCTCGACTGCTGGATCGCGAACGACGATCGGAACATCGGAAGCGTGGTTGCAGAACCGCTGAATCGAAGAAGCGGGGCAGCGCAGCGCCTCTACGCCATCGATTTCGAGCAAGCGCAGGTACTGCGCGGCACGGATCGATTCACCGTCGCCGCGCGTGAAGTTCGGGATTTCACACCGCGCGGCGTGCTGGCCGACTACACGGCCGGGCTCGGGTTCCCGGGTGCGACGTGTGCCCGGATCGGGGATATGACAGCAGCCCGCGTGCGCGCCATGTTTGAACTCGTCGAACAGGGCGTCGGCCCGATCGAGTGGGCGGATGGCGCGGCCCACTTTCTCGGGCAGCGCGCTGGGCGGATCGAGGCTCTTCTCCGCGAGGTGTGGCATGGCTGAGCAGACGGACATCCAAGATGCCGATGAGCACTGGTACGCGCTCATCAGCGCGAGTCCGCGCCCGGAGACTGGCGAGTCCGCGAATGTCGGCCTTGTAGTCGGCAACGGAACGGTCGCGTACGTCGATTACCTGCCGCACCTGCCACGACTCTGCGGCCTCGCGGCCACGGACGAGGTGCGCGTTTATGAGCAGTTGCTTGCGGCTCTAGCAGAGTCGGTCCGGCGACGCGAGCGTACCAATGTCGCCGATTTCCCGGCGCTCCTCGGTCCGCAGCTGACCCTGGAGCCGCGTCGTCGACTCTACCGCCAGCCGAACGACAACTTGATTCGACAGATGCAAGAGCGGTTTCTCGCGGCTGCACGTCCAGGACCACTGCTCGATGGCGAAGATGCGTTAGTCGCGCGATCGGTGGCGCAGCTAGACGAGCAACTTGCCGCCGTTCGCCGCCGCGGAGTGCTCGTGTACGAGGATGTCCGGCCCCGGTCCCTTTACGAGGGCAAGCTCGACCGCTACGTCCCGTTTCGCGTGCCCAAGTTGGCGCGGGCACTTCGAGGGGCGCGCGGCGATGTCCTGATCGACTCCCTCGCGATCACTGCAGACGACGACACTAAAGACGTCCGTGCGGTCGCCTTCCGAATCGCGCAGGCGTTCTACACTTACCAAGTCTCGCTCAAGCCGATAATCCGCGCGTACGCCGCGCGCGAGATTCGCACCGTTGGAGTGCTCCAGCGATCTTCGGCACAGGAGTCGATTGATACAGCCGAACTGCGGGAGTTTGTGCGCGATGCCTGGGGGCACCACGGCGAGGTAATCGACGGCAACGCGACGGACGCAACCGCGGCGCTCGACGCGTTCGCTGCATGGGCTGAAGCTCCGTAGAAGAGCCCCAGACATGGCGCGGCGACCGTCGCCATCCGCCGCCTCCGTGCCCACCACCGCCCTCTCCCTGACCGACGACGCGGGCACGCGATGACGCCCGAGCGCCGGACGGGGTTGCGGAACCCCGGTCCGCCGGGAATGCTGGGGCAACCCGGAGCCCCCATGTCGCCTTCGCACCGCCCACGCCGTCCCCGCGCGGCCCTCCTGCTCCTCCCCTGCTGTGGGGCGCTCGCCTGCGCGTCGCACGGCGCGCCGGCCGCGACCCCGAGCCCGACGAGCCCCAGCGCGCTCGGCGCCGCACGCCGGAACCCGCGGGACACGTCGTCCGTCGACATCGGCGACGGCAAGTCGATCGAGCGGCTCTTCCGCGGGCGCTTCGCCGGCGTCGACGTGACCACGGCCGACGGCGGCCTGCGCATCCGCGTCCGCGGGGGCGCGACCTCGTTCGTCAACGGCGACGAACCGCTATTCGTGGTGGACGGCACGCCGGTGCCCCAGGGCTCGGGCGGGATCCTCTTCCTGAACCCGTACGACATCACGAACATCCAGGTGCTCAAAAACCCCGCCGACGTCGGCGTGTATGGCATCCGGGGGGCGAACGGCGTCGTCCTGATCACGACGACGCGGCCCGGGCGGCGGTAGCGCGGCGGGCACGGACGCTTCGGTCCCGCGGTACGCCCACGCGACGACCGGGAGACCGACGGGCGTGCCCCGGCCCGGCGGTGCGGCCGGCACCGGGGCCCGGCGCGGCGCCTTAGTGCCGGCCCCAGCTCATCATGTACCCGGAGAAGTGCGACAACGTCAACGTGACCGTGCCCGCGTTGGCGTCGACCGTGGTGGGCTCGAACTCGTCGACCGCCGCCGTGCCCGCGCTCGCGCTCACCTGCGCCCAGCTCCGCACGTACGCGCCCTGGAGCGCGCTGAGGAACGCGCCGGCCGGCACGGCGGCCGCGCCGAGGCCGAGCGTCACGGTCACGGGCTTCGTGAACGTGCCCGAGGGCTGGACGTCGAAGGCGACCGGGCGCCCGGCCTTCCAGGTCAGGGTGAACGTGGTCGGCCGGGCCACGAAGCCGGCCTCGAAGGCGATCGCGATGTCAGGGCCGCGGAACGTGGTGCCGCCGGGCTGCACGGTGAACGTCATCGGCACGTCCTGCGCGAGGGGCTGGGCGCGGAGGAGGAGCGGGACCGTGGTGGTCGTCGGCGCCACGCTCGCGCGCAGGCCGGGGTGGAACGCGGGCGCGGCCGCCGCCACGGCGGCCCGCGCGGCGGCCGGCGCGGTCGGGTCGGCGTCGGCGCAGGCGATGCCGAGCGTCGTGGCCGCGAGGCCGAGGGCGGCGACGCCGAGGCGGGCGTTACGGGAGGTCCACAGGGCCGTCCACGGGTGGCGCGAAGGCATGGAGCGCGTCGGGGGAAGCGGTGCGGCCCGCGGGCGCGACGGAACGGTCGCGCGGCCGACGGCCGTGCCCTCCAGTGTCGGCACGCGGCCGCGGTGCCGTGAGCGGTCCCGACCCGGCCGTCGAGGGGCTTGCGACGACGCGTACCACCGACGGCGCGACCGGCGCGCCGCGGACGATGCTCGTCGGCGGGGAGCCGACGTGGAGCGGCCAGGACCTCGCGGCGTGTCAGCGGCTCGTCGACCGGATCGGGCTCGCCGCGTTCGAGCGCGAATGCCAGCACCGCGTGCAGGAGCGCGACGGGGCGCGCTGCTCGACCGGTGCCACGTGGCGAGCGCGCCGCCGCTGACCCGCGTCGTGGTCGGCGTGGACCCGTCCGGCGGGGGCGACGCGATCGGGATCGTGGCCGCGGGGCTCGGCGCGGACGGGCGGGCGCACGTGCTCGAGGACCGCACGCCGCTGGGCGCTTAGCGATCGTCTAGCCGGCCAGGGAACTCGGGCGCACGACACCTCGCGTCATGCGCGAGGTCCGCCGCCTCGGTACGGGTTAGGCGCGCGTCCGGCCCCGGTGGGCGACGGCACCGACGCCGAGGAGGCCCGCGCCGAGGAGCGTCGACGTCGCCGGCTCCGGCGCGGGCACGCCCGTCGGGGTGGCCAGGAAGCCGTGCGTCCCGGTCGCGTCGTCGTAGAACCCGACGATCTGCCCCGCGTCGTTGACCCCCTCCACGGACGTCCCGATCGCGCCGGGCACGTTGAAGGGCGTGAGCACGCCGCCGACGTACACGAATCCGGCCGCGCCCGGGTTGTTCGTGTCGGCGTCGGTCCCGACCACCACGCCGGCGTCGTTGATGCCGGTCGCTTCCGTCGCGAACGCCCCCGGCACGTCGACGCGGGTGAACACGCCGCCGACGTCCAGAAAGCCGTGGCGCCCGAACTCGTCCCGGTACCGCCCGACGACCGCCCCAAGGTTGTTGATGTCGTACGCGTAGGTGTACGACGGCCCGGGCACGTCGATGGCCGTGAAGGCGCCGCCGCTGTACACGAAGCCGTGGACCTCGGCCCCGATCGTGTCTTCGTAGCTCCCCACGATCTGCCCGGCGTCGTTGATGCCGAGCGCGGTGGTGAAGTCGGGAGCGGTCGGGGCGTTAAGGGTCGTGAACACGCCGGCGTTGTCCAGGAACCCGTGGGTCCCGGCCGCGTCGCTGTACGACCCGACGATCTCCCCGGCCGTGTTGATGCCGAACGCGTTCGTGCTCAGCGCCCCGGGGACGGTGATCGGCGTGAACACGCCGGTGGCGTAGACGAAGCTGTGAAGGCCCGTCGCGTCGTCGTACGTGCCGACGATCTGCCCGGCGGTGTTGATCCCGGACAGACTGAGGTTCGTCGCGCCTGGATGGTCGATCCGGGTGTAGGTGTATTGCGCGCGGGCGGCGGGCGCGGCAAGCACGCCGGCGAGGAGGGCGGGCGCGAGCAGGCGCGCGTGACGGACGCGAGGCGGCATACGAGGTCGGGGACGGAGGAGCGCGCGGCACGCGCGCGGTGTGCCGGGGCGGCCCGGGCGGGCGATCCGGGCGGGCCGTCCGACCGAACGCGCGGGCTACGATGGCGAGGACCCGGTGAACGCACCAGCCGCGGCCGAACGAATCCGCCCGACGTGGCCCCCGAGTGGCACCGTCGCTTTCGATGTGGCGCGGTTGCGGTGATCCACGTGGGGTCGAGCCCGGGGACGACTGGACGCCGAGCGCGGCCACGCTCGCCGATCGGGTCGCGCCGGCGTGGTGCCCGGCGCCGCTAGGAGTGGCGGCCGAGCCGTGAAGCCCGTAGCACGAGTAGGACGGCGGCGAGCGCTCAGCAGGCGCGTAAGATGGGGAGCGCGGCCCGCTCCGCGCCCGCTCCGCCCCCGCTCCGCGTACCGGGAGGGCCACGCCGCGCACCATATGCGGCGGGCGCCCTCGAGCAGGCGAGATGCCGGGTCTCCCGTGGTGTGTCCGATTTGTATCCCCGCGACCGGCGAAATCCGGCCGAAATCGGCAATCTTCCGCGCCGCTGCAAGAGAGTCGGTAGTGGCTGCCGACTTAGTTAGGTCCGCACGCGTTCAAGTTCAACGTGTAAAGCGGCCTCGGTCTGGCGCCGCGGCCGGCGCCTCGTAGGTTGGCGCTCCAGCGACCCGCCACCGACCGCACCGGGATCGGGCGTGCGCCCACCACCGCCCTTCGACTCCGCATCGACATGCCCACCCACCTCGTCCCGCGCGTCCGTCTCGGCCTCCGCGTCGCGCTCGTCGCGGTCCTCGTCCCCGCGGCGGCGCGCGCGCAGGGGCCATTCAGCTCCCTGACGTTCTTCGGCGACAGCTACAGCGACACGGGCAACCTCTACCTCCTGACCGGCGGCACGCAGCCGCCGTCGCCGCCGTACGCGACCGGACGGTTCTCGGACGGCCCGATCTGGGTCGACTACTTCGCGCAGGCGCTCGGGCGTCCCGCCGACGCCGCGCCGGTGTTCATCACCCGCGCGGCGTCGGGCGACTACGCCGTCGGGGGCGCGCGCACCGAGACGCCGCTGATCGGCACGCAGACGCAGATCGCGTCGTACCTCACGCGCCCGGGCGCGACGCCCGGCACCCTCACCGACCCGACCGGACTCTACACGCTCTTCGCCGGCGGGAACGACCTGCGCGACGTCGGCGGCATTGCCGACCCGGCGGCACGACACACGGCGGCCGCTGCGGCGGCGCAGAACGTCATCACGCAAGCGGGGGAGCTCGCCGGCGCGGGCGCGCGGAACATCCTGCTCTTCACGCTGCCGAGTCTCGCGGCGACGCCCGAGGCGCAGGCGATCCCGGGCCGGCCGGCGATCGACGACCAGCTCGCCGCGACCTTCAACACCACACTCGTCGCCGGCCTTGCGGGCCTCGAAGGTACCTACGGCGCGACGACGTTCTTCAACTTTCGGTTCGACAACCTGTTCACGAACATCCTGCGCGACGCAGAGGGCGGCGGGGCGCGGTACGGGCTGACCAACTTCACGACGCCGTGCCTCGCGCCGGGCGCGCCGTCTTGCGCGACGTCGGTGTTCGCCGACGTGATCCACCCGACGACGCGCACCGACCAGCTCATCGCGGCGGCGGCGGCGCGCTACGTGACCACCGGGCAGAACGTCGCCGTTGTGCCGGAGCCGACGACGTGGGCACTCCTCGGCACGGGCCTGCTCGCGACCGGCGCGGCGGCCGCGCGCCGCCGCCGCACGCGGGCCGCCTAACGATCGCGCCGCCCCGCACGACGCGCGACGGCGTCAGGGCGCGGCGACGCGCGCGGCCTCGTTGCCGAACTTCGTCGAGAGATTCGTGCCGAGCGTCTTCGCGCCCGCGAGCGCGACGAGCGCAATCACGGCGACGAGCAGCGCGTACTCCGCCATCGTGGCGCCGTCGTCCGCCGCGGCGAAGCGCGCGAGGGGGCGCGAGCGTCGAACACGGGCAGCGAGGAGTCGGAACATCGGCGGGGCGAGCACGGGGAGAGGCGGCGGGCGGGCAGGCTGTCGCGGGAAGACGCGCGTGCCGGCGGGCGAGTCACCCCGGGCGCGGCCTCCCCTCAACTCCCCACCGGCGCCACTCGAGCGCGCCGGCGTCGACCGCCGCCGCCGCGCCCACGAACCAGTCTGCGGCCTCGTCCGGCACGCGCACGAGCTCGACGGGCGCGCGGCGCCGGACACCGACCAACGCGTCCTCGATGAGCGCCGCGAAGGGGTGCAGACTGACGTTCCACTTCGAGAAGACGAAGTGCGTCGCCGGGTGGTCGCGCAGAAGACGGCCCAACTTCTCGCGCGAGGTCACGCCGCACTCGCCCCAAAACGCCGCGGCGCGACCGCTCGCGTCCAGCGCGTAGAGGTCGGGCTTGAACCGGCTCGGGAACGGGAGCGCCTGCTCGACGCGCAGCTCGGGGTAGCGCGGCAGATACAGCGTCCAGAGCAGCGCCTTCTGCACGACGTGCTCGCCGCTCTCCTCCGGGCGCTTGACGAGGACCAGCGTGCGCCCGGACGCCCGCACGGTGAGCTTGCGACGGAGGCGGTCGGCGGGGGGCATGGCGGGGACGCGGTGCAGCCCGCGTGCCCCGCACTACGCGCACTCTCTTCCGGCACGGTCAGCCGATCCGGTGCGGGACGAAGCGACTCGTGTTCGTGGTGATCGGCCCGTCCGCCTCGCGAATACCGATGCCGGCCGCCTCGCCGGCGACGATCCACGCGCCGACCACCGGCGTACGCCCGTCGAAGCGAGGGAGCGGTGCGATCGCCTGGTAGACGTACCCCTCCGCCCCGTAGTCGCCCGCAGAGTGTGCGATCTCGTCGCCGAACATCACGAGCGAGACGTTCGCGCCCTCACGCGAGAGCAGCGGCTTGCGTGCGTAGGCGTCCAGGCGCCACTCGTCGAAGTACGCCGGGAGGAGGTTGGGGTGGTCGGGGAAGAGCTCCCAGAGGATCGGGAGAATGCCCTTGTTGCTCAGGAGCATCTTCCACGGCGGCTCGATCCAGCGCGTTGCGCCCGCGGCCTCGAGGAGGTGCGGGCCGAACGCCTCGCGAGTCATCCATTCCCATGGGTAGAGTTTGAACGCGGCCGAGATCGGGGCGTCGTCGACGTCGACGAAGCGGCGCCGCCCCGCGTCCCAGCCCACCTCCGACATCAAGAGCTGCTGCGCTGCGAGCCCGGCCTGCTCCGCCGTGTCGCGCAGGTAGGTGATCGTGGCCGAGTCCTCGACGTCATCGGCGGCGGCGAAGTGGACGGCCCCGCGCGGCCCAGCGACGTCCGGCCACGCGGCGACGAGGCGCTCGTGGATCGAGTTGAACTGGTCGCCCGCGGGGTCGACGTCCTGCAGCCAGTACCATTGCGCGACCGCGGCCTCGACCAGCGCGGTCGGCGTGTCGGCGTTGTACTCGAGCAGCCGCGGCGGCGACTGCGCGTCGTACGCGAGATCGAAGCGTCCGTAGAGCGTCGGCTCCGGGGCGCCACCCGCCGCCCGCCAGCTGCGTTCGACGAGCGGGACCGCCGCCGCGGGGATGGCGAGCTCCGTCCACCGCCCTTCGGTGACGACATGCGCCACCGCGGCGAGGCAGATCCGGTGCAGTTCGTTCGTCGCGGCCTCGAGCGCGTCGACCTCCGCGGCCGTCAGCAGGTACGACGCGCTTTCGTCCCAGTAGGGCGCGCCGTCTGCGGCCGTGTGGTGCGGCAACCCGACCGACTCGACGCGCGCCTGCCAGCCGGCGCGCGGGAGATGCGCGAGTCGTCGCACGGCCGCCTAACCGCCGCGCGCCGCGCCGTGGCTCGCGCCGGTTGCGCCGAATCCGCCGCGGCTGACGACGCCGCGCGCACCCGATCCGCCTTCCGAAGGCGCCGAGGCCGAGCGACCGAACGCACGACCGAGGAAGCCGCGCCGCGCGCCGGTAGCTTCGAAGCCGGTCGACGAGCGGTACCGCGCACCCGCACCTGGCACGTAGCCGCCGGCACTCGCGATACCGCCCGCGACGCGGCCGCCGTAGTACCAGACGAACGGCGCCACGAACGACGTGCCATGGCTGCGGACGTCTGGCGCGCTCGCAGCGCCGAAGTCGCCCGACGACCCCGCGGGCGCGCCGAAGGTCCCGCTGCGGACTCCGTCGCTCGCGACGCGCGACGCGTTGCAGAGCGAGTCGGCGACGACGCGGTTGGTGCCGCGCTCGACGCAGTGCAGCGCCTGCGGCGCCGGCCCGGGCGCCGCACAGTGTGTCGCGCCGGCGACCGTAGCCGCAGGCGCGGACGCGGCGAGGGTGAGGCGCACGGCGCGCGATCGTCGCATGGCCGGAACGCTACGCCCCTCGCGCGACGCGCACCAGCGCGCACCGCACGTTGCGGCACACCGTCGGATTGCCGTAACCGTCGGTCCCGATTACAGTTGAGGGTTCTGCACCGCGGCCGCACTCGGGCGTCCGCGCGCACATCTCCCCTCCTTCCGCGCCGGCAACCCGCGGAAGGCGGTGTTTCTTCGGTCCCGCCGGCGCGCGTCACGACGCGCGCCGGCGCGGGCCCCGACCAAAGGGAGGGTCTGCCAACCGTGCCCACCAAGGCCACGCGTACGTACGAAGCGGTCTACATCTTCGACTCCGCGCTCGAAGACGCCGCGATCAACGAAAAGCTCGAGCGCTTCCACGGCATGCTGGGCGCCGCGGGCGACGTGAATGTCGAGCACTGGGGCCGGCGCCAGCTGGCCTACACGATCAAGAAGCGCGAGAACGGCTACTACGCCATCGCGCACTTCGACCTGCCGAACGTGAACGTGCTGCCCGAGTACGAGCGCGCGCTCAAGCTCGACGACGGCGTGCTCCGCTACCTCATCTCGCTGCACGAGCGCGAGCTCGGCGCCCCGCCGATGAGCGAGGAAGAACTCGCGCGGCGCAAGGCCAACGAAGACGACGACGACGAGGAGTGACCAATGCGCCGCCAACGGAAGTCCGATCCGCTCGCCGAAGCTCGCATCCGCTTCGTCGATTACAAGGACGATCGCCTGCTCTCGCGCTTCATCGGCGAAACAGGCAAGCTGCTGCCGAGCCGCCTGACCGGCGTCACGGCACGCCACCAGCGCCAGATCGCAAAGGCGATCAAGAAGGCGCGTTACCTGGCCCTCATCCCCTACACGAAGGGGTCGCAGGGCTGACCGTGGCGGCGCGGGCGTGACGGCAGGGGTGGAAGCGCGGAGTGACGGGCGGGGCTGGGTGGCCCCGCTCGTCGCGCTCGCCGTCGCCCTCGCCGTCGCCGGCGCGCCGCTCTGGCCGGTCGCATTCGCGCCCGCGGCCGCGCTCGTCGGCACGCTGCTCCCCGTCGGGCAGACGATGCTGCTCGTCGTGCCCGCGGTCGCGGCGTGCGCCCTGCTCGCCTGGCTCGGCGGCGGACGGGGGTGGGTCGCGGCGGCGTGGGTCGCGCTCGCGCTCTGGGTCGCGACGCGCCCGCTTCCCGACGGGGTCGAGGGCTACGCCGTGCTCGCCCGCGGATGGGCGCTCCTCCTCGCGGGCGCGTTCGGGGCCGTCGGGGTCGTCGCCGGCACGCGGTCGACGTTCCTCCCCCGCGCACTCGCCGCGGTCGCGCTCGCGGCCGGGATCGCGGGGGTCGCGACGCTGCGCTCCGGCGCGCCGGCGCGCGTCGCGCGCGTCGTCCGTGCGGAGTCGCAGCGGCGCGCCGACGCGGTGCTCGACCCCTGGGCGGCGCGCACCGCCGGCGGCGCGTGGGCAACGGCCGCGCGGCGGGCGCCCGAGGCGGCCGCGCGCGCGGCCGACGCGGCGGCCGTGCTCCGCGCGCTGCCGGCGGCCGCGGTCGCCGTCGCGCCGGCGCTCGTCGCGCTCGAGTCGTTAGGCGCGCTCGCGCTCGCGTGGGCGCTCTACCACCGGTTAGCCCGCTCGCGCGCCGGGCCGGCGCTCGCGCCGCTCGCCGCCTTCCGCTTCAACGACCAGCTCGTCTGGGGTCTCGTCGCGGGCGCGACGTGCGTCGCCGTGCCGACGCTCGCCGCGCTCCGCGGCCTGGGACTCAACCTGTTGGTCTTCTTCGGGGCGCTCTATGCCCTGCGCGGGCTTGCCGTGTGCCGCTGGGCACTCGGCCGGCGCGGGGTCGAGCTGCCGCTCGGCGCCGGCGTCGCACTCGGGTTCGCGTTCCCGCTCCTCGGCGGCGTGCTCGCCGCCGTCGTCACGGCCGCGGCGCTCGCGCTCGGCTTGGGCGACGCGTGGGGCGGCTGGCGCACGCGCGGCCGTCCGGCCTGACCGCGCCGCCGGCCGCGCGCCTCCCCCGCGGGTGCGGAGCACCCGTCAATCACGTTCATTCAGCTTCGTCTCCGACGGAGGGTTTTGTGGAAGTCATTCTTCGCCAAGCGGTCGACAGCCTCGGGCACCCGGGCGACGTCGTGACCGTGTCCAACGGTTACGCGCGCAATTACCTGCTGCCGCGCGGCGTCGCCTTCGCCGCCACCGACGGGAACAAGAAGCGCATCCAGCAGGAAAAGGCGCGGCTCGAGGCGGCCGAGGCGTCGCGCCGCGACGCGGCGCAGCAGCTCGCGGACCGGCTCGCGGAGGTGTCGATCACCTTCGCCGCGCGCGTCGGCGAGGAAGGGAAGCTGTTCGGGTCGGTGACGGCGGCCGACATCGCGCAGCAGCTCGAGGCGCAGGGGCACCACGTCGAGCGGCGGTCGATCGACCTCCCCGAGCCGATCCGGGCGCTCGGCGTCTATCGCGTGCCGATCCGCCTGCACGCGGACGTGCGTCCCGAGATCAAGGTCTGGGTCATCAAGCAGTGATCCCGTGGCGGCGCGGGGTGACTCCCGCGCCGCACCGTCGGCCGCGTCGAACCCGGGGTCCGAAAGCGCGCCGAAACTTCGCGCGGGCCGCCGGGGTAATTTCCGGGTGACCGCGCCGGCCGCCGTCTCCCCGCGTCGGCCCCCGTCCGCAGTGCTGCCCTCCCGTCCCGCCGCCCTGATGGCCAAGACCGACGCCCCCACTCCCGAGACGATCGCCCGCCGCGCGGCCCAGCTCGCGCTCGACATGAAGGCCGACGACGTCGTCGTGCTCGACCTCAAGGGCGTTACCGACATGACGGACTACTTCGTGATCGCGAGCGGCACGTCGGACACGCACGTGCGCGCGACGGCGGAGCACATCGCGGAGCAGCTCAAGAAGGAGGGCGCAGCGGCGAACCACGTCGAGGGCCTCCCGCAGGGGCGCTGGGCGCTGATGGACTTCGTCGACGTGATCGTGCACGTGTTCCACCCGACGCTCCGGCAGTTCTACCAACTGGAACGACTCTGGGGCGACGCGCGCGAGGTGCCGGTCGCCGCTCCGCGCGGGGTGGCCGCGGGCGGCGCGTCGGCGGGCGGCGCCCCCGTCGCGGCCGCCGCGGCCTCCTGAGCGCGCGTTAACGGACTGACGCGCCGGTCGTCCGCATCCCAGCGCCGCACTCGGCCGCTACACGCGCCGCCGAGTGCGGCGTAGCTTTTCCGGCCGTGCCCGACCCGAGCTCCCCAACGAACCGCCGCCCGCGCTCCCGCGCCACCGCACGCGCGTTAGGCACGTGCGTGCTCGGCCCGCTCGCGCTCGGCGCCGCCGCGTGCGGGCGCGACCGGACGCTCGGCGACGCGCGCGCGGCGGCCGCGGCGGGCGGGGGCACGGACGCGGTCGTGCTGCGCGCGCCGCGCGCCGGCGGGCGCATGACGGCGGCCGTCTATCCCCGGCTCGACTCGGTGGTCTGGCGCTCCGCCGACGGCGTCCCCGCGCTCCAGCGCGTGCTCGCCTTCGACGCGTCGGCGGGCCAACTCGCGGCGCTCGACGCGCGCGGCTTTCCTACGCGCGTCGACCTGCGGCTCGGTACGGCGCGCGTCGTCGGACGCGCGCGGCTCGGCGCGGTCGCCGCGGGCGGCGACACGTTCTACGGCCTCGCCCCGGACGGCGCGGTCACGCGGCTGACCGAGGCGGGCGCCAAGTGGAGCGTGCGGCTGCGCGAAGTACCGCAGGCGCTCTACGCCGAGCGTGACGGCTCGGTGCTCGCCGCCGCGGCCCGCGGCGGCGCCGGGCGCGTGTGGCGGCTCCGTCCGCCCGACGCGGTGCCCGCGGAGTCCGCGGCCGTCCCGGGCGCGACGGCGCCGATCATCACCGGGGCGAGCGACGGGCTCTACTTCGCCGCGGGCGACGAGCTGCTCAGCGTGCGCGGGCGCGACCTCCGGCCCGGCACGCCCGTGTCGTTAGGCGCGCCCCTGCGACGCGCGGTCGCGACGCCGAGCGGCGACCGGCTGTACGTGCTCACCGCGCGCGGCGCGGAGCTGCGCGTCGTGGACCGCTACGCCGAGCGGGTCGCCGCGACAATCCCCCTGCCCGGGGAAGCGCGGGACCTGCGCATGGATCCGCTCGGCCGTTACGTCGTCGTGCGTGCCGCGCAGGGCGACTCGGCGTGGGTGGTCGCTGTCGGGACGGACCACGTGGTCGGCGGGACGCGAGCCGAGTGGCGCGACGACCTGCCGCTCGTGCTCCCCGACGGCGCGGTCGCGTCCGCGGTCGGTCCGGACGTCGTGATCGTCGACGGCGAAACGCTGCGGCCGCGGCAGACGGTCGCGGGCGGCGCGTCGGACCTGTGGCACGTCGTCCTGTGGAACGGGTTCCGACCGCGCGCGGGGGCGACCGTTCCCAAGACGTCGCGCCGCGACGAGTCGCGCGACATGACGCCGACGGCCGCGCCCGACAGCGTGGAACCGGATTCCAGCGCGCCGCCGGACAGCGAGTCGCGTGCACGCGAGCCGCGCGCGCGCGACAGCGCGAGGACCGCGCCCGATACGGGCGCGCCGCCGCCACCGTCGACCCCGGGCACCGGTTCCGGAGCGCGCGCGGCGACGCCCACGACAACGCCGGTCCGGTACGTGCGCACTCAGCGCGGCGCACTCGCCTCGCTCCCGAGCCTCGCCGCCGCTCGCGCGGTGAAGGGCGCCGCCCTCGACGCGCAGCCGTCGAGCGCGCGCCCGGACCGGAGGTACACGGTGCAGTTCGCCGCCGCGCCGACCGAGCGCGAGGCCCTCGCGACGCTCCGCCGCCTCGCGCTCCCTGCACCCGGCGGACGCGTCGTTCCGCGCGCGGTCAACGGGACGCTGGTGTACCGGGTCGTCGCCGGCCCGTTCGCAACACGCGCGGAGGCCGACCGGGTACGCCGCACGGCGGGCGCGGCCGGCACGGACGCGTGGATCTACGGGGGCGCTCCATGACGGCACGCACCCCACGCACCGCGACGTCGCCCTGGTACGACGAAGGACTGCGCGCGGGTGCGGCGCTCGACGACGTGTCGTCGGTCCTCGTGGCCGGGCGCGACGGCGAGGCGGCGGCATGGGTCGCGCTCGGCATCGCGCGGGCGCAGGCCGAGCGACGGCGCGTCGCGGTCGCGGACCTCATCGGCGACGCGCAGGCGCTCGCGCCGCTCGATACCGACGCCGACGCGCCCGGGATCGCCGACAGCCTGACCTACGGCGTGTCGCTCAACAAGGTCGCGCGCGCCGTCGACGACGCCGGCCAACTGTTCGTGCTCCCGAGCGGGAGCGAACCGGTCGCCGTCGAGGCCATCTTCCGCAGCGATCGGTGGCGGCGGCTGGCGAGCGGGTTCCGCGAGGTCGGCGCGCTACTCGTCCTCGCGGCGCGTGCCGACACGCCCGGCGTCGACGCGCTCGCGGCGAGTGTCGACGGCGTGGTCGTCGCCGGCGACCTCGGCGGCGCGCTGCCGGACGCCGCGCCGCCGCTCGCGGTCGTCGCGGTGCCGCAGGCGGCCCGCCGCGGCCGACTCGGGCGCGCGCGCGCGACGTCCGACACCCCGGCGACGCCACTCGACGACGAACGCCGCGGCGCGGCGACGCCCGCGATGGCCGCCGCGGCGCAGCCGTTCGCGCCGCGCGACGCGGGCACGCCGGCCGCCGGCGGCGCGGCGATGACGCTGCTCGAACCCGACGCCGACGTGCCAAGCGCGCGCGGCGGACCGCTCGCGACGCGGCGGAACCGAATGATCGCGTTCGGACTCGCGGGGCTCACGGCGGCGGCGGCGGCGTTCCTGTGGCTCGCGCCGCACCGGCTCGACACCGGGGCGCGTCGCTCCCCCGCCCCGCCGGCGGCGCGTCCGGCCCGCCCGATGGGGGCCGCGACCGTGCAGCGCGAGAGTACGCCGAGTCCCGCCGCCCGTCCGGCCGCGGCCCCCGACCCCGGGCCGCAGCGCCTAACGGTCACCAACCCCGCCGACTCCGCGGCGGCCGCGCTTTACGCCGTGTACGTCGTCGCGTCCAACACCCCGGACGGCGCGTCGGTCGACTGGCGCCTCGACCGCACGCCGCCGGTGCTCGCGCTCACGCCGGTGTTGCAGGACGGCGAGCCGTCGTACCGGCTGATCGTCGGCGCGTACCGGACGCGCGCCCAGGCCGACTCCCTCCTCCGCGACCTGCAGCGGCGCGGCGTGCTCGGCGAGGAGTCGGGGCGCGTCGTGCGCGCGCCGTACGCGCTCCTCGTCGAGCCGCACGTGCCCGCGGCCGAGGCGGCGCGGCGCGTCCAGGCGCTCGCGGCGCGCGGCGTGCCGACGTACCCCTTGTCGCGCGGCGACGGCACGGTCGCGCTCTACGCGGGCGCCTTCCAGACGGCCGACGAGGCCGCCTACCTCGCGCGTGCCGCGCGCGCGGCCGGGGTGCAGGCGACGCTCGTCTACCGCACCGGCGCGGCGCTCTGATGCGCCTCACCAAGCTGGAGCTGCACGGCTTCAAGTCGTTCGCGGACCACACGACGCTCCGCTTCGACGCCGGCGCCACCGCCGTCGTCGGGCCCAACGGCTGCGGCAAGTCGAACGTCAGCGACGCGATCCGGTGGGTGTTAGGCGAGCAGCGCGCGCGCATGCTCCGCGGCGGCGCGATGACGGAGGTCATCTTTCAGGGCTCGTCGGCGCGGCGGCCGGTGAACGTGGCCGAGGTCTCGCTGCACTTCGACAACGCCGAGGGCGTGCTGCCCGTCCCCTTCCGCGAGGTCGTGATCACGCGGCGGCTCTCGCGCTCGGGGGAGAGCGACTACTTCCTCAACCGCGCGCCCTGCCGGCTGCGCGACGTGCAGGACCTCGTGCGCGGTACGGGGCTCGGCGCCGACAGCGGCGTCGTGATCGAGAGCAAGATGATCGACGCGCTCCTCTCCGACCGGCCCGACGACCGGCGCGAGCTGTTCGAGGAGGCGGCCGGCGTGGGGCTGTACCGCGACCGGCGGCGCTCGACCGAGCGGCGGCTCGACGAGACGGCGCAGGACCTCGCGCGCCTCGACGACCTCGTGAACGAGGTGGCGAGCCAGACGCGCGCCCTCGCGCGGCAGCGAAAGCGGGCCGAGCGCCACGCGGAACTGACCGCGCGCCGCTTCGCGCTGGAGCTGACGCTCGCCGCGCGCGAGATGCTCGGCTGGCGCGACGAGCTGCACGCGCTCGACGCGCGGCTCGCCGAGTTGCAGCTCCTGAACCCGCAGGCGGAGGCACGGCTGGCGGAGGCCGAACGGACGCGCGAGGTCACCGCGGGCACGCGGGCGGCGGCCGAGGCTGCGCGGCACGAGCTGTCGCGCATCGCGGGCGCGTCGCGCCAGGCCGTGCTCACGCTGCGCGGCGAGCTGGCCGTCGCGGACGAGCGGCAGCGCAGCGCGTCGTCGCGCCGCGCGCGGGCCGAGGAGGAGCGGCAGCAGGGGCGGGCCGCGGGCGAGCGCACCGCCGCCGAACGCGCCCAGGCGACCGCCGAGCGGGCCGCCGGCGAGCGCGCCGTCGCGGACGCGGCCGAGGCGTTAGGCGAGCGCGTCGCGGTCGAAGACGAGACGCGGCGCGTGGTCGCGGGGACGCGGCAGCGGGCCGACCAGTCCGAGCGGCAGGCGCGCGAGCTGCGCGAGCAGGCGCGCCGGCTCGAGATCGACCGGGACGCCGCCACGCGCGAGCAGCAGGAGACCGCGGGCCGCCTCGCGTCGCTCGACCGCGACCTGTCGGCCGCACGCGAGCGCCTCGCCGTCGTCCGCCGCGACGCGGAGCACGCGGGCGCGGCGGTCGCGCTCGCGCGCGAGGCGGCGCTCGTCGCGCAGGGCGCGCTCGACGAGGCGCGGGCGGCGGTCCGCGCGGCGCGGGAGGCGGAGGCCGGTGCGCGGGCCGAGCTCGCGCGGGCCGACCAGGAGCACACGACGTTAGGCGGGCGGGCGCACGCGCTCGAGGCGCTGGAGCGCGACCGCGTCGGGCTCGCCCCGGCCGCGGCGCGGCTGCTGAAGGAGCGGGCGCGCTTCGGCGACGGCGCGGTGCTCGGGCCGCTCTCCGACTTCCTCGACGCCGACGCGGGCGCGGCCGCCGAGGTCGAGCGTTTCCTCGGCGCGAGCCTCTACGCGGTCGTCGTGCGCGACCGTGCCGCGGCGGACGCGGTGCGCGCGTGGCACGCGACGGCCAACCCCGGTCCCCTGCTCCTCCTGCCCGCCGACGCGGCCGGCGCGCGGACCACCGACGCGGGCGGTCTCGCGGCGCGGGTGCGGGCGACGGGTAACGCGGCCGGCTGGGCGCGCGCGCTGCTCGGTGGCGTCGAGGCGTTGGACGCGGGCGCGTTCGCGGACGCGCGCGGCGCCGTGCTGCTCCCGGGCGTCGCGGCGGGCCCCGGGACGCTCCGGCGCCGCGCCGAGCTGGCCGAGCTCCGCGCGCAGCTCGACGCGCTCGACGCCGTGCGGGCCGCGGCGCGCGCGGCGCTCGACACGGCCCGCGCCGGCGTGGCCGCGGCCGAGCGCGAGCAGGCGGTGGGCACGGAGACGCTGACCGTGGCGCAGCAGGAGGCGCGCCGCGCGGACGACGTCGCCGCCGACCTCGCGCGCCGCGAGCAGCGCGCCGAGCGCGAGCTGGCCGACGCCGAGCACCTCGTCGGCCGGCTCGGCGCGCGGGCGGCTGAGTTGGGCACGCGGGCGACGCAGCTGACCGAGCGCGCCGCGGTCGCGGCCGCGCAGGCCGCCGAGCGCGACGCCGACGCCCGCGACGCGCGCGCGGCGTTGACCGAGGCCGAGCACGCGCTCGAGGCGGCGCGCGAGGAGCGCACGGTGTGGCAGGTCGAGCAGGCCCAGGCGCAGGCGCGGTTGCAGAGCGCGGCCGACCGCGAACGCCGCCTCTCGCGCGACGCGGAGCAGGCCGCCGCGCGAGTGGAGCAGATCACGCGCGAGCTCCTCTCGCTCGACTCGGCGGACGAGGCGCTCGCCGGGCGCGCGGCCGAGTGGCGCATCGCGCTCGAGGCGCGCGAGGCGGAGTTGGGCGACGCGGAGTCGCGCCTGGCCGAAGCCGAGGACGCGCTCGCCGCGGCGACGCACGCGCTCGCCGACGCAACCGAGGCGCTGGACGCGCTCCGCCGCGGGAACGCGCGGCTCGCCGACGAGACGCACGCCGCGGCGCTGCGGCACACGCAGCTCGCGGGGCGGCGCGACGCGCTGCGGAGCCGGCTCGAAGCCGAGTGGCGGCGCCCGCTCGACGAACTGCTCGAGCGGCACGAGCCCGCGGAGGGCGAGCCGGAAGCGCTCGCCCTCGAGCTCGCCGACGTGCGCGCGCAGCTGGAGCAGTTAGGCGTCGTGAACCCGCTCGCGGTCGAGGAGCACGACGAGGAGGTGCGGCGGCTCGACTTCCTCACCGGACAGCGGGCCGACCTGCAGCAGGCGCGCGCGTCGCTCCAGCAGGCGATTCGAGAGATCGACGCGACGGCGCGCGAGCTGTTCCTCGCGACGTTCGCGCAGACGCGCGAGAACTTCCGGCAGATCTTCCAGACGCTGTTCGGCGGCGGCGAGTGCGACCTGCGGCTCGAGGACCCGGCGCGCCCGCTGGACTGCGACATCGAGGTGCACGCGAGCCCGCGCGGCAAGAAGACGCAGCGCATCCACCTGCTCTCGAGCGGCGAGCGCGCGCTCGTCGCGCTGTCGCTGCTGTTCGGCATCTTCCTCACGAAGCCGAGCCCGTTCTGCCTCCTCGACGAGGTCGACGCGCCGCTCGACGACCAGAACGTGGGGCGGTTCGTGCGGATGCTCAACCAGTTGAAGCGGAACACGCAGTTCATCGTGATCACGCACAACCCGCGCACGACGACCGAGGCGGCCGACGCGGTGTACGGCGTGACGATGCAGGAGCCGGGCGTGAGTTCGGTGGTCAGCGTGCGGCTGCGCGGCGGGCCGGCGGTGGACGCGGACGGGGACGGCGCGGCCGCCGGCTCGCGCGCGCTGGCGCTCGCGGGGGACTAACGATGGCGGCCCCGGCGGCGGTCCGCCTCACGACAGTCGGCACCGGGACCGTGCCGCCGTCGGCGACGCGCGTGAACCCCGGCCACCTCGTCGAGGCCGGCCCCGTCCGGCTGCTCATGGACTGCGGGAGCGGGGTCGTGCACCGGCTCGCGACGTTAGGCATCGACTGGGGCGGGATCACGCACCTCGCGGTCACGCACTTCGACCAGGACCACACGAGCGACATCGCCGCGCTGTTCGTCGCCTGGCGCTACGGGCAGCTCCCGCCCCGCTCGGCGCCGGTCACGGTGCTCGGCCCGTCGGGGACGCGCGGGCTGTTCGAGCGGCTCGCGGCGGCGCTCTGGTCGAGTCTGCTCGCGCCCGGATTTCCCGTCGAGGTCGTCGAGCTCGCGCCGGGCGCGGCGCACGCGCTCGCCGACGGCGTCGTGCTCTCGACGCGCGACGTGCGCCACGAGCCCGAGAGCCTCGCGTACGCCGTCGAGCACGCGGGGCGGCGGGTCGTCTACACCGGCGACACCGCGCCCGACCCGACGTTAGGCGCGTGGGCGCGGGGCGCGGCCGGCTGCGACGTGCTGCTCACCGAGTGCTCGCTCCCGGCCTCGATGGCGGTGCCGTCGCACCTCACGCCGGAGAGCGTCGCGGAGCTCGCCGCAGCCGCGGACCCGGGGCTGCTCGTGCTCGCGCACCTGTACCCGCCGGTCGAGGCGCTCGACCTCCCGGCGCTCGTCGGCGCGCGATGGCGGGGGCCGGTCGTCGTCGCCTACGACGGGTGGTCGGTGGAGTTGCCGGGGCGGTACGAGTCGCCCGAACGACGGTAGCACCGGGCCTCGGGTCCGACGTAAGCTGTCGGGGCGTAAGGTGTCGTCCTGAGCGCAGCAAACGATCTTGCGTGCGGACCGCGGAGCGGTGTCCGTGCGCGAGGCCGCACCCGCGGCAGACAGCGCTCCTCGCAATGCGGAGAAGATCCTTCGCCGCGCTCAGGATGACGTACGAGATGGCCCGGATCGCCTCGTCGTGTGGTCCGCCCGAGTCCAGGTTCACCCACCAGGAGTTCCCATGCTGGTAGTCATGCAGTCCGACGCGACGCCCGCCCAGATCGACGACGTGTGCGAGGCGATCCGCGCGATGGGCTTCGAGCCGCGCCCGATGCCGGGCGCACAACGCACCGCGGTCGGACTGGTCGGGAACGACGGGCAGGTCGACGGCTCGCACATCTCGGGGATGGGCGGCGTCGCGCAGGTGCTCTACGTGTCGAAGCCGTACAAGCAGGTGTCGCGCGAGTGGAAGCCGGAGAGCTCGGTGATCGAGATCGCGCCCGGCGTGCGCTTCGGCGCGGGCGAGGTGCCAGTGATCGCCGGGCCCTGCTCGGTCGAGAACGAGCGGCAGATCATCGCCTCCGCGCAGGCCGTACGCGACGCGGGGGCGGTCGCGCTGCGCGGCGGCGCGTTCAAGCCGCGCTCGTCGCCGTACTCCTTCCAGGGACTCGGACTCGAAGGGCTCCGCCTGCTCGCGAAGGCGCGAGAGGAAACCGGGCTCGCGATCGTCACCGAGGCACTCGACGAGGAGGGCGCACGCCTCGTCGTGGAGTACGCCGACGTCGTGCAGATCGGCGCGCGCAACATGCAGAACTTCTCGCTCCTGCGCACGATCGGGCGGCTGGGCAAGCCGGTGCTGCTGAAGCGCGGCATGGCCGCGACGATCCAGGAGTTGCTGCTCGCCGCGGAGTACGTGCTCGCCGCCGGCAACCCGAACGTGATCCTCTGCGAGCGCGGCGTCCGCGGCTTCGACCCGGCGACGCGCAACATCTTCGACGTGAGCGCGGTGCCACTCGTGCACAAGCTGTCGCACCTGCCGGTCGTCGCCGACCCGAGCCACGGCGTGGGCGTGCGCGAGTACGTCCCCGCGATGGCGCGTGCGGCGGTCGCGGCCGGCGCCGACGGACTCATCATCGAGGTCCACCCCACGCCAGACCGCGCGCTGTCGGACGGCGCGCAGTCGCTCTACCCGGAGCAGTTCGCGAAGCTCATGCGCGAGGTCGACGCGATCGCGCGGGCGATCGGGCGGGAGCTCGCCGCGCCCGCGGTGGCGGCCGGCGCGCGGTAGGCCGCCCTGTCAGCCGCCCCGTATAGCCGGAACGGCGCGGGCCGCCGCGGGGTACCATCGCGCATGACTACGGCATCCCGCTTCACCCTCGCCGGCGCGGTCGCCCTCGCGACCGGCCTAACGGCGCGCCCGGCGACCGCGCAGGACCCCGCGTCGGCGGCGATCGACCGGGCGGCGCAGGCGTTCCGCGCCGCGCGCACGATCCACGCGACCTTCGAACAGACGCTCACCAACCCGGCGACCGGGACCGCGAACACGACCTCGGGCGACCTCGCCTTCGCGCAGCCCAACCGCGTCGCGCTCAGGTTCAACAACGCGGGCGGCGACCGCGTCGTCGTCGACGGGCGGACGGCGTGGGTGTACCTGCCGAGTGCGGTCCCGGGCCAGGTGATGAAGCTCCCGGCGCGCGGCAGCGGGATCGCCGGCGTGGAGAGCGTGAGCGAGCTGCTCGCCTCGCCGCGCTCCAAGTACGCCGTCGCCGACGGCGGCGCGGCGACGGTCGGTGGGCGCACGACGCGCGTCGTCGTGCTCACGCCGAAGAGCGACGGGCAGCCGGTCACGAAGGCGCGCGTCTGGGTCGACGACCAGGACGGCGCGGTGCGGCAGTTGGAGCTGACGGACGCGAACGGGCTCGTGCGCTCGCTGCGCATGACGACGTGGGCGCCGAACGCGAAGCTCGCGCCGTCGACGTTCACGTTTGAGGTGCCGAACGGCGTGCGCGTGGTGGACCGCGCGGCCGCGACGAGCGGGCGCTGAGCGAGCGCTGCGGCGCTCCGGCGACGCGGCGTATTCAGCCCAGCAACGCCGCGATCGCGTCCAGATCGGCCGCGGCCGCGCGGCGTCCGTCGCGCGCGAGGTCCACGCTCGCACGCGTGAGCGCCCGGTAGAGGGCGCTCGCATCGCCGTCGTGCTCGAGGGCGGCGAGGTGACGCGCGACGGTCGCCGCGTCGCCGCGCGCGACCGGTCCGGTGAGCGCGGCGCCCGCGTCGCGCGACGCGGCGAGGTTCGCGACGGCGGACGCCATCAGGTGGCGCACGGCGCCGCGCGCGCCTGCCGCGTCGACGCCCGACGCCTCGAAGAGCCGTTCCGCCACGGCCGCGAGGACGATGGGGAAGTTGGACGCGAACACGGCGGCGGCGTGGTAGGCCGCGCGCGCCTCGGGCGCGTCCGGGATCGGGAGCGGCCGCGCGCCGACGCGCCGCGCGAGCGACTCGGCCGCGGCCACCGCATCCGCGTCCCCGCCGACGCCGACCCACGCGCCGCGGAACCGCTCCGCGCCTAACGCGGGGTCGGCCAGCGGGACGAGCGGGTGAAAGGTGCCGACGCCGGCGCGGCGCGCGCGGACCAGGTCGTCCGGCGCGCCCGGTGCGCGCGCGCCGCTCATCTGCAGGACCACCGCCCCGGGCGCGAGCGTCTCGTCGGCGACGGCTCGGAGCACGGCGTCGATGGCCGCGTCGGGCGTCGCGACCACGACGACGTCCGCGGCGCCGAGTGCGGGCGGGAACGGGCGTTCGCGCCCGTGCACGCCGAGCACCGGCGTACCCGCCGCCGCGAGCGCGGCCGCGAACGATCGCCCCGCGCGCCCCGAGCCGATGACGAAGACGCGCGGCGCGCCCGGGCCGTCGTCAGTCATCGCGGCCCGGCGCGGGCGTCCGGCTACCGCCCCGCCGACTCGGCCGCCGTCCGCGCGCGCGCGGCGCTATCCGCCCGCGCGGCGGTGGCGGCGCGGGCGAGCACCTGCCCCGGTGTCGTCGCGCCCGCGGCGATCCGACGCGCGGTCCGCAGCGCGACGTCGTCGACCGCGCGGCGCTGGAACTCGGCGTCCGGGCCGAAGACCACGCGCGTCACCTCGTAGCCGATCTGGCGGTCGACGAGCGCGACGGCCGCGTCGAACGCGCCGCGCGTCATGACGACGCCGCGCGCGCCGAGCCCGCGCCACACCGCCTCGCGCGCGGCGGGCGTGACCGCGAAGTCCGGGCGCGTCGCGAGCGCTCGGGCCGCGGGGCTCGCGGCGTATTCCGCGACCGCGTCGCGGAACGCGGTCACCTGCCGCCCGAGCGCGCGGACGAAGGCGAGTTCCGCCGGGGCCGCCGCCGTGTCGCCGGCGACGACGTCGGGCGTGATGCCGCCCGCGCCGAGGACGACGCGCCCGGCGTCGGTGCGGAAGCGCGGGCGCCGCGTCGCGGTGTCGCGGGGCGCGGCCGGCGTCTCGTCGTCGCCGCCGTCGTCGTCCGTCGCGAGCGGGCGGTTGATCGAGCGCCCCGACGGCGTATACCAGAGCGCGGTCGTCAGCTTCAACGCGCCGCCGCCCGCGACGGGGAAGACGTTCTGCTTGCTCCCCTTGCCGTACGTCGTCGTCCCGACCACGGCCGCGCGGTCGTGGTCCTGCAGCGCGCCGACGACGATCTCGGCGGCGCTCGCCGTGCCGCCGTCGACGAGGACGACGAGCGGCAGCCCGGGGTACCGCGCGGGGAGCGAGTCGACGTAGCGCTGCTCCGCGTCGGGCGTGCGCCCGGCCGTGCGGACGACGAGCTGGCCGCGGTCGAGGAAGAGGTCCGCGACGGCGACGCCCTGGTCCAGCGACCCGCCCGGGTCGCCGCGGAGGTCGAAGACGACCGACGTCGCGCCTAACGCGCGCAGCGAGTCCACCCCGCGCCGCACCTCGTCGGCCGAGGTGGCGGCGAAGGTCGCGAGGTCCAGGTACCCGACGCGGTCGCCGACGAGCGCTACGCGGCGCACCGAGCGGAGCCGCACCTCCTCGCGCGTCACCGTCACCGGGATGCGTCCCTCGACGCCCGGGCGCTCGACGACGAAGCGGACGGGCGTGTTCGGCGCGCCGCGCAGGCGCCGGGTCGCCTCTTCCGCGGTGAGGCCGTGCGTCGGGTCGCCGGCGATCTCGACGATGCGGTCGCCCGTGCGCACGCCCGCGCGCTCGCCCGGCGACCCCGGGACGGGGTTCACGACCGTGACGACGCCGTCGCGGACGTCGAGCCGCAGCCCGACGCCGGCGTACCGGCCGGCGGTCGACTCGGTGAGCCGCCGCAGCCGGTCGGGCGTGAGGAGCGCGCTGTTCGGATCGCCGAGCTCGCGGACGAGGCCGGCCGCCGCCTGGTCGAGCAGGCGCTCGGGGGGGATCGAATCCACGTACTCGCGCGCGACGCGCCGGCTGACTTCGTCCAACAGGTGCACGCCGGCGGCCGTGTTCGGCCCCTGCCCCTGCACGCCGCGTCCGACGAGCCACGCGCCGGATACGAGCGCCGCGCTCAGCGCCGCGAGAACGACCACGGGTTTCGGATGCACGCGGGGGTCGGGAGAAAGAGACGGGACGGAGCGCAGGTCGGCCGCGGCCACGCGCGCGCGGCGGTCCAGTTGCGGTCCGGTTACTGAGACTCGAGCAACGCGCCGAATGTTTCGGCGAGTGCGGGCCAACGCGCACCGATCGCGCGCATGATGCGCGCCGCGACGGCCGCGGGCGGGCCGTCGCCGTCGACGAGCGCGACGGGGCCGACCTCCGGGTGTGCCCGCTGCCACGCCGGATCCGCGGCCTGCGCGAACGCGGCGGCGACGCGCGCGTGGAACGCCGCGCCGGCCTGCTCCAGGCGGTCCGGGGCGCCGCGGGCCGCGACGCGCGCCGCGCTCACCGCGGGCGCGCAGGTCAGCAGGAGGGTCAGGTCGGGGACGAGGCCGCGCGTCGCGAGCGCGTTCGCCGCGCGCACGCCCGCCGCGTCGAGCCCGCGCCCCGCGATCTGGTACGCGTAGGTCGAGAGGAAGAAGCGGTCGAGGACGACGAACGTCCCCACCGCGAGGTCGTCCGCCACGCGCGCGACGAGTTGGGCGCGCGCGGCGATGAAGAGGAGCGCCTCCGCGCGCGGGTCGATCTCCGCGCCGGGGTCGAGCAGGAGCGCGCGCACGCGCTCGCCTAACGCGGTCGCGCCCGGCTCGCGGTAGCTCGCCGCGGGCAGCCCGGCGGCCGCGCACGTGGCGGCGAGCCGCGCGACCTGCGTCGACTTGCCGACGCCCTCGGCGCCCTCGAAGACGACGAGGCGCCCGCCCGGCGGCTCCACGCGCGGTCGAGCCACGGCCGGCCGGCCGTCGTCGGACGCCGCCGTCAGGCGAGCGTGATGATCGGGCTCGCGGCGCCCTTGCGAATCCCCTCGGAAATCCACTCGTTCACGCGCACCATGAGCTTGTCGAAGTTGTCCTGCGCCGCGACGTAGCGTTGGTACGTGCCGTTGGTCTGCACCTGCGAGAGGAGCTCGTCGAGCCGGCGCTCCATCTCGTCGGTCGGGTTCTCGCCGCGCTCCAGCAGGCGCTGCGCGTCGAGGCGGAGCTGCTCCATCTCGCGGAGCGCCGTCACGGCCGCGCGGTCCTCGTTCAGCGCGTCGCTCGACCGCTTGACGGCTTTGTACTCCTCGCTCTGGCCGATCTGGCGGCCGAGTTCGTTGGCTTTGTCCTGGATCATGCCGAAAGCTAAGGCCGACGCCCAGCGACGCGCCGCCTACCGCCGCGTCGCGAGCACGAACCGCTCGCGCCCGGCGAGGTCGAGGCGGACGGCGACGTCTCCGTAGCGCGCGTCGGACGAGACGAGCTCCGCCGCGGTCGCCGCCCGGCGCGCGTCGACCTCGAGGGCGAGGGTCCCGCCGGGCTCGAGTACCTCCGGTGCCTCGCGCACGAGCGCCGCGATCACGGACATCCCGTCCGCCCCGCCGAAGAGGGCGAGCGCGGGTTCCCAGTCCCGCACCCCCGCCGGCAACGCCCCGGCCTCGTGGTAGGCGATGTACGGCGGGTTGCTGACGACGAGGCGCACGCGCCCGCGCAGGTCGTCGACGGGGGCGAGGAAGGCGCCGTGGCGGAACTCGACCGGGGCGCGCAGGGCGGGCGCGAGGCGCGCCGCGTTCGCCCGCGCGACGTCGAGCGCGTCGGCCGAGAGGTCGGACGCGATCACGCGCGCAAAGGCGCCCTCGCTCGCGAGCGCGAGCGCGATCGCCCCCGACCCGGTCCCGACGTCGACCGCGGTGCCCCCCGGCGCGCCCGCGAGCCGCGCGAGCACTTCGTCGACCAGCACCTCGGTTTCCTGCCGCGGAATCAGCACGCGTTCGTCGACGTCGAGCGTCAGGTGACGGAAGGCTGCCCGGCCGACGGCGTAGGCGAACGGCTCGCCGCGCGCCAGGCGGGCCGCCGCCGCGTGCGCCGCCGCGACGAGCACCGGGTCGGCCGCGTCGTCGGCCCGCAGCGACGGCCAGAAGCGCGGTTGGTCGGCGAGCGCGGCGACGAGGTCGCGCGCCTCGGTTCGCGCCTCGGTGAGCCCGGCGTGCGCGAGCACCGGCGCGATCGCCGCGACGAGCTCGCCCACGGTCGCGGCGTCGGTCCGCACCCCACTCGCGCGGTCACTCACCCGCGAGCCGCTCTTCGACCTCGGCGACCGCGAGCGCGTCGACCAGCGGCGCGAGGTCGCCGTCCATCACGCGCGGCAGGTCGTACAAGGTGAGGCCGATGCGGTGGTCGGTGACGCGCCCCTGCGGGTAGTTGTAGGTGCGGATCTTCGCCGAGCGGTCGCCGGTCGACACCTGCGACCGCCGCTGCCGCGAGCGCTCCGCCTCGCGCTCGGCGATCATCCGGTCGAGCAGCCGCGCGCGCAGCACGTCCATCGCCTTGAGCTTGTTCTGCAGCTGCGACTTCTGGTCCTGCTGGCTGACGACGAGCCCCGTCGGCAGGTGCGTGATGCGCACCGCGCTGTCGGTGGTGTTCACGCTCTGCCCGCCCGGCCCCGACGACCGGAACACGTCGATGCGCAGGTCCTTGTCCTCGATCTTGAGGTCGATCTCCTCGGCCTCGGGGAGTACGGCGACGGTCGCCGCCGACGTGTGGATGCGGCCCGCGCTCTCGGTCGCGGGCACGCGCTGCACGCGGTGCACGCCGCTCTCCCAGCGCATCGCGCCGTACGCGCCGGCGCCGTCGACCTTGAAGATCGCCTCCTTCACGCCGCCTAACGCCCCCTCGGCCCACGAGATCGGCTCGACGCGCCAGCCGCGGCGTTCGACGTAGCGGGTGTAGAGGCGCACGAGGTCCGCCGCGAACAGCGCGGCCTCGTCGCCGCCGGTGCCCGCGCGGACCTCGACGATGCACGGCCGGTCGTCGAGCGGGTCGCGCGGCACGAGTAACGGCTTGAGCGCCCCCTCGACGCCGGCGATCTCCGCCTGGAGCCGCTCGGCTTCGGCGCGCGCCTCCGCGGCGAACTCGACGTCGTCGCCGGCGGCCAGTTCGCGCGCCTCGCCCAGCTCGCGCTCGGCGCGCTCCAGCCGGCGCGCCTCCGCGACGACCTGGGCGAGGCGGTGGTGTTCGCGGCCGAGGGTCGCGAGTTGGGCGGCGTCGGCGGCCGTCGCGGGATCGCCGAGGGCGCGCTCGACCTCGTCAGCGCGCTGGACGGCGTCCGCGAGCCGATCACGGAGCTGGGGACTGAGGGACATCCGGCCGCCCAATCTACGTCGGCCGGCGTCGCGCCGGGTCCGCTTGCGGGCCGCGGTACCGCGCCTGACATTCGGCGCGCCGCGTCAGCCCAAACCTGCTCCGAGGAGGATGATGACCATGCGTCACGCCCACGGCAGTGCAGCGCTCACCATCGCCGTCGCGTGCCTGCTGCCCGCACGCGCGTCCGCCCAAACGGGCCCACGTTCAGCGGAGGAACCGAAGGGCGCGCGACCGCGCCCGGGGGCGGCCTCGCCTGCCCCCGCGTGCAAGGTGGAAGGCGTCTGGGAACTCGTCTCCGTGTCGTACAACGGTCAGGAGCTGCCCCGTCCCGGCTACCACGAGCGCAAGGTGGTCGCGCGCGGGCAGTTCATGTGGCTCGGCTCGGACGCACAGCGTGACACGATCCCGCTCCGCACGGCCGGCGACTCGCTCCGCGCCTTCCGCGTGGCGGGCGGCGCGGGCACGTACACGCTGACCGGCAACACCTACACGGAACACCTCGAGTACTTCTACGACCCGCGCCTCGTTGGCCAATCGATCCAGGCGACATGCCGGACGGAGGGCGACCGCTGGTACCACAGCTTCACGCCGGCGACCCCGTCGGGCGGGGCTGGCGGACAGTCGGAGCGACTCGACCAAGTGTGGCGGCGGGTGAGCTGACCGCCGGCGCGGTACGCCGCAGCCGGTGGCAAATCTGGTGACCTGAGGCACACGCGGATCGGACGCGCCACGGGCCGCCGCGGCCCGTGGCTTGACGGCCGTGCTACGCCGCCCGCAGCGTTCGGCCATGTCGAGCATACCTCAGCCCTCGCCACACCCTCGCGTGGCCGAGTTCCTCGGCTACGTCCCGATCCTGCAACGGCTCGCGCCGGAGGAACGCCGGGCGCTCGCGGCGCTCGTTCGGGAGCAACGGGTGCCGCGCGGGGGCCTGATCGTGCGCCAGGGCGACCCGGGTGACGCGCTCTACATCGTGCGTTCGGGGATGGTCAAGGTGGCGGTCGTGGGCGACGACGGGCGCGAGGTCATTCTCGGCACGCTCGGGCCGACGGCGCACTTCGGCGAGCTCGCACTCGTCGACGGGCAGCCGCGGTCGGCGCACGTGCTCGCGATGGAGCCGACCGCGCTCTACGTCCTGCGCCGCGACGACTTCCGCCGGCAGGTGGAGCAGATGCCGCGCGTGGCGTGGGCGCTGCTCGAAGAAATCTCGCGTCGGCTCCGCGAGGCGGATGCGAAGATCGCCGGACTGGTCCTGCTCGACGTGCCGGGCCGGGTCGCGCGCCTCGTGCTGGACCGCGCGTCGGGTACGCCGGGCTTCGTCGAGCGCGCGCCGACGCACGAGGTGATCGCGCAGATGATCGGCGCGAGCCGCGAGACGGTCTCGCGGGCGATGAAGGAGCTGCAGGGCGCGGGACTGCTCCGCATGGAGCGACGGACGATCTCGATCCTCGACCGCGAGGGGCTCGAGCGGCGCGCGGCGCCGGGCGCGGGCGCCCGCGCGAAGGCCGAGCGGGCGGCCGCGGACGACGCGGGGCAGGACGAGGTCGACCCGGACGGCGGAGACGCGCGGGAGGCAGGTCCGGCCGACGACGGAACCAGTGACGGGGCGGACCCGGCCGCGGGCGCGTCCGCGCCCCCGGACGCGCAGCAGGCGGCGGTCGCCGCGGGGTGACGGCGGACGAGCGCCTGGTGCTCGTCTGCTGGGGGGTGCGCGGATCGGTTCCGTCGCCCGGCCCGGCGACGGCGCGGTACGGCGGCAACACGCCCTGCGCGGAGCTGCGCGCGCCGGACGGCCGCCGGCTCCTGCTCGACGCGGGCACGGGGATGCGGCCGCTAGGCGCCGCCTGGGGCCCGGGCCCGGACGTGCCGGACCGCGAGGTCGACGTGCTGGTGTCGCACGCGCACGGCGACCACCTGCACGGCCTCGGCTTCTTCGCGCCGTTCGTGGCGGGGCACGCGCGGCTGACCCTGCACACCGCCGCGACGCAGGTCGCGGCGGTCGAGGCCGGGGTGCGCGCGATCCTCGCCCCGCCGCTCTTTCCGACGATCGACGGCCTGCTCGGACGGGTGCAGGTCCGCGGAATGCCGGCGGACGCGACGACGCGGGTCGCAGGGTTCGACGTCCGCCCGATCGATGCGGCGCACCCGGGGGGGGCGACGGGGTTCCGGGTCACCGACCCCGACGACGGCGGCTCGCTCGTGTACCTGCCCGACAACGAGCTCGCCGCGGCCGAAGGGGTGTGCGGCGGGCGCCGCGCGCTGCTCGACGGGGTCGCCGGGGCGGACCTGCTCGTGCACGACGCGACGTACCTGCCCGCGGAGTTGGCGCGGCACCGGGGGTGGGGGCATTCGTCGTACGCGGAAGCGGTGCGGCTGGCGTCGGATGCCGATGTCGGGCGGTTGATGCTGCACCACCATCATCCCTCGCGCGACGACGCGGCCGTAGACCGGCTGCTGGGGGTTGCGAAGGCGTTAGGCGAGGCGAGCCGGCCTGGGGTCGAGGTGCTGGCGGCGGTAGAGGGGGAGGAAGTCCGGGTCGGCTGACTCAGGCGTGCTGTTGGCCCGTGGACGGGTGGGGCGTGGGGGGGGGGCGTGCCAGGTGGGCGCACGCGGGGAGAGCGTTGGGGCGGTTCCGGGCCGGACAGGGCAGACGACCGAGGCGGACCCACGGGGCGGGAAGGGCGGCTGACTAACGACAGGCTGCGGCAGGTCACCCCCGGCCGTGCCCGACCGGCCGCCGCCGCCGCCCCGCGTCACGGGCGCCGAAGTTCCTGTCCAGCCCTGCCTGCTCCGCCCCAACGACCTGCCCGCGTGCGCCAACCTGGCGCGCCCCCCCGGCCCACGCCCTACCCGTCCACGGGGCACCAGCACGCTCTTACTCACGGCAGGTGATGTCCCCACCCCCCTCCACCCGGCGTCTCGATGGTGACCACCTCGCCCTCCCCGACCTCGACCCGGCACTTCGCGGGCAGCGCCCGCCCGCCTAACGCGTTCCGCCCGACGGCGCCGTCCCCCCCTCCCGCCGCGCCCCGCGGCGCGCGCGCCCTGCGCTCGGTCAGCAGCGTCACCGTGCACGGCGCGAGCGCGCGGTACTCGCGCACGACCCCTTCCCCGCCGGCGTGCCTCCCCTCCCCGCCCGAGCCCTCGCGCACCGCGTACCGCTCCACCCGCAGCGGGTACGCCCGCTCGAGCGCCTCGACCGGCGTGTTGAGCGTGTTGCTCATGCCGACGTGCACGCCCGTCGGCCCCGGCCCGCGCGACGACGCGCCCTGCCCCCCGCCTAACGTCTCGTAGAACGTCCACGCGCCGGCCGGCCCGTCGCCGCCGAACGTGACGTTGTTCATCGTCCCCTGCCCCTGCGCGGCCACGTCGAGCCCCGCGTCGGCGAGCGCGGCGAAGATCACGTCGGTGAGCCGCTGCGACATCTCGACGTTGCCCGCGGCGACCGCCGCGCCGCGCGGCGCGTCGGCGGCGCACCCCTCCGGCACCGAAAGGACGAGCGCGCGCCCGACGCCGTCGTTCGTCGGCACGTCGTCGTCGACCAGCGTGCGGACGGCGAACACTCCCGCCGCGCGGGCCACCGCGCGCGGGCAGTTGACGTTGCCCCGGACCCGCGGCGACGTACCCGCGAGGTCCACGTGCAGGCGGCCGTCGCGCACGGCGGCCGCGGCCCGCACCGGCACCGGTGCGTCGCTCACGCCGTCGCCCTCGAGCGCGTCCTCCGCCGCGCCGCTCGCCCCCTCGTGGCGCGCCAGCCGGGCACGCGTGCGGCGTTCGGCGTAGTCGAGCAGCGCCGCACAGGCGGCCAGGACGCGCGCGCCGCCCTCGCGCGCCCAGAGCGCCTGCCACGCCGTCCGTCCCGCCGCGCAGGCCGCGAGTTGCGCGCGCAGGTCGCCGAGCCGCTCCTCGGGCGTGCGCACGTTCGCGAGCACGATCGCAAGCACGTCCGCATCGGGCGCGCCGCCCGCGCCGCCCTCCGCGCGTACGAGCCGGACCGGCGGAAGCACGAGCCCTTCCTGGACGAGCTCCGTCGCGCCCTGCGGCATGCTCCCCGGACTCATCCCGCCGACGTCGGCGTGGTGCGCGCGCACGGCGACGAAGCCGATCAACGTGGCCGCGTCGTCGGGCGCCGCGACCGCTTCGACCAGGGTGAGATCGGGCAGGTGCGACCCGCCCGCCGCGGGGTCGTTGAGGAGGAACACGTCGCCTGGGCGCGGGCCGCGCGCGCGCACGGCGGCGACGGCCTCGGGCATCGCGCCGAGGTGGACGGGGATGTGCGCCGCCTGCGCGACCATCGCCCCGTCGGCGTCGAACAGCGCGGCCGACGCGTCGCGGCGCTCCCGGATGTTGGGCGAGAGCGCCGTCCGGACGAGCAGCGCGCCCATCTCCTCCGCGATCATCGCGAGCGCGTGCCCCCAGACGGGGAGCGCGAGCGCGTCGACCGTCACCGCCGACTCCGTCGTCATCCCGCCTCCACGAGCCAGCCGCCAGTCGGGAGTGCCCGGGCGGACCACCCCGCGGGCACGAACGCCGTCGCATCCGCGAGCGCGATCGCCGCCGGCCCGCGCACCACGTCGCCCGTGCGCACGGCCGCGTCGTCGACGCGCGCCGGCCCGGGGGAATCGCCTAACGACGGGACCGGCGCGCCGGCCGTGCGCGCGAACACGGGCGCGGTGCCCGGGGTGACGGCCGCGTGTCGCAGGCTCACGACCTCGGCCGGGCGTTCGAGCGTGAAGCCGGCGCGGCGTGCGTGCGCGGCGGCGAACCGCTCCGCGACCGCGCGACCGTCGTCCCCGTCGTGTACCGGCACGTCGAGTTCGGCGCCCTGCCCCGCGTAGCGGACGCGCGCCCAGGTGCGGCGCTCCGCGCCCGCGCCGGTCCGGGCGGCGCCCTGCGCGACGAGCGCGCCTAACACGTCGGCGGGCAGCGCGTCGGCCGCGCGCGCGACCCCGACCAGCGCCTCGCGGCGGT
Source organism: Gemmatimonadetes bacterium T265 (assembly GCA_019973575.1). NCBI lineage: Bacteria > Pseudomonadati > Gemmatimonadota > Gemmatimonadetes bacterium T265. Next base: position 60,841 of record BPUI01000001.1, read on the forward strand.
CGGGCGCGGCCGCGAGCCCGACCGCGCTCAGCACGCCCGCGTGCGGCGGCACGACGACGCGCGTCACACCCAGCCGCTCGGCGAGCCCGCAGGCGTGCAGCGGCCCCCCGCCGCCGAACGCGACGAGCACGAGCCCGCGCGGGTCGACCCCGCGTTCCACGCTCACGCGCCGCAGCGCGCGCGCCATCTCCGCGTCCGCCGCCGCGACGATCCCGCGCGCCACGGCCCGCACCCGCTCCGCGTCGCCGCCCCGCCCGTCCAGCCGCTCGGCCACGGCGCCCACCGCGGCCCACGCGCGCGCGGGGTCGATCGCGACGTCGCCGCTGAGCCGCGCCGGCGCGAGGTGGCCGAGGACGACGTGCGCGTCGGTCACCGTCGCCTCGGTTCCGCCGCGTCCGAACGCGGCCGGCCCGGGCGCGACGCCGGCGCTCCGCGGCCCGACGCGCAGCGCGCCGCCGTCGTCGACCCACGCCACGCTTCCCCCGCCCGCCGAGACGGTGTCGACGAGGACGCGCGGGAGCGCGATCGGAACGCCCGCGACCGCGCCGCCCGCCTCGACCAGCGGCTCGCCGTCGAGCACCAGCCCCACGTCCGCGCTCGTGCCGCCGACGTCGAGGGTGAGCGCGTCGCGGATGCCTAACGCGGCGAGCACGGCGGCTGCGCCCGCCACGCCGCCCGCGGGCCCGGAGAGCGCGAGCGCGGCCGCCGACTCGGCCGCCTCGCCCGAGCGCAGCACGCCGCCGCCCGACGTCATTACCCCCGCCGCGGGGTACCCCGCGCCGCCGAGCCGCGCGCCGAGCCGGCGGAGGTAGTGCGCCACGCGCGGGCGCGCGTACGCCTCGGCTGTCGTCGTCGCCGCACGCTCGTACTCGCGCGGCTCGGGGTAGACGGCCGACGAGCGCACGACCGGGATCCCGTCCGGGAGCGCCGCCGCGAGCGCGTCGGCGAGCGCGCGCTCGTGGGCGTCGTGCGCGTACGCGTGCAGCAGGACGATCGCTACGGCCTCGGGCGCGCGCGCCCGGACGGCCGCGACCGCGTCGGCGACGGCCTCCGTGTCTAACGCATGCACGACGCCCTCCGGACCCATCCGCTCCCGCACGGCGACGGCGTCGTCCGGGGCGACGAGCGGCGCGGGGTGGTGCGCGGCGAGGTCGTAGAGCCGCGCCCGGTCCTGCCGGCGCAGGCGGAGCACGTCGGTGTGCCCCGCCGTTGCGCAGAGCACGACGCGCGCGCCGGTCCGCTCGAGCAAGAGATTCGTGACGACCGTCGTGCCGTGGACGACGCGCCCGACCGCCGCCGGCGCGAGCCCGGAAGCGCCGAGCGCGTCGAGCACGCCCTCGCTCTGGTCAGCCGGGCGCGTGAGCACCTTCGCGGTCGAGACGCGGCCGTCGGGCGCGACCGCCGCGAGGTCGGTGAACGTGCCCCCGACGTCGACCCCGACCGCGTGCACGCGCGGTAACGTTAGGCGCTCGCGCGCCGCACCGCCCACGCGAGCGCGGCCGCGAGCGCGACGTTCGCGGGCACGAGCAGCGCGAACAACTCGCCACTCCGCTGTCCGACGCCCGGCAGGAGCACGAAGACCGCGCCGACGACGGTCAGCGTGGCGAGCGCCCACGCCGCCCCGGCCGCGCGCCGCAGCCGCCGGCGCCGCGCCTCGACCCGCGGCGTCCCCATCGCCGCGACGACGAGGACCAGCACGACGAAGGCGAGCGTGTTGGCCGCGAGCAGGTTCCAGTTCCGCCCCATGTAGGGCGCGTGCTTGGTGACCGTCCCGGCGAGCAGCAGTGCGGTCCCGAAGAATCCGAGGACGAGCGTCCAGACACCACCGAAGAACCCGAACGCGAGGCGCCCCACCCCGCCCGCCGCCGCCGCGAGCCAGGCGACGAGCGCGAAAACGAGCGCCAGCACCGCGCCGGCCAGGCCGTACGCGAAGGCGTGCGACGGCGGCCCGGCCGGCTCCGGCGGCCGGACCGCCGCGTACGCCGTGCGCTCCGCCGCGACGAGCGGGACGAGGCGCCCGTCGGCCCCGCGCACGCGCACCGTGCGCAGGTGCGCCATCATCCGCACTGGGAGGAAGCTCTCCTGCCACGCGTCGAGCGGCGCGTCGGCCGGCCGGCCTAACGCGAGCTGGATGCCGGTGTACGTCGCGGCGTCGCCGTCGGTGAGGCGCCGCGTGTGGGAGCGGTACGTCGTGCCGGTCGGCACGCCGGCGAGCTGCGCGCGGAGCTGCCCGCCGAGCGCCCGGTCGAGCACGTCGCGCACGCGCGTGGAGCAGTTGTCGCGGTAGTAGTCGTAGCGGTAGTAGCGGTTCTCCTCGCGCGCGTTCCACTCCACGAAGTCGCGCACCGCCGCCCGCTCGGCGGGCGTGAGCGCGAGCTCCTGCACGTACACGCTCCGGTTCTCGACCCGCGCGTAGTGCTCGGCGAGGTCGCGCGCCGGGAAGCCCTGCATCCAGTAGCGCGTGTCGCCCGTGAGGAAGCGCCCGACGAAGTTCGGCTGGTTGAAGTCGAACATCCCCCAGTTGTAGGCGACCTCCTCCCCGGTCCGCCCATCGCGCACAACGAGGGCGTTGTGCCCGAACCGCTCCCACACCTCGTCGCCCGCGCCGATCGTCATCAGCGACACGGTCAGGCTGTCGCCGGGCGCCGCCCCCGGCGTGCCGTACGGCGCGGGGGACTGCGCCCGCGCGGCCGCGGGCCCGACCGCGCCTAACGTCAGCAGGGTCGCGAGCACGGCGCGGACGAGCGTGCGGACCGCGGCGCGCGTCACCCGCCCCCCCGGCGCTCGAACGCGTAGCTGCCGCCCGCGCGCAGCGACCCGTAGCGCGCGCCGTTGAACAGGTCGTACCGCGCCTCGGCCGACAGGTGCACCGCGCGCAGCGGCAGCAGGTCGACCCCGAGCGCGCCCGTGGGGCCGAACGCGACGCCGTCGAGCGCGCGCGAGACGAATGTGCCGTCGATCGTCGGGTTCTGCACGTTCAGGAAGTGGGCGCCGGCGCCGAGCGCGACCCACGGACGGACGCGCTCGGCGGGCCGGTGCCCCCCGAGGACCCGCGGCCGCCAGCGGGTCTCCGCGTTGAGCGCCACGTCGGAACTCCGCACGCTCCCGACCTGCACGGGGGCGCCGCCCGCCCCGGCACCGCCCGCCTGCGGGCCGCGCCCCCCGCCGAGCGCGCGCCCGAGCGCCCGCTCGAACCCGGCGACCGCCTCGTCGGTGTAGCGCGACGTCCAGTACGTCACGCCGGCGACGACGCGGAAATTCGGCACGATCTCGCCGTAATCCGCGTGCAGCGCGTAGAGCGTGGTGCTCCGCACCTGGTCGGGGAACACGACCCCGCCGGCGAACCCGATCTCGGTCAGCCGCAGCCGGTCGAGGCGAAGTTGCTCGAAGATCGACCGCTCCGGGCGGCGCGCCGCGGCGCGCAGCTGGCCCGCGACGATGCTGTCGCGCGCCGTGGAATCGGTCACCGGCCGCCGCGCGGTGTCGGCGTGCGTCGTGTCGCGCCGCGCGGTGTCGCGCGCGGCGGGCGTCTGCGCGCCGGCCGTGGCGGCGCCGAGCACGACGCCGACGCACGCGACGCCGGCCGTCGCGGCGCGCGCGCGATCACTCCACCGCGTCAACGGTCGTCCCCGGGTAGTAGGTCTGGAGGATGCGGCGGAAGTCCTGCCCCGCGCGCGCGCGGCCGATGGCCCCCCACTGGCACATGCCGACGCCGTGGCCGTTGCCGCGCCCGCGCAGCACGAGCCGCAGCACGCGCCCGTCGTCGCCCGACGTCACCGCGGCCGAAAAATACGTGCTCGGCAGGATGTCCGTGCCCGGGGCGGACTCCCGGCCGAGCGGGCTGCGCATCACGAAGCGGACCGCGTTGCCGCGGAGCACGAACCGGCCGGCGTCGGTCGTCACGGCCACCGAGGCGGTCCGCCCCGACCCGGTCCGCTCGCCGGCCTGCCACGCGCGCACGACGCCTAACGCCCCCCCGCGCGCGTCGCCCGGCGCGGCGTACCGCCGCAGGTAGCGCGCGAGCACCGCGTCGAGCGCGTCCGCGTCCCAGGCGCGCTCCCAGTGGGCGCGCGGCGCGATGTCGCAGTACGCCCGGTCCTCGCCCGGCACCGAGTCGCTCACGCGCCCGAGGTACGGCGCGCGCTCCGCGCCCCACACTTCCGCCGGGTCGGCCGTGCTCCCGCCGCACGCGGAGAAGTACGGGGCCGAAACGACCGCGCCGTCGTAGCGGAGCACGAGCCCCACGGTCGCGAGCAGCGCGCGGTCGGCGGTCGGCTGCTCCGCGCCGACGCCGCCGTACAGTTGGTCCTCGACGGTCGCGCGCAGGTCGTACGGCGCGGCCGCGCGCGCGACCGCCGCGGCGCGCGGCATGAACTCCGCCACGCGCGTGTAGAGGTAGCTGCGGGCGGCCACCGCCTGCGCCTCGACCGCCGGGAGATCGCCGGGGCGCTCGGTCGGCAGCTCGAGCGGCAGCACGCCGCGCAGGTACTCCTCCGCCGGGACGCGGTTCACGACCGTCACGCCGCCTCCGGCCGCGTGCAACCAGAGCGCGCCGCGGTAGTGCCGCCCGGCGTACCGAACGAATCCGTCGTCCGCGCGCTCCGGGCGCGCGACGAGCGGGCCGTCGATCCACGGCGTCGCCGCGCCAGCGGCCCCGGTCGCGCGCACGCGCCCGCCGCGCGCCTCGACCGCCCACGCGCTTCCGGCGGCCGCATGCGCGAGTACCGCGCCCTGGGCGTCCGCGAGCACCCACGGCCCGGTCGCCGTGACCTCGGCGCCGCGCGCGCCGAACGCGAGGCCAACGCGCACGACGCGCCCGCCGCTCGGCACCGCGCGCGTCGCGCGCGCCGGCCCCGGCGTCGCGGGCGGCGCGCCGGCCGGCGCGCGGGTCGCCGCGCCTAACGGCGACGGGCCGGCGTGGCAGGCGAGGCCCGCGGCGACCGCGCACGCGGCCCCGGCCGCGACCGCCCGGCCGCGCCGGCGCGCGCCGCGCGGGCTCACCGCCCGTAGCGGCCGACCGGCGCCGCCGGCCCCGGGCCGGCGCCCGCCACCGCGAGCGGCAGTACGCGCGGCGCCCGCCGGCGCGCGGCCGGCGGCGCCGGCGCGTCGTGCGCCGCGCCGGTGGCCGTGGCGCGGAAGTCGTAGTCGTCGACGACCTCGCGCACGACGACCTCGACGAAGCTGCCCGCCGGCGCGGCGGTCTCGACCCACGTCACGCCGTCGACGTCGTCGGCCTGCCACGCCGCGCGGGCCTGCGCCGCCCCGGCCCCGCCCGCCGCCGCGCGGTCGACGAGCACCGTCGCGCGCGCGCCGACGCGTTCCTCGTACCGCTCCGCCGTGATCGCGCGCTGCAGCTCGGTCAGCCGCTCCAGCCGGTCGCGCTTCACGACGTCCGGCACGTCGTCGGCGAGGTCGTACGCGCGCGTACCCTCCTGCGGCGAGTACGCGAACGCGCCCACGCGGTCGAAGCGCGCCTCCTCGAGAAAGTCGCAGAGCGCGAGGAAGTCGTCCTCGGCCTCCCCGGGGAACCCGACGATGCACGTCGTCCGGATGGCCACCCCCGGCACTGCGTCGCGGAAGCGCGCGAGCTTCTCCCGCATCGTCCGCTGGCGCTCCGGGCGCCGCATGCGCGCGAGCACCGCGTCGCTCGCGTGCTGGATCGGCATGTCGAGGTAGCGCACCACGCGCGGGCTCGCCGCGACGACGTCGAGCAGCCGCGGGGTGATCCCGGTCGGGTACAGGTACAGGTTGCGGTACCACGGCACGCCCGTCTCCGCCAGCAACAATTCCAGCAGGTCGGGGAGCCGCACGCCGTCGCCCCGGTCCCGGCCGTAGTGCGCGAGGTCCTGCGCGACCAGGTTGACCTCGCGCGCGCCCTGCAGCTCGAGCAGCTGCGCCTCGCGCACCACGTCGGCCGGCGCGAACGAGCGGTGCCGCCCGCGCATGAGCGGGATCGCGCAGAACGCACACCCGTGGTCGCACCCCTCGCTGATCTTCAGGTAGCGCACGTGCGGCAGGTCGCCGGTGTAGAGCCGCACGCCCGGGTGCGCCGAGAGCGCGTCCGACGCGACGAGGCCGCGCGCCGCGAGCCGCGGCACGAGCTGGTCGACTTCGCTCGCGCCGAGGAACAGGTCGACCTCGGGGAGCGCCTCGGCCAGCTCGTCCTTGTGCCGCTGGACCATGCAGCCGACCGCCACGACCGCCTGGCACGCGCCGTCGACCTTGAGCCGCCCCGCCCCAACGAGCGCGTCGATGCTCTCCTGCTTGGCCGCGTCGATGAACCCGCACGTGTTGACGAGGATCACCTCGGCCTCGCTCGCGTCGTCGGTCGGCGTCGCGCCGTGCGCGACGAGCTCGGCCAAGTAGCGCTCCGAGTCGACGGTGTTCTTGTCGCAGCCGAGCGTGAGCAGGGCGACCTTCATGCCTAACATATACGTGACGGGTGCGTATCGGTCCGGCGCCGCTCGGGCCCCTAGCGGTAGTTGCCGAACTTCAGCTCGACGCCGAAGTCGCCCGTGCGCAGCAGCTGGATCGCCGCCTGCAGTTCGTCCTTGTCCGGGGCGGTCACGCGCACCTGCTCGGCCTGGATGCTCGCCTGCACCTTTTTTAGCTTGGCCTCCTTCACCGCGGCGGCGACCTTCTTGGCCGTGTCGGAGTCGAGCGCCGTCTTGAGCTTCACCTCGCGCCGCACGGTGTCGCCGCCCGCCGCCTCGATCTTCCCGACGTCCAGGTTCTTCACCGGCACGCCGCGCTTGATGAGCTTGGCCTGCAGCACGTCGAACAGCGCGGTCATCTGGAAGTCGCTGTCGGCGACGAGGCCGAGCGCCGACTCGGCGCGCCGGAAGTCGATCGCCGCCTTCGACCCCTTGAAGTCGTAGCGCTGCGCGATCTCCTTCTGCGCCTGGTTTACCGCGTTGTCGACCTCTTGGAGGTCGACCCCCGTGGTCACGTCGAACGAGTACGTCTGGGCCATGCGCGCCGGCAGGGGGCGGGAACGGAACGGGGCGCAGCAACGTTGCTGCGCAGTCGGGCGGGACGGGCGCAAGCTAACGCGACCATCGCCCGTGTGCGGTCGGTCGGCGAGTCTGGCGCGTTCCGGTGGTGGTTGCAATATTCGCGACGGCTTCGTCGGGCAGTCGCGTACGGACGCGTCCTCGTCGGGCCGGCGGAGCGGAGCCCCGTCTCCGTCCAACCTCATCGCCGCGCCTCCCGTCATGTCCGTCGCTCCTCCGAACCGTCGCGCGTGGGTCGCGCGCGGCACCCGCGCCGGTGCCCTCGCCTCGACGCTCGCCATCCTCGCGGCCTGCGCCGACTCCATCACGCCGACGGCGCCCGTGACCGCGACGGGGCCGAGCCTCTCGTCGGGCACGGCGAGCACGGCCGCCGTCCCCGACGTGGTGCGCCGCGTCCGCATCCAGACGACGACGGGGAAGGCCAGCCCGGGGTACGTGCTCACCGCCGTGACGCTCGGCGACACGCTGTACGCCGTCGCGTTCGACACGACCGGGACGGTCGTGTACTACCGCTCGTTCCCCGGCGTGACCGGGAACGGCGACGCGTACGTCCAGCCCAACGGCGACTTCACCCTCTTCCTCGGCGCGACCAACGGGTGGCAGCCGCTCCCCGGCGCGTACACGGAGTTCCGGACGTCGGGCGCGCTCGTCCGCCAGTGGTCCGCGCCGTCGGGCTACTACAACGACCAGCACGAGCTGCGCGTCGGCACGGGCTCGAACCCGACGTACCTGTTCGGCTACGACTATAAGGCGATGGACTTCACGTCCCGCGGCGGGAAGCCGGACTCGGTCGTCGCCGGCCACACCATCTTCAGCGTCGACGCGGGCGGCAACGCGAAGCCCGTGTTCGTGTCGCGCGACCACTTCAGCGTGGCCGACTGGATCGACCCGCAGGTCGGCGTCGGTGACTACGATCACCCGAACTCGATCGACGTCGACACGGACAACGACCTCCTCATCTCGTGGCGGAACTTCGACGAGGTCTCGAAGATCGACCCGAACACGGGCCAGTTCGTCTGGCGCCTCGGCGGCCGCCACAACCAGTTCACGTTCGTCAACGACCCGCTCAACGGGTTCGGCGGCCAGCACTTCGTCCGGCGGCTCGCGAACGGCAACATTCTGCTCTACGACAACGGGACGACGCACAGCCCGCAGGAGTCGCGCGCGGCCGAGTACCGGGTCGACCCCGTCGCGCACACGGCGACGCTCGTCTGGCAGTACCGGCACAGCCCGCGGATCTACACCCCGTTCGTCGGCTCGGTGCAGCGGCTCGCCAGCGGGAATACGTTCATCGGCTACGCGTATGTGGGCACGATGGCGGAAGTCACGCCCGGGGGGTCGGTCGCGTGGGAGGGCAAGCTGACGGTCGACGGCAAGGTCACGCTCGCGTACCGGCTGCTCAAGTACACCACGCTCGGCCACTTCCGTCCGTAAGCGCGCGGACGCGCGCCGCGCCCGCGACACCGTGCACGCGATTCGCCGGTGGCGCGGGTCGCGTCCGGGGTGTTCCCGCGCCGCGGCGCATCGCGGACGAGGTCTCGACGATCGAGCCCAACACGGGCCGGTTCGTCCGGCGGCCGGCGCGCATCACCGCCGGTTCGCGTCCGTCGACGACCCGGTCGACGGGTTCGACCGCGCCGGTACGTCGTGCGCCGTGTGCCTAACGGCACCCTGCTCGTCGCCGGCCACCGGACTACGCACGGTCCACGCGACGGCACGCCGAGCGGCGCCGTGCCGTAAGAAGGCGGCTTGATGGTGGACGGCACGGCGGTGACCGCGTGCCGCTCGCTCGAGGTCGCGACGACCGGACACCTCCGTCCCGGACGACGGGCCCAACGCGTAGCGGTTTTGCTCGGTCCGCGCCGGGCTGGCGCGTTGGGCGGCTTCGAACAATATTGGCGCGGCCCCCGTTAGCCGGGCGCATACGGACGCGCCCTCGGCGGGCTACCGGCGCAGCACGCCGCACCCCGTCTCACCTTTCGCCGTGCAGCCCCCTATGTCCGTCGTTCACCCGAGCCGTCGCGCGTGGACCGCGCGCGGCGCCCGCGTCGGTGCGCTCGCCGCCACCCTGGCCGTCCTCGGCGCCTGCGCGGACTCGATCACGCCGACCTCGCCCGTGGGCGGCGCCAACGCGAGCGTCGCGACGTCGGCGACCCCGAACGCGTCGGTTCCCGACGTCGTGCGTCGCGTCCACCTCAACATGACCGGCCGCCCGTACGGGGGCTACATCGTCACGTCGCTCACGCTCGGGGACACCGCGTACGCCGTCGCGTTCGACACGACGGGCAAGGTCGCGTGGTACCGCGCGTTCCCGGGTTACTCGGGGAGCAGCGACGCGTACCTCCAGCCGAACGGCGACATGACGCTCGGCCTCGGCGCGTCGCGCGGGTGGGAGCCGGTGCCCGGGTTCCACCAGGAGTTCCGGCCGGCGACGGGGGCTCCCGTCAAGCAGTGGGCCGCGCCGTCGGGCTACTACACGGACCTGCACGAAATCCGGGTCGGCTCGGGCTCCAAGCCGACGTACCTGTTCGGCTACGACATCAAGCCGATGGACCTCCGCCCGCGTGGCGGCGCGGACAACACCCCGACGGCCGGCCACACGATCTTCAGCGTCGACGCGAGCGGCAACGCGAAGCCCGTGTTCGTGTCGCGCGACCACTTCACGACGGCCGACTGGATCAACCCCGAGACGCTCATTCAGGACTACGACCACCCGAACTCGATCGACGTCGACACGGACGGCGGCCTGATCGTCTCGTGGCGGAACTTCGACGAGGTCTCGAAGATCGACCCGAACACCGGACAGTTCGTCTGGCGTCTGGGCGGGCGGCACAGCCAGTTCACGTTCGTCAACGACCCGTTCAACGGCTTCAGCGGCCAGCACTTCGCCCGCGTCCTGGCGAACGGCAACGTCCTGCTCTACGACGACGGCAACGCGCACGCGCCGAAGGAGTCGCGCGCGGCCGAGTACAAGCTCGACCCCGTCGCGCACACGGCGACGCTCGTCTGGCAGTACCGGCACAGCCCGGCGATCTACACCCCGTTCGTCGGCTCGGCCCAGCGACTGCCTAACGGCAACACCGTCGTCGGGTTCGGCAACGTGGGCGTCGTCACGGAGGTGACGTCCTCCGGCTCGGTGGTCTGGGAAGGCACGCTCTCCGTCGACGGCAAGACCGGCGTACTGGCGTACCGCCTCCTCAAGTACACGTCGCTCGGGCACTTCCAGCCGTAGGCGCCTCGACGTGGACCGGGCGGCCGGCTCCATCGGAGCCGGCCGCCTAACGATCGGCGATGTATTGTGACCCGCGATACCGTCCCAGGTGTCGCGGGTCACGTCGTCTTAACGCTCGTGCGCCGCTGTGCGTTTTCGGGACACGTCCCGGGCAGGGCGGCACTCCGTCGCCTTTGCCTCGTCCTCGGCACCCACCGATCGCTCCCGTGCTCGTCATGCACCTCCGGCGCCTTTCGACCTCTCCGCGCCGCGCCCGTGCGGCCGCCGCCGTACTCGTCTCCGTCGCCGCGGCTGGCTGCACCGACAGCACCGCCCCGTCGTCGGCAGTGGCCGCGACCCGCCCGGCCGCGACGGCGATTACTATCGTCCCGGACACCGCCAACGCGCTCGCCGTCTTCGTCGCGTTTAGCGTCCACAACGCCGATTCCGCGCGCGTGCTCTACCGTGCCGGTGCGAACGCCGAACAGGCGACGGCGACCGTCGCGGTGCACGATTCGGCGCAGGTCCCGATCCTCGGCCTCCCGGCTGGCGTCGCGGCGACCGTGCGCGTCGTCGCGATTAGCGGGACGCGTGCCGACACCTCGCGCTCCATGACCGGCCCGGTGCCACCCGTGCCCGACGTGGTGCGCCGCGTTCACCTGCAGACGACGTCGGGCAGTCCGAGCGGCGGGTACGTGCTCACCGCCGTGAGCCTCGGCGATACCGCGTACGCGGTGGCCTTCGACACGTCCGGACGCGTCGCGTGGTACCGCGCGTTCCCCGGCGGCGGCCAGGCGAGCGACGCGTATCAGCAGCCGAACGGCAACGTTTCGGTCTTCGTCGGCACGTCGACCGGATCCAGCCCCGCCAACGGCTACTTCGCCGAGCTCCGGCCGACCGGCGAACTGGTACGGGAATGGCGCACGCCGGCGGGCTATTATATGGACGGACACGAGCTCCGCGTCGGCGACTCGGGAGCGGCTTCGTACTACTTCGGGTACGACTACAAGCCGACGGACTACACGTCGCGCGGCGGGCCGGCCGACTCGGTGGTCGCCGCCCACACGATATTCCGCGTCGACGCGGGCGGCACCGTGACGCCGGTCTTCGCGGCACGCGACCACTTCACCGTCCCCGACTACGTGATCCCGCCGTTCAACTTCGGCGACTACGACCACCCGAACTCGCTCGACGTCGACCGCGACGGCGGGCTGATCGTCTCGTGGCGCAACTTCGGCGAGGTGTCGAAGATCGATCCCGCCACCGGGCAGTTCGTCTGGCGACTCGGCGGGGCGCACAACCAGTTCACCTTCGTCAACGACCCGCTCAACGGGTTCGGCGGGCAGCACTACGCGCGCGTCTTGCCTAACGGGAACCTCCTCCTCTTCGACAACGGCTGGACGCACGCCCCGTACGAAACGCGGGCGGTCGAGTACCGCCTCGACGTCGCCGCGCACACGGCGACGCTCGTCTGGCAGTTCCGACACCAGCCCGTACTGTTCACGCCGTTCGTCGGCTCCGTCCAGCGGCTCGCGAGCGGGCACACGTTCATCGGCTACGCGTACAGCAACGTCGCGACCGAAGTCGACGCCGCCGGCGCGGTCACGTGGGAGGGCGACATCTTCATCGACGGGGCCCTGTCGACGGAGACGGCGTACCGGCTGCTCAAGATCCCGTCGCTCTCGCAGTACGGACTGCCGTGACCGGGCCCGCCCGCCGGCCCGGCCCACGGGTGCGCGTGCGACGCCACCCTACCGCCCGAATCCGTACTTCACGCCGAGGATGAAGCTGCGCCCGTACGTTTCGCGCTGGACGCTGTAGGTCGCGCCCGGCGCGCCCTGGTAGAAGCCGAAGATCTCGTTATTGAGGTTGAGCCCCTGCAGTTGGACCGCGACGAGCGGCGTCACGTTCGCGATGATCGACGCGTCGACCTGCCCGTGCGGGTAGAAGTACGTGTCGCCGCCCGCCGTGCGCGTGCCGTCGCCGTAGCTGTAGATGCTGGCGCCCTGGTACTGCCACGACCCGCGCGCCGACACCGGGCCGAGGTCGTACGTGAGAGCGAGGTTGGCGACGTTCGGCGACTGGCGCGCGAGCTGCGCGCGGCGCGCCACACTCCCGTCGCTGTTGAGCAGGGCGACCTTCGACTCGACGTGCGTCCAGTTCACGTCGACGCCGACGCCCGCGAGCGCGCCGGGCAGGAACGCGAGGCGTTGCGTGTACTGCACCTCGGCGCCCGCGAGGTGGCCCGCGCCGCCGTTGGCCGGCCGGCGGCCGTAGTAGCCCTGGAAGTCGGTGACGGGTCCGCCGTAGATGAAGTTCTGGAGATAGATGAAGTCGGTGATCCGCTTGTAGAAGATTCCGCCCGACAGGACGCCGGCGCCGGGCAGGTAGCGTTCGCCGAGCAGGTCGTAGTTCCAGGCGTGCTGCGGCTTCAGGTCGGGGTTGCCGGCGGAGAGGTTGTTGTAGTTGGTCGCGCAGCTCGTGCAGACGTCGCCCTGCAGGTGCGGCGCGAGGTCGTAGTAGTTGGGGCGCGCGATCGCGCGCGTGACCGCGAGGCGGAGGTTGCTCTGCGCGTCGAGCGCGTAGCGGAGCTGCGCGCTCGGGAAGAGGTCCACGTAGTTCTGCGAGCCCGGCGTGTTGGTGATCACGTACGCGCCCCCCTTCGGGCGGGTCGCGACGTTGCCGTCGTAGCTCGAATGCGTCGCCTCGAGGCGGAGACCGAGGTTGACGCGGAGCGGCCCGAAGTCGGTGGTGTTCATCCCGTAGCCGCTGTAGATCGTCTCGCCGCCGTTGAAGCTGCCGACCGCGTTGCGCGCCGCGTTCGTAGTGTTGGTGAACAACCCCGCGTTCGCGTCCTCGTAGCGCGCGACCGCGCCGACCGCGGGCACGGGGCCGAGCGTGAAGCCGGGCGCGACGGCGCCGTAGTAGTCGGGGTCGGTGAAGCTGCTCTGGACCTGCGCGAGCGTGAGGCCGCCGGCGGCCGGGGCGTTGTAGCTGAACCGCTGGCCCGTGTTTACGTAGTCCTTGTGCTCGTCGCGCAGCTTGACGCCGAACTTGAACGTGCTGGGGTGCGCGTCGGCGCCGCCGAAGCCGTAGTGAAGCAGCGCGTTGACCTGCCCGCCGTCGTCGCGCCCCGTCGCGAGGCCGCTGTTGATCGAGTAGCCGGACAGCGCGTAGTTGGCCGGATCGAGCGACGCGACCGAGTCCGCCGCGTTGGTGAACCGGTAGCGCGGAGTGTTGATGTTCGACGCGTCGTAGACGAGCGGGACGCCGCTCCCGTCCGCGCCGGCGTAGGTGAAGTCGTTGAAGCGGTAGTTCGTTACCGACTGCCGCGTGCCGCTGAAATTCCCCGCGTAGTCGATCTCGAGGCGCCCGGCCGGGATCCGCCCGCCGGCGGTAAACCCGAACAGGCGTTCGATCGGCGTCCGGTTCGATACCTCGCGCGTGAGCGTCGTGCCCGTGCCGATCCCGTCGGTCGTCGTCCCCGACGTCGGCGGGTTGCCGTCGGTCGCGAGGTCGTAGCGGTAGCGCGTGCCGAAGTTGCGGAAGTCGCTGTACAGCCCGCGCAGGTAGACGGAGCTGCCGCCCGCGAAGCGGTAGTCGACGGCGCCGCCCCCGCCGGCGCGCGTTCGACCGTAGACGTAGTCGCGCTGGTCCCATTCGACCGGGAACGAGCGCCCGCCGTCGTTGACGCCCCAGCCGCCCTCGAGGTCCTGGATCGAGCGGTTGTTGCGGTCGTAGGAGGCGCCGACCAGCACGCCCAACCGTTCCGCGTCGCCGAACCGGCCGCCGTATGTGAAGCTGGTCTGGCCCTGCTTCGCCGAGAGCTGGGTCTGCTGCCCGCCCTGGAGCGCGACGTAGCCGCGGGGCCGCCCCTCCGGCGTCTTCGTGACGAGGTTGACCGAGCCGCCGATCGCGTCCGCGTCCATGTCGGCCGTGAGCGTCTTCGAGATCTCGATCGCGCCTAACAAATCGCTCGGGACCGCGTCGAGCTTCGGGATGCGGTTGCCGGCCTCGGTGCCGGGGACGTGCGCGCCGTCGATCGTGACGTTGGACAGGCGCGGCTCCGTGCCGCGCACCTGCACGAACTTCCCCTCCCCCTCGTCGCGCTCGGTCGAGACGCCGGGCATGCGCGCGGCCGCCTCGGCCGCGTTCGCGTTGGGCAGGGCGCGGATGTCGTCGCCGGAGAGCGTGCTGACGATGTTGGCGGCCGTGTCGCGCCGCACGAGCGCCGCCTCGCGCGTCTCGCTCAGCCGCGGCGACGCGCGCACCACGACGGCGGCGAGGGTCGAGGCGGACGCCCGGAGCCGCAGGTCGCGCGCGGACGTCGCGCCGGCGGCGACGACGACGGTTGCGGAGTCGGACGCGTACCCGACGCGTCGTGCGACAAGCACGTAGTCGCCGGCCGGCACCGCCGCGATGCGGAACCGCCCCGTCGCGTCGCTGGTCGTGCCGAGTCGGGTGCCGCGGACGAACACGACCGCGTTGGGGAGGGCGACGCCGGCGGTGTCGACGACACGGCCGGTCACGGCGCCGGGAGCGGGCGCCTGCGCGACGAGGACCGGCGGAACGCAGAACAGCGCGGCGGCGAGCGCCGAGCCGGGGACGCGGGCAGAAGAACGCATGATGGCGGGGGACGCGAGGGATCCGCGCGCGCGTCCGGCGACCGGGCGCGCGGGGCCCGAGAGCGGGCCCAGTAACGTCCGTCCCGCACATCACTACCTCGCGTCGGTTCCGCGACGGATGCGTCACGGCCCGCCGTGCGAAGATCTCTTCGTCCCGCGGGCCGTCGCGACCGGGCCGTCGCGACCGGGCCGTCGCGACCGGGCCGTGGCGGCGCCCGGGGTGCGCTCAGCGGTCGAGCACGAGCACGGTGAACGAGCCCGCGACCATCGCCGGCCGGGGGTGCGGCCGGGCCGCCGTGGACGCCGGCGCCGGGCCGTACCGCGCGACCGGCACGTACACCCGGTGCGTGCGCGCGTCGAGCGCTATCGTCTTCCCGCCCGGGCCGGTGGCGACCGTCGCGGGCGCGAGCGCGCCGTCGTCGGTGGCGACGACGGTCAGTGTGCCGTCACGCGCGGAGGCCAACGCGAGGTGCGTCGCCGGGTCGAACGCCGTCGCGTCGATGTCGTCGCCCGCGGGCACCGTGGTCACGACGCGCCCGGTGCGCGCGTCCACGACGGCCATCCGCCGGTTCGCACAGCCGACGTAGAGCCGCATCGCCGCGGGATCGAGCGCGAGCCCGGTCGGCCCTTCGCAGGGCGCGAGCGGGTAGCGCCCGAGGACCGCGAGCGTACGCGCGTCGAAGGCGACGACCTCGCTCCGGTCCTCGAGGTTGACGAAGACGCGCCCGGACCCGTCGGCCTGCGCGAACTCGGGCCGGCCGCCTAACACCAGCGTGCTGACGACGGTGTCGGCCGCGGCGTCGATCACGGTCGCGGTCGCGCTGCCGCCGTTGAACGCGAACACGCGCCGGGTGCTCGGCTCGTAGAGAATCGCGTCCGGGTTGCGCCCGGTCCCGCGGACGCGGGCGACGGTCGCGAGCGTCTTCAGGTCGAAGACCGTCACGGACGAGTCGCGGCCGTTGCTCACGTAGCCGCGGCCGAGGTCCGCGGCGACGGCGATCCCGTGGACACCCGGCGTGTCGCCGACGTCGCCGACGACGCTGTCGCGGTCGGTGTCGATCACCATGACGTGCGTGGCGCGGCTGACGTAGAGCCGGTGCGCCGCGGTGTCGACGGTCAGGTAGTCCCAGCCGCCCTCGCCGCCCGCGGCGATTCGCCTCACAACGTGGTAGGCGCCGGTCGTCGGCGGCTGCGCGCGGGCCCCGCCGGACGCGGAGGCCAGAGTCGCGGCGCAGACGAGTGCGGGAAATGTCGGACGGGGCACGCGGCGGCTCCGGGTCGGGGCGGACGAGGGGTGGCGGACGGTGGGCGTCAGTGTAGCCGCCGCCCGCCCACCCACCGCCCCACGTGGCCGACTCGTGACCGCGAGGCGGCCGAGTCGTTACGGGCGCGCCGCTACCCGCCCGCCGCTACCGGGCCGCCGCTACCCGAGGAAGCTCGCCAGCCCGCGCGCCTGCGCCTGGTGCCGGAGGCGCGAGATCGCCTTCTCCTTGATCTGCCGCACGCGCTCGCGCGTCACGCCTAACAGCACGCCGATGTCCTCGAGCGTCATCGGCTCGCCGCCGTCGAGGCCGAAGTAGAGGCGCAGGATCTTCGCCTCACGCTCCTTGAGCGAGGCGAGCGACTCCTCGACCGCCTCGGTGAGGGCGCGCTCGAACATCTGCTCATCGGGGGCGGCGCTCTCCTCGTCGGCGAGGTAGTCGAGCAGGCGCGTGTCGTCGCCCGGGGCGCGCGGCGCGTCGAGCGACACGTGTCCCTGCGAGATCGCCACCGTCTTCGCGACCTCGTCCTCGGTCAGGTCCATCCCCTCGGCGATCTCCGCGTGCGTCGCCTCGCGGCCCAGCTCCTGCTGCAGCGCATTCATGCGGCGGCCGACCCGGTGCAGCGCGCCGGCGCGGTTGAGCGGGACGCGCACGATCCGGCTCTGCTCGGCGAGCGCCTGGAGGATCGCCTGACGAATCCACCAGACGGCGTAGGAGATGAACTTGATCCCCTTCGTCTCGTCGAACTTGTGGGCCGCGCGGATGAGGCCGAGGTTGCCTTCGTTGATGAGGTCGGAGAGCGAGACGCCCTGGTTCTGGTACTTCTTCGCGACCGAGACCACGAAGCGCAGGTTGGAGCGCACGAGCGTCTCGAGCGCGCCCTGGTCGCCGTCGCGGATGCGACCCGCGAGCTCGGCCTCCTGCTCGCGCGAGATGAGCGGGAAGACGCTGATGTCGCGGAGGTAGTGGTCGAGGGATCCCTCGTCCGACGCGCGCGTCTTGCGGGGTATGGTCGCTACAGTCATCTGCTCGCTCCTGGCTACCGCGGTGCTCCGCCCTCGGCGCGCGGCGGGTGCGCGTGAGGGTGTCGTACGATGACGACCCGGCGCCCGGCCCCGCTGGACCGGGTGCCGGCACACCGCCGGGAAGGAGGACGGTGTGTGCGGCTGTGTGTGGCGGGATGCTGCGGTGTGACGAACCTGCTACTGCTAAATGCGCAAACCCCGCACAGACCGGCTCACGCGCGGGCCGGCCGTGCGGTTACTGGATGGGGCTGAAGATCCGCGCCCAGCGCACGCGCGTGGCCCACGCAAAGGGCGTCGCGGTGTCGGGGACGTAGCTGTAGTAGACGAAGAGCGGACGGCCGATGACCAGGGAGTCGGCGACGAACCCCCAGTACCGGCTGTCGAGCGAGTTGTCGCGGTTGTCGCCGAGCACGAAGTACTGCCCCGGCGGCACGATGAGCGGCCCCCAGTTGTCGCGCGACGG
Organism: Gemmatimonadetes bacterium T265; assembly: GCA_019973575.1. Taxonomy (NCBI): domain Bacteria; kingdom Pseudomonadati; phylum Gemmatimonadota; species Gemmatimonadetes bacterium T265. The sequence continues at coordinate 78,440 of BPUI01000001.1, forward strand.
GTGCGCCGCCGGCTCGGCGAGGGGCAGGAGCGGCGCGTGCCCGTCGCCCGACGGCGGCGCGGACTCGCCGGGCACCGGCGCCGCCGCGGCGGTGCGGACCGCGAAGTGGGTCTGCCACTCGAAGTCGGCGGCGGCGGGGTCCGAGCCGGGCTCCGTGTGCTCGACGTAGCTCTCGGTGCGCGGGACGTTGTTCACGAGGAGCGTGCCCGCGCGCATCGCGACCGTGTCGCCGGGCACGCCGATGACGCGCTTGACGAGGTTCTTGTCCGGATCCTTCGGCCACGTAAAGACGATGACCTGCCCGCGCGTCGGCGCGCGCAGTCGCGGCAGATGTCGCTTCGTGAACGGAAGCTCGGCGCCGTAGCCGAGCTTGTTGACGAGCAGGAAATCGCCAACGAGGATCGTCCGCTCCATGCTCCCGCTCGGGATCTTGTACGCCTCGACGAAAAAGGCGCGGACGAACAGGAACAGCAGGACGGCGAGCGAGCAGACTCTCGCCCACTCGCCCAGAAAGCCGAAGATGCGAGGGCGGGGCCGCCGGTTGGCGCGCGCGAGCGCGTAGGCACGGTCGTCGTCGGAACACCACGCGCCCGCGCCGGCGGCCGGGGCGGCGGAGGGGAGCGCGGCGGCGAGCGGAAGGTCGGCCCCGGTCCCGAGATCCATTACGACGTGGTGGGCGGGTGACAGGCGGGAGGCGAGCGTGCGACGCGCCAGAGCGCGCGCCGCAGCTCACACTAAGAATAAAATCCCGGGGCTTGACAACGTGCAAGCGGACAACCGAGCGCTATAATCAGCGCCCACGTTTTCGTCACGAATCGGTTACGCAGACCCCGCGCGGCAACGACCCGTCACCGACGGATGCCCGCGTCAGTCGGGTGTCCCGAGGTAGTTGTCGATCTGGGCGCGCTGCAGCGTCCCCGAATAGTCGACGTAGCCGACCTTCGTCTCGGAATAGAACTCGTAGACCTCCCAGCCGCCCTCGCGGTGGCCGTTGCCGGTCTGCTTCACGCCGCCGAACGGGAGGTGCGCCTCCGCGCCGATGGTCGGGGCGTTCACGTAGGTGATGCCGTTGTCGAGTTCCTGCAGCGCGCGGAACCCGAGCGCGAGGTCGCGCGTGTAGAGGCTCGACGACAGGCCGTACTTCACGTCGTTGTTGACCGCGAACGCCTCGTCAGCCGAGTCGACGCGGACGACGGAGAGCACGGGGCCGAAGATCTCTTCCTGTTCGAGCCGGCTGCCGGGCTTCACGCCGGTGAAGATGGTCGGCTCGAAGAACCACCCGTGCGCGAGCGCGTCGCCGTCGGCGCGACGGCCGCCCGTAACGAGCGTGGCGCCCTCCTCGTGCCCGATCGCGACGTAGCGCTCGACCTTCTCGCGCGAGGTCTCGTGGATCAGCGGGCCGACGTCAGTCCCCGGCCGCCGCCCGTCGCCGAGGACGAGCGTCTTCGCCCGTTCGGCGAGTCGTTCGACGAAGCGGTCGTGGATGCCGCGCTGAAGGACGAGCCGGCTGGTCGCCGTGCAGCGCTGGCCGGTGGTGCCGAACGCGCCCCAGAGGACGCCTTCGAGCGCGAGGTCGACGTCGGCGTCGTCGAGGACGATCTGCGCGTTCTTGCCGCCCATCTCGAGCGAGAGGCGCTTGTGGGTGCGCCCGCACGCCTCGCCGACGAGCGCGCCGGTTTCGGTCGAGCCGGTGAACGAGACGGCGTCGACGCCCGTGTGCGCGACGATCGCCGCGCCGACGTCGCCCTCGCCGTGCACGAGCTGGATGACTTCCGGCGGCAGGCCGGCCTCGAGCAGAACCTCGACGAACACGTGCCCGGTGTGCGGCACGTCCTCGGCCGGCTTGAACACGCACGCGTTCCCGCAGAGCAGCGCGGGGAACAGCTTCCAGGTCGGGATCGCGAGCGGGAAGTTGAACGGTGTGATGATCCCGCAAACGCCGATTGGGCGGCGGTACGTCATCGCCCACTTGTTTCGCAGCTCGCTCGGCACCGTGTGGCCGAACAGGCGGCGACCCTCGGTCGCCGCGTAGTACGCGGTGTCGATGCCCTCCTGCACGTCGCCGCGCGTCTCGGTGAGCGGCTTGCCCATCTCGCGCGTCATCAGGTCGGCGATCTCGTCCTTGCGTGCGACGAGCAGGTCGCCGGCGCGGCGGAGGACGTCGCCGCGCGCGGGCGCGGGGGTGCGGCACCAATCCTCGAACCCGCGGCGCGCGCTCGCGACGGCACGGGCGACGTCATCGGCACCGGAGCGCGGGAAGCGGCCGATCAGGTCTCGCGTGTCGGCAGGGTTGCGGTTTTCGAAGTACGCGCCCGTCGACGGGGCGGTCCACTGGCCGGCGATGAAGTTTTGAAAGTCGGGCATGGTGCTGGGCCGCGGAGGCGGCGAGGAGGCGACATATTCGGAGGCGCGGACGGCTGCGCGGCGCGGCAATCTACGTGGCGCCCCCGGCGGATCGCGGCGCGTCGAGCCCGCGCCCGACCGACACGCGGCCGCGCGGAACGAACGCGCCCGGACGCCAGTATCGAAGCCCGTCCGGTCTCCCCCCGCCTCCACCGCCTCGTCGTCTCGCTGTGCCTCGACCGATGACATTTCTCAGCGCCGCGACGCGGCGTGTGCCCCGGGCTTCCACGGCCCGGCATGCCCTCGCGTGCCTCGCGGCGGCGATCGTTGCGGTCCCCGCGTTCGCGCAGGCGCGCCCCAAGGCGGGCGCGATCGGCGGCGCCGGCACGCCGGCCCGGGGGAGCGGGCGGCCGACGAGCGGTACCGACGCGCCGCCGCCGCCGGCCGCCGCGGCCCCGACCGGGCAGCGACCGATGGCCGTGTCCGGAGTCGTGTACGACTCGCTCGCCGACGCCCCGCTCGCGCGGGCAACCGTCCAGTTCGTGTCGGAGTCGGACCGCGCGCGCGCGTACAGCGTCGAGACCGACTCACTCGGGCGATACCGACTCCGCAGCGTGCTGCCGGGGCGCTACGTGGCCGGCTTCCTTCACCCCGACCTCGACGCGCTGGGCATCGAGTTGCGCCCCGTCCTCGTCGACTTGCTGCCCGACACCGCCGCGCAGTTCGATTTCGGGGTGCCGGGCTCGCGGACGTTGCTCCCCGCCCTCTGCGGCCCGAACAATCCCGCGGGGCGGAATCCGGCGACGAGCACGGACGAGAGCCTCAACGAGCTGCTGCAGCCCAAGGCGCCGGGCGCGCTTACGGGGTCGGTGCGCGACGCGGAAACGGGTGCGCCGCTGCCGGGCGCGAAGGTGGTGGTGACCTGGAAGGAGATCCGGAGCTCCGGCGGTACGCTCGTGAACGCGAGCCGGCGCGTGCCCGCCGTCGTGCGCGCCGACGGTGGGTTCGTTGCCTGTGGGCTGCCCGCTGACGTCGACCTCGTGGCGAGCGCGGAAGCCCGGGGGCGACACGCGGGGCTCATCGACGTGCGGCTCGGTGCCGGGCGGCTCGAGCGGCGTGACTTCGTCCTCGGTGACTCGGTCGACGCGACCGTCGTGACCATCCCGGACACCACGGCAGCGCGCGCAGGGCGGCTCGCGATCCCGGTGACCGTCGCGCGCGGGCGGGCGCGACTGACGGGCGTCGTTCGCACGCCAGACGGGCGGCCGGTGAACGGCGCGACGGTGTTGGTCTACGGCACCGAAGCGACCGGGAAGACGTCAGAGAATGGCACGTTCGCGCTCTCCGGACTACCCGCGGGCACGTACAGCGCGGAGGTGCGCGCGATCGGCTACGCGCCGAAGCGCGTTGCGGTGAACCTGTCGACCGCGCGCGCCGCGGCCGTGACGATCCCGCTCGACCGGCGCGTGCAGCAGATCCAGGGCGTCGTGGTCCGCGCGGAACGGACGAAGCTCGAGAAGGACTACACGGGCTTCCTCGACCGGATGAAGCACGGGATGGGGCACTACATCACCGAGGACCAGCTCACGATGCGTCAGGCGATCCAATTCACCGACGTGTTACGGACGACGCCTGGGCTTCAGGTCGTGCCGAACGGGTCGATGGGGTACTCCCTGCTCGGGCGCGGCAACTGCACGCCCGACATCTACGTCGACGGCATGGCGATCATCGACGGGGCGTCGAGCATCAACGAGCTCGTGAACCCGAACGACGTATCGGGCGTCGAGATCTACAACGGCGGAGCGACGGTCCCGGTGCAGTTCCAGAGTGGGAGTGGCGGGAGCTGTGGGGCGGTGGTGGTGTGGAGCAAGCGCGGGAAGCCGAGGAGCGCCGATCGGAGTGCCGACCAGAGCGCGGCGCCGTAGGCGTTCACCGCGTTGGCGCCGCCGTGGTCCGCACCGCGGAGCGGTTACGGCGTGCAGCTCCAGCTCGCCGGATGTGCAAGCGACGGGATGGCGTAGCCGACTTTTGGCAGGACCTCGCGGGCGGCGAGGGTGAGGGCGCCCGCGAGCATCGCGAGGCCGAGCAGGTGGACGACGCTGGAACGGTGTCGCCAGGCCGAAGTAGAGGTCGCGATGCCGACGAGCCCGAGCAGGGCGACGAGGCCGAGGTAGTATCCGAGTTCGACGCCGCAGCGGGTCGAGTAGGGCCAGTAGATGAGAGCGGCGACGGCGGCGACGCCGAGGACGAGTCGGAAGAGGAGCGCGAATTGGGCGCGCCACGACCGCCGGCCGCTCGGCGCCACGCTGCCGACCGTGCGGGACGGTCCGGGGGTGGGCGTGGCGCCGCGCCGGCTGACGTCGGGCGGTGGCGCCGGTGCGGCCGGCGCGCGGACGGCGTCCGTCGGCGCGCCGGGATCCGGGACGGCGGCGAGTCGCCGGTCGATGTCGGCGAGTTCTCGTTCCCAGTCGCGGTTGCTCATCGGGTCAGGTCCCTTCGCGCTTGAGTCCGTAGCGCTCGATTTTTTTGTAGACGTTCGAGCGCGGCATCTCGAGGGCCCGCGCGGTTTCGGAGACGTTCCAGTCGTGCTCGCGGAGTTTGGAGAGGAGGAACGCGCGTTCGGCGGCGTGCTTGAACTCCTCGAAGGTGCCCGCGTCGCCGAGGGTGCCGACGTGGTCGGCGTCGGCGGCGCGGCGGCCGACGAGATGTTCGACGTCGGCCGCGGTCACCTGCGCGCCGGGGGCGAGGATCACGAGGCGTTCGACCGTGTTGCGCAGTTCGCGCACGTTGCCCGGCCAGTCCCACGCGACGAGCCGTTGGACCGCCTCTTCGTCGACCGACTTGGGGGGTAGGCCGTCCTGCTTCGAAAGGACCGTGAGGAAGTGTCGTACGAGGAGCGGGATGTCTTCGCGGCGGTCGCGAAGGGCCGGGACGCGGAGCGGGACGACGTTGAGGCGGTAGTAGAGGTCTTCGCGGAAGCGGCCGGCCGCGATCTCTTCATCGAGCGTCTTGTTGGTCGCGGCGAGGATGCGGACGTCGACCTTGGTTGCGCGCGAGCCGCCGATGCGGGTCACGACGCCGTCCTGGAGTACGCGGAGCACCTTGGCCTGCGCGGCGGGTGACATGTCCCCGACCTCGTCGAGAAAGAGCGTGCCCCCATCGGCCTGTTCGAACTTGCCGGCGCGGTCCTGCACCGCGCCGGTGAACGACCCTTTCATGTGGCCGAACAGTTCGCTCTCGATCAGTTCCGACGGGATCGCGGCGCAGTTGACCTCGATGAACGGTTTTTTCGCGCGCGGCGAGTTTTTGTGGACCGCGCGCGCGACGAGTTCCTTCCCGGTGCCGTTTTCGCCGGTGACGAGGACGCGGGCCGGGGTCGGCGCGACGCGTTCGATCTGCTCGATCAGCGCTCGGATGAGGTACGACCGGCCGACGATCTCGTGGCGGCTCTCGACCGCGTCGCGGAGGGTTTCGCGGAGGCGGGCGTTTTCGTCGGCGAGGTCGGCGTGTTCGAGCGCGTGGCGGAGCAGGAGCAGGACGCGGTCCGTGTCGAGCGGCTTTTCGAGGAAGTCGTATGCGCCCGCCTGCGTGGCTTCGACGGCCGTCTTGATGGTGCCATGGCCGCTGATCATGACGACCACTGCGGACGAGTCGAGCCGACGGAGGCGGCGGAGTGCGTCCAGCCCGTCCATGCCCGCCATCTTGATGTCGAGGAAGACGAGGTGCGGGCGAAAGCGTTCGTACTCCGCGAGGCCTTCAGCGGCGCCGGGTGCCGTGCGCACCTCGTAGCCCTCGTACTCGAGGAGTTGCCCGAGTGCGGTGCGGATGCCGGGTTCGTCGTCGACGACGAGGATGCGGCGGGGCATGTCAGGTGCGGCGGGAGAGATCGTTCGCGGAGGTCGGGGCGGGCCTGGCGGCGCGCCGCCGGACGCCGCGACGCGGGCACGCGTTCACGGCGCGGCTTTATAGAGGGTGATGCGGCCGCGGCCGACGCGGACGTCGCCGATGTAAGCAGGAAGCGGGACGGCGATCGCGCTGGAGACCACGCCGGCGGGGGTGGGTCCCTGGCGAAATCGGGCGACGACGCGCGGCACGAGGGCCGCGGGAATTGGCACGGCGCCGATACGCACGTCCGCAACGTTGAACTGGGCGAGTCCGGGGCGGAGGACGTCGAACGTACCGCCGAATTGGAGCGTGTCGCGCGCCTGGAGGACGCGGCGGACGGGGCCGCCGAGTACGCCCGCGAAGTCGGCGGGTGAAACGACGGTGCGCACGTAGACCCGGTCGCCTCGCACCGTCGTTTGTGCCCCGCGCAAGCTGGCCGGGAGTGCGTCGGCGAGGGAGAGGAACGCGTACGACGCGAGCTCGCCGGGGCGCACGTTGACGTAGACCGGCCCGCGTCGAGTGGACAGGGCGCGCACGGCGCGCTCGCCGCGCGCGGCGCTCGCCTGGTCGACGGACTGCCAGACCGCCCCGGTGTCGGGCGTGACCGCGCGACGCTGGCGTGGCCCGAGGCGGCCGGCGAGCGGGCGCCAGGTGTCACGCGTGACGTACAGGGCGGCGGCGATGGCGAGGACGGCGAGGCAACCGAGCCGGCGGAGGCAGCCGAACATCAGCACGCCTGAGCGGCGGCGGGATGACGTTGTGTGGTGTCCGTCGTCGGGGCGGCGAGCGGGGTCATGCGCTCCAACGTAGCAGCGCGGGGTTACGTCGCGGAGGCAGGTTCGGGCCCGCTCGAGTATCCGGCGGTGACGAGCGGCGGACGGGACGCGGCGGCGGTTCGACTGGGAATGCGGTAGCGGAGCGCTTCGGCAACGTGCGCGACCGCGATGTCGGCGGTGCCGTCGAGGTCGGCGATCGTGCGCGCGACCTTGAGCACGCGGAAGTAGGCACGGGCGGAGAGGCCGAGTCGGTCGGCGGCGGTGACGAGGAGATCGCGCGCGCCTTGGGCGACCGGCGTTTCGCGGTCGAGCCAGCGGCCGGCAATCCCGGCGTTGGTCGTAATGCCGGGTAGCTGGCGGTAGCGTGCCGTCTGTCGCGCGCGGGCGGCGTCGACGCGCGGGCGGATCGCAGCCGACGGTTCGCCCAGCGTGCGGGCGCCGATCGCGCGCGGGGGGACGGCGCCGACGCGGACGTGCATGTCGATGCGGTCGGAGAGCGGACCGGAGAGGCGCGCACCGTAGCGTTCGACGTCGGCCGGCGTGCAGGTACAGACCGCGTCCGGTTCGCCGGCGCGACCGCACGGGCACGGGTTCATCGCGGCGACGAGCGTGAAGCGGGCGGGGTAGCCGATCGTGGCGGTCGCACGCGAGAGGACGACGTGTCCGTCTTCGAGCGGCTGGCGCAGGCTGTCGAGGACGTGGCGCGGGAACTCGAGGAGTTCGTCGAGGAAGAGCACGCCGAGGTGGGCGAGGGAGACCTCGCCCGGTCGGGGCGGGGAGCCCCCGCCGACGAGGCCCGCGGTCGAGATCGTGTGGTGTGGCGCGCGGAACGGGCGGTCCGGGGGGGCGTCCGTGTGCGACGTGAGTCCAGCGACGGAGCGGATCGCGAGCACGTCGAGCGCTTCGCGGTCGGTGAGCGGGGGGAGAATCGACGGGAGGCGGCGGGCGAGCATGGTCTTCCCCGCTCCGGGCGGTCCGACGAGCGCGAGGTTGTGGCCGCCCGCGGCGGCGATCTCGAGCGCGCGCTTCGCCGTCTCCTGGCCGACGACGTCGGCGAAGTCGTCGGTCGGTCGGAGTGGGGCGGCCGTCGTCGCGGACGGGGTGCTTTGGGGTAGCTGGCCCGCCGCGAGCGCGTCGAAGAACTCGCGGAGCGTGGCGGGGGAGTACACGCGGAGGCCGTCGACCCGGGCGGCTTCGGCGAGGTTGCCGGGCGGAGCGACGAGCGCGTGACCGGCGTCGGCCGCCCAGCGGGCGATGGGGAGCACGCCGCGCACCGGGCGCAGCGTGCCGTCGAGTGCGAGTTCGCCGATGACGACGAGGTCGGCGAGGGCGTGCTGATCGAGGCGGTCGGTCGCGGCGAGCGCGCCGAGTGCGATCGGCAGGTCGAACCCGGAGCCGCTCTTCGGGACGTCGGCTGGGGAGAGATTGACCGTCGTCCGCCGGGGCGGGAGCGGGAGGTCGCTGTTGGCGAGGGCGGCGACGACGCGCTCGCGCCCTTCCTTGACGGCGCCGGCGGCGAGGCCGACGACGGTGAGTTGAGGCAGGCCCAGTGCGGCGTGCACTTCGACCGTGACCTCGAAGGCGTCGATGCCGCAGACAGCGGCGGAGCGGACGGAGGCGAGCACGCGCCCACGGTATGGCCGTGGGCGCGTGTGCGGTGCATCACTTCGTTGCGCGGTGGGGCGGAACGTTGCCGCGTGCGCCCCACGTCGCCGCCTCAGGTTGGGGGCGGCGTGCTCGACGGCGCGGCGGACGCGGTGGTCGTCGGGAGCGTGACGGCCGGCACGTCGACGACAAAGACGAGGACCGAGCCGGCGGGGATCCCCGTGCCGTGCGATGTCTCGCCGTAGCCGAGCGACGGCGGGATGATCAACCGGCGGCGCCCGCCGGCGCGGATGCCGAGCAGCCCGCGGTCGAACCCGCGGATCACTTCCCCGTTGCCGAGCACGAAGGTGAGCGGGGACGTCGAGGACGCGTTGGTGCCGAACGCGCGGCCGTTGGCGAGATAGCCCGTGTAGTAGTAGCTCAGCGTCGCGCCCTTGACCGCCTGGTTGCCGGAGCCGACGGCGAGATCCTGGTAGTACACGCCGGACGTATCCTTCGTAAACTCGCTGAGCCGGATGTTGAGCGAGTCGGAGTAGGCCACGGTGGCCGGATTCTGGTCCGGGGACGTGATACTGCGGCACGCGCCGACCGACGCGCCGACGAGCGTGGCGATGCCGACGCCCGCGAAGCTCACGGTGCGGCGGGCGCGCGGCGTCGATTGAACGGATCGTGCGGAAGCGGCGGGGCGGAACATCGGCTACGCTGAAGAGTGAGAGGTGGACCGCTCGTAAATGTAGGCTGACCGGCGCGCACCTCGCGCGCGTGCGTTCGGCACGCGGCGGCTGCCAGCCACCCCCGTTTCGCCACGGCGTCATGACCGCTCCGCCGACCTCGTCTTTGCCCGCGGAAACGCCCGGGTTTACCTGGCGGGAGTTGGGCACGCGTCTGCGCTGGGCGTTGCGACTGCGCTGTCCCTACTGCGGCGGCGGGCCGGTGCGGAGTTCGTGGCTCAAGCGGCTGCCCGGGTGCCCCGTGTGTGGGATCCGGCTCGACCGCGGTGAGCACGACTACTTCATCGGCGCGTACATGGTCAACCTGATCGCGGCGGAGGTGCTGCTCGCGGCCGGGTTGCTCATCGTCCTGCTGGCGACATGGCCCACGCCGCCGTGGGACTGGATCCAGTACGGCGGGGTGGCGTTGATGATCGTGCTGCCGCTCGTGACCTATCCGTTCACGGAGCTGTTGTGGCTCGCGTTCGACCTCGTCTTCCGCCCGGTGACGCCGGCGGAGCTGGCGTGGCACCGCGAGGGCAGCCTCGACGCGCGGGAACTGCCGCACCGCTAGCCGCGCCGACGCTCGATGGCCATCGCAACCGTGAACCCGGCGACCGGCGCGCTCGTCCGCGCGTTCGAGGCGGACGACGACGCGGCCGTCGAACGCGGGCTCGCGGCCGCGTCCGACGCGGCGCGGCGCTGGCGCGCGGTCGCGGTCGCCGAGCGCGCCGCGGTCGTCGCGCGCGCCGGCGAGCTGCTCGACGCGCGGCGCGACGCGTACGCGCGGCTCATGACGCTCGAGATGGGGAAGCCGATCCGGTCGGCGCGCGACGAGGCCGCGAAGTGCGCGCTCGCCTGCCGGTTCTACGCGGCGCACGGGCCCGACTTCGTCGCGGCCGAGACCCTGTTCGACGACGAGACCGGGACCGGGCGCGTGTTCTACCAGCCGTTAGGCGTCGTGCTCGCCGTGATGCCGTGGAACTTCCCGTTCTGGCAGGTCGTCCGCTTCGCCGCGCCGGCCCTCGTCGCCGGCAACGTCGGCGTGCTGAAGCACGCGTCCAACGTGCCGCAGTGTGCGCTCGCGCTCGCCGAGCTGTTCCGCGACGCGGGGGCGCCGGCCGGCGTGTTCCAGACGCTGCTCGTCGAGTCCGGGCGCGTCGCGGCGCTCGTGGCCGACCCGCGCGTCGCGGCGGTCACGCTCACCGGGAGCGAGGGCGCGGGCGCGTCGGTCGGCGCGACGGCCGGGGCCGCGCTCAAGAAGACGGTCCTCGAACTCGGCGGGAGCGACCCGTTCGTCGTGCTCGCCGACGCGGACGTCGAGGCGGCGGCGCGCGCCGCGGTGACCGCGCGAACGATCAACAACGGCCAGTCGTGCATCGCGGCCAAGCGGTTCGTCGTCGAGGCGCCGGTCTACGAGGCCTTCGTCGAACGCCTCGCGTCGGGGATCGCGGCGCTCCGCGTCGGCGACCCGTCCGACGAGCAGACCGACGTCGGCCCGCTCGCGTCGGCGCAGATCCGCGACGACCTCGCCGACCAGGTGCGCCGGTCGGTCGACGCGGGGGCGCGGCTCGTCCGCGGCGGGTCGGCGCCTAACGGACCGGAGTTCGCCGGCGGCTTCTCCGCCGGTGGCTTTTACTATCTGCCGACGGTGCTGGCCGACGTGCCGCGGGGCGCCGCGGCGGCGCAGGAAGAGACCTTCGGCCCGGTCGCGGCGGTGCTCCGCGCGCGCGACGCCGACGAGGCGCTCGAGGTCGCGAACGACACGCCGTACGGGCTCGGTGCCGCGGTCTGGACGCGCGACCCGGCGCGGGCGGAGCGCTTCGCGGCGGGGATCGACGCCGGCTCGGTGTTCGTGAACGGGATGGTCGTCTCGGACCCGCGCCTCCCGTTCGGCGGGATCAAGCGCTCGGGGTACGGGCGCGAGCTGAGCGCGGTCGGGCTACGCGAATTCACCAACGTGAAAACGGTGCGCGTCGCGTCGGGCGCGGCGGCCGCGCCGGGCCAGACGACCGAGTAGGGCGCGCGCCCTCCTCGAGTCGCCGCCGCACGCGCGCTACGGCGTGCCGCTCACGCCGACGCGCCGCCCAGCACGGGCTTCAGCACCCGCCGCCACCACCGCGCGCGCTGCTCGACGCGCTCGGCGGTCGTGCGGATCCGCCGCCACGCGTCGAGCATCGCGCCGGCGTCCGCGTACCGCTGCTCCGGCTCCGCGTGCAGCGCGCGGCGCAGGAACTCGGCGAGCGCCGCCGGGAAGCGCTCGAACGACGGCGCGCCGCGAATCTGCGACGCGAGCACCGCGGGCCCGTCCGCCCCCGCGAACGGCGGGTGCGCCTCGAGCGCGTAGTACAGGATCGCGCCGATCGCGAACACGTCCACCGGCGCCCCCTGCGGCTCACCGAGCAGCTGCTCGGGCGGCGCGAACGCGGGCGTGCCCGACGCGCCGGTGACTTCCTCGCCTAACGCGTTCGCGATCCCGAAGTCCGAGACGCGCCACCGCCGGTAGCGGTCGATCAGGAGGTTCTCGGGCTTGAGGTCCCGGTGCACGATGCCGATCGCGTGCGCGGCCGCGAGCCCCTCGAGCACGAACTCGAGCGGCGCCGCGACGTCGACGAGCGTGCGCGAGCCGGAGCGGCGCACGAGTTCCGCGAGCGACCCGCCGTCGGCGAGCTCCATCGTGTACCAGCTCACCCCGCCGCGCGAATCGAAGTCGAAGATCGGGACGAGCGCGGGGTGCGCGAGCTGCGCGGCGAGCGTGGCCTCGCGCCGGAAGCGCGCGACCGCGTCGGCGTCGCGCGCGACGTGCGGGTGCAGCATCTTGAGCGCGACCTCGCGGCCGAGCGAGAGGTCGCGCACGCGCCACACGGACCCGAAGGTGCCCGAGCCTAACGGCGCGAGCGTCTCGTAGTCGTCCTCCGTCGCCCAGCGGAGCCGCGCCTCCGCGGTCAGCGCGACGGCCTCGCCCGTCGCGCCCTCGGCCGCGACGATCGGCGACGGGCGGACGGAGACGCCGCGGTCGAGCGCGCGCACCATCGCGCCCACCGAGCTGAAGCGGCGCGCGGGGTCGGGGTCGAGCGCGCGTTCGATCACGTCGGCGGCGCTCGCCGGGCACTCGGGGCGCAGCAGGCGCACCGGCGGGACGTCGCCCGTCGTCGGGAGCTCGCCGGTGAGCGCGAAGAAGGCGAGCGCGCCTAACTGCCACTGGTCGGTGGCGACCGTCGGCACCCACCGGTCCCGCTCCTCGGGGGCGCGCGGGACGTCGGCCGGGTCGGGCGCGATCCCCGGCGGCACGCGGTCGCGCGGCACGGCCCACTGCCACCCCAACACCCACAGTCGCCCCGACGCGGTCAGCCACATCGTGCTCGGCGACACGGCCCCGTGCGGCCCGCCGCTGTCGTGCAGGTAGGCGAGCGCCGCGCCGAGGTCGCGCAGCAGCCGGAGCACCGCGGGGATCCCCTCCGGCCCGTGGCGGGCGACGCGCGCCTGCAGCGGCTCGCCGCCGATCCAGCGACGCAGGTAGCCCGGGCCGCGGCGCGGCTCGCGCGCGGGCACCCAGTAGTGGTACGTCGTCGGGACCGAGGGGTGGCTCCGGTGCGCGAGCGCGCGCGCCTCCGCCAGCAGCCACGGCGCGTGCGCCGGGTCCGGCGCGGTCACGAGCGACAGCGACCGCCCGAGCGCGTCGATGATCTCCTGGTAGTGCCGGTAGTACTCGGCACGCGAGTCGCTGCCCCACGCCCAGCCCGGCGGGAGCTGCCACGCGGCCAGGTGCGGCGGCAGACGCGGGTTGGGAGCGGGAGGCATCGTCGGGCGGTCGGGTCGGGCGCGGCTAGTCTAGGACGGCACGTCCGTCGCACGCAACGTTACCGTGACCGTCGTCCCCTGTCCGACGACGCTCTCGGCGACAATGCGCCCACCCCAGCCGTCGACGAGTCGCCGGGCGATCGCGAGGCCGAGTCCGCTACCGCTCGTGCGCGTCGAGAAGTGTGGGTCGAAGATGCGCGGCAACACGTCGGCCGCGATGCCGTGGCCGTCGTCGCGCACCGTGAGCGCGACGGCGGGTCCGGCGCCGTTCCCGTCCTCACACGCGACGGTCACGCCGACGTGCTCCGCGCCGGCGAGGCGGGCGTTTTCCAGGAGGTTGAGCACGACCTCGCGCAGTTCTCCGTCGCGCGCCCACGCGCTCGCGCGCGGAGGCGCGCCGAGCTCCCAGCGCACGTCGCCGCCGCCGAGCCGTTCGAGGGCGACGACGTCGCGCGCGATCGCGGCGACGTCCGTCGGTTCGGGCGGGGCAGCCTGCGTGGGCGCCGTACCGTACCGGCTGAACGCCCGCGCGATCTCGTCGAGCCGGTCGATCTCGGCGAGCACGCGGTCCGTCGTCAGCGCGAGCAACTCGGCGAAGTTGCTCCCGCGCCCGTCGTGGTACGCGCGACGGAGCAGCTGTACGCCGAGCCGGATCGGCGTGAGCGGGTTCTTGATCTCGTGCGCGACCTGCCGCGCCATTTCGCCCCAGGCGAGCACGCGCTGCGCGTGCGCGAGGTCCGTGACGTCGTCGAGGGTGAGGACCGCGCCCGGCGCCGCGTCGGCGACGTCCGCGCCGTCGCCCGCCGCGGCGCGGGCGGCGCCGAGCGTCGTGAGCCGGGCGCGGAGCTGCCGGCCGCGCACGGTCACGTCGAACGCCACGTCGCGGCCGAGGGCTCGGCGGCGCGGTCCGCCCCCGGCCGCGGCGTCGGCGAGGAAGACGCCGACCGGGTCGGCGACCTCGGCGGGGACCACGGCCGCGAGCGGCTGGCCGACGACGAGCGGCCGGCCGAGCAGCGCCGCGGCGCGCGGGTTCGCGACGGTCACGCACGCCGCCGCGTCGACCGCGATCACGCCGCTCGCGACGTCGCGGAGGACGGCCGCGGTGCGCTGCCGCGCAGCTTCGAGCGCGACGTGGCTCGCGTCGAGTTCGACCGCCATGTGCCGGAACGCGCCGAACACCGGCCGGAACTCGGCCGGCGGCTCGCGCTCGAGCGCGGCCTCGACGTGATGCACGCCGCGCGCGGGGGTGAGGCGACCGGACGCGCCGGGCACTAACTCGCCGCGCGCGGACTCACCCCGCCCCGGCTCGACCGGTCCAGGGTGCCCGCGGGCGAGCGCGATCGCCGCGCGCCGCAGCGAGCCGACCGGGCGCGCGAGCTGACGGGCGGCGACCCCGCTCAGCCAGAGCGCCGCGAGCGCGCCGGTCGTCGCCGCAAGCAGGACGAGGAAGCCGAGGTCGCGGCTCTGCTCGTCGCGCGTGAAATCGTCGCTCCGGGCCGGCGCCGCGAGGATGACTCGGCGACCGTCGCCGGCGAGCGCGGCGCGAAAGCCGATCAGCGCGCCGCCTAACGCGGGCGGCGCGTCGAACGTCGCGGTCACCTCGTCCCCGGCGCCGACGCTGAGCATCTGGGCGCTGGGGATCAGTCGCCCGAACGGAGCGAGCGGGAGCAGCGCGGGCTCGCTCGTCGCGGTGAGCACGCCGTGCTCGTAGGCGAGCAGCGGGGCCCCGAGACGTGCCGCGACCTCCGCGAGCGCGCGCGGGTTGCCGGCGAGCGCGCCGTCGGCGACGGCCGCGCGGAGCGTTTCGCGGACCAGGAGCGCGCGCGACTCCCGCTGGTCGCGCTGCAGTTGGACGAACGTCCACGCGGCGAACGCCAGCGTGGGGACGGCGAAGAACGCGAACAGCGCGGCCGTGAGCCGCGTGCGGTAACTCCCGGTCCAGGAGCGCCAGCCGCGGCGAGGCCGCGGCCACCGCGACGCGTCGAGCGAGGGGAGCCACCACAGCAGGCCGACGCCGACGAGGTTCGCGAACACGAGCAGCGCGACGCGTTGCGCCAACACGTTGAGGGTGCCGAGCGCGATCTCGACGTGCGCGGACGCGGGCCCGTCGGGGAGGAGAACCCGCGCGTCTGCGTGCGCGACCGACTCGCTGCGGGTCCAGCGCAGTACCGCCTCCGGCTCCGGCGGCGGCTGCGGGACGAGCGTCGCGACCGCTCCCGTGCGCGGGCGCGCCCCACCCTGCCTGAGCAGCGAGAGCAGGTACGGCGGCTCCTCGGCGCGCACGCGCCCACCGCCGAGCAGGACGCCGAGCGGGTCGACGGTGGCGAATTGCGCGCGGGGGAACAGGGTGACCGTCGCGACGCGGCCGTCGCGCTGCGGTACGGCGAGCAGCGTCGCCGCACCAGGATCGGCGGCGATCGCGCGCGTGACGGGTGCCTTCGTGGCCGCGGCGGCGCGGACGGCGCTCACAGTCGCGGCCGAATCCACGCCCCAGAGCACGAATCCGACGCGCTCGAGCGGTGACGTCTCGCGCGTCGACGCGGCGTCCCAGCGCGCGAGCGTCACCGGATAGCCCGCCGCCGCGAGGGGCGACGTCGCGTAACGTTGGAGGAGCGTGGCGCCGGCCGCGTCGCCTTCGGGCGCGGGATCCATCGCGAGCGACCGGCCGAAGCGGGCGAGCAGCGCGAGCGCGTCGGCGTCAGGCACGGCGAGCGCTCGCACGTCCCGTTCGGCGAGTGCAACCTGGCGTTCGGTCGTCGCGCCCCAGACGAGCGTACTCGCGCCGAGGCCGGCGACCGCGATCGCGGCGGGCACCACCGCCCGCCCCGCGCGCGAGACGATGACGAGCAGCGCCGGTGCCAGCCAGAGCGGCGGGTACCACGTCGGCCACCCGTCGGCCGCGGTCCACTGCGTGACGCCGACGAGGGCGACGACGGCGGCGAGCAGCGGCCCGGTGATCGCCGCGACGGAGGGGTAACGCGGCTCGCGCCCGCGCCCGAGCCGTTCGAGCGCGGGGCGCGCGAGCACGACGGCCCAGAGCAGCAGGGCCGCGATCACGAGGCAGAACGCGCCTTCCCACACGACGAAGAGGCCGACCGTCGAGCCCGAGGGCGGCGGACTGACGCCGCGCGCGAGCGCACGCACGAGCCGCGCGCCGACGGCGACCACGAGCGCCGCCGCGACGGCACCGCCCACGACTCGGAACGGCCCGTTCCATCGCGCAGCCCCGGCCGCCTCGGTCCCTCGCCACGCGGTCGCGACCGCGACGACGGCGACCGCGCCGGTCGCCGCGAGTGCCCCGAGCGTCGAGGTGAGCGCGCCACCGAGCGGCGAGAAGTAGACGGACGGGTCGAACAGGCGCGTCGCGTTCGAGAGCGCGCCGAGCGGCGTGAGGGCGAGCACGGCAAGCGGCAGCAGCAGCGCGGCCGCCGACGCCGTCGCGCGCGCGAAGCGGGTGCCCGTCCCGAGCCGCCACAGCGCAACCGCGGCGAGCACCGTCATCAACGTCAAGCCGGGCGCGGCAACGCGCCGTGCGGCTTCGAGCAGTTGGGCACGCACCGCGGCCGGGGCCGGAGGGACCTCCCGCAGCGCGAGCCGCTCGGGCGAGCCCGGGACGGGCATCGTCCACCACCCCGGGCCGATGACCGGCGGCCCGTCGGGCCCGAGCGCACGCACCTCCAACCCGCGCAGCCCGCTGTCCTCGAGCACGCCGGCGTCGAGCGCCCGGGCGAGCGCGTCGGCCGGCGGTTCGGCGTGGAGCACGGTCGCGGCGACCGCCCGGCGCGCGCCGCCGAGGCCGCTCATGCCGTCGTCGGCGGCCGCGGTGGCGTAGAGCACGACGTAAAAGGGCGAGCCCGCGGCACCGGTCCTCCGGCGGACGTCGAGCGAGTCGGGGCGCACGCGCCACGTCCCGGCCCAGGCCATCGGTGCGCCGGCGCCGTCGAACACGGCGACCGCACGCTCGCCGCGGTGCGCGTCGCCCGAGTCGGCGAGCGCGGCCAGCGCGGCAAACCGCTGCCGCGTCGAGAGGCGTGCGTCGACCGTGCGGACGACCGCCGCCCGCGCCGTCTGCTCGAGCGCGCGCAGCGTCGGCGCGACCGCGCGCGCGACCGCCATGACGGCCGCGTTAGGCGCGGGGGTGGCGGGCGTCTTCGCGAGCCGGACCGCCGGCGCCGCGACGAGGAGCGCGGCGAGCGTGAAGAGTACGGCCGTGCCGCGGTCGAGCTCGCGCTGGTGCGCGGGCGACGGGCCCCGCTCCGCGCGCCGCCACCCGACGACGAGCGCCGCGGTGCTGGCGAGCACCGCGGCGATCGCATACCGTTCGACCGCGTCGCGGAACCAGAGCGCCGCCCCCGCCACGGCGACGGCCTGGAGCACCCCGACGCCGACGTCGGCCGGCCGCCGCTCGCGCGCCTCCTCGCCCGCGCGCCGTTCCTGCCGCTCGCTCATTCGCCGCCCCGATGAACGCCCCGACGGCGACCGCGCGCCACCTCGCCGCTCTCACCCCCGGGGAACTGCGCGACGCGCTCCGTGCCGACCCGCGTCTGCTCCTGCCCGTCGGCGCATTGGCGGTTCGCTGGCCGCATCTCCCCGTCGGCACCGACACGATCATCGTCGACCACCTCGCCGACGACCTCTCGGCGCGCTGCGGGGTGCTTCGCGCGCCGACCGTGAGCTATGGCGCGACCGCGCCCGCCCCCGCCACGGCACTCGGTGCCACCGCGGTGCGAAAGAAAACGCTGCATCGACTCCTGAACGATCTGCTCGGCGAGTGGGAAGCGCACGGCGTGGACGAGTTCGTACTCTTGACCGTGTACCGACACGACCCACACCTCGAGGCGCTGGCCACCGTGATCACCGCGCGCGCCCGCGTGCGCGTCGTCGACGCGCTCGCGGTCCGCTGCGACGACGTACTCGACGCGCCCGAGGGCGACGCGCGGGGCGAGGAACTCGCGACGTCCGTCCTGCTCCACCTCGCGCCCGGTCTCGTGCGCGACGTGCGCAATATCGCACCGGACGCTCCACCCGGCGCGCCCACGGCCGACAAGGGCGCTCGCGTCTACGGCCGGATACTCGACCGGATCGCGGACCGCGTCCTCGGAATCCCGGAATCCGGGGCGTCTTCGCCGGGTGGTCGCTGACCGACGCCCCGTCGGGACCGCCGTCGCGGATCGTCCCACACGCGGCCGCCGCGCACGCCGCCGCCCGCACGGGCGGCACTTCGCCGTACTCGGCATGGTACGACGAGGGGCCGCGGCGAGGCATCAGTGCGTCCCGCCTCCCGTTTCGTGACCAATGCCAACCACGGTAGATCCGTTCCCCCTTCCGCTGCGCGTCCGGAGCCCACTCGCGGCGGGCGTCGCGGCCGCGGCCGTTGCGGCGGCACTCGTTGCGGGCCCACTCGGCGCGGGCGCCGACGCCGCGCAGGCCCAGGTAGTGGCCGTCGACGAGGGCAGCTTCGTCGTCACGCGCGCCGGCGCCGTGGTGGGGCGCGAGGAATTCCGGATCGTCCGACAGCCGTCGGCGGGTGGGACCGCGTTCGTCGCACGCGCGGTGGGCGCCTACGGCGCGCGGCGCGTGCTCCCCGCACTGCAGGCCGGCCCCGATGGCGGACCGGTCCGCTACCAAGTCGACGTCCGCGGGGCGGGCGCCGAGGAGCGCGTCTCGGGACAGGGTAGCGCGTCGGGCCACTTCGCCGCACAGGTGCAGCGCGGCGGCCGGGAAGGCGCGCGCGAGTACCTGCTCGCGCCCGGTACCGTCGTCGCAGACGACGACGCGTACCACCAACTTTACTTCGTCGCGCGGCGCGCGATGGCGGGCGCGACGCGGGTCCCGGTCCTCGTACCGCGCACCGACGCGCAGCTCACCGTTGTCGTGACCCGCGCGGGCGCGGAGCCCGTCACGATCGCCGGGCGCGCGATCCCGGCCACGCACTTCGCGCTCGCCGACGCCGGCGCCGGCTGGCGGCGCGACGTGTGGGTCGACGGCGAAGGGCGCGTGCTTCGCGTGGTCGTGCCCGGGCTCGGACTCGACGCCACGCGCGAGGACCCGCCGCGCTGACCTCCGGCGCGCCCTGGATACGCAACGCGCCGCCGCCGCGCTGAAACCCTGCGCCGGCCGCGGTCGTACACCCACGCGGTTCGTTCCCTCCGCCTCTTCCGCCATGCTGCCTCTTCCCGCCCCCGGCCGCCCTGCGGCCGTCCGACGCGGGCGCCGGTCCGTCCTGCCCGTCGTCGGCGGCGCGCTCTTCCTCGGCGCCGCGGCGTCGGCCGCGCCGGCCGCGCTGCCCGCGCAGAACATCACCGCGACCCCGGCCGCGCCGAGCGCCCTCTCGCTCGAAGACGCGGTCTCGCTCGCACGCAACAACGCGCCCGGGTACCTCGTCAACGTCAACGCCCGGCGCCGCGCCGACGCCCAGGTGCGGAGCGCGAGCGGCGGGCTCCTCCCGACGCTCTCGACGAGCCTCGGGTCGAGCTACCGCGAGGGACGCCAGCAGTACTACGCCGGCCAGGCGCTCGGCGCCACGGCCAGCCAGGTGTCCGGCAGCTATAGCCTCGACCTCACGGCCTCGTACAGCATTTCGTCGCTGACCGCACCGCGACTGCAGCGCGCGAGCCGCGAGGCGGTCGACGCCGACATCGGCGGGTCGACGCAGCAACTGCGGACGAGCGTGACGCAGCAATACCTGACCGCACTGCAGCAGCAGGCGCGCGCCGAGCTTGCCGACACGCTCGTCGCGACCGCGCGCACGCAGCTCGAACTCGCGAAGGCGCGCGTCGCGGTCGGCGCCGCGACCGTGCTCGACGTGCGCCGCGCCGAGGTCACGCTCGGGCAGCAGCAGGTCGCCGGCATCCAGGCGCGCAACCAGGCCGAGGTCGAGCGGGTGCGCCTGCTCCAGCAGATCGGCGTCGAGCCGAGCCGGCCGGTGACGCTCACGTCGCGATTCGTCGTCGCCGACCCCGGCTTCGACCTCGAGTCGCTCCTCCGGCAGGCGCGCGCCGGCAACCCCGCGCTCAACGCGCTCCGCTCGCGCGAGCGCGTCGCGGGACTCGCCGTGCGCCAGGCGCACGGGGCGTACTACCCGTCGCTCAACCTCTCGGCGAACGTGAGCGGCTACAGCAGCCAGTTCACCAACACCGACGCCCTCGTCGCGAGCTCGCTCAACTCGCAGGTCGCGCAGTGCGAGCAGTCGGCGGCGGTGCGCGCGATCGCGACCGGGCAGCCGGTCGACGCGTCGAACTGCGCCGCGATCACGCTCACGCCCGCGCAGATTGCGACGGCGCGCGCCGGCAACGGCAACTTCTTCAACTTCACGCGGCAGCCGTACACCGTCTCGGCGTACCTGTCGTTCCCGATCTTCAACGGGTTCCAGCGCGAGGTCGGGGTGCAGCAGGCGCGCGCCGACCAGTACGACGCCGACGCCCGCGTGCGCGCGCAGGAATTGCAGCTGACGGCCGACGTGACCGCCGCGTTCCGCACGCTCGAGTCGCAGCGGCAGGTCGTCGCGCAGCAGGAGCGCACGGTGGCCACGGCGAAGGAGGCGCTCTACCTCGCGCAGGAGCGCTACCGCGTCGGCGCGGGCGCGTTCCTCGACGTCTCGCAGGCGCAGGACGCGTACAACCAGGCCCAGACCGACTACGTCAACGCGGTCTACCAGTACCACAGCCAGTTCGCGGTGCTCGAGGCCGCGGTCGGCCGCCCGCTCCGCTGACATCCCACCCGCCCCGCCCATGCGCAAGAGCGTCAAACTGACCATCGCCGGCGTCGCCGTCGCCTCGCTCGCCGGCGTCGCGGCGGCGAGCGCGAGCAAGCGGTCGGCCAAGGCCGTCGACGTCAAGACCGAGGCCGTCCAGCGCCGCGACCTCGTCGCCTCCGTGACGGCGAGCGGACAGGTCCGCCCGCACACGAAGGTCGACGTCGCCGCCGACATCAGCGGGCGCATCGTGCGCCTCGCCGTCAAGGAGGGGCAGCTCGTCACGCGCGGACAGTTCCTCCTCCAGATCGACCCCGCGCAGTACGCGGCCACCGTGCAGAGCGCGCAAGCCGCGGTCTCGCAGGCGCGCGCGCAGCAGGCGCAGGCGCAGGCCAACCTGATCCAGGCCCAGCGCGCCTACGACCGCATGGCCGCGATCAAGAAGCAGAACGCGCAGCTCGTCTCCGAGTCCGAGCTCGACCAGCTCCACACGCAGGCCGACGCGGCGCGCGCCCTCGCCGACGCCGGCCGCTTCGCCGTCAACCAGGCGTTAGGCCAGCTCCAGAACGCGCAGCAGGCGCTCGACAAGACGACGATCGTCGCGCCGATGAGCGGGCGCGTGACGCGCCTCAACGTCGAGCAGGGCGAGACCGCCGTGCCCGGCACCTTCAACAAGGACGCGGCAACGCTGCTCACGATCAGCGACATGAGCGTGCTCGAGACGAAGATCAAGGTCGACGAGACCGACGTCGCGCGCATCAAGCTCGGCGACTCGGCCGTCGTGCAGATCGACGCCTTCCCCGACTCGACGTTCACCGGCCGCGTGACGGAGATCTCGAACAGCGCGCTCAAGAGCACCACCGGACAGCAGGCCGCCGACCAGGCGGTCGACTACGAGGTGACGGTGCAACTCCTCAACCCCCCGACCGACACCCGCCCCGACTTCTCGGCGACCGCCAAGGTCGTCACCGCGGCGCGGCAGCGCGCCCTCGCGGTGCCGATCATCGCGCTCACCGTGCGCGAGAACCAGCCCGTCGGCGGCGACACCGCCGAGCAGGGGCTCGGCGCCAAGAAGCCGCAGAAGGAGGTCGGCAAGAAGGACGTCGAGGGCGTCTTCATCGTCGGCAAGGACAACAAGGTGCAGTTCCGCCCCGTGAAGGTCGGCATCGCGGGCGACAAGTACTTCGAAGTCACCGGCGGCGTGCGCGAGGGCGAGACGATCGTCGCGGGCACCTACCAGGCGATCCGCGAGCTCAAGGACGGCGCCGCGATCCGCGTCGCGCCAGACTCCGCCAAGGGCGGCAAGGTCGCGACGACGACGGGGGCGGCGAAGTGAGCGCCGTCGTCACGCCCGACGTGGGCCTGGGCGTCACCGCCGAGCGGCGCGCGGTCGTCGGTGCCGCGGGCGCCGCGCCGGGCACCGACTGGGTCATCGTCACGCGCGGCCTCAAGCGCGAGTACGACATGGGCGGCGAGGTCGTGCGCGCGCTGCGCGGGGTCGACCTCGCCATCCGCCGCAACGAGTACGTCGCGATCATGGGCCCGTCCGGCTCCGGTAAGTCGACGCTGATGAACGTCATCGGCTGCCTCGACACGCCCAACGCGGGCGAGTACTGGCTCAACGGGACGCTCGTCTCGAAGATGACGGACGACGCGCTCGCGCACGTGCGCAACCGCGAGATCGGGTTCGTCTTCCAGACCTTCAACCTGCTGCCGCGCTCGACGGCGCTGCAGAACGTCGAGCTGCCGCTCGTCTACGCGGGCGTGTCGTCAGCCGACCGCCGCCGCCGCGCCACGGAGGCGCTCGAACGCGTGCAGCTCGGCGAGCGCCTGAGCCACCGCCCGAACGAGCTCTCGGGCGGCCAGCGCCAGCGCGTCGCGATCGCGCGCGCCCTCGTCAACAACCCCGCCATCCTCCTCGCCGACGAGCCGACGGGGAACCTCGACTCGCAGACCTCCGAGGAAATCATGCGCGTCTTCGAGGGGCTCGCCGACCAGGGGCAGACGGTGGTGATGGTCACGCACGAGCCCGACATCGCGGCCCACGCACGCCGCGTCGTCGTGCTGCGCGACGGCCTGATCGCGAGCGACGAGAGCCAGACGCAGTTCGCGGCGCGGCTGGCGGCGCCGGTGGTGTAAGGCGCAGGAGAGGGAGGCCGCGCACGTCTCGTCGCCAACGTCATCCTGAGCCGGAGCGCAGCGCAGGCGAAGGATCGCTGTCCCGGCCGACCAACTGCGGTTCGGTCGCCTCGGACAGCGATCCTTCGCTCCGCTCAGGATGACATCCTCGCCGCGTTAGGCCGCTGTACCCCCCGCCCCTCCGACCGTGCCCTTCCTCGACGCCGTCCGCCTCGCCTTCCAGCAGATCCGCGTGCAGAAGCTCAAGAGCTTCTTCACGCTGCTCGGCGTGACGATCGGTGTCATGTTCCTCATCGCGGTCGTCTCGGTCGTGAACGGGATGGGCCGCTACGTCGAGCGCGACTTCGCCGGCAAGTTCCTCGGCGTCAACACGTTCAACCTTCGCAAGAAGCCCGACGTCGGCGGCGATTACAGCGAAGAAGAATGGAAGAAGATGGAGCGCCGCCCGGCGGTCACGATCGAGGACGCGTACGCGGTCCGCGACGCCCTCCCGCGGGGCGCGCACTGGGCCATCCAGGACTCGCGCTGGGGGCAGCCGACGACGCGCTACGCCAAGGGCGGCCCGCAGGTGCTCGTCGAGGCCGCGACGCCCGGCCTGTTCGCGATCAAGGACCTCGTCGTCCGGCGCGGCCGCGCGTTCGGCGACCAGGACGCGATGATCGGCGCCGACGTCGCCGTGATCGGGCAGGAGGTCGCCGAGCTGTACTTCCCCGGGGTCGACCCGGTGGGGCGCGACGTGCTCGTCGACCGCCAGCCGTTCCAGGTCATCGGCGTGCTCGAAAAGCAGGGCACCGTCTTCGGGCTGTCGCTCGACCGGCAGATCATCGCGCCGTTCTCGTCGTCGATGGCGCGGGTCACGCGCTCGCGCGACAACGGCCTGTACGGGGTGGTCGTGCAGGGCGCCAACCCCGCCGAGCAGGCGTCGTTGCAGGAGACCGTGCGCGAGGTCATGCGGCGGCGGCACAAGTTGCGCCCGGGCGCGCCGGACGACTTCACGCTCGAGAGCTCCGAGACCGCGCTCGCGCAGTGGCTCTCGCTCAAGCGGTACCTCGTGCTCGCCGGCATCGCCCTGCCGGCGATCGGACTCGTCGTCGGCGCGATCGTGATCATGAACATCATGCTCGTCGCCGTCGCGGAGCGCACGCGCGAGATCGGCGTCCGCAAGTCGCTCGGCGCGCGCCGCCGCGACATCCTCGGCCAGTTCCTCGCCGAAAGCACTGCACTGAGCGTCGCCGGCGCGGCACTCGGCGTCGCGTTAGGCGTCGTCCTCGCGGCCGGCGTGCGCGCGGCGACGCCCCTCCCGACCGAGGTCGCGCTCTGGAGCGTGCTCGTCTCGGTGGGCCTCGGCGCGGGCGTCGGGATCGTCGCCGGCGTCTACCCCGCGAGTCGCGCCGCGCGCCTCGACCCGATCGCCGCGCTGCGCTCCGAGTAGCGCCGCGAGTAGCGCCGCCCCGCCCCCGCCCATGCGCATCGTCGACCGGCTGCTCGCACTCGTCGAGGGCGTCGTCATCGCCCTCGACGCCATCCGCACGAACAAGGTGCGCGCCGGACTCACGATCCTCGGCATCGCCGTGGGCGTGTTCGTCGTGACCGCGATGTCGGCCGCGGTCCACGGCATCAACAGCGGCGTGACGCGCACGATCGCCGCGGCCGGCCCGACGACGTTCTTCGTCACCAAGTGGCCGTCCGACATCCAGAGCTGCACGGGCGATGAGAACTCGTGCCCGTGGCGCCGCTTCCCGCCGCTCACCATCGCCGACGCGGACCGCATCGCGCGCGTGCCGAGCATCGGGCTCGTCGTCGCGCACGTGAGCAACACGAAGGAGATCCGCTACGCCGACCGGACGCTGCCGAGCGTCGACCTGTCCGCGTACACGCCGGGGTGGCTCGAGGTCACCGGCGGTGACCTGCTCGACGGGCGCGACTTCACCCCGCGCGAGAACACGACCGCCGCGCCCGTCGTGATCGTTAACGACAAGCTCGCGCAACGCTTGTTCGGCGGCGAGCACGCGGTCGGCAAGGAGATCCGCGTCGGCGGCCAACTCATGACCGTCGTCGGCCTCTACCGCCAGCTCGGGAACGTCTTCGATTCGGGGGAGAAAGGCCGGGCCTTCCTCCCGTTCGAGACCGCGCGCCGCCGCCTCGACCAGGACGTGTCGTGGCTCGACCTCACCGTCAAGCCGCGCGACGGCGTCGGCCGCGACGCGGCGATGGACGAGGTACTCGCCCAGCTCCGCACCGAACGTCACCTGCGCCCAGCCGACGTCAACAACTTCTTCGTCGCGACGCCGGACAAAATCCTGCAGATCTACAACCAGGTCGTCGGCGCGTTCTTCCTCGTCATGCTCGTCCTCTCGGCCGTCGGACTGGTCGTCGGCGGCGTCGGCGTGGTCGCGATCATGATGATCTCGGTCACCGAGCGCACGCGCGAGATCGGCGTGCGGAAGGCGCTCGGCGCGTCGCGCGGGATCATCCTCTGGCAGTTTCTCGTTGAAGCCGCGACGCTGACGACGATCGGCGCCGTGCTCGGGCTCGCGGCCGGCGGCGGTCTCGCCTTCGTCCTCCGGCGTCTCACGCCGATCGAGGCCGCGGTGCCCGCGGGCGCGGTCGCGACGGCGCTCGTCGCGAGTGCGCTGACCGGCGTCCTCTTCGGCATGCTCCCCGCCGTCCGCGCGGCGCGGCTCGACCCGGTCGAGGCCCTCCGCTACGAATGACCAGCTTCACCTGACCGGTTCGTCCCCTCCGTCCGCCGATGCCGCTCCTCGAAGCCGTCCGCCTCGCCCTGCAGCAGATCCGCGTGCAGAAGCTCAAGAGCTTCTTCACGACGCTCGGCGTGCTGATCGGCGTGATGTTCCTCATCGCCGTCATCTCGATCGTCCAGGGGATGACCAACTACATGGAGAACGACTTCGCCGGCAAGCTGATCGGCGGGAACACGTTCACCGTACGCCGCTTCCCGCAGAACAACGTCGGCAACGTCACCGAGGCGATGTGGCGCGAGTGGCAGCGCCGGCCGCGGCTCACGACCGTCGACGTCGACGTGCTGCGGAACGCGCTGCCGCCCGGCACGCAGTCGGCCATCGACAGCGAGAACCTCCTCTACGCGTCGACGCTCTACGCGCGCCCGCGGCAGGTGTTCGCCGTCGCCACCGACGGCGACTACTTCCGCATCAAGAAGTACAACATGTCGAGCGGCCGCGCGTTCACGCCGCAGGAGGCCCAACTCGGACTCCCCGTGATCGTCATCGGCGACGAGGTGCGCGAGCGCATGTTCCCCGGGCTCGACCCGATCGGCCGCGCGCTGAAGATCAACGGCATCCCGTACACGGTCGTGGGGGTCGTCGAAAAGCAGGGTAGCGTGTTCGGCTTCTCGCTCGACCGGCTCGCCGTCGCGCCGTTCAAGTCGCCGCTCTCGCGCCTCACGAACCCGCGCGCCGACGTCGACGGGCTGATCGTGAGCGCGCCGTCGCGCGAGGCGCTCGCCGACCTGCAGGAGCAGGCGCGCGAGATCCTCCGCGGCCGCCGCCGCCTCGCCCCGACGCAGCCCGACAACTTCGAGTTCGAGACGTCCGAGTCGGCGCTCTCCTTCTTCAACGGCATCAAGAGCAAGATGTACGTGTTCGGCGCGGCGCTCCCCGCCATCGGGCTGATCGTCGGGTCGCTCGTGATCATGAACATCATGCTCGTCGCGGTCGCCGAGCGCACGCGCGAGATCGGCGTGCGGAAGGCGCTCGGCGCGCGACGGCGCGACATCATGAGCCAGTTCCTCGTCGAGGCCGCGATGCTCTCCCTTCTCGGCGCCGCGATCGGCATCGTCCTCGGCATCGTCGGCGCGAAGCTGCTCTCGCTCGCGTTCCCGTTCCTCCCGGCCGGCGTCGCGCCGTGGTCGATCGGCGCCGCGCTCGTGATGGGCGCAGGCGTCGGCATCGTCGCCGGCGCGTACCCGGCGAGCCGCGCGTCGCGGCTCGACCCGATCGCGGCGCTCCGTGCCGACTGACCGGGCCGACTAACCGCCCCCGCATGCGCCTCCTCGACCGCATCATCCAGCTGTTCGAGGGCGTCGTGATCGCCCTCGAGGCGATCCGCGCCAACAAGGTGCGCGCCGGCCTCACGATCGCCGGCGTGGCGATCGGCGTGTTCGTCGTCGTCGCGATGTCCGCGGCGGTGCACGGCATCACGATGAGTTTCCAGAGCGACGTCAACGACCTCGGCGCGACGACGTTCCAGGTCAGCCGCCGCGTGACCATCGGGCCGAGCGCGTGCGACGGCTCCGACGACGCGTGCCCGGACCGGAAAAACCCGGCGCTCTCGCCAGAAGACGCAGCCGCGATCCGTCGCCTGCCCAGCATCGGCGCGGTCGTCGAAATGCTCGGCGGGCAGAACGCGTTCGCCTACCGCGACAAGAGCCTCGCGAGCGTCGGCTTCGACGCGATGAGCGCCGACTGGCTCGAAACCGACGCGAGCGACGTCGGCCCGGGACGCAATTTCACGCCGCAGGAGGCCGCCGCCGGCGCACGCGTCGCCGTCATCAACGACTCGCTCAAGGTGCGGCTCTTCGGCGAGTCGGACCCGATCGGTAAGACGTTCACGGTCGCGAACCAGCAGTTCACCGTCGTCGGCGTGTACCACCCGAAGGGCGGCTTCCTCAAGTCGCTCGGCGGGCGCGGCCCCGACAACCCGCGCGCGGTCATCCCGATCGACGCGTACCGCCGCAACTTCGACTACTGGCGCCGTGGGCTCTGGCTCGTCGTCAAACCGCACGACGGCGTCTCGCAGGGCGACGCGATGGACGAGGTGACCGCGCTCCTGCGGGCCCGCCGCGGCCTCCGGCCGACGCAGCCCAACAACTTCGGGCTCATCACGCAGGACCGCCTCACCGAGACGTTCGACAAGCTGTTCGGCACCCTCTTCGTGATCGGGATCGCGCTCTCCGCGGTCGGCCTGCTCGTCGGCGGCGTCGGCGTCGTCGCGATCATGATGATCTCGGTGACCGAGCGCACTCGCGAGATCGGCGTGCGCAAGGCGTTAGGCGCGACGCGCGTGACGATCCTCTTCCAGTTCCTCGTCGAGGCCGCGACGCTGACGAGCATCGGCGCGGGCATCGGCCTCGTGCTCGGGGCCGGCGCGGCGTGGCTGATCCGCAGCAATTCGAGCGTGCCCGCGTCGGTGCCGGCGTCGGCGGTCGTCAGCGCGCTCGCGGCGAGCGCGCTGACGGGCGTACTCTTCGGGATGCTGCCCGCGCTGCGCGCGTCGCGGCTCGACCCGGTCGAGGCGCTGCGGTACGAGTAGCGCCGGTCGGTCCAGACGGTCGGGCCCGGTGGTATTTTGTCGCGCATGTCCGAGCCCTCCGCCGCCGACGCGCCGCCCCTCGACCTCCTCGCCGTCGGCCCGCACCGCGACGACGTCGAACTCCTCTGCGGCGGCACGATCCTCAACGCCGTCGCGCGCGGCCGGCGCGCCGGCATCCTCGATCTTACCCGCGGCGAGCTCGGCACGCGCGGCTCGGCCGGGCTGCGCGAGGCGGAGGCCGCGCGCGCGGCCGCGGTGTTAGGCGTTGTCACGCGCGAGAACCTCGGCCTCCCCGACGCAGGGATCACGAACACGGCCGAAACCCGCGCGGCGCTCGTACAGGTGCTCCGGCGGCTGCGCCCCGGCGTCGTGATCGGACCCGCCCCCACCGGCCGCCACCCCGACCACCGCGTCGCCTCGGCCCTCGTGCGCGACGCCTGCTTCCTCGCGGGAATCGTCAAGTTCGCGCCCGGACTCCCCGCCCACCGCCCGCGCAAGCTGCTCTACGCGATGGCCTACCGCGAAGACGCCGAGAAGCCGACGTTCGTCGTCGACGTGAGCGACGTGTTCGAGCGCAAGCTGGAGGCGATCCGCTGCTACGGCTCGCAGTTCGACGGGCTCACGCAGGCCGGCGAGGTCATGCCCAACGGCGAGCCGCTCTACGACGTCGTCCGCCACCATGCCGCGCACTACGGCTCACTCATCCGCGCCCGCTACGGCGAGCCGTTCGTCACGCTCGAAACGATGCGCGTCGACGACGTCACCACGCTCGAGGTCTCGACGTTCTGATGGCCGGCGACTCCCCCGCGCACGAATCCGGCGCGCGCCCGCACGTGACGTACGGCTCGTACCTCGCCCTCGACGAGCTGCTCTCCCTCCAGCGCCCACGTTCCGCCGAGGGCGGCACCGAACACCCGGACGAGCTGCTGTTCATCGTCGTCCACCAGACGAGCGAGCTGTGGTTCAAGGTGATCCTCCACGAGATCGCCGGCCTCGAGTCGGCGATGCGTGCGGCCGACGCGGGCCTCGCACTCTGGCGCGCGACGCGGGTGAACTCGCTCACCCGGATCGTCTCGGACCAGCTCTCGTCGCTCGACACGCTCCCGCCGCAGCGATTCCTCCAGTTTCGCGCCTACCTCGGCGCGTCGAGCGGCGCGCAGAGCGCGCAGTTCCGGACGATCGAACAGCGGTCGGCCGACCTCGAGGGTGCTTTTCTCGGGCTCGTCGCCGCGAACGCGACGACGGTCGAAGCGCTCTACACCGGCCCCGGTCCCGGGACGCTCTTCTTCGTCGCCGAGGCGCTGCTCGCCTACGACCAGCAGTTCGCGCGTTGGCGCTTCCAACACGTGCAGCTCGTCGAGCGCATCATCGGGCCGATGACCCAGGGCACCGGCGGGTCCCTCGGCGCGTCACACCTGATGCGCACGGTCGGCCAGCGATTCTTCCCGGCGCTCTGGGACGCGCGCACGCGCCTGTACCGCGGCGGCTCGGCGGGGTGAGTACCGCGGAGCACGACGCCGAACGCGACGCGACGCCGCTCCTCGACATCAGCGTCCGCGTCGCGGCAGGCACGCCCGAGTGGCCGGGCGACACGCCCTACGCCTGCGGCTGGACCGCGCGCCTCGCCGACGGCGCCGCGGTCAACCTCTCGGCCATCACGCTGAGCCCGCACGTCGGCACGCACGCCGACGCGCCGCTGCACGTGCGCGACGGCTGGCCGGGGTCGGACGCGCTGCCGCTCGCGGCCTTTCTCGGGCCCGCGACCGTCGTCGACCTCTCGGCGTCGGCCGGCGAGGTCGGGTTCGACGCGCTCGCCGCCACCGCGGCCGGCCAGGGCGTCTCGTTAGACGCAAACCCGCGCCTGCTGCTCCGCACCGGCCGCACGATCGCCGACGGCCGCTTCCCCGCGGCGTGGCCCTGGCTCGCGCCGGCCTGCGTCGCGAGGCTGTGCGCGGCGGGACTCGTGCTGTTAGGCGTCGACGCACCGAGCGTCGACGGGCGCGAGAGCAAGGACCTCGCGACGCACCACGCGCTCTTCGGCGCCGGCGCGTGGAACCTCGAGAACCTCGACCTGCACGCCGTCGCGCCGGGCAACTACGAGCTGCTCGCGCTCCCGCTGTCGTTGGACGGGCTCGACGCCGCCCCCGCACGCGCAGCACTCCGCCCGCTCCAGTAGCGCAGTCGGCACGCTCGTGCGACCACGTCCGTCGCGGGCGGGGGCGCGGGGCCGAAGCGCGCGTCGACGTCGCGGCCCACCCATCACGCGTCTTTGCGATGCCCCACGGGCCGTGCGTCGTTGAGCGCGCGGGGCGCCCCGCGCCCCCGCCCGCGTGCACGACGATCGCATCGACCGCGCCCCGCCCCCGCGTGGCCTTTCCCTCCCGGCAGCGGGTACTTTTCACCATGCCCGACCCGATCTACCTCGACCACGCGGCCACCACGCCCGTCCGGCCCGAGGTGCGCGCGGCGATGGAGCCCTTCTTCGGCCCGACGTTCGGCAACCCGTCGAGCGCGCACCGCTGGGGCCGCGCCGCGCGCGCCGCCCTCGACGAGGCCCGCGAGCGCGTCGCCCGCACGCTCGGCGCACGCCCCGACGAACTCGTCTTCACCTCGGGCGGCACCGAGTCGGACAACCTCGCGATCCTCGGCGCCTGGCGCGCCCGCCGCGATCCGGCGCGCCGCGCGGTCGTGAGCACGCCCATCGAGCACAAGGCCGTCCTCGCCGCCGTGCACCAGGCCGCCGACGAGGGCGCCGTCGAGTGCCTCTTCGCCGTCGACGCGGACGGACGCGTCGCCCCCGACGCGCCGGAGCTCGACGGGGACGCGGCGGTCTGCTCGGTGATGTGGATCAACAACGAGACCGGCGTCGTGCAGCCGGTGCGCGCGCTCGCCGACCGGGCGCATGCGTTAGGCGTCGTTTTCCACACCGACGCCGTGCAGGCGTTCGGCAAGGTCGCGATCGACGTCGCGTCGCTCCCGGTCGACCTGCTCACGGTGAGCGGCCACAAGATCGGCGCGCCCAAGGGCGTGGGCGCGATGTACGTGCGGCGCGGGACGCCTCTCGCGCCGCTCTTTCACGGCGGCGCGCAGGACCGCGGCCGCCGCCCCGGCACCGAGAACGTCGCCTACGCCGTCGCCCTCGCCACCGCCGCGGAGCTGGCCGTCGCGGAGCGCGCGGCCGAGTGCGCCCGCTTGGTCGCGCTGCGCGACGAACTCGAGGCGCGCATCCTCGCCGGCGTGCCGGACGCCGTCGTGCACGGGCGCGGGGCCGAGCGCGCACCGCACGTGAGCAACGTCAGCGTGCCCGGTGCGGACGGCGCCGCGCTCCTGATGGCGTTCGACCTGCACGGCGTCGCGGCGTCCGGCGGGTCGGCGTGCCAGACCGGCAACGTCGAGCCCTCGCACGTGCTGCTCGCGATGGGCGTCGCCCCCGACCTCGCGGCGGGCGCAGTGCGCCTGAGCCTCGGCGCACTCACCACGCCTGCCTGCGTCGACCGCGTCGGCGCGCTCTTCCCAACGCTCGTGCGCAAGGCGCGCGCGGCGACCGCGGTCGGGGCCGCGTGGTGAGCGCGCCCGCGGTGATCTCCGGCAACGGCGAGCGCGTCCTCGTCGCGATGAGCGGCGGGGTCGACTCGTCCGTCGCGGCGGCGCTGCTCGTCGAGCAGGGCTACGACGTCGTCGGCGCGACGATGAAGCTCTTCTGCTATGGCGACGACGTGCCGGACCGGCCGTGCTGCTCGCTCGACTCGATCAACGACGCGCGCCGCGTCTGCGAGCGGCTGGGCGTGCCGCACTACGTCCTCAACCTCGAGGACCGCTTCGGCCACGACGTCGTGCGCGACTTCGTCGACGAGTACGCGCGCGGCCGCACGCCGATCCCGTGCGTCCGCTGCAACACGTTTACCAAGTTCCGCGACCTCCTCCGCACCGCCGACCTCGTCGACGCGCGCTGGATCGCGACCGGGCACTACGCCCGCGTGATCGACGGCGCGCTCTACCGCGGGCTCGACCCGGCAAAGGACCAGAGCTACTTCCTCTGGGGGATCGACCGGCGCGTCGTCGGCCGCATGCTCCTCCCCGTCGGCGACCAGACCAAGCCCGAGACGCGCGCCCTCGCCCGCCGCCTCTGCCTGACCGTCGTCGCGGACAAGGTCGAGAGCCAGGATATCTGCTTCGTGCCCGA
The DNA here is from genome assembly GCA_019973575.1 of Gemmatimonadetes bacterium T265. Classification (NCBI taxonomy): domain Bacteria; kingdom Pseudomonadati; phylum Gemmatimonadota; species Gemmatimonadetes bacterium T265. The sequence continues at coordinate 110,864 of BPUI01000001.1, forward strand.
CGGCGACCACACCAAGATCATCGGCAAGACGTTAGGCGCGGACGCCCCGTCGCTCCGCCCCGGACCGTTCGTCACGCTCGACGGGCGCGCGGCCGGCACGCACGACGGCCACGCGCGCTACACGGTTGGACAGCGCCGCGGGCTCCCGGGCGGGTTCGCCACGCCGATGTACGTCGTCGCGATCCGCCCCGCGGACCGTGCAGTCGTGATCGGCCCGCGCGAAGCGCTCCTCGGCCGCGGCGTGACGGTGCGCGAGGTGAACTGGCTCGGCGACGCGCCCGCCGTCGGCGCGCCGGTCGCCGTGCAGGTGCGCCACCGCGCGCGCGCGGTCGCGGCCGAGGTCGTCCGGGCGGGGGACGGCGAGGTTGAGGTCGCGCTCGACGAGCCCGTCGCGGCGATTACGCCCGGGCAGTCGCTCGTCTTCTACGATGGCACGCGCGTGCTCGGCGGCGGGGTGATTGAGGCCGCGGCGCCGGGCCGGGCCGCGCTCCCGGTACTCGCGGCGTAACCCCGCCAACAGCGGCGACGACCCGCCATTGCTTTCCGATCCGTGGTCGCGAACGGAATGTTTTTTGCGGATTGGGCATGTTTCCCTGTTCTCGACGACGACGGCGACGTCCGACACCGGGCATTGTCAGCTGACGCTCGCGACCGACCTATCGGCGGCCGGTCCGCCCAGGAGCGGCCCGGCACGTCGCGCGGTGCGCCCGCTCAAAACTTCAGGTCCGCCGCCTCCGCGAACTCCCGCATCTTCGCCTGCTGCTCGTCGGTCAGGTGCTCCGGGACCGTCACGCGCAGCTCGACGATCATGTCGCCCCGCTGCTCGCCTTTGGCAATCCCCTGCCCGCGCACGCGGAGCCGCCGCCCGCTTGACGTCCCCGCCGGGATCCGCAGCGCCACCCGCGTCCCGTCCAGCGTCCGCACCTGCATCTTCGAGCCTAACGTCGCCTGCGCGACGTTCACCGGAATCGTCGCGATCACGTCTAGCCCCTCGCGCCGGAACAGCCGGTCCGGCTGCACCTGGAACGTGATGACGAGGTCCCCGGGCGGCGCACCCTGGTCGCCGCGCCCGCCCTGCCCCTTCAGCCGCACCCGCGCGCCCGTGTCGGCGCCCGCGGGCACCGTCACGTTCACCGTCTTGCGCGTGCGCACCTGCCCCGCCCCGCCGCACGTCGGGCAGCGCTCGCTCGGGATCTGCCCGCGGCCCAGGCACATCGGACACGGCCGGTTCACCGCGAACCCGCCCTGCCCGAACGAGATCGTCCCGCGCCCGTTGCACTCCGGACACTGCTTGAGCGTCGCCCCGGGCGCCGCGCCGCTCCCGTGGCACGTCTCGCACTCCTCGCTCACCTCGAGCTCGACCGGCACCTTGCCGCCTAACGCCGCGGTCCGGAACGGCACCTCGACCGTGAGCTCGACCGTCTGCCCCGGCTCCGGCCCGCGGCGCGCGCCCGCCGCGCCGCCGCGCGAGGCGCCGAAGATCGAGCTGAAGATGTCGCCGAAGCCGCCCATCCCGCCGACGTCGACGTTCGAAAAGTCGAACTGCGCGCCCGACGCGCCGCCCGGGAACCCCTGCGCGCCGAACCCGCCGGCACGCGCGCCGCCCGCCCGCCCGCCGCCGAACGCGCCGAGCCGCCGCATGTCGTCGTACTGCTTCCGCTTCTCCGCGTCCCCGACGACGTTGTACGCCTCCGAGATCTCCTTGAAGCGCTCGGCCGCCTTGGCGTCGTTGTTGTTCGCGTCGGGGTGGTACTGCTTCGCGAGCCGCCGGTACTGCTTCTTGATCTCCTTCGCGTCGGCCGTCGGCGACACGCCGAGCACGGCGTAGTAGTCGCTGGTCTGGGCCATCCTTACCCCTGCCACTGCCGCACGACGACGCGCGCCGGACGGAGCAGCTGCCCGCCGAAGCGGTAGCCGAGTTGGTACACGCGCGCGACCTGGTGGTCCTGGTCGCGCGTCGTTGCCGGCTCCGTCGCCACCGCCTCGTGCAGCGCGGGGTCGAACGGCTGCGCGGTCGGGTCGATTACCTCGAGCCCGGCCGCGCCGAGCGACTTGATAAGCTTCTTCTCGACCATCGCCACGCCCTCGACGACGGTCGCCGCGTCGGTCGTCGCGGGGTCGACGTGCGCGAAGCGCGCGAGGTCGTCCATCGCATCGAGCAGGTGCTTCGTAAGGTCGGCCTGCGCACGCGCGCCCGCGTCGAGCCGCTCCTTCGCGGATCGACGGCGGTGGTTGTCGAACTCGGCCACCAGCCGCAGGTACCGGTCCTGGTGCTCGGCGAGTTGCCGCTGGAGATCGTCGCCCGAGACGACGCCCCCCGCCGCGGCGTCGAACGCGGGCGAGCTGGGCGGGTTCGTCTCGAAGCCGTCGCCCTGCGGGGTAGCTGCGGTCGCGGCGTCGGCGGCGGAAATGGTCGGGTCGGAAGAGGCCATGGGTCGCAATCAGTGGGACACGATCTGTGCGCCTGGCGCGCGGCAAGCGCGGGCGAGGCGCGATCCGTCGGCCCTGGGTGCAACCGATATGCCCCCCGCGGCTGCCGGTGCGGCGCGGCCGCACGGAGGGGTCGTGCCGTGTGGGCGCGCCGGGCTGCCGCTTTAGCGCGCCGCGGCCGCGACCGCGTCGTTCGGCGTCGGCTCCGGTCGCGCGCCGGGCGTGAGCGCGCGCCGTACGAGGTCGAGCGCAAACTGCGCCGCGCGGTAGCGGATCTCCTCCCGGTCGCCGGTGAACACGTTGCGCACGGTCCGGACGTCGCCGCCCACGTCGACGCCGATCCAGACGGTCCCGACCGGCTTCTCCTCCGACCCGCCGCCGGGCCCCGCGACGCCGGTGAGCGCGACCCCGACGTCCGCACCGATCCGCGCCCGAGCCCCGGCCGCCATCTGCGCCGCGACCTTCTCGCTCACCGCCCCGTCCGACGCGATCGCGGCCGCGTCGACGCCGAGCTGCGCGGTCTTCACGTCGTTCGCGTAGGCGATGACCCCGCCGCGGACCACGTCACTCGACCCGGCGACGCTCGTCAGCCGCGCGCCGAGCAGGCCGCCAGTACAGCTCTCCGCGACGGCGATCGTCAGCCCGCGCGCGCGACAGTGGTCGAGCACGACGGCGGCCAGGTCCGTGTTCTCCTCGCCGTACACCCAGTCCGCGACGCGCGCGCGTACGAGGTCGCCCGCGCGCGCGAGCGCGGCGTCCGTCTCCTCCGCCGCGCGCCCGCGGGACGTGAGGCGCAGGTCGGTGCCCTCGCGCCCGGGAAGGTACGCGAGCGAGCACCCCTCCGCCCCGCGTGCGAGATCGCCGAGGCGGTCCGCGATCGCACTCTCCGCGATCGAGGTGGTGCGCAGCGTCCGCGAGCGCACCACAGTCGGCGCGCCGCCCGCGCCGGCCCTCGCGCGTTCGGCGATGATCGGACCCAATTCGTCGGCGAGCATCCCGCGCATCTCGCGCGGCACACCGGGGAGCATCGCGACCCAGCGCCCGCGCTCGTCTTCCAACCAGACGCCCGGCGCGGAGCCGTGGCGATTGACGAGCACCCGCGCGCCCGCGGGCAGCATGGCTTGCTGCCGGTTGCTCGCGGGCAGATCGCGCGCGAAGCGCGCCTTCCACCGCGCCTCGAGCGCCGCCAGGATCGACTCGTCGAGCACCATCCCGCGCCCGAACAGGGCCGCGATGCTTGGCTTCGTGAGGTCGTCCGCCGTCGGCCCGAGTCCGCCGGTCGTGATCACCGCGCCCGTCCGGTCGAGCGACTCGCGCACGGCGGCCGCAATCTCATCCGCTCCGTCGCCGACACTCGACCGCCGCACGACCGTGACACCAACGTCGGCGAGCTCGCGCGCGAGGTGGGGACCGTTGGTGTCGATCGTCAGGCCGAGCAGGAGCTCATCGCCGATGGTGAGAATCTCAATCTGCATACGACGCTCGCGTACGCGGACCGTGTGCCGCCGTCCCTCACGACGCGCGGCCGACCGGAAATCGCCGGTCGATCTCTCCTTTCGGCGTGCGGACCCACGCGTCGGCCGCCACCGGCACGACGCGCAGCGGACGCTCGGCGAGCGGGCCGAGGAGCGGACGTACCGCGTCGACGGCCGGCAGATGTCCGTCCGCGGATACGGCCAGCACGAACGACACCCCGTCCGGCGAGGAGAGCACGGCCTCGCGCACCTGCGGGTGGCGCGCGCGCACGGCCGCCTCGATCGGGAGCGCGGCGACGTAGCGCCCGTTCTCGAGCTTGAAGCTCTCCGCGGCCCGACCGGCGAACGTGTACGTGCCGTCGTCCTCCGCGACCGCGAGGTCGCCCGTGCGCACCCAGCGGTCCGCCGGCAGGCGCTCGAGCGGCGACGCTCGACCGGCGTGCCACTCGCCGAGGCACGCATTCGGCCCGCGGAAGGCGAGCACGCCGTCGGGGTCGAGCCGCACCGCGCAGCCCACCGGTCTGCCTAACGCTGCCGCGCGCCACGCGCCGGGCGCGCCGAGGCAGACGCCGGGCGACGCCTCGGTCTGCCCGTACCCCACGCGCAGCCGCGTCCGCGCAAGCGCCGCCGCGAGCGCCGCGTCAACCGGCGCCCCGCCCACGAGCCCGCCGCGCAGCCCGCCGAGGAAGGTCTGACCCGCTTCGTCGGCGGCGAGCAGCCGCGTCGTGTACGGGACCGCATGCAGGTGCGTGATCGCCGACCCGCGGGCGGCCGCCCGCTCCGCAGTCGAGAGCATCTCGGCCGCGTCGCGGCCGCCGGAGGAGTCGCGGACTACCATCGCCCCGTCGAGCAGCGCGGGAAGGAGCTCGAGCGCGAGCCCGAACGCATGATGCCAGGGCAGGACCGACAGCAGCACGCCGCCGTTCAGAGCGAGTGCATCGCGGTGGCTGTCGAGCACCGCGGCGAGATTCGCGTCCGACAGGGCGAGGCGCCGCGGCGCTCCCGTCGTCCCGCTCGTCGCGAGCAGGAACCGCACGTCCGGCGTCGGTGGGGTCGCCGCGCCGCGCACGCGCACGTCGCGGGTGGTCACGACGGCGCGCGCGTCGACTGCATCGGCCATCGCCGACGTGTCGGCGCTCGGCGGCACGGGGACGAGGGTCCACTCCGCCTCTAACGCGGCAAGCGACAGTTCGACGAACGCCGGCCCCGCCGCGAGTGCGCAGACGACGCGGTCGCCGCGGCGCACCCCCGCGCCGCACAGCTCGGCGAGCCGAGCGTTCGCCCCCGCAACCAGACGCGCGAGTCCGATCTCACCCTCTTCCGTCCAGACGACCGGTCGCCCGCCGTCGCACTTACATCGGTCGTGCACGCGCCGCCACACGCGCTCGCGCATCGTGACTTGCCGCAGTCGCAAACCGTCCATGCGCCGAACGATACGCCTCCGGCCGCCCGATACGACACCCCGTGCTCGCGGAGGTGTGCGGGGGCGGCACATCCCTCGTCCGCTCGCATGCTCGCTCTTCTGCGTCGCTGGTTCGGACGCGACCGCCAGGCGACGGCAACCGCCACGCCCGCCGTCGTGACGCCGGCACGGGCTGCGACCGCCGCAGTCGCCCCATCGCCCGCGGCCGCGCTACCCGCGTCACCGCGCCCGTCCGTCGCGCCCGCGGTGCTCGACGAGCGGGCCGCGGGCGCACTCGCGGCCGCCGTTCGCGCGGGCGTCGACGCGCTTCACGCCGCGCCACCCCCGCCCAACGCGGATGCCGGCTACCGGGCCGGGCTACGCGCGCTCACCGCCGCGGTGGTCGACGCGCCGACCGACGCCGTCCGTCAGCTGCCGAGCGCGGCGCGCGAGGCGCTCGCGGTGTGCGACGACCCCGACGCGGGGGCGGCCGAGCTCGTGCGCGTCTGCGAGGGCGACCTCGCCGTGGCCCGCGCACTGTTGCGCGAGGCGAACTCGGTGTTCTACATGCGGCCGGGCCAGGCGCCCGCGGCGTCGCTCCGCGAGGCCATCGACCGGGTGGGCACGGGCGGCGTGCGCAACGTGCTCGTCGACGTCACGGTGTCGGCCCTTCTCTGCCCGCCCGGCTCGCGCCACGCGAGCATCACGGCCGCGATCTGGGCGCACGCCCAACGCACCGCCGCGCTCGCGCGCGCCGCGGCGCCGGCGTTCGGGGTCTCGGCCGAACGCGCCTACGCGGCGGGCCTCCTGCACGACGTCGGCAAGCTCGTCCTGCTCGACCGCGCGGCGGCGCTGGCGGAGGAGCGGAGCGCCGCGCCGGTCTCGTGGGCCGCGCTCCGCGCCGCGCTCGTCGCTCTGCACGAACCGCTCGGCGGGCTTGCCGTGCTGCGCTGGGGAATGGGCGTCGAGGCCGCAGGGGCGATCGCGGCGCACCACCGCGCACCCCCGCCGGAGACGCCGGACGCGATGAGCGAGGTGATCTACCTCGCCGAGCGGGTCGACCACGCGTCGACGCGGGGCGACACGCTCGACCTCGAGGCCCTCTGGGCCGACGCGGCGCTCGGCGGGGTGCGCGCGCGCGCCGCCGCCGCACTCGCACGCCAGCTCGGCCCCATCACGCCGTTCGCCGCCGACGCGGACGGCGCGCACGCCCCGTCGCGGCTGAGTCGGCTCGCCGGCAGGTAGGCGGCGCGCCCGCCTAGACGATGCGTTCGGGGGTCGCGCCCCCGCGCAGCACGCCCCCGTAGCGCCGCGCGTACAGCCAGAGCGAGTACAGCGTGAGCGCGACGGCAACGACCATCGTCGCCACGCCGACGACGCCGTTGAAGAGGGCGAACGCGCGCCACCACGCGTCGTCTGCCCACGAGCGGGCCCGCGCGAGTGAGGCCGCGAAGAACCAGAAGTAGGCCGCGCCGACCCACGTCGCCTGGAAGCCCGTCTTCCACTTCGCCGGACCGATCGCCGCGATGACGACCCCGCGGCGCGCCGCGACCTGGCGGAACGCCGTCATCAGAGCCTCCCTCCCGAGCACGACGCCGACGACCCACCACGGCAGCGTCACCAGGCCTAACGGCGTGACGAACGGCAGCGGCGGCCGCACGGGCGCGTCGGCGGGGAGCACGAGCGACGACACCCCGCCCATCAGCCAGTACATCGGGACGAACGTCGCGAGCAGCAGCAGCTTGTCGGCGAGCGGGTCGAGCAGCCGGCCGAGGTTCGTGACGAGGTTGCGGCTGCGGGCGAGGTAGCCGTCCCAGTAGTCGGTGACCGCCGCCGCGACGTAAAGAAGGAACGCCGCGAAGCGCGTGCCCGGGCCCGGCGCGAACGGCAGCCACGCGATGAAGGGCGCGGCGGCGATGCGGGCGACGGTGATCGCGTTCGGGAGGTTGACGGAGCGGGGCACGAGGTCCCGCAAAGCTAACGGACCGCGGGTCCGCCGCTAACCGCGCCGTCTGTTAACGGCGCCGGCAGCCGTCCCGCTACCCGATCGCGCGCACGACCAGCTTCGAAACCGCCTTGAGCGTGTCGAACACGCCCGCGCCCGACGACGCGACCGCCTCGAACGTCGGCGCCTTTTCCCACCACTCGCCGGTGGGCAGCCGCTCGACGAGCAGCTCGCCGGGGCGGAATGGGTTCTCGACCGGCCGCTGCTTCGCCGGGTCGGTCACCTCCCACCCCGGGTTCAGCACGCCGTCCAGCTCGTCGGTGCGCGCCGCGTCGGGGAGGTCCCGCTTGTTGTACTGCACGACGAACGGGAGCTTCGTCAGGTCGTAGCCGTGCTCGGCGAGGTTGTCGTAGAGGTTCTGCATCGCCTCGACGTTGGCCTCGTGGCGGTCGGCCTGCGAGTCGGCGACGAACACCACGCCGTCGACGCCGCGCAGGATGAGGCGGCGGCTCGCGTTGTAATACACCTGCCCCGGCACCGTATAGAGGTGGAACCGCGTGCGGAAGCCGCGGATCGTGCCGAGGTCGACCGGGAGGAAGTCGAAGAAGAGGGTGCGCTCGTTCTCGGTCGCGAGCGAGATGAGCTTGCCACGCGTCGCGGGGCTCACCTGCTCGTAGACGTACTCGAGGTTCGTCGTCTTGCCGCCCAGTCCGGGGCCGTAGTAGACGATCTTGCAGTTGATCTCGCGCGAGGCGTAGTTGACCATCGACACGGGCGGTCTCCGCTTTCGGTGTGCGTTAGGAGAAGAGCCGGTCGATCTCGTCTTCCGCGCCGGCGAGCAGGTCGGTCAGGAACGGGGGGAGCGGCGCGGCGGACGCGGGCGCACCGGGCGTTGTGTTAGGCGCGTGCGCTGGTGCGGCGGCCGCGGCCGGGGCCGGCGAGCGCTCGAACACCCGCTCGAAGCGGGCGGCGAGCGTCTCGACGACGCCGCGCAGCTTCAGGCGCACGAGGCCGAGCGTCGTGCGGTTGTCGAAAAGCACGACGAGGATCACGCGGCGCGCGACGTCGGCGAGGTACATCGACTCGCGCTCGCCCTGGTGGAAGAGCGTCGTGAAATCGCGCTCGCCGATCAGCCGCGCGAGCTGGTCGTTGGCGCTGAAGTCGGCCGCGGTGAGCGACGCGAACGCGACGGCGTCGAACGCGGGCGCCTCGCCCACCGTGGCGACGAGCTGCCCCGCGCGGTCGACGAGCAGCGCGGACCGCGCGCCGGTCTCCCGCAGGAAGCGCTGCACCGCCCCGCTGATGGCGTGCGCGTCGTCGTCGGTGAAGGTCCAGCTAACGGCGCCGGGGGGCATGGCCGGGGGCTCGGGTTCTGCGCCCCCCGGCGGTGTGCGGCGCTCGGGCGCGCGCCCGGGCCGAGGCGACGCGGGAACCCTAGAGCGACGCCTCGACCGCGCGGAGGACGCGGCGCGCGCGGCGCCGCAGCAGCGGGTGCGTCTCCCAGCGCAGGTAGTCGCGCAGGAGTCTCGCCGTATCTACGCTCGGACGGGCCGCGAGGTAACTCAGCGCATGGTAGCGCCCCATCGGTTGCGGCGAGAATAGCCCGCGCCGGCTGCCGGCGATGAGCCGGTCCCACACGGCGGCGCCGACCGCGAGTCCGCCCGCGAAGCCCGCACTCAGCAGCAGACCCGCGGGAATCCGACCGAACGTGGGCCCCGCCTCGGCGGCGCGCTCCCAGTCGATCCGCCGCCGGCCGCCGCCGCCGCCACGCCGATCCCGTTCGTCATCAGCGCGGCGGCGCTCCGGGGCGTTCACGGTGTCGTTCCACGGCAGGCGCACCGTCACATCTCCCGGCGTGCGGAGAGCGCCTGCGCGATCGTCACGCCGTCTGCGTACTCGAGGTCCCCCCCCACCGGCAACCCGCGCGCGATGCGCGTGACTTGTACGGCCGGCGCCTGCGCGGCGAGTTGGCGCTGCACGTAGAGCGCGGTCGCCTCGCCCTCCATGCTCGGGTTGGTGGCAAGGATGACTTCGCGCACGCCCCCGCCCTGCGCGCGGGCGACGAGCTGATCGATCGCGAGGTCCTCGGGCATCACGCCGTCGAGCGGGGAGAGCCGCCCGCCGAGCACGTGGTAGACGCCGCGGTACTCGCCCGTGCGCTCGATCGCGCCGATGTCGCTCGCCTCCTCGACGGCGCAGAGCACGGCCGCGTCGCGCCGCGGGTCGCGGCACACAGCGCAGCGCTCGTCCTCGGTGAGGTTCCCGCAGTCGGCGCACGGGTGCACGCGTTCGGCGAGCGTCGTCAGCGCGTCGGCCAGCCGGCGGCTCTGCTCGGGCCGCTGGCGGAGCAGGTGGTACGTGAGGCGGAGGGCGGTCTTCCGCCCGATGCCGGGCAGCTTGGCGAACTCGCCCGCCAGCTCGTCGATCGCGGACACGCGTGCGGAGGGTCCCGGGAGGTGCCTAACGGATGGTCAGAAGGGCAGGTTGAACGGCAGGTCCATCCCGCCGGTCGCCTTGCCGAGCTCGGACTCCTGCAGCGCCTGCGCCTTGCGCTGTGCGTCGGCGACGGCGACGACGATCAGGTCCTCGAGCATCGCCACGTCCGCGGGGTCGACGACCTTGGGATCGAGCGTGACCTTGCGCACCGTGCCCTTGCCGTCGGCCTCGACGGTGACCATACCGCCACCGGCGGTGCCCGTCACGGCGCGGTCGGCGAGCGCGTCCTGCGCTTCCTGCAGCCGGCTCTGCATCTGCTGCGCCTGCTGCATCAGTTGGGAGAGGTCCATGGGCGGAACGTAACTGGGGCGTGGAAGTCGACGTGCGCGGGAGGGCCTACGGCGGGCTCACTCGAGCAGTTCCAGGTCGAGCGCCTCGATGGCGGCGCCGAGCACGGAGTCACGCCGCGCGAGTATCGCGAGCCGCTCCGCGCGTACCCCTTCGGCCGTGAGGCGTTGCGGCGCGGCGCCCGCGGCGGGGGTCGCGACACCGCCGGACCGCAAGACGACGCGCACGGCGGTCGGGTGCACGTGGCGCACGGCGCCGAGCACGTCATCGTGGGCCGCGGTGATCGCCTGCGCGTAGGCGTCGTTCGCTTCGACGAGTTCGACCGTGACCACGCCCGCCGTGCTCATTCCGACCGGGCGCGCCGCGGCGAGCGCGCTCGCGACGAGCGGGCGCACGCTCCGCGCGGCGTCAACGACGGTGTCCCAGCGCTGGGCGAGCGTGCCGACGTCCGTCACCGCGGCCTCGATCGCCGCCGACTCGGCCGGCCGCGTCTCGACGTGCGGGGCCACGACGACGTGCGTGGGCGCGGTCGGGCGGGTGGCCGTTCGCGCGACCGGGCGCTCGAGGACGGCCGTGACAGGACCGTCCGGGTGGTCGGGGAGCGGCGCTTCGGAGTGCCATGCCGGGGGGCGCGCGTCATCGACGGCAGTCTCGTACGCGGCCCGGAGGCTCGCACCCGCGGGACGGGCCGACACGCGCCCCGGGGCCGGCGTACTCGCAGCGGCCTCCACCGTGGCTGCTGCCGCGGAATACCCGTTGGCTGCTACCGGCGGATCGACGGATCGAGCAGCCGGCACCGGCGCGGTCGAACCGGGCACGGGCGAACCGTCGAGCCCCCGTAGGACGGTCTCGAGGTCGACCGCGCGGTCGGCGAGCGCGAAGCGGACGAGCAGCGTCTCGAGCAGGAGCTGTTGCTGCCCGCTCTTGCGGATGCGCGGCTCGGCCTCGACGAGGAGCTGCAGCATGCGGACGAGGTCCGACGCGCCGAGGTGGCCCGGGTGGTCGGCCCGCGCGCGCTCTGCGAGGGCGGAGCGGAGCCGGGCCGACACGTCGGGCGCGTCCCCGCCGAGGGTGAGGGCGAGCAGCGCGCGCATCGCGTCGCCCAGCCCGGCGACGAAGAGCGCGAAGTCGACGCCGCCCTCGGCCAGCCGCGCGACCTGCGCGAACACGTCGCCCGCGCGGCGTTCGGCGACGAGGTCGAGCACGGCGACGTACTCGTCTTCGGGTACGAGGCCGAGCGCGTCGCGCACGCGCTCGGCGGTGACGCGCGCGTCGGCGCCTAACGAAAGGACCTGGTCGGTGAGCGAGAGCGCGTCGCGGAGCCCGCCGTCGGCCGCGCGGGCGATCGCGCCCAGCGCGTCGGCTTCGAAGGGGACGTGTTCGGCGTCGAGTACCGCGGCGAGGCGGGCGCGGATCTCCCCCGGCCCGATCCGCTTCAGGTCGAAACGCTGCAGCCGGCTCAGGATCGGCGCGGCCGCCTGCGCGATCTTCTGCGGCTCGGTCGTGCAGAAGACGAAGACGACGCGCGGCGGCGGCTCCTCGAGCACCTTGAGGAGCGCGTTCCACGCCTCGCGCGTGAGCATGTGCGCCTCGTCGACGATGTAGACCTTGTAGCGGCCCTCGCCCGACGGCGCGTACATCGCGCGCTCGCGGAGGTCGCGCGCGTCGTCGACCGAGCGGTTGGACGCCGCGTCGATCTCGACGACGTCGAGCGACGAGGCGCCGCTCCAGATCCGGCGACAGCTCTCACACTCGCCGCACGGCTCGCCGTCCGGGTGCTCCGCGCGGCGCTCGCAGTTGAGGGCCATGGCGAGCACGCGCGCGAGTGTCGTCTTCCCGGTCCCCCGTGGGCCGCAGAGCAGATAGCCGTGCGCGACGCGGCCGCGCGCGATCGCTCCCTTGAGCGTGTTCGAGACGTGCGACTGCACGGCGACGTCGGCGAACGACCTGGGGCGGTACTTCCGGGCGAGGGCGAGCGACATGCGGGCGACGGGGGCGGGGGGCGCGCGGCGGCGGCGCGGCCGGGGTAATCTCGCGGCCGGCCGGAGGCGGTGCCAGCGCCGCCCGACCCCCGCGGCGCCGGTGTGGGTGCCGGTGCGACGTACCGTGTAGCGCGTCGACGTCGTCGCGGTGATTCAGACGGGCGGATCACCGGCGGCGACGGCCGCCCACCAGGCGGCGTAGGGCGTGTTCTTCGCCAGGTGCCGGTTCCAATCTGGAGCGCCATCGTCCCACCACACTGGCCCGCGTTCGCCGAGTGCGACCTTGGCGGCCTGAACGCCGGCACGCGCAGCCCTCAGCGCGCCCGTGTCCCCGAGCGCGAGTGCGTCGCGTACGCCGCGCCGCGCGTGCATGAGCGCGTGGACGAGCCGCTCGCGCTCGTCGGCCGCGAGCGCGGGATTGCTGCGGCGCCAGAGCCGTCCGCGGACGACAAAATAGCGTTCGTCCGGCGTGACCGGCGCCGCCGCCGACGGTGCGCGACCGGAGCGACGGGCGCTCACATGACGCAGCGGCACGGACGGAAACGCGAACCGGCCGGCGCGTCCGGGCGCGCGTGGGAACGCGTGTGCACTGGGACCGCGGCCGGCCGGATACTCCAGGTCTGACGGAGCAACGCAAGACACCACACGGCGCTGCTACCTGCGGGGTCCTGACGCGGTTAGCGGGCTTACGCCCTCCGGGACCTGGAGCACTGCTATGTATACCGGCCTGCCAACGTCGGGGCAAGCGCCTCCTCGAGCGCGCGCCGGACGACATCGCCGGCGCGCCGTGCGCCCGCGTCGTCGACGTCGAGGTGCGTGACTATGCGCACCCGCGACGGGGACCACACCGAGAGGCGGACGCCAGCCTCCGCGGCACGCTCGGCCACGTCGCCCGCGACCGGCGCGGGCAGGTCGACCATGACGATGTTGGTGTCCGGACGAACCACGGTTGCGCCGCCCGCGCCGTCGACCGCGTCGGCGATGGCCCGGGCGCGGGCGTGATCGTCGGCGAGGCCGGGGTAATGGTGGTCGAGCCCGTGGAGCGCGGCGGCCGCGAGGATCCCCACCTGCCGCATCCCGCCGCCCATGCGCTTGCGCACGACCCACGCGTCGCGCATCGCGGCCGCGCTCCCCGCGAGCACCGCCCCGACAGGCGCGCCGAGCCCTTTCGAGAAGGCGACCATGACCGTGTCGGCGTGGGCGGCGAACGCGGCGGGCTCCGCGTTGGTCGCGACGGCGGCGTTCCAGAGGCGCGCGCCGTCGAGGTGGAACGGCAGCCCGGCCGCGCGTGCGACCGCGGCGATCCCCCCGAGGGCGTCGGGCGTGGTGACGACGCCGCCCGCGCCGTTGTGCGTGTCCTCTGCGCAGACGAGCGAAGCGCGGGGCGCGTGCGGGGACGTCGGGCGGACGGCGGCCGAGAGCGCGGCGGCGTCGAAGACGAGGCGACCGGCGGCGGGGGGGACGGGGCGGATCTGCACGCCCGCGAGCGCGGCGAGCCCCGCGTGCTCCCAATGCACGAGATGCGCGCCGGCGTCGAGCAGCACCTCGGTGCCGCGCTCCGCGAGGAGCCAGACGGCGGCTTGGTTGGCCATCGTGCCGCTCGGGAAGAAGAGCGCGCGCTCCTTGCCGAGCAACTCACACGTTCGCGCTTCGAGGCGGCGGACGGTCGGGTCGCCGTCGAGGACGTCGTCGCCGACCTCCGCGTCGGCCATCGCACGGCGCATCGCCGGGGTGGGACGCGTGACGGTGTCGCTACGCAGGTCGACCAGGTCGGGGTACGTCATGCCCGAAAGCAAAGGGCGCCCACAAGGGGCGCCCCCGCGACGGACACGCGCCTTACGGGTTCTTCGGCGGGTTCACCGTCGGCACCTTCACCTCGGTCTTCTTCGTGCCGACCACCGGGCGGTCGACGACGAGCGTGTCCTTCTTGGTGCCGACGACCGGGGTGTTGATCGTGTCGGTCTTGGTCCCGACGGTCGGGGTGGTGACGGTCGTCGTGTTCGTGCCGACGCTCACGGCCGGCGTCTTGACCTGGTACTGCCCGTCGCCGGTCTTGCTGCACGCGCCGAGGACGGTGGCGGCGGCGACGGTCAGGGAAAACGCGAGTTTGCGCATAGAAAGCCTCCGGGGGCTGGACGGTGGTGATGCCGCTCCCCCGGGCAACCTCCGGGCCAACGGCTCAGTTGCCTTGCGGGCGCGCCACATTCCCGGGTGCTGCGCGGTCAGTCCTCGAGTACCGCCCGCTGCGAGCGCCGCACGTGCCGCAGCTCGAACACCTGCGCGACCTCGCCGCCGAGAATAAAGACGATCGACGCGTAATAGACCCAGAACACGACGATCACGAACGCGGCGAGCGTCCCCGTGTAGAGCGACCCCGGGTCGAACGAGCGCACGTAGACGGCGAACACCATCTTCGCCACCTCGAGCAGCACGCCCCCCAGGGTCGCGGCGAGGAGCGCGGTCTGCCACCGGATGCGCCGGTTAGGCAACGTCTTGTACAGGCCGAAGAACATCGCCGTAATGAACGAGAACGCGACCGCGCGCCCGGCCCAGTACTCGAGGCCGCCCATCACGTCCTGCCGGACGCCGAGGTTGATGAGCACGCGCACGCCGGACGACGTCGCGAGGCTGAGGTAGGCCGACAGGGCGGAGTAGGCGACGACGAGCACGGTCGAGACGACCGTGACCTGCACGTCGAACACCTTGCCGGCGACGATGCCGCGTTCCTGGTCGATGTCGAACACCGCGGCGAGCACCGACCGGAGCGAGCCGAAAAGACGCGTCGAGAACCAGACGAACGACACGGCCGACACGAGGCCGACGCGGCCGCGCGTACGGATCGCGTCGGCGATCACGTCGCGCAGGAGGCCGCTGCCGGAGCTGACGCCGCCGGGCAGCAGCCGGTCGAGCAGCACCGCGACCTGCGCCGCCGACGCGTCGGGGGTCTGCCCGAGCACGTACGCCACGCCCGTGATGAGCAGCAGCGCGAACGGCAGGGCCGCGAGCAGGATGTTGAAGGAGATCCCGCCGGCGAGGAAGAAGATGTCATCCTCGCCGGAGTTGTCCCAGACGCGGCGCGCGTAGTCGCCGAGCGTGCGACGAACGCGGACCCTGAGCGGCGCCCGCGCCTTCGGTCGGACCGCGGGCGCCGTCGTCAGCCTTCGAGGCCGTCGTCGTCGAGCGGTTCGTACCCGCCGGGCGCCACGCCGGCGCCGGCCTGGTAGGCGGCTTTCGTTTCGGCGATGCGGCGTTCGAGGTCGTCGCGCGCCTGGGCGGCCGCGACGCGCCCGGCTTCGACCGCGCGCTGGACCTGCCGCCGCTTGAGCTCGACCGCGTCGCGCGCGCGGTCCACGCGGTCGACCACGGCGGAACGGGCGCGGTCGATGCGCCCGTTCACCTCGGACGACACGTCGTCGACGAGCCCCTGCGCGCGGCGGCGGGCGTCGTCGCCGGCGTCCTGCGCGCGGCGCGCGAGCTGGCGGCGCGTGTCACGGCCCGACTGCGGCGCGAGCAGGAGTGCCGTCGCGGCCCCGAGCCCGAGGCCGAGCAGAAAGGAGCCGAGGCCGGCGCTATGCTTCTCGATGACGACGACGCGCTCGTCGTCGGGGACGTGGTGGCGCATGAAGGTCGAGGTGCGAGGCGCGGTCAGCCGGGCGCGGTCAGGACGACTTGCGGCCGCGGGCCGCGACCGGCGCCTTCGTGAGCTTGCCGACCGGGGACGGCGCGTCGTCGGGCAGGACGACCGGCGGCGGGAGCGGCGGCGCCGCCGGGGCGTCGGCGGAGGAGGCGACAACGTCCGCCGACTCCGTACTCCCGACACCGCGGCGTTCGAGGATGGCGAGCAGCTCCCCGCGCACCTCGGCCACCGTGAGTCCGGCCTCGCGCGCGGCGCGGTCGACGTCACCGCCCACGGCGGCGAGGGCCTTGACGACGATCTGCCGCCGCGCCTCGGGGAGGCTGTTGGGCCCGAGCGTCACGGTGATCGTCGCGCTCGCGTCGGCGGGGACGCGGTGCCGGCGCGAGACGAGGTCGTCGACCGTGATCTTCGGACCGCGGGCCATGATCACCGCCTTCTCGACCGCGTTGCGCAGCTCGCGCACGTTGCCCGGCCAGCTGTACGTGTTGACCCAGTCGAGCGCGGCGGCGTCGAAGCCGTCGAGCTGCTTGCCGTTGAGCTTGGCGAAGCGCTTGAGGAACTCCTGCGCGAGGATCTGGCGGTCGCTGCCGCGCTCGCGGAGCGGCGGCAGGTGGATGTCGACGACGGCGAGGCGGTAGAACAGGTCCTCGCGCAGCTCGCCGTCGGCGATCGCCTTCTCCATGTCCTTGTTGGTCGCCGCGACGATGCGGATGTCGACGGGGATCTCCTTCTTGCCGCCTAACCGCCGGACCATCCGCGACTCGAGCGCGCGCAGGAGCTTGACCTGGATGTCGGGCGCCATCTCCGCGACCTCGTCGAGGAAGATCGTCCCGCCGGAGGCCATCTCGAACGCGCCCGGCTTTTCGTTGGTCGAGCCGGTGAACGCGCCCTTTTCGTGGCCGAACAGCTCGTTTTCGAGGATCTCCTTGGGGAGGGCCGCGCAGTTGAGGGCGAAGAACGGCCCCTTCGCGCGGTCGCTCTTCTTGTGCAGCGCGTGCGCGACGAGCTCCTTGCCGGTGCCGCTCTCGCCGAGGATGAGCACCGACGCCGTCGACGGGGCGACGCGCTCGATCATCTGGTAGACGGCCTGCATCGGCTCGCTCTGCCCGACCATCTCGCCGAAGCGCGTGTACGTCTCCAGCTTGGTCTCGAGCTCCTCGTTTTTCTGCTGGAGCTGCGCGCGCTCCAGCGCCTTCGGGATCAGCGCCTTGAGCTTGGCGAGGTTGATCGGCTTCTCGAGGAAGTCGTACGCCCCGTGCCGCATCGCCTCGACGGCGAGGTCGACCGAGCCCGCGCCCGTGATCATGATGACCTGGGCCTGGTGCTTGCGCTGGCGCAGCTCGGTGAGCAGCGACATGCCGTCGAGCTTGGGCATGTTCTGGTCGGCGAGTACCACCGCGTACGCGTCCCCGCCCGGGCCGGTGAGCAGGTCGAGCGCCTTCTGCCCGTCCACCGCGCTGTCCACCGTGTAGCCTTCGGCTTCCAGGATCGCGGTGAGCGGGACGACCGACTTCTGCTCGTCGTCGGCGATGAGGAGTTTGGGCGACATGGCCGAAGAATAACCGATAAGGGGCCGCCGGCGCGCGCCCGACTCGAAGTAGTTCGGGTGCTACGCCGCGCTACGCAGACGGGAAGATCAGCGCACGCGCAACGACGCCCGTTCCGATCCGGATCCCCGCACGGGCCCACGCCTCTATGACGTCGCCGCCGACGACCATGCCGTCGTCGGGCTCGACTGCAAGCGTGGGTTCTGCGCCGCCGGTGACGACGCAGCGGCGGTGGGCCGCGGGCCCCGCCGTGGCGGTCATGATCACGACGGCCACGGCGGCGCGTACGGCCGCGGCCGGCGCGCCGGTGCGCGCGCGCGCGGCGTCGCCCCCGAGCGCGAGCGACCCGCCGCGCGCCCGCACGCCCGGCGCGAGCAGCGCGACGACCTGCTCGGCCGTCTCGCGCACGTCGCACGTGTCACCCGCGGGCGCGCGTCCGAGCGCGACGAGGGCGCGGACCATCGCGACGACCTCCTCGTGCGACTCGACGGCGGCGGCCGCGAACGGCGCGACGCGTGCCGCGTCGCCGCCCGGCACCGCCCGGAGCCGCGCGACTTCGAGGTTCATCGCGACCCCGTTGAGCGCGTTGTTGAGTTCGTGCGTCGCGCGGCGCACGAGCTCTTCGTACGCGAGGTGCCAGAGTGCGACCAACTCCGGGTCGGCGCCTCCGTGAGCGCCGGCGCCTCCGGCCACGCGCGCCGCCGACGTCAGTCGCTCAGGTCCGCGTCGTCCGGCGCGGCCTCGACGGCCGGCCGGCCGCCGACGGGCAGCTGCCGGTGCAGGTGCGGCGCCTTGACGAACCGATCGACGTACGGCCTGGTGTCGCCGACCGCGAGCTGCGTGAAGAGGAACGAGAACTTCTCGTCGTACGTCGCCGCCATCTGGGCCTTCACGTCCGCCGGCAGGTCCCACAGCCGGCGCTTGAACGGGCCGATCGCCTTCTTGCGCGCCTTGTAGTAGAACTGGTCGTCGGTGTCCGTCGGCTTGCGCTCGTCCTTCGCGTTCGCGTCGAGCCACGCGTAGATCTCCCGCCGGAGGTCTGCCGGCAGGTGGTCGTACAGCATGTTCTGGAAGTTCGTCGCGAGGTGGATCTCCGCCGTCTCGACCGTCGGGAACTGGTGGAACTCGGAGTCGGGGAGTGTGGACGCGCCGTGCTGCACCGCGCCGGCCATCCCGTACTCGCGCCGCGCGACCTCGCCGAGGTCGCGGAGCACGTTGAGGTCGAGGTTGACCGCGGCGATCGAGCCGTCGGCGAGCACGGTGCCGCCGTGCGACGTGCCGCTCTGCACCGAGATCTTCGCGAGCCCCGGCGTCCCCGGCGCGACCTCCGAGAGCACCTGGTTGAAGCCCTTCATGTAGGCGTGCAGCTCCTCGGGCGTCGAGTTCTGCGTCCCCACCTCGCCGATCTCGCCGCCTAACGAGATCGTCACCCCGGCCGGCTGCAGCGACCGGACGTGCCGCGCGAGGTCGACGGCGGTCTCGTAGTTCAGGCGCTGCTGCTCGTCGAGCGACTGGTACGACAGGTCGACGAGCGTCGACGTGTCGATGTCGATGTTGTAGAAGCCGGCGTGCACGGCCTCGGTCGCGAGCTGCTTCACGCCGTCGACCTCGGTCTTCGGGTCGACGGCGAACTTCTTCGCGTTGACCTGGAAGTGGTCGCCCTGGATGAAGAGCGGCCCGCGGAACCCCTCGCGCAGCGCCGCCGCGATGAGGACCGAGACGTACTCGGCGGGGCGCTGGTCGGTGTAGGCGATCTCGGAGCGCGCGATCTCGAGGATGAACGCGCCGGCGTTCATCTTCACCGCGGTGCGGAAGATCGCGCGCGCCGTGTCGTACGTGGCCGCGCGCACGTTGATCGCCGGCACCGTGAAGCCGTGCACCTCGCCGCGGCCGCGCGCCAGGTACAACTCGTAGATCGACGCGGGGCGGACGCCGACCGCCTGCCCGATCTCCCAGAGGAGCCAGCGCGCATACTCGCGCTCCTGCCCCTCGGCGAACACCGCCGCGCGCACGAGCGGGTCGAGGCGGTCGCTGGCGAGCACCGACGGGTCCGTGACGGTGACGTGCCCGTCGCGGACCGTGACGGCGCCGGGGAAGTAGTCCGCCTCGGGGGAGGCCGCCTCGGGGGCGATCTGGGTGGTCATGGTTGAAAATGACGAGAGTGAACGCGGGGCCGAACCCGGTCCCGCAATTTCGGCCGATCGTGCGGGCGATGCTAGCCGCGCGGTGCGTTGCTACACGCGCCGCTTCGGGTCGGCCTTCGGCAGCTGTTCGAATTCCGCGCGCGCCTGCTCGAACCCGGGGCGGCCGATCATCCCGTAGGTGAAGTGCTTGCCGAGCTCCACGCCGGGCTGGTTGAACGCGTCGATGCCGTAGAACTCGCCGGAGTACGCGGTCGCCGCCTCGAGCAGGAACATCAGCCCGCCGACGTGCCACGCGTCGACCGCGTCGAGTGTGATCGTCATGTTCGGCCGTCCGCGCGTCGCGAGCGCGCCGGCCGTCGCGCGCCGCTCGACGTCGAGCAGCTCGCCGAGCGTGTGCCCGGCGAGGTAGGCGAGGTCGGGGACCTCCTTGTACAGGTCGGGGATCCGGCCGCGGTCGGTCCGCCCCTCGACGGCGACGAGGGTGATCGTCTTGTCGGCCGGCCCTTCCATGAAGAGCTGCACCTGCGCGTGCTGGTCGGTGGTCCCCAGCGCGGGGACGGCGGTCGGGCCGACGTGGGTGCCGTCGGGGCGGATCTTGCCTAACGATTCGTCCCAGAGCTGCACGAACCAGGCGGCGAAGTCGCGGAGCGGGTCGGCGTAGGGCATGAACACCTGCACCGGCTTGCCGTGCGCGCTCGCGGCGAGGTACTGGAGCGCGGCGTAGACGCCGCCGGGGTTCGCGGCGAGGTCGGGCGTGTCGCAGCGGCGGCGCATGTCGGCCGCGCCCGCGAGGAGGCCGGCGACGTCGACGCCGAGCAGCGCGGCGGGGAGCAGGCCGACGGGCGTGAGCACCGAGAAGCGCCCGCCGACGTTGGGCGGGATGTCGAGCGCGGCGAGGCCCTCCGCCTTCGCGATCGGGCGGAGCGAGCCCTTTTCCGGGTCGGTGACGAACACTAGGTGCTCCTTCGCCCGGTCGCCTAACGCGGCGTCGAGCGCGGCGCGGACGAGCAGGTACTGCGCCATCGTCTCGGCCGTGCCGCCCGACTTGGAGATCACGAGCACGACCGTGCGCGCGAGGTCCAGGCGGTCGAGCGTGACCGTGATTGTGTCGGGGTCGACGTTGTCGAGCACGTGCAGCCGCGGGTAGCCGTCGCGCTCGGCGTCGGAGAGCGTGTTCCACGCCGGCGGGCGGAGCGCGGTGCGGAGCGCGATCGGGCCGAGCGCCGAGCCGCCGATGCCCAGGAGCAGCACGTCGGTGTATCGGCCGCGGGCCTGCTCGGCGAAGGTCGTCGTCTGCGCGAGGAGGGCCGTGTCTTCGGGCAGGTCGAGGAAGCCGAGCTCGCCGCGGGCGCGCTTGGCCTCGACGGCGGCGTGGGCATCGCGGAACCGGGCGGTGATCTCCGTCCACTCGGCGTCGGTGACCGAGCCGGGGAGGAACATGTTCGTGTAGTCGAGCGAGATCGACATGGCGGCGGAGGTTCGCGTGAATGGGTTGGGACAGCAGGTGTCATCCTGAGCGCAGCGAAGGATCGCCTTCACGACTGACGAATGTCGCAGTCGAGTCGGGTGAGCGGGGTCTCCGGGACAGCGATCCTCCGCCTGCGCTGCGCTCCGGCTCAGGATGACATACGGCAGCAAGCGTCGCGCCGAGTTGTCCGCCCCCGCCCCACCTCACACCTCGACCACGAGCCCGTCGTACGCCGGCCGCACGTCGGGCGGCAGTTCGTCCTCGAGGCTCGCGTGCGACGTGTGATGCGTGAGGTGGGTCAGGTAGGTCCGCGCGGCCCCGACACGCCGCGCGGCCTCGACGGCCTCCGAGATGCTCAGGTGCGTCGGGTGCGGGCGGTGGAAGAGGGCGTTGAGCACGAGCACGCGCACGCCGCGCAGGACGCGGACGGCGTCGTCGGGGAGGACCTTGGCGTCGGTCACGTAGCCTAACGGGCCGATGCGGTAGCCGAAGACGCGCGCGTGCCCGTGCGGCACGACGACGGGCGTCACCGCCTCGCCCGCGACCTCGGCCGGCACCCAGGGTTCGAGGAGCTTCAGGTGCCCTTCGGGCTTGTAGGTGCCCGGGAGCGCCTTCATCGCGTCGTCGAAGATGTAGGCGAACTTGCGCACGAGCCCCGCCGCCGTTTCCGCGGACGCGTAGGCGGGCACGGCGCGCCCGGTCGCCGCGCTGAACGCGCGCAGGTCGTCGATCCCGTGCGTGTGATCCGCGTGGTCGTGCGTGAACAGCACCGCGTCGACCGCACCGACGCCGGCCGCGACGAGCTGCAGGCGCAGTTCGGGCGGCGTGTCGATGAGGATGCGGCGCCCCGCGTCGGTCTCGACGAGGGCGCCGACCCGCGAGCGGCGGTCGCGCGGGTCGGGCGAGTGGCAGACCGCGCAGCCGCAGCCGATCTGCGGGATGCCGAAGCTCGTGCCCGTGCCGAGGAAGGTGAGCCGCACGCGCCGCGGCGTCCCGCGGTCGTTAGGCCGTCGCGCCGGCGGCCGGGGCCGCGGTCGCGGTCGCGTCGGCCGGGACCGTCTCGACCTTCAGCGTGTTGGTCGTCCCGGGCACGTCGGGCACGCCGGCCGTGACGACGATGCGGTCGCCCGGGCTCGCGAGCTCGCGCCGCACGGCCGCCCCGATCCCGAGGTCGGCCATCGCCTCGTACGAGTCGACCGCCGCGACGACCTCCGGTACGGCGCCCCAGACGAGCGCGAGCTGGCGGGCCGTGCGCACGTCGTCGGTGAGCGCGAGGATCGGCACCGGCGGCCGGTGCGCGGCGACGATCCGCGCCGTGAACCCGCTCTTGGTGAAGACGATGACGAGGGGCGCGCCGAGCTGGCGCGTGGCGGCCACCGTCGCGGCCGCGATCGCCTCCTCGGTCGTCACCGGCGTCCCGCGCGCGCCGTAAGCGTCGCGCAGCCCCGCGCCGATGATCGGGTGCGTCTCGATCTCCTCGATGATGCGCCGCATCGCCTGCACGGCGAGCCGCGGGTACGCGCCCGCCGCGGTCTCGGCCGAGAGCATGATCGCGTCGGTGCCGTCGAGGATGGCGTTCGCGACGTCGCTCGCCTCGGCGCGCGTCGGACGCGGGTGCTCGACCATCGACTCGAGCATCTGCGTCGCGGTGATCACCGGACGGCCTAACCGCTGCGCGGCGGCGATGATCTGCTTCTGCGCGAGCGGCACGCGCTCGAAGGGGAGCTCGACGCCGAGGTCGCCGCGCGCGACCATCACGGTGTCCGAGGCGCGGAGGATCTCCTCGATGTTGTCGAGTGCCTGGTCCTTCTCGATCTTCGCGCAGATCAGCATGCCCTTCGGCACCATCGCGCGCAGCCCGTCGACGTCGGCCGCGCGGCGCACGAAGCTGAGCGCGAGGTACTCGAGGTTCTGCTCGATCGCGAACGCGACGTCGGCGCGGTCCTTTTCGGTGATCGACGGCGCGGAGACCGACACGCCGGGGAGGTTCATCCCCTTGTTGCTCTTGATCGGGCCGCCGTGCACCACGCGCACGCCGACGCGCCGCCCCTGGACGTCGAGGACGACGAGCTCGATCAGGCCGTCGTCGACGAGCACGCGGTCGCCCGCGCGCACGTCGTTCGCGAGCGCCTCGTAGGTGACCGGGATCTCGTGCCGCGTGAGATCGTGGTCCTCGGACTCGGGGACGAGCGTGAGGCCCTGGCCCGGCTCGACCTGGATCGCGCTCGCGAGGGCGCCGATGCGGATGCGCGGCCCCTGCAGGTCGCCGAGCACGGCGACGTGGCGGCCCAGGTCGTCGGCGACCTCGCGCACGGTGCGGATGCGTTCGGCGTGCTGCTCGTGCGTGCCGTGCGAGAAGTTGATGCGGGCGACGTTCAGCCCGGCCTCGATGAGCCCCTGGATCGCGTCGCGCGACGTCGAGGACGGGCCGAGGGTGCCGACGATCTTGGTGCGCGGCGTATAGCGAACGGTCACGGCGTCTGGGCGGCGGGGGTGCGCTCGGCAGGGCGCGCGGAGGCGGGTTCGGACATCTCGGACAAGGTAACGCGGCCGGGCGGGAATGCCGCCCGGCGGAACGCGGTCGCGGCGAGCACGCCGGTCACGCAGGTGGCCGCGGCCCAGGCGAGCGCGGCGCCGAAGGCGATCGTGCCGAGCGCGAGGCCGATCGCCAGCGCGGACGCGGCGAATCCGTGGACGCCCACGAGTCCGCCGACCGTCGCGACGACGAGCGGCGCGTGGCCGGCGGCCACCGGGCGCACGAGCAGCGCGCCCCACGCGAGTGCGGTCGCGAGGGCGCCGGCGCCCGGCGACGTGCCGGGCGCTGCGTCGATCCGCCGGACGGCGGCGGCGGCAAGCGCCGCGAGCGCGCCGACCACAGCCGGGGCGCTCCATCCGAGCGCGTACGTCGCGGCGACGACGACGAGCGCGTACCCCAGTAAGTAGGCCGTTCCCCGGGCCGTCGGGCGCGGCACCGGTCAGCGGGGGACGAGCGTGAGCGTGCCGGCGACGTCGCCCGCGGACAGTGCCGTCGGGGTGCGCGGCACGAGGAGCGCGTCGAGCTCGCCGGCGAGCCAGCGCGGGAGCCGGTCGCGGTAGCCGGGATCGAGCGGGTTGCCCGTCTGACCGCCGGGGTAGATCCCCCACGCGCGCACGCTGTCGCCCAGCTCGACGACCATGCGCCAGCTTGGCCCCGCGGTGCCCTCCCCCGCCGACGGCCAGAGGGTATTGGGCCCACCCGGGACGGGGAGGTCGAGCGCCCCGAATGTCGGCACGCGCCCGAGGTGGCGGATGTTGGCGTGCCGCAGACGGCGCCATGTCCAGCCGCCGGAGTCGGGCGCGCCGTACTTGGCGCGGCAGCTGTCGAGTGCCGCCGCGAGACTCTGGGCGAGGACGTCGTCGCGCGTCTCGCGCGTGGGCGTGGCGCGCTCGTCCCACCACGGGCTGGCCGAGTCGGCGAGCAGTTCGGCGAGGACGGCGGACGAGGGCGTCACGGCGCGCGGTGGGCGGGTACCCGGGCGCCCGAACGGGTCGACGCCGGGCACCGCACGCCCGCCCGGCGGGTCGAGCTCGTCCCACGTGCGCGCGGCGAGCTCGCGCATCGTCCACTCGAAGAGCACGGCGCGCGTGTTGTCGAGCGTGTAGCGACGGTCCCACGCGCCTAACAGCCCGGCGGCGTCCGCGAGCGTCCGCGCGTCCACGCCCGCGGGGGCGCCGCGGGCGGCGGCGCGAAGAAAGTACGGGACGAAGCGGTCGGCGCGCGCGCTCCCCGGGTCGCTCTGGAAGCCGCGCATCGCGTCGACCGTGACGCGCGCGTCGGCGCGGAGGAGGGCGTTGATGCGGAGCGCGCGCCACGGGTCGTAGCCGCCGCCCCAGAAGTCGCCGGCGTTCGGCGACCCCGGGGGGCGCACGTCGACGGGCTGCTGGTTGGCGGAGGCGAGGTAGCCCTGCGCCGGCGCGAACGCCTGCGGGTAGCGGTCCATGGGCAGGTCGCCGGTCCAGTCGCTCGCGCGCGTGCGGCCGTCGCGCACGGCGTCGCCGGAGCCGTCGCCGGGGCGGACGGGGAAGCGCCCCGTGGAGCGGATCGCGATCGTGCCGGCGCGGTCGGCGGCGAGCATGTTCTGCGCGGGCGCGCGGTAGCCGCGGGCCATCGCGTCGAGGAACGCGCGCGCGGTCGTCGCGTGCGCCGCCTCGCGGAACGCGCCGAGCTCGTTCCCGGGCTCGAGCACGGTCCAGCGCATCGAGAGCCAGCGCGGCGGTTCGTTAGGCGCACCCGGCTCGCGCCGGAGCGGGCCGCGGTGCGTGAAGAGGAGCGTGTCCGCCGCGACGAGCGCGCCGGCCGCGGTGCGGTACTCCTCGACGCGCCGCTCGAGTGGCACCCACGCCCCGTCTAGGCGGTAGCGCGTCGGGCGCGCGGGGTCGTCGACCTCCTCGGCGTAGAAGTCGACCACGTCGACGCCGGTGTTCGTGAACGTCCACGCGACGTCGCGGTTGAAGCCGATGACGACGCCCGGGATGCCCGGGATCGTCACGCCGTAGACGTCGAGCGCGCCCGGCACGACGAGGTGCGCCTCGTACCAGATGCTCGGGAGCGTGAGGTCGAGGTGCGGGTCGCCGGCGAGCAGCGCGTGGGCGGTCGCGCTCCTCGCGGGGGCGACCGCCCAGTTGTTGCTCGCGAGGTGCGGGCGCTCGTCGGGCGGCGTCGCGCCCGCGCGGCCGGGGAAGAAGGCGTCGTACGCGGCCGCGACGCGCAGCGCGCCGGCGTCGGGCGCCCCCGGCGGGGGGAGCGGCGCGAAGTCGTCGCGCGGCGCGCCGCTCCCATTCGGCTGGATGGGCTCGACGATCGGCTCGCGGTCGGGAAAGAGCGCGGCGGCGGCCTGCGCGCCGACCCGCGCCGCGGCCGCCGCGCGGTCGACCTCGCGCGCCTCGAAGGCGAGCGTCCACCCCATGCGGTTCATGACGTGGAGCGCGTCGACCGCGCGCCAGGGGAGCGGGCGCGTGTTGGTGAGGCGGAACTCGATGGGCAGGTCGGCCGCGCCTACCGAGCCAGACACGACGGCCGCGACGTACGCGTTCACGCCGGCCGCGTAGGCGTCCAACAGCGCGCGCTCGGCGGCCGGCAGGGCGCGCAGCTTGGCCTCGGCCGCGCGCGGCAGGCCGAGGCGGCGCATCTCGCGGTCGAGCGGGAGGGCGGCGGGGCCGGCGAGTTCGGTGAGCCGGCCGCCCGACGCGAGCGCCTGGACGGTGAGCTGGAAGAGCCGGTCGCGGGCGACGACGTAGCCGAGCGCGCGGTACGCGTCGAGCTCGGTGGCCGCGAAGATGTGCGGGACGTGGCGTCGGTCGTAGACGACGCGCACGCCGCGCCCGAGCCCCGCCACTCGGGCGGTATCGTGCGCGCCGAGCGCGGAGGGCGGGCGGGCTGCCCAGACGCCGTGCGCCGGGTCGAGGAGCGGGCCGAGCGGCGGCAGCGGGCCGACCCGCCGCGACGCGGCGAGGGCGCCGGCCCCGAGGAGGAGCGCGGCGGCCGCGGCGCGCGCGGGGGAGGCCGGCGGCACGCGCCTAACGCTGTCCCCGCGTCGCGCGGTCGTTCGTCGCGCGGTCGTCCGTCACGCCGTCGCCGCGAGCGCGCCCATGCGCTTCTCGATGTTCGCGAGCAGCCCGTCGAACGACTTCTGGAAGCTCGAGATGCCCTCGGCGAGGAGCTTGTCCGTCACCGGGTTGATGTCGATCCCGAGCGCGGCGAGATCGGCGAGGTCGCGCTCGGCCTGGTCGACGTCCTTGTCGACCGTGACCGCGGTCTCGCCGTGGTCGCGGAAGGCGTCGATCGTCGCCGGCGGCAGTGTGTTGACCGTGTCCGGGCCGATGAGCTGCTCGACGTAGAGCACGTCGCGGTAGGCCGGGTTCTTGGTGCCGGTGCTCGCCCAGAGCGGGCGCTGCACGCCCGCGCCCTTGGCGGCGAGCGCCTCCCAGCGCGGCCCCGAGAACTTCTCCTGGAACAGCTTGTAGGCGAGCTTCGCGTTCGCGATCGCGGCCTTGCCGCGGAGCGCGAGCGCGTGCGCGCGGCGGTCCTCCGGGAGCGTCGGCGCGAGCGCGTCGAGGCGCTTGTCGACCTCGGTGTCGACGCGGCTGACGAAGAAGCTCGCCACGCCGCCGATGCGGTCGATCGGCGCCCCCTTAGCGACGCGCTCCTCGAGCGCGTCGAGGTAGGCGTCGATCACGCGGCGGTAGGCGTCGAGGCTGAAGAGCAGCGTGACGTTGACGTTCACGCCCTCGGCCAGCAGCGACCGCACGGCGCGCGCCCCGCTCTCGGTCCCCGGCACCTTGATCATCACGTTCGGGTGGTCGACGTGCGCCCAGAGGCGCCGGCCCTCCTCGATCGTCGCGTCGGGGTCGTTCGCGACGCCGGGCGAGACCTCGATCGAGACGAAGCCGTCCCGTCCGCTCGTCGCGTCGTAGACCGGGCGGAAGATCTCGCAGGCGCGCTTGACGTCCTCGACCTCGATCGTCTCGAAGAGCTGCCAGGGCGTGAGGCCGTGCTTGGCCGCGTGCAGCGACTCGTCGTACGCCTCGCCCTCGGCGAGCGCGTTCTGGAAGATCGTCGGGTTGGAGGTCATCCCGGTCAGCGCGTCGTTGTCGATGCGCCGCTGGAGCGAGCCGTCCTGGAGGATGCGGCGGTCGATGAAGTCGAGCCAGATCGACTGGCCGGCGGCGTGGAGCTGCTCGAGGCGGTTCGGCATATGGGGACCCGGGTGCGGGTGGACGGGGGTGAGGAGGCGTCGGGTGCGAGAGAGAAACTTACAATGCAGCTGTCGTCCTGAGCGGAGCGAAGGATCTTCCGTGCTCCGGTGACAAACCGCCGCGTTCGCGCCGTGCGCGTTCGCGTCGCGCGTCAGCGGCCCGTGTAAACGATCTTCCAGATCCGCCCGCGCGCGTCGTCGGTCACGTACAGGCCGCCGTCGGGCGCCTGCGCGAGCCCGACGGGGCGGCGCGTCACGCCGCCGTCGCGGAAGCCGTCGGCGAAGGTTTCGTACCGGCCCGACGGCCGCCCGTTCGCCATCGGTTGGAAGACCACGCGAAAGCCGGCCTGCGGAAGCGGCGCGCGGTTCCACGAGCCGTGGAAGCTGATGAACGCCCCGCCGCGGTAGTGGGCCGGGAATTCCGTGCCCGTGTAGAACATCGAGGCCATCGGCGCCCAGTGGCCCGGGTACGCGGCGAGCGGCGCCTTCTTGGAGGCGCAGCGCCCGACCGTCCGCCCGTCGCCCCCGTATTCGGGCGCGAGCACCAGCTTCTCCTGCATCTGGTCGTAGTAGCAGTACGGCCAGCCGAAGTCGTCGCCCGCGTTCACCTGCATGAACTCCTCCGCGGGCAGCTCGGCGCTCTGTTCGACCGTGAACTTGGACGGCCAGTTCTGGTAGAGCTGGTCGCGCCCGTGCTGCGTGGTGTAGATGCGGCCGTCGGCGGGGTTGAGCGTCAGCCCCATCGCGTTGCGGATCCCGGTGGCCCAGCGCGCGGCCGGTGAGAAGCGCTGTCCGGGCCGGTCGGCCGCGAACCGCCAGACGCCGGCCCGGGTCTGGAGCTCGGTGCACGGGTCGGCGCCGGGCGAGCCGCTCTTCCGGTCCGACTCCTGGCAGGAGTTGGTTTCCGACCCGACGTTGACGTAGAGCGAGCCGCGGCCGTCGAGCACGATGTTGCGCGCTTCGTGACCGCCGGTCGGGAGGCCGGTCACGATCACCTGCCCGGCCCCGGTCGGCCGCAGCTGGCCGCGGGCGGTCGGGTAACGCGTGATCTGGTCGCCCTCGTCGACGTAGACGAACCCGGGCGCCACGGCGACGCCCGTACCGCCGTGCTCGCCGAAGCCCGCCAGCTCGTCGGATCGACCGTTGCCGTCGCGGTCGCGAAGCGCGAGGACCCCGCCACTGCTCGTCGCGCCGCGCTCGCTGCCGAACCGCCGCGCGACCTGCAGGGCAACGTAGACGATGCCGTCCGGCGCGACCGCGATGTGCCGGGGACTGCCGACGCTGTCGGCGAAGATCGTCGCGCAGAAACCCTGCGGGAGCTTGAGGCCGCCGTTGTCGGGCGCGCAAGCCGGGGCGACCGCCGCGGGCGCGTTTGCCGCGAGCGCTTCGGCCGCGTGCGGGGGCGGCCCGCCGCGGTCGCAGCCGGCGGTCGCCGCGAGTAGCATCACGGCGAGCGCCGCGTGCGGCGCGGCGACCGTTTGGCGTGTCGCGGGAGAACGGACGATTCGGTGGCAGGACATCGACGATGCGGGCGTGAGCGGCGCCGGCCCGTGCCGGCGCGATGTCGTTCGCGCGCGCAAGCCTCACGCCACGCGAACGTCGCGAGCTTGGGGCGCGCGGTTCCGCGCCCGCGGCGGACCGGACGGGATAGGTTGCGGTGGTTCCCAGGACGCCGTCTTTCAGCTTTCGCGCCGCCCTCACCCGACTTCCCGTCCCTGATGCCCCCCGCCCCGATCTCGTCGCTCGTCGGCCTTCCGCCTTACGTGTTTTCCGAGCTCGATCGTTTGAAGGCGGACGCGCGGGCTCGGCTCGCGAGCGACGGGCGGACACTGGTCGACCTCGGCATTGGCAGCCCCGACCAACCCACGCCACCGGCGGTCGTCGAGGCAGCCCGGACTGCGCTGGCCGACGTCGGGCGCCACGGGTACCCGCCGTTCCGCGGGACGCCAGAGTTCCTCGGTGCCGTGGCCGGCTTTCTCGCGGACCGGTTCGGCGTGACGCTCGACCCGGCGCGCGAGATCGTCGCGGTGAGCGGGTCCAAGGAGGGCGTCGCGCAGCTGATCCGCGCGTACTGCGGCCCCGGCGACGTCGCGATCGTGCCCGAGATCTACTACCCCGTCTACGCGCGGGCGGCGCTCCTGCACGGCGCGGAGGTCGCGTACGTGCCGACGCGCGCGCCGTCGTTCCTCGCCGACTTCGAGGCGATTCCGGAGGCGGTCCTCCGCCGCGCCAAGCTGCTCGTCGTCAACTACCCGAACAACCCGACCGGCGCGACGTGCGACGTCGACTACCTCGCGCGCGCGGTCGCGTTCGCGCGTCGGCACAACCTGCTCCTTGTGAGCGACCTCGCGTATAGCGAGCTCACCTACGACGGCTACCGCGCGCCGAGCGTGTTCGAGGTGCCGGGGGCGCGGGAGGTCGCGGTCGAGCTGCACTCGTGCTCGAAAACGTTCAACATGGCCGGGCTGCGCATCGGCTTCGTCGCCGGGAATGCGGCCGCGTGCGACGCTCTGCTCGCCTACCGCAGCAACGTCGGCTACGGCACGCCGTGGGTGGCGCAGGCGGCGGGCGCGTACGCGCTCACGCACTTCCGCGCGCTCACCGCCCCGATCGTGGCCGAGTACCAGGCGCGGCGAAACGCCGTGTATGGCGCACTCGCGGCGGCGGGGTGGCCGGCGACGCCCCCGCGCGGCGCGATGTACGCCTGGCTCCCGGTGCCCGACGGGTACGACGACTGGGGCTGGGTGCGCGCGGGGATGGACGACGCGGGCGTCGTCGTCACCCCGGGCGTCGCCTTCGGGCCGGGTGGCGCGGGGTACTTCCGCATGTCGTTCGTGCGCCCCGCGCCGGTACTGGCCGCGGCGGTGGAGCAACTCACCGCCGCGGCCGGCGCCGGCGTCTGACCGGCGGCTAACACGTTCGCCCGGCGACGTGTCAGCGCGTCCCGGCGGGCGCGGCCGAGCCCGAGAGCTGGCGGCCCGACGAGCTCAGCTGGCTGCCGATCTCGCGGAGCGTGGAAGCGACCGCCCCGCTCTGCGTTACCGCCACGCGCGTGGTCTTCTGGCCGAGGCGGCGCAGGATCGCTCCGACGCGCGGGCCGTTGACCGTGCTCGCGCTTAGCTCGGTCTGCAGCGCCGCGAGGTCGCCGGAGATGCTGCGGAGCGCCGGGTTGCTGCTCCCCGACAGCTTGCTCTGAATGCTGCCGACGAGCGAGGCGGCCGCGCTCGGCGCGAGGTTGGTCAGGCCGGCCTTGGCTGCCGTGTTCACGCTGTCGAGCTGGGCGACGAGAGTCGTGTCGGCGGCACCGGAGCTTGGCGCCGTTCCCGTCGGGCTGCTCCCCGGCGTGGTCGTTTGCGCGTGGACGGAGGCGGCGGTCGCCGTGAGCGCGGCGGCGGTCGCGAGCAGGCGGAACGAGCGGGGCATGGGTGGTCCTCGAGAGTGTGGGGCGATGTTGCGACCCCGCGGCAATTCCGCGCGGGCGTGCCCGCACAACTCCACGCGTCGCAGCGTCGTTCCAACGCGCCCCGCCGCTACGCCGCGGACACGCCCTCTCGCGACGCGCCGGGCAGGAACTTCGCCTCGACCTCGTACTCGTTCTCGTTCATGTCGTACAGCGTGAGCATCGTCCGCCCGTCGTCCGTGACGCGCGTCCGCACGCCCTCCGTCGTGATCACGTCCGTGTCGACCGGGACCGGCGTCCCCGCGCGCGCGACCTGCCGCTCGACCGCGTGCACGACCTCGTCGACCCCGATGAGGTGCATGCACTTCATCCCGTGACCGCAGTGGTGGCGCTGCCAGCACGGCGAGCACTCGACGGGTGAGTAGAGGTTCTCGTTGCAGCCGTAGCCGGTCGCCTCGGGGATCTCGCGCCCGCCGTAGACGATCACGCTCCGGCAGTCGACGGCGCGTGCGACGTGCATCAACAGCCCCACCTGGCCGACGAAGGTGATCGAGTTCGCGAGTACCGCCGCCGTCTCACGAATCGAGGTCTTCCCGCGCAGGTCGATCGTCCCCTCGAGCGGCGGGTCCGAACGCGCGCCGACGTGCACGAACGTGAAGTCGTGCTTGAGCGCGTCGACGACGGCCTGGAAGCGCTCCGGGAACCACTGCTTCGTCTCCATGTGAGCGCGCGCGGAAAGTCCCGAGCTCTGGATCGCGATCTGGTTGGGCGCGAGCCGTCCGGCCGCGCGCTCGGCCTCGTCGAGTTCGAGGTAGGGTTTGCGCGCGATCGGGCCGACGATCCCCGCCTTCTCGCACATGGTCGTGATGATGTGACCCGGCGGGCCGAGGTCGGCGTCGAGCTCCTTGACGTACCGGGCGTAGTGCGGCCGTAGCCGGGTCCACCCGAACGCGTCGAGCCAGCGCAGGTAGTAGATGTCCCACTTCAGCACGGCCGCGGGATCCGGGTTGTTGCGATAGAGCTCCGGAGCCTGGGTCATGACGAACGCTCGGCGGTGCCCGCGCCGCGCGAACTCGCGCAGGATGACGGTCATCATCAGGTCGTCGCCGATGCCGCCGAAGAAGACGAGCACGCCGTCTTCCGGGCGTCCGTACTTGCGCCGTGCGTCGAGGAACGATCGCCCCCTCGCGGCCGTTCGGAGGTTCTCCGCGTTCGGGACGTAACGCCCGACCGCGCGCGCGTACTGTCCGGCAACGGTAAGCATGCCCCGCGCCCCGCCGTCCTGGACGACGCGGCGGAGCGTACCGAGCTTGCGCCGGACGAGCGTGAGACCGGGCGCGGGCATGGGAGCGGGCGGCATAGCGGCGGGCAGTGTGACGGGGGTTCCCGAACCGGCGGCGCGGCGCGGGTACGTGGAAAGATTTACGCGTGAAACGGTTGCGGTCGGAAGCTATACGGCCGGAAAATTCGTTGTGGACGCGCGTCGTGCCGACGGGTCGTGGTCGTTCCCCGCCTCACTCCTCGCGTTCTCCCTTCCCTCGTCGCCCGCTCGCGCCGACCCGCGCGCGCGTCGCCACTGTTCTCCGTACGGGATCGTCGCATGCCCTCTGACCACACCTCCGTCAGCCCCGTCACCGTCGTCATCCCGACGTACGGCCGCGCGCAATACCTCCTGGCCGCGGTGGACTCCGTGCTCTCGCAGACCCGCCCGCCGCGTGAGGTCATCGTCGTCGACGACGGCTCCCCGGACGACACGGGGGCCCGCGTGGCGCCCCTCGTCCGCGAGGGGCGCATCCGATACATCCGGCGCGAAAACGGCGGGATGGCGGTCGCGCGAAACACCGGCGCGGCCGCGGCGACGAGCGAGTACCTGCTGTTCCTCGACGACGACGACCTGCTCGTGCCGTTCGCCCTCGAGTGGATGGTGCCCGAGCTCGAAGCGCACCCCGAGGCCGGGTTGGTCGCGGGCGGCGCGGTCCTCTTCCGGGGTGACGAGGTGCCGGCGGTCGTCGACGACCCGTCGCCGTCTGAGCTGATGGAGCTGACCGGGTGCTTGCAGCTGAACCCGTTACGCTCGTCGGGGCAGGTGCTCATGCGCCGGAGCGCGTTCGAAGCGCTCGGCGGCTGGCAGAACCGGTACCCGGGAGTGCAGGACTGGGACCTCTGGCTGCGGCTTCTGAAGCGCGGCCCCGGCCGCGTCACGCATCGCCCCGCGATGGCGTACCGGCTGCACGACTCCAACATGTCGCGCGACACGGCGCGCATGTACCGGTCGAGCCTCGCCGTCGCGCGGGCGCATCTCGGTGCGCTCCCGCCGGATCGGCGCGCCGTCGTCGGCCGCTACACGTATACGCGGCTGCGACGGCACCACGAGGCGCGGCTGGTCACGATGACGGCGCACGCGGTGCGAAGCCGGCGGTGGACGCGTGCGCTCAGCGCGGCAAGCACGTGGGGGATGGCGTGGGGTGCCGATGTCGCGGGGCGGGTGGCGCTCAAGGCACACCTGGCGCGCCGCGGGCGCTGGTCCCTGCCGCACGATGACCCGATGCGCCGGTGGTGGTAGACGTCGCAGGTAGTCGTTACAGGCGGTACGTACGAGCGCGACCTACCGCCAGGTAAGCCCATCGCACCGAGAACGACGGCGGGCCGGAGATCGTCGTGATCCCCGGCCCGCCGTCGTCCGGGCGCCGCGTTGGCGGCGTCCCGGGCGAACTCCCGCGGTCAGCTCAGCCGCACTCGCTGAAGCCGCAGACGTGGCACTTCACGCACCCTTCCGCGAACTCCAACTGGCTGCCGCAGTCCGGGCACGTGCCCATGAACACCTCGCTCGGCGTGTAGGCGCCCATCGGGTCGGTCTGCGCGTTCACCTGCGTGTTGAGCATGTTCCCGCCGCCCGCCCCGACCGGCGCCGACGCGGTGCTCGGCACGGCCGGCAGCGACGTGGCCGGGGTCTGCAGCAGGTCCTGCTGCACGCCCTGGTGCTTGTCGCGCCACCACTCTTCGAGCGCGATGCCGACGGCGTCGGGCATCGAGAGCACCTTGTTCGGCCCGAGCCCGACCGCGCGGTCCGACGAGATGCCGCGCAGCTGGCGCACGATCTCGGGGAGCGCGATGCCGGAGCGCAAGGCGAGGGAGACCATGCGGCCTAACGCCTCCGCGTCGGCCATCGCCGAGCCGCCGGCCTTGCCGAGCGAGATGAAGACGTCGAACGCGTTGCCGCGGTCGTCCTCGGAGATGTGGACGAACATCGTGCCGAGCGGCGTCTCCTTGCGCATCGACGTCGAGCGGAGCTTGTCGGGGCGCGCGCGCTTCGTGCGCCGCTGCAGGTTCTCCGCCTCGGCCTCGTAGAGCGCCTTCTTCGTGCGCTCGAGCTCCGCGTTCACCTCGGCCAGGGTGCCCTGCAGCTCGCCGAGCTGGCGCTTCAGTACCGGATCCGGGGCGGTCGGGCCGCCGGCGGGGGCGGCCGCCTCGGCCTTCGTGCCGTCGGCCTTCGCCTCGGGCTTCTTGTCGCGCTCTTTCGCGGCCTGCTCGGTCGCGCCCGTCGAGAGCACCTGCCCGTCGCGCGAGCCGTCGCGGTAGACTGTGACGCCCTTACAGTTCAGCTCGTAGGCGAGCTCGTAGATCGCGCGCACGTCGTCGATCGTCGCGGTGTGCGCGAAATTCGTCGTCTTGCTGATCGCCGAATCGCAGTGCTGCTGGAAGGCGGCCTGCATGCGGACGTGCCACTCGGGCGCGATGTTGTTCGCGGTCACGAAGACGCGCTGCCACCTGGCGGGCACCTCGGGGTGCTGGACCGTGCCGGTCTTCGCGATGCGCTCCATCAGCGCGTCGGAGTACCAGCCCTCCTGCTTCGCGATCGCGACGAAGTCCTCGTTCACGTCGGGCATCATCACGCCCGCCTGGTTGCGCATGAAGGCGACCGCGAAGAGCGGCTCGAGCCCCGACGAGCAGCCGGCGATGATCGAGATCGTGCCCGTGGGCGCGACGGTCGTGACGTTGCAGTTGCGGAGGAGCTGCATCGGGCGGACGCGGTTGCCGATCGCGTCGCGCGCGCAGGTCGCGTCCGGGCCCCAGATCGAGCGCGCCCACTCGGGGAACGGCCCGCGCTCGTTGGCGAGGCGCTCGCTCTCCTTCTTGCTCTCGACGTCGAGGAACTCCATCACGCGGCGGCCCATCTCGACGCCGTCGGGCGTGTCGTAGGCGATGCCCATCTTGATGAGCCCGTCGGCGAAGCCCATGACGCCCAAGCCGATCCGGCGGATCCGCTTGGAGAGCGCGTCGATCTCGGGGAGCGGGTACTTGTTGACGTCGATGATGTTGTCGAGGAAGTGCGTCGACGTGCGGATGTCGCGCCCGTACGCCTCCCAGTCCATCTGCCCGTCCTTGACGTAGTACCCGACGTTGACCGAGCCGAGGTTGCAGACGTCGTAGGGGAGCAGCGGCTGCTCGCCGCACGGGTTGGTCGCCTCGTAGGCGCCGAGGTGCGGGACGGGGTTGTACTTGTTGGCCGCGTCGACGAAGAACACCCCCGGCTCGCCGGTGCGCCACGCGCCGAGGACCATCTTGTCCCACACCGTGCGCGCGTCGAGCTGGCCCGTGACCTCCTTCGTCACCGGGTTGACGAGGTCGTACGCGGTGCCGGCCTTGACCGCCTCCATGAACGTCTCGGTGATCGCCACCGAGATGTTGAAGTTGGTCACCTGCGTGAGGTCCTCCTTGCAGGTGATGAATTCCATCACGTCGGGGTGGTCGACGCGGAGGATGCCCATGTTCGCGCCGCGACGCGTGCCGCCCTGCTTCACGGCGTCGGTCGACGCGTCGTAGAGCTTCATGAAGCTGACGGGGCCGCTCGCCACTCCGGTGGTGCTGCGCACCATCGAGCCCTTGGGGCGCAGGCGGCTGAAGCCGAAGCCCGTGCCGCCGCCGCTCTGGTGGATGAGCGCCATCGAGCGGAGCGTGTCGTAGATGCCCGTCTGCCCGTTGGAGAGGGCGTCGTCGACGGGGAGCACGAAGCACGCGGAGAGCTGGCCTAACGGGCGCCCGGCGTTCATCAGCGTCGGCGAGTTGGGCTCGAACCGGCGCTGCGTCATGAGGGCGTAGAACTCCTCGGCGAGCGCCTGGACCTGCGCGTCGCTCGCGCCGTAGCGGCGGTCCGCCTCGGCGACGACGGTGGCCACGCGCCAGAACATGTCCTCGGGCGTCTCGGTGGATTTGCCCTGGGCGTCGCGCACGAGATAGCGCTTCTCGAGCACGATCCGGGCGTTCGGCGACAGCTCGGCGGGGACGGTCGGCGGCGTGGGGGACAGCGGCATATAGGCGGCTCTCCTACAGGTGGCGCGTCGGCGCGCCGGGGTGCGCGCGGACGGTGACAATGGGCGAACGGGCCGGCCAGGGGCCGGCGGTGGACGGGGCTGCGACGGGATCGGTCGTGCGGGCGTCGGGGCTACGAGCGCGC
This sequence comes from Gemmatimonadetes bacterium T265, assembly GCA_019973575.1. Classification (NCBI taxonomy): domain Bacteria; kingdom Pseudomonadati; phylum Gemmatimonadota; species Gemmatimonadetes bacterium T265. The sequence goes on from BPUI01000001.1 coordinate 147,267, forward strand.
CGCGGCGTCGGGCCGCCGCGGCAGGCAGACGGGGAGTACGCGCGGTAGGGTCAGGGGAGGGGCGACGAACCTACCTTGGCTTGCTCGCAGCCACAACCCACCCGCGACGGACGCATACGTTCGGCACATTGTTCCGTGCTCCTGTCTCTTGGAGTGGACGACAGAACCGTGCGTCAGTTCGGCGTACCATCGGATATGCTGTTGTCCTGTAACAATTTAGTCGATATCACTTCGTGCCGTTTCGGCCAGAACTGACCAAGAAGCCAGTTCTTGTGCCACCGTGTGAGCGATCGACGGCCAGAATCACTTGCCTGCTTTCACGACTACGCATCGCGCGTGCCGTGGCTTACCTCGGTCCCGTGATCCGGGTCGTGGTGATTCTGACTCGGTCGCGCCGCGCGGGCGGCGGCGTGGGGCGCTCCGCGCGCTCAGCGACGTACGGCCCATGGATCGTCGCGAGGGCGGGTGATGGGTGGGCCGCGACGTCGACGCGCACTCCGGCCCCACGCCGCCGCCCGCGCAATACGACGGCTGAGAGAGCGCCTTACCGGCGGGGGAGGTCGCGAAAGTAGTTCTCGAGTCCGTCGACGATCGCGCGCGCGTACCGCTCGCGCCCCTCGGGCGTGCGCATCGCCGCCTCCTGCTCGGGGACCATGAGGAACAGCCCTTCGGTGAGCGCCTCGGGCACCCACGGCGGCCGCGCGACCGCGAGGTTCTGGTAGTGGATGCCCAAGTCGCGCAGGCCGAGCCGGCGGACGAGTTGGGCCTGGAGCGCGCGCGCGAGCGGCTCGGCGTGCTGGTGGAAGAAGAGCGTGCTCGAGCCGTGCGCCGTGAACGGGTTGACGCCGTCGGGGAGCGCGTTGAGGTGCACGCTGACGAAGGCGTGCGCGTTCGCGCGCCGGGCGACGATCGGGCGGTCGGCGAGACCGACCGGATCGGCGGTCGTGCGCGTGAGGATCACGGTCGCCCCGCGCGCGCGCAGCAGTTCGGCGACGCGCTGCCCGACGGGGAGCACCGCGACGGGCTCCCACAGGCCGGTGGGCCCCGTCGCGCCGCCCGGCGGGTGGCCGGGGTCGACGACGATCGTGAGGCCGGCGAGCGGCCGCGCGGAGTCGACCGCCGGCGGGCGCCGGACGCGCACGACGAGGGCGTTCCGCGCGGCGTCCCAGAGCACGAGGTAGCCGTACGGGTCGTGTGCGAGGCGCGCCGTTAGGCGCACGCGGTCGTCGGCCTCCTGCTCCCAGACGATCTGCCGCACGAGCGAGTCGGTCGCGGTCCCCTCGAGCCGGAAGATCTCGGGCGAGAGGGTCACGCCGTGCAGCACGAGGTCGAGGTCGCGCCCGCGCTCGAACACCTCGTACGGCGGGCGGTCGCCGACCGGCAGCACGACGTCGACCCAGTCGCGGGCGGGGACGACGCGGGCCGCGCTCACCACGCGGCGCGGCGGCGCGTAGCCGTCGGGGAGCGGCAGCGCCGCGTCCGCGTCGACCCAGGCCTGCAGCCGCGCGTCGAGGCGCACGCGCGCCATCCCGCCCATGACCGCCGTCCGCTCGACGACGGTCCCGGGGAGCAGGAAGTAGCGATAGGTCCCGTCGGGCGTCGGCCGGCCGATCACGACGCGGTCCGTGTCGGGGACGGCGCTCGGCCGGCCGAGCTGGACGTAACTGCGCACGCCCGGCGCGCCGAGGAGTTCGACACGCGCGGGCGTCAGACGGACGGTGTCGGCCCCGCGCGCGACGACGACGCGCGCGCGTGGTCCAGCCGCCGCGAGCCGCGCGGCGGCGACGTCGGTGGCCCAGAGCACGGACGCGTCGGCGCCCCCAGCCGCGCGACCCTGTGCGGACGCGACGTCGACGAGGGGGACCCGCGCGACACGCGAGGGGCTAAGGACCCGCGAGGCGCCCCCATCGTCCGCTGGGGCCGAATCGGTCGCTGGGGCCGGCGCGTCGCCCGACGGAAGCTCGAGCCAGACGCGTGCGTCGCGTGAGGCCCGGACGGCCACGCGCACGGCCTCGTCGGCGGGAACGCGCGTGCGGACGTCGGGAATCACGCTCCCGCTATCGACGAGACGCAGACCCGGCGTGACGGCGCGCGGCGTCGCGACGCGGACCGCGACCGTGCGGCGCGCCTCCTCGCCGGCGCGCGTGGCGACGAGATCGTACCGCGGCGCGGACGCGGGCGGCGTCGGGAGGTAGGCGAGAAAGGCCCCGTTCGGCGCGACAGGCACCGGCGTTCCATTGACGGTCAGCGTCGCCGCTCCGCTTCCGACCGCACCGAAGACGAACGTCGAGTCGCGTGGGACGAGCTGGTTCGGCGTGGGCGAGACGACGCGTACGTCGAGTGCGCCGTCCACCCGGGACACCGGCGGGAGGCCGGTCCCCGGATCAGTCGCGTCGGCCGTGATGGCGCGCACCGGCGCGGGCGCCGACGGCGGGGTGCCGGGCGCCGACGCGCAGGCCGCCGCCCCGGCGAGGACGCCGGCCGCCCGAACGCCCGTCGCGACGACGTAGGACCCGCGCGTGCCGGGTCGCGAAAGGCGGGACGACATGGCGGACAAGGTAGCCGACCGGGAAATCGGGGCGTAACTTCGCGCGGTCATGCCCCTCCCCTCGCGCGCAACCTCGGCGAACGTCCTGCGTAGGGCGTGCGTGTTCCCCAACGGCCTGGGGTCGTGCGGATGACGGCCCAGCACGCGGCGACGTCGCGGGCGCGCATCAGCGCGCTCACCGACGTCGGACGTACCCGCGAGCACAACGAGGACGCGTTCCTCGTCGCCGACTTCGCCGTGCCAGAGCCGTTGGAATTCCCGGCGCTGCCGAACGTGGCCGAGGGCGGGCCGCCGTCGGAGCGCACGTGCGACCTCTCGGGCGCGGGCGTCCTGTTGCTCGTCGCCGACGGGCTCGGGGGTGCGGCGGCCGGCGAGGTCGCCAGTCATCTCGCGGCTCGCGTCGTTCATGAGTCGTTCCGCCGCGCGCTCGGCGCCCACGACCAGGCTGCCGGCGGCCCCCCGCGCGACCCGCTCGCCATCGCCGCCGCGCTCCGCGACGCGGTGCTCGCCGCCAACACCGCCGTCCACCGACTCGGCGCCGAGCGCCCGGAGCTACACGGGATGGCTTCGACGATCACCGCGGCGTACCTGCGGGACGACGGCATCACCGTCGCCCAAGTTGGAGACAGTCGCGCCTACGTCGTGCGCGGCGCCGAAGCGCGTCAGATCACGAAGGATCAGTCGCTCGTCCAGCGACTCGTCGACGCCGGGGAGATGACCCCCGAGCAGGCCGAGACGAGCATGCGGCGGAACATCATTCTCCAGGCGCTCGGTCCGGAGACCTCCGTCCGCGTCGACCTCACGCGCCAGACGCTCTGCCGCGGCGACCTCGTCCTGCTCTGCAGCGACGGGCTGTCGGGCCAGCTGCGCGGGGGCGAACTCGGCACCCTCGTCGCGCGCACGCCGGATCCGGGCGCGCTGTGCGCGGCGCTCGTCGCGGCGGCCAACGCGTCGGGCGGGCCGGACAACATCACCGTCGTCGCGGCGCGCGTCTCGGGCGACGCGTTCGCGGCCGCGCCCGGCGACAACGACGGCGGCGGGGCGAGCGACTGCGAGGACGTCGCACCGCACCGTATGTCGCTGGAGCCGATCACGGACGAGATCGTCGTCCTCCCGGAGCGCGGGTTGGCGACGACCGACGAAACGCCCGTGCCGACGCCGCCGGCCGCGGTCAAGCCGTCGCGCGTCGCGGCCGGGGTGTCCCGTGGAGAAGTCGCCGAGCGGCGCGGGCGGGTGCGCGGGGTCTACGCGCTGCTCGCGGCCGCCGCGGCCGCGGTCGCGGCGTGGACCTGGTGGTCGTTCGTGCGGTGATTGGCGTCGTGAGATGACGGGCGCGCGACGAGAGCGATTCGCGCTTGCGTCGAGCGCTTCGTCACACACGCGCTACTTGCTTTCGACTGTCGCCCCCGCCCGCCGCGCCGTGAGCCAGCGCGCCGCGGCCTGCTGCATCGCGCGGTCGCCCGACCACGCGCAGAGCGCCGGGACGCCGAGGTCGACCACCGCGCGCGGGGGCGCGAAGTGCACGACCGTGACGGCGCGCCCCGCGACGCGCGCGCGTGCCGCCGCGTCCTGCACCCGTCCGAGCGTGCGGTCGTCGTAGGGCGGATGCCCCGATCGAACGCGCTCGCCGCCGTAGAGGGCGACGAAGAGCGGCACGTCCGGCCCGAACGCGGCGTCGTCCCCGCCGCGCACGTCCACCCCGGCGGTCGCGAGGGTGTCGGCGAACTCGTCGCGGCGCGGCGACGGGGCGCTGCGCGTGGTATTCGGGTCGCCCACGTCGGCCGTCGTGCCGTCGACGACGAGCACGGCCGCGGCGGGGGCGAGGGGCGCGGGTTCGCCGCGGACGACGTGCACGACGCGTTCGGCGAGCTGGCCGCCCCACGTCGCGTCGGCCGCGGCTGGGCGACGCCAGTCGTTAGGCGGCGCGGCCCACTGCGCCCAGCGCAGCCGACGTCGTACGCTCTGCTGTACGCGCACCGGGTCGAGCACGTGGGCGGCGAGCGCGCGCTCGAGGGCGGCCGCGACCGCGCCCACGTCGCCCGGCGCGAGCACGACGTCGCACCCCGCGCCGACGGCACGCACCGCGGCCTCGCCCTCGTCGCCGCCGGCCGGCACGAGCACGCCCGGCATGTCGAGCGCGTCGGAGACGACGAGGCCGTCGTAGCGCAGCTGCTGCCGCAGCAGCCAGGTGAGGATCTCGCGCGAGAGCGTGGCCGGCTGTCCGCTCGGATCGAGCGCGGGGTAGGCGACGTGCGCGGTCATGATCGACGCCACGTTGGCCGCGAACGCGGCGCGGAACGGGGCGAGGTCCTGCGCGTGCAGCACGTCGCGCGGGGCGTCGACCGTCGCGGTCGTGACGTGCGGGTCTGCGCGCGTGCGCCCGAGGCCGGGGAAGTGTTTCGCGCACGCGAGCACGCCTTCGGCCTGGCACGCCTCGATCCACGCGGCCGCGAGCCGCGCGACGCGCGCCGGGTCCGCGCCGAGCGTGCGCGCGCCGAGCACCGGGTTGTCGGGCTCGACGTCGAGGTCGCAGACCGGGGCGAGGTTCCAGTTCACGCCGAGCGTGCGGGCCTCGCGCGCGGTGAGGCGCGCGGCGCGGCGGAGCGCCTCGACGTCGTCGAGCCAGGCGAGCGCGCCGAGCGGCGGGAGCCCCGTCGCGCCCGCGAACTGCTGCCCCGCCCCGCGCTCGAGGTCAGCGCCGAGCAGGAGCGGCGTGCGCGAGCGCTGCTGCAGCTCCTTCGTGAGCGCGCGCACCGCGTCCTGCTCGCCGCCGGAGAGCAGGAAGCCGCCGACCCCGAGCGCGAGCGCGGCGTCGAGCCGCGGACGCGCCGCCTCGAAGCGGCCGTCGGCGTCGGCGACGAGCGTGGGGACGAGCAGCTGGGCGACGGACGACACGAAAGCGGGCGGAGGGCGAACGCGGGACGCGGTAGTGTTAGGCGGGCGCGGCGACGCGCACGTGATCAGGCGGGCGTGAGCGCGCCGAGCACGCGCGCCCCCCGCGCGCCGGTCGCGGCGGGGACGTTCCCCGGCAGGCGCGCGAGGTGAAGATAGCCGAGCAGCGCGAACGCGACCGCCTCTTTGGCCTCGCCGTCGAAGAACGCGTCGGCGAAGCCCCGCACGCGGATGGGTAGGCCCGCGCGCGCCAGCTCCGCCGTGACCGAGGCCACGAGCGCCGGGTTTCGCGCGCCGCCGCCGGAGAGCAGCACTTCCGTCGTCGGCTCCGGGACGAAGCGCCGGTACGCGTCGGCGAGCGAGCCGGCGGTCAGGAGCACCGCCGTCGCGACAACGTCCTCGTCGCGTCCTCGCGGGTCGGCGGCGGCGCACCCCGCGCGCAGGCGGTCGGCGTACGCGACGCCAAACAGCTCGCGCCCGGTGCTCTTGGGCGGCGGCGCCGCGAAGTACGGCTCGGTCAACAGCGCGTCGACGACGGCGCGGTTCGGCGTCCCCGCCGCGGCGAGCCGGCCGTCGACGTCGTACGCGAGCGCCGGGCGGAGCGCGCGCACGACCGCGTCGACCACCGCGACTCCGGGTCCCGTGTCGAACGCCCGCACGGCGCGCAGGTCGGGCGCGGCGCCGTCGGCGGCGCGCGGCGGCACGACCGTGACGTTCCCGATCCCGCCGAGGTTTTGTAGCAGCCGCCATTCGTCGCCGGCAAACAGCAACGCGTCGGCGATGGGCACGAGTGGCGCGCCCTGCCCGCCCGCCGCGACGTCGCGCGTCCGAAAGTCGCTCACGACGTCGACGCCGAGCCGCTCGGCGATGGCGCTCGCGTCGCCGCTCTGCCAGGTCGAGTGCCCGGGCTCGTGCCACAGCGTCTGGCCGTGCGACGCGACCGCGCGGACCGACGCGCGCGCCACCCCCGCGTCGGCCAACAGCGCGGCCGCGGCGTCGGCGAACCACCCGCCGAGGTCTGCCGCGAGGCGGCAGTAGTCGCGGGCCGACCCGCCCTGCATCGCGTCGAGCAGGCGCGCGCGCTGCGCCGGCGTGTACGGGCGCTGCACGAAGCCGAGCAGGTCGACGCCCGTCGGGAAGCCCCGCGGGGCATCGTCGTCGGCAAAGACGAAGCGGACCGCCGCCGCGCTGACGCCGTCGCAGGACGTGCCCGACATCAGGCCGACGTAGACGTCCCGCCCGGCGGCCGTGGCGCCCTCGGTCATTCGACGGCGACCGGCGGCGGCGCGGCGCCCGTCGCCCGGCGGATCGCGCCGCCCGATGCGGCGAGCGCGACCTCGGCGCCGGCTGCGTCCGTCCCGAGCGCGTGCATGACGATGGCCGTCTTGACGCGCCCCCCCGCGTCGGCGAGCAGCGCGCGCGCCTCGTCCCGCCCGACCCCGCACACGTCGACGACGATCCGCTCGGCCCGGTCGACGAGCTTCGCGTTCGTCGCGCGCAGATCGACCATCAGGTTCCCGTAGGTCTTGCCGAGGCGGATCATCGCCCCGGTTGTGAGCGTGTTGAGGATGAGCTTGGTCGCCGTCCCGGCCTTGAGCCGTGTCGAACCGGTGAGCACCTCGGGCCCGGTGCGGGCGACGATGACGTGGTCGGCGACGGCGAGCATCTCGGGCCGCGGGGGCGAGCACGCGACGATGCCCGTGACGGCACCGACCTCGCGCCCGCGCGCGAGGGCACCGCGGACGTACGGCGTCGTGCCGCTCGCCGCGATGCCGACGAGTACGTCGCCGCCCCGCACGCCGCGCGCGTCGACGTCGCGCGCGCCGCCCGCGGGCGAGTCCTCCGCGCCTTCCTGCGCGCGGAACATCGCGGCTTCGCCGCCGGCCATCATCCCCTGCACGAGGTCGAAATCGACCCCGAACGTCGGCGGACACTCGCTCGCGTCGAGCACGCCGAGCCGGCCCGAGCTCCCCGCGCCGATGTAAAAGAGTCGGTGCCCAGCGCGGAACGCGCCTTCGACCGCGACGAGCAGCGCGGCGATGCGCTCGCGCTCGGCCGCGACGGCCGCGGCGACAATGCCATCTTCCGCGTTCATCGCGTCGACAATCTCGAGCGGCGAGGCGAGGTCGATGTCTGCGGTGCGCGGGTTGCGCTGCTCGGTCGGGCGGAGGTCGCGGGCGCTCACGCAGGTGGTCCGGGAGGGGCGTCGGGCGCGGCTAAGTTACCAGTCGTCCGCGGCCCCGCACACCCCGACGTTCGGCGCGCTGTGGGCGGCCGCCCTCCTCTCGACCGTCCTGCCATGATCCGCCGCCTCCTTCCCCTGCTCGCGGTCTCGCTCGCCGCTGCGGCGCTCGACGTCGGCCGCGCCGCGGCGCAGGCCACGACCACACTCGCGGCGCCCGCCCGGCGACTTCCGCCCCGGCGCCCCGCGACGTTTCCGGCCGCGTGGCAGTTCAAGGCCGGCGACACGGCGACGACCGCGGCACACGGGATGATCGCGAGCAACAGCGCGCTCGCGAGCGCGGCCGGCGTCGAGATCCTCCGCCGCGGCGGGAACGCGGTCGACGCGGCGGTCGCGACGGGGTTCGCGCTCGCGGTCGCTTACCCCGTCGCGGGGAACATCGGCGGTGGAGGATTCACGGTCATTCACTTCGCCGACGGGCGCTCCGCGGCGCTGGACTTCCGCGAGACGGCGCCTGCAGCCGCGACGCACGACATGTATCTCGACTCGACCGGCGCGCCGACGGACAAGAGTCGCGTCGGGTATCTCGCGGTCGGGGTGCCGGGTTCGGTCGCGGGGCTCACGGCCGCGGTCCGGCGCTACGGGCGGCTGCCGCTCGCGGCGGTGATGGCGCCGGCGATCCGGCTGGCCGAACGCGGCTTCCCAGTGGACAGCGCGATGTGGCGGTCGCTGGCGAGCGACAGCACCAAGCTCGCGCGGTACGCCGCGGGCTCGCCGTTCATGCCCGGCGGACGCCCGATCGCGGTCGGCACCCTCCTGCGCCAGCCGGAGCTCGCGCGCACGCTGCGGCGCATCGCGCGCGGCGGCGCGGCCGGCTTCTACCGCGGCGAGACGGCCGCCCTGCTGGGCGAGGACATGCGGCGCAACGGCGGCCTGGTCACCCCCGTCGACCTCGCCAACTACCGCCCGATCTGGCGCGCGCCGCTCCGCACGACCTACCGCGGCTACACGGTGTTAGGCATGCCGCCGGTGTCGAGCGGCGGCACGACGTCGTTCGAGATTCTTCACATGCTCGAAGCGTACACGCACGAGCGGGGCGACACGCTCCCGACGTTCGGCGGCGCGGCGTACGCGCACCTCATCGCGGAGGCCGAGCGCCGCGCGTTCGTCGACCGGAACAGCAAGCTCTGCGATCCGACGTTCTGTAAGCCGCCGGTCGCGGAGCTGACGAGCAAGGCCTACGCGCGCCGCCTCGCCGCGACGATCGACCCCGCGCGCGCGACGCCGACGACGAGCGTGTCGACGCTTCCCGACCGCACGCACACCACGCACTACGCGGTGGTCGACCGCGCGGGCAACGCCGTCAGCACGACGACGACGCTCAACCTCGGCTACGGCTCGGGCGTGTACGTGCGCGGCGCGGGGTTCTTTCTCAACGACGAGATGGACGACCTCGCGGCCGCGCCGGGCAAGCCGAACGCGTTCGGCCTGATCGAGGGCGAGCAGAACGCCGTCCAGCCGGGCAAGCGGCCGCTCTCGTCGATGACGCCGAGCGTGGTGCTCGACCGCGCGGGCCGCACGCTGCTCGTCGTCGGCGCGGCGGGCGGGCCGACGATCATCTCCGGGACGACGCAGGTGATCGTCGACGTGCTCGACCACCGCATGTCGCTCGCGGACGCGATGCGCGCGCCGCGGCTGCACCACCAGGCGCTGCCCGACACGCTCGTCTACGAAGCGGGCGGGCTCACGGACGCGGCCGTGGACTCGCTGCGCGCGATGGGCCACGGCGTGCGCGCGCAGCGGCGCATGGTGAACGTGAACGCGGTAATGCGCGTGCCGGGCGGCTGGGCGGGGGTGAGCGAGCCGCGCGCGACCGGGGCGGCGGTGGGGTATTGAAGGGACGAAGGGGAGTCCTAACGAGACGAACGGAGAGCGCCGAACCGCCTTTGTTGTCGTTCCTTGGGACGACGGTGTGTGTGATTTTCCGGGACGACGAGGCGCCTAACGCGTTCTCCGCCCGTCGCCCGCTCAGATCCCCGGGTCGGTCGTCCCGCCCGCGCGCGCGAGCCGGACCTGCACCCCGTCGGTGAGCCGCACGTGCATCGAGGCGCCGCTGTTCAGGCAGCCCTCGTAGCGCGCCGTCGCGGACGCGACGCCCGCGCCCGCCGCCGTCCCCGCCGCGGCGCCGATGATTGTGCCCTTCGCGCCGCCGCCGATGATGCGGCCGAGGATCGCGCCCGCGACCGCGCCGCCGATGACCTTTTGCGGGTCCTTGCTCGCGCCGCCGTTCTTAACGCGCGTGACGTCGGCGCTTTCGGTCGTCGCCGAGACCGCGTACGTGTGGCCGCCGTAGCTGAGCGACACGACGCGGAGGCCGAGGTTTATCGCGTCGTTCGCGCTGCCGCTGCCACTGACGCTCGTCACCTCGACGTTCGCCGTCGCGCCGGCGGGGATCGTCGCGCCGTTGCTCCCCGACACGGCGTCCGACACGGAGGCCGTGAAGTGGTCGCCGACGCTCGTGTTGTTCGTACACACGCTGCGGTTGGACGCGAGGAGCAGCGTCGTCCCGGCGGGGATCGTGCCGACGCCGCCGCGCTCGGCGTTGTTCGGCGCGGGACGCGTGCCCGCGGCCGAGTCGGGCGCGGCGGCGGGGTTGGTGCGCCGCGGGGCCGACGAGCTGGACGCGGTGCGCGCCGGGCGCTCGCGGATCACCTCGCGGATCACCTCTCGGCGGGGTGCCGGCGCGGGGGCAGGGGCGGGCGCGGCGGTCGCGGGGGGCGGCGTGGCCGGCACGTCCTGGAGCTGCGGCTGCGCCGCGGGCTGCTGGTTGGCGAGCGAGAGGTCGCGCGCGAGCGCCGTGTCCTGGTTGAGCGCCGCGTCGTTCTGGCGACCCTTGTCGCCGCTACTGCACGCCCCGAGGGCGAACGCGCCGGCCGTCGCGGCGAGCGCGGCGCCGCGGAGGGCGAACCGGCGGGAGGTATATTGCGACATGGGGCAGATCCTGGGTGGTGGAAGGTGGCGGCGACGTCAGGCGCGCGTCCTGGAGGACACGCACGACCGGGGCGCACCCGCTGCGCCCCACGTCGGAGTACCCGCCGCGCGCCGGCGGGTGCCGACCGCCGTGCCGGCGTCTTCACAGAGCGCGACCGCCCGATGACGAACGCGGCCGACGTGCGCGCAAAGCGGGTGCCAGCCGCGGTCACGCTCCGCCGGCTGGTGCCCTTTCTCCGCCCGTATTTCGGGCGCCTCACGTGGGGCTTGGTGCTCGTCGTGGTCGGCGCCGGGTTCGGCAGCGTCATCCCGTGGATCCTCCGGGTGGCAATCGACGGCCTGGGGTCTGGCGCGCCGCCGAGCCGCACGTGGCTCCTGGTTGGGGGGATGCTCGCCGCGGCGCTCGTGGGCGGCGCGATCCGCTACGGGATGCGCGAGATCCTGAACGGGGTGAGCCGCCTCGTCGAGACCGACCTCCGCGACGCGGTGTTCACGCACCTGCTCACGCTCGACGCCGGCACGGCCGCGCGCTGGCGTACGGGCGAGCTGATGGCCCGCCTGACGAACGACCTGAGTGCGGTGCGCATGGCCGCGGGCCCGGCGATCATGTACCTCGTCAACACCGTCGCGGGCGCCGGGTTCTCGCTCTACTTCATGCTGCGCATCGACGCGCGCCTCACCGGGCTCGCGCTGCTGCCGATGGTCGGGCTGCCGTTCGTGATGGTCCGGCTCGGGCGGCTCGTGCACGACCGCTTCGAGGCCGTGCAGGAGCACTTCGGCGCGCTCACGACGCGCGTGCAGGAGAACCTGGCGGGCACGCGCGTCGTCCGCGCCTACCGGCAGGAGCGCGCCGAGGGGGAGCGCTTCGACCGCGACAACGCGGAGTACGCGCGGCGGAACGTCGCGCTCGCACGCCTCAACGGCATCATGAACCCGGCATTCGGCCTGCTCGCCGGCGCGGGCGCGGCGGTCGTGCTCGGCGTCGGCGGCACGCTCGTGCTGCGGGGGACGATCTCGGTCGGCTCCTTCGTCGCGTTCGGGCTCTATCTGGCGATGCTGACCTGGCCGCTCATCGCGCTCGGCTGGACGACGAACCTCTTCCAGCGCGGCGCGGCGAGCATGGCGCGCATCAACGAGCTGCTCGACGCGCGGCCCGCGCTCGCCGCGCCGGCGCGTCCGCGCGCGCTCCCGGCCGCGGCGGCGGGGCGCGCGCTGGAGTTCCGCGGCGTCTCGTTCCACTACCCGCGCGCCGCCGACGCGACCGACCCGGTCCGCTGGGTCCTCCGCGACGTCTCGTTCTCGGTGCCCGCGGGCGCGACGTTCGGCATCGTCGGCCCGGTCGGCAGCGGCAAGAGCACCCTGCTCGACCTCGTCCCGCGCCTGTACGACCCGCAGGAGGGCGAGATCCTGCTCGACGGCGTGCCGATCCGGAAGCTCTCGCTCGACGCCCTCCGGCGCGAGATCGGCGCCGTGCCGCAGGAGAGCCTGCTCTTCTCCGAAACGATCGGGGCCAACATCCGCTACGGCACCGACGCGGCGACCGACGGCGCGACCGCCGCGCCGCCGGCCGCGCCTAACGAGGGCGGCGTGGCCCCGCGTCTCGAGGAGGCGACGGCCGGCGCGGCCGAGCCGACCGCGCACGACCTCGTCGTCTGGGCGGCCGACATCGCCGACCTGACGACGACGGTGGTCGACTTCCCGGGCGGCTTCGAGACGCTCCTCGGCGAGCGCGGCGTGAACCTGTCGGGCGGGCAGAAGCAGCGAGCCGCGATCGCCCGCGCGCTCGCGCGCCGCCCCGCCGTCGTGCTGCTCGACGACGCGCTCTCCGCGGTCGACACGCAGACCGAGGCGGCGATCCTGCGCGGGTTGCGCACCGCGCTCGCGGGGCGTACGACGCTCATCACGACGCACCGCGTGAGTGCGGTGCGCGACGCGGCGTGGATCCTCGTTCTCGACGAGGGGCGCGTCGTCGAGCAGGGCACGCACGACGAGCTGCTCGCGCGCGGCGGGCGCTACGCGGCGCTCGCGCGTCGTCAGCAGCTCGAGGCCGAGGTGGACGAGGCGCCGACGGACGGCGCGCGTAACGATCCGGCCGCGCCGGCGGCGGACGGCGACAGTGCCCCCGCGCGCGCCGTGGCCGGCGCGGGGGCCGGGGCGTAGGTTAGCGACATGCTGCGATCCCTCGCCCCCGCGCCTCACGCGCCGCTCACCCCGCACGGCGGACCGGACGCGGGCGCCGGTTCGGACGCCGACCTGCTCGAGGTGCGGCTCGGGGCACTCGAGGCGCAGACCGGCGAGGCCACGCGCCTGATCGCGGAGCTGCAGGCGCGCGACCGGCTCAAGACGCAGTTCCTCGCCAACATCTCGCACGACCTCCGCACGCCGCTCACCGCGATCATCACACACGCCGAGATCCTCGGCGACGGGATGCTCGGAGAGCTCACCGAGCGGCAGCACGCGAGCGTGAACGGGATCATCAAGGGCGGCCGTCAGCTGCTGGCGATGGTCGGCGACATCCTCACCTACGCGCGCGGCGCGGCGGACCAACTCGCCCTCGCGCCGACGACGTTCGCGTTCGCACCGGTGGTCGACCAGCTGCTCGCGCTCAACGCGCCGGTGGCCGAACGGAAGCACGTCGTGGCGGCGGCCGAACTCGCGCCCGACCTGCCGCCGGTCACGGCGGACCGGGAGAAGCTCTCGCACGTGCTCAACAACCTCTTCGGCAACGCGGTGCACTTCACCGGGCTCGCCGGCGGCGGGCGCGTGTGGGTGCGCGCGGCGGTCGAGGGCGAGGGGGACGCGCGCGCGCTGCACGTCGAGGTCGCGGACACGGGGATCGGCATCGCGCCGGAGCACCACGAACTCGTCTTCCGCGAGTTCGCGCAGGTGGACGCGTCGACCTCGCGGCGGCACCACGGCACGGGGCTCGGGCTCGCGATCGCGCGCAACCTCGTCGAGCTGCACGGCGGGCGGATCTGGGTCGAGAGCGCGCTCGGGGAGGGCGCGCGCTTCCACTTCACGATCCCGCAGCCCCCCGCGACGCCCGCGGCCGCTCCGCCGCCGGCGCCGTGACGGCGCGCCGGCCGACGGTGCTGATCGTCGACGACAGCGCGCTCGTCGCGGACGCGTTAGGCGTGCTCCTCGAGGCGAGCGGCTACGCGACCGGCGGCGCGACGACGGTCGCGGACGCGATCACGGCGCTGCGGAACGAGCGGTACGACGCGATGCTCCTCGACCTCACCTTGCCGGACGGCGACGGGCTTGAGGTCCTTGGCGGGGCGGAAGAGGCCGGTGTGCGGGCCCCGCCCACGTTGGCGCTGACGGGGCACGACGACCCCGAGACCGTCGCGCGGTGCCGGGAGGCGGGGTGCGTGGCGGTGCTCGTCAAGCCGGTGAGGAGGATCGCGCTGTTGGGGGCGCTGCAGGCCGCGGGAGTCGCACCGTAACGCCGTTTTCGTCGCGCTTTTTATAGGGCTAGGAAGGGCGGGGCAAGACCTACGGCGCCCGTGACGCGGGGCGACAGCGGCGGCCGGGTCGGGCACGGCCGAGGACCGGCCCTATCCCCGTCGTGGCGTCAGCCGCTCGTCCCGTCCCGTGGCTCCGCCCCAGTCCTCTGCCCCGCCCGGTCCGGAACCGCCCCAACGACCTCCCCACGAGCGCCCACCTGGTACGCCCGCCCACCCACGCCCTACCCGTCGCTCTCCCCGCCCCGAACTACCCGCGACGACCCGCCGCTATAACCGTGTCCTGACCGCCTCGGGGGTCCACCCCTGCACCACCACCCCGATCCGCGCGACCGTCCCCGTCAGCATCAACACGCCGACGACGACGAGCAGCGCCCCCGAGAGCCGCGTCACGAGCCCGAGCCTCGCCCTCATCCGGCCGAAGAGCGCGAGGAATCGCTCGAGCGCCACCGCCGCGAGCACGAACGGAATCGCGAGCCCGAGCGAGTAGGCCGCGAGCAGCAGCACCCCCCTCCCGAGGTCCGGGGACGCGAGGTTGTACGTCAGCACCGCGCCGAGCACCGGCCCGATGCACGGCGTCCACCCCGCGCCGAACGCGACGCCGACGAGGAGCGTGCCGAAGTAGCCGGCCGGCTTGTCGGCGAGGTGCACGCGCCGCTCGCGGAGGAGCGCCCCCGGCGTGAACGCGCCGAGCAGGAACAGCCCGAGCAGCACGACGAGCACGCCGCCCGCGCGGGCGATCACGTCGCGGTAGGCGGCGAGGAGCCGGCCTAACGTCGTCGCCCCCGCGCCGAGCGCGACGAAGATCAGCGAGAACCCGGCGACGAAGAGCAGCGCGTGCAGCAGGGCCGCGCGGCGCGAGCGCCCGAGGTCGTCGAGCGTGAGCCCCGTGATGAACGTGACGTAGCTCGGCACGAGCGGGAGCACGCACGGAGACAGGAAGCTGAGCAGCCCCGCGCCGAAGGCGACGGCGAGGCCGACCGTGGGGGCGGGCACGGCGGCCTAACGAGAGGCCGGCGGCCCGGCGAGCAGGTCGGGCGGCCCGGGCGGCGCCGCGAGCCCGCGCAGCGCCGCCGCGTCGAGGCGCACCGCGTCGGCCGCGTCGTTCGCGCGGCGGCCCACGCCCCGCACCACGGCGTCCACCGTGAGGAGCGGCGCGTCGGCCTCCTCGCGCACGGCGACGTCCCAGCGGCCGCGCTCCGGGCCCTTGAGCGCGAGGCGGTAGCGCGCGACGTAGACCGTGTGCCGGCCGCGGTGCGCGGGCGCCTCAGTCGCATCTTCGGCCGCCGCAGCGGGCGTCGCCGCGAGCACCGCGACCCCACTCTCCACCCCGCCCTGCCGCATCGGCGCGAACACGTGCGCCTCGACCACGCGATCCGCCGGGACCCGCGCGAGGGCGTCGCGCAGGAACCGCTCGCGCACGTCGGCCGCGGTCCGCGCGGCGAGCGGGTCGGGCGCGCGGGCCGGGGGCGGGGGGGTCGCGACGGGCATCACGGAAAGGTGCCGCGACCGGCCGCGCCCGACAACGGGCCCGACGACGGCGCGGTGCGCCGGACGACCCGCCGCCGCACCGCGCCCGGCGACGCCCCCACGCGGCGGCGGAACGCGTGGCTGAACGCCGCCTCCGAGCGGTAGCCGAGCCGCGCGGCGACCTCGCCCACCGTCGCGCCCTCGTCCGCGAGCCACCCCTCGGCGCGGTGCATCCGCCAGTCGGCGAGGTAGCCCAACGGCGGCCGGCCGACGAGCGCGGCGAACCGCGCCGCGAAGCGCGACCGCGACATCGCCACCTCGCGCGCGAGCCCGGCCACGGTCCAGTCCCGCTCGGGGTGCGCGTGGAGGAGCGCGAGCGCGCGCGCGACCGCCGGGTCGCGGAGCGCGCCGACCCAGCCACCCGCGCCGGCCGGTGCGTCGGCCAGGTGCGCGCGGATCGCGTGCACGAAGAGCACGTCGCTCAGACGCGCCAGCACCACGTCGGCGCCCGGCCGCCCCGATGCCGCCTCACACGCCACGGCCGCGAGGTGGGTGGGGAGCCACGGGCCGAGTGGGCCGCCGTCCGCGCGCCCCGGCGTGCCGCGCACGACCAGCACCTCGGGGAGCGCGGCGATCGCCGGGTGCGGTCGGCGACCCGCGAAGCGGAAGCTCCCGCAGACGTAGCCCGCCGCGACCGGGTCCTCGCCCGCACGACCGCTACCTAACGCAACCGGGCGGCCGCCGCCCGCGCCCGCGACCACCTCGTCCACGCCCACCGGCCGGCAGCCGCGGGCGCCCGAGGGCCCGGGCGGCGCGCCGAGCACGTGGGCGCGGCCGTGCGGGACGATGGCGAAGTCGTTTGCGGAGAGCGCGTGGACCTCCTCGTCCGCGCCGTCCGTGGCGTCGAGCCGCAGCTCGCACGTCCCCTCGGTAACGACGTGGAACGCCGCCCCTTCCACGCGCCGCGGGTAGCGCACCGCCCACGCCCCGCGCGCCTCGAACCGGCAGTACACGCTCCCTTCGACCCGCAGGTCGTGGAGCACGGAGGAGAGCACGTCCACGGGCATCGGCAGCTGAGTTGGGACGCTCGCACAAGAATTGGCGACGGTTCAGCACAGACCGTCCCACGACGGCAACCTAGCTTGCGCTCAGTTCGGGCGCGCGGGGCGCGCCGTGCCACCCTCCAACACGTCCTGATCATGCCGACCATCCTCGTCACCACCCCGACCGGCCATATCGGCTCACGCATCGTCACGCAGTTGCTCGACGCGGGCGCGACTGTCCGCGTGTTCCTCCGCGACCCCGCGCGCCTCGACCCTGCGGTGCGCGACCGCGTCGACGCCCGCACCGGCACGCTCGAGGACGCGGCCGCGCTCGCCGACGCGATGCGCGGCGCCGACGCGGCCTTCCTGCTCGTGCCGCCCAACATGCAGGCCGCGGACTGGCGCGCGTTCATCCGGAACGTCGGTCGCACGATGGCCGAGGCCGCCCGGCAGGCCGGACTGCGCCGCGCGGTCTTCGTCTCCTCGATCGGCGCCCACCTGCCGAACCTGGGCCCCGTCTCCGGGGCCGGCGAGGTCGAAGGAATCCTGCGCCCCGCGATCCCGGACCTCGTGATCCTCCGCCCTGGCTACTTCTTCGAGAACACGCTCGCGGCATTAGGCACGGTCGCCGGCACCGGGCAGACGTTCGGCGTCGGCGACGGCGACCTGGCGTTCCCGCAGGTGGCCACCCGCGACATCGGCGACGTCGCCGCGCGCTGGCTCCTCGACGGGTCGTGGACCGGGCAGCGCACGGTGGGGATCCACGGCCCCCGCGACCTCTCGAGCGACGAGCAGGCCGAGCTCATCGGCCAGGCACTCGGCCGCCCGGTGCGCTACACGCAGGTGCCCGTCGAGGCGATCAAGCAGGCGATGGCGGGCTTCGGGATGAGCCCGAGCGTGGTGGAGAACTACGGCGAGATGGTCACGGGTTTCGCCGCGAGCCGCTACGAACACCCGGGCGAGCCGCGTACCGCCGAGACCACCACACCCACCGAGTTCGGCGCGTGGGCGCGTGAGGTGCTGCGGCCGGCGTTCGAGGGAGCGGCCGGACAGGTGCCCGCGCACGCCTGAGTGTACGTCGGCGGGACGCGAACGACCGGGCATCGGTCTCGTCCGCTACATCAGCGACACCGGATCCCGGTCGACCGCGACCCGCAGCCCGTCCCGCTTCGGCACGTCGAAGCGCGCGGCGAAGTACCGCAGCGCGCGCGTCATCGCCCCCGCGTCCGGGGTGCGCACGAGGAAGTGCCACCGCCACCGCTGCTTGATGCGCTCCACCGGACACGGGGCCGGCCCGACGACGGCGACACGGCCCGCCGCGTCGCCGCCGAACCGCGCCGCGAGCGCGCGCAGCCAGTCGGCGGCCTGGTCCGCGCACGCGGCGACCGGCTTCTCCGCCGTCCCGCTCACGACGACGTTCGCGAGCCGCACGGTCGGCGGGTAGGGCGGGTCGCGCCGGCCGCCTAACTCCTCGCGCACGAAGCCCGCGTAGTCGTGCGCGAGCGCGCAGCGCACCGCGTGGTGGTCGGGCACGCGCGTCTGGATCAGCACCTCACCCCCCTTCGGGCCGCGCCCCGCGCGCCCGGCGACCTGGCTCAGCAGCTGGAAGCAGCGCTCCGAGGCGCGGAAGTCGGGGAGGTTGATCCCCGTGTCGGCGTCGATCACGCCGACCAGCGTGACGTTCGGGAAGTCGAGCCCCTTCGCGATCATCTGCGTGCCTAACAGCACGTCCACCTCGCCCCGCCCCACCCGGTCGAGGATCTCGGCGTGCGCCCACTTCCCGCTCGTCGTGTCGACGTCCATGCGCGCGACGCGCGCCGCGGGCCACCGCTCGGCGAGCAGCCGCTCGACCTGCTGCGTGCCGAGCCCGCGCTGGCGGAGCGTGGCGCCGCGGCAGCGCGCGCAGCGCTCGCGCGGCGGCTCGTGGTGCTGGCAGTAGTGACAGACCAGGCGCTCGGGGGCGCGGTGGTAGGTGAGCGAGATGCTGCAGTCCGGGCAGGTCGCGACGTCGCCGCACTCCTTGCACTGCACGAACGCGGAGTAGCCGCGGCGGTTGAGGAGGAGGATGCTCTGCTCGCCGCGCTCGAGCCGCGCGTCGAGGGCCGTCGCGAGCGGCATGGAAATGACACCGGCGAGCGGATCCGCCGGGGCGAGCGCGCGCCCCGCGGCCTGCGCCTTCGCCTCCGCCCGCAGGTCGACCACGGCCACCCGGGGCAGCCGCGCGCCGCCCGCGCGGTCGGGGAGCGTGAGCAGCCGGTACTTGCCCCGCCGCGCGTTCTCCCAGCTCTCCAGGCTCGGCGTCGCCGTGCCTAACACGACGACCGCGCCGGCCATCCGCGCGCGCACGACCGCGACCTCGCGCGCGTGGTAGCGCGGGCTCTCGCCCTGCTTGTAGCTCGCCTCGTGCTCCTCGTCGACGACCACCGCGCCGAGGTCGTCGAGCGGCGCGAACACCGCCGAGCGCGCGCCGACCGCGATGCGCTTGTCGCCGCGGCGGAGCGCGCGCCACGCGTCGTAGCGCTCGCCGTCCGAGAGCGCCGAGTGCAGCACCGCGACTGTGTCGCCGAACGCTGCGCGGAAGCGGTCGACCGTCTGCGGCGTGAGCGCGATCTCGGGCACGAGCACGATCGCCGTCTTGCCCCGCTCGCGCACCACGTGTTCGAGCAGCTCGATGTAGACGAGCGTCTTCCCACTCCCGGTCACGCCGTGGAGCAGGAACGTCTCGCCCGGCGCGCCCGCGGCCATCGCGGCGACGGCCGCCGCTTGGGCCGCGCTCGGCGTGTGGTGCGCGCGTGCCGCCGCGGTGCGCGCGGCGAACGGGTCGCGGTCGACCGCCTCGTCGGCGACCGCGGCGAACCCGCGCGCGACGAGCCCCTTGAGCACCGACGGCGAAAATCTCAGGTGCTCGAGCAGGTGCGCGACCCCCGCGCGCCCGCCCACGCTTTCCAGCAACTCGTAGAGCGCGCGCTGCTGCGGCGCGCGGGCGAACACGCGGTCGCGGTGCAGGAGCGAGTCGACCCGGCGCGAGAGCGTCACGACGCGCCGCGTGCGCGCCGCCGGCTCCGGGTGCGCCGCACCCGTGAGCAGCGCCGGGAGCGCCGAGCGCAGCGCGACGCCTAATGGAACGGCGTAGTAGCCGGCGACCCAGCGGCAGAGGTCGAGCACGGCCGGCGTGACCGCGGGCTCCGCGTCCGGCACGTCGGCGAGCGGCTTCGGCACGACCGCGCGCCCGCCGCGGCCGACGAGGGTCGCCGGGTCGCCCGGGCCGAGGTAGATGCCGACCTCCTTCCCCGTGCGCAGCGGGACGACGACGCGCTGCCCCGGCACGAGGTCGTGGCGAAGGTCGGGAGGCACCGCATACGTCCACGTGCGGAAGAGCGGCAGCGGCAGCGCGACCTCGGCCAGCGCCGGATCCCGCGCCGGCGCGCGCGCCGCCGTCGGCGTGCGGACTGGCGCGCCGGCGGCTAGCGCTCCGGCGGGTAGCGCGCCGGCGGGCGGCGCGCCGCGGGTGGCGGGGGACGGCGTCATGCGGACAAGGTCGGTAACGTCGAACGTTAACCGTTCCCCCGGCGCCCGGCCCGGCCCGGCCCGAGCGGTCGCCCGGCCGCGGATTATCGGTTCGGCTTCGTGCCCTCGCGCTGCACGGGGCCCTGCGCGTCGTCGTGCGGGTCATCGTCCGGCTTGCCGTCGCCGAGCGCCGTCGGGTCGGCCACGCGTGGGCGCGCGCGCGGCGGCGTCGACCCGCGCACGACGCCTTCGCGCCACGCGCCGAGCCGCGAGCCCCGCGTCTTGTTGCTCGCGTCCATCGGGTCGCCGTGCTCCGGGCGGAGCGCGCGGTCCGACGACCACGGCGCCTCGGGCGCCATCGTCAGCGTCGCGAGCGCGAGCAGCACCTCGTCATACTGGACGCGCGCGGCGACGAAGTCCGCCCACGCCTGCTCGGGGTCCACGCCGACTTCGAGCCCCTCGTGCTGCAGCCGCTCGTACACCGCGTCGAACTCCGGACGGCGGACGCTGATCGGCCCCGCGGGGTCGGGGTGCTCCTCGTAGGGGATCTCGAAGAAGTCCGCGATCCGGCGGAGGGCGAAGACCCCCGCGCGCAGGGTCATGCGCTCCTGCGCCGACGCGCCCCGCCGCAGTACGGCGCCGATGAGCGCCACGGAGTCGAGCACCGCGCCGGCCGCCGTCACCCACGACCGCTGCGGCTGCGGCGAGCGGAAAAAAATGAGCGCCGCGAGCGACGTGTGGCTCTCTTCCAGCTCGACGAACCATTGCTGCCAGTCCGCCCAGTACGCGTCGAGCCCGTCGAAGCCGCCGATCTCGTGCACGCGCACGAGCAGTTCGCCCGCGCTCGGCGGCGACCCCGCGCGGATCTCGAGCAGCGTGACCGCCGCCTCGCGGCGCGAGAACGCCGAATACATCGCCGGCAGGTACGAGACGAGGAGCGCGACGAGCGTGAGCCCGATCCCGGCCTCGGTGAACGCGGCGAGGATCGCCCCCCAGCCGTCCGGCTTCTCGAAGCCGAGCGTCAACAGCGACGAGCCGCTCTCGACGAACGCACGCCCGATCGACATTCCGAGCGCCCAGAAGACGCCCGCGTAGCCGACGCCGATCAGCATCCCCCACGCGACCACGAGGCTGAGCGTCGCGACCGGAGCGAAGAGCGCCATCACCCGGTCGCGCTGCGCGAACTCGCGCGTCCACCGCAGGCGTACGTCGAAGATGACGCGGACAATCTGGAACACGACGCGCGCGACCGGGTCGCGCGCGCTCCGGGGCAGCACGAACGTGCGCACCGCGGACCGGAGAATGGCCGCGACGAGCAGCAGGCCGGCGACGGCCACGACGATGCGAACGACGATCATCCCGGTCGAACGCTCTACGCTCGGGGCCGGTGCCCGCGCGCGGTCAGCGCGCCCGCACGCCGAGCCCCGGCGCGTCGGGGAGGCGCACGACGCCGCCGTCGATCGTCGCGCCCACGTACGGGTCGTGGGCCAGGAGCGCCGCGCCGTCGAGGTCCGCGGCGTCGAGCAACGGCGCGAGGTGTGCGGCCGCGGTGATCCCGAGCGACGTCTCGATCATGCAGCCGCACATCACGAGCAGCCCGTGCGCCCGCGCCGTCGCGATCATCGCCACCGCCTCGCGTAGGCCGCCGCACTTCGCGAGCTTGAGATTGATTCCGTCGACCGCGCCCGCCGCGGCGAGTCGCGCGACGTCCGCCGCGTCGACGCACGACTCGTCCGCGACCACCGGGAGTGCGCCGCGCTCGCGCACGAAGCGGAGCCCGTCGACGTCGCCCGCCGGGACGGGCTGCTCGAGGAACTCGACGCCGAGGTCGGCGAGGAGCGCGCTCATGCGCACGGCCGTCTTCGGCGACCACGCCGCGTTCGCGTCGACGCGCAGCACCTTGTCCGGCTCGAGCGCGCGCACGCGGCGCATCGTCGCCGCGTCGCGCTCCGGGCCGGCCGCGTTCCCGAGCTTCACCTTCAGGACCGGGTACGTTGCCGCCTGCGTTAGGCGGCGCTCGAGCTCCGCATCGTCGGCCGCGAGTCCGATCGTGAAGCTCGAGGCGGGCGCGCGCGCCGGGTCGAGTCCGAGCATCCGGTAGAGCGGCACGCCGAGCCGCTTCGCCGCGAGGTCGTGCAGCGCGACCGACACGGCGGTCCGCGCCGCCCCGTTCTGGCGCAGGGCGGCGCGCATGCGCTGCTCGGCGTCGTCCAGGTGCCACGGGTCGCACCCGTCGAGCGCCCGTTCGAGCCGCGGCAGCGCGCCGGCCACGCTCTCCGGTGTCTCGCCGTAGAACCGGCTCGGCGCCGCCTCGCCCCACCCCTCGGCCCCGTCGCGCGCGTCGCGCACGCGGACGGTGACCGTCGGGTACTCGCTCGCCCCGCCGCGCGCGATGACGAACGGCAGCGCGGTGCGCACGGGGGCGAACGTGTGGGTGATGGAGAGTGCGGGCGTGCTCACGGCGCAGCCGGGTTGGTCGGGCGCCGCGGCCGCCACGCGAGGCGCAGCTCCGGCGCGCCGCGTTCGACGAGGAAGCCGACGAGCGCGTCCGCGAGGTCGCCGGCGCGTTGGTAGCGGTCGTCGGCGCTCTTGGCGAGCGTGCGCATGATGATCGCGGCGAGCGCGGGCGGTACGTCGGGCGCCGCGGCCTCGACCGGCACCGGCGCCTCGTGCACGTGCTTGTAGCCGACCTGGTACGGGTCGGGCGCGTCGAACGGCGGCGCGCCGGCGAGCGCCTCGTACAGCACCACGCCTAACGCGTAGACGTCGCTCCGCCCGTCGAGCACGCGCCCCATCGCCTGCTCGGGGCTCATGTAGTGCGGCGTGCCCATCGCGCGCCCGGTCGCGGTCATCCGCGCGTGGAAGCGCGCGCTCGCGATCCCGAAGTCGGTCACGACCGCGTACCCGTCCTCGTCGAACAGCACGTTGTCGGGCTTCACGTCGCGGTGCACGACGCCGCGGCGGTGCGCGTAGTCGAGCCCGCGCGCGGCCTGCGCCGCGGCGGCCGCCGCCTGCTCGGGGCTCAGCCGCCGCCCGCGCGCCGTCGCGTCGGCGAGCGAGCCGCCGCCGAAGTAGGGCATGACGAGGAACTCGACCGCGCCCCCCTCGCCGCCCGCGGTCGCGTAGTCGAGGATCGGGCAGACGTGCGGGTGCTGCAGCCGCGCCGCCGACTCGGCCTCGCGGCGGAAGCGGGTGCGCATCTCCGGGTCGCGCGCGAGGTGCGGGTGGAGCACCTTGAGCGCGAGCGGCGTGTCGAGCAGGGCGTGGCGCGCGCGGTACACGGTCGCCATCCCCCCGCCGCCGAGCCGCCCCTCGACGGCGTAGCGGCCGCCCGCAGCGCGGCGCAGCGCGGCGAGGTCGGGGTCCGGCGGCTCGGCCGCGGCGGGGGGCGGCAGCTCGGGGAGGAGTGCGCCGCAGCGCACGCAGCGCGGCGAGGCCGCGCGGTTCCAGGTGCCGCAGTCGGGGCAGAACACGGGGCGCCGGTCGCGGTGTTAGGCGCCGAGTTCGAGCCGCACGAAGTCGTACGGCGGCCACGGGCCCGTGAGCGCGAGCCGGAGGTCGGGGCGCGCGTCCTGCTCGCGCGCGACCGCGCCCGCGAACACGCCCCAGTGCGCGCGCTCGACGAGGAACGCGGCCCGCGCGGCCGGCTCGGCGGCCGCCTCCCCCACGTCGGCCTCCGGGGCGCCGGGTGGGGCGGTTGCCGGCGCCGCCTCGCGCTCCTCGTCGCGCAGCACGAGAAGGGCGACCGCCTCGCGCCGGAGCGCGCGCAGCACTTCGGTGAGCGGCGCGGCCGCGGGCGCGCCCGGCAGGGCCGGCGCCACGGCGCGCTCCGCGTGCACCCGCGCCTCCACCCGGTCCTCGACGTAGCGCAGCGCCTCGGCCAGCGCGCCCGCGTGCAGTTCGAGCCAGGCGGCGACCGCCGCGCGCGAGCGGAAGAGCGTCCCCGCCGGCGCGGGCAGAATCGCGCGCTCCGCAAAGAGCGTCGCGACGACGGTGTGCGTCGCCTCGAGGTCCGCCGCGCTCGGCGCCGCCTCGACGAACGGCGCCGGCGCGACCGCGGCGACGAGGTCACGCACGCGCAGCAGCTCGACGGCCGCGAGGCCGGCTGGCGTGCCGATCCGCCGCCCCGCGCCGCGCCGCACGCTTTCGCCCGCGCCGTGGTTCGGCGCCGGGTCGCCGTGCCCGGCGGACAGCACGCCGTACAGGCGCACACCGGTCTCGGGCTCGCGCGCGTGCGAGACGCGCGCGTGCGGAGCGCGCGGCGTCACGCCTCGCCCCCGCGCGCCGGCTTGCGCTCGCCGCCGCGCGCGTGCGGCCATTTCACGCCGCGCACGACCTGGAAGCCGAGCGCGCGCTCGCGGGCCAGCTCGCGGAGGAGCATCTCCTCCCGCTCGACCGCCTCGCGCGCCCCGCGCCAGCCCCAGCGCCGCCACGCGTGCGCCATGATCTGCGCCTTCTGCTGCCAGGTGAGCTGCGGCGCCTCGTCGGCCGCGGCGCCGTCGTCCCCCGCGTCGGTCCAGTCCTGCACCTGCAGGTCGACGACGCCCGCGTCGCGCAGCATCTGCTTCCACTCGACGAGCAGCCGCGGCCGCATGCCGAGCCGCTCGACGAGCAGCCCGCGCGCCTCGGGCGAGAGCTCCGAGCTCCACGTCAGCTGCAGCAGCACCACCGCGCCGAGCGGCTTCGTCACGCGCACCAGCTCGGCCACCGCCCGCGCGGCGTGCGCCGCGGCCGCGAGCACCGGCTCGCCGACGGCCGCGTCGAACACGCCCGTCTCGTGCGGCAGGTCGTCGAGCGCCGCCTGCTGGTAGCTGAGCGGAAGCGGCGCCCCGCGCTCGGCCCGGGCGCGCGCGCGCGCGTCGGCCGCGTCGATCCGGTCGGCGTCGGGGTCCACGCCCGAGACCGCCGCGCCCGTGCGCTGGGCGAGCCACTCGCAGCTCGTGCCATCGCCGCACCCCGAGACGAGCACCTCCTGCCCGCGCTCGACGCCTAACAAGCTCGCCACCTCGCGGTAGAGCGCCTCGCCGCTCGAACGCCAGCGCCCGAAGACGAGCTCCTGGACGAGGCGGAAGACCGCCGGCGCGGGGGCGGCCGACTGCGGGTCCGTCACGGGCGGGCGCCCCGGCGCGGCGCGCTCAGAGCAGCGCCCGCAGGTGCGCGGCCGCGGCCTCGCCGAGCCGCTCGGGCGCGTAGCCGCCCTCGAGCACGCTCACGAGGCGCCCGCCCGCGAGCGCGTCGGCCCGCGCGCGCGTCTGCCGCGTCAGCGCGTCGGCGTCCTCGATCTCGAGCGTGAAGCCGCCTAACGGGTCGCCGGCGAGCGAGTCGAACCCGGCCGAGACGACGACGAGGTCGGGCGCCCAGCCGGTCGTGGCGGCGTCGACGGCGCGCGTGAACGCGTCGACGTAGCGCGCGCGGGCGAGGCCGGGCGGGAGCGGCACGTTCCACACGCTCGCGTGCGGCCCGCGGTCCTCGGCCGCCCCCGTCCCCGGGTACCACGGCCACTGGTGCATGCTCACGAAACGCACGTCCGGCTCGTGCTGGACCAGCGCCTGCGTACCGTTGCCGTGGTGCACGTCCCAGTCGACGACCAGCACGCGCCCGGCGCCGTGGCGCGCGCGGGCGTAGAGCGCGGCGAGCGCCGCGTTGCCGAACAGGCAGAACCCCATCCCCGACGCGCGGAGCGCGTGGTGCCCGGGCGGGCGCACGGCGACGAAGCTCCGCCGCGGGCCGCCGTCCGGGGCGAACGCGAGGTCGACCGCATCGAGCGCGCCGCCCGCGCCCGCGGCGGCCGCGGCCCACGACCCGGCGCTCACCCGCGTGTCGGCGTCGAGCGCCCCGCCCCCCGCCTCGGCCAGCGTCCGCACGCCCGCGACGTACGCCGGGTCGTGCGCGACCGCGAGTTCGTCCGGCGTCGCGTGGCGCGCCTCGCGGTGCGCGACGCGCGTGAACAGGTCGACGTCGCGCCCGACCGCGCGGAGCACCGCGCGCAGACGGCCCGTGTGCTCCGGGTGGTTCCAGCCGGTGTCGTGCAGGCCGCAGTCGGCGCTCGAGATGAACGCGACGCCCGGCGCGTCCGGCGGCCCCGCGCCCGCACCCGCCGACGGGTCCGGGCCCGCGATCCGTCGGTCGATCACCGCACGGCGCGCCGGCGCCGGTGTGTGACGAGGAAGATGGAGCCGTCGAGCGCGCCGGCCGCCGCGAGCGACGCGCGCTCGTCGGGGACGACCGCCCCGTTCAGCTTCACGACGTAGTCGTCGACGGCGGCCGTCCCCGACAGCAGCACGCCTAACGCGGCCCGCTTCACCGCGGCCACCGGCGTCGCCGACGACGCGTCGAGCCGCACCACGTCCCACACCTCGGGCACCTCGACGCGGACGGTCCAGCGCGGGCCGGCGTCGCCCGCCCCGACGACGAGCGTCCCGGCGCGCGCGCGCAGCTCCGAGACGACCGGGCGCGCGGCCGGCGGCAGCGTGTACGCGTCGTCGTCGTCCCGCGGACGCCCGGGCGCGACCGCCGGGACCGCGCTCCCCGCCGGGTCGTCCGCGCGCCCGTGCGCCGGCGCCCCCGCGGACTCGGCGGCCAGGGACCCGTCGGGCCTGAGCGCGACCAGCGGCGTCACGTCGCTCACGCCGGCGACCCTCCGACGCGCGCGGCCGCGGCCGTCGCGGGCGCAGGGGGCGGCGCGACGCTCGCCCCACCGGGCGGCGCGGCGTCCGGCGAGACCGGGTCCGCCGTCGCCGGCAGCTCCTCGACCGGTGCGGCCTCGGGTGCCGGCGGCAGCGTGCCGAGGAAGCGCGCGACCTGCGCGTCGAACAGGTAACTCGACCCCGAGACGCGCGTGCCACGCGGGTCCGCCGTCACGCCGACGATCACCTCTTCCCCGCCCTGCCCGCGCATGCTGACGTACGTCGGGCCTTCCTTCTCCGGGTACGCGTTGTAGATGCCCGGGCGCGTCGAGAAAAAGCGTTTCGCCTCGGCCAGCACCTCGGCCGGCGCGAGCGTGGTGACGGTGTCCTGCAGCGTGCGGCCGTATTGGTGATTCATGCGCGGGCGGCGGGTCGGGGCGCGCGGGACCGCGGGCCGTCGCCAAAGCTACACGGCCACGGCCCGCCGTTGCGAGCCGCGGCGCACCGTGGGACGCGCGCGCACGTGCCTTTCGTCTCTATGGGAGTCCCATCGTGTGGTGCGACATGACCACGTCCACCGCGAACTGCAGCGTGAAGAGCACCCCCAACATCCCCCACGCGAGCCCCGCGTCCCACCACACCTGACCACGCGTCGGTCCGGCCGGCGCGAACGCCGGCAGCGAGCGCCGCCACAGGACCCAGCCCGCGAACGCGATGCCCGACTCGAGGAGGAAGTCACGCGTGGCGTGCCCGTACCACCCCAGTCCCACGTCGACCGGGCCGCCCGGCCAGGTCGGTTTGTAGCCGGTCAGGTAGTCCGCCGCCCAGTGCGACACGCACGCCAGCGCCGCAAGTGCCCCGCCGCGCCAGCTGCGCGTGATCCGGGCCCCGATCAGCCCCGCACCAAGCGCGCCGAGTCCGACGAGCGGGAAGCCGTGCGGACTCCACCCCGCGTCGGCCGTACGGTTGCTCGCGAGCTGGAGCAGGGCGTCTCCCCAGTCGGGGAGCTGCGACGCGACCACCAGCAGCCAGAGCGGCGGGGCCGACCGCGCCCCGCGCAGCCCGAGGGCGATCCCGACGTGTCCGACGTACACGCGCGTCTACGCCGCGGGTCGCGACGCGGTCCGCGGCGCCGCCGCGTCGCGCTCGCGCGCCGCGGGGCGCGCGCGGCGGACGCGCCGCACGACCGCGTCGACCACCACGGAGACGACGGCCGGCGCCGCGAGGGCCGCGGTCAGCGCCGCGTCTTGCATCCGGAACTGCGCGTACGGGAGCAGCACGGCCCTACTCCAGCGCGCGCGTCAGTGCCGCCGCGAGCGGCCCCGGGTCGACCGTCGGGCGCGAGGCCGGCCCTGGCCCGAACCACGCCGACACGAGCCACCGCCCCGCGCGCGGGTTGCGCCACCAGTCCTCGTCGAACCGCTCGCGCAGTTCGGCCGCGAGCGCGCCGGCCAACAAGGCCCCGCGCAACCGGTCGCCGACCGCGAACGGCGGGTCGACGTCGGCCATCGCCTCGCCCGGGTTGGGCGCGACCCCGAGCGCGGCCCGCGTCCGGTCGACGTAGACCGCGTCGACGTCGCCTAACGCGACCTCGTCGCCGTACGCCGCGGCGGACACGGCCGCACGCGCCGCGGCGGCGCGCACCGCCGCGAGCTCGCGGAACGCGGCCGCACGCGCCGCACGCTCCAGCGCCGCCCCGGACAGGCCGGCGTAGCGGCGCAGCCAGCCGCGCTCGCGCAGCAGCGTCGCGACCAGCGCGCCGCTCGCCAGCGCGGCCAGCGCGCCCGCCTGCCAGCGCGTCTCGAACGGCAGCCCGGGGTCGGCGTGCGCGCGGTGCAGCGCCTGCCCGAGCGCGTCGAGGTAGACGCGCGCCGCGTCCGGCGCGGTACTCGGCCGCGTGAGCACGTACACCTCGCCCGGGACGCGCACCGCGAGGGCGCGCGCGGGCTCGCCGTACGGCGCGCCGAACAGCCCCGCGCGCACGCGGCCGCCGGCGTCGGGGTCGATCCCCATCGCCGCGAGCTGCGTGCGCGCCATCGCGGCCAGCCCGCTCCCGCGGACCGCGGCCGCATCGTCGCCGGCCGCGAGCACCGCCGGCAGGTCCTCGCCCCGCAGCTCGCGCACGGGGAGTCCGAGCCTCCGCCGCGCCCGCTCCGCGAGCGAGTCGCCCCACGCCGCGTCCGTGAGGGCGACCCACGCCGCGCCGAGCGCCGCGCGCGCGGCGGGCGCCTCGCCCGTGAGGCGGCCGAACGTGTCGTCGAAGCCGGCCGCGACGCCGAGCGCCTCGACCGCGGCGCACGTGCGGGCGACGCGCTCGCGGGCGAGCGGCGCGAGCGCCTCCGCCGCCACGCGCGCCCGCGCGTCGCCTAACGCGCGCCGCGTGGCCGCGTCGCCCGCGAGCGTCGACAGCCGCGCGCCGAGGTCGCCCCACGCCACCGTCGGCCCGCCCGGCACCCGGACGGCCGCCCGCCGCCGCCAGTCGTGCAGCCGCGCCGCGTAGGGCGCGACCGCCGCCCGCACGCGCGCCGCGGCCACCCACGTCGCGAGCGCGCGCGCCCCGCCGGCCGCGGGCTCGGGGACGACGTCGAGCGCGACCGCGAGCGCGTCGGCGCTCTCGATCAGCGGCCAGCGCCCGGACACCGCGTCGAAGCGCGGCGCGTCGCCCGAGCCCCGCGTCGCGGCGGCGAGCCGGGCCGTCCCCCACGCCGCCGCGCACGCCTCCGCGGCCGCGCGCACCGCGTCGGCCGTCAACTCCGCCATCGCCATCGTCCCGCCCCGGCGAGTGCCCCGACGCGCCGCGTCAGGCCGCGAGCCGCTCCGCGATCACGCCACGCACCCGGTCCGCGGCGACGCGGTCCTGCGCGAGCGTGTCGCGGTCGCGCACGGTGACCGTCCCGTCCTCGAGCGTCCGCCCGTCGACGGTCACGCAGAACGGCGTCCCGACCTCGTCCTGCCGCCGGTACCGGCGCCCGATCGCCCCCGAGTCGTCGTAGAACACCGGCACGTCGCGCCGCAGCTCGTCGGCGAGCCGGTGCGCGAACTCGGGCATCCCGTCCTTCTTCACGAGCGGGAAGACGCCCGCCTTGGTCGGCGCGAGCGCGGGGTGCAGCCCCAACACGACCCGCCCCTCGGCCTCGCCCGGGACGTCTTCTTCGCGGTACGCGTTCACGAGCGCCGCGAGCGTCACGCGGTCCGCGCCGACGCTCGTCTCGACCACGTACGGCACGTAGCGGCGGTTCGCGACCTGGTCGAAGTACTCGAGCTTCTTCCCCGAGTACTCCTGGTGTCGCGAGAGGTCGAAGTCGCCGCGGTGGTGCACGCCCTCGATCTCCTGGAAGCCGAGCGTGCCGCCGAAGTCGAACTGGACGTCGAACGCCGCGCGCGCGTAGTGCGCGAGCTCCTCGGGCGTGTGCCGGTGGAAGTGGAGCCGCCCCTCGCTCAGGCCTAACGACAGCATCCACTGCATGCGCTCCGCCTTCCAGTACTCGAACCACGCCATGTGGTCCGACTCCGGGTCGACGAAGAACTGCATCTCCATCTGCTCGAACTCGCGCGTCCGGAACGTGAAGTTCCCGGGGGTGATCTCGTTGCGGAACGCCTTCCCGATCTGCGCGATCCCGAAGGGGACCTTCTGCCGCGTGCTCTGCTGCACGTTGAGGAAGTTCACGTAGATCCCCTGCGCCGTCTCCGGGCGCAGGTAGACCACCGCCGCTGAATCCTCGAGCGGCCCCATGAACGTCTTGAACATGAGGTTGAACTGCCGCGGCGCGGTGAGCTCGCACTGCTCGAACTCGCCCGGGTGCCGGCTCGGCTTCCGCGGGCAGCGCGCGTCCTCGAGCTTGTCGGCGCGGAAGCGCCCCTTGCACGCCTTACAATCGACGAGCGGATCGACGAACCCCGCCACGTGCCCGCTCGCCTCCCACACGCGCGGGTGCATGAGGATCGCCGCGTCGAGCCCCTCGACGTCGTCGCGCATGCGGACCATGCTCTGCCACCAACGGTCCTTGACGTTCTTCTTCAGCTCGACGCCTAGCGGGCCGTAGTCCCAGACCGAGCCCGTCCCGCCGTAGATCTCGGAGGACTGGAAGATGAACCCGCGCCGCTTGCAGAGCGACACGAGCTTGTCCATGACGTCGGGCTGGGTGCTGGCGGGGGGCATGACGGCTTGATGGGTCACGAGAGCGGTGACCCGGTAAGGTAGGGGGGATGGGCGGTGGGCCAAGGGCCGGGGGCGGCTACGCTGTTGATCGCGCGCTGTTGATCGCGCGCTGTTGGTACGGCGCTGTTAATGCCGCGCTGTTGGTGGAACGCTGTTGATCCGGCGGCCCGCGCCGGCCGGCGGCAGCGCCGCCCTGACAGCGTTCCACCAACAGCGCCCTTCCAACAGCGCCCTTCCAACAGCGCCACACCAACCGCGCGGCATCAACCGCGCCCCACGCGCCCTGCCGTGCGACGCTCTACCGCCCGCCCACCGCCGAACTCAGCTCGGGCATCGGCACGTAGGTCGGCAGCGACACCCCCGTCAGGTGCCGCGCGACGAGCGCCCCGTGGTCCCGCCCGTTCTCGATGAAGATCCGGTTCGCGTTGTACCCCGACGCGATCACGCCCGCGATGTACACGCCCGGCACGCTCGTCTCCATCGTCGCCGGGTCGTGCGACGGGATCCCGGTCTCGGGGTCGAGCGGGACGCCGAGCTGCTGCAACAGGCCGCTGTTCGGCAGGAACCCGGTCGTGAGGTAGACCAGCTTCGCCGGCACCACGCGCTCCTCGACGGGCAGCCCCGCGGCGAGCGCGTGCGCCGGGTCGCCGCGCTCGCTCACCATCACGCGCACGGACTCGGGCTCGATCGCCGTCACCCGCGCGTTCCACACGCCGCGGATCTGCCCCTCGCGGAGGCGCGCGCTCACGTCGGGCAGCACCCACGGCTTGATGTTCGGATCGAGCCCCGGTCCGAAGTGCACCATCGTCACCCGCGCCGCGGCCCGGTACAGCTCGAGCGCGGCGTCGACCGCCGAGTTCCCGCCGCCGACGACGACGACCTCCTGCTGGAACCCGTAGTGCCCCTCGTCGAAGTAGTGCGACACGTTCGGCAGATCCTCGCCCGGCACGCCGAGCCGGCTCGGCGTGCCGAAGTACCCGGTCGCGACGACGACCGAGCCCGCGCGCCACGCGTGCTCCACCCCGGTCGCCGTGCGCGAGCGGACGGCGAACCGCGCGTCGTCCTCGTCGGACGGGTCTAACGCCGCGACCGAGACGACCTCTTCGTACTGGCGCACGTCGAGCTCGCAGTAGGCGGTGACCGTGCGGTAGTAAGCGAGCGCGTCGCGGCGGGTCGGCTTCTCGCCCGCGATCGGGAACGGCACGCCGCCGATCGCGATGCGTTCGGCGGTCGAAAAGAAGTTCATGTACGGCGGGTACGACGCGACCCCGCTCACCAGGCAGCCCCGGTCGAGCACGACGGCGCGCAGCCCCGCGCGCCCGCAGGCGATCGCCGCCGCGAGGCCGCACGGCCCCGCGCCGACGATGAGAACGTCCACACTATCTCCGCCCACGTCATGTCCTCCCGACACTCAGCCTCCGGGGCTGCCGTTACCGCGTCGCCCCGACACCCGCTCCCGCGTCGTCCAACGCGATGATCTGGTCTCGGCGGGTCCCCACGCTGACGTACGCGATCGGCGCCTCGACCAGTTCCTGTACCCGGTCGAGGTAGGCGCGTGCCTCGCTCGGCAGGTCGCCGAGCGTGCGCGCGCCACCGGTCTCGCGCCGCCATCCGGGGAACCACTCGTACCTGGGCACCGCGCGTTCCAGCGCGACCAGATCGCCCGGAAACTCCGTGTGCAGCTCGCCGTCCACGTCGTATCCGGTGCAGAGCGCGATGCGGTCGAGCGTGTCCAGCACGTCGAGCTTGGTCACCGCGAACCCCGTCAGCCCGTTCACGCGTGTCGCGTACCGCGCGACGACCGCGTCGAACCAGCCGCAGCGCCGCGCACGTCCCGTCGTCGCCCCGAACTCGTTCCCGAGCCGCCGCACCTCCTCGCCGAGCGCCCCGGCGATCTCGGTCGGCAGCGGGCCGTTGCCGACGCGCGTCGTGTAGGCCTTCACGACGCCGAGCACCGCGTCGATCGCGGTCGGTGCGATGCCGACGCCGACCGACGCGCCGCCGCTCGTCGTCGAACTCGACGTCACGAACGGGTACGTCCCGTGGTCGACGTCGAGCAGCGACCCCTGCGCGCCTTCGAGCAGCACCGCGGCGCCGCTCCGGATCGCGCGGTGCACGGCGAGCCCGACGTCCTCCGCGAGGGGCAGCAGCCGCGGCGCGAGGCGCTCGAGCAGCGACATCGTCTCGTCGACGTCGACGCGGCGCGGGCCGCCGCCGGCCGCGAGTTGCCCCTTGGCAAGCTGCCCCGCCGCGTGCTCCACGCCCTTTTCGACGAGCGCGCGCAGCCGGTCCGGGTGCCGCAGGTCGAGCACCCGCACGCCGCGCCGCGCGACCTTGTCCTCGTACGCGGGCCCGATCCCGCGCCCGGTCGTCCCGATCGCCCGGCTCGCCGCGCTCTCCGCGTCGACGAGCTTGTGATAGGGGAGCACGAGATGCGCGCGCTCGCTCACGTACAGCCGCCCTTCGACGTCGACGCCGTCGTCGACCAGCTCGTCGATCTCGTGGAAGAGCGTGTCGGGGTCGAGCACGACGCCGTTCCCGATCGCGCAGCGCACGCCGGGGTGCAGGATCCCGCTCGGGATCTGGTGCAGGACGAACGACGCCTCGCCGATGTGCACCGTGTGCCCCGCGTTCGCGCCGCCCTGGTACCGCACCACCCAGTCGGCCCGCTCCGCGAGCACGTCGACGAGCTTCCCCTTCCCCTCATCGCCCCACTGCGCGCCGACGACGACGAGCGTGCGCGTCGAGGAATCGAACATGTCCCGTGCCCCTCTCTCGGTCTCGCCCGCGGGTCGGGCCCCGGGCATGGCTGAAACGCAAAAACGCCCCGGCGGGTCCGGGGCGTGGGCGTAATCTAGCGGGACCCGGCGCTCGGCACTGCCGTTCCGTCGGGTTCCTGCCGCACCGCCCTCACCGCATCGCCCGCGCGAGCCCGGCCAGCAGCTCGGCCGCGGCGTGAATCCCGTCCCCCCGCAAATTCGCCAGCGTATCGCGCCGCGTGTGCACCCGCGCGAGGGTCGCCCACGTTCCCCTGCTTACCGTCACCGCCTCCCACCCCGCCGCCGCGAGCGCGACGGCGTCGACGAGGAGCCCCGGCGGGATCCGCCGCACGCGAACGCCCCCGCCCGCCGCGGCGAGCGCGCGCGCCGCGCCGGACGTTAGGCGCGCGCCGCGGAGCACCGTGAGCGGCCCCGCATCGTCCACGCCGTCGCAGTTGAGCGCGACGCCGGGCGCCCGCCCCGCCGCGCGCCACCGCGCGGCCCACGCGCGCGCGCCGGCGAGTCCCAACTCCTCCGCGCTCGTCAGCAACACGCCCACGCGCACCCCGTCGCGCGCGAGCGCGGCGGCCGCCGCCAGCACCGCCGCGACCCCCGACGCGTTGTCCAGCGCGCCGTCCGACCGCGCGCCCACGGTCGTGAGCGCGACCGGCACCGCCGCGGCGACGCCTAACGCGCCGAGCGTCGTCCAGGCCCGACGCCCCGCGCGGGGCCGGCCCGTCGCGGCCGCGGCCCCCGCGAGCGCCGCCGTCGCGGCGCCGGCCGCGAGCGTGCCGACCACGCCGCCGACCCGCAGCGCCATCGGCACCGGCTGCGACTTCGAGTCGAGGTGCGCGACGAGCCACACCCGCACCCCGCGCCCGGGCGGGCCCCCGTCGTCGGCCGCGGGCCCGCCGCGCGGCACGGCGACGAGGTTCACCCCCTCGCGCGCGCCCAACCGGCGCCCGAGCACCCCCGCGCGCGCGGCCCACGCGCCCGCCGCGCCTAACACGGCGCCCCCGCCCGCGACCGCGGCCAGCGCGACGCGCGGCCGCCCCGCGCGCCCGGCCGCCGCCGCCGCGCCGAGCGTGAGCGCGGCCCAGACGCCGGCCGCGGGCGTCCCGTAGCGACCCGGCACGTCGCTGTAGCGGAACGGCACCTCGTGCACCGCGTACCCCGCGGCGCGCAGCGCGCCGGCCGCGTACCGCCGCGCGGCGGCCTCCGCCGCGCCGCCCGCCGGCCGCGGCGCGCGGCCGAGGGCGCGCAGGTGTGTCGCGCCGGCCGCCGCGTCCACGGCGGCGGTCACGCGGCCCCGCCCTGATTCGGGAAGCCGGCCCGCACGCGGCGGCCGGGCGTGGTGTGCACGGGTTCGCGCCGGTCCGCCTTACCTGGCGCCGAGGCGGCGAGGACCACGCCGCGGTCGGCGGTGTTCCCACCCGCCGCGTCGCGACGGTTCGACGCGAGCACGAAGTCGCCGATCCGGCGGTCTAACGGTTCGGCATCGCTCCACCGCCCTCGCCCGACCGCGGCGACCGCACGCGCGCGACGCGTCACGCGACTCCGCAGACCGCGACCCCCGCCGCCGCGAGCCGCTCCGCGATGACGTCCCGCTCCGCGTCCGTACACGGCAGCAGCGGCGCACGCGGCGCCGCACCCGCGAGTCCGACCAAGTCGAGCGCGCACTTGAGCCCCGCGGGCCCGTACGCCGCGACCACGTCGCGCCCGAGCGGCGTGAGTCGGTCCTGTGCCGCCCGCGTCGCCTCGGCGTCCCCACGCGCGTGTGCCTCGACGACCGGCAGCACGACACCCGGCGCGAACAGCGCCGCCGCGAGGATCCCGCCGCTCACGCCGAGCGCGAGCGCGGTCGCGAACGTCCCCGCGTGCCCCGTGAGCACGCGGAACGTCGGCCCCTGGCTCGCGAGGTAGCGTTCGAGCATCGGCAGGTCGCCCGCGCTGTCCTTCATCCCCGCCACGTTGGGATGCGCCGCCAGCTCGGCGACCAGCTCCGGCGACAGGGCGAAGTGCGCGTAGACCGGGATGTTGTAGAGGAGTACCGGCAGCGGACTCGCGTCGGCCACCACGGTGTAGTGAGCCCGTAACGCGTCGTCATCCATCCGCCGCGCGTAGTAGTGCGGGGCGACGACGAGCACCCCGTCCGCCCCGGCCCGCGCCGCGTCTCGCGCGCGCCGCACCGTCCCGCGCGTGCTCTCGCCGCCCACGCCGGCGATCACGGTGCCGTCCGCCCCGAGTTCGTCGCGCGCCCACTCCGCAAGCCGTACCCGCTCGTCGTCCTCCAACAACGCCGCTTCACCGC
This sequence comes from Gemmatimonadetes bacterium T265, assembly GCA_019973575.1. Classification (NCBI taxonomy): domain Bacteria; kingdom Pseudomonadati; phylum Gemmatimonadota; species Gemmatimonadetes bacterium T265. Next base: position 183,219 of record BPUI01000001.1, read on the forward strand.
TCGAGCCGGCCGTCACGACGCCGGCGAGGCCCGCCGCGCGGTGCGCGCGCACGTTGCGCCGGAATGCGTCGGCGTCGAGCGCCCCGTCGGCGTCGAACGGGGTCACGGCCGGCGCGTAGACGCCGGTGAGGGAGAGCGACATGAACCGCGCGCGTGCGAGCCGTGGCCGCCGCCCCGCGGCGGCGCGGGCCCGGACTACGCGACGGCCGTCAGCCGTGCAAGAAGTCGAACGCGCCGGCGGCGGGCAAGCCGGCGACCGACGGTGCCCCCGCGCCCGCGACGACCGGAGCGGCCGCAGGCGCGACGACCCCCGACGGGGTCGGCCCCGACACCGCGCCCCCCGCCGCGGGCACACCCGCCGCGTGCAGCATCCGGAACTGCAGCGCGAAGTCGGCCGGCCGCGTCGCCGCGGCGAGCGCGACGTCGTACGCCACCGCGCCGCCGCGCACGAGCTCCGCCAGGTGCTGGTCGAACGTCTGCATCCCGTACTGCTGCCCCTCCTCGATCAACTCGCGCACTTCGCCCACGCGCCCTTCCACGACGAGGTCGCGGATTGCCGGCGTGACGACCATGATCTCCGCGGCGACGACGCGCCCCTTCCCCGACGCGCGCGGCAGGAGCCGCTGCGACACGACCGCGTGCAGCGACTCCGCGAGCCGCATCCGCACCACCGCCTGCTCGGCCGCCGCGAACATCGCCACCGTGCGCAGCACCGTGCTCTGCGCGTCCGGCGTGTGCAGGGTCGACAGCAGCAGGTGCCCCGTCTCGGCTGCCTTGAGCGCCGTGTCCACCGTCTCCGCGTCGCGCATCTCACCGATGAGGATCACGTCCGGGTCCTGCCGCAGCGCGGCCCGCAGCCCCGAGCGGAAGCTCTCCGTATCGACGCCCACCTCGCGCTGCGTCACGCTCCCCTTGAGGTCCGCGTGCAGGAACTCCACCGGGTTCTCGAGCGTGAGGATGTGCTTCTCGCAGCGCGCGTTCACGTGCCGGATCATCGCCGCGAGCGTGCTCGACTTCCCCGAGCCGGTTACACCCGTCACGAGCACCATCCCACGCTCCGCCTCGGCGATCCGCGCCACCGACGCCGGCAGGCCTAACACGTCGAGCGTCGGGACTTCGTGCGGAATGAGCCGGAGCACCGCCGAGAACGCACCGCGCTGCCGCATGATGTTGACGCGGAACCGCCCCACCCCCGCCACCGCGTACGCACAGTCGTAGTCGGTGAGCGCGTCGAGCGTCGCGCGCTCCGCCTCACCCGGCAGCAGCCGCTGCGCGATGGACCGCGTCTGCTCCGCCGTGAGCGGCTGGCGCGTCAGCGGCACGAGGCGCCCGTCGACGCGGGCGCGGAGCACGTCGCCCGCCTTGACGTGGAGGTCGGACGCGCCCCGCTCGACGGCGGCGCGGAGGATGGCGTCCATGAGCTCAGTACCCGGCCTCGAGGTCGACGACGTTCCGGAGCGGCGCGCCGCGGTCCCAGCGCGTCCAGTTGTCGAGAAAGAGCGGCAGCATGCGCGACCAGAACCGCCCCGGCGACGTCGCCGACACGTGCGGCGTGATCAGCACGTTCGCCAATCCCCACAGCGGGCTGGCGGCCGGCAACGGCTCCTCGGCGAAGACGTCCAGCACCGCCCCGCGCAACCGGCCCGCGCCGAGCGCCTCGGTTAGTGCGGGCTCGTCGACGAGCGAGCCACGACCGGCGTTCGCGACGATCGCGCCCGTGGGCAGCAACCCGATCCGTCGCCGATCGAGCAGCCCGCGGGTCGCTGCCGTCGCCGGTGCCGCGAGCACGAGCACGTCCGCCTCGCCGAGCACCGCGTCGAGGGCGTCGGCCGCGACCACGCGCGCGAACCCGGGCGGCGCTCCCCCGCTCGCGTCCCGCCGCACGCCGACGCACGTCGCGCCGAACGCGGCACACCGCGCGGCCACCGCCGCGCCGATCCCGCGCACGCCGACGATGACGACGCGGCACTCGCCCAGCTCGCGCGGTCGCGCGTCGCGTCCGCCCTCGCGCGGCTGCACCCACGGGGCCCGGTCCCACGTCGCGGCGCGCTGCTGCGCCACGGCCACGTCGAAGCCGCGCAGGAAGTGCAGGACGCCCCCGACGACGTGTTCGGCAATCGGGATCGCCATCACGCCGGCCGCGTTGGTGAGCTTGATGTCGCGGGCCGCGAGCGCGGCGCGGGGAAGCGATCCCACGCCGGCCGCGGCACTCTGCACCCACCGCAGCACCGGCGCCGTGTCGAGCAGCGCCTCGGAGATCCCGAACCCGAAGTAGACCTCCGCCTCGCGAACCGCCGCCGCGAGTTCCGGCGCGACCGACACGCCGCCGTCACCGTCGGAGATCGCCGGCGTCGCCACGATCTCGACGGACCACCCCGCCGGTGCCGCGTCGCGCAAGCGGTCGGCCGACTCTTCGTCGAGCGCCCAGCGCCGCGCCCGCGCGTTCAGGTCCACGACGAGCCGCCGTCCCGCGCGCGCGGGAGGCACGCGCGTCATCTGCTACTTCATGTCGAGATCGCGTACCTCTTCGGGCGCCGTCTGCGGCGACGAGTCCCCGTACGCTTCGCTGCGCGCGACCTCCTCCATCTGCGCGATGTTCGCCTCGTCGCGGCGCGTCGGCGTATCAAACGCGCGGAACACCGAACTCCCGCAGACCTGGCACTTCATCGCCGCCGGGACCTCGCCGCGGAAGAACTGCTCCGCCCCGCACGTCACGCACACCATCGTCGTGACCGAGGCCATCACAGGATTCGCCATCTGCCGCCGCAGCGCATCGCCGCTCGCCTCCCTCTCCAGCCGACGGTCGGCCCGCTCGTCGCCCGAGTGATCGCCGCGCCGAGTCTGCTCGTCCGACGAATCGGGCTCGTGGCGCCCGCCGGCCGCGCCGCGCGCCGGCTTGTGCGTCTCTTCCGCGCGCTGCGGGGTGAGCGTGCTCTCATTGTCCTTCGGCAAATCCGCCATGCGTAGCTCCGGTTCGAGTGCGTCGTGAGGCCCACGCGGCGTGCAAGAGGCGTGCGCCGCCCGTCACCCCCGCGAAAGCGGGGGTCCACCCGTCCGAACTGAGGAAGCCTGCCCTCTTGCGACGGAAGGATGGGCCCCCGCTTTCGCGGGGCGACTTACCGCAGCCCCATCGCCGTTCGCACCTCACCCATCGTCTCCCGCGCGATCCCGCGGCAGCGCTCGGCGCCCTCGTCGAGCGCGTCGGTCACCAGCCCCGGGTCCGCCCGCAGCGCAGCCGCGCGCCCGCGGATCGGGACGAGTTCCTGCTCCATGTGCTCGAACAGCGCCTGCTTGCACGCGATGCACCCCCAGCCCGCGGTGCGGCACTTCTCCGCCACCTCGTCGACGACGGGCGCCGGAGAAAACGCCTTGTGCAGGTGGTAGATGTTGCACACCTCGGGCGTCCCCGGGTCCGTCTTGCGCACGCGCGCCGGGTCGGTCACCGCAGGGCGCAGCTTCTCCCAGATCGCATCCGACGACTCCATCAGCCCGATCGTGTTGCCCATCGACTTCGACATCTTCGCCTGCCCGTCGAGCCCCATGATGCGCCGCGTGGGCGTGAGCAAGGGCTTGGGCTCGGGGAAGTAGGGCCGGTCCTCGGGGGCGAAGCGCGTGTTCCACTTCCGCGCGATCTCGCGTGAGAGCTCGAGGTGCTGCACCTGGTCCTCCCCGACCGGCACCGCATCTGCGCGGTAGAGCAGGATGTCCGCGGCCTGAAGCACCGGGTACGTCAGGATCCCGACAACCACACTTTCCTGCCGCGACGCCTTGTCCTTGTATTGCGTCTGGCGCTCCAACTCGCCGAGTGGCGTGAGCGTGTTGAACACCCAGGCCAGCTCGGTATGTTCGGGCACGGCGCTCTGGCGATACAGCGTCGCGCGCGCCGGATCGATCCCCGCCGCGAGCAGCGACAAGGCCATCTCGAACGTGCGACGCCGGAGCGCGTCGGGGTCGTAGCTCCCGGTCAACGCGTGGTAGTCGACGATGCAGAAGATCGCGCCGGCGTGCTCCCGCTGCAGCCGCACCCAGTTCTGCACCGCGCCGAGGTAGTTCCCGATGTGCAGTTCGCCCGACGGCTGGATCCCGCTGTAGATCTGTGACATGCGCGCAAGCTACAAGGGCGTTCCACCCGCGCCCGAGCGCCCCTACGATCCCCCAATGCCGACCACGTCCGCCGATCCTCCCGCGACGCTCGACCTCGTCGCCCTCGACCGCCTGATGCGCCACGCCGCCGCGCGCGCCGCGGCGTTCATCGCCGATCGCGCCGCGACGCGCGGCACGCTGACGTGGGAACACAAAGGCCCCGCCGACTTCGTGAGCGAGGTCGACGTCGGCGCCGAACAGCGCATCCGCGAGGCCCTGCTCGTCGCCTACCCCGACGCGCATTTCGTCGGCGAGGAGTCCTACGATCCTTCGGCGGGGCTCGGCCCCGGCCTCGGTTTCGTCGCCGACCCGCTGGACGGTACGACCAACTTCCTGCACGGCTTTCCGTGGTACGCCGTCTCGATCGGCGCCACCTTCGCCGGCACCCCAATCGCGGGCGTCGTCCACAACGCCGCCACGGGCGAAGTCTTCTCCGCCACGCACGGCGGCGGCGCGGTCCGCCGCACCCGCCCGGACGCCGCCCCCGAGCCGATCGCGGTCTCCAGCACGGCCGACCCCGCGCGCGCCCTCATTGGCACCGGCTTCCCCTTCAAGAACCACGAAGAGATTCCCGCCTACAGCCGCCAGTTCGCCGTGGTCACCCGCGCCACCGCGGGCATCCGCCGCGCCGGCTCCGCCGCCCTCGACCTGTGCGACGTCGCGTGCGGCCGCTTCGACGCCTTCTGGGAGCTCAACCTCTCCCCCTGGGACCTCGCGGCCGGACTCGTCATCATCCGCGAGGCCGGCGGCGTCGTCACGACCCCGACCGGCGCCGAGGCCACCGTGAGCCACAACGGCCTCTGCACCGGCTCCCCCGCCATGCACCGGTGGCTTCTCGACGTACTCCAATCGGCCTAACACGAAAGCGCGTGCGCCGGGCGGCCGGGCGGGGCCGTAGCGAGCGTCCGACGCCAGCAAGGAGACGCCCGGCGGCTCCGCAGTGCCCGGCGTCGGTGAGCGAGCGAAGCGCCCTGTGCCGGGCCGCCCGGCGCCCCACACCGATCCGTCCCAACCCCTCAGTGCACCACCTCGTCGAGTGCGTCCCCAACTTCAGCGAGGGCCGCCGCCCCGACGTCGTCGCCGCCCTCCGCGACGCGATCGGCGCGACCCCCGGCACGCACGTCCTCGACGCCTCCGCCGACCGCTCCCACCACCGCAGCGTGATCACCTTCGTCGCCGACCCCGCCCACGCCGCCGACGCCGCGTTCGCCGCCGTCGCCGCGGCGCGCGCCGCCATCGACCTCCGCACGCACACCGGCGTCCACCCCCGCATCGGCGCGGCCGACGTCGTGCCCTTTGTGCCGCTCCCCGAGCACGGCACGACGATGGCCGACTGCGCCGCGCTCGCCCACGCGTTAGGCACCCGCGTCGCCCGCGAGCTCGCGATCCCGGTCTACTACTACGAGCGCGCCGCCCTCCGCCCCGGCCGCGCCAACCTCGCCGACGTCCGCCGCGGCGGCTTCGAACGCCTCGCGGCCGAGATCGCGACCAGCCCCGAGCGCGCGCCCGACGCCGGTACGGCCCGCGTCCACCCGACCGCCGGCGCCGTCGCGATCGGCGCCCGCCCCCTCCTCGTCGCCTTCAACGTCTACCTCGGCCCCGCGGCCAACCTCCCGATCGCGAAGGCGGTCGCCCGCGCCGTACGCGAGTCCTCCGGCGGACTGCCCGGCGTGAAGGCGCTCGGCCTCGCCGTCGACGACCAGGCCCAAGTCTCGATGAATCTCGTCGACCTCGACCGCACGACGCTCGCGGACGCGTTTGCCCGGGTCGAGGCCGAGGCCGCGGCGCGCGGCGTCGCCGTCACGTGGAGCGAGCTGATCGGCCTCCTTCCCGAGCGCGCCCTCGCCGGCACGACCCCGGACCGCCTCCGCCTCCGCGACTTCGACGAGCGCCGGATCCTCGAACGCCGCCTCGCCCGCCTCGGCGCGCGCGTGACGAACGCCTAACTGTCCGGCCTACCCCAGACCGAGCGCGGCCGCCGCGACGCCAGCCGGCCCGGCCCCGAGCGTCAGGATCCGCGGCCCCTGCTCCGTGATCGCGACCGTGTGCTCGAAGTGCGCCGAGCGCTTGCCGTCGATCGTGACCACCGTCCACTTGTCGGAGAGCGTGCGCGTGCCCGCCTTGCCCGCGTTCACCATCGGCTCGATCGCGATCGTGAGGCCGGGGACGAGCTTCGCGCCGCGCTTCGGCTTCCCGTGGTTGGGCACCTGCGGGTCCTCGTGCGGCCCGCGGCCCACGCCGTGCCCGACGAGCTCGCGCACGACGTTGAGCCCCGCGCGCTCGACCACCGTCTGCACCGCGTGCCCGATGTCCCCGACGTGGTTGCCGAACTGCGCCGCCGCGATCCCCGCCGCGAGCGCGTCCCGCGTCACGTCGAGCAGGCGCTGGTCGGCCGCCGAGATCGCCCCCACGGCCACGGTCACCGCGGAATCCGTGTACATCCCCTCGTACTTCACCCCCGTGTCGAGCGAGACGATGTCGCCCTCCGCGAGCACGCGCTTGCGCGACGGGATGCCGTGCACGATCTCCTGGTTGATCGAGGTCAGCACGCTGCCCGGGAACCCGTAGAGGCCCTTGAACGACGGCGTCGCGCCCGGGTGCGAGCGGATGAACTCCTCGCCGACCCGGTCCAGCTCCCCCGTCGTCACGCCCGGCCGGACCGCGGCCGCGAGCACGGCGAGCGTGGCCGCGAGGATGCGCCCGCCCGCCTGCATGACGTCCAGCTCCCGTGTGCTCTTGAGCTGGATCCCGCCGCGCGCCGACGCGGTCGTCGTCACGCGACCCCGACGCCTAACGCCCGGAGCGCCCGGTCCGTCACCTCGTCCACCTCCCCCACCGCGTCGATCGTCCGGACCGCGACGCCGTCCTGCGCGTACCACGCGAGCACCGGCAGGGTCTGCGCGCGGTACACGTCGAGCCGCGTGCGTACCGCGGCCGGTTCGTCGTCGGGGCGGCGCACGAGCATCCCGTCCGCGCACGCCGGGCAGTGCGTCCCCGGCTCGAGTCCCGTGAACGGCTGCTGCGTCTTGTCGCAGACCACGCGCGCCGACGTGCGCCGCACGATCGCCTCGTCGTCGATGTCGAAGACGAGCACCGCGTCGATCGCGCGCCCGAGCTCCGCGAGCACGCGCGAGAGGCCGTCGGCCTGCGGCACCGTGCGCACGACCCCGTCGAGCACCGCGCCGCCTCCGAACTCCGGCGCGGCGAGCGCCTCCTTGACGATCCCGAGAATGACCGGGTCGGGCACGAGCTGCCCCGACTCCATGTAGCGCTTCGCCTCGAGCCCGAGCGGGGTCCCGGCCTGCAGCGCCGCCCGCAACACGTCGCCGGTCGCGAGGATCCGGGCGCCCAACGCCTCGGCCAGCCGCGGCGCCTGCGTCCCCTTCCCCGCCCCCGGCTTCCCGAACAGTACGACGATCATCGCGGCGCCGTCCTCAGAACGCGCCGCCCGGGGCGACGCCGCGCGAGCGCACGCGCCCCTTCTTCATGAACCCGTCGTACTTCCGGAGCAGCAGGTGCTGCTGCATCTGCGTCATCGTGTCGAGCGCCACGCCGACCACGATCAGCAGCGACGTGCCGCCGAACTGGAAGGGGACGTTGATGAGCTTGATGATGAGCGCCGGCAACAGCGCGATCGCGGTCAGGAAGATGGCGCCAGGGAAGGTGATCCGCTCGACCACCTGCTCGATGTACTCCGCCGTCTTCGCCCCCGGGCGCACGCCGGGCACGAACCCGCCCTGCTTCTTCAGGTTCTCGGCGAGGTCGACCGGGTTGAAGATGATCGACGTGTAGAAGTACGTGAACACGACGATCAGGATCGCCGACAGGACGAAGTAGAGCCACGTCCCGGGCGCCAGGTACTCGGCCATGCTCTTCGCCCACGGCGCGTTGCTGAACTGGCCGAGCGCCCCCGGCACGACGATCACGCTCTGCGCGAAGATGATCGGCATCACCCCCGCCGTATTAATGCGCAGCGGGATGAAGTTCTTCGCCGCCTCGCGCATCCGCCCCTTGGCCATCGTGCGCTGCGGAATCTGGACCATCACGCGGCGCGCCGCGACCGTGATCGCGACGACCCCGGCCACCACCGCGACCATCACGAGGCCGAGCACCAGCAGGGCGAGCGGCGCGACCGCGCCCGTCGACACGAAGCGAAACGTGTCGAGGATCCCGGGCCAGAAGCGCTCGACGATCGAGAAGAAGATGAGCAGGGACGCGCCGTTCCCGAGCCCGCGCTCCGTGATCTGCTCGCCGAGCCACATCACGAACACCGCGCCCGCGGTGAGCACGAGCACCATCGGCAGCACGAACGAGAAGAAGCCGGGGCGCGCGACCGCGCCGGGGAGCCCCTGCGTGAACAGCGCGAACCCGTAGCCCTGCACCACCGCGAGCCCGACGGTCAGGTAGCGCGACCACTGCGTCAGCTTCTTCCGCCCCTCCTCGTCCTTCTGCATCTTGTCGACCTGCGGCACCACCGCGCCGGCGATCTGCACGAAGATGCTCGACGAGATGTAGGGCATGATGCCTAACGCGAACACCGTCGCGCGCGACAGGCCGCCGCCGACGAACAGGTCGTAGAGCCCGAGCAGCCCGTTGCCGCCGCGCTGGCTCGCGAAGTAGTCCGTGATCGCCTGGACGTCGACGCCCGGGACGGTCACGTGCGCGCCCGCGCGGTACACCAGCAGGCAGACGAACGTGAAGACGATCTTCTGCCAGAGCTCGGGCGTCTTGTAGATGTTGGTGAGCGCCTCGGCGGGGTTGGACTGGGCCACCGGAAACCTCGAGTGCAGCGTGCGAGAAAGGCCGCGCGGCGCGAGCGGCGCGCGGGCCGGGGAAGGAGAACGAATCTACTGGCTTTTCTACCGGCTTTCGTACACCGCCGGCACGAAGAACGCCGACGGGCCGCCGCCCCCGTGTCGGGGGGCGGCGGCCCGCGGAGGCCGACGAGCGCGCCTACTCCTCGACGCGGCCGCCGGCCGCTTCGATCTTCGCCCGCGCGCCCTCGCTCACCTTGAGCCCGCGCACGGTCACGGCGGTGTCGATCTCGCCGTTCGAGAGCACCTTGGCCGGCCCGCGGTTCGCGCGGACCACGCCCGCCTGGACGAGCGTGTCCATCGTGACCTCGCCGCCGCCCGCGAGCTGCGCGATCTGCGCGAGGTCGCCGAGCCGCACGCGCTGGTTCTCGGTGCGGAACTGCGTGTTATTGAAGCCCTTCTTCGGCAGCCGGCGCGTGAGCGGCATCTGCCCGCCCTCGAAGCCGGGCTTGCCGCCGCCCGGGCCGCCGTGCCCCGCGCGCGCCATCGAGCCCTTGTGCCCCTTGCCGGACGTCTTGCCCGTCCCCGACCCCGGGCCGCGGCCGAGGCGCTTGCGCGCCCGGTGCGACGCCGGCGCCGGCGAGAGGTTGTGCAGGCCGATCTTCCCCATCGGCAGCAGGCCGGCCACGTCGGCCGTGTTGGTCTCAGCCATTGGTCGTGCCTCCCGCCGCGGGCGTTTCGACGGCGGTCACCTCGAGGAGGTGCCGCACGTGCTTGAGCTGGCCCCGCAGCGACGGCGAGTCCGGCCGGACGATGGTCTGCTGGTGGTGCCGCAGGCCGAGCGCCTCGAGCGTGCGGCGCATGCGCCACGAGTGCCCGATCGACGAGCGCACCTGCGTGATCTGCAGCTGTCCCAGCGACGCCGGGGGCAGCTTCGCGGTCTGTTTCGGCCCCTTGCCCGGGTGCCAGACGAATGTGCGCGGCATCGTTAGACCGCCTCCACCGCGGCGCCGGCCGTGCTCTCCGCGCGGCGCGTCAGCGCGCGCGCGCGGTAGCCGATCTGCGCGACCTCCAGCCCGCGCTCGCGCGCGATCTGGTCCACCGTCGTCAGCTGCGCGAGGCCGTCCATCGCCGCGCGCACCATGTTGTGCGGGTTCGTCGAGCCGAGGCTCTTGGTCAGGATGTCCGAGATGCCCGCGCACTCCATGATCGCGCGCACCGCGCCGCCGGCGATCACGCCGGCGCCCGGCGCCGCGGGCTTCATGAGGACCTTGCCCGCGCCGTGCTCGCCGACCACCTCGTGCGGGATCGTCGCGCCCGTGAGCGGCACCGAGACCATGTTGCGGCGCGCGCCGTCGACCGCCTTGCGCACGGCCTCCGACACCTCGTTCGCCTTGCCGGTCGCGTAGCCGACGCGCCCCGCGCCGTCGCCCACCGCGACGAGCGCGTTGAACGAGAAGCGCCGGCCGCCCTTCACGACCTTCGCGACGCGGTTGATCGCGACCACGTTCTCGACCAGATCGCTGCCCTCGCGGTCCTGCCGCTGGTCGCCCCCGCGTCCGCCGTCACGCCCGCGGCGCTCGCCGCCCGGGCCGCCGGGTCCGCCGCGACCGCCGGGGCCACCCGGGCCGCCACGACCGCCCGGACCGCCGGGGCCGCGCCCGCCCGGGCCACCCGGCCCGCGCCCGCCGAACCCGCCGCCGGGGCCACGGCCGCCACCGGGGCCGCCACGTCCGGCCCCGCCGCCGGGCCCGCGGCCGCCGCCGAAGCCGCCGCCACGCGGGCCACCACCACCGCCCGGCCCGCGCGGACCGCCGCCGAACCCGCCGCCGGTGTTGCCGCCGAAGCTGCGCGTCTGCCCGCCACTCGGCCCGCCCGCGCCGCTGCGCGGCGGCCGATCGCCTCCAGAATTCTCCGCCATGTTAGAACTCCAACCCGCCCTCGCGGGCGCCGTCGGCCACCGCCTTCACGCGGCCGTGGTACTGGTAGCCGGCGCGGTCGAACACCACGCGCGTAATGCCGGCCGCCTTCGCCCGCTCGGCGACCTGACGGCCGACCTGCGCGCTCTTGTCGCTCTTCTTCCCCTCGAACTTGATGTCCGTGACGGTGAAGAGCGTGCGCCCGGTCGTATCGTCGACGACCTGCGCGGTGATGTGCTTCAACGAACGGAACACGACCAGGCGTGGACGCTCGGCGGTGCCGCTCAACGCCTTCCGCACGCGCAGGTGCCGCCGCTTGCGCAGCTCCTGGCGCGTCTTGGGAATCGGGATCCTCGGCATTACTTCCCTCCGGCCTTGCCGGCCTTACCGGCCTTGCGACGAACCGTTTCGCCCTGGTACTTGACGCCCTTGCCCTTGTACGGCTCCGGCGGCCGCAGCGACCGGATCTCGGCCGCCACCTGCCCCACGACTTCCTTGTCCGCCCCGTCGATCACGACCGTGGTCGGGTTCGTCGCCGTGAGCTTGATGCCCGTCGGCGCGCGGTACTCGATCGGGTGCGAGAAGCCGAGCGCGAGCTGCAGCCCGTAGGGGCGCGTCTCCGCCTTGTAGCCGACGCCGACGATCTCGAGCGTTTTCTGGAAGCCCTTCGTCACGCCCTCGACCATGTTGTTCACGAGCGAGCGCGTGAGGCCGTGGAGCGCCTTGTGCTGCGGGTCCTCCGACGGGCGGGTCACGACGAGCCGCCCCTCCTCCTGCGACACCGTGATTACCTGCGGCAGCGTGCGCGAGAGCTCCCCGCGCGGCCCCTTGACCGTGATCCGGTTCCCCTGCTGCGACACCGTGACGCCGTTAGGCATGCTCACGGGCATCTTGCCGATACGCGACATGTGGGCGGCTCCTTACCAGACGAGGGCGAGGAGCTCGCCGCCGGTGCGCTGCACGCGCGCCTGGCGGTCCGAGAGCACGCCCTGCGACGTGCTGAGGATCGCGATCCCGAGCCCGTTGCGGACGCGCGGGATCTCGGTCACCCCGACGTAGCGGCGGAGCCCCGGCGTCGAGACGCGCTTGAGCTCCCGGATGACCGGCGCGCCGCCGGTCGCGTACTTGAGCACCACGCGGAGCGCCTGGCGCCCCTCCTCGGTCTCCACCAGGCGGTAGTCCTGGATGAAGTTGTGCTCCTTGAGGAGCCGCGCGATCTCGACTTTCATCTTCGACGCCGGCATGTCCACGCGCCGGTGCTTGCTCGTGCAAGCGTTCCGGATCCGCGTGAGCATGTCGGCGATCGGGTCGGTCATGCTCATGAAGAGTCCTATGGTATCCCGCGGTCGGGACCTGTAGGAGGGAAATTGACGGCCGCGCGACGGCGCGGCCGGGGCGGACCCCGCGTCGCGGGGTCCGGGGGGAACGCTACCAGCTCGCCTTCGTGACGCCCGGGATCAGCCCCTGCAGCGCCATCTCGCGGAACGTGATGCGCGAGAGGCCGAACTGCCGCAGGTACGCCCGCGGCCGCCCGGTCATCGCGCACCGGTTCTTGTACCGCGTCGGCGACGAGTCGCGCGGCAGCTTCCGCAGCGCGGCGTACGCGGCCTGCTTGTCCTCGTCGCTCGTCGCCACGTTCTTGATCGTGGCCCGGAGCGCCGAACGCTTTTCCGCGTACTTCGCGACCAGCGCCGTGCGCTGCTGGTTCCGAACGATCTTGCTCGTCTTGGCCATACGTCAGATGAGACCGGGGATTCCGTGAAGCGCGCCGGCGCGGGGCGAGAGCCCCGTTCCGGCGCAGCCCCACAATTTATGCGGCCGCCGCCTACGCGGCTACTGCCGTTTCCGTCAGGGCCCCGGCCATCCGGTCGGGGCGCGGCACGATCGGCTTGTCGTTCCCGCGGAACGGCATCCCGAGTTCGCGCAGCAACGCGAACGCCTGGTCGTCCCGGGTGGTCGACGTCACGAACGTGATGTCCATCCCGTGCACCGTCTCGACCATGTCGTAGTTGATCTCCGGGAAGATCATCTGCTCCTTGACACCGAGGCTGTAGTTGCCGCGCCCGTCGAACGAGCGCGTCCCGAGCCCGCGGAAGTCGCGGATGCGCGGCACCGCGACCGAGATGAAGCGGTCGAGGAACTCCCACATCCGCGCCCCGCGGAGCGTCACCATCGCGCCGATCTCCTGCCCCTCGCGCAGCCCGAAATTGGCAATCGACTTCTTCGCCTTCCGGCGCACCGGCTTCTGCCCCGCGATGAGCGAGAGCTCCTCGACCACGGTGTCGAGCGCCCGCGGCGTCTTGATCGCCTCGCCCACGCCGCAGTTGATGACGATCTTCTCAAGGCTCGGGATCTCGTGCACGTTGGTCAGCCCGAACTGCTGGCTGAGCCGCCCGCGCACGGTTTCGGCGTAGTACTGCTTGAGGCGCGGGGCCTGGACCGGCAGCCCCTCGCCGGCGTGGCTCTTCGGCGCGAGCGACTGGCGCTCGTTCCGTCCGCCGCCGGCCTTGGCGCCGGCCTTGGCCCCGCCCTTCGCGCCGCCCTTGCCCTGCGGCGGCGCGTTCTTGTTGCCCGGCGGGTTCTTGCCGCCCGCCTTCCCACCCTTGCCGCCGGCGGCGTTCTTGCCGCCCTTGGCGTTGTCCTTCGCGGCCATGTGTGTCGCCCTCCGTTAGTCGCGCGCGGCGCGTTCGGGGGCCGGGATCACGGCGCCGCTCTTCACGGCCACCCGCGCCTTGTGCCCCTCCGCGTCCGTCTGCTGGCGTGTGCGCGTCGGCCGCCCGGTCTCGGGGTCGACGAGCATGACCTTGCTCGCCGCGATCGGCGCCGGCACCTCCAGGATGCCGCTCTGCTCCTCGGGCCGGCGCGCGCGCCGGTGCTTCTTGACGATGTTGATCCCCTCGACGAGCACGCGGCCGGTCTTCGGGAACACCCGGAGCACCTTGCCCTGCCGGCCCCGGTCCTCCTCGGACCCGCGCATCACCTGCACCGTGTCGCCCGTGCGCACGTGCAGCTTCTGGCGCTCGCCCTTGTTCGCGTGGCGCCCGCTCGAGAGCCGGACGCCTTCCGTCTTCCGGTACTTGAGGACGCGCATCTCAGAGCACCTCGGGGGCGAGCGAGACGATCTTCATGTAGCGCCGCTCGCGGAGCTCGCGCGCCACCGGGCCGAAGATGCGCGTCGCACGCGGCTCGCCGGCGTCGTTGATGATCACCACCGCGTTCTCGTCGAAGCGGATGTAGCTCCCGTCCTTGCGGCGGGTCTCCTTCGCCGTGCGCACGACCACCGCCTTCGCGACGTCGCTCTTCTTCACGGTCCCGTTGGGCAGCGCGTCCTTGACCGCCACGATCACCTGGTCGCCCAGGCCGGCGTAGCGGCGTCCGGTGCCGCCCAGGACGCGGATCACGAGCGCGCGCTTCGCGCCCGAGTTGTCCGCCACCCGGACCATCGATTCCTGTTGAATCATGGCTCCTTACCTCGCGCGCTCGACGATCTCGACCACGCGCCACCGCTTGTCCTTCGACAGCGGGCGGGTCTCGACGATGCGGACGGTGTCGCCCTGCTTCGCCGAGTTCTCCTCGTCGTGCGCCTTAAACTTCTTGGACCGCGTCACCATCTTGCCGTAGATCGGGTGCGGCACGCGGCGGTCGATCTGCACGACCACGGTCTTCTGCATCTTGTCGCTGACGACGAGGCCCGTGCGCACCTTGCGGCCGCCGAACGGCTTCTCGCTGGCCGCGGCGCCTGCACCCGCGGTGCCGGCCGTCGTCTGCGTCTGGTTGATTTCTGCCATTGCTCGGTGTCCCCGCTCAGGTCGTCTGCGCGGCCTGGGCGGCCGGCGCGCTGCGCTTCACGCTCTTCCCGCCGGCGGCGCTTGCGCCGCTCCCCTTCGGCCGGCGCGCGGCCGACGGCCGCTTCCGGTTCGCGCGGTTGTGCGCCCGCTCCGCCGCGCGCTCGGCCGCCTTGCCCTCGCGGCGGTTCTTGCGCCGGCGCTCCGTCGGCGTCAGCGGCCGCTCGGCCGCCGGCGCCGCCTCGAGCTCCCGCTGCCGCAGCAGCGTGAGGATGCGCGCGATGTCGCGCCGCACCGTCCGGAGCCGCAGCGGCTGCTCGAGCGTCTCCGTCGCCGCGCGGAACTTGAGGCGGAACCGCTCCTCCTCCAGCTCCAGCACGCGAGAGCGCAGGTCGGCGTCCGACATGCCGCGGATTTCGTCCGTGATCGCCATTAGTGGGCCTCCTCCGTGGCGGCCGCGCCGGCCGCGTGGGCGTCCTCGCGGGCGACGAACTTGCTCTTTACGCTCAGCTTGGCCGCCGCGAGCGCCATCGCCTGCTCGGCGACCTCGCGCGGGACGCCCTCGAGCTCGAACATCATCCGGCCCGGCTTGACCACGGCCACCCACGCCTCCGGCGAGCCCTTGCCCTTCCCCATGCGGGTCTCGGCGGGCTTCTTCGTGATCGGCTTGTCGGGGAAGATCCGGATCCAGATCTTGCCGCCGCGCTTGATGCTCCGGCTGATCGCGACGCGGCACGCCTCGATCTGCCGGTTGCTCACCCAGCCGGGCTCCATCGCCTGCAGCCCGAAGTGGCCGAACGAGACCTCCGAGCCGCGGTACGCGGTCCCGGTCATCCGGCCCTTGAACATCTTGCGGAACTTGACGCGCTTGGGACTCAGCATGTGTTAGGCCCTCCCGCTCAGCTCGCGCTCGAATACGTGGTCGCGCCGGCGCGGCGCCCCTCGACGACCTCGCCCTTGAACACCCACACCTTCACCCCGATCGTGCCGAACGTGGTCTTGGCGGTGCTCGTCGCGTAGTCGATGTCGGCGCGCAGCGTGTGGAGCGGCACGCGCCCCTCGTGGTAGCCCTCGACGCGCGCGATCTCCGCGCCGCCGAGCCGCCCACCCGCCTTGACCTTGATGCCCTGCGCGCCGGAGCGCATCGCGCTCTGCACGGCGCGCTTCATCGCGCGGCGGAAGCTCACGCGCCCGGCGAGCTGCTGCGCGATCGAGTCGGCGACCAGCTGCGCCTCGACCTCGGGGCGCTTGATCTCCTCCACGTTCACGCCGACCTCCTTGCCCGTCAGCTGCGCGAGCTCGTCGCGCAGCTTGTCGACCTCCGCGCCCTTCTTGCCGATCACCACGCCCGGGCGGCCGGTGTGGATCGTCACCACCACCTTGCCCGGCTTGCGCTCGATCGTCACGTCCGCGATCGCCGCGTGGCCCATGCGCTGCCGCAGGTACTTCCGGAGCAGCGCGTCTTCCTTCAACAGCTGCGGCATTTCCTTCTTGCCGGCATACCACGTCGACCGGTGGTCGCGCGAGATGCCGAGTCGGAAGCCGATCGGGTGCGTCTTCTGTCCCATTAGCGTTCCCCCTTCTTGACGGCGGCGGTCTGCACGCCCTGCTCGCGGCGCTTCGCCGGACGCTCCGCGACCACGATCTCGATGTGGCTGGTGCGCTTGTGGACGGGCGTGGCGCGCCCCATGGCCGCCGGCGTGAACCGCTTGAGCTTGCGCCCCTCGTTCACGATGGCGTGCGCCACGTACAGCGTGTCGACGTCGACGGCGGCGCCGGTGCGGCGCGCGGCGTCCTCGCAGTTCGCGACGGCGCTCGAGAGCACCTTCGCGATCTCGTCGGACGCGTGCTTCTTGCTGAACTGCAGCACGGCGAGCGCCTCGTTCACGCCGAGGCCGCGGATCTGGTCGACGACGAGCCGCACCTTGTAGGGCGACTGCCGCGTCGAGCGCTGGAAGGCCCGCGCCGCGTTCGGCAGCCCGAGCGCGCGCTCGGCGTTGAGCGCGCCGGCGAGCCCCGGCTTGCGGTGCGTCGGGAGGCGGTGCGGCGCGAGGGCCGGGACCGGCGTTGCGTTAGGCATCTGTCGGTCCCCCGTTAGCGCTTCGCGCCGCCGGCCTTCTTGTCGGTCTTCTGCGCGACGTGGCCGCGGAAGAGCCGCGTGGGCGAGAACTCGCCGAGCTTGTGCCCGACCATGTTCTCGGTCACGTAGACCGGGATGAACTTGTTGCCGTTGTGCACGGCGAAGGTGTGCCCGACGAACTCCGGGAGGATCGTCGACGCACGCGACCAGGTCTTCACGACCCGCTTCTCGTTGCGGCCGTTCAGCACGTCGACCTTGTCCGCCAAGGCCTCCTGCACGAACGGGCCCTTCTTGATGCTGCGTGCCATAGTGGTGTCTCCTCTGTCGCCGGGCGGTTACTGCGTGGCCTTGCCGCGGCGGCGGCCGCGCACGATCAGCCGGGTCGACGCCTTCTTCCTGTCGCGCGTCTTGACGCCCTCCTTCTTGCCCCACGGGCTGACGACGTTGCGCCCGCCGCGCGTGCGCCCGCCGTGCGGGTGGTCGACGGGGTTCATCACCTCGCCGCGCACCTTCGGGCGGTGGCCCATCCAGCGCGTCTTGCCTGCCTTGCCCCAGCTCACCAGCTCGTGCTCCGCGTTGCCGACCTCACCGATCGTCGCGAGGCAGCGGCGGTGGATCATCCGCGTCTCGGTCGACGGCAGGCGGAGCGTGACGTACTCGCCCTCCTTGGCCACGACCTGGAGCGACGTGCCCGCCGAGCGCGCCATCTGCCCGCCCTTGCCGGGCTTGAGCTCGACGTTGTGCACCGCCGTGCCGAGCGGCACCTCGCCCAACGGCAGGGCGTTGCCCGTGCGCACGTCCGAGCCGGGGCCCGCCGTGACCGTGTCGCCCACGCCCAGCCCCTTCGGGTGCAGGATGTAGCGCTTCTCGCCGTCCGGGTACTCGACGAGCGCGATGCGCGCCGAGCGGTTCGGGTCGTACTCGATGTGGCGCACCGTCGCGGCGACGCCGTGCTTGTTGCGCTTGAAGTCGATGATGCGGTACTTCCGCTTGTTCCCGCCCCCGATGCGGCGCATCGAGATGTGGCCGTGGTTGTCGCGGCCGCCCGAGCGCGGCAGCGCCTCGGTGAGCGACTTCTCCGGCGTCGTGCGCGTGATCTCGGAGAAGTCCGAGACGGTGCGGAAGCGCGTGCCCTTGGTGACGGGCTTGAACTGACGAATCGGCATTGCGTTAGCCCTCGAAGCCGAAGCCCTCGATCGTGTCGCCCTGGCGGAGCGTCACGATCGCCTTCTTCCAGTGCGGGCGGCGGCCGAGGTTGGTCCCGACGCGCTTGGCCTTGCCGCGGACGTTCATCGTCCACACGGCCGTGACCTTCACGCCGAAGAGCTTCTCGATCGCCTGGCGGATCTCCTGCTTGTTCGCGGCCGGGTTCACCTCGAACACGTACTCGCCCTTCTCCTGGTAGGCGAGCGACGTCTGTTCGGTGATGATCGGCCGCACGATGGTGCGGTGCAGCGTGGGCATCGTTAGGCCTCCGCCTCGGTGGTGGACGCCCCGCGCGCCCCGGCGGCGAGTTCGGCGAGCGCGGCCGCGTCCTCTTCGGCCGCCTTCGGCGGCGCGGTCAGCGCGGCCCGCTCGACGACGACGACGTCCGACCACAGCACGTGGTAGGTCGACGCGTCGGAGTAGGGCATCACGTGCACGCGGCCGACGTTGCGGGCGCTCAGGTACGTCGCCTCGCGCACGCCGTTGGTCAGGACGAGCACCTTCTTCTCGGCGACGCCGAGGCGGCCGAGCAGGGCGAGGAAGTTCTTCGTGCTCGGCGCGTCCATCGCGAGCGACTCGACGACGAGCAGGTCGCCCTCGCGGGCGCGGGCGTTGAGCGCGCTCTTGCGCGCGAGCGCCTTCACCTTGCGGTTGAGCCGCTGCGTGTAGTCGCGCGGGGTC
Organism: Gemmatimonadetes bacterium T265; assembly: GCA_019973575.1. Taxonomy (NCBI): domain Bacteria; kingdom Pseudomonadati; phylum Gemmatimonadota; species Gemmatimonadetes bacterium T265. Next base: position 201,787 of record BPUI01000001.1, read on the forward strand.
GGGCCGAACACGGTACCGCCGCCCGGCCAGTGCGGCGCCCGGGTCGAGCCCTGGCGCGCGCGGCCGGTGCCCTTCTGCTTCCAGGGCTTCTGGTTGCCGCCCGTGACGAGGCCGCGGGTCTTCGTCGATGCGGTGCCCTGGCGCTGGTTGGCGAGGTACGCCTTCACCGCCTGGTGCATCACGGGCACGTTCACCGTCCCGTCGTAGAGCTCGGCGGGGAGCGTCACGCGCTCGCCGCGCGCCGTGCCGTCGGCGGCGTACGACGCGGCCTGCAGCGGCTCGGTCGCGTACGCCTGCGAGTTGTCGTTCGTCTCGGTCATCGCGTCAACCCTGCTTGCGCACGAGGACGATCCCGTTCGTCGGGCCGGCCACCGCGCCGCGGACGTAGATCAGGTTGCGCTCCGTGTCGATCTTCTCGACGCGGAGGCCGCTCTGGGTGTGCCGCTCGTCGCCGTAGTGGCCGGGCATCTTCTTGCCCTTGATGACGCGCGACGGGTCGGTGCCGGGGCCGATCGAGCCCGGCTTGCGGTGCTTCGTGTTGCCGTGCGTGTTGGGCCCGCCGCCGAAGCCGTGGCGCTTGACGACGCCCTGGAAGCCGCGGCCCTTGGTCGTGCCGGTGACCTTGACGCGCTCGCCGGCGGCAAAGATGTCGACCCCGAGCGTCTGCCCCGGCGTGAACGTCGGGACCTCGGGGTTCTTGCCCGGCGCGTCGTCCAGGCGGAAGGAGCGGAGGTGGCGCGGCGCGTAGTCGAGCCCCGCCTTCGCGGCGTGGCCTAACGCGGCCCGCGTCGCGCGGCGGCCCTTGGGCGTCTTCTCGCCCGGCCCGTTCTCGCGCGGCGTGCGGAACGCCCCGTGCCCGAGCTCGACCGACGCGTAGCCCGCGGTCGCCTTGTCGAGCACCCGGGTGACCCGGTTCGGCTCGGCCTCGATGACCGTGACCGGGACCTGCTGGCCCTGCTCGTTGAAGATCTGGGTCATGCCCAGCTTCTTCCCGATGATGCCGATCATTGGTGTCTCGCTTTCGTTAGTCGCGGCCCGCGCACGACCGATGTGTCGTGTTCGCGTTGCTGGCCGTTGGACTGTGGCGCGCGTCGCGGGGACGTGACCGTCTGCCGTCAGCGGTCCCCGCGACCTCGCACCCGTGGTGCGGAACTACTCGACCTTGATCTCGACGTCGACCCCGGCCGGCAGGTCGAGCTTCGTGAGCGCGTCGACCGTCTGCGCGCGGCTGTCGAGGATGTCGATGAGGCGCTTGTGCGTCTTCAGCTGGAACTGCTCGCGCGACTTCTTGTCGACGTGCGGCGAACGGAGCACCGTCCACCGCTGCGTCTTCGTCGGGAGCGGGATCGGCCCCGACACCTGCGCGCCCGTCTTCTCGGCGGTGCGCACGATGTCGGACGACGCCTGGTCGATCACGGCGTGGTCGAACGCCTTGAGGCGGATGCGGATGCGGCCGGCCATGGTAGGCAGTCTCCCTTACTTCAGGATTTTGGTAACGACGCCGGCGCCGACGGTGCGGCCGCCCTCGCGGATGGCGAACCGGAGCCCCTCGTCCATCGCGATCGGCGTGATCAGCCGGATCGTCATCTGCACGTTGTCCCCCGGCATCACCATCTCCATCCCCTCCGGCAGCTCGCACGTGCCCGTCACGTCCGTCGTCCGGAAGTAGAACTGCGGCCGGTAGCCCTTGAAGAACGGCGTGTGCCGCCCCCCCTCCTCCTTCGTCAGCACGTAGACCTCCGCCTGGAAGTCCGTGTGCGGCGTGATGCTCCCCGCCTTCGCCAAGACCATCCCGCGCTCGATCTCCTCCTTCGCCACGCCCCGCAGCAGGAGCCCCACGTTGTCCCCCGCCTCGCCCTGGTCCAGCAGCTTCCGGAACATCTCCACGCCCGTGACCACCGTCTTCTTGTCGGCGTTGAACCCGACCAGCGCCACCTCCTCCTGCACCTTGATCACGCCGCGCTCGATCCGCCCCGTCGCCACCGTCCCCCGGCCCGTGATCGAGAAGACGTCCTCCACCGGCATCAGGAACGGCCGCTCCACCTCGCGCACCGGCTGCGGGATGTAGCTGTCCAGCGCGTCCATCAGCTCCCCGATCTTGCTCCCCCACTCGCCCGCCGGGTCCCCGCTCTGCAGCGCCTGCAGCGCCGAGCCCTTGATGATCGGGATCTCGTCGCCGGGGAAGTTGTACTGGCTCAGGAGCTCCCGCACCTCCAGCTCCACCAGGTCCAGCAACTCCGGGTCGTCGACCATGTCCACCTTGTTCATGAAGACGACGATGTAGGGCACGTTCACCTGCCGCGCCAACAGGATGTGCTCCCGCGTCTGCGGCATCGGGCCGTCCGCGGCCGAGACGACCAGGATCGCCCCGTCCATCTGCGCCGCCCCCGTGATCATGTTCTTCACGTAGTCCGCGTGCCCCGGGCAGTCCACGTGCGCGTAGTGCCGCTTCGGGCTCTCGTACTCCACGTGCGCCGTCGAGATCGTGATCCCCCGCTCCCGCTCCTCCGGCGCCTTGTCGATCTGGTCGAACGCCACCTTCTGCGCCAGCCCCTTGTTCGCCTGGATCGTCGTGATCGCCGCCGTCAGCGTCGTCTTCCCATGGTCCACGTGCCCGATCGTCCCCACGTTCACGTGCGGCTTCGTCCGCTCAAACTTGGCCTTGGCCATTGTATTCGTCTCTCTCTGATAAGTATGAGGAACTGACGGCGGTTACGCCTTGACCTTCTGGATGATCTCGTCGGCCTTCGCCTTCGGGACCTCCTCGTAGTGCGCGAACTCCATCGAGTACACCGCGCGTCCCTGCGACATCGAGCGCAGCTTCGTCGAGTAGCCGAACATCTCCGCCAGCGGTACGATCGCGTTGATCACCTGCGCCTCGCCCCGCTGGTCCATCCCGCCGATCTTGCCGCGGCGGCTCGAGATGTCGCCCAACACGTCGCCCATGTAGGCGTCCGGCGTGACGACCTCGACCTTCATCACCGGCTCCAGGAGCGCCGGGCTCGCCTTCTGCGCGGCCTCCTTGAAGGCCATCGAGCCGGCGATCTTGAACGCCATCTCGCTCGAGTCGACCTCGTGGTACGACCCAAAGACGAGCTGAACCTTGATGTCGACCATCGGGTAGCCGGCGAGGATGCCGTTCTCGAGCGCCTCCTTGATGCCCTGCTCGACCGGCCCGATGTACTCGCGCGGCACCACACCGCCCACGATCTTGTCCTCGAACACGAAGCCCTGGCCCGGCTCGGCCGGCTCCATGTTGATGACCACGTGGCCGTACTGGCCCTTGCCGCCCGACTGCCGGACGAACTTCCCCTCGACCTTGTCGACGCGCTTCCGGATCGTCTCGCGGTAGGCCACCTGCGGGCGGCCCACGTTCGCGTCGACCTTGAACTCGCGCTGCATGCGGTCGACGATGATTTCCAGGTGCAGCTCGCCCATCCCGGAGATGATCGTCTGCGCCGTCTCCGCGTCGGTGTGCACGCGGAACGTCGGGTCTTCCTCGCTCAGCTTCTGCAGGGCGATCGCGAGCTTGTCCTGGTCGGCCTTCGTCTTCGGCTCGATCGCGACGTCGATGACCGGCGTCGGGAACTTCATCGCCTCGAGGATGATCGGCTGGTCGTCGTCGCAGAGCGTGTCGCCGGTCCGCGTGTCGCGCAGCCCGATCGCCGCGGCGATGTCGCCCGCGCGCACCTCGGCGATTTCGTCGCGCTTGTTCGCGTGCATCTGCAGCAGGCGGCTCACGCGCTCGCGCTTGTCCTTCGTCGAGTTGTAGACGTAGGAGCCCGAGGCGAGCACGCCCGAGTAGACGCGGAAGAACGTCAGCTTCCCCACGAACGGGTCGGTCGCGATCTTGAACGCGAGCGCCGAGAACGGCGCCTCGTCGCTCACGTCGCGCGTCTCGAACGTCTCGTCGTGGTGCGGCAGGTGGCCCTGGATCGCGGGCACGTCGCGCGGCGCCGGGAGGTAGTCGATCACCGCGTCGAGCAGCGCCTGCACGCCCTTGTTCTTGAACGAGGCGCCGCAGAGCACCGGCACGAACTCCATCGCGATCGTCGCCTTGCGGATCGCGCGGCGGATCTCCTCGACCGTCAGCTCCTCGCCCGCGAGGTACTTCTCGATCAGCTCGTCGTCGTACTCGACCGCGGCTTCGATCGCCGCGTGGCGCGCGGCTTCCGAGGCGTCGCGCAGGTCGGCCGGGATCTCGCTGACCGTGAACGTCTTGCCGAGCGTCTCCTCGTCGAAGATGTACTGCTTGCGCTCGATGACGTCGATGTGCCCGGTGAAGAGCTCGCCCGAGCCCACGGGCAGCTGCAGCGGGAACGCCTTACGGCTCAGCCGGTCCTGGATCATCGACAGGCAGCGCTCGAAGTTCGCGCCCGTACGGTCCATCTTGTTCGCGAAGATCATCCGCGGCACGCGGTAGCGGTCCGCCTGGCGCCACACCGTCTCGGTCTGCGGCTCCACGCCGGCCACCGAGTCGAGGAGCGCGACGGCGCCGTCGAGCACGCGGAGCGACCGCTCGACCTCGACCGTGAAGTCGACGTGGCCGGGCGTGTCGATGATGTTGATGCGAAACTCCGGCCCCTGCCCCGTCTTGTCGCTCTGGCCGTGGCGCTGCCAGAAGCAGGTGGTCGCGGCCGAGGTGATCGTGATGCCGCGCTCCTGCTCCTGCTCCATCCAGTCCATCGTCGCGGCGCCGTCGTGCACCTCGCCGATTTTGTGCGACTTGCCCGTGTAGTACAGAATGCGCTCGGTCGTCGTCGTCTTGCCGGCGTCGATGTGCGCCATGATGCCGATGTTGCGGTACTGCTCGAGCGGGGTTGTCCGTGGCATATGCGAGACCCGTAGCGGGTGCGGAGTACTTGGCGTTGAGCAGCCGTAGTGACAACAGAAAAGCGGGTGGACCGGTCGCCTCGCTCGAGGTCGGTATCCATCCGCCACCGCCGGGTGTGCTCGCCTCTGTTGCGCGAGCGGGGACCCATGGCGCATCGGGACCGCGCGGCTGCGCGACTGCCGTCCCGACGTCTCGTTGTGCGTCCTGCGTGTGAGCGTACCCCGGCACGTCGAAAAGGGGTCCCACGCACGGCAAGCCTGAACAACGTACCCGAGCGGGAGGCGAAGTCAATGCCCTACCACCAGTTACGTCCCGAACGTGAGCGACCTCGCGGACACCGCCGCGACGTCTACGTCGAGGCGGGCGGTTCAACGATCAGCCGTCGACGAGATCGCGGCAGGCTCAACCGGCAACTCGCCGAAACCGCGCCGTGCCGCGCGGCGGGCCGTCGCGGCGACGCTAGAAGCCGGTGATGTCGCCCGGCGTGAGCGGGACGAATGCGCGCCGCTCGAAGCGGCGGCCGCGCTTCACCGTCAAGACCACGCTCCGCAGGTTGGCGAGGTCATCGAGTGGGTTCCGTGCCGGCACGACCAGATTCGCGAGCTTGCCCGCCGCGATCGCGACCCCGGCGCGAAAGACTTGCCCCGGGATCGCATCGCCGACCGTGTCGTCGCAGCTGCGCAGCGGCAGCGTGGTGGCCCCGGCCGTCGCGGTGCTGTACGTCCAGAGCGTCGCGTCGAGGATCGTGCCGCGGCGCGTCATCTCGGCGAACAGGCGGGCGAGCGCGGGATTGCGGCCGTCTCGGAACGCGTCGAGCGACACGGGCGGGTGGGGCTCGGTCCACCGCGGGACGTGGGCCTGCAGCTCGCGCACGAGCAGGCACGCGTGCGAGAGCGCATCCACCCCGGCCGCGACCAGCTCGGACGGTTCGGCGGGGTAGAGCGTCGCGTGCGACCAGACGAGCAGGTGCTGGCGGTGGGCCTGCGTCGTGATCCGCACCGCAAGAGCCGGCGACAAATCGGCGTAGAGCTTGATCGCCGTGGCGGACGTCCCGCGCGCCCGCGCGACCGCCAGCGGCAGCTCCGTCGAGTCCGTGACCGCCTGGATCCAGGGCACCTGCCCGGGCACGCCGCCGGCCGACACCTGAACGGTGCGCCGGTCGGTGAAGAAGGCCGGGCCCGCCATGAGCGCGGCGTAGTAGACGTCCGGATCCGCGACCTCGCCAACCAGCGTCGCGCGCGCGAGCTCGCCCACCGCGCGCAGGTCGTCGGCCATGTCGCGCACCGCGGTCACGCCGCCGTAGACGTCCCGACGGAGCACGGCCTCCGCCTGCCGGCGGTTGGGCGGCGTCGCGAGGTGCACGTGGGCGTCGATCAGGCCCGGGATCACGTAGCGGCCCCGGAGGTCGATCACCATCGCGTGAGCCGCCAGCGCCGGATCCAGCGCCCGGTCGGGGAGCACGCGCGCGATGCGCTCGCCGGCCACGACGACGTCCATGTCGGCCTACGCCGCCCGTCCGGTGCCGTCGATGACCGTCGCGTGCCGGTAGCGACGAGGGTGTCCCGGCCGGGCGGCGCGAACGGCGTCGGCGTCTGGGCCCGCGTCGTCGCGGGCCACGGCAGGCCGGCGATCACGACCGCGACCAACACGGCCCGCGGTCCCACGGCGGACGAGCGGCGACGCACGGCGGCAATCTCGTCGGGATCGCGTCAGACCGCGACCCGCCGGCGGCCTGACACGATCCGCCCGGCCGCGACGGTGAGCCGATCTTACTGCAGGGCCGCCGCGCGGGCACCTGGTCGAACCTGCCCCGTTCGGCAGCCGGGCCAGCGCTGACGACGGCTGACGACGGGGCTTACGATGCGGCCGCGCCGGTCTGGGCCTGGTACTTCCGGATCGCCTGCGGGCTGACCGGCGTGAAGAGGTTGACGAGGTTGCCGTCGGGGTCGCGGAAGAGGAGCGAGCGGTTGCCCCACGGCTGCGTCGTGGGCGCCTGGACCACGTCGCGGAGGACGCCCCGGAGCCGCTCGTACTCGCGGTCCACGTCGTCGACGTGGAACTCGAGGATCGCGGTGTGGTTCGCGGCGGGACGGGCGGCCCCAGCCCCAAACAGCGCCATCGTGCGCGTACTGCCGATTGCTAGCGTACACGATGGTGTCACGACCTCAGCGAAGTCTTCCGTGTACCACGTCGGCGCGAGTCCGAGCGCCTCCTCGTAGAACCGCACGAGCTGCTGGACGTTGTCGGTGATGATGCGCACGGAGACGAAGTTCATGGTGGGCGCTCTCGCCAGAGGTTACGTTACAAGATATAACGATACGCTACCGTAGCGTATCGAATAGGCCTCGGAACGTCAAGCCATGGCGAATGAAGAGCGCCTCAAGAAGGGAGCGCGCGTCAAGAAGGAACCTGGCCGGACGCTGCAGAGCGCCGGTGCTGCTGTCGACGACCGCGTCCGGCGCTCGACGGAGCGTGTATTGCGCGTCGCGTCGGAGCTGCTCGCCGAGAGCGGCGTCGGGGGCGTCAGCATCGATGAAGTGTCCCGCCGCTCCGGCGTTGCCAAGACGACGATCTACCGCCACTGGCCGACGCGGGCCGACCTCGTGATCGACACCTGTTCGCAGCTGAGCGCGAGCCAGGACGTCCCGGACACCGGCACCCTGGCCGGGGACGTCCGGGCGCTCCTCCTCTATGTCGCCGAGCTCTTGCGGACCGCCCGGTGGTCGTCCGTGATGCCGTCGATCATCGACGCCGCCGAGCGCGACCCGGCCCTCGCGGCGGTGCACGGGCGGATCCAGCGCGGGCACGCGGACCCGCTCCGGGAGGTGATCACGCGCGCCATGCGCCGCGGCGACCTTCCCGCGACCACCGATCCAGCGGTCATGATCGCAGGGCTCCTCGGCCCCCTCTACTACCGCCGTTGGTTCTCGCGCGAACCGCTCGACGAGCAATTTGTGGAGGGCGTGGTCACGCAGGCGACTCGTCCCGGCTGAACGTTGACTTCGCCGGCGTCTGCCGCCGCGCGGGCACGCGCGCGACGTCCACGCCGGTAGTTGATCCTGACCCGCAGGAGATCGGCCGTGCCGCACGACGCCGTGCCGCCGGGGCGCCCCGGCGCGCGCTGTCGCGTACGCCTGCGGGGCCGAGACCGCGGGCGGGGTCGGGCGAGCTGCCTCACGGAACCGCGGCGCCTGCGGTGCACAGTGAGACGCGGCCGAGCGCGCGCGGCCGCGAGACCGACCGCTGGTGGCCGCGGTATGCGGGTCGACGACCTCGAACTCGCCGGTCTGCATCAGCTCCTGCACGGTCCAGTCGGCCGCCATCGCGCCAAGCGTGGCGAGCGCCCACCACCGCCGGCGGGTGTGCCGCGCCCACGCCCGTGAGCCCCGGATGCGCGGCGGCGTCAGGCGCGTCGCCGTCGCGCGCGTCACCGCCCGGACCGGCCGCCGCGGCGACGGCCTTGGCCACACCGAAATTGGCCACCGTGGCCATGCCCCCGCGCCCGAGCTCGCGAAGCACGCGGTAGGGGCCGAACGTGGCACCGTCGGGCACGCCCGGCGGGGTGTCAAACGCGTCGGGCGCGCCCGACGACCGCGGTAGGCCGTCCGCGAGTGCGTCGGCGAGCGCGCCGAGCGGAGCGCCGAGGAGAGGCGGCGCGTCCGCGTCGGCGGCGAGCAGCGCCTCGCCCGCGCGCACCGCGCCGCGGACCCGCTCACGTGACACTCACGCGGCGCTCAGGCCCGCGGCGCTCACACCGCCGTCAGCTCGTGGGCGAGTCACGCGCGCGCCGCGCTATTCGCGCTCGACGGTGGGAATCGAGACGCCCAAGACCTCCGCCGTCTCCTCGGCCGTGAACCCGGCGAAGACGCGGTACTCCAACACGCGGAGCCGCCGCGGGTCGAGCGCGCCCAGGCGGACGAGGGCACGTCTGACTCCGCGCCCACACCGGCGCGCCGTCAGTGGCGGCCGGCCACGTGTCCCGCGTTCGGCCCGGGTGCGCACGCCTCCCCATCGCGCAGGCGGGCGAGCCGCGTATCACCCGGCGGCAGCCCCGGGCGCCGCGCCGTGTACGCCGCCAGCGCCCGCCGGGCGAGTGGGGCGGCGCGCCGGCAGTCGCCCGCGTCGCGCAGGAGTGCCGCCAGCGCGTCGAGCCGCTGCGCCGTCGTGTCCCACACGGCGATGTGTCGCGCCTGGAGCACGCTGGACGAAAGGGCGAGCGCCTCCGCTTCGTTTCCCCGCGCGGCTTCGGCAACAGCGAGTGCCTCGCGCGCCACGTTGACGTCGGGGGCGTCGGGGCCCAGCACCCGCGCGAACGTGTCCACGGCGCGGCGGAGCAGCCCGGCTGCGGCCGCCGGGTCGCCGCGCCGGTACGCGATCGTCCCGAGCGTGAACAGACTGCCGGCCACATCGCGGTGCACGTCGCCGTACAGCCCGCGGCGGCCCCGGAGCACGCGCCGCTGCACCGACTCCGCCTCGGCGTACGCGCCCTCCTCTAGCAATTCCCACGATAGCTCGGATTCGGCCGATAGCACTTCGGGGTGGTCTTCGGCCAGGCGCCCGCGTTGGAGGGCGAGCGCCCGCCGGACCGCGCGCTCCGCCTCGCCCACCCGGCGGGCGTTCCGCAGGTCGATGGCGAGGCGGTAGTAGGCCCGGGCCACGTCGGGGTGCTCGCGCCCCTGCCAGCGCTCCCGGATCGCGACCACCTGGCGCTGGAGCGCGGCCGCGCTGTCCGCGTTGCCGGCCATCAGGCGCACGCTGGCCAGCTCCTCAAGCGTAGCAGCGCGGGCCGGCCCGGGCGTACGCGCCTCGGCCGCGAGCGAGAGCCCGAGCAGTCGATCGGCCTCGGCGAAGCGCCCCTGCACCCGGCGCACGGCGCCGAGTTCGAGGCGCGTGGCGGCCAGGTCGCCGCCGCCCTCGCCCGGGAGCGTTAGGCGTATCGCGAGCGCCTGCGCGAGCAGGGTGTCGGCCCCGGCCAGGTCGCTCTTCGCGCGGCGTACGGCGCCCAGTTCGTGGAGCAGCGCGGCCGACTCGGCGTCGGGCCCCGCGCCGGGGCCGAGCAGCTGCCCGCGCGCCGCGAGGCCGCGGCGCAGGACCGCGTCGGCCTCGTCGTAGCGCCCCAGGTTGCGCGCGACGACGCCTAACGTGCGCAGCAGCTCCGCGCGGACCGCGGGCTGCCCGGCGAGCTCCCGCTCCAGCCGGCCGTCCGGCCCGAACACGGCGCGCGCGCCGCCACCCGCAGACAGCGGGCCGGCGGACGCAGCCACCCGGGCACCCGGCCGGTCGCGCGCCCGCGCGGTCGCCTGGAACGGGTCGGCCTCCTGGAACAACGCCGTGACGAAGCGCGTGACCTGCCGCGCCTTGGCCGCCTCCGCCGTGGCCTGGGCCAGGGCCCGCGCGGTGCGGGCCTGTGCGAGCGCCATGCGGGCCTGCAGCACGGCCATCAGCGCCGCCGTGCCCGCGAGCAGCACGAAGGTGGCCGCGGCCGCCGCCACCGCCCACCGGTGACGCCGGACGAATCTGCGCGCGCGGTACGCCCACGTGTCGGGCCGCGCGGCGACGGGTCGCCCCGCCAGGTGCCGCGCCACGTCCGCCCCGAACCGCTCGGCCGACGCGTAGCGCCGCTCGGGCGTCTTGCTGAGGGCTTTGCCGACGATCGTGTCCAGGTCGCCACGCAGCCGCCGCGCGAGGCGCTCCGGGGTGAGCCGGCGTGCGGCCGCGATCTCGACGGCGTCGCCCGACGCGCCGCCCGGCGCGCCAGCGAGCGTCGCGATATCGTCGGGTGCCTCGTCCGTCGGCTCGATCACGGGACGCCGCACCACCGCCGACGGGCGCGGCGGCTCCGCGTGGAGCACGACGCGCTCGACCTCCGCCAGCGACCCTCCGGTGACCACGTACGGCCGGCGGCCGGCGAGCAGCTCGTAGAGCAGCACGCCGAGCGCGTACACGTCGGTGGCGGTCGTGACCGGGTCGCCGCGCACCTGCTCCGGGGCGGCGTACGCGGGCGTCATAAGGCGCGCGGCCGTCCGGGTGCGCGGCGCGGCGTCGCCGTCGCCCAACAGCTTCGCGATGCCGAAGTCGAGCAGCTTGACCGTGCCGTCGGCGGTCACGAGCACGTTGCTCGGCTTGAGGTCGCGGTGGACGACGAGGTTCCGGTGCGCGTAGGCGACCGCGTCGCACACGTCGCGGAACAGCCCGAGCCGCGCGTCGACCGTGAGGCGCCGAGCGTCGCAGTGCGTGTCGATGGGCGCGCCCTCCACGTACTCCATCGCGACGTAGGGCGTGCCGTCGTCGGCCACGCCCGCGTCGAGGAGGCGCGCGACGTGGGGGTGCGCGAGCCGGGCGAGCACGCGGCGTTCGACGGCGAAGCGCGCCGCGTGCTCCGGCGCGGCGAGCGCGCCCCGCACCAGCTTGAGCGCCACCCGGAGCGGCACGTCCGTGCGTTCGGCGAGGTACACCACTCCCATCCCGCCCCGCCCGAGCTCGCGTACGATGCGGTACGGCCCGACAATTCGCCCCTCGACCGCGGGCGGGGCCTCCGCGTCCGTGAGCGCGTCCGCGAGCGCCCCCGGCGCGGCGTCGAGGAGGGGGGACGACGTGGCGTCCGCGGCGAGCAGGCCATCGACCGCCCGGCGCAACCCCTCGTCGCCGCCGCACGCGTCCCGGAGGAATGCCGCGCGCTCGGCCGGCGCGACGTCGAGGGCGGCGTCGAACACGGGCCACGCGCGCTCCAGCGTCGCGGGGCGGGCCGCCGCGCCCCCGGCGCTCACGGCGTGAGGTCTCCGCCGTCGCTCCCGTGGTCCCGGAGCGCTTGGGCCAGCCACGCGCGCGCGGCCCGCCAGTCGCGCTCGACCGTGGGCACCGACACGCCTAACACCTCGGCCGATTCGGCGGCGGTGAGCCCCGCGAAGAAGCGGAACTCGACCACGCGCGCCCGCCGGGGGTCGAGCGCCGCCAGTCGGGTGAGCGCCTCGTCGAGGGCCACGACCTCGTCGGCGCGGGCCGGCTGTGCCGCGTCTGCGGCGCCGAGCGTTACGAACACCCCGCCCCCGCCGCGCTTGGCCGCCCGGCGCCGGCGCGCGGCCTCCACGATGACGTCCCGCATCGCGCGCGCGGCGATGCCGAAGAAGTGGTGGCGGTCCTCCCAGACGTGGCCCGCGGCGGGGCGGATCTTGGCGTACGCCTCGTGGACGAGGGCCGCGGTGCAGAGCGTCTCTCCGGCGCGCCCGGCCCGCACGCGCCGGGCGAGGCGGCGCAGGTCGCCGTAGACGCGCGCGTAGAGCGCGTCGTGCGCGGCCGGGTCGCCGCCCTGCGCCGCCTGCAGATAGCCGGTGACGTCCCCGCGGGCGCCGCCGGCCGGCGGCGTGCCGGCGAATGGCGCGGCGGCGTCAGCCGGCCGCGGCACGGGAGGCGACGGACACGCACATCTGGCGGCTCGTGATGGGTTTCCGGCGCGTTTTGCGGAGGTGGAAGGGAGCGACGTTCGACCCCGATCCGCGGCCTGCGCCCTGGCTCCAATAGGGGGTGCGGTCGGCATGCCGTCAATCCCCACCCCCGCCACGAAGCACCGGGAGAGGTGCGCCATGCACCAACACGTGAGACTTCGGTGGGGTGCGTACGCACTCACGACGACACTTGCCGTGTTCAACGCGGCATGCAGTGACGATGCGAACCTCACCGCCGCACAAAGCCGTGCCCCCACCCGCAACGTCTCTCCGGCACAATCACTGCCGGGCGCGGCAGCCGCCGACCAGTCCGCCACGGATCTCGCCGCGAGCTTTCCCTTCTGCGCCTGGTGGACCGAGACGACGGCGACGAGCCTGAACGTGGCGTTCCCGGACGCGAGCGCCGCCTACTGGACGACCCCCCTCCTGGCCACGCCCGACCTGGTGTCGGTCACCGCCAGCGGTGAGTATGCGGATGCGCGCTACTTCTCCCTCAACGCCTACAACAACGGCGCCGCGTCTTACGATTGCGCGAGCACGCCGTCCGCCCTCGCCGACTACGTGATCGCGCCCGATGCCGGCAGCGAGAACCCGTTCCAGACGAGTGCGCCGGTGGGCGGGCGATACACCGTGACGCTGGCGCGCGCCGGCGCGCAGGCACCGGCCCGGAACACGATCCCGCTGTACCAATATCCCGGCTGCCAGCCGGCGCCCTCGCAAGGCGTGCTGCCGAGTACACTCACCTTCCTGATCCTGCGCGCCTATCTGCCGCATGGTGGGTTCGCGCAGGTCCCGTTGGCCGATCTCACGCTGCACTACACCGACGGCCGCCGCGTGGTGTTGCCGCACTGCGGGGGAACGACGCCGGCGCTGGCAGGCGTGGGCGCCGAGCCGACGCCGGGCTGGGTCGATGCGTTACGACAACGCCTCGCTGTGGGCGACGCGACCGGAGTGCGGACGCCCGGCGTACAGCGCTTCGGTCGCCCCGGCGCCACTGCCTCCCCACCAGCGCTGACGTTCTTCCGACCTTCGGACAGCGGTACCGGAGGATTCTTCCCGAATGTTGACAACAAGTATGTCGCCGCCCTGGTGCAGCCGAAGCCGGAGACCGTGGTCGTCATCCGCGCCAAAGCGCCGACCTTCCCGCCGGGGATGCACGCGGCACCGTGGGATCCTCGGACGGTGAATCTCCGCTACTGGTCGATGTGCAGCAACGTCTACCGCCGCCCCTACCCGGTCGTGGTCGTCAAGGAGGGCGGCCAGACGATTCCCGGCTGCGCGCCCGACCTCGCCACCAAGCAAGACGGCCGCGGCTACTACACCTACGTCGTGTCGCACGTGCGGGGTAAGCCCTCCGACGCGGCGCTCGCGGCGAACAACGCCACGTGGCTGCCCTTCTCCACCGCGCAGCCCTACGCGCAGCACCTCATGATCCTGCGCAACATGCTCGGCGCGGACTTCCCCCACTCCGTGCAGAACTGCGCGGCCGGGAGCGACCCGGCGAGCATCGCCGCGTGCCGGGCGAGCATGGGGGACTACTACCCGCGGGCCGCCGAGTGCCGGACGCGAACGTTCGAGACCGGCGGGACGGCAGCCTGCGTCCAGGAATACCAGCGTGCCCCGGCGCGGCTGGCGGGCGCGACGTGAGCGCGCGGGTGCTGCGGTGGGCGGGCGCGGCGCTGGCCGGGACGGCGCTGGCGAGCGCGCTCCTCTTCGGCCTCTACATCCTCGCCTTCTACGCCGGCGCCTTCGCCGACGGCAGGTTGGCCGTGTGGAACGACCAGCTGCCGCGGCTCTACGAGCGCGCGACGCCGGCCGCGACCGCCGGCATCGGCCTCCATTTCGCCGCCGGTGGCGTCCTCCTCGTGTTAGGCGGCGTGCAGCTGGTGGCGCCGCTGCGCCGCCGCTTTCCGGCGGTGCACCGCTGGGCCGGGCGCGTGTACGTGGCGGCCGCGCTGCTCGCGGGCGCCGGCGGGCTCACCTTCATCGCCGTCAAGGGCACGGTCGGCGGCCCGGTGATGGACGCGGGCTTCGCGCTCTACGGCGTGCTGACGATCGCGGCCTCGGTGCAAACGGTCCGCCACGCGAGGGCCCGGCGCCTGCCGGAGCACCGCGTGTGGGCGCTCCGCCTGTTCGCGCTGGTGATCGGGTCGTGGCTCTACCGGATGGAGTACGGTGTCTGGCTGATGGTGACCGACGGCGCCGGCCACCAGAAAGATTTCCACGGCCCGTTCGACGCCGTGATGGCGTTCTGGTTCTACGTGCCCAACCTGCTCGCCGCCGACGCCTTCAGCCGTGCGCGCCGCCGCGCGACCCCGCCGGCGCTCCGGCTGGCCACCGCGGGCGTGCTCACGGCGGCGACGGGCTTGCTCGTGCTGGGCACCTACTACTTCACCAAGCTCTACTGGGGTCCGGCCATCCTCGGGCGGCTTGGCGGGTGATCGAGGCGGAGACGGCGCGCGGCCGCGGGGCGATCGCGTGTCTCGTCGCCACCTCGGCGTGATCGGGCCCCGCGGCGCGTCATTCCCGGGCCACGCGCAGCACCTCCTCGACGGTCGTGACGCCCTCGCGCACGAGGCGGAAGCCGTCCTGCCGCAGTGTACTCATCCCGCGCGCCACCGCCAGCCCGCGCAGTTCGCCCGAGCCGCGGCGCCGCTGCACTTCGCCGCGCAGGTCGTCGTCCATGACGAGCAGCTCGTACACGCCGGTGCGCCCGCGGTAGCCGGTGTGGCGGCACTCGCCGCACCCGACGCCGCGCCACTCGACGTCGGTGCCTAACTCCGCGAGCTCCGCGCCCGGACGCGCCGCCGCGGCGGCGACCGGCACGGGGCGGCGGCACGCCGGGCAGCTCACGCGCACGAGCCGCTGGGCGAGCACCGCGTCCACCGTGCTCGCCACGAGGTACGCCGCGACGCCGAGGTCGAGGAGCCGCGTGAGCGCCGTCGCCGCGTCGTTCGTGTGCAGCGTCGAGAGCACGAGGTGGCCGGTGAGGGCGGCCTGGGTCGCGATCTCCGCCGTTTCGGCGTCGCGGATCTCGCCGACGAGCATGACGTCGGGGTCCTGGCGGAGTAGCGCGCGCAGCGCGGTCGCGAACGTCACGCCCGCCTTCTCGTTCACCGGCACCTGCGGCACGCCCGGCAGCTGGTACTCGACGGGGTCCTCGACCGTGAGCACTTTTTCGCGACCCGTCCGGATTGCGTCGATCGCGGCGTAGAGCGTCGTCGTCTTCCCGGAGCCCGTCGGCCCCGTGGCGAGGACGATGCCGTGCGGCCGGCCGATCACCTCGCGGAACCGCGCGACCGTGGCCGGCGCCATCCCGATCCCGTCGAGCGCGATGCGGCCGCGCGCCTTGTCGAGCAGACGGAGGACGACGCTCTCGCCGCGCAGCGTCGGCAGGGTCGAGACGCGCACGTCCACCTGGCGCCGTTGGAGCGCGAGGCGGATGCGCCCGTCCTGCGGCAGGCGGCGCTCCGCGATGTCGAGCTCCGCCATCACCTTGAGGCGGCTGATGACGGCCGCCATCAGGTGCGCCGGCGGCGACGGCGCGTCCTGCAGCACGCCGTCGACACGATAGCGCACGCGCAGCCCGTCGGGGTACCCCTCGAGGTGCACGTCGGAGGCGCGCGCCTCGAGCGCTTCGAGCAGCAGCAGATTGACGAGCCTAACGACCGGCGCCTCGTTCGCGAGGTGCAGCAGGTCGTCGAGCGGCACGTCGTCGGCGTCGCGCTCGCGCGACTCCCCCGCGAGTCCGGTAATGAGGTCGCGCGCGGTCTGGGCGTCGTCGCCGTAGACGCGGCGGATCGCGGTGCGCACCGCGTGCTCCGCGCGCCGCTCGAGCACGACCGGGCGACCGAGGAGCAGCCGCAGGTCGTCGAGCGCGAGCGGGTCGACGGCGTTGCCCCAGGTCGCCACGCGCAGCCGGCCGTCGGCGACGCCGAGCGGCAGCAGCATCTGCTGCTCGAGCCACTCCGCGCCGAGGGTCGGCGAGAGGCGTTCGAGCGGCCCGAGGTCGTCGTCGCCGACGAGGCCGACGTCCGCCACCTCGCCGCCAGAGTCGCGGGCGGTCACGGCGTCGCGCCGCCGGGCGGGGGCGGCGCCGGGAGGCGGCGCGTGCCGCGGGCCGGTGCGGGGAGCGTGTCGGCCGCCGGCGGCGTGATCATCGGCGACAGGTCCTGCTGCTTCAGCAGCACGGAGCCCTGCTTCAGCGCGTCGCGCAGGCGGTCGATGTCGTCGTCGCCGGAGACGATGTGCGGCGTGAGAAAGACGAAGAGCTCCGACGTGTCCTCGTTGTGCTGCGTGCTGCCGAACAGCCCGCCGATGAGCGGGATGCTGCTGAGCACGGGAACCCCCGTACGCGTGCGGCTGCGCGTGCGCCCCGAGAGCCCGCCGATGACCGTCGTCTGGTTGTCGCGCAGGAAGACCTGCGTGGTCGCCTGCCGCTTGGAGATGACCGGCGCGTCGAACTGGACTTCGGTCGTCGCGGCGTCGTCGGTCTGGTCGACGGTGAGGTTCACGTACCCGTCGGGGTTGATGATCGGCGTGATGGTCAGCGTGGTGCCGACGTTGATGTACTGAATCGTCTGCACGCGGCTCGCCAGGTCGTTGGCGAGGCCGCTCTGGGTCACCTGCACGAACGGCCGCTGGGTGCCGACGTTGAGCACCGCCTGCTTGTTGTTCTGCGCGATGATGATCGGCAGCGACAGCACGCGGACGTCGCCGCGCTCGGCGAGTGCGCGGATGGCGACGTTGAAGCTGACGGCGCCGCCGGCGCCGGCGAGCCGGAGCACGAGGTCGCGGCCGGTGCCGACCGTGTCGGCCGACGTCAGCGTCTGCGTGCGCCCCCCCGCGCGCGTGCGGGTTCCGGAGCCGGAGATGCCGAAGTTGTAGTCGTTGGTCCGCGACACCTCGGCAATCGTGACCTCGATGAGCACCTGCAGCGGCCGCAGGTCCACGGCGTCGATGATGCGGCGCATGAGCTGCCAGTCCTGCTGCGACGCGCGCACGATCAGCGCGTTCGTCGACACCTCGGCGACGACGCGGACCCCGCCCGACGCGGCCGAGAGCGCGCCGGCGCCCTCCGTCGCGAGCTGCTGCGCGAGCTGCTGCGCGACGCGGGCGGCACTGTTGGTCTGGGGCACGAACCCCCCGGGCGTGAGGACCTGCGGCTGGGGTTGCGCGCCCGGGAAGAACGCCGTACTCACGCCGGTGTTGAACGACGCGCCGGAGAACACGCCGGAGAGCACCTGGGCCAGCTCCTGCGCGTTCGCGTGCTTGAGGCGGTACGTGAACAGCTCGAGTTGCGGCGCCTGCGCCGCCTGAAAGCGGTTCACGAATGGCTGTGCCGGCGCGGGCGGCGGCGCGTCGATGCGCCACACGCTCCCTTCCTGCGCCAGGCGCAGCCCGTTCGCCGTGGCGACGGCGCGCAACACGCCGACGAGCGAGTCGCGCGGCACGGCGGCGCCCATGTGCAGCGTGATCTTGCCCGCCGGCAGGGCGCCGAACATGACGTTCGTCCCGGCCGCCTCCGCGAGCGCGGTCAGCACGGTGCGCACGTCCTGGTCGTCGAAGTCGAGCCGGTAGCCCGACGAAGTCCGGTGCACGCCGCCGGAGCCCTGCGCGCGAAGCGCGGACCCGCCGAACGCGGGCGTGGCGAGGGCGAACGCGAGGAGTGCGCGTCGCATGCAGGACGCCATGGTCCGATTACCTGCTCGCGGAAGGAGTGTCGGCGCCGATGTCGAACGGCTCGCCGTCCGCACGGGCGAAGCTGGCGCGGCCGCGCGCGACGGCGCGAAGCGTGTACGGGCCGAGGTGGTCGCCGATGTGGAGGATCTTCGGCGCGTCGTCGCCGAGGCGCGCCGTCGCGAAGCCCGCGCCGTCCGACGCGACCGCGGTGCCGAGCAGCGTCGGCCGTGGTGCCGGCATGGCGCCGGCGTCGGCGGGGGACACGTCGCCGGGGAAGGCGTAGCGCCGCGCCGGCGCGCGCCGGTCGGGCGAGAAGGGGTCGTCGTCGAGCGGCACGCCGCGCGCCCCGGTCGGCGCGGGGAGCGCGACGTGCGGCACGGCGAGCACGTCGCCGGGCGCGGGGTCGTCGGGCACGGTGCCGGCGCGGGCGAGGCGCGCGACGCTCCACACCAGGCACAGCGCGGCGACGGCGAGCGCGCCGGCCGCCGGGCGGATGAGCGGCGCGGCGCTCCAGTCGCAGACCCTCACGGCGCCGCCCCTCCCGCGCCCGTCGGCGTACGGAGGGCGGCGCCGGCTGTCCGCGGCTCGGCCGCGTGTGGCGCCCGCGCAAGGCCGAAGCCGACGACCGTCGCCCGCAAGCGCACGACGTGCGCCTGCCGCGGGGCGGCGTCACTGCCCGACGTGCTGCTCGAGGCGGCGCTCAGCGCGAGCGCGTCGACGCGCAGCAGCCGCCCGCCGCTCTCGAGCGCGCGCAGGAAGTCGATGATCCCCTGGGTGTCCGACTCGCCGCGGACGACGACGGCGACCGAGCGCACGCCCGCACGTGACGTCGACGCGCCCTGCGTCTCGGCGGCGGTCAGCTGCACGCGACACGTGCGCGCCACGCCCGCGAGGTACGCGGAGAGCTCCGCGCCGGCGATCGCGTCGTCGCTCGCGGCGAGCAGGCGCCCGGCGGTCGCGCCGACGAGGGAGTCCACGGCGCGCCGCACCACGACGCCGCGCGGCGCGGTCGCGACCAGCGCCCGCTCGCGGGCGAGCGCGGCGCGCTCCGTGGCGAGCGCCGCCCGCCGCTCGGCGAGCGCGTCGAGCAACGGCTGCCCCGCCCGGACCCAGAGCAACGCCGGCACGAGCACCCCGAGCGCAATCCCCGTGGTGCGGCGCTCGCCGGCAGACAGCGGCCTCACGGCCGCGCCCTCGCCGCGACGCCCGCCGCCGGGACCGCGGGCGGACGGCGCACGCCGAGCACGCGCGCGGCGAGCGTGAAGTGTTCCGCGGCCGCCTCGCCGTCCCGGAACTCTCGGCGCACGGGCGCCGCCGTGCGCACGTCGGCGAGCATCGGCGAGCCCGACAGCCCGTCGAACACGGCACCGCTCTCGTCCGCGTTCCCCTCGACGACGAGCGTGTCCGTGTGGCCGGTGACGGCGGTGAGGTACGCGCTCGCGGGCAGGTGCGCCGACAGGGTCTCGAGCACGACCGCCCAGCGCGGGCTCTGGCCCGGCGCGGCGGCCAGCTCGGTGAGCTGCCGGCCGGCGCTCGCCGCGAGCGCCTCGGCGGCGAGCACGCCCGCGACGCGCGCTCGCACCCGCGCGCGCTCGGCGCGTACCGCACGCAGCTGCCGTTCGAGCGCCGCGACCTGCAGCACGCCGGCGACCAGGAGGAGCAGCGCGGCCGCGCCGGCGACGGTCGCCGTCGTGCGCCAGCGCCGCCGGCGGCTCTCGCGCCACGCGTACTCCGGCACGAGCTCCAGTCCGACCCCGCGCGCGACGAAGGTTGCGGCCAGCTCCGCCGCGTCCGCCTCGCGGAGCCACGGCGCCGCGGGCGGTTGCACGGGCGCGCCGTGCGGCGCACCGCAAAGCACGTCGCGCAGCGCGGGCGCGCCGAGCACCCGCAGCGCGCCGTCGGGCGTCTGCACGCCGGCGCCGTCGATGCCGGCCGCGAGGGGGAAGCGGCGCACTGCGGCGAGGCGGCCGTCGTACAGACCGAGGACGTCGAGGCGCTCGTCGTGTACCACGCCGACCTGGTGCGCGCCGGCGGCGAGCTCCGGCCAGCTCGCGACCGCCGCCGCGCGCCACGCCGACTCCGCCGGCACGACCGTGCACACCCGCCACCCCGCCCGCCGCGCCGCCCCCTCGACCGCGTCGAGCCGGCGCGCGTCGACCGCGGCCGCCATGACGTTAGGCGCCGCGCCTGGCGCCGCTTCGGACGATTCGTTAGGCATCGCGCCGCTCCGCGCGCGCGGCCCGGGCGCGAGGCCGATCACCTGCGGGCCGCGCGCACCAAGAAAGTACCGGCCGGCGTTGCGGGCGACGAGCTGCCGCAGCTCCGCCGCCGGCAGCGGCGGCAGGGCGACCGGACGGACCTGCGCGAGCGGCGGCAGGAGCGCGATCGACAGCTCGCCCACGGCCGACGGCGACGGGGCGTGCAGCTCGCGCAGGGCCTGCAGCGCGTCAGCCAGCGCGGGCCACTCGCCGTCGTCGCGGGGCGGGTCGATCGCGCGCCGCCACGTGCTGGCCACCACACTCGTCGCGCCGATCGCGACGCCCACCTCCAACCGCGCGGGCATCAGCGACTCTCCCACACGACGCCGTGGGAACGCTCGATCACCGCGCGGAGCGTCGGGTGCGTCGTCGCACCGCGGGGCACCGTTTGGCCGAGTACCGTGACCGAGACCTCGAGATCCTCGACGTCGTACGCGAGGCGTGACGCGAGCTGCCCTCGCAGCGCCGCCCCGCGCCGCCCCGCGTCCCCGCCCGCGCCGAACAGGCCGGCGACCGACGTGACGCGCTGGTGCGCCGCGCGCACCGCGAGGATCCGGGCGACAACGTCGTCGGTCAGCCCCGGCACGCCGCGCAGCACCGCGGGCGGCGCGGTGTTCACGTTCACGCGCCCGGAGCCGATCGTCGTGAGGAGCGGCCGGAGCGTCGCGAAGGTCTGCGGCGTCATGCCGAGCACGTCGCGCAGCTCGTCGACGTCGCGCGCGGGCCGGTTAGGCGGCAGCACGAGGCGGCCGGCGGCGAGGTAGGCGTCCCGCTCGCCGCCGGCCGCGCGCGCGACCGAGTCGGCGTCGATCCAGTCCGCGATCGCCTGCGCGAGGTGGTCCGCGGCCGCGTAGTCGTCGAGGGCGGCGCCGAAGCAGTTGCGCAGGTCGTCTTCGGTCGCCGCGTTCACGGGGAGCATCGCCCCGAGGTCGCGCACCGCGACGTGCACCGGCACGCCGGCGACGCGCAGCGTGTCGGCGAACAGCGTGTCCGCGTCGAGCCACGGGTCGGCGGCGCGGAGCGTGGCCGCGCCGGCGCCGGTCACGCGCCGGTCGCGCAGCACCTGCTCCAGCCGGCCGCGCACGACCGCGAGCGCGCCCTCGGCCGCCGCGCGCTCGGCGCCGCGGCCGGCGGCGCCTAACGCGAGCGCGCGGTGCGCGCGCGCCTCGGTCGCGAACGCGAGCGCGGCGGCGGAGATCGCGACGACCAGCCACAGCGCGGCGGGCAGGGCGAACCCGCGGCGGGGCGTCGTGCGGTACGGGGTCACCGGACGGGGGGTCACCGGACGGGGCGTCACCGGACGTCCCCCGTGCCGAGGTGCTCCCGGCCCGGCTGGTCCACGGTGGGGCGCACGATCGGCAGCCGGAGGATCGCCGGGAGCGAGTCGACGCGCGCCGGGTCCGCCGACGAGAGCGTGACGCGGACGGCTAGCGGCCGCGACGACGTCGCGCCCTCCGACGGGCGGACCCAGCGGTGCGTCGTGCCGTCGAGGAACTCGACGGTCATCGCCGTGACGGTCGAGTCGAGTTCGCGGCGGGCGAGCGGCGCCTGCGGGCCCGCCTGGTACTCGACGCACAGGCCGCGCTCCGGCGTGTTCGCGCCGCCGTCGACGTAGAGACGCAGCCGCGTGCTCGGCGCCAGCGACGGCGTGGGCGCGGTCGTCGTCAGCGTCAGGTCGGCGTCGGGCCCGACCGCCGCGGCGGCGGTGTTGGCCGTCGCGCCCGCCGCGGCCGATGTGTTAGGCGCGACGGGCGTTCCGGCCGTTCGCGCCGCGCGCGTCGGCCCGCCGCCCTGTTGCAGCTGCACCTCGCCCGACGCGAGCCAGCCGTCGAGCTGCTCGCGCAGCGCCGCCGCGCGCTCCAGCCGCGCCGTGGCCTCGCCGAGCGCGCGCCGGTGGTCGATGAGCGAGGCGAACGCGCCGTAGCCAGCGGCGGTCATCATGCCGGTGATCGCGAGCGCGACCATTAGCTCCATGAGCGTCATCCCCGGACGCCGCCGCGCGCTCATCGCGTCACCACGGCCGGCGTGCGGTAGAGCGCCGAGTGCAGCGTGTACGAGCCGCCGCCCCCCCATGTGACCTGCACCGTCAGGTCGTGCACGCCGGGCACGTCGCTCCGGCTGCCCGCCGTCGTCGCCCAACGGTAGGCGTCGAGTGGCGCGGGGAACTGGCCGGCCGCGACCGAGTCGGGGAGGGCGACGAGCTCCGGCTCGGTGAGCAGCCCGAGCCATGCGAGGCGCTGGGCGGCGAGCGCCTCCGCCTCGATCGCGTGGCGCGAGCGCTCCGCGGCGCGCAGGTCCGCGCCCGCGGCCTCGAGCGCGGCGATCGCGGTGACCGAAACGATGGACAGCGCGACCACCGTCTCGATCAGCGTCACGCCGCGGCGCCGGGGTTCAGCGTGCCTCGACACGCGGCACTCCGTTCCAGGCGTCGACGACGAGGACGCGCGCGCCACCCGGGGCGCGCAGCCGCACCGGGTCGGCGAGCGCGGCGCCGGTCGGGCGGAAGGTCCAGCGCAGCCGCGCCGAATCGGCGTCGATCGTGCCCCGCGCGTCGGCGTCCAGCGTGTCCGTGCGCAGCGTCGCGGCGCCGGTCACGCCCGCCGTGTCGACGCGGTAGGCGCCCGTCGCCGGGTCGAGCACGAGGGTCACCGTGGTGCCGGTGCGGATCGCCGTCTCGCGCGCGGCGCGCAGCGTCGCGGCGAGCGCGTCGACCGGCCGCGTGCCCGCCGCGCCGAAGCGCACGTACGCCGGCACGACGACGCCGAGCGTGACGGCGAGCAGCGCGAGCACCACCACCAGCTCCCACAGCGTGAAACCGCCCCGCGGCGCGGCGCTCGGCCTAACACTCAGGCGAACACTCATCGGAACGAGCTCTCGTTCACGCCGTAGATCGCCTGGAGCAGCGACAGCGCGACGAAGGCGACGACCGCGCCGAAGAGCATGATGAGCGCCGGCTCGGCCAGCGTCGCGAGCCGCTGCGCGGCGCGCTCGGAGCGCTCCTCGAATATCTCCGCCGCCTTGAGGAGGAAGGTGCGCAGCTGACCCGCCTCCTCTCCCACGCCGACGAGCTGCGCGAGGAGCGGCGGATAGACGGGGCTCGCCGCCACCGCGTCCCGCAGGCTCCGCCCCTCGCGCACGGCGGTCCGTACCCGCGCCACGTCGTCGGCCGCCACCGGGTCGGCGAGCGACTCGCGCACGTCGTCGAGCGCGGCGACGAGCGGCGCGCCGCCGCCGAGCAGCACGCCGGTGAGCCGCGCGAAGCGGGCGGCAAGCACGTTCTGCCGCACCGAGCGCAGGACGGGGACGGCGAGCAGCAGCCGGGCGAGCGCGCGACGGCCGTCCGCCGTCGCGCGCGTCCAGGTGCCGAACATGACGAGCCCCGCCGGCACGAGCAGCAGCGCCGGCCACCAGCGGCGCAGCGCCACGGACAGCGAGAGCATGAACGCCGTCGTCGGCGGGAGCGACGCGCCGCTCCCTTCCAGCAGCTCGGCGAAGCGCGGCAGGACGAAGACGAGCAGCACCGCCACCGCCACCGAGCCCGCGACGGAGAGCAGGATCGGGTAGACGGCCGCCGAGGCGAGGCGGCCGCGCAGCCGCTCCTCGCGCTCGAGCTGCTCGGCGAGCCGGGCGAAGGCGCCGGCGAGGTCGCCGCTCCGCTCCCCCGCGCGCACCAGCCCCACGTAGAGCGGCGGGAAGAGCGCGCCGTGCGCGGCCAGCGCGTCGGCCAGCATCTCGCCGCGCTCGACGCGGCCGCGCACCGCGGCGAGCGCCGCGCGCACGTCGCCCGTGCCCACGTGCAGCGCCGCGCCTAACGCCTGCGTCAGCGGCATGCCCACCGGCAGCAGCGCGGCGAGCGCGCGCGTGACCTCGAGGATCTCGCGCCGCCGCCCGGGGCGGAACCCGCGCCGCCCCCCATCCTCGGCCGGCTCGGCGATCTCCAGCACGAGCAGCCCGCGCGCGCCGAGCGTGCGCTCGAGCGCGAGCGTGCTCGCCGCGAACGCCCGGCCGCGCTCGCGCTTGCCACCGGAATCGACCGCCTGGTAGGCGTAGGTCGGCATCAACACGCCGCCGAGGTCCGCGTCGTCGGGACCGTCAAGGGTTACGGGCTCGCCGGCGTTCCGCCCGGGGCCTGGCTCGTGGCCTGCCCCGCAGCCGGTGACGTCCGCGGCGACTCCCACGCCTTCAGGTCCGCGTCCTCGCCCGCGCCACCCGGCTGCCCGTCCCGGCCGTAGGTGAGGAGGTCGTAGCCGTTCGGGTTCGCCTGGCCCGGCGCGAGGTAGACGTACGGCCGCCCCCACGGGTCGACCGGCACCGCCTTGCGCAGGTACGGCCCCTTCCAGCTCGGCGCCGGTTCGCCCGACGGCGCTTGCCACAGTGCGTCGAGGCCCTGCTGGGTGGTCGGGTAGGTCCCGCCGTCCAGGCGGTACGCGTCGAGCGCGGCACCGAGCATCTCCATCTGCGAGCGCGCCGTGGCGTCCTTGGCCGCGCCGACGTGCTTGAAAATGTTCGGCGCGACGAGCGTGGCGAGGATCGCGATGACGACGATCACCACGAGGATCTCGATGAGCGTGAAGCCGGCGCGCCGAGGCCGGGCGGTGGGGGGCATGGGTGCGGCCTTCGATGCGGCGTGATCAGAAGTCCCGGCCGAAGGCGAGCAACGCCCGGAGTTTCTCGGCGCTGCTGCCGTTGCTACCCGGGGCCGGAAGGTTCCGGACGAGCGCGGCGTACGCGAGGTAGGCATCCTTGGACACGGTCTGCGCGACCCCGAGCGCCCCCGGCAGCGGCGCGCGCAGCTCGCGCGGGATGAGCTCCGTCAGGAGCGTCTGCTTCAGGGTCGCGATGCGCGGGTCCGCCTTGAGGTTGTTCACCTCGGCGCGGCCCGCCTCGGTCGAGTAGTCGTACAGCTCGGTCTCGAGCGTGTCGTCGTTGGCGATCTGCGCCGTGACGCCCCGCCAGTTCGCGTAGAGGCCGAACTTCAGCTCCGGCGTGCGCACGCCGACCAGGTGTGTCGGCGAGCCGTTGAAGTTGAAGAAGCCCGGCACGCCCTCGTCCGTCGCGAGCAGGACGTACTGCCGGCCCGGCGCGTGCGCCGAGCGCAGCATCGAGAGCAGGTCGTGCCGCCTGCCGTAGATCGTGCCGAGGTCGCCGCTGAGCCAGTCGCGGCTGCCGCCGTGGCCGAGGCTGACGAGGAGCGGGAGCAGGTCGACGGTGGAGGTGAGACCCTGGCGGGGGATGTCGACGTCGCCCGTGAAGCGGCCGGACGGGTCGACGACGATGAGCGGCACGTGGTAGGCCTCGTCGTAGAGGCTCCCGACCTTGCCGGAGAGGAAGCCGTGCGCGCCCGCGTACTCGCCGTGGTCCGACATGAACACGATCACGGTGTTGTTGCGGACGGCGGCGGGCAGCCCCGCGAAGGCCGCCAGGACCGTACCGATCTGCTCGTCCGCGAGGCTCATCGCCTGGGCGTAGGAGTCCAGACTCCGCTGCCAGTAGCTGAACGGCGCTTTGGCCAGACCGTACGACCCCACTTGCGTGTGCGGCGCTGGAGGGTAGGCCTCGACGGTGAACTCCTGCCGCGAGGGGTCGTCGGTGGCGCCGCCCCAGACCAGCTCCTGGAACAGGCGGCTGAACGTCTGCGTGGAGGGCTTGTTCGCGGCGATCTGCGACTCGGACTCCCAGTTGGGCGGGACCGCCGGGTAGCCGAGCGGCGGTGGGCTCTTGAGCGCGTTGACGTCCCAGGGGACGACCGGCGGGTTGTCCGGCGTCGAGTAGTTGGTGAAGGGCTGGTACTTCGGGTGCGCGTCGAACAGCTCGTTGTAGGTCTGGAACTCGGTCCCGGCCCAGAAGAACTCCTTATCGTGCGGGTTGATGAAGGAAACCGTTAGACACCAGGGCGCCCCGGACGCCCCATGCTGCTCCAGCCAGCCCACCCCCTGCGCCGCGATGTCCTCGTCGTTCAGGTAGCCGTCGGCGTGGTCGCCGTACGCGCCCTGCAGGTTGGCGCCTGTCGGGTCGTAGTAGCTGACGCCTTCGAAGCCGTACGGCTCCAGCCTGGGGGTCTCCTGCCGCGGGATGGAGACGTGCCACTTGCCGACGTAGGGCGTGCGGTAGCCGGCCGCGCGCAGGAGCTTGCCGTAGGTCGGGTAGGCCGGGTTGAGCCAGGGCTGGTAGGAGAGCTGGGTGCCGGGCTTGGCGAGGATCGTCTGGACCAGCCAGCTCTGCTGCGAGTACAGGCCGGTGATGATGGTGCCGCGCGACGGCGTGCAGGCGGACGCGGCCGCGTAGTGGTTCGTGAACTTCACCCCACTCCGCCAGAGCTGGTGGAGGTTCGGCATGACGTGCTGCAGGAATTCGTCGGCGTTGTTGATGCCCGCCGGGAACACCCTCGGGAAGCGCAGCTGGTCCACCTTGATGACGAGGATGTTAGGCCGCGCGCCCGGAACGGCGCCGTCGGCCCGGACGCCCTGCGCACCGGCGCGGCCGCCGTCGAACAGGCCGGGGCCGAAGGCGAAGCCCGCCGCCGAGGCCGCGGCCGCCCCCTTCACGAACGCTCTGCGGTCCATCGTATGCTCCTTGCGGTCCATCGGATTCTCCTGTGTTAGGCGTTTCGGTTGATGTCGTGCGTCCGCCGGCTGCCGGCTCACCCGGCGGGCGGGCCGGGCGCGCTCGCCACGGCGGGTCCGGCGGCCGGCGCACCCGGAGCGTTTTCCGTCGGGGGCGGGGGGGACGCGCCGGCGCCCGGGGCGGGCGCGGCGGGCGGCTGCGCGCCCCCGCCGAGCGGCAGGTCCGGCAGCAGCGTTAGGCGGAGCCGTGCCAGGTGCAGCGTGCGCGCGGCGTCGAGCCGGCCCGCCTCCGCCTGCCGCGCCGCGGCCGCCGTCGAGGCGAGGACGCCCTCCAGCGCGGCGCCCTCGGTGCGCCGGACGAGCGTCACCCGGTAGGCCGCGTCCGCCGCCGCCGCGTCCTCCGCGGCGGCCTGCGACGCGGCTTCGGCGGTCGCCACGCCGACGAGCGCTCGCCGCCGGTCGAGCGCGGCCTGCTCGCGCGCCTGCCGCAGGCGGAGCGTGGCGTCTTCGGCGCCCGCCAGCGCGACGTCGACGTCGCCCCGGCGACGCCCGCCGGTCGAGAGCGCGTAGTCGATCGAGAGCCCGACCGACACGTTCGCGCGCCAGTCGGCGCGGGTCGGCAACGCCCCGTCCGACGGGAAGGCGACCTGGCCGACCCGCGCGACCAGCCCCACGCTCGGCCACCGCTCCGCGCGCGCCGCGGCGAGCGCCGCGCGCTGCGCCTCGACCGCGTACGCCGCCTCGCGCACCGCGGTGCGCGCGCCGTCGTCCGCCGGCCCGCCCTGTGGCAGCCCACCTTGCGGACCGGCGGGCGCGCCCACGCCGTCGAGGCGCGTCGCCAGCGCGACCGGCACGTCGTCGTCCACGCCCACGAGTTGCCGGAGCGTGAGCAGGGCGAGCTGACGGGCCCCGTCGGCCGAGACCAGCGCGCGGCGCGCGTCCGCGACCGCGGCGGTCGCCTGCACGACCGCCGCCGAGAGCTGCGTGCCGGCCGTGTGCTGCGCGCGCAGCTCTCGCGCCCCGAGCGCCGCCGCCGCGAGCTGGTGCTCGGCCACGTCGACCAGCGCGTCCTGCACCACGGCGTCGTCGTACGCGCTCGCCACGTCGAGCCGCAGCTGCGCGCGGGTGGTCACGACGTCGAGCGCCGCCGCGCGTTGCGTGGCGCGCGCCGACCGGGTCGTGGCCGCGAGCCGGCCGCCCTGGAACAGCGGCTGCGAGAGCGTGAGCGTCGCGCCGTACTGGTGCGGCGAGCCGAAGCCGTAGCGCGTGAGGTCTACCGGCGGGCAGGTCACCGCCCGGGCGAGCGCCGAGTCGCGCGCGCCGTGCCCGGCGTCCGCCGCGATCGGTGGCGCGCACACGGATCCGCCGGCCGGCGACGACGTCGCGTTGGACAGCCCGTCGAACTGCGTCCGCAGGTTGCGCGTGTAGTCGAGTGCGAGCCCCGCCTGCGGCCGCTCGGCACTCGCGGTCTGCCGCTCGACGCCGGTCGCGCGGCGCAGCGCGGCACGCGAGAGCCCGAGCGGGATGCTCGCCGCCTCGGCGCGCCGGAACGCGTCGTCGAGCGTGAGCACCAGCGTGTTCGGGCGCGCGGCTGTTGGCTGTGCCCCGGCGGCCACCGGCCGCACGCCGACGCCGCACGCGGCGAGCACCGTGAACCCGGCGGTCAAGGACCGCGCGCGGGGGGCGGTCACGGGTGCCTCCCGGCGACGGCCGCGCCGTTCGCCGCGCCGTTCGCCGCGCCGTTGGCGGCGCCGGCACCGGAGAGCGTGGCCGGCCGATGCTCCCGAAGCCGTCCATCCTCCATCTCCAGCACGCGGTCGAACGCGTCGAGCGCGCGGTGGTCGTGCGTGACGACGAGCACCGCGGCGTCGTGTGCGCGGCCGCGCCCGTGGGCGAGGGCCGCGAAGATCTCCATCACCTGCCGGCCGCGCACCCCGTCGAGCGCCGCGGTGGGCTCGTCGGCGAGGAGGAGGGCCGGCGCGTTGGCGATCGCCCGCGCGATCGCGACCCGCTGCTGCTCGCCCCCGGAGAGCCGCTTCGGCAGGTTGGACGCCCGGTGCGCCACGTCGAACGTCTCGAGAAGCGCGAGGGCGGCGCGTCGCGCGTCGCGCGGGGGCACGTGGTCGATCTCCAGGGCGAGCTGCACGTTCTCGAGCGCCGTGAGGAAGGGGATGAGGTTCGGCTTCTGGAAGACGAAGCCGAGGTGCCGCCGCCGGAACTCGCGGCTGTCCACCGCCGGGATCCCGGCGCCGGCCACCGGCGCGCCGTCGATGAGCACGCGCCCCGCGGTCGGCGGTTCGAGCAGGCCGGCGATGAGCAGCAGCGTCGACTTGCCCGAGCCGCTCGGGCCGAGCAACGCGACGGCCTCGCCGCGGCGCAGCACGAACGACAAGCCGGCGAGCGCGACCACCTCGCCGTCACCGACGGGGTAGCGCTTGTCCACCCCTTCGAAGGCGAGCGCGGGCGGAGCGTCCACGTTAGGCGTGTTAGGCCACGGGCGCGTCACGCGAGGACCTCCTGGGCGCGCACGCGCAGGGCGCGCGCGATCCCGGCCAGGCTGGCGAGCAGGGCGAGGAGGAGCAGCAGCGCCGCCTGCGTCGCCGCGTCCCGGGGGAGGATGAGGACCGGACGCGGGAAGTGCGGGATGAGGAGGCGGGCCAGCCCGACCGCCCCGACGAGCGCCAGCACGCCCATGGCGAGCGCCTGCTGCACGATCATGCCGAGGATCACGGCGTTGCGCGCGCCGATGAGCTTGAGCAGCGCGATCTCGTGCAGCTTCTCGACGGTCTGCATGTAGACGAGGATCGCGATCACGACCGCCGCGATGACCATGAGGATGGTCGTGAAGAGGAGGATCTGGACGCGCAGCCGCGCGAGACGGCCGTTGACCAGCACGTCCTCCTCTTCGGCGGTACTCAGCACCGCGGCGCTGCCCCACCCGGCGATGGCGGCGCGGACGCGCCCTGAGTCGGCCCCCGGCGCGAGCGTCACGAGCGCCGCGGCGACGGTCGGCCCGCCCGCGCTCGTTCCTCCCGGCGGCGGCTGCAGCGGATTGAGGCCGGGGCGCGCCGGACCCGTCCCGGCGGCGCGGCCGGCCTGCGTCGCGCGCGCCTCGAGCACCTCGTCGCTCGTGCGCGTCTGCTGCACGGCGAGCACGTCCGCGACGCGCAGCACGAGGACGCCGTCGCCGTTGAGGTCGACGAGCCCCTCCGTGAGGCCGACGACGTGGTACCAGTCGCGCCCGAGCGGGACGGAGTCGCCGAGCGCGAAGCCTAACGACGCGTCCGCGACCGCCTCGTAGTGGCCCGCGGCGATGTGGCGTCCGCCGACGAGCGGGAGCCACGCGCCCGTGTCGGCCGGCCAGTCGAGGCCGAGCATGCTCGCGCGGAGCTGCCGCGTGGTACCCGGGCCGCCGTCGGCCGGCGCGCCGGCGACGGGGACCTCGATCTGGCGGCTGACGAGCACGAACTGGCGGCTCCGGGCGACCCCGGGGACGCCGAGCGCGCGGTCGGCGAGCGTCGCCGGCACGTCCGACGACTCGGCGAACGGGCCGCGAGTCGACGCCTGCACGATCCAGAAGTCGGCCCCGACGGCCTGCATCACGTGCAGCCCGTCGGCAATGATGCGGCGGTAGAGTCCGAGCATGATGCTCGACGCGGTGACGAGCAGCCCGACCCCGAGCGCGGCGAAGACGAAGCGGAACGCGCTGTGGCGGATGTCGCGGATCGCGAGGTTCATGACGGACTCCGCCGCGCCGGCGCCGTAGCGCCGACCTGCGCGGCGCCGACGCGCGCGGCGCCGACGACGGGCGAGTCGACGAGGACGCGCACGCGCTCGCCGCCGTGGCGCCCCGCCGGGGCGAGCACCACCGCCCCCGGCGCGAGCCCGTCGCGGAGGGCCACGAAGTCGCCCGCGTAGAGGCCGGTGCGCACCGGCTGCCAGCGCGCGCGTCCGACGGGTGGCGTCCCGTCGAGGCGCCACACGCCGCGCGCCGCCGGCGGCCCCGCGAGGAACGCCACCGGCACGGCGAGCGGCTGGGCCGGCGCGTCGGTGCGCACGACGACGTCGGCGCGGGCGCCGAGCGCCCAGTGCGCCGGCGGCCTGTCGAGCGCGACGTCCACCGTCACCTCGCGCGTGTCGGGGTCGACCTCGCGCCCGACGCGGTCGACGTGTCCGGTCGCCGGCTCGCCGCTGCGGAGCCGCACCTCGACGGGGAGCCCGCGCCGCAGCCGGGGGAGGACGGACTCGTCCACCCGGGCCGTGACGATGAGCGAGGCCGGGTCCACGACCTCCAGCACGCTGCCGCCCGCGGCGACGACGTCGCCCGGGTCCACGTCGCGGCGGGTCACGACGCCGCCGACGGGAGATGTTAGGCGCGTGTCGGTGAGGTGCGCGCGCTGCCCGTCGAGCGTTGCGGCGGCCGCGCGCGCGGCCGCGCGCGCCTGCACCGCGCCCGCGCGCGCCTGCGCGAGATCGGCGGCTCCGGCGCGCGCCGCCGCGCGCGCGGCGTCGAGGTCGGCGCGCGTCGCGGCGTCCTGCGCGGCCAATCGTTCGGTCCGCGCGGCGTCGGCCGCCGTGTGCGCGGCGGTGGCCTCCGCATGGGCGACGGCGGCGTCGGCGGCGTGCACCGCGCGCTCGGCTTCGTCGCGCTGCGCCCCCGCCGCCGCCACCGCCGCCGCGAGGTCGTCGGCGTCGAGGGTCGCGACCTGCTGCCCGCGGCGGACCGTGGCACCGACGTCGACCGCGACGGTCGCGATCCGCCCGGGCGCGGTGGCGCCGAGGGCCGCCTTGCGGCGCGCGTCGAGCGTCGCCGGCGCTCGCAGCTCCGGGGCGAGGGCGACCGAGGCGACGACCACGCCGCGAACATCGGACACCCGCCCGAACCACGCCCAGAGCGGCACGGCGGCCGCCGTCGCGGCGAGCGCCGCGCCGCCGAGGGCGAGGCGGCGGCGCATCACCGCGGCCCGCGACGGCCCGCGCGAGCCGTTAGGCACCTCGCGCGTCCGGCCCGCCGGTCCGGCCGGCACGGGCGGTACGGGCAGCACGGGCGCGGTCCCCGGGCTCGCCACCGTCGGTGGGATTCCGTTGTCCGGGCGGGACGTCGGAGAGGCCGTCATCGGACGTCTCCGAGCAGGTGCGCGCGCAGCTGGGTGCGCCACGCGTCGAGCAACGGCTGCGCCTGCGCCATCTGCGCGTCGCCCAGCACGGTCCGGGCGGCCGCGATCGCGTCGCGGTTGTTCCGCTGGAGCGCGCCGGACGGCGATCGGAGGCGGGCGGCGTGCCCGCGGGCCGCCTCGAGCTGCGGGACGAGCGGCCGGTTGCGGTCGCCTAACGCCTGGTCGAGCGAGTCGAGCCGCGCGACCTGCGCGGCCGTGAGCGCGAGTTCGGCGCGGTGGTCGAGGAGCACGGCGACCGCGCTGTACTGGCGCGCCGAGGTGTCTTGCGTGACACGTGATCGGGCCGCCGCACCGGCGCGCCGCCCGGCGACGTCGGACGCGACGGCGGGTGCGGCGGGACGGGCGACGGCGGCGCGCGCGGCGCGCGGCGCGGTCGCGGCAACGCTCGGCAGGAGCACGGCCAGCGCGCGGACGCGCACGCCGACGTGCCGGAGGAGGAGCGGGGACATTGGGCGGGGCGGAAGCGGCAACCGGAACGCGGGGCGCAGGCATGCGCGCCCCACGTTCCCACCACCGCAAGACGGCGGGGAAAGCCATCACGCGCCCGTCTCGCGCGTACGCCGACCGGGTTGGTCCGCCGCCGGAACGGTGCGGACGCGGTGAGTGCGATCGACCGTGTCCTGGCGCGTTGTGCCGAAACCGCTCGGCAGCGCACACCCGCCCTCGCGAGAGCCGGCGAGTTCGCAACCGGTTCTGGGACACCTCTCGCCGAACCGCACACGAGCGAAGTGGCGGCCCGGGACACGACGATTCAGCCGCGACTTGCCGGGCGACGTACGGCTGGCCTGCCCGAAATGTCGAACGGCGCCACCCCACTCTCGGGGCAGCGCCGTTCGTTAAACCGCAGCTCCTACCGCGCTTACCAGCGGTAGTGCGCGAACGCCTTGTTCGCCTCCGCCATGCGGTGCGTGTCTTCCTTCTTCTTCACCGCGTTCCCTTCCCCGCGCGACGCCGCGATCACCTCACCGGCCAGCTTCTCGGGCATCGACTTCTCGCCGCGCGAACGCGAGTACGAGATCAACCAGCGCATCGCGAGCGCGTTCCGACGCTCGGCGCGCACCTCGACCGGCACCTGGTACGTCGCGCCCCCGACGCGGCGGCTCTTGACCTCGACGACCGGCTTGAGGTTGGCCAGCGCCTGCTTGAACACCGTCACGCCCGGCTGCGACGTGCGCGACTCGACGAGGTCCATCGCCCCGTAGAAGATGCGCTCGGCGGTCGACTTCTTCCCCTCGTACATCATGCAGTTGATGAACTTGGAGACGGTCTGGCTGTCGTAGCGCGCGTCGGCGAGCACGGGGCGCTTGATGGCCTTCTTGCGGCGGCTCATTTACTTCTTGCCTCCCTTGTTGCCCTTCCCGGCGGCCGCGGCCTGGCCCGGCTTGGGCTTCTTCGTGCCGTACTTGGAACGGCTGCGATTGCGCCCGTTCACGCCCGAGGCGTCGAGCGTGCCGCGCACGATGTGGTAGCGCACGCCCGGCAGGTCCTTCACGCGGCCGCCGCGCACGAGCACGATCGAGTGCTCCTGCAGGTTGTGCCCCTCGCCGGGGATGTAGGCGATGACCTCGAACCCGTTCGTCAGGCGCACCTTGGCGACCTTGCGGAGGGCCGAGTTGGGCTTCTTCGGCGTCGTCGTGTAGACGCGCGTGCAGACGCCACGCTTGAAGGGATTCTCCTTCAGCGCGGGCGACTTGGACTTATCGACGACCGCCTCGCGGCTGCGTCGAACGAGCTGATTGATTGTCGGCATGAGATGGATCGACAACGGACTCTGGCGAAGCACGCGGGAATTCTGCGCCCTTCGCCTCGAACCCGTGAACGTAACGCACACGAGCGGCGGCCGGGAGTACCCCGGCCGCCGCTCGTGACACCGGCCTTACTGCCCGCCGAAGAGGCCCGGCAGTCCGAGGGCTTCGAGCATGCCCCCGGCGCCGTCGCCCGCCTCGGCGAGCACCGGCTCGGGCGGCAGCTCCGGCATCGGCGGCAGGCTCGAACGCTCCACCTCGACGTCGTTGTACCGGTACATCCCCGTGCCGGCCGGGATCAGGTGGCCGATGATGATGTTTTCCTTGAGGCCCAGCAGGTCGTCCTTCGCGCCGCGGATCGCCGCGTCGGTGAGCACCCGCGTGGTCTCCTGGAACGACGCCGCCGAGACGAACGACTGCGTCGTGAGCGAGGCCTTGGTGATGCCCAGGAGCAGCGGCTCCTCCTTGGCGGGCGTGAGCCCCTGCTCCTCGGCCGCCGCGTTGCCCGCCCGGAACGTGGCGCGGTCGACGTGCTCGGCCTCGAGGAACTCCGTCTGGCCCGGGTCGAGAACCCGCACCTTCTGGAGCATCTGCTTGACGATCACGCCGATGTGCTTGTCGTTGATCTTCACGCCCTGCAGGCGGTAGACCTCCTGCACCTCGTTCAGGAGGTACTCCTGCACCGCGCGCGGCCCGCGGATGCGCAGGATGTCGTGCGGGTTCACCGGGCCCTCGCTCAGGCGGTCGCCCGCCCGCACGCGGTCACCCTCGTGCACGCGCAGGTGCTTGCCCGCGGCGACCTCGTACTGGTGCGCGTCGGTCTCGTTGGGCGAGCCGTCCTCGTTCACCGGGATGACGCGGATCTCGCGCTTGCCGCGCTTGATGTCGCCGAACTTCACCACGCCGTCGATCTCGGCGATCGTCGCCGGGTCCTTGGGCTTACGCGCCTCGAAGAGCTCCGCCACGCGCGGCAGACCGCCCGTGATGTCGCGCGTCTTGTACGCCTCGCGGCTGACCTTGGCGAAGATCGTCCCCGCCTCGATCCGGTCGCCGTCCTCCACCGTGAGCACCGCGCCCACGGGGATGATGAAGTCGCGGACGCGCTGCTCCTTGCCGCCCTTGTCCTGCCAGATCTCGATGTGCGGGTGGAGCTTCTTCTCGCGGTCCTCGATCACGACGCGCTGGCGCAGACCGGTGAGCTCGTCGAGCTCCTCGGCCACCGTCTCCTCGTCGTTCAGGTCGACGAAGCGGATGGTGCCCGCGACGTCGGAGATGATCGGGTTCGTGTACGGGTCCCAGGTGAAGATCACCTCGTCCCGCGCGACCTTGGCCCCGTCCTCGACCTTGAGGATGGCGCCGAGCGGCACCTGCAGGCGCGCGCCCACACCGGCCGCGGCGTCGGCGCTCGTGCGGATGTTCATGTCACCCTCGTACGAGGTGACGATCCGGTCGCCCTGCGGGTTGGTGACGTACACGAGCCGGTCGCCGAACTCGATCGTGCCCGCGACCTTGCTCTTGCGCGCCGTCTGCTCGGCGATACGCGCCGCGGCACCACCGATGTGGAAGGTGCGCAGCGTGAGCTGCGTGCCCGGCTCGCCGATCGACTGCGCGGCGATGATCCCGACCGCCTCGCCCGGGTCGACCATCTGCATGGTCGCCAGGTTCCGGCCGTAGCACATCGCGCAGAGCCCGCGCTTCGCCTCGCAGGTCAGCACCGTGCGGATGTGCACCCGCTCGATCCCAGCCTCCTCGACCTCGCGCGCCATGTCCTCGTCGATGAGCGTGCCCTTCGCGATGAGTACGCGCGGCTTGCCGCCGTCGTCGCTCATGTGCGGGTCGAGCACGTCTTCCATCGCCACGTTGCCGACGATGCGCTCCGCGAGCGCCTCGATGACGTCCTCGCCCTCCTTCAGCGCCTCGACCTCGAGCCCGATCTCGGTGCCGCAGTCGTGCTCCTGGATCGTCATGTCCTGCGCGACGTCCACGAGCCGGCGCGTCAGGTAGCCCGCGTCGGCCGTCTTGAGCGCCGTGTCGGCGAGCCCCTTCCGCGCGCCGTGCGTCGAGATGAAGTACTCGAGCACCGACAGCCCCTCGCGGAAGTTCGACTTGATCGGGCTCTCGATGATCTCGCCGATGCCGCCCGTCAGCTTCTTCTGCGGCTTCGCCATCAGGCCGCGCATCCCCGCCAGCTGGCGGATCTGGTCGCGGCTACCGCGCGAGCCCGAGTCGAACATCATGAACACCGGGTTGAAGCCGCCCTTGTCCTGCCGGAGCGACTTCACCATCGCGTCCGCGATGTCGGTGTTCGCGTGCGTCCAGGTGTCGATGACCTTGTTGTAGCGCTCGCCGTTCGTGATGTTGCCCGTCGCGTAGGCGCGCTGGAAGCGCTCGACGCGCTCGGTCGCCTCGGAGAGCAGCACTTCCTTCTCGCCGGGGATGTGCAGGTCCTCGATGCCGATCGACACGCCGCCCTTCGTGGCGTTGGCGAAGCCGAAGGCCTTGAGCCGGTCGAGGAACTGGACCGTCTCGGCGAGGCCGGCGCGGCGGTAGCTCTCGAAGACGAGCTCGCCGAGCGCCTTCTTCTTCATGTCGCGGTTCTGGAACCCGATCGCCGTGGGCACGATCGCGTTGAACAGCACGCGCCCCGCGGTCGTCGTTTCGTAGCGGACCCCCGCCGCGTCCTCGACGAGGAAGCGGAGCGGCGTCGCGTACGTGATGCGGCCTAACGCCATCGCCGACTCGACCTCGCCGACGCTGCCGTAGACGCGCAGCCGCGTCACGCGGTCGGCGTCCTTCGCGATCGCGTCGAAGTCCGCCGGCGCCTTGGTCGCGAAGTAGCAGCCGAGGACGATGTCCTGCGACGGCTCCGCGACGGGGCGGCCGTCGGAGGGCTTGAGGATGTTGTTGCTCGACAGCATGAGCACGCGCGCCTCGGTCTGCGCCTCGAACGAGAGCGGCACGTGCACCGCCATCTGGTCGCCGTCGAAGTCGGCGTTGAACGCCGCGCAGACGAGCGGGTGGATGCGGATGGCCTTGCCCTCGACCAGCACCGGCTCGAACGCCTGGATGCCCAGGCGGTGGAGCGTCGGCGCGCGGTTGAGCATCACCGGGTGGTCCCGGATGATCTCCTCGAGGATCTCGTAGACTTCGGGGCTCTCGCGCTCGACGATCTTCTTCGCGCGCTTGACCGTCTCGGCGATGCCCTTGTCGACGAGCTTGTGGATGATGAACGGCTTGAAGAGCTCGAGCGCCATCGCCTTCGGCAGCCCGCACTGGTGCAGCTTGAGCTCCGGGCCGACGACGATCACCGAACGCCCCGAGTAGTCCACGCGCTTGCCGAGCAGGTTCTGGCGGAACCGGCCCTGCTTCCCCTTGAGCATGTCGGAGAGCGACTTGAGCGGGCGCTTGCCGCG
The DNA here is from genome assembly GCA_019973575.1 of Gemmatimonadetes bacterium T265. NCBI lineage: Bacteria > Pseudomonadati > Gemmatimonadota > Gemmatimonadetes bacterium T265. Next base: position 238,901 of record BPUI01000001.1, read on the forward strand.
GCCGCGGATCGCCTTCGAGCGGCGCCCGTTGTCGAACAGCGCGTCGACCGCCTCCTGCAGCATGCGCTTCTCGTTCCGGAGGATGACCTCCGGCGCGCGGTGCATGATGAGCTTCATCAGCCGGTTGTTGCGGTTGATGACGCGGCGGTACAGGTCGTTCAGGTCCGACGTGGCGAAGCGCCCGCCGTCGAGCGGCACGAGCGGCCGCAGGTCGGGCGGGATCACCGGGATGACGTCGAGGATCATCCACTCCGGCTTGTTGCGGCTGTCGCCCGAGTTCCCCGAGTTGCGGAACGCGTCGACGATCTTGAGCCGCTTGAGCATCTGCTTCTTGCGGTGCTGCGAGTTCTCACCGACGACGTTCGTGCGCAGCTCCTCGGAGATCTTGTCGACGTCGAGCCGGCGCAGGAGCTCGCGCACCGCGGGCGCGCCGATGTCGGCGTTGAACGCGCTGTCGCCCTCCTCGCGCGCCTTCTGGCGGAGCGCGAGGTACTCGTCTTCGTCGAGCAGCTGGGCCGAGCGCACGTCCTGCGCGCCCGGCTCGACCACGACGTAGTTCGAGTAGTAGAGGACCTTCTCGAGATCACGGAGCGTGATGTCGACGAGGTTCCCCATCGGGCTCGGGAGCGTCTTGAAGAACCAGATGTGCGCGACCGGCACGGCCAGCTCGATGTGGCCCATGCGCTCGCGCCGCACCTTGGAGAGCGTGACCTCCACGCCGCAGCGGTCGCAGATCACGCCGCGGTAGCGGATGCGCTTGTACTTGCCGCAGTGGCACTCCCAGTCCTTCACCGGCCCGAAGATGCGCTCGCAGAAGAGCCCATCCTTCTCGGGCTTGAACGACCGGTAGTTGATGGTCTCGGGCTTGAGCACCTCGCCCCACGACCACCACGTGCGCAGCCCGGCCATCTCGAGCCGCTCGCGCTCCTTGGGGTCCTTGGGGCCGCGGATCTCCTCCGGGGAGGCGATCCGCACGCTCATGTAGTCGAACGCCGACGCGCGCGTCTCGCGCGTGGAGCGGAAATCGATCATCGGTTACTCCTCGCTTCCGTTGGCGCCGTTGCCGGTGCCGTTCGCGGCGCCGTCGTCGGCGCCGGTCTTCGCCTTCGCGTCCGCCTTGGCGCGCACCGGCGTGCGGCGGCGCACCGCGGGCGCGTCGTCCTCGTCGTCGGGCGGCAGCGGCGTGACCGCCACCACCGGCTCGCCCGCGGCGATCCCGGCCGGCAGCGCGGCCTGCACCGCCTCCGGGTTGCCGAGCACGCCGAACTCCTCGTCGTCGTCGCCCGCGGTCGCGCCGAGCGTGACCTTGATGCCCAACGCCTGCAGCTCCTTCACGAGCACGTTGAACGACTCGGGGATGCCCGGCTCGGGGAGGTTCTGCCCCTTGACGATCGCCTCGTAGACGCGGCTCCGGCCGTTCACGTCGTCCGACTTGACCGTGAGCATCTCCTGGAGGATGTGCGCCGCACCGTAGGCCTCGAGCGCCCACACCTCCATTTCGCCGAAGCGCTGGCCGCCGAACTGCGCCTTGCCGGCGAGCGGCTGCTGCGTGACGAGCGAGTACGGCCCGATGCTCCGGGCGTGGATCTTGTCGTCGACGAGGTGCGAGAGCTTCAGCATGTAGATCTCGCCCACGGTGACGGGGTTGGCGAAGGTCTCGCCCGTGCGCCCGTCGCGGACGCGGATCTTGCCGCCCGGCGTGAGCCCGGCGAGCCGCATGAGCTCCGCGGCGGCCGCGTCGAGGTCACCCTCGCCCTTCTTCGCGCCGAGCAGCAGCGACAGGGCGGGCAGCTCCTCGCGGACGAGCACGTCGGCGCCGGCGCGCTTCGCGTCGACCTCCAACTCCGACACCACGCCGTCGCGGTCGACGACGTCGCGCGCGGCGTTCTCCGACCGGTGGAAGGCGAGGCGGTTCCCCGTCTCGGCCTGCTCGCGCGCGACGAGTTCCTTGGCGGCGGAGACCAGGAAGTCGCGCACCTGACCGCCTAACGTACGCGTCGCCTCGGACATCCCCTCCGACGCGAGGTCGTTGAGCGTCGCGTCGTTCAGCAGGTACACCTTGTCGGCGTCGGCGAGCGACGGCTTCACGTCGGCGACGATCTGCTTCACCTCCGCCTCGCCGACCGTCGGCGCCTGCGCGGTGAAGCCGAGCGTGCGCGCGGCCGTGACGAGCCCGGCCAGCTTGAGCAGCAGGCCGATCTCGCGCTCGTTCGCGCCCTGGAAGACCGGCGTCTTGGCGTAGAAGCCGAGCATGCGCGCGGCCCACCCGAGGTGCGTTTCCAGGATCTGCCCGACGTTCATGCGGCTCGGCACGCCGAGCGGGTTGAGCACGATGTCGACCGGGCGGCCGTCGGGGAGGAACGGCATGTCCTCCTCGGGCACGATGCGGGCGACGATGCCCTTGTTCCCGTGGCGGCCGGCCATCTTGTCGCCCACCGAGATCTTGCGCTTCTCGGCGAGGTAGACCTTCACGAGCTGGATCACGCCCGGCGGCAACTCGTCGGGCTGCAGGATGCGGTCGATCCGCTCCTCCGCGCGCTCCTCGATGCGGCCCTTTTCTTCGTTGGCCGCCTCGATGATCGAACGGATGCGGTCGTTGACCGGCTTCTGCTCGACGCGGAACGTCTTGAGGTCCACCGTGGCGAACTTGAGCCCGCGCAGCACGTCGCGCGTGAGCACGGTCCCCTGCGGCACCGCCTCTTCGACCGTGCCGCTCTTGAGCGCGAGCGCGACCGTCTCGCCCTCGAGCGCGTCACGCAGCTCGGCGTCGCGCACGTCGTTCACGCGCACCTTCTCCTCGCCCTCGAGCCGGCGCACCTCGCCGATGCGCTCGCCGCGGTCCTTCTCGACGACCTGATCTTCGATGCGGCTGAAGATCTTGACGTCGATGACGACGCCTTCCATGCCCGGGGGCACCTTGAGCGAGCTGTCCTTCACGTCCTTCGCCTTCTCGCCGAAGATCGCCGTCAGCAGCTTCTCTTCGGGGGAGAGCTCCGTCTCGCCCTTCGGCGTGATCTTGCCGACGAGGATGTCGCCCGGCTTCACGTGCGCGCCGATGCGCACGATGCCGCGCTCGTCGAGGTCGATGAGCGCGTCCTCGGCGACGTTCGGGATCTCGCGCGTGATCTCTTCCTGCCCGCGCTTGGTGTCGCGCACGTGCAGCTCGAGCTCCTGGATGTGGATCGACGAGTAGACGTCGTCCTTGACCAGGCGCTCACTCAGGACGATGGCGTCCTCGAAGTTGTGCCCGTACCACGGCATGAAGGCCACCGTGACGTTCGAGCCTAACGCGAGCTGCCCCTGCTCGGTCGCGGCGCCGTCGGCGAGCACGTCGCCCGCCTTGACGCGCTGGCCGAGCCGGACGAGCGGGCGCTGGTTGATCGCCGTGTCCTGGTTGGTGCGCAGGTACTTCTTGACCTTGTAGCGGTCGAGCTGCGTGAGGCGCTGGAGCGGGCGCGACGTCGCGCGCCGGTCCTCCGGCCCCTGCCGCTCGGCCGGTCCCGCGTCGACGATGATCTCGTCGGCCGTCACGTGCGCGACCACGCCCGGGCGCTTCGCGATGATCACCGCGCCCGAGTCGCGCGCCACGCGGCTCTCCAGCCCGGTGCCGACGAGCGGCGTGCGCGGGTTGAGGAGCGGCACCGCCTGGCGCTGCATGTTGGAGCCCATGAGCGCGCGGTTCGCGTCGTCGTGCTCCAGGAACGGGATGAGCGCCGCGGCGATCGAGACCATCTGCTCGGGCGCGACGTCCATGTAGTCGATGCGGTCCGGCGTGACGAGCGGCAGGTCGCCGCCGTCGCGGCAGAGCACGAGCTCGTCCGCGAAGGTCCCGTCCGGGTTGAGCTTCGCGTTGGACTGCGCGACGACCGCGCCCTCCTCGCGGTTGGCGTCGAGCCACGCGACGTCGCCCGTCACGCGCCCGTCCTTGACGATGAAGTACGGGGTCTCGATGAAGCCGAGGTCGTTGACGCGCGCGAAGCAGGCGAGCGACGTGATGAGGCCGATGTTCGGGCCTTCCGGCGTCTCGATCGGGCACATGCGCGCGTACTGCGAGTAATGCACGTCGCGCACCTCGAAGCCGGCGCGCTCGCGCGTCAGACCGCCCGGGCCCAACGCCGACAGCCGGCGCTTGTGCGTCAGCTCGGCGAGCGGGTTGGTCTGGTCCATGAACTGCGACAGCTGCGACGAGCCGAAGAACGCCTGGATCACCGCGCTCACCGTGCGCGCGTTGACGAGGTCGTCGAGCGAGATCTTCTCCGGGTCGGTGTTGATCGACATGCGCTCCTTGACCAGGCGCGCCATGCGCGACAGGCCGACGGAGAACTGGTTGGCGATCAGCTCGCCGACCGAGCGGATGCGGCGGTTACCGAGGTGGTCGATGTCGTCCGTGTTGCCGCGCCCCTCGTGGAGCTCGACGAGGTAGCGGACGATCGCGATGAAGTCCTCCTTCGTGAGCACGGTCGTGCCCGGGGAGGTCTGCAGGTTGAGCCGCTGGTTGATCTTGTAGCGGCCGACGCGGCCGAGGTCGTAGCGCTTGGGGCTGAAGAACAGGCGCTCGATCGCCTGCTTCGCCGTCTCCGCGTTGGGCGCGTCGCCGGGGCGCAGGAGGCCGTAGATCTGCTTCAGCGCGACGTTCTCGCCGATCTCGCGGTCGGTGTCGCCCATCTTGCGGCGGTCCTTCTCGTCGAGCTTGGCCGGGTCGGTCGGGTCCTTGGCCAGCGTGTTCTTGATCAGCGTCGACTCGGCGCGGCCGGAGGCGACGAACACCTGGACCTTGGCGACGTCGTTGCGGCGGAGCGTCGTCGCGAGCTCCTCGGTCAGCACCTGGCCGGCCTCGGCGTGCACCTCGCCCTCGGCGTCGACGACGTCGTGCGAGAGGACGCGCGGCTCCGGACGCTCGCCGCGCTCGAAGGCGTCGAGCTCGTCGCGGAGCGCGATCGTCGTGTAGCTGGCGAACACGCGCACGCGGTCCACGCCCTGGCGGCGGAGGCGGTTGTAGACCTCGTCCGTCAGTTCGTCGCCTTCCTTGACGAGCAGCTCCGACTCCAGGCGCTCGCGCTCGGCGCGGGCCTTCTTCGTCTTGAGCTTGGGCGCGTCCGGGTCGTGCGCCTCGCCGGCGAGCGTGATGTCCTCGGCGATGATCGCGCCCAACACCTCGCGCTGGTCGGCGCGGCTCTCGCGGATCTTCGTGAGGTCGAGCTCGCGCTCGGCGAAGAACAGTCGGAGGATGTCGCTGTTCGCGCCGAAGCCGAAGGCGCGGAGCAGCGCGGTCGCCGGAAACTTCTTCTTCTTGTCGATGTGGACGTAGACGACGTCGTGGATGTCGACGGTGAACTCGACCCACGACCCGCGGAACGGGATGATGCGCGACGAAATCAGGCGCTGCCCGTTCGGGTGCGTCGACTCCTCGAACACCACGCCCGGCGAGCGGTGGAGCTGCGAGACGATGACGCGCTCCGCGCCGTTGATCACGAAGGTGCCGAGGCTCGTGATGAGGGGCAGCTCACCGAGGTAGACCTCCTTCTCGATGATGTTGCGCGGGCGCTTCTCGTCGTTGACCTCCTCGAAGATGACGAGCTGGAGCGTCGCCTTGAGGGGGGCCGAGTAGGTCATGTCCCGCTCGATGCACTCCTCGACGGTGTACTTGGGCTCGCCGAGGGTGTAGCGGACGAACTCGAGCGAGAAGTTCTCGTGGACGTCCGTGATCGGGAACAGGTCCTTGAAGACGCGCTCGAGGCCGATGTCCTCGCGCTCGTGCGCGGCGGCGTCGGTCTGCAGGAGCGCTTCGAAGGCGCGCGTTTGGATGTCGAGCAGGTGGGGCATGCCCATCCCCGCGTCGAGCTTTCCGAAGGAGATTTCCTTTATCGTCTCAGCCATGTCGTCCCCGCGTGAGGGGCCCGCGGATTAAGCACCCCGGTTGGGTGCGGCGGGCGGTGCGGTCGGAGGTGCTGCGAACGGCGCCAGATGGCGCCGACACTAGAGTCCCGGATGACCGGGGCGTCCGGTCCGAAGGGTCGCCGACGGGTGGTACTGACGAGCGGCGAACCGTGTTGTACCCTCGGACAGGCGAAAAGAGCCCCGACCCCGCCCCACCGGCCTGGAAAGATTTCCAGGCCGGCGAGGGCGAGTGCGGAGCGTGGTACGGCTCAGGTTGTACAGCGACGAACGAAGTGGGTCACGGCGCGAAGTGAAGATAAGGGGGCCGGGGCGGGCCGGGCTAGGGGCGCGCCGGAAGGCGCGTCCCTGCCCCGGGCCGCCGGCCGCCTTACTTCACGTCGACGGCCGCGCCCTGCTCTTCCAGCTTCGCGCGCATCGTCGCGGCGTCGTCCTTCGACACGCCCGCCTTCACGGTCTGCGGGGCGCCGTCGACGAGGTCCTTCGCCTCCTTGAGGCCCAGGCCGGTGAGCTCGCGCACCACCTTGATGACCTGGATCTTCTTGGCGCCGGCCTCCTTGAGGATGACGTCGAACTCGGTCTGCTCCTCGGCCGGGGCGGCCGGGGCCGCGCCCGCGCCGCCGGCCGCCGGGACGCCGCCGCCCACCGGGGCGGCCGCGATCGTGACGTTGAACTTGCTCTTGAAGCTCTCGATCAGGTCGGCCAGCTCGAAGACGGTCTTGTTGCCGATCGCGTCGAGGATCTCGTCGTTGCTCATGGTAGGCATCAGTCGGTTCTCCTGGAGAGTTATGTAGGGTTACGCGGCGGTCTCGGCGGGGGCGCCGGCTTCCTTCTGGGCGCGGAGCGCCTCGAGCGCCCCGACCATCATGGCCGTTAGGCCGCTCATCGCGCCCGCGAACTGCGCGAGCGGCGCCATCAGCCCGGCGCCGAGCTCGGCGAGCATCTGCTCGCGCGAGGGCATCGACGCGAGCGCCTTGACCTGCTCCGCGTCGATCGCGCGGCCGTCGAACAGGCCGCCCTTCACGACCGGCTTCTGGTCGTTCTCCTTCGCGAAGTCGGTGATCGCCTTCGCGCCCGCGAGGGCGTCGTGGGCGACGATGATGCCGGTCGGGCCCTTGAGGCGTTCGCCCGCGAGGCCGCTCTCGTTGACCGCGCGCAGGGCGAGCGTGTTCTTGATGACCACGTACTCCACGCCGGCCTTGCGCAAGCGGCGGCGGAGGTCGGTCATCCGCTTCACGCTCATGCCCGTGAAGTCGGTGAAGTAGAGCGCCTGGGCGCCCGTGATCTTGCCCTTCAGATCGCGGACGAGCTGTTCCTTGTCGTTACGCTTCATGGCTCCGGCCTACCGGTACGGCGTGATGTCGATCGTGACGCCGGGGCCCATCGAGCTCGACATCGCGACGTTCTGCACGTAGACGCCCTTGGCCGCGGCGGGCTTGGAGCGGACGATCTGGTCCATGAGCGCCGTGAAGTTCTGCTCGAGCGCCTCGGCCGCGAACGAGAGCTTGCCGATCGGGGCGTGCACGTTGCCGCCCTTGTCGACGCGGAACTCGATCTTGCCGGCCTTGAGCTCGCGCACCGCGCGGCCGACGTCGAAGGTGACCGTGCCGGCCTTCGGGTTGGGCATCAGGCCGCGGGGGCCTAACACGCGCCCCAGCTGGCCGACCTGGCCCATGAGGTCGGGCGTGGCGACCATCACGTCGAAGTCGAGGAAGCCGTCCTTGATCTTCTGGACGTACTCGACACCCGCCATGTCGGCGCCCGCCGCCTCGGCTTCCGCCTGGCGCGGCCCCTGGGCGATGACGAGCACGCGGACGCTCTTGCCCGTGCCGGCCGGCAGCACCACGGTGCCGCGGACGACCTGGTCGGCGTGGCGCGGGTCGACGCCCAAGCGGACGGCGACCTCGACGGTCTCGTCGAACTTGGCGTAGCCCGCGCCCTTGACGGCGTCGATCGCCTGGCGCGCCTGGTAGGTCGTGGTGGCGCCGAGCTTCTCCGCGGACGCGCGGTACTTCTTCCCGTGCGTGCGCATCAGTCGGCCACCGTCACGCCCATCGAGCGCGCCGCGCCGGCCACCATCGCCATCGCGCTCTCGACGGTGTCGCAGTTGAGGTCGGGCATCTTGATCTCGGCGATCTTGCGCAGCTGCGCCCGGGTCACCGTGCCGACCTTGGTCTTGTTGGGCACGCCCGAGCCCTTTTCGAGGCCGAGCTCCTTCTTGATGAGCACGGCGGTGGGAGGCGTCTTGAGGATGAAGGTGAAGCTCTTATCCCCGTAGATCGTGACCTCCACCGGGAGGATCGTGTCCTGGCCTTGCGTGCGAGCGTTGAACTCTTTCACGAAGGCCATGATGTTGATCCCCTGGGGGCCGAGCGCGGTACCGACCGGCGGGGCGGGGGTCGCCTTGCCGGCCGGGATCTGCAGCTTGACGAACCCGGTTACCTTTTTGGCCATAACTCTCCTGGCGTGGGGGACGCGCCGTCGCGCGCCCGTCACTCCCGCTCGGATTACCGTCGGAGCGGTGGCCGACGTCGGGCCGTTAGGCCCGTCAGGGCTGGTCTAGTAGCCCTTCAGCTGCAGGTAGTCCAGCTCGACCGACGTCGGGCGGCCGAAGAGCGAGACGCTCACGCGGACCTTGCCCTTGTCGGCGACGACCTCCTCGACGGTGCCGGAGAAGTCGGTGAACGGGCCCTCGGTGATCTGCACGGCCTGGCCGACGAGGAAGGGGATCTCCTCCTTGGGCGCCGCCTCCTCCGCCTCGGCGATGCCGAGCAGGCGGTTGACCTCCTCGGGGCGCAGCGGCATCGGCAGCTTGTCGTGGCCGACCATCTTGATGACGCCCTGGATGCCGTTGATGACGTGCAGGGTGTCCTGGTTCATGGTCATCTCGACGAGCACGTACCCCGGGTAGATCTTGCGCTCGACCGGGACCTTCTTGCCGTTCTTGACCTCGATCGCCTCCTGCGTGGGCACGAGCGCCTGGCGGATCGGGCGCTCCTCGGGGGCGCGCTGGTCCGCGTCGATCTTGCGCTGCAGGAGCGACTTGACCTTGTTCTCGTGCCCAGACGTCGTCTGGATGGCGTACCAGCGGTGGTCCACGGCGGGTCGGTCGTGTGCGGGAATGCCTAACAAATGCCTAACGGCCGCCGAGCAGGAGCTGCGGCAGGCGGACGAGCAGGAACTGCAGGGCGATGTCCATCAGCGCGATGAGCGCGCCGAGGAGGAGGACGAAGACGATGATCCGGACGGTCGCGTCCTGGAGCTCCTTGCGGGCCGGCCAGGTGACGCGCTTCATCTCCGCGAGCACGTCGTGGTAGAACTGCACCGCCCGGGCGACGCCGGTCGGGCCGGCCGGCGCGACGGCGGCCGGCGCGCGCCCCCCCGGCCCGCCCGCGGGCGGGCCCGCCTTCGGCGTGCCTTTCGGGGTGCGTCCGGGCTGCGACGCGACGTCGGTCGTCGCCATCGTTACTTCGTTTCCTTGTGGGTCTGGTGCTTGTCGCAGCGGGGGCAGTACTTCTTCCACTCGACGCGCTCCGGGTGGAGGCGCTTGTTCTTCGTGGTGAAGTAGTTCCGGCTCTTACACTCGGTGCAGCCCATGATGATCTTGTCGCGCGGCATGGCTCGGTCTGGCTGGAAGTAGGGCGGGTCGGAGAATACACGAAGCGGGGGCGGGCCGCGCGCGATGCTCGCGCACCCGCCCCCGCTTCGTCGGCTCCTGGCTTATACCCGGCGGATGACGGCGGGTTACTTCAGGATTTTGGTAACGACGCCGGCGCCGACGGTGCGGCCGCCCTCGCGGATGGCGAACCGGAGCCCCTCGTCCATCGCGATCGGCGTGATCAGCCGGATCGTCATCTGCACGTTGTCCCCCGGCATCACCATCTCCATCCCCTCCGGCAGCTCGCACGTGCCCGTCACGTCCGTCGTCCGGAAGTAGAACTGCGGCCGGTAGCCCTTGAAGAACGGCGTGTGCCGCCCCCCCTCCTCCTTCGTCAGCACGTAGACCTCCGCCTGGAAGTCCGTGTGCGGCGTGATGCTCCCCGCCTTCGCCAAGACCATCCCGCGCTCGATCTCCTCCTTCGCCACGCCCCGCAGCAGGAGCCCCACGTTGTCCCCCGCCTCGCCCTGGTCCAGCAGCTTCCGGAACATCTCCACGCCCGTGACCACCGTCTTCTTGTCGGCGTTGAACCCGACCAGCGCCACCTCCTCCTGCACCTTGATCACGCCGCGCTCGATCCGCCCCGTCGCCACCGTCCCCCGGCCCGTGATCGAGAAGACGTCCTCCACCGGCATCAGGAACGGCCGCTCCACCTCGCGCACCGGCTGCGGGATGTAGCTGTCCAGCGCGTCCATCAGCTCCCCGATCTTGCTCCCCCACTCGCCCGCCGGGTCCCCGCTCTGCAGCGCCTGCAGCGCCGAGCCCTTGATGATCGGGATCTCGTCGCCGGGGAAGTTGTACTGGCTCAGGAGCTCCCGCACCTCCAGCTCCACCAGGTCCAGCAACTCCGGGTCGTCGACCATGTCCACCTTGTTCATGAAGACGACGATGTAGGGCACGTTCACCTGCCGCGCCAACAGGATGTGCTCCCGCGTCTGCGGCATCGGGCCGTCCGCGGCCGAGACGACCAGGATCGCCCCGTCCATCTGCGCCGCCCCCGTGATCATGTTCTTCACGTAGTCCGCGTGCCCCGGGCAGTCCACGTGCGCGTAGTGCCGCTTCGGGCTCTCGTACTCCACGTGCGCCGTCGAGATCGTGATCCCCCGCTCCCGCTCCTCCGGCGCCTTGTCGATCTGGTCGAACGCCACCTTCTGCGCCAGCCCCTTGTTCGCCTGGATCGTCGTGATCGCCGCCGTCAGCGTCGTCTTCCCATGGTCCACGTGCCCGATCGTCCCCACGTTCACGTGCGGCTTCGTCCGCTCAAACTTGGCCTTGGCCATGGATCAGTCTTCCAGTAGTCAGAGTTGGGTGAACGCCTGGGGCGGCCGGGCGCGCCGTGCGCTACGGTCGCCGCGTCGGTCGGCCGCGCGCTGCGCGGCGACAGCACCAGACGTGGCTACGCCCGCACCACGTCCGGCGCCTCGGCGGGCAGCACAGACGGTGCGGGCGGCGCACCCACTCCCACGTGGCCAGGCGCGGTCGCGCGTGACGGGGCGGGCAGCGCAGAGCTCACGATCGGGATTGAACCGATGACCTCACCCTTACCAAGGGTGTGCTCTACCAACTGAGCTACGTGAGCGTCCAACAAATCGCCTCACAACGGTCGCGGGCGAGCTTCCAAACGTACGCGGGGCGGTCGTGGCGTGCAAGCCCGCGTCAGATCACGAGTTGAGCGCCGCGGACGCGGTCCGCCACATCACTCCGCCGGGGTCGAGCGTATTGTACGCGTACACTCCGCGTCCCTCAGCCCTGCTCTCTCGTGCGCTACGCCTCGTTGCTGACCACCACGCTCCTGTTTGCCGGGACCGTTGTCGGGACCGCCGCTGCCCAGTCCGCTGCCGCTCCCGCGACCTACCACGTCGCCCGCACGGTCAAGCTCGGTGGTGAAGGCTTCTGGGATTACCTGACCGTCGACACCGCGACCAACCGCCTCTACATCAGCCGCGGCACGCACGTCATGGTCGTCGACCTCGCCCACGACTCGGCGATGGGCGACATCCCCAACACACCCGGCGTCCACGGCATCGCCATCGCCCGCGACCTCGGCCGCGGCTACACGAGCAACGGGCGCGACTCGAGCGTAACCGCGTTCGACCTCCGCACGCTGGCGACCAACGCCCGCTACGGCCCGACCGGCGCCAACCCCGACGCGATCGGCTACGACCCGGCGAGCAAGCGCGTGTTCACCTTCAACGGCCGCGGCCAGAGCATGACCGCGCTCGACGCGTCGACGGGCAAGGTCGTCGGCACGGTCCCGCTCGGCGGAAAGCCGGAGTTCGTCGCCGTCGACGGGCGCGGCATGCTCTACGTCAACAACGAGACAACGAGCGAGCTCATCGCCGTGAATACGCGCACGCTCGCCGTCACGGCGCGGACAAAGATTGCCGGCTGCGAGGAGCCGAGCGGGCTGGCTATCGACACCACGCGGGGCCGGTTGTTCGTCGGGTGCGGGAACAAGGTCATGACCGTGCACGACGCCGCGTCGGGGCGGCAGATCGCGACGCTGCCCGTGGGCGAGGGGGTCGACGCGGTCGGCTTCGACGCAGGGACGGGCGATGTGTTCGTGTCGGCCGGCGACGGCACGCTCACGGTCGTGCGCGACGCGGGCGGCGACAGGTGGCAGGTCGCGCAGACCGTACAGACCAAGCGCGGGGCGCGCACGCTGGCCGTCGATCCCGCGCACCACCGCGTGTACGTCGTGACGGCCGATTTCGGGCCGGCGCCGGCGGCCACTGCCGCGCAGCCCCGGCCGCGCCCGGCGATGGTGCCGGGGTCGTTCCAGATGCTCGTCGTCGAGCGGTGATCGTGCGGCCGGTGCCTACGCGGCGATCGGCCGACGGCTGAGCGGCGCGTCGGCCGAGACGTCGGGCGCCGTCGGCGTCGGCGCACTCGGGGCGAGGCGGTAGTCGGCCCCCCGCACGGCGACGATGAACGCGGGCACGAGGTAAAGCGTGATCGGCGTGGAGAGTGCGAGCCCGCCGATCACGGCCAGCGCGAGCGGCTTCTGCAGCTCGCTGCCCGCGCCCAGGCCTAACGCGAGCGGCAGCAGTCCGAAGAGCGTGCAGAGCGTCGTCATGAGGATCGGGCGGAGGCGCACGCGCCCGGCCTCCCGCAGCGCGACGGCGAGCGGCACGCCCTCGCTCGTCATCCGGTGGCGCGTGAAGTCGAGTAGGATGATGCCGTTCTTCACGACGAGGCCGACGAGCAGGATGAGGCCCATCAGGCTCGAGACGTTGAGCGGCGTCTTCGTCAACATCAACAGCGCGACCGCGCCGACGAAGGAGAGCGGGGCGGCGAGCAGGATGACGAGCGGCTCGACGAACGAGCGGAACTGCACGACCATGATCGCGACGACGCTCGCCGCCGCGAGGGCCATGACGAGGAGGAAGGCGCGGAAGCTCGCCTGCTGGCCCGCGTACTGCCCGCCGAGTTCGAGCCGGATGCCGGCGGGCGGGGGCGTCGCGGCAATCGCCGCGCGCACGTCGGTCATCACGTCGCCGAGCGCGCGCTCGCCCACGTCGGCGGTGATGACGACCATCTGCTGCTGGTTCTCGCGCAGCAGTTCGGCCCGCGTCGCGGTCGGCTCGAAGGTGGCGAGGGCGCCGAGCGCGGTCGGCGGCCGGCCGGGCGCGGCGACGATCGGCAGCGCGGCGAGTCGCGCCGGGTCGTAGCGCACCGAGTCGGGCGCGCGCACGCGCACCGCGACCGCGCGGTCGTCGAGGCGGATCTCGCCAGCCGGCACGCCGAGGAGCGCGCCGCTCGCGTCGGCGGCGACCTGGTCGGGCGTCATCCCGAGGCGCGCGGCCTCGGGGGCGAGGACGTGCATCGCGAGTTCGGGGCTCGCGTCGGCGACGCCGTTGAACACATCTTCGAGTCCCGCGACCTTCCCGACCGGCACCGAGAGGCGCTTCGCGTACGCTTCGAGCGCGTTGAGGTCGGGGCCGAAGAGTTTGATCTCGACCGGCCGCGCGGCGCCAGCGAGGTCGTTGATCACGTCGGAGAGGATCTGGACGAACTCGACGCGGAGCCGCGGGACCTGTTCGGCGATCCTGCCGCGGACCTCGTCGATCACGGCGTCGATGCGCCGCGCGCGCTGCGACGGCGGCAGGAGGCGCACGACGATGTCGCCGCGGTTCTGCAGCGTCGCGAAGAGGCCGAGCTCGGCGCCCAGACGGCGCGAGGTGGCGGTGATCTCGGGCGTCGAGAGCAGGATCCGCTCAGCCTGGTGCACCAGCCGGTCCGACTCGGCGAGGGTCGTCCCGGCCGGCGTGTGGTAGTCGAGGACGAACGCGCCCTCGTCCATCTCGGGGAGGAACCCCGTCCCGACCGTCCGACCCGCGAGCACGCCGAGTGCGGCGAGTACGAGCGCACCGAGGGCGACGAGGCGGCCGCGCGGGAGGACGTGGGCGAGCGAGCGCTCGTACCGCGCGGAGAGGGCGTCGAGGCCGCCGGAGAGGCGCGCGAGGACGCCGCGCCGAGCTTCGGGGTTGCGCTCGTCCTCGACGTCGGCGTCGCGCAGAAAGCGCTCGCTGAGGAGCGGGATGATCGTCAGCGAGAGGACGAGCGAGACGAGCACCGCGATCGTGAGCGTGATCGAGAGCGCGGCGAAGAACTGCCCGACGACGCCTTCGAGGAGGCGCAGGGGCAGGAAGACGACGACCGTCGTGAGGGTCGAGGTCGTCACCGGCCAGACCAGCTCGCGGAGGGCGTCGCGGACCGCGACCGCGCGGTCGGGGGTGAGGCGGAGGTGGCGGATGATGTTCTCCGTCACGACGACTGCGTCGTCGATCACGAGCCCGACGGCGATGGCGAGCGCGCCTAACGTCATCAGGTTGAACGTCTGCCCCGCGAGCGACATCGCGCCCACGGTGATCGCCATCGTGAGCGGGATCGACGAGGCGCTGATCGCGGTGACGCGGGCGTGGCGGAGGAAGACGAGCAGCACGACGACCGCGAGCGCGGCGCCGATGAGCATCGCGTCGCGCACGCTCGCGACCGCGTCGCGGACGAGCGCGGCCTGGTCGTAGACGGGGACGAGGTGGACGCCGGGCGGGAGCGTGGGCGCGAGCGCGCGCGCGACGCCGGCGACGCTGTCGGCGAGCGCGAGCGTGTTGCCGCCGGGCTGGCGCGTGATGTTGAGCGAGGCGGCCGGGCGCCCGTCGCCGGCGATGACGTGCGTGCGGTCTTCGACGCCGGGCGTGACCGTGGCGAGGTCGCGCACGCGGAGTCCGCGGGTCACGACGACGTTGCCGACGTCCTCCGCCGACCGGGCGTCCTGCGCGGCGACGACGAGGTATTGCTGGTAGGCGTTGGTCACGCGGCCGACGGCGCGGATCGCCGTGCTCTGGCGGATCGCGTTCGCCAGGTCGTCGTACGCGAGCCCCTGCGCCGCGAGGCGGGCCGGGTCGGCGACGACCTCGATCTCGCGCACGTCGCTCCCCTGCACGTCGACGCGCCCGACGCCCGGGACGCGCGAGAGTACGGGGCGGATCTGGTAGCGCGCGATGTCGTAGAGCGTGGCCGCGTCGCCGCCTTCGAGGTTGTACGAGAGGATCGGGAAGACCGACGGCGTGAGGCGCTCGACCTGGACGTTGACGTCGGCCGGGAAGGTGGTCCGCGCCTCGCCGACGCGCGCCTGCACCTGCTGCAGCGCGTACGCCATGTCGGTCGACGGCGTGAAGGTGACGGAGAGCTCGCTCCCGCCGCGGATCGAGCGCGAGGTGACGCGCGTGACGCCCGGGACGACCGAGATCGCCTCCTCGAGGGGGCGCGTGATCGAGAACACCTCCTGCCGCGCGTCGAGCGCGCCGCCCTCGGCGACGATGCCGATGCGCGAAAAGGCGAGCTCGGGGTAGATGGCCGAGGGCATGCGCAGGCCGGCCCAGATGCCCGCGACGCTGAGTAGCGCGACGAGGAGGTAGACGAGGCGCCGCTGCTCGGCGAGCCCGTCGAAGAGGCCGCGCGCGTTCATGGCTTCGCGGCCGGCGTTGCGGCCGGCGGCGCCGCGGCCGGCGCGAGTCCGGCGATCCGCGCCCCGTCCTCGAGTCCGAACGCGCCCGCGGTCGCGACGCGCTCGCCGGCGCGCAGCCCGCTCGTGACCTCGACGACGCTGTCCGCGCGCCCGCCGATCTTCACCGGGCGGCCGCGTACGACGCCGCTATCGCCGACGACGAACACCTTGTAGCCCTCGCCGTCGGGGACGAGCGCGGCGGGCGGGATCACGACCGCGTTGCCTCGCGTTCCGACGGCGATCTCGCCGTCGACCGTCTCGCCGATGCGGAGCGCGCGCCGCACACCGCTCGGCAGCACGCGCACGCTCACGCCGCGCGAGGCGGTGTCGACGGTGGCCGCGACGTCGGCGACGCGCCCGGTGCCTAACGCTTCCGCCTCCCCGCCCTGCCCCGCGCGCAGGTCGACGACGGCGCCCGCGCGCACGCGCGCGGCCGCGGCCGGGGTGACGGTGAGCATGACGTCGACCGCGGACGGGTCCGCGACTTCGACGAGCGGCGCATTCGCGTCGACCGCGGCGCCGAGCACCGCGGAGAGGCGGGTCACGACGCCAGCGATCGGGGAGCGGAGGGTGGCGAGGGAGGCCGTGCGGCGCGCGGTCGCGGCGTTCGCCTGGGCGACGGCGAGGTCGGCGGTCGCCTGGTCGAGGTCGCGACGCGGCGAAATGCCCTCCTGCACGAGCCGGGCGGCGCGGTCGAGAGCGCGCTGCGCGTTGACGAGCGCGGCCGTCGCGCTCTGCTCCGCCGTCGCAAAGGGCGCGGCGTCGAGGGTCACGAGGACGGCCCCGGCCCCGACGCGCTGCCCCGGGACGACGAACACGCGGGCGACTCGTCCGGGGCCGGGCGCGCTCAGTGCGGCGACGTGTCCCGGCCGCGCGACGACGGTGCCGAGCGCGGAGACGTGATCGGCGAACGCACTCTGGCGCGCGACCGCCGTCTGCGCGGCCACGACGGCGTGCGACGGTCCGGCGTCGTCCGCGGCCGGCGCATCGCCGCCCGCGTCGGCACCCTTCGCCGCGTCGCCCTTTGCTCCCGTATCCTGGGTCGTGGCGCCTTTCGTGGCCGCGCCTTTCGCTTCGGCGTCGGTCGGCGTGTCGGCGGGCGCACCCTCTTTCGCGGCGGCGGGCGCGTCGTGCCGCGTGCACGCGGCGGTGCTGCCCACGAGCAGCGCGCAGCAGAGGACGCGCGACAGCGCGCGGAGCGACACGGGGCGACCAGGCGAGAACACCGTCACGGCGCGGGACGATCGATGGTGAGCGAGGCGGCGCGCAGTACGGCGGTGGCGTTCCACACCGCGGCCCGGTCCTCGACGGTCTGGGCGAGCACGTCGCGCGCGTCGCGGCGCGCCTGCAAGACGTTCGGCAGCGGCGACGCGCCCTCCTGGTATGCCCGGAGCGCCATCGCCGCGACGGCCTCGGCGTCCGCCGCGAGCGCGCGGTCGCGGGCGAGCCGCGTGGACGCGGCGGCGCGGTCGCGCTGGGCGCGGGCGAGCGCGCCCGCCGCCTCCAGCCGCGCGACCGCAAGCTCCGCGGTCGCACGGTCGCGCTCGGCCTGCGCGGCGCCGACGAGCCCGGCGTTGCGCGACAGGAAGGGGAGCGGGAGCGAGATGCCGAACGTCGGCAGCAGCCCGCGCTCGGTCCCGCTTGGGTCGACCGATTCGATGCCCGCGGTGATGCTCGGGACGCCGTACCGACCGAGCTGCGCAACCCCGAGCGAGCGCTGGGCCGCCCGCAGCGAACTCTCCGCGGCGGCAACGGTCAGCAGCCGGTCGACGGCGATCGGAGAGGCTGCCGGCGGCTGTGCGATCGCCGGGTCGCGACCGGATGCCGCGCCCGTCGGGACGGTGTCCGTCGGGACGGTGGCCGTCCGCACGTCCGCCGGAGAGTCGGTGAGCGTGTCGGCGAGGACGATCGTTACCGAGTCCGGCGACATGCCCATCGCGACCTGGACCGAGATCAGCGCCGTCACGGCGGCGAGGGAGTCGGCCGCGGCCGCGTTCGCGAGCTGCCCCGCGCTGACGTTGGCGAGGCGGACGTCGAGGTCGCTCGCGTCGCCCGCGTCGCGCCGCGCCTGCGCGATGCGACGGAGTTCCGCGCCGTCGGCCGCGGTGCGCCGCGTTAGCCGAGCGCGCGCGTCGGCGGCGAGGGCGCGCGTGTAGGTCGTGTCGACGTCGACGAGGATCGCGGCGCGCGCCGCGGCGAAGCGCAGGGTCGCCGCTTCACGGAGTGAGAGGGCCGCCGCACCGCGCCCTGGGCGCAGGAAGAACGCGTCGAGGAGTGGGTAGTCGACGATCGCGTGCAGCCGGGGAACTGCCTTGGAGTAGCTGAGCGCGAGGTTGGGATTGGCGAGTGCCTGCGCCGTCCGCACGGCGGCGAGTGCCGCGCTCGTATCGGCCGCTGCCGCGGCAATGCGCGGTCCGCGGCGCAGCGCGGCGTCGAGAGCGGCCGCGCGCGTGACGGGTTGCGCGGGTGTGACGGCCGCTCGCGCCGCGACGCACGCGAGGGCGGCGGCCGCGTACCGGACGGCGCGAGGCAACTGACGCGAGGAGAGGAAACGCACGCCCCAAAGTAGACGCGAACCACTACGCGACGGGGCGTACCGGCGTGCGTCCGTATCGTTCGCGTTACAGACGATGGCGGGCGGGGTACCCGACGTACGCCCGGGTATACGTCACGCCGCGTGCGCGCGCTGCCTCCGTCCGCGTTCGTAGGCGCCGGCCGAGAGGGCCGCGACGCCCGCCCCCGCGCACCAGCCGGCGATGACGTCGGTCGCCCAGTGCACGTCGAGGTAGACGCGGCTCAGACCGATGAGGAGCGGGCACAGGACGGCGAGGAGCACGGCGACGAGCCACGGGATCTTGCCCTCGCGTGCGAGTACCCAGGCGAGCGTCCCGAAGACGGCCGCGGAGGCCGTCGCGTGCCCGCTCGGGAAGGAGAACGTGACGTCGCGCAGGAGGAGACCACCGGCCGGGCGCGTGCGGTGAACAATCTGCTTGACGATGTTGAAGATGGCGACCGCGACGATCGGCGCCGCCACGACGACGGACGCGACGTGCCGCGCCTGCGCCTGCCAGAGCCAGACCGCGACGATTACGGCGAGCAGGAAGGTGTACGGCGGCGCCCCCACTCGCGAGATCCATTCGAACGCGTGCAGAGGGGCCGGCGTGCGATGCGCCAGCATCCACGTCCGTACGCCCGCGTCGAGCGTTCCCGGGGCGTGGTCGAACACTCGGTCGCCGAGTCCGGCAACGGCGCAGAGCGCCGCGGTCGCGATGGCGACGACCGCGCCCCAGTGCGCGAGGAAGTCGCACCAGCGGCGGTGGGCCGCGGAGGCGGTGTTCGCGGAGACACCGGACGCACCGCGGCCGGGCGCGGCGTGGTGGACGGGCGGATCGGTGGACATGGACGGACGCGGTGAGTGCCGGTCCGACCAACGCACGAGCGGGACCAGCAAGCGGACGCGCTATCTTCGCGAGCGCTGCCCCCCTCCCCTGCTTCCGTGCTGACCATTCGTTCCCGCTTGTGTGTCGCTCGAACCGCGCTCGCCGCCGCGTCCGCTGCGGCCGGGCCGGCCGCCATTCTCGCACAAACGCCGGGGAGCCAGGGCGGGACCGCGCCGGCGGGCGCGCAACCGGACTCCTCGCGCGCAACGCTGGTCCAGTCCCGCGACGTCGTCGGGCTCGGCGCGTTCGCGGCCGCGGCGCTGGCGATCTCGCCGGCGGACGGCCGCATCGCGCGCTGGAGTCAGCGTCCGTCGTTGCACGACAGCCGCGCCGTCGACCGGGCGGCCTCGTTCGTCCGGACGCTCGGCGGCCCCGGTACGGTCGCGATTCCGGTGCTGACGTACGGCGTGGGCCTCGTCGCGCACGACCGTGCGACCGCCGCGGTCGGGCTGCACGCGGGCGAGGCGGTATTCGCCGCGAGCGTGACGACGACGGTGTTGAAGGCCCTCGCGGGGCGCGCGCGGCCGTTCGTCTCGCACGACAGCGACGCGGGGAGCTTCGCGTTCGGCCGCGGGCTGCGGCGCGGCGACGCGTACCAGTCGTTCCCGTCCGGACACGCGACGGCCTCGTTCGCGCTCGCGGCGGCGCTCGCGGGCGAGGGGCGGGCACGGTGGCCGGGGATCAACCGGTACACCGGGCCGCTCGGCTTCGGGATCGCGACCCTCGTCGGAGCGTCGCGTATCTACCACGACGCGCACTGGGCGAGTGACGTCGTCGCAGGAGCCGGGGTGGGAACGGTCGTCGGGTCGATCGTCTCGCGCTACGCGCGCGAGCACCCGAACGCGACGTTGGAGCGGCGGTTGCTGCCGAGCGTCGCGGTAGCCGGCCGGGGGCCGGCGTTGGCGTACACCGTGGCGTTCTAACGCGGGTCGATGCGCCTCGGCCCCGCTGCGGCATTGCCGGGCGGGGCCGAGGTCGGTGTGAGGCAAGGAGCGGGAGACGGGACTCGAACCCGCGACATCAAGCTTGGAAGGCTAGCGCTCTACCAACTGAGCTACTCCCGCAGTACCGAAAAGCAAGCCGGCGCGCCTCGCATCGAGCAAGTCCGCGCCGACAGTGGTGGGGGAAGGATTCGAACCTTCGAAGGCGTTAGCCGACAGATTTACAGTCTGCTCTCGTTGGCCACTTGAGTACCCCACCGGGGACGCGGATTGTAAGGAATCCCGCGCCGGATTTCCAGCCCGGGCCGCCTCGCAGAAGCCGGCGAGGGGATTCGAACCCCTGGCCGCCGGATTACAAATCCGGTGCTCTACCAACTGAGCTACGCCGGCGCTTCCGCGAGAACTCTAGCGCAGCGCTACCGCACCTGCCACGTCGTTCCCTGCGGCGTGTCCTTGATCTCCACGCCGCGCGCGTCCAGCTCCCCGCGGATCGCGTCCGCCGCCGCGAAGTCGCGCCGCGCGCGCGCCGCCTTGCGCGCGTCGAGTCGTTCCGCGACCCACTCCGACAGCCCGGTGTCCACGTCCTCCCGCGCGGGGACGAGGTCGAGCACCGCGTCCAGACCCACGAACGCCCGGCGCGCGGCCTCGAGCGCGTCGCGGTCCTCCCCGCACCGGTCCAGCTCCGCGTTCGCGCGCCGGATGAAGGTGAACAGCGCGCCTAACGCTTCCGGAGCGTTCAGGTCGTCGAACAGCGCGGCGTCCGCCTCCGCCTCGAGCGCCGCGGCGGCCGCGGCCAACTCCGGCGTGCCGCCCGTCGCGCCGGCCAGCCGCGCCGCGAACTCGCCGACGCGCCGCACCGCCTCGCGCGAGGCGTCGAGCGCCTCGTCCGTGAGGTTGAGCTGCTTGCGGTAGTGCGTGCCGTAGACGAAGTGGCGGATGGCCGCCGCCGAGTAGCCCTCCTCGCGCAGGCGCTGCACGGTCACCGTGTTGCCGATGCGCTTCGCCATCTTCGAGCCCTCGACGAGCAGGAACTCGCCGTGCGCCCAGGCGCGGCTGAACGTGCGGCCGGTCGCGGCCTCGCTCTGCGCGATCTCGTCCTCGTGGTGTGGGAAGACGAGGTCGATGCCGCCGCAGTGCAGGTCGATCGTTTCGCCGAGGATCGTCATCGCCATCGCGGAGCACTCGAGGTGCCAGCCGGGGCGGCCGCGGCCCCACGGCGAGTCCCACGCCGCGCCCGTCGCCTCGTCGAGCTCCGTGGCGGCCTTCCAGAGCGCAAAGTCCTGCGCGTTCTCCTTCGAGTAGTCGTCCTGCGCGACGCGCGCGCCGGCCTTGATCTCGCGCGTGTCGAGGCGCGAGAGCTTGCCGTAGCCCGGAAAGCGGTCGATCGCGAAGTAGACGGAGCCGTCGTCGGCGCGGTAGGCGACGCCCTCCTCTTCCAGCCGCGCGACGAGCGCGATCATCTCGGCGATGTACGACGTGGCGCGCGGGTAGTGCTCGGCGGCCTCGATGCGCAGCCACGCGCGGTCGTGCTGGAAGAGCTCGACGACCGGGTCGGTGACCTCGGTGATCGTCCGCCCCTGCTCGCCGGCGCGGCGGATGATCTTGTCGTCGACGTCGGTCAGGTTCATCACCTGCTCGACGTGCCACCCCGCGCGGCGCAGGGCGCGGCGCAGCAGGTCCTCGAAGAGGAACGTGCGGAAATTGCCGAGGTGCGCGGCGTTGTAGACCGTCGGTCCGCAGGTGTAGAGCCGCACCACGCGGCCGTCCGCGGGCGCGAACGGCTCGACCGCCCGCGTCATCGTGTTGTAGAGCCGGAAAGGCTTGCCTGAACCGGCGTCGGGTCGGGCCGACGGGCCGGCGGGCGTGGAGCGCGTTACGTCTGGTGCGGACATCGAACACGAGTGCGGGGAGGCGGCAAGTCTAGGCCGCCTCCCCGCAACGGGTCAAATCGCGTGACGGGTCGCGCGTCGCGACGCGCAATGCGACGTCGTTACTTGCCCTTCGACTTCGTCGTGCCGCGGCCGGTCTCCGCCTGCAGCTCGTCGATCTTCTTCGACGCCTCGGCCTTCGTGAGGTCGTCGTCGACCTCCTCGTGGGCCTCTTCGGCGAGCGTGTGCAGGTACGACTTCTGGGCGCCGGTCATCGGCTGGTCGCCGGTCGTCCAGGTGTCCGGATCCTTGATCGTGTTGCTCTGGTCGGCGTTCGCCGCGGTGGCCTTGTCCGTCATATGGGATCGTCTCCGGTGAGGGGATCGGTGTCGGGGTACGGGTCCCCGTAGTGCAGAACTTGTACCAAATAGAAACCGAAAGTCGACCGAACGCACCCGCGGGCATCGACCCGTCACTCGCGTCCGCTCAGGCCGCCGCCCGCACCCGCCGCTCGGCGATCGCAATCAGGTCCACCTGCCCGGCGTCGGGCACGAACACGCCGTCGCCGTCGGCGGCCGGCACGCGCACCACGAGGGGCTGATCGCGTGGCGCGCGCCGGAACCCGCGTCCCTCGTACATGCGCTGCAGCAGGATCCGGTTGACGACGACGCGCAGCGTCGCGACCGTCGGCACCGCGACCAGCAGGCCGACGCCGCCAAGGAGCTTGCCGATGATGAGCACCGAGAGGATCGAGAGCACCGGCGGGATCTCGACGCGCCGCGACGCGATCATCGGCCCGACGAAGTTGCCCTCGATCAGGTGGATCACGACGCCGAGCCCGAGCACGAGCAGCGCCCGGGTCCCGCCGTCGGGGAGCGCGAGCACGAACGCCGCCGGGAGGACCGTCGAAAGCAGCGTGCCGAAGAACGGCACGATCGCAACGGCACCCGTGAACACGCCGAAGGTGAGCCAGTACGGCACGCCGAGCAGGTACAGCCCGAACGCGGTGAGTACGGCGAGCACGACCATCGCGGTGAGCTGCCCGACGATCCACGACCGAAGCTGGCCCGCGACGTCGCCGAGGATGTCGCGCACGAGGCCGCGGTGCACCGGCGGGAAGTAGGCGATGAGCTGTTCGCGGTAGAACACCGGCCGCAGCGACAGGTAGATCGCCATCACCGCGACCGACACGACGTTGATCGACGCGTGCACGACCGAGAACACGCGCGGGAGCATCCCGCTCAGGAACGACGCGCCCTGCTCGTAGAGCGTGATCGCGAGGTTGTGGTGGCCGGGCTGCCAGACGCTCGAGAGCCCCGGCGCGCGGACCACGAGGCGGTCGACGCCCTCGTCCCACGCGTTGACGTAGCGCGGGAAGACGCGGACCAACGCCTGGGTCTGCTCGATCACGGGCGGCACGAGCAGCCAGAGCAGCGCGGTGATCGCGCCTAACGTGAGCAGCCCCGCGACCGCGAGCGCGGCGCCGCGCGGCACGCGGAGCCGCCGCCCGATGACGCCGGCGAGCGCGCCGAGGTAGAGCGAGACGAGCACCGCGATGAAAAGGAGCAGCAGCACGTCGGCCACCGTCCCGAACAGCCAGAGGAGCAGGACGGTGAGGATCGTCGCCGCGAGCAGCGGCGCGAAGCGGAAGCGCCGCGCCGTCGGTCCGCCGCCGGCCTCCCCGAAGTACGCGCCGCCGGCGAGCGCGGCCCCGTCCGCCGCGCCGTCGTCGCCCGTGCGGTAGGCGACCGCCGTCACGCCCCGCGCCGCTCGCGGGTCAGCTCTTCGAACTCGGCGAGCAGCTCGTCCTCCGCGGGCGGCGCGCCGGCGGGCGGCGCCGCGGCCGGCCCGCGCCCCGCCGCGGCGGGGATCGCGGCGGTCGCCGCCTGGCCGTTAGGCGCGGCGGACGCGCCGTTCCCCGCACTGCTCCCGGGCGCGAGCGCGCCGCGCGCCGACCCGCCGGCCGCGAGCGACGCGGCACTCGGCGCCGGCGCGGGGAGCACGCCCATCTTCTGCTTCAGCGCGAGTAGCCGGCTGTCGGCGTCGGCGCCGCCGGCCGAGCGCTCGAGCTGCTTGAACTCGCGCGCGAGCTTGTCGCCGGTGAACTCCTCGTCGATCTCGCTCGCGGCGCGCAGCTGCCGCTCGTTCTGATCGATCTTCTCCTCCATCCGGGCGAACGCTTCGAACGCGCTCTTTTCCGAGATCGACGACATCGTCTGCGCGATGCGCTTCTGCGCCTCCGCGCGGCGCTGGCGGGCGAGCAGGAGGTTCTTCTTGCGCTTCGCCTCCTCGATCTTGTCGGCGAGCTCGCGGAGCTGGCCCTTGAGCTTTTCGGTCTCGTTGCGGTGCGCGTCCCACGTGGTCGCGAGCGTGCGCGCGTGCTCGGCGTGCTCGGACTGGCGGAGGAGCGCCTGCTTGGCGAGGTCGTCGCGCCCCTCGTTGACGGCGAGGATCGCGCGCCCTTCCCAGTCGCTCGAGAGCCGCGCCTCGGCCTCCGCCTGGTCCTTGAGCCGGCGCTCGTCGGCGATCGCGGCCGCGACCTGCTGCTTCGCCTTCACCAGCTGGCCGTTCATGTCGGCGATCAGCTGGTTCAGCATCTTCTCGGGGTCTTCGGCCGAGGAGATGAGGTCGTTGATGTTGGAGCGGACTACGCGGGAGAAGCGGTCGAAGATGCCCATGCGTCAGCGGGCCTCGGCGGGCGTGGTGTTAGGCGTACGGTCGGCGGCGTGCGCGGGCGCCGGGACGGCGTACTCGCCGGTGACGCGCCGCGGGTCGCACAGCGTGGCCAGCTCGCGCACGTGCGACGCGAGGGAGAGGGTCATGCTTTCGTAGCTCGCGCGCAGCTCCTCGTAGTCGAGGTGCGACAGCTCGAGCGCCTCGGTGAGGACGACCGCGCCGCGGTCGACGCCGTAGGCGCCGTGGAGCAGGTCGGTCGCGTTGAGCTCGAGGAGCCGGTGCGCGAGCGCGGCCGCGGCGTCGGGCTCGTGCGGGAGCTGGAGCACCTTGGCGCGGAGCACGACGACAGGCGGCGCGTAGGTCACGACCACGTCGTAGTCCAGCGCGCCTCCGGGGTGGAGGCGCCATAGGCCCGGCTCGACCTCGGTGACGGTGGTGGCACTCTCGGCGCTCAGGCGGTCGAGGTAGCGTTCGAGGTCGTCGCGGGAGAGCATGCGGGCACCGGGTACGAAGACACCTGGGATGGGAGACGTGTGGCCGTACGAGATGCGCGGGCCGCGCGTTTCGGACCGCCCCTGCACGGGACGCCGCGTGCAAGATAGCGGCGCGACCCGCCGACCCCGCCTACCGCGGCGGCAGCGATCCGGTCGCCCGCGTCCAGATCACGATCGTCCCGCAGGAGCTGCGACTGGCTAGAGTGTATTGCGGCGGGACGGGGCCGCTCCCCGCGTAGAACTCGACGCCGCGGATGCTGCTCGGGTTCACGACGTCGTCGATGGTCTGCGTGTCGGACGCCGTGCCGGTCGTGACGGCCGGCACGCCGTCGACGAAGTACTGCACCGAGCAGGGCGCGTTGACGCTGGTAATACCGCGGCTGCTGGTAATGGTGTAGCCGCTGACGCGACCGATCCGGCTGTCGGGGCGGTTGGGGGTCACCGTGAAGCCGGCCTGTCCGACGACGAGCTGGGAGAACGTCGTCGCCTGGCGGCGTTGGACGTCGTCGGCCGTCATGTAGTGCCCCTGGTCGACGCGGCGGCGCTCCTCGAACCCGCTGCGGTCGAAGCCGGCGCTCCCGACCACGCGCACGGTGGCGAGCTACGCGGTCACGTGCTCTCCGACGTGGACGCGGGCGGTCGTCGTCGCGCGCGCGTCCAGCGTGGCCGTGACCGTCTCCGGGGCGTGGCCGAGCGCGAGGAGTTCGAACGATTGAGAGCCCGCGGGCAGCCCGCCCGCGCGGAGCACGCCCGCGCTGTCGCTGACGCCGAGGGGCGCATCGCGCCCGGCCGCCCGCAGTTGCGCGCCCGAGAACGGCTGCCCCGCCTCGTCGACGACTGTCAGGACGAGCGTGGCGCGGTCGCCGCCTGGGGCGGCGCCGGCGGTCGCGGCCGCGCCCGAGAGGCTGTCGCGGTCGAAGACGCGCACGGTGACGTTGCGGAGCGTGACGACGCGCCGGTTCAGGTCGACGACCGTCGTCCCGGTGCGCACGTCCGCCACGCCGGCGCTCGGCGTCGGCGCGGCCGTGAGCTGCACCGCGACATCGTTCGGCACGCCGCAGAGGCGGTAGAGGCCGGACGCGTCGGCGGTGGTGGCGAGCTCGCGGGCGACCTTGCCCAGCGTCGCGCGCGCGGGCACGAACTCGGTCCACCGGGCGGTGACGCGCGCGCCCGCCAGGAGGCCCGTGGGGTCGCCGACGTTCGCGCCGGCGCGGCGGACCGCGCCGAGTAGCACGCCCGCCGTGTCGACGCCGAGGCCGGTGCACAGCCCGCGCGCGATGGTCGCGACACTCGGGGTGGCGAGCGTGACGGCGATGCTGTCGCCGGCCGCGACGCGCACGCGGCCGTACGGCAGGCCGACGCCGAGCGAGTCGAATGCGGGGTGGTCGACGGTGACGACGTACTCGCCCGCCGCCACGCCGGCGATGCGGAACGCGCCCGCGGCGTCGGTGACCGCGGCGTGCTCGGTGCCGTCGAGGCGGACCTCCGCGCCGCGCAAGGGGCCGCCGCTCAGACTGTCGTACACGCTGCCGAGGACGACGGCCGTGGCGGGCGCGGGCGACGCAGCGGACTGGGCGTGCGCCGCCCGCGGCGTCGCGCCGACGACGGCGACCGCGGCGCACAGCAGGGGGCTGGTGGAGCGCATGGCGCGAATGTGGGGCGTGAACCACGAGAGCGCCACGGCCCGGCTCGCCGACCGAGCCCGGGCCGGCCGCCCGACGTCAGCTCGCGCGCTTGATCTGGACCAGGCGCTCCCGCGCGAGCCGCCGCCCCGTGGGCGTCGCGGCCAGGCCGCCGCCCGCCGTCTCGCGGTAGCGCACGTCCATGTTGCGTCCGATTTCGCCCATCGTGTCGATCACCTCGTCGGCGGGAATCGCGAACTCGACGCCGGCGAGCGCCATCTCGATCGCGGCCATCGCGATCGCCGCCGCCGTCGCGTTGCGGAACACGCACGGCAGCTCGACGAGGCCGCCTAACGGGTCGCAGACGAGGCCGAGGGTGCCCTGCTGGGCGAGCGCGACGGCGTGGTAGGCCTGGCGCGGCGTGCCGCCGAGCATTTCGGTCGCCGCGCCCGCGGCCATCCCCGCGGCCGCACCGGTCTCGGCCTGGCAGCCGCCCTCGGCGCCGGAAAGCGAGGCGCGGTCGGCGACGACGGCGCCGATCAGGCCCGCGGTCGCGAGCGCGTCGACGAGCGCGTCGTCGCCCAACCCGCGCGCGTCGGCGAGGCCGGTGAGGACCGCGGGGAGCACGCCCGCCCCGCCCGCCGTCGGCGCGGCGACGATCACGCCCATCGCCGCGTTCACCTCCTGCACGGCGAGCGCGCGGGCGAGCACGTCGCGGAACGGCGTGCCGGCGAGCGGGCCCGGCGGGCCGGTGACGAGTTTGGCCGCGTCGCCCCCGACGAGGCCGCTCGACGAGCGCAGGTCGCCGACGAGGCCGCGGGCGACCGCGCCGCGCATGACGTCGAGCGCACGGCCGAGCGAGGCGCGGATGTCATCGACCGGGCGGCCGCTGTCGGCGCTCTCGGCGGCGAGCGCGACCTGGGCGAGCGTCGTACCCTGCGACTCGGCGTCGCGGACGGCTTCGTGGAGGGAGCGGTACATGGAGACGATGGGGACGACGTGGGGCGGCCTGCCAGACGAGCGGTCGTGTCATCCTGAGCGCAGCGAAGGAGCTTGCATCCTCGCGGCGGGGTGGCGCAGTCCAGGGCGAGACCGTCCCGGCCACCCAGGGTCCCACGTGCCGCGCGCAAGATCCTTCGCTGCGCTCAGGATGACACCACCCTTACGCTTCTTACCCCGCCAGCGCCCCGACCGCCCCCGCCTCACGCCCCCACCTTGTCCAGCCGAAACGCCCACTTCACCCACGGCAGCGCGCGAATCACGTCGCGCACGCGCTCGTCGGGCGCCTCGTCCATCTCGTAGACCATGAACGCGTCGCCGCCGCGCTGCCGGCGCGTGACCTTGAGCGTCGCGATGTTCAGGTCGAACGCCGACAGCAGGTGGGTGATCGCGGCGATCGACCCCTTCACGTCCTCCGCAACGAGCACGACCGTGTGGTAGTTGCCCGTGACCTCGACCGGGTAGCCGTCGATCTCGGTGACGAGCACGCGTCCGGCGCCTAACGACGAGCCGGTCATCACGCTCCGCCGCGTCCCGCGCTCGACGGTCAGGCGGACGGTGTTGGGATGCACGACGTTGTCCTCGCCGAGGGTCGTCTTTTCGAACCGGTAGTCGAGTCCGTCGCGCTCGGCGATCCCGAGCGCGTCGCGCAGGCGCTCGTCGTCGGGGCGGAAGCCCATCAGGCCGCCGACGATCGCCTTGTCGGTGCCGTGCCCCTCGCCGGTGCGCGCGAACGAGCCGTGCAACTCGACGGTCGCGCGCTCGGGAGTGCCGCCGACGAGCCCCCGCGCGAGCAACCCGAGTCGGCACGCGCCGGCGGTGTGCGACGACGACGGGCCGACCATCACGGGGCCGATGATGTCGAGCAGGGAAACCATGAGACGTGTGTTGGCTTAGGCCGCCTGCCGGGCGGCCGGAATCAGCTCGCCTTTTTGAGCGGAACCGTGCGAAGCGCGGGGAGCAACGGACGGAGATAGTGCCCGGTGTGGCTCGCGTCCACCCGGGCCACCTCCTCGGGCGTCCCCTGGGCGACGATCTGCCCGCCGCGGAGCCCGCCCTCGGGCCCGAGATCGACGATCCAGTCGGCGGTCTTGATGACGTCGAGCGAGTGCTCGATGACGAGCACGGTGTTGCCGCGGTCGACGAGGCGGTGGAGCACCTCGAGGAGCAGGCGTACGTCCTCGAAGTGGAGCCCGGTCGTCGGCTCGTCGAGGATGTAGAGCGTGCGCCCGGTGTCGCGCTTGGCGAGCTCGGTCGCGAGCTTGACGCGCTGCGCCTCGCCGCCGGAGAGCGTCGTCGCGCTCTGGCCGAGGTGGACGTAGCCGAGCCCGACGTCGCGCAGGGTTTCGAGCTGGCGGTTGATGCGCGGCTGGTTCTCGAACTGCCCGCACGCGTCCTCGACGGTGAGGTCGAGCACGTCGGCGATCGACATGCCGCGGAAGCGGACTTCGAGCGTCTCGCGGTTGAAGCGCTTCCCCTTGCAGACGTCACACGGTACGAAGACGTCGGGGAGGAAGTGCATCTCGATCTTGACGAGGCCGTCGCCCTGACACGCCTCGCAGCGCCCGCCCTTGACGTTGAACGAGAAGCGCCCAGGGCCGTAGCCGCGGATCTTCGCCTCGGGCATCTCGGCGAACAGCTCGCGCACGGGGGTGAAGAGCCCCGTGTAGGTCGCCGGGTTGGAGCGCGGCGTGCGGCCGATCGGGCTCTGGTCGATGTCGATGACCTTGTCGATGTGCTCCAGCCCGGTGATGCGCCGGTGCGCGCCGGGGATGACGCGCGCCCGGTAGAAGTGCCGCGCGAGGGCGTTGTGCAGGATGTCGGAGACGAGCGTGCTCTTGCCCGACCCGCTCACGCCGGTCACGGCGACGAAGGTGCCTAACGGGATCTCGAGGTCGACGTGCCGCAGGTTGTGCTCGTGCGCGTCTTCCACGCGGATCACGCGGCGCGGGTCGCGCGGCCGGCGTTCGGCCCGCACGGGAATGGCGCGCTTGCCGCTCAGGTACTGGCCGGTGAGCGAGGCGGGGTCGCGCTCGACTTCCTCGACCGTGCCGGCCGCGACGACGTACCCGCCGTGCTTCCCGGCCCCTGGGCCGAGGTCGATGAGGTGGTCGGCCTCGCGCATCGTCTCCTCGTCGTGCTCGACGACGATCACCGTGTTGCCGAGGTCGCGCAGCTGCTTGAGCGTCGCGAGCAGGCGCCCGTTGTCGCGCTGGTGCAGCCCGATGCTCGGCTCGTCGAGGATGTAGAGCACGCCGACGAGGCGCGAGCCGATCTGCGTCGCGAGGCGGATGCGCTGTGCCTCGCCGCCGGACAACGACTCGGCCGACCGGTTGAGCGTGAGGTAGTCGAGGCCGACGTCGACGAGGAAGGAGAGGCGCTCGCGGACCTCCTTCAGGATCGGGCCGGCGATCTCGGGGTCGAGTCCGGGGCGGGCGTCGGTGCGCACGGGGATGCTCGCGAAGAACTCGCGCGTCTCGACGATCGAGAGGTCGACGACGTCGCCGAGGTTGCGGCCGTGCACGGTGACGGCGAGCGACTCGGGCTTGAGGCGCTGGCCGTGGCAGGTGGAGCACGGCGTCGCGACCATGAACGCGTCGAGCTCGATGCGGATGCTGTCGCTCGACGTCTCGTCGTAGCGGCGGCGCACGTTGGCGAGGATGCCCTCCCACTGCACGTCGCCCGTCACGGCCTTGCCGGCCGTGCGGCCCGTCCGCTTGGCCGCCGTCTTCCGCGCGGGCTTCGCGTCGCCCGCGGCACCCGCGCCGTACAGCAGCGCGTGCCGCACCGACTCGGGGAGCTTGCCCCAGGGGGTGTTGAGCTGAAAGCCTAACGCGGCGGCGAGCCCGGGGAGGATCGTCTTCCGCAGGTAGCCGTCGGGCTCGCCCCAGGGGAGCACGACGCCCTCGAGGATCGTGATCGACGGGTCGCCGAGGACGAGCTGCGGGCTCACCTCCTTACGGGTGCCGAGGCCGCCGCAGGCGGGGCAGGCGCCGAAGGGCGAGTTGAAGGAGAACTGGCGCGGCTCGAGCTCGGGGAGCGAGGTGCCGCAGACGGGGCAGCCGTAGCGCTCGGAGAAGAGGTGCGTTTCGGGCTCGTTCTTCCGCACCGGCTCGCCGACCGCGGCCGCGTCGGCCGGGTCGGTCGACGTTGGGACCTCGTCGGGCGCCGGGTACTCGACGACTTCGACGAGGCCGTTCGCGAGGCGGAGCGCGGTCTCGAGCGAATCGGTGAGGCGGCCGCGGTCGTCGGAGCGGACGACGAGGCGGTCGACGATCACCGAAACGGAGTGGTTCTGTCGCCGGTTGAGCGCGGGCGGGTCGGCGAGTTCGACGAGCTGGCCGTCGACGACGGCGCGCACGAAACCCTGGCGGCGCGCGTCGTCGAACAGCTCGCGGAACTCGCCCTTGCGCGACTGGACTAACGGGGCGCGCACCTCGATGCGGGTGCCCTCGGTCCACGAGAGGATGGTCGCGGCGATCTGCACGGGGCTCTGGCGCTGGACGGGGCGGCCGCAGTTCGCGCAGTGCGGCGTCCCGGCGCGGGCGTAGAGCAGGCGCAGGTAGTCGTAGATCTCGGTGACCGTGCCGACGGTCGAGCGCGGGTTGTTACCCGCGTTCTTCTGTTCGATCGAGATCGCCGGGGAGAGGCCCTCGATGACGTCGACGTCGGGCTTCTCCATGAGGCCGAGGAACTGCCGCGCGTAGGCGGAGAGCGACTCGACGTAGCGGCGCTGGCCCTCGGCGTAGATCGTGTCGAAGGCCAGGGACGACTTGCCGCTGCCGCTCAGGCCCGTCACGACCGTCAGCTTGTCGCGCGGGATGGTGACGTCGATGTTCTTGAGATTGTGCTCGCGGGCGCCGCGGACGACCAGGGCTTCTTCGGACACGTTCGTGCGGGGAGGGAGGGGAACCTGGAAAAGTCAGGGTTCCGACGGGCGGACACAAGCGCGCGGGTCGGGTTTTCTTCGGGGCGCGGTGACGCGCCGCCCCGTCGCGTGCGCGACCATCCTGCCCGGCGTGCGGTCGGTTTACCACTTGGGGGGGACGGCCGAGGACGCGCGGGAGTTCGCCGACTCGTTGAAAGCGGTTGCCGAGTGCGTCGAGGTGTTACGGGCGGCGCCCGTTGCGCTGCATCCATACGAGGCGCCGGAGCTGGTCGTACTATCAGCTACGTCAGTCGGTGCGTCCTACGTCGCGCGGCTCGCCACAATCGTTGCGAAGGTATCAAAATTGTCGGCGTCGGAACGGTCGTGTTCGCTTGCGGACCGGGGGCACGGCCCGCACGTTCGCGCGCAGCCGCGTTTGCCGCGGCCCAGTTCGCCTTCTCTCTCCCGGAGAGTTTCCGATGCGATGCGGTTCAATGGTCGGCCGTGCGCTTCCGGCGCTCGGCCTCGTGCTGGCCGCCGCGCGCGCCGGCGACGCGCAGGTGCAGGTCACGATCTACAACACGTACCCGTCCACGGCTCCGAGCCCGACGCAGGCGTACCCAGGCGGGACCGTACTCTGCAGCGCGACGGCGTTCGGGACCGCCACGGGGTTCTCGATCGATTTCAGCAGCGCGGCGGCCGTGGACGCGCTGTGCGGCGCTGGGGCGTCGAGCCGGATCAACAACTACCAGTCGTTCGGCGCCCGCTTCACGGGATTCCTCGTCGCGCCCACGACCGCCTCGAACTATGCGCTCACGGTGAACACCGACGACGGCGACGTGCTGACGATCGACGGCGTTACGTACGACTCGGACTGGATCACCAAGGCGTACGGCCCGGGGTACGTCGGCAACATCCCCCTGACCGCCGGTAATAACCCGTTCACGCTGGACTACTTCCAGGGACCGCCGGTCCAGGCGTACGCAAACTTCTCGGTGCAGGGGGCGACCGTCATCCCCCCGCCGCCGACGACCGCCCCGGAGCCCGCGACGGTCGTCCTGGTCGCGGCCGGCCTGGCCGGCGCGGGGGTCGCGGCGCGCCGGCGACGCGCCTAACGTCGGGCGGTCGCGCGGCGGCGGGCCGTTACGTCGCCGCCGCGACCGGGCGGACCGGAGGCGCGACCGCCGCGGCGGCTTCCGCGAGCGGCTGGCCGCACGCCTCGCAGTAGCGTTGCGCCTCGCGCGTGCACGGCGCGTGGCACGCGGGGCACTCGGCGGCGAGGAAGCGGCCGCAGTTGGAGCAGAACGTCGCGCCGGATTCGGGGCGCGGGCCGCAGACGAGGCAGCTCCCGGGCTCGACGTGGACGCGCGATGTGCGGGTCGTCCGGCGCGCACGGTAGTCGGCGAGCGCGGCCTCGACTAGGTCCTCGGCGTCGGGCGCGGTGATCGTCGTACCGGCCACGCCGGCGCGCATCTCGGCGAGGGCCTCGCGCGTGTAGGTCGACTTGAGGGCGGCGTAGTCCTCGTCGGACAGCTTCCCGGTCGCGCGGTCGAATTCGATCTCGCGGAGCGCCTCGACAGCGCTCACTCCCTCAGCTCCCGCAGCGGCGGGGCCGAGGGTGAGTCGGTCGGGGTCGGGCGGGATTGGGGGGAGGGGGGCGTCGGCGTCCTCGGCCCACAGCGGCCCGAGCACGACGACGGCGGCGCCGAGGGCGAGGACCGTTCCGGCGCCTAACGCGAGCGTGCCGGTCGAGACGGCAATCACGCGCGCCTCACGCCCCCGGCTCGCCGCGGACCGCGGCCTCGAGGCGGGCGAGTTCCTCGGGCGTGGCGCCGAGTGCCGCGGCGTCGGTCGCGGAGTACGACACGGGGTCGCCGGCGTCGGCGCGCGTGCTCGAGAGCGGCGCGGGCTGCGCGGCGGCGCGGCCGGCGTTTGCGGCGGCGACGGCCTGGGCGCGCGTGCTCCAGCGGCGCATCAGCCCGGCGAGGACGACCGTCCCGGTGCCGAGCACCGCGGCCGGGGCGAAGTAGCCGGCGAGGTTGAAGCCGACCTTCGGCGGTGACATGAGCACGCGGTCGCCGTAGGTCTGCGTGAACGCGGCGAGGATCTCGTCGCCCGAGTAGCCGCCGGCGACGAGTTGCTGGACGTCCGCGTGCATCGCGGGCGAGACGCCGCAGCTGAAGTCGGTGGTGCGGCACGTGTACACGTCCTTCGTGCACGGGCACTGGCACTTGAGGCGGTGCTCGAGCGCGTCGCGCTCGTCGGCCGTGAGCCGGGGCCGCGCGTCCGGCCTGGGCGGGCGGCCGACGGGTCGGTAGTTGCTCGGGTCCATCGGGATGTTCGACGCGCTCGACGGCGTCCCAGCACTCCCCGCGGCGTCGTTCGGCGCCGGCGGCGCGCCGAGCGAGTCCGCGGGCGTACTCGCGCCGGACGGCGGTTGGGCGAGCGGGCCGCCGCCCGGCGCGGGCGCCGGCGCGGTCGCGCGCTGCGCGACCGCCGGACGCGCGAGGAGCGCCGCGGGCGCGGCCGCGCCTAACATGATCACGAAACGGCGGCGCGACCAGGCGCCGTCGTCACCCCCGCGAGGGGGCCGCCGAGGGCTGTGGCGGTCCATCTGTCCTGACGTCCTCACGCCTGCCTCCCCATTGCCATGGCGGGCTCCAAGACCGGCCGCGGCGCGCCGACCGTCGCCGACGGGATCGGCGCCGCGTACCCGCTCTGCACCCGCCGCCGTTCCGCCTGCGGCCACATCACGATCAGGCCGCCGATCGCCATCACGAACCCGCCGAACCACACCCACACGACCAGCGGGTTGAACGTCACGCGCAGCTCGGCCCGGTCGGTGCCCGTGATGCCGGCGAGCACAACGTAGGTGTCCTGCTTCGCGCTCTCGAGAATTCCCACCTCGGTCGACGCCTCGAAGGTCGGCTGGTCCTGGCTGTCGACGTGCTGCCGCTTCTCGGTGGTGATCACGCCGACGCGCCGGCCGTCGCGCGTCGCGTCGAGCGCGACCGCGGTGACGTAGCGGTTGAGGATCTTGTACTGCGACACGCCCTGACTCGTGAACGCCCACGCGTGCCCCCACGGGTCGCGCGTGCGGAACGTCTCGCCGGTGCGGAGCGTGACGTCGTTCTCCTTCTTGAACGCGAGCCCGGCGAAGGCGGCGAACATCGTCACCATACCGAAGTGCACGACGTAGCCGCCGTAGCGACGCCGGTTCCTGGCGACGAGACGCGTGAGGGCGACGGCCGCGTTCTCGCGGTACATGCGCATGCGCGCGGCCGTCCCCTTCCAGAACTCCTGCCCGATCGTGCCGAAGACGAAGCCGGCGAGCGTGTAGCAGACGACGGCGTAGAAGTCGTGCATGCCGGCCATGACGAGCAGCACGCCCGTCGCCGCGCCCGCGATCCCCGGGATGACGAACTGCCGGCGGATGTTCGCGACCGACGCGCGCCGCCAGGCGATGAGCGGTCCCACGCCGGTCAGCGCCAGCAGGAGCAGGCCGAGCGGGATGTTGACCGAATTGAAGAAGGGGGGGCCGACGGTGATCTTCTCGCCGCGCACCCACTCGGAGAGGATCGGGAAGAGCGTGCCCCAGAGGACGGAGAACGCGATCCCGACGAGCACGAGATTGTTGTACAGGAACGCCGCCTCGCGGCTCACCATGCTTTCGAGCTCGGCCTGGCTCTCGAGGTCCTTGATCCGAGTCGAGACGAGCCAGGCGGTCACGCCGATGCTCGCCGCGAGGAAACCGGCGAACCACGTCCCGACCGGCGACTGCGCGAACGAGTGCACGCTCTGGATCACGCCCGAGCGCGTGATGAACGTCCCGAGGATGGCGAGGAGGAACGTGCTCACGACGAGCGTCACGTTCCACTTCCTGAGCATCCCGCGCTTCTCCTGGATCATGATCGAGTGGAGGAACGCGGTGCCTGTGAGCCAGGGCATGAGCGACGCGTTCTCGACCGGGTCCCAGGCCCAGTAGCCGCCCCAGCCGAGCTCGACGTACGCCCACCACATGCCGAGCGTGATGCCGACGGTGAGGAAGAACCAGGAGAGGAGCGACCAGCGCCTCACGGGGGCGAGCCAGTCGGCGTTGAGGCGGCGCGTCGCGAGCGCGGCCACGGCGTAGGCGAACGGGATCGCGGTCGCGACGTAGCCCAGGTAGAGCATGGGCGGGTGGATCGCCATGCCCGGGTTCTGCAGCTGCGGGTTCATCCCCCGCCCGTCGGGCGGCACCCAATCGAGGCGTTCGAACGGGTTGGCGCCGAAGCAGAGCGTGAGCAGGAAGAAGAGCGTGACGACGCCGAGCGTCCCGGCGACGTAGGGCATGAAGGCGCGCGTCCGCTCGCCGCGGCCGGTAAACACCGCGACGGCCGAGTAGAGCGAGAGGATGAGGCACCAGAAGAGGAGCGACCCCGCCTGCCCCGCCCAGAACGCGGTGAAGGTGTAGACCTTGGGGAGGTTCGCGCTCGTGTAGCTCGCGACGAACTTGATCGAGAAGTCGTGCGTGAAGAGCGCGGTCCAGAGGCCGACGCTCGCGAGCACGACGAAGCCCGCGGTCGCGTAGACGGCGCGCTCGCCGCTCTTGACGAGGTCGGCGCGGCCCTGCGCGGCGCCGGCGAACGAAACGGTCGCGCTCCAGGCGGCCATCAGCATGGCGACCCAGAGCGCGACTTCGCCGAGCAGGATCAGGCTCGACGCGATGCTACTGCCCATAGGTGTGCGTTGGACCGGGGGCCGGTCGGGTCAGAGGCTGGCGGTGCTCGCGGTCGCGGGGGCGCCGCCCATCGGCGCCCGGTAGCCGGGGACGTTTCGGTACTTGTCCATGCCCGGCTTGGCGGGCGCGTTCTCGTAGCGCGACGCGCACTTGGCGAGCAGCGTCGTCGCGCGGAAGGTGTCGTCGACGCCGAGCCGGCCCTCGACGATGACGTCGACGCCGTCGGTGAACGTGTCGGGGGCGATGCCGCGGTAGGCGACGGCGTAGGTCCGCGCGCCGTCGCTCATGCGGAAGGTGAGCGCGCGCCCGCCGGGGTCGCGGACGATCGACCCCGGGACGACGCGCGCGCCGACCTTCACCCCGTTCTCGCGGAAGGTGGGGTCCGCGGCGACCTTCGTGCCGAGCTCGGCCGGCGTGAGGTAGTACTGGCCCGTCTCCTTGATGGAGCTGGCCATGAGCACGCCGGCGCTGCCCAGGATCACTAGGCCCCCGGCGAGGAACTTGGTGCGCGGCTTCATAGGGTCTCTCCCGTCGGGTCTCTCCCGTCGCGGCCGCCTACGCGACCGGGCAGCCGCGTAGGGAACGGGGCGCACACGGTCGGGCTGACAGCCGAACACCCGGCGAATATAGAAGTTCCGACGCCGGCCGGCGTCGGCGGAACGGCCCGGCGCGGGTCAGAACGGCACGTAGAAGTTCCAGGAGGGCTCCCAATCCTCGCGCTTCTCGAAGTACCGATCGTTCGTGTTCCAGCGCATCGCCCGCCGGACGAGCGTCCGGAGCGGATCGCCGGCGGCGTAGTTCTTCGGGAGTCCGACGTCGAGTTCCGCGTACCGGCGGTGCGTCTGGACGAAGCGGATCGCCTTGTGGACCGCGCGCCAGCCGCAGTCGTTGAACGCGACCACGCCGCCCGCGTGCAGCATCTTGTCGACGTACCAGAAGTCGAGCAGCGTGTAGTCGAACGTGTGCCAGCCGTCGATGTAAGCGAAGTCGACGCGCGTGCCGGCGCGTAGCAGGTCGGGGAGCGCGAGGTAGTCGGGCTGTTCGAGCAGCTGGTGCGCACCGCCCAACCCCGCGCGCGCGACGTTGGTCAGCCCGACGCCGTGCCACTGCGCGTGCTGGAACGGGTCGATCGAGATGAGCCGCGCGCCCGCCGCGCTCCCCGAGCGCTCGGCATCGCGGAGGGCGCTGAGGATGGCGAGCGACGACACGCCGTTCGCCATCCCGATCTCGACGACCAGGCGTGGGCGGCGCGCGAGGACCGTGCGGTACAGCGCGTCAGCAAGCGCCTCGCCGATCTCGGAGTCGACGGTGCGGACCTGGCCGTCGGCGTCCGTGACCTGGTGCGTGTCGAACAGTTGGGCGACGAGGGGCGTGGCGGCGCGGAGCCGGCCGCGCTCGCCGTCGGGTGGAGCTTCCTGCATCGGCGGGGCGTGGTGCGGGATCGGGAGCGGTCCGCGCAACGTACACGCGGCCTCCCCCGCCAGCACCGCCTAGCCGTGACCGATCCTCCCCGCCTCGTTCATCCCTGCCCGCGGCACGCGCTGCCGTCGAGCGCGGTGGCGTTCGCCGGGTCGTTCCAGTTGCGCCGCGGCGCCTGGTTCGGGCTCGGGATGTTGGGGTTGGTCCCGCGCTCGTCGGCGCCGTAGAAGAAGCGCGCGGGGATCGCCCGCGCGCCGTTCGCCGGCGCGAGGTTGGGCCAGCACGTGCGCTTCCAGTCGCTCCAGACCTCGGCGTTCTGGAAGAGGGCGACGTACTTCTCCTCCATGATCTGCTCGTAGAGCGTCGCGCGCGGCAGCCCGCTCGCGACCGCCGGCAGGCCCGCCGACGCGCGCTCGGCGTCGAGGTCCGCCGCCGCGCCGACGAGGTCTCCCGTCTGCAGCCGTGCCTCGGCCCGGATGAGCAGGTTCTCCGTGGCACTGAGGAGCGGTTGTCGGAAGCCCGGGTCGGCGCGCGTGCTGCTGAGCCAGGAGAAGTCCGCCCCCTCCTGCCCCGGGTCCGCGCCGACGATCGTGCCGTCCGACGTCGCGCCGAAGTACTGGACGAGGCGCGGGTCCGCACTCCCCGCGTTGCGCGTTTTCAGGACATCGACGAGGTACGACGCCGCGGAAATGTCGGTGCCGCGCCCGCGGTGGAACTGGTACCACTGGTTCTCCTCGCCGACGGTGCCGCTCTGGTACGTGCGGAGGTCGCCCGAGGCGTCGGCGATCCCCTGCTGCGCGTTGGCGAGCGCCTGCGCGTAGGCGCCCGGGTCGCGCTCGGCGACGTGCAGGTACAGCCGCGCCTTGAGCGTGCGGGCCGCGGCCGTCCATTTCGTCTTGTCGCCGCCATAAATCAGGTCGAACGCGCCCGGCCCGGCGCCCGCCCCCTGCAGGTTCGTGATCGCACTGTCGAGCAGCGTCTGCAGGTCCGCGTAGACCTGCTGCTGCGGGTCAAGCGCGGGGGTGGTCACGCTCGGGTTCGCGGCCTGGCGGTACGGAACGTCGCCCCACCAGTCGGCCACGTAGCCCATCACGAGCGCCTCCCACACCTGCGCGACGCCGAGGTAGACGCGGTCGTTCGCGGCCCGGGCCTTGGCCTCGACGGCGCGGATGTCGACGAGGCCGCCGCCGGTGTAGAAGATCGCGAACGAACCGAACGAGTTCTCGTCGATCACGTACGGCGCGTCGTAGGTCAGCCACTGGCGGCCGGTGCCCGCCATCTGCTGCATCCAGATCGAGATGACGCGGTTGTCGTCGCCGGTGAGGGCGGCGCCGCTGAGCGACGTCACTGCGACGAGTTCCTCGTTGGCCGTCGCGCTCGACGGCGAGTTAGGGTTGTTGGTGAGGTCGGCGCCCGTGAGGTTGGACGAGCAGCCGGCGGCGGCCGCGCCGAGGCAGGCGACCGTTAGGCGCATTGCGGCGCGGCGGGCGGCGGGCGGGAGCAGTCGAGGCATGGCGGTCGCTCCCGGTCAGCGGTTCAGGGTGATGTTGAGGACCACCGACCGCGTCTGCGGGTTGTTGAAATAGTCCTGCCCGCGCCCCGCGCCGATCGGCCCGGAGAGGTTGGTCTCGGGGTCGATGCCGCTGTACTTGGTCCAGAGCGCGAGGTTGCGTCCGGCCAGCCGCACGTCCATGCTCGACAGCCGCGTCACGCGCCGGAAGGTCGCGCCGTCGAGGGTGTAGGCGGCCGAGACCTCGCGCAGGCGTGTGAACGAGCCGTCCTCGGTCAACTGCGCCTGCGGGCCGTTGAAGTTGTTGCCGAGTCCGACGCGCCACCAGTTCTCGCCGATCGGCACGGCCTTCCCCGCCCCGGGGCCGGTCACCGGCCCCGGGAACCAGCCGGCCGAGCCGAACGCGTGCTCGTTTCCCGTGCACGTCGGGTCGCTGCGCGGGCCGGTGCAGGTGGCCCGGACCGCCGTGTAGCCGCTCGTGCCGTAGCTCTGCAGGGCGCCGCGGGTGCCGTTCCACACGTCGCCGCCGCGGCGAATGTCGAGGAGCGCGGAGAGCGACACGCGTTGCCAGAGGCGCACCCCGGTGCGGAGGCCGCCGAGCCAGTTCGGGTTGGGGTTGCCGCTGACGCGGTTGGCCGGGTCGAGGATCGGGAACCCGTCCGCGTCGACGTAGAGCGCGCCGTTGGGCGCCTTGGCCGCGCGGCACGCGGCGTTGATGTTGACGCCGTCGCCGGCCGCGGTCGACTGCAGGTTCTGCGCGTCCGGGACGTCGTAGCGGCAGCGGGCGAAGTCGGTGAAGTAGAACGACCCGAGCGGGTGGCCCGGCACCGCGGCGCTGTTGCCGAACCCGCCCGTGAGCAACACGTACGACGCCCCGTTGAGCGCGACGAGCTGGTTGCGGCTGCGCGTGTAGTTGACTCCGACGTCCCACGACACGTCGCGGCGCTCCAGCAGTCGCGCGTTGAGCTGCAGCTCCACGCCCTTGTTGGTCACGCGCGCGCCGTTCTGCAGCGCGGTGAGGAAACCCGTCGAGCCGGGCACCGGGACGTAGAAGATCAGGTCGCGCGTCCCCTGGCCGTAGTAGGTGACGGAGCCGTCGACGCGCTGGTTGAAGAGCCCGAAGTCGAAGCCGCCTTCGGCCTCCGCGGTGCGCTCGAAGCGCAGGCTCGGGTTGCCGCGGGCGAAGGCGTTGTCGCCGATGTGGAGGCCGGGCAGGCCGCCGACCGACGTGTTGGTCGCCCCCTCGCCGTAGGCGAGCGCCTGCGGCCCCGAGCCGTAGACCGTGAGGACCTGGTACGGGTCGGGCGAGCGCCCGGCGACGCCGTAGCTCGTGCGGGCCTTGAGGTAGGTGAGCACGCCGCGGTTGTCGCGCTTGCCGAGCGTGTTCGTGACGTTCCAGGCCAGCGTCGCGCCCGGGAAGTACCCGGTGCGGCTCGAGCTCGGCAGCGTCGACGCCTGGTCCGCGCGGAGGCGCGCGGTCGCGTAGACCTGGTCCCCGAAGTCGAGCCGACCCTCGGTGAAGTAGCCCGCGAGGTTGACGTTGCTCTGGAGGTTCTGCGGCGTGAGGTTCGACGCGACGATGTTGTTGAGCGTGTAGAGCGTCGGGTCGATGAACCCGATCCCCTTCACCTGCTCGCGGCGGAACTCGCGCCAGTTGAGGTTCTGCCCGACCGCGAGCTGGCCGCGCACGCCGCGCGGGAGTTGCTTCGTGAACGTCGCGACGAGGTTGTGGTCGATCTGGCGGCTCGAGTACGCCCCCTGCCAGAGCTCCCCGGCGGTCGCGTCGCCCGAGCTGTACGGCGGCAGCCCCTCGAGCCGCCGCTCGGCGTAGGCGTCGATGCCTAACGTATAGCCGACCTGGAGCCAGCTCGCGGGCGTGTAGTTCAGCTCGACGTTGCCGATCGTCCGCCCGACCGCGTCCGAGTTGCGCGGGACGTTCTGCACCCAGAGCCCGCCGTCGAACTGGCACGTGCTCGACGGGAGCGTCGGGTCCGGCATCGTCCAGCAGCGCTGCTGGCCGGTCGGCGTCTGGTACGGGTACGGGTTGTACTCGGGCGGTTGCCGCAGCGACCCGAGGAGCAGGCCGTTGAGGTTGTTCCCCTTCTGGATGGCGCGCTGCGAGAGGTCGGTGTAGTTGACGTTCCCGCCGATGCGGAGCGTGCCCGTCAGCTGCTGGGCCGCGCGCAGGCGGAACGTGTTGCGGCCCAGGTGACTGTTCGGTCCCTTCGAGACGCCCTCCTGCTGCAGCGTGCTGCCCGAGAGGAAGAAGCTCCGCTGCGCGTCGCCGCCCGAGACCTGGAGCGTGGGGTCGACGGTGGTCCCGGTGCGGAACAGCTCGGCGAAGTGGTCGTAGACGGGCGTCCCGGCCGGGAGTGCGGCGCCCCACGAGCGGTTGGCGCAGAGGGCGTCGGCCACGCAGGTCGGCGTGACGCCGACGAACCCACGCCCCCATGTCGTCTGCAGCGGGATCGTGCGGTTGACGTCGTCGACCGTGAGGTTGGTGGTGAGCTGGTAGCGCGTCGCGCCGGGGCGCCCCGCGCGGGTCGTGATCAGGATGACGCCGTTGGCGGCGCGGAGTCCGTAGAGCGCGGCGGCCGACGGCCCCTTGAGCACGTCGATCGACTCGATGTCGGCCGGGTTGAGGTCGAGCGCGCGGTTGGAGTAGTTGAAGCCGGTGTCGGACGCGTCGGTGACGATCGTCGAGTTGTCGATCGGCTGGCCGTCGACGACGAATAGCGGCTGGCCGTTGCCCTGGATCGTCTTCAGCCCGCGCAGGATGATGCCGCTCCCCGCGCCGGGGTCGCCCGACTGCGACGTGACCTCGATCCCCGGCGCCTTCTGCGCGAGCGCGTCGACGACGTTCGGCTCGGCCGAGCGCACGATCTGGTCGCTCGCCACGGAGCTGACGGTGACGCCGAGTCGCTCGCGCGTGCTCGTGGTCCCGGAGCCGGTCACGACGACGTCGCTGAGGCGGAGCGGGTTGCTCGCGAGCGTGAAATTGCGCGTGACGGTCGTCCCCGCGGCGAGCGTGACCGGCGCGGTGGTCGGCCGGTAGCCGACCAAGCGCGCGGTGAGGTCCACGGTGCGGCCGAGGGCACGTGCGCCCGGGACCGTGAACGTGTACCGCCCCTGCGAGTTCGTCTGGCCGCCGAGCCCGAGGGCCGGAAGGCTGACGCTCGCGAGGGCGAGCGGCACGCCGGCCTCGCTGGTCACCGTGCCGGTGACCGTGGTCGGCGCCTGCGCGCGGACGACGCACGGCACGGCCGTCAGCGCCAACAGCGCCGCGCCGAGCCGGGTAGAGGTGGAGCGGACGGGCGGGTACCAGACACGCATCGAGCATCCCCCTGTGGTCGGAGTGCGTGCGGACGCGGCCGGCGGACGCCGTGGCGGTCGGCGCGGGACGGGTACCAGCCGCGGGAACGGCGCCGCCTGGCGGCGCCGGCGGACGCGCGCCGCCGTCGACGGGGCGCGGGAAGCACGGGCGGGACGGACGCGCGCTGAACGCGGCGCGCCGGGGGAAGGTGGGGCGGGACGGACGACCCAGAGTACGGCCATCCGGACAGAGTGTCAATATTTCGGGCTTTCTACGTCCCGCGCGCAGCGGCGCTTTTGTTCGCAGGACGCAACTAGAACCCGGGTCGCCGCGTTCGGGGCGGTTCGGGCGCGTTCGGGGCCTCGCGAACCGGCCCGAACACCTCGGCACCGGCGTGCGGGCTGCGGGCGCGCGCGCCGGACCTCGCGCGCGAGCGCGTCGAGCGCGCGGTCGAGCAGCGCGCGGTGCGCCGGCTCATTGAGCCACCCGCTCGCGCCCGACGGGTGCGGGAGCGGGAGGACCGGCACCACACGCCCGCCGACGGCGGCGCCGTGGACGCGCCCGACGAGCGCCGCGAGCGGCGCGGGCGGCAGGAACCGGTCGGTCGCGAGCCGGCCTAACGTGACGACGAGCGCGGGGCGCACCAGCGCCAACTCCGCCTCCAGCCACGGGGCGCAGCGCGCCCGCTCCCCCGCGGTTGGCAGCCGGTCGCCGCGCCCGCCGGCGTGCGGCCCCGGGTAGCAGCGCGTCACGGCGGCGATCCAGAAGAACTCGCGCGCCGCCGCCTCGTCGAGCCCCGCCCGCGCGAGCCAGCGGAAGAGCGTCTTCCCCGCCCGCCCCTGGAACGGGCGGCGCACGGTCGCCTCGGTCGGCCCCGGGGCCTGGCCAATCAGCATCGCACGCGGCGCGCGCGACTCGGGGATGACGGGGAGCGCGCCGCGCGGCAGCTCCGCCGCGCACCGGCGGCACGCCGCCAGCGCCGCGCAGTGCGCGTCGAGCCGCGCCGCGAGCGTCGACGACGCGCCCGTGCCGCCGCTCGTGCCCTGGTCGACGGCGAGGATCATGGCCGGCGTTGCATGCCGGTTACGTTATGCCCCGTGCGGAAACTCCTCTACCTCGGAGCGCTCGGCCTCGCCCTGTTCGAGGCCGCGAACGTGTACTTCATCATGCCGATGCCCGGGAGCCAGCGGGCGCGGAGCGTGGAGCTGGCGTACACGCCGTATACGTGGCGGTGGGCGGTCCGCGTCGCGTGCGTCGCGCTGATGGCGGCGGGGCTGCCCGCGGTGCTCCGGGGCGTCGCGGGGCTGCGCCGCGGCCGCGTGCGCGCCGCAGCGCCGGCGGCGCTCGCGTTAGTCCTCGCGGGCGGGGTGGCGTACGCGGCCAACGCGCGCCTGGCGGCCGACCACATGTTCTTACAGCCGAGGGCCGTGCGGATGGCGCCGGCGGCGGGCAACGGGGTCGACCCGCGGCGGCTAGTGGTCGGGGTCGAGGTGAACGGCGAGGCGCGCGCGTACCCGCTCCAGTTCATCGGCTACCACCATCAGGTGCGCGACACGGTCGGCGGCACGCCGGTGCTCGTGACCTACTGCACCGTGTGCCGCACGGGACGCGTGTACCGCCCCGAGGTCGGCGGCCGGGGCGAGACCTTCCGCCTCGTCGGCATGGACCACTTCAACGCGATGCTCGAGGACCGCACCACGGGAAGTTGGTGGCGTCAGGCGAACGGCGAGGCGATCGTCGGGCCGCGGAAGGGCACCAGGCTCGCGGAGGTGCCGAGCCGCCAGGTTACGCTGGCGCGCTGGCTCGCCATGCACCCGGACAGTCGCGTGATGCAACCCGACCCGGCGTTCGCCGCGGAGTACGCGAAGGGGTTCGCCTACGAGGATGGGTCGAGCCGGCGCGCGCTCACCGGCACCGACCCGGTGTCCTGGCGCGACAAGGCGTGGGTGGTCGGGCTCACCGTCGGTGAGGCGAGCAAGGCGTACGACTGGAACCGGCTGCGCCGCGAGCGCGTCGTGAACGACGACGTCGGCGGGACGCCGGTGGTGGTCGTGCTCGCCTCGGACGGCGCGAGTTTCTTCGCGTTCCGGCGGCCGGACCGGGCGACGCGCTTCGCCCTGCGCGGGGACTCGCTCGTCGCACCCGGACGGAGCTACGCACTGAGCGGGCGTGGGCCCGCGGCGTTAGGCGGCCGCGGGCCCGCCGACTCGCTCGTGCCGCTCCCCGCGTCGCAGGAGTTCTGGCACAGCTGGCGCACGTTCCAGCCGGGCACGGCCCGGTACTAGCGCGCGGACCACCACGCACGTCCCGGCATGCTCTTCGACATCCCCGTCACCACCATCGACGGCCGGCGGACGACGCTCGCGCCGCACCGGGGCGCGGTGCTCCTGATCGTCAACACCGCGAGCCAGTGCGGCTTCACGCCCCAGTA
This sequence comes from Gemmatimonadetes bacterium T265, assembly GCA_019973575.1. NCBI lineage: Bacteria > Pseudomonadati > Gemmatimonadota > Gemmatimonadetes bacterium T265. The sequence goes on from BPUI01000001.1 coordinate 283,765, forward strand.
CGCGGGGCTGGAGTCGCTCTACCGGCGGCACAAGGACCAGGGCTTCGCCGTGCTCGGCTTTCCCTGCGACCAGTTCGGCGGGCAGGAGCCCGGAGACGAGGCGGAGATCGCGAACTTCTGCTCGCTCCGCTACGAGGTCACGTTCCCGATGTTCGCCAAGGTCGAGGTGAACGGGCCGGGGACGCACCCGCTCTTCGCGGCGCTCAAGCACGCGCGGCCGGGGCTGCTGGGAAGCGAGGCGGTGAAGTGGAACTTCACCAAGTTCCTCGTCGACCGCGCCGGGCGGGTGGTGGCGCGCCACGCGCCGCAAACCGCCCCCGACACGCTCGAAGGCGAGATCCGCACGCTAGTCGGTGCGTAGTGCATGGTGTCGGGCTCCGCCGGCCTGCTACGCCGCGTCGGCCACCGCCCGCGCCGCCCGCCGCTCGCCCGCCTGCTCGCGGTCGCGCCGGCGCCGGTCGCGGCGCTTCCCGCGCCGCTCGGGGAAGTACTTGTCGAGGAACCCGATGAGCGCCCGTTCCTCCGGCGGGTGCCCCTCGTGCCCGCGCCCGTGCGCGGCGGCGCGCGCCGTCGCGCGCCTCACGACCGCGCGCGAGAGGAAGGGCGCGATCGTCGACCCCTCGTCGAGGTAGCGCGCGATCACGATCGGGTGGATGTACGCCTTGCGGCAGACCGTCGGCGTGTTGCCGAGGTCCGAGGCGACGAGCCGGAGCGCGACGACGAGATTCTTCTGCGTCTCGCGCGCCGTCCGGCCGGGGCCGAGGTCGGCGAGGATCGTCGCGAGGCGGAGCGTGCCGCCCCAGGTGCGGAAGTCCTTGGCCGAGTAGGGGACGCCGAGCACGTCGTGCATGTACTCGTTGACGTCGCGCGAGGTGAGGTCGTGCCAGTGCGGCCGCCCGTCGTCGCCGGTCGACTGATAGCGGAAGAGGCGCGGCCCGGGCGTGTCGAGCAGCTCGCGCACGAAGGCGACGAGCGCGGGCTCGAAGATCACCTGGTGCTGGCGGACCGACTCCTTGCCGACGTAGTCGAAGACGACCCGCTCCTCGGACGCGCCGTCGGCGTGCACCGCCGCGTGCTTCTTGCGCAGCGTGGCGATGCCGAACGTCTTGTTCTGCTCGGCGTAGCGGTCGCTGCCCACGCGGAAGTACGCCTCGCCGATGAGGCGCACCACGCCCGCCGCGACGCGGCGCTTCGTTAGGCCTTTCGTACGGAAGTCGCGCGCGACCGCCTCGCGGATGGCGGGGAGGTCGCGCGCCATCTGCCGCACGCGGTAGAACTTGCGGAGTTGCCCGCGCTCGGCCGCCCTGTCGTGGTAACGGTACTGCTTGCGCCCCTTCGCGTCGAAGCCCCACGCCTGGACGGCGGCGGTCGGCGAGGCGGCGATGTGGACGTCCGTCCAGGCCGGCGGGATGACGAGCGCGGCGGCGCGGGCGCGGGCGGACTCGGGGGCGGCCTTGCCCGCCGCGGTGACGTAGCGGAAGCCGGAGCGCTTCGTCCCTTTTCGCAGAATCCATTGCGGCGTCATGACTTAGCGCGCCGGGGCAAGTTTCGGTCCGGGTCGGCCGGCGCGGCGCGCCCGCATCGCGCCGGTATATTGGCCGCACCATGGCCTACACGACGCTGACGCTCGACGTCGCCGACCGGATCGCGACGATCACGGCCAACCGGCCCGACAAGCTCAACGCGCTCAACGACGCGCTGATCACCGAACTCGGCCTCGCGATGGACGAGGCCGCGGCGCGGGACGACGTCGGCGGCGTGATCCTGACCGGCGCCGGGCGCGCGTTCGTCGCGGGGGCAGACATCGGCGAGGTCGGCGCGGCGTCGCCCTACGAGGCGAAGCGGCTGGCGCGCAAGGGGCAGGAGAACTTCCGCAAGTTCGAGACGAGCGCGAAGCCGACCGTCGCCGCGGTGAACGGCTTCGCGTTAGGCGGCGGCTGCGAGCTGGCGATGTGCTGCCACGTGCGCGTGGCGAGCGAGGCCGCGCGCTTCGGGCAGCCCGAGGTGAAGCTCGGGCTCGTCCCCGGCTACGGCGGGACGCAGCGCCTCGCGCGGCTCGTCGGCAAGGGGCGCGCGCTGCAGCTGCTGCTCACGGGCGAGCAGATCGACGCGCAGGAGGCGTACCGCATCGGGCTCGCGAACCTCGTCGTCCCGCCGGGCGAGCTGCTCGACCGGGCGCGCGCGCTGCTCGCGGCGATGCTCGCCAACGCGCCCGTGGCGCTCGCGCTCACGGTCGAGACGGTGAACGCGGGCTACGACCTGCCGCTCGACGAGGCGCTGCGCTTCGAGGCGACCGCGTTCGGGCTCGCGGCGGCCACCGAGGACATGCGCGAGGGGACGCAGGCCTTCCTCGGGAAGCGCGCCGCGCGCTTCGTGGGGCGCTGACGGCCCTGGACGCGGGGCCGCCGACGGCGGCGCCGCCGAGCGGGCCGGCGGGCGCGGTGCGCCTGCGCCGGCTCGTCGTGCGCGACTTCCGCAACCTGGAGCGCGTCGCGCTCGACCTCGCGCCCGCCGGACTCGCGCTCGTCGGCGAGAACGGGCACGGCAAGACGAACCTGCTCGAGGCGATCTACTACCTGCAGCTCCTGCGCTCCGTGCGCGGCGCGCGCGACGCGGAGCTCGTGCGCTTCGGCGCGGGTGCGTTCCACGTCGGCGCGGAGGCGGAGCTGCCGACGCCCGGCGGCCTCCGGACGCGCGAGGCGGGCGTGGGCTTCGAGCGCGCGGGTAAGCGCAAGCGCGTGCGCGTCGACGGGGCCGAGCCGCCGCGGCTGAGCGACGCGTTAGGCGCGGTGCCGAGCGTGATCCTCTCGCCGGGGGACGTGGCGCTGGTGGCCGGCGCGCCGACCGAGCGGCGGCGCTACCTGGACGTCGTGCTCGCGCTGACGTCGCGGCCGTACCTCGCGGCGCTGCAGGCGTACCGCGGCGCGCTCGTGCGGCGGAACGCGGCGCTCCGCGACGCGGCGCGCACCGGGCGCGGCGACGCGCGCGCGGCGGTGTGGGAGCCCGCGCTGGCCGAACACGGGGCGGTGCTCTGGACCGAGCGGCGCCGCTGGGTGGCGGCGCGCGCCGACGCGTACGCGGGGCTCTGCGCCGCGATCGGCGAGCGCGCGCCGGGGCGCGTCCGCTACGCGACGGCGCTCGCGCTGCCGGAGGACGCGGCGGGGGACGTGGCCGCGGTGCGTGCGGCGATCGCGCACGGGCTCGCCGAGAAGCGGGCGTTCGACCTCAAGCGCGGCGCGACGCACGTCGGCCCGCACCGCGACGATCTGGAAATCGCGCTCGGCGGGCGCGAGCTGCGCACCTACGGGTCGGGCGGCCAGCAGCGCACCGCGGCGATCGCGCTCCGCATGTTGGAGGCGGCGACGCTGCGCGACGCGATCGGCGGGCCGCCGCTCTTCCTGCTCGACGACCCGTTCGCCGAGCTCGACGCGCGCCGCGCGCACCGCATCCTCGACTTGTTAGGCGAGGCCGGGCTCGGGCAGGCGGTGATCGCCGTACCGCGCGCGGGCGACATCCCGGACGAGTTCACGGGGCTGGAGCGGGCGACGGTACGGGACGGCGTGGTGGGGCGGTGACGTGGAATTGGGCGACGCCGGGTGTCATCCTGAGCGCAGCCAAGGATCTTGCGTCCCCGCTGCGGGGCCATACGGCGCGCGATGATGACCGCCCGATGGCGCACGGCTCCGCGGTCCGCACGCAAGATCCTTCGCTGCGCTCAGGATGACACTGGGCATCGTCGCGTTCTCTCTTACCACCTAATGCCAGACAACCGCCGCCCGACCGCCGTCGGCGACCTGCTCGCGGGCGTCCTCGCGAGCGCGGGGATCGGCGACCGCGTCGCCCAGGCGGCCGTCGTGCCCGAGTGGGCCGCGCTCGTCGGCCCGCAGATCGCGGCCGTGACCGAGCCGCTCAGCGTGAGCCCGGACGGCACCCTCTGGGTCGCCGTCGCGACGCACGCCTGGATGACCGAGCTGCAGGCGATGGAGCCCGAGCTGCTCCGCGCGCTCAACACGGCCCCCGAGCGCCCGCCCGTCGGGCGCATCCGACTCGTCCACCGCCGCCCCGACCGGGGCCCCGACCGGGAGGCGCCACCAGGGGCGGAACGTTCGGCCTAATGTGTTGTATAACAACGAGTTAAGCGAAGCCGACGCGGTTGTTCGCGGGGCTCGCGCCGGGTATATTCCCGGGTTCGGTTCGCGCAGGTTCCAGCACCGGAGAGACGATGGCAAAGAACGACCGGCCCAACCCCGACCACAACGGGGCGGGCCAGAATGGTGAGTACGGCGCCGGCTCCATCCAGGTCCTCAAGGGCCTCGAGGCGGTCCGCAAGCGCCCGGGCATGTACATCGGCTCGACAGGCCCGCGCGGCCTGCACCACCTCGTCTACGAGGTCGTCGACAACTCGATCGACGAGGCGCTCGCCGGCTACGCCACGCGCATCTCGGTCACGATCCACCAGGACAACTCGATCACCGTCGTCGACAACGGCCGCGGCATCCCGGTCGACGTCCACCCGGTGGAGAAGCTGCCGGGCGTCGAGCTCGCGATGACCGTGCTGCACGCCGGCGGCAAGTTCGACAAGAACAGCTACAAGGTCTCGGGCGGCCTGCACGGCGTCGGCGTCAGCTGCGTCAACGCGCTCTCCGAGCACCTCAAGGTCTGGGTGAAGCGCGACGCGAAGGAGTACTACATGGCCTTCACGCGCGGCGACACGACGACCAAGCTCCGCACACTCCGCGACGTCCCCAAGAAGGACACGGGCACGACGGTCTGGTTCAAGCCCGACCCCGAGATCTTCACCGAGTCGCTCGTCTACAGCTACGAGACGCTCCAGTCACGCCTGCGCGAGCTGTCGTTCCTCAACAAGGGCGTGACGATCACCCTGAAGGACGAGCGCGAGGGTGAAGAGAAGGAGGAGACGTTCCACGCCGAGGGCGGGCTGCGCGAGATGGTCGCCTACCTCACGTCGACGGGGAGCAAGAAGCCGCTCCACCAGCAGATCGTCTACATCGAGACCGAGCGCGACCAGATCGGCATCGAGCTCGCGATGCAGTACAACGACAGCTACGCGGACAGCGTCTTCTCGTTCGTCAACAACATCAACACGCACGAGGGAGGCACGCACCTGACGGGCTTCAAGAGCGCGCTCACCTCGGTCGTCAACAAGTACATCGAGCGCTCCACGGCGCTCAACAAGAAGGACAAGGACATCCGCCTCTCGGGCGACGACGTGCGCGAGGGACTCGTGGCCGTGCTCTCCGTCAAGGTCCGCGAGCCGCAGTTCGAGGGACAGACGAAGACGAAGCTCGGCAACTCGGAGGCGGAGGGCGCGGTGCGCTCGGTCGTCAACGAGCTCCTGTCGCAGTACCTCGACGAGAACCCGAAGGTCGCCAACGCGATCATCGAGAAGGCGGTCTCCGCGGCGCGCGCGCGCGAGGCGGCCCGCAAGGCGCGCGACCTCACGCGCAAGAAGAGCGCGCTCGACGTCGGCAACCTGCCGGGCAAGCTCGCCGACTGCTCGCTCTCCGACCCGCGCCTCTGCGAGATCTACCTCGTCGAGGGCGACTCGGCCGGCGGCTCGGCGAAGATGGGGCGCAACCGCCAGTTCCAGGCGATCCTGCCGCTCCGCGGCAAGATCATCAACGTCGAGAAGGCGCGCATCGACAAGGTCCTCTCGAACGAGGAGATCCGCACGATCATCACGGCCCTCGGCTCCGGCATCAAGGACGACTTCGAGCTCGACAAGGCGCGCTACCACAAGATCGTCATCATGACCGACGCGGACGTCGACGGCGCGCACATCCGCACGCTGCTGCTGACGTTCTTCTTCCGGCAGATGCGCGAGCTGATCGACGCGGGGATGATCTACATCGCGCAGCCGCCGCTCTACCGGGTGGCGAAGGGCAAGGAGGTCTACTACGCCTACGACGAGAAGGAGCGGCAGGAGTACTCCGACCGGCTCGGCGGAAACGAGGCCAAGAACCTCAACATCCAGCGCTACAAGGGGCTCGGCGAGATGAACCCCGAGCAGCTTTGGGAGACGACGATGGACCCCGAGACGCGCACGTTCCTCAAGGTGACGATGGACGACGCGCTGCTCGCCGACGAGCTGTTCACGAAGCTCATGGGCGACAACGTCGACCCGCGGCGCGAGTTCATCGAGACCAACGCGCGGTTCGCGTCGAACCTCGACGTCTGACTCGGACGTTCCGACGGCCCGACACGACGAAGGGGTGCCCGGCGCGGGGCACCCCTTCGTCGTTCGCGCGTCAGGGCGCGAGCGGTCAGGGCGCGAGCGGCGTCAGGTCGACGCGCCGGGCCTCGCGCGCGCCGCCCGCCGCGTTCGCCTGCACTGACGCGGGGGGCCGCATGTCGATGCGCGCGAGCGGCACGCCCGCGGCGACGAGCGCGTCGCGCACGGCCTTCGCGCGGTTCTTCGCGAGCTCCTGGTTGGCGGCGAGGTTGCCGGTCGCGTCGGTGTAGCCGGTGATCGCGATGCGCGCCGACGGCTGCGCGCGGAGCGTCGCGGCGGCGTCCGCGATCGCGCGCTGGCCCGCAGAGTCCGGGGCCGCGGCGTTGACGTCGAAGTAGACGGAGGTCGGCGTCGCGGCCGTCGGCGCGGGGGCCGCGGCCGGTTCGGGCGCCGGAGCGGGCGCGGGGGGCGACACCGTGCCGACCGGTGCGGCCGCCGCCCGACCGCCCGCGAGCCAGTTGTACCGATCCGTGGTGAGGAGGACGCCGTGGATCACGATTGCCAGCGTGAATAACAGGGCGAAGAGCGCGATGAGCGTCCGACGCGGGTCGAGCACCATCCAGATGCGGTGCATCCTGCGGCCCTCCTGGGGTGTGCGGCGGCGGGGCCGGCGCCCTCGCGTCCGGTCGCTGCGCGCTTTCGTCTCGTCCGACCGGTGACGTCGAACGCACGAGGATGTCGCGCAGCGGCTCGGTTCGCCAGGGGTATGTTACGCGCCTCGGCGTAAATGCTTGTGGACAGGTTCGCGCGGCGCGCGGGCGGGGACGCGGGGCGCTCCGCGCGCTCAACGACGCACGGCCCACGGGACGTCGGCACGACGGCGGTGGTGTGGGCCGCGACGTCGACGCGCGCTCCGGCCCCGCGCCCCGCCCAGCGTTGGCGTCGGGTCGGACGTCCGGGCGGTTATTTCGTCGCCGTGGCGGTGGGAGCCGTGCTCGGCAGCGGCTGGACCGGGGCGACGCCACGCTTGGCGCGTGCGTACTCGTCCCACACGCCCATCGCGACCATCTGCTGGGCGAGGTCGGTGCGCTTGAACAAGTCAGCAACCTCTGCGGACGACTGGCGGGGTGGCCGGCCGGGGGCGTTGGCGGCGGCCCACATCACCGCGCCGGCGATCTGCGCGTTCTGGCGCAGCTGGCGCAGGTCGCACTGGCCGAACTCGTCGGAGCGCGCGTGGTAGTTGGGGCCGTACGTCGCGGGCTCCTGGTTGGCGACGAGGTTCGGGACGCCCGCGAGCATAAAGTCGAAGTTGTCGGTGCCGACGAGCGGCTGGTCGACCTGGGTGAACGGGCCGTAGCCGGCGACCGGGGCGACGGCGCGCGTGGTCGCGGCGACGACGTCGGGGCGGCCGCCGGTGTAGAAGCCGGTGATGCGGCCACAGCCGATGTCGAAGGTGAGCGTCATCGCCGTGCGGTCGAGCTCCGCGGCGTGCGTCCGGACGTAGCCGGCGGAGCCGTACATCCCCTGCTCCTCGCCGTTCCAGAGCACGAAGCGCATCGTCCGCGCGGGGCGCACGCCTAACGCGTGGACCTGGCGCGCGATGTCGAGGACGAGGGCCACGTTCGCCCCGTTGTCGAGCGCGCCGGTCCCGAGGTCCCACGAGTCCAGGTGGGCGCCGACGACGACCACCTCGTCGGGGCGGGTCGCGCCGCGGATCTCGCCGACGACGTTCGCCGATTCGAAGGCGGGGCCGCGCTCGAGGTCGAGGCGCTCGGTGATGGCGAGCGGGAGGCCGGCGCGGAGCAGCCGCATCGCGCGCAGCGCGCCGTCGCGGTCCATGACGAGCATCAGGCGCGTGTTCGCCCAGTTGACGTTGACGTTGTGGCGGTAGAGCAGGTCGTTAGGCCGCGACCCCATGTAGACCACGCCTGCGACGCCCGCCGCAAACGCGCGGCGCTCGACGTCGGCCGCGTCCGCGTACTCCTTGAAGAGGCCGTCGATGTCCTTCAGCTCGTCCTGCTCGACGAGCACGAACGCGCCGCGCGCGCGGGGGCCGAGCCGGGCGAAGTCGGCGTCGGTGCCGCGGCCCGCGTCGACGAGCGGCGCCGTCGTGCCGACGGCCGGCGTGGCGGTCGAGAACGGCATCGCGGCGACGCGCGGCGAGAAGCGCACGCCGGCGCCTTCGACGGTCGCGCTCGCGCTCCGCTCCAGCCAGAGGCCGGGCATCGGGAAGGGCTCGGCGCGCGCGGCCACGCCCATCGCGCGGAACTTGTCGACGCCCCACGCGACCGCGCGGCGGTTGGCCTCGCCCCCGGTCGGACGCCCGCCGATGCGGTCGGTCAGCTCGGCGAGGTCGCTCGCGAGCGGGGTCTCGCCGGCAAGGGCCGCGACGAGACGGCCCGCGTCGGCGGGAGCGGGCGAGGTGGCCGGCTGCGCGCGCGCGGCGGCAGGGAGGGCGACCGCTGCGACGACGAGTGCGGCCGCCCGCGCCCGCGTCACTACCACGTCTTCACGCCGCGCCGGTCGCCCTTGGCCTCGCCGAAGAGCTGGCGCGAGAACAGCCAGTTGATCGCGCCGAGGGCGGCGAAGACGATCGTGAACGCGGTCCAGGTGATCGCCGTGTTGATCAGGTCGATGCCGCCCGTGGACTCGGTCGAGAAGTTCGGGCGCGTCTTGTAGAGGCAGAAGGCCCAGACCACGAACAGCAGCAACGGGGTCGTCGCGGTCTGCAGGCCGAGGAAGCGGGCGATCTTGGGCGACAAGCGGGGAGAGGGCACCGGGCGTAGACCTTTGCGCAGAGCGAGTGGGCGTGGAGCTGTCCGAGCGGCGGCCGACCGTCGCGGCCGGTTCGGACGCTAGACGCGAAAAGCTAGCCGTCAGGGCGACGCGCGCGCAGACGACCGGTCAGGCGACGAGGTGCTCGACGCCGGCCGCCGTCACCCGGTGCGAGACGAGGGGGAGCGGCGCGGAAACCGCTTCGCGCGACGACTTGTCGACGACGACGATCGCGGCGTCGAGCGCGGAGCGGCCGGCGGCGAGGCCGGCCGCATCGCGCGCGTAGATCGTCGCGAGGGGCTCTGCACCCGACACGACCTGACCCGGGCGCGCGGTGATCGAGAAGCCGACCGCGGGATCGACGCGGTCGTCGACGCGCCGGCGCCCGCCGCCGAGGGCGATGATCCCCCGCCCGACCGCGCGCGGCTCGACCTGCGCGACGACGCCGTCGCGGCGCGCCTCGTACACCGCCGAGACCGGCGCCTGCGGCAGCGCGGCGGGGTCGTCGACCACGCCGGGGTTGCCGCCCTGCGCCTCGACGATAGCCTGGAACTTGGCGGCGGCGCGCCCGTCGGCGATCGCGGCGCGCATCGCGCCGTGCGCTTCCTCGGCGGTCGTGCACGCGCCGCCGAGGACGAGCATCTCGGCGCCGAGCGCGTAGGTCACGGCCATGAGGTCGGGCGGGCCCTCGCCGCGCAGGGCGAGCACCGCCTCCTCGACCTCGAGCGCGTTGCCGCAGGCGCGTCCGAGCGGGCGGTCCATCGCGGTGAGGAGTGCGACGACCGGGCAGCCGTGGTCGTCGCCTAACGCGACCATCGCGCGGGCGAGCTCGACGCCGCGCGCGGGCTCGGGGGTGAACGCGCCCGAGCCAACCTTCACGTCGAGCACGAGGCCGGTGAGGTCCTCCGCGAGCTTCTTGCTCATGATGCTCGCCGCGATGAGCGGGATCGACTCGACCGTCCCCGTGACGTCGCGCAGCGCGTACATCTTGCGGTCCGCCGGCGCGACCTCGGCGGTCTGGCCGATGAGCGCGCAGCCGATCGCGTCGAGCTGGCGCGTCGCGCGCTCGAGCGTCAGGTCGGTGCGGAAGCCCGGGATCGACTCGAGCTTGTCGAGCGTTCCGCCCGTATGACCGAGTCCGCGTCCGGACATCATCGGGACGGCGACGCCGAGCGAGGCGACGAGCGGGGCGAGGACGAGCGAGACCTTGTCGCCGACGCCGCCCGTCGAGTGCTTGTCGACCCGGCCCCGCCACCCGCGCGCGGCAAGCCCCGTCAGCTCGAGCCGCGCGCCGCTCGCGAGCATCGCGTCGGTGAGGGCGCGCGTCTCGGCGCGGTCGAGGCCGCGGAAGTACACAGCCATGAGCAGCGCCGCCATCTGGTAGTCGGGCACGTCGCCGCGCGCGTACGCGGCGGCGAGCGCGCGCCATTCCTCCGGCGCGATGCGGCCGCCGTCGCGCTTGCGTTCGATGAGCGCGAGCGGGGCGACGGTCGGAGGCGGGGGGCCGGGGTCGACGATCATTGCGATGCGGGTGGGGTAGCTCTACCTCTCGGCTGACCCGCCCAACTTACCTGCCTCGTTCACCGGAGCACCCGTGATGTCGCTGCGCCCCGTCCTGCTCGCCGCCGTGCTCGCCGTCGCGCCGGTCGTCGTCCCGGCCGCGCTGCCGAGCGCGGCGCGCGCGCAGACCGCCGCCGAGCACGTCGCGATCGCCGACCGCGAACGCGCGATGAACCCGGCCGACGCGCTCGCACATTACGAGGCCGCGTTGAAGACGGACCCGAACGACTTCGACGCGCTTACCAAGGCGGCGTACGCGGCGATCGAGTCCGGGCAGGGGGCGCCCGACAAGGATCAGCAGCGCGCCCTCTACAAGCAGGGCGAGGCGCTCGCGCGGCGCGCGATCCAGGCGCGGCCCAACGCCGCCGAGGGCCACTTCCTGCTCGCGACCGCGCTCGGCCGCACCGCGCAGACGCTCGGCGCGCGCGACCGGATCCGCTACGCGAGCGATGTGCGGACCGAGGCGCTCGAAGCGCTCAAGTACGACCCGCGGCACGCCGGCGCGCTGCACGTGATGGGGATGTGGAACGCCGAGATCATGCGCCTCAACGGCTTCACGCGCTTCATGGCGAAGAACTTCCTCGGCGGCCAGGTGTTCGCGTCGGCCAGCTGGAACGACGCGCAGCGCTACCTCGAGCAGGCCGTGCAGATCGAGCCGGAGCGCATCACGCACCGCATCGACCTCGCGCAGGTCTACCTCGACCGCGGGAACAAGCCGAAGGCCCGCGAGGAACTCGACGCGATCGCCGCGGCGCCGGTCCGCGAGCTGAACGACGCGAACTACAAGCGCCAGGCCGAGGCACTGCGCGACCGCACGAGCTGAGGTGCCGGCGGGCCCGAGGCGGCGTGTAAGACGCGGTCTCGGGCCCGCACAAAGGGCTCAGTCGCGGCGGCGGCGCTCCCAGGCGTCCTCGACCACCCAACGCGACGCTGTCGCCGCGCGCTTGACACGGCGCGCGCCGTGCTGCGCCTTGTGGCGCAGGTCGTCGCTGACGTCGTCCCACCGGTCGGCCGCGCGGCCGCCGGCCTGGCGCGCGCGGCGGGCGAGGCGCGTGCGCGTTTCGTAGCCCGTCGCGGGCGCGAGGAGGAGCGCCGCGCCCGCGCCGATCAGGGCGCCGATCGCGATCCCCGCGCCAAACACGCCGACCTGCCCCCAGTCCGTTTCCGCCGCGCCGGACTCGGCCTCGAGTGTCGCCTGCGCGGCACGACGCCGGCGCGCGATGCGCTCGGCGACCGAGCCGGCCGCGTCCTCCGCGCCGCGCGCCAGGCGGGGCAGCGCGGCGAGCTGTCCGACGATGTGCCGCGCCCGCATGACGGGTCGGTCGTCGCCCGCGGTCTCCGCGTGCGCCGCTCGCGTCTGCGCGGGCCACGCTGTGGGCGGACCGCCACCGCCCGCCGGGTTCTGCGTCGGACTGCGCGGCGGCGCGCCACGCGACGCGCTGCCGCGGCCACTCGCCGACGACGCCTCGTCCACTGCCTGATGCTTCCCGTTGAACGCCTGTGCCATTCGTGCGGATCTCTCGTCTGCCGGGGGCGCGCCCCGGTGCATGGTAAGGAACTTGCTGACCTGCCCGCGTGACGTGCCGGTCCCCTGCGGACCGTTCGTGCGGTGCGCGTGCTGGTCGGAACGTCGTGATTGCTGTGTTGTCGAGGTAGGCTCGCCGTTTCGCGAGCCGCGCTCCGGGTCCCGCGTCTCTCGTGGGTCCTGACGGTGCGGCGTCCGCCTACCGCGTCTCCCCCGCCGCCGGCTGCCGCGTCGCGCGGCGCCGACCCCCTGGCCACGACCCGCCCGCCGCGCTTCCGAGGTCCGCGATGAGTCTTTCCGGCAAGACCGTCCTCTTGGTTGAAGACAACGAGGACAACCGCATCGTCTATTCCACGATCCTGCGGCACTTCGGCTACCGCGTGACCGAGGCGCTCAACGGCGAGGAAGGCATCGCGAAGGCGCACTCCGAAAAGCCCGACCTGATCCTGATGGACATCTCCATCCCGATCATCGACGGGTGGGAGGCGACGCAGGTCCTCAAGCACGACCCGGCGACCAAGCACATCCCGATTATCGCGCTCACCGCGCACGCGCTCGCGAGCGACCGCGAGAAGGCGATGGAGGTCGGCTGCGACGGCTACCTCGCCAAGCCGTGCGAGCCGCGCGCGGTCGTCGCCGAAGTCCAGCGCTTCCTCGGCAAGGGCGAAGGCGCGGCGGCCGGACAGACGGCGGCGTGACGACCGCGCCGCCGGGCGCGGCCCCGGGGACCGCGCCCGCGCCGGTGCGCATCCTCGTCGCCGACGACCACCCCGACAACGTCGACCTGCTGCGCATCCGGCTCGGCTCGCGCGGGTACGTCGTCGACTCGGTCACGGACGGCCAGCAGGCGCTCGACCGCGTGCTCGCCGAGCCGCCCGACCTGCTGCTGCTCGACGTGATGATGCCCAAGCTCGACGGCATGGAGGTCGCGCGGCGCATCAAGGAGGCGCCCGGGCTGCCGTTCGTCCCGATCATCCTGCAGACCGCGCTCGACACGACGGCGCACAAGGTCGAGGGCTTCGACGCGGGCGCGGACGACTACATCACGAAGCCGATCAACTTTCTCGAGCTCGAGGCGCGCATCCGCGCGCTGCTGCGCATCAAGGCGCTGCAGGAGGAGCTCGAGCGCGCCAACGCGGAGCTGCGCCGCGTGTCGCAGACCGACGGCCTTACGGGCGTCGACAACCGGCGCCACATCGAGGAGCGGCTCACCGAGGCGTTCGAGCACGCGACGCGCCTCAACGAGTCGCTCGCCGTCGTGATGACGGACGTCGACCACTTCAAGAGCGTCAACGACACGTACGGCCACCAGGCCGGCGACGCGGTCCTCAAGCAGGTGGCCGACGTGCTGCGCGAGACGGCGCGCGAGATCGACCACGTGGGGCGCTACGGCGGCGAGGAGTTCCTCGTGCTCCTGCCCGGCGCGAGCGCGGACGACGCGCGCGCGTTCGCCGAGCGCGCGCGGGCGGCGATCGCGGCGCGCGCGTTCACCTACCCCGGCGGGACGTTGCAGCGCACGATGAGCGCGGGGGTCGCGTCGTGGCCGCACCCGGACTTCCGGCACCAGGAGGCGCTCGTCAAGGCCGCCGACGACGCGCTCTACGTGGCGAAGGCGGGCGGGCGCAACCGCGTCGTCGCGTTCGGGGACGCGGAGGTCCCGGCCGCCGCGGCGTGATGACCGGAGCGGACGCGGCGCCCCTTATCTTGGGCGCCATGTCCGCTCCCCCGCCCGATGTCCTCCCCGACCTCGCCGCGCGCGCGGCGACGCTCCGCCAGCAGATCGAGCAGGCGAGCTACGAGTACTACGTGCTCGACCGGCCGACGCTCGCCGACGTCGAGTACGACCGCCTCTTCCGCGAGTTGCAGCAGCTCGAAGCGGAGCACCCCGCGTTGCGCACCGCGGACTCGCCCACGCTGCGCGTCGGCGCCGAGCCGCAGAGCGCGCTTCCCAAGCACACGCACCTCGTGCCGATGCTCTCGCTCGGCAACGCCTTCAACGAGGACGAGCTGCAGGAGTGGGAGGACCGCAACGTGCGCGTCCTGGGCGAGGAGGCGCGCGCGGCGGGGTACGCCGCGGAGCTTAAGATCGACGGCGCGGCCGTGAGCCTCACGTACCGCGACGGCGTGCTCGCGGTCGGCGCGACGCGCGGCAACGGCGTCGTCGGCGAGGACGTGACGCCCAACCTGCGCACAGTGCGCGGCGTGCCGCTCCGGCTTCGCGGCCACGGGCACCCGCCGGTGGTGGAGATCCGCGGGGAGGTCTACTTCCCCTTCTCGCGCTTCGAGCAGCTCAACGCCGCGCGCGTGCAGGCCGGCGAGCCGGTGTTCGCCAACCCGCGCAACGCGGCCGCGGGCGCGCTGCGGCAGCTCGACCCCAAGATCACCGCGTCGCGCCCGCTGCACTTCTTCGGCTACGCGGTCGCCGTGCCGGGCGGCGCGACCGCGGCCGCCCGTCAGCTGCCGTTCGCGTCGCAATGGGAGCTGCTCGAGACGCTCGCGACGTGGGGGGTCCCCGTCGCGCCGCACCGGCGGCGGTGTGCGACGCTGGCCGAGGTGCACGCGTGGGCGCACGAGGTGGAGCACACGGTGCGCGCGGCGCTCGACTTCGCGATCGACGGCGTGGTGGTAAAGGTCGACCCGCTCGCGCTGCAGCAGGAGTTGGGCGACGTCGGGCGCGAGCCGCGGTGGGCGATCGCGCGCAAGTTCGCGCCCGACATCGCGGAGAGCACCCTGCGCGCGATCGAGGTGAACGTCGGGCGCACGGGGTCGATCAACCCGTACGCGGTGCTCGACCCGGTGGAGATCGGCGGCGCGACGGTGAGCAAGGCGACGCTGCACAACTTCGCGCTGATCGCCGACAAGGACCTGCGCGTCGGCGACGTCGTGCAGGTGAAGCGCGCGGGCGAGGTGATCCCGCAGGTGATCGGGCCGGTCCCCGAGAAGCGCGACGTGGCCGCGCCCCCGGCGCCGTACGTCCCGCCGGCCGAGTGCCCGAGCTGCCACACCGCGCTCGTCGCGGGCGAGGACCGCGGGATGCTGTACTGCCCCAACTTCCGCTGCCCGGCGCGGCAGCTCGAGGCGCTCGTGCACTTCGCCTCGCGCGACGCGATGGACGTCCGCGGCCTGTCGTACGCGCGCATCGAGCAGATGATCGGCGCGGGACTCGTGCGCGACGCGGCCGACCTCTACGACCTGCGCGCGGAGCAGCTGACCGCGCTCGACCGGTTCGCCGACAGGAGCGCGGAGAACCTCGTCGCGGCGGTCGCGGCGTCCAAGGCGCAGCCGCTCGCGCGGCTCGTCTTCGCGTTAGGCATCGACTTCGTCGGCGAGATCGCGGCGCGGCTCCTCGCGCGGCACTTCGGCACGATGGACCGCCTGGCGGCGGCGACCGAGGAGGAGGTGCTCGCCGTGCGCGGGGTCGGCGACGTGATCGCGCGCTCGGTCGTGCGGTGGTTCGCCGACCCCGAGGCGCGGGCGCTGGTGCGCCGGCTCGGCGAGCGCGGCCTCACGCTGCACGAGCCCGAGGCGGCCGCGGGCGACGCACTCAAGGGCGTCACCGTGGTGCTCACCGGCACGCTGCCGACGCTGACGCGCGACCAAGCGGCCGCGCTCGTCGAGCGGCACGGGGGGCGGGTGACGAGTTCGGTGTCGAAGAAGACCGGGCTCGTCGTCGCCGGCGCCGACGCCGGCGGGAAGCTGGCGAAGGCGCAGGAGTTGGGCGTCGCGGTCGTCGACGAGGCGGAGCTGCTGCGGCGGGTGGGGGAGACTGCCTGACGGACGCCGGGCGCTCCGGCTACAGCATCCCCTCGTACGCCGGGTTCGGCGTCATCTCCCCGTCGACGAGCACCTCGACGTCCCACGGCAGCACGATCGTCGCCTGCGTCGCGAGCGCGTGGAAGTCGGGCATGTAGGGGCCGGTCTTGAAGCCCACGGCGGTGCGCACCGTCGTCGCCCCCGCGTTCACGACCGCGCTCACCGCGAGCCGGAGCGTCGCCCCCGAGTCGCACGTTTCGTCGACGACGAGCACGCGCGCCCCGCGCACGTCGGCGGGCGCGGCGCCGATCACGGCCGGCGTCTCCCGCACTCGCTCGGCCCGGAACCGCCGGCTCACCGTGATGCTCGCGAACGGCCGGTCGAGGATCGCGGCCACCGTCGCTGCGGGGACGACTCCCGCCGTCGCCACGCCGACGACGAGCTCCGGGTCGAACGCGCGCGCGACTTTCAGCGCGAGCGCGCGCGACAGCTCGCCGAACAGCGGCCACTCGACGACGAGCAGGCCTTTCGCGGGGTCGATCCGGTCGGGGCGTGGCATGCGGCGAAGATAACGCCGGCGGACGGGTCCCCGCCGGTTGTAGCGGTCCGAGCGGGGAAGTACCTTCCCCGCTCCGCTGGCGGCGGCCCGCGCCCCCGCGACCGCCCCCTGCCCGTTCACTCGATCGCATGTCCTGGTGGAGCCGCCTCACGGGCGGCAAGTCCGACGCTGACGCCCGCAACGGGCGTGTCGACTACCTGACCGAGGCCCTCGCCCTCGAGCGCCAGGGGGACTACGACGCCGCGCTCACGTCGTACCGGCTCGCCCTCCGCGACCGGCCCAACGACCAGCGCGTGCTGCAGAACATGGCGATCGCCTTCAGCCGCACCGGGCAGCAGGACGAGGCCATCCGCTGCTATCGCCGCGCGCTCGAGCTCGACCCCTCCCTCGGCGGCGCGCACTACGGGCTCGCCTTCCTCCTCCTCAAGCGCGGCGACGAGGGCGGCGCGGCCGAACACCTCGAGGCGTTCCTCGCGCGCACCAAGCCAGACCCGGAGAGCGAGCGCTGGGTGCGCCACGCGCGCGAGACGCTGGCCGAACTCCGCAGCGGGGCCGGCGACGGGTGAGCAACGTTCCGAACCGCGCGGCGGGCCGCATCGGCACCGTCCTCGCGGTGGTCAGCCAGAAGGGCGGCGTCGGCAAGACCACCACCGCGGTGAACCTCGCCGCCGCGTTCGCGCGCCGCGGGCTCAAGACGCTCCTCGTCGACACCGACCCGCAGGGCTCGGTGCGCTACGGCGTCGGCCTCCGCCGCGGGCACGACCCGTGGGGCTTCGCCGACTACCTCAGCGGCCAGCGCACGCTCCGCGAGGTGATCCTCCCGACCGCCCTCCCCTGGCTGCGCGTCGTGCTCGCGGGCACGGTGAGCGACGAGGCGGAGCACGCGTTCTACCAGCAGCTCGTCGCCGAGACGAACGTCGTGCGCGACCTGCTGAACCAGGCGCGCGAGCGCTGCCACGTCGTCATCGTCGACACGCCGCCCGGGCTCGGCCCCGTCACGCGCCGAGTGCTCGAGGCCAGCCAGCACGCCGTCGTGCCGCTCCAGGCCGAACCGCTCGCGCTGCAGACGACGCCGCAGATCCTGCGCGGCATTCAGGACGTCGTGCGCGTGAACGACGAGCTCACCCTCGACGGCATCCTGCTGACGATGTACGAGGCCGGCAATCCGGCCGCGGAACGGACCGCGCAGTACGTGCGCCGCCACCTGCCCCAGCACCTCGTCTTCGACCTCGTCATCCCGCGCACGCCCGCGGCGGCGGACGCGTTCGCGGCCGGGCAGCCGGTCGTGCTGCGCGACCCCGCCGACGCGGCGAGCCAGGCGTACGTGAACCTCGCGACGCTCCTCGCCGAGCGCTTCGAGTGAGCACGGCCGGGGCGAGCCGTCGCGTGCGGGCCGGCGTGCTCGTCCTGGTCGCGATCGCCGCCGGGGCGG
This sequence comes from Gemmatimonadetes bacterium T265, assembly GCA_019973575.1. Lineage (NCBI taxonomy): Bacteria > Pseudomonadati > Gemmatimonadota > Gemmatimonadetes bacterium T265. Next base: position 301,562 of record BPUI01000001.1, read on the forward strand.
GCGCCTGCGTGCACGTCGACGCCGCCCCGAACGGGATCACCTCGGTGCGGCTCGGCTTCGCGCCGCCCGCGATCGCGCTCGGCGACTCGCTGCGCGACACGCTCGGGAACGCGATCCCGGTGCACGGACTCGCCTACGACGCGTCGGGACGTGTCGTGCCGACCGCGCAGTTCCGCTACGCGTACGTGCCCTCCACGCCCGACACGACGGGCGGCGCGACGATCGACGCGGCGCTCGTCGTGGACAGCGCGACCGGGGCCGTGCGGGCCGCGCCCGCGTATCTGACGCGGGGCGACGGTACCCGGATCGTCACCGGCCGAGTCGTCGCGAGCATCGGGTCGAACCTGCAACTCGCCGACACGCTCCAGATCGTGCTCCCGCCGGACACGGTGGTCGTCACCGCGCCGACGGATACGGTCCTGCGCTACACGTGCGCCGACCCCGGCACGAGCTTGTTCCCGGACACGACGTTGCCGTTCAAGGTTCGCAACGCCGCCGGCCCTTTCACGGTCACGGTGCAGGGCGACTCGGCCAAAACGCAGGTGGGCGTGCCGCGGTGGCTCGTGCGCTGGTCGATCGACAGCGTGGTGCCGGCGTTCCCGATTCCGACCGTCGCGGCCACGCCCCTCATCAACGTCCCCGCGATCGCGATCAGCTCGAACGCGGCCGACCAGATCATCGGGTACGACACGACGAACGCGTCGGGCGTGTCGAGCGTGCGGCTGCGCATCCGCCCGAAGGCACTCGGCCCCAGCCTCGTGGACACGTCGTTCCGCGTCGTGCTGCGCGCGGACGTGATCGTGGGCCACCGCAGCGTGGTGCCGGGGAGTGGGCAGCAGAACGTGTTCGCAGTGCGCCTCAGCCGGGTGGCGAGCACCGCCTGCGCGCAGTAGTCCGGGGCTCGCCGGCGGCGCCCTGCCCCGGCCGCGGTCCGCGTCCTACTTTCCCGAGCGTACCCACGCGTTTCGGAGACGGCCATGCTCGTACAGGACCAGCGGACGGCGTCCGCGTCCTCCGTTCCTTCTGCCGCGGCCGGCGCGTCGGCGCCGGCCGCGCGCGGCGGCGCCCGCCCCGCGCCCGGCACGGTGACGCAGCTCTTCTTCGACGCCGTGCGCCGGTACGACCGCGCCGACGCGATGCTGCACAAGCAGGACGGCCGCTGGGCGCCGATCGCGCACCGCACGGTGCTCGAGCGCGTGCGGCGCGTCTCGTTAGGCCTCGCCGACCTCGGCCTGGCTCCCGGCGACCGCGTCGCGCTCCTCTGCGAGAACCGCCCCGAGTGGGCGGTCGCCGACTACGGCTGCCTCACGGGGCGCCTCGCGAGCGTGCCCATTTACCCGACGCTCCCGGCCGAGCAGCTGCCGCACATCCTGAACGACTCGGGCGCGGCGGCGGTCTTCGTCTCGACCGGTGCGCAGGCCGCGAAGCTGGCGTCGGTGCGCGCCGGGTGTCCGGCGTTGCGGGTCGTCATCGGGATCGACGCGGGCGCGGCCGACGGGTGCGACCTGACGATGGCGGCCCTCGAGGCGCGCGGGGCCGCGCTCGAGACGCCGGAGCGCGCGGCCGCGTGGGAGCGCGACGCGCTCGCCGTTAGGCCCGACGACCTCGCGACGCTGATCTACACGTCGGGGACGACGGGCGCGCCGAAGGGCGTCATGCTCACGCACGACAACTTCCACGCGAACGTGATGGCGAGCCGCCGGTCGGTGCCCTTCGGCGGCGACGACGTCGCGCTCAGCTTCCTGCCGCTGTCGCACATCTTCGAGCGGATGGGCGACTACATGTACTGGTCGACCGGGACCACGATCGCGTACGTCCCGTCGATCGACGACGTGCCGGCCGCGCTGCAGGAGGTGCGGCCGACGATGGCGATGTCGGTGCCGCGCCTCTACGAGAAGATGTACGCCCGCGTGTTGGAGAACGCGAAGGCGGGCGGCGCCGTGAAGTGGCGCATCTTCCGGTGGGCGGCGAAGGTCGCCGACCGTTGGGCGGACGAGAAACTCGCCGGGCGCACGCCGGCCGGGCCGCTCGCGTGGCAGTACGCCCTCGCGCAGAAGCTCGTCTTCTCGAAGCTGCAGGAGCGTACGGGCGGGCGGATGCGCCACTTCGTTTCCGGGGGCGGGCCGCTCTCGCCGGCGATCAACAAGTTCTTCTACGCCGCGGGGCTCACGATCCTCGAAGGCTACGGCCTCACCGAGACGTCGCCCGTGATCTCGGTGAACACGCCGAAGGCGTTCCGCATCGGCACCGTCGGGCCGGTGATCGACGGCGCCGAGGTGAAGATCACGCCGTACGCGGAGGCGCAGCCCGGCGACGGGTTGATCCTCACGCGGGGCCCGAGCGTCATGCGCGGCTACTACAACAACCCGCAGGCCACGCGCGAGGCGCTCGACGACGACGGCTGGTTCAACACGGGCGACATCGGGCGCCTCGAGGACGGCTTCCTTCGCATCACCGACCGGGCCAAGGACATCATCGTGACGGCCGGCGGCAAGAACATCGCGCCGCAGCCGATCGAGAACGCGGTGAAGTCGACGCCCTACGTGGCGCAGGCGGTCGTGATCGGCGACCGGCGCAAGTTCCCGCTCATCCTCGTCGTCCCGAACTGGGAGACGCTCGAGGCCTGGGCCGCCGCCCACGGCGTTACCTACGCCGACCGCGCGGCGCTGCTCGTCCACCCCGACGCCCGCCGCAAGATGGAGGACGAGGTACGGGCCAAGTTCGCCGGGCTCGCGCGCTTCGAGACGCCGAAGAAGGTGGTCCTCCTGGAGCACGACTTCTCGATCGAGCGCGGCGAGCTGACGCCGACGCTGAAGGTCAAGCGGCGCGTGATCGACCGGAGCTACAAGGACGTGATCGACGCGGCGTACGCGGAGGACGCGCACGCGACGGGCGGCGGCGACTGACGCCGCGCGACATCGTTAGGCTGCTCGCGTCACCGGCGCCGGAGGGGGACGAGCCCCGCCGGCGCCGCGTCGCGTCCGGGCGCGCGTTCGGCCACCCAGTGCGCCGCGTCACGCGCGAGTTCCCGCATCCCGTCCGGGGCGGGGACGCCCGCCGGCGCGACGAGCCGCCCCGCCGGCCGGAGCGCGCGCACCGCGGCCGTTAGGCGCGCGGGCGTGGCCGTGCGCGCGTCGAGGGCGACGCCGCGCAGCGCGCCCGCGGCCACGGGCAGCTCGCCGCCGACCAGCGCCCCGAACGGCTCGCGCGGCGCGTAGGCGTGCGCGGGCTCGACGACGAGCGCGCGCACGTCCGTGAGGTCCGCCAGGCCGTCGAGCGCGGCGTCCCAGTCGCCGCCGACGGCGACGATCCCGCCCGGGCTCGCGAGGTCGAGGAGCGCGGCGAGGCGGAGCGCGTCGGCGGTGGCGTCGGGCGCGGGGGCCGCGGCGGCGGGCGGGTCGATGTCCCGCGGCGCGCCGAAGTCGGCGACCCCGCCCGCGATCGGAAACTCGGCGCGGCAGACCGGGCAGCCGAGCACTCCGTCGACGATGCAGCGCCCGCTCGACCGGCGCGCGGCGGCGACGAGCCAGGTGTCCGTCGTGCCCTCCGGGTGCGGACGCGGGCAGCGGAGCGCGTCGATGAGTTCTACGTACATCTCGCCAGAGCGGTCGGACGCGAGGGACGGTAGGACCCCCGCGTGCGCGGGGGTGACAGCACCGAGTTCGTCACGGCCGCGCAGGCGGGGGCCCACCTCTCCCCCACGACGCCTTACGCCCGGCCGAGCCGCAGCTCGTCCACGTTTACCTCGGGGCGGCGGGTCGCGACGTAGAGGACCGCGTCCGCGACGTCGTCGGCCGCGAGCATCGCGGCGCGGGGCGTGAATCCCTCGGTGTGGTCGGGGTCGAGCGAGTCCCAGAGCGGCGTGTCCACCGGCCCCGGCGAAACGAGCGTGCAGCGCACGCCGGTGCCGCGGCACTCGGCGCGCAGCACCTCGTGCAGCGCGCGGAGCCCGTACTTGCTCGCCGCGTACGCGGCGTTGCCGGGGAACACGCTGCGGTCCGCGACGGAGCCGATCGTCACGACGTGGCCCGCGCCCCGGGCGCGCATCTCGGGGAGGAGCGCGCGGACGAGCCGGAACGGCGCGGCGAGGTTGGCGTCGAGCACGGCGGCGAACGCGTCGGCGTCGGTCTCGTGCGCGGGCGCGACCGCGAACACGCCCGCGTTGTTGACGAGCAGGTCGGGCGCGCCGCCGCACGCCGTGCGCGCCGCGGCGACCGCGCGCGCGGTCGCCCCCACGTCGCGCAGGTCGGCCGCGAGCGGGACGACCCGGCCGTCCGGGTGCGCGCGCGCCAAGTCGGCGAGCGCGGCGGCGGTGCGCGCGAGGGCCGCCACGAGGACGCCCGACGCGGCGAGCCGGCCGGCGACGGCGCGGCCGATCCCGCGCGACGCCCCGGTGACGAGCGCGGTGGCGGGCCCCGTCGGCACGCGGCGCGTTAGGCGCGCGTGGGCGAGTGCGCGAGCCGCAGGAACTCGTCGCGCGTGCGCCCGTCGGCCTTGAACGCGCCGCGGAGCGCGCTCGTCACGGTCATCGCGCCCTGCTTCTCGACGCCGCGCATCATCATGCACATGTGCGCCGCCTCGACGACGACGCCCACGCCGCGCGGGCGCAGCACGTCGTCGAGCGCGCCGGCGATTTCTTCGGTCAGGCGCTCCTGCACCTGCAGGCGGCGGGCGTAGACGTCGACCACGCGCGCGAGCTTCGACAGCCCGACCACGCGCCCGTCGGGGATGTAGGCGATGTGCACCTTGCCGTAGAAGGGCAGCAGGTGGTGTTCGCAGAGCGAGTAGAGTTCGATGTCGCGCACGAGGACCATCTGCTCGCTGTCGACCTCGAACAGCGCGTCGCCGATGACCTGGCGCGCGTCCTGGGCGTAGCCCCGCGTGAGCCACGCCATCGCCTTCGCGACGCGCTCGGGCGTCCTGAGCAGGCCGTCGCGCGTCGCGTCCTCGCCTAACAGCTCGAGCTGGCGCCGCGCGAGGTCCGCGTACTCGGCGAGGCGCGCGTCGGGCGCGTCGCCCGCGCGCGCGCCCGGGAAGAGCGGCACGACGACCGGCTCGGCCGCCGGATGGCCGTCGTGCCCCTCGCGCGAGTCCCGCGCGCGGGACGGCCCCCGCTCCGGGGCGCGGTCCGGGGCGCGCTCAGCGCCCGTCGTACTCGACATAGTTGTTCTCGGTCTCCCAGAGCCGGAGCCGGGACAGCCGGCCCGGCGCGACGTGCGGCGTGAGCACCTGCCAGCACCGCACGACGATGTTCTCGGACGTCGGGATGACGTCGCGCATGAAGTCGACGTCGAGGTTCAGGTTGCGGTGGTCGACGTGGTCGATCACCTCGCGCTCGACGACGCGCGCGAGCGCGCCGAGGTCGACGACGTAGCCGGTGCGCGGATCGACCTCGCCCTCGACGGACACCTCGAGCACGTAGTTGTGGCCGTGCCAGTTCGGGTTGTTGCACTTCCCGAACAGCGAGCGGTTCTCCTCGTCGGAGAGCGCGGGGTTGTGGACGCGGTGGGCGGCGTTGAACCGCAGGCGACGCGTGACGGTGACGACGGGCATCTCGGTTGAACCGCGGGCGCGGCGCGCGTGTTCCGCGCGCCGGGGCATCACTTCGTGGGCGCCGCGATTTGGAGCGCGACCGCCTTCGCGATCCGGTCCTCCAAGAGGCCGGTCGATTGGCACGTCACGACCGTGCCGCTCGTCGACATCGGCTGCGCGCTGGCGAGGACCTGGGTGCCGAGCAGCGCGCCCGTCGTCCCCGACGGCGTCACGCGCGACATCACGGTGAGCGTAACCGCGTAGCTGTCGGCGAGCGACATGCCCGTCACGTCGGTGCCGCACGAGACGAAGCGCGAGAGCGCGTCCTTGCCGACGCGCCGCATCCGCACGGCGTTCACGCCGATCGTGCGCGTGTCGCTGACGACGGTGTTGACCTTCAGGCCGAGTTGGTCGTAGACGAGTGGCAACACGGCATACGCGCGGTCGGGCGACACCGCGAGGTCGGACTCCACGGCGGCGTCGTTGTGCGTGAGCGCGACCTGGAGGTTGCGCCCGGCGCCGCCGTCGACGCCGACGGTCGATTGCCGGGTCCCGGTGGCACTCTCGACCGGCGCCGTGCCGGTCGACGCGCAGGCCGCGCCGAGGAGGCCGGCGATGGCGGCGGTCCCGAGGCGAGTGGTGGACAGACGGCGGGCGAAGCGGCGCATGACGGCTCCGGGCGTGTGATGCGTGGACCGGGTGTGGATGGGCGAGTTATACCCGGGTCGGACCACGCCGGTACGGCTAAATTGCCGCCGCGACACGCGCCCGGGCAACCGGCGCTCGTTCGTCCACCGCCGCGCGCGTCCAACTCCCGCCCCCTCTCATGGATCCCTGGTATCTCGCCGCCGCCGCGCTCCTCGTCGTCTGGGCGGGCCTCACGCTCGGCACCGCGGCGCCGGGGTGGGTGAACGCGTTGCTCACCGCGGGCGTGTTCCTGTTGATCTACCGCGTGGTGCGGCGCGGCACCGAGGTCGGCCCCGACCGACGCCCCTGACCGACGCGACGTGACCCGACGCCGCGCGGCGCGTTAGGCCGCCGGCCGGCGGCGGCGCGCGAGGAGTCCAGCCGCGCCGAGGCCCGCGGCCGCGAGGGCCAGCGTCGCGGGCTCGGGCACGGCCGCGATCGAGGTCGCCCCGAACTGCGCGCGGAAGCCGAACAGATCGCCCGCGCCGGCGTACGGCTCGCACGTCCGCGCAGCAGCGGACGTGGCGTTCCCGACCCCGCAGATGACGGCGTTCCCGGCCGGGTACGTGTCGGCGACGGTCGCCCCGAACATGCTTACGCTGCCCACCACGACCGCGTACTGCCCCGGAGCGAGGAACACGTTCGGCGTGATCGCGCCAGCCCGTCGAGCGTCTGCCCCAAGCGCTGCGAGAACACGCTGGGGCCGACCAGATTCGTGCCGTCGAAGGCGAAAATGCTGGCGACGAACGTGTACAGCGCCACGTAGCCCGGCGTTCCGAACGTGCCGCGGTCGACGGTGATGAACCGCAGGATGCCGTTCGGCCCGCGCGGCGCCGTGAACGACTGCCCCGTGGACTGTACACCCGGAGCGCCCGGCACGGCCATCGGCTGGGCGGCGAGACGCACGGCGCGAGCGCCAAGCACGGCGGCCGCGGCGAGGACGGTCGAGCGGCGCATGGGCGGACTCGGCGCGGAGGACAGAGACAACGTGCGGGCGATCGAACATACGGCCACCCGCGAGCGCCAGCAACGCGTAGCGACCGCGTTGCGCCGTCGACGGCGCGCCTCGTGCCCGCGGGCCACTCGGCGACGAGCCCCCGCCGCCTAGATCTCCCAGTTGGACAGCACCGCGCCGCCCGCGACCACCGGCTCCGGGTACCCGTCGAGCGTCATCCGCAGGTCGCTCCACCGCACCCGCCCCCCCCGCGCGAGCAGCGCCCGGTACACCCACACGTACTCCCCCTGCACGCGGAACGCCGCCCGCCGTGCCCCGCTCCGCCGCGCGAAGTCGCGCACCGCCTCGGCGAGCCCCGGCAGCGCCTCCGGCGAGGCGACGACGAGCTTCAGCACCCGGACCTCCTCGCGCACCCGCCCCTCGACGAGCGGCGCGGAGTGGCAGAGCGCGAACCCCGCCAGCGCCCCGTCCGCGTCGCGGGCGAGCACCGTGTCGCCGACCGCGAGCTCCTCGGTGAGCGCGATCTCGCGCGTGAAGTCGTGCCCCGCCCCGACCGCCGCGGCGAGCGCCCCGCACTCCGCCGCCGCGGCGTCGCGCGCCGAGTGCGCGAGCCGGCCTAACAGCGTCGGCGGGCGCGCCGACGGCGCCGCGTCGAGCGTGACGGTGAGCGTGAGGCGGCCGGGGACGAAGCCGAGCCCCGAGTAGAAGCCGATGTTGTCCATCGTGCGCGGCATCGTCTCGAGCCCGATCGTGCGCGCCCCGCGCGCGCGCAGCCACTCGACGCCCGCGCCGACGACCGCCTTGCCGAGCCCGCGGCCCTGGTGCGTCGGCGCGACGGCGAGCGGGCCCATCCACCCCTCGTCCCCCGAGCAGTGCGCGATGTTGAACGCGACCACCTCGCCGCGGTCGCCGCGCCAGAGCATCGCGCCCTCGCCGGCGTCGGCGAGCGCGTAGCGCCAGATGAGCGGGTTGAGCGCGGGCACGCGCACGCCCACCAGCCCGTCCTTGCGGTACCGCTCGGTGAACGCCTCCGAGAACGCCGTGTTGAGCGCGGGGATGTCCGCCGCGAGCGCGCGGTGCGGCCCGTCGGCGGTGCGCGCGGAAGCCCGCCAGGGACGCAGCCCGGTCACGACGCCACCGCCGGCGCGTTAGGCAGCCGCGAGCGCCGGGCGCGCCGGCCGCGCGGCCGACTCCCCGCCCGCCTCGGCGCGGTCGTCCTGCTCGACCACCGACGCGCCGCGCGCCTCGTCGTAGCGCACGCGGATCACCTGGTCGAGCCCCTCGCGCACGTCCTCGATGTGCGTGATGACGATGACCTGCTCGAAGCGGTCGTGCAGCCGGCGGAGCAGCTCGATCACGTTCGCGCGGCGCGACTCGTCGAGCGACCCGAACACCTCGTCGAGCACGAGCAGCGAGAAGCTCTGCCCCGCCCGCTCGGCGATCATCTGCGAGATCGCGAGCCGCAGCACGAGGTTCGCGAGGTCCTCCTCGCCGCCCGAGATCACCGGCTTCGGCACCTTTTCCTCGAGCACGACGACGTTGTACTGCTCGTCGATGTCCAGCGCGTCGTACCGCCCGTCGGTGAGCTCTTCGAGGAAGCGGCTCGCGGCGTCGGAGAGCTCGGGACGGAGCTGCATGTTGAGGTCGGTCCGGAGGTCCGTGTACGCGCGGTCCAACTCTTCGTGCAGCACGCGCTCCTGCGTGAGCGCCTCCAGCCGCTCGCGCCCGCGCTCCAGCTCGGCGCGCTGCCGCTCCGCCCCCTCCAGCGCCGCGCGCGCCGCGGCGAGTTCGCCGCCGGTCTGCGCGGCGCGCAGCTCCGCCACGCGCGCGGCCGCGACGGCCTCGTCGTGCTCACTCCGCCCCTCGGCGAACCGCGCCTCGTCGAACGGCGTCGCGGCGGCCCTCGCCCGCAGCGCGTCGACGCGCGCGCGGACGCGCGCGAGCGCGTCCGTCGCGTGGTCGAGCGCGGCGCGCGCGACGGCGGCGCGCGCGACGGTCGCTTCCGCCCGCACCCGCTCGCGGTCGAGCTGCGTCAGCCGCTCGGCCTCGGCCTTCATCGCGCGGTGCGCGGCGTGGTCGTAGCCGGCCGGCAGCGCGGCGAGGTCGCCCCGCACGCCGGACAGCCGCCGCTCGCGCGCGGCCACGTCCTGCTCGACGACCCGCAGCTCCTGCACGCCGGCCTGGCACTTGGCGAACCGCCGCTCCAGCGCGGTGACCTCGGCCGCGAGCGCGCGCCGCCGCTCGCCTAACGTCTTGAGCGCGTCGGGCTCCGCCTCGAGCTGCTTCGCGCGGTCGCGGAAGTACTTCCCGTTCGCCCGCAGCGTGTCGAGCTGGTCCTCGAGCCCGTCGAGCACCTTGCCGAAGTTGTCGCCGAGCGGCCGGGTGCAGGTCGGACACGGGCTCTCCGGGCCGAGCTGCTCGACGCGCTCGCGCTGCGCCTTCACGTCGTCGAACTGCGCGCGCAGCGCCTCGAGCTTCGTGTCGACCTCCTGCCGGTCGCGCACGTACGCGGTGCGCTGCGCCTCGTGCTCGCCCTGGGCGGCGTCGAACTCCGCGCGGCGCGCGGCGAGCTGCGCCTCGGTCTCGCGCTCCAGCGCGGGGGCCGCCGCGAGCTTCGCGCGGCGCTCCGCCAGCCGCGCCGCCTCGTCGACGAGCGCGCGCTCCGACTCGAGCAGCGCCTGCCGCCGCCCCTCGGCGGCCGCGAGCTGGTCGAGGCGCGCGAGCTCCGTGCGCAGGATCGGCAGCGGCGCGAGCAGCGACGACAGACGCTCGACCTCCGCGCCCGCGGCGGTCGCCGCGTCGAGCTCGCGCGCGAGGCGCTCGCCTTCGCGCGCGAGCGTCGCCCCCTCCGCCTCGGCCACCCGCAGCTCGCCGGCGAGGGCCAGCGCGCGCTCGCGCGCCTCCTGCACGGCCTGCCAGCGCGGGACGACCCCCGCGAGGCGTTCCTGCGCCGTCACGCGCGCCTGTTCGGCGCGCTCCGCCTCCGCGCGCGCCGCGGCGACCCGCGCCTCGCCGTCGCGCAGTGCGGCCCTCACCGCGTCGGGGTCCGGGAGCCCGGCGCGCAGCCCCTGCAGCTCGGCGACGACGAGCTTCCGCCGCTCGCGCACGAGCGTCTGCGCGGCGCGCAGCCGCTCGTAGCCCAACACCCGCGAGAGGAACTGCGCGCGTTCGGTCGGCCCCATCGCCGCCATCACGCTCAGCTCCTTCTGCCCCGTAAAGTACGTGTTGAAGAACTCGCCCTTCGTCATCCCGAGCCGGCGCTGCAGCAGCTCGGTCACGCCGGTGATCGAGTTGGCGACGGGCGCGGGGCCGTTGTCGAGGTAGAGCTCCGCGCTCGTCAGCCCGCGCACGACGCGGTAGCGGTGCCCGGCGAGGTCGAACTCCAGCTCCACGCGCACCGAGGCGCGCGCCGGCGCGCGGCTGTAGCGGAGCGAGTCGCGCGTGCCGCGCGCGGCCTGCTGGCCGTAGAGCGCCCACGCGATCGCCTCGAGCACGGTCGTCTTCCCGGACCCGTTGGGCCCGATGATCCCCGTCAGCCCGTCGCCGAAGGTGAGCGACGAGTCCGCGTGCTGGCGGAAGTTGACGAGGCGGAGCGCGCGGAGCTTCACGCGCCGTCCTCCCCGGCCGCCGCCATCGCCCCCGCCGGGACCTCCGCGGCCGCCGCGTCGGCCTCGGCGAGGTACTTGAGGCCTAACGCGATGAACGCGTCGCGCGGGACCTCGCCCGGCAGCAGCCGCGAGGCGAGCTTCTCGCGCACGACGTCGGCGAGCGAGGGGCGCCGCCCGGGCGCGCCGCCGGCCGACACGCGCGCGACCTCGGGGCGCACGGTCTCGAACTGGAAGTGCAGCGCGCGGCGCTTGTACTCGCGGAGCGCCTTGTGGTCCATCTCGCGCGCGACGTGGCGCGGCACGTCGACCGCACGCAGCCGCACGATCTTGTCTTCGATCCCGCCCGGCACGCCGTCCACCGCCGCGCGCACCGCCGCGTCCAGCTCGCGCGCGCCGAGTCCCGCGCCCTCCACCGACGGCAGGTCGACGAGCGCGCGCGACGGCTCGAACGGGTGGAAGGTGTGGCGCCCCGTCGCGAGGTCGCGCTCGACGAGCCCCTTGCCCGGGATCCCGAGCGCGCGCTCGTCGCGCCGCTCGCCCCAGGCGTCGAAGCTCGTGTAGTCGATCGATCCGGAGTAGAACGCGTTGGGCGCGATCTCGCGGTAGACGTGATAGTGGCCGAGCGCGACGTAATCCCACTCGGGCGCGCGGAGGTCCTCGGGCGGGATCTCGACGCCGGCGCGCTCGGCCGACGCCGCGCCGGCGGGGAGCACGCCCGCGACCTCGCCGTGCAGGAGGAGCACGTTGTAGCGGACGGCCGGGTCGGGGGCGAGCACGGGGCGCACGTGCCCCGGCACGTCGGGCACGGCGAGCACGCTCGCGTCGAGCGCGGGGAGCGCGATCCGCTCGGCCGCCCCGTCGACGACGCGCACGCCGCATTCGTGGAAGAGCTTCAGGATCGACCCGGTCTCCGCCGTGCGCGGCGCGTCGTGGTTGCCGGCGACCATCACGACCGCCGTGTTCGGCAGCGCGACTTGCAGCCGCATGAACTGGCGGAACGCGTGCAGGATGGCCGGGTTGGGGGGCCGGACGACGTGGAACACGTCGCCCGCGATGACGACCAGGTCGGGGCGGAGGTCGATCGTCCGGTCGACCGCGCGCGCGAAGGTGCGCGCGACGTCCGCCTCCCGCTGGTTGACCCCGGCGGGGGTGAGCCGCTGGTACTGGCGGAAGCCGAGGTGGAGGTCGGCGAGGTGGACGAGGCGCACGGGCGGGAGAGCGGCGGTGGGACGAAAGATACGGCGTTTCCCCGGCCCGCGGCGCGTCCCGGGCGCGCGGCCGGCGATGTTAGGCGTCGCCGCCGGCGCCGGGACGCGCCGCCGCCCGGGCGAGCGCGGCGACGGCGCCCCGCACGAGGGCCGCGAGTTCCGGGTCGGCCGCAACCCCGGCGCCGTCGAGCGGGCGCCCGAGCAGCGGCACCGTCGCCGACGCGTCGGACACGAGGCGCGCGTTCATCGTCGTGAGCACCTCGGCGAGTTGGGCGGGGACGTGCACCGACCAGGGCGACGTGTTGAGCAGCGCGACCGGCTTGCCCGGGAACTCCACACTCCCGACGAGCCAGTCGAGCGCGTTCTTGAGCGCGCCCGGGATGCCGTGCGCGTACTCGGGGCTGGAGATGAGCACCGCGTCGGCGCGGCCCACGCTCGCCCGCAGATCGGCGGCCTCGGGCGGGAGCGCGTCACCCCCGGGGTCGTCGAGGTCGGGGTCGAACGCCGGGAGCGCGCGGAGCCCCGCGTAACGCACCACCGCCACCCCGTCCGGCGCGAGGAGCCGCGCGGCGTCGAGGACGGCGTTGTTCGACCCGCCCGCCCGGAGCGAACCCGAGACGGCGAGGACACGGACGGGGCCGGGCACGGAACCGGACGTGCCTAACGCGCCGCCACCGGCGCGCCGGCGGGGTGCGCGGCCTTCCAGTCCATCGCGCGGCGGACGCGGCGGCCGACGCTGGGGTGGTCGTAGAAGACGAACTCCTCGACCGGACCCGGCGTCGCGGCGCGATAGGCGATCGTCTTCACGAGCGCCTTGGACAGCCCGTCCGGCTCGTTCGCGTGCTCCAGCGAGAACCGGTCGGCGTCCGACTCGGCGGTGCGGCTGATCGTGTTCGTGAGTGGCGTGGCGAGCAGGCCGAGTGTCGTGAGGATGATCATCACGACCGGCAGCCCCGCCGGGTCGGCGATCCCGGCGACGTCCCGCGCCCCGGTCCAGCGCTGCACGACCGGGAACAGCCGGTCGATGAGCCAGAACGCGACGACCGCGAGGACGCTGAAGGCCGCGGCCGTCCAGAGCGCGTGCGCGTGCGCGTAGTGCCCCATCTCGTGCCCGACCACGCCGCGCACCTCGGCCAGGTCGGCGCCCTGCCGGAACATCACGTCGCTCATCGCGACGCGCGCGGAGCCGAACAGGCCCGACACGTTCGCGGTGTACCGATTGGACTGCTTGGAACCGTCGTACACGAAGATCTTGTCCGACGGCACACCGCTGACCTTGGCGAGCGCGACGACCTCGTCGCGCACGGGCCCCGGCGGGGCGGGCGTGTAGCGGTTGAAGATCGGCTCGATGAGCACCGGCGCGATCACGAGCATGAGGACCATGAATGCGGCGGTGACCGCCCCGGCCCACGCCCACCACCGGTGCGGCGAGCGCCGCACGACGGCATAGATCACCGCGAAGAGGATCCCCCCCGCAACGGCCGAAATCACCGTACCGATCGTCTGCTCGCCCAACCACCCGCCGAACGGCTGGCTCGTGAGACCGTACCCGCGCTCACGCCACCAGTCGGCATAGACGGACCACGGCAGTTGCACGACCCAGGCGAGCGCCGAGAACACGACGGCGGCGACGAACGCCGCCAGCACGGGGCGCGGTCGCCGGGCCTGTAGCCGGGCAAGGCCGCTCGAGAGCACGCCGGATTTGAGGATCAGCAGGCTGGCGAGCACCCCGACCACCGAGCCCCAGAGCAGGAGCCAGTGCCCACCCCGCGTATACGCGACGGCCCTGGCGTGTGCCGCCGGCGGCAACTCCGCCAGGTAGACCGCGGTCGCCGCCGCCGGATCGAAGCTCTGCATACTCGCGTCGAAGGAAGTCGCCGGCGCCGCCCGGCCGCGATGCGCTGCACAACATAACCGACGTCGTATCGCCGCAGCCGTTGCTGGTCCGCGCGATGCGTTGAGATGCGCGCCGGCCCGGGGCGACACGCGCCGTGGGAGACCAAACCAGCGGCCACAGGAGATTTCCGTGTCCAGCACGACCCGGCCGACCGACGCCGAGCGCGCCAACACCTTCGCCCACCGGATGTGGCGCATCGCCGCGGCACACGTCTCGGGCGGTAACACGTCCACGCTCCTGCACGACGGCCCCGCGACGTTCGACGCAATGCTCGCGCTCATCGCCGGCGCGCGCGAAGACGTCATGCTCGAGAGCTACATCTTCCGTAGCGACTCCGTCGGCCGGCGCTTCGCCCCCGCGCTCGTCGAGGCCGCGCGGCGCGGCGTGCGGGTGCGCGTCCTCTACGACTGGATCGGCTCGCGCGGCGTCTCGGCCGCGTTCGTCCGCGACCTGCGGGCGGGCGGCGTCGACGTGCGCGCGTTCAACCCGCCCAAGCTCGGCGCGCGCTGGCTCGGCGTCGTCCCGCGCGACCACCGCAAACTGCTCGTCGTCGACGAGCGCGCCGGCATCACGGGCGGCGTCGGCCTCGGCCACGAGTGGAGCGAGGGCGAGCACCCCGGCCGCGCGGGTAGCGGGCCGTGGCGCGACACCGCCGTGCAGATCGAGGGTCCGGCCGCCCGCTCGATGGCCACGGCGTTCGAGCGCATCTGGGCGCTCACGCCCCGCTACGTGCGCCAGCACCCCGACGCGTCGCGCCCGACGACCGCCCCCGGCGAGGCGCCGGGCGCGCCCGCGGAACCGGAGACGACCGGCGTGATCGGCATCGTCGAGGGCGAGCCCGGACGCTACCGCGTGAGCCGCGCGCTCGAGTCGGTGGCGGTGAGCGCGCAGCGGTCGATCTGGATCGCCGACGCGTACTTCACCCCGTCGCCCGACCTGATCGAGGCGCTCACCGGCGCGGCGCGCGACGGCGTCGACGTGCGATTGCTCGTCCCCGGCCACGGCGACCACGCGTGGGTGCTCCCGGTGACGCGGCGCTACTACCCACGCCTGCTCCGCAACGGCGTGCGCGTCTGGGAGTGGCAGGGCGAGATGATGCACGCCAAGACGCAGGTCTCCGACGCGCGTTACACCCGGATCGGCTCGACCGACTTCAATCCGTTGGGCGTGGCGATCAACTTCGAGCTCGACGCGGTCATCGACGACCCCACGCTCGGTGCCCGGATGATGGAGACGTTCGAGAACGACCTCGCCCGCTCGCGCGAGGTGCGGGGGTGAGTGGCGGCGTGCGATTCAGGGGGCGGCCTGACGGGCGGCCACGGCCTGCATGTCGGCGGCCACGCCCGCGCGCTGGAGCGCCGCGCGCGTGAGACTCACCGCGAGCTCCCGCTCGCCGACGAGCGCCTGCGACGCGCCGTGGGCCTCGAGGTACGCGCGCTCGTCGTCCCCGTGCGTGCGGACGATCACCTCGGCCGCCGCGTTGAGCCGCCGGGCGAGGGCGAGGATCGCGCGCGCCTGGTACGCGTCGGGCGTGGCAACGACCACGAGCCGCGCCCGCTCCAGGTGCGCGTCGGCCAGCACCTCGGGGCGCGTCGCGTCGCCATAGATCACCGGGAGCCCGCTCGCGCGGAGCGACTCGGCGCGCTCCCGGCTCTGCTCGACGATGACGTGCGGCACGCCGTGCCGCGCCAGCTCGTCCGCGACGGGCCCGCCGACGCGGCCGTGGCCGACGAGCACGACGTGCCCGCGCAGGTGCTCCCGGTCCACCCCCGGCGGGAGCGCCGCGACCGCGCCGGCCGGCCGTTCGAGCGTTTCCGTTAGGCCACGGCGCCGGCCGGCCGCGCGCCCGAGCGCCTCCGCCGCGGTGAAGACGAACGGGTTGAGGGTGATCGAGAGCAGCGCCGCCGCGACGATCAGCGACTGCGCCTCGGGCGGCAGCAGCCCGAGCGACAGGCCGAGCGCGGCGAGGATGAAGGAGAACTCGCCGATCTGCGCGAGACTCGCCGAGATCGTCAGCGCCGTGTGCAACGGGTAGCGGAAACCGAGCACGAGGGCGAACGACGCGAGCGACTTGCCGAGCAGGATGATCGCGAGCACGGCGAGCACGTGGAGCGGCTCGCGCACGAGGATCGCCGGGTCGAAGAGCATCCCGACCGAGACGAAAAAGAGCACCGCGAACGCGTCCTGCAGCGGGAGTGCGCTCGCCGCCGCCTCGTGGCTGAAGTCCGATTCGCTCACGACGACGCCGGCGAAGAAGGCGCCGAGCGCGAACGAGACGTCGAACAGCCCGGCCGCGCCGACGGCGATGCCGAGCGCGATCGCGAGCGTGGCGAGCGTGAACAGCTCGCGCGACCCGGTGCCGACGACGCGTCCGAGCAGCCACGGAATCGCGCGCCGCCCGACGACGAGCATGACCGCGACGAACGCCGCGACCTTGACGAGCGTGAGCCCGAGCGTGAGGAGCAGCGCCGCGCTGCCGGCGCCGGCGGCCCCCGCGGGCGCGCGACCGCCTAACGGCCCCGCGAGCGCGGGCAGCAGCACGAGCGCGAGCACCGTGACGAGGTCCTCGACGATGAGCCACCCCACGGCGATCCGCCCGTCCGCGGAGTCCGTGATCCCGCGGTCCTCGAGCGCGCGGAGCAGCACGACCGTACTCGCGACCGAGAGCGCGAGGCCGAAAACGAGTCCGGTGCCCCACGACCAGCCCCAGAGGTGCGCGACGAGCGCGCCGAGCCCGGTCGCGACGGCGATCTGGGCGAGCGCGCCGGGGACGGCGATCCGGCGCACCGCGAGCAGGTCGGCGATCGAGAAGTGCAGCCCGACGCCGAACATTAGCAGGATCACGCCGAGCTCGGCGAGCTGCGAGGCGAGGCCCGCGTCGGCGACGTAGCCCGGCGTGAACGGGCCCACGGCGACCCCGGCCAGCAGGTAGCCCAGGATCGGCGGCAGCCGGAGCCGCGTGGCGAGCAGGCCGAAGACGAAGGCGAGCCCGAGTCCGGCGGCGATCGTGGCGAGGAGCGCGGTCTCGTGCGGCATCGCCGGTCGGCCGGGGGTTAGAAGTGGGTCAGTACGCGCGCAGGTGCTGCGTGACGACGACGCGCACCGGCGCGGGCGCCGCGCCCGGCGCGCTCACCATCATGCCGTCGAGCCGGAACGTCGCCCACGACTCGACAACCCAACCGCGCACGAGGTCGACGACGAGGGCGCCGTCGACCTGCCCCGCGCCCCCGGCGGGAGCGTCCGACGCGACGTCGTCCGCGCCCGTCGCATCGTCGTGCACGCGCCCGCGGAGCGAGATGTACGCGCGTCCGCCGTCGGCCGCCACCGAGTCGAAGCGGAAGGCGACGTCGAGGTGCGGCGGCGTCGCCGCCGGTCCCCACGACGGGACGGCCATCGCGCGGTGCCAGGTCGCGCCGGGGGCGACGACAGTGGTGGGCAACGTGCCCGGGAGGCGGAGGGTCGCCGTCACGCCGAGCGGCCCGCCGGTCGCGGCGAGCGCCCCGTCGGGCGCGACGTGCAGCTGCGCGCGCCGCCCCTGCATCCCGCGGCGCATGCGCTCGACCACGGCCGGCGGCGCGCCCGCGGCGCTGAAGGCGACCGAATCGGTGAGCGCGAGCAGCTCCGCGCCGGTCGCGTCGACGCGCTCGACGATCGAGCGGGCGATGACGAGCATCGCACTCGCCGGCGTGACGGCTTCCGGGGTGGGCGCGTCGCGCCGCGCGTAGCGCACGGTCTGCTCGAAGCGCGTGCGCACGGTATCGCCGGCGCGGGGGCGGAGCCGGAGCGCGACCGCCCGCGTGCGCGCGGTCTGGGGACGGGCGTCCTGCGGACGCGCGAGTCGCGGCACGCGCGCCGCCCCGAACGCCTGCGCGGACGCGGCCTGCGTCGACGCGGCCGCACTCCCGAACGCGACGCCGGCCGCAACCGTCCGTCGCCACCGACCGCCCATGCTGCCCCGCCCGGCCATTCAGAACCCGTACGGGTCGTCGCTCGGGATCGCGCGCACGGCGGGGACCGGCGAGGCCGCGGGCATGCTGGCCTGCCGGGCCACCACCACGGGGCGGAGCTGCGCGCGGAAGTACGCCCGCACGTCGTCCGGCCGCGCCATCAGCGTGCGGTCGCGCGCCGCGAGCACGTCGCGCTCGTCCGCGAGCGCCGTAACTTCCTGCACCCACGCGAGCGTGACCGTGCCGTCGAGCGTGCGCAGCGCGCGCGTGACCGCCGCGTCGAGCGCGACCTCGGTCATCTGCGGGTAGCGCTCGACGCCCTCGCGCCCCGTCATCACGGCGGGCCGCGGGAAGCGGACGAACACGGGTTGCGTGAAGTGCGGGTGGCGGACCATCAACTGCCCCTTGTCGAGCGTGGCGAGCTTCGTCTTCACCGCGGGCGAGAGCACCGCGTAGCCCGGCGTCGCGAGTTCGTCGGAGTCCATGCGGCCGTAGAGCGCGGTGCCCGAGTTGCCCACCACGCGCCGGTGCACCTGACTCCGGAACTGCTGCGCCGAGAAGAGCACGAGCCCCAGGTACCGCCCGCGCTCCGCGATGTCGAGGAGCATCTTGCGGACATAGGTCTCCGGCCCGTCGCCCGGCGCGTACTTGTTCAACTCGTCGACGAAGACGACGACGTGTTGGACGCCGAGGTCGCGCTTCTCGAGGTGCTCGCGCAGCTTGCTGACCACGCGGGCGAAGATCAGGTCCTGCGCGTCCTCCTCGAGGTTCGCGACGTCGACTACGTACACCGTGCGGTCCTCGAAGCTCCCCCACGGCAGGTCGCTCGCCTCGGCGCCGTCGGTGACGAGCCCCTGGCAGCGGAGCGCGATGTTGACGAGCCGGTTGCGCACCTTGCGGATCGTCGCGACGTGGTGCGTGCGCCAGGTGTCGCCCCCGCCCTTGGCCTCGATCGCGACGAGCAGGTCGCGGAACCACTCCTCGAGCCCGGCGAACGTCGTCACCCGGTAGGGCTTGCGGAGCAGCGGGTCGGTGAACTCCCGCTCGACGACGCGCTCCTCGATGAAGTCGATCAGCGCGTCCGCCTTCGCGTCGATGTCGTCCTTGTTGAGCAGGACCTGCGCGAACTGGAAGACCTCCTTGAGTCCCCAGGTCAGCGGCCGGACGTTGTGCTGCAGCGCCTCGTGCGAGCGGAGCGTGGCGAGCGCGTACCCCTTCGCCGTGTACGGCGCGTAGTAGCGCACCTGCCCGAACGGCTCGGCCGGCACCCGCAGCTTCTCGTACATCGCCCGGTCGGCGTCGTCGAGCTTCGACGCGGGCTGATCGAGGAAGAGCAGATCGGGGCCTTTCACGTTGAAGCACACGGCGGCGACTTTCCCCTTCGGCTCGGGGAAGTGCGCGAAAATCGAGGCGAGGAGCCACTCGACCGCGCTCGTCTTCGTCGCGAGCCCCGAGACGCCGGTGATGTTCAGGTGCGCCGCCTCTGGGCCTAACAGGAAGTCGGCGTCGAGGTAGACCGGGCTCTCCGTGCCCCCCGAGCGGTACAGCCCGACCGGGACCGCCGTCCGCGCGCCCTCCGCGAGGTAGGCGTCCATGCGGAGCGCGGCCGCGACGTCGGCGTCGCCGGCGAGGAAGACTTCGCCCATCGGCACCGGCTGGAGCGGCTCCTCGGGCACCTGGCGCAGCACCGCCGCGGTATAGAGCCGGACCTCGGCGCGCACCGTCGTCGCAAAGCCCGCCGCGGCCGGCGAGCCGTCGTGCCCCATGACGTCGTGCAGCGGACTCTGGAGGTCGGTGTACGCGAACCCCTCGGTCACGACGCCGTAGATCGTCGGCCGCACGCCGCCGACCGCGACGCCGGCGTCGACGCGCACGATGGTCCCGATCCCCACCGGCGCGTCGAGCGCGGTCCAGAAGTGGAATTCGAACGCGGTGTTCGGCTTCCGCTCCGTCGCGACGACGCGGCCTAACGGGACGGCGGCGGGGGCGGCCGCCGCGTCCGTGAGGCCGGGCGTCGCGTCGTCCCCCCCCGGGGCGCCGCTCACGCCGCCGCCGGCTCCAGCGCGCCGAGCCCGGCGCCCGGCAGGTAGGCGTTCTGCACGTACTGGGCGACCATCCGCTGCGTGTTGAAGAACGACCCGTTCACCGCGATCGCCGTCCGCATCACCTCGGCCCACCCGGCCGGCGCGCCGTAGAAGAGCGGCACCACGGCGTTCTCCAGCTTGTCGTAGAGCGCGGCCGCGTCGGCGCGCGCGTAGGCGAGCGCCGCGGCGTCGCTGTTCGGGTCGACGAACGGCTGGTCGTCGGTCCCGATCGCCCACCCGGTCTTCCCCTCCACGCACCCCTCCACCCACCACCCGTCGATCACGGAGAGCGAGGGCACGCCGTTGAGCGCGGCCTTCATCCCGCTCGTGCCGCTCGCCTCGAGCGGGCGCACGGGGTTGTTGAGCCAGACGTCCGCGCCCGACGTGATGAGCGCGCCCAAGTCCATCTCGTAGTTCGGCACGTAGGCCACGCGGAGCGCGTCGCCTAACACCTGCTTGGCGGCGTGGACGCTGCGGATGAGCGCCTGGCCGGGCACGTCGCGCGGGTGCGCCTTGCCGGCGAAGACGAACTGCACCGGGCCGACCTCCCGCGCGATGCGGCGCAGCCGGTCGAGGTCGGAGAAGACGAGGTCGGCGCGCTTGTACGTGGCCGAGCGGCGCGCGAAGCCGACGGTGAACACGTCGGGGTCGAGCGCGACGCCTGTGCGGCGCGCGACCTCGTCGAGGAGGGCGCGCTTCGCGGCCCGGTGCGCGGCGCGCAGCTCGTCGGCCGGGAGCGAGACGGCGTAGCGCAGGTAGTAGTTGTCGCGGCGCCACTCGGGGAAGTGGCGGTCGAAGAGCGCGCGGAACGGCTCCGACGTCCACGTGACCGCGTGCACGCCGTTGGTCACCGCGGCGATCGGGTACTCGGGGAACATCTCGCGCGAGACCTCGGCGTGCCGCAGCGCGACCCCGTTCACGTAGCGCGAGCAGCGGAGCGCGAGGCGCGTCATGTTGAGCTCCCCGTGGTCCCACAGCGTGAGCGCGTCGAGCAGCGCGGCCTGCGGGCCGAGCACCGCGCGGGCGAGGTCGCCGGAGAACTTGTCGTGCCCCGCCGGCACGGGCGTGTGCGTCGTAAAAATGACGCGGCGCGCGACGGCCTCGACGTCCGACACCGCCGCGGCCGCGGGCGGGCGGCCGCCGAGCTGGCGGTCCAGGAGGTGCAGCGTGAGGAGCGCGGCGTGCCCCTCGTTGATGTGGTACTGCAGGCCGGGCTCCGCGCCGACGCCGAGCGCGTCGAGCATCGCCGCGCCGCCCATGCCTAACACCACCTCCTGGCAGAGGCGGTAGCGGTTGTCGCCGCCGTAGAGCGTGTCGGTGAGCGCCTGGTCGTACGGGTCGTTCTCCGGGAGGCGCGTGTCGAGCAGGTAGACCGGGACGACGTGGCCGCCGACGCCGCGCACGTCGTAGCGCCACGCGGTGACGTGCACGGTGCGCCCCTCGACCTGCACGGCGACCGTGTGCGGCACGCGCGGGAGGCGCGCCTCCGGGTCCCACTTCGCGCTCTCGGTCGTCTGCGCGCCGTCGGCCGCGAGGTGCTGCGTGAAGTAGCCGCAGCGGTGCACGAGCGTCACGCCGACCATCGGGACTGACAGGTCGGCCGCGGACCGCAACGTGTCCCCCGCGAGCACCCCGAGCCCGCCGCTGTACGTGGGGAGGCCCTGCTCGAGGCCGACCTCCATGGAGAAGTACGCGACGGAGAGTGGGGCCGTGGCCATAGACAGATCTCGGGAGCGAAAGGCGAAAGATGACGAACGGATCACGCGTGCGCGTCAGTCCGCCACGCCCGGGATCCGCCGAAGTTAGCGCAAGTCGTTGTGCAGCAAACGTATGACGGCACAGCCGTCGAGAGTACCGTGCGGGCATACCGACCAGCCCGCCGGCAGGTTCCCATCCAGACCGGTCAGGCGCGGAACAGCGCGACCGGGGCGTCGGCGAGCAGGGTCGCGACCCGCAACCGCCCGTCCGCGACGACGTGCTCGCGCCCGGTGAGCACGTCGCGCCATCGACGCTCGCCCACGGACGGCGGCAACTCCAGGCACGTCTCGCCCCACGCGGCCTCGCCCAGGGGCGGCGAGCCGTCGGGGCGGAGCGTGAGCACGAGTCGCGGCACGACCACGAGGGCGAGCGCGCGGCCATGCGTGCGCAACGTGGCGACGACGTGCGCCGCGAACGGTCCGCGGGCGACGACCGGCGCGTACGCGCCCGCGGCGAACAGCGCGGGGTCGGCACGCCGGGCGACGAGCGCGGCGTGCAGCACCCGCAGCTTCGGCGCGCCCACGCCGGCGGGCGCGGCCTGCAGCGCCTCGCGCCACCACGCAGCGGGATCGCGCTCCCGCGTCGCGTCTTCGAGCAACGTTGCCCGCAGCCGCCAGTCGACCGGACGGCGGTTGTCCGGGTCGACGAGGACGAGGTTCCACAGTTCGTCGCCCTGGTAGACGTCCGGCGTGCCCGGCGCGGTCGCCTGGAGGAGCGTGCGTGCGAGCGCCGTCCACGCGCCGGCCGCCGCGACGCGCCGGATGAGGGGTGCGAGTTCGTCGCGGAACGCCCCGCCGGCATCGCCCGCCGTGAGCGAATCGGCGAACGCGAGGAGCGCCGATTCGTACGCCTCGTCCGGATCGGTCCAGCTCGTACGCGCCTTTGCCTCGCGCGCGGCCTTGCGCAGGTAGTCGCGCACGCGCGTCCGGAGGTCGTCGTTCGGCACCGCCGTCGAACCGTCGTCGGGCCACACGCCGACGAGGGTCTGGTAGAGCAGCGACTCCATCGCCCCGTCGACGGCCCGCCCGCGCCCGCTCGGCTCCGCGTACCGCCGGAGCGGCGCGTGGCGCCGCCGCCAACGCGCGACGAGCGCGTTCCACTCCGGCGCGATCTCGCTCAGCGCGTCGAGCCGCGCGCGGACGTCGGCGCCGCGCTTCGTGTCGTGCGTCGTCACGGGGACGAGCGCCTGCGGGGTGGCCGCGAGGCGCTCCGCGTTAGACGCGTGCCAGCGCGTGACCGCGTCGGCGAGCGGGGCGTCCGGCTCGCTCCCGACTTCGCAGAGCGAGGCGAGGGGCGTCCAGCGGTAGAGGGCGGTATCCTCGACGCCCTTGGCCGTCGCGGGCCCGCTCGTCTGCTGGAAGCGCAGCGCCGCCTCCTCGGCCGCGCGCCGCGTGCGGGCGAAGGTCGGCATGCCGCGCGGCGGCAGGTCGCCGGCGAGCACCGCGGCGACGTACCCCAGGTCGTCGGCGAGGCGCGGCGTGCGGGCCATCGCGCCCGCGAGCGCCGCGTCGAGCGCCTCGCGGTCGGCGGGCGCCGCGAGGAGGGGGCCCGGCACGTCGCCGCCGTCGCGCTCGGGGACGATGTAGGTGCGGTAGACCGGCAGCGCCGCGGCGAGCCGCAGCACGGCCTCGGCGAGCCGCGACGCGCGGCGCACCTCGCGCGGCGCGGCGACGAGCAGGGCGCGCATGACGCGCCGGATCTCGGGGCGGAAGCTGCGCCGGAGGACCTCCTCCTTGCCGGCGACCGCGCGGCCGGCGAACCCGGGCGCGCCCGGCCGGACGCCTAACGTATGCCGGTAGCCCCGCTCGAGCCCGGCCGCGCCGCCGGCGTCGACGAACACGCGCTCGAGCGCGCCTAACGCTTCGTAGCCCGTGGTGCCGTCGGCCGGCCACTCCGGGCGCAGCCGCTCGCCGCCGACGACGATCTTTTCGACGAACACCGGGACGTGCGCGCCCGGCGCGCGCGCGTCGAGCGCCGCGCGCAGGCGGCGCAGGTAGCCGAGCGGGTCGCGCAGGCCGTCGACGTGGTCGACGCGGAGCGCGTGGACCTGCCCCGCCTCGACCCGCGCGAGCGCCCACGCGTGCGTGGCCTCGAACACCGTCGGGTCCTCGGCCCGCAGCGCGACGAGGTCGGAGACGTCGAAGAAGCGGCGGTAGTTCAGCTCCCGCCAGGCGTTCCGCCAGTGCGCGAGGCGCCAGTGCTGGCGCGCGAGCAGCGCGGCGTCGGCCGGCACCGGGCCGCGCCCCGGGAAGGCGCCCGCGGTCTCGGGGCTGAGCGGGAAGGAGTGCTCGTAGTAGTGCACGCGCGGCCCCTTCGGCCCGGGCCGCACGACGAGCGCGCCGCGCGCGAGTGCCGCGTCGGCCGTCTCGCCGAGCACCGGGAGGGCGATCTGCCGCCGCCGCGCGACGCCGAGCAACGTCCAGTCGACGTCGAACCAGCGGGCGTACGGCGACGCCTCGCCGCGCGCGAGCACGTCGTCCCAATACGGGTTCTCGGGTCCCGTAGCCATGTGGTTGGGCACGACGTCGAGCACGACGCCAAGCCCCGCGCGCCGCGCGGCTTCGGCGAGGCGGTCGAAGCCGGTGTCGCCGCCGAGGGCGGGGTTGGCGCGGGAAGGGTCGACGACGTCGTAGCCGTGCGTGCTCCCCGCGCGGGACTGGAGGACGGGGGAGAGGTAGAGGTGCGAGACGCCGAGGCGGGCGAGGTACGGGACGAGCGCGCGCGCGCCGGCGAAGTCGAGGTGTGGGCCGAGTTGGAGTCGGTAGGTCGCGACGAGCGGGGGCCCGGCGAGGGGTCGGCGGTGCGGGTCGGTCATCGCGTGCGCGTTGGGCGAACCGCGTGCCGCGGCGGGCCGGCGCGCGTGCTACTTCGGCGTGACGAGCGCGGAATCGTGACGGGCGCCCGGCTCGGCGCCGGCGTGCTGCGCCTCCAGGGCCCGGCGGAGCCGTTGCGTCGCCCGGCGCAACTCGCGCATCTGGTGCAGCCGGTTCGAGTTGGCGGCCTGGATCGAGAAGAGGGTGGCCATCGCGTCGGCGTCCCCGCGCAGGCGCGCGAACTGGAACCGGCGCGCCTCGTCGCGCACCCGCGCCTCGTCGCCTGCGAAGACGCCGCGCATGAACGGGAACGCGCGCACGAGGCGTCCCACGTCGCCGAACGCCTGTTGCGCGTAGAACCGGTTCCCGACGACCACGCCGTCGACCCGCGCCGCGTACGAGACGAGATCGCCGCGCAGCGCCTCGTCGCGGATCAGCCGCAAATCGCCGGTCGTCAACAGCGCCGTGTACGTCCCGGTCAGCGGCTCGAACGCCGCCGACGAGAACGCGGCGGCGTCCCCGATAAATCACCGCACGATCGTGTCGGCGGGCGGGATCGCGCCGGAGCCGTACATGAACTCGGCCACGTGCCGCGCGGCGGCGCCGGCCGTGCTGTCGAAGGTGATCGCCTCGCTCAGCCGGTGCTCGTTCTCGCGCGTGTCGGCGCGCAGATGCCGCAGGTAATCCGCTTCCCGATCGCGGTCCTGCCGGTCCTGCCACCAGGCCTGGGCGGCGAGGGCGGCGAGCGCGCCCGCGGCGATCACGGCGACCTCGCGGAGCCAGCGGCGCCAGGCAATCGCCGGCCCGGGTCGCGCCGGCGCCGCCGCGTCCGGATCCGCAGACACGAGCGTTAGGCGCTCGCGCGTAGGGCGCCGCTCCGGTCGTGCGGCAGCGGCTCGATCGCGGCGATCTCGGCCGCGCCGGGTCCGTGCGCGGCGTGCCAGAGGTCCCAGCTCTCTTGCAAGTTCATCCAGAGCTGGGGCGAGGTACCGAGCGCCCTCGCGAGCCGGAGGGCAGTGTCGGGCGTGACCCCGCGCCGGCCGCGGACGAGGTCGTTGAGGCGTTGGAGCGGGACGCGCAGCCGGGCCGCGAACGCCGTCTGCGGCATACGGAGCGGGTGCAGAAACTCCGCCAGCAACACCTCGCCAGGGTGCGGGGGAGTTTCACGCATGTCGCCGACCGCGGGACGAGGGATCCGTACCTTGGTCGCACTCGCTGTTACGCCCGCCGAATTCGCCATCGATTCGTCCATTACTCGTCGTGGTAATCCACGAACTCGACCGCGTCCGGGCCCTCGCCCGTCCAGGCGAAGCACAGGCGGTACTGGTCGTTGACGCGGATGCTGTGCTGCCCGGCGCGCCGGCCTTTCAGGGCTTCGAGGCGGTTCCCCGGTGGTGCCCGTAGATCGTCGAGCCCGGCGGCGGCATCGAGGTACCCGAGCTTACGTCGCGCGACCGTCCATACGGCCTCAGCGCGACCGTTGGCCCGGGTGTGCCGACCAGCGAAGAGATCGGCCGTCGCGTGATCCGCGAAGCCCCGAATCACGACGGTAGTTTATATAATATCCGTTTAACGTGCAACACGCGCCGAGGGTGGATGGCACGTCACAGATCCCTCCACACCCGCTCCGCCCCGAACGCCCGCGTCACCGCAGGGTCCCCCGCCGCATCGTCCAGCGCGACCCGCAGCCGCCGCGTCCAGCTCGGAAACCGGTCCGGCCCGACCCCGGGCAGGTTCACCGGCTCGACCTCACCGACCAGATCCTCGAGCGCGAGCCCGACCAGCCAGCTCGGCGCCCGCCGGAGCACCGCGTGCACCGCCGCGCGCAGCGTGAGGTCGTCGAGCGACTCGGCCGGGACCGCGTCCGGCACGTCGCCGTGCGCGGCGCCCCGCACGGCCGCCGGGTCCAACACGCCTTCCGCGACGAGCAGTCGGACGAGCTGCGCGCGCTCCCCCGCGCGCTCCGCGTACGCGGCGTCCGCCTCCTCGTCGGTCGCGAGCAGGTCGAGCTCGCGGCGGAGCGCGACGTCCCGCCCCTGCCACCACCCCGCGAGCGTCGCGAGGTCGTGCGTGTTCACGGTCGCGAGCGCCGTGCGCGCGTACGTGCGCGGCGGTACGAACGACCCGCCGTCGCCGCGCTCGAAGTAGAGCACCTTGCTCGACAGCACCCCCCAGCGCGCGAGTCCCGGCCCGACCTCCGGCGGCACCGTGCCGAGATCCTCGCCGACGACGAGCGCGCCCGCGCCGCCGTTCGCGCGCGCGCTCTCGAGCGCGAGGATGCCTAACAGATCGTCGGCGGGCATGCGGACGTAGGCGCCGTCCCGCCCGGTGCTCCCTGCGGGGATCCAGAACTGCCGGAAGAGCCCGATCGCGTGGTCGATCCGCAGCGCCCCCGCGTGCCGCATCGCGCTCCGCACGAGCCGCGTCCACGGCGCGTAGCCCGCGGCGGCGAGCCGGCGCGGGTCCATCGGCGGGAGCCCCCAGTTCTGCCCGTCGGGGCCTAACGCGTCGGGCGGCGCGCCGAGCGAGACGCCGGTGACGAAGAGCGCCTGGTCGGCCCAGACGTCGCCGCCGGCCGGCGAGGCACCGACCGCGAGGTCCTGGTACAGCCCGACCGGCATCCCGCGCCCGCGCGCCCGCGCCGCGGCGCCGGCGAGCTGGGCGTCGAGCTCGAACTGCGCCCAGCGGTGGAAGTCGACCGCCTCCGCGTGGTCCGCGGCGAACGCGCGCACCGCGGCGGGGTCGGCGTCGCGCAGCTCGGCCGGCCACTCGCGCCACCAGCGGACCTCGCCGCCGCGGAAGCGCTCGTCGAGCGCCTGGAACGTCGCGTACCGGTCGAGCGCGTCGCCCTGGTCGGCCGCGTACGCGTCGTACGCGCGCCGGCGCGCGTGCCCGGCGGGGAGGCGGCGGAACGCGCGGTGCAGGGCCTCGAGCACGGGCCGCTGCGCGGCGAGCACCGCGGCGTGGCCGACGCGGTCGGCGGCGCGCAGCGCGCCTAACGCCGCGGCAAGCGCCGGCGCGTCGCGGAGCGCGCGCGCCGCCGCGTCGCCGGCGAGCTCGGGCACCGCGTCGACGTCGAGGTAGAGGAGGTGCCGGTACACGCGGCTCACCGGCCCGTACGGGCTCGGCTCGTCGCCCGACGTGCGCAGCGCGTGCAGCGGGTTCACGCCGACGAAGGCGCCGCCGTGATCGGCCGCGAGGTCGACGAGCGCGCCGAGGTCGGTGAGGTCGCCCGCGCCCCAGTTGCGCGCGCTCCGCACGGCGTACAGGCTCGCGGTGACGCCCGCGACGCGTTCGCCGCCCAACACCGCCGCCGGCGACGCACAGCGCCCCGGCACGACGATCAGGCGCTGCACGTCCTCGCGGTCGACCCCGGGCCCGGCCGCGCGCGCCGTGAGCGTGTGGTAGCCGAGCGGCGGGTCGGCCGGCAGCTCGAGCGCGACGACGCCGAGCCGCGCGCGGCGCGCCTCGACCGGGGCGCGGCCGTGCGCCTCGTGCGTCGTCCCGTCCTCGAGCGCGAGGGTGAGGTGCCAGTCGACGGTCCGGCACGGCGCGCCCGCCAGGTGCAGGCGCACGGCGCCCGCTTCCGCGCCCGCCGCGACGACCCGCGTGGGGGCGAGGAGCCGCACGCGCGCCGCCTCCAACAGGCCGGCGAGCGTCCGGCGGGCGGCGCGCGCGTCGCCGGCGGCGTGGCCTAACGCGTCGAGGATCCGTTCGCGCGCGGCGTCCGTCGCCGCGCGGTACTGCCCGTCCATCGCCGTGTACCCCGGCAGCACGCCGGCGTACGCGGCCAGCGCGCGCAGCGAGAGCGCCTCAGCCATCCGCCGCCGTCGCGGGCGCCGCCGGGTCGGCCGCAGGGGCGTCCGCCACGGGAGCGTCCACGGCGGCCGTCGTTCCCGCGGCGCGGGAGGCGGCCGGGGCACCGGTGACGGGAGCGTCCGCCGCGGGAGCGTCCGCCGCGGGAGCGTCCGCCGCCGAAGCTTCCGCTGCTACGGCGTCCGCCGCCGGCGGGTCTTCCGGGGCGGCCGGCGCCAGGTAGACGACCGCGCCCAGCGGCGGCAGGTCGAGGCGCACGCTCTGCGCGTGCCCGTGGTACGGCGCCGCCTCGGTCGCGACCTCCGCCGCCGCGCCGAACCCGCTCCCGCCGAACGCGGCGTCGTCGCTCGTCAGCGCGCGGCGCCAGGTGCCCGCGACCGGCGCGCCGACGCGGTACCCCGGGCGGACCACCGGCGTGAGGTTGAGCACGACGAGCGCCGTCGCGTCCCCCGCCCCGCCGCGGCGCACGTAGCTCACCACGCTCTGGTCGCGGTCGTTCACGTCGACCCACGTGAACCCCCACGGCTCGTGGTCGAGCCGCCAGAACGCGCCCTCCGCCCCGTAGAGTGCGCCTAACGCCCGCACGAACCGCCCGAACGCGGCCCGCGGCTCCGCCGCGCCCGACGCCCAGTCCAGCCCCGCGTCGTGGTTCCACTCGCCCCACGGCGCGAGCTCGGTCCCCATGAAGAGCAGCTTCTTGCCCGGCCGCGTGTACTGGTAGGCGAGCAGCAGCCGCAGGTTCGCGAGCCGCCGCCACGGGTCGCCCGGCATCTTGTGCAACAGCGAGCCCTTGAGGTGCACGACCTCGTCGTGCGACAGCGGCATGATGAAGTGCTCGCCGTACTCGTACATCATCGCGAACGTCAGCCGGTCGTGGTGGTACCGGCGGTAGAGCGGGTCCTCGGCGAAGTACTCCAGGGTGTCGTGCATCCACCCCATGTTCCACTTGAACGTGAACCCGAGCCCGCCCTCGCGCGCGGGCTTCGTCACCGCCGGCCACGCCGTGCTCTCCTCGGCCACGGTGAAGCACCCCGGGCACTCCTCCGCGACCGCCGTGTTCACCGCGCGGAGGAAGTCGATCGCCTCGAGGTTCTCCCGCCCGCCGTACCGGTTGGGCAGCCACTGCCCGGCCTGGCGCGAGTAGTCGAGGTAGAGCATGCTCGCCACCGCGTCGACGCGCAGCCCGTCGACGTGGAACTCCTGCAGCCAGTAGAGCGCGTTGGCGAGCAGGAAGTTGCGCACCTCGTGCCGCCCGTAGTTGAAGATCAGCGTGCCCCAGTCGGGGTGCTCGCCGAGGCGCGGGTCGGCGTGCTCGTAGAGCGCGGTGCCGTCGAAGCGGCGGAGCGCGTGGTCGTCCTTGGGGAAGTGCGCCGGCACCCAGTCGACGATCACGCCCACGCCCACCTGGTGCAGCGTGTCGACGAGGAAGCGGAAGTCGTCGGGCGTGCCGTAGCGCGACGTCGGCGCGTAGAAGCCCGTGACCTGGTAGCCCCACGACCCGTAGAACGGGTGCTCCGCGACCGGCAGCAGCTCGACGTGCGTGAAGCCGTACGCGCGGGCGTGCTCGGCCAACCGGGGCGCGAGCTCGCGGTACGTCAGCAGCCGCTCCGGGTCACGCGGGTCGCGCATCCACGAGCCGAGGTGGACCTCGTAGATCGCCATCGCCTCGCGCAGCGGCTCGCGCGACGGGCGCGCGGCCAGCCACGAGGCGTCGCCCCAGGCGTACGCCTCGCTGTCGACGACGAGGCTCGCCGTCCCCGGCGCCTGCTCCATCTTGAAGGCGAGCGGGTCCGTCTTCCGCCGGAGCGCGCCCTCGCGCGTGATCAGCTCGTACTCGTAGCGCGCGCCGGCCGCGAGGCCGGGGACGAACAGCTCCCACACGCCCGCCGAGCCGAGGCGGCGCATCGGGTAGCGGCGGCCGTCCCAGCGGCAGAAGTCGCCGACGACGCTCACCCGCTGCGCGTTGGGCGCCCAGACCGCGAACGCGACCCCCGCCGTGCCGTCGACGGCGCGCGGGTGCGCGCCGAGCACGGTCCAGAGCCGCCGGTGCGTGCCCTCGCCGATGAGGTAGAGGTCGACGTCGCCTAACGTCGGCAGGAAGCGGTACGCGTCGTCGGTCGTCCACGCCGCGCCGTCCGGGAAGTGGAAGCGGAGCCGGTAGCGGAGCGGCAGCGTCTCGCCCGGCAGGAACGCCGCGAAGAAGCCCGGCGCCTCGCGCCGCAGCTCCAACGTCGCCGCGACGTCTCCCTGCTGGGGCGGCAGCACGCACTCGGCCCGCACCGCCTCGGGGTGCCACGCGCGCACGACGACGCCCGCCAGCCCGTCGACCTCCGCCGGGTGCGCCCCGAGCAGCGCGTGCGGTTCGGCCAGCCGCCCCGCCGTGAGGCGCGCGACCTCGTAGGGCGAGGCGTGCGGGGCCGCGACCGCGATCGGGGTCTGCGCGGCGGCGGGCGTGGCCTCGGAAGTCCGGATCTCGTCTGCGCTCACGGCTCGTTCTCGGGCTCGGGTTCGGCGCGCGCGTCGGCGCCGTCGCTCTCGTCGGCCGCGCCGTTCTGGCGCGCCTCCGGCGGGACGTACTCCGACGGCCGCTTCGGCCCGACCGTCGTCGGCTGTGCGGCGAGCGGCACGCCGGGCGTCGTCCGGGGCACGCCGGCCGACGCGGGCTCGATCGGCTCGTGCGCCTCGGGGTGGGCCTCGTCGACGTCGCGCGCCGGGCCGGAGCCGCCGGTGAACGCGCCGCGGCCGCTGACGGCGATCGTGTTCACGAACGCGGCCTCCTCCGGGTCCCCGGCCGCGAGCGCGAGCCGCCGCTCCGAGCCGTAGCGGAGCAGCACGAGCGAGAAGCCCTGCACGCGGAGCGTCTTCCCCGTGATCTCGCCGCGCGCGTCGTCGTTCGCCGTGTCGAGCAGCGTCGCCCACCCGCTCCCGTGCCCGTCGTGCGCGCCGCCTAACGGCGGCGCGCCCGCGACCACCGGGAGGGTGAAGCGGACCGGGTCGTAGCCGCCGTTGAGGATCAGCAGCATCGTGTCGCCCTTCACCGGGCGCCCGCGGTCGTCGGTCTCGTCGGCCGCGTCGCCGTTAATGAGCATGCCGAGCGTGCGGCGCGACCGGTCGTTCCAGTCGTGCTGCGTCATCTCGGAGCCATCGGGGCGGAGCCACGCGAGGTCCTTCGCCCCGGCGGCGCCGACGGGCCGCCCGCGGAAGAAGCTGCGGCGGCGGAGTACCGGGTTGGCGTGCCGGATCGCGATCACGCGCCGCGTGAAGTCGCGCAGCTCCTCCTGCCACGGCGCCAGGTCCCAGTCGACCCACGACGTCGCGTTGTCCTGCGCGTACGCGTTGTTGTTCCCGCCCTGCGTGCGCCCGATCTCGTCGCCGTGCGCGAGCATCGGGACGCCCTGCGAGAAGGCGAGCGTGGCGATGTAGTTGCGGACCGCCCGCCGCCGCCGCGCGAGCACGGCCGGCTTGTCGGTCTCGCCCTCGACGCCCCAGTTGCGCGAGAGGTTGTCGTCGTGGCCGTCGCGGTTCCCCTCGCCGTTCGCCTCGTTGTGCTTCTGCTCGTAGCTGACGAGGTCGCGCAGCGTGTAGCCGTCGTGCGCGGTGACGAAGTTGATGCTCGCGTAGGCCGCGCGGTCGCTCCACGCGTACACGTCGCTCGACCCCGACAGGCGGCTCGCCAGCTCGGGCACGACGCCCTGGTCGCCGCGCCAGAAGCGACGCACGCAGTCGCGGTACTGCGCGTTCCACTCCGCCCAGCCCACCGGGAAGTTCCCGGCCTGGTAGCCGCCCGGCCCGACGTCCCACGGCTCGGCGATCAGCTTCACGCGGCTCAGCACCGGGTCCTGGTGGATGATGCCGAAGAACGCCGCGAACCGGCTCACCTCGAACTTCTCGCGCGCGAGCACCGGCGCGAGGTCGAAGCGGAAGCCGTCGACGTGCATCTCGGTCACCCAGTAGCGGAGCGAGTCCATGACGAGCTGGATCGTCCGCGGGTGCCTCACGTCGAGCGTGTTGCCCGTGCCGGTGAAGTCGACGTAGAAGCGCTCGTCGCCCGGCACGAGGCGGTAGTACGCGCGGTTGTCGACGCCGCGCAGCGAGAGCGTCGGCCCGAGGTGGTTCCCCTCCCCCGTGTGGTTGTACACGACGTCGAGGATCACCTCGATCCCCGCCGCGTGCAGCTTCTTCACCATCGTCTTGAACTCGTAGACCTGCCGCCCGCGGAGCGCCCCCTCGGTCGCGTAGCGGATGTCGGGCGCGAGGAAGGCGATCGAGCTGTAGCCCCAGTAGTTGGTGAGCCCCTTCTGGGCCAGGTGGCGCTCGTCGACGAACTGGTGGACCGGCAGCAGCTCGACCGCGGTCACGCCTAACGACTGCAGGTGGTCGAGGATCGGGTCGGTGACGAGGCCGAGGTAGGTGCCGCGGAGCTTGGGGTCGACGTCGGGGTGCGCGACCGTCATCCCCCGGACGTGCGCCTCGTAGATCACGGTGCGGTTCCACGGCGTGCGCGGCGGCCGGTCGTCGCCCCAGGTGAACGAGTCGTCGACGACGACGCACTTCACCGCGCCCGACGTCTCGTCCTCGGGGTCGAGGGTGAGGTCGAGCCGCGGGTCGCCGACCTTGTAGGCGAACAGCGCGTCGCTCCACCGGATCGCGTTGCTCACCGCCTTCGCGTACGGGTCGATGAGCAGCTTGGCGGGGTTGAAGCGGTCCCCCTGGGCCGGCGCGTAGGGCCCGTGCACGCGGTAGCCGTAGAGCTGCCCCGGGCGCACGTCAGGCAGGTAGCAGTGCCACACCTGGTCGCTCCGCTCGCGCATCGGGATGCGCAGCCGCTCGCGCGCGTCGTCGGGCGCGTCGAAGAGGCAGAGGTCGACGCCGGTGGCGTTCTCGGAGAAGATCGCGAAGTTGACGCCGCCGCCGTCCCAGCTCGCGCCGAGCGGGAAGGGTTGGCCGGGCCAGACGCGCATTAGAGAGCGGGCGCGGCGAGCCGCGCGAGGCCGGCGAGCGGGATCCCGACCCAGTCGGGGCGGTTCTGGAGTTCGTAGCGCAATTCGTAGAACAACTTTTCGAGTTCGAAGAGCCGGACCAGCGCGTCCGCGTGCGCCCGGGCCCGAGGAAGGTAGGGTGCGGGACCGGGCCCGAAGTAGGCCGCGACGAAGGCGTCGCGCGCGGCGCGCTCCCACGCGGCACCATGCGCGGCGTCCGTCGCCCGCTCGCGCGCCGCGAACGCCGCCGCGTACGCGAACGATCGCAGCATCCCCGCGACGTCCCGCAGCGGCGAGTGCTTGCGGCGCCGCTCGGCGAGCGGCCGCGCGGGCTCGCCCTCGAAGTCGACGACGAACAGCCGGCCGTCGGCGGCGCGGAGCACCTGCCCGAGGTGGTAGTCGCCGTGGTGCCGGATGGCCGTGCCGGCGTCGTCGCCCGCCTCCGCCGCGGCCGCGTCGACCGGCGCGAGCGCACCCGCCCGGTCGAGCACCGCCCCGGGGAGGCGCGTGCCGGCCGCGTCGGCGGCGACGTGCATCGCGTCGTACGCGGCGTGCGCGCCGGCCGCCCACCGGCGCACGTCGTCGAGGCGCGCCGGCTCGGGGGCGAAGTCGGCGTGCGCGGCGTCGCCCGCCAGCGCGTCGTGCAGCGCGCGCGTCACCGCGCCGAGCCGCCCCGCCTCGGCCGCGTACGCCGCCGCGTCCGCCCGCCCGCCTAACGCGTCGCCGGCGGCGCGCACCGCGTACGCCCACGCGTCCTCCGCGCCCGGCACGAGCGCCTGCGCCATCGCGATCGTCGCCTCCCCACCGGCGCGGCGGAGGGTGACGGTCCCGTACAGCCGCGGCACGTGTGCGAAGCCGCGCTCGGTGAGGAAGCGGCCGATCTCGACGTCCGGGTTCTCCCCGACTTCGACGCGGCGGAACAGCTTCAGGATGATCGCGCCGTCGTACACGATCGACGTGTTGCTCTGCTCGACCGTGCCGACGCGCGACGTCCGGACCGACGGGATCGCATCCGGATCGGGCGCGCGGGCGACGACGGCGTCGCCCGCGAACGCGGCCGCACCCCGCAGCGCGTCGAGCAGCCGCAGGCGGAACTCCGCGTCGAACGTCGCGTCGAACACCGCCGTCCCGCCGTCGTCGGCGAGGCGGTCGGCCGCGGGCGGGACATCCGCGTGCGTGACCGGCCGGACGACGAGCGGCATGAGCAACTCGTACGGCGCGCCGCCGTCGACCCGCACGCGTTCCACGAACAGCTGCACCGACGGCTCGTGGAAGACCACGCCCGCGCTCCCGCCGCCGAGCACGTGCAACTCGCCGCCGCGCGCGCCCGACCAGCGGCGCCCCGCGAGGTACGCGGCGAGTCGGTCCGCCGGGACGGCGAGTCCGGTGGCGTTAGGCGGGGGCGCGGCGCTCACGCCGCCCCCGCCGGGTTCGCGATCCGGAACGCGTAGTACCCGTACGACGCGAACGTCAGCATGTACGGCCGGTCCGCCGCGATCGCCGGGAACGCCCGCCCGCTCCACAGGTCGACGAGCGAGCGCCCTGCGAAGCGCTGCAGCTCCAACTCGGCGAACTCGGTGCTCCGTGCCAGGTTGCACGCGATGAGGATCGTGTCGCCCTCGTACTCGCGCAGGAAGGCCAGGACGCGGCGGTTCTCGGGGTGCAGGAACTCGATCGTCCCGCGCCCGAACGCCTTGGACCGCTTGCGCGCCGCGATCACCTGCCGCGTCCAGCGCAGCGGGCTCGCCACGGTGCGCTCCTGCGCCGTCACGTTCACGCCCGTGTAGCCGTAGGGCGGGTCGATGATGAGCGGGCTGTAGAGCGCCGCCGCGTCGGCCTCCGAGAAGCCCGAGTTCCAGCTCCCGTTCCACTGCATCGGCGTGCGCACGCCGTTGCGGTCGCCCAGGTAGACGTTGTCGCCCATCCCGATTTCGTCGCCGTAGTACATGACCGGCGTGCCCGGGAGCGAGAAGAGCAGCACGTTGAGCAGCTCGACCTTGCGGCGGTCGTTGCCCATGAGCGGCGCGAGCCGGCGCCGGATGCCGACGTTGATGCGCATCCGCGGGTCCTTCGCGTACTCGCGGTACATGTAGTCGCGCTCGTCGTCGGTCACCATCTCGAGCGTGAGCTCGTCGTGGTTGCGCAGGAAGATCGCCCACTGGCACTCGGGCGGGATCTCGGGCGTGCGCGCCATGATCTCGACGATCGGCGTGCGGTCCTCGCGCGCCACCGCCATGTACATGCGGGGCATCACGGGGAAGTGGAACGCCATGTGGCACTCGTCGCCGTCGCCGAAGTACGGCCGCACGTCCGGCGGCCACTGGTTCGCCTCGGCGAGGAACACGCGCCCGGTGTACTCGGCGTCCATCGCCGCGCGCAGCTTCTTCAGCACGACGTGCGTCTCGGGCAGGTTCTCGCAGTTCGTCCCGTCGCGCTCGATGAGGTACGGGATCGCGTCGAGCCGCAGCCCGTCGACGCCCATGTCGAGCCAGAAGCGCATCACGTCGACGACCGCCTCGAGCACCTCGGGGTTGTCGAAGTTGAGGTCGGGCTGGTGCGAGAAGAACCGGTGCCAGAAGAACTGCTGCGCCGCCGGGTCCCAGGTCCAGTTGCTGGTCTCGGTGTCGGTGAAGATGATGCGCGTGCCGGCGTACTTGTTCGGGTCGTCGCTCCACACGTACCAGTCGCGCTCCGGGCTCCCCTTCGGGGCGGCGCGCGCGCGCTGGAACCACGGGTGCTGGTCGCTCGTGTGGTTGATGACGAGCTCCGTGATCACGCGCAGCCCGCGCGCGTGCGCCGCGTCGAGGAACGCCTTGAAGTCGTCGATCGTGCCGTACTGCGGGTGGACGCCCTTGTAGTCGGCGATGTCGTACCCGTCGTCGCGCAGCGGCGACGGGTAGAACGGCAGCAGCCAGAGCGTGTCGACGCCTAACGACTGCACGTAGTCGAGCTTGTCCAGCAGGCCGCGGAAGTCGCCGTAGCCGTCGCCGTTGCCGTCGCGGTAGGCCTTGACGTGCAGCTGGTAGATGATGGCGTCCTTGTACCAGAGCGGGTCGGCGTTGACGTCGGCGGGCGGGGCGGCTTCGGGAGGCATGTCGTGCGGGTGTGCGAGGACGGAAGTTGGGGCGGAGTCTGTCATCCTGAGCGCAGCGAAGGATCGTTGTGCCGGCCGACGAACCGCGGTGCCGTCGCCGGGGAGAGCGATCCTTCCCCTCCGCTGCGCTCCGGGTCAGGATGACACGCCGCGGCGCGCATCCCCGGTTCTCCACCCCGAAGTGCGAGCCGCGACATCCTACGCTCGGGGCGCGACGTGCGCCGCCCCGGGCCCCCGCTCACGCCACCGGCGTCGACCCGACGGCTGCCGTCGGCGACGGGTCCGGCACGTGGTGCCCGTGCACGTCCATGTCTACGCCCATCGCGGGCGGCCGGTACCGCGGCGTGCGCGGCGCCACGCGCAGCACGTGCGCCGGCTCGTAGTGCGGGTCGAGCCGCACGAAGTTCCGCGCGCCGCGCCACGTGTACCGCGCGCCGGTGAGCAGGTCCTCGACCTCGTACGGCTCGTCGGGTCCGATGTTCATGGCCCCGATCGGCACGTCCACCCACGCGAAGCGGGTCACGTGCGGGTCGAGGTTCACCGCGACGAGGATGTCCGCGTCCACGCCCTCGCGCCCCGCCTTGCGCAAGAAGAGCATCCGGTCGTCGCTGATCGGGTGGAACGTGAGGTTGTCCTGCCGCTGCAGCGCGGGCTCGGCGCGGCGGATGCCGTTCAGCCGCAGGATGTCGAAGTCGAGGTTGCCCGGCCGCGCGTAGTCGCGCACGCGGATCTGGTACTTCTCGCTGTCGAGGTACTCCTCGCTCCCCGGCCGCACGGGGACGTTCTCGCACAGCTCGAAGCCGCTGTACATCCCCCACACGGGGCTCAACGTCCCCGCCAACACCAGCCGCTGCCGGAACATCGGCCGCCCGCCCTCGACGAGCGACTCGTGCAGGATGTCGGGCGTGTTCGGGAAGAGGTTCCCGCGGTGGTACTCCGTCACCTCGGGCGCGAGGAACTCCGCGAGCCACTGCTCGATCTGCCACTTCTCGGTCTTCCAGGTGAAGTAGCCGTACGACTGCGAGAAGCCGATCTTCGCCAGGTGGAGCAGCTTGTTAGGCCGGGTGAACGCCTCGCTCAGGAACACGGCGTCCGGATAAGTGCGCCGCACCTCGCCGATCACCCACTCCCAGAAGGCGAACGGCTTGGTGTGCGGGTTGTCGACGCGGAACGTGCGCACGCCGTGCTCGGCCCAGAAGAGGAGCGCGTCGCGGCAGGCGTTCCACAGCCCCTCGCGGTCCGACGTCCAGAAGTCGAGCGGGTAGATGTCCTGGTACTTCTTCGGCGGGTTCTCCGCGTAGGCGATCGTGCCGTCGGCCCGCGCGCGGAACCACTCCGGGTGCTCCTTCACCCACGGGTGGTCGGGCGAGCACTGCAGCGCGTAGTCGAGCGCCACCTCAAGCCCCAGCTCCGCGGCGCGCGCGACGAAGTGGTCGAAGTCCTCGATCGTGCCTAACTGCGGGTGCACGGCGGTGTGGCCGCCCGCCTCCCCGCCGATCGCCCACGGGCTGCCGACGTCGTCGGGCCCGGCGTCGAGCGTGTTGTTCCTGCCCTTGCGGAACGTGACCCCGATCGGGTGGATCGGCGGCAGGTAGACGACGTCGAAGCCGAGCGCGGCGATGCGCGGGAGCATCTCCTCGGCCTGGCGGAAGGTGCCGTGGACCGCGGGATCGTTGGTCGCCGAGCGGGGGAAGAACTCGTACCACGCGGCGAAGCCGGCGCGCTCGCGCTCGACGAGCAGCGGCAACTCGCGCGCGTAGGCGGTGAGGTCCGCGGGCGGCGCGTATTCGGCCATCGCCGCGCGCAGCTCGGGCGCGAGGGCGGCGGCCACGCGTGCCTGCATGTCGGCGGAGGCGTCGCCGAGCGTGCGGGCGCCGGCTTCGAGCGAGCGGCGGCCCGCGCCGAAGCGGGTGCGGCGGGCGGCCGCGTCGATCATCCGGCTCCCCTCGGTCAGCTCGAGCCCGACGTCCTGCCCCGCGTCGTACTTCTTCTGCAGCCCCGAGCGCCAGGTCTCGAACGTGTCGGTCCACGCCTCGACGGTGAAGCACCACGTGCCGATCGCGTCGACGGTGAACGCGCCGGCCCAGCGGTCCGTCGCGTCGTCGTAGCGCATCGGCGCCGTGCGCCACTCGGTGCCGTCGTGCGGGCCGCGGTAGCGGACGCGGGCGCGCAGCTTGTCGTGCCCGTCCTTGAACGCATTCGCGGAGACGACGACCGTGTCGCCGACGAGGCGCTTGGCCGCGAAGCGCCCGCCGTCGACGGCGGGGGTCACGGCATCGACGACGATTGGCGGGAAGGTCGACGCGCCGGGCGCGGGACGGCCGCGGGTGCGAGGGGCGCTCGACGGCGGCGCGCTGGCAGGGGACTCTGACATGGCGGGGGAAAGTAGCGCGTTCGGGTACGCCCTTCCCCCCTCCCTTCAAGTCGCGCGCCGAGCCCGCCTGAACGGCGGGCTCGGCGGCGACACGAGCGAACGACAGATGACAGGCTTACTGCGCCATCGCCGTCACGGTCGACGCGCCCGACGTTTCGACGACGAAGGTGACGCGGCGGTTGAGCTCCGCGCCCGGCGCGTCGCCGGCGGCGCCCGGCGTGACCTGGCGCGCCTTGCCGTAGCCGACGGTCTTGAGCTGCGCCTGCTGCAGCCCGTGGCCGACGAGGTAGTCGCGCACCGCGTCGGCGCGTCGCTGCGAGAGGCCGAGGTTGTAGCGCGTCGAGCCTGCGTTGTCGGCGAAGCCCTCGATCGTGACCGCCGACCCGCCGTAGTACTTCTGCACGACCGACGAGAAGCGCGCGAGCGCGGCCTCGTCCTCGCTGCGAACGGCGGCGTTGTCGTAGGCGAAGTGCACCGGGAGGGCGAACTTCACGGAGCCTTCCATCGCGGTGATGCGGGCGCCGAACTCGGTGCGGAGGGTCTGCAGCTCGCCGCGCAGCCCCTGCACGTCGGTGCGCACGGCGGCGATGTCGCGCGCGTTCGCGCTGTCGCCGTTCGCGCGCGCCAGACGTTCGGCGCTCACGGCCCCCTCGACCTGACGGTTGACGTAGCCCTTCGTCGCGCAGGCGCTGGTGGTGGCCGCGCCGAACACGACCGCGGCGGCGAGCAGGGAACGATGCATCGAGTGTCCTCGGTGAGGCGGGTCGGGCGGGCGCGGCCTCGGTGCCGCGTGCGCCGTACCAGCACTACGCGAACGTACGGCCAGGACCGACCCGGCCGTGTGATGGACGTCACGTGCGGCAGTCGGCGCGACGAAATCCGCCGCGCGCGACCGCCGCGCGTCACGAAAGCGCGGCGGGAACGCTGCAGCGCCTAACGTTTACGCGGTCGCGCGTAGCACGCCGGCTACGCCGCGCGTCGTCCGCGCTACACGCACGCGCGCGACGCGCGCGTGGCGTGTACCTGCGACGCGTATGGGCGACGCGCGGCGGGCCGGCTACGGCGCCGGCCGCGCCGCGAGGAAGCTCCGCCGGTGGTGCGCCGTCGGGCCGAACGCCGCCACGGCGGCGCGGTGCGCGGGCGTCGGGTAGCCCGCGTTGCGCTCCCACGCGTACGCGCCGTGTCGGGCGGCGAGCGCGCGCATCAGCCGGTCGCGCGTGACCTTCGCGACGACCGACGCGCACGCGACCGCGTAGCACCGCGCGTCGCCGCCGACGACCGCGGTGTGCGGCGTGCCTAACGTGCGCAGGGGTTTGCCGTCGACGAGCACGTGGTCGGGCGCGCGCCCGAGCCGGCGCGCGAGGCCGGCGAGCGCGCGGCGCATCGCGAGCACGGTGGCGTGGTAGACGTTGAGCGCGTCGACCTCGCGTGCGGAGGCCGCGCCGAGGGCGTACGCGACCGCCGCCGCGCGCACCGCGGCCGCCGCGCCGGCGCGCGCCTCGGGCGCGAGCTTCTTCGAGTCGTCCACGCCCGGCACCTCGGGCGCGTCGGGCGGCATGACGAGGGCGCAGACGACGACGGGGCCCGCCAGGGGGCCCCGTCCGACCTCATCGACCGCCGCCAGGAGCGGCCCGTAGGTCCGCTGCAGCGTGCGCTCGAGTTCGCTCCAGCGCAGCCCGCCCGGCGTCCGCGCGGGACCGTGCCGGGCGGCGCGTGCCGCCATCAGGACTGCGACGTCTGCGGCTCCGTGGGCTGGGCCGCGGCGGCACTGGCGACCGAACCGGCGCGCTGTCCCTTGACGACCTTGCGCTCGCGGATGCGCGCGGCCTTGCCGGTCACGTTCCGCAGGTAGTAGAGCTTGGCGCGGCGCACGAGCCCGCGGCGGACGACGGTGACGTCGCCGAGCATCGGGCTGTGCACGGGGAAGATGCGCTCGACGCCGACGCCGTTCGAGATCTTGCGGACGGTGAACGTCGCGCTCACCCCGCTCCCACGCCGCGCGATGCACACGCCTTCGAAGGCCTGCAGGCGCTCCTTTTCGCCCTCCTTGACGCGGACATTCACGCGCACGGTGTCGCCGGCGCGGAACGGGGGGACGTTACGAAGCCATTCCTTCTGGGTCTCGATGAACGGGTGCATAGACGATCTCCGGGCTCGGGGCCGCGACGTGAAGCCAGACAACGGCCGCGCCCGCGCGGGGGTGCGGTGTTTGGGGAACCCGCAACGTAATCGCTTGCGGCGTCAGGGTCTAGCCACGGTCCGTCGCCGGCCGTGCACGCGCGTCGCGCGTCGTCGAGCGCCGTCAGCGCCGCCGCTTCCGGGTTACCGGCTCGGGCACGGGCTCGGGCGCCCCGTCGCGCCGCGCCGTGAGCCGGCGCCCCTCCCACTCCCGCCACTCGGCGATCTTCGCGTGGTCGCCCGAGAGCAACACCGGCGGCACCGCGTGCCCCGCGTACTCCGGCGGCCGCGTGTAGCTCGGCGCCGACAACCCCCGGCCGTAGAACGAGTCGCCGTAGGCCGAGTCGTGGTCGGACATTGCCCCCGGGAGCAGCCGCACGACCGCGTCGATCACCGCGAGCGCGGCGGGCTCCCCGCCGCTCAAGACGAAGTCGCCGAGCGAGAGCTCCTCCGTGGCGAGGTGGTCGGCGACCCGCTGGTCGACGTCCTTGTAGTGACCGCAGAGGAGGGTCAGCTCCTCGCCCGCCGCGTAGCGCAGCGCGTCCTCCTGGGCGAACCGCCTTCCGCGCGGCGAGAGGAGGACGATCGGCGCGCGGGCGCCGAGGTGCGCGACGGCCTCGAAGAACGGGCCGGGGCGCATGACCATCCCCGGGCCGCCGCCGTACGCGTAGTCGTCGACCGAGCGGTGGCGGTCGTGCGTGAAGTCGCGCAGGTCGACGAGGCGGTACTCGACGCTCCCGGCCGCCCGCGCGCGGGCCGGGATGCTCATGCCTAACGGCGTCTCGAAGAACTGCGGGAAGATCGTGACGACGTTCACCCGCAGCGGCGCGCGCGCGTCCGGTGTCATTCCGGCGTCATCCAGAACGCGTCATCCTGAGCGCAGCGAAGGATCTTGCGTGCGGCCCGGGGAGTCGTGAGCCGTCGGGCCGACGCCGGCGCGGCCGGCACGCCCCCCCCGGCGAGGACGCAAGATCCTTCGCTGCGCTCAGGATGACGTGCGACGGCGTCACGCTCGCCCCCGCACCCGCCCCGCTCACTCGAACAGCCCCTCCGGTGGGTCGACCGTGATCGTGCGCGCGGGGACGTCGACCTCGAGCACCATCTCGGGGCGGTAGGGGAGGTACGCGGTGCGCGGCTTCTCGCCCGCGGGCGTGCCCACGAGGCGCACGTCAAGCGCGAGTCCCTGCGGCAGCTCCATCAGGTCGACGACCTCGCCCACCGGCGTGCCGTCGCGGTGCACGACGCGCATGCCGACCAGCTCGTGCAGGTACACTTCGTCCTCGGCCGGCGGCGCCAGCTCGGCGTAGGGCACGAGGAGCGCGCGGTCGCGCCACGGCTCGGCGGCGGTGCGGTCGGCGATCTCGTCGAAGCTGACGATCAGCCCTTCCTTGAAAGGCGACGCGCGGCGGACCGTGAGGGCGAGCGGCGGCCCGCCCGGGCGACGGTCGGCCGTGAGCACGCGCCCGTCGGGCGTCCCGCCGAACACGCGACGGCCGGACGCGAAGACCGCGTCCGGCGCGTCGGTGAACGTCTCGACCGCGAGCTCGCCGCGGATGCCGTGCGCGCGGCGCACGATCCCGACGAGCGCGAGGTCGTCCCGCGGCGCCGCCGCGCTCACGCCTCCACGGAGAGCGACGGGTCCGCGGTCGGCGAATCCGCCGCCGGAGCGGCCGGCGCCTCGGGCGCGGGCGTCGGCGCGGCGGCCGCGATTTCCGGGAGCGCGACGGCGCTCGCGGCGCGACCGCGGGCGAGACGCGCCTCGTGCCGCGCCTTGAGCACGCCGGCGCGGCGGAGGATCGAGCGCACCGTATCGGACGGCTGCGCGCCGACCGAGAGCCAGTAGTCGGCCCGGGCGGCGTCGAGGTTGATCTTCTGCTCGTCGCTCGAGCGCGGCGCGTACTGGCCGATGATCTCGATGAACTTGCCGTCGCGCGGGCTCTTGCTGTCGGCGACGACGATGCGGTAGGCGGGGGCCTTCTTGCGGCCGACGCGGCGGAGGCGGATGCGGACCATGGGTTGTCTGGGTTGGTGCGGGTCGAGCGACGCGCGGGTTCCTCGCGGCGCCGGCGGTTCCGGCGCGCACCCGGCGGGTGCCTAACGGGTCGGCCTAGGGAGTTGCCCTAACGCCGCCCGTGCGGCAGGCGGGGCGGCAGGCCGCCCCCGCCGGGGAACTTGGGCGGGCGCCCGCCCGGCCCCCCGGTCATCTGCTTCATCATCTTCTGCATGCCGCGGAACTGCTCGAGCAGGGCGTTGACCTCCTGCACCGGCCGCCCCGAGCCCTTCGCGACGCGCAGCCGCCGCGAGCCGTTGATGAGGTCCGGCTTCTTGCGCTCCTTCGGCGTCATCGAGAGGATGATCGCCTCGACGTGCTTCATGCGCTTCGGGTCGATCTTGATCTGCTTGAGCATGGCCGAGTTCACCCCCGGCAGCAGCTTGAGCAGGTTCTCGAGCGGCCCGAGCTTCTGCATCTGCTTCATGGCGGTGAGGAAGTCCTCGAGGTCCATGCCCTCCTTGCGGACCTTCTTCTCCATCCGCCGCGCCTCGTCCTCGTCGAAGGCCGCCTGCGCCTTCTCGACGAGCGTGAGGACGTCGCCCTGCTGGAGGATCCGCCCGGCCATGCGGTCGGGGTGGAAGTCCTCCAGCGCGTCGAGCTTCTCGCCGACGCCGACGAACTTGATCGGCTTTTTGATGACGCCGTAGATCGAGAGCGCCGCGCCGCCGCGCGCGTCGCCGTCCATCTTGGTCAGGATCACGCCGGTGACGCCTAACGCCTCGTCGAAGCCCTGGGCGATGCGCACCGCCTCCTGCCCCGTCATGCCGTCGGCGACGAAGAGGATCTCGGTCGGCTGCACGGCCGCCTTGACGCGCTTGAGCTCGTCCATCAGCTCGGCGTCGATCTGCAGCCGGCCCGCGGTGTCGACGATCACGACGCGGTCGCGGTCGCGCTTGGCGCGCTCGATCCCCTCGCGCGCGATGCGCACGACGTCCTTCGTGTCGCGGTTGGCGTAGACGGGGACGCCGACCTGCTGGCCGAC
The DNA here is from genome assembly GCA_019973575.1 of Gemmatimonadetes bacterium T265. Lineage (NCBI taxonomy): Bacteria > Pseudomonadati > Gemmatimonadota > Gemmatimonadetes bacterium T265. The sequence continues at coordinate 345,527 of BPUI01000001.1, forward strand.
GGTCTCGAGCTGGTCGATCGCCGCCGGCCGGTAGACGTCGCCGGCGACGAGGCTCGTCTGGCGCCCCTCCATCTTCAGCTTGCGCGCGAGCTTGCCCGCCGTGGTCGTCTTCCCCGAGCCCTGCAGCCCGACCATCATCACGACCGTGGGCGGGATGGTGCTCAGCTTCAACCCCTCGCGCTGCTCGCCTAACATCTTGCGCAGCTCGTCGTAGACGATCTTGACGATCTGTTGGGCGGGGTTGACGCCCTTGAGCTGCATGACGCCGATCGCTTCCTTCTCGACGCGCTCGAGGAACTCGCGCGTGAGTTGGAAGTTGACGTCCGCCTCGAGGAGGACGCGGCGGACTTCGCGCAGCCCCTCCTTGATGTCGGCCTCGGTGAGCGTCCCCTTGCCGCGGAGCCGGGCGAAGGTCTGCTCGAGTTTGTCGGTCAGCTCGTCGAACATAAGTCGGTCTAAACTACGGAGCCGCTTACACTTCTACAACCGGCGCCGGCCCACCGCGCGCGCCGCCGCACGGCGCAGCGGCGCAACGGGTCACCAGATCCGGGCGACGTCGAAGGTGTCGAGGGCGGCGTCGTTCGAGACGACGGGGAGCGTGCGAAGCACGGCCTGCGCGGCGATGAGGCGGTCCCACGGGTCGCGGTGGGCGCTGGCGTGGGCTCCGGCAAGCGCGGCGTCTGCGAGCGAGACCGCAAGGGGTGTCGCCCCGGCGTGCTCCAGCACCTCCGCCCATCCGGCGGCGACGAGTGGCGCGACGACCGGCAGCTTGCCGATCCGGTACTTGGTGCCGGCTTCGAGCACGGTCGCGGTGCTGACGAACACCAGCTGCGCCCCGCGGATCGCCGCCGCCGCGTCGGCGCTCAATCGTTCGGGCGCTTGCAGGAGCCACAGAAACGCGTGCGTGTCGAGCAGGATCGCCGGCCGAGTCATGCAGGCTGCGTCATGCGAGCGCGGTCACGCGGGCTCCGGGCCGCACAGGATGAAGTCGTCGTCCCCGCCTTCCCAGAGGCGGAGTTCGTCTTCGGACATCGGCTCGGTCACGGCCGACCAGTCGGCGTCCCGCGGCGTGAGGTGCGCGAAGGCGCCGAACACGCGCGGCGGTGGCGGCGTGGGTGGCGCGTAGGGCACGATGCGGGCGACGGGCTCGCCGTGGCGGGTCAGGATGATCTCCTCCCCTGCAAGCGCCTGTTCGACCAGGGCGGAGAGGTGGGTTTTGGCGGCGAACATTCCGACGTGCGGCACGCGCATCCTCTCTAGCTAGAGTTAGCTAGAACATGCGTCGCCTTGGATGCGCCCGCAAGCGTCGCTGGTCGCATCCTCAACGCAGCAGCCGCGCGAGCGACCGCGAGCGCCGGCGGTGCGTCTGCCGCGTCACTCGTGCTGTACCCGCTCCGCCCCACGCGCTACGGTACGCACGTCGTTTTCCCCCACTGCTGAGGACGCGCACGGCCGAGTTGACCTGGGACGGCAAGTACGACGCGCAGGGGCGCCGCGTGGCGCTGCCGCCCATCGCCCTGCCCTTCCAGACCGTGGAAACGGTGAACGAGAGCGCGGCCGACCCGCGCGGAACCTCGACCTGTTCGGCGGCGGGCCGCGGCCCGCACAGCGCCGCGAGCCTTCGTTACTACGAGCCCGAGCGCTTCGACGGAGCTCGGCGCGTCCGGGTACGAGTGGGCACGTTGAGCGACGCGCCCACTCGTACCCGAACGCGCCGCTCAGACCAACTCGCCCATCGCCGCCGGACTGAAGTCCAGCAGCCCCGCCCGGTCGCCCGCGCGCACCTTCGCCACCCACTGCGGGTCGCCGAGTAGCGCGCGGCCGACCGCGATCAGGTCGAAGTCGCCGCGCTCCATGCGCTCGACGAGTGCCTCGAGCCCGACCGGCGTGGAGCCCTGGCCGCCGAAGGCGCTGAAGAAGTCGCCCGACAGCCCGACCGAGCCGACGCTGATCGTCGCGGCGCCGGTCAGCTTCTTCGCCCACCCCGCGAAGTTGAGTCCGTCGGCGCCGTCGAGTTCCGGAAACTCCGGCTCCCAGAAGCGGCGCTGCGAGCAGTGCAGCACGTCCGCCCCGGCCTCGACGAGCGGCGTGAGCCACGCGGCCATCGCGTCGGGCGTGTCGGCCAGCCGCGCCTTGTAGTCCTGCTGCTTCCACTGGCTGAGGCGCAGGATCACGGGGAAGTCGGGGCCGACCGCCGCCCGCACGGCCCGGACGACCTCGACCGCGAACCGCGCGCGGTCGGGCAGCGTCGCGCCGCCCCAGCGGTCGGTGCGCCGGTTGGTGCCGGCCCAGAAGAACTCGTCGATGAGGTAGCCGTGCGCGCCGTGGATCTCGACCACGTCGAAGCCGAGCCGTTGCGCGTCGGCGGCCGCCCGTCCGAAGGCCGCGATCGTATCAGCCACGTCCTGCTCGCTCATCGCCCGCCCGCGCGGCGTGTCGGGGGCGACGAGGCCGGACGGACTCTCGACCGGGCCCGGCGGCTCCCAGCCGGACTGGCCGGGCACCGCGCCGACGTGCCAGAGCTGCGGGCCCATACGGCCGCCCGCCGCGTGCACGCCGTCGACCACGCGCTGCCAGCCGGCAAGCGCCGCGTCGCCGTGGAACACAGGGATCGCGCCCTCGTTGCGCGCGGCCGGCCGGTCGACGACGGTCCCCTCGGACAGGATCAGCCCGACGTCGCTCGCCGCGCGTCGGCGGTAGTACGCGGCCACGTTCTCCCCCGGCACGCCGCCGGGCGAGAACACGCGCGTCATCGGCGCCATCACGATGCGGTTCTCGAGGACGAGCGACTTGAGGCGGAACGGCTGGAAGAGCACGTCCGTGTGCGGGCCGCGCGGCGGGGCAGTCTGCGTGATGGTCATGGGCGGAGTCAGTGCGGAAGTGGTCGGCGCGACGAAGGCGGGGTGCTCGTCCGGACGCTGTCGGACAGTATCTTTTCTATACCTGGGTGCAAGAACGCACCCACCGGCCACCAAGTTGCCCCGGGGATACCGCGATGTCGGCATGTGAGTCGCAGTCGCTCGACCCGAACTGCCCCCACCGGCTCCTGCTCGACCAGATCACGGACCGCTGGTCGGTGATGGTTCTGACCATCCTCGACGAGCAGCCCGCGCGCTTCAACGCGATCAAGCGCCGACTCGGCGGCGTGACGCAGAAGGCGCTGACCCAGAGCTTGCGCCGCCTCGAGCGGAACGGGCTCGTCACCCGGCGCGTCGTCCCGGTCTCGCCAGTCGCCGTCGAGTACCAGGTCACGCCGCTCGCGCGCACGCTCCTGCCGCCGGTCAGAGCGCTGTACCGCTGGACGGTGGACCATCTGCCGGCCGTCGACGCGGCGCGGCGGCAGTTCGACGCCGGGCGCGCCGCGACGACCGGGGCGGTGTAGTCGGCGCCTACGGCACGCCGGCGCTCGACCCGCCTGTTTGTCCCCCCGGCTCGCACACAGATTGTGCGGGTAGCACCCGGAGGTAGCGACCGCGCTGCCCGGCGCCCGCATCGCCCGACCTTCCCGCCCCTGCCCCGCCGTCCGCATGGCCCGTTCTCAGCGCAAGGACGAGATCCTCCACTCCGAACTGCCGCCGACGCTGCCGCTCATGGCGCTGCGCTCGACGATCGTCTACCCGCTCGGCACGATCGCCGTGCAGATGGGCGCGCCGGAGAACCTCGCGCTGCTGCGCGCCCACGACGCGCCGGGCGAGATCGTCGCGCTCGTCGTCGCGCACGGCGACCACGAGGAGCCGATCGACAACGGGCGCTTCCTCGGCCGCGTCGGCGTCGCGGCGCGCGTGCACGAGCGCATCAACCTGCCGGGCGAGACGGTCCAGATCACGCTCCAGGGCCTGCGCCGCATCACGATCGACTCGATCGATCAGGTGACGCCGTACCCGATCGCGCGCGTGCGCCCGGCGTACGACGTGCTCGAGCCCGACGGCGGGGACGACGAGGCGGACGGGGAGGCGGCCGAGGGCGCGCGCTCGGCCGTCGACGCGCTCGTCAACCGCGTCGTGAGCGCGGCCGAGACGCTGTCGACGCTCGTCGAGCGCATCCCCGACGAGGTGCCGGCGATCCTCAAGATGAACGTCTCCGACCCGGGCCGGTTCGCCGACCTCGCGGCGACGAACATGAACCTGCGCATCGCCGACAAGGACGAGGTGCTGCAGAAGCTCGAGGTCGCCGACCGGCTGCGCTTCATCCTCTCGCGGCTGGAGCGCGAGGTCGGGCGCGCGCAGGTGATGGAACAGGTCAAGAAGCAGACGGAGATCAAGATCGAGCAGCACCAGCGCGAGTTCTACCTGCGCCAGCAGTTGCGCGCGATCCAGACCGAGCTCGGCGAGACCGACCCCGGCGAGAAGGAGTCGGGGGAGATCCTCAAGCGCATCGAGGACGCCGACCTCCCCGAGCGGGTCGCGCAGGAAGCGCGGCGCGAGGTCGAGCGGCTGCGCATGCTCTCGACCGCGTCGAGCGAGTACCAGGTCGTGCGGACCTACCTCGACTGGGTGCTCTCGCTGCCGTGGCACGGCGCGGAGGACCCGCCCGAGATCGACCTCAAGGTCGTCGAGGATGCGTTAGGCGAGCGGCACTACGGGCTCGCCGAGGCGAAGGACCGCATCGTCGAGTACCTCGCGGTGCGCAAGCTCAAGGGCGGCCGCTCGGCGGGGCCGATCCTCTGCTTCGCGGGCCCGCCGGGGACGGGGAAGACGTCGCTCGGCGAGGTGATCGCGAAGGCGATCGGCCGGCAGTTCTACCGCATCTCGGTCGGCGGCGTGCGCGACGAGGCCGAGATCCGCGGGCACCGCCGCACGTACGTCGGGTCGATGCCGGGGCTGCTCGTCCAGGCGATGCGCCGCGTCGGCGTCAAGGACCCGGTGTTCCTCATCGACGAGATCGACAAGATGAGCGGCGGCGGCCCGGCCGGCGACCCGACGGCGGCGATGCTCGAGGTACTCGACCCGAACCAGAACTCGACGTTCGTCGACCACTACCTGAACCTGCCGTTCGACCTGTCGCAGGTGCTCTTCATCTGCACGGCCAACAACGTGTACGACATCCCGGGCCCGCTACGCGACCGGCTCGAGGTCATCCGCATCGCGGGCTACACGGTCGAGGAAAAGGTCGAGATCGCGTGGCGCTACACGATCCCGCAGCTGCTGGAGGAGCACGGGCTGGTCGAGCACGACCTCGTCTTCACCGACGAGATCCTCTCGTTCGTCGCGAACCGCTACTCGCGCGAGGCGGGGCTCCGCAACTTCTCGCGCAACCTCGCGACGCTCATGCGCAAGCGCGCGCGGCGCAAGGCCGAGGGCGACGACGCGGCGTGGGTGCTCGACAACGCGGCGGTCGAGGAGGTGTTAGGCCCGCCGCGCTACGCCGTCGAGGCGGCCGAGCGCGAGGCGGAAGTCGGCGTGGTGACCGGGCTCGCGTGGACGAGCACGGGCGGCGACCTGATGTCGATCGAGGCGCTCCGGATGCCGGGCACGGGCAAGCTCACCGTCACCGGCCAGCTCGGCGACGTGATGCGCGAGAGCGTCGACGCGGCGCTCTCCTACGTGCGCTCGCGCGCCGCGACGCTCGGCGTCGACGACAAGGCGTTCCGCGAGCACGACATCCACGTGCACTTCCCGGCGGGCGCGGTGCCCAAGGACGGCCCCTCCGCAGGGATCGCGATCACGCTCGCGATCGCGAGCGTGCTCTCGCGCCGCCCCGTGCGCCGCGACCTCGCGATGACGGGCGAGGTCACGCTGCGCGGCAAGGTGCTCGAGATCGGAGGGGTGAAGGAGAAGGTGCTCGCCGCGTACCGCGCGGGGCTGCGCGAGGTGATCCTGCCGAAGGCGAACGAGAAGGACCTGCGCGACGTGCCGGCCGAGGTGCGCGAGGGGACGACGTTCACGTTCGTGGCCTCGATGGACGAGGTGCTGCGGATCGCGCTTCTGCCCGCGGCGGTGCCGCGCGCTGACCTCGCGCCGGAGTCGGCCGCGGCGACGGCGCCACTCGCGGACGGGGATACGCTGAGCGTCGGGGAGCATCATCGGACACCGGCCGCGCGGAGCGACGCGGGGATAATCGGCCACGGCGAGCCGGCGGCCTGAGTCGGAAGGCGTTTCGGGGCGGGGAGGGCGACGGGTCGGGCGTGGGTGGGCGGGCGTGCCAGATGGGCGCACGCGGGCAGGTCCTTGGGGCGGTTCCGGACCGGGTGGGGCAGATAAGCGGAGCGGGGCCACGGAACGGGACGAGTGGCTGACGGCACGGCCCGGGTGGGGCAAGTTCCCTCCCCGGCCGTGCCCGACCCGGCCGCCGCTGTCGCGCCGCGGTGCGGGCGCCGTGGGTGTCGCCCCGCCCTTACGGCCCCGCCCCAAGGACCTGCCCGCGTGCGCTCATCTGGCGCGCCTGCCCACCCACGCCCTACCCGCCCCGCCAGCCCTGCACACGCCCCATCACCGAATCCGGTCCAGCACCTGCCCGAGGGCGTACAGCCCCAGCCCGACCAGCCCCCCGACCAACGTCCCGTTGATCCGGATGAACTGCAGGTCTCTCCCGATCTGCACCTCGATCCGGTGCGACGTCGCCGCCGGGTCCCAGCCGGCGACGGTACTCTCGATTAGCTGGCTCACCTCGTCGCGGTACTCCTCGATGACGGCGAGCACCGCGTCGACGATCCAGCCGTCCAGCTTGGCCGCGAGCGCCGGGTCCGCGAGCACCGTCCCCGCGAGCGACGTGAGCCCGCGCTCCACCGCGTTGGGCGCGGCACCCTCGTCCGCGTGGCCTAACGACTCGGCCTGGCGCGCGAGCGCCCGCTTCACGTCGCCCCACAGGCCGCCCGCGTACTCCCGCACCGCCGGGTGGGTGAGCAGCTCCTCCTTCACGGCCTCCGCCCGCGCGATCGTCTCGGGGGACGTGCGCAGCCGCTCGGCGAAGCGGCGCACCGCGTCGTCGAAGCGCGCGCGCAGCGGGTGGTGCGGGTCGGCGCTCACCTGCTGCAGCGTGCGCTCGAGCCCGTCGACGATCTTCTGGTGCAGCTTGTCCTCGACCGCCCCCGGCACCCACCACGGCGCCTCCGCGGCGATCCGCGCGCGGATCACGTCCTGGTTGTCCGCCACGCCCCTGGCCGCGATGCGGAGCGCCTCGTCGAGCAGCTCCTGGTGGCGGCCGTCGGCGGTGAGCAGGCCGAGTGCGCGGCCGACGAGCGGGCCCGCCTGCACCTTGCGGAGCCGCGTGACGAGCGAGCGCTCGACGAACGTGTTCACGTCGTCGTCGCGGAGCACGTCGGCGGCGCCGGACAGGCCGGTGGCGACCTGGCGCGCGACGAGCCGCGCGTGCGCGGGGTCGGCGAGCCAGCGCGCCGCGCGCTCGCCCGGGCGCGCGGCGGCGAGCTTCGCCCCGACCACCTCGCGCGAGAGGAAGTTCTGCTGCACGAACCGGCCGAGCGAGCGGCCGATCCGGTCCTTGCGCGACGGCACGATGGCCGTGTGCGGGATCGGAATGCCTAACGGATGGCGGAAGAGCGCGGTCACCGCGAACCAGTCCGCGAGCCCGCCGACCATCGCCGCCTCCGCGAACGCCCGCAGGTAGCCGACCCACGGGTGCGCGACCTCGAACGCGCGCGCGGCCACGAACAGCACGGCCGCGGCGACGAGGAGCCCGGTCGCGCGGCGCTGCATCGCGCGCAGCCCCTGGAGCTTCAGCTCCTCGTCCGGGACCGGCGGGGGGACGCGCGGGTCGTGGGCGGGGAACGCGTCCGGGGTCGACGCGCCGGCCGCGAGGGGCGCGCCGTTCGCCGTCGCGTCGATCACGGCGACCGCGTCCGGCGTCGGACCGGGGGCGAGGAGCGTCACGGATCGGCCGCCCGGCGACTCACGGCCGAACCGTCGCGCGGGTCGCGTCGACCACGTCGAGCTCGCCCGCGGAGGGCGCGTCCGCGTAGAGCACCGCGGGGCGCCCCTGCACGTCGAGCGCGCGCAGGCGGACGACACGCCCGCCATCGCGCGCGCTGCTCGTGAAGGTCGTCACGTTCCCCGCGCCGGCCGCCCCCGCGCTCGAATCGGCGCGGGCGCCCTCGTACCGTTTCGCGACCGCGTCGCGCGCCGCCTGATAGAACTCGGCCGCGTCCACGCCCGAGTCCCAGACGGTCAGCCAGACGAACGCCTCGCCGCCGCCCGTGCGTACCGCGCTCCAGCGGTCGCCCGCGAGCCCGGCCGCCGCGCGTGCGGCGCCGCCGAGGTCGTTGGACTGTTGATAGAGGAACAGGCGCGTATCGAACTCGCCGAGCGTGTTGCTCGTGGTGGCCGTGCCCGAGCGCGGGGGCGGCAGCGTCACGGTCACGAGACGCGGCGCGGCACCGCCCTGGCCGGCCGGGCGCGCGGCGAGGTAGACCTCCGGATGCAGGACCTGCCGCGTGCTCGTCGGCAGGCGGACGGCGAGCGTGTCGAGCCGCCCCGCGGCCGCCGCCTGGCGCGCCAACTCGGCGCCGCTCAGGTACGGGAAGAGCAGCCCTTCGCGCACGACGAGCGGCGCGGTCGAGAGCTGCGGCGAGCGGTCCGCGTTGGCGCGGATCTCCTGCCGTACGCGGTCCCACCCCCCCGGCAGGCGCGAGGCGATGTCGCGGCCGCCGCCGAGCTGGACCCACATCGCCTGGCCCTCGAGCGCGGCGCGCGCCGCCGCGTCGGCGTCGGCGTTGCCCGGGTGCGTGAGGATCGAATCGAGGTTCAGGTGCTGGTCCTGCAGCGCGTGGACCATTTCGTGGCGGAGCGTCGCGGCCGTCGCGGCCGAATCGATGCCGTCGACGAGGTAGAGCGTCTTGGAGCGCGGGTCGTAGTACCCGGCGACCTGCTCGTCGAGCGTGCGGGCCGTGAGTGCGGCGAGGTCAAGCGTGTCGGGGATGAGGCCCAGACGACGATACGCGAGCTGCTGAGCGGCGAGTTGGGCGCGGGCTTCCGGGGTGGCGAGCGTCGCGGCCACGACGTCATGCACGGCCGCGCGCGAGCGGCGCTCGATGCGCGGCGGTGTGCGGAAGCGGAGCCCGACGGCCTGCTCGATCTCGGGGGTGAGCGCGGCCGCCTGTTCGACCGCGGTGCGCGGCGCCGGGCCGCGCGCGCAGGCGTCGACGGCGAGCGCCACGGCGGCCGAGAACGCGCACGCGGCGACGCGGACGGAGGTGCCGGCGGTCACGACCTCGGGTGGCAACGGGTCACGTGTTGACGAGCACGCGGGTGAAGTACCAGGCGATGATCCGGTCGCCGTAGAACAGCGCGACCACGGCCCCCGGTGCAAGGAAAACGCCGAACGGCACGTGGGGGAGATCGCCGAACAGCGAGCCCGTCGACTCGGCGTCGTCCCCCGCCCCGCCCGGCCCCGCGGCCACGGCGGTGCGCTTGCGCAGGAGCGCCAGCGGCACGAGCACGAGCACCGACGCGATCGCGCCGAAGAAGGCGCCGAGCAGCACCGTCATGAGCGCGCGCTCGGGGCCGAGCGAGGCGCCGACCGCGGCCATCATCGTGACGTCTCCGAAGCCCATCGCCTCCTTCTTGAACGCGAGCTCCCCGAGCCAGCCGATGATCGCGACGAGCCCCGCGCCCGCACACGCGCCGAGGAACGCTTCGTACGGCTGGGCGAAGAGCGAGACGGCGCCCGCGGTGCGGCTCACCACCGACCCGACGAGCCCGAACAGCAGCAGGAAGACCGTGAACCCGTCGGGGATGACCATCGCCCGCGCGTCGGTGACCGCAATCCCGAGCAGGACGGTGAGGAGCACCGCCACACGGACTGCGTCGACCGTCGGCCCGAATACCCAGACCGTGCCGAGCCACATCAGCCCGACGGCGAGTTCGACGAGGGGGTAGAGGACGCCAATCGGCAGCCCACACCCCGCGCAGCGCCCGCGCAGGGCGAGCCAGCTCAGGAAGGGGACGTTCTCGTACCATCGCACCTCGCGCCCGCAGCGCGGGCAGCGCGACGGGGGGCGGACGACCGACTCCTCCGCCGGCCAGCGGACGATGCAGACGTTGAGGAACGACCCGAGCGCGAGCCCCACGACGAGCGCGAGGAGGAGCAGCGGCCAGGAGGTCTGAGGTGGCAGGTAGCCGGCGGGCAACGGACGAAGCTGGGAAGGGTTGCGAGGAGAAGGGGGGACGCCCGCTTGCGCGGGGTGACAGCAGAATGACGAACGTCACCCCGGCGCAAGCGGGGGTCCATCCTGCCCCCGCAAGGCGGCGGGTCGCAACGCGTACAACAGAATCGAGCCGGCGACGGCCGCGTTCAACGACTCGACGCGTCCCGTGCTCGGCACCCTGACGAGCGCGACGGCCGCGGCACGGACCGCAGTCCCGAGCCCCGCGCCCTCGTTTCCGACCACGAGCGCAAGGCGCGTCGGGGCGCGTTCGGCGGCCGTGTCGACTGGCTCCCCCGCCCCGTCGGCGCCCCAGAGCGGCACGTCGGCCGCGACGAGCATCGCGCCGAGCGCGTCGAGCGGCGCGTGAAGGACCGGGAGGGCGAAGTGCGCACCCATCCCGGCACGCACCACCTTGGCACTCCACAGGTCGGCCGTGCCGGGCAGCGCGACGACCCCAGTGGCGCCGAGCGCGGCGGCGGCGCGGACGAGCGTGCCGACGTTTCCGGGATCCTGGACCGCGTCGAGGACGAGGAACCGGCATTCGTCCGACGGGCCGCGGGCTGCGGCCGCGAGCGCGTCGAGCGACGCCGCGGGCCGTTCGGCGATGAGGAGCACGCCCTGAGGGGTGCCGGTGTCGGCCGCGCTCGCGAACGCCGCGTCGTCGACTTCGAGCACGTCCACGACATGTGCGTCGAGCGCGGCCCGCACGGTCGCGCCCCGCGGGGTCGCGAGTAGCGCCGGGGCTACAAGCGCGCCACGCACGGCAACGTCGGCGGCGAGAGCCGCCTCGACCGCGCGGACGCCTTCGACGACGAACAGCCCATGCCGCTCGCGCGCCTTCCGGCGCGTCAGGTCCCGCGCGAGCGTTAGGAGCCGCACGGGGTAGTACAGTACGCCGTACGCGCGGACACGGCCCGTTCGATGTGAGGAACGTGTTTTGCCCGGCGTGACACGTCGCGTCGCCCGAGCGTCGGATCGCCGGGCCGCGCCGTCTGACTACGTATTTGGGGAGTGCTCATGAACCGCCTGTTCCGAAATCTCGCCGTCGCCGGGGCGTTGTGTGCCGCGGGTGCTACCCTGTCCGCGACCGGCTGCGCGACGGCCGGCAGCGTGTCGCAGCAGCAGGAAGTGCAGATGGGGCAGCAGTACGCCGGCCAGATCAACCGACAGCTTCCGCTCGTGCAGGACGCCGAGGTCAATCGATACATCAACGTGCTCGGCGACTCGCTCGCGCGCGTGACGCCGCGCTCCGACCTCGACTGGCACTTCTACATCGTCGACAGCCCCGAGGTCAACGCGTTCGCGGTGCCGGGCGGCTTCATCTACGTGAACCGCGGGCTCATCGAGCGCGCGCAGAACATGAGCGAAGTCGCCGGCGTGATCGGCCACGAGATCGGGCACGTCGTCGAGCGGCACTCGATCAAGCAGATGGCCCAGCAGCAGAACGCGAACATGGGCGTCACGCTGGCCTGCGTCCTGACGCGGGTGTGCGAGAACCAGGCGGCGGGGGCGGCGATCCAGCTCGGCGGCGGCGCGCTGTTCTCGAAGTTCAGCCGGCAGGACGAGGCGCAGGCCGACCAGCAGGGCGTCATCTTTACGACCCGGGCCGGCATCGACCCGCGCGGGATTCCCCAGATGTTCCAGATCCTGCTCGACGAACGGCAGACCCGCCCCGACGCGGTGAGCGCCTGGTTCGCGACGCACCCACTCGAGGAGGATCGGATCCGGGCGACGCAGGCGCAGATCCAGCAGAGCGTGCCGGCGGCGACCCTCGCGACGCTGACGCGCGACACGCGGAACTTTCACACGTTCCAGGACCGGCTGCGGAGCCTGCCGCGCGCGCCGCAGCAGCAGCGGTCGGGGCAGTAGAGCGGCGCGCACGCGAGCCTCGCGCCCGGCCGTCATCCTGAGCCGGAGCGCAGCGCAGGCGAAGGATCGCTGGCCGCGGCGACCAGATCCACGGCTCGTCGGCCCGCACCGCGATCCTTCGCTGCGCTCAGGATGACGGTTTCCGCCGCGCGCTCTCCGCCGCCCTGTCATCCCAGCCGCCGCACGAACTCCGCGACGAGCGCCCGGAACCGCCCCGAGGCCTCGCGCCCCGCGTCGAGCACCTCCGCGTGCGTGAGCGGCTGCCCGGTGTAGCCGGTCCCCGCGTTGGTCACGAGGCTCACGCCCGCGACGCGCATGCCTAACGCGCGCGCGACGATCGTCTCCGGCACGGTCGACATCCCGACCGCGTCGGCACCGACCCGCTCGAGCAGGCGTACTTCCGCCGGGGTCTCGAAGCTCGGGCCGAGGAGCGCGGCGTAGACGCCCTCGGCGACGGGCACGCCGGCGGCTCGCGCCGCCTCGCGCAGCAGCGCGCGGAGCCCGGCGTCGTACGGCTCCGACATGTCGGGGAAGCGCAGGTCGCCGGGCTGCTGCGGGCCGACGAGCGGGTTGCGGCCGGTGAGGTTGAGGTGGTCGGCGATGACCATCAGGTCGCCCGGCCCGAGCGTGCGCCGCACGCCGCCGGCGGCGTTGCTCGCGAAGAGCGTGCGCGCGCCTAACGCGTGCACGACGCGCACCGCGTAGGCGGCGAGCGGCGCGGGGTGCCCCTCGTAGAGGTGGAAGCGCCCGGCGAGCGCGAGCACCGGCCGCCCCGCAAGCGTGCCGCTCACGAGCGTCCCCGCGTGCCCCTCGACCGTCGTCGCGGGGAAGCCCGGCACCTCGGCGAAGGGCACGCGCCGCGCCTCCGCGACGTCGCCCGCGAGGTCGCCGAGGCCGGAGCCGAGGACGATCGCGCAGACGGGCGCGGGCGCGCCGTCGCCAAGCCCGAGCCGGTCGCGCACGGCTTCCGCGGCGCCGCGCGCGGCGGCCGCGCCGTAGCGGTCGGCCGCGGCGGCGTCCGCGGACACGTCGGCGGGCATGACGCCGGACGGGGGGAGGCCCATCAGGCCGTCACCTGCATGCTCACACCCGCCTCGAGCGCGGCGGCGCCCGCGCCCTCGCGCACGACCGCGTCGAACTCGGGCGCGAGCCGCGCGAGCAACGCTTCGCGCCCGGCGTAGGGCAGGAACGCGCCCGCGAAGCCGTTGCGCGCGACGCGCGCGAGCTCGGGGAGTGTGAAGCCGAGCCGCCGCGCCGCGTGCGCGTACTCGTCGACGAGCGTGGTGCCGCTCATCAGCCGGTTGTCGGTGTTGAGCACGACGTTGAGCCCGCGGTCGAAGTAGGCGCGGAACGGGTGCGCTTCGTAGGACGCGACCGCGTGCGTCTGCACGTTGGACGTGAGGCAGCACTCGACGCACGTGCGGCGGTCCACGAGGTAGTCGAGCAGCGACGGGTCCTCGATGATGCGCGTGCCGTGCCCGACGCGGTCGCAGGCGCAGCCGTGCACCGCGTCGCGTACGCTCTCGGCGCCCGCGCCCTCGCCCGCGTGGCAGGTGCAGGCGAGGTCGTGCCCGCGCGCGTACTCGAACGCCCGCGCGAAGCGCGTCGCCGGGTGCCCCGCTTCGCCGCCTGCGAGGTCGAAGCCGACCACGCCGCGGGTGCGGTACTCGACCGCCACGCGCGCGGCGTCGAGGGCGAGCTCGGGCGGCTGGTTGCGGATGGCGCAGACGATCACCCGGGCGACGACGTCGGCGTCCCGTTCGGCGCGCGCGAGTCCGCGCAGCGACGCCTCGACCGCGCCGTGCAGGTCGAGCCGCCGCGCGTCCCGCACGCCGCGCGTGTTGAGCACCGGCGCGTAGCGCACTTCGAGGTAGCGCACGCCCTCCGCGGCCGCGTCGACGGCGAGCTCGTAGGCGACGCGCTCGAGCGCGGCCTCGGTCTGGAGGACCGAGAGGGTGACGTCGAAGCGCGCGAGGTAATCGTCGAGGTTGCGCGCGTCGTCGACGCGCATGTAGGCGCCGAGGGCGGCCGGCGTCGGCGCGGGCATCGCGACGCCCAGCTCCGCGCCGAGGGCCAGCAGGGTGGCCGGGCGGACGGAGCCGTCGAGGTGGCAGTGCAGCTCGGCCTTCGGGAGCTGCGTGAGCAGGTCGGTGAGCGGCTCCGTGGGCGGCTCGGGTTCGGCGGGCATTGCACAAACCTACGCCGCGCGCCGGCGTGGTTGACCTGCCCCGCGGCCCGCCGCAACGTTCGCCCATGGTTACCGCCACCTCCCGCCCGCGCACCGTGCGGCGTCCCGCGGCGCCGTCGATACGCGACCGTGACGCGCGACCCGCTGCCGGCGGGGCGGCCGTGGCGCGATCGTCCGTGCGGTCCGGCCGGGCGTGCGAATGAGTGCGCCGCGCAAGCCGCTCGTGATCGGGATTGCCGGCGGGTCGGGGTCGGGCAAGTCGACCGTGGCGCGCAGGGTGGCCGAGACGCTGCGGCGCGCGTCCGTCGCCTTCGTCGACATGGACGCGTACTACAAGAACTTCGCGCACCTGCCGCCGGCCGAGCGGCGGCGCGTCAACTGGGACCACCCTGACGCCTTCGACTTCGACCTCTTCGTCGGCCACCTGCTGCGCCTCGCGCGCGGCGAGCCGGTCGAGAAGCCGGTCTACAACTTCGTCGAACACGTGCGCGCGCCGCGCACCGTCGCGGTCGCCCCGGCCGACGTGGTCGTCGTCGACGGGATCCTGCTCTTCGTGGACGCGCGCGTGCGCGAGCTGTGCGACGTGAAGGTGTACGTGGACGCCGACGCCGACGTGCGCCTCATCCGGCGCCTGCGCCGCGACATGGGGCAGCGCGGGCGCCCGTTCGAGGAGATCCTCGACCAGTACCTGACGACCGTGCGCCCGATGCACCAGCAGTTCGTCGAGCCGACGAAGCGCTACGCCGACGTGATCGTGCCGCGGGGCGGGCACAACGCGGTCGCGACCGAGATGATCGTCGCGAAGATCCAGCGCCGCCTCGACGGGCGCGCGGACGCGACGCCGGACGCCTCGCGGGACGTCGCGCGCGAGGTCCCGCTCGGCGTCGCCGTCCCGGCGGACCTCCCCGCCTCCGCCTAACGCGGCCCCCGTGACGACCACCGCCGGCGCCGGGGCGCGCGTGCTCGTCGTCGACGACGAGCCCGACATCGTCGCGCTCGTCGCCTACCACCTCGCGCGCTCCGGCTACCAGGTCGCGACCGCGGCGACCGGTGCCGAGGCGCTCGCCCAGGCCGGGCGCGAGCGGCCCGCGCTCGTCGTGCTCGACCTCATGCTCCCCGACCGCTCGGGCTTCGACGTGCTCGAGCAGCTGCGCGCGGCCGAGGACACACGCCGCGTGGCGGTGCTCATGCTCACCGCGCGCGGGGGCGAGGCCGACCGCATCCGCGGCCTCTCGCTCGGCGCCGACGACTACCTCGCGAAGCCGTTCAGCCCGCAGGAGCTGGTGCTGCGGGTGGGCGCGATCCTCCGGCGCGTGGCGACCGCGCCGCCCGCGCCGGCCGCCGACGCGCGGGAGGGCGCGACGGAGGAGGGCGACGTACTCGCCATCGGCCCGATCCGCATCGACCGCGCGGCGATGACGGTCGACGCCGACGGGCGGCGCGTCGACCTGACCCCGACGGAGTTCCGTCTGCTCGTCATGCTGGCCGAGCGGCGCGGGCGCGTCCAGGCGCGGACGCACCTGCTCGAGACGGTGTGGGAGGCCGCGCCCGACATCCAGACGCGCACGGTCGACATGCACGTCCAGCGGCTGCGCGCGAAGCTCGGCGCCGCGGGCGAGCTGATCGAGACGGTGCGCGGGTTCGGCTACCGGCTGCGCGCCGGCGCCGCCGCCGGGGCGCCGCCGCGCTGAGCGCGCGGCGCTGACGGCGCGGCCCGCGTGCGGCTCCCGACCCGCCTGCTGCTCGCGACGACGCTGACGATCGCGGGGTTCGTCGCGTTCGGCGCGGCGGCGGTCGGCACGCGCGCCGACGACGCCGAGCGAGCCGCGACCTACGCGGGGCTGCGTGCGGAGGCGGCCCTCGCCGCCCGGCTCTGGGCCGCGGCCCCGGCGCGCGGCGACGCCCAACGCGCCGACGTCCGCTTCGCCGACTCGGTCGCGACGCTGCTCGGGCGGCACGTGACGCTCGTCGACCCGGGCGGGCGCGTGCGCGGCGACTCGGACGCGCGCGACGCCGACCTGCGCGACCCGGGCGCCTCGTGGCTGGCCGGCTACCAGCGGCTGCCCGAGGTGGCCGCGGCCGCGCGCGACTCGACGGGCTCGGCGCACACGGCCCTCTCGAGTGCGACCGGGGAGGACGAGCTCGCCGCGGCGGCGCGCGGGGCGCGCGGCGTCGTGCGCGTGGCCGCGACCGGGTACGTCGCGAGTCCGCTCGCGTCCGCGCTGCGCCGCGGGGTGCTGCTCGCCGGGCTCGCCGCGCTGTTGTTAGGCGACGGGGCGGCGCTGTTAGTCGCGCGTTCGATCACGCGTCCCCTGGCCGAGCTGCGCGACGCGGCGCGCTCGCTCGCGGCGGGCGACCTGTCGAACCGCCCCGCACTCGCCGCCCCCGGCGAAGTCGGCGAGGTCGCGGCCGCCGTACGCCGGGTGGCCGAGCAGCTCGGCGCGCGCCTCGACGCGCTCGCCGCGGAGCAGGAGCTGCTCGGCACGCTCACCGAGTCGCTCGGCGAGGGCGTCGTCGCGGTGGACGGGCGCGGCCAGGTCGTGCGCGTCAACGACACCGCGCGGCGCCTGCTGCGACTCCCTGACGCGCCGCCCTTCGCGGCCGAGTACTTGCCCCGCGACCGCGCGCTGCGCGAGGCGCTCGCCGGCGCGCTCCGCGGCGAGTTGGTCGGCGGCGAGCCGGGCGCCGGCTCCGCGGTCGAGCTGCGCGTGCAGGGGCGCACGCTCGCCCTCACCGCGCGCCCGCTGCCCGGCGCGCGCGGGGCGGTGCTCGCGTTCCGCGACCTGACGGACGTGCGGCGGCTCGAGACCGTGCGGCGCGACTTCGTCGCCAACGTTTCGCACGAGCTCAAGACGCCGCTCACCGTCGTCGGCGGGTTCGCGGAAACGCTCGCCGACGACCCCGGGCTCGCGCCCGCGCCGCGGCGCTTCGCCGAGACGATCCGTGCGAACGCCGCGCGCATGCAGCGCCTGGTCGACGACCTGCTCGACCTCTCGCGGATCGAGAGCGGCGGGTGGCGTCCCGCGCCGGCCGCGGTCGACGTGCGGGACGCGGCGGCCGACGCGTTAGGCCCGGCGCGCGACGCGGCGGCCGCGCGCGGCGTCGCGCTCGACGTCGTGCCCGCCCCCGACGCACCCGCCCTCTACGCCGACCCCACCGCGGCGCGCCAGGTGCTCAGCAACCTCGTCGAGAACGCCGTGCGGCACACGCCGGCCGGGCGCGTGACCGTTTACACGCGCCGCGACGAGGGGGCGGGCGGCGTCTGGCTCGGCGTCCGCGACACGGGCGTCGGCATCGCGGCCGCGCACCTGCCGCGCATCTTCGAGCGCTTCTACCGCGCCGACCCCGGGCGCGCCCGCGAGCAGGGCGGCACGGGGCTCGGCCTCTCGATCGTCAAACACCTCGTCGAGGCCCACGGCGGCGAGGTACGCGCGGCGAGCGTGCCCGGCGAGGGCACGACGATCGAGGCGCGCTTCCCCGCGGGTCCGGCGGCGGGCCTCGCGGCGGCGGGCCTCGCGCCGCCGGGCGTCCCGCCCGCGACATGACCGGCGCGCCGCCGCCCCGACCGGTGCAGCTTACGGACCGCCGTCCCGCTTCCTTCGCCCGCCGATGACCGCCGACCCCAGCGCCCCCCCGCCCGCCGCCACCCGGATCGCCGCCGTCGATATCGGCTCCAACTCGATCCGGAGCATCGTCGCCGACGTCTCGCCCGACGGGGCGATCCGCGTCGTCGACGAGATGAAGGCGATGCCCCGCCTCGGGCTCGGCGTCGACCGGACGGGTCTGTTAGGCGAGGGGCCGATGCTGGCCGCGCTCGACGCGCTGCAGCGCATGGCCGCCCTCGCCGCGCAGTTCAAGGCCGAGCGCGTCGAGGCGGTCGCGACGAGCGCCGTGCGCGACGCGGCGAACGGCGGCGCGTTCCTCGAGCGGGTGCGCGAGGCGACGGGGCTGCGCGTGCGCCTGCTGACCGGCGACGAGGAGGCGCGCCTCTCCTTCCGGTCGGCCAGGGCGCACTTCGAACTCGGCGCCGGGCGCACCGTGGTCGCCGACATCGGCGGCGGCTCGCTCGAGCTCGCGCTCGCGGCCGAGGGATTGCTGGACCGGCTCGTCTCGCTGCCCTTCGGCGCGATCCGCGCGACCGAGCAGTTCCTCGCCGACGTCGACCCGAAGCACCCGGCGCGCGGGCGCGAGGCGCTGCGCGAGCTGCGGCGCGCGGTGCGCTGGGCCATCCGCGACGAGCTGTCGGTCAAGGACTGGCGCGGGGCGCGGGTGATCGGTTCGGGCGGGACGTACACGAACCTCGCGGCCGTGCTCAACGCGCGGGCCGGCGTGCAGGGCGCCGGCATGAAGTCGCGCCACGGCACGGTCGTCCCGCGCGCGGAGGCCGAGCACGTGCTCGACCAGCTCGCCGCGCTCGGCCCCGCGGAGCGCCGCGCCGTGCCGGGCCTCAACCCGGAGCGCGCCGACATCATCGTCGCGGGGCTCGCGGTCGCGGCCGAGGTGCTCGCGGTGTTCGAGGCGCGGGAGCTGCTGGTGTCGGGCTACGGGATCCGCGAGGGGCTGCTGCTCGAGGCCGCGGCCGTCGCGCCTAACGCACCGGCCGACCCCGCCGCGGCGCGCGAGCGCTCGGTGCGCGCGTTCGCGGAGCGGTGTCACTACGAGCAGCCGCACGCGGACCAGGTGCGCCGGCTCGCGCTCCGCCTCTACGACCAGCTCGCGGCGCGCTTGGGCTGCGAGCCCGGCGACCGCGAGGTGCTGGCCGACGCGGCGTTGCTGCACGACGTCGGCTACCAGATCAACTACGAGAAGCACCACAAGCACTCGTACCACCTCGTGCGCCACGCCGACCTGCAGGGCGTCTCGCCGACCGAGCAGGTCGCGATCGCGAACGTGGCGCGCTACCACCGCGGCGCGGCGCCGAAGCGGACGCACGCGAACTTCGGCGCGCTCGACCGCGCGCTGCGGCGGCGCGTGCGGCGGCTGTCGGCGCTGCTGCGCGTCGCGGACGGGCTCGACCGCGGGCACGCGGGCGCGGTCGGGGACGTCGAGGTAGCGGTGGGCGGCGGGCGGGTGCGGGTGGGGGTGACGCCCGCGTCGTCGGAGGCGCCCCTCCAGCTCGAACTGTGGGGGGCGGAGCGAAAGGCGGGGCTGCTGGAGCGCCTGCTCGGCAAGCCCGTCGTGTTCGCCGCGCCGGCCGCGGACGCGGACGCCTAACGCGCGGGCGCTGAGAGTGCGCCGGCCGCGGCCGGGTCGTCGGGACAGCTCAGCCGCCCCCGAGCCACGGTTGCCTGCGAGACAGCCGAGGGGTGTCGCGATACGTCCCGGCGGACCCGACAGCTGGTATGCTGGGTGGCACGGGCGGGCGCCGCGTCGATAGTGTACAGGACGGGTCGGGGCTTCGCTGCTGACAGCCGAGGGCCTCCCCTCTTGTTGAAGCGTGCGATCCCGGCTCCCCTGTGCTTTTGGCTCGAGACGGCCGCGACACCGTCCGTTGATCTGGCGACCAGCAGGCGCGTGGAGCCGACGCCCCGCCCCTCACCCCCGGAGGAATCACCCATGCTGTACCCGGGGATCGACATCGGCAAGCGCTGGCACGAAGCGGCGCTCCTGGACGGCGCGGGCGCAACGGTCTGGCGGCACCGGTTCGCCGGGTCGCGTGCCGGCTTCGACGCACTCGCGCAGCAGCTGACGAGCGTCGACGTCGGCGCGCTTACCGTCGCGCTCGAGGCGACGGGCGTGTACTGGCTCGCGCTGCACGCCTGGCTGACGGAGCGCGGCGTCGCCCGCATTGTGGTGCTCAATCCGCTGCAAACGAAGGCGTTCCGCAACGCGACCCTGCGAGGCAGCAAGACCGATCGGATCGATGCGGTGGCGATCGCGCAGCTCGTCCGCTGGATGGGAGCCGCCGCCGCCGGGCACGTGCGCCCCGACGAGCGCCAGGCCGCGGCGCGCGACGTCAGCCGCCTGCGGACCGAGATGATCGAGCTCCGCGCGCGGCAGCTCGTCAAGCTCGGCGGCGTCCTCGACCGGCTCTTCCCCGAGTTCCGCCCGGCCTTCGGCAAGCTCGGGAGCAGCAGCGCGCTCGCGGTGCTCACCCGGTGGACGACGCCGGCGGCGTTAGGCGCGGCCGCCGAGGGCGAGGTCACCTCCGTCCTCGCGCAGGCCAGCCGCGGCATGCTCGGCGCGGCCAAGGCGGCCGAGCTCCAGGCGCTCGCGGCCACGTCGGCCGGCCTCCCCGACCCGCTCGACGTCGAACGCGGCCGGCTCGCCGGCCAGCAGGCGCATGAGCGGGCGCGGCACGCAGTGGTCGATCAGCACGCGCCGGCGCGGCGCCCCCGGCCCCGCCGGCGCCTCGGGCCCGGGCTCGTCCACGGCGCGCGACGCCCGTGCCTACGCCGCGGGGGCGTGTGCGTCCAGGGCGGCCCGGGCGAGCTCGAGGACGGCCACGGCGTGCTCGCGGCTCACGTCCGGGAAGTCGTCCAGGAACGCGGCCAGCGGCGGGCCCTCCTCGACGTAGTCGATCAGGGTCTGGACCGGCACCCGGGTGCCGGCGAACACGGCCGCGCCGCTGAGGCGCTCGGGCGAGCGGGTGATGAGGGGCGACGGCAGGGTCGTCGGGAGCGGCATCGGGCCTCCGGGCGGGGACGCGCCCAATCTAGGCCGGCGCCCGCCCGGCCGCGCGCCCGCCCTGGGCCGGCGCTGGCCCCGGCGCGCCGACCCAGCCCCAGCCGAGCGACCCCGCGCGATCGCCGCCTAACGCCTATCGGATCGCCTGCTAGCCCGTCCCGAGCGACCCCGCAAGCAGCCCCCCCGGTCCGCAGCGTCCCGACGCCCAAGCGCCGCGCGCGACGCGATTTACCACGTAATCTCGCCCGCCCCCACCCCTGCGCCAGCCCGCCACGCCGCGTCACGCACCCCGCGTCACATTGCGCCCCGCGCCGAACGCTGCGTCGGGGGCCCGCGTCCCTACCAAGCGCGCCGACGCGCCCGGACGAGGACGGTCCGCGGGGCTCCGCACCCCCAGCCCGCCGGCGTTCAACACGTGCGTGTACAGCATCGTCGTGCGCACGTCCCGGTGCCCCAGCAACGCTTGAACCGTCCGCAGATCGTACCCGTCCTCGAGCAGGTGCGTCGCGAAACTGTGCCGAAAGGTGTGGCAGCTCGCTCGCTTCCCGACCCCCGCGGCACGGACGGCCGCCGTCACCGCCCGCTGCACCGCAGACGCGTGCAACGGGAGCCGAAGTCGCCCCCCGTCCGGCGCACGGTACTCGCGCCGCGCCGGGAACACCCGGTACCACGGCCACTCCCCCGCCGCCCGCGGGTACTTGCGCGCGAGCGCGTGCGGAAGCGGGACCCTCACCCCGCCCGCCACGTCGCGCGCCTGGAGCGCTCGAACCCGGACCAGATGCGCCGCGAGCCCGGCCGACGCCGCGGCCGGCAGCACCGTCCGACGATCCTTCCCGCCCTTCCCGCCGCGCACCGTGAGCTCGCCGCGCGCGAGATCGACGTCCTGCACGCGGAGCGACAACGCTTCGGTGAGCCGCAACCCCGCCCCGTACAGCACCGTCCCGACGAGCGCGGACACGCCCGACAGCGCGTCGAGGACGCGCCACACCTCGGCGCGGCTCAGCACCACCGGCACGTGCGGCCGCGCCTTGGCCCGGACCGCCTGTTCCGCGAGGCCGAGCGGAACGCCCAGCACGTCCCGGTACACGAACAGCAGCGCCGCCAGCGCGTGATTCTGCGTACTCGGCGCGACCCGGCCGTCGACCGCGAGGTGCGACAGGAACCGCTCGACGTCGCGTGCGCCGAGCGCGCGCGGGTGCCGGCCGCGGTGGAAGCGCACGAACCGGCGCACCCACGCGACGTACGACGCCTCGGTCCGCCGGCTGTAGTGCCGGGGCCGGAGCACGCGGCGCATCTCGTCGACCAGCCACACGGGCGTCGGCGGCCCGCTCGCGTCCGGCGCGGCGCGCGGCGTGTGCCCGACAGGCGGGGCGGGCGGGCACGGGACGGGGTCGGACATGCGCCTAACGTACGGCGGCACCCCGACGCCGCCGCACCAAAACGTCGCCGACTGCGTCGTTTTGTCGCACGGGCGGCGGGCGGGCCGCCGGGCTAACGCCGCCCGGCGAGCGCGGGCCGCCCGGCGCCCGTCAGCCGCCCGCCGGCTGCCCCGCAGCCGACGACGCCGGGAGCGGGGCGGCGGGCGGCGCCTCCGCGGCCTCGTGCGCCTGCCCCCACGGGTCGCGCAACAGGATCGCGTGCGTCGCCCGCTCCGCCTCGCCGGGCGCGGGGTGCCGCTGCACCCACGACCCGTCCGGCCGCAGCTCCCACGCCTGCCGGTTGTCGGCGAGGCACGTGTCGAGCAACGCCCGCAGCGGCTCGTGCAGCCCCGGGTCCTGCACCGGCGTGATCACCTCCACGCGCCGGTCGAAGTTGCGCGGCATCCAGTCGGCGGAGCCGAGGTAGTACTCGGGGCGCCCGTCGTTCTGGAAGAACCAGACGCGCGAGTGCTCGAGAAAACGCCCGATGATCGAGAGCACCCGGATCCGGTCGCTCACCCCCGGCACGCCCGGCCGGATGCAGCACGTCCCGCGCACGATGAGGTCGACGTCGACCCCGGCCTGCGAGGCGCGGTAGAGCGCGTCGATCGTCTCCGGGTCGACGAGCGCGTTCATCTTCGCGATGATGCGCGCCGGGCGCCCCGCCCGCGCGTGCGCCGCCTCGCGCTCCAGCATCGCGATCACGCGCGGGCGCAAGTTCGCGGGCGCGACGAGGAGCTTCCGGTACAGCCGCTGCCGCGAGTACCCGGTGAGCGTGTTGAACAGGTCCGACACGTCCGCCCCGATCGACGGGGTCGCGGTGAACAGCCCGAGGTCGGTGTAGAGGCGCGCCGTCTTCGTGTTGTAATTCCCCGTGCCGATGTGCACGTACCGGCGGATCGCGCCGTCCGGGTCGCGGCGGATCACGAGCGCCGTCTTGCAGTGCGTCTTGAGCCCCGGCACGCCGTACGCCACGTGCACGCCGTCGCGCTCCAGCGTGCGCGCCCAGTTGATGTTGTTCGCCTCGTCGAACCGCGCCTGCAACTCGACGAGCACGGCGACCTGCTTCCCCGCCTCCGCCGCCTCGGCGAGCGCCTCGACGATCGCCGTGTCGCCAGACGTCCGGTACAACGTGCACTTAATGGCGAGCACGTTCGGGTCGGCCGCCGCGTCCTCCAGGAACCGCTCCACCGTCGCGTCGAACGAGTGGAAGGGGTGGTGCACGAGGAGGTCGCGCTCGCGAATGACGTCGAAGAACGTGCGCGGCGGCCCGGCCGCGATGCCCGGCGCGGCCGGCGCCGCGCGACGCCCGATCTCGCGCAACGCGCCCGGCACGAGCGGCTGGAACGGCGCGTCCTTCAGCCCGGGCAGGTCGAGACCGGCCAGCGCCATCAGGTCGCCTAACTCCAGCAGCCGCCCGCTCTCGTCGACGTCGGCGTCGGTGAGCGCGCTCACGTTCTGCGTCTCGACGTCGTTGAGCTCCTCGAGGATGAGCGTGCGCAACGCGGCCGGCATCCCCGCCTGCACCTCCACCCGCACGACCTCGCCGAAGCGCCGCCGGGCGACCTGCCGCTCGACGATGTCGAGCAAGTCCTCCACCTGGTCGATCTGACCGAGGTCGAGGTCGCTGTAACGCGTGATCCGGAACGCGAACCAGCGCAACACCTCCATCCCCGGAAAGAGCGCCGTCAGGTTCGCGCCGATCACCTCCTCGAGCGGTACGAAGCGGTACGGTCGTTCCACGTCCCCCGTCGGCACCCAGCGCGGCAGCGAGCGCGGCACCTTCACGCGCGCGAACCGCTCCGCCCCCGTATCCGGGTCCCGCAGCTCGACCGCGAGCGACAGCGACAGGTTCGAGATGTACGGAAAGCGGTGCCCCGGGTCGAGCGCGAGCGGCGTGAGCACCGGGAACGCCTGCGCCTCGAAGAACTCGTCGACGCGCATCCACTCGTTCGGCGTCAGGTCCGCCATCCGCACGAGCTCCACCCCGTGCTCGGCCAGCGCGGGCAGCAGCGCCTCGTTCAGACACCGCTCCCGCGCGGCGAGCAGCGTGCGCACCCGCGCCCGAATCGCCGCCAACTGCTCGGCCGGCGTGAGGCCGTCGGGCCGGTACTGCTGCGCGCCCACCGCGACCTTGCGGCGGACCCCGGCCACCCGGACCATGTAGAACTCGTCCAGGTTGGTGCTGAAGATCGCGAGGAACTTGACGCGCTCGAGCAGCGGCACCCGCGCGTCCTCGGCCTCGTGCAGGACGCGGGCGTTGAACTCGAGCCAGCTGAGCTCGCGGTTGATGAAGAGGGCCGTGGGCGGCAGCCGCGGTGGGGCGGTCATGCCGAAATCATAATGCGCGCCCCCGGCGGCCCCTACCGCGGCCGCACAGTGTTACAAAGGACCCGCCCTACGGAGGCCCCCCCAACGCCGTCAGCCGTTCGCGGCCGGCACGAGCGCGCGCAGCACGAGGTAGCTGAGCCCGGCCATGAGCCCCGCGGCGGGGATCGTCAGGACCCACGCCCAGACGATCCGCCCCGCAATCCCCCAGCGCACCGCGCTCAGCCGGTTGGTCGCGCCGACGCCGACGATCGACCCGGTGATCGTGTGCGTCGTGCTGACGGGGATCCCAAAGTGTGAGGCGAGCAGGATCACGAGCCCGCCGCCCGTCTCGGCGCAAAAGCCGCCCACGGGCCGCAGCCGCGTGATCCGCGAACCCATCGTGTGCACGATGCGCCAGCCGCCGAACAGGGTACCCAGCGCGATCATCGAGATCGCCGCGACCTCGACCCAGAGCGGCGGGACGACGTCGGCGCGCGTGAGGTACAGGTGACGCAGCACCCCCGTCTCGCCCGCGAACGCCGCCTGCGCCTGACGCGAGGCGAGCAGCCCGACGATCACCCCCATCGTCTTCTGCGCGTCGTTGCCGCCGTGCGCGAGCGAGAGGAGCCCCGACGAGAGCAGCTGCCCGCGCCGGAACACGCGGTCCACCTTCCGCGGCGTCGCGCGGCGGAAGAGGTTGAGGACCAACACCATGAGCGCGAAGCCCATGAAGGCGCCGAGCATCGGCGAGAGGGCGATCGCGGAGAGCGTCTCGACCCACTTGCGGCCGAAGGTGATCCCGGACGCGCCGGCCTTGGCGAGCGCGGCGCCGGCGAGGCCGCCGATGAGCGCGTGCGAGGAGCTCGACGGGATCCCGTAGTACCAGGTGACCAGGTTCCAGACGATCGCGCCTAACAGGGCGGCGAAGATCAGGTTCGGGTCGACGATGTCGCCGCGCACGAAGCCGGTCGCGACGGCCTTCGCGACCGCCGCCCCGCCGACGAACAGCGCGGCGAAGTTGAACAGCGCGGCCCACAGCACGGCCCGGAACGGCGTGAGCACGCGCGTCCCGACGATCGTGGCGATCGAGTTCGCCGAGTCGTGGAAGCCGTTGATGAAGTCGAACGCGAACGCGATCAGGACGATCGCCAGGATGTACGTGACCACGTCGGGAGTGCGAGAGGACCGGACCCTGCGGCGGACGGGATCTGCGGCGGCGGGACGGCCCGACGGGTCGGCTAGGAGTTCTTCAGCGCGATGCTCTCGAGCACGTTCGAGACGTCCTCGCACTCGTCAATCGCGTCCTCGAGCTTGTCGTAGAGCTCCTTCCACTTGATGACTTCGAGCGGGTCGGGGTGGCCGGCCTCGGCGTCGAAGAGGTCGCCGACGGCGCGCTGGTAGATCGCGTCGCCCTCCTCCTCGAGCTTCTTGATCTGCTGGCCGCGCGCGGTCACCTCGGAGGGGCGGCGCATGCTCGCCACCTGCTCCTCGATCACCGCGCCCGCGCGCACGAGCACGTCGGCGAGCGCGAGCGCCGGCGGGCGCGCCTCGGTGATGCGGAACATGACCGCGCGCCGCGCCGTGCCGTCCATGAGGTCGACGACGTTGTCGAGCCGGTTGGCGAGCAGGTGGATGTCCTCGCGGTCGATCGGCGTCACGAAGCTCGCGTCGATGCGCTTGTTGACCTGCAGGACGAGCCCGTCCGCCTCGTGCTCGACACTCTTCATCTGCCCCTCCAACTCGCGGAGGCGCGCGGGCTCGCTAAACAGCTGATGCAGCAGCCGGCCCGACGTCGTGATGCGGCGGGCCAACTCGGCGAACAGCTCGAAGAAGTGCTCGTCCCGCGGGATCAGGCGCACGATGAAGGGGGCGACGTGGAGGCGGGGCGGTGACGGTGGCGCGCCCCCGCGCGGTCGGCAAATTACACGCCTCGGCCCGTCAGGCCGTGGGGTCCCACACGGCGCGCGCGTCCCCGGCCGTCACGCGGCGCGCCACGCGCCCGCGGTCCTCGAACACCCGGACGAGCAGGAATCCGGCGACGAACCCGCCGATGTGCGCCCACACGGCGACCCCCGCCGACGCGTCGGGGCGCAGCGTGTTGAGCGAGGCGAGCCCGGTCAGCGCCTGCCCGCCGAACCAGAAGATCAGGTACGCCCACGCGGGCACGTGGAAGAGGAAGAAGGGCGGGAAGAACGTGCGCACCCGCACGCGCGGGTAGAGCACGAGGTAGCCGCCGAGGATCCCGGAGATCGCGCCCGACGCGCCGACCGTGGGCACCGGACTCGCACTCTCGACGAGCACGTGCGTGGCCGCGGCCGCGAGCCCGCACAGCAGATAGAAGGCGAGGAACCGCCCGCGCCCCATCGAGTCCTCGACGTTGTTCCCGAACACCCAGAGGTAGAGGCAGTTGCCGAGCAGGTGCGTCCACCCGCCGTGGAGGAACATCGAGGTCAGCGGGGTGAGGACGTTCCGCGCGTCGTTGTCGACCTGGCAGACCAGGCCGGGCGCCATCGGCACTTGGAGGCCGAGCGGCGCGCGGTGCGTGAGCTCGCCGGGCACCATCCCCCAGTCGCACACGCTCGCGATCAGCTTGTACGGGCCGTTGGGTCCGACGTACCCGCCCCCGCCCTGCACGAAGACGAAAACGACGAGCAGGGTGATGAGCAGGGCGTAGGTGACGACCGGCGTGCGGAGCGTCGGGTTGTCGTCGCTGATCGGGAACATGGGCGGGAAGAAGAACCGGGCGCGCGGGCGGCGCCTTCGCCGCCCTCTGCCAGAACGGGGCCGGGCGTGTCACGGTGTCAGCCGAACCCGCCGCGGACGACCGTCGATCCTGCCGCCGCGGCAGCGAATCCGGGTCCCGTGCTTGCCACACCGAGGGCTGTCAGCGCGCGAGCAGGACGGCGCGCCGCGCACGATCCCGCACCACCTCACCTCACCACCACACAACCTCATGGCAGACAAGGTCATCGGCATCGACCTCGGCACGACCAACTCGGTCGTTGCGGTCCTCGAGGGAGGCGACCCGGTCGTCATCCCGAACGCCGAGGGAGGCCGTACGACGCCGTCGGTCGTCGCCTTCACCAAGGACGGCGAGCGCCTGGTCGGGCAGATCGCCAAGCGTCAGGCCGTCACCAACCCGCAGAACACGATCTTCTCCATCAAGCGCTTCATGGGGCGCAAGGTGGGCGAAGTGCAGGAAGAGGCGAAGCGCGTCCCCTACAAGATCGTCCCGGGGACCAACGACCTCGCCGCCGTCGAGATCCAGGGCAAGCGCTACACGCCGCCCGAGATCTCCGCGATGATTCTCCAGAAGATGAAGCAGACCGCGGAAGACTACCTCGGCCACTCGGTGTCCAAGGCGGTCGTGACCGTGCCGGCCTACTTCAACGACTCGCAGCGCCAGGCCACCAAGGACGCGGGCAAGATCGCGGGCCTCGACGTGCTCCGCATCGTCAACGAGCCCACGGCGGCCGCGCTCGCCTACGGCCTCGACAAGAAGAAGGAAGAGACGATCGCCGTCTTCGACCTCGGCGGCGGCACGTACGACATCTCGGTGCTCGAGCTCTCCGAGGGCGTCTTCGAGGTCAAGTCGACCAACGGTGATACGCACCTGGGCGGCGACGACTTCGACCAGCGCGTCATCGACTGGCTCGTGGCGGAGTTCAAGCGCGACCAGGGCATCGACCTCTCGAAGGACCCGATGGCGCTCCAGCGCCTGAAGGAGGCCGGCGAGAAGGCCAAGATGGAGCTGTCGAGCACGCAGTCGACCGACATCAACCTGCCGTTCATCACGGCGGACGCGTCGGGCCCGAAGCACCTCAACTACCAGCTCTCGCGCGCCAAGTTCGAGCAGCTCGTCGACGACCTCGTGCAGCGCACGATCCCGCCGATGGAGCAGGCGCTCAAGGACGCGGGCCTCGGCCCCGACAAGATCGACGAGGTCATCCTCGTCGGGGGCTCGACCCGGATCCCGAAGATCCAGGAGATCGTCAAGAAGTTCTTTGGGAAGGACCCGAACCGCGGCGTGAACCCGGACGAGGTCGTCGCCATCGGCGCGGCCATCCAGGGCGCGGTGCTCACGGGCGAGCAGAAGGACGTGCTGCTGCTCGACGTGACCCCGCTCTCGCTCGGCATCGAGACGTTAGGCGGCGTGATGACGACGCTCATCGCGCGCAACACGACGATCCCGACCAAGAAGACGGAGACCTTCTCGACCGCCGACGACAACCAGACGCAGGTCGAGATCCACGTCCTCCAGGGCGAGCGCGAGCTGGCGATCTACAACAAGACGATCGGCAAGTTCCAGCTCACGGGCATCCCGCCCGCACCGCGCGGCATGCCGCAGGTCGAGGTCACCTTCGACATCGACGCGAACGGCATCCTGCATGTGACGGCGAAGGACAAGCAGACTGGCAAGGAGCAGAAGATCCGCATCGAGGCCTCGAGCGGGCTCTCGGATTCGGAGATCAGCAAGATGGTCAAGGACGCCGAGGCGAACGCCCAGGCCGACAAGACGCGCCGCGAGGAGATCGACACCCGCAACCGGCTCGACTCGCTCACCTACGGGGTCGAGAAGAACGTGAAGGAGTGGGGCGATAAGGTCCCGGCCGACACGAAGTCGCGGGTCGACGCGGCGGTCGAGCAGGCCCGCACGGCCCTCCGCGGGGACGACATGGGCGCGATCCGCTCCGCCCAGGAGAACCTGACGAAGGTGTTCAGCGAGGCCGGGCAGTCGTTCTACGCGCAGCAGGGCGCCGACGGCGCCTCCAACGGCGAGCCGCAGGGCGAGCCGGCGGGCGCGACCGCGGGCCGCGCCAACGACGACGTAGTCGAGGCCGACTACGAGATCGTGGACGACAAGAAGTAAGACCGGATGCCGGTCGACGAACGGGGGCGGCACCGATCGGGTGCCGCCCCCGTTCGTCGTGTCGCCCCCATATTCCAGAGCATGCGCCCCGCCCGCTTCCCCTTCGCGCTCGCCGTCCTGATGGCCTTCGTCGGCGGCGTCCTCTTCGCCTCCGCGCTCGACTGGACGCGCCACGCGGGCGCGCAGGGCGGCAGCGCGACGCAGCGCGACATCTCGGGCGGGTTCGCCACCATCGCCGAGCGCGTCACGCCGGCGGTCGTCTCGATCCAGACCGAGATCCGCGCCCGGCGGCGCGCGCTCCCGCCCGGGCACGGGCGTCTCCCGCCCGGGTTCGAGGACTACTTCCGCCAGTTCCAACAGCCCGACGAGCCCGAGCGCGCCGACGGCTCGGGGTTCCTCGTCTCCCGGGACGGCTACATCCTGACCAACAACCACGTCGTCGGCGACGCCGAGCGCGTGACGGTAACCCTCACCGACCACCGCGCGTTCAAGGCGCGCGTCGTCGGCGGCGACCCGTCGACGGACGTCGCCGTGATCAAGATCGACGGCGCCAACCTGCCGACCGCGGTCTTCGGCGACGACAGCACCGCGCGCGTCGGCGACTGGGTCGTCGCGGTCGGAAATCCGTTAGGCCTCGACTTCACCGTCACGGCGGGCATCGTCAGTGCGAAGGGGCGGAGCCGCGCCGACCTGCCGGGGCTCATCGGCGGCACGTACTCGATCACCGACTTCATCCAGACCGACGCGGCCATCAACCCCGGCAACTCGGGCGGCCCGCTCGTCAACACGCGCGGCGAGGTGATCGGGATCAACTCCGCGATCGCGAGCCGGACCGGCTTCTTCTCCGGCTACGGCTTCGCGATCCCGATCTCGCTCGCCCGCTCGGTCATGGACGACCTCGTCAAGCACGGCCGCGTGCGCGCCCCCGTGCTCGGCGTCGCGATCGACGAGGTCGCGCCGGCGGACGCGCAGGTCGCGGGGCTGCCGCGCATCGCCGGCGTGCTCGTGCGCGGCTTCAGCCCGGCCGAGGGGAGCCCGGCGGAGAAGGCGGGGCTGGAGGCGGGCGACGTGATCGTCGCGGCCGACGGGCGGCCGGTGGACCGGGTGAGCACGCTGCAGCGCATCGTCCGCGGGCACGAGCCGCACGAGACGGTCGCCGTCGAGGTCATGCGGTACGGGCAGCGGAAGTCGTTCCGCGTGCAGCTCGCCGAGCGGACCGACGGCCCCGGCCAGGTCGGGGCGGTCCCGGTGCGGCCGAGCCCGGGGGAGGGCGCGCCGGCGGCGGATGCGCCGGCCGCGGGCGATCCGGCCGTCCATCCCGCGAGCGACGACCCGCTCGCCGCGCTTGGCCTCGTGGTCGACCCGATGGACGCGACGTTCGCGCGCGCAGCCGGGCTCCGCGCCGCCGACCAGGGCGTGCGCGTGCGCGACGTCACGCGGAGCGGGCCGGCCGCGGCGCTCATCAGCCCGGGGACGGACGTGATCACCGACGTGCTCGCGCCCGGTCCGCGGCATCACGTGAGCACGGTCGCGGCGCTCGGGGAAGCGCTCGCCGGCGTGCGACCGGGCGCGGCGGTCAGCTTGCGAGTGTACGGGACCGCCACGCCGGCAGGGCCGCGGGTCGTGAATCTGCGCGTCCCCGAATGACGCCAAGCCGGCCCTGCTGCGCGCCCGCGCGCGGCGGGTGGGCCGGCGGCTATACTTCCGGGCGCGGGGTGGGTCGGCTCGGGTGGCGAAATGGCAGACGCGCCAGACTTAGGATCTGGTGCCGCAAGGCGTGCGGGTTCGAGTCCCGCCCCGAGCATCCCGGCGGCCCGCCGCGCCCGCGCGGGAGGCGTTGCCCGCGTCACCGGCGGGCGGTTCGGGGAACCGCGGCCGCTCGGCCAGTCGTTTGCGGGGGAGCGCGCCGGCGTCCAGCACCCGGACGCCCCGACCGTTGTGCCCTCCGGACCCTCGCCTCGCGATGACCGAACTCGCCCGCCGCCCGAACCGCCGCGACCGCGCCGCGCCGCACGAGTCGCGTGAACGCGCGTTCCGTGAACGCGCGTCGCGTGAAGGCGACGCGCGCGGGTGCGCCGCCGTCGTTCGGGAGCACGGGCGCACGTTCTACCTCGCGAGCTGGCTCCTGTCGCCGCCCAAGCGGCGCGACGCGTACGCGCTTTACGCCTTCTGCCGCATCGCCGACGACCTCGTCGACCGCGCGCACGGGCGCTACGGCGCGCCCGCCGCCCCGGACGAGGTCGCCCGCGAGCTCGCCGACTACGAGCGCGCACTCGACGTCGCGCTGCACGGCACGCGTCGGCGCGTCGGGCCGGCGGCGCTGCCCGCGAGCGTCGCGGCGCACGCGGCCGTCTTCCGCGAGCTGCGCCGCGTGGTCGACGCGCACGGCGTGCCGCCGACCGCGCTGCGCGAGCTGCTCGCCGGCGTCGCGCGCGACCTCACCCCGGCGCGCTACGAGACGTGGGCGGAGCTCGTCGCGTACTGCGAGGGCGTCGCGAGCTCGGTGGGCGAGATGTGCACGTACGTGTTCGGCGTCGCGGGCGACGCGTTAGGCGACGCCCCCGCGGCGCGTGCGCCCGCCGCGACCGAGCGGCTCCGCGCCCGCGCCCTCCCCTACGCGCGCACGCTCGGCGTCGCGATGCAGCTGACGAACATCCTGCGCGACGTCGGCGAGGACGCGCGCCGCGGGCGCTGCTACCTGCCGGCGGCGGACCTCGCGGCGTTCGGGCTCACGCCGGACGAGGTGCTCGCGCGCGCGGGCGCGCGGGGTCTCGGCGCGACGGACCCGGCCGCGGCGGTCGCGCTCGCCCGCGACCCGCGGTGGACGGCGTTCTCCTCGGCGATGGTCGTCCGGGCGCGCGCCCTGTACGCCGCCGCGACGCCGGGCATCGCGCTGCTCGCCCCTGACGCGCGCCGCTGCGCCGCCGCCTGCGCGACGGGCTACGCCGGGATCCTCGGCGCGATCGAGCGCGCGGGGTACGACACGATCACCCGCCGCGCCTCGCTCGGCTCCACCCGCCGCGCGGCCGTGCTCTGGCAGGCGTGGCGCTGGCGCGCGGCCGGGGCCGCCCACGACGCGCACGCGCCCGTGCCCGACCCCGTCGCGCTCGCGTGACGCGCCTGAGACGCACCGCTCCTACGTCCCTGCTCATGTCGTCCGCTGCCCTGCCCCGCCCCGCGTCGGTCGATCGCCCGGCCGCCGGCGCCTCGCCGGCCATCGTCGCCGGCGACGCCCGGATGACTGCGCGCCTCGTGCGCGCGGCCACGGTCTGTCTCGCGTTCCACGCCGCGCTGTCGATCTTCTCGGCCGTCGCCTTCGCGACGTTCCTGAGCGGCGCGCCCCCGGCGTGGCTGGCCGAGCCGGCCAACCAGCGTGCGCTGCAGATCGGCTGGACCTTCGGGCCGGCGACGACGGTCGTGCTCGGCGCGCTCGCGGGGCTGCTGCACGCGGCCGGACGGCTCGGCGCACGGCGCGCGGCGCTCATCTTCATCTTCGGCTTCCTGATCTCGCTCTCGGCCGAGCTCTCGGGGACACACACGGGCTACCCGTTCGGGCCTTACGGCTACAGCGGGCTGCTCGGCTACAAGATCCTCGGCCTCGTCCCGTTCAACATCCCGACGAGCTGGTTCTTCATGCTTTACTGCTCGCTCGCGATGTGCGGGCGGCTGCTGGCGGCGCACGACGACGGTCGTACCCGGTGGGCGTGGGCCGCGGTCGCCGGCCTCGTACTCACGGCCTGGGACGTGTCGATGGACCCGGCGATGGTGCGCACGTCGCACTGGACGTGGCATCTCGCGCCCGCCGCGCAGCAGACCGCGCTGCAGCGCTGGTTCGTGAGCGACCTGTTCTACGGAATGCCGCTCTCCAACTGGCTCGGCTGGCTGCTCACGGGGACGGTGGTCGCGCGCGTGATGCTCGCCTTCGTCCCGCCGTCGCTGTGGGCGCGCCGCGTCTCGCCGACGACGTTCCCGCTCGTGCTCTACGCGGTCAACGGCGTGCTGCCGGTCACGATCTGCGCGCGCTACGGGATGACGTGGGCGGCCGTGCTCGGCGCGCTCGCGATGGCGCTGCCGCTCGCGCTGTCGCTCCGCGCGGGCCACCGGGCCGCCGCGCCGGCCCGCATCCTCGCAACGGCCTAACGAGAGCGGATGCGCGTCGTCGTCGTCGGGTCGGGGTTCGGCGGGCTCACCGCCGCGATCCGGCTGCAGCTCCAGGGGCACGAGGTCACGGTCGTCGAGCGGCGCGACAAGCCGGGCGGGCGCGCGTACGTGTACGAGCAGGACGGCTTCACCTTCGACGGCGGGCCGACGATCATCACGGCCCCGTGGCTGATCCGCGACCTGTTCACGCTCGCGGGCCGGCGGAGCGAGGACTACGTCACGCTCGTCCCCGTCGACCCGTTCTACAACATCCGCTTCTCCGACGGCTCGGTCTTCCGCTACGACGGCAACCGCGAGCACGTGATCGAGCAGATCCGGAAGTTCAACCCGGACGACGTCGCGGGCTACGAGAAGTTCTTCGCGGGCGGGGACGCGATCTTCAAGACCGGCTTCGACCTCATCGACAAGCCGTTCCTGAAGCTGACGGACATGGCGCGCGTGCTCCCGGACCTCGTGCGGCTGCGCGCGGACCGGTCGGTCGCGGCGTACGTGCACCGGCACATCAAGGACGAGCGGCTGCGGCAGGTGTTCTCGTTCCACCCGCTGCTCGTCGGCGGCAACCCGTTCCGGACGACGAGCATCTACACGCTCATCCACACGCTGGAGCAGCGCTGGGGCGTGTGGTTCGCGATGGGCGGCACAGGCGCGCTCGTCCGCGCGTACGTGCGGCTGTTCGAGGAGCTGGGCGGCGAGCTGCGGCTGAACGCGGACGTCGCGGAGATCGAGGTCGACCCCGCGAAGCGGCGCGCGACGGGCGTGCGTCTCGTCGACGGCGAGCGCCTCGCGGCCGACGCGGTGGTGAGCAACGCGGACGTCGCGACGACGTACATGAAGATGGTCTCGCCGGCCGTGCGCCGCCGCATGACGGACGCGAAGCTCAAGCGCAAGCGGTACTCGATGTCGCTCTTCGTGATCTACTTCGGCACGGACCGCCGCTACGAGGACGTGGCGCACCACGAGATCCTCATGGGCCCGCGGTATCGTCCACTCCTGGACGAAATCTTCGGGGCGAAGACGTTGGCCGAGGACTTCTCGCTCTACCTGCACCGGCCGACGGCGACCGACCCGTCGCTCGCGCCGCCCGGGTGCGACTCGTGGTACGTGCTCTCGCCGGTGCCGCACCTGGGCGGGAAGACGGACTGGCGCGAGGCCGCGCCGCGCTACCGCGACGCGATCATCGGCTACCTCGAGCGCACGTACCTCCCCGACCTCTCGCGCCACATCGTCTCCGAGCACCGCATCGACCCGCTGCACTTCGAGGGCACGCTCAACTCGTACCTGGGCAGCGCCTTCTCGATCGAGCCGACGCTCCTGCAGAGCGCGTGGATGCGGCCGCAGAACCGGAGCGAGGATATCCCCAACCTCTATTTCGCGGGCGCGGGCACGCACCCGGGCGCCGGGCTGCCGGGGGTAATGAGCAGCGGCAAGATCGTCGCGGACCTGATCGGCGAGGCGGAGGTGCGCACGCCGCGCCGGGTACCGGTCGTCGAGCCCGCCGTCACCGCCGCTCTCTAGCGGGTCTAGGCACGCGGCCATCCCTCGCTGTACGTCATCCACCCTCAGCGCGCCCCCGACCATGCGATCGGCCCTCCTCGTCCCGGCCGCCACGGCCACACTCCTCGCCGCCGCCGTCCCCGCGCGGGCGCAAACCGCCGCGACGCCGGGCGCGTCGGCGCCCGCCGACCCCGCATCGGTCGTGCGCGCGGCCCGTGCCCCCTACGAGCAGGTCAAGGCCTACCTACTCCGCACGGCCGAGCAGGCGTCGGACAGCGACTACGCGTTCCGGCCGACCGCCGGCGTGCGGACCCTGGGGCAGACGTTGGCCCACGTGGCGGCCGGCCAGTACTACTACTGCGGGGCCGCACTCCGCGAGCAGAACGCGGGACCGGACGACGTCGAAAAGACGCGGACGACGAAAGCCGCGATCACCGAAGCGCTGCGGGCGTCGTTCGCGCTCTGCGACCGCGCGTACGCCCTCACCGACGCGCAGGCGCTGGCGTCGATGCCCGCGCCCGGCGGCCGGACGACGACGCCGTTCGCCGTCCTCATCCAGAACGTCGGGCACGACAACGAGCACTACGGCAACCTCGTGACCTACCTGCGCCTGCGCGGGCGCGTGCCGCCGTCGAGCCAGCCGGGCGCCTAACGCAGGCGCGTGCGGCCGACGTCCCCGCCCTCCGATTCCCGCGTGCGCCTGACTGCCGCCGCCGACGCGGACCTGCCCGCCGTCGCCGACCTCGTGAACGCCGCCTACCGCGGCACCGGCGACCGCCGCGGCTGGACCGACGAGGCCGACTTCCTCGGCGGGCAGCGCACCGACCCGGCGACACTCCGGGCCGACCTGGCGGCGCGCCCCGGGGCGCGGCTGCTCCTGCTGCGCGAGCCCGAGGCGCCCGGCGGCGAGCTGTTAGGCTGCGTGTGGCTGGAGCCGGACGGGCCCGGCGTCTGGTACCTCGGCATGCTAACCGTGCGCCCGGACCTGCAGGACCGGCGGCTCGGCCGCGCGCTGCTCGAGGCGGCGGAGGGCGCGGCCGCAGCGGGCGGGGCGCGTCGCGCCCGGATGACGGTCGTCAACATCCGCGACGACGTGATCGCGTGGTACGGCCGGCGCGGCTACGCGCTCACTGGGGAGACGCGGCCCTTTCCGTACGAGGACGAGCACGCCGGCCTGCCGCGCCGCGACGACCTCTGCTTCCTCGTGCTCGAGAAGGCGCTCGCGCCGGCGGACGCGGCGACGGACGCGTGATCGGCCGCGCGCGTTAGAACGCGATCCCGAGCCCGAAGCGCCCTTCGACGTAGACCTGGCTCAGCGGCGAGTTGGCGGCGACGGTCTTGAGCACGCGCTTCACGCCGAGCCCCGTGCCGAACAGGAGCCGCCGGTCGCGGCCGAACAGGTAGTTGTACGTGCCGAGCACGCCGAGCGTCGCGCCGCCGTCGTGCGCGCGGATCGACGGGCTCTCCTTGTACTTCCGCTCGGCGCGGTGCGCGCCGAGCGAGACGCCGAAGGCGAAGCCCTGGAGCGCGACGAGGCCGGGGTAGTACATCACGCGGGCCGACGCCCAGCGGTCGCGGCGCGGGTAGAGCTGCGTCGTCGTGTTGACCGTCCCCGCGACCGCGGCGGTCACCCCCGGGACGCCGAGCTTCGTCTCGTACTCGGCCGAGAAGGTGCCTAACGGAATGAAGAGCGGGCTCGCGGTGAGCGTCTGCGCGTAGGGGAGCTGCGCGGGCGGGGGCGCGACGGGGACGGTCTGGGCCTGGGCGCGCGCGGCGTGCGGCGCGGCGGCACACAGCGCGGCACAGGCCGCCACGGCGGCGACCCGGGGGCGGAACGACGGACGAAGGCGGACGAGGACGGGCATGTACGCGGAATCGGTGGGCTGGCCGGATCAGGCGATTGTAGCCGGTCCGGGCGCGGCGCGCCGGCCGGTCCGGGCGCGGCGCGCCGGCCGTCCCGCGCGCCCGGGGATCGGCTTCACCGCCTCGCCCGCGCGGGTTAGGTTGCCTCGTTTCCCTCGCCCGACCTCCGGCGGGGGCGATCCGCCGCCGGGCAGTTGCCCGCGTGCTTTCCGCGCCGTCCCGGCGCTCCGAGTTCTCTTCGCATGGACATCCAGATCACCCCCAAGGAGTCGGCCGGCGTCGAGCGGCACCTCGACGTGTCGATTCCGCCCGAAGCCGTCGCGGCGGCCGAGGACAAGACCGCGCGCCGGTACACGTCGCAGGCGCGACTCCCCGGCTTCCGCCCCGGCAAGGCGCCCGCAGGCCTCGTGCGCAAGCGCTTCGCGAACGAGATCCGCCAGGAGACGCTGCAGGGCCTCGTGCAGGACGCGTATCAGCAGCTGGTCGAGCAGGAGAAGCTCGACTTCGTGACGCAGCCGCACATCCACGACCTGAAGTTCGAGCCGGGCACGCCGCTCACCTTCACGTTCCACGTCGAGGTGCGCCCGGAGGTCACGCTCGACCGCGTCGAGGGCTTCGAGGTCGAGCGCGGGGCGACCGAGGTGACGGACGCGATGCTCACGCAGCAGCTCGACCAGATGCGCGAGCAGCGCGCGGCGTGGGTGCCGGTCGAGGAGGCGCCGCAGAGCGGCGACCGCGTCACACTCGACCTCTCGGTGCAGGAGAACGAGCCGGGCGAGGGCGAGGCGGTGGAGATGAGCGAGCCGCAGCAGTTCGACGTGGTCGTCGGCCAGGGGCAGGCGATCCCGGCGGTCGAGTCGCTCATCACGCGCACCGCGCCCGGGCAGACGACCGAGGATGCGGTGACCTGGCCCGACGATTTCCCCGTCGAATCGGAGCGCGGCAAGTCGAAGCGCGTCCGCGTACACGTGAAGGAGGTCAAGCGCAAGCAGCCGCCCGTGCTCGACGATGCGTTCGCGCGCGAGGTCGGCGACTTCGACTCGCTCGACGCGCTGACGACCGCAGTGCGCGGCGACCTCGGGGCGCAGCTCGTGCGCGACGTCGACGCGGAGGTGCGAAGCAAGCTGCTCGACCAGATCATCGAGGCGAACCCGTTCGACGTGCCGCCGTCGTGGGTCGCGAACCTCGCCAACGGCTACGCCGAGGCGTACCAGATTCCGGAGAAGGACCGGGCGCAGTTCGCGCAGCAGTTCCGCCCGCTGGCCGAGCGGCAGGTGCGACGCGACGTCGTCGTCGACGCGCTCGCGAAGGCGCACGGCCTGCAGGCGAGTGCGGCCGACGTGGACGCCGAGATCGAGACGCTCGCGCGGGCGCGGAACCAGGAGCCCGGGCAGTTCTACGCCGCGATGCAGAAGGCCAACCGGCTGAACGAGATCGAGCACGGGCTGACCGAGCGCAAGGCGTTCGAGTGGCTCCTGGCGCGGAACACGGTGCGGCAGGGCGCGGCCGGTGAGTCGGCCGCGGACACGGGCGACGTGACCGCCGGCGCGCCGCCCGGGGCCGCGGTGACGGTCGAGGACGCGCCCGCGGAGACGGCCGGACCCGAGGGCGGGGTCGCGGAGTAACACGCGTGATACGCCGGACCGGGTGAGGCGTCTCTCGCCCGTTCGGCCGATGGCGCCCGGGAGGCCCCGATGTCGATCGTTCATCAGCCGTTCCCTTTCCTGCCACACCCATCGCCCGCCGCGGCGGACCACGACGACGAGCCCATGCCCACGATCTACACGCCGTACATCATCGAGCGTTCGAGCCGCGGCGAGCGGACGTACGACATCTTCTCGCGGCTCCTCATGGACCGCATCATCTTCCTCGGCACGCCGATCAACGACGACGTGGCGAACGTGGTGATTTCGCAGCTCCTCTTTCTGGAGAGCGACAACCCGGGGAAGGACGTGAACCTGTACATCAACTCGCCGGGCGGGTCGGTGTCGGCAGGGCTCGCGATCTACGACACGATGCAGTCGATGTCGTCGCCGGTGAACACGCTCTGCATGGGCTTCGCGGCCTCGATGGGCTGCTTCCTGCTCGCCGGCGGGCGCAAGGGCAAGCGGTCGGCCCTGCCGCACGCGCGGATCATGATGCACCAGCCCTCGGGCGGTTCGCAGGGGACGGCGGCCGACATCGAGATCCAGGCGCGCGAGATCCTCTACCTGCGCGGCAAGATGAACGAGCTGATGTCGAAGCACACCGGCCAGCCGCTCGAGCGCATCGAGCGCGACTTCGACCGCGACCGCTACATGAGCGCGGAGGAGGCGAAGGCGTACGGCCTGATCGACCTCGTCGTCGAGCACCGCGGCGAACTCGTCGAGGCGACGAAGCAGGAGTCGGTCACGGCCTGACGGGCGCCCGACCGGCGCCCGCCCGGGCCCCGGACGGCCCCCGGCGCGGCCGGCTCGCAAGGGCCGGCCGCGCGTGCGTTTGCGTCCCCGGCTGCGCGCCCCGGACCGGCCGTCGCGTCATGCTTGCGCCCCTCTGGACGAGACTGTTGCTTGCTCCGGGCCGCGCCCTCCGGCGCCGCGCCCGGGCCCGCCCCCGCCCCCTTCGGTATGTCGCACGACAAACACCTCCGCTGTTCGTTCTGCGGCAAGAGCAAGGACTCGGTCCGGAAGTTCATTTCGGGGCCGAGTGTGTACATCTGCAACGAGTGCATCGCCCTCTGCAACGAGATCCTCGCGGAGGACGAGGAGCGCGAGGTCGCGGAAGCCATCACGCAGGTCCCGACGCCCCTGGAGATCAAGGACGTCCTCGACCAGTACGTGATCGGGCAGGACCGGGCGAAGAAGGCGCTCGCGGTGGCGGTCTACAACCACTACAAGCGCATCAACTCGGCGAACGTGCGCGCCGAGGACGAGGTGGAGCTCGACAAGTCGAACATCCTGCTCGTCGGGCCGACGGGCGTGGGGAAGACGCTGCTCGCGCAGACGCTCGCGCGCATCCTCGACGTGCCGTTCACGATCGCCGACGCGACGACGCTGACCGAGGCGGGGTACGTGGGCGAGGACGTCGAGAACATCCTCGTTAGGCTGCTGCAGGCGGGCGACTTCAACGTCGCGGAGTGCGAGCGCGGGATCGTCTACATCGACGAGATCGACAAGATCGCGCGCAAGAGCGAGAACCCGAGCATCACGCGCGACGTTTCGGGCGAGGGCGTGCAGCAGGCGCTGCTCAAGATCCTCGAGGGCACGGTGGCGAGCGTGCCGCCGCAGGGGGGGCGCAAGCACCCGCAGCAGGAATACATCCAGATCAACACGAAGGACATCCTGTTCATCTGCGGCGGGGCGTTCGACGGGCTGGAGAAGATCATCGAGGCGCGCGTGGGGCGACGGCAGATCGGCTTCGGGAGCGCGGGGTTCGGGCGGGAGGCCGACGACGCGGTCGGGCCGAACGGCGCGAAGAAGGTGGCGAAGCACATGTTCGCCGACGCGGAGCCCGAGGACCTGCTGCGCTACGGGCTGATCCCCGAGCTCGTCGGGCGCATGCCGGTGATGGTGCCGCTCGAGGCGCTCGACGAGGAGGCGCTCGTGCGCATCCTCAAGGAGCCGAAGAACGCGCTCGTGAAGCAGTACCAGAAGCTGTTCGACCTCGAGGACGTGAAGATCACCTTCGAGGAGAGCGCGCTGCGGGCGGTGGCGCAGAAGGCGCTCAAGCGCGGCACGGGGGCGCGCGGCCTCCGCGCGATCTGCGAGGAGGCGCTGCTCGAGGTGATGTTCGACCTGCCGACGCGCGAGGACGTGGTCGAGGTCAAGGTGACGGAGCGGTGCATCACCGAGGGGGCGCCGCCGCTCATCGAGCTCACCCCGACGAAGCGGCACCGCAAGGAAGCCTAACGGCCCGGCCCCGCGCCGGTGCGGGCCGGCGCCGCCGCGCCGGGCGCCGCCCCGGGCGCGCGGCCGTCGTCCCGCGGCCGGTTTCCGTTAGGTTGCGCCCATGTCGTCCGTGATCGTTCCCCCTGCGCCCGGCGGTGTGCCCGGGTGGTCCGTGTCCGGGCGCGCGCCCTCGGACCAGGAGCCCGCCGAGGCGGCGCCGCCGGCCGGCAGCCGCCCGTCGCCCGAGCGCGTGCCGTCGCGTCTCCCCGTGCTCGCGCTTCGCGACGCGGTGGTCTTCCCCGTGACGACGACCGCGCTCATGGTCGGGCGGCCGGCGTCGCTCGCCGCCGTCGAGGCCGCGCTGTCGACGCCGGTGCGCGGGGTCGGGGGGGACGAGCGGTGGGTGCTGCTGGTCGCGCAGCGCGACGCCTCGGTCGAGGAGCCCGTCGGCCACGACCTCTACCGGGTGGCGGTCGCGGCGCGCGTGCAGCAGGCGGCGCGGCTGCCGAACGGGACGGTGAAGCTGGTCGTCGAGGGCGTCGCGCGGGTGCGCGTGACGCGCTACACGTCGTCGGCCAAGGGGGCGCCCGGCGGCCCGGGGCTCCGCGCGCAGGTCGTGCCGTTGCCGCTCGAACACGAGGCGGCCACGCCGGACGGCGAGGCCGAGCTGCGGCACGTGCTGGCGCTGTTCGAGGAGTACGCGGCCGTGCCGTCGCGCCGGCTGCCGCCCGAGGTGCTGGCCGCGGTGCGCGAGGCGCCGACGCCGGCGCGGCGGCTGTGGGGCGCGGCCGCGCACGTCGTGCTCCCGCTCGCCGAACGGCAGCGGCTGCTCGAGGCGGCCTCGGACGCGGAGCTACGGCGCGCGGTAGCGGCGGCGCTCGCGTCCGAGATCGAGCTGTTAGGCCTCGAGCGCGCGGTGGACGAGCGCGTGCGGGCGACGATCGCGAAGGGGCAGCGCGAGTTCTGGCTGTCCGAGCAGCTCAAGGTCATCCACCAGGAGCTCGGGCGCGACGAGGCGGACGACGCGGACGAGCTCGAAGCGCGCGTGCGGGAGAAGGGGCTGCCCGAGCCGGTCGAGGCGCGGGCGCTGCGCGAGGTGCGGCGGCTCCGGCGCATGCCGCCGGTCTCGCCGGAGGCGACGGTCGCGAGAACCTTCCTCGACTGGGTGCTGGGGCTGCCGTGGCGGGAGCGGAGCGCGGCCGGCACACCCGACCTCGCGCGCGCGCGGGCCGTGCTCGACGCGGACCACGCGGGGCTCGACGAGGTGAAAGAGCGCGTGCTGGACTACCTCGCGGTGCTCGCCCTCGCGGGTCGGACGCGCGCGGCCGGCGACGCGGCCGAGGTGTCTAACGCCGAGGCGCGCGACGCCGAGGCGCGGCCGCCGGTGCTCTGCCTCGTCGGGCCGCCCGGCGTCGGGAAGACGTCGCTCGCGCGGTCGATCGCGCGCGCGCTCGGCCGGCCGTTCGCG
The DNA here is from genome assembly GCA_019973575.1 of Gemmatimonadetes bacterium T265. NCBI lineage: Bacteria > Pseudomonadati > Gemmatimonadota > Gemmatimonadetes bacterium T265. Next base: position 387,760 of record BPUI01000001.1, read on the forward strand.
CGGGTGTCGTTAGGCGGGGTGCGCGACGAGGCGGAGGTGCGCGGGCACCGGCGGACGTACGTCGGGGCGATGCCCGGGCGCGTGCTGCAGGCGGTCCGCAAGGCGGGCGTGGCGGACCCGGTGCTGCTGCTCGACGAGGTCGACAAGATGGGGAGCGACTGGCGCGGGGACCCGTCGGCCGCGCTGCTCGAGGTGCTCGACCCGGAGCAGCAGCACGCGTTCGCGGACCACTTCCTGGAGGTGGAGTACGACCTGTCGCGCGTGCTGTTCGTGACGACGGCGAACGCGCTCGCGCAGATCCCCGAGCCGCTGCGGGACCGGATGGAGGTGGTGCGGATCGCGGGGTACCTCGAGCCGGAGAAGCTGGCGATCGCGGCGCGGCACCTCGCGCCGCGACAGCTTCGGCGCGCGGGGCTGGACCCGGCGCGGGTGCGGTGGGAGGACGGGGTGTTCGCGGCGATCGCGCGCGGATGGACGCGCGAGGCGGGGGTGCGAGAGTTGGAACGGCGGATCGGCCAGGTGGCGCGGAAGCTGGCCCGGCGGGCGTTGGGGGAGGACGCCGGCGAGGGCGAGGTCCGGGCGCCGGTCGTCCTGAGCGAAGCGAAGGGTCTCGCGCGCGGAACGGGGGGGAATGCCGCGAGTGACCGATCGTCCGCGATCGTGAGCTCCGCGGTCCGCACGCGAGATCCTTCGGTCGCGGCGCTCCCTCAGAATGACGACACGCGTGCGCTCGCGCCGGACGACGGCGCTGCGGCCGGCCGCACGGGCCGGCGGCCGCGGCGCCGCGCCGCGACGCCCGAGCCCCTCACCGCCGTCGCCGTCGCCGACCTCCCCGCCCTGCTCGGCCCCGCGCCCTACGACGCCGACGAGACGACGCTCGACGACAAGGTCGGCGTGGCGAACGGGCTCGCGTACACGGCCGCGGGGGGAGAGATCCTCGAGGTCGAAGTGAGCGTGGTGCCGGGGCGCGGGCGCGTGCAGCTCACCGGCACGTTGGGCGACGTGATGAAGGAGAGCGCGGGCGCGGCGGTGAGCTGGGTGCGCGGACGGGCGCGTACGTTAGGCGTCGACCCCGACTTCTACCGCAGCCGCGACGTGCACGTGCACCTGCCCGCGGGCGCGACGCCGAAGGACGGGCCGTCGGCCGGGATCACGATCGCGGCGGCGCTCGTCTCGGCGCTCACCGGGCGGGCGCTCCGCGGCGACGTGGCGATGACGGGGGAGATCTCGCTGCGCGGACGTGTGCTCGCGATTGGAGGGCTGAAGGAGAAGGCGGTCGCGGCGCACCGGCAGGGGATCACCGACGTGATCATTCCGCAGGGGAACGCGCGCGGGCTCACGGAGCTGCCGGAACAGGTGCGCGACGGACTCGCCTGGCACCCGGTGCGGACGATGGACGAGGTGCTCGACCTCGTCTTCCGCGCGGACACCGCCGTGCTGCCGGCCGCCGGCGACGTACCCCGCGCGCCGCGGGTGCCAGGCGACGCCGCACGCGGCGACGCGCGGCCGACGCCGCGTCGTCCGAAGGCGGCGAAGGGAACGCCGTGACCGAGCCGGACGACGCGCGAGCGGACGACACGCCGGACGAGGCGCGTGCCGCGTCGGCCGCGGATCCGCTCGTCATCCGCCGCATCGAGTACCTCGGCCCGATGGCGAGCGCGGGCGGGTGGCGGCCGGAGCCGCGGCTGCCGGAAGTCGCGTTCAGCGGACGGTCGAACGTCGGAAAATCGTCGCTGATCAACCGGCTGACGCGCCGGAAAAAGCTGGCCCGCGTGAGCCACACGCCGGGGCGCACGCGCGAGATCCACTTCTTTCAGGTCAACGACCAGTTCACGCTCGTCGACCTGCCGGGCTACGGTTACGCACGCATCTCGAAGGCGCGACAGGCGGAATGGCGGCCGCTGATCGAAGGCTACTTGCGGACGAGCGCGCCGCTCGCGGGCGTGGTGCAGCTGCTCGACATCCGGCACGAACCGACGGGCGACGACCGGCAGGTGCTCGACTTCCTCGCCGACGTGGGCGTCCCGACGCTCGTCGTGCTCACGAAGACGGACAAGCTTCCGCGCGCGCAGGTCGCCGGACGCGTCGCGGCGATCGCCGAACGGGTCGGGCTCGACACCGACCAATGCCTGCCCTTCTCGGCCGAAACGGGGCTCGGGCGTGACGAGCTGGCGGAGGCGGTGGTGTCGCTGGTCGCGGCGCCGCCGTGGCGCGAGGTGGGCGACGCGGCGAGCCCGCACGGAGACGCGGGTCCGGGCTGAGCGGGCGCTCCGCGCCGTGTCACGCGACCGCGCGCGGCACCAACATCAAGCCCGATGCGCCGTGGCTGGTTCGGCCGATGCTGGCGACGGGGCTGCCGTGACGGCCTGCGGCGACATGCCCGCCCCCCCGCTCGCGGCGCGTTCGTAGGCGGCGAGGACGTGGGCGCGGGTGAGAAGGCCGGCGAGGCGGCCGGAGGCGGGGTCGACGACAGGGATGGCGGCGGCGCCGCGGACGCCGAGTTGGCGGACCGCGACGAGGAGTGAATCGGCGGCGGCGACGGTCTCGGTGGCGTGGGCTAGGTCGGCGGCGAGAACGAGGGGGCCGGCGCCGTCCGCTTCGAGCCGGTCGACGGTGCGGGCGGCACGGGCGAGTTCGCCGGGGGTGATGACACCGGTGACTCGGCCGTCGGCGTCGACGACGGGGAGGGCGGGCTGGTCGGTGTGGCCGAGCTGTTCGAGGAGGGAGGCGACCGGGGTGTCTTCGGTCACGGCGATCGGCGAGGCGTCGTAGACGTCGCCGACGCGGAGGCCGGCCAGGGCGTCGTGGTCCTCGCCGTGACCTAACGACTCGCCGCGGCGGCGGAGCCAGCCGCTGTAGAGCGAGTCGGGGACGAGGCTGCGCGAGACGCGGTGGCAGACGACGACGGCGAGCATGAGCGGCAGGACCATCGCGTAGTCGTTCGTCATCTCGAAGACGAGCAGGATGCCGGTGATCGGGGCGTCGGTCGCGCCGGCGATCATCGCGCCCATGCCGACGAGGGCGTAGGTCTCGGGGTGGAGGCCGGCGTGGGGGAAGGCGCGGGCGAGGGCGACGCCGACCGCGCCGCCGGTGGCCGCGCCGATGTAGAGCGACGGGGTGAAGACGCCGCCCGAGCCGCCGAAGTTGAGGGTGACGCTCGTCGCGAGGATCTTGCCTAACGTGAGGGCGGCGAGGGTGTACCACGCCATGCGGCCGAACATGTCGACGTGGATGGCGAGGTGGCCGTAGCCGACGAGGGTGCCGCCGGAGAGGGCGACGAGGGCGCCGACGAGGGCGCCACCGATCCACGGCTTGGCCGCGGGTGGGACGCGGAGGGCGCGGGCGGCGTCGTCCGCGGCGAAGTAGGTCCGGACGAAGAGCGCGGCGACGAGGCCGCAGGCGACGCCGAGGATCGGGAAGCCGAGGAGCGCGTCGCCGGCGCCGGCGTAGGTGTAGTCGCTCGGGACGGGGAAGGCAGGGTGGTTGCCGAAGAGGGCGCGTGAGACGACGGCCGCGATGACGCTCGCGACGACGACGGGGGCGAACGAGGTACCCGAGAAGGTGCCGACGATCTCTTCGAGGGCGAAGAAGGCGCCGGCGAGGGGGGCGTTGAAGGCGGCGGAGATGGCCGCGCCGGCGCCGCAGGCGACGAGCACGGTCGTGCGCGCGCTGGCCGCGCGAAAGGCACGGCCTAACGCCGACCCCAGCGCGGCGCCGAGGACGACGACGGGGCCTTCGGAGCCGGCCGAGCCGCCGGCGCCGATGGTGATGGCGGAGGCGAGGGTGCGGGCGAGGGCCGGGCGGGCGGGGATGTCGGCGCCGCGGCGGACGACGGCGAGTTGGACGTCGGGGACGTTCATCCCGTCGTGGCCGCGGCCGACGGCGCGCATGACCCACCAGGCGAGGGCGACGCCGGCGCCGGTGACGAGCGGGCGGTAGGCGAGCAGGCCGAGCCGGGGCATGGCGCGGGAGGACCAGCGGAAGAACGCGGCGTAGGCGAGGTCGATCGCGCCGTAGAAGGCGGCGACGCCGAGCGCCGTGAGGGTGCCGATGACGACGGCGAAGCCGAGGAGGATCGAGTATTCGCTCGGGGCACGGGCGGCGAGGAGGCGGCGGGCGCGGGCGAGGAGGGCGGACGGGCGGTCGCTAACGTCGTGTCCGCCTGAGGGGCGTGTAGTCACGGGTCGTCAGCGGACGCGGAGCACGTCTTCGAGCGGGCCGGCGTCGCCGTCGCCGAGCAGGATGTGGATGTGGTCGAGCGCCTCGCGTTCGCGGGGCCAGGCGAAGCGGGTGCGGGCGTCGGCGGGGGAGAGCCAGACGGCCGTCTCGTGTTCGGCGTCGAGGGTTGGGGGGACCGGTTCGGCGACGAAGGCGCAGAAGACGACGGCGATCTCGACCGTGGCGGAGCCGTGCAGGTAGAAGGCCTGCGTCGTAACGTTGTAGAGGCGTGTGGCGGCGAGGCCCGTTTCCTCGTGGAGTTCGCGGAGGGCGGCGTCCTCGGGGCGTTCGCCGGGTTCGATGCGGCCGTGGACCGTTTCCCAGGAGTGTGGGCAGCGGGTGCCGGTGGCGGCGCGTTGGAGGGTGAGAACGTGCCAGGCGTTCCAGCCGGCGGGGTCGGGGCAGACGACGTACACGTCGACGACGCCGACGCGGAGAGTGACGGCGGATGGTGAGGCGTTCACGGCGCATCGTCAGGGCACGCTCCGGGCCGGCGGGGTGGCGGTGGGGGGCGCGTCGACCGGGACGTCGAGGGCCCGAAGGAGTTCGCTCACGCTCGTCGCGCCGGTGCGGACGTGGCTGACGGCGCTGTCCCAGACGGACGGGGTACCGGCGCGACGGGCGGCGGTGGTGAGGGCGTCGTGCGTGCCGCCGGACGCGACGAGGCGGGCGAACGCGTCGTCGGCGACGAGGATTTCGAGCGCGGCGACGCGCCCGCGGTAGCCGGCGCCGTCGCAGGCGGGGCAGCGGTCGGCGCCGGCGGTCGCGGGGGGCGGGGCCTGCCAGCAGAGCGCGCCTTCGGGGGCGCGGCCGGCGAGGCGGGCGTCGCGCCAGCCCGGGGCGACGGCGCGGCGGCAGGCGGCGCAGAGGCGGCGGACGAGGCGTTGGGCGACGACGCCGCGCAGGGCGGCGGCGAGCTTGAACGGTTCGACGCCGACGTCGGCGAGGCGGGTGACCGCGCTCGCCGCGTCGACGGTGTGGAGGGTGGCGAGGACGAGGTGGCCGGTCATCGCGGCCTGGGCGGCGATCGAGGCGGTCTCGCGGTCGCGGACTTCACCGACGAGGACGACGTCGGGATCCTGGCGGAGGATGGCGCGGAGGGCGGCGGCGAAGGAGAGGCCGGCCTTGTCGTGGATCTGGATCTGGACGACGCCGGGGAGGCGGCGTTCGACGGGGTCCTCGACGGTGATGACGTTGACGCCGCCGCGCTCGAGGATGCGGCGGAGGGCCGCGTAGAGGGTGGTCGTCTTGCCGGAGCCGGTGGGGCCGGTGACGAGGATCAGCCCTTCGCGGGCGTCGAGGAGTTTGCCGAGCCGGGCGGCGTCGCTCGGGAGGAGGCCTAACGCTTCGAGGGACTCGAGGCCCGCGGCGGGGTCGCTCAGGCGGACGACGAGGTTTTCGCCGCGGACGCTCGGGAGGGTGGAGACGCGGAGCTCGACGGCGCGGCCGGCGGCGGTGACGCGGGCGCGGCCGTCCTGGGGGCGGAGGCGGTCGGCGATGTCGAGGCCGGCGAGGATCTTGAGGCGTGACGCGAGCGGGAGGGCGAGTGCGCGGGGGACGGCGGGTCCGTCGCGGAGGACGCCGTCGACGCGGAGGCGGACGGTGGCGCCCTGGTCGCCGGCCTCGAGGTGGAGGTCGCTCGCGCGGAGGCGGACGGCGGTGGCGAGGAGGTCGTCGAGGAGGCGGACGGCGTCGGAGGTGTCCGCGGGCGGCGTGGTGCTCCAGGCCGGGCGGCCCGCGGTGAGGGTCGGCGGCGGGGTGAGGACGGCGTCGCGGAGGACGGGAACGGGGCGCGACTCGGGCACGCCGCAGTGTGGCGACGGTTGATGCGACGTGGTGCATCATCGTGTTGCCGACTGCGTCGTTTCGTTGCGGGGCGCGTACAGGCCGGTACGTTTGCCAGACCCGTCGCCGCGTTCCCCCGCTTCCCTGCCCCGCCTCATGCTCCGCCGTCGCACCCGCGCGCTGACGCGCGTCGCCACGTTCGCCGGCCTCGTCCTGGCGGCGGGGGAGCTTCCCGCGCAGGCCGTGCCGCGCGCGATCTCGACCGACCCCGCGCACGAGCGCGGGCACCCCGCGCGGATGCAGGTGCTGCACATCCCGACCGGCGGCGTGCGGATCAACGGGGTCGCGTACCTCGCGGCCGGTGCGGGCCCGCACCCGACGTTAGTCCTGCTGCACGGGCTGCCGGGGAACGAGCAGAACCTCGACCTCGCGCAGGCGGTGCGGCGGGCGGGGTGGCACGTCGTGACGCTGCACTACCGCGGGTCGTGGGGGAGCCCGGGCTCGTTCCGCTTCGCGCAGGTCCTCGGGGACGCCGCCGCCGCGCTCGCCTTCGTCCGCGACTCCGCCACCGTCCGGGCGCTCGGGATCGACACGACGCGGCTCGTGTTAGGCGGACACAGCATGGGCGGCTGGGCGACGGCCCACACCGCCGCCGCCGACGGCCGGTTGCGCGGCGCCTTCCTGCTTTCGGCCGCCGACATGGGGCGGGAAGGCGGCGCGCCGCGCGCGCAGCTCGTCGCCGGGATGGCGGACAACATGGAGTCGCTCGCGGGCGTGACTGCGGAGCAGATGGCGGACGAGCTCGCGGCCAACGGCGACCGGTGGCGGTTCGACCGCGCCGTCGGCGGACTCGCGCGCGTGCCGCTGCTCGTGCTCACCTCGGACGACGGGCTCGCGCCGCCGGCCGACGCGCTGGCCGCCGCCCTGCGCGCCGCGGGGAACGCCCGCGTGACGACGCGGCATGTCGCGACCGACCACGCGTGGTCCGACCGGCGGATCGCGCTCGAGGCGGCGGTGATCGACTGGTTGCGGACGCTCGCGAGGTAGCGCCCGACGCGGTAGGGGCTGGCGCGGGGCCGCCGCGCAGAACCTCGGCGGCCCCACGCTCCGTTAGGCCCGGCGGGTCAGCCCTGCGCCTCGGGCGCGGTGGCCTCGTGCAGGGCGAAGTGCGCGCCGTGCGGGTCCGCGCAGTGGGCGATCTGGCCGCCGGGGACCGGCGTCGGCTCGCGGAGTACTTGGCCGCCGCCCTGGCGCACCGCGTCGAGCGCGCGCGTGAGGTCGCCGACGCGGACGTAGAGCAGCCACTGCGACGGCCGGTTGGACGCGGCGGACGGGTACACGGCCCCGTACGTGGTCCCAGCCTGCCCGAACATCTGGTAGACGCCCGCCGGTCCCATGGGCATCGCCTCGGTCTTCTCCCACCCGAAGAGCCGCGCGTAGAAGTCGAACGTCGAGGTCGGGTCGATCGTCGGGAGCTCGTGCCACGAGAACTCGCCGACGGCCGGCATCGGGGACGGCGCGGGCGAGGGGTTGGACGGCTGGAACATCGAGAAGACCGCGCCCTGGGGGTCGGAGACGATCGCGAAGCGTCCGACGTCCGGGATGTCGCTCGGCGCGACGAACGACCGCGCGCCGAGCGCGAGGGCGTCGCGGTACGTGGCGTCGACGTCGGGGGTGCCGATGTGGGCCATCCAGTACGGCGGCACGCCGCCCGCCGTCTCCGCACTCGTCTGTGTCATGACGCCGCCGATCGGCGACGCCCCGTTCATCCACATCGTGTACGGCGATCCCTCGCCGGCGGTCCCCCAAGGAGCGGTCGTCCAGCCCGTGACGGCGGCGTAGAAGCGGATCGCGGCGTCGACGTCGGGCACCATCAGGTCGTACCACAAAAAGCGGCCGCGCACGGATGCGGCGGCGGGCGTCAGGGGGGAGAGACTGGATGCGGCGGCGGGCGTGGTCATCGCGTGCTCCGGGTTGAAGACCGAACAAGAACCGAAACGGGACGCCAATGTGCAGCCGACCGGGAGATCGCGCCAGACCTCGGCGCGATCTTTTTTCGTCACGAGCGGACGACGGCGGCCCGTCGCCCTTTCTCGGTTATCTGTCCCGCGAATCGCGCGACAGCGCATCGCCGGCGCGCGCCGGCGTGAGGCGGATCGCGTGGCCGCCGGCGGGGGCGAGATGTGCCGGGATCACGTCGGCGGCGGTGACGAGGCGCGTCGCGTGTTGCAGCTCCGCGGGCGCGTCGGGCACGTCGCCGTAGACGTCGGCGCGGTACGGCCCCGGACCGAGGAAGCGGAGCGGGACGTCGACGGCGCGCGCGGCGCCGTCGGTCATCGTGCCGACGTACCAGGTCGTCCCCCGCCGCCGGGCGATCGTGATCACGTGCCCCACGTCGGCGTTCAGCACGCGTGTCTCGTCCCACGTCGTCGGCACGCCCGCGACGAAGTCGAGCCCCGACTGTCCCTCGTACGCGCTCGGTGCGTCCGCCATCATTGGCAGGTAGTCCTCGTAGACGACGTACGTGGCGAGCGTGCGCGCGCGCGTGCCGATCACGCGCGGGCCCGTGTACTGCGGGTGGAAGGCGCGCTCGGTGACGTAGCGGAAGCCGCCCTGGTGGAAGTCGAGCGGCCCGGCGAGCATGCGCACGAAGGGGACGAGGAGCTCGTGCGAGGGCGTGACGCCCTTGCTCCCGTCGAACTTGTCGTACTCGAGGCCCATGACCGCCTCGACGGTCATCAGGTTGGGGTACGTGCGCGAGAGCCCGGTCGGCTTGTACGCGCCGTGGAAGACGACCGTGAGGTGGTGCGCGGCGGCCTTCGCGACGACTTCATGATAGAACGCAACCATATCCTGGTCGTCGCGGTCCATGAAGTCGACCATGATCCCTTCGATCCCCATGCGCTCGTAGCGCGCGAGCGCCGTGTCGAGCTGCGGGCGGAGGGCCTTCCAGTGCGTCCAGACGCGGAGGCGGACGCCCCTGGCTTTCGCGTAGCGGAGCACCTCGGGGAGGTCGATCGTCGGCAGCGCGCGGGTGACGTCGGGGTGCTCGTCGCCGGGGTCGATGCGGCCACCGTACCACGCCGTGTCCTGGAAGCCGTCGAGCGTGTGGTAGGCGATCCCGTGCGCGGCGCAGAAGTCGATGTAGTACTTCGTGGTCGCCGTGTTCAGCCCGCCCTTGAAGGGCACCGTGTCCGGGACGACGTAGTCGTTCCACCACGGGAAGGTCGTCTTCCCCGGGCGGACCCACGACGCGTCGCCGATCGCGGACGGCGGGTTGAGCAGCGTGACGAGGTTCGACTCGACGAGGCGCCCGGGGGCGTCGGCGATCATCAGCACGCGCCACGGGGAGTCGTGTGGCGCCCGCGCGCGGACCTTCACGTTAGGCGTTCCCGGCCACGGCGACAGCCGGCTCGCGAGGACGCCCGGCGCCTGCTGCACCCGGGACAGGTACATCCCCGCGTAGTCGGTCAGGTCGGCCTCGGTCACCGCGAGCCACGCGCCGCCCGGGTGGTGGAACAGCACGGGCAGCGCGAGCAGCGTATCCGCGGGGATCTCGCGTAGCGGCGCGACGGTGTAGAAGCCTTCGTACGACGACACGAAGCCGGAGCGCTGGAGGGCGTACGCCTGGCTCTGCGGGTCGAGCGCGACGTGCGTGCGCTCCTCGGTGATCGTGAACTCCGCGAGCCCCGGCTGCGCGGGGACGTGGTAGCGGAACGCCACGCCGTCGTCGTAGGCGCGGAACACGACGTCGACGCGCCGGTGCGGCGCCGCGTCCTCGACGAGTGCGACGGTCGTCTCGCGGTAGTGGTCGCGCGCCGCGCTGGCCTTGCCCAGAAGGCCGTGCGCCACCGCGTCGTGCGCGGCGTGCGTCACCGACGCGATCCGCGCGCCGGGCCCGAACGGGCCGCCGTCGGCGAAGTCGAGCCCGAGGTCGGATGCGTCGACGAGCGGCGCGCCGCGGTACGATACGCGGTAGGCGGGGACGGTCCGCCCGTCCGGCGTCGTGTGCACGCCAACGGTCGCGACGATCCGGCCGTCGGGCGAGCGGGCGACGGCGGACGTCGGCGCGGCCGCGCGCTGTGCAGCAGCGGACGTGGGGATCGCGGCCGGGCCGACGCCGACGAAGGCGAGCAGGCACAGCGCGAGGGCCGCCGCGGCGGGGCGGCGTCCGGCGAGGGTCACGAATCGCGCGACGCTCGCTGGGACGACGTAGTTAAGGCACCTGGATGTGGGCACGCGTGCGAAGATGGATTCCGACCCCGCCGTGCACCAGCGCCTGTCGCGCGCCGGTGCCGGGCGGTACTGTGTCGGACGGTCGCCGCGGACTCCACGTGCGCGCCCCGCCCACCGCTGACGTAGGAAACCCGCATGCACCGCCGAACTTTCGTGCGCGGCCTCGGCGCCGCCCTCGCGCTCCCCGCCGCGCTCCGCGCCTACCCGGTCGACGCGCGCCGGGTCGAGCGGATCGGCATCCAGCTCTACTCGCTCCGCGACGCCGCGAAGGCGGACCTCGAACGCACCCTCGGCGAGATCGCGGCGGTCGGCTACCGCCAGGTGGAGCTGCTCGAGTCGATGCACAACTTCGACATGCCGCCGGAGCGGCTGCGCAAGGTCCTCGACGGCCTGCACCTGCGCGCGCCCTCGACGCACATCGGCACCGACGCGCTCGACGACCTGCCCCGGGTCGTCGACCACGCGCACACGCTCGGCCACACGTACGTCGTCGTCGCCTCGCTGCCGATGGAGCCGAGCAAGGCCACGCTCGACGACTACCGGCACTGGGCCGACCGCTTCAACGCCGCGGGCGAGACGATGCGACGCGCCGGCCTCTGGCTCGGCTTCCACGACGAGCCAGAGAACTTCGCCCCGATCGACGGGCAGGTGCCGTACGACGTGCTCGTCGCGCGCACCGACCCGGCGCTCGTGCGCCTGCAGCTCGACACCGGAAACGCGGCGCTCGGCGGGCGCGACCCGCTCCCCTACATGGAGCGGTACGGCGACCGGTACTGGCTCTTCCACCTCAAGGACGCCGCCCGACTCGGCGCGCCGCACGACGCGGAGCTCGGCACGGGCGTGGTCGACTTCAAGCGCCTGCTCGCGCGCGCGGGGTCGCTCGCCGACAAGTACGTCTACGTCGAGCAGGAGAGCTACCCGGGCACGCCGCTCGACAGCGCGCGGCGCGATTACAAGTACCTCGCGTCGCTGACCTACTGACCCCCGCGCTCCCCTCGTCTGCGTTAGGCAACCCCGTCCGTCCCTCTACCCTCCCCATGGCACACATCACCCTGCCCGACGGCCTGCCCGGCATCGTCGGCCCCCTCGCCGCGTACCCCGAGACGGCCCGCCACCTCAACGGCCTCGCCGAAGCCCTCCTGCGCGGCCCGTCGTCACTCACCCCGGCGGAGCGCGAGCTGGTCGCGACGTACACGTCGCGGCGGAACGAGTGTCGGTTCTGCACGCAGTCGCACGCGGCCGCCGCGCGGTACCTCCACGAGCGCGATCACGGCGCGGGCTCGTCCGCGACCGTGGACCGCGTGCTCGACGACCTCGCGACCGCGCCGGTGAGCGACAAAATGCGCGCGCTGCTCGCGATCGCCGGCAAGGTCCAGCAGGGCGGCCGGCGCGTGCTCCCCCAGGACGTCGCGCGGGCGCGCGAGGCCGGGGCGGACGACCAGGCGATCCACGACACGGTGCTGATCGCCGCGGCGTTCTGCATGTACAACCGCTACGTCGACGGGCTGGCGACGTTCGCGCCCGAGCGCGCCGAGGACTACGCGCCGATGGGCGCCGCGCTCGGCGAGCACGGCTACCTCAACCCGGTCGGCGCGCCCGCGGGCGTCTAATGTGATTCAGACGCCTCGAATGACGCGTTGACGTTCGACTGTCGTCCCGAGCGGAGCGAGGGACCTGCCGTCCGGGGTGACGGGACGTCCGTGGCGCGCCCGACGCAGCCCCGTCACCGGGGAGAGAAGGTGCCTCGCTACGCTCGGGACGACACAGGGGGACGCGTCACCCGAATTCCGTGAAGCACATCAACGTAGGTACGGGGGACGGGGCTCAGAGGATCCGCCAGAAGTCGCGCGTCACGTCGACGGAGAACAGCCACCGTCCCCCCCGGCCCACGCCGCGCGCGACGTCGAGCCGCACGAGGTCGAAGAAGCCGATCGCGCCCGCGCCGAGCGCGGGGTACCACCCCGACCCCGGCTGACGGAACGGCTCGGGCGGCGCGGCCCCGGCGCGGGCGACGTAGACCGCGTGCGCGTAGGGGGCGAGCGTGAGCGCCGCGGGCGAGCGCCCGTAGCTGCCTAACGAGAGCGACGGGAAGGGGACCGGGAAGCGCCACTCGACGCGCTGGCTCGCGCCGGCGCGGCCGGCGAGGGCGTGGAAGTCGTACCCCGGCCCCGTGACCGGGCCGCCGAAGTAGGCGAGTTCCTGCGCGGGCACGCGCCCGACGGCGCCCGCGGCGACCGTCTCGAGCACGAGCCGCCGCTCGCCGAGCGCGGTGCTCCCGAACGCGCGTTCGACGCCGAGGTCGGCGCCGAGGCGGCCGAAGGTCGTGCACGGGCCGCCCGCGCAGCCGAGCGAGGTGCGCGCGGCGAGCGCGCGCAGGCCGCCCCGCACGGTCGTGCCGAACGGGCCGTCGGCGGCCGCGCGGTCGAGCGTGAGGCCGAGCCGGGCCTCGCGGAGGCGGTCCGCGGGGAGCGTCGGTTCGTAGCGGCCCGCCGCCGGGCGGGCGCGCACGTCGAGGGCGCGCTGCCACTCGTAGCCCGCGGTCGCGCCGGCGCGGAACCCCGAGACGCCTAACGGAAGGTCGACGGCCGCCGCGAACCCGCGCGCGTCGTACGGGTCGGTCCAGTCGCTGCCGAACTCCTGGGCCGCGATCGAGTTGCGGGCGCGCGACACCTCCTGCGCGTCGCCGGCCTCGCGGAAGTCGCGGAACGCTTCCAGGCGCACGCCCGCGCCGGACGCGGTCGTCGCCCCCAGCGTCGCCCGCCCCTTGGCCTGGTGGTCGTCGAGTCCGTAGCGCCCGAGCAGGGCGAGCGACGCGCCGGGCGCGGGGCGCACGACGCCGCCCGCGCCTAACGCGAGCCCCTCGGCCCGGTCGACGCGGACGAAGTCGGAGACCGAGCGCGCGGCGAACGCGCCGCGCCGCGCCGCCTCGAGCGCGCGCCGCTGCACGAGCCCCTGGGCGAGCGCGCGCACGCGGCGCACGTCCTCGTCGCTCGCGAAGGTGACGTCGGGCGGGAGGGCGTCGAGCACGCGGGGCTCGCGGAACGTGTACTGCCGAAGCACGGCCGGCGGGCGGAACTCGAGCGGCGGGCCGGCGAAGGTCTGCGGCGGGATCTCGGTGTTCACCGCGTAGTCGCCGACGTCCCAGCGGCCGCGGATGATGCCCCGCGCGGGGAAGTCGAGGAAGGTGCCCGCGCGGCGCACCTCGACCTCCTGCCGGCGCGGGAGCCAGAAACGGCCCTCGACGAGCGCGTTCTCGAGCACGATCGCGACGTTCTCGTTGCGCGGGTCGAGGTAGGCCGGGCGCGTGAAGGTGAAGGCGAGGCGGACGAGGCGCCCGGTGTCGCGGTCGATGAACAGCGTGCCGACGAGCCGCGGCTTGGTCGCGTCCTTGGGGCGGGTGCGGACCTCGATGATCCACACCGTGCGCGGGCCGATGCGCAGCGCGCTCGAGTCGGCGATCGCGTAGTCGTAGACGCCCGGCCCGCCGGGCGCGAGCGGGTGCGGCACGTCGGCCACGTCCCGGCCCTCGCCTAACCGGATCGAGTCGGGGAACTCGTTCTGGACGATGCCGAAGCGATCGCGGTAGAACTGGTTGTCGGTCGGCAGGATGGTCGTGTCGCGCTGGCCGACAACGATCTGCTTGGTCTGGTTGGGCGCGTGCCAGTAGACCTCGGTCGCGATCTGGGTGGCCTGCACGACGCGCGGCGGGATGAAGTCGCCGAGCTGGCCGAGGAAGGTGAGGGTGCCGCGGGCGACGGCGCGGTAGTCGCGCAGCGCGGTGTCGGCGAGCTGGCGGGCGCGGACCTGCTGCGCGCGCGTGATGAGGGCGAGGGCGGCCGAGTCGTTCCAGGACTGGGCGGCGAGGGGGGACGAGCTGCCGACGACGAGGGCGAGCGCGAAGCAGGTGCGGGAAGGCGGCCGACGCATGCTGCAGTTTGATTGATTCCGCGGGGAAGGCCAAGATGGGCCGGGTGTACCGTTGCCGGTCGTCGTGTTCGCGGCCCCACCGCCGACGATACAACCGACCCGGCTTCACCCGTTCATCCGCTCGTGTCGTATACCGATTTCCGCGCCCTCGCGCGGCCCGATACTCTCGTCCCCGTCTGGCGCGACGTCCTGCTCGACGGGGATACCCCGGTGAGCGCGTTCGCCAAGCTCCGCCGCGGGCCGTTCGCCTTCCTGCTCGAGAGCGCCCCGGCCGGTGGCGAGACGTGGGCGCGCTACACCTACCTCGGCACCGAGCCGCGCGGTGCGTGGCGACTCCGCGACGGGGTGGTCGACGCGTGGACCGCTGGGGAGGGGTGGCACGGCGCGCACACGCCCGGCGACCCGATCGCGGACCTCCAGGCGCGCCTCACCGCGTTCCGCCCGGTCGACCTGCCCGAGCTCGGGCCCTTCTGGAGCGGCGCGGTCGGCTACTTCGCGTACGACGTCGTGCGGCACATCGAGCGGCTCTCCGACGCGCCCCCGCGCGGCGTGCAGGCGCCCGACGCGCTCTGGATCTTCACCGACGTGCTCGTCGTCATCGACAACCTGCGCGCGCAGGCGCGCGTCGTCACGGGCGTGCCCGTCACCGCCGCCGACGCGGCGGACGAGGGGGCGCTCCGCGCGCTGCACGACGCAGCGCGCGCGCGCTTGGACGCCGTGGTCGCGCGGCTCCGGGAGCCGTCCACGTTACCGCCGCTCGACTTCGACCCGGGCGCGCCGCCCGCGACCGGCGAGTCGACCATCTCGCGCGAGCGGTTCGAGGCGAACGTCGAGCGGATCAAGGAGTACGTGCGCGCGGGCGACTGCTTCCAGGCCCTGCTCGCGCGGCGAATCCGCGTGCCGCACGACTTCGACGGCGCGGCGCTCTACCGCGCGCTCCGCGTGCTCAACCCGTCGCCCTACATGCTGCACCTGCTGCTCGACGGCGTCGAGCTCGTGGGCTGCTCGCCCGAACTGCTCGTGCGGGTCGGGGACGCGGCGGACGGGCCGCGCGTGACCGTGCGCCCGATCGCCGGGACGCGCCCGCGGGGGCGCACGCCCGAGGACGACGCGCGGCTCACCGCCGACCTGCTCGCCGACGAGAAGGAGCGCGCCGAGCACGTGATGCTCGTCGACCTCGGCCGCAACGACGTGGGGCGGGTGGCGGAGTACGGGAGCGTCGAGGTCACGAGTTTGATGCAGGTCGAGAAGTATTCGCACGTGCTGCACATCGTCTCGCAGGTCGAGGGGCGGCTGCCGGCGGGGGCGTCGGCGCTCGACGTCTTTCGCGCGACGTTCCCGGCGGGCACGATGACCGGGGCGCCGAAGGTGCGGGCGATGCAGATCATCGACGAGTTGGAGCCCGAGCGGCGGGGGCCGTACGCGGGGGCGGTGGGGTACGTCGCGGCCGGCGACCGGCGCACGGACCTGGCGATCACCATCCGCACCTGCGTCATCGCGGGCGGGGAGGCGAGCGTGCAGGCGGGGGGCGGGATCGTCTACGACTCCGACCCCGGGCGCGAGTGGGAAGAGACGGAGAACAAGGCGCGGGCGATGCTGACGGCGATCGGGCGGGTGCGGGGGGCGGCCGCGGCCGCCGGTCCTCGGTAGGGCGCCCCCGCGCTGGCGGCGCGCCGTCGCGGTTCCTTCCCTCCGGCTTACCTTACCAGGCATGGCGTTCTACCTCGCCGACGCGTCGGGCGTGCGGCTCACCGGGCTGGCGGAGGGCGGCGCGCTCGTCGTCGGGCGGGCGGCGGAGTGCGCGCTCCCACTCGAGGACCCGACGGTGTCGCGCCGCCACGCGGAGTTGATCGGCGCGCGCGACCACCTCGTCGTGCACGACCTCGGCTCGCGCAACGGCACCTTCCGCAACGGGGTGCGGGTGCAGACGGCGCGGCTGCGCGCCGGCGACACGGTCACGTTCGGCGTCGTCCCGCTGCGCGTCGGGCGCGACGCGGCGGACGGGGCCGAGGCGGGCCCACGGCCGGCGGCGGTGGTGCCCGGGGGCGAGCCCGGCGCGGAGCCGCCGATCGTCGCCGAGCGCGGGGCCGCGGCGCCGCAGGAGCTCACCGCGCGCCGGCTCGCGCTGCTCCTCGAGGCCGCGAAGGCGCTCGGCGGCGCGGTCGACCCGGCGGCGGTGCACGAGCGGGTGGTGACGGCCGCGCTCCGGACGCTCGACGCGGACCGCGCGGCGGTCTTCCGCGCGGTCAGCTATGGCGAGGCGCCGGAGGACGGGGCCGCGCCGACCGGCGGTACGAACGGTGGTACGAGCGGTGGTACGAACGGCGGCGCGGACGTCGCGCTCGTGCCCGCGGTGGCGCGCGACCGGTGGGGCGCGGACCTGACCGCGTCGGGCGCGGTGCCCCTGCCCCGCTCGATCGCGCGCGCGGCGCTCGCGCGGCGCGCCGCGCTGCTCTCGGTCGACGCGGCGGCGGACCCGCGCTTCGGCGGCCAGAGCGTGCTCCGCCAGCGCGTGCGCTCGGCGATGTGCGCGCCGCTGCTCGCGGCGGACGGCGCGCCGTTAGGCGCCCTCTACGTCGACAGCGCCGACCCGGTGCGCGCGTTCGCGGAGGCGGACCTCGACTTCCTGACGGCGTTCGCGGGCGTCGCGGCCGCCGCGCTGGAGAACGCGCGGCTGGCCGAGCGCGTGCGGCGCGAGGCCGTGTCGCGGGAGAACTTCGCGCGCTACTTCGCGCCGCCCGTCGCGGCGCGGATCGCGGCGGGCTCCGCGCCCGCGCTCCCCGGCGGCGAGCGGCGCACGGTCGCGGTGCTCTTTGCGGACCTGCGCGGCTTCACGCGCCTCGCCGCGACGATGACCCCGGACGACGTGGCCGCGACGCTCTCGGAGTTCCTGAGCGCGATGGTCGAGTGCGTGTTCCGGCACGGCGGCACGCTCGACAAGTTCATCGGCGACTGCGTGATGGCGCAGTGGGGCGCCCCGGAGCGGACGCCCGACGACGCCGACCGCGCGCTCCGCGCCGCGGTCGCGATGCACGATTCGTTAGGCGCGCTCAACCGCGACCGCGCCCTCCGCGGCCGCCCCGAGCTCCGCATGGGCGTCGGGATCGCCTACGGCGAGGTGTTCGCCGGCAACATCGGCTCGGAGCGCCGGCTGGAGTTCACCGTGATCGGCGACGCGGTCAACCTCGCGAGCCGGCTCTGCGACGCGGCCTGCGCCGACGAGGTCCTCGTCAGCAACGGGCTGCGCCGCGCGCTGCGCACGCCGTTCCCGGACGGCCCCGCGCCGTTCGTCGCGCGGGCGCTGCCGGGGGGAAGCGACGCGGCCGGGGCGGACGCCGTCGCGCCGGCCGTCCCCGCCGCGTACCGGCTCGACCGCGACGCGCTCGCCGCGCGCGCCGCCGCGGCCGACGTCGAGCGCGCGGCGCTCGGCCTCACGGGCGAACACGCCGTGCGCGAGTCGGGTTCGGTCCCGCGCGCCCCGCGCGAGCAGCCGACGCGCGAGTCGGCGCCGCGCGACGCGACGGCGCGGGATGCGGCCGCCGAGGACGCGACCGGACGGGACGCGACCGGACGGGCGCCGGCGGCGCCGGGCGGATGACGACGGCGTGAGCGCCGCGTGGACGGGCGCCTGAACGCCGACGCGCTCCCGGCCGGGTACGTGCCTCTCGACCCGCTACCCCCCGGAACGGCCGCGGTGGTCTGCCGCGCGGAGGTGGCCGCGGTCGTGCGCGACGTCGTCGCACACTGGGGGACGCTCTACGCGTACGCCGCCGCGCACCCGGCGCGGCGCGAGCTGCGCGGCCGCGCCGCCGCCTACGCCGTCCCGCTCGGCGCCGACGCGGACGGGCGCACCCGCAGCGTCGTCGTCCGCCACGGCTGGCGCGGCGGCGCGCTGCGGCGGCTGCGGCGGGACCTGTTTTTCCCGCCCACGCGCGCGCCCGTCGAACTCGCGACGAGCGCCCGCCTGCGCGCCGCCGGCGTCCCGACGCCCGAGGTGATCGCCTACGCGGTCTACCCGGCGACCGCGGGGCTACGGCGGGTCGACGTCGCCACGGCGCTCGTGCCCGACGGGATCGACCTCGCGGCGCTCCTGCTGGCGAGCACGCGCGACCCGGCCGACGACGGCGAGACGTGGGTGCGGCCGACGGCGGCGCTCCTCGCGGCCCTCGCGCGCGCGGGCGCACGGCACCCGGACCTGAACCTCAAGAACGTCCTCCTCGCGCCCGCCCCAGGGGGCCGCGTCGTGCCGGGCGCGCGCGCCTGGGTGCTCGACGTCGACGTCGCGCGCGTGCTCGCGGCCGCGGGCGCGCCGGCGGCCGCGGGCGCGGCGCTCGCCGCCAACTTCGGCCGCCTCGCGCGCTCGGTCCGGAAGTGGGCCGCCGCGAACGTCGCCGACGCCGACGTGCGTGCCCGGCTCGACGACGCGCTCCAGGCCCTCGGCTCGCGAGCCCGGGCCGAGCTCGCGCGCGCGGACCGCGGCGCGGCGGCACTCCCGCCGTCCGCCGCGCCCGCGCGCGCCTAACGCCCGTGCCTCGCGCGCGCGGGTGAGCAGGCGTGGCTGCCCCCTCCGCCGGCCGCGACCCCCGCGCGCCGTACGCCGGCGTCCCGCTCGGCTCGGTGTGCGTGGTGATGATGAGCGCGGTCGGCGACGCGGTGCACGTCCTCCCGCTCCTCACGGCGCTGCGCCGGCTCCCCGCCCCGCCGCGCGTGACGTGGGTGCTCCAGCCCGGCCCCGCGGCACTCGTCCGCGGCCACCCGGCGGTCGACGACGTCGTCCTCTTCGAGCGCGCCGCGGGGCTCGGCGCGTACCGCGGCGTGCGCCGCGCGCTCGCCGAGCGGGGGCCGTTCGACTGCTGCCTCGACCTGCAGGTGTACCTCAAGGCGGGCCTGGTCACGGCGCTCGCGCCGGCGCGCGTCCGGCTCGGCTTCGACCGCGCCCGCGCCCGCGACTTCAACTGGCTGTTCACGAACGCGCGGGTCCCGCCGCACCCGGTCCAGCACGTGCAGGACCAGTATTTCGAGTTCCTCGACGCGTTAGGCGTGCCCCGCCCCGACCCGCCGGCCTGGGACCTCGGCCCGCGCGCGGACGAGCGCGACGCGCAGGCGGCGTTCTTCGCGCCGCTGGACCGCCCGGCGGCGGCGGTCGTCGTCGCGACGAGCAAGCCGGAGAAGGACTGGCCGCCCGAGCGCTGGGCCGCGGTGTGCGACGCGCTCTGGCACGACTACGGCCTGCAACCGGTGCTCGTCGGCGGCCGCACGCCGCGCGAGCTGGCCGCCGAGCGGGTGATCCGCGGCGCCGCGCGCGCGCCGGTGATCTCGGCGTTAGGCAGCGGGCTCCGCGGGCTCGTCGGGATCTTCGACGGGGCCGCGCTCGTGCTCTCGCCCGACACCGGGCCGCTGCACGTCGCCGTCGCCCTCGGCCGGCCGGTGGTGTCGCTCATCGGGTACTCGAACCCGAAGCGCGTGGGGCCGTACCGCCGCTTCCACGACCTGATGATCGACGCGTACGGGAACCCGGGGGAGGACTACCGGCCGAGTATGGAGAACCGGCCGGGGCGCATGCGGCGGATCAGGGTCGCGGACGTGCTGGAGCGGGTAGAGCGGTGGAGGGAGACATACGCCGATCGGGGCGACGGTCGTACCGTCGGCGGTGGGGCGGCTGACGATAGAGCTGCACCCGGGGTGGGCCGTCCTGCCGGCCCGTAACCGGCCGGGGTCGATGGCGCCGCTGGGATCGTGCAGGGGATGATACGGCCGGGGATAGTGGGGCCGGGTCGAAGGCGAGCGCAGCGCGCCAGCGCCGGCGGGACGGGAGACTGGAGACGCGGGCCCCGGCGGGCCGAGGCCGTCCCTCGCCCCGGGTTCACCAACCCCGGCCCGATCATCCCCTGCCGGACCCCCGCTGCCCCACCGACCCCGGGCGGTTACGGACCGGCGCGACGGACCACCCCGGGTGCAGCGCCGCCGTCAGCCGCCCCACCGCCGACGGTACTACCGTCCGCCCATTGTCACCCCAGCGCCGAATTCGTACCTCACCCCCACCTCCCCGAGCAACCCGACGAGCCGCACGAGCGAGAGCCCCATCACCGCGAAATAATCCCCCTCGATCCGCTCGACGATCGTCGCGCCGTAGCCCTGGATGCCGTACGCGCCGGCCTTGTCCATCGGCTCCCCCGTCGCGACGTAGGCCGCGACCTCGGCAGCGCCTAACGGACGGAAGGTCACGCGCACGCGCTCGACGGCGGCCGCCTCGCGCGCGCCCGGGCCGCCGCGGCGCACCGCCATCCCGGTGAACACCTCGTGCGTCCGCCCCGCAAGGCGCGCCACCATCGCGCGCGCCTCGGCCGCGTCGCGCGGCTTGCCGAGGATCTCGCCGTCGACGACGACCGTCGTGTCGGCCGCGACGACGACGGCGTCGCCGGACGCGGCCGCGACGGCGCGCGCCTTCTCGCGCGCGAGGCGCTCCACGTACGGGGCCGGCGCTTCCCCCGGGCGCACCGTCTCGTCCACGTCCGCGGGCCGGACGGTGTGCGGGATGCCGACCAACGTCAGCAGGTCGCGGCGCCGCGGCGACTGCGACGCGAGCACGACCGGCACGCCGTCCCCCGCGCCGCTCACCGCCCCGCCTCGCGTTCGAGCCAGAGCGTGACCGGCCCGTCGTTCACCAACTCCACATCCATCATCGCCCCGAACTCCCCGGTTTCCGCGCGCGCGCCCGACGCGCGTAGCCGCGCCACGAACGCCTCGTACAATGGCTCGGCCGCCTCCGGCCGCGCGGCCGCAACGTAACTCGGCCGCCGCCCGCGCGACGCGTCGCCGTAGAGCGTGAACTGCGAGACGACGAGCAGCGCGCCGCCGGGCACGTCACCGAGCGCGCGGTTCATCTTGCCGTCGTCGTCGCCAAAGATGCGGAGGCCCAACACCTTGTCGGCCATCCACGCGACCTCGTCGTCCCCGTCGCCGTGCGTGACGCCGACGAGGAGGACGAGTCCGGCCGCGATCTCTCCCGTCGTGCGCACGGTTCCGCCCGGGTCGCGCACGCGCACCGCCGCGCGCGACACGCGCTGGACTAACACGCGCACTCGGCCGCCCTCAGAAGCCGGCGAACGCCCCCCGCTCCACGCGGGCGGTGTCGCCGAGGTAGACGAAGCGCGGGTGCACGAGGTAGCGCGACGCGGCGGCGCGCACGTCGGAGCCGGTCAGGCTCCGCAGCGCGTCCATCGCGTGCGTGGCGCGACGGTAGTCGCCCTGATACAGCTCGGCGCGGGCGAGGAAGTCCGCCTGCGCCGCGCTCGTCATGTTCTCGGCGAAGTACTCGGTCACGAACTGGTCGGTGAAGCCGCGCACCGCGTACGACGGGTAGTAGGCGCCGTGCAGCGCATCGAGCTGCGCGCGCGCGACATCGAGCGTGGCGCCCGGGGCAGTGGTGCTGACGTAGAGGACGGCAGACGTCGCGCCGCGCTCGAAGAACGGCGCCTGGGCCGCGTAGCTGAGCCCGCGCTGCTCGCGCACCGCCTGGTGCAGGCGCGCGCCGAGCAACGCGGTCGCGATGCGGAACGCGGGCGCGTCGGGGGCAGAGGCCGCGGGCCCCTGGAAGACGCCGAGCACGTAGTTGGTCGCGAGCGAGCGGGGGACGAACGCCACCGCCCCGCGGCGCGCCTCGGCCGACGCGACGCGCGGGCCGGGCTCGGGGAGCGTCCAGTGGTAGTCGCCGCGCGGCAGGCGCGCGAACGTGCGCCGCACCGCCGCCTCGACGGCCGCGCGCTCCGCGTTGCCGACGACGACGACGAGCAGCCGCGACGCGACCAGTTCGCGCGTCGCGTAGGCGCGCAGCGCGGCGGAGTCGAGGGCGGCGAGCGACGCTTCCGTGCCGTCGGGGCGGAGCGCGTACGGGTGCCCCGCGTAGGCGACGCTGTCGGCGAGCAGGAAGGCGAGTCCGTCGGGGCTCGTGCGGCGCGAGCGCAGGCGTCCGACCATCCGCGCGCGCGCGAGGTCGACGTCGGCCGCGGCGAGCGTCGGGCGCAGCAGGCGGTCCGCCCACACGTCCCAGGTCGCGTCGAAGTCCTCGCGCAGGGCGCGGAAGCCGTAGAGCGTCCAGTCCGCGGTCGTGCCGAGCGCGAGCTCCGCGCCGGTGCGCCCCCAGGCCGCCCGCTGCCGCGCGCCCGGGTAGCCGGCCGACCCGTACTCGCCGGCGCGCAGGAGCAGCGACTCGACGCCCTGGGTCGCGGGGGAGAGCTGCCGCGCGCCGCCTAACAGGTAGAGGTTCACGGCGACCGCGCCCGTCCCGTAGTTGGGGCGGTGGATCACGCGCACCCCGTCGACGGTGAAGTCGGCGGTCGCGCTGTCGAACGAGACGCGCCGGCCGTCGGCGCGCGCGACGGCGAGTGCCTGCTCGGGGCGCGCGCTCGCGCAGGCGCCGAGGGTGGCGGACGCGAGGGATGCCGTTAGGCACGCGACGAGGCGGCGCGCCCGGGCGGGCGTGGCCGGGCGCGTCACGGCTGCGCCTCCTTCGCCATCGCGACGAACTGCTCCAGCATCACCCGCGTCTCGTCCTCCCTGCCCTGCGGCACGACCGCGCCGACGACGAACGCCTTGCGCGTGACGTAGCGCCGCACGAAGCGGCGCAGGTCGCCCGGCGTCTGCGCGGCGAGCGCGTCGTCGTAGCCCAGGTGGTAGTCGAGCCCGGCCACCGCCCACCAGTTGCCGATCGTGTGCGCGAGCGACGGCCCCGCCTCGGCCTCGAGCGCGGCCGCGACCCGCCGCCGCTTCGCCGCGTCGGCGAGCGCGGGGGCGTCGAAGTAATCCGGCGCGCTCATGATGTCGCACTCCGCGGCGAGCGCGGTGAGCGCGGAGGCGAGGCGGTCCATCGTCGTCGTCCCGCTGAAGACGAGCGGGCCGGTGTGGGCGAGCGTCTCGTAGCCGAACTGCGCGCTCTGGAAGTTCCCCGAGTCGACGAGGCGCCCCGCCATCGGCGAGCGCTCGTCGTCGACGACGGCCGCGAGCACGTCGGCCGCGTACGTGTCCGCGCGCGCCGTCACCACGCTCGGCCCCTGCCACTCGACGAGCAGCGTCACCGCGTCCACGGCGGCCGGCACGACGACGACGCGGCTCTCCGCGAGCGGCGGCGGGTCCGACACCGGCGCCCCGGCGAACGGGTCCGCGCCGCGGCGCCACGGCCCGAAGTGCCGCCGCGCGGCCTCGACGACGCGCTCGGCCGCGACGTCGCCGGTGACGACGAGCGCGGCGTTATTGGGCACGTAGTAGCGGCCGTAGATCGCGCGCAGGCGCGCGGGCGAGACGCCTAACAACGCGGTCGCCTCGCCGATCGTGTTCTTGCGGTACCAGCCGTCGCCCCAGAGCGCGCGGCCGATCTTGCGGCGCAGTAGGTCGCGCGGGTCGGAGCGGTCGCGCTCCATCTCGCCGAGGACGACGAAGCGCTCGGTGCGCAGGTCCTCGGGCTCGAAGCGCGCGTCGCGCACGAGGCCGGCGAGCAGCCGCACGGCGTCGGGGACCGCCTCGGACGGCCCGCTCAGGTAGTAGGTGACGAGTTCCTCGCTCGTCGTCCCGTTGTAGCCGGCGCGCAGCTCCGAGGCGAGCTGGCCGAAGGTGCGGTCGCCGGGGCCGCGGTACCCCTTGAACAGCATGTGTTCGAAGAGGTGCGGGATGCCCTGGTCGTCGGGCGTCTGCGTCATCGCGCCGGTGCGCACGACGAGCTTCGCGGTCGCGAGCGGGACGGCGTGGTTCTCGACGACGATGACCTGCATCCCGTTCTCGAGCGCGACGACCCGGGGCGCGGTGCCGCGGGCGAGCACGGGCGACGCAACCGGCGGCGCCGCGGGCGCGGGTGGGGCCGCGGTCTGGGCGTGGGCCGCGCGCGAGCGCGCGGGGCCGGCGACGGCGAGCGCCGCGGCGAGCACGGCGGCGGAGGGGACGCGCATCGGGGCGGGAGGTGGCGGGGGGAGTTGGAAGGGGACCGGGACGCGTGCGACACCCGGCGTGCTCCAGCGTACGGTACGGTCGGGCCCGCCGCCAGTCCGGGCGCGCGGGTGGACGCGCTCGGCGCCGCGACCGGGCTACTCTGGGCGCGCTGCGCCGGCCCGGTCCTCGGCCTCGTCGTCGCGTTAGGCGCGTCCGGGGCGGCGCCGGGGCGCGCGGCGGTCCTGTTCGCCGTCTTCGGCGCGGGAGCGGCGACCGCGCTCGCGGCCGCGCTCTTCGCCGGCGGGCGCGCGGTCGGCGCGCTGCGGCGCGTCGCGGGGGCCGAGGTGTGGGCGCGGCGCGCCGCCGGCGGGCTCGCGCTCGCGGCGCGGCGTTTCCCCGACCCGCGCGCCGCGGAGCCCGCGCCGACGGCCGCCCCCGTGCCGACGCCCGACCTCGGCCCGCTCCCAGACCTCGCCGGCGGCGCGGGCTGGCTCAACGGCACGGCGCTCGGGCTCGTGCCTAACGGCGGGACGCTCCAGGCGGCCGCGCTGCGCGGGAAGGTCGTCGTCGTGAACGTCTGGACCTTCGCGTGCTACAACTGCCTGAACGCGCTGCCGCACGTCGAGGCGCTGGCGGCCAAGTACCGCGGGGCGGACGTCGTCGGGGTCGGCGTCCACACGCCCGAACTCGCGCGCGAGCGCGTGCCCGCCAACGTCGCCGACGCGGTGCGGCGGCTCGGCGTGACCTACCCGGTCGTGCTCGACCCCGACTACCGCATCTGGCGCGCGTTCCACAACGAGTACTGGCCGAGCGTGTACATCGCCGACAAGGCCGGGCGCCTCCGCTTCCGGCGGTTCGGGGAGGGGGCGTACGACGAGGAGGACCGCGTCGTCGCGCAGCTCCTCGCCGAGCCGACGACGGCCGCGCGCTGAGGAGGGACGTTGCGCGCGCGGCGGTCCGGTGGGAACTTCGCGGGCGCCCGCGCGCTAGGTGCCGCGTCCGCCACAATGCGGGCCGCGCGCGTGCCGCCGTGCGGTCCGGGCGTTTACCCCCTCCCGTCCCGTCGCATGTCGACCGCCCTCCCCGGAGCATCCGCCGCAGTAGACGGCCCCGCCGGCCGCCGCGCGGCGCGCCCGACGCACGTGCTCCCCGCCGGCGCGCGCGGGAAGGCCCGCAACCACCCCGTCGTGCGCGTGACGCACTGGATCGCGGCCGTCGCGATCGTCGTCATGGTCGGCTCGGGGCTGCAGATCTTCAACGCCTACCCGAGCTTCCACCGCAAGGGCGAGCCGCCGTTCCCGCTCTGGCCCTTCGAGGGGCACCCGGCCCCGCACTGGGCGACCTTCGGCGGCTGGCTCGCGGGCGGGCGCATGTGGCACTTCGCGATGATGTGGGTGCTCGTCGCGAACGCCCTCGTCTACCTCGGCTTCGTCTACCTGCGCGGCGGGTGGCGCGACCTCGTGCCGGTGCGCGGCGATCCGCGCGACGCGTGGCAGATGGCGCAGTTCTACCTCTACCTGCGCCCCGACCACCCGCTGCAGGGCAAACACAACGTCATGCAGAAGCTGACGTACTTCTCGCTCCCGGTCTTCGCCGCGCTGATCGTTCTCTCCGGGCTCGCGATCTGGAAGCCGGTCACGCTCGGCTGGCTCACCGCGCTCTGGGGCGGATACGTGTGGGCGCGCTGGTGGCACTTCGTCTTCACGCTCGTCGTCGTCGCGCTCGCGGCGGCGCACGTGTTCATGGTCTTCGCCGTCGACCCGTACGCGATCCGCTCGATGACGTCGGGCGGCTACGACGCGTCGCTCTCGCCCGAGGAGCGGAACGCGCGGCCGTTCTACCACCTGCTGCCCCGGTACCGCGACTGGCGCGCGCGCGGGCGCGTGCACGACGCCGCGGGCCGCGTCGTCCCGGACGCCCCGGTCGACGGCACGGGGCACGCGGGGGTCGGCCCTGCCGCCGCGGGGCCCGTCGGGTGAGCGCGCCGTTCTTCACGCGGCCGGCGCGGCTCGTCCTGCTCAACCTCGTCGACCGCGCGGTCGCCGGCGGCGAGCGCCGCCTCGCCGGGGCGGGCGCGTCCGACCTGGACCGGCGCGCGTTCTTCGCGACGCTCGCGCGCACGAGCGGCTCGGCGCTCGCGGCCGCGTACGGCGCATCGCTGCTCGCCGCGTGCGGGTCGCACGGGCCGGCCGCGGCGCAGGGGCTCGTCCGGAGCCAGGCGCGGCGCAACGAGACGGTCGAGCGCTGGCTCTTCCGCCACACGGCGATGGACCACGCCCGCGCGGGGGCGGTCGCGGCCGGCGCCAACTTCCCGTCGTACCACGTCGCGCCGGCCGTGCCCGTGTGGGACCCGCGGACGCTGGGGTCGTGGGCCCTCCAGATCACGGGGCGTGTGGCGAGGCCGCAGCGCCTCACGCTCGCCGACCTCGAGCGGCTGCCGCGCGTGTCGCAGCGCGTGGACCACTTCTGCGTCGAGGGGTGGGACGCGGTCGCGACGTGGACCGGCGTGCGCGTCGCCGACCTCGCCCGGCTCGCCGGCGCCGACCCGGCCGCGCCCTACGTCGATTTCCGCTCGTTCGACGTCGAGGAGCCCGACGCGCCGGCGGAGGACGCGAAGCGCGACCCGGGGACGAAGACGGCCGCGTTAGGCGCGATCACCCCAGCGGCCGGCGCCAAGGGAGACACGAGCGCCGACAAGGGCCGCGGCGCCAACGACGCGAAGGGGGCCGCGCCCGCCGACTCGACCGACGACGGCCCGGACGACGCCCCCGACGACGGCGTGCCGGAGTTGAGCGACGTGCGCGCGGGCCGCGGCTATCACGAGTGCTGGGACGTCGAGAGCGCACTGCACCCGCAGACGCTGGTAGCGTACGGCATGGACGGCCACCGCCTGGAGCCCGCGCACGGCGCGCCGGCCCGGCTGCACTCGCCGGTCAAGCTCGGCTACAAGAACACGAAGTACCTCACCGAGATCGTCTTCCGCACCGACCGCACCGGCGGCTACTGGAGCGACCAGGGCTACGAGTGGTACGGCGGTACGTGAGGCGGCCCGTGAACGCACCCGACCCGGCCGCCGCCCTCTCCCACGTCGCCGGCGACGGCGCGGCGCGGATGGTCGACGTCTCGGCCAAGCCCGCGACCGCGCGCCTCGCGCGGGCCGCGGGCGCGATCGTGATGAGCCCCGCCGCCCTCGCCCTCGTCCGCGACAACGCGGCCGCCAAGGGCGACGTGTTAGGCGTCGCGCGCGTGGCCGGCGTGATGGCCGCCAAGCGCACCGCCGACCTCGTCCCGCTCTGCCACCCGGTGCCGCTCACCGACGTGCAGGTCGCGCTCACGCTCGACGACGCGCTCCCGGGCGTGCGCGTCGAGACCACCGCGCGCACGGTCGCCGGCACCGGCGTCGAGATGGAGGCGATCGTCGCGGCGACGGTCGCGCTCGTGACGGTCTACGACATGGTCAAGGCGGCCGACCGCGCGATGACGATCACGGAGGTGCGGCTGCTCGAAAAGACCGGGGGCAAGAGCGGGCACTGGCGGCGCGAGGGCGCACGCGACAGCGTGTAGGGCCAACCCACCGGAGGTACGCGTGGCCGCTCCCCAGGTCCTCATCGTCGGCGCCGGCCCGACCGGCCTCGTCCTCGCGTTGCGGCTCGCCCGCCACGGGGTCCCGTTCCGCATCGTCGACCGGAACGCCGGCCCCGCGCAGGCCTCGCGCGCGATGGCGGTGCAGGCGCGCACGCTCGAGTTCTACCGCCAACTCGGCTTCGCCGACGCGGTCGTCGCCGCGGGCATCCAGGTCGAGGCCGCGCACGTGCGCGAGGGCGGCCACGACGTCGCGCGCGTCGCGCTCGCCGACATGGGCGTCGGACTCAGCCCGTATCCGTTCGTCCTCTGCTACCCGCAGGACGACCACGAACGCTTCCTCGTCGGGCAGCTCGCGGCGGCGGGCGTCGCGGTCGAATGGGGCGTCGAGCTGACGGCGTTCACGCAGACGGACGCGGGCGTCCGCGCGGTGCTCGACCGCGGCGGCACGGCCGAGACGTGCGGGGTCGCGTACCTGTGCGGCTGCGACGGCGCGCGGAGCCGCGTGCGCGAGACGCTCGCCGTCGGCTTCCCGGGCGGTACGTACGACCAACTGTTCTACGTGGCCGACGTGAAGGTCGCCGAACGGGTGCCGGACGAGTTGTACATGAGCCTCGGGGACGACGCGTTCGCGCTCATGCTGCCGGTGCGTTCGAGCGGGACGCACCGCTTCATCGGCGTGATGCCGCCCGGGCTGGCGGGCCGCACGGACCTCACGTTCGAGGACGTGCGCCCGAGCGCCGAGGCGCTGCTCGGCGCGCACGCGGCGGAGGTGCACTGGTTCTCCACGTACCGCGTGCACCACCGCGTGGCGTCGCACTTCCGCGCGGGGCGCTCCTTTCTGGCCGGCGACGCGGGGCACATCCACAGCCCCGCCGGGGGGCAGGGGATGAACACCGGCATCGGCGACGCGGTGAACCTGTCGTGGAAGTTGGCCCACGTGCTGCAGGGGCGCGCCGCGCCCTCGCTGCTCGACACGTACGAGCCCGAGCGGATCGCCTTCGCGCGCACCCTGGTCGCGACGACCGACCGCGTCTTCACGGGCGTCGTCGGCCGGGGCGCGACGGGGCACCTCGTCCGGACGTGGCTCGTGCCGCACCTGCTGCCGCTCCTCGCCGGATTCGCCGCGGTGCGCCGGGCCGCGTTCGAGACGGTGTCGCAGGTGCGGCTCAGCTACCACGAGAGCGCGTTGAGCGCGGGCCGGGCGGGCGACGTGCACGGGGGCGACCGCCTACCGTGGGTCGCGGCGGACGGCGTCGACAACTTCGCGCCGCTCGGCACGCTCGACTGGCAGCTGCACGTCTACGGCAGCGTGAGCCCAGCGTTAGGCGATGGCGCCGCGGCACTAGGCCTGGCGGTGCACGGGTTCGCGTGGAGCGGGGCGGCCGCGGCGGCGGGGCTGCAACGTGACGCCGCGTACCTCGTACGCCCCGACGGGTACGTCGCGCTCGCCTCGCCCGAGCAGGACGTCGGCCGCCTGCGAGAGTTCGTCGCGGCGCACGGGCTCCGCTTCGCCGGCGCGCCCGCGCTAACGAGTCACTCGCACAACGGTCGACTTCGACTTGGCGCTACCGCGCCGCCGCTTGGGGAGGACCGCGTCGCGGACGAGCACCTCGGCCGGTAGTGCGACGCCCGAGGCGAGCCGTCGTATCATCGGAAGCGTAAGGCGCCGCTTGCGATTCAGCACTTCGGACACGCGCCCGCGGCCCCGAGGTATGGTTCGAGGTCACGCGGCCGTAGCCCGCGCTGATCCATGCGGAAGCGGATCGCGTCTACCGGGTCAGGCGGCGTGACCGCGTGGTGGCGCGCCTCGTACGCCTGCACGAGCGTCGCGAGCACGTCGAGCCGGTCACCTTCGGGCGACTCGTGGGCCGCGTCCATCAGCATACCAACCTCGGCGAGCGCCGCCTCATAGTCGGCTTCGGTCTGGATCGGTCGGACGGTCACTTCGGTGCTCTGCATTCGGCTCGCCCCCCCCGGTACTCAGATCGTCTCGACGCCGACCGCGTCGTACTCCGCGTGGGTTCCCACGAAGCGGACGTAGACGACGCGGTACGGAAGGTTGACGCGGGCCACGAGCCGGAAGCTGTGCTCAATACCGCGGCACCCCCGGGTCGACCTCCTCGCTCCACCGGTCGATCCCGCCGGCGAGGTTCGCCACGCGCGTGAGGCCCGCCGCGCGCAGCGCCTCCAGCGCCCGCCGCCCGCGCGCGCCGTGGTGGCAGTAGACCACGGCCGCGCGCGCCGGGTCGACGGCCGCCACGTCCAGCGTGCCTAACGGTACGAGCCGCGCCCCCCGCAGCCGCGCGAGCGCGAACTCCCACGGCTCGCGCACGTCGACGAGCTGGACGTCCTCCCCCGCGGCGAGCCGCGCGGCCAGCGCGCGCGGCGTCACCTCGTCCGGCTCCGGGTCGCCGCACGGGTCGTCGACTGCTTCGTCGACGAGCGGGCCGTCGCGCCGCGCCTCCGCCCCGCACGCGACGCACGCCGGGTCGCGCCGCACGCGCAGCGTCCGGAACTCCATCCGCAGCCCGTCGACGAGCAGCAGCCGCCCCGCGAGCGGCTCCCCGATGCCTAACAGCAGCTTCAGCGCCTCCGCCGCCTGGATCGTGCCGACGAGCCCCGGGAGCACGCCGAGTACCCCGCTCGCCTCGCACGACGGGGTCGTGCCGGGCGGGGGCGGGACCGGAAAGAGGCAGCGGTAGCACGGGCCGCCCGGCGCCGCGAGCACGGTCGCCTGCCCCTCGAAGCGGAAGACCGCGCCGTAGACGTTAGGCACGCCGAGCCGCACGCAGGCGTCGCTCGTCAGGTAGCGCGTGCGCAGGTTGTCGGAGCCGTCGACGACGACGTCGTAACCGCGCAGGAGGTCGAGCGCGTTGGACGCGGTGAGGCGCGCGTCGTACGCGGCCACGTCGACGCGCGGGTCGAGCGCCCGCAGCCGGTCGCGCGCGCTCTCGACCTTGGGGCGGCCGACGTCGGCGGTCGCGTGCAGGAGCTGGCGCTGCAGGTTGTGCCGCGCGACGCGGTCGGGGTCGACGAGGCCGAGGTGCCCGACGCCGGCGGCGGCGAGGTAGAGGGCCGCGGGCGAGCCGAGCCCGCCCGCGCCGACGAGCAGGACGCGGGCGCGGCGGAGCCGCTCCTGCCCCGCCGCCCCAACGTTAGGCAATGCGATCTGCCGCGCGTGGCGCGCGGCGTCCACGGGCGGGAGCGCGTCGCTCATTCGACGCGCGCCACGCGACCGCCGTCGAGCCGCACGACGACGTCCGCGATCCGCCGCGCCTCGGCGGGGTCGTGGGTGACGAGGAGCATCGGGACGGCGGTCCGCGCGTGCAGCGCGAGCAGCTCGTCGCCGAGCCGAACCCGCAGCGGCGCGTCGACGGCGGCGAGCGGCTCGTCGAGGAGGAGGAGGTCGGGCTCCGGGGCGAGCGCGCGGGCGAGCGCGACCCGCTGCTGCTGCCCGCCCGAGAGCTCGCGCGGGCGCCGGCGCTCGACGTTAGGCAGCCCGACGAGCGCGAGCAGCTCGGCCGCGCGCGCGTCGCGCTCGGCCCGCGGCCGGCCGCCGAGCCCGTAGGCGACGTTCTCGCCCACGCTCAGGTGCGGAAAGAGGGCGTACTGCTGGAACACGTAGCCGACGCGCCGCGCGCGCGCGGGCACGTCGACGCCGACGGCCCGGTCGTAGAGCACGCGTCCGCGGCACGCGACGCGCCCCGCGTCGGGGCGCAGCAGCCCGGCCACCGCGCGCAGGGTGAGCGTCTTCCCCGCCCCCGACGGGCCGACGAGCGCGGCGACGCCGTCCGGCACCGCGAACGCGACGTCGAGCGCGAACCCGGGGAGCGTGCGTCGCACGGCCACCTCCAGCCCGCGCGGGTCCGTCACGCGCCCGCGCGGCGCCCGGCGCGCGCGAGCAGCCAGAGCGCCGCGAGCGCGGTCGCCGACAGCAGCCCCGCGAGCCACGCGGCGCGGGGCGCGTCGCCGGCCTCGAACGCGTCGTAGACGGCGAGGCTCGCGGTCTGCGTGCGCCCCGGGATGTTGCCCGCGAGCATGAGCGTCGCGCCGAACTCGCCCATCGCGCGGGCGAAGCAGAGCGCCGCGCCGGCGAGGATGCCGCGCGCCGCGAGCGGCACGGTGATGGTAAAGAACACCGACAGCTCCGAACGCCCGAGCGTGCGCGCCGCGTCCTCGTACGCCGCGTCCACCTGCTCGAACCCGGCCTGCGCCGCGCGCACGAGGAAGGGCGAGGCGGCGACCGTCGTCGCGAGCACCGCGGCCGCGGGCGTGAAGACGACCGGCCGCCCGAACACCGCCTCGACGGCGCGGCCGAACGGCGCGCGGCGTCCGACGAGGAGGAGCAGGTAGTAGCCGAGCACCGTGGGGGGGAGGACCATCGGGAGGAGGACGAGCAGCTCGAGCGCGCCGCGCCCGGCGAAGCGCCGGCGCGCGAGCAGCCAGGCGAGCGGCACGCCGGCGAGCGCCGCGAGCAGCGTCGCCGTCGTCGCGACGCGAAGCGAGAGCGCGAGCGGCGCGAGGTCGGCCGCGCCGACCGCCGCCGGCATTGTGCGCGCCCGCTACCGCGGCGCCGCGGCCGGTGCCGCGGCCAGCCCGCCGGGCGGCGGGGCGAAGCCGTACCGGCGCAGCACGGCGAAGCCCGCGCTCCCCGTCGTGTAGTCGAGGAAGCGCGAGGCCGCGTCCTGCCGGCGGCTCGCCGCGACGACCGCGGCGGCCTGGCGGATGGGCGCGTAGAGCGTCGTGTCGACGAGCGCGTAGGACGCCGGCGCCGCGCGGCTGAGCGCCGCGCGCGAGACGAACCCCGCGTCGGCGTTGCCGTCCTGCACGACGCGGTACGCCTGCGCGACGTTGGGCGTGTAGACGACCTTCGGGCCCACCTGCGCCCACAGCCCCGCGCGCTCCAGCGCCTCGCGCGCCGCGCGGCCGTAGGGCGCGCGCGCGGGGTCGGCGACCGCGACGGTGCGCACCGAAGCGCGGGCGAGGTCGGCCAGGCGGGGTGGCGCGCCGGCGGCACCCGCCTGGTTGGCGCCCGCCGCAGGACTAACGGCGAGCGCGAGCCGCCCGATGGCGTAGAGGCGCCGCGTGCGCTCGACGACGGCGTGCTGCGCGGTCAGGCGCGCCACCGCGGCCTCGTCGGCGGCGAAGAACAGGTCCGCGGGGGCGCCGTTGGCGATCTGCAGCGCGAGGTCGCCCGTCGCGCCGAAGGTGACGACGACGCTGTCCCCCCCGGCCCGCCGGTACGCCGCCGCGAGTTCCGGGAGCACCTCGCGCAGGTCCGCGGCGGCGAAGACGAGCAGCGGGGCGTCCTGCGCGCGTGGAACGTGCCCTCCCGGTGCTCGCGGGCCGGGCGCCGCGCCGAGCGCGAGCCCGCCGACGACCGCCGCGCGGAGCGCCCTCACCCGCCCACCTGCGACAGCGCGCGCAGCCCGCCGGTCCGCAGCTGCAGCAGCGCGTGCTCGCGCGGCTTCGCGGCGAGCGCCGCGCGCACGTGCCCCGCGAGCGGCTCGCCGCGGCGGAGCGGCCCGCGCAGGTCGACCTCGTGGTCGCCGTAGAGGCACGTCCGGAGCCGCCCGTCGGCCGTGAGGCGCACCCGGTTGCACGACGCGCAGTACGTGTGCGTCATCGGCGTGATGACGCCGACGGTGCCGGCCGCGCCCGGCGCGCCGTAGTACGCGGCCGGGCCGTTACCCGCCGGGCCGTTGCCGGCCAACTGCCCAGCGCCTAACGGCACGAGTCCGCCCCACGGCGCGAGCGCGTCCGCCGCCCGCGCGAGCACCTCCTCGCTCGGCACCACCCGGCCCAGCACGTCGCCGCCGTACGCCTCGGCCAACTCGCCCACCGGCATCAGCTCGATGAAGCGCACCGCCCACGGGCGGTCGACGGTGAGCCGCGCGAAGTCGCCGACCTCGTCGTCGTTCACCCCGCGCACGACCACCACGTTCAGCTTCACCGGCGCGAGCCCCGCCGCCTCGGCCAGCTCGGCCGCGCGCACCGGGTCGAGGCCGAGGTCGCGCCGCGCGATCGCGGCGACGCGGTCGGCGCGGAGCGAGTCGGCGGAGATGTTCACGCGGCCGAGCCCCGCGTCGGCGAGGCGGCGCGCGAGCCCCGGGTCCTGGCAGAAGCGTACGCCGTTCGTCGAGAGCGACAACTCCTCGACGCCCGGCACCGCGGCCAGCCGTGCGACGAGCCGCTCGAGGCCGGGGCGGATCGTCGGCTCGCCGCCCGTCAGGCGCACGCGCCGCAGGCCTAACGACGCGAGCTCGTCCACGACGGCCACGAGTTCGTCGTCGGCGAGCACGTCGCCCTTGGGGAGCCACGGAAGCCCCGCTGCGGGCATGCAGTAGACGCAGCGGAGGTTGCAGCGGTCCGTCACCGAGACGCGCAGGTACTCGATCGACCGGCCGTGCTGGTCGACCAACGGCGCGTCGGGCGTCGGCGCGCGCTGCGGGGCGCGGTTCGGCGCGCGCACCGCGGGGCCGCCCCGGAGTACGACCGCCGGCGCGCTCACGCCGCAGCTCCCGCCGCCGGCGCGACGGCGGCCGCCGTCGGGTCGAGCCACTCGCGCGTGCCGTCGGCGTAGTGCTCGCGCTTCCAGATCGGCACGCGCCGCTTGAGCTCCTCGACCACGTACCGCACCGCGTCCATCGCCGGCGCGCGGCGCGCGTGCGCGGCGGCGACCGCGACGCTCGCCTCCCCAATGCCTAACGTCCCGACCCGGTGCTCCACGACGACCCGCGGCGCGCCCTCCGCCGTGCCGAAGCGACCGGCCGCCTCCGCGACGATCGCGGCCAGCTCGCGCTCGGCCATCGCCCGATACGCCGTGTAGTCGATCCCCGTCACCGGCCGCCCGTCGTTCACCTCGCGCACCGTCCCCACGAACAGCGCCGTGGCCCCGTGCGCGGCGTCCGCGACCTCGGCCAGCAGCGCCGCGAGATCGAGCGGACGCTCCACGATCCCCGACCGCACCCCGCCCTCACGCACGCGCCCGCCCACGCGCTCCCTCACCCGCCCGCGACCGGCGGGATGAGGGCGACCTCGTCTCCTTCCGCGAGCACGTGGTCCGCCCGCGCGTACGCCGCGTTGACCGCGACGAGCGGCGCCGGCGGTAGCCGCTCCGCCCCGGGGAGCGCGCGCACGCGCTCGACGAGCGCGCCGACCGTCGCCGGCTCGGCGAGCGTCACGGGGAGCGACGAGCGGCCGAGGGCGTCGGCGTAGGAGGCGAAGAGGAGCGTCGTCACCGTGATCTGCGCACTCATGAACACTCGGCGGGAGAAGGTCGCGACGGCGGCACCGCGCGTGCGCCGGAATCTACCCGCCATCGACCTCCCCGGTCCTCGTGCAGACGGCGCGCCGCGCGCGACGGGATCCGGGGCCGTGCCGGGGCGGCCGCGGGCGTTGCCGGTCACCGCGCCGGGCGCGAGCTTCGCCCGTCATGCCCCGCCACCGCCTGCTCGCCGCGCCTGCCGCGGCGCTCGCCGCGCTCCCACTCGCCGCCCAAGCGCCGGCCGCGCACGTGCCCCCACCCCCGTCGGCGTTCCAACAGCTGCTCGACGACCACTGGCAGTGGTTCCTGCGCGAGCACCCGGTCCTCGCGACCACGCTCGGCGTGCGCGCCTACGACCGCGAACTCGGTGACCTGTCGCTCGCCGCGATGGACCGCCGCGCGCGCGAGGCGGCCACCTTCCTCGCTCGACTCGACGCGGTCGACACAACGGCGCTCACGCCGGCCGACGGCGTCACGCGCGCGATCCTCCGCCGCGACCTCGCCGAGTCCGTCGAAGGGAACCGGTTCGGACAGCGCAGCGTGCTCTTCTCGACCTACTACGGCTGGCACACCGGCTTCGCCGACCTCCCCGACGACCACCCCTTCCGCGACCGCGCGGACTACGACGCCTACGTCGCCCGCCTCGCCGCCTTCCCGGCCTACAACCGCGGCGCGATCGCGACCACGCGCGCCGCACTCGCCGGCGGCTTCGCGCAGCCGTGCGCGCCGCTCGCCGGGTACGCCCACACGATCAGCGGCGCCGTCGCGGCCGACCCGGAGCGCTCGCGCTTCCTCGAGCCGTTCGCGCGGCGCCCGTCGTTCATCGCCGAGCCGGAGTGGGCCGCGCTCCGCGCGCGCGCCGTGGCGGCGGTGCGCGACTCGGTGTACCCGGCCTACGCGGCGCTGCTCGCCTTCTACGAGGGGGAGTACGCGCCGCGGTGCCGCACCACCGCCGGCGTGTCGGCCACGCCCGGGGGCGCCGCCTACTACGCCTTCCGCGTGCGCGCGGAGACGACGACCGACCTGACCCCCGAGCAGGCCTTCGCGCTCGGCGAGCGCGAGGTCGAGCGCATCGGCGCGACGATGGACCTGGTCGCGGCGCGCGCCGGGTATGCCGACCGCCGCGCGTTCGTCGCGCACCTGCGGAGCGACCCGTCGTACTACGCGAAGTCGCCCGCCGAGCTGCTCGCCGCGGCGTCGGTGCTCGCGAAGCGCATCGACGGCGAGATGCCGAAGTACTTCGGCCGCCTGCCGCGCCTGCCCTACACCGTGCGTCCGATCCCCGACGCCGTCGCGCCGGGGACGACCACCGCCTACTACGGCCCGGGCTCGCTCGAGGGCGGGCGCCCGGGCATCTACTGGGTGAACACGAGCAAGCTCGACCAGCGGCCGCTCTACGAGCTGCCCGCGCTCACGATGCACGAGTCGGTGCCCGGCCACCACCAGCAGATCGCGCTCGCGCAGGAGCTCGACCTGCCGCCGTTCCGCCGCTACGGCGTCGCGTTCGCCGCCTTCACCGAGGGCTGGGGGCTGTACGCCGAACGGCTCGGCGAGGAGATGGGGCTGTACGACACGCCCGAGAAGGAGATGGGGCGCCTGAGCTACGAGATGTGGCGCGCGACGCGGCTCGTCGTGGACCCGGGGATCCACGCGAAGGGGTGGACGCGCGACCGGGCGGTCGCGTACATGCTCGAGCACACCGCGCTGACGCGGGCGAACGTCGAGGCGGAGGTGAACCGCTACATCACGTGGCCCGGGCAGGCGACGGCCTACAAGGTGGGCGAGCTGCGCATCCGCGACCTGCGCGCGCGGGCCGAACGCCGGCTCGGCGCGCGCTTCGACGTGCGCGCGTTCCACGACGCCGTGCTGGAGAACGGCCCCGTCCCGCTGGACGTGCTGGAGGCACAGGTCGAGCGGTGGGTCGCGCGGGCGGAGGCCGCCCCCCGCGCGGAGGGCGACGCGGCGCGGACGCCCGAGCGTTAGGCTGCCGCGTTAGACGTCGGCGGAGGTCGGCGTGCGGCACGCGCCGGCCTGCCGGCGGCCGCGCGGCGCGGCAGCGTTCCCGACGTGGCCCGTCGCGCGTTCGACTACTCGCACCTGAGTCCCGAGGAGCGCCTCCAGCTCGTCGAGGACCTGTGGAATAGTCTGGCCCTGGGGACGCCGAAATCGGTGCCCGTCCCCGAGTCCCACGCGCGCGAGTCCCACGCGCGCGAGTTGGACCGGCGCCTCGCGGGAGAGCGGGGACCGCGGCCGCCCCTGGCGCGAATTCTCGAGGAACGGCTCGACCCCGAGCGGTTTCTGCGCGTGCACCGGTCCGTGATCGTGCGGCGCGCGCTCGTCGAGGCGCTGCACAAGGGCGCGGGGGGCGAGTACGAGGTGCAGCTCAAGGGCAGCGGCCGGCTGCGCGTGAGCCGCTCGCGGCGCGAGGCGCTGGAGCGGTGGCTCGGCGTGTGGTCGTAGCACGGGCCGACGCGGAACGCGGGGCCGTCGATCGCCCAAGTTCAGCGGCGCGTGTTCGGTGCGGGTCGGCGCTCGCCCACTCGGGGCCGGGCGGGTGCGGTATACTCATTGTAGACACGCCGAAGGACATTCGGTCGCACACGGCCCTATTCCGAGCAGGGGACAACATGCGCACGACGGTCCGCAAGTGGGGGAACAGCTTGGCACTCCGCATCCCGAGCGGGCTCGCGGAGGACGCCCATCTGCGCGACGGCGTCGAGGCGGACGTCGTCGAGGGGGGCCGCCGCGTGGTCGCGCGGGCCGCCGCTCCTGACGTGTCGCTCGAAACGCTTCTCGCCGGCATCACGCCCGAGAACGTGCACGGCGAGCAGCACGCGGGCCGGGCGCGCGGCACCGAGGTGTGGTGACGGGCCGGTGACGTCACAGGTCCTCGCCCGGAAGCGGGCACTGCTGGCGTAGCGAGCCGCCGGCACCACCGCCCAGATCCGGGACCGTTCATCTCCGCTTCTTAGCGCCGACTCAGTTGGCCGGGGACCCGGGCGTCGGGTAGTGCCGTGTGCAGCCAGCTTGCTCACGGAGAGTCATCATGCGCCCGTCGCTCCCTTCGGTCATTCCAACGCCGCTCCGCGCGGTCCCGCGCGTGTTCCGAGCCGTGCTTCAGGTCGCCGTCTCTGCGCTCGCCGCGTGCGGCGGCGACAACTCGGCGAGTCGCGTCACCGGCTCGGGTGGCGCGGGCGGGTCCGGCGGCATTTCCGGACCGGTGCGCCCCGAACTGGGCAAGATCCAGCACATCGTCGTCATCATGCAGGAAAACCGGTCCTTCGACCACTACTTCGGCACCTTCCCCGGGGCGAACGGGATCCCGATGCAGAACGGGGTGCCGACGGTGTGCGTGCCGGACCCGGCCAGGAAGGGCACGTGCGTCCGCCCGTACCACCTGAGCGCCGACAAGAACAACGGCGGCCCGCACATGCAGACCGACGCGACCGCGGACGTCGCCGGCGGGCAAATGAGCGGCTTCATCGCGCAGGCCGAGAAGAGCCAGAAGGGGTGCGCCGACCCCGCCGACCCGGCGTGCTCGGGCGCCGGCGCGATCGACGTGATGGGCTACCACGACGACCGCGAGATCCCGAACTACTGGGCGTACGCGAAGAATTACGTGCTCCAGGACGCGATGTTCGAGCCGAACGCGTCGTGGAGCCTCCCGGCACACCTCTTCATGGTGAGCGAGTGGTCGGCCTACTGCGCCACGCCCGACGTTCCGTCGAGCTGCCGGAACGCGCTCCAGTCGCCTAACAATCCCGGGAGCGCGCAGGGGTCGTACGCGTGGACCGACCTCACGTACCTGCTGCACAAGGCGGGGGTGAGCTGGAAGTACTACGTCGCGGAGGGGACGCAGCCCGACTGCGACGACGACGCGGCCGTCTGCCCGCCCAAGCCGCAGTGGGCGACCGTGCCCGGCATCTGGAACCCGCTGCTGCTCTTCACCACCGTGCGGCAGGACAGCCAGCTCGTGAACGTCCAGACGCTCGACCACTTCGACGCCGACGCGCGGAACGGGACCCTGCCGGCGGTATCGTGGGTCATCCCGAACGGCGACGTGAGCGAGCACCCGGTCTCGCTCGTGAGCAACGGGCAGGCGTACGTAACGAGCGTCGTCAACGCCGTCATGCAGAGCCCCAACTGGGGCAGCACGGCGATCTTCCTGGCGTGGGACGACTGGGGCGGCTTCTACGACCACGTCACGCCGCCGCACGTGGACGGGAACGGCTACGGGTTGCGCGTGCCCGGGATCGTCATCAGCCCGTACGCCAGGCACGGCTACGTCGACCACCAGACGCTCAGCTTCGACGCCTACGCGAAGTTCATCGAGGACGTCTTCCTGAAGGGCGCGCGCCTCGACCCCGCGACCGACGGCCGCGCCGACCCGCGCCCGGACGTGCGCGAGGCGGCCCCCACGTTAGGCGACCTGTCGAACGACTTCGACTTCGCGCAGGCGCCGCGCACGCCGACGGTCCTCCGCGCGCCGCCGCTCCGGTCGCTGCTGCCGCGGCTGGTGCACCCGCGGTGACGGGCGGGGGCGCGTCACCCCGGGGGCGCGTCACCCCGGGGGCGCGTCACCCCGGGGGCGCGTCACCCCGGGGGCGCGTCACCCCGGGGGCGCGTCACCCCGGGGGCGCGTCACCCCGGGGGCGCGTCACCCCGGGGCGCGTCACCCCGGGGGCGCGTCACCCCGGGGGCGCGTCACCCCGGGGGCGCGTCACCCCGGGGGCGCGTCACCCCGGGGGCGCGTCACCCCGGGGGCGCGTCACCCCGGGGGCGCGTCACCCCGGGGGCGCGTCACCCCGGGGGCGCGCGCTTGCGCCGCAGCAGCGCCTGCTGCGCCGGCGCGCCCTGGTGCGCGAGCGCGCGGTCGAGGTACGCGCGCGCTTCGGCGAGGTTGCCTAACGATGCGTGCAGGTCCGCGTACGCGGCGAGCGCGTACGGGTAGCGGGCGAGCACCTCGCGCTCGGGGATCGCGTCGAGTTCGTCGAGGCCGGCGGGCGCGCCGCCGTGCAT
Source organism: Gemmatimonadetes bacterium T265 (assembly GCA_019973575.1). NCBI lineage: Bacteria > Pseudomonadati > Gemmatimonadota > Gemmatimonadetes bacterium T265. Next base: position 427,715 of record BPUI01000001.1, read on the forward strand.
CGCCACCGCGAGCGCGCGGTTCACGTCGACGACGAGCGACGGGGCGACCGCGCGCAGCAGGTCGTAGCGCCCGACGACGCGCGCCCAGTCGCACGTGCTGCCGTCTGTGCCCCGCTCGTACCAGCGGCCGCCCACGCGCGGCTCGAGCACCACGTCGGCGATCGGCGCCCGCATCGGGTTCACGGAAAGGAGCGAGTCCCACCAGTCGCGCAGGTGGGTCGTGAAGAGGTCGAACGCGCGTGCCGGGTCGACGGGCACGTGGATCGTTTGCCGGACGGAGGCCAGCTCGGTCGCGGACGTCGACAGGGTCATCGGTTCGGCGCTTGGATGGCCCACGCGGGCATGGTCTCGCGGTCGCGGCGACGGCGTTGCCGTCGCCGCGACCGCGAGTGTCTTTGAAGACGTACGGGCGCGACGCGACTCGACATCTGCCCGCCGGGCGCGCCGGGAATTTCGCGTGATCGCCGATCCGTGCGGTGGGCGAGAGCGACGTGCGGGCTGCCCCGAGAACGGTTCCGTGCGCAGGCACTCGACGTCCTCCCCAGACATCGTCCCCAGACCCGACGGGCTCGCGCCCGCGCCGATCCGCGATACGTTCGACACGCTGACCGCCGCCGGAGCCGCGCCGCCGCTTCGGCTGGTCCACCCCCGTCCCACCTGACTGGAGCGTTCGGATGCCCGGAGTGCGACACCTGTTCGGCGCGGCGCCGGCGGCGATCGCGTGCGTCGCGGGGCTCGCCGCGACCGCGCGGGCGCAGTCGACCAACGGAACGCTGATCACCGGAACGGTCGCGAGCGCGCGGGCCCCGGTCGTCGGCGCCACGGTGCGCCTCGTCGAGCTCGACCGCGTGACGCGCACCGACGCGCGGGGCGAGTTCCGCTTCGCCGACCTGCCGCGCGGCACGTATCGCGTGTTCGTGATCGTGCCGGGCTTCGCCGCGGCGAGCGCGCGGGTCGTGGTCGGCGCCGCGGGCGCGCCGGCCCCGGTCGCCTTCGCGCTCACGCCATCGGCCGTCCCGCTTCAGGAGGTGGTCGTCTCCGCGTCCCCGGTCGCGCGCCCGGCCGCCGAAGAGGTGCAGTCGACGGCCTCGAAGGGGCGGGTCGCGCTGCTCGACAGTCCGGGGGCGAGCTTCGCCGAGAAGCTCGCCGACGTCCCGGGCGTGACCGTGCGCCAGAACGGCTCGGCCCCGTCGCGCCCGATCCTGCGCGGCCTCGGCGACAACGAGGTGCTCGTGCTCGAGAACGGCCTGCGCACGGGCGACATCGCGACCTACGACCCCGCGCACGCGACGCCGATCGAGGCGATCGGGGTCGCGCAGGTCGACGTGGTGCGCGGCCCGGCGACGATCCTCTACGGCCCGAGCACGATCGGCGGCGTGGTGAACGTGATCACGAGCATGATCCCGGAGGTCGCCGACCACCCCCTCTCGGGTACGGTAGCGGCGGAGGGCAACACCGTGAACGACCAGGCGGCCGGCTACGTCAACGCGGTCGCGAGCGGCGAGCACCAGGCGTTCCGCCTCTCCGCCGGCGGCGTGCACGCGCAGGACACCCGCATCCCCGCGGGCGTCTACACCGACCCGGCGAGCGGCGCGGCCTTCGACCTCCGCCGCCTCCCGCAGACCTTCGACCGCAGCGCGGAGGCGGGCGCGGGCTACGCGTACCAGGGCGGCTTCGGCTCGGCCGGCGTCGGGTTCAAGCACTACGAGATGAACTACGGCATCCCGGGCGTGCCGCCCAACGCCGACTTCGAAGCGGCGCCGCCGACCACCTCGCGGATCGCGCAGCGGCGGAACACGCTCGAGGGGCGCGCCCTGTTCGCGGGCGACGGCGCGGTCGCGCAGCAGTGGCGCGTGACCGCGAGCTACAACGACTACACGCACTCCGAGTTCCCGACCGCGCAGGACTCGACCGGCGTCTCGTCGCCGCAGGCCAACCACTTCCACAAGCGCGAGCTGAACGCCGTCGTGCAGCTCCAGCACCGCCCCGTCGGCCGGCTCACCGGCACGTTAGGCCTGTGGACCGACGTCCAGGACCTGACGATCGCCGGCGACCAGCCGTTGGGCCCCAACTCGCGGACGACCGGGGTCGCGGGCTACGCCTTCGAGGAGTACCAGGCGGACGCGGCCACCCGGCTGCAGGGCGCCGTGCGGTACGACTACAACGGCATCCGGACGCGGCCGTACCCCGCGTCCACCGACTCGGTCTTCCAGACGCTCCGCGCGTCCCGCCGCTCCGACGCCGTCACCGCGTCGCTCGGCGCGATCCGGCAGCTCACCCCGCACGTCACGGGCACGTTCAGCGTCGCCCGCTCGTTCCGCGCCCCGACCGTGCAGGAGCTGTTCGCGAACGGGCTCGACGCCGCGAGCGGGACGTACTCGGTCGGCACCGCGGGCCTCGGCCCCGAGACGGGGCTCGGCGTGGACGCGTCGCTCCGCGGGACCTTCGACCGCGTCACGTTCGCCGTGTCCCCGTTCGCCAACACGATCCACCACTATATCTACGGGTTCCTCCGCGGCGACACGATCCAGGCGTTCCCCGTCCGCCAGTTCGCCGCGACCGACGCGCGCCTGTTAGGCGGGGAGGCGAGCCTGAGCGTGCAGCCGGCCGAGCACGTCGCGCTCGGCGCGGCCACCGACTACGTGCGCGCGGAGGACACCGACCACCACGTGCCGCTCCCGTTCATCCCGCCGCTCCGCGGGCTGCTCCGCGGGACGTACGAGGACCAGACCTACCGCGGCACCGTCGAGTGGCGCCTCGCCGCGCGCCAGACGCGGCTCGGCGACGGCGACACGCCGACCGGCGGCTACGGCGTGGTGAACGTCGGCGCGGGCGTGCGGTTCGTGCAGCGCGGCGCGCGCGAGGGCGTCGTGCACCACCTCGCGCTGCACGTCGACAACGTGTTCAACCGCGTCTACCGCGACAACCTGTCGGTCATCAAGGACTTCCTGCCGCAGCCGGGGCGCGGGGTCCGCCTGACCTACGAGCTCGCGTACTGATGCCCGGAGCAGACACCGCGACCGGCGGGCCCGGGCTCCCCGCCTACGGCGTGGTGCGCGGCCGGCCGCTGGAGCAGCGCGTCTACCCCGCCGCGGGCTCGCCGACCCCGGGCGCCGGGCCCACGCCGCACCTCCACGTCCTCGTCGACGGCGGCACCGAGCGGTACGACGTGGCCGTGAACGTGTTCTCGCAGGACCGCTCGGAGGTCCTCTTCCGCATCGCGACGGACTTCACGCCGGCGCGGGCAGCCGACCTCCTCGCCCTGCCGTTAGGCGCAACGCCGATCGGCCCCGGGCACCCGGACGGGCTCGGGCTCGACTACCTGCGCCAACGTCTCGTGACCCGCGACGAGATGACGCTCCTGCCGGTCGACCCCGCGCACCCCGCGGTCGACCTGCAGAACGCCCTCGGCGCCCTCGTCGCCTCGGCGATCGCCGCCGGCGCCGACGTCTTCGCCTTCGGCAGCCTGTACGACGATCCCGGCGGCGGTGCCCCGACCGGCGCGAACCCGTTCGGGCTGACGCCGGACGCGGGCGTGCACGACGTGCACATGAACCAGGGCAATCCGCCCGACGACCACGGCCAGGACAACGGCACCTTCCAGGACGGCGCCCTGCTCGTGCACGTCCCCGGGTCGCCGGACGGCTGGACCGCCGTGTTCCTCGCCTTTCAGTCGCAGTCGTTCGCCGTGTAGACGGCCGCCCTGGCGCGCGGGCGCCCGCGGCGAAGATTGGGAGCACGCCGGCGGCCGCCGGCGCAGGGCCGGTCTCCGCCGGCCGCGTCCGTACCGTCCTTCGGCGCCGTCCGAGGTGTTCATGTCGACCCGTACGTATCGACTCGCGGTGGTCGGGTGCATGCTGTCGTGGTTCCTGCTCGGCCTGCACGCCCCCATCCTGCACGCGGCGACGGCGCACGCGCGGGCGCCGCGCCCGTCCGTGCTCGTCGCGGTGGCGTTCCTCACGGCCGCGGCGCTCGCGGGGCTCTGGGTGCTCCTGCGCGCGCCGCGCCGCCCGGCTGCCTAACGATGAGCGCCTGACGATGGCGGCCCAGGCGGACGCCCGCCGCGTCGCGGCGGCCCTGCCCTCGGTCGAGGTCTCGGACGACGGGCTCGCGTTCTCCGTCCGGCGCGGCGCGAAGGCGAAGGGCTTCGCGTGGGCCTGGCGGGAGCGCGTCGCGCCCAAGCGGCCGCGGGTGCCGAACCCCGGCGTGCTCGCCGTGCGCGTGGCGAACGTCGCGCAGCGGGACCTGATGATCGCGGCCGAGCCGGCGAAGTTTTTCACCGAGCCCCACTACGACGGCTTCCCCGCGGTGCTCGTCCGGCTCGACGCCGTGAGTGTCGCCGACCTCGAGGTGCTGCTCGCCGAGGCGTGGCGCTGTCAGGCCGCGCCGCCGCGGCGCCCGCGGGCGCCGCGGACCGCCGGCTAGAGCACAGCGAGCGCGGCGGCAGGCGCGGCGTCGTACCGCCGCCCGACGCAAGGTCGCACATGTGGCACCCGTCCTGCCGCACAGGTCGCGCCCGCCGCCCGGCTGCCGCGCGTGGCCGGGCCCACCACGACCCGGGATCTTCCATGTCCATCGCCCACCGCACGCACACCCCGGCGGCCGCCGACGCTCCTGCCGCCGATGCCGCGCCGGCCACGCCGAAAGACGCGGACCTCCGCGCCGACACGACCGAGGACCGCGCGCCGCTGACGACCAACCAGGGGCAGCCGGTCAGCGACGACCAGAACTCGCTGCGCGCCGGCCCGCGGGGCCCCACGCTCCTCGAGGACTACATCCTCCGCGAGAAGCTCCAGCACTTCGACCACGAGCGCATCCCCGAGCGCGTCGTCCACGCCCGCGGGGCGGGCGCGCACGGCGTGTTCCGCGTCTACGACGACGCGCTCGCGTCCTACACCAGCGCGCGCGTGCTCACCGACCCGTCGCTCGAGACGCCGGTGTTCGCGCGCTTCTCGACCGTCGCCGGGTCGCGCGGCTCGGCCGACACGGCCCGCGACGTGCGCGGGTTCGCCGTCAAGATGTACACGCCCGACGGCGTGTGGGACCTCGTCGGCAACAACATCCCGGTGTTCTTCATCCAAGACGCGATCAAGTTCCCCGACCTGATCCACGCCGCCAAGCCGCACCCGCACAACGAGATCCCGCAGGCCCAGACGGCCCACGACACGTTCTGGGACTTCGTCTCGCTCACGCCCGAGTCGATGCACATGATCATGTGGATCATGAGCGACCGCTCGATCCCGCGCGCGTTCCAGATGATGGAGGGCTTCGGCGTGCACACCTTCCGCCTCGTCAACGCGGCGGGCGAGTCGACGTTCGTCAAGTTCCACTGGAAGCCCGCGTTAGGCGCGCACTCGCTCGTCTGGGACGAGGCGCAGCGCCTCGCCGGCAAGGACCCGGACTTCCACCGCCGCACGCTCTTCGACGCGATCGACACGGGGCAGTTCCCCGAGTGGGAGCTCGGCGTCCAGCTCTTCTCCGAAGCCGACGCGGCCAGGTGGGACTTCGACGTGCTCGACGCGACGAAGATCGTCCCCGAGGACCTCGTGCCCGTACGGCGCGTCGGGCACATGACCCTCAACCGCAACCCCGACAACTACTTCTCGGAGACCGAGCAGGTCGCCTTCAACACGACGCACGTCGTGCCCGGCATCGACTTCTCCGACGACCCGCTGCTGCAGGGGCGGAACTTCTCCTACCTCGACACGCAGCTCAGCCGGCTCGGCTCGCCCAACTTCCACGAGCTGCCAATCAACCGCTCGCTCGCGCCGGTCAGCAACAACCAGCGCGACGCGCACATGCGGCACACGATCAACAAGGGGCGGGTGGCGTACGCGCCGGCGTCGCTCGACGGCCACTCGCCCGACGAGGCCACGCCCGCGCGCGGCGGCTTCGTCAGCTACCCCGAACAGGTCGACGGCCCCAAGGTGCGCGCCCGGAGCGAGACGTTCGGCGACCACTACGGGCAGGCACGGCTGTTCTGGAACAGCATGACGCCGGTCGAGCGCGAGCACATCGCGAAGGCGCTCGAGTTCGAGCTGAGCATGGTGCAGGCGCCGCACGTGCGGCGGCGGATGGTCGGGCACCTCGCCCGCATCAACGAGACGCTCGCCCTCCAGGTAGGGCGGGCGCTCGGCGAGCCGGATGCGGTGCGGCAGGCCCCCGCGCGTCCGGACGGCACCGCCGACTCGGCGGCCGAGACGGCGGCGCTGGCCGGCGCGACGTCGCCGACCACCGCGTCCGGCGGGCTGCAGCGCACGAGCGGGCTGAGCCTGGTCGAGGGCCAGCCCGGGTCGGCCCGGGGGCGCAAGGTGGCGATCCTCGTGGCCGAGGGCGTCGACGCGGCGCAGGTCGAGGCGGCGCGCGCCGGGCTCGCGGCGGCGGGCGCGGTCGGCGAGGTCGTCGGGCCCGCGTTAGGCATGGTCCCCGCCGCGGACGGGGCGGCGCCCGGCGCGGCCGCCGGCGCCGCGGTCGATGCGAAGCGCACGTTCGCCAACGCCGCCTCGGTACTCTACGACGCGGTGTACGTCCCGGGCGGCGCCGCGAGCGCCGCGACGCTCCGGCAGACCGGCGACGCGCGCGCGTTCGTGAGCGAGGCGTACAAGCACGGCAAGCCGATCGCGGTCACCGCGGAGGGGCTGCAGCTGCTCGGCGCGTCCGAGGTCGGGGCCCTGCTCGACCAGCGCGGCGCCGGCGACGACCTGCCCGCGCACGGCGTGCTGGTGGTCGACGGCCCCGACGGCACGCGCGCCGCGGAGGCGCTCGTCGCCGCCCTCGCCCGGCACCGCTTCCCCGACCGGCCGGGGCTCGAGCAGCCGCGCGGCCGCCGTGTTTTTCGGCAACGACGTCGACGTCTGGCGCGCGCACGAGCGTGCCCGCCAGACCGCTGTGCGCCCACGGATACGCGGTTCGCGGTCGTCGGGAGGCGCGGACGAGGTGAGGCGGGCGACAACGGTTAGGCGCCCCGCGCCGGGTTGTAAGAAATCACGCCCCGCGGCTACCAACCGGTGGAGAACGCCCCAACCGGACCCGCCGTGTCGAGCGAACGCGAGCAGCACTTCCTGACCCTGGTGCACGAGAACGCCGCGCGGTTGGGGCGGATCTGCCGCGTCTACGCGCCCGACGCCGAGGGCCGCAAGGACCTGCACCAGGAGATCCTGCTGCAACTCTGGCGCGCGCTCCCGTCGTTCGCCGGCGCCTCGTCGCCGTCCACCTGGCTCTACCGCGTGGCGCTCAACACCGCCCTCGCCCACGCACGCCGGCGTTCGGTGCGCCGCGAGACCTCGCTCGACGCTGAGAACGCCTCGGCCGACGCGGGCGCGACCGACCGCGGCACGACCGACGACGCCGACGAGCAGCTCGACGCCGCGGAACGGGTCGGGCGGCTGTACGCCGCGATCGACCGCCTGAACGTCGTGGACCGGATGCTCGTGACGATGTACCTCGACGACCGGAGCTACCACGAGATGGCCGACGTGCTCGGCATCAGCGCGGGCAACGTCGGCGTCAAACTCCACCGCATCCGGAAGGTGCTGGCCCGCCGGCTGGCCGAGGAGACCGCATGACGCACGACAGGACGACCGACGACGAACGGATCCTCGCGCTCGTGCGATCGGACGCGCGCCGGCTCGACCGACAGATCCGTCGTCGGGACTGGGGCGAGGTGGGCGGCGCCGCGATCGCCGCGCTCCTGATCGCTCCCGCCGTCCTCCGCGGTGCTCCGCTCGCCCGGCTCGGCGCGCTCGTCATCCTCGTCAGCCTCGCATCCATCGTCTGGCGACTCTACCGCGCGCGGCGCGTCGATGGTGCCGACGCCGCCGACGCCACGCTCCCCGTGGCCGCGGCGCTGCGGGCCGAGCGGCGCCGGGTGGACGCGCAGATCGCCCTCCTCCGGAGCGTTCTCTGGTGGTACGTCGCGCCGCTCGCGGCGGGCGCGGTGCTGATGGTGGCCGGCGATCGCGGCGCGTCGTGGGTCACGCTGGCGTACGTCGTCACGGCCGTGCTCTTCTCGTGGGGGGTCGTCGCGCTGAACGCACGCGCCGTCCGCCGCGCGCTCGTGCCGAAGCGCGACGAGCTGACCGAGCTACTCGCGCAACTCGAACGTCTACCGCGGGACTGATTCCCCCTCATGGCCCAACACTCGAACCCCCAACGGGAGCACCGCATGCCCCGCCCCACGCCCCTCGTGTTCCTCGCCGTCGCGCTCGCGTCGCCGGCCGCCGCCGTCGCGCAGCCGTCCACCGCCGCCCCGGCCGCCGCGCCGCGCGCGTTCCCGCCGGACACCACGGTCCTCGGCATCATCCGGCAGCGGGTCGACCAGAAGCGCAGCGCCGGAATCGTCGTCGGCCTCCTCGAGCCGGACGGCCGCACCCGCGTCCTCGCGTACGGCGACCCGGGCCCCGGCCGGCCCCCGCTCGACGGTCACAGCGTGTTCGAGATCGGCTCCGTCACGAAGGTCTTCACCGCGACCGTGCTCGCCGAAATGGTGCAGGAAGGCAAGGTCCGCCTCGACGACCCGGCGCAGCGGTATCTGCCGCCTAACGTCCGCATGCCGGCGCGCTCGGGGCGGGCGATCACGCTCGAGAGCCTCGCGGAGCAGAACTCCGGGCTGCCGCGCCTGCCCGACAACCTCCACCCCGCCGACCCTGCCAACCCCTACGCGGACTACAGCGTGCAGCAGCTCTACGACTTCCTGTCGCGCTACACACTCCCCCGCGACCCCGGCGCGCAGTTCGAGTACTCGAACCTCGGCGTCGGACTGCTCGGCCACCTGCTGTCGCGCGCGGCGCGCGAGTCGTACGAGGCGATGGAGCGCGAGCGCGTCTGGGCGCCGCTCGGCATGACGCACACGGCGATCACGCTCACGTCGTGGATGCAGGCCCACCTCGCCCTCGGCCACGACGAGCAGGGGCGCGTCGTGGCGAACTGGGACCTGCCGACGCTCGCCGGCGCGGGCGCGATCCGCTCGACGACGGACGACATGCTGAAGTTCGTCGACGCCAACCTGCACCCGGAGCGCGGCACGCTGCAGCGGGCGATGGCGTTCGCGCGCGCGGAGCGGGCGCCGGCCGGCGCCATGTCCATCGGCCTCAACTGGCTCGTCGTCCACGCGGGCGCCGACACGATCGTCTGGCACAACGGCGGCACGGGCGGCTACCGCACCTTCGTCGGCTTCGAGCCGTCGCGCAGGACCGGCGTCGTCGTGATGACTAACAGCGGCGGCGCCGGCGCCGACGACCTCGGCATGCACCTCCTCGACCCGGCACTGCCCCTCGCGCCCGCGCCGTCGCCCCCCAAACAGCGCACCGCGGTCGCGGTGAGTCCCGACGTCCTCGCCCGCTACGTCGGCAACTACCGTCTCGCGCCGCAGTTCACGATCGACGTCACCGTGAAGGACGGCGCGCTCTACGTCCACCCGACCGACCAGCCGACGCTCCGCCTCTGGGCCGAATCGGAGACGGAGTTCTTCCTGAAGGAGGTCGACGCCCAAATCACCTTCGTGCGCGACGCGCGGGGGAACGCGACGGGGCTCGTCCTGCACCAGAACGGGCAGGACGCGCCCGCGCCGAAGGCCCGCTGACGCCTAACTCCGGAAGCTCCGCGCGGCCGGGTCCCACGCGACGGCGCTCTGCCGGAAGTACGACTCGTTCGCCATGTGGCAGGCGAGCGCCGCGTGGTGTCCGAACTGCGCGTCCTCGACGACCGGGTGCCGCGACCGCACGGCGTTGAAGAACGTCGCCAGGTGCGGCGAGCGGTCGTCGTAGTTGGGCCCGCGGATCGTCGTGACCTCCGACACCGCCTCGCGCGCGAGGCGCGCGTCGTTCTCCTCGTGCCACCGCCGCTCGTACGCCTGGAGCATCGCGCGCGGGTAGCTGTTCTCGGCGTAGTAGCTCGGGCTCGAGTCCTCGCCCGACTGCGGCGTCACGGTGATCGTGTCGCCGTTGGTGAGCTCGAGCACCCCCTTCGCGCCCTGGAAGCGGTAGGTCTCCGCCGCCGCGGTGCCGAGGTTGAGCCGCATGTACACGGGGAGCCCGCCGTAGTCGAACGTGACCGCGAGGACGTCGGGCAGCGTGCGCCCGTCCTTCCAACGCCTAACACCACCCGTCGCCATCACGCGCGCCGGCGGGTCGGTGACGCCGAGCATGAACATCATGCCGCTGACGAGGTGCACGAGCAGGTCGCCCGCGACGCCGGTCCCGTACTCGCGGTACGCGCGCCAGCGGGCGAACGCCTTCGGGTCGAAGGCCCGCCGCGGGGCGCGCCCCTGCCAGGTGTCCCAGTCCAGGGTCTGGGGCGAGAGGTCCGGTGGCGGCGGGTACTCCCACGCGCCCGTGGGGTCGCCGCGGCCGATCCACCCCTCGATCAGCGTCAGCTCGCCGATCGTCCCCTTCGCGAGCAGGTCGCGGGCGCGCGCGCAGAGCTGGGAGCTGACGCGCTGCGAGCCGACCTGCACGATGCGCCCGGACTTCCGCGCCGCGTCGAGCATCGCCACGCCGTCGGCCGCGTCGTGCGACATCGGCTTTTCGCAGTACACGTCCTTACCCGCGGCGAGCGCGTCGACGACGATCGGGCGATGCCAGTGGTCCGGCACCGCGACGATCACGGCGTCGATGGTCTTGTCGTCGAGGATCTCCTGGTAGCGGCGGGTGACGCGGAGGCCGGACCCGGCGATCTCGCGGGCGAGCGTGTGGCGGCCGTCGTAGAGGTCGCTCGCGGCCGCGCACTCGACGTTGGGCAGCGCGATGGAGTTGCCCAGCAGCCCGGACCCTTGCATCCCGACGCCGATGATGCCGAAGCGTACCCGGTCGCTCGGCGCGCCGGCCGGCGGCGCGGCCGCGGGCCCGGGGCCCGATAGGTCGCGCAGGAGCCCGGGGCTCGCCGCGGCGCGGTCGCCGACGAGGGTCACGCCGGCGGCGACGCCGGCGCCGAGGAATTCGCGGCGCGAGAAGTGGTGCTGGGGCACGGAGTCTCCGGAGGTGGACGCGTGGGTCGGGCGGCCGTGGGCCGCGTGCCAACTATGAAGGCGTGCGCAGGCGTGCGCCAGACATGGCGGCCCGGCGACCGGCCGGCCTCCACGCCGTCGACGGCGACGCGCACGACGGCGACACGCACTACGACGGCGGGGTCGGCGGCGAGGTGGCCGGTGACCGGCCGCCGCGGGGTCTGGATCCCGGGGTTGTCGACGAGGAACGTCACGTCCGGGGCCGCGCGTTAGGCCGACCCGCGGGGTCGAGGTAGCCCAGCGCCGCCCACATCTCCCGCTCCGGCCGGTGCCGGTCCTCGATCACCGCGCACGTCGTGTCGATCCGCATCGTCGCGCGCCGGGCGAGGTCGTAGGCGGGCCAGGCGGGTTGGCCCGCCGCCGCGGGCCGGCCGGTGCGGGCGAAGGTGGTCCAGAACTCGGCCATGTGGCGCGACGCGACGAACCGCTCCGGCCGGGCGCCCGAGAACGGGCTCGGCGTGTCCACGTTGTTGAACTTGAACGCGATGTCGGCCGCGTGCGGCGTGCCCATCGGGTAGTCCGTGCCCGGGACCTTCACCTCCGACTTGTATCCGAAGTTGTATAAATACGCGGGCGCGCCCCCCTGCGCGGCCTTGCGCTCCGCGATCGCGACGGAGCCGAGCCCCATCATCGTCACCGTCTCGACCGCGACGTAGACGTCCGTCGGGGACGCCGCGGGCCGGCTCCCCCGGTACGTGTCCACGATGCGCGCCGCGTCCGCGCCGAATTGCGAGGCCAGCTTGGCCCGCACGCCGCCCCAGTCCAGCCCGAACCCGCTCGTGTCCTTATTCGCCCAGGCGACGAAGGTGTACTCGTCCTCGTTCCACCCGACCACCAGCGGCTTGTCGCGCGATACGTTAGGCGCCGCCGGGTCGAACGGGTGGTGCGGCAGCACGACGCCGTCCACGACCGGCGCGAAGCCGCCCGGCGCCGCGGGCCCGATCCCGATCGGATGGCGCGGCCCCCCGGCCGTCCGACCCGGCGCCGCCGAGTGCGCGACCGAGGGCAGCCGCATCTGCAACGCCAGCAGGTCGGCGGCGCTGACCTCCAACAACCGATGCCACTCGCCCGGCGCGATGTTCATCTGCTTGAGCAGGAGCGCCGTCGTCGCGGCGGCGTCCTCGCGCGGGGTCATGCGGACGCCCGGACCGCTCTCGATCGACGCCTTGTTGAAGAGCGAGGCCGCGCTCGGCATCGCGTAGACGCACGAGGTCTTCGCGCCCCCGCCCGATTCACCGAACACCATCACGTTCCCCGGGTCGCCGCCGAACGCCGCGATGTTCTGCCGCACCCACCGCAGCCCGTCGACGATGTCGAGCACGCCGTTGTTCCCAGAGCCCGCGTACGCCTCGCCCGCGACCTCGTCGAGGTACAGATAGCCGAGCAACCCCAGGCGGTGGTTGGTCTCGACGACGACCACGTCGAAGTGGCGGGCGAGGTTGGCGCCGTCCTGCCCGCGGCTCCCGCCGGATCCCCGCTCGAACCCGCCGCCGTGGTTGTAGAACATCACCGGGCGCCGGCCGCCGTCGGCCGCGGGCGTCCAGACGTTCAGCACGAGACAGTCCTCGGCCGGCGGCGGCTCGTTGATGCCGTACGTGGACTTGGGCGGCTGGATGGACGGCGGCCCGAGCCGCAGCGCGTCGCGCACGCCGGTCCACGGCTCGAGCGGCGCGGGCCGGCGGAAGCGCCGATCGCCCGACACGCGCCCGGCGTAGGGCACGCCCCGGAAGATGCTCACGCCGGCCTCCCGCACGCCGCGGAGCTTGCCGTACGCCGTGTCCACCACGACGCCCTCCTGCCCACCGTGAACGCCCGACGCGAACGCGAGGCCGGAGAGGCCGACCGCACCCGCGGCGAGCGACGCGGACGAAAGGAACTGCCGGCGGGAGATGCGAGTCATGGGACGAATGCGCGGGCGGACGTCGTGTCGGTCGGGACCGTGAAGAGTACCCCCGGCGCTTCACCCGCGTAGGGCCGCGTCCTATGCTTGCCGCATGACCAGTCCCCTGTCGCGCCGCGACTTCGTGCGGGCCGCCGCCCAGGCCTCGGCGCTCCCGCTCCTCGCCCCCCTCACCGCCGCCACGCCGCCGCTGCCTAACGCGGACGCGGGGCCCGCCGGCGCGCCCGCGCCCGCCGGCATGGACGCCGACCTCCTCGAGGTCACCGTCGCGCGTCTCCACGCGCTGTACGCGGCCGGGCGCTACACCCCGACGCAGGTCACGCGCTGGTACCTCGACCGGATCGCGCGGTACGACGGCACCTACCGCGCCTTCATCCACGTCGACGCGCCCGGGGCGCTAGCGACGGCCCGCGCGCTCGAGGCCGCGGCGTCGGCAGCCCACACGCGCGCCGCCCGCGGCCCGTTGTGGGGCGTGCCGGTCATCATCAAGTCCAACACGAGCGTGCGGGGCCTCGTGACGAGCGCCGGATGGTGCGGCTACCTCATCCCCGGCCGGGAGCTGGTCGCGCCGAAGGACGCCCCGGTCGCGGCCCGACTGCGCGCGGCGGGCGCGATCATCGTCGGCCAGGCCAACATGCCGGACTTCGCAGCCAGCGACGCGAACGTGAGCACGGCGTACGGCCGCACGGGGAACGCGTACGACCCGCGTTTCAGCCCCGGCGGCTCGTCGGGGGGCGTGGTGACCGCGGTGACCGCGAACCTCTGCGTCCTCGGCAACGGCACCGACACCGGGAACTCGATCCGCATGCCCGCCGGGACGAGCGCGGTGGTCGGGCTCTTCCCGACGCGCGGGCTGGTGAGCATCGCCGGCATCCACCCGCTCGACTGGCTGCGCGACAACACCGGGCCGATCGCGCGCACGGTGGCGGACGTCGCCGCGGCGTTAGACGTGATGGCCGGCGCGGACCCCGAGGACGCGCGCACGCGCGACGCGCCGGCCGCGGCGCAGCGCGGGCCCTACGCCCAGTACCTCCGCGCCGACGCGCTCCGCGGCGAGCGGTTCGGCGTGCCCGCGTTCATGCTCGGCGCCCACACGAAGAGCGGGCCGTGGGACGCGGACCTGCCCATGCGCCCGGAGACGCGCGCCATGTTCACCCGCGCGCTCGACGCCTTACGGGCCGCGGGGGCGACGGTGGTGTTCGACGACGCGCTGCTCCCGGACGCGTTCCCGCAACTCGTGGCGACCATCCAGACGGAGCCGTATCTGGCCGAGGGCGTCGAACACTTCCTGCGCGACTACGGGCCGGCGGCGTACCACTCCGCGGCCGAGTACGCGCAGGTGGTGGGCGCGCCGTTCCCGGCGCAGATGCGCGGGGCGGGGCCGGACGGGGCGCTGGTGCCGGACCGGCGCCGGGTGCTCGAGACGGACCCGCAGGCCGAGGCGGCGTTCTGGGGGCCGCGGCGCCGGGCGCTGGCGGCCTACGCCGAGGCGCTCGACCACTTCCGGCTCGACGGGCTGGTGTACCCCGCACTCCAGATGCCGCCTAACGACGAGCTGGCGGACCTGCGCGCGGGGCGCGCGAGCGAGGGGCCGCACAGCGCCACCGCGTGGGTGAACCCGCTCGGCGTGCCGGCGCTCGTGGTGCCGGGCGGGTTCTACGCCGGCGGGCTGCCGTTCGGGCTGGAGTTTTCCGCGCGGCCGTGGCGCGACGGGGATCTGCTCGGGTGGGGCTACGCGTACGAGCAGGCCACGCGGTACCGGCGGCCGCCAACGCTCGCGGGGGCACGTTAGGCGGGACGACGGACCGGTGTTGCGGGCGATAGACCCGACTCGCGGTCAGCCGGGCGTGGGTTGTCTCAGCTGGCGTGCAGCGACCGCGGCGTGAGACGCTGATTGCGATACGAGGTTTCGTGTCGCGGCCCAACCCGGGACGCGGCACCTGTCGGAGGCGACGGACTGCGAATCGCAGAATCTACCGGCGACCGGACTGGAGCCGGACCACCATGCGCCGCCACCCCAACGTGGCGGAATCCCGGCGCGCTCAGGGCGAGCGAGCGCGTCTAAGCTCCCGGTGAGCCACTCGGAGGCTTGGCCGGATCGCCGTCTGCGCGACCGCGTTCACGTTCTCGTCCGCCTTGACAACGAGCGGGAACCCGCTGACGTCGAGCCCCGGCGCAGCTAGGTGCACTTCGAGGCTTGGAGCAGAATCGTCCCCAGCCCGTATAATCCTGAAGAGGCCAGCGACGTCGCGTGCATGCCGGCTCGCGACCGCAAGGTCAGCCGGCGTCGCGTCGGGATTACGACGCAGTTCGTCCAGCGCGGGCGCCACGACGGCCAGGAATGCCTCCGCGACGGCGGCAGACTCGTCGATTGGTTTCGCCCGTGAAACGTGCTGTAGCGCCCGCAACGCGGTGGCGTGCCGCACCCGAGCCGACGCGGGGTCCGCCGCGACTGCGTCGGACTCAGCCCAGGCCGTCGCGATTTTGTCCGCGTGGTCGGCCGGTGCCGCGTAGCTGTCCTCGATCGTGCCGTGACGCAGGATGAAGAGCCCCGCGGCCTCGAGCAGCGAGAGGACAGCCGTTAGGCGTTGACGTAGCGGCAGCCACTGCTCGGCTCCGCTCGGGAGGTCGCGAACGGCCGCCTCATCCGCCTGCAGAAGCGCAGCCGCCACGGCCCGCCGCTTCCGCCTCGCGTCGTCCGCGACATCGCCGGCCCTCCAGTACGAGTGCTTCGTAGCGATCGCCTCTATTTCACCCCAGCGTGTCGTCGCGAGAGCGGCGAGCTGGTCGTGGACGGGCTTCGCCGCGTCGTAGAGATTCGCGTGCCCCCGGCTGAGCGCCATCGCGCGCCCCTCGGCGACGTCGTTACACGCCTGGACGAGCCCGAGGTCGTCGGTGAAGGCGTCCAAGTGCGCCAGCGCCGCCGGCTCCTTCCCAGTCAGCCGGAGCAATTTCAGGATAGTGGGCATCGAGCCCTTGCCTGTGGCAGGGAGAATGTGCCCGCCCGCGGCGTGCAGATTCGTCCCGGATGCCGCATTCAGTGCGTCGAGGACGATCTCATCGCTTGGCCCCTCCACTACGAGCGGCCGCGTCGCGAACAGCGCCTCGCGATGGCCCGCCCCCAAGCTCCGTGCGAACGCGCTCAGCTTCCGGTTCTGGAGTTCGCCGGCCGACTGGTCCACCTGCGTCGGCGGCGTCTCGGCGTCCGAGAAGAACGCGACGTCGGGTAGGTCCGCGACGGAACGGAGCCTGACCATCGCCGGCGCGTGCGTCGCGTAGATCACGATCTTCCGACCCGCCGTCGGGTCCCCCGCCACGCGCTCGATCTCCCGGCGTACGAATGCTTGATACTGCGGGTGCAGCGAAAGCTCAGGCTCGTCGATGAGCACCGCCTTGAGTTCGTCGTCGTAGAGCGCGGCGAGGATGGCCACCACATGTAGCAGGCCGCTCGCCTCGCGGAACGACGGGTACACTGTCGTCCCGCGCGCGAACTCGACCTTCAGATTCCCGCGGCCTAAATCAGTCGCATTTCGCGCCCGAAGAGCGCTCGGAGGCGCTCAGCGACCTTGATCTGGATGTCCATGCGGTCCGAGAGGCGGTTCAACACACCCTGTACCGACTCGACCTGGTACCAACGCCCGCGGTAGCTCTCGTGCAGGGTGATGGTTGTTTCGCCTTGCTGGCCCGGGTCACCGTATCCGGGGTCGAGGATCAAGCGTCGGGTCTCAAGCGGCTGCAGCCGGCCGGCTCCGAGCAGCAGGATGGGCCCGTGATTGGCCAGGTGCGACTTGATCCCTCGCAGCACTTGGCTCTTCCCCGACCCGTTCGGTCCGAGCAAGGCGAGCATGCCCGAGCGGACGGTCAAGGTTATCGCAGCGCCCCGGTATAGATTTGGAACGCTGAGTGGAAGTGCGAGTGGGAGCACCGGTGTGGGGCAAGGGTCAGGGTCGCGTCACGCGAATAGCGTGAGCGCGGGGGGCAGTTACGCTCGTGGTAATGACGCAACCCCGGTGTTTCCGGCCATCGGTACGCATGCGGCTCGCGTGAGCAAGTCGGCGAAGCCGCGCAAGCAACGGGCGGCTCTGGGTACAGACGAATCTCACGTACTCATACCCGCGACCGACTTCTGAGGCAGCTGCTAGTGAAGGAGCGGCTCGACCAATCGCGTCCGCGCAGAACGGATCTAGCGTTTCGGGACGCCCCGCCGACCCGTACACAAACGACCCTTGTTACCAGCACGCATCCATCTGCCCTCCTACGGACACCGATGATGTAGATACGGCAAAGCACCTATGATCCGTGCCGAACGTGACGCACGACTAACGATGATCCCATTACCGCCACGGAGTCCGAGATGACCGAAACGCCTGCCCTGCTGATCTACACCACCTACCGTCTCCTGCCCGACGACGTGGACGCGTTCCGGTCGCTCGCGTTGCGCATGGCGACGACGGCAAAGGCGCGCGATGGCTGCGCCTTCCTTGACGTGGCGCAGGATGTCAGTGACCCGGCCACCTTCCGTCTGATCGAGGGCTGGCGGGATCAAGCGGCCTTGGATGCCCACGGCGCCAGTGACGAGTTTCAGACCGTGCTGAAGGACGCGGCGGCGCTCGGAATCGTCGGCCGTTCTATCGACGTGTACGTGGTTGCGGAGAAGAAGACGGTCGACATGCCTTCATGATTGCGGTGCGCTTCGAGCGCAGCCGAGCCGTGGTCATATGTCATCCCAGCATGCCGGTCAGCACCTTCTAATAGGGAGGGGATGCTGTTGGCGAATTGGCCCGGGGTTCGCGGCGGGTAGGTTCCCCCCCGCCGCGAGGTGCCGCGTGTCGCTGCAGCCTGGTTCGATCCCGCCCGTCCCCGAGCAGACCGCGGCCGTCGCGCGCCGCGCCTTCCGCCGCCCGCCGCTCGCGGTGCGGCTACGCGACGAGTTCGGGGCGCTGTACGCGGACGCCGACTGCGCCGCGCTCTTCCCCGTGCGGGGCCAGCCCGCGCTCCCGCCGTGGCGGCTCGCGCTCGTCACCGTGCTGCAGTTCCTCGTGGGCCTCACGGACCGCCAGGCGGCCGACGCGGTCCGGGCCCGGATCGATTGGAAGTACGCGCCGGGGCTGGAGCTGACCGACCCCGGCTTCGACTACCGCGTGTTAAGCGAGTGCCGCGCGCGGCTGGTCACCGGCAGCGCCGAGCAGGTGCTGCTCGACCGGCTACTCGACCATGCGGCCGGGCGGGGGCTGGTGAAGGCGCGGACCACGCAGCGCACGGACAGCACACACGTGCTGGCCGCCGTGCGCACCCGCAACCGCCTGGAGCTCGTCGGCGAGTCGGTCCGCGCCGCGCGCAACACGCTGGCCGCGGCCGCACCGAGGTGGCTTCGGGCCGTCGCGCCGCCCGAGTGGCACGCGCGGTACGACCACCGCGTCGAGGAGGCGCGGATGCCCTCGACGGGGCCCGCGCGCGCGCCTCCTGCGCGCGTTGGGCGAGGACGGCGCCGCGCTGCTGGCCGCGGTCGACGCGTCGGACGCCCCACCCGCGCTGCGTGCACTGCCGCCCGTCGCCGCGCTCCGCCACTGGCGCGCTACTATGCGCGCGAGCCCGCGGGCGGCGCGCCGTCCGGGGACGACGCGGCGCCGGGCGACGACGGCGGCGCGGCCGGCGACCTACGGCCGCGCGCCAAGGGCGAGCTGAAGCAGGCGCCCCGCGCCGTGGAGTCGCCCTACGAGGCGGACGCCCGCTACGGGTAGGCTCGTCCTGCAGTCGGCCCGGCGCGGTGTGGGTCGGCGACATGGTCCACGCGAGCGGCGGAGCCGTGAGCGAGACGTGCGCGCCGGGCCTGCCACGGCTCGTGACGCACGTCGACACCACGCCGGCGGGCGTGTACGAGGCGACGCGGGTGGACGCGATCCACGCGGCGCTCGCCGCCAAGGGCCTCCTGCCGTCCGAGCACTTCGCCGACGGCGCCTACCTCAGCGCGGCGCTGCTCGTGCGGAGCAAGCGCGACCACGGCGTCTCGCTCCGGGGGCCGACGAAGACCGGCGGCGCGTGGCAGGGCCGCGACGGCGGCTTCACCCCCGCCGCCTTCCGGATCGCCTGGCGCCGGAAGCGGGTCACGTGCCCGGCCGGGCGCGCGAGCAACACGTGGGGTGCGTACGACGGGTCGGCCGGCGACCCGCGCCAGGCGCGCGCCCCGTACCTCACGGTGCGCGTCGCCCCGAGCGTCCGCGGCGCCTGCGCGCTCCAGGCCCGCTGCGTGCGCGCGCCCCGCCGCGGGCGGCAGCTCCTGCTGCATCCGCGGGCCGAGCAGCAGGCGCTGGCCGCGGCGCGCGCCCGCCACGCCTCGCCCGCGGGGCGCCGCGCGTACGCGGTGCGCTCGGGCATCGCGGGCACCGTCTCGCAGGCGGTGCAGGCCCTCGGCCTGCGCCCGGCGCGGTACCAGGGGCTCGCGAAGACGCGCCTGCAGGGCGTCGCGACCGCCGCGGCGCTCAACGCCGCCCGGCTCGACGCGCGGCTCGCCGGCCGGCCGCTCGCCCCGACGCGCACCTCGCACTTCGCCCGGCTCGCGGCCTAACGAACGGAATTCGCCAACAGCATCACTGTGCTATGTATCTGACATTACACTACCAGCAACTCGGGGTGGCCCGTCGTACGTGGCGCTGTGCCGGGGAGGGCGACCCGCCACTGGGACGTCGCCCGCGCCCTACACCGCCGCGAACGGCTCGCCCGCCGGCACGAAGTCGACCGGGACCTCGGTAAGGAACCCGCGCAGCCACTCGGCCACCTCGCGCATCCCGTAGTCCTCGGACTGCAGGTGGCCGAGGATCACGAAGCCCTTCGGCCGCCCCAGCGCCGCGGCGTCGAGCGCGTACTCGGCGTTACCGCCGGCCTCCGGCTGCTCGCCGCCGATCGAGACGTCGAGCTCCGCGCCGAGCGGCGGCGCGGACCAGCCGAGGCCGAGCCCGACGCGCGTGACCGGTGTGCCCGGGTCGCCGACGACGCGGATCGCGCGCCCGCCGAGCCGGCGCGCGAAGTCGCGCGCGAGTGCGCCTAACGTGGTCGGGGGCACGACGAAGACCCGCGCATCCGCCGGCGACGCGTACGGCGTGAGGCCGAGCGCGCGCGCCGAGCCGACGAAGAGCGGGTCCGGGCGCAGCGCGTGCGCGTGGTCGTGGAAGCGCCAGACCACCAAGTCGTGCTCCGCGATGAACCGCTGCTTGGCCGCGTACACCGGGTCGTCGGCGAGGGGCGCCGTCTCGTCGAGGTGGTTGTAGAACGTCGGCTCGTGGGTGACGACAAAGTTGCGCCCGGCCGCGGCGGCGCGCCGCAGCACGTCGAGCGTCGCCATCCCGGTGGTCGCGACGCCGCGCACCGGCGCGTCGGGGTTGCCGGCCTTGAAGGTGTCGACGGTTTCGGCGCGCCACGTGATTCCCTGTTCCGCGAGCCGGCCGCGGATGCGCGCGACGATCTCTCGCGCGGTCAGCATACTCGTCATCATGCCGCGGGGCTCCAGTACGGGTCCGCGACCGCGAACGGCCGCACCGGAACCTCGGTGACTAACGTGCGCAGCCACTCGGCGCACGCGCGCATCCCCGGCTCCTCCGAGATTACGCGGCCGAGGGCGACCATGCCCGCGAGCCGGCCGGCCGCGACGGCGTCGTACGCGTACTCGACCGCCTCCCACTCGCGCGGCTCGCCGGCGAGGATCAGGTCCACGCCGGGCGCGCGCCGCACCGTGTCGCGCCACTCCACGGTGCCGGGGCTCACGAGCACGCGGCGGACCGGCGCGCGCGCGTCGCCGATCACGCGGAGGCCACCGCGCGCGCCGAGCCGCGCGCGGGCGAGCGCGACGACGTCGCCGACCGTGGTGGCGGGGACGTCGTAGGTTCGGTCGTCGCTGCCCTGCTCGGTCCACCCCATCGCGGCGGCGAGCGCGCGCGCCGTCGCGTCGGGCGTCCGCGCGCGCCAGTGGTCCGCGAAGCGGAAGACGACCAGGCGCCGCTCGTCGATGAGCGCGCGCTTGGCGAGGTAGACCGGATCGTTCGCCCGGGCGCCCGAGGCGTCGTCCGCCGCACCGTCGTGCGCCCCGTAAAACGTCGGCTCGACCGTCACGACGAAGTTGTGCCCGGCGTCGGCGGCCCGGCGCAGGACGTCGACCGTCGCCATCGCCGCCGTCGCGATCCCGGTGACGCTGGTGCTCGGGTCGCCCGCCTTGAAGCCGTCGACGGTGGAAGGCTGCCACGGCACGCCCACGCCGGCGCGGATCCGGTCCGCGACCTCGCGCGCGGTCAGCGCCCGCCGCGCGGCGCCCCGCTGAAGGGCCGCGGACGCCACCGCCGGCGCCCCGGCAAGCAGGGCGGCCGCACGCAAGAACGCGCGGCGCGACGGGCCGTGCGCGTCGGGCGCCAGCGGGTCCCGGTCGTCGCCCATCATCGCCCCGCGTCCGACTCGAACTCGATCGCGCGGAGGCTCGTCCCGTCCCGCTCGGAGCGGAGGACGAGCGTGTTGCGGCCCGGTAGCAGGGTCACGGCGACGGCCCCGCCGGCAGGACCGTTAGGCACCGCGGCGCCGTTCACGGCCACCGCGACGCCGGCGGGCGCGCCCGCCGCGTCGCGCACGCGGAGCCAGTACGCGCCGCCGGGCGACGTCACGGTGTACCGCAGCCACTCCCCCGCGCCTAACGACCGCACGTACGGCGCGCCGCCGGCGTCGCGCGCCAGGTCGACGGGATCGTTGCGGTAGGCCCCGCCGGGGTTGTAGCGCGCGGGCGGCCCGCCGTCGCTCACGTGGTAGTCGGCCGGCGTGCGGCTGAAGTAGGCGACGCCGTTGCGCCCCAGGTCGAAGTCGGCCGCGGGCACTCGGCCGCCCGCCGCGCCGACCGCGTGCTCGCCGTAGGGCGCGCCGGACACGTCCCCGGGCGCCTGCCGGAGCGCGTAGGCCACGTCCGGGTGTCGCTCGTTGTGCTCGAAGCGCACGTCGGACGTCGCCAGGCGCATGAGCGCGGCGCGCGCCTCCTCCGGGGACGGCCGCGGGCCCTTGCCGAGCCAGTAGTCGGTCACGCGCTGGAACCCCGGGTTGGGCCGGATCTGGAGCGGGCTGCTGAAACCGAACTTCTTGAGCGTCCACCACGCCCAGCCGATCCCGTCAGCTTCGACGGTCGCGACCATCCCGGCGAACCAGTCGTTCGAGTTCTCGCCCGATTCGCCGAGCCAGACGGGGAGCCCGGTGCGCGTGCGCAGGGCGAGCACGTCCCGGATTGCCCCCTGCCCCGGCCGCACCCAGTACCGGTGGAAGCTGAGCGCCATGTTAGCGTCCCAGTCGGGGACGACCCCGGCGTAGTTGTTCCCCCAGCAGTTGCCCTCGATGATGAGCAGGTGGTTGGGGTCCACCTGGCGGATCGCGGCGGCGGTGCGCTTGTAGAGCGCGACGAGCGGCGCCTGCTCCTTCACCTTGCACCCGTGCTCGTTGCCGGAGCCGTCGAGGTCCCAGTTGGGCTCGTTCAGCAGGTCGTAGCCCGCGACGTGCGGCTCGTCCTTGTAGCGCCGGGCGATTTCGGCCCAGAGCGCGACCATCTTGTCCTGGTTCGCGCTGCTCTCCCAGAGGCTCGGCTTCGCGGGGTCGCGGTCCGCGATCGGCAGGTCGGTGCCCTGCCCGCCGGGCGCCGCATGGAGGTCGAGGATCAGGTACATATTGTTCGCCTTGCACCACGCGAGCAGCGTGTCGATCCGCCGGAAGCCGGCCTCCTTCCACGTATTCCGCCCCTGCACCGGCTCGTCCTCTACCGACGGCGTCAGCAGCTCGTAGTGCATCGGCAGGCGCACCGAGTTGAACCCCCATGCGGCAAGCGCGTCGATGTCGGCCTTGGTGACGAAGTTGTCGAGCCAGGCAGCGTAGAACTGCTCGGTCGCCACAGGGCCGATGAGCTCGGCCATCTTCCGCCGCATGACATGCTGCGTCAGCCCGCCGGCGTTCAGCATGTAGCCTTCCTGGAGCATCCAGCCGCCGAGGCCCATCCCGCGCAGGACGACGGCCCGGCCGGCGCCGTCGACGATCTGCCCGTCGTGGGCGTGCAGGAAGTCGGCGGGCGCGGCGGGTCCGTCGTGCTCCGCCCGCCTTGACGCGCCCTGCCCCGCTGCAGTGATCGCGGTCGCCGTGATTGCGGTCAGGCACGCGGCGGTCCACGCGCGCGCTTTGCGTCCTCGGGTCATACCGTCTACGGGGTGCGGGAGAGGTGCCGCCTGAAGTTACCCCGGTCAGCTCGTGAAGCGTAACGGGGCGCGCTCCACGTGTGGAGCGCGCCCCGTTACGGAGATCCGGCGTACGCCTAACGCCTCACTCCACCGTCACGCTCTTCGCCAGGTTCCGCGGCTGGTCCACGTTGCACCCCCGCTTCACCGCCACGTAGTACGACAAGAGCTGCAGCGGGATGCTCGCCAGCACCGGCGTCAGCATGTCGATCGTCTCCGGGATCCGGAACTCGAAGTCCACCTGCCCCTTCAACGCCGGCTCGTCGCGCGTCGTGATCGCGATGACCTTCCCCCCGCGCGCCTTCACCTCCTGGATGTTCGACGTCACCTTGTCGAACACCGAGTCGTGCGGCGCCACGACCACCACCGGCATCAGCGCGTCGATCAGCGCGATCGGCCCGTGCTTCATCTCCGCCGCCGGGTACCCCTCGGCGTGGATGTAGCTGATCTCCTTGAGCTTCAGCGCCCCCTCGAGCGCCGTCGGGAAGTTGAACCCGCGCCCGAGGTACAGGAAGTTCGACGCCCGCTTGAACTCCTCGGCCAGCGCCTCGATCTCCTCCGCGCGGTCCAGGATGCTCTGCACCTGCGCCGGCAGCGCGGCCAGCGCCTGCGCGAGCTCGCGCCCGCGCTCCACGCTCAGGTTCCGGAGCCGCGCGAGTTTGAGCGTGAACAGCGCGAGCGCCACCACCTGGCTGGTGAACGCCTTCGTCGACGCCACGCCGATCTCCGGGCCCGCGTGCAGGTAGATCCCGCCGTCGTCCTCCCGCGCGATCGTCGAGCCCACGACGTTCACCAGGCCTAACGTCCGCGCCCCGCGCCGCTTCGCCTCCCGCATCGCGGCCAGCGTGTCCGCCGTCTCGCCGCTCTGCGAGATGACGATGACCAGCGTGTTGGGCGTGACGATCGGGTTCCGGTAGCGGTACTCCGACGCGTACTCGACCTCGACCGGGATGCGGCAGAGCTCCTCGATCATCATCTCGCCGATCAGCGCCGAGTGCCAGCTCGTACCGCACGCGGTGATCGTGATGTTGTCGATGTTCTGCAGCGCGTCGCGCGGGATGTTGATGCCGCCGAGCTTCGAGAAGCCCTCCTCGATCAGCAGGCGGCCGCGCATCGTGTTCTGCAGCGTCTGCGGCTGCTCGAAGATCTCCTTGAGCATGAAGTGGTCGAAGCCGCCGCGCTCGATCTGGTCCAGGTCCCAGTCGATGCGGTTGACCTCCTTGGCCACCTCGCGCGCGTCGAGGCTCATCACCTTGAAGCCCTCGCGCGTCACCACCGCCAGCTCGCCGTCTTCGAGGTAGACGACGTCGCGGGTGTGCGCGAGGATCGCGCTCACGTCCGAGGCGACGAAGTACTCGCCGTCGCCGACCCCGATGAGAAGCGGACTCCCCTTACGCGCCGCGACGATCTTGCCCGGCTCGCCCGAGTGCATCACCGCGATGCCGTACGTGCCCTCGACCTGCGCGAGCGCCTCGAGCACCGCGTCCTCGAGGCAGCCGTCGTAGGCGCTCTCGACGAGGTGCGCGATCACCTCGGTGTCGGTGTCGCTCGCGATCGTGTGCCCCGTCTGCTGCAGGAGCGTGCGGATCGCCGGCGCGTTCTCGATGATGCCGTTGTGCACGACCGCCACGTCCGCCTTCTCGTCCGTGTGCGGGTGCGCGTTCTTTTCGTTGGGCGGCCCATGCGTGGCCCAGCGGGTGTGCGCGATGCCGAACGTGCCGTCGACGGGCTTGAGCGCGAGCGCGGCCTCGAGCCGCGCGATCTTGCCCGCGGCCTTGCGCGTCTCGACCCCGTGGCCGTTCTGCACGGCCACGCCGGCCGAGTCGTAGCCGCGGTACTCGAGGCGCTTGAGGCCCTCGATCAGGAGGGGCGTCGCGGCCCGGGGGCCGACGTAGCCGACGATTCCACACATAAGCGTTACCGGGTTGATGATGCCAGCGCGTCCAACGGCTCCCGCGACCGCGCCACGAGCGCGCGCGCGTCGGCCTCGGTCGGCCCCTCCGCGATCACGCGCACGATCGGCTCGGTGCCGCTCGGCCGCACGTGCACCCAGCGGTCGGGCCAGGCGAGCCGGAGCCCGTCCTGCGTGTCGCGCGTCGCGTCGGGGAACGCGGCGCCCAACGCGGCATACACCGCGTCGAGCGGCGCGTTCGGCCGGTCGAGCTTGTCCTTGACGATCGCGTACCGCGGATGGTCAGCGACGACCGCCGACAGCGGCCGCCCCTCCTCCGCCAAGAGCTGCAGCACGAGCGCGGCGCCGAGCGGGGCGTCGCGCCCGAGGTGCAGCGCGGGGAGGATCACCCCGCCGTTCCCCTCGCCGCCGACTACCGCGCCCTCGTCGCGCATCCGCACGGCCACGTTCACCTCGCCCACCGGCGCGCGCACCACGCGGCTCCCGGCCGCCTCGGCTACGTCGTCCACCACCCGGCTCGTCGACAGGTTCGTCACGACCACGCCCGGCGTGTGCGCCAGCACCAGCCGCGCCGCGAGCGCGAGCGTGTAGTCCTCGCCGATCGCGCGCCCGGTCTCGTCGACGAGCGCGAGCCGGTCGACGTCGGGGTCGACCGCGAAGCCCACGTCCACGCCCGCCGCGCGGGTCAGCGCCTCCAGCTCATCGAGGTTCTCCGCGACCGGCTCGGGCGGTCGCGGAAAGTGGCCGTCTGGCTCCATGTTGACCGCCGTGACCTCGCAGCCGAGCCGCTCCAGCAGGTAGGGCATCACGACCGCCCCCGCACCGCGGCACGCGTCGAGCACGACCTTGAACCGCCGCGCGCGGATCCGCTCCACGTCCACGTAGGGCAGCGCGAGCACCTGCTCGACGTGCCGCCGCGCGGCCTCCGCGTCCGGCACCACGGAGCCGAGCTGGTCCCACGTCGCGTACACGGTCCCTTTCTCCATCCCCGCCCGCATCTCCGCCCCCTCGGCCGCGTCGAGGAACAGCCCCGACGCGCCGATCAGCTTCAGCGCATTCCACTCGATCGGGTTGTGGCTCGCCGAGATCATCAGCCCGCCCGCGGCGTGGTGGTGCTCGACGGCGAGCTGACACGTGGGCGTGGTCGTCATCCCGAGGTCGATCACGCGCGCGCCCACGGACTCGAGCGCGGAGACGACGACGCGGTGGAAGAGCGGCCCCGACACGCGGCTGTCCCGCCCGACGACGATCGTCCGCGCGCCGCCCCGCGCGGCGTGGCGCGCCGTCGCCCACGCGCCGAACGCCGCCGCGAAGCGCGCGACGACCTCGGGCGTGAGTCCCTGCCCAACGCGGCCGCGGACGCCGGACACGGAAACCATCAAACCTTCGTACGCCATCGGTGCGGGATGCGAGAAATCGGGGCCGGCCGGGGGGCCACAGACCGGTGAGGCCGCGGACCGGGAGAAGGGTATGCGCGCCGGGTCGCCGGCGCAGTCTCGCAGCGCGGCGGCTACCTTGGCGCGACACTCGCCCACCCGCGTCCGATGCCCGACCCCCTCGCCGTCGTCCCCTACGCCCTCGCCGCTGCCGGCGGCCGCGTCGATGCCGCGGGCAGTAGTGACTCCGCAGGCGTCCAGCACTTCGACGCCGGGCAGCT
Organism: Gemmatimonadetes bacterium T265; assembly: GCA_019973575.1. Lineage (NCBI taxonomy): Bacteria > Pseudomonadati > Gemmatimonadota > Gemmatimonadetes bacterium T265. The sequence continues at coordinate 454,424 of BPUI01000001.1, forward strand.
CACCGCCGCCGGCCTCACGCTGCTCCGCCGCTCGGCGCCGCTCGTGCGCGCGCTCGCCGGCCGGCGCGCGGCGATCCTGCTCCCCACGTCGCCGGCCTTCCTCGTCGCGCTCGCCGCCTGCGAGGGCCGCGGCGCGGTGCTCGTCAATCCGCTCGCCGCGCCGCCCGAGATCGCCGACCAGCTCGCCGACGCGGACGTCGGCGCGGTGTTCACGATCGGCGCGCTCGCCGCGCGGCTCCCCGCCGGCACGCCGCACGTGCTGCTCGACGCGGTCCCGGCCGCCGCGCGCGTCGTCGCCGCCGACGGTACCACGCGCGACCTCGACCTCGCCGCGCACGCGGGCGACGCGCTCGCGCTCGAGGGCTCGCGCGGCGCGGAGGGGCGCGACGAGGAGGCCGCCGTCGTCTACACCTCGGCGATGCGCGGGCGCTCGTTAGGCGCGGTCCTCACGCACCGCAACTTGCTCTCCAACGCGCGCGCCACGGTCGAGGCGGGCGGGCTCCGCGCCGACGACCACGCGCTCGCCGTCCTCCCCTTCTCGCACCTCTTCGGGCTCGTCGTCGCGGGACTCGCGCCGCTGCTCGCGGGCGCGCGCGTGACGACGATGGCGCGCTTCAACCCGATCACGGCCGCCGACCTGATCGCGCGGGGCGGCGTGACCTTCCTCGTCGGCGTGCCGGCCGTCTTTGCCGCGCTCGTGCAGGCGGCCGAGCGGCGCGGCGGGCTCGGTGCGAACGCGCTCCGGACGTGCATCTGCGGCGGCGCGCCGCTCCCGGTCGCGCTGCAGGAGCGCTGGCACGCGGTCACGGGCGCGGAGCTGCGCCAGGGCTACGGCCTCACCGAGGCGGGCCCAGTCTGCCTCTTCAACCGCGTCGACCGCCCCAACCGGCGCGGCACGTTAGGCGTCCCCTTCCCGGGCGTCGCGGTCGCGGTGCGCGACGAGCAGACCGGCGCGCCGTGCGCGACCGGCGCGCGCGGCGAGATCTGCGTCTGCGGCCCGAACGTCGGCCCGGGGTACGTGAGCGGCGGCGCGGACGGGCTCGGGCGCTGGCCGGACGTCCCTCGCGACTCCTGGCTCCGCACCGGCGACCTCGGCTCGGCCGACGCCGACGGGTACGTGACCTTCCACGGCGTGTGCAAGCCGATGTTCACGCGCAACGGCTTCAACGTCTACCCGCGCGAGCTGGAGCGCGTCGTGGGCGCGATGCCGGGCGTTAGGCACGTCACGGTCCGCGCCGTCCCCGACCCCGCGCGCGAGCACGACATCGCGCTCGACGTCCAGGGCGGCGTCACGCCCGACGCGGTGAAGGCGTGGTGCGCGGCGCGGCTCAGCGCCTACAAGCAGCCGAGCGAGATCACGGTCCGCTGAGCCGCTACCGCCGTCGTCCCGAGCGGAGCGAGGGACCTACGGTCCGAGGTGTCGGGGCGAGGCCGGTGCACGTTCCGGTCGCCGTCACCAGGGTGAGCAGGTCCCTCGCTCCGCTCGGGACGACAGAGGCACCCGGAGCGCCCGCCCGTTACGGCTCCCCCGCCGGGGCCGCCCCGCCCGGCGCGGCCCCGCCGCCGAGCGCGAACAGGCGCCGCGGCCGCAGCTCGCGGTTGAAGAACCGCACCGTGCGCGCCTGCGCGTCCAGATCCGCGCGGCCGTCGAGCCCGTGCTTCTGCCCCGGGTAGACGACCAGCTGGTGCACCACGCCGAGCCGCCGGAGCGTGCTGTCGACCGCGAGCGCGCGCGCGAGCGGGACCACGTCGTCGTCCCGGCCGTGCAGCAGGAGCGTGGGCGGGAGCCGCCGCACCACCGGCCGCAGCGAGTCGAAGAGCCCGCTGCCGATCCCGACGACGGCGCCCACGCGCCGGTCCTCCGCGCCTAACGCGAGCCCCATCCACGCGCCGAGCGAGAAGCCGAAGACGCCGACCCGGGCGGGGTTCACGGCCGGGTCATGCTGCACGAAGGTCACCGCGTCATCGAGCGCCGCCGTCCAGACGCGGAACTCGGCGTCCTCGCGCGCGTCGTCCGTGCGGGTGTCGCCGGTGCGGTCGAAGTAGTGCACGACGTAGGCGACGTACCCCTGCGCGGCGAGCACCTGTGCGTAGCGGCGCACGTACTGCACGCCGCTCCCGGCGACGCCGTCGGACGGGTAGAGGACGAGGACCGCCGGGCGCCGCCCCCCGCCCGGGAGTGCCACCCGCTCGACCGCGATCCGCGCGCCGCCGCTCGTGTACGCGGTGTCGGTGCTCACGACGCGCGGGTCGGACCGGTAGACTGCCGTCCGCCCCGCGCAGCCGTACGTCGCCCCGCCGGCGGCGAGGAGGGATACCACGGCGACGACCGCGAGCCGAACGCGAGACGCGTGCATGGCGCGCCCGGGTGCACGCCCGATGCCGCGGGCGACGTCCGTCGTCGGTCGACGGCTCACGGGTCGACGACGATGTCGCCCGCCGCCACGGCGTCCACGAACGCGGTGACCACCGCCGGGTCGTACTGCGCCCCGCTGCACCGCCGCAGCTCGGCCACCGCCGCGTCGACCGTCAGCCCCTGCCGGTACGGCCGGCGGCTCGTCATCGCGTCGAACGAATCCGCCACGCTCGCCACCCGTGCCTCGTACGGGATGTCGTCGCCCGCGAGGCCGTCCGGGCCGCCGCGCCCGTCCCACCGCTCGTGGTGCGAGCGCACGACGGCGAGCGCCGCGGGCCGGTCGTCCATGATCGGCTTGAGCAGGCGCCAGCCAATCACCGGGTGCGTCATGATGTGCGCGTACTCCTCGTCGCTCAGCGGGCCCGGCTTGTTGAGCACCGCCTCGCGCACGCCGATCTTGCCGAGGTCGTGCAGGTGCCCGCCGAGCTCGAGGTGCGCGACCGCGGCGGCGTCGCCCCCCATCGCGCGGCCGATCGCGGCCGCGTAGCGCCCCACGCGCAGCGAGTGCCCGCGCGTGTACGGGTCCTTGACCTCGAGCGCGTCGGCGAGCGCCTGCATGCTCGCGAGCGAGAGCGCCTCGATGCGCCGCGCCTGCTCCGCCACGCGCGCCTCGAGCGCCCGCTGGTAGGCCCGGTTGTCGACGATTAGCCGCCGCCGCTCGAGCGCCTGGCGCACGCGCGCGCGCACCTCTTCCAGGTGGAACGGCTTCGTGAGGTAGTCCATCGCGCCCAACGCGAGGCACTGCACGGCCACCTCGACGTCCGCCACCGCGGTGATCATCACCACCGCCGTCCCGGGGTGCCGCTCGCGGATGGCATGCAGCAGTTCCACACCGTCCACCCCCGGCATCCGCAGGTCGCTCAGCACGAGCGGCGCGGGCCACTCCGCGAGCACCTCGAGCGCGGCCGCGCCGTCGGCCGCGTCGCGGCACTCGAAGCCGTCGCGCGCCATGATGCGCACGACGAGTTGGCGCAGCCGCGGCTCGTCGTCGACGACGAGCACGCGCGCGGCCTCGTCGGGCGCGAGGAGCGCCGACACGGTCGCCGACGGCGCCGCGGCGGGGGCGGCGACGGCCGCGGCGTCGGGCGCGGGTGCGATCGCAGGCATGCGCAACAATGTCGGCGGACGCGCCGGCCGAAGCCAGCGGCCGCGCGGGCTATTTTGTCCCGAATGACACGCATCCTGGACGACGATTTCTTCACGAACGGCGGCCCCGCGGGCGCCCACGCGGGCTTCGGCACCCGCGCCATCCACGCCGGCCAGCGTCCCGACCCGACGACGGGCGCGATCATGACGCCGATCTATCAAACGTCCACCTACGTCCAGGACGCGCTCGGCCAGCACAAGGGCTACGAGTACGCGCGCGGCAAGAACCCCACGCGCGAGGCGCTCGAGCGGAACGTCGCCGCACTCGAAGGCGCGCGCCACGGCTTCGCCTTCTCGAGCGGGATGGGCTGCCTCGACTCGATCATGAAGCTCTGCCGCGCGGGCGACCATGTCGTCTGCGGCGAGAACGTCTACGGCGGCACCTTCCGCCTCTTCGACAAGCTCCTGCAGCACCTCGGCATCACGTTCACCTACGTCGACGCGCGCGACCCGCAGCGCATCGCCGACGCGATGCGCGCCGAGACGCGCATGGTGCACGTCGAGACGCCGACCAACCCGCTCATGCGCCTCACCGACCTGCGCGCGGCGGCCGAGGTCGCGCACGCGGGCGGGCGCGACGGGCGCGCGCTGCTCGTCGTCGACAACACGTTCGCCACGCCCTACTTCCAGCGCCCGCTGGAGTTCGGGGCCGACATCGTCTGGCACTCGTCGACCAAGTACCTCAACGGCCACTCGGACCTCGTCGGCGGCGTCGCGGTGCTGAACGACGACGACCTCGCGGCGCGCCTGCAGTTCATCCTCAACGCCGCGGGCGCGGTGCCCGGCCCGTTCGACGCCTGGCTCGTGCTGCGCGGGACGAAGACGCTGCACCTGCGCATGCGGCAGCACGACGCGAACGGGCGCGCGGTGGCCGCCTGGCTGGCCGAACGGGTGGGCGAGGAGTGCGTGCTCTACCCGGGGCTGCCGTCGTTCCCGCAGCACGCCCTCGCCGCGCGGCAGATGTCGGGCTTCGGCGGGATGATCTCCGTCGACCTCGGCACGCGCGAGCGCGCGGCGCACGTCCTCGGCCGCACGCGGGTGTTCGCGCTCGCCGAATCGTTAGGCGGGGTGGAGTCGCTCATCTCGCACCCGGCCGGCATGACGCACGCGAGCGTCGAGCCCGAGCGGCGCGGTTCGATCGGGCTCGGCGAGGGGCTCGTGCGACTCTCCTGCGGGGTGGAGGACACCGAAGACCTGATCGAGGACCTGGCGCACGCCTTCGAGGGACTGTGAGCGGGGGTGTGAGTCGGCGGAGCGTCGGCGCGACGGAGCGTTCGTGGCACGAGAAGCCGTGTCATCCTGAGCGCAGCGAAGGATCGGTCAGCCCGGCGAGGCGATCCTTCGCTGCGCTCAGGATGACAGCGGCCGCTTCGCACCGCGTCCACCGCGGCCCATGAAAGTCCTCCTCGTCGGCTCCGGCGGCCGCGAACACGCGCTCGCGTGGAAGCTCGCGCGCGAGGGCGCGGAGGTCGTCGCCGCGCCCGGCAACCCGGGCCTCGCGGCGCTCGGCCGCTGCGTCCCGGCGCGCGCCGACGACCTCGACGCGCTCGTCGCCCTGGCCGAAGTCGAGCGCCCCGACTACACGCTCGTCGGCCCCGAGGCGCCGCTCGCGTTAGGCATCGTCGACCGCTTCCGCGCGCGCGGCCTGCCGGTCTTCGGGCCGACCGCGGCGGCCGCGCGGATCGAGACGTCGAAGGCGTGGGCGAAGCGGCTCATGCTCGGCGCCGGCGTCCCGACGGCGCGTGCGTCGACGCACACCGACCCCGCCGACGCGAAGCGCGCCGCGCACGCGCTCGGCGCGCCGGTGGTCGTGAAGGCGTCGGGGCTCGCGGCCGGCAAGGGCGTCGTGGTCGCCGAGACGCTCGCGGCGGCGGCGGCGGCGATCGACGACATGCTCGTCGGCAACCGCTACGGCGCGGCCGGGGCGGAGGTGCTCGTCGAAGAGTTCATGGAGGGCGAGGAGCTGTCGCTCTTCTTCGTCACGGACGGCGAGACGGCCGTCCCGCTGCCGGCGGCGCAGGACCACAAGCGGCTGCTCGCGGGCGACCACGGCCCGAACACGGGCGGGATGGGCGCCTACGCGCCGGCCGCGCGCGCCGACGTGGCCGCCGAGGTCGACCAGCGGATCGTCGGGCCGACGCTCGCGGCGATGCGCGCAGCGGGCACGCCGTTCACGGGCCTGCTCTATGCCGGCCTCATGCTGACCCGCGACGGGCCGCGCGTCGTCGAGTTCAACTGCCGCTTCGGCGACCCGGAGACCCAGGCCGTCCTCCCCCTCATGGATGCGCTCGGCTCGCCGCTCGGCCCCATGATCGCCGGCTCGCTCGGCCTCGCGGCACCGCGCGTCGTGCGCACCGCCGACGACCCGCCGGCCGCCGTGACGACGGTGCTCGCCGCCGCCGGCTACCCCGACGCGCCGCGGACGGGCGACCCGATCACGCTCCCGGCCGACCTCCCCGACGGCGTGACGATTTTCCACGCCGGCACGGCCCGCGACGCGTCGGGGCAGCTCGTTACCGCGGGCGGCCGCGTGCTCGCCGTCACGGCCGTGGCTGAGACGTTCGCGCGCGCGCAGGCCCTCTCGCGCGAGACCGCCGCCCGCGTCGAGTTCGCCGGCAAGCAGTACCGCGACGACATCGGCTGGCGCGAGGCCGCACGCCACGAGGCGACACGGCCGGCGTGAGGAGCAGGAAGCGGGCGCCGGCGGCGGGGTAGCATCGGCGCGCCGCGCGCGGCAGCTTCCCTCCCCCGCCCCCCGCCCGTGCCCGAGCTCCCCGAGACCGAGACCATCGCCCGCGACCTCGACGCCGCCCTCCGCGGCGCCGTGATCGCGGACGTCGAGGTCCCGCGCCCGTCGGTGCTCCGCGGCGTCGACGCGGCCGAGCTCGCCCGGCGCACGCGCGGCGCGCGCGTCGAACGCGTGTGGCGCCGCGCGAAGCTCATCGTGCTCGACCTCTCGACCGGCGACCGGCTCGCGGTGCAGCCGCGCTTCACGGGCACCGTCCTGCTCGAGGGTTTCGGCGAGCCCTTCCCCGAGGCGGAGCGCCGCTTCGTGCGCGTCACCTTCCGCCTCGCGGACGCCGGCGGCGGCGCCCGGGCCTTCCACTACCGCGACATCCGCACGTTAGGCACCGTCGCCCTGCTCGCGCCGGCCGAGTTCGACGCCGCCGTCGCCCGGCTCGGCCCCGAGCCGCTCGACGCCGCGTTCACCGCCGACGCGCTGCGCGCCGCGCTGGGCCGCTCGGGGCAGCCGGTCAAGCGCGTGCTCATGGACCAGGCCCACCTCGCCGGCGTGGGCAACATCTACGCGAACGAGGCGCTCTGGGCGGCGCGCATCCACCCCGCCCGCCCCGCCGCGTCGCTCACCGACGCCGAGGTCCGCGCGCTGCGCGACGCCGTGGTCGACGCGCTCGACGAGAGCGTGCACCACGGCGGCACGACGTTCGAGAACTTCCTGAGCCCGCGAGGCCGCCGCGGCGCGTACGTGCTGCACCTCAAGACCTACGGCCGCGGAGGCCGCCCGTGCTTCCGCTGCGGCGATCCGTTAGGCGAGACGCACGCGATCGACGGGCGGACGACCGTCTTCTGCGCGCGCTGCCAGCCCGCGCCCGCCGCGCACGCGGACGCCGCGTGAGCGCCCTCTCCGAATTCGGGCCGGACGCCGTGCCGGCCCCGCCGCCCGTCCCGGCGATCGTCGCCGCCGCGCTCGCCTCCGCGCCCGACGCGCACCTGCCCGCGCTGCGCGACTACGTGCGCGCCGAGGCGCACGACCGCCCCGGCGTCTACCGCATGCTCGGCGAGAGCGGCGAGGTGATCTACGTCGGCAAGTCGAAGCACGTGCGCACCCGGCTGCTCTCGTACTTCCGCTGCGTCTACCCCGAGGAAAAGGGCGCGCGCATCCTCCGCGACGCGTGCCACCTGGAGTGGGAGTACACGCCGAGCGAGTTCGCCGCGCTGCTGCTGGAGCTACGCCTCATCAAGCGGCTGCGGCCGCGCTACAACGTCCTCATGAAGCGCGACGCGCGGCACTGGAGCTTCATCAAGCTCACGCGCGGCGCGGCGCCCAAGCTGCAGGTCGTCCGCGGCTCGACGGGGAGCGCGGACGGCGGCGTCTACTACGGCCCGTTCCGCGGCGCCGACCAAGTGGCCGAGGCGGTGCGCGAGCTGAGCGACGCGTTAGGCCTGCGCGACTGCGCCAACGACGTGCCGATGCGCTTCGGCGACCAGCCCGACCTCTTCGCGGGCGCGGGCGTCCACGTGGCCGGCGTCACCCCGCGCGCCCCGCGCTGCATCCGCCACGAGATCAAGAAGTGCCTCGGGCCCTGCGTCGGCCTCTGCACGGTCGACGAGTACCGCGGGCGCGTCGGGCTCGCCCGCGCCTTCCTCGACGGGTCGGACGACGCCCCGCTCGCCGCGCTGCGGGCCGACATGGAGGCGAGCGCGGAGCGGCTCGAGTTCGAGCGCGCGGCGCACCTGCGCGACAAGGTGCGGCGGTTGGAGCTGCTGCAGGCGCAGTTCGACCGGCTGCGCTTCGCGGTCGAGACGCTCTCCTTCGCGTACGTCGTCCCGGGCGACCCGGGGCGCGTGCCGCAGCGGCGGCGCGGCGCCCCCGCACCCGCCCCGCAGGAGGCGCCCGCCCGCGTCTACCTCGTGCGCCGCGGGCGCGTGCGGGCCGACCACCCGCTGCCGCACGACGCCGCGTCGGCCGCCGTGCTGGCCGAGGACGCGCGGCGGATCTACACGCCGCGCGAACGGATGCGCGGCGCGGTCCCGACGCACGAGGTCGACGAGCTGCTCCTCCTCTCGTCCTGGTTCCGCCACCGTGACGGCGAGCTCGGCCGCACGGCCCTCCCCCGCCACCTGCTGGCCCACGCGGCCGAGCCGGGGTGGTGGCAGGCCCGATTGGAGGCCGCGTCTAACGCGGTGCGCGCCGGCGGGGCGGACGACGTTCTGCTCGAGGACGCCGCGTAAGCGCAACCGCCCGCAGGACTTCCGGCCACGCGGGAGAACGCACTAAGGGTGGCCGTCGTCTTGCGTTTTCTCACGGGAGGCGACGCACAGCAACGAACGGACGGGCGCCGTTGAAACGCGCGCCCACACTCCGTCGTCCGCCGCGCAGGAACGCCCCCCGCCGGCCCTCCTGATCGCGCCGGCCCCACCCCCCCACCGGAGCGGAGCGACCAATGGCAACGACCTGGCAGCCTCCCGACGCCGCGTGGGAGCCCGCGACCCTCGTCCAGTGTGTGTCGGTACGGCCGTGGCTGCTGATCCCCGGCGAGTCGGAGCCCGGCGGCTGCGATGACCTCACGCTCGGGCGGTACTACGAGCGGATCGGGGTCGAGGGAGACGGCGCGTTCTACCGGATCATCGACGATTCGGACGACGATTACCTATACCCCGCGTCGCACTTTCGCGTGGTTTGAAGGGCGGGCCGGTTGAAGCGTCGGCGATGGGGCCGCTGAGGGAACGACCGCGAACGGTTTTAACATCACAACTCGATTAATTCCGCTTCCGCCTTCCGGTCCTGCACGGTCAGCCGCGCGACGCACGGCACCAGGTCAAACCGCCGCGGCCCCGCCGCCCCCGGGTTCACCACCAACCGCCCGTCCGCCGCTCGCCACACGACCTGCTTGTGCGTGTGGCCGTACACGCACACGTCCGCGTCCGGATACGCCGCGTGCACGCGCTCCGGGTTCGGCCGTCCCAGTTCGTGCCCGTGCTGGACGTGCACCCGCAGCCCGCCGACCGTGACGTCGAGCGACGGCGCCAGCCACGGCACGCCGGGCGGGTCCGTGTTTCCGAACACCGCGCGCACCGGCGCGATCGCGCCGAGCTCGGCGAGGAGTTCCGGCCCGCCGACGTCCCCCGCGTGGAGGATCAGCTCGACGCCGGCGAGCGCGTCGAACACGGCCGGGCGGAGGAGCCCGTGCGTGTCGGCGATGAGGCCGACGACGCAGACCGGCGGATCGTCAGGCGTGGACATCGGGGCGCGCCTCGGCGCGCGTGGGGCCCCGCGGTCACGCGACTCCCACGTGGATCGCCGCGACGCCGAGCGTGAGCCGCTCCCAGCGCACCGCGGCGAAGCCCGCGGCGCGCATCCGATCGGCGAGGGCGGCCTCCGGCGGGAAGTGGGCCACCGACTCGGGCAGGTAGCGGTACGCCGTCCGGTGCCCGCTCACGAGCCCGCCGACCGCCGGCAGGACGCGGCGGAAGTAGGCGTGGTACGCCGCCCGCACGACCGCGTTGGGCGGCGTCGTGAACTCGAGGATCACGAACGACGCGCCCGGCCGGAGCACGCGCCGCACCTCGGCGAGCGCGGCGTCGAGCCCCGCGACGTTGCGGATCCCGAAGGCGACGATCGCGCCGTCGCACGACTCGTCCGCGAGCGGGAGCGCGACCGCGTCGGCCGCCACCGGGGCGAGCGCGGGCGCGCCCGTGCCAGGCGCGCCTGTCCGCGGCGCCTTGCCCGCGCCCGCGCGCAGCATCGGCTCGGCGAAGTCCGCGCCGACGATGAGCCCGCGGAACCCCGGCTGGCGCGCGAGCAGCGCACCGACGTCGAGCGTGCCCGCGCAGAGGTCGAGGTAGACGCCCTCCGGCCGATCGGTCCACGCGAGCGCGGCGAGCGCGCGCCGGCGCCAGCCGCGGTCGAGGTTGAGCGAGAGCAGGTGGTTCAGCAGGTCGTAGCGCGGCGCGATTTCGGAGAAGATGCGCTGCACGTACGCCCGCTTCTCGCGCCCGCCGGCCGCCGCCGAGCGGACGAGGTCGGGGGCGCCGTCGCGGGCGCCGTCGGGCCGCGGCGTGGGAGACGACATGCGCCGTAAGCTCGCTCGCTGGCCCGCGCGGTCGCCAGCCGCGGCGCGCGCACGAAGGCGCGCACGGAGGCGCGCACGGGCGCGCGGACGGCGCCGCGGCGTACGGCGCGGCTACTTTGTGCCGGCTGCGACCCACGCGCGTCCCGGCCGCTTCTCCCCCCATGCCCCCGCCGCCGCCCTCCCTCGACCTCGCCAACCTGCCCGATGCCGACGTCGTGCGGCTGGCGCAGGAAGGGCGCGAGCGCGCCTACCGCGAGCTCGTGCGGCGCTACGAGCGGCCGGTGTTCTCGCTCATCTACCGCATGGTCCGCGACCGCGAAACGAGCGAGGACCTCGCGCAGGAGACCTTCGTCAAGATCCTCAACCACATCGACAAGTACAGCCCCGAGTTCAAGTTCTCGAGCTGGATCTTCAAGATCGCCAACAACGTCGCGATCGATCACCTGCGCCGGAAAACGCTCGACACGGTGAGCATGGACGGCTCGCCGCACGCGCGGACCGCGGCCGAAACGGCCGCCTCGGCGCTCGACATCGCGGCGCAGCAGGAGTCGGCCCTCGAGGAGTTGGAGGCGCGCGAGCTCGGCACGGCGATCGAGCGGGCCGTCGCGGACCTCCGGCCGATGTACCGGGCCTGCATCATGCTCCGGCACGTCGAGGGCCGCTCGTACGAGGAGATCGCCTCCGCGCTCGACCTGCCACTCGGCACCGTCAAGACCTACATCCACCGCGCCCGCCACGAGCTCCGCCGCGCGCTCGAAGGCACGCGCCAGTAACCCGGGCCGTCGTGCCCACGCCCACGCCGCCTGCTCTGAAACCCGACGTCCCGCCCCGGCGTACGCCCTGTCGACCTCCCGTTCCGTGAACCGCCACCTGCTCCCCGACGAGTTCGACCTGCTGGTCGACGCCGAATCCGGTCTCGAATCCGGGTTCGGCGTGGCGCCGCTACGCGCGCACGTGCGGGAGTGCGCCACGTGTCGGGCCGAACTCGAGCAGGCGGAGGCGCTCGCCGCGACGCTCGACGTGTTGCCACACTTCGCGCCGTCCGTCGGGTTCGCGGACCGCGTGATGGCCGACGTCCAGGTGTTCGAGCCGTGGCACGTCGCGCTCGCCGACACCGTGCGGCGGCTCGTGCCCGCGTCCCCCCCGCTGCGCGCGCTCGCCGCCGGCGGCGTGCTCGCGATGGGCACGCTGCTCACGACGGTCACGCTCTGGGTGCTGGCGCGCGCCGACGTACTCGCCTTCACGACCGACGCGGCCGCCGCGCACCTCCGCGGCGTGCTCTGGGACGGGCTCCGCGGCTTCGTCACGGCCCTCGCCGGCACGCCCGCGACCTCGGCGGGCGCACTCGCGGCCGCGCTCGGGATGCTCGTCGTCGCCTTCGCGCTCGCCGGCACCGGGCTGCGCGCGGCCGCGGCGGCGAGCCGGCGGATCGAGTCACCCTCGAGCGAGCCATGACGGCGGCGATGGGCGACGCGCACCAGGCCAACGTGCCGACGGCCGAATCGGCGCCGTCCGGAGGCCTTGCCGTGCCGGCGGGCGTCACCCAGCCGGGGAGCGTGATCCTCGTCCGCGGGCCGGTCGACGTCTACGGGACCGTCAAGGGCGACGTGCTCACCATCGCCGGCGACGTCGTCGTCCATCCGGGGGCGCACGTTGACGGCACCGTCGCGAGCCTGCTCGGCCACGCGACCCGCCTCGACCGCACGTCGGCGGCGATCCCGGATGCGAGCGCCGCCCCCGCCGTACCGCCCACGCTCGCCGCGGCGCTCGGCGTGCCATTCGGCTGGTTCCTCCTGCTCGCCGCGCTCGGCGCCGCGGTCGCGACGCGGGCCGACCGTCAGCTGCGCGCCGTCCGTGAACTGGTCGAGCAGCACCCCGCGCGCGCGCTCGGCGCCGGGATCGCCGGCCAGCTGCTCGTCGTGCCGGTGCTCGTCCTGATCGCCGCCGCGCTCGCCGCGACCCTCATCGGGATCGTCGCCATCCCGCTCGCGGTCGTCGTGTTCATCGCCGCCGCCGCCGGGCTCGCGACGCTCGGCTTCCTCGCCGCGGCCGCGGTGCTCGGGCGCGCGCTGATCGCGCGGACGCCGGCGGGATCGGCCGCGGCAGCGCCTCGCTCGCCGCGGCCGGTGCTCTTTGGACTCGGCGCGTTCCTCGCGCTCTGGCTGCTCGCGGGCGCGCTCGCCGGCGTGCCGGGCGCGGCGCTCGTCACGCGGACGCTCGCCGTGGCCGCGACCTGGCTCGCACTGAGCGCGGGGTTCGGCGCCGCGCTCCTGACGCGCGCCGGCACCGCCACCGGACGCCGCCGCGCGGGCACGGCCGGGGTCGCCGACACGCTCGTCACCGAGCGCGGCGTGGTGCCCGCGTGGCAGACGCCGACGCCGATCGCCACGCTCGTCGCCGCACGGTCGAGCGCGTCCGTTCCCACCGGGCGGCTCGACTGACCGCCGGCGTGCGGCGCGCCCCACGCCGCACCTGGCCTGTCGCTTGCCCGATGACCGGGTTGGGCCGTCCGGATCGGGCGCCCCGACGGGCCGGCCGCACGCGCCGGCGTTCTCGGAGCCACGGCGCATGGAAATCAAAGGCTACCGCCTCGGACCGCTGCTGAAGAAGGTCGGCGCGCAGATCATCGCCGACGACGTCATCGACCTCGCGGCCCAGACGGCGTACTACTTCTTCTTCTCGCTCTTCCCGATCTTCCTGTTCCTGGCGCCGCTGCTCGCGCTCGTCGGCGACAAGCAGAAGACGTTCACGTTCCTGCTGACGCAGCTGTCGCGCGCCGTCCCGGGCGACGCGTTCGCGCTGGTGCAGAACGTCGTCAAGGACGTCGTGTTCTCGCCGAGCGCGCCGGGGGTCGTGTCGGTCGGGGCGCTGCTCGCGCTCTGGTCGGGGTCGAACGTGTTCAGCGGGCTGATGGCCGCGCTCAACATGGTCTACAAGCACAGCAACGACGACCCACGGCCGTACTGGAAGCGGAAGCTGATCGCGCTCGCGTGTTTGTTAGGCGTGGGGCTCCTGTTCATCCTCGCGACGACCGTGCTGCTCTTCGGCCCGAACGTGGTCGACTGGGTCGGCGACCACGTCGGGCTCGGGAGCACGGCGCGCGCGCTCTGGAACCTCGCGCAGTTCCCGATCGCGGGCGTCATCGTGACGGCCACCGCGTTCATCGTCTTCAAGGTTCTCCCCGACGCGAAGCAGCGGAACTCGCACGTGCTGGTCGCGTCGGTCGTGACGACGGTGCTCTGGCTAATCGTCACGCTCGCGTTCCGGATCTACGTGCAGCGGTTCGGCGATTACAACAAGACGTACGGCACGATCGGCGGGGCGATCGTGCTGCTCACCTGGATGTACCTGTCGTCGCTCGCGCTGCTCGCGGGGGCGGAGCTGGCGGCGGAGCTGATGCACGGGACGGGCGCGACGAAGTCGCGGGCGGGGCACCTGTACGGCGACCGGATCTCGACGGGGGGGCCGACGGACGCGCCGTCGCTGGGAGGGGAGAAGAAGGCGACGGCCTAACGCTTAATCCGCCTCGCACTTCTCGCGGGATTCGGCCCGGACTCGCCGCGGTCGCCGGGACGGAGTGCGCCGCGGGACGTTCGGGGCGGGAAGGGTGACACCCACGGCGCCCGTACCGCGGCGCGACAGCGGCGGCCGGGTCGGGCACGGCCGGGGAGAGAACTTGCCCCACCCGGGTCGTGCCGTCAGCCGCTCGTCCCGTCCCGTGGCCCCGCTCCGCTGGCTCTGCCCCGCCCGGTCCGGCACCGCCCCAACGACCCGCCCGCGTGCGCCCACATCGCACGCCCGCCCACCCACGCCCTACCCGCCCCGAACGCTCCCGCGACGCACTCCGGCACGTCACCCACGGTAGAGCACGACGTTCGTCCCCCTCCTCATCCCCAGCACCGCCGCCGCACTTCCGTCCCGCACTGCGACCTCCAGCAACCCGTTCGACCCCGCGAGCGCCACCGCCTCTCCCGTCCCGACGTCCGCGTACACCCTCCGGATCGGCACCGCCCGCTCCCCCACGCGCACCGCCCCTCCCGGCGCAGCCGTCGCCCCGCTCGCCACGAGGTTGGTGATCGCGTTCCCGAAGCGGTCGACCGAGATGACGACGCCCTCGATCCCCCCGTCCGCGAGCCGCCGCGCCTCGGGCGTGCGGCGCAGCACCGGCCCGTCGGCCGGACTGCCTAACGCGTCGAGCGGTACTCCCCCGGCGAGCCGCGCGGCGGCGGGGGCGAAGACGTCGCGCCCGTGGAACGTCGCCGCGCTGCGCGCCGGGACCGGCAGCCGCACCGCGCGCGCGCCGGCGCGGAGCAGCGCGGGCGTGAGCACCCCGTTGTCCGGCCCGACGAGCCACCTCCCCTCGCTCCCCACGGCGATCGCGGCGCGCTCGGTCCCGACGCCCGGGTCGACGACGACGAGGTGCACCGTCCCGGGCGGGTAGCGCAGCCAGTAGCGCGCGAGCGCCAGGCGCGCGCCGTCCACGTCCTGCGGCGCGAGGTCGTGGGCCGCGTCGACCAGTGTCGCGCCGGGCGCCTCGGTCAGCAGCACCCCCTTTACCTCGGCGACGTAGCCGTCGGCGGTGCCGAAGTCGGTGAGGAGGGTGATGAGCGGCATGCGGGTGACCTCGACCGGGGAGGAGTGTGTCATCCTGAGCGCAGCGAAGGATCTTCTGCCCCTGCTGTTGGGCTGTACGGGACGCGCCGGCGCCGGCCTGACGGCACGCCGCTCCACGTCTCGCACGCAAGATCCTTCGCTGCGCTCAGGATGACACTAAACCCCGGTGCGCCGCCTTACACCCTCCCGGTCCCGCACTCCCTACACCCGGTTCCGCTTCCACCGCCCCGCGCGCCAGAGCGCGATCATCGCCAGCCCCCGCCCGACCGCGGTGAGCGAGATCGCCCACCACAGCCCCGGCGCCCCGTACCGCGGCGTCGCCCACGTCGCGAGCGGAATGCGCGCCGCCGTGAGGCTCGTCGACGCGACCATCGGCGCGACCGTCGCCCCCGCCCCGCCGAGCGCCCCTTCGAGCACCACCTCGGCGCAGACGACGAGCTGCGACACCGCCGCGATGCGCAGGTAGCGCGCGGTCTCGGCTACCACTGCGGCGTCGCGCGTGAAGATACCGGCGAGGAACGCGGGTGCCGCGAAGCTCGCCGCGGCGGCGACGAGTGCCGGGACGCTCGCCGCGCCGAGCATCGTCCACCCCGCCCGCTCGGCCCGTTCGACGCGGCCCGCGCCCATGTTCTGCCCGATCACCGCCGCGGCGGCCGCGCCGAAGCCGACGCCGACCATGTAGAGCCAGCTCTCGACCCGGAAGCCGAGGCCGAGCGCGGCGAGCGCCGGCACGCCGAGCGACGACGCCGAGCGGCCGATCACCACGTAGACGACCGAAAAGAGCACGCCCGTGGCCGCCGTCGGCAGCCCGACGCGGAGCACGGTCGCGAGCACGGCCGCGTCCGGCCGGCCGAAGCGCACGAGCCCGCGCCGCCGCAGCAGGAGGAAGCCGACGAGGCAGGCGACGCTGCGCGTGGCGGTCGTCGCGAGCGCCGCGCCGGCGATCCCCAACTCCGGGAACCCGAAGCGGCCGAGGATGAGCAGCGGGTCGAACACGAGGCCCATCGCCACCGAGCCGGCGAGCACGAGGAGCGGCGTCCGCGTGTCCCCGCTCGCGCGGAAGGCGGCGTCGACGGTGAAGTAGGCGTAGAGCACGGGCGCCGCGAGCGCGTACACGCCGAGGTAGCGCGCACCGAGCGCGGCGACGGCCGCGGGCGCGTGCATGAGCGCGAGCAGGCCCCCGGCGTTCGTGCGCCCCGCGACGGCGACGACGGTGCCTAACACGACCGCGAGGAGCAGCGCGTCGCCCGTCGCGCGCGCGGCGTCGGCCGGGCGGCGCTCGCCGTGCCGGCGGGACGCGACGGCCGTGAGGCCGACGGAGATCATTTCCGCGACCGAGATCGCCATCCAGACCCAGAACACCGACGCCGTGACCGCGGCGAGCGCCGTCGGCCCGAGGTGCCGGCCGACCCAGAACGCGTCGGCGGCGAGGAAGACGGTCATGAGCAGGTTGCTCACGACCGCCGGCAGCGCGACGCGGACGACGAGGCGGCCTAACGGCTCGCGGACGAGCGCGGGGTACTCGCCCGTGGGACGTCCGCCCGCCCGGTCGCCGCCGGCGGGGTGCTCGCCGGTGACGCGGGCCGCCAGCGCGGGGGTGAGCGCGACGGGGACGCCGCCGTCGCGCTCCTCGACGGGGAGGGTGCGGGTGGCGGTCACCCCGCGGCCGCGCCCGCCGCCTCCGGGTACCGGTCCCGCACCCGCTCCACCACCCGCCCCGCCACCTGCTCCAGCGCGCGCGACACGCCCGCCTTCGGCTCGTGCACGACGATCGGCCGCCCCGTGTCGCCGCCCTCGACCACCCGCGGGTCGAGCGGGATCTGGCCTAACAGCGGGACCCCGACCTCGTCGGCCAGCGCCTGGCCGCCGCCCGACCCGAACACCGCGATCGGCTTGCCCGTCTCGGGGTTCTCGAGGTAGCTCATGTTCTCGACCACGCCCAGCACCGGCACGCCGACCCGCTCGAACATCCGCACGCCGCGGAGCGCGTCGCCGACGGCCACCTGCTGCGGCGTGGTGACGACGACCCCGCCGTGCACGTGCGTCGCCTGCACGAGCGAGAGCTGCGCGTCGCCCGTGCCCGGCGGCATGTCGACGAAGAAGTAGTCGAGCTGGCCCCAGTTCACGTCGCGCAGGAACTGCGTGATCACCTTCATGATGATCGGGCCGCGCCAGATCGCCGGCTGGTCGCGCTCGATCAGCAGGCCGATGGAGATGACCTTCACGCCGTAAGCGAGCAGCGGCTGGATCTTCTCGTCGCGCACCGGCGGCGCCTCGCTCACGCCTAACATGCGCGGCAGGTTGGGCCCGTAGATGTCGGCGTCCATGAGCCCGACCCTGGCGCCCTGCTTCGCGAGCGCGACGGCCACGTTCACCGCCACGGTCGACTTCCCGACCCCGCCCTTGCCGCTCGACACCGCGATGATGCGGCCGAGCTGCGGGTACGCGACCGGCGTGGGCGCGGCGGGCGTCTGCGGGGCGGCGCGCGGCGGCGCCGCATCCATCACGGGCAGCGCGCGCCCCGAACCCGGGGCGCCGACGGGCTTGCCGCCCCCCGGTGCCTGCCCGCCCGCGCTCGCGCCGCGCGCCTCGCGCTGCGCCTCCCGCCGCGTCGCGCGCGCGGCGGCGTACGCAGCCGGGTCCTGCACGTCGACCCGGACGTCGGTCACGCCGGGCACGCGTTCGACGGTCTGGCGCACCTCGCGCACGAGCGTCGCCTCGTCGGCGGCGTCGAGCAGCAGCGTGAAGCGGACCTTGCCGTCGGGCGTGGTCGCCACGTCCTGCACCTGCTCGGCGCTGACGAGGTCGCGGCCGTGCCGCGGGTTGCGCACGCGGCCGAGGGCGTCGGCGATGCGCTGGGTGAGGGGGGTGCTCATGCGTGAAGACCTATGGAGACGCGGCAAGGCGCCGCGGAGTGTGCGGGCGAAGGTGCACCCGGGTTGAGGACGTCGTCCCGAATCCGTTCGGTGTCATCCTGAGCGCAGCGAAGGATCGCTGTCCGACAGAACCCATGTCGTCCCGAGCAGCGCGAGGGACCTACTCTCCCTGGCGAGGGGCCGGGCCCATCACCTCGGACGGTAGGTCCCTCGCGTTGCTCGGGACGACAGGACGCGGGCGCCACGGATAGCGATCCTTCGCCTTCGGCTCAGGATGACAACCCGTCGAAAGCGCCGGACGTGCCCGACGCCGAAAGCTAGCCGCCCCCGTTTCCTACCCCACCGCCACCCCCACGTGCGCCCGCGCCGCCTCCACCACGCGCGCCCGCACCTCGTCCAACGCCCCCGCGATCATCGCCCCGCTCGCCTTCGCGTGCCCCCCGCCCCCGAACGGCCGCGCGAGCGCGTTCACGTCCACGTCCCCAGTGCTCCGGAACGACACCTTCACCTTTCCGTGCCCGAGGTCGCGGAAGAGCATCGCGCACCGCGTCCCCGCGATCGACCGCGGCTGCTCGACGATCCCGTCGAGGTCCTCCGACTTCACCCCGTAGCGCTCCAGCGCCCCCGCCGGAATCGAAATCCACGCGAGCCCGTGCGCCGCGTCGGTCTCGAGCGTGCCAAGCGCGTCGCGCAGCAGGAAAAGCTTCCCGACCGGCTGGCTCGCGTAGATGCGCCGGTACATCGCCTCGGGGTCCACCCCCGCCGCGAGCAGCTCGGCCGCCACCGCATGGCAGCGCGGCGAGGTGTTGCTGAAGCGGAAGCCGCCGGTGTCGGTGAGGATCGCGACGTAGAGGGCGGTCGCGATCGCGGGCGTGAGCGGCCGGTCGAGCGCGGCCAGGAGGTCGAACACGAGCTCCCCCGTCGCGCTCGCCGAGATGTCGCTCACCACGACCCGGCTCGGCGGCTCATCACTCGGGAGGTGGTGGTCGATCGTGAGTTTGGGCTCGGCGAACGCGCGCACCGCGTCGGCGAGCGTGCCCAGCCGCTTCACATCCGCGATGTCGAGCACCACGAGGAGGTCGACGCCACGCAGCGCGGCCGCCCCCTTCGCGCTCGCCTCCTCCACCGCCGCGTCGCCGGGCCCGTCGCCGGCGTTCTCGAGCAAGAAGCGGAAGCTGTCCGGCCACGGCGTCGGGTTGACGATCACGGGCCGGAGCCCCATCGCCGCGAGCGCGCGGGCGAGCCCGACCTCGGAGCCGCAGCCGTCGCCGTCGGCGTTGATGTGCGTCGAGAGCGCGACGCGGATCCCGGGGCGGAAGTAGGGCCCGAGGGCGCGCAGCTGTTCGAGGCGTGGGGCCGAGGCGGCGAGCGCCTGGTCGACGGCCTCGGTCAGGGCGGCGGGCGCGGGGATGGTGTTCGACATGCCGGAAGAAAGCAGGCCCGGCAAACGAACACCGCCCGGGCGCCAGTGTCGGCGCCCGGGCGGTCCATGAACGAAGCGGTCGCGCGTGCCGGCCGCGGCTCAGTCGCCGGCCATGACAGGCTGTGCGCCGACTCGTGCCATGGTCCCGCCGACGCGCGAGTGCGTGCGCCCGTACAGGAAGTAGATCACGAGTCCGATGAGCAGCCAGACGAACAGCCGGACCCAGGTGTCGTACGGCAGGTGGTACATGAGGTAGCCGCACACCAAAATGCCGAGGATCGGCACGACCGGGACGAACGGCGTCTTGAACGGGCGGACCAGCTCGGGGCGCTTGTAGCGGAGCATCAGGACGCCCGCGCTCACGACCACGAAGGCGAAGAGCGTCCCGATCGAGACGAGTTCGCCGAGCAGGTCGATCGGGAAGAAGCCCGCGATGACCGCCGCGATCGAGCCGCAGAGGATCGTCGTCACGTACGGCGTCTGGAAGCGCGGGTGGACCTTGCCGAACACGGGCGGGAGCAGCCCGTCGCGCGCCATCGAGAAGAAGACGCGCGGCTGGCCCATGAGCATGACGAGCACCACCGAGGCGAGCCCGGCGATGGCGCCCAGGTCGACGAGGTAGCCGAGCCACGCATAGCTGGACGGCAGCGCGCGCACCGCGATGTCGACCGGGTGCGGCACGTTGAGCTGCTGGAACGGCACGAGCCCCGTCATCACGAGCGACATCAGGATGTAGAGGACCGTGCAGACGCCGAGCGAGCCGAGCATGCCGATCGGCATGTCGCGCTGGGGGTTCTTGGCCTCCTGCGCCGCGGTGCTCACGGCGTCGAAGCCGATGTACGCGAAGAACACCACGCCCGCCGCACGCACGATCCCACTGAAGCCGTAGACGCCCTCGCCCTGCGCGGGCGGCACGAACGGGTGCCAGTTCGCCTGATGGACGTAGGCGAAGCCGATGCAGATGACGAGCAGCACGATCGCGAGCTTCACGAACACGATCGCGTTGTTGAAGCGGGCCGACTCCTTCATGCCGACGACGAGCAGCGCGGTCATTGCCAGTGTGAGCAGGATCGCGGGCAGGTTAATCACGCCGCCCGGGATGCGCTCGAACGACTTGCTGGCCTCGATCCACTTGAGGGGCGCCGTCGTGTACGCGGTCCCGACGTTCAGGCCGAGCTTGTTGAGCAGGGCGACGAAGTACCCGGACCAGCCCACCGCGACCGTCGACGCGCCGAAGAGGTACTCGAGGATCAGGTCCCACCCGATGATCCAGGCGACGAACTCGCCGAGCGTAGCGTAGGCGTACGTGTACGCGGAGCCGGCGACCGGGATCATCGAGGCGAACTCGGCGTAGCAGAGCCCCGCGAAGAGGCAGCCGAGGCCCGCGAGCACGAAAGACCAGACCACGGCGGGCCCGGCGTTGTTGGCCGCGGCCGTCCCGGTCAGCACGAAGATGCCGGCGCCGATGATCGCGCCGATGCCGAGCGTGACGAGGTTGGTGGCCGTGAGCGAGCGCTTGAGGGTGTGGGACCCCTCCTCGCTCGCCTCGCTCTGGATCTGCGAGATACTCTTGGTAGACGACAGCGCCATCGCGGGTCCTCTCGTGCCCGGGCCGTGGCCGGGCCGGGATGCTGAAACGGTGGGGTACTCGGCGGGCCGGGTGGTGGGCGCACCCCGGGGCAGGAGGCGCAAGCTGCCCGGCGCGTGCGGGGGTTGTCAACAGACCGACCCCGCGCCGACCAACTGCCGCACGGCTCCGACGAGCGCGAGCGGGAGCTGCTCCGGACGCCGCAGCACCGTGTGCCCGGCCGCGCCGAAAATGTGCGGGAGGTACTCCGCTTCTTCCCGGTCCACCGTGAGACAATATGGGTAGACGCCGCCGGCGCGCGCCTCGTGGATCGCCTGCCGCGCGTCCTCGGTCGCATAACGCCCCTGGTAGCCGTCGGCGTCGTTGGGGCGCCCGTCGGAGAGGAGCAGGAGCAGGCGGTGCCCGGCCGGCTGGCGCGCGAGGAGCGCCGTGGCGTGGCGCACCGCGGCCCCGAGCCGCGTGTTCCCACTCGGGCGCATGGCCGCGATCCGCCGCCGCACCGCGGCGTCGTGGCGCTCCGCGAACGCCTTGATGGTCGTGACGCGCACCGCGTGCGCGCCGCGGCTGCTGAACGTCAGCACCGCGAACGGGTCGCCGAGCGCTTCGAGCGCCTCACCCGCCAGGAGGAGGGCTTCCTTCTCGACGTCGATGATCTGGCGCGTCTCTCCCCGCCGCGTGCTCACCGGGGCGTCGGTCGAGCCGCTCACGTCGACGAGGATCGCGATGGCGAGCGCGCGCCGCGCCGGGCGGACGGCGACGTAGAGTCGGTCGCCGCCGGCGCTGCCCGTGCGGCGGTCGACGAGTGCGTCGACGCACGCGGCGAGGTCGAGCTCCTCGCCGAACGGCTGCCGGGGGAGCCGCGCACGCCGGGCGCGCAGGGGTTCGAACCGCTGGCGCACGCGGCGCACCACGGCCGCGTGGTCACGGAGGATCGCATCCGCCCAGGCCCCATCCCCCTCGGGGGCGCGCGCGAGCACGACCGTCGCGCCGCACAACCGGTGGCGCCCGGCCCCGGCGTCCCACTCGGGGTACGTAACGCGCCCCGCCTCGTCCGACGCGCCGGCCGACCGATCGCTCGGCCGTGGGCCGTCTGCGGGCGGTCGCTCGGGCACGCGCTCGGGCACGAGTGGGCGGTCGCCGTCGTCCATCGCGACGACCATCTGCGCCGACGCGTCGGCGGGCGGCGAGGGCGCATCGCCGAGTGGCGTGCCGCCAGCGCCCGGAATCGGAACGGTCTGATCCGGCCGGCGGGCGCCGCGCGACACGCTCTCCTGCTGCAGCCCCGGTAAGGACACCGGCAGCGCCGGTGGCGCGTCGCGGACGCGCGCGGCGAGCTCGCGCTCGGAGTCTGGCAGCTGCCCCCAGTGCTCGACGGGCAGCACGGCACGGAACGCCCGCCCGTGCACCGCCCGCAGCCGCGCGGCGGTCGCCCGCGCCCACGCCAACGACGCGGCCGCGTCCGCCGCACCGGCCGGCATGTCGGGGGCGTCGGGGAGGGCCGGGCCGTCCGCCGCCGGGTCGCCAGCGAGCACCGCGCGCACGAGCTGTTCGACGTCGCGCTCGGCCGCGGGCAGCAGCGCGAGCGGCGGGCGGATCGCGAGCGCCGCGGCCCGGGCCGCCCGCAGCGGCGCACCCGCGGCGCGCGTCCGCTCGAGGAGCGCCCGGTCGACCGCGGCCCCCTCGCAGAGCGCGTACAGCGTGCGCTCGAGCGGGTCCTCCGCGCCCTCGACGAGCGCCGCGCTCCCGCGCACGACGCGCTCCGCCTGCCCGAGCGCGAGCAGACGCCAGCACGCGAGGGCTTCGTCCGCGTCGGTTGCCGGCAGCGTGTGTGGCAGCCGGATCGTGTCCCCGGCGTGCGTGGCGAGCGGCGGTGCCGGACGCTGCGCGCCGAGCAGCCGCCACACCCACGACGGCGGTCGCGGCTCCGGCGCCGGCTCGACGCGCAGCGGGCGCCCGTACAGCGCGGCCAGCACCAGCTCGAGGCGCCGGCGCACGTCCTCGAGCGCGGGAAGCGCGGGCGCCGCTTCCCTCCGCCCCAGGCGCGCCCGCAGCCGCGCCCCCGCCCGGCGCACGAGCGCGCGCGTCAGAACCGCGCGGGTCAGAACGAGGCCGCGACGAGATCGCCGATGGCCCCGAGCAGGTCGGGGTCGTCGGTGAGCGGGCCGGCGAGGGCGACGCGACACGCCTCCGCCGGCGGGATTCCGTCCGCGATCAGCCGCCCGGTCGCGACGAGGAGGCGCGTCCCCGGCACCTCCGCCAACCCCTGGTCACGCAACGCGCGCACGCGCCGGGCCAGTTGCACGAGCGCCGCGGCGCGCCCGCGATCCAGCCCGCTCTCGTGCGCCACGATCGCGGCCTCGACCTCGGGCGCGGGATGGTCGAAGTCGAGCGTCACGAAGCGCTGGCGCGTGCTCGGCTTCAGGTCCTTGACCGCGTGCTGATACCCCGGGTTGTACGACACGACGAGCTGGAAGCCCGGCGCGGCCTCGACCACCTCGCCCGTGCGCTCGATGGGAAGTATCCGCCGGTCGTCGGTGAGCGGGTGGATGACGACGATCGTGTCCTGCCGCGCCTCGACCACCTCGTCCAGGTAGCAGATCGCGCCGGCGCGCGCCGCCGCGGCGAGCGGCCCGTCGACCCACACCGTGTCACCGCCGCGGATCAGCCACCGGCCGGTGAGGTCGCTCGCCGAGAGGTCGTCGTGGCAGGCGACCGTCACGAGCGGGCGCCCGAGCCGCCACGCCATGTGCTCGACGAAACGCGTCTTGCCGCACCCCGTCGGCCCCTTGAGCATCACCGGAAGTCCGCGTGCGTGGCAGCGCTCGAACACCTCGACCTCGCGACCCAGGGGGACGTAGTAGGGCCCCGGTCCGGTCCGGGGGGACGACCCGTTCGGCGCGGACGCAGCGCTGGCCGACATGGTGGCGATCGGGCCGCCGTTAGGCGGGCATGTACGCCGGCAGGGCCTCGCCGTCAACCGTGGGCTCGGTCGCGTCGAGCAGGACGTACGCCATCCGCGCGGTGTGCGGCCCGGGGTTCACCCACGCGTGCATCGTCCCGCGCTGCACCACGACCGCGCCGGTCTCGAGCCGCGTCGTCGACTCGTCGTCGAGCTCGAGGTCGACGGGCCCGGCGAGCACGAACGCGTAGTCGAGCGACCGGGTGCGGTGGAGCGGCGAGCGCGCGCCCGGCGCCACGTCGACGAGCAGGAGCACGCTGCCGTTCGGCTGCGTGAGGGCCGGCGGGTCGGCGGCGCGGTCGGTCGGGTCGTCGTTGTCGGCCGGCGCGCGCGTGGTGCGCCAGAGCCAGGCGAAGGTGGAGCCGGGCATCGCCTCGTGGCCCACGACTGGCGCGTCGCTCAGCACGGTGGAGCGCCCGTCGTCGCGGTGGCCGGTGACGACCCGGCGGATCTGCATCGGCACGCCGCCGGTCGTCACGCCGAGTAGTTGGGCGCCTCGCGCGTGATCGTCACGTCGTGCGGGTGACTCTCGCGCAGCCCCGCCGCCGTGATGCGCACGAACTCCGCCTCCGTGCGCAGCTGCTCGATCGTCGCACAGCCGACGTACCCCATCCCGCTGCGCAGCCCGCCGATCATCTGGAAGATCACGTCGGCGACCGGCCCCTTGTACGGCACGCGTCCCTCGATCCCCTCGGGGACGAGCTTCTTCGGGCTCAGCTCGCCTTCCTGGAAGTAGCGGTCGGCGGAGCCGTCCTGCATGGCCGAGAGCGAGCCCATGCCGCGGATCATCTTGAAGCGGCGCCCTTCCAGGAGCAGCGACTCGCCCGGGCTCTCCTCCGTGCCGGCGAGCATCGAGCCCATCATCACGCTCTCCGCGCCGGCGGCCAGCGCCTTGACGATGTCGCCCGAGTACTTGATCCCGCCGTCGGCGATCACGGGCACGCCGTCCGCGCCGTCGACCGCGTCCATCACCGCGGTGAGCTGCGGCACGCCGACGCCCGTCACGACGCGGGTCGTGCAGATCGACCCCGGGCCGACGCCCACCTTGACCGCGTCGACGCCGCGCGCGACGAGCGCCGCCGCCCCGGCGCGCGAGGCGACGTTGCCGGCGACGAGCTGCACGTCCGGGAACGCCTCGCGCACCGCAGCGGTCGCGTCGAGCACGCCCTGCGAGTGCCCGTGCGCGGTGTCGAGCACGAGTACGTCCACGCCCGCGTCGACGAGCGCCCGCGCCCGCACGAGGTAGTCGCCCGCCGCGCCGATCGCGGCCGCGACGCGCAGCCGCCCGTGGCGGTCCTTGTTGGCCGACGGGTACTGCCGGCGCTTGTGCAGGTCCTTCACGGTGATGAGGCCGCGCAGCGCGCCCGCGCCGTCGACCACGGGCAGCTTCTCGATCCGGTGGCGGCCCATGATCGCCTCCGCCTCGTCGAGCGTCGTGCCCGTCGGCGCGGTGACGAGCCCCTCCTGCGTCATCGCCTCACGGAGCGGGCGGTCGAGCGCGCGCTCGAACTGCAGGTCGCGGTTGGTGATGATCCCCACCAGACGCCCGTCGTCGTCGACCACCGGAACGCCGGAGATGCGGAAGCGCTGCATGAGCGCGACCGCCTCGCGGAGCGTCGCGTCGGGGGTGAGGGTGATCGGGTTGAGGATCATCCCGCTCTCCGACCGCTTCACCCGGTCGACCTCGGCCGCCTGCCGGTCGACCGACATGTTCTTGTGCAGCACGCCGATGCCGCCGTGGCGCGCGATCGCGATCGCCATCCCGCTCTCGGTGACCGTGTCCATCGCGGCCGCGACGAGCGGCACGTGGAGCGTGATCCCGCGCGTGAAGCGGGTCGCGGTGCTCACGTCCTTCGGGTGGACCATCGCGTGCCGCGGCGAGAGCAGCACGTCGTCGAAGGTGAGCGCCAGGTCCGTGCGCACGCGGGTGTGGCCGTGCGGGCGAGGGGTGCCGTTCGCGGTCGGCAGGCCATTGGACGGCACGCCGTCCGGGGCGGAAATGCGCGGCGCCCCGCCGTCCGGGGCCGGACGCGCGGGGCGCGGGATGCTGTTAGACGTGTCGGAGCCGGCGGGGTCGGCCGCGGGCGGGGCCGGCATCGGTCGCGTGGTGGTCGCCATGGCGAAGGGTAAGCCGCGCGCCCGGTCGCTTCAAGTCGAACCCGCGCCGGCGTTGGCACCGGCGGGGTAACGGTCCAGTTAGCGCCGGCTCGGCCGTCCCATCCCGCGGCGCACCATGCCGACGAGCTTGGTGCGCACGCCTCCGGGCAGAAAGAGCACCGCGGCGCCGAGCACTTCCTTGACGTTGAGTTCGTGGAGCTCGTCGGGGTCGCCGTGCCAGTGGTCGAGCAGCACATCGTGCCCCGCGTTCGCCACGAGCCGCTGCAGCGCGAGCATCATGACGAATACGTCATCGACCTCGCCGATGAAGGGGATGAAGTCGGGGATGAGGTCGATCGGCGAGATCACGTAGGCCATCGCGCCGGCGACGAGCGCCTTGTCGAGCGTCGAGACGCGCGCGTCGAGGAGCAGGCCGCCGAGGAGCCGCAGGTATGCGGGGAGCTGCCGGATCGTGTCGAGCAGGGTGTGCTTGGCCTCGGCGCGCGTGCGCGGCGGGCGCGAGGCGTCGCGGAAGTGGTCGTCCTGAAAGCGGCGGTCGTCCGAGTCGGCGCGCGGGCGGGCGCGCGGGGCGGACGAGGACGGCGAGTCGGCGCGGGGCGCGGTCACGGATGGCGGCTCCAGACGAGGGGTGCGAACGGGCGGGTCAGGACGGCGACGGATAGCTCGGCATGTCGGTCGGATCGGTCGCCGGGCGGCCGGGCGGCGCGCCGGCGCCCGGAGCTGGCGGAGCGGCCGGACCGCTGGTGCCTGCCCCCTGCGCAGATGCCGTACCGGGCGCGGAGCCGGTCGCCGGCTCGGTCATGCGCTGGGCCGCGGTCGCGATGTCCGTGGCGACCGTGCGCCCTGCCGTCGCGACGTCGTTCAACACGCCGACCGCCTTGTTCAGGAAGCCCATCGCCTCCGACACGGTCGACGCGGCGACGCCGCCCGCGCGCAGCCGGTCCTCGATCCCGTCGGCGAAGCGCTGGAGCGGGTTGACCGGCGTCGGGTTGGCCGCCGGCTGCCCGTAGCGCAGTTCGAGGAACTCGACGTAGTCGAGCACCTGGTACAGGCGCTCGTCGCGGAGGGTGGCGAGCTTGCGCTGGATGCGGTCGCGGATGTGATCGCTCATGACGAAGGGTGCGGGTGAGGCGTCGTAGTCTAGGGGCCAGGAAGGGCCGCGCACACCGGCGCGCGCACCGCCGTAGCGATCAGCGGGTGCGATCTCCGCGGCGTAGTGGCTTGACGGGGGCACGCGAAGGTCCCCACCTTCGCCCCGGCGGCCCGACCGACACTCGGACGGCCCTCGCCGGACGGCCCCGGCCGTTTTTCCCGTCAGGCGCGCGCGCGATCGGTAAGGTCTTTCATGTCGGACCCGTCCACGGCCAGCAGGCACCCGGCCACCGAACCCACGACCCTCGTTCCACCGGGCAGCATCATCTGCCCGCGCTGTGGCGCGGTCGTCGGGGCCGAGTCGCGCTTCTGCCCGGCCTGCGGGAACGCACTCGCGGCGCCCAAGCCGACCGGCGAGGACCACCTCCTCACGCGCCTCCGCCACGCCACGCAGGGCGAGTACGAGGTGCTCCGCGAGATCGGACGCGGCGGCATGGCGGCGGTGTACCTCGCCTGGGACCGCGAGCTCGCGCGCTATGTCGCGATCAAGGTGCTCCTCCCCGAGCTGGCGCACCACCCGACGATGTCGCAGCGCTTCCTCCAGGAGGCGCGCACCGCGGCCAACCTCGACGACCACCCGAGCGTCGTGCGCGTCTACCGCGCAAAGGAGTCCGAGGGGCTGCGCTACTTCGTGATGAAGTACGTCGACGGCTGCTCGCTCGAGCAGCTGCTGCGCAGCACGGGGCCGCTCCCGCCGGACCTCGCCGTCCACGTGGTCGACCAGGTCGCGCTCGCGCTTCAGTACGCGCACGAGCACGGGGTCGTGCACCGCGACGTGAAGCCGGGCAACGTGCTGCTCGACCGGTCGGGCAACGTCGTGGTGACCGACTTCGGCATCGCCAAGGTGGCCGAGGGGGAGCAGCTGACGCGCACCGGGATCGCGATCGGGACGCCGCACTACATGAGCCCCGAGCAGTGGCGCATCGAGCCGCTCACGCCCGCGTCCGACCAGTACGCGCTCGGCGCGGTCGCCTACTACCTGCTCACGGGCGAGGTCCCGTTCGACGGCACGCAGTACGCGATCCAGGAGCACCACCTCCGCTCGGAGCCGCCCGCGCTCGCGACCCGGCGCGACGGCGTGCCCCCGGCACTGGACGTGGTCATCCGCCGCATGCTGGCGAAGGCGCCCGCCGCGCGCTACACCGATCTGCGCAGCGTGAGCCACGCGCTCGCGGCCATCCCGCGCGACTCGACGCCGGTCCTCCGGGAACGGCTGAGCCGGCTCATCCCGGCGGTGAACATGCCCGGGGTGCGCGAGGTCCCGCCGCCTGACGTGCCGCCCGCGCACGCGCCGGTCGCCGTCGAGCGCCGCTCGGGCGGGACACCGGTCGGTGCATCGGCGGCGGTCGCGCCGACGGTGCTCCCGAACACCCCGGCCGATCCGCCGGCCGCGCCACTGGCCCCGGGCGTGGCGGAGACGCCCGTCGATGCGCCTCGAGAGGTCGCCGCCGCGGTATCGCCACCCGTCGGCACCCCACCCGCCCCGGCGCTCGATCTCACGACAGCGTTCCGGCCCCGGCCGTCGCCCGTCCTCAACGCCGACGGACGCACCGAACCCGCGACGCCGCCGGACACGCCGCGGGCGGTTACGTCGTACCCCGACGTCGACGCCGACGAGGTGCCCGCGGATCACGCGTGGACGGCGACCCCGCCGGTGACGCGCGTGCTCGACGGTCCGATCACGCGGCAGTATTCGACGCGTCGCATCGCGCCGTGGGTTGCCGCCGCCGTCGTTGCGGCCGTACTCGTCGGAATCGGGGTCGCCTTCCGCTCGCGCGCGGCCCCGGCGGCGCGCGTGACCGACTCGGCGGCCACGATTGCGGTTGCCACGCCCGGGCCGCCCGCCGTGGCGGCCGCTCCCACGCCCGCGCCGGCCGTCGATTCGGCCGCACTCGCCGCTCGCGCGGCGGACTCGACCGCGCGGGCGGCGGCGGACTCGGTGGACGCGGACTCGACCGACCAGTCGACGCCGCCCGGCCCACCTACCGCCCTGCTCATCGTCGGCGCGCCGCCCCATGGGACGCTGACGCTGCCGGTCGGCGATTCGGTGCGGCTCCGCGCACGTGTGAACGACGCCCGCGGCACGCGCCTCGTCGACGCCACGGTCCGCTGGACGTCGGCGGATCCGGCGCGCGTCGCGTTCCGCAACGGTTGGGCGGTCGCGGTCGCGCCGGGTGGTCCGGTCGCCGTGACGGCGAGTTCGGGCGAGCTGGCGCGGTCGGTCCGCCTCGTCGTCGGCCCCCTCCTTCCCGCCCCGCCGCACACCACGGTCTCGAGCTTCGCGCGCCCGACGTCGGCCGAGCTGCGCGCCGAGGTGCAGCGGTTCGTCGCCGCCCTCGACGCGCACGACCTCGACGCCGTCGCGCGCCGGCTCGCGCCGCGCGCGGTCGACGGGTCCTCGGCGCGCGAGTTCGTCACCTGGCTCGAAGGAACGCAGGGCCTCTCTGCAGACGCCGCGGCGCTCGGCGAGGCGTCGGACGAGGGGAGCCGCGCGCGCGTGGCCTTCCGCGTGCCGCTGCGCTGGCGGGGCGGCGGCGGGTCGCTCGGCGACCGCGGGCGCAAGGACGTCACCTTCTGGATGACCCTCACGCACGACGAGCAGGGCTGGCACGGCGGCGAAGTCCTGCTCGGCGGCCGCGTCGCGCCGTAGCGGCGTTACCGGGGCTGGAGCGCCGCCGGCCGGAAGACCGCTACCGCCGCCACCACCGCGCCCGCCGCCCGCGGACGTCGATGTGCACGTAGGGCGATGCGACGCTCGTGTACAGCCCGAGCCCGCCGACGAGCTCGGGGTGCTTCTCCTCGACCAGCTCCGCGGCCGACTGCACCAGCTGCGCGTCGAGCGCGGTGAACCGCCCGTCGCCGTTGGCGTCGATCGCCACGTCGGCGGCGTCGCCGTACTGGTGCCGGCTGTTGAAGGCGGCGCCCTCGACGCCGCCGTTGTGCGCGGGCGTGCGGAACCCCGAGTGCACGTCCAGCGCGATGCGCCCCGGGTCGGACACGCCCCGCAGGCGCGCGAGCTCGTCGGCCACGAGCTCGATCTTGTCGAGCAGCTGCGGCTTGACCGCGACGTAGCGCGGCCACTGCGCCTGCCCGTCGTGCGTGACGAAGTCTTCGAGGCGCAGGTGGCGCGAGACCGGGAGGCGGGCCGTCGCGGGCATCACCTCGATGAAGCCTAACGGCGTCTCGCCGCCGAACGCCTCGAGCGGGTAGCGGCCGATGCGGTAGCCGTGGAGCACGCCGCCTAACTTGTCGGCGAACGGCGTGAGCACGGCGAGCGAGACGTCGTCGAGCAGCCGGCGCGCCGGGCCGCGCACGAGCGCGAGGTGGTAGACGCCGGGCTGCGCCGGCGCGACGACGACCGAGCCCGTGAGCGGGAGCGGCTCCGTCGCGACGGAGTTGTCGGCGGCGCGCGTCCACTGGTAGGTCACGTCCGCGTCCGGGCGGGTCGGCGCGACGGGGTACTCGATCACCTGCCCCGGCATTGCGACGCGCAGGTAGACGGCCTGGCTGACGCCAAACGCGGGGCGGAGCGGGACGCTGACCGGGACGGCCGCGGGGTCGGCCGGATCGAGGCGCGGGCCCGCCGCGACCGGCGCCGGCGCGGGTAGCACACTGCGTGGGGCGACGGAGGCGGTCGTCGCGTCGAGCGACGGCTTGAAGGCGATGACGGCCCCGACCGCGACGAGCGCGAGGGCGACGAACTGCAGCCCCCGCTGTGCAGCCCGGCGCGCGGCGGCCAGCCCCGGCGCGTCCGGCGCCCCGCCGGGCGCGAGCCCCGCCTCGGCACGCAGGCCGGCCTGCACGCTCGCGGCCTCGCGCCGGGCCTCTTCGAGGCGCGCGAGTTCGAACAGCGTGAGCACCGGGCGCGGCGCGGCGCCCGCCCGTGGTTCTAAGGTCTCGGGCGGGGGCGGGTCGCCGGGGGCGTCGACGGGCGGCTCGTCGATAACCGTCAGACGTGGCCCCAGCGCGCGCGCCGGCCGCGGGTGTCGATGTGCACGAACGGGCCGTGCGCGCCGTTCCCGCGGTAGACGCCCACGCCGCCGACGAGCTCGGGGTGCAGCTCCTCGACCCGCTCCGCGGCCGCGGCGAGCACCGCGGCGTCGCGCGCGTCGACCCGCCCGTCGCCGTTCAGGTCGGCCATTTCGCCGGTCCCGTTCTCCACCCACACG
The DNA here is from genome assembly GCA_019973575.1 of Gemmatimonadetes bacterium T265. Taxonomy (NCBI): domain Bacteria; kingdom Pseudomonadati; phylum Gemmatimonadota; species Gemmatimonadetes bacterium T265. The sequence goes on from BPUI01000001.1 coordinate 485,697, forward strand.
TCGGCGGCGTCGCCGTACTGGTGCCGGCTCATCTCGGCGCGTCCGCGCGGGTCGCCGCCGGTCTGGTTGTACTGCGGGGTGCGGAACCCGCTCATCACGTGCAGCCGGTCGGCGCGGAAGCCGTGCGCGCGCAGGTCGTCGAGCACGAGCTCGAGCTTGTCGAGCAGCGGCTCGCGGAGGACGAGGTACTTGGGCCAGACGTCCTGCTGGTCGTGCGTGAGGAAGTCGGCGAGCTGGAAGTGCTCCGAGACGTAGGTCGCCTGGTTGGCGGCCGTGACCTCGATGAAGCCGAGGGGGTTGGCGTAGGCCTCGCCCCCACGCCCGGAGGTCTCGCCCGGCCAGAAGCCCATGTTGTAGCTCCCGACGTGGCCCTCGACCTTCTGGCTGAACGGCAGCATGGTGATGAGCGCGAACGCCGGCCGCCCGTCGCCGGCGGGCGCCGCGTAGACGCCCGGCGTGACACGCGCGGCCGTGTCGCCGAACAGGCGGCGGAGGTAAGGGAAGAACCCGGCGACCGACTTCGCGGCCCCGGCCGCGACCGCGCCGACGGCGGCGGACGCGACGACGAACCGCGCGCGCAGCTTTCCGCTCCGCCCGGCGAGCGTGTCGCCGGCCGGCGCGCTCGGCGCGCCCGTGGCCGACAGGTTGATCGTCGGCACGAGCGGCACCGGGGGGAGGTCCGCGCGCTCGTCCGCCACCGATCGCGCGAGCGCATGGCGGGTCGTATGGGCGAGCCGCGTGTGCGCCGAGTGCGTGTGCGCGAACCGGGCGTGGGCGGCGCGCGCGTGGCTCGTGTGCGCCGCGTGCGCCCGATTGGCGCTCGCGTGTTTTGTACTCGCGTGCTCGCGACTCGCACGCTCGCGACTTGCGTGCTCGCGACTCGCACGCTCGCGACTTGCGTGCTCGCGACTCGCGTGCTCGGCGTGCGCGCGGCCGGCGTGCGGGCGCGTCGGGTGCGCGGCGGCGGCGGTGGCGATCGCGGCGTTCAGAACGGCGGCGGCGAGCGCGCGGCCGGCGACCGCGGGGCGAGTCGTGAGTCGATGCGGCATGACGGGGACGACGGTGCGGCGGGAATGACGAGGGATGCCCGCGTGCGACGTGGCGCACGGGACCCGGGCGGGGGCGATGCGAGGAGGGCTGCGGGGTGACGAGCGACTGCCGACCAAGGTAGCACCCGATTCGGTCTCGATTGTGCCCCAGCGTGCGCCGCCCCGCGCACGCGGGACTGACCGCGCGGCCAAGTCGCGCCCGGCGGCGGAGTCAGGCTCTCTCGAATCCGACGGACTAGATTGGGCGCGCGGCGCGATCATGCACGAGACCCCGACGCGCCGCCGAACCCTACCCGCCCCGCATGCCCGACCCCCGATCCCGTCCCGTCGCCCTCGTCGTCCTCGACGGCTGGGGCTACCGCGCCGAGCGCGAGGGGAACGCCATCGCGCTCGCCAACACGCCGACGTGGGACGCGCTGTGGCGGCGCCGCTCGCGCACGCTGCTCCACGCCTCGGGGCGCCCGGTGGGGCTCCCCGAGGGCCAGATGGGCAACAGCGAGGTCGGCCACCTCAACCTCGGGGCCGGCCGCGTCGTCATGCAGGACCTCGTGCGCATCACGGCCGCGATCGAGGACGGGACGTTCTTCGACAACCCGGCTTTTGTCGCGGCATGCGACCAGGTCACGGCGAACGGCGGCACGCTGCACCTCGTGGGGCTGCTCGGCAAGGGCGGCGTGCACGCGCTCGACCAGCACCTCTTCGCGCTCGTCGACCTCGCGGCGCGCCGCGGCGTGCCGCGCGTGGCGATCCACGCGATGCTCGACGGGCGCGACACGCTGCCGAAGAGCGGGCTCGAGTACCTGCGCGAGACCCTCGCCCGCACCGCGGGCCGGGCGGTCGTCGCGTCGTTAGGCGGGCGCTACTACGGGATGGACCGCGACAAGCGCTGGCCGCGCGTCGAGCTCGAGTACCGCGCCGCGGTCGACGGCGCCGGCCCGACGACGACCGACCCGGTCGAGGCGGTCCGCCGGGCGTACGACGCGGGCACGACCGACGAGTTCATCCTGCCGGCGGTCGTCGTCGGCGCGGACGGGCGCCCGCTCGCGCCGATGCGCGACGGCGACGCGGTGGTCTGCTGGAACTACCGCAGCGACCGCATGCGGCAGCTCGTGCGCGCGCTCGCCGACCCCGCGTTCGACGGCTTCGACGTGTCCGCCCGCCCGCGGCTGTCGGTCACGACGATGACGGTGTACGACCCGACGCTGGAGGCGATCGGCGTGCGCGCCGCGTTCCCGCCGCAGTCGATGGCGCGGATCATCGCCGAAGTGTTGAGCGAGGCCGGGCGCACGATGCTCAAGACGGCGGAGACGGAGAAATACCCGCACGTCACGTACTTCTTTAACGGCGGCAACGAGCCCCCCTACCCCGGCGAGGAGCGCATCCTCGTGCCGTCGCAGAAGGTCGCGACCTACGACCTCGCGCCGGAGATGAGTGCGCGCGGCGTGACCGACGTGCTGACGGCGTCGATGGACGCGCGCGCGCACGCGTTCATGCTCTGCAATCTCGCGAACGGCGATATGGTCGGGCACTCCGGCTCGCTCCCCGCGACGATCGCGGCGTGCGAGGTCGTCGACGCGTGCCTCGCGCGGATCGTCGCCGCGGCGGAGCGGTCGGGCACGCGGCTCCTCGTCACCGCCGACCACGGCAACTGCGAACTGATGATCGACCCCGCGACCGGCGGCCCGCACACGGCCCACACCACGAACCCCGTCCCGTTCGTCGTCGTCGACCCGGACGGCGACGCGCCTCTCGTGGGCGGCGCGCCGTCGGGCGGCGGGACGACGGCCGTCGGCGGCGCGCTCTGCGACGTCGCCCCGACGGTGCTCGAGCTGCTCGGCCTCGAGCAGCCGGGCGAGATGACGGGGCGCCCGCTCCGCGCCGCGGTGCGGGCGGTGGCGGCGTGAGCGACGGCGCGCGTGGCCCCGCGCGCGCGGCGGCGGCGCTGCGCGCCGCCGTCGTGTTAGGCATGGTCGCCGGGGCGCGCGGCGCGGCCGCGCAGGGGGGCGAGGTCGGCTACCCGCCGGCGCGCTCGCCCTTCACCGACCTCGAGTACAACCAGGCGCTGACCGTCATCGGCGGCTACTTCTCCGCGGCCAAGGACCCGGCCGGCGTCGCGCCGCGCGGCGGGCCGATGTTCGGCCTGCAGTACGACCTCGGCGGCGGCCCGGCGATCTTTACGACCCGCGTGCGGACGGTCGTCTCGGACCGCACGGTGCTCGACCCGGCGCGCCCGGCCAACGACCGGGTGATCGGCACCGAGAAGCGCCCGCTCACGATGGCCGACGTCGGGCTCACGCTCGCCCTCACCGGCGCGCGCACGTTCCACGGCTTCGTCCCGCTCGTGCACGCGGGCGCGGGCGTGGTGACCAACTTCGCCGGCGCCGACCCCGGCGGCTTCACGTTCGGCACCTCGTTTGCACTCGCCTACGGCCTCGGCGTGCGCTACCTCCCGTCGCCAGCGTCGCGCTACGCGCTCCGCGTCGACCTCGGCAACTCGCTCTACCGCGTGCGCTACCCGACGGCGTACACCGTGCCGTCGACGGGCTACGACCCGAGGACCTACGTCGGCGCGCGCGACAGCACGTCGATCCTCCCGTCGAACACGGCGCTCTCGCGCTACCGCAACAACACGGCGCTCACCGTGGGCGTGTCGTACCAGTTCCACCGCTGACGGGCGGCCCCTTTCTCGCCCCTACGAGGCTCGCTCATGGCGCGCGACTACGAAGACTTCAGCAGCATCGACGACCTCGACGACGACGAACTCCGCCAGCTCATCCGCGACCGCCTCGCCGACCAGCAGACGATCGACGTCGACGACATCTCGGTCATCGTCGAGAACGGCACGGTGCGGCTCGAGGGCCGCGTCGGCACCGAGGCGGAGCTGCGCGTCGCGGAGCACGTCCTCACCGACGTCGTCGGCGTGGTCGACTACGACAACTCGCTCGTCGTCGACGCGGTCCGTCGCGTCGAGACGTCGGACGACATCGACGACCACACGAACGAGGAGGAGCGGAGCGCGGGCGCGCTGTTCGGCGAGATGCCGCCGCAGCAGAGTGACGAGGTGCAGGAAGCGCGCGGCGACGAGGACCTGGAAGAGCGGATGTACGGGACGACGGACGCGCACGACGCGATCGCGCACGGGACGCCGTACATCCCCCCCGACGCGCCGACGCCGGAAGGGTTGGGAGGGACGGAGACCGGTCCCGGCGAGTACGGGGAAGATCACTAAGGGCGGGTCGGTTGTACCATTCGTCGTCGGGCCGCTGACGGTACTACCGGCCCGCCTTTCCCGTGTCCTTCGCCTCTCTCACCCGTCGCGTCACCTTCGCCGCGGCCCACCGCTACCGCCGCCCCGACTGGTCCGACGAGCAGAACGCGGCCGTCTTCGGCCCTTGCGCGCGGCCGAGCTTTCACGGGCACGGCTACACCTGTCACGTGACCGTGCGCGGCCCCGTGGATCCCGAGACAGGCTTCTGCGTCGACCTCGCCCGGCTCGACCGCGTGTTGCAGGACGAGGTGCGCGAGCGGTTCGACCACCGGAACATCAACACCGACGTTCCCGAGTTCGCCGACGGTGCGCTCGTGCCGACCGGCGAGAACCTCGCGCGCGACATCGCGGAACGCGTGCAGCGCCGGCTCGACGAGGGCGTCCCGGCCGGCGGGCCGCGCGTGACGCGCGTCGTCGTGGCCGAGGACGAGACGTTGAGCGCGACGTACGAGCCGGGGCGCGACGCGTGAGCGCCCGCGCCGGCGCGTTAGGCACCGCGGTCGTGCTCGCGGCCGCGTGCGGCGGGCGGCCCGGGCCGGCCGTCGCGCCAAGGCCGGCGGCGGAGTCCGCACCCGCGCCGGCGGTCGCCGGCCCGGCGGTCGCCGAGACGCCGCCGCGCCCCGCCGTGCCGGGCCTGTCGAACACGCCCGCCGCGTTCCGGACGGCCGTCGACTCGATCCTCGCCGACCCGAAGTGGGCCGCCGCGCAGTGGGGCGTGCTCGTCGTCAACCCGCGCACGGGAGACACGCTCTACTCACGGAACGCGGGGAAGCTCTTCCTGCCCGCGTCCAACCAGAAAATCATCACCGGCGCGGTCGCGCTCGCGCGGCTCGGGGCGGACTACCGCTGGCGCACCGCGGTCGCCGTCGAGGGACTCGCGGGCGTGCGCGCCGACCGCGGCGTCGTGCGCGGCGACCTGTACGTGGTCGGGAGCGGCGACCCGACGGTCAGCGAGGCCATGCAGCACGGTGACGCGATGGCCCCGCTCCGCCTGCTCGCCGATTCGATCTGGGCGCGCGGCGTGCGCCGGATCGAGGGGGACGTGGTCGCGCGGGAGGACCCGCGCGCTCCGGACGGCCCGTGGAAGTTCGGCTGGGAGTGGGACGACCTCGACACGCCGTCCGGCGCGGGCGTGACCGAACTGCTCTTCAACGAAGGCGTGGCGCGGGTCGCCGTGTACGGCGGCGCGCGGGCCGGCGCGCCGGCCCGCGTCGTCGTCCGGCCCACGCCGGGCGCGCTCCCGCTCGACACGTCCGCGGGGTCCGGCGTGCGCACCGTGGCCGCCGCGGACAGCGCAGCACCTCGCGTGAGTGCCGCCTGGGACTACGACGCCCGGCGCTACCACCTGCGCGGCGCGGTGGCGGCCGGCGACAGCGTGGTCGTCGAGCTCGGCGTCCACGACCCGCGCCGCGCGTACGCCGGCGCGCTCGCGGACGCCCTGCGCGCCCGCGGCATCGTCGTCGACGGCCGCCGCGACCCGGGCGGCGGCCAGCCCGGGCCCGCCGCCCGGCTCGACACCCTCGCCGTCCTCACCTCCGCGCCCCTGCGCGACGTGCTCCCGGCGATGGAGAAGCCGTCGCAGAACCAGATCGCCGAGGCGCTCTTCCTGACGTTAGGCCGCTCGGGGACGGGCGTGGCGTCGGGCGACAGCGCGCGGCGCGTCGTCGGCGACCAGCTGCGCGCCTGGGGGGCCGAGCCCGAGCGCGACGCCGCGGTGCGCGACGGCAGCGGCCTCTCGCGCCACGACTACGCGAGCCCGGCCGCGCTCGTGCGCGTGCTCGACGGGGCGCGCCGGCTGCCGGGGTTCCGCGTCTTCTACGACGCCCTGCCCGTCGCGGGCGTCGACGGGACGTTAGGCGCCCGCCTGCGCGGGACGCGCGCGGCCGGGCGCGTGCACGCCAAGACCGGCTCGATCGACCGCGTGCGCGGCCTGTCCGGCTACGCCGCCACGGCCGACGACGAGCTCCTCGTCTTCTCGCTGCTCTGCAACAACTTCACGGCGCCCGCGGCGGAGGTGACCCGCGCCCAGGACGCGATCGCGGAGCGGATGGCCGAGCTGCGCGCGCGCGACCCGCGGGGCACGCCGCCGTTCGCGTCGGCCGTCCCGCGCTGAGGGGCGCGTGCGCGAGCGGCTCGCCGTCGACGACGCGCTCGCCGCGGTGCTCGCCGCCGCGCCCGGGGGCCCGCTCGGCGGGCGTCCACTCCGCGCGGAGCGCGTCGCGCTTGGCGACGCGTTAGGCCGCGTGCTCGCCGCGGACGTGCGCGCGGGGTGGGACGTGCCGCCCCGGGCGAACGCCTCGATGGACGGCTACGCGGTGCGCGCGGCCGACGCGGCGGGCGCGCGCCCCGACGCGCCCGCGCGGCTCCGCGTCGTCGGCGAGGCGCCCGCGGGCCGGCCGTGGGGCGGGACGGTGGGCGCGGGCGAGGCCGTGCGCATCGCGACCGGCGCGCCGGTGCCGGCGGGCGCGGACGCGGTCGTGCGCGTCGAGGACACGGACGCGGCGGACGACGGCGGCACCGTCCTCGTGCGCGACGGCCGCGACGCGCGCGAGACGGACACGGCCGGCGGCGGCGCGCGCCGCAACGTCCGCCCCGCGGGCGAGGACCTGCGCGCGGGCTCCGTCGCGGCGCGCGCGGGGACGGCCGTGACGCCGGGCGTCGTCGGGGTGCTCGCGGCCGCCGGCGCCGCGCACGTCGACGTCGTGCGACGCCCCCGCGTCGCGATCGTCGCCTCGGGCGACGAACTCGTCGCCCTCGACGACCTCGCCCGCGCGCGCGCCGGCGACGCGACCGTGAACGCGAACGCCCCCGCGCTCGCCGCGCTCGTGCGCGCCGCGGGCGGCGAGCCCGTCGACCTCGGCGTCGCGCCCGACACCCCGGAGGGCGTGCGGGCGCGGATCGCGGCGGCGCGCGACGCCGGCTGCGACGTCGTGCTCACCAGCGGCGGCGTGAGCGTCGGCCCGCGCGACCTCGTCCGCCCGGCGGTCGAGGCGTTAGGCGGTAGGCTCGACTTCTGGCGCGTGCGGATGCGCCCCGGCGGCCCGCTCGCCTTCGGCACGCTCCCGGCGCCGGACGGGACCGCGCTCCCCTGGTTCGGGCTCCCGGGCAACCCCGTGTCGACCGTCGTCACGTTCGCGGTCTTCGTCCGGCCGCTGCTCCGCGCGCTGGCCGGCGACGCGCGGCCGTTCCGGCGCGTGCTGCGCGCCGCGGCCGGCGAGCCGCTGCGGACCGCGGCGCCGCTCACGCACTTCCTGCGGGTCACGCTCGCCACCGACGACGCGGGCGGGCTCGTCGCCCGGCTCACCGGGCCCCAGGGTTCGGGGCTGCTCTCGTCCGTCGCCGCGGCCGACGCGCTCGCCGTCGTGCCCGCGGGCGCGCGCGAGGTGCCGGCCGGGGCGCCCGTCCGCATCCTCCCGTTAGGCGGCGACGCGCTCGCCGGCGACCCGTTCGCCTGCGCCGACCGCCCGTCGTACGAGGGGACGTGACCGGACCGGACGACGCGGCCGACGGCGCCGCGCTCGTCGCCGCGCTCGAGCGCGAGTTCCGGACGGTGGTCGAGGACGTGCCCGTCGGCGGCGCGTCGATCTCGGTGCTGAGGCCGGCCGAGCCGGAGGCGCTGATCGACGAGGACGCGTTCGCGCGCGACGAGCGGCTGCCCTACTGGGCGGACGTGTGGCCGTCGACGCGCGTGCTCGCCGCGCGACTGCTGGCCGAGCGGGGCGACGGGCGGCGGCTGCTGGAGCTGGGCTGCGGGAGCGGGGTGGCCGCGGTCGCGGCGGCGCGGGCCGGTTTCGACGTGACCGCGACGGACTACTACGACGACGCGCTCCGCTTCACGCGCGCCAACGTGTGGCGCGCGACGGGGCGCGCGTGCGAGACGCGGCTCGTCGACTGGCGCGCCCTGCCGCGCGACCTCGGCCGGTTCGACCTCGTCGTCGCGTCCGACGTGCTGTACGAGCGGCCGTACGCCGGGCTCGTCGCGCGGGCGATCGCGGGGACGCTCGCGCGCGGCGGGGTGGCGCTCGTGACGGACCCGGGGCGGATCGCCGCGCCGGCGTTCGTCGAGGCGGCGGAGGCGCTCGGGCTGGTCGTGCGCGAGCCGGAGGCCGACGTGGTCGAGGCGAACGGCACGCGGCAGACGATTCGGACGTACGGGCTACGTCGCCGTTAGGCGTTCGCCGCGCGCGCCGTCACCAGAGGTGCTCGCCCCCGACCGCCGCGACGATCTCGGGGTCGCGCGTGACGAGCGGGTAGCCCAGCTCCAGCGCGGTCGCCGCGATCAGGCGGTCACCGCGCTCGGGGATCGCGTGCAGGTCGTGCGCGCGCACCGCCATCGCCGCCGTGAACGGGACGACGAGATACCGGGCCGGAGTGGACTCTAAGCGCGTGACCAGCTTCTCGAACGGTTCGGGTAGCTGGACCCGACCCCGACGCGCCTGCTCGCTGAGTTCGACCAGCGATAACGTCGAAACGCACGCGACCGCGTGACCCCGGTCGACGGCCTCGACGAAGCGGCGGGCGCTACGACCGAGCCGCCCCAGCTCGTCGCCCAACCACCAGATAAGGGCGTGACTGTCCAAGAGCGCGATCTCGGTCGCCACTACCGAGATGCGCGACGTCCGAGGCCCCGAATCGCGGCGGGATCACGGGGCGGCTGGTCGGCCGCCGACGCCGTGTCCACGGACGGCTCGGGCGGTAGGTCGCCGAAAATGCGCGCCATCTTCGCCTCGTACCGCTCGTTGGCCTCACGGCGTGCCTCGCGCAACATCTCCTCGACATCGCCAATCACCGTGGCGTACCCCGCGAGCGGCCGCGGCTCGGGCGCGACACGCTTCCGCAACTCGGCGAGCTCCGCCTCCATGCGCTCGACGTCACGCGCGCGCACGAGCAGTACCTGCTCGTCGACGCCGCGTCGCGAAAGCGCCACGCGGTCCGTGCGGCCGGCGAGCAGGTCGTCGACGAGCGGGAAGAGCCGCGCCCGCGCCTCGGTGAGCGGGACGGCACGACCGGGCTTGCGAGCGGGCTTGAACATCGAGGCCGTCCTGAAGAGGGCGCGACGTCCGGCCGTCACACCCGTGCGACCCGTACATCATGCCGTACAGGTCGCAATCTCACCGTCGCCGCGGGGCCCGACAAGGCGGGCGCCGACGCCTCGCCGGCGTCTCACCGCCCCGGCTCGCGCCGGGTCCCGCCCGAGAAATCCTCGAGGTCGACCGCGTCCGGGCCGTCGCGCGAAATTCCGCCCTCGGGCACGTCGTCCGACGCGCCGCGCCCCTCGAACGCGCCCGTCACCGCCTCGACGTTCGGGTCCGCCGGCGCATCCGTCGTGTCGTTCGCGCTCCCGCGGCCGTCCGTGTCGCGCTCGACGTTCGTCGCGTCGTCGGCCTGGCCCTGCCCGCCGGTCGCGCCGCCCGACTGCTCCTCCCCGGGTCCCGTGCGCCCGTAGCCCTCCCCCGCGTACGCGCCCCGCATCCGGCTCCCGCCGATCCCGCTCTGCCCGCCGTAGCTCGATTCGGCGCTGTACATCGAGTCGTTCCCGCCGCCGCCGTAGCCGGTCCCCGCGTCGAAGCCCTTCCCGGGGATGCCCGTCCGCGGAACGTTCTGCCGCGGGTCGGCCGCGTCGTTGTCGCCCTGCGCGTCCGCGCCCTGGTCGTTCGACTGGTCTGCCATGCGAGCCTCGTGAGGTAAGAGCGAAGGAGGGTGCCGCTCGGCGAGCGGCACCCTCCCCGTCTCAACCCTCGTGCCGCGTAGCCGTCAATCGCCGGCCATTGCGAGCCCGGCGTTCGCCCCGCCGCCCGGCTCGAGCGCCGCGGTCGGGCTCCCCTTCAGCCGCGACGCGACCACCTCGGAGATGTCGAGCACCGGGACCTCGCTCCCCGCGGCGGTCACGCCGTCGGTCATCATCGTCATGCAGAACGGGCACGCGAGCGCGATCGCCTCGGCGCCCGTCGCGAGCAACTCCTCGGTGCGCTCGACGTTGATGCGCTTCCCCGTGTCCTCCTCCATCCACATCCGCCCGCCGCCCGCGCCGCAGCAGAGCCCGCGGCTCTTCGTCCGCTTCGGCTCGACGAGGTTCACGACCGGGAGCGCGCGCTTGAGCGCGTTGCGCGGCGCGTCGTACACGTCGTTGTAGCGGCCCAGGTAGCAGCTGTCGTGGTAGACCATCGTCAGGCGCCGCCCCTCGTCCGTGTCGAGCGGGACGAGCCCCTGCTGCAGCAGCCGCTCGATGTACGTCGTGTGGTGGATCACCTCGTAGTTCCCGCCTAACTGCGGAAACTCGTTGCCGATCTGGTGGAAGCAGTGCGGGCAGAAGGTGACGACCGTCTTCACCTCGTAGCGGTCCAGCGTCTCGATCGCCCCCTTGGCGAGCGTCTGGTACAGGTACTCGTTCCCCATGCGGCGCGCGGGGTCGCCGTGGCAGGTCTCCTCCTGCCCCAAAATCGCGAAGTCCACGCCGGCCGCCTTCAACACCCGCGCGAATGCGACGGTGATCTTCTTCGCCCGGTCGTCGAACGAGCCCATGCACCCGACCCAGAAGAGCAGCTCCGGCCGCTTTCCCTGCTCGAACGCCTCCGCCATCGTGGGGATCTCCATCCCCTCGGCCCACTCCTCGCGCACCGCGGGGCTGAACGCCCACGGGGAGCCGTTGCGCTCCATCGACGTGAACGCCGGCTGCAGCTGCTCCGGAAAGCGCGACTCCGAGAGCACGAGGTAGCGCCGCATCTCGTTGATCACGTCGAGCTGGTCGATGCTCACCGGGCACTCCTGCACGCACGCGCGGCAGCTCGTGCACGCCCAGAGCTCCTCCTCGGTGATGTAGTGGTCGAGGAGGGTGTTGCCGAGGATGTCGGCGGCGGTCCGCGCGCCGCCTTCGGCCGCGAGCCCGTCGGCCCCCTCGCCGGCGTCGAGGCGGTGGTGCTTCAGTTCGTCGAAGTCGCGGACGACGAGCGGCGCCTTCTCCATCAGGCGCTGCCTCACGTTGACGACGATCTTGCGCGGGCTGAGCAGCTTGCCCGTGAGGTTGGCCGGGCACGCCGCCGTGCAGCGCCCGCACTGCGTGCACGAGTAGCCGTCGAGCAGGTTCTTCCACGTCAGCTGCCCGACGTCGTTCGCCCCGAACGACTCGGCCGTCTCGTCCTCAAGGTCCATCGGGCGCATCGCGCCCTTCGCGCCCGGGCCCTCGGTGTTGCTGAGGTAGGTGTTGGGCAGCGACACCAGCACGTGCAGGTGCTTCGAGAACGGGAGGTAGTTGAGGAAGCCGAGCACGAGGAGCGCGTGCGTCCACCAGCTCACGTTGCGCACGGCGAGCGCGGTGTCGGGCGGGACGACGCGGCCGAGCCCGATGCCTAACAGATGGCCCACGACGCGGCCGTAGCCCGGCGTCCCGGCCGCCATCGCCGGCTCGATCACCGCCTCCATCGCGTTCGTGAGCAGCAGCGTGAACATCAGCACCGCGATCACCGAGAGGATGATCACGGCCTCGCGCGTCTCCACGCCGTCCCCCTGCAGCCGCCGCGGCTTGAGCACGAGCCGGCGGTAGATGAGCCAGCTCACCGCGCCCCAGACGAGCAGGGCGAACAGCTCCTGCGAGAGCGCGAACGCGCCGTAGAGCGGCCCCGGCAGGAACTTCGCGTACCCGAACCCGCCCCACACGCCCTGCACCATCATCTCGGCCGTGCCGGCGGTGATGACGCAGAAGCCCCAGAAGACGAGCGCGTGCATGAGCCCCGCGACGGGGTCGCGCAGGATCTTGCTCTGCGCGATCCCGATCGAGAGCAGGTTCCACAGCCGCCGCGCGGGGTCGTTCGTGCGATCGTCCGGTTTACCGACGCCGGTGGCGAACGCGTAGAGGCGTTGCGCGCTATAGGCGAAGAAGCCTGACGCGAGCACGAGGATGATGAGGAAGACGACGTTCGCGGTGGTCACGGTCGGGAATCGACGAGCGGGGGCCGGCGGCGCCGGCGTGCGACGAACAGCGTTCGGCGGCCTCCGCGGAGGCGGCGGTCGCAAGCGGGACGATGCGCGTATGCTACCACCCGCGCGCGGAGCCCGGAACGGGCGGCGCACCGGCTGTCGATTCCGGCGTGCCCCGTCCGACTAGGGGACGTAACCACCCGCGCGCGGGCCGGTACGATCCCTTCCCCTTCTTCCCCGAGGAGCCCCCGATGAAGTACATCTGCCTGATCTACGACAATGACGCCGAGTGGGCCCGCATGCCCAAGGACGAGTTCGATGCGACCATGGGCGAGTACATGGCGCGGGGCAACGAGCTCCTGCAGAGCGGCCACATGACCGGCGGTGCGCGACTCGAGCAGAGTCACACCGCGAGCACGGTGCGCGTGCGCGGTGGCGCGCTCTCGACGGTCGATGGCCCGTACGCGGAGACCAAGGAGCAGCTCTCGGGCTACCTCCTCGTCGAGGCCCGCGACCTCAACGAGGCCATCCAGCTGGCCGCGCGCATCCCCGCCGCGCGCATGGGCGCGGTCGAGGTGCGGCCGGTCGCCGCCATGGGGCGCCAGCCCACGTGAAGGACGGCGCGCGCGCGGCCGTCTACCGCGACGAGTCGCGCCGCGTGCTCGCCACGCTCATCCGCCTCCTCGGCGACTTCGACCTCGCCGAGGAGGCGCTGCACGACGCGTTCGCCGCCGCACTCGAGCGGTGGCCGCGCGACGGGATGCCGGCGAACCCGCGGGCGTGGCTCGTGAGCGCCGGGCGCTTCCGCGCGCTCGACCGCCTGCGGCGCGAGCGCGCGTTCGACGCCCGGCGCGGCGAGCTCGCCCGGGCGCCGGAAGGAGCCTGCGCCGCGGCCGACGACGTCGCGGACGGCGGGATCGCCGACGACCGCCTGCGCCTCGTCTTCACCTGCTGTCACCCTTCGTTAAGCATCGACGCGCAGGTCGCGCTCACCCTGCGCACGGTGGGCGGCCTGACGACCGAGGAGATCGCGCGCGCGTTCCTCGTCCCCGCGCCGACGCTGGCACAGCGCGTGGTGCGCGCGAAGGCCAAGATCCGCGACGCGCGCATCCCGTACGAGGTCCCCGCGGCGCACGAGCTGCCGGCGCGGCCGGACGCCGTGCTCGCGGTGCTCTACCTCGTTTTCAACGAGGGCTACGCCGCGACCGCGGGGGGCGCGCTCACGCGCGCCGACCTCTCGGCCGAAGCGATCCGGCTGGCCCGGCTCGTGGCCGAGCTGCCCCCGGGCGGCGCGGAGGTGGAAGGGCTCCTGGCGCTCATGCTGCTGACCGACGCGCGGCGCGCGGCGCGCGCGACGCCGGACGGCGACGTGGCGCTCCTCGAAGACCAGGACCGCCGGTTGTGGGACCGGGCGCAGATCGCCGAAGGGCTCGCGCGCGTCGAGCGGGCGCTTCGGGCGCGGCCGGTCAGCGCGTACGCGCTCCAGGCCGCGATCGCCGCCCTGCACGGCGAGGCGCCGCGCGCCGACGCGACCGACTGGCGACAGATCGTCGCGCTCTACGACCTGCTGCTCGCCGCGCGGCCGTCGCCGGTCGTCGAGCTGAACCGGGCCGCCGCGGTCGCGATGGCCGACGGCCCCGAGTACGGCGTGGCGCGCGGGCTCGCGCTCGTCGACGCGCTGCTCGCGCGCGGGGAGCTGGCCGCGTACCAGCCGGCGCACGCCGCGCGCGCGGAGCTGCTGCGGCGGCTCGGGCGCGCGGGCGAGGCGCGCGCGGCGTACGAGGAGGCGCTTCGCTTGACGGCGCACGGACCGCAGCGGAGGTTCCTCGTACGGCGCCTCACGGAGGTGCCCGTGTAGCCGGTCCCCACCCCCGCGCCCGCAATGATCCGCTCCCTCGCCGCACGCCTCCGCGTCGTCGCCGCCGTCCTCGTGCTCCCGGCACTCGCCGCCGCCCAACCCCAGCCGGCCCTCGGCGACTTCGAAGGGCAGACCGACGTCGGCGCGGTCCACCACGCGGGCGCCGCGACCTACGACTCGGCGCGGCAGGCGTACGCCGTTTCGGGCTCGGGGGCGAACGTCTGGGCCGACCGCGACGCGTTCCACTTCGTGTGGAAGCGGATGACGGGCAACTTCATCCTCACGGCGCGTGCCGGGCTCGTCGGCCGGGGCGTCGAGGCGCACCGGAAGATGGGGTGGATGGTCCGCTCGACGCTCGCCGCGGACGCGCCGCACGCGTCGGCTGTGGTCCACGGCGACGGCCTCGCCTCGCTGCAGTTCCGGCCGCGCGCGGGGGCGCAGACCGAGGAGCACCGCTCGCCGGTGAGCGCGCCCGACGTTGTCCAGCTCGAGCGGCGCGGCGGGACGTACATCATGTCGGTCGCGCGCGCGGGCGACACCTTCAGCACGGAGCAGGTGTCGGACGTCGCGCTCGGCGACACGGTGTACGTCGGGCTGTTCGTCTGCGCGCACAACGACACCGTGGTCGAGCAGGCGGCGTTCCGCGACGTGCGGATCACCCTGCCCGCGCCCGAGGGATTCGTCCCATATCAGACCTATCTCGGCGCCGACCTGGAACTCCTCGACGTCGCGACCGGCGACCGCACGGTCGTGTACCGCTCGCCCAGCGCGCTGCAGGCGCCGAACTGGACGCCCGACGGACGCGCGCTGCTCTACAACGACGGCGGCCGGATGTACCGGTTCGACCTCGCGACGCGCACGCCGGCGCGCATCGAGACCGGCGCGGTGACGAACAGCAACAACGACCACGTCCTCTCGTTCGACGGGCGCGTCCTCGGCATCAGCAGCGGGGTCGCGGCCGAGGGGGGGCGGTCGGCCGTGTACACGGTGCCCGTGGGGGGCGGGACGCCCGCGCGGGTCACGCCGCTCACGCCGTCGTACCTGCACGGCTGGTCGCCGGACGGGAAGTACCTGGTCTACACGGGCCAGCGCGGCGGGGAGTTCGACATCTACCGCATCCCGGCCGCGGGCGGCGAGGAGGTGCGCCTCACGAACACGCCCGGCCTCGACGACGGCCCCGAGTACTCGCCCGACGGGAAGTGGATCTATTTCAACTCCGTGCGCAGCGGGCGGATGCAGATCTGGCGCATGCGCCCCGACGGCAGCGCGCCGGAGCAGCTGACCAACGACGCGTACAACAACTGGTTCCCCCACGTCTCGCCGGACGGGCGCTCGCTCGTCTTCATCTCCTTCCCGCCCGAGGTGCCGCCGGGGGACCACCCGTGGTACAAGCACGTGTACCTGCGCATGATGCCGGCCGGCGGCGGCGCGTCGCGGGTGATCGCGTACGTGTACGGCGGGCAGGGGACGATCAACGTGCCGTCGTGGTCGCCGGACTCCAAGCGGGTGGCGTTCGTGAGCAACACGGGGCCGGCCCGCTGACGCCGGCCGTGCCCGGGCCCGCCGCGCGATGGCCCGCCGCGCGATGGCCAGCAGCCCGCTGGCCCGCCGCACCATGGGCCGATCGCGTGACGGGGGGCGAGCGCCGGCGCACGTCGGCTGCCGCGCTATTCGCGGTGCTGGTGTGCACCTCCGGCCGCCTGCCGGGCGGGCCGCCATCCCCCGTCCCGGCCACGGACTGGCGCGTCACCGGCGGCGAGCCGGGCAACACGCATTACTCGCCGCTCGCCCAGATCACCCGCGAGAACGTTAGGCAGCTCTCCGTCGCCTGGGTCTACCACACCGGCGACGCGCCGCCGGGCGGCCACTTGGAGATCCAGGCCACGCCGGTCGTCGTCGCCGGCGTGCTCTACACGACGACGCCCGCGCTCGCCGTCGTCGCGCTCCGCGCCGACAGCGGCACGCCGCTCTGGCGTTTCGACCCGTTCGCGGGGCGCGCGCGCGGGTCGCACGTGAACCGCGGCGTCGTGTACTGGGCGGAGAGCGGCGACCGTCGGATCTTCTTCACCGCGGGCCGGCGGCTCTACGCGTTGGACGCGGCGACCGGCCGTCCCATCCCGACGTTCGGCGACTCGGGGTCGGTGGACCTCGCCGTCGGGCTCGGCCGCGACGTCGGCGACGCACAGCTCCTCGCGACGAGCCCCGGGGTGATCTACCACGACCTGCTCATCCAGGGCACGCGCGTCGGCGAGGGCGAGGGGTCGGCGCCCGGCCACGTGCGCGCGTACGACGTGCGCACGGGGAAGATCCGCTGGACGTTCCACACCATCCCGCAGCCCGGCGAGCCCGGTCACGAGACCTGGCCCGCGGGCGCCGAACGGACCGCGGGCGGCGCGAACTCGTGGGCGGGGATGGCCGTGGACGTGGCGCGCGGGCTCGTCTACGTCCCCACGGGCTCGGCCACGCCGGACTTCTACGGCGGCGCGCGCCTGGGGCAGGACCTCTACGCGAACACGCTGCTCGCGCTCGACGCGGCGACGGGCGAGCGGCGCTGGCACTTCCAGACCGTGCACCACGACCTCTGGGACCGCGACCTCCCCGCCGCGCCGAATCTGGTGACGGTGACGCGCGACGGCCGCCCCGTCGATGCGGTCGCGCAGATCACGAAGACGGGGTTCGTCTTCCTCTTCGACCGCCTAACCGGGCGCCCGCTGTTCCCCGTCGAGGAGCGGCCCTTCCCCGCGTCCGACCTGCGCGGCGAGCGCGCGTGGCCGACGCAGCCGGTCCCGCTCCGGCCCGCGCCGTTCACGCGCCAGACGGTGACCGAGGCGGACCTCACGGACCGCACCCCCGACGCGCACGCGGCCGTGCTGCGGCGGTTCCGCACCTTCCGCCCGGGCGGCCTGTTCACGCCGCCGAGCCGCGCGGGGAGCGTCGTGATGCCGGGGTTCGACGGGGGCGGCGAGTGGGGCGGGGCCGCGGTCGACCGCGAGACGGGCGTGCTCTACGTCAACGGCAGCGACGTCCCGTGGATCGCGGCGATGCGGCCGACGTCGCGCGTCGTGGCGTCGGCCGCGCCCCGCACGGGCGCGGCCGTGTACGCCGCGACGTGCGCCGGGTGCCACAAGGCGGACCGCCGCGGCGACGGCGACCGCGTGCCGTCGCTCGTCGGAGTCGCGGCCCGCCTAACGACGGCCCAGGTGGCGCGGGTCGTCGCGCACGGCCGGGGGTTCATGCCCGCCTTCGCCGGCCTCCCCGAAGCGGAGCGGGCGGCGGTGGTCGCGTACGTGCGCGGCGACCCGCCGCCCGCGCCCCCGCCCCGGACGCCGCGCGACGACTCGCCGCACGCGGCGGAGCTGGCCGCGTCGCGCGCCCGGCCTAACACCGCGCCGTACGAGTTCGCCGGCTACGAACGGTGGAAGGACCCGGACGGTTACCCCGCCGTGAAGCCGCCGTGGGGGACGCTGAACGCGATCGACCTCAACACCGGCGCGTACCGCTGGCGGATCCCGCTCGGCGACCACCCGGAGCTGTCGGCCGCGCGCGGCGGGCCGACCGGCACCGAGCAGTACGGCGGGCCGGTCGTCACGGCCGGCGGTCTCGTGTTCATCGCGGCCACCTCGGACGAGAAGTTCCGCGCCTTCGACAAGGCGACCGGGCGGCTACTCTGGGAGGCGCCGCTGCCGGCGGCCGGGTACGCGACGGCGAGCACGTACGCGGTCGTCGGGCGGCAGTACGTGGTGATCGCCGCGGGCGGGGGAAAGCTCGGGACAAAGTCGGGGGACGCGTACGTGGCGTTCGCGCTGCCGGAGTGAGCGCGCGACGTACGAGCGCGCGGCGCGCCGCCTAGAGTGACTGGCGCTTGCGCGAGGCGGGGATGGATCCCCGCGTTCGCGGGGGTGACGACGCATGCGATGCCGTCATTCCCGCGAACGCGGGAATCCACGGCTGCTACACGCAAGCGCTACGTGCTCTAACGACCCGCGGCGGGGTCCCACACCGCGACCCCCACCCGCGAGTCCGCCGTCCCGTAGTACAGGTACCACCGCCCGCGGAACGGCACGAGCCCCTCGACGAACGTCGTCCCCTCCGCGTACTGCCCGCTCCGCTCGTACGGCGCCGTCGGGCGGATGAACGGCGCGCCGGCGCGCTCGAGCAGCCGGACCGGGTCGCGCGCGTCGAAGAGCGCCTGCCCGGCGGTGTACGCCTTGTTAGGCACGGTCGAGTCGCCGTAGCGGCGGTCGTTGCCGGCGTTGTAGAGCACGACGATGCCGCGCTCGGTGAGCACCGGCGGCGCGCCCGCCTCGACGAGCCACGAGTCGAAGTAGCCCGGCCGCGGCGAGAGCACCTTCAGCGGGCGCCCGTTCGCGTCCTCGATCGGCGTCCAGCGCACGAGGTCGTCGCTCGTCGCGATCAGGACGTCGGGCACGTTGAAGTACATCCAGTAGCGCCCGTTCACCCGCGCCGCGACGAGCCGCTCCCCACGCGCCGAGTCGCGCACGAGGCGCGTCAGGATCGCGCCTGACTTCGACTCGAAGTCGCGGTACTTCCCGCCCGCTGCGTCGGCGAGCGCGGGACCGTGCTTCGTCCACCGCACGAGGTCGCGCGAGGTCGCGACCGCGAGCCGGGGGACGTCGCGGTTCCACTGCGTGTAGGTGAGCACGTACGTCCCGTCCTCGGCCTCGACGACGCGCGGGTCCTCGACCCCGCCCGGCCACTCGTAGTGCTGCTGCGCGTCGCGGTCGGGGTAGAGCACGGGCGCGGGTCGCCGCGTGAAGCGCAGCCCGTCGCCGCTCTCGGCGAGGCCGATGCGCGAGGTCTGGCCGCCGATCTTGGTCGCCGCGCTCGAGTCCTCCGCGCGGTAGAGCACGTACACGCGGCCGCCGCGCACGACGGCGGCCGGGTTGAACGTGGCGTACGCCTCCCAGCGTACGACGCTGTCGCCCATCGGCGAGCGGAACGCCCCCGCGCTGCTCGGCGCGAGGACGGGGTTCGCGGCGGGCTTCGCGAACGGCCCGAACATCCACGGCCGCTCGCCGGACGGGTGTTGTTGCGCGCGGCCGGCGCCGGCGGCGAGCGCCGACGCGAGGGCCGCGCGGAGGACGGTGTGCATCATGGCCCGCAGCATCGCGGGCGGGCCACGATTTCGCCAGCCATCCCCTCAGTCCATCTCGCTCAGTCCATCTCGCTCAGACCGGGCCCGCCGTCCGCCCCCGCCGCGCCGCGATGAACGACCGCACCGCGAGCACGAGGAACGCCCCGCACAGCACGCTCATCGCGACGGTCGAACGGATCATCGCCGGCGGGAAGCGGTTCGTGCCGCCCATCATCACCGGCCCGAGCCCGGCGACGAGCCCGACGAGCGACAGCGCCGCCGCCGCGTGCATCGCGTGCTTGCGCCATTCCTCACGCCCGGCCGCGATGCCGAGCGCGAGGAAGAGCACGCCGAGCACGGACGGGATGAGCGCCATCGGGCTCCGCGTCGCGGACTGCGTGTAGCCCCAGCCGCCGAGGACGATCAGCAGGATGCCGAGGAACGATGTCGTGTTAGGCATCGTCGGCCGTCAGCCCTGCGCCTTCGCCTGCTTCACCGCGTCGGCCAGCGCCGGCACGACCTCGAACACGTCGCCCACGATCCCGTAGTCGGCCACCTTGAAGATCGGGGCCTCCTTGTCCTTGTTGATCGCGACGATCGTCTTCGACGTGCGCATCCCGGCCAGGTGCTGGATCGCCCCCGAGATGCCGACCGCGACGTAGAGCTCCGGGCTCACCACGCGCCCCGTCTGCCCGATCTGCTCCGAGTGCGGCCGCCACCCCTCGTCGGTGACGGCGCGCGTCGCACCCACGGCCGCGTTGCCGAACGAGTCGGCGAGCTGCTCGACGAGCTTGAAGTTGTCGGCGCTCTTGAGCCCGCGGCCGCCGGCGACGATCACCGGCGCCTCGCCGAGGTCGATCTTGCCGGTGTTTCCCTCCTTCATCTCGACGACTTTGACGCGCGCCGCGGCGGGGTCGGTCGCCGGCTGCACTGGCTCCACGCGCCCCGCCTTTGCGTTCGGCGTGACGGGGATCGCGCCGAGCCGCACCGAGAGCAGCGCGGGCGACGCCGTGATTCGGAGCGAGCCGATGACCTTGCCCGTGTACATCGGGTGCCGGACGACGATCGCGTCCCCCTCGACCGCGAGCGCGATCGCGTCGGGCGCGAGCGGCGCGCGCAGCTTGGCCGCGACCCGCGGGCTCAGGTCCTTGCCCTGCGACGTGGCCGAGAACACCGCGGCGCGGTAGCCGCCGTTCCTGATACGCTCGGCGACCGTCGCCGACACCGCCTCGGGGTTGTAGAGGTCGAGCGCCGGGTGCTCGACGACGAGCACCACGTCGGCCCCGACCTCGGCCAGCCGCCCCGCCTGCCCGGCAACGCCCGGCGCCCCCGCGATCAGCGCGTGCACGTCCCCGCCCCCCGTCTGGTCGGCGAGCAGGCGCGCCGCGCTCACCGCTTCCAGCCCCGCCTTGCGCACCTCGCCGTGCCGGGACTCCACGAATGCGAACACGTTCGCCATGTCTATAATCTCAGCTAGAGGAATTCTTCGCTTCGCTCGGGATGATCCGCGCCGCCGCGCGGCTCAGATCACCTTCGCTTCGCTCTGCAGGAGCTTCACGAGCTCCGGCACCGCGGCCGCGCCCTGCCCGACGATCCGCCCCGCCCCGCGCTCCGGCGGCAGCTCCATCCTTGCGACCGTCACCGCCGCGGACCCGAGCTGCGCGGGCTTCGTCTCGAGCGGCTTCTTTTTCGCCGCCATGATCCCCTTGAGCGACGGCAGGCGCTCCTTGTTGAGCCCCTCGTCGACCGTGATCACCGCCGGCAGCGGGAACTCGAGCACTTCGGCCGCCCCCTCGAGCGCGCGCATCGCCGTCCCCTTCCCGCCCGCGATGTCGAGCTTGAACACGCTCGTCACGCACGGCAGGTCGAGCAGCTCGGCGACCATCGGGCCGACCGTCTGCGCGTCCGAGTCGATCGACTTCTTGCCGAAGAAGATCACGTCGTAGTTCCCGCCCTTGAGCTCCGCGGCGAGCGCCTCGGCCACGGCAAAGCCGTCCGCCGGCTGCTTGTCGGCCTTGAGGAGCACGGCCCTGTCCGCCCCCATCGAGAGCGCCTTACGCAGCTGCTCCGCCGCCGCGTCGGGGCCGAGCGAGACGACGGTGACCTCGCCGGGCGCGTTCTTCTCGTTCAACTGCAGCGCGGCCTCGACCGCCCACAGGTCGAAGTCGTTCACGTCATACTTGAGCCCGGTCTCGTCGACGCTCGCGCCGTCCTTGCCGATCGCGAACTTCACCTCCATGACCGGGACGCGCTTGATGCAGACGGCAATCTTCACCGCGACCTCTCTTGAAAAGCTCAGACCTGAAGAGCTTGTGAAGGATTTCACATGGTAGCCGGCGGAAGATCGCCCGGCGCCGAACAGTGTTCAAGAGAGTGAATCGGCGGTCGAAACGGTTCCGGCCGGTGCGCGGGTGGGTGACCGTCGGGCTCACCACGGCCGTGGTCGGCGCGGGCGCGTGCCGCCGCGAAGCGCCGCTTCTCCCCTCCACACGCGCCGACGGGCAGTGGATCTGGAGCGCGGCCGACCTCGCGCGCTGGCAGACGGCGCACGCCACGCGCCCGACGCTCCGCCCCGGCCTCTGGGTCAGCACCGTGTGGTGGGAAGGCGGCGCGGACGGCGGCGTGCGCCAGCGGCTCGCCCTCTCGCCCCGGCCGCTCGCGGGTGCGCCACTCGCCGTCGTCGTCCGCGTCGACGACCGCATGCACGCCGCCTGGCTCGCGGCCTCCGACAGCGCGATCGCGCTGCAGCTCGACCACGCGCTGCGCGAGCTGCTCCGCCTCGTCGCCGCGACCGGCACCGACGTGCGGGAGGTGCAACTCGACTACGACTGCCCCGTGCGCCGCCTCGCGCGCTGGGCGGCGGTCGTGCGCCGGTTGCGCGCGGGCGCGCTGGCCGGGCGTGAGGTGTGGATCACGAGCCTCGTCGCCCACGTGGCACAGCGCGACTACGGCACGTACTTTCGCGGCGTCGTCAGCGGGCACATCGTGCAGGTGTTCGACCTGTTCGCTAGCGGCGGCGGCGGCGAGCCCTCGCCGGCCGCGGCCGCGCGCCTCGCCGCACACCTCGACCGCGCCGGCCTCCCCTTCCGGCTCGGCGTCGGCGCGTTCGAGCGCGTGCTCCGGTCGGGCGACGGCGGCACGCGGCTGACGCACCACCGCGCGTGGTTCGCCCTCGCGCCGGGCCTCGCGCGCTCGCCGTGGTACCGTGGACTCTGGGTCTTTCCGGGAGGACAGCCGTGGACGTCGCTCGTCGCCTCGCCCGACTCGGCGAAACGTTAGGCGCCCCGCGCCGCCGCGCGGCGGCGCTGCTCGCGGTGCTCGGCGTCGCCGCCGGCGCGGCATGGTCGGCCGCCCCCGCCTGCGCCTGCGGCGGCGGGTGGGCGCCCGACATCTACCAGCCGTACCTCGACCTCGGCGCCCTCATCGACAACACCGTGGGGCAGGACGACGGCGCGGCGTACGCGGGCGATGACGTGTTCCGCTTCAACTTTCTCGCGCCCGCGCTCCTCGCCGACAGCGCCGACCCGGCGCGGCGCGACGAGTACGATGACCTCCTGCGCGTCTACACCGAGCGCAGCGGCTGGGCGGGGGGCGTCGACCTCGACGACTCGACGCCGCCGCGACTCACGACGGACGCCCTGACGGCCGCGCTGCGCGCCGGCGCGCTCGACCGGGCCGCCGCGACGGCGCGTGCCCTCGTCGAGCGCTCGCTCGACATGCCCGCAGGGCGCGCGCAGCTCGAACAGCCCGTCGTCCAGCGGGCCGTCGAGTACCTCGAGCTGCGCCCCGAGCTCGCCGCGTCCGACGGGCCGCTGCTCGCGCGCTTCTTCGCCGCGCCCCCCGGCCCGCGCGACACGCCGCACGTTTCGTTGCAGTACGACAGCATATCGGCGTCCCGGGCCGTGGTGCGCGCGTGGCGCCGCGCGCAGACGGCGCGCGTCCCCAACCCCGTCCCCACCGACTCACTCCCGGCGGCGCTCGGCGAGGCCGCGGCGCTCCGGCGCATGTCGCGCGCCGACCTCGCCGCGGCCGCCGAACGCCTCACGAACTCTCCCCGCCTCCCATCGCTCCGCTTCGTGGCCCTCCAGGAGCGCACGCGCGCGCTCGTCGGCAACGGCTGGGACGAACCCGACACGACCGTCGCCGGCCGCGCCGCACGCCGCGCGCTCCGCCGCGACTACGCCGCCTGGCTCGCCGCGTACCCGACGCACCCGCTCGCCGAGCTCGTGCGCCTCACCAGCGTGCGCGCCGACCGACTCGCCGGCGACTCGGCCGCCGCGTGGGCGACGCTGCTGGCCGAGTACCCGCGGCACCGCGGGCGCGTGCTAACGGAGATGTACTACCTGCTCGACACCGGCTTCGCCCCGAACGCCGCCGTGCTCGCCCGGATCACCGACCCCCTGCTCCGCTCCGCATTCGTCTTCCACACGTTCGACTGCGACGCGGACGCCTGCCGCACCGGCGCCTTCCCGCGCGCACGGTGGGACGCCGAGTGGCGCGCCGCGCAGGACGCCCGCCCGGCCGCGTGGGCGGTCAACGCGCAGGAGCGCTTGCTGCGGGTCGCGTTAGGCGATACCACGAGCGGCGCGCTCCCCGCCGCCTTCCCCGCCGCGCCCGAGGCGCCGACCCCGCTCTGGGGCGCCCTCCGGCTCGCGCTACTCATCCGCGCCGAGCGGTGGGCGGACGCAGACGCCCAGGCCGCCGTCCTGACGCCGAGCCCGGCGGTCGCCGCGATGCGGATGCGCCTCGCCCTGCGCCGCGGCCAGTGGTCGCGCGCCTTCTCCGAACCGCAGCTCGACCCCGACGCCCGGCGCTACTTCCTCCACATCATGGCGCCCGACTCCGTGCTCGCCGCGGTGTCGGCCGCGGCCGACACGGGCGCGAGCCACGAGGCCCTGCGCGCCCGCGCCGCGCGCCGCGCCGCGGCCGGCGACTGGGCCGGCGCCGCCCGCATCGCGGCCGCCGCCGACACCGCCCTCGCCCGCCGGCTCGGCGCCACCGGCCCGCTCGCCGCCGACCGGTCGGGCGCGGGGCGCGCCGCCTACGCCCGCCACCTCGTCGAGGAACAGGACTCGCTGTTGGGCGGCGCCGACGAGCGCGAGTGGTACCGCACGGTCGAGGCGCGCTGGCTCCGCCTGACCGGCGACACGAGCGTCTGGCGCGGCGCCGCTCCGGCCGCGATCCCCGGCGTGCCGTGGACGCCCGCGGAGGAACAGCGCGCCGCGCGCCGCTTCCTCCTGACCAACTCGGAGCTCTTCTTCGCGTTAGGCGCCTACGCCGACGCCCTCCGCGCCGCCCCGCCCCGCCGCCTCGCGCTCGCGCGCGAGGCCGACGTCCCGTACAACCGCCTGATCAACCGGAACTACGACTACACGGTCTTCTGGCGCCGCGAACTCGCCCGCGACCCGGACGTCGCAATCATCCGCAACGCCGGCCGCAGATAACACGGAACGCCCTCGCCCGCCCATCCGACCAAGCCTGGCGCGGACGGCGGCGCGGGGCCGGAGCGCGCGTCGACGTCGCGGCCCACCCATCACCCGCCCTCGCGACGCCCCCTGGGCCGTGCGTCGTCGAGCGCGCGGAGCGCCCCGCGCCGCCGCCGCCCGCGCGGCGCGACGGTCTCACCCGGCGGCCACCGGCGGGGGCACCCCGGCCCCGTCACGTCGGACGCCAGGTCCCTCGCTCCGCTCGGGACGACAGCGTGCCGGGATAACGATCCTTCGTCGCGTCGCTCCTCAGGATGACAGACGCCGGGCGAGCCCGGCGTCTGTCACTTGAACGCGTTCAGCCCCGTGATCGCCTGCCCGAGGATGAGCGAGTGCACGTCGTGCGTTCCCTCGTACGTGTACACGCTCTCCAGGTTGGCCATGTGCCGCATGCTCGCGTACTCGGCCAGAATGCCGTTCCCGCCTAACAGCCGCCGCGCTTCGCGCGCGACGTCGGTCGCGATCGACACGTTGTTGCGCTTCGCGAGCGAGACCATCGTCGGCGTGAACGTCCCCGCGTCCTTGCACCGGCCGAGGTGCAGCGAGAGCAGCTGCCCCTTGGTGATCTCGGTGAGCATGTCGGCGAGGCGCACCTGCTGGATCTGGAACCCGCCGATCGGCCGGTCGAACATGACGCGCGTCTTGGCGTACGCCGTCGCCTCCTCGAAGCAGGCGATCGCGGCGCCCAACGCGCCCCACGAGATCCCGTAGCGCGCCTGCGTCAGGCACATGAGCGGGCTCTTGAGCCCGCCCGACTTCGGCAGGATCGCGTCCGCCGGCAGCCGCACGTCCTCGAACGTGAGCTCGCTCGTGTCCGACGCGCGGAGCGAGAGCTTCCCCTTCTGGTCGCGCGCGCGGAACCCCGGCAGGTCCGTCGGGACGACGAAGCCGCGGATCGTCTTGTCGTCGCCGACCGCGGTCTCGCCGTGGCGCACGGTCTTGGCCCAGACGACCGCGACCTGCGCGGCCGAGCCGTTCGTGATCCACATCTTCGCGCCGTTCAGCACGAACGATCCGTCCGCCTGCTCGCGCGCGACCGTGATCATCCCGGCCGGGTTCGACCCGTAGTCCGGCTCCGTCAGCCCGAAGCAGCCGATGGTCTCGCCCGTCGCCATCTTCGGCAGCCACTCCCGCCGCTGCGCCTCCGAGCCGAACGCGTAGATCGGGTACATGACGAGCGCGCCCTGCACCGAGGCGAACGAGCGGATCCCCGAGTCGCCGCGCTCGAGCTCCTGCATGATGAGCCCGTACTGCACGTTGTTCAGCCCCGCGCAGCCGTACTCCTCGGGCAGGTTTGCGCCGAACACCCCGAGCTCGCCCATCTTCGGGATGAGGTGCCGCGGGAACGTCCCCTCGACGTAGTGCTTGCCGATGATCGGCAGCACCTCCTCGTCGACGAAGCGCCGCACGGAGTCGCGCACCGCGCGCTCCTCTTCGGTGAGCGCGGCGTCGATGTTGAACAGGTCGCCCGCCGTCGGGCGCTGTTCGGGCGAGGCGAGGTACTGCTCGACGTCGGACGTGTCGGACTCGGGCGTCGCGGCGGACGTCCGCTCGGGGGCGATCTCGGTGGCCATGTTCGCGATGAGGAGAGAGACGCGGGAAATCTAGCCCCCCGCGCCGCCCCTTCTCCCTCCCGACTACTCCTCGCGGGCCGCGCGCAGGCCGATCGTCTGCGGCAGCGGACGCCCGTGCGGGAGCGGCGGCGCCAGCTCGCGCACGCCGGCGCGCGGCCGGCGCGGCACCATGTGCCGCCGCGCGCTCGCCGTGATGCCGACCTCGCGCGCCTTCGCCCGGAACGTCGCCCCGTGGTCGACCGGGTGCCCGGCCTCGTCCTGCCATTGGTGCACCATCTCGTGCAGCAGCGTGTGCAGCGCCTCCTCCCAGCCGTGCCGGCGGATGTGCGCGCTGCCGATGACGATCTCCGCCGGGTCGCCCGTGGGCGCGGCCGCCGTGTAATGGCCGAGCCGCGTGCGCATGCGGGCCGAGAGCCGGATCGGGACCGCCTTGAGCCGGCCGCCGAAGTAGACCCGGTTGTAGTGCGCGTGGAAGCGCCGCAGCTGGGCGATCGCCGGCTCGTCCTCGGGGCGCGCACGCTCGCGCCGCCGTGGGGCCGACCCCGCCGGCCGGACGATCTGGTGCGCGAGGATCGCCTCGCGCGCCGTCCGCCGCTCGGCCCGCGTGCGCCCGCATACGAAGCCCACGACCGCGCGCAGCACCTCGGCCGGCCCGTCGCGGTAGCCCTCGTGGACGCGGAGCTCGCCGCCGCTGAAGCTGACCATCACCGTGCGGTTGCGCGTGAAGCGCAGGCGGTCGATCCCGCGCAGCCCGAGCCCGCGCAGCCGCGCGAGGAGCGCGTCGGCCTCGGCCGGCGTGGGACGCCTCGGGGGCGGCGGAACGGGCGCCGGCGCCGGCCGCCGCTCGGCCGGGAGCGCGAGTTCGAACTGCAGCGTCCGCATCGTCATCGCGCGGTCACCGCACGAACGACCGCTGCGGCCCGGGCACGAAGTCGCGCGCCGCCTGCGACCAGACGAGGGTCGTGATGTCGATCCCGTCCGCGCGCAGCGTCAGCACGTTCGCCGACGACGGGCGCCCGCCGCGCGAGCGGTTGCTCACCGTGCCCGCCGTCGACACGATCGTCCCCTTCTTTGTGGTCTCCACCTCGTGCACCGCCTCCTGGTGGTCGTGCCCGCAGAGCACGAGGTCCGTGCCGATCTCGGCGAACGCGCCTAACACCCGGCGGGTGTGCTTGAGCCCGTGCCGCTGCGACAGCTCGCCCATGACCGGGTTGTGGTGCATGACGACCACGCGGTAGTCGCCCGCGGGCGCGGCGGCGAACTCCGCCCCCGCGCGCTCGACCTGCGAGCGGCGCAGGTGGCCGATGATCGAGATGTCGCGCACGTTCCAGGTCAGCGTCTGCGGGAGCACGCCCTGCGCGGTGTTGAGCCCGACGAAGACCGCCCCGGGGGCGCCCGGCACGCGCAGCACCGGCTCGAGGTCCGCGGAGACGTAGTCGCGGTAGTTGGCGTACATCTCCGCGTCGTCGCCGATGCCTAACGGCGCCTTCCACCAGAGCACGTCGTGGTTGCCGGGGACGACGATCGTGTGGCTCACCCGCCCCGCGTCGCGCAGGAACACCGCCGCGCGCTGGAACTCCCCCGAGCGCGCCCGCTGCGTGAGGTCGCCCGAGACGGCCACGACGTCGTAGCGCTCCCGCTCGACGAGCCGCTCCAGCGCCTCGACCTGCGCCGGGACGGCCGGGCGGCCGAAGTGCAGGTCGGAGACGTGGAAGACGCGGAGCGCCACGGGACGGGGCCTGACGGGTCGGTGCCTAACAGAACGGGGTCAGCCGCGCACGCGCGCGACGAGCTCGTTCGTGAACTCGTCGGTGCCGGCCGTGCCGCCGAGGTCGCGCGTGAGCACGCGCCCCTCGCGCACCTGCGCCTCGAAGGCGTCGCGGATGCGGTCGCCGCGCTCCTTCTGCCCCATGTGGTCGAGCATCATCGCCGCCGCGAGGACGAGCGCGCCCGGGTTGGCGACGTTCTTTCCGGCGATGTCGGGCGCGGTCCCGTGCACCGCCTCGAAGATCGCCGCCCCCTCGCCGATGTTCGCCCCGGGCGCGAGCCCCAGCCCGCCGACGAGCCCCGAGATCTGGTCCGAGAGGATGTCGCCGAACATGTTCGTCGTCACGATCACGTCGAACTGCTCGGGGGCGATGACGAGCTTCATCGCCATCGCGTCGATGATCTGCGTGTCGAAGGCGATGCGCCCCTCGTACTCGCGCGCGATCTCCTTGCCGACGTCGAGGAAGAGCCCCTGCGAGAACTTGAGGATGTTCGCCTTGTGCACGAGCGTGACCTTCTGGCGCCCGTGCGCCACGGCGTACTCGAACGCGTAGCGGATGATCCGCTCCGACCCGTAGCGCGTGATGACGAGCGTCGACTCCGCCGCCGCCTTCGGGTCGTTGCCGATCTTGATGTAGTGCTCGACTCCGATGTAGAGCCCCTCGGTGTTCTCGCGCACGAGCACCGTGTCGACCTTGTCGAAGCGGCCGCCGCGGAGCATCACGTGCGCCGGGCGCACGTTCGCGTACAGGTCGAACGTCTTGCGCAGCGCGACGTTCACCGAGCGGAACCCCTCGCCCACCGGCGTCTCGAGCGGCCCCTTGAGGGCGAGGCGCGTGCGCCGGATCGAGTCGAGGGTCGCGTCGGGGATCGGGTCGTGGTAGCGCGAGACGCCGGCCTGCCCGGCGACCTGGACGTCGTAGTCGAGGTCGGCGCCTGCGGCCTCGAGGACGCGGACCGTGGCGTCGGCGATGCTCGGGCCGATGCCGTCGCCGGGGATGAGCGTGACAGTCGTGGGCATGGGGCGCGGCTCCTGGGCGTGGCGGGGCACTCCCCCGCGGGCCCCCCGGGGCGGACCGGGTCGGGGGGAGGCGGAAGGTAACCCCCGGTCCGGACCCCCTTCCAGCACTTGACGCGGCCGTCCCGCTCGTAACGTTCGGCCATGCGCCGCCCCACCGCACGCGCCCTCCCGGGCGCCCTCCTCTGGCTCGCCGTCGCCCTGCTCGGCGCAGCCGCGTTCGCCGTCGTCGCCCT
Source organism: Gemmatimonadetes bacterium T265 (assembly GCA_019973575.1). NCBI lineage: Bacteria > Pseudomonadati > Gemmatimonadota > Gemmatimonadetes bacterium T265. Next base: position 514,962 of record BPUI01000001.1, read on the forward strand.
CGCGCGTGGCGAGCCCGTCAACGCCGCGTGGCTCGTCACGGCCGCCGTCTGCACCTACCTCGTCGCGTACCGGTTCTACGGCCGCGCGATCGCCCGCGGGCTCTTCGCCCTCGACCCCGACCGGCCGACGCCGGCGCACCGGCTGGCCGACGGGCGCGACTACGTGCCGACCAACCGCTGGGTCGTCTTCGGCCACCACTTCGCGGCGATCGCCGGCCCCGGCCCCCTCGTCGGCCCGACGCTCGCCGCGCAGTTCGGCTACCTGCCGGGCGCGCTCTGGCTGATCGTCGGCGTCGCGCTCGCGGGCGCGGTGCAGGACTTCGTCATCCTCTGCGCCTCGCTCCGCCGCGACGGCGCGTCGTTAGGCCAGATGGCCCGCGACGAGATCGGCCCGGTCGCCGGGCTCGCCGCGCAGCTCGCCGTGCTCGGCATCATGGTCGTGCTGATCTCGGTCATCGCGCTCGTGGTGGTGAACGCGCTCGCCGAGTCGCCGTGGGGGACGGTGACCGTGGCGCTGACGATCCCGATCGCGCTCCTGATGGGCGGCTACCTGCGCTGGGCGAGGCCCGGGCGCGTGCTCGAGGCGACCGCGATGGGGCTCGTCCTCCTCGCCGCCGCGCTCTGGGCCGGCCGCGCCGTCGCCGGCAGCCCGGCGCTCGCCCCGCTCTTCACGCTCTCCAAGCCCGCGCTCGCCTTCATCCTCATGGGCTACGGCTTCGCGGCGAGCGTGCTCCCGGTGTGGCTGCTGCTCGCCCCGCGCGACTACCTGAGCGCGTTCGTGAAGATCGGGGTCGTCGTCGCGCTCGCGCTCGGGATCGTCGTCGCGCACCCGCCGCTCGCGATGCCCGCGGTGACGCGCTTCGTCGACGGCACGGGGCCGGTGTTCGCGGGCAGGGTGTTCCCGTTCGTCTTCATCACCATCGCCTGCGGCGCGATCTCGGGGTTCCACGCGCTGATCGCGAGCGGCACCACGCCCAAGCTCCTCGACCGGGAGACCGACGCCCCGCTCGTCGGCTACGGCGCGATGCTCACGGAGTCGCTGGTCGCCGTGATGGCGCTCGTCGGCGCGTGCGTGCTCACCCCGGGCGTCTACTTCGCGATCAACGCCCCCGCCGGCGTGCTCGGCGCCACGGCCGCGAGCGCGGCCGCGAAGATCGCGACCTGGGGCTTCGCGGTGAGCCCGGCGGAGCTCGACGCGCTCGCGCGGCAGGTGGGCGAGCACACGCTCCTCTCGCGCACCGGCGGCGCGCCGTCGCTCGCGGTCGGCATGGCGCACCTGTTCAGCGGGGTGCTCGGCGGCCGGACGGCGATGGCGCTCTGGTACCACTTCGCGATCATGTTCGAGGCCCTGTTCATCCTCACGACGCTCGACGCGGGCACGCGCGTCGGGCGCTTCATGCTCCAGGACCTCGCGGGGCACGCGTGGGCGCCGATGCGCCGCGTGTCGTGGACGCCGGGCGCGGTGCTCGCGAGCCTGCTCTTCGTCGCCGCCTGGGGCCATTTTCTCTACCAGGGCGTGAGCGACCCGCTCGGCGGGATCAACTCGCTCTGGCCGCTCTTCGGCATCGCCAACCAGCTGCTCGCCGCCGTCGCGCTGTGCGTCGGGACGACGGTGATCGTCCGCATGGGCAAGGCGCGCTGGATGCCGGTCATGCTCGCGCCGCTCGCCTGGCTGCTCGTCGTCACGTTCACGACGGGGCTCACGAAGCTCTTCTCCGCCGACCCGAAGCTCGGCTTCTTCGCGCACGCGCGAACGTTAGGCGCTGCCGTCGCGGGCGGGGGCGCGCTCCCCGCTGGCGTCGCGTCGGCGGCCGCGGCGCGGCGGATGATCGGCAACGACTACCTGGACGCGGCGGTCGCCGGCTTCTTCCTCGCCGCGGTGCTCGTCGTGCTCGCGGCGTCCGCCCGCGTGTGGTGGCGCGCGCTCGCGGGCAGCGGGTCGGGGCGGGCGCGGGGGTTCGGCGCCACCCCGACGCCGGCGCCGATGGCGGGGGATTGACGAACGCCGAATGACGGCCGAGTGGGCCGACCGGTCGACTGCCGTTCACGACGTGTCCAGCGTTCCGGCGTCTCGACGTGTGGGCGATCCGGCAGCGTGCAATCGACGTTCGGCCACGGACCGTTCCGAACGCGGGCAGGTCAGCGGGACGAAGTGATCCCGACCGAAGCGCGCGGGACTATGGCGTCGTCGTACCGGGGTGCCGCGGCCCCGCGGTGATGGAAGCCGCGGTTCGTCGCTCATCGCTGACGAGGGGTCGGTTCATCACGCGGTAGACGCCCCGGCGACGTCGCTCCTGCCATGCGGAGAGGCGTCGAGCGCCGGTGTCCAAGTGAAATTCGGGCGATGGTGCGGGCGTCACCTCGACCGCGGCCGTCGGGCTACAACGCCCGAGCGCACCGACGCCGCACGCGCGTCATGCCGCCGCCCACCGGCGCGCTACGTCCGACTGCTGCGTCGTGCACGGCGGCGTCCGGGAACTCGTCGGCGTCGGCGCGGGCGGGACGTTGTTTGTGGTACCGGATTTCGCGACGCGAACCGGCTACGACCGAAGCTGGCCGCGTGTGTCGACGCGACGACTCCCAGAAACGACGGTTGCGGGCCGACGCGTCCGGCGGTTACGGCCCCGACGGTCCCGCGCCGGCCGGCGCGGGAGACGCCGGCGCGGGGGACGCCGCCTCGGGGGCCTCGGGGCGGTGGTCGAAGCTGAGCACGCGGGCGAGCCGCCACCGCCCGTCGGGCTGCTGGCGCCAGAGGTGGACGAAGCGGGCGCCCCCGCCCGGCGCGCCGTCGCGCCGCACGAAGCGGTGCTCGCCCGCCTCGACCGCCCCGTAGTCGCGGATCGGGTACACGCGCAGGCTCCCCGGCACGAGCACCCGCGCGATGCCCTGCGCGCGCGGGCAGTTCGCGGCGAGCCGCCGGAAATCGTCGCGCACCTGGTGGCCCGCGTGGAAGCCGGTCAGGTCGTGGTAGAACTCCACGTCGTCGGCGAGCAGGGCCTCGACCGCCGCGGTGTCGCACCGCACGTAGCTCGCGTCGAAGAGCAGGCTGTCCAGCCGGGCGACCGCGGCGTATAGCGCGCCACCGGTCGGGGTCTCGGCGGCTGCCGGGGTGACCGTCGGAGCAGCCGCCGGGCGCGCGTCGCGCGGGCCGCGCAGGCGTACGCCGGGCCCGCGGACGGTGACAGCCACGGCCCGCCCGCGCTCGACGGCGAACGTGAGCGTGAACTCGGGCGCCGCGTCCGGGTGGAACGCGTCCGGGCCCGAGGGCACGAGGCGCGTCGGCGCATTCGCCCGCAGCTGCCCCGACAGCCCGCCGCCCTGCTCGAACACGCGCAGCGGCGTGTCGGGGCCGCCCGCGCTGTCGGCGAGCGTGTACTGGCCCACGTAGCGCGCGTAGTGCCCCCGCGCGACGCTGTCGAGCGATGCGGGCGGGTTGGCGGCGGCGTGCGCGACCGGACCGACGGGCGCGGGTTGGGGGGCACGCGGCGGCGCGGGTTGGGCGGCGGACGTCGAGGCGGCCCCGAGGCCGAGCAAGAGCGCGGCGAACGGCGGAATGCGCACGGAGACTGGGCGGAGCGAGGTGGCCCCGCGCGCCGGCGCGCGGGTGTGCGTGGAGCGGCGGCCGACGGCGCCGCCGCGGGGTGCTACGGGCCGGCGGCGGCCGCGGTTTCAGGCGCGGTGTCGGACGGCGAGCACGGGCCGCCTAACGTTCCGAGGCCGGGCCCGGTCGAATGCCGCGACCCGTCGGGTCGCCCCGCCGTCGCGTTGCGCCGCTCACGAACAGAAACCCCCGTGTTCTGCGCCTGATGTACCGCCGGCCCGGCGTGTCAGCGTCTCACGCCGGCGTGAGTTTCGGGGCAGCACGGCCGACGGCCCTCCGCGGCGTCGGAACTCGTCGCGGCTGCAAGATGGCCTAACGGCCGAGAGACGCGGCCGGCTCCCGCAGAACCGACGGTGCGTGTCGGCCCGAGACGCTGAGTGGAGGCACCGGCCGGGTCGGGCACCTGCGTCGGCGCGGGGCGTCATCTCGTGCCGGCTGACGTTAGGCCCGCGACACTCGAACAGGCGGCGGGCGCCCCGGTTCGCGGGCGCGACCGCCAGGCGCGCGAGCCGCGTCCCGGCTTGGCGCACGACGTCGGAGACCGCCTCACCACCGCGTCACCACGGGATCGTCGTGTTTTCCCAGCGCGTGAAGGTGCCCGACGGACCGGCCGGGCCGAGCAGGGCCACGCGCACCACTTCACGAGCACCGTCTTCGACCGACTCGAGGGCCGCGTTGCTGGCGAGGCTCAGCTTCGCGTACTCTTGGAGGGACGGGCCGAGTTGCTGCTTTCGGGTGTTCGAGATCGCGGCGTTGATGACGAGCAGATCGAGGCGGCCGAACTCCGAGCCGACGCGCTCCGCCGCGGCGGCAATCGACGCCCGGTCCGTCACGTCGAGTTGGAGCGCGATGGCGCCCGGCCCGATCGCTTGGGCCGCCGCCTCGCCCCTCGCGAGATCGCGCGACCCGAGCAGCACGGTGGCTCCGCGCGCCGCGAGTGCCTTCGCGACATGAAAGCGGACCCCCCGATTGGCCCCGGTGATCCGGGCGAGGCGTGGATCCGGCATGGTCATCTCCTGTGCGCTTGGATCGAAGCTCAGCTCCGCCGCGTTAGCTTGGCCGATACGGAACAGTCAGGCGCAACCTCGATGCGTTGCCGCAGGCAACCAAGGCGGTGTTTGCCGCCTCCGGCGTGGATGCGCCGGTGCGCGAAATCGCGGAACAGGCCGGCGTTGGCATCGGCACGGTGTACCGACATTTCCCGCAGCGCTCGGACTTGATCGCCGCCGTGTTCCGTCGTGAGATCGACGCCTGCGCGGACGCCGCGCGGACCGTCGCGGCCGAGCACGAGCCGTTCGAAGCGCTGGCGCATTGGGTGCAGCGATACACGGCGTTCGTTGCCACCAAGCGCGGGCTCGCCAAGGTGCTGCACTCGGGCGATCCGGCGTTCGACAGCTTACCGGCGTACTTCGACCAACGGCTGCGTCCCGCCCTCGCTCCCCTCCTCGAAGCGGCCGCCGCGGCCGGCCAGGTCCGCGACGGGGTCGATGCGAACGACCTCTTAGTCGCAGTGGCGAGCTTGTGCATGTCCGCCCACGGTGACGGATCGGACCTCGCAGAACGTATGGTCGCCCGTCACCCGCGCCACGAGTACGCCGCATCTCGGAGCGGATGAGCCCGGCTGTGTCCCGGGCAGCGCTCTCCTGAGCGGTGGCGGGCACCCGCCGCGAGACGTGAGACACCCCCGACCCGGGCGTTTGCGCGACGAAGTGCCCGGCGTCGCGTTCGGCCGCGGTCCGGGTGCTGTGATCCGCCGCGCGCGGCGTCAGCGCCTTGCGCGCCGCGCCTGCTCGCACGCCGCAACCCCCGCGCGCAGCTGGACGAGGCCCGCGTCGCCGGGCGGCGCGCCCGGGTGCCGCGCCGTATACGCGGCCAGCGCCCGCCGGGCGAGGGGTCCGGCACGCCGGCAGTCGCCGTCGGCCCGCAGCAGCGACGCCAGGGCGGCGAGGAGCTGCGCGTCCCGCCCGGGCGGCTCGGGCGCGGGGGCAGTCGCGCCCCGCGCCGGCGCGGCCGACGCCGGCTCGTACCGCGCCTTCCGGACGCTCGCCACGGCGTCGAGGGCGGCGGTCTCGCGCCCGCGCTGCGCCTCGACGACGGCGAGCGTCTCGAGTGCCCGGCGCACTAGCGGGTGGTCGGGGCCGAGGGCGGCCGTAAACGAGGCCACGGCGTGCCGCAGCGCGTCCGCGGCCCCAGCGGCGTCGCGCCGGAGCTGCAGGATGGTGCCGAGGGTCAGGTAGCTGCCGCCCGCGTCCCGGCTGAACTCCCCGTTCAGCCGCCGCCGGGTGTCGAGCACGCGGCGCTGGACCCGCTCGGCTTCCGCGTACTCCCGCTTCGCCAGCAGCACCCACGACAGCTCGGACTCCGTGTAGAGCACGTCCGGGTGGCCGGCCGGGAGGCGGCGGCGCTGGATCGCGAGCGCCCACCGCACCGCGCGCTCCGCCTCGCGCACCCGGCCGACCTCGTTCAACACCGTCCCGAGGCGCTGGTACGCCACGGCCACCGCGGGATGCTCGGGGCCCAGCCACCGCTCGCGGATCGCGATCGTCTCCCGAGCGAGGGCCTCGTCCGCGGCGTAGTCGCCGACGTCGTACCGGACCAGGCCGAACTGCTCGAGGGCGTCGGCGAGCGCGGGCCCGGGGGTGCGCCGCCGGCTCGCGATTACCTGGCGGAGCAGGCGCCCGGCCTCGGCGAACCGCGCCTGGATGCGGTACACGGTGGCGAGTTCGTATCGCGTTGCATCCAGATCGGCGTCGTGGTCGCCCGGGAGCGCGGCGCGAATCGCCAGCGCCCGGCCGAGCAGCGTGTCCGCCCCGCGCAGGTCGCTCCGGAGGCGGCGGCTGACACCGAGGTCGTGCAGGACGCCCGCGAGTTCGGCGTCGGGGCCGGCCCGCGCGCCCACGAGCTGCCGCCGCGTCGCGAGGGCGCGCCGGAGCAGCGTGTCGGCCTGGTCGTAGCGGCCGAGGCTCAGCGCGACGGCTCCTAACGTGTGGAGCAGTTCGGCGCGCACCGCGGGCTGCCGCGCCAGCTCCCGCTCCAGCCGCTCGGCGCCGAGCCCCAGGCGCTCGTCCGATCCGACGCCCGCCGCCGCGGGCCCGGCCGCGCCGGTCCGGTACGGGTCGGCGTCGCGGATAAGCGCGGTCACGAAGCGCGTGACCTGCCGCGCCTTGGCCGCCTCGGCCGTGGCCCGCGCGAGCGCCTGCCGCGTGCGCGCCTGCTGGACGCTGGTCACGGTCGCGGTGCCCGCCAACAGTGCGAACAGGCCCGTCGCCGCGGCGACGCCCCAGCCGTTGCGGCGGACGAAGGCGCGCGCCCGGTACGCCGGGCTGTCCGGCCGCGCGCGGACGGGGAACCCCGTGCGGTGGCGCCGCAGGTCGTCGAGCAACTCGGCGGCCGAGGCGTAGCGCCGCTCGGGGTCGGGGTCGAGCGCCTTGAGGACGATGGTATCGAGGTCGCCGGCGAGCTGACGACGCAGCCGGTCGGGCGTGGTGCCACGGGCGGCGGCGACCGCAGCGGCGGAGTGACCCGCGCGGGCGCGCGCGGCCGCCGCGGACGGGCGCGTCGGGTGCCAGTCGGCGTCGGGCCCCGCGGCGGCGCCGAGGGATCTTCCGTAACCGGCGCCGCCGCGGGGCACACGGGAGGGCAGTTCATGCGGCCGCCGCCCCGCGAGCAGCTCGTAGAGCACGACGCCTAACGCATAGACGTCGGTGGCCGTGGTCACCGGCTCGCCGCGCGCCTGTTCGGGGGCGGCGTACTCGGGCGTCAGCAGGCGCACACCGGCCTCGGTCAGCCCCACTCCCGTGCCGCCCGTCGCCGCGCCGGCGCCCTCCGCGTCGTCTGCGAGCAGCTTGGCGATGCCGAAGTCGAGGAGCTTGACGTCCCCGTCGGCCGTGACGAGCAGGTTCGAGGGCTTGAGGTCGCGGTGCACCACGAGGTTGCGGTGCGCGTAGGCCACCGCCTCGCACGCCTGCTCGACGAGCGCGAGCCGCGCCGCCACGCCGAGCCGGCGCGCGTCGCAGTACCGGTCGAGCGGCCAGCCGTCGACGTACTCCATCGCGAACCAGGGCGTGCCGGCGTCCACGCCCCCGTCGTCGACCACGCCGGCGTCGAGCAGCCGCGCGACGTGCGGGTGGTCGAGCCGGGCGAGCACGCGCCGCTCGACGAGGAAACGACCGACGCGCTCGGGCGCGGCCAGGCCGCCGCGCACCAGCTTGAGCGCGACCCGCCGGCCGACGTCCTCGCGCTCGGCCAGGTACACCGTGCCCATCCCGCCGCGCCCCAGCTCGCGCACCAGCCGGTACGGGCCCACGCGCCGGCCGGCCACCGCCGGGACGTCGGCCGCCACGTCCGGCGCGGGCGCGAACGCGGCGAGCGGCGGCCCCAGCCGAACCGAAGCGTCCGCGTCGGCGACGAGCAGGTCTTCGACCATCGCGCGCAGCGCGGCGTCACCCGCGCACGCGGCGTCGAGCACCGCCGCGCGCGCGGTCGGCGCGCGCTCGACCGCCGCGTCGAACGCCGCGCGCGCCCGCCGCCACCGCTCGGGCGTGAGCGCGCCCGGCGGCGCGTTCGGGGGTACGCCCGGCGGCGCGTCGGCGGCCGGCGGGGTGGCGTTAGGCATCCCCCAGCTCCCTCGCCATCCACGCCCGCGCGGACCGCCAGTCGCGGTGGACAGTCTGGACGGACACGCCGAGCAGGTCGGCCGTCTCCTCGGCGGTGAGCCCGGCGAAGTAGCGGCACTCGACCACGCGCGCCTGCCGCGCGTCGAGCGCCGCCAGCCGGTCGAGCGCCTCGTCGAGCGCGAGCAGGCGCTCGGGGCGCGGTGGCGCGGCCACCGCGCCCTCGTCGAGGGTGACCGGAAACACGTCGTCGCCGCCGCGCTTGGCGGCCAGCCGGGCGCGCGCCGCGCTGACGAGCACCTGGCGCATGGCGCGCGCGGCGAGCGCAAAGAAGTGCGCGCGGCCGCGCCACTCGCGGTCGGCGGCCGGCACCAGCTTGAGGTAGGCCTCGTGCACCAGCGCGGTGCTCGAGAGCGTGGCGGCGGGGGCCCCGGGCGTGCCACGCCGCACGAGGTGCGCCAGCCGGTGCAGCTCGGCGTAGGTCAGGGCGAACACCCGGTCGAGCGCGCGGGCGTCGCCGTCGGCCGCCTGCCGCAGCAGGACGGTGAGGGTGCCGGGCGGCAGGTCCGGGGGAGCGTTCGGCATGGGGCTCGGTCGGCGGGGCCAGTCCCCGGTCGGCGCGGGACCGGCCCAGGGCGGTGGAAGGATCTGGCGCGATTCTGCGTGTTAGTCGATACGGGCGAACATGGCGCCTGGGCGGCGTGCACTCAATGGCGCCGCCCCGGCCACGGTCCTCGCGCGTGCCCCTCGGCTGCCCCTATGCCGCCCGACTCGCCCCATGTCCTCGCGTCCTGTCGATCTCGCCTCCCGACCCATACCCGTCATGCGGTGGCTCCGTCGCGCCCTGGCGGCCCGGCGCCCCCTGGCCGCCCTGTGCGGGGCCGTCCTCGCCGTCGTCGGCGCTTGTGCGCCCGACCTGCCCACCACGCCGGCGACGCCTGGCGTGCTCCGCAAGGTCGTCGTGCCGACGCCCGGCTTCACGCAGTTGAGCGTGGACGCGAACTACGACTGCGCGCTCAAACGCGACGGCTCCATCGCCTGCTGGGGATCCACCCCGACCAGGTCGACCCCGCCGTCGGCGATCGTGGGCCAGCCGTTCACGCTGGCGCTCCAAGGCGCGCACGTGCCGGGCGGCTACGCGTCCACGTTCACCTACGCCTTCGACTGCGGGACGGGCACGTACGCCACCACGTCGACCACGCCGAGCACGAGCTGCACCGCGCCGGCCGCCGGGCCGGTCACCGTGCGGGGCAAGGTGATCGACCAGGACCAGGACGCGACCGAGTACACGGCCACGGTCACGGTCCTCACCCCGGTGCAGGCCGCGCGCCAGCTCCGCGCTGCGGTCGCATCCTCGGGCATTCCGGCCGACGTGCGCCAGGGGCTCACCGACAGGCTCGACGCGGCGCTCGCGTCGTTGGGCGCCGGGCAGACGGGCACCGCGTGCAACCAGCTCGGCGCCTTCCGCAACCAGCTGCAGGCGCAGCGCGGGAAGGCGGTGCCCGCCGCCACCGCCGACGGCTAGCTCGCCCAGCTCGCCGCGATCCGGCACGCCCTCGGCTGCTGACGCGCGCGGCACGCATTTCGTCAGGCACTTGTTGTTAGGCACTCGTTGTTAGACACCCTCATTACGCAGGAGGCCCCGTGTCCCGCCGCCCGACCGCCCTCGCCCGCTCCGCCGTCCTCGCGTTCGGCGCCGTCCTCGCCGCGTGCGCCGAGCCGCCGGCCGCCCCCGCCCCCGCCCGCGCCCGCGCGGCGTCCACCGCCCCGAGCCGCGCCGCCGACGTAACGCGCGGGCCCGCCGGCTTCTTCGTCGTCGCCGACTTCGCCACCGGGCTCGTGGCCACCTTCGGGCTGGAGGCGACGCCCGCCGCGTTCTGCGCCGGCGGGGTTCCGTTCCCGTTCTCCCCCGGGCGCGAGCAGGACGTGCGCACCCCCGCGGGCGCGCTGCACATCCAGGCCCAGGTGCGCGGCGCGCGCGTGGTGGTGTACGCGGGCATCCCGGCGGACTTCTGCGCCCTCGGCACCGCCGCCGCGCCCGTGCTCGGCACGGGCACCGGCGACTTCAGTTCGCTCGAGAACAACGCCGGCCAGGGCGGGCCCGGCGCCGACCACTACCGCGCGGCGGGCCGCGGCGCGATCACGCTCGCGGGCGGCGGGACGGCACGCGTGCAGGCCAGCGCGACGTACCACCTGCTCCCGGACGGGACGGTGGTCGCCGACGAAGGGTCGGTCACGCTCTCTGCTCGTTAGGCACGCCCCCGTCCCCACTTCCGACTCCGTACACCCGCCGATGACGTTCCACACTCGCCCCGCCCCGCGTCGCCTAACGTCGGCCGCCGTCGCCTCGACGCTGCGCACCATGCTCGTCGCGGGGCTCGCCGCCCTGGCCGCCTGCGCCGACCCCGGCACCGGGCCGCGGAACGCAATCCCGCGCGCGGCCGGCGCGCCCGCGCCCGACAAGGCGCCGCCCGCCGTCGGCAACTGCACCGCGTCGCCCGTACAGGCGGTGCGCGTCACCACGAGCACGCTCGCCCTCACCGTCGGGCAGAGCGCCACGGTCACGGCCTGCACGCAGTATTTCAGCACCTACGCGGTCCGCTCCGACAACCCGGCGGTCGCCACGGTCGCGCCGTCGGGCACGGTCACGCCGACGCAGCCCGCGCCCGACGCGCCCTACGCGGCGCCGCTGACCATCACCGCCGTGGGTGCCGGCACCGCGAACATCACCGTAACCGACAAGAAGGGGAACGTCGCCACGGTGGCGGTCACCGTGACCGCGCCGCCGCCGGCCGGGATCACGTTCACGCCGAGCGGCACGGTCACGGTGACGTACGCCTCGAGCTCGGCGGTCGCGGCGGTCGGGGTCCGTGAGGCCGGGTACACCGGCGCCTTCACGTTCACGACGTGCTCCGCCACCGCGTCAACCACGTGTAGCGCGTCCGGATTGACCGCCTCATGCACCAAGACGACCGGCAGCGGATCCGCCGGGTCGGTCTCGATCGTCGCGCTGACGCTCGACAACGGCTATCCGGGCGGACCGGTGATCCAGGTGTCGGCCTTCAACCCCGTCGGCACGTTCTCGCCGCCGAGCTGCACGGCCACCGTGGGCGACACGAACGGCAACACCGCGACGCTGACCATCAACCCGGCCGCCTAACATACCGCTTCATCAGTTCCGGCGCACACCCCGATCCTCGTCGGCGTCGACCCCCCGCGGGCCGCATTGCGCCGAAGTACCGGCAGCAGCCGCTGCGGTCCAACCCGGGAACGTGGCGCGCGTCGGGCGGCGTCAGCCTCGCGACGCCGCGCCGTGATCGCTCGGCACGGCGCCTCCCCGCAGCTCCGCGACGTGCCGCAGGGCCGCGCGCGCGGCGAGGTCCCAGCTCCAGTACCGCACCGCGTCGCGCCGCGCCTGCGCGCCGACGCGGCGCGCCTCCTCGCGGTGCTCGACCACGTGCCGCAGCAGCCGGCGCAGGTGCCCCTCGTCGGGGATCGCCCACAGCCCGTATTCGTACCGCGGGTCGACGAACTCCCCCCGGTCGTCCGCGCGCTCCATCGCGTCCACCGGAATCAGGTACGCGTTCGACGCGTTCGCGAAGTCCCGGACCGCGCTGTAGTCAGTGACGATGCACGGCAGCCCGCACGCCATCGCTTCGAGGATCGGGAGGCCCCACCCCTCCCCCCGCGTGGCGAGGACGAACGCGTCGGCGCCCTGGAGCAGCGCGACGTACGCCGCGCGCGACACAGGATCGCTCGGCACCACCCGCGCGCGACCGCGCGCGCTCGCCGCGACGATCCGCCGGATCGCCTCGCGGAAATGCACGCGGCGCGTCCAGTTGCTCCCGCAGTGCATCACCAGCTCGACGGGCTCCCGCGGGTCGAACTCGGCGGCGAACGCGCGCACGAGCGCCGCGGTCCCCTTCCGCTCCTGCCACTCCCCGACGCAGAGGAAGCGGAACACCGGGTCCGCGCGCGGCCGCGCGGGCGGGACGAACTCCGTCGTGTCCACGCCCGCCGGCACGATCCGGATGCGCTCCGCGGGGATCGTGTTCCACGCGAGCACGTCGCGGCCCCAGTGCGACATCGTCCAGACCATGTCCGCGGCGTGCAGAAGCAGGCGGACGGGACGCGCGATCCGGGTCGTCTCCGCAACCCCGAACGCCACGCGGAATCGTGTCCCCAACTCCGCCGTCCGCTCCACGGCGCCGAGCGTGATCCCCACGGAGTCGCGCGAGCGACGCACGCGCCAGCGCCGGACCGCGGCGGCCACGCCGCGGCGCGTCGGCTCGTGCACGCCCAGCAACTCCGTGCGCTCGTAGCGGTCGAGCGCGCGCGCGAGCCCGGTCGCGTGGCGCTTCCACCCGCCGTCCCCGTCGAGGTGGGAGACGAACTGGATCACGACGGCGATCCCGCCGCCGGCGTCGCGCCCGCCGGTGCCACGCGCGCGGGAGGCCGGCGCGCGTCGAGCAGGTGGAGGCCCGGCGACGCGGCCTGCGTCCGCACCTCGAAGCCGTCCTCCCGCAGCCGCGTCGCGAGGTGCTCCACCCGGTACGCGCTGTACCCGGCGACGCGGCTCTCGGGCGCGAGGAGCGCCATCTCCGCCTCGTACACCTCGTGCACCTCCGCGACCAGGCGATGCACCCGCCCCAGCTCGCGCGACGTCAGCAGGATGGGAAACTCGCTGCCTTCGCAGTCCAGCTTCAGGAGCCGCACGCGGGCGAACGTGCGAAGGATCGCGTCCAGCGCGACGCCACGCACGCCCTGCGCGGGAGCCGCGGGACCCGCGTCGCCGCGGTGGGCGAAGATCGGCGGGTTTCGACCGGTGACTACGGAGCACGCGCCCGTGTTGTCGCCGCTCGGGCCCGAGAGCACCAGGGGCGCGTCGGCCGCCGCGCCGTCGCTGCGCCACACGGCCAGTTGACGGAGATGGGTGCCGGGGAGCGAGGCCAGGTTGCGCCGGAGCCCGTCGAAGTTGACCGGCGACGGCTCGTAGCTGTGGATGGCGCGACTTCCGAGCGTGTGGCACAGGTACGAGAACGTGCCGACGTGCGCACCCACGTCCACCACGACGTCGTCCGGCGCCAGCGGGTCGTCGCCCACGCCGTATTCGTCCCCGTACGCCACGGCAGACACGATGTTCTCCTTCTCGAACGCGTTGTTCACCTCGAAGCGCCGGAAGACGCGCGCCCGGTGGAAGTACGCCGGCTCGCCCGGGAGGCGTGAGGCGGAGCCGAGCTCCAGCGCGTCGAGCCGCGCGCGAATGGTCCGCCCCTGCGCGGCGAGCCGGTACGCCACGCCGACAAAGCCGGCGAGTACGGCCGGCAACGAGAGCACGACGAGCCACGGGAACACGTGGGCAGAGGCCGCGCCGGTCGTCATGCGTACGTCATCCGGCGGCGCGCGCCGGCGCGCCCTGGCGGCCAGTCGGCGCGCGCGGCCAGCGCGGCGACGGCACGGTATCGAGCGCAGCAGCCACGGCGTCGACGGAGTAGCGCCGCCGCACCAGCTCCAGGGCCGCGGCGGTCAGCCGTCGCCCGAGTGCCGCGTCCCGCATGAGCCACGCGCAGCGGGCCGCCAGTGCCGAGGATGTGTCCGCGACGAGCGCGTGTTCGCCGTCGCGCGCGTCGATGCCGGCGATCCCGGGCGAGGTGGCCACCACCGGGCGACCATGGGCGAATGCCTCGAGCACCTTGATGCGCGTCCCGCCGCCGGCCCGCAGCGGCACGATCGCGGCGCCCGCCTCGCGGTAGAGCGCGGCCACGTCCGGCACCCGCCCCGCGAAGGTGACCCGCGGCGGCCGCGCGAGGCGCGACAGCGAAGGCGGCGCACCGCCCCCGGCGACCACGACGCGGAAGTCGCGCGCGGCCAGCCGTTCGATCAGGGGGACGATCTCGTCGCACAGCCAGGCGACGGCGTCCGCGTTCGGCCAGTAGCCGAGCGTGCCCACGAAGAGGAACTGGAAGGGCTCGCGCGGCGGTGCGGGCGCGACGTCGCGCACTCCCGCCACGGTGTTGGGCAGCACGCACAGCTGGGCATGCGCGCGGGGGGCGAGCCGCTCGCGGTCCGCGTCGCTGCAGACGTAGACGCGGTCGAAGGTCGCGAGCACCTCGTCCTCCTGCGCCCGCGCGCGCCGCGCGGCACGGTCCGCCGCCTCCGCCGCGGCGCCGCGGCCGCCGGCGCGGTGCAATTCCGCCATCTCGCCCAGCACGTCGGACTCGACGTCGTCCAGGTCCAGGTGCAGTTCCGGGCCGTGCGCGGCGAGCGCCGCGGCATACCGACACCCGAGTGCGACCATCGAGAGCCGAAACACGTGCACCGCGTCGAAACGCTCGGCGGCGTACGGCAGCGGGTCCGACCGGGGCTCGGGGGAGGCGCCTGCGCCCGCCCGCGCCGGGTGCAGGCGGGCGAGGAGTCGACCCAGTCGCCCGACCCACGCCGGGAGCACGCCCGCGTGCGGCGGGGGGAGGACCGCGACGCGTTCGCAGAGCGCGGCCAACTCGGGCGCGAGCTTCCCGTATAGAGGCGGCCCGTACAGCGGCGGGTAGAGCGGCGCGACGACGAGCGTCACCGCGTACCGGCGGGCGAGCACCTCGAGCACCGCGCCCGCGCGCATCGCGAGCCCGTTCCCACCGGTCGCCGGGAGCACCGGACTGACGTACAGCAGCCTGCGGCGCGGCGCGTCGTCGCGGGTCACGATCGCTCCGCCCCCGCGGTTTCCCCGTGCAGTCGGCGGTAGAAAGTCAGCGCCCAGCCGGGAAGGAACGCCTCCGGCGCGCGCGCGTGCAGCCCGAGGCGCGTCATGTGCGATTCGAGCGTCTCCCCGTCGGGGTTGTGCGTCCACGTGTGCCCGCGCTCGCGCGGGTGCGCCGAGTGTCGGACGGCGACGAACTGCTCGAGCGCGTCGACCGGGAGGAGCTCGACGCCGCGCCGCCGTTGGTCCATGAGGAACCAGATGTCCTCGTGCGAGCGGACCCGGCGGAACGGGGTCGCGTCCCAGTCGTCGCGCGCGAAGAGCAGCGTCGCGCCGGGGACGTTGCGGTCCCGCGAGACGCGCAGCTCCCAGCGCGCGATCTCGAAGAGGAGGAACGGCGTGACGAACGCGACCTTGGGGCGACAGACGACCGTGCGCGCGTGCAGCAGCGCCGCGACCATGGTGGCGAGGAAGCGCGGACCGTACCAGTCGTCGTCGTCCACCTTCTGACAGAACGTGCCCCGCGCCTCGCGCACCGCCGCGTTCAGTTTCTCCCCGAGCGGTGTGTCCGGATCGACCCGCACGAGCCGGCCTCCGGCGGCCCGCACCTGGTCGCCGTGCGCCGGGAATTGCTCGCCGTCGTCTACCACGATCAGTTCCCGTTCGGCGTATCGCTGCTCCGCGTAGCAGCGCAGGGCGACGGCAAGCAGGCGAGGCCGGTCGCGCGTCGCGAGGATTACCGAGACGCGCGGTCGGTCCGTCGTCATGCGTGCCTGATTCAGCCGATCGAGTAGCAGTTGCCGTTGAAGCCCATCGTGCACCGCACGTTGCACATCGCTCGGGCCATCCCGGTCAGGCCGCTGCAGCATTGCTGGATACACGCCGCGACGTCAGGATTGTGCTGCTGCGCACGCGCACTCCGCGGCAGCAGCGTGGCCGCGCCGAACCCGAACATGCCACTCAGGAGCGCGCGGAGCGCACTCCTGCGCGACGTTCCCGCCGCTAACGCCTTCGCGAGGTCGTCCATCTGGTCGCTCATCGGTCTCCACTCCAGCCCCCTCCGCGCGTGAAGGTGTGGGCCGCGCCGGGGAGGGGAGGGTGGCGGCGGCGGCCCAAGTACCGAGGCTGGTTCAGGCCGGGACGGCGCCTGCCGGCGTCGCCGCTCCCCTGACCAGGTCGAGGATGGCCGTGAGACCGAGTGCGGGGGGCGAGGCGATCGTCCCGGCCTCGTCGATGAGGTAGGCGACCGGCGTCGCGAACATCGCATAGTTGCGCGACACCTCCCAGTGGCGCTGCAACAGGATGGGGAATGTGATCCCCTCCGTGTGCGCCAGGTTCGCGTCGCGCCCGCCGCGGCTGATTGCGACCACCCGGAACGGGACAGTCCCGGCGCGATGGACCCGCTCCAGCTCCGGCATGGCCCGCTGGCAGGGGCCGCAGTGCGGGTCGGTGAAGACGAGCAGCAGGCCGCGCCCGAGGAACTCGGACAGGGAGTGTTCCCCGCCCTGCACCGCCGGCAGCCGGAAGTCCGGCGCGGGCTCGCCCGGGTGCAGCCCGGTGCGGCGGATATGCGTTCCCGTGGGCACCGGCGGGAGGTGCAGGGGGCTGTAGTCCGTCCCGGTCCCTTCAGGCGCCGTCGCCACGCCGGCCGGGTCCGCCTCGGCATGTTGCAGGAGCGCCAGCACTGCTGCGACGCCGAGCGCCCGTTCGCCCACGGTTCGCCCCTCCGCGTCGATGCGATAGGCAGCGGGCGTCCCGTCGGCACGCAGCACCCGCGCGAGCTCGCGCTCCTCCTGCACGAGCACCGGGAACGTGAGCCCGTGCTCCGCGGCGAACGCCCGGTTGCGCTCCGGATCGCCGGTCCCGATCAGCAGCACCACGGCGCCGCCGGCGTCCGGGCGCAGGCGCCCCATGCGCGCGAACAGTTCGCGGCTGGCGTCACACGCCGGGTCGAAGAACACCAGCAGCACCTCCCGCCCGCGCCACTCCCAGAGGGTGAGACTCCCGCCATCGGGCGTCGCGAGCTCGAAGTCCGGGACCACGGCTCCGGACGGCCAGCCCGCGATCGGACCGTGCGGTGCAGAGGACGCCGCTGCGCCGTCGCCGGACGCGCCACGCTCACTCGCCGCGGCCTCCTCGAGCGCGTCGCGCACCGCGCGCGTTTCCTCCTCCAGCCGTTCGATGCGCCGGAGGATCCGCCCGTTCTGGAGCAGCGTCTGGTACGCGAGCCAACCCGAAACCGCGGCGACGAGGAGCACCAGCGCCGCGCCGATTGTGAGGACGAGAGTCATCGTTCCGCGAGGAGAGGGAGCGCGCCGATTCGCGGCAGCCCGTCGCGTGCGGGGCGATGGCGCAGGTCGCGCACGCGCCAGCGGATGCGGTCGCGCAGCGCGAGCGGCGCCGGGAGGTAGCGTCGGGCCACGATGTTGTACGTGGTATCCACCCGCGCCAGATAGCGCTCGGTGAGCCGCCCGGCGTGGAAGGACGAGAAGTCGCGGCGGTGCCGCGACCACCAGAGGTGGCTCCACAGGTGCATGCTCACCACGCCCTCCGTGTCGTCGTCGAGTTCCTGCAGCAGCGTGCGGATCCCCGCGCGCGTCCACTCGTGCTTGTAGAACGTGCGCGGCGGCTCCACGTGGATCAGCTCCGGATGCTCCTCGCTCAGGCGTTGCGGCAGCAGCGTGGAGTGATTGCTCCACGAGCCGTCGAACGCGCGCGGCATCGCCTCCAGCCACCGCCGCCCGAACTCCGCGTTCGGCTCGGCCATGATCACGGCGTTGCACAGCGAGCGCTGCGGCCGGTCGACGCCCGCCGGCGCCACGTCGCGCTCGCGGCCGAGCACGAAGCGCTGCTCGCGCAGGTGCGCCGGGAACGGGCGCACGAAGATCGTGTCGATATCGGCGTAAATCCCGCCGTGCGCGAGCAGCCGCTCCAGGCGCACGAAGTCGGCGTGGTGCGCGTACCGGAACGCCGCCACGGCGGGGTCACGATAGCGGAACCCTTCCACCACGCCGCCGAGCGGGACGCGCACCGGGGTGACGCGCCGCTTCGCCAGTTCCCAATACCGCCCGTACGGCTCGTGGTGGTAGTAGACCAGGATCTCGTCGGGCCGGTTCACCCGCCAGCACGACTCGAGGCAAAGGTAGAATGCCAGGTGGAACGGCTCCGTCTGCCGCCTGAGCCCGAAGACGAAGTGGAAGACGTTGGGGATCCGTGTCGTCATCCCGCCGCTCCGTCCGTCAGCGCAGCGCGACCGGGACGTGTCGGCGGGCGAGTCGCCGGACAGGACAGGATGGGTGATCTGCGACGCATCGGGCGCGGGCCGGGCCGACAGTGCGCCCCGGGCGTGGGTCGGCGCAAGGGCACCACGGGCACGAGTCCCTGCCACCTTCTGTCCGTAGCACACCGGGGGCCCGCTGCTATCTAGCGCGAGCAGCAGCTGACTGGATACCCGAAGTTCGGGGCACCTCACACACAGGTCGTCGCACGGTACGCCGCCGGTGCGCGGTGGGCGCGAACGCGCACTGGTAGACGGCCTCGCGAATCGCCCGCTGACGCTCGCCGAGTTGCTGGGCGGCGTGAGCGCCGAGGCGGGGTCGAAGGTGATGCGCGGCGGGCGTGACGGTGAGCGCCTGGACCGGCGGGGCGGCGCGGGCGGACGGGAGCAGGGGTCGGGTGAGGGGCATTGGGCGCAGAACCTCGGATCGAGGCGAGAACGGCGACGCGCTCGCCGACCGGGTGCGACCGCACGTTCCCATCGACGTACACGCGAAATCCCGGCAAACCGTCTCATGGGCGAGGCGTCGCGCGCCATATCGGGCACATGTTCCGAGGTGCGACTGCGGGCCGTGCTGTGCGGCACGCGGTTACCTCGCCACCGCCACGGGGACGCCGACGGGGACGACGCCGCGCCGGAGGTGGACGTGCTCGCGCTCGACGCGCAGAAGAGCCGCGTGGTCGAGCCGCGTGACCTCGCCGGGCTCACCGGGCTGCGAGCGCAGAGGGGTATCGCGACGGCTTTCGAGACGCCCCGCGACCACCGGCGTCGCGACCTCCCAGCACGAAATCGCGCCGGCACCGAGGTCGCGACGCTGCCGTGCGTCGATTGCGGACCGGCGAGCGTTCGGCAGATACGGACCGTCGGGTACACCCGTCCCGCGACGACCTCTGGGGCGAACGGCCAACAGGCAGCCCGAGTGTGCCCGACCGGTGCGCACTTTGAGATCAACAAGCGGGACGCGTCGGCCGTGCGCGGAGGGCATCGTGCAGCATCCTCCCAACCCGACGGAGCCCCGATGTCCTTCCAAATTCGCGCCCTTGCGGCCGCCCCGCTTGCGCCCCTGTTCTCGATGTCGGACGACGAGTTGCGCGCCCGCGGCGCCGTGCGCCAACTCGTCGACCGCATCCCCGGCTTCCCCTGCCGCGTGAGCCTCGCCGACGCCGAGCCGGGTGAGACCGTCATCCTCGTCCACCACGAACACCAGCCCGCCGACACGCCCTACCGCGCGGGCCACGCGATCTACGTCCGCGAAGGCGCCACCGAGGCGCGGCCGGCGGTGGACGAGGTCCCCGAGGTGCTCCGTCGGCGCCTGCTATCGGTGCGCGCCTTCGACACCGCGGGGATGATGGTCGACGCCGACGTGGTCGACGGCCGCGCACTCGAGCCGGTCGTCGACCGCATGTTCGCACGCGACGACGTCGCCTACCTGCACCTGCACAACGCGAAGCCGGGCTGCTACGCCGCGCGCGTCGACCGCGCCTGACCCGGGGGCGCACGCTTGCCGCTGACGGGCTCGGTAGGAAGATTGACTGCTACGCGCCGCGCGACGCACGCCGGCGGCGCCCCCGCCCCCGTCGCCCGCCGCCCCGTGTCCCGTCGAGTTCTCCGCCGCCTCGCCGCGCCCGCGCTCCTCGCCGCCCCGGCCCTGCTCGCCGCGCAGGCCCCCCACATCACCCCGGCCGGCGACCCGTCCGTCCGCGCCGACACGATCTACAAGCTCGCCGTCGACCCCGCGGCCCACCCCGAGGAGGACGCCTACTTCCTCCTCGACGACGGCGTCGTGCGCGTCGAGGCCGACGGGCGCAACACGGCCACCTTCCGCCAGGTCATCCAGGTCCTCAAGCCGGACGCCGTCGCGCGCATGCGCGAGCAGGAATTCTCCTACGCGCCCAAGCACGAGCGCCTCACGATCAACTGGATCCGCGTCGTGCGCCCCGACGGCCGCGTCGTCAGCGCCGCGCCGACGCACGTGCAGGATTCCGACGTGCCGGCGGAGATGGGCGACCCGGTCTACTCGGACCGGCGCGTGCGCCGCGTCTCGCTCACCGGCGTCGAGCCGGGCACGATCGTCGACTACAGCTACACGCGCGAGGAGCTCAAGCCCTTCCACCCCGGCGACTTCCTGCAGCCGTGGGGCGTGAACACGGGGCTCGGCGTGCGCCGCTCGCGCTTCGTGGTCGACGCGCCCGCGTCGCTCGCGCTGCGCGTTCGCGAGGAGAACCTCACCTTCGCGCGCCGCACCGACCGCGTCACCACGCCGGCCGGCCCGCGCGTCGTCTACACCTGGGCAACCGCCGACCTGCCGCGCCTCAAGGGCGAGCCCTACGCGGCCGACTCGACCGGCGTCTACCAGGCCGTCTACGTCTCGACGCCGGTTACCTGGCAGGACATCGGCGGCTGGTACGCCGGCAACGCGCGCGGGCGCTACGCGTTAGGCCCGACCGCGTCCGCGAAGCTCGCCGAGGTCCTCAAGCCCGCCCGCACCCGCGACGACTCGCTGCGCGCGGTGCACCGCTGGGTCGCGGAGGACGTCCGCTACGTCTCGATCGCGCTCGGCCTCGGCGGCTACCAGCCGCGCACCCCCGACGAGGTCGTCCGCACCGGCTACGGCGACTGCAAGGACAAGGCGACGCTCTTCGTCGCTGCGTTAGGCAAGATGGGCGTCACGGCCTACCCCGTCATCCTCAACTCCTCGGGCGGGGTCAAGCGCGACCTGCCGAGCATCGACCAGCTCGACCACGCGATCGCCGCCCTGCCCGACGCGGGCGGCGGCTACCAGTTCGTCGACCTCACGGCCAAGTTCGTCCCCTACGGCGAGCTCCCGCCGGGCGAGCAGGGCCAGTTCGGGATGGTCGTCAAGCCCGACGGAACGACCGAGGTCGTCACGCTGCCGCTCGCCGCGATCGACGCGAACCGCGACTCGGTGCGCGTCTCGGGCACGCTCGCCGCCGACGGCACGTTCGACGGCCGCTACGAGGAGGTGCTCGGCGGCGCGCTCGGGAGTGCCTTCCGCTCGGCGTTCGAGCACCCACTCGACACCGCGCAGGCCGCGCGCGTCGCGACCGCGATCGCGGGGCGCTACTTCGAGGACGCCCAGGGCGACAGCCTGCAGTACACGCCCGGCCTCGACCTCCGCGCCGCCCCACGCCTCGCCGTCCGCATCCACAACGGCCGCGCCGCGACGGCGTCCGGGTCGACGCTCATCTTCAAGCTCCCGTTCGGCGGAATGGGCGGCATGACGCAGACCGCGCGCGACCTGGAACGCGAGCCCGTCCGCCACTTCCCGATCGACGCCGTGCGCGTGCTCGGCGCGACGACGGCGGTGTCCGAGCTCACCGTGCGCCTGCCGGCGGGGTTCCGGGCGCAGCTCCCGCCGTCGACCAAGGCCGAGGGCCCGTTCGGCGGCTACGAGACGGAGTACGCCGAGGACGGCGGGGTGCTGCGCGTGACGCGCCGCGTCCACGGCGCGCGCGGGATCTACCCGCCGTCGGCCCGCCCGACGCTCGCCACCTGGATGCGCGCGGTAGCCAAGGACGACGCGACGTTCGTCGTGCTCACGAAGTCGTCGCCGACGACCGGCCAGTGATCGGCGGCGAGCCCCATCGCCTGCAGCGCCGGCTCAAAGAACGCGTAACATCCCTTGCCCGCGCCCTTGGCGCGGTACATCGCGAGATCCGCGTCGCGCAACAGGGCGTCCACGCCGGTGCAGCCGTCCGCCGCGCGCGCGATGCCGATGCTCGTCCCCACCACGGCCTCGGCCCCTTCCACCACGAACGGCGCGCGCAGCGCCTGCAGGACGCGCTCTGCGACGAGCGTCGCGTCGTCGGGCCCGCGCGTGTGCTCGAGCAGCACGGCGAACTCGTCGCCCCCGAGCCGCGCGACCGTGTCGCTGCCGCGCGTCGCGCCGAGTAGCCGCCCGGCCACCTGGACGAGGAGCGCGTCGCCGGCGGCGTGGCCTAACGAGTCGTTCACGCGCTTGAAGCCGTCGAGGTCGAGCACGAGCACCGCGACGCGCTCGGCCGACGCGCCGCCGAGCGCGCGGGCGAGCTGCTCGCGCAGGCGCGCGCGGTTGGCGAGTCCGGTGAGCGGGTCGTGCCGCGCCTGGTGCGCGAACGCCTCGCGCGAGTCGCGGAGCGCGTCGACGAGGGTGACGTTGCGGATCGCGGTCGCGGCGAGCGCGGCGAGCGCTTCGAGCACCTCGACGTCGGCGCGGCGGTACGCGCCCGCCCGGGCGGCCCGCAGCGCGACGTAGCCGAGCACGGAGGCACCGAGCGCGGCGTCGACGCCGAAGACGGGCGCGACCAGCGTCGACGTGCTGAGCGGGTTGTCGGGGTCCGCGGCGAGAATCGACGCGCGCCCGGCGAGCACGCGCTCGGCCAGCGCGCGGGCGTCCGCCCCGTCGCCGGCCAGCGCGGCGTCGCTCTCGCCGAGCGCCTCGACGGGCCGCCGGCCGTCGGGGCCGCTTTCGGGGCCGCTTTCGGGGCCGAACACCGCCACCGCGAACGCGTCGAAGTCGAGCACCCGCGCGCACGCGTCGCGGAGCACCCCGTAGAGCGCCGCGAGCGAGTCGGCACCGATCACGGGCCCCGCCACGTCGGCAACGATCGTCATCCGCGTCGCCGTCGTCTGGGCCTCCTCGCGCGCCGCGACGAGTCGCGCCTCGCTCTCGCGTAGCGCGACGTGCGCGCGCTCGCGCTCGACGATCCCCGCGTGGAGCGCCTGCACCGTCGCCCCGAGGGCCTCGGCCGTCGAGTTGAAGCTCGCCGCGAGGCGGCCGAAGTCGTCCTCGACGTGGGCCGGCAGCCGCACGGCGAAGTCGCCGCGCTCGAGCGCGGCGAGCGCGGCGCGCGCGCGGCGGAGTCGCAGCGTCATCGTCTCCGGGCCCGCGATGGCCAGCGCGCCGAGCGCGGTCAGGCAGGTCGCCTCGACGAGGATGCGCCCCGGGTGCGCGTCGAAACCGTACGCACGCAGGCCGAACCAGCGCCCGAGCACATAGCTCGGCACGGCGAAGGCGAGCTGGCGGCGGGCAAGCTCCGGCGTGCCGAGCGCCTGCCCGCCGACGACCAGCACGACGCCCGCGATCACGGTCACGCCCGTCGGCCCGACCAGTCCGGAGAAGACGCAGAGCACGAGCATGTCGACCGCGAGTACCGCCTGGATCACCCAGCCGGCGAACCATTCGCGTCGCAGGAGCGCGATCACGCCGAGGTGGCAGGCGAGCGCGACGAGCAGCGGACTTCCGAGCACCCACCAGGGCGGCCGGAACCAGCCGAACACGACGTCGATCAGGACGATTCCGAGTCCGAGCCACAGGAACGCGCGCCGCGTGCGCACGGTGTGTCGCAGCTTCGTCCGCAGCATCCGGAGGTGCTCCGCGGCGCCGAGTGTCGGCACCGCCGCGCGGGTCGGATCGAGCAGGCTGGGCATCACTGGAGTCGGTGGCGCACGGGAAGGCGGGACGTAGGCAGACGCCCCGGGGGTAGGCGGGCAACGCCTGCGGACCGACGTGGGCGTGGCGACGCGCCCGCGCGCGTCGTACCTTCGCAAGGGGGAACCCGTCCCCCGCCCCGCCCCGTGTCGCGCCTCTTTTCGCTGATCTCCGCGGTCGTCCGCGCGGTGCCGACCGTGCTCGGGGCACCGGACTACGAGCGGTACGTGGCGTTCGTGCGCGCGACGGATCCCGCGCGACCGGTCCCGGACCGCGCGGCGTTCGAGCGCGAGCGACTCGCCGCTCGCTACGCGCGCCCCGGCGCGCGCTGCTGCTAAACGCGTGCGATCGCGCCGGCCGTGGACGACGTCGGAGTGACCTTTGCCGCGCTCGCGCCGGTGCGGGCGCGGCTCGCCGCCGCCGACGCGGCGGTCGTGGCGGACCAGATCGCCGTCACCGAGATCCCCGCACCGACGGGGGATGAAGGCGCGCGGGCGCGGTGGGTCGCCGCGCGGCTGCGGGCCGCGGGGATCCCCGCCGTCCGTATCGACGCGGCGGGGAACGTCGTCGCCCGCCGCCCGGGCGTGGACGCACACGGCGCGGCACCGGTCGCCGTCTGCGCGCACCTCGACACGGTCTTCCCGCGCGAGACGGCGACCGCCGTCCACACCGACGGCGGCCGCCTCGTCGCGCCGGGCATCGGCGACAACGGGCGCGGGCTCGCCGCCCTGCTCGCGCTCGCCACGGTGTTCGACGGCACCGGACTCCGCACGCGCCGCCCGATCGAGTTCGTCGCCACGGTCGGCGAGGAAGGGCTCGGCGACCTCGGCGGCGCGAAACACTACTTCGCGCAGTTCCCGGCGGACGCGCGCCCGGCCGCGGCGGTGGTGCTCGACGGACCGGGCGACGAGCGGGTCGTGCACCGCGCGGTCGGCGCGCGGCGGTTCCGTCTCACCTTCCGTGGCCCGGGCGGACACAGCTGGGCGGCGTTCGGCACGGCGAACGCGGTGCACGCCACGGCGCGCGCGGCGACCCGCCTCGCCGACGTGGCGCTCCCGCCCGGTTCGGCCGCCGGCCGCGTCACGCTCTCCGTCGGGCGGATCGGTGGGGGGCTGAGCGTGAACGCGATCCCGGCCGAGGGGTGGCTGGAGGTGGACCTGCGGGCGACGACCGCGCGCGCGCTCGACGACTACGAGGGCGTGGTGCGGCGCGCGGCGCGCGCGGCGGCGGCCGACGAGAACGCGGTGCGCGCACCCGGCACGGCCGCGCTGACCACCTCGGTCGAGGTGATCGGCGACCGGCCGGCCGGGGCGCTCGCCGGCGACCACGCGCTCGTGCAGGCCGCACTCGCGGCGACGCGACTGATCGGGCGCGCGCCGCAGGGCGGCGCGGCGTCGACCGACGCGAACGTCCCGCTCGGGCTCGGCGTGCCGGCCGTCGCGATCGGAGCCGGCGGGCGCGGCGGGATGGCGCACACGACCGGCGAGTGGTACGAGAACGTCGACGGGGCGCTGGGGATCGCGCGGGCGCTGACGATTGTGTGCGTGGCCGCGGGGATGGCCGGGTAAGGAACGGTCCTACCGTCGGCGGTGGGGCCGGTGACGGTGGGGTCGCTGACGGTAGGACCGCCCACGACCCGACCGGCCACATCAGTCCACCGTCACCTCGGAGCTATCTCCCACCGACCCCGACCCCGCGACCCCCGTCAGCTTCACGTCGTCCCCCACGAGCGCGTCGTGCAGCCGGCAGTTCACGAGCCGCGTCCGCGCCCCGACCACCGCGTCGCGCACCTCCGACCCGTCGACCACCGCGCCGGCCGAGATGCTGACGTTGGGCCCGACGGTCGAGTTGACGACCGTGACGCCGTCCTCGATGTACACGGGGTCGACCACCCGCGCGCCCTCGCCTAACGTCGCGGGGCGCCGCGCGCGGCCCTTCTCGAGCATCACGCGGTTCGTCGCGATGAGCGTGTCGGGCTGCCCCGCGTCGTACCAGCCCGCGACGTCGACCACCTTGAGCTTCGCGCCGCGGTCGATCATGTACTGGAACGCGTCGGTGAGGTAGTACTCGCCCTTGTTGGTCGGCTGCGTGAGGACGTGCGCGATCCCCTCGAAGAGCAGTTGCCAGTTGCGCACGTAGTACAGCCCGATGTTGGCGCGCCGCGAGATCGGCTCGCTCGGCTTCTCGACGATGCGCGTCATGTAGCCGTCCGCGTCGGTGACCACGACGCCGAAGCGCTGGTAGTCCTCGACCTCCTTCGTCCAGATGATGCCGTCGGCGTCGGTCGTGTGGATGACCGAGAGGTCGGCGTCGAAGATCGTGTCGACGAAGATGATCAGCACCGGCTGGTCGACGTACGGGCGCGCGAGGTTCACCGCGCCCGCGGTCCCGTCCTGCACCGCCTGCTCGACGAACACCGCGGGGAGCCCAATGTCGTCGCGCGCGTGCGCCTCGACCTTTTCCTTCAGGTGCCCCGTGACGTAGACCACCTGCTCGACGCCGCCCACGCGCTTCACGTCGTCCATGACGTAGTCCATCACCGGCTTGCCGGCGATGCGCAGCATGGGCTTCGGGGTGACGTAGGTGTGGGGGCGCAGGCGCGTGCCCTTGCCGGCGAGCGGGATGATGACCTTCATGAACGGCCGGAGAGAGATATGAGTCGGGGCGCCCCTCGTGGGCGCCCCGCGGCGCGCGAATCCTACGCGGCCGACGTGCCCTTCCGCCCGTAGCGGTCTTCGAGCCGCACGACGTCGTCGAGTTCGGGCGTGGAGGCTTCGAGCACGTCGCAGTCGGTCACCGCCTCGATGTAGTGCACGGTGCCCGGCGTGATGCGGAACGCGTCGCCGACGCCGAGGCGCATGTCCTGGAGCGGCGCGTCGCTCTCGGGGCCGCCCTCGACGCGGACCCAGT
Organism: Gemmatimonadetes bacterium T265; assembly: GCA_019973575.1. Lineage (NCBI taxonomy): Bacteria > Pseudomonadati > Gemmatimonadota > Gemmatimonadetes bacterium T265. The sequence continues at coordinate 541,488 of BPUI01000001.1, forward strand.
AGCGCATCTCGCCGGCGAGCAGGTAGACCGTTTCGTCCTTGCGGTGGTGGTACTGCACCGAGAGCGCGTGGCCGGCCTTCACATGCAGGATCTTGCCGACGTACCGGTCGGTGTGGGCCCAGATCGTCTCGTGTCCCCAGGGCTTGTCGACGCGGGTGACGGGGGTGCGACCACTCATACGGGAGAAGTTGAGGAAGGCGGGCGCGGCGTGACGCGCGCGTCACGACCGGAATCGTGCCGGCCGGCAGAGCATCGCCGGGGCGCAATATCGACGGTCGGCGACCACCGGAGCAACGCGCGCGGGCGGCACACAGGTCACGCGCGGGCGTGCATCTCGACCGCGACCCACTCACGCAGGCTGCTGACGCACCAGACGCGCGCGCCCGCGAGCTCCGTCGCGCGGAGGACGCGTTCCGCGACGAGGCCGCGCTCGAGCAACTCCGCGCGGAACACGCCGCCGAGCAGGCCGCATGCGCGCGGCGGCGTCCAGCGGCGGCCGCCGAGTTCGACGACGAGCGAGCCGAGCGTGAACTCCGTGAGTTCGCCCTCCGCGTTCCAGAGCAGGACGTCGTCGACGTGCGTGCGTTCGGCGCGGCGCGCGTCGTAGACCGCGCGGTGCGTCGTCTTGTGGTGGAGGAAGACGTCGTTGCGGTCGACCGGCGTGCGGGCGAGCGCGGCGGTGCGCACCCGCGACGCGTCGGCGGGGAGGAGGGCGCTCGCGACCTCCGCGCTGCCGTCCGCGTGCGCGGTGAGTCGCACGCGCCAGCGCTGCGGCTCGCCGGCGAGGAGCGCGGCCTCGCGGCGCAGGGCGGCGACGGCCGCCGCCGTTGGATCGGCGAAGCCGAAGTGGGCGGCGCTCGCCGCGATCCGATCGAGGTGCCGGTCGAGCCGCGCGAAGCCGTCGGGGAAGCCGGCGCGTGGCGTGAAGCGAATTGTCTCGAACAGCGCGAAAGGTGGGAACGCGAGCTGCGGGCGCGGCGCGAACGCCGCGGACTCGTCTTCCACGCCGCCTCGGCTCAGGGCGCGCGCCCGGTGCTCGGGGCCGTGAGGTCGCGCGCCGACCGCGGCGTGACGTAGAAGCGCGCCGTCGTGGCCTCGGTCGCCCCATACGGATCGAGGCGCACTTCGAGCGGCGCCGCCGTGTCGGGCGGCGTCGTGATGACGAGGGTCTCGCGGTCACGGCGCGGGTCGCCGCGCACGACCGTCCACCCCGCGGCCGTCCGCACCCCCACAGGCATCGGGTGGCGGTAGGCGCCGGTGCGCACGAGGGTCGCGCGCGTCTCCCACGCGCCCGCCGGCCCGGTGCGCGCCGACCGCACGTCGCGGAGCGCGTAGTCGACCGATCCGACGTCGTGCACCCACTGCGTGAAGAACCAGCCGAGGTCGCGCTCCCACGGCCGATCCGCCGGCGCCACACGTTCCGCGCTGGCGCGCATCGCCGCCTCGTCCACGTGCCGGAAGGCCCAGCGCGCGTAGTAGTCGCGCAGGAAGGCGGCGAACGCGGAGTCGCCGAGCACGTCGCGGAGCGCGCCGTACATGCGTTCGGCGCGCGTGTAGACGGCGAGGTTGTAGGTCGCGAAATCGGCGAACAGGTCGCCGCGCAGGCCGACCGGCTGCGTGCGTCCCATGCGCGTGAGCGAGTCGAGGAGCAGGCTCACGCGGTCGAGCGCGCGGCGGTTGCCGAGCAGTTGCGCGGGCGGCGGCGGCGGGGCGACCGCGGGGCGCGCCGCGGCGCCGGAGGCGAGGTCGGCGCGCGTCTCGCCTAACGCCCACGACGTCTGGTAGGACGTCAGCCCCTCGTCCATCCACCCGCTCTGCCATTCGTTGTTGGCGAGCAGGCCGTACGAGTAGACGTGGCCGCCCTCGTGGAGAATGAGCGACTGCTGGGCGCCGCCGTTCATTTGCAGCATCGGAAACTCGGTGCCGCCGCCTTCCAGGCGGTGCAGCACGGTCATCTGCGGGTAGCCGTACGGGCCGTAGACGCGTTCGAGCCAGCCGAGTGTGGCGACCGTGCGCGCCACCGCGCGCCCGCCGCCGAAGGTGGTATCGTCGCCCGGGCGATAGAGCGCGTGGACGCGCACCGTGTCCCACACCGCGAAGCGGCCGCCGGGCGCGCCGGCCGGGCGCCCGCGCACGTACGCGCCGCCCTCGTACCGGTAGTCGGGCGAGGTGGACCAGCCGAAGTGGTGGACGCCGCGGGCGAGGAAGCGCACCGATCGTTCGCCCGGGCGCAGCTTGAAGCGCGGGCCCGGCGTCACGACGCCGTACGCGTCCGCGCCGGTGCGCACCGGGCCGCTGCGCGACACGCGCGCCCAGCCCGGATCGCCCTCGACCGGCACACCGGTCGCGCCGACTACCTGGTCGTCGGCGAGGATGAGCGTGACGTCGAAGGTGCCGAACTCGCCGTACAGCTCGCCCGAGGGGACGAGCGCGTGCGGCTGCCACCCGCCGCGGTCGTAGACGGCGACCTTCGGAAACCACTGCGCGAAGTCGTAGCTCCGCCCCCGTCGTCCCTGGCGCCGGAGGATCGTGCTCGGCCGTGCCTCCCACGCGAAGGTGACGACCGCCGAGTCGTGTGGCGCGAGCGGGTGCGGGAGCAGGAAGTGGGCGACCGTGCTGTCCGGCGCGCCGGGGTACTCGACGCGCACCGCGACGCCGTCGACCTGCGGCGCCGCCGTGAAGCGCTCGAAGCCGTAGGCGGGCTTGCCGAGCGTCTGGAAGCGTACGCGTCCCTCGCGGGCGTCGTCCGCGGCCCAGCGCGAGCCGGGGCGGAACGCGTTCAGGTGCTGGTGCACGAACAGCTCGCGGAGCGTGTCGGGCGAGGCGTTCACGTACGTGAGGCGCGCCGTGGCGACGAGCACCTCGCGCGCTTCGTCGAGGCGGGCGATGATCTGGTAGTCGGCGCGCTGCTGCCAGTAGCCGGCCGTGTCGCCGCCCGCGGGGGAGGTGCGCGACGGCGCGGCGGGGCGGCCGGCGAAGCGTTGGGCGCTGTCGCGGGCGGGGGCGTAGGCGGGGAGCGGTGCGCCCTGGCCGGCCGCGTACGCGGGGGCGAGCACGCCGCAGGCGACGAGCGACGCGAGGATCGACGAGGAAGGCGGGCGCACGCGGGGCAAGCTACCCGACCGTGCGACCGCACGCCGCCGGAATGCGCCGCCTCACGTCTCGATCGCGGTCGTCGTGAGCCCGAGCAGGCCGCCCCACGCGTCGGTCCCGACCAGGTAGCAGCGCACCGCGATGCGCCCGACGCGGTAGACGCGCGTTGTCCCCGTCACGGCGTGCACGGTCCGCTTAAGAGCCCGGTACCGTGGCACGAGCGCCCGCGCCCACTCGTCGGCCGGGTCGACCTGCTCGATGTGGCGCGCGAAGAAGCTGTCGAGCGACACGACCTCGACCGGCTCGTCGGGTGCGACGTCGAAGGCGGCGCGGAACGCGGCCTCGTCAAGCGTCGCGTGCGGCGGGACGCGGCGCGGGGCTATGACGAAATCGAACGCGTAGTCCGACTCGCTCATGTACGTCAGGCCCGCCGCGGCGCGCTCGAGCCGAGCGCGGTCGCGCGCCCGGCGCCGCTCGCAGGCGGCCGGGCAGTCGCCAGCGGTGGGCCGATCGTCACCGGTCTGCATGACGAGAGTGGGCGACGGTACGCGCGCCGTAGTGGCGCGGGTCGGGACCGACGTGACGCGGTCGGACGCGCACGCCGCGGCGGCGACCCAGAGTGCGGCGACCGAGAGTGCGGCGACGAAGGCAGAGCGGGGCACGAAGCGCATGGGAGCACGGTGGGTGGCCGCGCCCGGCGCCCGCCGCGTGCGGGCGACACGGTCGCGTGCCGGCCCGCACAACCTCGGTGATCCCGCCCTGCCTAACTACGCCGTTTCCTTGCCGACTGGGGCGGCGTGTTGCGGAGTGCGCTCCATCTCACCGCCCCGCCGACGCCGCCCGCGTCGGCCCCGCCCCGCCCGCGAGCCCGACCGCGTCGAGCATGAACGCGTACCGGTACGCCTGCTCGCGCAGCAAGTCGTACCGCCCCGAACTGCCGCCGTGCCCGCCGTGCATGTTGATGTGGAAGACGAGCGGGTTGGCGTCCGTCTTCGTCGCGCGGAGCTTCGCGACCCACTTCGTCGGCTCGTGAAAGCCGACCTGCGAGTCGTTGAGCGAACTCGTGACGAGCAGCCACGGGTACGCCTGCGGCCGCACGTTGTCGTACGGCGAGTACGTCTTCAGGTACGCGTACTCGGCCGGCACCCGCGGGTTGCCCCACTGCAGCCACTCCTGCGCGGTGAGCGGGAGCGACGCGTCGAGCATCGTGTTCACGACGTCGACGAACGGCACGTCGGCGACGATCGCGCGGAAGAGCTGCGGGCGCTCGTTGGCGACGACGCCCATCAGCAGCCCGCCCGCGGAGCCGCCGTTCGCGACGAGCCGGTCGGGCGAGGTGTAGTGCAGCCTAACGAGCCCCTCCGCGACGTCCTCGAAGTCGTAGAAGGTGTTCCGCTTGTTGAGCATCTTGCCCTGGTCGTACCAGCGCCGCCCCATCTCCTGCCCGCCGCGGATGTGCGCGATGGCGTAGACGAAGCCGCGGTCGACGAGCGAGAACACGGTCGAGTGGAAGGTCGGCTCGGTCGTGTAGCCGTACGAGCCGTACGCGTAGAGCAGGAGCGGCGAGTGCGGGTCGGCCGGCGCGCCCTTGCGCGTGAGCAGCGACACCGGCACGGGCGTGCCGTCGCGCGCGGTGACCATCAGCCGCCGCACCTCGTAGCGCGACGCGTCGTAGGTCGGCACCTCGGTGCGCTTCTTCACGTCGAGGCGCCGCGCCGCCACGTCGTAGTCGTAGACCGTGGGCGGGGTGACGAGCGACGAGTAGTCGAAGCGGTACGCCGTCGCGGCGAACTCCTCGTTCCGGTCCGGGTCGACGCCGTACGCCGGCTCGGGGAGCGCGACCGTGTGCGTCTGCCCCGACGCCGCCTCGGTGACCCGCAGCCGCCGCATGCCGCCCGTCCGCTCGCCGACGACCACGAAGTCGCGGAACGGGTCGACGAACTCGACGAACGCCGAGTCGCGGTGCGGCAGCCAGGCGCGCCACGCGCCGGGCGACGCGTCCGCGTCGGGGGCCCGCACGACCTTGAAGTTGACGGCCCCGCCCGCGTTGGTCCGGATCAGCCAGCCGCCGCCGTCGTGCGCGAGGCTGTACTCGACCCCGTCGCGCCGGCCGCCGGTCGCGCGCGGCGCCTCCGCCGGCCGGTCGGCCGGGATCACGCGCCAGTCGGAGGTCGTGAAGCTCTCCGCGCCGAGCACGACGTAGCGCCCGTCGCGCGTGCGCTCGAGCCCGACGTTGTAGAGAAGCGAGTCCTCGCGAAAGACGTTCGCGTCGCCCCCGGCCGCCCCCGCGTGCGGCGCGCCTAACGTGCGGCGCCAGACCGCGTTGTCGCGCCGCGCCGAGTCGCCGGTCACGTAGAAGTACGTGCGGTTGTCGTTCGCCCACGCCGTCGCCCCCGTCACGTTCGACACCGTGTCGACGAGGCGCCCCGTGCGCAGGTCCTTGGCGTAGAGCGTGTAGACGCGCAGCGCCGTCGTGTCCTCGAGGAAAAGCAGCGTCGACCCGTCCGGGCTCACGTTGAGGCCGCCGAGCCCGAGGAACTTCTTCCCCGCCGCGCGCGCGTTCTGGTCGAGCACGACTTCCTCGGGCGCGTCCATCGTCCCGCGGCGGCGGCAGAAGATCGGGTACGCCTTCCCGGCCTCGGTGCGCGTGTAATACCAGTAGCCGTCCTTCCGGTACGGCACCGAGAGGTCGGTCTCCTTCACGCGCGCGAGCATCTCGCGGTAGAGCGTGTCGCGCAGCGCCGCGGTGCGCGCCGTCGTGGAGTCGGCGTACGCATTCTCCGCGTCGAGGTACGCGATCACCGCGGGGTCACGCTTGTTCTTGAGCCACGCGTAGTCGTCGGTGCGCACGTCGCCGTTAAGCGTGTCCACCTGTGCGTGGCGGGCCGCGACGGGCGGCTTCGGCGCCTGACCGCGCGCGACGGCCGCCGCGGCCAAACACGAGCCGACGAGAAGGAATGAGCGGCAACGAACGCGCATCGAAAGCTCCGAATCCGAGAAGGTATAACCCGCGAGCCAAAGCCTACGCCCGCCCCGCCCTACGCGCAAAGCCAGCCGTGGGGCGGGGGCGCGGGGCCGGAGCGCGCGTCGACATCGCGGCCCACCGATCACCCGCCCTCGTGACCGCCCACGGGCCGTGCGTCGTTGAGCGCGCGGAGCGCCCCGCGCCCCCGCCCCACGCGCGACCCGCTCAGCCCGCCGCGGCCTCGTCCAGCACCCAGACCGTCCGCTCCCGCCCCCGCACGCGCCCCGACGGCGGGACGTCCGCCCCCCCGCCGAGCACCGCGCGCACCGCGTCCCGCTTCTCCGCCCCGACCGCGAGCACCGCCACCTCGCGCGCCGCGCCTAACGCCGGGAAGGTCAGCGTCACCCGCGGCACCTTCGGCGTGAGCGCCACCGGCGCCGCGACCGCAATCACCCAGCGCCGCTGCTCGTCGAGCCCCGGCGTCCCCGGAAAGAGCGACGCCGTGTGCCCGTCCGGCCCGACGCCGAGGAGGATGAGGTCGAACACCGGCGCGCCGACCGGATCGCGCGGCACCGGAGTGCCGTCGCGCGCCGCCGTCGCGTCCCGCCCCGCGACCGCCTCCCCCCGCAGGAGCGCCTCGTAGCGCGCCGCCGCGTCGTCCGGGGCACGCTCCCCCTCGATCCGGTAGACCTGCCCCTCGGGCACCGGCACCCGCGCGAGCAGCGCCTCGTGCGCCATGTGGTAGTTGCTGTCGGGCGAGTCCGGCGGCACGCACCGCTCGTCGCCGAACCAGACGTGCGTCGCCCCCCACACGTCCGCGCCGACCGACGCGTCACCCGCCAGCAATCCGTACGCGGCCTTCGGCGTGCTCCCGCCGGCGAGCGCGACGACGAACCGCCCGCGCGCCGCGACCGCCCGCCGCGCCGCGTCGACGAACAGCGCCGCCGCGCGCGCCGCCGCGGCGGCCCCGTCCGCCACGACCACGCGCTCGACGTCGTGTCCCGCCTGGCTCACCGCATCACCATCGGCTGGTCGGTCGCGCCCGTCGCCGCCGCGGCGGGCTCGGGCATCGCCGCGGGCGTGTGCGACGTCAGGTGGTCCGCCTCGGCCGGCCCCCACGTGCCCGCGGCGTACGGGTACACCGCCCGCCGCCCGTCCAGCAGCGGCGCGTACAGCGCCCAGCTCGCCTCGACCTCCGCCGCGTGCACGAACAGCGTCTGATCACCGACGAGCACGTCGCGCATCAGCGTCTCGTACGCCTCCGGCGACCCGGCGAACGCCTCGGCGTAGTTGAAGTGCAGCGGCAGCCGCTTGATGCGGAACGGGTCGCCCGGCGCCTTCACGTCGAAGAAGAGCGAGAAGCCCTCGTCCGGCTGCAGCGTGACGAGCAGCGTGTTGCGGTGCAGCTCCGCCCCCGGCGCGTCCTGCCGCGAGGCCTGCCCGCGGAACATCCACACCGGCGCGCGGCGGAACTTGATCTCGATCTCCGTCAGTCGCTTGGGCATCCGCTTGCCCGTGCGCAGGTAGAACGGCACGCCCTGCCAGCGCCAGTTCTCCACGTTCAGACGGAGCGCGGCGAACGTGTCGGTGCGCGAGTCGGGCGCGACGCCCGGCTCCTCGCGGTAGCCCTCGACCGGCTTGCCGTTGATCTCGCCCGCCTCGTACTGGCCGAGCACCGCGTCGCCCGGCACGAGCGGCCGCACCGAACGGATCACCTTCAGCTTCTCCGCCCGGATGCTGTCGGCGTCCATCGCCGCGGGCACCTCCATCGCGACCAGGGTGAGGAGCTGCGTCAGGTGGCTCTGCACCATGTCGCGCAGCGCCCCCGCCGACTCGTAGTACCCCGCGCGCGATTCCACCCCCAGCTCCTCGGCGACCGTGATCATCACGCTCTCGACGTGGTCGCGGTCCCAGACGCTCTCGAACATCGCGTTCGCGAAGCGGAAGACGAGCAGGTTCTGGACGGTCTCCTTGCCCAGGTAGTGGTCGATGCGGTAGACCTGGCTCTCGTCGAAGGTGCGGTGGACGATCTCGTTGAGCGCGCGCGCGGTCGCGAGGTCGCGCCCGAACGGCTTCTCGATGATGATCCGCGTCCACGTGCCGGCCGGGCCCTTGTTGAGCCCGATCTCGCCCAGGTGCTCGACCGTCGGGGGGAACACCGCCGGCGGCAGCGAGAGGTAGAACGCGCGGTTCCCGGGCAGGCCTAACGACTTCTCGACCTCCTCGATCCGCGCCTTCAGCGGGTTGAGGTCCTTGTCCGCCGGCTGAAAGAACACCCACTTCTCGGCCCACGCCCGCACCTGGGCCGGGTCGGCCTCCTTGTGCGCGGCGACCACCGCCTCCTGCACGATGTCGCGGTACTTCGCGTCGTCGATGCTCGCGTCGCGGCTCGTGCCGAGGATCGCGCACCCGGCCGCGGTCGCGCCCTGGGAGAAGAGCTGCCAGAGCGCGGGGAGGATCTTGCGCTTCGCGAGGTCCCCCGTCGCGCCGAAGATCACGAACACACTCGGCTCTGGCGCGTCGGCCACCCGGCCCCCGGCCGCGTTGGTCGCGGTCATCGAGGCCGCGCTCGTCGTGTTGGCCGTCGAGGCGAGCGCCGTCGCCGACACCGGGTGCTGCGGGATCGGGTGCTGCGGCATCGGCCCGCCGGCGCCGTTGCCCGTGCCGTCGCCCGCGCCGTCGCTCTGGCCGGCGGGCGTGTCGGGAGCGTCGCTCATGCGGCGCTCCCCGCCGGCGCGCCGGCGGCCGGCGCACCGGCGGCCGGGGTCGGAGACACGGGCGCGGCCGACGCCTCGCCCTCGTGCTTGATCGCGTGCCCGCCGAACTGGTTGCGCATCGACGAGATCAGCCGCTCGGTATAGCCCTCCTCGTCTCGCGAGCGGAGCCGCGCGATGAGCGAGCCGGTGATGATCGGCGCCGGCACGTCGAGCGCGAGCGCCTCGGCCACCGTCCATCGCCCCTCGCCCGAGTCCGCCACGTACGGCGCGATCCCCTGCTGGTCCGGGTTCTCCTTGAGCGCGATCGCCGTGAGGTCGAGGAGCCACGAGCGCACGACGCTCCCCCAGCGCCACAACTCGGCGATCTTCGCCATGTCGAGGTCGGCCTGCACGTCGCCGAACTCCTTCTTGTGCTTCATGATCGAGAAGCCCTCGGCGTACGCCTGCATGAGACCGTACTCGATGCCGTTGTGGATCATCTTGACGAAGTGGCCCGACCCGGGGGGGCCCATGTGCCCCCAGCCCTTGTCGGGCGCGGGCGCGAGGGTCTCGAAGATCGGGCGGGCGGTCTCGACCGCGTCGGCCTCGCCGCCGATCATCAGCGCGTAGCCCTCCTTGAGCCCCCAGACGCCGCCACTCGTGCCGGAGTCGAGGAAGCGCACGCCCTTTTCGGCGCACGCCTTCGCGCGGCGGATCGAGTCCTGGTAGTTGCTGTTGCCGCCGTCGATGATGATGTCGCCGGCGACCATGTGGGCCATCAGGTCGTTGACCGTCCCGTCCGTCGGCGGGCCGGCGGGGACCATCACCCACACCACCCGGGGCCCCGCGCCGGGCTGGCCCAGCTTTGCGAGGAGCGCGTCGAGCGAGTCGCCTCCCTCCGCGCCCCCCTGAGCGCTCTTGGCGACGGCCGCGGGATCGCGGTCGTAGACCACCACTTGATGCCCGCCCTGAATGAGGCGCGTGGTCATGTTCGCGCCCATCCGGCCGAGGCCCACCATTCCGAGTCGCATGCGTGTCGTCCGTGTCGTCTGTCGGTCGTCTGTCGCCGTGCTGCGCGCGGGCACCGGAGGTCGGGCACCGCGGGGTGAAAGGCCCCCCGGGCCGGCGGGACCCCGGGGTCTGGACCTCCGCCGCGCAGGATGCGCGCCGCGGCGCGCCCCGGCGCCGGATGGGCCCGCCGGCGGGCCCCGGCGGGGGCGGGGCGGCGCCGCCCCGCGCCCCGCCCCCGCCGGGGGCCGCGGCCGCCCCGGGGGCGGGGCGCGACGCCTAACGCGACCGCGTCGCACGCCTAACGATCGCCCCCGGCCGCCTAACGAGTCCGCGCCGGGGCGGGGCGCCGGCGGCGGCGCCCGTGGAATGCCCGGACACGGCCGCGCCCGGCGTCCGGCCGAGCCCGTTCTGCAGCATACTAAATGCTACAGATTACCTCGCACGCGCTATTTCGGACGCATGCGGTGGCCGGCATGCTGCTTGGGCACTAGTAATGCAGTTGTGACGCCGCCGTCAGACAGCCCGGCGCGGACGCGGCCCCGCACGCCCGAGTCCCTCGCGACTCGGCGCTGACGGGCGCCCGCCGCGCGGTACCGCGCGGTACCGCGCCGTACCACGGGCGTCACACGACAACTGCGGGACCCGGGCCGTGCACCCCGCACGCGCCCACGCACCGCCGACCTCGCCCGTCGGCGGCGGCGGTCCCGCGTCCACCCCCTCTCCCCGTAGGAGATCGTCGATGTCCGGGTTCCGGTACCTCGCATTCCGCCCGTCGCTCGCCCGCGCGGCCCTCCTCGCCGCCGGCGTCGCCGCGTCCGGCGCCGCCGCGGCCCCCGCCCGCGCCCAATCCCCCGTCACCGTCAACTTCAACACCCTCGTCGACACGGCCGGCGCGGGCATCCGGTACGTCGACAACTGTTACACGGAATCCGGCTTCACCTTCACCGCGGTCGGCGTCGCCTGTGGGACCCAGGCGTCGTTCGCGACCGGCGGGCCGACGAGCCCCCCGCTCTGGACCGGCAGCCCGTCGCTCTTCCTGAACGACCCGGTCGCCACCCAGGTCGACTTCACGCGCGCGGACGGCGGGACGTTCTCGATCAACTCCATCGCGCTCGCGCCGTACTTCGGCAGCGGCGCGACGGTCAGCTTCGTCGGCGTCCTCCAGGGCGGCATCTCCGTGGACCAGGCGTTCACGGTCGCGGCCGGGAGCCAGTTCGCGAACAACCCGACGCAGGTGTTCACCTTCGACGGCGCGTTCACCAACCTGACCTCGGTCCGCATGACCGCGGTCGACATGTACAACGAGCCGATCGTGATGTTCGACGACGTCATGTTCACCACCGCCGCGACCACCGTCCCCGAGCCGACGACGGTCGTCCTGCTCGCGGGCGGGCTGTTCGGCGTCGGCATGCTCGCGCGCACCCGCGGCGCCCGCCGGCGCGCCGCGTCGACGCTCAACGCCTGACCCCGACCGAGTCGACCCATGGAACAGACCCGTCAGCAGCTCCCGCCCGAGCGCGCGTCCTCGACGTCCGACCGGCGCGACTTCCTCCGCGCCGCCGGCCTCGGCAGCGCCGCCCTCGTGCTCGCGGCCTGCGGCGCCGAGCGCGCCACCGCGCCCGGCGTCTTCAACACCGCCGCCGCCGCGGCGAGCGGCGCCGCGAGTTCGGCCCCGGCCGTCACCCTCGACTTCTCGTCCGACATCGGCGTCCTGAATTACGCATACGCGCTCGAACAGCTCGAGGCCGCGTTCTACGCGCGCGTGCTCTCGGCGCCGTACGCCGGCATCACGACGCAGGAAATGCGCGTCCTGTCCGACCTCCGCGACCACGAGGCCATCCACCGCGCCTTCCTCAAGAAGGCCCTCGGGACGGCCGCGATCGTGGACCTCACGGCCAACTTCACGAGCATCGACTTCACGACCCGCATGGGCGTGCTCGGCGCCGCGCAGGCGTTCGAGGACCTCGGCGTGCACGCGTACAACGGCGCGGGCCACTACATCAAGAGCGCCAGCTACCTCACGATCGCCGGCAAGATCGTCTCGGTCGAGGCGCGCCACGCGTCCGCCATCCGCGACCTCCTCTCGCCCAAGAGTGGGTCGTTCGCCCCGGACGTGTTCGACGCGGGCTTCCCGCCGTCGCAGGTCCTGGCCTCCGCCGGCAAGTACGTGGTCAACACGATTAACGTCGTCAACGCCTCCTGAGGGTGACTTCTCCCATGTCCGAACACTTTCTCGACCAGGGTCGCCCCATCTCGCTGCTCGCGACGCTCGACGCGGCGGAGCCCGAGATCGCCGCGCGCCTCGCCACGCGTCACGCCGCCATCGCGCAGGGCGCCAGCACCTCGAACGCCGTCGCCGCCGGGCTCGCGCTCGCCGCCGCGCCGATCGCCCTCGCCGCCCTCGCACGCGACGCCTACGGCCAGAGCGCCCGCCTGCCGGCCGCCGTGGTGACGATCCTCAACTTCGCCCTCACGCTCGAGCACCTCGAGAGCGACTTCTACACGATGGGCGTCAACGCGACGGGACTCATCCCGGCCGCGGACCGCGCGATCTTCACGACGATCCAGCAGCACGAGGCGCAGCACGTCACGACGCTGCAGGGGCTGCTCGGCTCGTCCGCCCGGCCCAAGCCGACGTTCGATTTCTCGGCCAAGGGCACGTTCACCGACACGTTCACCAACTACAACACCTTTAAGGCCCTCGCGCAGGCGTTCGAGGACACCGGCGTGCGCGCGTACAAGGGCCAGGCCCCGGCGCTGATCCCCTACGGGACGGTCCTCACCGCCGCGCTCTCGATCCACTCGGTCGAAGCGCGCCACGCCTCCGAGGTCCGCCGCCTGCGCGGCAGCTTCTCGGAGCAGGCGCCCAACAAGGGGTGGATCACCGGCAACCAGACCGACCTCCCGGCCGCGGCGAACGCGACCTACGCCGGCGAGGAGAACCTCATCCAGGGCGGCGTGGACGTCAGCACGCTCGTCCCGGGCCTCGGCGCGGGTCCGGCGAGCGAGGCCTTTGACGAGCCGCTGACGATGGCGCAGGTGATCGCCATCGCGGGGAACTTCATCGCGGGCTGACCGGTCCACGTTCCGCACCGGACGGCCGACGGGGCCGGCGCTCGATCGAGCGCCGGCCCCGTCGCCTTTTCGCGGCACCTGTCCAGCGAATCCGCGCGTGGCGCACGCGGCGGGCACTGCGCGCCGTGTGGCGGCGTTGAGGCGCTGCGTCCGAGGTGCAGCAGACGTCGGCACTCCCCAGCACGCACCGGCCGCGCGCTCCACCGCGCCGGGACCCCGGCCGTGCACCCCGCGCGGTCCGGCGCCTGATCCCGTCGCACCACCCCAGGCAGGAGAACGTCGATGTTCGGGTCCAAACTCCTCGCGTTCCGCCCCCCACTCGCCGCCTTCGCCCTGCTCGGCGCCCTCGCCGGCGCGTCGGCCGTCACAGCGGCCCCGGCCCGCGCACAGGCGGTGACGGTCAACTTCAACTCCCTCACCCCCGACGGCCTCTCGGACTTCGGGTACGTCAACAACTGTTATCAGGAGTCCGGCTTCCAGGTGACCGCCGTCGGCCTCGCCTGCGGGACGCCGGACGCGTTCGCGACGGCCTTCGCCAGTGCCGGACCCGCGTACACGGGGACCCCCGCCCTCTTCCTGAACGACCCGACCGCGACGCTCGTCGACTTCAGCCGCGTCGGGGGCGGCACCTTTTCGATGCAGTCCGTCTCGTTCGCGCCGTTCGGCGGCCCCGACCCGCTCGGCAGCCCGACGACGGTCACGCTCGTCGGCTCGCTCACGAACGGGTCGACGGTCTCGCAGATGTTCAGCGTGTCGACCCTGATCGACGGCCTGCAGACCTTCTCCCTCGGCTCCGGGTTCACCGGCCTGACCTCGGTCCGCATGACCGCGCTCGACGAGTTCAACGAGCCGATCGTGCAGTTCGACGACCTCGTCTTCACGCCGGGCGGCGCGTCGACCGTCCCGGAGCCGACGACCGTCGCCCTGCTCGCCGGCGGCCTGCTCGGCGTGGGCGCGGTCGCCGGGCGCCGGCGCGCAGCGCGTCCGCAGGCCTGAGCGGCCGCGCCCGCAGCCGCGGCCCGCGGGCGCACGTCACACGCACGACCTCCGCACACCACACGCGCACCACATCCGTCATCACGTGCCTAACGAGGGTGGGATCATGAACGAAACCATCGACCCGACCGGTCGAACGGAGCACACGAGCGCCGGCGGGCACGACCGCCGGAACTTCTTCCGCCTCGCCGGCCTCGGCGGGGCCGCCGTCGCGCTCGCCGCGTGCGGCGTCGACCCCACGCGGGCGACCGCGGTCGCCGGCAGCGCCGCCGCGTCCACGGCCGCGGCGACCGGCGGCGGGTCGGTCACCTACGACTTCGGCCTGACGAACGACGGCGGCATCCTCAACTTCGCCTACGCCATGGAGCAGCTCGGCGAGGCGTTCTACGCGAACGCGACCTCGAACGCGCAGTTCGCCACCATCTTCTCCGCGGGCGAGCAGCGCATCCTGCGCGACTTCCTCGGCCACGAGACCGCGCACCGCGACCTGTTCAAGGCCGCCCTCGGCGCCGCCGGCATCGTCGTGACGCCGAACTTCAGCAGCGTCAACTTCGCCGACCGCACGAGCGTGCTCACGACGGCGCGCACGTTCGAGAACACCTGCGTCGCCGCCCTCAACGGCGCGGGCCCGCTCCTCCACGTCGCGGCCAACCTCGCCCTCGCCGGCAAGCTCGTCTCGGTCGAGGCGCGCCAGGCCTCGGCCCTCAACGACCTGCTCTCGCCCAAGAGCGGCGCCTTCGCGCCGAGCGACTTCGACATGGGGGACACGCCGCAGCAGGTCGTGGCCATCGTCCAGCCGTTCGTCGTCGAGAAGATCAACGTCATCAACGTCACCACCTGAGCGAGGACGCCATGACCGACCACATCGAAACCCTGGGCCGCCCGAAGTCGCTGCTCGAGCACCTCGAGTCGGCCGACCCCGAGATAGCCGAGCGCCTCGTCAGCCGTCGCGCCGCCGTCGCGGCCGGCGTCGGGCTGGCCTCCGCGCCCGTCATGCTCGCCGCGCTCGCGCGCGACGCGTTCGGCCAGGCCGCGCGCCTGCCGGCCGTCGTCATCTCGGTCCTCAACTTCGCGCTCACGCTCGAGTACCTCGAGCGCGACTTCTACGTAACCGCCGTGGGCACGAGCGGCCTCATCCCGGCGAGCGACCAGCCCATCTTCAACCGGATCCGCGACCACGAAGTCTCCCACGTGTCGGCGATCCTCGGGCTGCTCGGCACCTCCGCCCGGCCGAAGCCGACCTTCGACTTCACGGCCCACGGCGCGTTCCCGACCGTGTTCTCCGACTACGCGACGTTTCTCGCCGTGTCGCAGGCGTTCGAAGACACCGGCGTGCGCGCGTACAAGGGTCAGGCGCCGGCGCTCTTCCCGTACAAGTCGGCGCTCTCGTACGCGCTCCAGATCCACTCGGTCGAGGCGCGCCACGCGTCCGAAGTCCGCCGCCTCCGCGGCCAGCGCAAGGGCGACCCCGAGCAGGCGCCCAACAAGGGCTGGATCACCGAAGCCCAGACCGACATCCCCGGCACCCAGGCCACCTACGCCGGCGAGGACAACACGGTGGAGGGCGGCGTCGACCTCACCACGATCTCGACGGCCAGCCGCGACAACATCACCGAGGCGTTCGACGAGCCGCTGACGATGGCGCAGGTGCTGGCCATCGCCGGGAACTTCATCGCCGTGCCCTGACCGGTCCGCGTCGGGGACCGGACGGCCGACGGGGCCGGCGCTCGGTCGAGCGCCGGCCCCGCGCGCGCCATGCCTAACGCGCGGCCTACCGCGCCGCGACCTGCCGCATGAGCGAGCGCCGGAGCGTCGCGAGCCGCTTGCGCACCGAGCCGTCCATCACGGTGTCCCCCACCCGCACGACCACCCCGCCGAGGATCGCCGGGTCGACGCGCACGTGCGGCATCACCTGCTTGCCTAACACGCGCGACAGCGACGCGGCGAGCGCCGCGCGGTCCGCCTCGCTCGGCGCCGCGGCGAGCGTGACCTGCGCGTGCACCCGCCCCTCCGCCTCGTCGACCAGCGCCTGGTACTCGGCGACCACCTCGCCCAGCAGCCGCTGCCGCCCCTTCGTGACGAGCGTCTGGAAGAAGCGCACGAACAGCCGCGGGTAGCGGTCCTGGAAGGCGCGCGCGAGCATCGCCGTCTTGTGCTCCGCCGTGACGCGCGGCGACTCGAGGTAGAGGCGCAGCCGCGGGTCGGCGTTCAGCGCGTCGACGATCTCCTGCGCCATCCGCCCCCACCCCGCGACGTCCCCCGCCCGCCGCGCGAGCGCGAGCAGCGTCTCGGCGTAGTTGCGCGACACCGTCTCGGCGCGCGCGGACGAGCCGAGGCGCGCCGGCGCCTGCGCGGCGCGCTCGTCGGCGCCCGCCGGGAGTGCCTGCGCGGACGACCCGCCGAACGGCGGCGCGGCCGGGCCGGTCATCGCGCGCCGCCCTGCGCGCCCGCGGCGCCGTCCGCCGCCGCGAGCGAGGCCGGCGCGGGGATGGTGCCGAGGAAGTCTTCGACGAGCCGGCGGTTGCCCGCGTCGTCGAGGTTGCGGCCGATCACCTTCGTCGCCCCGGCGAGCGCGAGGTCGACTGCCTCGCGGCGGAGGTCCGCGATGGCGCGCAGACGGTCGGCGTCGATCTCGCGCCGCGCGCGGGCGAGCAGCTCTTCCTGCTGGACGCGCGTCTGCTCGAGCGCGTCGGCGCGCGTACGCTCCGCCGCCTGGTGCGCCTGCGCGAGCATCTGCTGCGCCTCCTGCCGCGACGCGTCGAGCGCGGCCTGGTGCTGCGCGAGCAGCTGCGCCGCGGCGTCGCGGTCGCGCTTCGCGCCGGCGATCGCCTCCTCGAGCGCGCGCTCGCGGGCCTCGACGGCGCCGAGGATCGTCGGGAACGCGAACCGGCCGAGGACGAAGAGCAGGAGGACGAAGACGATGAGCGTCCACACCATCAGCCCCGCGTGCGGCTCGAGCAGGTTCACCGAGCCACCCCCGCCGGCTCCTTCCTGCGCGAGCAACGGGCGGGTGTCAGCGGCGGCGAGCGCCAGGGCGGTCAGGGACCCGACGAGCGGGCGGCGGAAGAGCGTGCGCATCAGAGGGAGCACTCGGTGGTGGGGGCGCGCCGGCGGCCGGACGCCCGGCACGTGCGGGACGGAGCCCGAGGGGGCGCCCCGTCCCGCGCGACGAACTCAGACCTTGCCCTGGAGCTGGAACGCGATGACCGCGCCGAAGAGCGCGACGCCCTCGATCAGGGCCGCGAGAATGATCGCGGCGGTCTGGATCTGACCGGCCGCCTCGGGCTGCCGGGCGATGCCCTCGACGGCGCGGCCGCCGATGTTGCCGACGCCGATGCCGGCGCCGAGTGCCGCGAGACCGGCGCCGATGCCGGCGCCGACGGCGATGAGACCGCGGTTGGAGTTGCCGGCCGTCTCGGCCGCCGCCTGGAGCAGGGGGAGAATCGTCATTGCTGGTAAGGGAAAACGGTGCGCTACGTGTGACTCCGCGCCGCGCGCCTCGCGCCGTGCGCCGCCCGCCGGCGGGCCGTTAGGCCCAGCGGACTTCCCCGATCATCCGACCGGGTACCGGCCGCGCGCGGTGGAGCTCGCCGCACGCGGTACAACGTCCTACGCCCTAGTGGTGCGCCGTCCGGATCTGGCCAATGAACACGGCCGAGAGGAGCGCGAAAATGAACGCCTGCAAGAAGGCGACGAACAGCTCGAGCACCATGATCGCCGTGGCCATGATCGCCGGGCCGACGCCGATCGCCAGGCTCTTGAAGACGAACACGAGCCCGATGAGCGCGAGCACGACGATGTGCCCCGCCGTCATGTTCGCGAACAGACGGATGGTGAGCGCGAACGGCTTGGTCAGCTTACCGAGGAATTCGATCGGGCTCATCAGCAGGAACATCGGGACCCGCATGTAGATCGGCAGGTCCTTGTTCCAGTAGAAGATCGTACTCAGATAACCAACGCCCTGGGCGCGGATGCCCGCGAGCTCGACCACGATGAACGTGATGATCGCGAGCGTCGCCGTGACCGAGATGTTTCCCGTCGCCGTCGAGCCGTAGGGGATCAGCCCGAGCAGGTTGGCAAAGAGGATGAAGAAGAACAGCGTGAGGATGAACGGCGCGAAGCGTTCGCCGTGCGGGCCGAGGTTGGGGACGGCCACCTCGTTGCGGAGGTAGAGCACGATCGCCTCGACCGCGCTGGCGAACCCGCCCCCGCGGCGCTCGCCGCGCACCTGCCGGCTGCGCGCCTGGCCCGCGGGGATGAGCAGCGCGCAGCAGAGGACGGCCGCGATGAGCATCATCACGACGTGCTTGGTCGGCGAGAGGTCGACCGCGACCCCGCCGATGTGGATCGGCGCCCAACGCGGCAGCTCGGCTTCGCACACGAGGCCCGTCTTGAAGCACGGGTAGTCGATGCTGCGCGAATCCGTGATGTGCGGCGTGATGATGTCGACCGTCTGGGCTTCGCTGGCCGCGTGCCCTTGCGCCGCCACGTGTCCGACCGTGGTGGGCGTCTGCCCGCGCACTTCGGCGGAGGTCACGGCGGCACTCGTGCCCGCGGGCCCGGTCACGTGCGTGGTCTCGGGCACGGTCGGCGGCACGGCCGCTTGGGCCAGCGCGGGACGTCCCGCACCGGCGAGCGCCAGCGCAAGCGCGAAGGAGCCGAGCAGTCTCATACGTTCAGCAACAGAGGTTCGACGAGCGTCGAGAGGAAGAAGAAGGTCGCGAGGCTGAGCAGCGCCGGCGCGGAGGCCAGCGCGAACATCTTGATCGCGACGAGCGCGTACAGGCACAGCACGCCCATGCGCAGCGCGGCGCCCGCCCCCCACGCCGCGATCGGCGACTGCTTGCGCAGGCGCAGGATCGCGAAGGTGGCGAACTGCACCACGACCGCGACGAGTGCGCTGGCGAGCACCGCGCGCCGCCCTTCCGTCGTCGGGTACACGCGAGTGAAGATCCAGCCGCCGACGCCGACGATCAGCGCCATCGCGGCGGCGAACAGGGTCGTCGCCTTCACGGCCGCGTGTCCCGCGCGGTGTCCCGCGTGGTCGCGTCGCGCCGCTGCGCGGCCATCAGTTGACGGTACATCGCGTAAAGAGCGGCTCCCGATCCGACCAGCACACAGACCAACAGGAACACCGGCGCCGTCCCGAAGCGGCGGTCGAGCCACTGCCCGAGGTAGAAGAACACCACGAGCGACGCGGCAAACTGGAACCCGACCCCCGCGTAGGCGAACCCACCACTGCGAGCGGCCCGACCCGCGGCCTGCCGAGCGGAGGGCGGTGCGCGTCCACCGGACCGTTCAGCGGACCCGCGCACGGGTGCGTCGCGCTCCCCCGAGCGCCGGTCATCCCGGTCCATTGCGGGCGGCAATCTAGAGCTTGTGAAATTTTTCGCAAGCAACTTCTGAAGCCCGCCCCGGGCGGACACGGGTGTTTTCTGGATTGGTGCCAAGTCGCGCGATACGTGTCACTTATGTGCCGTCGTCCGCGTCTGTAGCGTGGTTGACGCCTCCGTGGTGCAGGGGTAGGTTGCCGCGCGCATCCTCCCCGTCCGGGCGCCCGGTCCGAGTGTCCGGCTCGGGCCCGTCTTACTCGGCACGTTCCCACGTTCCCGGTCACCGGCGCCGCCCCGCCCGCGCCGCCGTCTTCGCCCGATGGACCGTCGCATCGTCTTCCCCCTGCTCGCCGCCGTCGGCGTGTTCTTCGCCTGCGGGCCGCTGCCCCACTTCGGCAGTGGCCTGCCGGCGCACGCCGCCCGACTCGGCCGCCCCGTGGCGGGCCGCGCGCCGGTCCACCACGCGCGCCGCCTGCCCGGCGCACCCGACGTCGACGGTGCGCTCGCCGTGACGTCGGCGACCGAGGGCGCGAACACGGACGTGCACTTCGCCTTCGCCGTCGTCAACGCGAGCGACAAGCGGCTCGAAGTCGACTTCGCCGACGGTCGCACGCGCGACTTCGCCGTGTACGACTCCGCCGGCCGCGAGCTCTGGCGCGCGAGCCGCGGGCGGCTGTACACCCAACTCGTCCAGAACACCCTGCTCGCTGCCGGCGACAGCGTCGTCTACGACGCCGCCTGGCGCGCCCCGTCCCCGGGGCGGTACGCCGTCGTCGCGGAGCTGCGCAGCACCAACCACCCGCTGCTCCGCCGCAGCGACTTCGTCGTGCCGCCCGCGCGCACCGCCGCCGGGCCCGCCGACACGGCCGCGGTCACGGTCGCGGCCGCGCGGTAGCGCGCCGCGTCCCGCCGCCGCCGCTGACCGCCGCCGAGTGAGTACTGCCGACGGGCGCGCCGCGCCCGGCGTGGGCAGCGCCGACGACGTCGCCCTCCTCGCACGCCTCGCCGCCGCCCGCCGCGCCCTCTCGGAGGCGATCGCGCAACGCGTCGTCGGCCAGCACGCCGTCGTCGAACACCTGTTAGGCGCGGTCCTCGCCGGCGGCCACGCGCTCCTCGTCGGCGTCCCCGGCCTCGCCAAGACGCTCCTCGTCCGCACCCTCGCCGACGCGCTCGCGCTCGACTTCTCCCGCGTGCAGTTCACGCCGGACCTGATGCCGAGCGACATCACGGGGACCGAGCTGCTGGAAGAGGATCCGGACACCGGACGGCGGATGTTCCGCTTCGCGCGCGGTCCGGTGTTCGGCAACATCGTGCTCGCCGACGAAATCAACCGCGCGCCGCCCAAGACGCAGGCCGCGCTCCTCCAGGCGATGCAGGAGCACGCCGTCACCGCCGCCGGCGCGACCCACCGCCTCCCCGAGCCGTTCTTCGTGCTCGCCACGCAGAACCCGATCGAGCAGGAGGGGACGTACCCGCTCCCCGAGGCGCAGCTCGACCGCTTCCTCGTGCAACTCGCCGTCGGCTACCCGACCCGCGACGAGGAGGAGCAGATCGTCGTCGCGACGACCGGCGGCGACCTCCCGCGGGTCTCGCCGGTGCTCGACGCGGCGGAGCTCGTCGCCCTCCAGGGCCTCGTCCGCCGACTCCCGGTCGCGCCCACCGTCGTGCGCCACGCCGTGCGCGTCGTGCGCGCCACCCGCCCGGGCGAGCCGGACGCCTCCGCCGACGTGAAACGCTACGTCCGCTGGGGGGCCGGCCCGCGCGCGTCGCAGGCCCTGGTCCTCGCGGCCAAGGCGCGCGCCGCAATGGACGGCCGCGCGACCCCCGACCTCGACGACGTGCGCGCGGTCGCCCCCACGGTTCTCCGCCACCGCCTCGTCCTCGGCTTCCAGGCCGAAGCCGACGGCGTCACGCCCGAACAGCTGCTCGACCTGCGCGACCGGAGCTGAACGGGGCTGCCCCCGCGTTCCCCGCGGCGGGCGCCGGTTGCCCGTGGCGTGATCGCGCACCCGCGCGCTCGGTGCGACCGTGGAGCATGCCCGCGACTGCTCCACTCGTGACTGCTCCGCGCACGCCCCGGCCGGTCACCGCCCGCTGGCCGGCCCCGCGCGACGCGACCGCGCACGTCACGCTCCACACGGTCGGCGAGTGCCGCATCGTCGTCACACACGCCGGCGGCACGACGACGCTCACGCCCGCGAGCGACCGCCTCTTTACGCTGATCCTGCTCCTCGCAGCCGAAGCCGGGCGCCCCGTCCCCCGGGCCCGCGTCGCGGCCTGGCTCTGGCCCGACGCCCCGCCCGCCGCCGCCCGCCACGCGCTCCGCCAGCTCCTCTACCGCCTCCGCCGACTCGGCCTAACGGTTGGCGGCGACGAGGACTACGTCGCGCTCGCGCCGCACGTCGTCGCCGCGCCGTCGGACGTGCCGTCGGACGCGCCACACCGCGACGCACCGCGCACGGGCCGCTGCCTCCCCGGGTGGAATCCGCCGGGCGACGAACTCGCCGACTGGCTCGACCAGTACCGCGCGACCGTCGACGCCGCGACGCGCACCGCCCTCGCCCGGGCACTCGCGGACGCGCGCGCCGCGAACCGCGACGGCGCCGCGCTCGCGATCGCCCTGCTCGAACTCGACCCGCACCACCCGCTCGCCCGCGCCACCCTGCCCCGCCCCGCGGCCGTGCGCGAGAC
The DNA here is from genome assembly GCA_019973575.1 of Gemmatimonadetes bacterium T265. Taxonomy (NCBI): domain Bacteria; kingdom Pseudomonadati; phylum Gemmatimonadota; species Gemmatimonadetes bacterium T265. The sequence continues at coordinate 563,348 of BPUI01000001.1, forward strand.
GCCCCGCCCGACCGGCCTAACGCCGTGCGTCGGACGGGACGACGTGCTCGCCACCCTCCGCACGCACGCGCTGACCGCCTGTGGGGGCCTCGGCGTCGCGGTCACGCTCGCCGCGCCAGCCGGGGCCGGCGCCGACCGCGTCCTCGACGAGCTCGCGGCGACCGCCCGGACGCTCGGGATGAGCGTCGCGACGGCGCCGGAGCCCCCGAAGCTCCCGCGAACGTTCGCGCGTACGATCGCCGCCCTCACCGGGGCCCTCCTCGACCGACCCGGCGCACTCGGCTGCACCCCCGACACGCTCCGCGTCCTGCGCCGCTTCGCCACCGCCGCGGTCCTCCCCGACGGCTGCGCGACCGTCCGTCGACTCGGCGGCGCCGTCGCCGAACTCGCCCGCGCCGTCGCGGCCGAACGCCCGCTGCTCTTCGCCCTCGCCGCGCGCTGCCTCACGCCGCCCGAACGCACACTCGCCGCCGCCATCGCCCGCGCGACCGACGGCGCACCGGTGCTCACTGTCTTCCTCGCCCTCCCGACCTCGCCCTGCACACTCGGCCTTCTGCGCTCGACCACCCACGTCGTCCCGCTGCCGATGCTCGACGACCCGGACGCGACCCACCTCGCGACCGCCGTCGCCCGCGCTCGCGGTTCCACCCTCCGCACCGACGACATGGCCTGGTGCATCGCGATGGCCCGCGGTCGCCCGACCGACGTCATCACCCTCGCAACCGCCTGCGCCACCCACCCCGGGACGAGAGACCTTCCCGCCGCGATCGCGAACCGCCTCCACGCCGGCGTCGCCGCCCTTCCGCGACGCACCCGCCAGGTCGCGGCCCTCCGCGCCCTGGTCGGCGACGCCGTTAGCACCCAGGTCATCGCCGAACTACTCGGCCGGCATCCCACAGGAGTCTACGCCGCCCTCTCCGAGTTCCACCACGCTCGCCTCCCCGTCGCGACCAACGGGGCGACGCCGGACTCCAATCATCGCGACGTCACCCGCGTCGTCGACGCGATGGTGCTCGCGACGCTCGACGCGGGAGAACGGGCAATACTCTCGGCACGAGCGGAGAAACTGCTTCGGAGTTCGGGGAAGTGACGGCGGGCCAGGCTACCGGGGCGGGAAGAGCGACGGGTAGGGCGTGAGTGGGGGGGGCGCGCCAGGTGGGCGCTCGCGGGCAGGTCGTTGGGGCAGTTCCGAGAAGGGCGAGACGAACATGTTGGCGCCCGTACCGCGGGGCGGGCGCGGCGGCCGGGTCGGGCACGGCCGGGGACCTGCCCGAGCCCTATCGTGCCGTCAGCCGCTCGTCCCGTCCCGTGGCCCTGCCCCGCTGGCTCTGCCCCGCCCGGTCCGGAACCGTCCCAACGACCTGCCCACGAGCGCCCACCTGGCGCGCCCGCCCACTCACGCCCTATCCGTCGCCCTTCCCGCCTCGCACTACCCGCGACGCCTCCGGCCGAATTAGGCGGCTCGCTTTCCTACCCACCGATTCGTCGCGTCCAGAATCGCCAGCACTGCGGCGACCTCCGCCCCCCCGTCCCGCACCTCCGCACTCCCGGTCAGCAGCGTCGCGCCCCTCCCCTGCCGCGCGACCACTCCGACGAGCACGAACTCCCGCCCGAACGCCGTCACTCTCGCGCTCCCCTCGAACGCGAACGCCGCCGCGGCCGCTTCGCCCCTCGCCAACGCATCCAGCGCCGCCCGCGCCGCGACCTCGTCCGCCTGCACACGCAGCGTCCCCGTCGACTCCGCCTCCCCTTCAACGAGAACGTCCGCCTCGCTCGCCAGCGCCTCTCCTCGTCGCAACACCACGCGACACGACACGCCGCCGCGCATCGATCGCCGGGCCTCGACGTCCTCGAAGTAGAGGCGCCGGGCATTGGCCGAGCGACGCGCGCCGTCGATCGGTGCGGCGGCCGGACTCGGAGCGGACTCGGCGTGCGACACCGAACGGGCCGCCGTGGCCCCCGCCGGACGCCGCACCGGCCCCGTCGTCGTTGCCACCGAGATGCGCCGCTGCTCGACCCGCACCCCGAACCGCGCGAACAACGCGCTCTCCACCGCCCGCACCGTCTGTCGCGGCGGGACCTCCGCACCCGTGAGCACGTGGACCTCGCTCACGCCACCCTGCCGAGTGGGCACGACACGGGCCGAGATGATGCCCGGCACCGCCGCGAGCAATGCCTCGGCTTCGCCGACCGGCAGCGCCGTCGCGGACGGTAGTTCGTCCGCGCTCGTCGCCGGCCCGGAACCGTATGGACTGAACGTCGGCACGAAGGCGGGCAGCGGGGCGGGAACGGCGGTCATGAAAGCGAAAGCGAAAACCCGGCCGCAGTGCGCGACTCGGGGCGAGCCTCCGCCGTGTCACGGTCGACCACATCCCGGGCGGGCGGGAAACTGAGGCGACGGTTCGGCACGCGCAAGCGTCCGCTGCGAACCGCCGTCCACCACCAATCCGCCGCGACGCGGCCGCCCGCGCGATTGCTCAACTGCGGACGGGGTCCTCCGCAGACGCTGCCTCGGCCAGATCAGCGCCGCCGCGGTCGTCCAAGTTCGCCGTCGTCACGCCCTGCTGGTACTCGTTCAACTTGCGGTACAACGTGCGCTCCCCGATGCCCAGCAGCTCGGCCGCTCGCCGCCGGTTCCCCCGCGTCTCGCGCAACGCCGCCTCGATCACCGCGCGCTCGACCTCCGCCATCGTCGTCCCGGGCGCGACCGTGACCACGTTGGCCGGCGGCGCCTCGCCTAACGGACCGATCGCCGCGGGCCCGCTCGGCAGCGCGGGGGCGCCGGCCTGCGCCTCGGTCCGCGCCGCGAGGTCAAGGCGCGCCGCGCGCTCGTCGTCCAGCCGCCGCCGCAGCTCCTCGACCTGCAGCTTCAGCTCGAGCAGCCCGCGCACGATGAACTCGAGCTCGCGCCCCTCGGCCCGCTGCCCTTCCCGCACCAGCGGACCGACCGGCACCGGCAGCAACCGGCCGCTCGGCGGCAGCCCCGCGACGCCCCCGAACCCACCCCCGCGCAGGTGCTCGGGCAGATCCTCCGGCCGCACCTCGCGCCCCGGCGCGAGCACGACCATGCTCTCGATCAGGTTCCGCAGCTCGCGCACGTTCCCCGGCCAGTCGTACTCGACGAGCAGCCGCATCGCGTCGGCCGAGATACCGTGGAACGGGCGGTCGTGGCGCGCGGAGAACTCGGCGATGAACCGGCGCACGAGGAGCGGGATGTCGTCGCGCCGCTCGCGCAACGGCGGCAGCTCGATGCGCAACACGTTCAGCCGGTAGTACAGGTCCGACCGGAACGCGCCCTCCGCCACGTGCTCCCGCAGCGGCCGGTTGGTCGCCGCGACGACGCGCACGTCCACCGGGATCGACGTCACGCCGCCCAGCCGCGTGACCTCGCGCTCCTCCAACACGCGCAGGAGCTTCACCTGCGTCGCAGGCGGGATCTCGCCGATCTCGTCGAGAAAGAGGGTCCCGTGGTCCGCGAGCTCGAACCGCCCCAGGCGCCGCTCCGCCGCGCCGGTGAACGCCCCCTTCTCGTGCCCGAACAGCTCGCTCTCGAGCAACGTCTCGGGGAGCGCCCCGACGTTCACCGCGATGAACGGCTTCCCGCGCCGCGGCGACCGCAGGTGGATCGCCCGTGCGACGAGCTCTTTGCCAGTCCCGCTCTCCCCCTCGACGAGCACCGTGCTCGACACCGGCGCCATCTGCTCGATCTGCACGAGCACTTGGCGGATGGCCTCGCTCTCCCCGTACAGCCCCGTCGTGAGCGCGAGCTGCCGCCGGTCGAGCAGCCGGTGCACCTCGGCCGCGACCTCCTCCGGGATCACCGGCTTGGGGTAGAGCGCGGCGTACCCCGCGTCGCGCAGCCGCGCCTGCATCTGCGGGTCGCCGACGTCGGTGAGCGCGACCGCGGGCACGCCCTCCCACAACAGCGCGCGCACAAGCGCCACCTGCGGCGCGTCGAGCAGCCCGCCGGTGAACACCACGACGTCCGGGTGCTCGCGGCGGATCGCCGTCCGCACGTCGTCCACAGGCGGCACGAGCGTCGTCCCGATCCCTTCGGCCTGCAGCGCGGCGTTGATCCGGATCGCCGGCTCGAGGTCGGCCATCGTGATCAGCACGCAGGGCGTCGGCTCGTCGCTCCCGCGCGCGCCCCCGCGACCGCGACGCCCGCCGCTGCCGTTGCTCGCGCGGACGCGCGGGTCTAACGGCGCGGTCATCCTTCCTCCCCGGACGCGTGCCCGGCCGAATGCTCGGTCGGGAGGCCGCGCAGCACGGCCACCGCGTGCGAGAGGATCGGCTCGAGCGCCGCGAGCGCGTCGCGCACGCCGCCGGTCGACCCGGGCAGGTTGACGATCAACGTTTCCCCCCGCGTCCCCGCGAGCCCGCGCGACAGCGCCGCGCGCGGGAACGTCGCCATCGACGCCGCCCGGATCCGCTCGGCGATCCCGGGCGCCTCGCGCTCGAGCACCGCGCGCGTCGCCTCGGGTGTGACGTCGCGCGGCGCGAGCCCCGTGCCGCCCGTGGTCAGAACCACGTCCGCGACGTCCCCGTCGCACCACGCGGCGAGCTGCGCGGCGATCGCCGCCGACTCGTCGCGCACGAGCGCGCGCGCGGCGAGCGTCATCCCGCGCGCGACCGCCCACGCGACGGCCGCGTCGCCCGAGCCGTCGTCGGCCGGGGTGCGCGTGTCGGAGACGGTGAGGACGGCGACCCGTTCGCCCATGCGCGCCGCGCGTGGCCTAACGGCCACCCTAACGGGACGCGGCGAGCGCGTGCGCCCCGCCGCGCGCCCACCCGCGCAGCCGGAACGCGAGCGCGAGCAGCAGCACGCCCGCGAACAGCGCATACGCCCCGATCCAGACGGCGATCACCAGCGCCCCCGCCACCGGCGCCGCGAGCAGCGCCACGCCGAACAGCACGGACAGGAGCCCGCTCAGGCCGAGCAGCCACTCGCCCCGGACCTCGCGGCGGAGGCGGACGGCGGCGACGATCTGCCCCACGCCCGTCACGAGCGCCCACGCGGCGACGAGGTAGAGCAGGAAGAGCCCGGTCATGTGCGGGTACCAGAGCGTGAGCGCGCCGACCGTGATCGCGAGCACGCCCGCGAGCAGCAGCCCGCCCCACGCCCCGCCCCCCTCGCGCCGCCGCAGCCCGGCTACGATGCTCAGGCCGCCGTCGACGAGCGCGAACACCCCGAAGAGCAGCACGAGCGTGGCGAGCGTCGCGCCGGGGTGGATGATCGTGAGCACCCCGAACAGCACGGCCGCGCCGCCGCGCAGCGCGACCGCCCACCAGTTGCGCGCCAGCGTCGCCGGCGCGGAGCTCGTAAACCCCGTGATCGTCGTCCCAGCCGTCATGGCAGCATTCCTCCGGTTAGGCCGACGCCCGCCGGACTACTTGTGGCTGGCGTCCTTGTAGAAGGGCGGCTTCGTCACCGTGGCCGCCGCCCGCCGGCCGCGCACCTCGAGCTCGAACGTCGTGCCCTCCGCCGCGGCCGGCGTCGGGAGGTAGCACGTCCCGACCGCGATGCCTAACGAAGGGCTCATCGTCCCGCTGCACACCGCGCCGCTCGGCACGCCGTCCGCGAACACCGGGTAGCCGTGCCGCGGGATCGCCCCGCGCTCCGCGACCGTGAACCCGACGAGCTTGCGCGGCACCCCCGCCGCCTTCTGCGCGGCGAGCGCCTCGCGCCCGACGAAGTCCCCCTTGGCGAGCTTCACCGTCCAGCCGAGTCCCGCTTCGAGCGGCGTCGTCGTGTCGTCGATGTCGTTGCCGTAGAGCGCCATCCCCATCTCGAGCCGCAGGGTGTCGCGCGCACCGAGCCCGGCGGGGGTGATCTGCCCCGTCGCGGCGAGCGCGTCCCAGAGCGCGACCGCGTCCCCGGAGGCGCAGTACAGCTCGAAGCCGTCCTCCCCCGTGTAGCCCGTCCGCGAAATCGTGCACCGCACGCCCGCCACCTCGCCCTCCGCGAACCAGTAGTACTTGATCGCCGCGAGGTCGGTTGCGGTGAGCGGCTGCAAGGCGGCCTCCGCCTTCGGCCCCTGCACCGCGAGCAGCGCGACGTCGTCCGAGACGTCCTCCACGGTGCAGTCGTACGCGCCCTTGTAGCGGAGGACGTGGGCGAGGTCCTTGTCCTTGTTGGACGCGTTGACCACGAGCATGAGGTGGTCGGCGTAGCGGTAGACGAGGCAGTCGTCCTCGATCGTGCCGCGCTCGTTGCAGAGCGTCGTATAGTGCACCTGCCCGACCGCGAGCTTCGCGACGTCGTTGGTCGTGACGTGGTTGACGAAGTCGACCGCGCCCGGCCCGCGCACGACGAACTCGCCCATGTGGCTCACGTCGAACACGCCCGCGCCCTGCCGCACCGCCTTATGCTCGGCGGTGATCCCGCCCGGGTACTGCACCGGCATCTCGTACCCTGCAAAGGGGACGAGCTTGGCGCCGAGCGCGCGGTGCCGCTCGTAGAGCGGCGTGCGGGCGAGCGGCGCGCCCGCCGGGGTGGCGGCGTCGGCGTCGAGGGCGTTCGGGGCGGGCGTGGTGGCGGCGTCGTTCGCCATGAGGGCAGCGGTGCGGGACGGCAGATGAACGGCGAGGAAAAGCTAGCGGCCCGCGCCCGACGTCCGAGGCGCGGGCCGCTGCACGCCCGGACGCGAGCCCGGGCGTGCAACCGGTGTGGAGCCGGCGCTTAGAGGTCGGCCGACGCCTTCGCGCCGCTCACGGCCGGCGCCTGCCGCAGCTCCGACGCGCTCAGCTCACGCGTGTCGGCCATCTTCGGCGGCGTCCCCGTGACGATCCCCTTCGCGACCTCGAACAGCTGCACGGGCGCGGGCCGGTCCTTCTTGGAATACGTGACCGAGTGCGCCTCGATGAGCACGAGCGTGATGCGCGGGTCGTCCGGCCCGCCGTCGCGCTCACCGCCCTCGTCGCCGAGCCAGGCGCGCCAGTCGGGCTGGTAGAGGTCGTGGACCATCCGCTTGTCGCGCGAGACCACGGCGGTGCCGCTGACACTCACCCACTCGCGCGAGCTGTTGTTGTAGAACGCGCAGTTCACGTGCGGGTCGGTCGCGAGCTCCTCGAGCTTGTGCGACTCGCCGTTGGTCATGAACCAGAGGTCCGCGCCGTCGACGCGGCGCTGCACCGCCATCGGGCGCGAGACGAGGTGCCCGTCCGCGCGGCGCGTCGTGAACTGCGCGGTCTCGATCCCGTCGATGAGCTTGTAGAGGTCGTCGAGCTTCTTCTCGAGCGGGACGGCGTTGTCTTCGTTCTTCTGCTGCGTCTTGTCGGCCATGTCGTCTCCAAGGGCTGGGCACGCCGGTCGGGACCGGCGGCGAATCGCGGTCGGGGTGGCAGGACGCGTGCCGGCCCCCTCCCCGCTGCGGGTGTCAGCCCCCGCGCCGCCGTCGCCCCCGCCCGAGCAGCGAGAAGACGACGATCGCCGTCGCGAACCCGCCGATGATCCCCGGCGGTCCGCCGAACACCATCGCGCCGAGCACGACGACCGCGCCGACGGCCCCAAGCGCCCACCCGGCGAGCTCGCTCGCCGCGACGAGCGACCGGTCCGCGCCCGCGAGCGGCGCGCCCGACCGGCGCACCCGCCCGGTCACGACGAGGAACAGGACCGCGGCCACGACCCCGCCCGGCACCGCCCCTTCGAGCGCGGCCAGCGCCCGGCTCGGCGGCGCGCTACCGTAGGCGACCGCCGCCGAGTCAACCGCCGGCGCGAGGAACAACGCCCCCGCGACCGGCGCGAGCACGAGCAACGCCCACCCGGCCAGCAACAGCGCGCGGCGGAGCGCGGTCATCGGCCGAGGCCGCTCACGCCAGCGGCTCGCCCCCGATGAGCGCGGCGAGCAGCGCCTTCTGCACGTGCAGCCGGTTCTCCGCCTCGTCCCACACCCGGCTCCGCGGCCCGTCGATCACCTCGGCCGTCACCTCCTCGCCCCGGTGCGCCGGGAGGCAGTGTAGGAAGATCGCGTCGGACGCGGCGCGATCCATGAGGGCGGCGTCGACCTGGTAGCGGGCGAAGGCGCGCTCGCGCTGCTCGCGCTCGTGCTCGTGCCCCATCGACGCCCACACGTCGGTCGTCACGACGTCGGCGCCCTCGACCGCCTCGCGCGGGTCGCGCACGAGCGTCACGCGCGCGGCGCCCTGCGCGCGTTCGAGCAGCGCGCCGTCGGGCTCGTACCCCTCCGGACAGGCGAGCGTGAGGTCGAAGCCGAGCCGGTACGCCGCGTTCAGCCACGAGTTCGCGACGTTGTTGCCGTCGCCGACCCACGCCACCCGGCGCCCGTCGAGCCCGCCCAGGTGCTGGCGCACGGTGAGCAGGTCGGCGAGCACCTGGCACGGGTGCAGGAAGTCGGTGAGCCCGTTGACCACCGGCACCGTCGCATGCCGCGCCAGCTCCTCCGCCTCGGCGTGCGCGTACGTGCGGATCATGATCCCGTCGGCGTAGCGCGAGAGCACGCGCGCGGTGTCGGCGACCGGCTCGCCGCGGCCTAACTGCACGTCCCGCCCGGAAAGAAAGAGCGCGTGCCCGCCGAGGTGGAAGGTGCCCACTTCGAACGAGACCCGGGTGCGCGTGCTCGACTTGGTGAAGACCATCGCGAGCGTGCGGCCGGCGAGCGGGCGCCCGGCGTAGGCGCCGCGCCGCATCCGCTCCGCGAGGTCGAGCGCGCCGAGCACCTCGGCGCGCTCGAGGTCCGGGATCGCGAGGAAGTGGCGGACCGGCCGACTCACGGGTGGCTCACAGGCGGCTCACAGGATGTACTTGCGCAGGTCCTCGTCGTCGACGACCGCCTTCAGCCGCTCGCGCACGAGCGGGCCGTCGACGACCACGGGGTCCGTGCCGCGGTCGGGCAGCTCGAACAGCACGTCCTCGAGCAGCGTCGTCATGACCGTATGCAGGCGCCGCGCGCCGATGTTCTCCAGCCGGTCGTTCACCAGCGCCGCCGTGCGCGCGACCTCGGCCACGCCGTCGTCGGTGAAGGTGAGCGCGGCCCCCTCCGCCGCGACGAGCGCGGCGTACTGCTTGGTGAGCGCGTTCTCGGGCTCGGTCATCACGCGCACGAAGTCGCCCTCGGTGAGCGGCTTGAGCTCGACGCGGATCGGGAAGCGCCCTTGCAGCTCGGGGATCAGGTCGCTCGGCTTGCTCACGTGGAACGCGCCCGCGGCGACGAACAGGACGTGGTCGGTCTTCACCGGCCCGTAGCGCGTCGGCACGCTCGATCCCTCGACGATCGGCAGCAGGTCGCGCTGCACGCCCTCGCGCGAGATGTCGGGCCCGCGCCCCTCGCCGTCGGCGCTCGCGATCTTGTCGATCTCGTCGAGGAAGACGATGCCTAACGCCTCGACGCGCTCGAGCGCGTCGCCGATCACGTCCTCCTCGTCGACGAGCTGGCCGAGCACCTCGTCGGTGAGCGTGCGCCGCGCCTCGCTCACCTTCACGCGGCGGCGCTTCATGCGCTTCGGGAGGATGCCGCGCAGGAAGTCGGCGAAGTTCTCCGCCCCCTCGGGCGCCCCGCCGCTCGAGGCCGCGACGTCGAGCGACGTGCCGCGGTCCTCGACCTCGATCTCGACCTCGCGCCCCTCGAGCTGGCCGTCGATGAGGAGCTGCTTGAGGCGCGCGCGGGTGCGGGCGACCCGCGGGTCGACCCGGGTCCCGCCCTCCGCGTCGTCCGGCGCCGCGTCCCCCGACGCCCCGTCCTCGGCGCCGCCGTCGTCGGCCGCGTGCGCGCCGTTCGTGGCGCCGTTAGGCGCGCCGCCGGCGGCGGGCATGAGCAGGTCGAGGATCCGCTCGTCGACGCGCTCGTTCGCGAGGTCCTCGACCTCCGCCTCGCGCTCGCTCCGTACCATGTCGACCGCGCGCTCGACGAGGTCGCGGATCATCGACTCGACGTCGCGCCCGACGTAGCCGACCTCGGTGAACTTCGACGCCTCGACCTTCACGAACGGCGCGCCGGCGAGCTTCGCCAGCCGCCGCGCGATCTCGGTCTTCCCGCTCCCGGTCGGGCCGATGAGGATGATGTTGTTGGCGCTGATCTCGTCGCGCAGCGCCTCGGGCGCGCGCTGGCGCCGCCACCGGTTGCGCAGCGCGATCGCGACCGCCTTCTTGGCCTCGGTCTGCCCGACGATGTACCGGTCCAGCTCGGCGACGATCTGGCGCGGCGTGAGGTCGGCGAGCTTTGCGATCGCCTGTTCCGTTCTCTTCGACAGCATCCGGGAAAGCTAACGGTCCCGGGACCGTGGACCCCCGCGTGCGCGGGGATCCACCTCTCACGGCCGAGTCGACTCACCGACCGGCTCGAGTACCGTGATGTTCTTGTTGGAGTAGATGCAGATCTCCCCCGCGATCTCGAGCCCGCGCCGCACCACCTCGCGCGGTTCGAGCGGGGTGTGCTGGAGCAGCGCCCGCGCGGCCGCGAGCGCGTACGCGCCCCCCGAACCGATCGCGATCACGCCGTCGTCGGGCTCGATCAGCTCGCCGTCGCCCGAGATCACGAACCCGTGCTCCGCGTCGGCCACCGCGAGCAGCGCGTCGAGCCGGCGCAGCACGCGGTCGCTCCGCCAGTCTTTGGCGAGCTCGACCGCCGCGCGCGGCAGGTTGCTCGGGTAGCGCTCCAGCTTCTCCTCGAACTTCTCGAACAGCGTCAGCGCGTCGCTCGCCGCCCCGGCGAACCCGGCGAGCACGCGGCCGCCACGCAACACGCGGACCTTCTGCGCGTTCGATTTCATTACCGTGTCGCCCACGGTGACCTGCCCGTCGCCGCCGAGCGCGACGCGGCCGTCGCGGCGCACGGCGAGGATGGTGGTCGCGCGGAAGCGCGGGACGAGCGGGGTCGGGTCGCGGAGCACGGTCATCCCCGACACGCTAAGCGGGTCGCCTGGGAAAGGTGGACCCCCGCGTGCGCGCCGGTGACCGCCCGGATGCCGTCACCCCCGCGCACGCGGGGGCCCACCCGTCCCGGCGACGTCAGCGCCCGCGTCGCTCCGCCCACCGGCGGTCGTTCGTGCGGCGCGGGCCGTCCGGGTCGGGGGCGACCGGATCGCCGAGGTGGCGACGGTCGTCCGCCGTGCGCCCACGGCGCGACGCACCGCGGAAGGTCAGCCGCTCGCGTAGGTAGCGCCCGTTGAGCCCGACGCCCAGCACGGTCAGCGCCGCGCCCGCGAACACCGCCACGGTCGCCCAGCGCCACACGTCGCCCCCGACGAGCGACGCGCCGATAAGCACCAGCCCCGCGCCGACGGCTATCTCCCCGCCCCGGCTCCGCTCGGCCCGCGCCCGCCGCCGGCGCTCGACGGTCCGCCGCTCGCCGTCCGACACCCACCCGTCGGCGACGAGCGCGAGCCCGGCGAGCACCACGAGGCCGCCCAGGACGAGTGGGATGAGCTCCAGCTGCATGGTCGGGGCCGGTGCAAGTTCGGGACTCGCGACCGGGAGCGCGGGTCGTCACGCCCGCGGGTGCGCCCGCCGGTACGCCTGCCGCAGCCGCTCCACACTCGTGTGCGTGTAGATCTGCGTCGTCGCGACCGAGGCATGCCCGAGCAGCTCCTGCACGGCCCGCAGGTCCGCGCCGGCGTCGACCAGGTGCGTCGCGAACGTGTGCCGGAGCGAGTGCGTCGACAACGGCTGCTCGTCGTCGACGGCGCGGAGCAGCTTGACCACCGCGCGCTGTACGCCCGCCACGCTGATCCGCCGCCCGCGGTCGGTGAGGAACACCGCCGCCCGCTCGGCCCCGCGCCCGACGCGCGCGACGACCTGTTCGCGCCGCGCCTCGTACTGGCGGAGCGCGCGCACGGCCTTCGTCCCGACCGGCACGATGCGCTCCTTGCGCCCCTTGCCACGCACCTTCACCTGCCCCGCGACGAGGTCGAGGTCGCCCGTGTTCACGCCCTGCAGCTCGCTCACGCGGAGCCCGGCCGAGTAGAGCAGTTCGATCATCGCGAGGTCGCGCACGTCGGCGAAGCGCGCGGACGCATCCGTCGCGCGCGCCTCCGCGAGCGCGAAGAGCGTTGCGGTCTGCTTCTGGTCGAGGTACGCCGGCAGCCGTCGCTCGGGCTTCGGACCCGAGACCGCGCGCGCGGGGTTGGCGGGGACGAGCTCCTCGCGGTGCAGGTAGCGGAAGAAGCTCCGCGCCGCCGACAGCGCCCGCGCGATCGACCGCTTGGCGAGCCCGCGCCGCGTGAGGTGGCCGAGGTAGGCGCGCAGGTCCTGCCGGGTGACGGCCGGCCATTCCACGGCGGCGCCCGCCGTCGCATGCAGGTGCCGGCCGAGGAACGCCGTGAGGCCGCGCAGGTCGCGCTCGTAGGCGGCGAGCGTGTGCGGCGAGACGTCCCGCTCCTTGGCGAGGTGCTCGAGGTACTCCGCGACCTCGGGGGCGAGCGCGACCGGGCCCGCCGCACCCGCCGCTGCCTCGTCCGACGCCGCGGCGGACGTCGCCGGGGCCTTCTTCCTCACGCGGCCGCGCCGGCCGGCACGAGCGCGGCCGCGCCTAACGCGTCGTCCCGCCACCCGCGGAAGTCGGCCAGCGCGCGCTCCGCCATCCGCCCGCGCTTGGTCAGCTTGTCACGCACCGGCTCGGCCAGGTCGTCGACGAGGCCGAAGTTGGCGTTCATCGGCTGGAAGTGGCGCGGGTCGGCCTCGCGCAGGTGGCGGTAGAGCGCGCCGAGCATGGTCGTGGGCGGCGGGAGTACCGGGGCGAGGCCGCGGAGGCGACGGTCGAGGTTCACCGCGGCGAGCAACCCGGTTGCCGTGCTCTCCGTGTAGCCTTCGACGCCCGTCAGCTGCCCGGCGACGAAGGTCGTCGGCCCGTCGCGGAGCGACAGGTGTGGCGTGAGCGCAGCCGGCGTGTTCACGTAGCTGTTGCGGTGGATCGAACCGAAGCGGAGGAACTCCGCCCCGGCGAGCCCCGGGATCAGGCGGAAGACGCGCTGCTGCTCAGGATGGCGGAGTCGCGTCTGGAAGCCGACGAGGTTCCACATCCGCCCCGCCCGGTCCTCCTGCCGGAGCTGCACCACCGCCCACGGCCGCCGCCCGGTGCGCGGGTCGGTGAGCCCGACCGGCTTGAGCGGCCCGAAGCGCAGCGTGTCCCGCCCGCGCCGGGCCATCTCTTCGACGGGCATGCACCCTTCGAAGTAGGGCACCGCGTCGAACGCGTGCGCGGTCGCCTGGTCGGCCGCGACGAGCGCGTCGAGGAACGCCTCGTACTCGCCGCAGTCCATCGGGCAGTTGAGGTACGCGCCCTCATCGCCCGCCCCTTCCATCGTCTCGCGCCCCCAGCGCGCCGCGCGAAACGCGACCGCATGGTCGACCGACTCGACCGCGACGACCGGCGCGATCGCGTCGTAGAAGGCGAGCGACGCCTGCCCGAGCCGCTCAGCGAGCACGGCCGCGAGTGCGTCGGAGGTAAGCGGCCCGGTCGCGACGATGCCGACGTCGGGCAGCACGGTGACCTCCTCGCGCACGACGCGCACGTTCGGGTGCGCGGCCAGGCGCGCGTGCACCCCCACGGCGAACAGGGCGCGGTCGACGGTCAGCGCCGTCCCGCCGGGCACGCGCGCTTCGTCCGCGGCGGCGAGGATCACCGAGCCGAGTTCGCGCATCTCCGCCTTCAACAGCCCGTGCGCGGTGGTCGCCTCGGTACTCTTGAAGGTGTTCGAGCAGACGAGTTCGGCGAGCTGATCCGTCTTGTGCGCCGGCGTGGTACGCACGGGCCGCATCTCGTGCAGCGCGACATGGTGCCCGCGCTCGGCCAACTGCCACGCGGCCTCACTCCCGGCCAGCCCGCCACCGATGATCGTGATCTCGTCGGGGATCGCGTGGGCGGTGGGCATGCCGCCAGTATAACGCGGCGCGGCGAGCTACTGCCGGTCGTACGGCGGGGCGAGCTGCAGTTGGCGGATCGCGTTCCGGATCTCGGAGTGCCACTCGAGGTCGGTCGGCCTCCTCCTCGTAGGCGCCGCCACGCCCGGCGGGTTACGCGGCTGCGGTCCCGGAAACGCCGGGCCTACGCCTTGCAGCCGCGGGGCGCCCGCGCCCCTCCTCGGCGCGTTGGTCCATCCCCCGAACAGGACGACACATGGCAACCCAGGCAGACATCTCGGCCGCCCTGCAGCAGGCGGGCGTTACGGTGTACGGACTACAGGTCGCGGACAACTCGGTCGTCGGCACCGTCGGCTCGGAGGACGAGCGCCAGAAGGTCTACTCGACCGTCGCCGGCATCGACAACTCGCTCAACCTGAACATCTCGATCGACCCGGGCTTCGCGACGCAGGAGGCCAGCGCCGCCGCGACGACGTCGGGGCAGACGTACACGGTGCAGTCGGGCGACAACATGCGCCGCATCGCGCGTCATGTGTACGGCGACGAGATGCAGTGGAAGAAGATCTGGGAGGCGAACAAGGACAAGATCCCGAACCCGGACGTCGTGCGGGAGGGATTGCAGCTGACGATTCCGGCCTGAGGCGGCGGCGTGCGGCGGCCCCGCGCGGCGTAGCGCGCGGGGCCGCCGCACGCCGCCGCCCCGCGGACCGCTACCACGGTCCGCGCGTTCTACCTGCTGTTAGGCCGCCTTGCGCGCCCGTGCCGCCCGCTTGGCGGGCGCCTTGGCGGCGGTCTTCCTGCCGCCCTTCGCGGCGCCCTTGCGCGCGCCCGCGGCCGGCAGCGCGCCCGCCCGCTCCTCGAGTAGCGCGACCGCCTGCGGCAGCGTGACCGACTCGGGCGTGACGCCCTTGGGGAGCGTGGCGCGTACCGGCTTCGCCTTGCGGTCCGCCGGCGTCGGCCCGAGCTGCACGTAGGGTCCGTAGCGCCCCTCGAACACCAGCACCGGCAGCCCCGTGGGCGCGTGCGCGCCGAGCTCCCGGAGCGGGGCGACCGTCCCGCCCGACGCCGCTCCGCGACCGCGCTTCGGCTGCGCGAGCAGGTCGACCGCGCGGCCGAGCGAGATCGTGAGCACGTCCTCGCCGGCCGGGACGGAGCGAAAGTCGTCCTTGCCGTCGGGGCCGCCCTTCACGTGCACCACGAACGGGCCGAAGCGCCCGACGCTCGCCTTCACCACGTTCCCCGACTCGGGGTGCGTGCCTAACGCGCGCGGGAGCGCGAGTAGGCCGAGTGCCTGCTCGAGGGTGATCGACTCGGGCGTCATGCCCTTGGCGAGGGACGCGCGCTTGGGCTTTTCCTCCTCGCCGGCCTCGCCGAGCTGGACGTAGGGGCCGTACTGCCCGTTCATGAGGTAGACGGGGAGTCCGGTGGCGGGGTCTGTGCCTAACGAGGGCGGGCCGTCGACGCGCTGGCGCAGGAGGTCGCGCGCCATGCTGTCGGTGAGGTCCGCGGGCGCGACCGTGTCGGGGAGGTTGGCCCGGAACTTCTGGCCGTCCTCCTCGAACTCCAGGTACGGCCCGTAGCGCCCGATGCGCACCGCGGCGCCCAGCCCTTCGAGCTCGACGCGGCGCGCGCCGCCGGTCTCGTTCTTCACCGCGGACGCGCCGTGCTGCACCATCGGCTCGAGGCCAGGGTGCTGCGCGTCGCCGAAGTAGAACTCGCGGAGGTACGCGAGCTGGTCCTGCTCGCCGCGCGCGATCTCGTCGAGCTCGGTCTCCATGCGCGCGGTGAACTCGGTGTCGACGAGCGGCGCGAGGTGTTCTTCGAGCAGCGCCGTGACGGCGAAGGCGGTGAACGTCGGGACGAGCGCCTTGCCGTCCTTCCGCACGTACCCGCGCGCCTGGATGGTGTCCATGATGCTCGCGTACGTACTCGGCCGTCCGATGCCGAAGTCCTCGAGCGCCTTGACGAGCGAGGCCTCGGTGTAGCGCGCGGGCGGCTGGGTCTCGTGGCCGTCGGGGCGGAGCGCGCGGCACGCGGGGCGGTCGCCCTTCTCCATCGCCGGCAGGATGACCTCGCGGTCCTCGAGCGCGGCGTCGGGGTCGTCGCTTCCCTCGACGTAGGCGCGGATGAAGCCCGGGAACTCGATGCGCTTGCCCGAAGCCCGAAAGCGGGCGTCGTCGCAGTCGAGCGTGACCGTCACGCGCACCTGGCGCGCGTCGGGCATCTGGCTCGCGACGGTGCGCTTCCAGATCAGGTCGTAGAGCCGGAGCTCGCGCCCGTCGAGGCCCGTGTCGTCGGGCTTGCGGAACGTCGTGCCCGAGGGGCGGATGGCCTCGTGCGCCTCCTGCGCGTTGGCGCTCTTGGTCGCGTACCGCCGCGGGTGGAGCGGTACGTACTCCCGCCCGAACTCGGCCGCCGCGGCGCGCGCGGCGGTGATCGCCTCGTCGCTGAGGTTGACCGAGTCGGTCCGCATGTACGTGATGAAGCCGCGCTCGTAGAGCGCCTGCGCCGTACGCATCGTGTCGCGCGCGCCGAGGCCCAGCTTGCGGCTGGCTTCCTGCTGGAGCGTGGAGGTCGTGAACGGGGCGGCCGGCTTGGTGGTGAACGGCTCTTCCTCGCGGTCGACGACGACGAACGGGCGGCCGGTGAGGCGCTCGACGAGCGCGCGCGCGGCGGGCTCGTCGAGGAGGAGCGCCTCCTTGGCCGCGGCCGCGGAGAGCTTGCCCGTGGTCTTGTCGAAGTCCTTGCCGGTCGCGAGGCGCCGACCGCCTAACGCGACGAGGCGTCCCTCAAACGCCTGGCGCGCGTGTTCGAGGTCGGCGATGACGTCCCACCACGTTGCGCTTCGGAAGGCGCGGCGCTCGCGCTCACGCTGGACGACGAGGCGTACGGCGGCACTCTGCACGCGGCCGGCGCTCAGGCGCGGGGCGACTGTGGTCCAGAGGAGCGGACTGACCGTGTAGCCGGTGAGGCGGTCGACGATGCGGCGGGCCTCCTGGGCGCGGACGAGGTTCTCGTCGACGTCGCGGAACTCACTCAGGGCGCGGCGGATGGCGGGCTCGGTAATCTCGTGAAACACCATGCGCCGCACGGGCACCTTGGGCTTGAGCTCCTGGAGGAGGTGCCACGAGATGCTCTCCCCCTCGCGGTCCTCGTCGGTCGCGAGGATGAGCTGGTCGGCGTCCTTCAACGCGTCCTTCAGCTCCTTGATGACCTTGCGACTCGTCGGCGGGACGACGTAGAGCGGGCGGAAGTTGTCGTGGACGTCCACGCCCGTCCGCGCCCACTTCTCGCCGCGGTACTTCTCGGGGATCTCGCTCGCGTTCTGGGGCAGGTCGCGGACGTGGCCGACGGACGCCATGACGCGGAACCCGCGCGGCAGGTAGCGGCCGATCGTGCGGGCCTTGGTCGGGGATTCGACGATGACGAGGGAGCGCCGGCCGAGCGCGTCGACGTCGGCCCCGCTCTTCTGCGTCTTTGGCGCGGTCTTCTTGGCTGGCGGCATATGAGGCGAAACGCTCGGCGAGCGCGGGGTGCGGGAAGAACGGGTGCTGGTACCGTACGCGGAGACGATCTGCGCTAGTGAACGGTCGGCGGCGGGGCGGTGTCGACGGCGTCGCCGAGCAGGGCACGCAGCTCCGAAACGCCGACGGGCCCTTCGAGTTGGAGCAGGGCGCGGTCGACGAGGTGTTCGAACTCCCCGTCTCCCATGCCGTCGGCGCGGAGGCGAAGAAGCTGGCCCCACGCCTCCGGCGAGAAACGGGCCCGTTCGAACGGCGCCCAAACCCGGAGGGTGGGTCCGCCCGGGTCGCCGACGTCTTCGGCGCTCGTCTCCGGAGCCTCGTCGCGCGGCTCGCCGGCAGGGTCGGCGCCCGCGAGTTGGTCAAGGAGTGCCGCGGCGCGCTCGGTATCGTACCCCGCAGCGGCGAGCTGGATCGCCAGTTCCTGCCGAGTCGCGCCGGCGGCGGCGAGGGCGCGCAACTCGCGGAGGCGTGCCGCGCGCGCGTCGGCCGGGTCGGAGTCGTCCGCGCTCACGCCGCGACCTCGGTGGGTCGCGCGGGGCGGCGCTGCCAGGCGCGGACGGCAGCAACGACCTCTGCCGCGACCGCGTCCGCCGAGCGAGCGTCGGTGTCGATCGTCGTGTGGGCCGTGTCGTACGTCGCGGTTCGTCGGGCGAGGAGCGCGGCGAGCGCGCCGGCCGGGTCGGTTCCGGCGACGAGCGGGCGGACGGTGGGGTCGGCGGCGAGGCGTGCGGCGGCAACCGGGGGAGACACACGGAGGTACACCGTGCAGGTCGATGCGTCGAGCGCGGTGCGGGCGGCCGAGTTCGTCATCCAGCCGCCGCCGGGAGCGAGGACGGCGGGCGGCGCCGTGGCGAGCTCGCGCGCGAGGTCGGCTTCGGCGGCGCGGAACGCGGCTTCACCGAGGATGGCGAACTGGTCCGCCACGCTAAGTCCGGTGCGCGCGACGAGTTCGACGTCGAAGTCGACGAACGGAACGCCGAGTTGACGCGCGGTGAGTCGGCCGACCGTGCTCTTGCCGGCGCCGGGGAGGCCGACGAGGGCGACGTGGTAGGCGGGCGCGTTCATGCCAGGCTCACGCATCGACCGGGGTGCGTTCGGGCGCCACGGGTGCGGCCGACACCGCGGGGACGCGCGTGGCGACGTGGGCGAGGTAGCCGTCGAGGTTGCGGCGGAGTTCGCCGAGTGAGTCGCCGCCGCACTTTTCGAGGAGGGCCTGGGCGAGGACGAAGGCCGTCATCGCTTCGGCGATCACGCCCACGGCGGGGACGGCGGTGACGTCGCTGCGTTCGACCGAGGCGGCCGCGGGCTCGCCGGTGCGGACGTCGATCGTGCCGAGCGGGCGCATGAGGGTGCTGATCGGCTTCATCGCGACGCGGAGGACGAGTGGCTCGCCGGTGGTGATGCCGCCCTCAAGTCCACCGGCGCGATTGCTGGCGCGGCGGGGGGTGCCGTTGCCGCCCGACGTGGCGTGTTGCTGGACGATCGAGTCGTGGACCGCGGAGCCCGGGTGGCGGGCGGCGTCGAAGCCGAGTCCGATCTCGACGCCCTTGACGGCCGGGATCGACATGAGGGCTTGCGCGAGGCGGCCGTCGAGCTTGCGGTCCCAACTGACATGGGCGCCGAGTCCGACGGGGAGGCCCTGAACGACGACCTCGCAGATGCCACCGAGCGTGTCGCCGGCGGCTTTGGCCTCGTCGACGCGGGCGATCATCGCCTGTTCGGCGTCGGGGTCGAGGGTGCGGAGCGGGGACTGGTCGGCGACCGCGTTGATGTCGACGGGCCAGGTGGCCGGTGCCGCCGCGTCGAGACCGCCGAGGTGGACGAGGTGGCTGGCGACGCGGACGCCGCATTCGGCGAGGAGGCGTTTGCAAACAGCGCCGGCGGCGACGCGGGCCGTCGTTTCGCGGGCGGAGGCGCGTTCGAGGATGTCGCGAGCGTCGGTGCGGTCGTACTTGAGCAGGCCGACGAGGTCGGCGTGGCCTGGGCGGACGCGGGTGACGGCGCGGGCGCGGAGCGCGGGCCGGCCTGCGTCGTCGGCGTCTTCCGGGCGGGGGGCCGGGTCCATGATCGCGTCCCAGTTGCGCCAGTCGGCGTTGCGGACGAGCATGGCGATCGGGGCGCCGGTCGTTTCGCCAGCGCGGACTCCGGCGAGGAACTCGATGTGATCGCGTTCGATCTGCATGCGGCGGCCGCGGCCGTAGCCCTGCTGGCGGCGGGCGAGCTCCGCGTCCACGTCGGCCGCGAGGAGCGGCAGGCCTGCGGGGACCCCTTCGACGAGCGCCACGAGGGCCTGGCCGTGGGATTCGCCGGCGGTGGTGAAGCGGAGGTGAGGCATCGCGGGGGCTGGGGCGTGGGAGCGGGCCGAAGAAGGTAACGCGGCCGGCCGTCTGGGTAGGGCTGTTTCGTTGCGGGGTGGGGCGGCGTGTTGCGGGGCGGGCGGTCTTCAGCTGCCGAGGAGGAGCGAGACGAGCAGCGTCGCGATGAGGCCGAACGCGGCGACGACAAAATAGACTCCGGTCAGGAGTGCGACCTTCGCGGTCGTTCGCGCGCGGGACTCCCGACCGGTGCCGTAGACGCGGCGCGTGGCGAGCCACAGGTAGACGAGCGTCCATACCGTCGGGACTAACGCCAGCCGTCCGGGGACGACGCGGGCCGCGGCGATCGCGATCAGCCCCTGGGCGTGCGTGTGCCAGGCGAAGACGACGTGCTCCGCGTAGAACAGCCGCGCGCCGCGCCACAACAGCGAGCACAGGAACGCGAACACCGGCACGAGCAGTGAGAGAGCCGTGCCGAGGTGGCCGAGGAACAGCCCTTCGAGCCACCGGCTCGCGTCGGCCGACGAGCGTCGGTCGATCTCGTCCTGTCGCTCACGGATGCTGCGCGCGATGCGCGCGCGTACCGAGTTCCCCTGCGGGACGGCGTCGGCTCGCTTCACCGGCCACTCGCCGTAGAACTTCACGATGTCGGCGACGGCGAAGTTGAGTCGCGTCGTGTCGGGAGGCGCGGCGGGCGCTCCTGCGGTCGCGGCTCGACGCGCGGGGGCCGTCTGCGGTCGCGTTTCGCTTGCCCGCGTGATGTGGACGATGCTCTGGCCGCCGGGGAGTGGCGCGCGGAGTGCGAGGAAGAGGAGCGCGCTCGCGAGGAGGTAGAGCTGGAAGGGCGAGAGGTACCGCTTGCGGCGCCCGGCGAGGGACTCGCGGGTGAGGGCACCCGGACGGGCGAGGAGGAGGCCGAACGTCGCCGGGATCTTGTGGTCCCAACCCGTGAGCGACTCGAACAGGTCGCTCGCGAAGGTGTGGAGTGGGCGGTGAAAGTCGCGTTGCGCCTGCCCGCAGTCTGGGCAGTACGCACGCGGCGACGCGGCGCCGCAGTTCGGGCACCGCGTCTCACAAGGCGCGGGGTCGGGCGCTGGCGGGTGGCGGTCGAGGGCGGCCGCGGTCGCACCGTCGACTGACGGAGGGGCGAGCTGGGGCACGCCCAATCTTACTACCCGCGGGTATAGCGGGCCGGCGGAGGGGCGCGTCGGACGGCAGCCGGCGCGCCCCTCCGCCTCACCGACTCACGAGCATCCCGACCGGATTGGCTGCGCGACGGGGACGACGATCACGCCCGAGCGCGCGGCGCCGACGAGGACGAGGTCGCCGTTGGCGCGGACCGAGGCGCGGATCGGGCCGACGATCGGGTCGCGGACCGGGATCGTGCGGACGCGTTGATAGCAGTACGTGTCGTAGATCTCGATCTGGGGCAGCTGTGATGCCGAGAAGGCGTAGCGGGTGCCGGGGGGCGAGTTCCCGCCCGTATTACGGGGGTGGAAGTCGAAGCCGGCGTTCGGGCCGCCGCTCGTCTGGAGGAGGCCCTGGAGGCGGAGCGTCGGGTCGAGGAGGTACGTCGAATCGCCGCGGACGGCGCCGAGCCCGCCATCGAAGTTGATCGCGACGCCCGAGACGCGGGCGTAGCTGTTGGCGATGAAGTCGGAGACGTCGAAGGCGCGCGAGACGCCGAGGTCCGTGACCGGGGTCGAAAGGGTGTAGGTGTTGTTCGAGAGGACGTCGGTGACCGAGGAGGCGAGTCCGCGCGCGGCGTCGTAGAGGAGGGTGCGGCTTCCGAGCACCGGACCGCCCTCGCCGAAGATGGCGCGGCCGAAGTTGCCCGAGCTGCGGACGAAGGTGGTGTCGCGGAAGCCGAGCTTCGACAGGTCGACAACGACCGAGTACGTGGTTGGCGCGCCGGTGAGCGCGTTCGTGGCGGGCTGCTGGTAAGGAACCAGCGTCGAGTCGTGGCCTACGCCCTGGGCGGCGTAGCGGACGACGAGGAGCGTGTCCCAGTGGCCTTGCGCGAGCCCGGTCGCCTGCTCGAAGAAGAGGTGCGACGAGTGGCGGACGAGGTTTTCCCAGCGGATCGTGCCCGCGTTCGGGAACGGGGACGACTGGCCGCCCGTGGGGGTGGTCGAGTAGACGAGGATCGGTTCGGCGCAGCCGTTGCCGGTCGACGCGGAGCCGCTGCAGGTCGTGGCGAGGAACTGCGGGCGGTCGCTGAAGTCGTACATCGTGCGCTGCTGGACGGCCTGGCCGGCGGCGTTGAGCGTCGTCGTGACCGAGTAGGCGACGATGTTGGGGAGCGCATAGCGGTAGACCTCGCGGCCCGAGCCGCCACCGGTGAGGTCGACGTAGCTGACGTTGGTGCCGCCCGAGTTGGCGACGATGAGCGTGTCGCCGAAGGTCCCGTCCGTCGCGCGCGGCCAGGCGGCGATGCCCCAGGGCTGCGAGCCGACGGCAACCGGCGAAAGGAACCGGCGGCCGGCGAGGTCGAAGACCTCGAGTTGGTTCAGTTGCAGGTTCGTGAGGTAGAGACGGTCGAGGTGTGGGACGTAGAGGCCGTCGGCGAGTTGGCCGCCCTGCGGGAGCGGGCTCGTCACGCCCGCGACGACGACGGCGGTGTCCGGGGCAGCGCTGTTGCTGCTGAGGGCCATCGTCGCGCGCTTGCCACCGCTGTTCGTCGCGAAGCCGCGCACGTAGACGCGGAGCGGGAGCGAGTCGGCGGTCGTGGTGAGGGTGTCGGGTCGGAGGCGGAGGGTAAAGCGGCGGGCGTCGTTGACGAGCGAGCCGTCGAGGACGACCGAGTCGACGCCGAAGCGGCGCGTCGTGTCGGCGCGCGAGAGGATTTCGTAGCCGATGACCTTGACGCCGGTGGGGTCGGAGGCGGAGACGCGGAGCGTATCGGCGACCTCGAGGCGGACCGGGAACGCGGCGGTGGCGACGGGGGCGACGCTGCTCGTCGCCACCGTCTGGACGGCGTACTGGACGGGGGCGCCGTTGGCCACTCGACCCGCGCCGTCAACGACGAACGGCTGCACGGTGAGCACGCCGGCCGGTGCGTTGGCCGGGACGGCGAGCGTGTCGGTGACGACGACCGAGTCGGCGAGCGCGCTGCCCGCGTAGATGACCGAGTCGGCGGTCGTGAACGGGCCGGAGGTGCGGTAGCCGACCGCGCGGACCCTCATCGGCGAGGCGGCGACGAGGGTGAGCGCGCCCTTCTTGCCGACGACGAAGAGGGAGGCCGAGACCGGGGCGACGAGCGTGACCGCGGGGGGGCGCACGTTGCCCGCCGAGAGGCGGAGGGTGTCGCTGGCGGTCTCGTTGCCCGCGCCGTCGCGCGCGTGGGCGACGACGTAGATCGGCGTGCCGGCGGCGACGCTCGCGGGGACGGGGACGCGCATCGCCAGCGCGAAGCTCGTCGTCGCCGCGGCGGGTGTCGTGTCCCTGGTCATCTGCACGCCGCCGGTGACGTCGACGTGGACGTGCGCGAGGTCGAGGTTGTCGCTCGCGAGGACGGCGAACGAGACGGCGGAATCGCCGATCGCGTTCTTGACCGTGGTGTCGAAGTGGACGGCCGGCGCCTGCTTGTCGGCGACGAATCCGGCGACGCTGTCGGCCTGCGAACCGCACGCAGCCAAACCGGGGGCGGCGAGCGCGCCGGCCGCGAGCAGGGCGACGGCGGACGGGCGCAGGGAGCGGAGGGGGCGCATGGCGGTCAGCGGCGCGGGGGCAGGACCGGGGGCATCGGCGTCGCGGGCTGCTCGCCCTCGTCGAGGATCTGCGGGGTGACGAGGATCAGCAGATCCTGCTTCGTCTCGGAGGTCGTGGTCTGGCCGAAGAGGCCGCCGACGATCGGGAGGTTGCCGAGGACGGGGATCGCGCTGCGAGAGCGCGAGCGCTGCGTGACGGTGAGGCCGCCGATCACCGCGGTCTCGCCGTCGCCGACGAGCAGGCGGTTCTCCGCGCGCTGGCGGTTGAAGATCACGCCGACGTCGGAGTTGTCGGTCTGCGCGTTGGAGTTCTCCGCGCGGACGTCGAGGACGATGCGGCGGTTGTTGGTCACTTGGGGCGTGACGGAGAGTCGGATGCCGGCCTCCTCGAGGCGCACGGTGGCGCGCGGGAAGGCGCCGATCCCGCTGCCGCCCGCGCCGGCGTCGATGACGCGGATGGGGACCTGCTGCCCGACGAAGATCTCCGCGGTCCGGTTGTTCAGCGTCACGATGCTCGGCTCGCTCTGGATGTCGGCGAGCGAGTTCTGCTGGAGCGCGTTGACGAACGCGGTGAGCTGGTACCGGCCGAGCGTGAGCGAGTAGATGAGGTTGAGCGCGGACGACTTCATCGCGTTCGAGGCGTTGGCGAGCGCGGAGAGCGCGTTGCCGCCTAACGCGATCTGGCCGGTGCTGTAGGGCGTGCCGCCGCCGAGGCCGGCGACGCGGCCGTCGGGGCCGTAGACCGGGACGCGCGTCGACGGGTCGACGCGCGGGACGAGGGTGTTGAAGAACTGCTGCGTGCCCTTGCCGAGGTCGTAGGAGATGCCGATGTCCTGAAGGCGGGAGCGGTTGACGAAGACGATCTTCGCCTTGATCGCGACCTGCGGCGTGCGGACGTCGAGCTCGCGGAGGCGGGCGAGCATGTCGCCCATGCGCGAGGGCACGTCGGTGATGAGGAGCTTGTTGGTGGCGGTGTCGGCGGTGACGGACCCGCGGATCATGCACCCCGCGGGCGCGGCGGCGGATCCGCCGCCCTGGGCCGCGGGCGCGGGGCCGGCGGCGCCGGTGGCGCAGTCGCGCGAGAGCAGCGACTGGACGACGGGGATGAGGGCGGAGGCCTTCGCGTAGTTGACGTCGACGATCTGCGTCGCGAGCGGCTCGACGGAGCGGACGGTGGCGAGGTTGCGCCAGCTGTCGACGGTGATGATGCCATAGCGGTCCTCGCTCGCCGCGAGCCCCTGCGCGCCCAACAGCGCGCGCAAGGCGATGTCCCAGGGCTGGTCCTTGATCTCGGCCGTCACCGTGCCCGAGACGTCGCGGCCGGCGATGATCGTGCGGCCGGAGAAGGCGGCGAACGCGGCGATGACGTCGCGGATGTCGGCGTCCTGGTACGTGACAGTCAGCCGGCGCGACTCGGCCGGGCGCCGCGCGGCGAGGGGTGCGGGCGCGGGCGCGGCGGGCACGTCGTCCGCGGCCGCGGCGTCGGCGGCGGCGGGCACGCTGGGGCGCGCGGCGCGACGGACGGCCGGACGCGACGCGGGCACGACGCGGGCGACCGGCGGGTGGTCGGCCGACTGCCGGTCGGCTGCGGCGTCGCCGGCCGCCTCGGGGCCGCCGACGACGACGCGGACACCGTCGTCGCCGCGCTCGACGCGGTACGGACGCGCGCGGTCGAGCTCGACGACGACGCGGACGACCCCGGCGCGGAACTGCGACGTCCGCACGCCGACCACGCCACCCTGCGGCGCCTCCGCGGCCGCGCCGGCCGCGGCCCCGCGCGCGAGCACCGCGCCGGAGAGGTCGAGCACGATGCGGCGGGGAGCGTCGAGGGTGAAGTCCTGCACCTGCGCGGCACCGTCGACGTGGACGTGCACGGTCGTCGCGCCGGCGGCGGCGCCCGCGCCGGGCGCGACGCTCACGCCCGTGACGGCGGCGCGACCGTCAGCTGGGACGGTGACCGCGGCCGAGCGGGGCGCGGGCCCGACGGCACCCCATGCGCCGCCGACCGCGGCGTGCAGCACGGCGGCGCTGAGGAGGGAGCGGAGGACCGTCATGGCTGCTTGGTGAGGGAGGAGTCGGAGAGCGTGACGACTTCCGTGCGGCTGAAGCCGAGCTCCTCGACGGCGAAGACCACCGTGCGGGGGCGGATGCGGACGACTCGCATGCGGCCCACGCGCCCGCCGACGCCGAGGCGGTGCTGGGCCTTCGTGGTGCCGTCGCGGAGGATCGCGACGGAGCCGACCCCGGTCGGGTCGTACGCGACCGCGACGAGCCGCAGCTCGCTCGGGAGCGGGCGGAGCGCGGCCGTGACCATGAGCGAACGGAACGGGTCGCGGCGGCCCGCGCCGGCGTAGTCGAAGGCCTCGCGCTCGACGACAACGGTGTCGGGCGCGTCGACCGCGGCGGCGTGGCGCGCGGGCGCCGGGACGGCAGGCGGCGGCGCATGCGGCGCCGCGTGTGGCGTCACGTGGCGCTGCGACGGGCGGGGCGCGGGCGCGGCGCTCGCGTCGTCGGCGGACGCGGAGCGCGCGGCGGCGGCACCGCCGGCCACGACGACGAGGGCCGTGGCGTAAATCGCGGTGCGCCGGGTCACGCCGGCGCGGAGTGCCGGGCGGCTCACGGGATCACCTCGCCGCCGGCCCCGATCGTCGTGTGACGCCCCGTCGCGGGCGCGGGGTGCACGACGTAAGTCTGCACGGTCACGGCGGCCGAGAGCGGCGTCGCGGTCGCGGGGCGGCGCGGGTCGCGCGCGCCGCCGTCGGCGCGCGGCACGAGCTGGAAGGTGACCGGCGCGACGATGCGCGGCAGCGACCCGACGTTGGCGAGGAACGTCGTGAGCGGGTGGTACCCGCCGGCGACGGTCAGTTTGTATCGGTACGTGTCGAACTCGGGGCCCGGGAGCATCGGCTCGGGGGCCACGCCGCCGATCTCGAGCCCCGCGCGGCGCGCCGCCGTCGAGACCTGTTCGAGCAGCCCCGGCACCTCGTGCTCGGTCGGGACGAGGCGGCGGAGCGCCTCGAGCGTGGCGCGCGAGCGGGCGGCCTCGCGCGCGAGTTCGGCGGGCTTCACGCCGGCGGCCGCCTCGCGGCGCGCCTTCGCGTTCGCCGACTCGACGCGCTCGACCCGCGCCTCGCGCTCGGCGAGCGCGTCGGCGGCGGCCGCGTACGGGTAGGCGTAGTAGTACCCGAGCCCCGCCAGCGCGACGACGCCGGCGGCGATCTTGGCCTGGGCCCTGGGGTCCTGCGGCAGGAGGGGCATGCGGGGCCTAACGAGGGGAGGCGTAACGAGGAGCGGCGTAACGAGGGGCGGGGCGCCGCGTCAGCGCGACGGCGCCACGGGCACGGCGAGCCGCTCGGTGCGGAGGAGGTCGTGCGGCGGGGTCTGGAGTTCCGCGTCGAGCGTGAACTCGGTGACGTCCTTGCCGTCGACCTGCGCGGCCTCGGAGCGGGCGAGCTGCACGTGCTGCACGAACGGCGACGCCTCGAGGTCGCGCATGAGCGCGGTGAGGGCCTGGATGTCGACGGTCTGCCCGACGATGCGGAAGGCGAGCGCGGCGCGCGGGCCAGCGGAGTCGGCCTTCACACCCTTGTCGGCCGGCGGTCGGTCGCCGGCGGACTTCGCGGCCGCGCCGCCCTTCGCGTCCCGGCCCGGGGGCGCGGGGAGCGGCGGCGCGCTCGTCTGCTGGACGGCCGTGAGCCAGGTGTAGGGCGGCAGCGCACGGCTCACCTCGTCGAGCACGTGGGCCCACGCGTACCGCGCGCTGTCGATCGACGTGATGACGCCCAGCTGCCGCCGCACGCTATCCCGCTCGGCCGACGCGGCGCGTCGGGCCGCGAGGAGCGCGGCGTAGCGCGACGAGTCGGCCGTCGCGGCCCGCTCGCGCTCGGCGAGGGCGACGTCGGCTCGCGCCTGACTCGTGTAGAGGAACCCGCCGCCGCCGAGGGCGAGCAGCACGGCGGCGACCGCGCCGGCAAGGTGCGGGTCGCCGACGAGGCCCCGCGCGCGCGCGGCGAACGCGGCGAGTGCGTCGCCGAGTCGCTCGCCGGACCGTTCGCCGTCGGGGTCGAGCAGGTTGATCTCGATCATCGTCATGCGGCGGCTCTCGCGGCGGCCGCGGTGCGGGCGGCGCGGCCGACCGGTCGGCGGACGCCGAGCCCGATGGCGAGCAGCAGGAGCGGGGCGACGGCCTCGGCGTCGATCCCGTCGAGCGCGCCGTCGGCGACGGCGATCCCGGCGAGCGGGTTGAGGCTTTCGACCCGGACCCGGAGCCGGGCCGCCGTGGCGGCCGCGAGACCGGGGACGCGCGCGCCGCCGCCGCCGAGGAAGAGGGCGCGGAGCGGGCCCGCGTCGTCGCTGCCGGAGCTGAGCACCGCGGTCGCGCGCTCGACTTCGGCCGCGAGGTCTTCCGCGTAGCGCCCGACGAGCGCGGCGAGCGCGGGCGAGGGGCGCTCGCCGCGGAGGAGCGCGTCGGCGGCCGGGGCGGACAGTCCGAGTTCGCGCTGCAAATCCTCGCGCAGGCGGCGGGTGCCGAGGGCGAGGTCGCGGGTGAGCACCGGGACGTTGCCGTCGAGCACGTTGACGATCGTCGTCTCGTTGCCGACGTGGGCGAGCGCGACGAGACCGTCGCCGGCCTCCGCGGCGCTGGGCGGCGTCGACACGATGTAGGCGTTGTGCAGCGCGAACGCGTCGACGTCGACGACGGCGGGCGCGACGCCCGCGTCGGCCAGGAGCGCGATGCGGGCGTCGACGAGCTCGCGCTTCGCGGCCGCGATCAGCACGCCCATCTCTGCCTCGCTTCCCTCGGGGTCGAGCACGTGGAAGTCGAGCGCCACCGAGCTCATGTCGAACGGCACGTGCTGCTCGGCCTCCCATCGCAGGAGCGCCCGCGCCTCAGCGCCGCGCGCCCGCGGCGCGCGGATGCGTTTCACGATGACGTCGCGCCCGCCGACCGCGACGGCGACGGCCGCCTTTCCCGAACCCGCGGCGGCGATCGTCGTGCGCACGGCGTCGACGACGAGCGCCGGATCCATGACGTCGCCCTCTACGATCGCGTCGTCGGCCAGGGGCGTGACGACCGCTCGGACGAGCTCAGGCGCTCCTCCGGCGTGATCGAGGACGACGGCCTTGACGAGCCCGGACCCGATGTCGAGACCGACGGTCTGCTTGGGACGGCCGAACAAGCGCATGCTGCGGAAGGGCGTCGGAGCGGGGGCGGGCGGCATGCCGCGGCGGGGGCACCGGGCACGGAACGGTGTCGCGCACGTGCCACGGTTCGAGCTAGACACGAGCCGCGCGCGAGCGAGGTAACAGCCTGACGGAAGACGTAGCAGACGTCGCGAGGGCGCGATCCGCCCCCGGCACGCGCGACGACAAGGCGTCAGCGCACAACGTCGACCCACGCGCGCCGGGCGAGCGGAACGGGACGTGAGGCCGCCGCGGCGGCGCGCTCGAGCGCACAGCGCGAGCGCCGCACACGAGAGCCGGTGCCGAGCGCCGCGCCGTTGCCGCGCGCGAGCAGCGCGCCATCGACGACGAGCGAACCGGTCGACGACTGGACGGTTCCGCCGACGACGACGAGGCCGGCGACCTCGACGCGGCCGACGACGTCGAGCGAGCCGTCGACGAGAAGGGTCCCCTGGAGGCGCGCCGGGCCACGGATGGTGGACGACCCGGGGCCGCGGATGTGGATGACCGGGTAGTCCGTGGTGCAGTTCGTGACGGCACCCGGGCCGCGGAGCGGCTCGCCCCAGCTCGCGGCGTCACGCGCGCAGGCCGGATCGGGCGCCGGCGCGGCGCGTGGAACGGGGGTGAAGGTGCCGCCAGCGGTGAGAATGACGTCGGCGCGGGCGGCGAGCGTCGCGCGGTCGACGTCGCCGAACCGTTCGGGCACGGGGGGCGTCCACGTCGCCGGGGCTGTAACGACCGACCCGGCGACGCGCGCACCGGTCGCGAGCGTGGCGGACGGTGCCGCCACCGCGGCGGGCGGTACGTCGGGCGTGGTCACACAATCGCTCCACGTCGGTGGAGGCGCGTCGGCGGCCCGGACGTCGGTATCGGTCGCGAGCGAGACTGGACCGGCGGCGACGACCACGGCCGGTACGTCGTAGGCAACGTTGTCCAACTGCGCGAACACTCCGGTGCGGCGCACCGCCGGGCCGACCGGGCCGGCGACCGCGGCGCTCGTGGCGTCGGCCGTGAGCAGGTACCGGCGGACGTCGAGCCGGAGCGCGCGCACGGTCGCCGAGCCTGCGGGCGACGTGATCGTACGCGTGTCGGAGCCGCCGGGGATCAGCACCGTGGTCCACGTGCTCGGCCAGTTTGCCAGGACGGTGGTGAGTGCGCCGTCCGCGGCGGTACGGGCCCGGAGTGCTCCGGCGGCTCCGGATGCGTCCTGCAGGAGCGTGCGGCCGAGGGAGGCGGCCGCGGTCGCGGCGAGCGTGGCGACGATGAGAACGACGAGCACGGCAACAAGGGCCGAGCCGTGGCGGGTCGCGCGCGGGCGGGCGCTGTGCGGTGCGCGTCTCACCGGTTGCCTCGCGGGCGGATGACGGCGACGGTGCTGTCGATGCAGCGCAGGCGCGGGTCGCGGGCGCTGCACGGGGCGCGGAGGAGCACGCGGATCTCTGCCGCGACACGTTGCGGCGGTGTGCCCTGGACGGGCGTGCCGGAGGTGTCAACGGCGTCGAGCTGGAGACCGCGGCGGCCTGGCGTATCGAACGGTCCTGCAGCGGGCTGGATGCCGTCCCAGGCGCTGCCGTCCCACTCGCGGAGGCCGAGTTGCCAGCCGTCGGGGGCGCGGTAGAGGGAATAGCGGCGGTGGCGGCCGACGCGCACGGGGGCGCCGGCGCCGACCGTCGACGGCAGGACTGGTGGGTCGAGCGCGAGGCGGACTCGCAGCGCGCCCGGGCCGGTGCCGGCCGCGGTGGCGGTGGCGAACGGTCCGGAGCGGCAGTACGTCGTGCCCTCGCTCACGGTGCGCACGGTGCGGAGCGTCCAGCGGTCATCGGCGGGGGAGGGCGTGCCGGCGTCGTCGTGGAAGAAGGCGACGTCGCCCGTGCGGGGCGGCGTATTCCACCACACGAGCGTGGGTGCCGACGGGACGTCGGGGACGCTCGCGAGTTCGACGATGCTGCCGGTGCTGGATACGGACGTGACGGCGCAGGCTACCCCGCCGCCCACGGTCGCGGTGAGTTCGACCGCGGTGTCGGCGAGGGCGCGGAGGTCGCTCGGGTCCGCGCCGTCGGCGGCGGCGGTGATCGGGCGGAGGTCGGCCGTGAGCGCGCCGGCCGCCTGTTCGAGTTGGGCGCGCGCCGCGGCGCGGGCGTCGTGCTCGTGGCTGGCGCGTGCGACGCGGACCGCGACGCTGAGGGCGGCGGCGAGCACGAGCGCGCCGAGTACGGCGGCGAGTAGCGCGTCGACGAGCGCGGTGCCGCGGCGGGCGCGCCCACGCGTTGCAGGTGCCGATGTCACGGGCGCCGATGTCACGGGCGCCGATGTCACGGGCGCCGGTGTCGCGGGCGATGACGCGGTCACGGCGCGCACCACGCGACGGCGACGATGCCGACGCGCTGCGTGCCGTTCGCGTCGAGGAGAACGGTGTCGGCGAGCGTGGCGGCGGCGCCGGCGCGGGTCGCGCGCCACTGTTCGACGAGCGGTCCCGCTGGTTGCGTGCCGGCCGCGGGGGTGCAGGGGCTGGCGCGCCAGCGTTCGACGCGGGCGGCGAGGAGCATAACGCCGGCGTGGCGGGCGCGGGCGCGGCGGGCGTCACGCGCGGCGGAGGCGAGGAGGCCCGCGGCGCCGAGGACGCCGACGGTGAGGACCGTGGCAGCGACGACGACTTCGGCGAGGACGGTCCCGCGCCGGCGGCGGGCGGGGGGGCGGGGCGAGGTGGGCACGCCGCCAGTGTACGACCGACCCGCGCGGGCGGGTGGGCCGCGACGTTGCGGGGTGGGGCGAAACGTTGCGTGCCGTTGCGTGCCGGGCGGGGCCCGGGACGCGCGCGAGGGCCCGCCCCCGGGTGGGGGCGGGCCCTCGCGATGCCTAACGGAGCGGGCGGGGTCCGCCCGTCAGGCCGGTCTCACGTCGGGCTTACTTGCAGGCCGGGACGCCGTCCTGGAGCGAGACGCCGGGGACCACCGCGGCTGCCGCGGAGCTGTCGGTCGAGCCGCCGCTGTAGATCGCGCAGGCGGTGATCGACTTCACCGACGGGTTGGTGATCTTGGCCGCCCAGCCCGTCGCGGACGGGGTGCCGAGCATCGCCGCCGTCGATCCGTTGCTTTCCTTGAAGCTGTACGGAGCGGCCGTGACCTTGGTGTAGTCGCCGTACTTGTTGCTGTCGGAGAAGAACGACTCCTGGACGCTGACGAGGTTCTTGAGGTCCGACTTCATGTTGGCGACGAACGCCTTCTCCTTGGTGTTCGCGAACTTCGGAATCGCGACGGCGGCGAGGATCCCGATGATCACGACGACGATCAGGAGCTCGATAAGCGTGAACCCCTTGCGGGCGGCCGAGCGGGTCGCGAGGCGGCGGGTGGTGCGCATGCGGTGATTCTCCGAACTGGGGGGTGGGGGTGTGGAGCGCGGACGGTCGTACGAGTGCGCGAGGCCGGCGGCGGGAGGGGCGCCCAGCGCTCCAGGCGGACGACGGAGCGCGGAGGCGCGCAACGCGGGGCCGGACGGGGGCGGGGGCGGCGGCCAGAGGGTCGGCGCGCGTTCCGTCTCGCACGCACCATCCTAAGCCATTCGGGCGCAGAGACTTGCATCATTTCTACGCAAGGTGGCCCGCGGTGTTGCCGACGGACGGTGGGGGTCGCACGGCGGAAACGGCGCGAAGTTGGCGATAGCCGCGGTGGGGGCGAACCTTCGCCCGGGACGAACCACGCACGCAGGGGTTACGCAGTGTCCGACGCCATTTCCCTCCGCGACGTCGGCGCGCGGCTCGGGGCCGTGGCGCTGCTCATCGCGCTGAACGCCTTCTTTGTCGCGGCGGAGTTCGCGCTGGTGGGCGTGCGGCGCAGCCGCATCGACCAACTCGCGGAGGAGGGGGACCGCTCCGCGCAGCTTGTCCAGCGCATCCTCGGTCGGCTCGACGTCTACATCTCGTCCGCCCAGCTTGGCATCACGCTCGCCTCGCTCGGGCTCGGTTGGATCGGCGAGCAGACGTTCGCGCTCATCATCGACGCGGGGTTCGCCGCGCTCGGCTGGATCGCGCCCGCGGCCGCGACGCACACGCTCGCGGCCACGGTCGCGGCGTACGTGGTGCTGACAGGGCTCCACATCACGATCGGCGAGCAGACGCCCAAGTCGGCGGCGATCGTGCAGGCGGAGACGGTCGCCCGGTTCGTCGCGCGCCCGCTGCTCGTCTTCACGACGGTGATGGGGCCGTTCATCCGCGTCCTCAACGGTGCGAACAATGCGCTCCTGCGGACGCTGCGCCTGCCCGCGGTCACGGAGCAGAGCCACGTCCATTCGCCCGAAGAGCTGCGCATGCTCGTCATGCAGGCGCGCGCGCACGGGACGCTCGACGAGAGCGACTCCGCGATGCTCGCCGGCGTCTTCGACTTCCACGACAAGCGCGCGTACGACGTCATGCGCCCGCGCACGGAGGTGGCCGCGCTCGACGTGGACGCGACGGAGGACGAGGTGTGGGCGGCGCTGCGGAGCGAGCGCTACTCGCGCTACCCGGTGTACCGCGACAC
Source organism: Gemmatimonadetes bacterium T265 (assembly GCA_019973575.1). Classification (NCBI taxonomy): domain Bacteria; kingdom Pseudomonadati; phylum Gemmatimonadota; species Gemmatimonadetes bacterium T265. The sequence goes on from BPUI01000001.1 coordinate 596,411, forward strand.
GCTCGACGACGTCGTTGGGGTGTTCCTCGCCAAGGACCTCTGGCTGCGCGACCCGGCCGACGCCCGCCCGTTTGCGCTCGCCGACTACCTGCGGGAGGCGGTGTACGTGCCGAGTACCCGGGCGGCGGAGCGCGTGCTGGACGACCTGCGGCGGACGCGCGCCCAGCTCGCCGTCGTGCTCGACGAGTACGGCGGCACGGCGGGGATCGTGACCGTGGAAGACCTCGTTGAGGAGGTGATCGGGGACATCAACGACGAGTACGATCAGCGGGAGCGCGAGGCCGTGGAGTTCGACGGCGTGCTCGAACTTGCAGGGACGATGTCGCTCGTTGACGTGCGCTCCGACCACCACCTCGACGTGCCCGAGGGGGACTGGACCACTTTGGGCGGGTACGTGTTCAGCCAGCTCGGCCGGCTGCCGCACGTCGGCGACCGCGCGCCGTTCCCGGGCGGTGAGTTTGAAGTGGTCGCGATGGACGGGCGGCGCGTGGCCGCCGTCCGCGTCCACCGCGCGACGGCGGCCACGACGGGCGGGCCGACGGGCGGGCGGGCGAACAAGGGGACGCAGGTCGGACAGGGGATGGGGGGGGAGCGATGACACGTGGGGGAAAGGGCGGACTCGTCGGCGGCGCGGTGGCCGCGCTCGTCGTGTTAGGCACTGGCTGCCGGCCGCGGACGGCCGACGGGGCGGGCGGGGGCACGCCGCCGGCCGCGCGTGCCGACGCGCCGAACGACAGCATCGCGGTCCGCGGCCCCGCGGGTGCCGCGGCCGACCGCTTCCCCGCCCCGTCGCGCCCCGTGTCGAGCATCGTCGCGCCGCGGTGGAGCGACGAGGACGACCGCGACCAGGCGGGCGAGGCCGAACGCGTGCTCGCGCTGGCCGGGGTTAAGGCGGGTACTCAGGTCGCTGACATCGGAGCGGGCGACGGGTATTACACCGTGCGCGCGGCCCCGCTCGTCGGGGCGACGGGGCGCGTGTGGGCGGAGGACATCGAGGCGCGCTACCTCGAGCTCCTCCAGAAACGGCTCCGCGCCCGCCCCCAGCCGAACGTCGTCCTCGCGCTCGGCGAACCGCACGACCCCCGCCTCCCGACCCGGTCGGCGGACGTCGCGCTGCTGATTCACATGTACCACGAGATCTCGCAGCCGTTCGGGCTGCTCTACAACCTGTACGCGAGCCTCCGCCCGGGCGCGCGGGTCGTGATCCTCGACACCACGCGCCCGACGGACCGCCACGGTACGCCCCCCGCCCTGCTCCGCTGCGAGCTCGGGGCGATGGGATACGAGCAAACGCGGACCGAGGAGACCGGGCCCGGCGAGTACGTCGCGGTGTTCGCGCCGCCGGCCACGGCGGCCGCGCTCACCGCCCCGGAGCGCGTCGCGGGCCGCCTCGCCGCACTCGGCTGCGCCCGCATCGCCCGCCAGGCGGCGGGCGGGACGTGAGCGCGGGGCGAGCCTGCCGATGAACGAACTCGACGTCCCGGCCGACGCCCTCGTGATCACCCCGCGGCTCGCGATCCCGCGCGCCGAACTCGAGGTGAAGGCGACGCGCGCGGGCGGGCCCGGCGGGCAGCACGTGAACACGTCGAGTACGCGCATCGAGCTGCGGTGGAACGTGCGCACGTCGCGCGCGCTCGACGACGTGCTGCGCGACCAGCTGCTCGCACGCCTCGCGGGCCGGCTCGACGCGGAGGGCGGCGTGCGCGTGGTGGCGAGCGAGTACCGGTCGCAGCGGCAGAACCGTGAGGCGGCGGAGGCGCGCCTCGCGGCGCTCGTGCGCGCGGCGACCGTCGTGCCCAAACGGCGGAAACCCACGAAGCCGACGCGCACGTCGATCGTGCGCCGGATGGAGGGGAAGCGCCGGCAGAGCGAAAAGAAGGCGACGCGCCGCAAGGTCGACGACTAACGTGGTGGATGCACCGGGGGCGTCACGCGCGCCCTACGGCGCCGCGAGCAACCGGTCGACGACCGCCGCGGCCGCGCCGTCGAGGCTCACCGCCTCGGCACGCGGGAGCAGGCCGTCGGTCGCGAGCCGCTGCACGACGGTCCGGAAGAGGGCGAGGACGTTGGCCGCCGCCGCGGGGTTCCGCTCGGACAGACCGCGGAGGGCGGTGCTCAGGTACGCGTTCAGCGCGACGCACCGGCCGCTCAACCGGTCGCCGGCGCCCTCGCACGCGGCGTCGGTGAGGTGTCGGAGCTGGTCGAGCAGCACGCCGGTCGGCAGTGCGGCGCGCGCCGGCTGGAGGTCGAGGACGGCCTCGGCGGCGGCCCGGCGGACCACGTACGCGCCGTCGACGCGCTCGGAGTCGGCGCGCGCCATCTGGTCGACGGCGGGCAGGAGCTCGACGATCCCGCCGCGGGCGGCGACCATCGCGACCTGCATCCGGACCGAGTACCAGGGGTGACGCGTCGCGGCGAGCAGGTGCCGGAGCGCGTGCGCGGAGTCGGCGCGCGTGAGGCGGGCGCCGTAGCGTGCGTACATGAGCGCGTAGGTCTCGACCACGTCCGAGGCGTGGTCGTCGCTCGCCCGGACGAGCGAGTCGAGGGTCGGCATGACCGCGCGGCCCTGGGATGCGACGAACGCCGCGATCCCGGAGCCGACGCCGAGCCCGCCCAGGCGGATGATCCCGGGGGTGGCGCGCACGTCGCGGGTGTTGGCGGCCGCGACGAGGAGGTCGACGAGGTACTCGCCGAATTCCTCGTCGGCGTCGGCGTGGCTTGTGGCGGCCTCGCGGTCCAGGAGCGCGAGCACCGGGGCGACGAGCGAGGGCGGCAGCGCGGTCGCGTACGCGCCGTTGATGCGGGCGAGGGCGGCGTGGCGGTCGTTCCAGTCGGCGGCCGCGAGTCCCGCGCGTACCGAGTCGAGCGCGGCCGGCGAGAGGGCGGAATCCTGCTGGGTGCCCTGCGCGCGGACGGGGTGCGGGACGGTCCCGGTGGCCGCGGCGGCGGCCGCGGCGAGCGCCGCCGCGCCGACCACCGCGGCAATCCGCGCACGCGTTAGGCGGGTGTGCGTTGGGCGGGTGCGCGTCGGGCGGGCCTTCGGACGAACGACGTCGGCGGGCGCCGCGCCGCGCGGCGGCCGGCGGCGGACGAGAGGATGCATGTGGGTGCTCCGGGCGTGTGGAGGGAGGGGAGTCGCGGCGGGCGGGCGCGGGGCGTGCTCGCCCGCCGCTCGTGGGGTCGGCCTCACCATCCCCGGGGGCAGACGGGGGCGCCGGGGCGCCAGTCGGCGTGCACGTGGTGCAGCTTGCTGATGCTGAGCGGCTCGACGCACGCGCCGGCGCGCTTGGAGACGTCCTTCAGCGCGTCCCACCGCGCGCGATCGTTGAACGTGGCGAGGTCGACCGCCGTCCCGTACTGGTGCTGGCTCAGCTTGGCCGCGCCGTTGGGGATGTGGAACCGCTGGTGGGCGGGGTTGCGGAAGACGCTGTTGAGCGTGAGCGGGGTACCGGCCCGCGCCTCCAACTCGGGGAGCTTCTGCAGCAGCCGCGTCGTGAGCACGGCGAAGCGGTAGTCGCCCTGGTTGAGCTCCGCCCAGCCGAACCGCGTGACGCCGGCGACGTCGGCGGCCGTGCGCGTGTCGGCGGCGGTGGGGACCGGGATGCCGTGGTCGACGTACTCCTGGCGCAGCACGTCGACCTCGCGCTGCCGAACGACGAGCGAGTCGCGCAGGGGCGCGCCGCCCGCGCCGAGGACCGCGGCGACGACCCGGAACGCGAGCGCCTTGTCGGTCCACGCGGTCCCGTGCGGGAGTTGCCAGCGCGTCGCCGTCTGGTTGGGCAGGTCGACCGACGTGGAGGCGCCGTTCGGGGGCGCGGTGGAGGGGGCCGCGCTCTGGACGCGGTCGGCGGGGTCGTCGGCGACCGTCCACGCGACCGCGCCGGCGAGGGTGGTCGGGCTCACGTCGGCGGCGAGCGTGAGGGTGCGTTCGCCGCTCCGCGTGGTGAACGAGCCCTCCGGGTTGGGGCCCTGCGCGGTGATGATGCGCAGCCGCGCGGGCGCGCTGTCGATCGGCGGGAGCGGGACGACGACGCACGACGAATCGCGTCCGCTGGACGTGCAGTCGCACGTGCTGAGGCTGTCCGCGCAGGTCGGCGCGCAGGGGTGACTTCCTCCCGGGCCGGTACAGCCGATGATACCGAACGCGTGGGGTGGTCGGGGCGCGAGAGGGGTGATGCGGTCGGCGCAGGAGACCGCGGCGAGGGCGGCGGTGAGACCGACGAGGGCGAGACGGGGGCCCGGATACGATTCGCGGGACACGGCACCTCCTGACGGGGCGAGGGGGACGGGCCCGCCGCATCGGCGGCGGGACGGGCGTCAACCTCGCGCCTCCCGGAGGAGGTACCTGCATCAAATCGTCGCCGGGTGGGCGGAAATCCCGCAGTACCGCACCGGCTGATCCCGAACGCGGCGGCGGCGCGCTCCCACCCCGGCCGAATCCGGGAGGAAGCGCGCCGCCGGGCGCGGACGGTGAGCGCGGGGGTGCCCCGCGCGGCTACCGTCCCGTGAGGGACACGCCGAGGTGGTACGTCACGAAGTCCGCGCGGCCGCGGAGGGCGAGCGTGTTCGGGTCGACGTCGGCGGGGACCGCGCCGGGCGCGAGGTAGCGGACGTCGTTGACGCGCTGCCAGCGGACGCCGGCGTCGACGAAGGCCGCGCTCCGGCCCGCGCTCCCGACCCGGAAGCGCACCCCGCCGCCCGCGGCGCGGGCGAGGGCCCAGTTGGACAGGTCCGTCGACTGGAAGTCCCGGTTGAAGCCGTACGGGTCGCCGTAGAGGGCGTACTGCAGCGACGTGGTAGTCGTGAAGTTCGCCCCGCCGACGGTTGCGAAGCCGTACGGGCGCACGGGGCCGAGGGGGATCGTGACCTGGGGGCCGATGCCGAGCCAGAAGATGTCGTTGCTCGTCGATTGGCGGAGCTGCGTCGTGAAGAAGCCGTAGCCAGGCTGTGTGGTGCGCAGCGAGGTCGTGCCGTAGTTCTGGGCGCCTCCCTCGAGGCGGAGCCCGAGGATGCCGACCGGATCGGCGCTGATCGACGCGAAGCCCGCCACGCCGAACCCGACGCGTCCGCCGCGGCGGAAATCGCCGAGCGGTTGGCTCAGGGCGACCGAGAAGCCGCCCGTGATGCGGCGCGCGAGCGCGGCGCGGTGCGGGGTGTCGTCGTCCGGAAAGGGGTCGCGGCCGAAGTCGTCCTGGGCGAGGCCGCGGTCGACCGTGTCGCGGAAAGCGGCCGAGTGCGCGCGGGTTGCGGCGGGGTCGGCCGCCGAACGGGCGGGCGCGGGCGCGGCCTGCGCGCGGACCGCGCGCGGGCTCATACCGCCGAGGACGAGGAGCGAGGCGAACGTGCACCGGACGACCGACACGCGCATGGAAACCTCCGGGTGGGCGCTGACCGCAAGTTAGCGTGCGGACGCGCTCGCTCGTTCCGAGCCCGGGGCGCGGGAGCGCGCCTTGCGCGGTGGGGCGCGCGTCCCGAGGATGTAGGCGGGTTTGGTTCGCTCTGTCTCCTGCTCCGGTGCCGCGTTGTCCTACTCCCGTCCCATCTTCGACCCGTTCGACGACCCCGAGGGCGACGCGGGCGCGTCGCCGGCCGACCGCGAGCCGGACGACGACGCCGCAGACGGCGAGGACGTGTTGCTCGACGCGGCGTTCCCGCTCGGCGACGGCGTGGCGGACGTCGAAGCGACCGTATGGTGTCCGTACTGCGGCGAGCCGACCGAGGTCGCGATCGACCCCGGGGGTGGGGAGGCGCAGGAGTACGTGGAGGACTGCGCGGTGTGTTGTCGGCCGTGGCGCGTGACCGTGGCCTACGGCGCCGACGGGACGGCGCGCGTGTCGGCGGAGACGGCGGACGAGTGAAGAAGCACGGTTCGAAGCGAGATCGGGCGCGGGACGACGGGGAGCCGAAAGCCGTGCGGGCCGCGCCGGCGTTGGCGGCGCTCCCCGACGACCTGCTCGCGCGCGCGCCGGCCGAGGGCGCGCGGCTGCTGGCCTTGTACCTGACGACGCGCGCCGGCGCGGCGCACGCGGCGCTCGTCGGGGCGGCCGAGGGCGCGGAGGGCGCGGCGCCGGAGGGCGCGGCGCGCGACCCGGAGGCGCTACACGACTTCCGCGTCGCGCTGCGGCGGCTGCGCGTGGTGCTGAAGGCGTTCGGCCCCGAGCTGGAGGGGAGCGTGCCGAAGTCGGTGCTGCGGCGCCTGCGCGACCTTGCGCGGGCGACGAACCCGGCGCGCGACGCGGAGGTGCAGCTCGCGTGGCTCGCGGCGCAGCGGCCGCGGCTGTACTCGCGGCAGCGCGCGGGCGCGGCGCTCCTGCGGCAGCAGCTGACGGCGGCGCACGCCGACGCGGTCGCCGCGGCGGCCGACGCGTTCGGGCCGCGCGCGGGGCGCACGCTGGCGAAGCTCGCGCGCGCGCTCCCGGCGTACACGCGCGCGGTACGCGTGGCGCTGCCGGACGACCACCCGTCGGAGGTGGCGACGTTCGCGGGCACGCTCGGCGCGCGCGTCCGGGCGGGGGCGGAGGTGTTAGGCGATGCGCTCGCGAGCCTGGCCGCGGCGCGCGCGGGGGCGGACGTGGGCGGCGCGGCGGGGGAGTCGGAGCTCGCGCACGAGGCGCGGCTCGCGGCGAAGCGGGTGCGCTACCTGCTCGCGCCGGTGGGGCGGTTCGTCGACGGCGCGCCGGCGCTCCTCGAGCGGCTGCGCGCGCTGCAGGACGAGTTCGGGACGCTGCACGACCTCGACGTGTTGGACGCGACGCTCGAGCGCGCGCTCGCGGCGGCGGAGGCGGACGCGGCGGAGCAGGCGGCTTCTGCAGAGGCGGCCTCCGCGCGGGCGGCGGAGGCCAGCGCGGAGCCGGCGGACGGCGCGGGCGAGGCGGTCCGGTCGGACGCGGCGACGCAGGGCGCTCCGCCGGGTGCGGCCCAGGACCCGGCGTCCGACCCTTCCGCGTCGCTTCCTGACCCGCGCCCCGGGCTGCAGGGGTTGGCGCGGCGCGCGCGGACGCAGCGCGAGGCGCTCGCGCGCGAGATCGGCGAGCGCTGGCTCGACGGCGGGGCGCGGGCGCTCGTGGGCGAGTTGGAGGCGTGCGCGGCGGCGCTGGAGGCGGCGCACGCGGCGCCGCCGGTCGAGATCGAGCGCAAGTACCTGCTGCGCGCGCTGCCGCGGGCGCTGCGCGGGGGGACGGCCGCGGAGGTCGAGCAGGGGTACCTGCCGGGCGAGCGGCTGCGCGAGCGCGTGCGGCGTGTGGTGCGCGACGGGCGCGAGCGCTTCGTCCGGACGGTCAAGCTGGGCGCCGGCGTCGCGCGCATCGAGGTCGAGGAGGAGACGACGCGCGAGCTGTTCGACGTGTTGTGGCCCGCGACGCGCGCGCGGCGCGTGCGGAAGCGGCGGTACGCGGTGCCCGAGGGGGCGCTGACGTGGGAGGTGGACGAGTTCACCGACCGCGCGCTCGTGCTGGCCGAGGTGGAGCTGCCGGCGCCGGACACGCCGGTGGCGTTCCCGCCGTGGCTCGCCGCGTACGTCGTGCGGGAGGTCACGGACGACCCCGCGTACCTGAACAGCGCGCTCGCGAAGCCGGACGCCGGCGGCGCCTAACGGCCGGCCCCGGCCTACCTTTCGCGCGTGCCCAGTCCCCTCGCCGCCCACCTCGCCGACCGCTTCGCCGCCGACGCCCGGGGCCTCCGCGCCCGCGCCGCGGCGCTCGGCGGCGCCCCCGTGGGCGCGCGCCGGGCCGGCGGCCCCGACGCGGCGAGCTGCGCGCGGATGGCGGCCGCGTGCGACCGCGTGCGGGCGATCTTCGCCGATGCCGCCGACCGGACGCCGGACGACGACGCGCTCCGGGCGTTGCTGCCGAGCGTTGCGGAGCTCGTGGCCGGAGCGAGGAGCCCGGACGAGCGGAACGTGTACGCGGGCGCGGTGGCGCGCCTCACGGAAGGACTCGAGGGTGGGAACGACGGGGACGATTCTGACGACGAGGACGACGGATGAGCGAGCGGGAGGCGGACGCGCGGGTCCGCATCGACAAGTGGCTGTGGGCGGCGCGCTTCTTCAAGACGCGCTCGCTCGCGACCGAGGCGGTCGACGGCGGCAAGGTGGACGTGAACGGGGCGCGCGTGAAGCCGGCCAAGCTGGTGGGCGTGGGCGACGAGGTGCGGGTGCGGGTGGGGCCGCAGCTGTTCGTCGTGCGCGTGACCGACACGGCGGAGCGGCGCGGGTCGGCGACGGTCGCGGCGACGCTCTACGAGGAGACGGAGGAGAGCGCCGCGGCGCGGGCGCGCGAGGCGGAGCAGCGGCGCCTGGGGGCGGTCGCGGTCGACGAGGGGCGGCCGGACAAGCGGGACCGGCGCGATTTCAACAAGTTCCGCGGGCGGTGAAGGGGGGGACGGCCGTCCCGCGCACAGATTCACGGCGTCGTCGTACGCCTCACTTCGCGTCTCGGGGGATTCTCATGCGCTACTTCCCGTCCATCGCGGCCGTGCTCACGCTCGCCGCGTGCGGCAGATCCGCCACGGAACCGGCGCGGGTCGCGAGCCCGCTCGTCGGTTCGTGGGACGCGGCGCCGGTTGCACTGCGCCCGACCGGGACGACGTCCCAGTCGTTGTCGTTCGGCGTGAGCGGCCGGTTCCAATTTTCGACGTCGACCTCCGACGCGTACGCCGGGCAGCCGGCCGGGCTGTCGGCGCGCGTGCGGGTGACCGGCACGTACCGCGCGTCGGCCGACGGGGCGGTCGCGTTCGCGGCGGACTCGGTCGTCACGTGGGACCGGCTGTCGGACGGCGGGCGTGAGGTCGTCCGGACGCCGTACCCGTACACCCCGGGGCCGTTCGACGGCGCGCGGTTCGCGATTACGGGGCAGCAGCTGACGCTGCGGTACACGACGTACCCGGCCGACGGGCCGGTCGCGACGACGTTGACGCTGGCCCGCGTGCGGGCCGACTAGCGGGCCGGCGGAGCGGTCGGGCGCAGGCTCGCGACGGAGGGGCGCGCGTGCGGCGGATGCGACTCAATGGGCGTTAGGCGGCTCCACGCCGGCTAGCTTTCCGCAACCATGAAGCTTCCGAATGCCGAGCGCGCGGTGGTGGATCCCGCCAAGGTGCGCGACTACCTGCTCTCGCCCGACCACCCGGTCGGCGAGTCGAAGGCGCGCTTCTTCGCCACCCTCGGTTTGACCCGGGAGGGCTAGTCGCTGCTCCGGGACGCCCTGCTGGTCCTGGCGCGCGAGGGTGACGCCGAGCCCGGCGAGGCGAGCGTGTTCGGGCAGAAGTACGTCGTGCGTGGTATCGTACGCGGGCCGGCGGACCGCGTCGCGGCGGTCGTGACAGCCTGGATCGTCCTGCGGGGCGAGGACGTCCCGCGCCTGGTCACCGCATACCCTGGCCCGGGGAGGCCCCGCGATGACAATAGTTGAGAGTCGCTTCCGCGAGCTGGACACGGTGGTCCTGGTGCGCGACGTGCCCGAGGCCGGGCTCCGGACCGGCGACGTCGGCGCCGTCGTCGGCGTCTATGGGGGCGAGGCACTGGAGGTGGAGTTCGTGACGCACGCGGGGCGGACGCAGGCCCTGCGCACGCTGGCCGTCTCGGACGTGCGACCCGTGGCCGACGACGATCTGCCCGCGGTCCGCCCGGTGGGGCCCGTGCCCGGAGCCGCCTAACGATGTGTTGAAGCTGTCGGGTTCGCCGGGACGCTCCGCCGCGGCCCTCGGCTCCGTCTCGCCTCGGCTCCATCGCTTGCCGAAAGTCCGCAGCTTAACTGGAGCGTTGGGCGGCTTCCCGGCGGGGCCGCGGGGCCGGGCTACCCGGCCGGTATAACCGGGCGTATACTGCGGGCGTGAAGACCGCCATCTCGCTCCCGGACGACCTCTTCGCGGCCGCCGAGGACGCGGCCGACCGCGACTGGCTCCGGCGGGCTCAGGCCCACACCCTCCGGACCACCGCCACCGCCTCGGACCTACCGGGCGGGTGGTGAGCGGCGACGCTGGCGGCGGGGACACCCCGCCCCGGCGCGGCGCGGTCTGGTGGGCCGACCTCCCCGAGCCGGCCGGGTCGGGGCCGGGCTACCGCCGGCCGGTGGTGGTCGTCTCGGGCGACGCGTACAACGCGAGCGCCATCCGCACGGTCGTCGCGGTGCTGCTCACGAGCAACGTGCGCCTGGCCGACGCGCCGGGGAACGTGCGGGTGGCGGCGCGCGAGGCGGGGCTGCCGCGCGAGTCCGTCGCGAACGTCCCGCAAGTCTAAACCCTGGACAAGGCGCTGCTGACCGAGCGCGCCGGGCAGCTCCGGCCGGCGACGCTCGCCCGGGTCGCCGACGGGCTGCGGCTCGTGCTCGAGCTATGACCGGGCCGCGGCCGGAGCCGTGACCGGGACGGCCCCGCGCCCGACGCCGCCGAACGCGGCGTTGCAGCGGCCCGGGTATGCGGGGACGCCCCGCGACGCCCCTCGACCGTCTCTCGCCTTGGCTGCAGCTTACCCGCACAACCCGCGGCTTCACTATTACGTTAGGCACCGCCCAGCGTCTACCGTCCCGCAACCCGCTCTGGGCGCCCGGTGGGTCCTGCCCCCGGCGGGCGGCTATCGTTCCGGGCGTCGACCTCCGCTGCGACATCGACCCCGAGACGCGCGAGCCGCACCTGTAGCGGCACGGCGTCTCCGAGGACGTCCTCCGCCACCCGCTGGAGGACCGGCCGGGCCGCGACGGCGCCCGCGTCGCCCTCGGCCGGACCCGGGACGGGCGGTATCTTCGGGTCGTGTACGTGCCCGACGCCGCGCCCGGGTCGGTGTTCGTGATCACCGCGTTCGGCCTCACCTTCAGTGCGCTACGCGTCCTCCGGCGCCGGCGGAGGAGGAAGCCATGACGGAGCCACGGTACCCCGCGGGGTGGGACGAGGCGCGCGTGCGCCGGGTCCTGGCCCACTACGAGGCGCAGAGCCCGGCGGAGGCGCTCGCCGAGGACGAGGCGGCGTACGGGACCTCGGACGAGCCGCCACGCGCACCGCGATGAACGTCCCGGTCGATCTCGTCCCGGCCGTCCGCGAACTCATAGCCCGGGGGCGCGCGGGCCGAGGCCGGCGCCCGCGACGCCTAACGAGGCGCTGTGGCGGTCGGGTACGCCGGAACGCTTTTTCGCTCATGCTCGCGACGGTCCTGACCATTGTGACCCCTGCGCTCGGCCGGCCGGCGCGTCCGGGGGCACGGTCGCCGGACGCGGCCGCGGTGCTCCGCCCGGTGGCCGCGCTCGTGCGCGACTCGCTCGTCGTCGAGATTGGGGCCGCACCGTCGCTCGCGCCGGCCGACTCCGGGGCGGTCCCGCGAGCGATGGCGGCGCTCCTCGGCCTGCCGCGCGCGGCACCCAACGACGCGCTCCCGCCGTGCCCGTGGGCGCCGGCCGACTCGGCGCGGGCGGGCTACCGCCTGACCATCACGCAGTACGTCGTGACGGGCGACCGGGCCGAGGTGGCGGTCGCGCGGTCCTGCCGACAGCAGCGCGCCGGCCGGGGCACGCGCTACGAATACGAGCTGTCGTCGGAACTCCGGCAGCTGGACGGGGCGTGGTGCGTCGAGCGGCCGCTGCGGGTGCGCCAGACCGCGCGCCCGCCACCCCGCCGCCCCCCGCGCGTGCTGCCTAACGTGACGTCCGACTCGGGCGTCGGGCAGCGAACGGCTTCCCCGAACCGCGACCGCGATGTCTCTCCTTCTCGCAGGCGGCCGCGTCGTGCTGGCGGCCTGTTTCGTCTGGGCGCTCCGCGTCGCGTACAAGACGATCAAGGCCGACGCGGACAGCTTCCGTTCTGCCCACCCCGGCCTCGTAGGCACGGCCGCCAAGGAAGGCGTGTTCGTCTCGCTCGGAGTGAACCTGCTGTGGGTGGTCACGGACGAGGGCGCCCACCTCGGCGTCCTCCGGGCCTCTGCCGTCGCGTTGGCGCTGGTCTACATCTCCGTGCGACTCTTCTTCGCCGCGCTGCCCACGATCGCGAAGCGCTACCGGACGACCGGCGTCTTCGACATCCGCGTCCTCACGGCGGTCGCGACCGTCGTGCTCGCGTTCAGCATGATCTACCAGCAGGGCGGACTCCGGGAGGGGAACGCCGCGGCGGGGGGTGGTACGTTCGTGTACTTCTCCGTCGTCACGCTCACGACGCTCGGCTACGGAGACGTTCTGCCGACGGAGCCGATGCGCTTTTTCGCGTGTGCCGAAGCCCTGGTCGGTTACGTCCTGCTGGGCGGGATCGCCTCGCTGCTCTTTCAGATCGCGGATTCCGAGCGAACCGGGGGCGCGCCCGCGGCCCGCGGCTATACTTCGGCGTCGGGTGGCGACGCGTCTTCCCGCGTCGCCACATTCCGCGCTCATCACGCCGACATGGTCACCCGCATCTGGCACGGCTGGACGGCGCCCGAGAACTCCGACCGCTACGAGCAACTGCTGCGCACGGAGATCTTCGCCGGCATCGTCGGGCGCGCGATTCCCGGGTTCCGCGACATCCAGTTGCTGCGCCGCGAGGCGGCGACCGAGGTCGAGTTCGTGACCGTCATGCGCTTCGACTCACTCGACGCGGTGCGCGCGTTCGCCGGCGCCGACTACGAGGCGGCCGTCGTGCCGCCGAGTGCCCGGGCGCTCCTGGCGCGCTTCGACGCGCGCTCGGCTCACTACGAGGTGCGCGAGGAGCAGTCGGGCCGCCCTGCGGCGTGACGGCGCGGCCGGTACGGGCGCCCTGCTGCCTAACGCACCCCCGGCGCCGCGCGCGGGTCGGCCATGACCTCGACGAGGTTGCCGTCGGGGTCGCGGACCGCGGCCTCGTAGTAGCCGTCGCCCGTCTCGCGCGGGCCCGAGAGCACGGGCACCCCGGCCGCGCGCAGCCGCGCGACGAGCGCGTCCACGGCCGCGCGGTCGCCGACGGCGAGCGCGAGGTGGGCGTAGCCGATCGATTCGCCGCGCGCCGGCGCGGCGAGGTCCACCGCGGCGAGGTCCGGGGCGGTCATCAGCTCCAGCCGAGCGCCCGGCGCGTCGTCCGGCCCCGGCGCGGGGAAGCGGAGGAAGTACGAGAGGAAGCCCGGCCGGCGCGCGCTCGCGTAGCGCGGCCCCGCGACGGCGCCGAAGTGGGTGACGTAGAACGCCCGGAGGCGCTCCAGGCTGTCCGCGTCGCGCGTCCAGACGGCGAGGTGCTCGAGGCGCACGGTCGGTCAGCCGCCGAGGACGCGGCCTAACGCCGCGCCGTCCAGCCGGTGCCCGCCGGGGTAGCGGACGACCTCGTACGCCACGCCCGCGTCCGCCAGCCGCGCCTCCTGCTCGGCGACCGCGGCCGGCGTCGCGAACTCGTCGGCGTCGCCCGCGACGAGCGTGAGGCGCGCGCCCCGCAGCGCGTCGCCGTCCGGGCCGGCGAGGTCGAAGTCGTGCGGCACCGCGCCGCCCCAGAGCACGACGCGGGCGGGCGGCGCGAGCCCGTCGGCGTGGCGGTGCGCGGCCCAGCGGCACGCGGTCGCGGTCCCCTGCGAGAAGCCGAGCACGGCGAGCGGCGCGCCGGCGAGGTCGACGGCGGCTGCCTCGGTCGCGGCGTCGAGCGCGCGGTCGAGGTAGCGCACGTAGTCGCCGATCTCGTTCAGCCGGTCCTCGCGCGTCATCCACGTCGCGCCGACGCGTGGCGCGCCGTTCGCGCCGCCCCCGCCGGGGGCGCCGCCCGGCGCGGGAAGGTAGAAGCGGGAGAGCGCCTCGGGCGCGACGACGAGGTGGGCCGCCGCGTGGGGCGCGAAGTGGCGCGCGAAGTACTCCGCGAGCTGGCCGTAGCCGTGCAGCGCGAGCCACACCGCGCGCGTCGCGGGGCCGCCGCCGAGCGTGTAGTACCGCGCGGTGCGCGGCACCTCGACGTGGTGGACGCGGGGCGCGTCGACCGTCGGCGCGTCGGGCCCGCTCACGAACCGCCGAGGTACGCGACCGCGGTGACCTCGACGAGGATCCCGCGGAGCGCCGCGCCGACTACCGTGCGCGTGGGGTACGGCGGGGCCAGCGTCTCCCGGTAGACGGCGTCGAACGCGGCCCAGTCGCCGACGTCGGCGAGGTGGACGGTCACGCTCACGACGTCAGCCATCGACGCGCCCGCGGCCGCGAGCACGCCGGCGACGTTGGCGAGCGTCTGCCGCGTCTGCGCGCGCACGTCGCCCTCGCCGACGAGCGCGCCCGTGCGCGGGTCGCGCGGCACCTGCCCCGAGACGAAGACGAACGGGCCGGCGCGGACGCCCGGGGAGTACGCGCCCTTGGGCGGCGGCGCGGGCCGGCCGGCGGCGTCGGGGGCGAGCGCGACGGGGGTCCAGCGGCGGGCGGCGGGGGCGGAGTGGGGGGCGGTCACGGGTTGCGGGGCGTTGGGGAACGCACGGCTTGCCGGCGGCCGCGCGCGGGTGTCATATCCTGTGCGATGCCTCTATACCTGGAGCAGCTCGAGACCCCGGCGCCGCTCGTCGACCTCGACCGGCTGGCGCTCAACCTCGACCGCATGGCCGCGTACTGCGCCATGCACGGCTTCGGCCTGCGCCCGCACGTGAAGACGCACAAGTCGCCCCGCATCGCGGCCGAACAGCTGCGGCTGGGCGCGGGGGGCGTCACGTGCGCGACCGTGCGCGAGGCGGAGGTGATGGCGGAGCTCACGGACGACGTACTCCTCGCCTACCCGCTCGTCGGGATGACGGCGCTCAGGCGGCTGACGAACCTCGCGCCGAGCGTGCGCATCACGGTCGCGCTCGACTCGGAGCGCGCGGCCGCGCAGCTCGCGGCGGCGGCCTCGGAGATCGGGCGCACGGTGGGCGTGCTCGTCGAACTCGACGTCGGCATGCGGCGCACGGGGGTGCGGGACGGGGCCGCGGCGGTCGCGCTGGCGACGTACGTCGCCGACCAGACCGCGCTGCGCTTCGACGGGCTGGCATTCTACCCCGGGCACGTGCGCCAGACAATCGCGCACCAGGCGCCGGCGATGGGCGACGTGGCACGGCACGTGGCCGCGGCGGTGCGCGCGCTCGAGGCCGTGGGGCTGCCGCCGCGCATCGTGAGCGGCGGCTCGACGCCCGCCGCGTGGCGCATGCACGAGATCCCGCAGCTCACCGAGGTGCGGCCGGGGACGTACGTCTACAACGACCGCGTCACGGCCGCGATCGGCGCGTGCGAGTGGGACGAGTGCGCGTTCTCGGTGCTCGCCACGGTGGTGAGCACGGCGGTGCCGGGGCAGGCCGTGGTCGACGCGGGCACCAAGGCGTTAGGCCGCGAGCCGATCGACGCCGCCCGGGTCGCGGACGGCGAAGCCGACGGCGACGGGGGCGCCTGGGAGCGCGGCGTCGCGGGCGCCCGGGTCGACGGCTTCGGCGCGCTCGTCGACCGCCCCGAGGTCGTCGTCAGCCGGATGAGCGAGGAGCACGGCATCCTCGACCTGTCGCGCACGGACTGGCGCCCCGAGGTCGGCGAGCAGGTGCGCGTGGTGCCGAACCACGCGTGCGTCGCGGTCGCGCTCAACGACATGATGTTCGGCGTGCGCGACGACGTCGTCGAGACGCGCTGGCCGGTCGCGGCGCGCGGCCGCGTCGCGCCGGAGGCCGTGCCGGGGTGGTGACCGGGTGACGACGGGCGCTCCGGTGGTCCGCCGCATCCTCCTCTCGGACAGCGACGCCTTCTTCACGCAGTGCGCGCGCGCGGCCGACCCCGAGGGCGCCGGGCGCGCCCGCCTGCTCATCGTCGGCGGCTCGGCCGCGGGGCGCGGCGTCGTCACCTCGGCGAGCTACGAGGCGCGCGCGTACGGCGTGCGCGCCGGCATGCCCACCGCGATGGCGGTCCGCCGCTGCCCGGGCGCGATGGTCGTCCCCGTGCCCAAGGACGTCGTCGGCCGCACGAGCCGCGCGATCTTCGCCGCGCTCGCGCGCTTCGCGCCGGTGTTCGAACCCGCGAGCGTCGACGAGGCGTACCTCGACCTCACGGGCACCGAGGCGGTCTACGGCGGCGAGCCGCTCGCGGCCACCGCGCGCCGGATCCGCCGCGCGGTGCTCGACGAGACGGGCTTCTCGGTGTCGTTAGGCGGCGGGACGTCCAAGCTCGTCGCGAAGATGGCCGCCGAGGCCGCGAAGCCCAAGCCCGGCACCGGCGCCGACGGCGTGCACGTGGTCGCGCCCGGCGGCGAGGCCGAGTTCATGCGCCGCTTCGCGCTCGGCGACATCCCGGGCGTGGGGCCGGTGTTCGCCGAGCGGCTCGCGCGACTCGGGCTCCGCACCGTGGACGACGCGCGCGCGGTCGACCGCGCCGCGCTCGAAGGGCTGCTCGGCGCGCGCGGCGGCGGGTGGCTGTGGGAGCGGGTGCGCGGGATCGACGCGCGCCCCGTCGCGCCGCGGGCGCGCGCGAAGTCGCACTCGCGCGAGGACACCTTCCCGCGCGACGTCGCCGACGACGCCGTGCTCGTGGGCGAGCTGCTGCGGCTCGCCGAGCACGTGGTGGACGACCTGCGCGCGGACGGGCTCACGGCGCGGCGGGTGGTCGTGAAGCTCAAGAGCGCGGAGTTCGCCGTGCGGTCGGGCTCACAGACGCTCGCCGAGCCGGTCGAGACCACTGGGGCGGTCGTGCCCGTGGTGCGCGCGCTGTTCGCGAGGCTGCGGATGGGTTGGCGGCCGCCGCTCCGGCTCGTCGGCGTGGGGCTGGAAGTGCTCGCGCCGACCGCGGAGCGCGCGGCGCAGCTGTCGATCTTCGACGCGCTGCCGGAAGCCGGCGGGAACGCGGCTGGTACCACCGTCGGCCGCGAGACCGAGCGCGACCGGAAGCTCGCGGGCGCGCTCGACGCGATCCGGGCGAAGTACGGCCGCGGGAGCATCGGGCTCGCGCCGGGTGGCGGCCCGCCGGTCGGGCGGTCGTAGCCGGGCCCGTGTAAATTCCGCGGCGTTTCGCGCCTCCTCCCCTCACGTCCCGAACTGCCGGCCCCATGGCGTCTCCTCCCGTCCTCCCGCCTAACCGCCACGTGCCGTACAAGAAGGGCGGCTGGGGCGCCGCGCTCGGCACCATCCTCGCGGCCGTCGGCTTCTGGACGGCGGCGTGGGCGATCCACCACAAGACGTTCCGCGAGCCGACCGACGTGATGATGCGCCAGGTCGGCGAGGACGCGGACCGCACGAGCGCGAACAACGCCGGGCCGGTGCCGGGCGCGCCGACGCACGGCGGGACGGCGCCGGGGGCGAACGGCTCGGCGACGAAGGGCGCGCGGTAGGGCCGGTCGCCCGACCGGCCCAACGGCAGGCGGGCGGCGCGTCCGCCGGCCGACAGAGACGCTCCATCGCGCCCTTCGGGTCGATGCGGCGGATGGCGGGCTCGTCGCCCGCGTCCGCGGTGCGCTCGATGAGGGCGATCACCTGCGGCGGGGTCAGGGCGGGATCGACGGCGAGGAGCCTGGCCGCGAGGTTGGAGACCGCGGGGGCGGCCATCGAGGTGCCCGACTCCCGGACCTTGGCCCCGCCGGGGACGACGCTCTCGACCAGTAAGCCGTTGGCGTACACGCCGACGTTCGTGCCGGTGCTCGTGAAGCTGGTCCGCCCGCCCGCCTGGTCGACCGCGCCCACGACGAGGAGGTTGGGCAGGACGAACGACGACGGGATCGTCTCCTCGAAGGCGTTGTCCGAGTCGTTGTTGCCGGCGATGGTCACGAACAGGATCTCGGGCGCGCTCTTGAGCGCCGCGTACATCCCGTCGCGTTCGACGTCGAAGTAGTGTCGGGCGAGGCGTCGGCGTTCCTCGGCGGTCTTGCCGATGCCGTTCTTCTCCAGCACCGCCTCGTACACGAACGGCGCGTCCCACCAGCTCATGTTGACGACGCGGACCCGGTGCGCCCGCAGCCACGCGACGACCTCCCCGTACATCGCCGCCGTGCGGCGCTGGATTTCGTCGGTCGGCGGCGTGGGCACGGGCTTGTTGTCGTAGGTCATCCGCACCGAAACCAGGCGGATCGCGGGGTTGCCACGCGCGGCGATGCCGGCGACGTGCGTGCCGTGCATGTAGCCGCCGAGCGTCGCCGCGCGCTCCATGAAGCGCTGCATCGCCTGCGGGGTCATTCCGGCCAGCTTCTGGCGCGGGGCGGCCGCCGCGGGGCCGTCGGTGCCGTTCTGCAAGTCCGAGATGCCGGCCTTGTCGGCGATCATTTGCGGGTAGGCCGCGCTGTCCTCGGCCGAGAGCGGGATCAGCGCGCCCGTCGTCGGCCGCGCCTCGACGTCGTACGCGGGGCCGTCGACGGGGCGGCCGTCGGCGCCGGTGAGGAGCTGGCCGGGGAACAGGGTGCGGTCGATCCCCGAGTCCCAGATCGCGACCGCGACGGGCGTCAGCCGCGCCGCCGGGGGGAGCACGGCCTCGCGCGCGGGCCAGATATCGGGTTTGGGCCCGCCGGCGTGTTTGCGGATGTAGGCGTCGGTCGCCGCCACGATCTCCGCCCGGCAGGGCACGATCACGTCCATGTTGGTGCGTGCGGCCATGAGCGCCCACGCCGGGTCGTTGGACAGCGCGTGCGCGCGGTTCAGGACGGGCTGCACCTGCGGCGCCACGAAGCCGGTCACGAAGCTCGGCGTCGCGACCTGCGCGAAGCCCCGCATTCGCGTCTCGTACACGCCCACCGCTGCCCACGGCAGCGAGTCGAGGTGGCGCGCGTACGTCGCCCCGAAGCCGCGCGGGCACACGCCGGGCGCCTCGCCGCCCGCGAGCCGGGCTTCGAGGAAGGCCCGCGGCGCGAGCCCGGCGGTGAGCCGGGCCTCGAGCAGTCGGCGGAGCAGCGCGGCGTCCACGATCTGATAACGCTCGAGGATGCGGGCGATGTCGGCCCGCATCGGCGCGACCGTCGCCTCGAACGCCGCCGGCGGCGCGGTGAGCACGTCGGCGGCCGACCCCTGCACGGGGTAGGACGCGCGCGGCAGGTCGTCGACCGAGCGGACCACCCCACCGTGCGTTGGGCCGCCGCGGTGCGCGCGAGGGACAGTCCGGCGGTCAGCACGCCGAGTGAATGGCGAAGGGTCCTCACGCTGTTGGCTCCCGTTTCAGGTTCGTGAGTCGTGAACGGCGGGTCAACGCCGCCGCCGTGCGACGCCGGCAATCCCCAGAGCGCCGGCGCCCACCAGCGCCCACGTCGCGGGCTCGGGGGCGGTGGTCGCGCCGACCGGCGTGATCGCCACCGAGACCCCGCCGGCGTTGTCCGCCGGGTAGTAGTCGAGGATGTAGAAGTCGAGCGTCGTCGTCGCGGCGAGGGTAAAGGTGTCGGTGAAGCCCGCGGTCGAGGTACCCGGGAGGAGCCGCGCGCCGTCGTAGGTCTGGACCCCCGTCGCGCCCGCGGCGGCGGCCTGCGTCGCGTACGTCTGGCCGATGTAGTCCTCGAGCACGATGGTGCCCGTCGCGGCGTCGGCCGCGCCGAAGCTCCACAGCCACGGGCTGTTGTAGGTCCACGCGGTGAAGGTCGGGTTCGCCCCGGGCAGCGCGCCGCTCGCGGTCGCCGCGTTCGTAACGGCGTACGTGCCCGGGCCGAAGGTGCGCTGGATCCGGGCACCGACGAATCCGGTGGTTAGGCCCGGCGCCGCCGCCGCGTAGGCGGAGCAGGCCGTGCACCCGGACTTGGTCGCGTCGATGTTGACGACCGTCTGCGCGCGCGCCGCGGCGGCGCCGAGCAAGAGGGCGAGGGTGGCGGACGACGTGGTCCGCGCGGGACGGCGGTGGAACATGGTCGTGTGGGGCTGAGCGTGAGGAGGTCGACTACCGGGACGCCGCCGGTGCGGGACTCCCGGCTGCTGCTGGTCCTCCCCGTACTGCGGAATCGGCGGCGGAACCGGCTCAGCGCCGATCGCCCGCGGCGCCCGGCGGGCCTGTATTGACGTCCGCTCTCGTGACTCGCTATTGTCGCGCTGCACCGATAGGCCGCCGCGCGCGAGAGGCCGTCGCCACGATGACCGAGGACGGGTTGCATGCCGGACGACGGGCGAGGCTCCGCGCACGCGTCGCTCCCCGACATGGCCGGCACGGACGCACCGACCCCGTGGGTGACCGATCAGCTGCGCGCGTGGGGCGCGGGCGACCGGGCGGCGCTCGACGCCGTGCTGCCGGTCATCTACGCCGAGTTACGCCGTCAGGCCGTGCGCGCGATGCGCCGCGAGGGCGACGGGCACACGCTCAGCGCGACGGCCCTGGTGCACGAGGTTTACCTGCGGCTCGCGCCGCGACCCGGGGAGACGTGGCGGGACCGCGCACAGTTCTTCGGCGCGGCCGCCCACCTGATGCGGCAGGTCCTCGTCGACTACGCGCGCACCCGGCTGGCGGCCAAGCGCGGGGGCGGCGCGTGGCGCGTCACCCTCGGTCACGCCGCGGACGTCGCGGCCGACGAGACCGCTGCGGACGGCGCGGCCGACGTCCTCGCCGTCCACGTGGCGCTCGAGCGCCTGGCCGCCTTCGACCCCGCCAAGGCGCGGCTCGTGGAGGTGCGGTACTTCGGCGGCCTCACGCTCGAGGAGACGGCCGTCGTGCTCGAGGTCTCGCTGGCCACGGTCAAACGCGAGTGGGCGGTCGCCCGGGCGTGGCTCCGGCGGGAGCTCGCCCCACCGTGACCCCCGAGAATTACCCGCGGGCGCGACGCCGGGCACGACGCCGTGCGCGGCCACGGGACGACGTTGGTGTGATGACGTCGGCGCGATGACCCCGGAGCGGTGGCGCGCGGTCGACCGCGTCGTACAGGGCGCGCTCGACCGCGCGCCCGCCGAACGCCCCGCGTTCGTCGACGCGGCGTGCGCGGGCGACGCGGCGTTACGCGCCGAGGTGACGTCCCTGCTCGCCGCGGCGGACGCGGGCGCGACCACGGGGCGCGGGATCGTCGACCGGCCGGCGGCCGCCGCGTTAGGCGCCGCGTTCGGTCCTGCGTTCGGCGCCGATCTCGGCGCCGACGTCGGCGGCGCGTCGACGGACGACGACGAGGCGGCCGGCGGAGACGCCGCGGGCACCCCGACGCGCCTCGCGCTGCTCGCGGCCGCCCTCGCGGACCGGTACGTCCTGGAGCGCGAGGTCGGGCGCGGGGGGATGTCCGTCGTGTACCGCGGCCGCGACGAGCGGCATGCTCGCGTGGTCGCGCTCAAGGTGCTGCGCCCGGGTCTGAGCGCCGCGCTCGGTCGCGCCCGGTTCCAGCGCGAAATCACGACCGCCGCCGGGCTGCAGCATCCGCACATCGTCCCGGTGCTCGACTCGGGTGAGATGCAGGGCGCGCTCTGGTTCGCCATGCCCTACGTGGAGGGCGAGAGCCTGCGACACCGGCTGCGGCGCGAGGACCGTCTCCCGGTCGCCGACGCCGTCCGGATCGCCCGCGCGGTGGCGCTCGCGCTCGATTACGCGCACCGGCGCGGGGTCGTGCACCGCGACGTGAAGCCGGAGAACATCCTGCTGAGCGACGGTCAGGCGCTCGTGGCCGACTTCGGCATCGCGACGGTTCTGAACGCCGCCGCCGGGCCGGGGACGGCGGCCTCCCCCACGCACACTGGCGCCGAGGGCTCGCTCGGCACGCCGGCGTACATGGCGCCCGAGCAAGCCGCCGGGGAGGCGGTGGACGCCCGCACGGACGTCTACGCCCTCGGCCTCGTGTGCTACGAGATGCTCGCCGGGCGGCATCCGTTCGCGGAGGCGACGACCGCGCCCGAGCTCCTTGCCGCACACCTCAACGCGCCACCGCCACCGCTCCGGGGCGTCGCGGCGGCCGTCCCGGCGCCGCTGGCCGGGCTCGTCATGCGGTGCCTGGCGAAGGACCCGGCCCAACGACCGGGCACCGCAGCCGAGCTCGTCGCCGCGCTGGACGCGCTACTCGACGCGTCCCTCGACGCGCGACTCGACGCGGCGTCCCGGGCCGACGGCGTGCCGACGCGCGCGCTGCCATCCACGCGCCGCCGGCGCGCGGCGCCTGCCCTCGCTGGCCTGGCCGCGCTCACACTCGGCGCCGCCCTCGCGTGGCGCGCGCACGCCGGCGCGGCCGCCCGCGTGCGCGGCTCGGACGCTGCCCTGCCGCTCGTGGCGGTGCTGCCGTTCGAGAGCACCGGCGGCAGCGCGGACGGCGTGGCACCCGACCGCGACTTTGCCGACGGCCTGGGCGACGCTATCACGGCCAAGCTCGCCCGGCTCGCGGGACTGCGCGTGATCGACCGCGCGAGCGTGCAGTCGGTCCCGGACGCGGCCGCGCACCCCGAGGCTGCCGGCCGCACGCTCGGGGCCGATTACGTGCTCCGGGCCACGCTCCGCTGGGCTCGCGGCGCCGACGGCCGGCGCCGCGTCCAGGTGAGCCCCGTGCTCGTGCGCGTGGCCGACGGGACCACGCGCTGGGCGGGCGAGCCCGAAGTCGTCATGCCGGCCGACCCGTTCACCGTACAGGGCACGCTCGCCACCGAGGTGGCCGAGGCGCTCGACGTGGCGCTCGCCCCGGCCGAGCGCGCAGGGCTCGCGGCGCGGGCGACGCGCGACACGGCCGCGTTCGCCGCCGTCGAGCGCGGCCGGCGACGCCTGCGGGACGCCACGCTCTCCATGGCGGAGGGGCGCGCGCGGGCGCTCCGGGAGTTCGAGTTCGCCTATCGGCGCGACCCGCAGGACACCGAGGCGTGGGGCGGGGCCGCGGACGTGCTGCTCTACCAGGGGGACGTCGCGGACAGCGTCGCGCTCGTCGACTCGGCGGCGGTGCTGGCCCGACGGGCACTCGCCCTCGACCCGGGCAACGTCGACGCCGTCAACGCGCTCCTCGGCGACGCGTACGCCCACGGCCGCTTCGCGGCCGCGACGGCCGTCGTCGCGCGCGCGGTGCGCACGCGGCCGTCCAGTGCCGAACTCCGCATGCTCTCCGCCAACGAGCGTTACCAGGCGGGGGACACCGCGGCCGCGTGGCCGGCGGTGCTCGAGGCGCTCTGAGTGGCTCCGCGCTCCGACTTCGTCCTGCGACAGGCCTTCGCGGTGGCACTCCTGCTGCGACGGTACGCCGAGGCCGCGGACGTGCTCGCCCGCGAGCGGGCACTCGATCCGGCGGCACCCCGGGTGGAGGCCGCCACCGCGCTGCTGGCCGGGGCCGCCGGCGACAGCGCCGCGGTGGCCCGGGCGCTGCGGGGCTACCGCGCCGCCGGCGGGCGGTGGCGCGCGGGGAGCGTGCCCACGATCGCCGTCCTCCGGCCCCCATTCCAGCTCCTGCGGTTCGCCGACCGGGCCCTCGGCGACACGCTACTCGCCGGCACGCCGGCCGCCTTCGGCGCGCAGAGTGGCGACGACACGCTGCGCGTGGACGAGGAGCAGGCGCAGCTCCTCCTCATACGCGGGGATGCGGTGCACGCGGGGGCGCTGGTCGCCCGCGGACTGCCGCTCGCCCGCCGGCTGTACGCGGCCGCCGCCAACCCGGACCGGCGAGGGACGCTCGCCCTCCCCCTCGCATGGTTCGCCGCCGCGCGCGGGGACGGCGGGACCGCACGCGCCGCCCTGGACGCCTACTCGACCGCGTCCGACGCCGAACTCCGGGCACTTCCGGACGGTTCGAAGAGCGCGGCGCTGACCTGCACGCGGGCGGAGGTGGCGGGGTTGCTCGGCGACGTCGCGGGGCTGCTGCCGCCGCTCCGGCGCTGCCTCACGATGCCCGGCGGCTTCCCCGTCGCGTTCCTTAGGACGGAGCCGGCCTTCGCGCGCCACCGGGCGGACCTGCGTCTACGAGCGCTCGCCGCCGAACTCGCGGCGCCCCGGGCCCGGGGGGCGGCCCGGTAGCCCGGCGCCGGCGGGCGCGGGGCGGCGGGGGCGTCCGTCACGCGTCGCGTTAGGGGCCGGCGCCCGCGCGCCGCCGCGCCATCTCCGCGCGCCGCATCGGCATCGCGTCGATCGTCGGGAAGAGGCGGCCCGCCACGACCGGCGCGTGCGACCGCACCGCGACGTGTCCGTCCTTGCCGACGAGCACCGCGGTGAACCGCCCCGGCTCCGCGCGCAGCCGGCGGCGGAGCTCGGCCGCGTCGGCCGTGCCTAACGGCTGCCCGTCTGCCGTGCTCGCGCCCGACTCGAGCGCGCGCACGACGACGAGGTCGCGCTCGGCGACGCCCGCGGCCCGCTCGCGGAGCGCGGCGTCCTCCGCCGCGAGCGCGGTGTCGGCCGCGGTGGGAGCGAAGAGGATGAGCACGCGCTTCCGGTCGCGATAGCGCGCGAGGTCGAACGGCGCCGCGGCGGGCTGCTGCGCGGCCGCGTTCGTCGCGGCCGCGACGGCGGCGGGGGGGCGCGGGGGCGTCGGCGCGGGAATCATCGGTCGACCCCGGGCGCGCTGGTGTGATGGCGGGTGATGCTGTGACGGGACGCGATGGCCATGTGGGCCGCCGGGGCGAATCGCATGCCCGGCGCCGGTCCATATGGGATGATGCACCGAGACGGGAATGGTTCCCTTCTCTCCGCCGCCGAAGCACGTCCGGTCCCTCACCCCCCGCCCAGCACCAGCACGCCCACGTCGTACAGCGCGTGCGTCCACGCCGTGATCCCGAACCCGCGCAGCAAGTACAGCGCGCTGAAGAACAGCCCCGCGATCGTGCGGAACACGAAGCTCTCGAGCGTCAGCCGGTCGCCGTACGCCCCCACGTAGTGCGCCGCCGCGAAGAGCAGCGCGCCGAGCGCGACGGCCACCGCCCCCGCCCCGCGCGCCCCGAGCCCGAACGCCCGACGCGCGAGCGCCGCGAGCGCGCCGACGAGGACGACGCGGAAGAGCAGCTCCTCGTAGAGCCCCGCGCCGAGCGACAGCATCAGCCGCGCCGGCGCGCCGAGCGCCGCGACGCCGCCCGACGCCGCGCCCCCCGCGGCCACGCCGATGCCTAACACCCGCAGCACGAGCCCCGTCGCCGCCCCGACCCCCGCCCCGCACGCGGCCGCCAGCGCCGCCGACTCGGCGAGCATCGCCCCGAGCACGCGGCCGCGCACGCCGTCGCGCGCGCGGCGCACGTCGCGCCAGACGAGCACCGCCGCCCCGCCCACGACCAGCGCGCCGAACACCACCGGCCCGCGCGGCCCGAACAAGGCGACGAACGGCGCCTTGAGCCAGACGTCGGCGCCGTTGCGGACCGACGCGCCGGCCGCGTCGCCCGCGAGCGCGGCGAGCCCCTCGTACGCGACGAGCAGCGGCAGCGCGAAGAGCAGCGAGTAGCGTGGGGCGCGACTCAGGTGCCAGTACGAGGACCCGGACGAGCGGGCGGCGCGGGCGGCCGGCGGGCGCGGTGGCATGACTCCAGGGTAGCGGCTACGCTGACGGCATGCGCCGTCACCCGTCTCCAGCCGGATACCCAGCGCCCGAGGCGTTCACCGCACCCTTCCTCGACCCGGGCGTCCTCGCCGACGACGCGATCAGCCTGCGCGTCGCCGAACTCCACGAGCCGAACCCCGCTTACGGCATCGTCGCGTCCTACGCGTTCGCCATCCACCGCCGCCGCGACGACCTGCGCGTCGGCCAGATCTCGCTCCGCCTGAGCGACGCCGAACGCTTCCTGCTCTACTACGGGCAGATCGGCTACGGCGTGGACGTGATGCACCGCGGGCACGGCTACGCGAGTCGCGCCGTGCGGCTGCTCGTCCCGCTCGCGCGACGGCACGCGTTCCCCGAGCTGTGGATCACCTGCGGGCCCGAGAACACGGCCTCGCGCCGCACGTGCGAGAACGCGGGCTTCCGCTTCGTCGAGATCGTCGCCGTGCCGCTCGCCTACCAGGGCGCGGGGATCACCGCTGAGCGCTGCCGGTACCACCTCGCGCTCGCGTGACGCCCGCGCGGGCGGGCGGAGGCGGCACGGACGGGAGCGAGCTACGCGCGATGCTCCGGCTCGCGCTGCCGGTGACCGCGGTGCAGGTCGGGCTGATGCTGATGGGCGTGGTCGACACGATGATGGTCGGCCACCTCTCGCCCGCGGCGCTCGCCGCGGCCGCGCTCGGGAGCCTCTACTTCTACAACGTGACGGCGTTCGGGCAGGGCGTGCTGTTCGCGCTCGACCCGCTCGTCGCGCAGGCGGTGGGCGCGGGCGACGCGCCGGCGGCGGCGCGCGCGGTGCAGCGCGGCGTGGTGCTCGCCGTCCTGCTCAGCGCGCCGCTCGCGCTCGCCCTCCTCCCCGCCGCGGGGGTGCTCGCCGCGTTCGGCCAGCCGCCGGAGGTGGTGCCCACGGCCGCGGCGTTCGTGCGCGCGCAGGTCGCCGGCGTCCTGCCCTTCCTCGGCTTCGTCGTACTCCGGCAGACGCTGCAGGCGCACGGGCACACGCGCGCGATCGTGGCCGCGATCGTCGTCGGCAACGTCGCGAACGCGGCGCTCAACTGGGTGCTCATCTACGGCCGCCTCGGCGCGCCGGCGCTGGGGGCGGTCGGGAGCGCGTGGGCGTCGACGGCGTCGCGGTGGCTCATGGTGGGCGCGCTCTACGCCGCGGCGCGCGGCGAGCTGCGCCCCGTGCTCCGCCCGTGGCGGCCCGGCGCGTGGCGCGCCGCCGCGCTCGCCCCCGCGCTCCGCCTCGGGCTGCCGCTCGGGGTGCAGCAGGCGCTCGAGTACGGCGCGTTCGGCGCGGTCGGGCTGCTCATGGGGCGGCTCGGCACGGTGCCGATGGCCGGACACCAGGCGACGCTCAACCTCGCCTCGCTCACGTTCATGGTCCCGTTAGGCATCTCGGCCGCCGCGGCGGTGCGCGTCGGGCGCGCGGTGGGCGCGGGCGACGCGGGCGCGGCGCGGCGCGCGGCCCAGGCGGCCACCGCGGTCGGCGTCGGGTTCATGGCGGCGAGCGCGTGCGTGCTGCTCGCCGCGCCGCGGGCCCTCGCGGGGCTCTACACCGACGACGCCGGCGTGCTCGCGCTCGCGGCGGCGCTCATCCCGATCGCCGGCGTGTTCCAGGTGTTCGACGGGCTGCAGGTCGTTTCGTTAGGCGTGCTGCGCGGGCTCGGCGACACGCGCGTGCCGGCGGCCGTGAACGTGGTCGGGTTCTGGCTGTTCGGGATCCCGCTCGGCGCCTGGCTCGGGCTGCGCGCGGGGGCCGGCCCGCGCGGGCTCTGGTGGGGGCTCGTCGCGGGGCTCGCGGCCGTGGGCGGGGTGCTGGCGCTCCGGGTGCGCGCGAGGCTCGCGGGGCCGGTGGCGCGCGTGGCGGCGTGACGGCCCCGCCGCGTCAGCCCTTCGCGTCCCGCTTCTCGCCGCCGAGGATCAGGCACGTCGTCGTCGCGTGCGCGTAGAGCCTGCCGTCGGCGCCGACGACGCGCCCCTCCGCGACCGCGACCTGCCGGCCTAACGACAGCACCGTCCCCTCGCAGCGCACCTCGCCCCCGCCGAGCTTGAGCGGGCGGACGTAGTTGATCTTGAGCTCGAGCGTGGTGTAGCCGACGCCGGCGGGGAGCATGCTGTGCACCGCGCAGCCCACGGCCGAGTCGAGCACCGCGGCGTAGACCCCGCCGTGCACCGAGCCGATCGGGTTGAAGTGGTACTCCTGCGGCTCGAGGAAGAACGTGACCTTGCCGCGCTCGGCCTCGGGCGGGCGGGCGTCGAAGCCCAACGTCGCCATGATCGGCGGGAGCGGGAGGTCGCCGCGGGCCATCGCCTGGAGGAACTCGAGGCCGCTCATCGTCGGCATCGCGCGGGCGGAGACGCGCGGGTCCTGCCAGGCGAACGTGCGGGTACGCGCGGGGTCGCTCATCAAACGCAAAGTAGCCCGGCCCCCGCGTGTGGGGGCCGGGCTACAGTGCCTGTGGACCCGGCGCCGCAGTCGCGGCGGCCGGGGCCGACCGGCTTACGCGACCCGCGCGCGCCGGCGGCGCTGGAGCAGGCCGAGGCCAACGAGGCCGGCGCCGGCGAGGGCGATCGAGGTCGGCTCGGGCACCGTGGTGCCGCCCCCGGTCGCGAGCTGGTAGCTGATCGGGCCGACGCCGATGTTGTCGCCGTTGTCGTCGCTGATCACGACGCTCGTGATCGAAGTCGCCCGGGCGCCCAAGAACGCGAGGACCCCGCCCGCACTCGGGTCGTCGGTAAAGCCCGTCGACGTGAAGCGGCCGATCATCGTCGCGCCGTTGAACATGTCGAACGTGAACGTGCTGCTGCCGAACGCGAACTCTTCCGCGCCGAAGCCGAACTCCGAGACCGGCTTCGAGAAGAGGATCGTCAGCGGGCTGCTCGGGCCGCCGTACCCGCCGGCGTACGTGATCTTCGTGTTGTCCGCGAACGCCGTGCTGAAGTAGTTCACGTTGGCCTGGTCGACCTCGATCGCGTTCCCGACGCTCGAGAACGTCAGGTCGGTCCCCGTCGCGGTGTACGTGACGTTCCCGGAGTACGTGGTGCCGGCCGCGTCGGGGTTGGTGAAGATCGCGTCGCTCGCCGAGAGCCCGCCCGGGCTCGATATCTGCGTCTGCGCCGCGGCGATGCTCGCGCTCGCGACGGTGAGGACGAAGGCGTGGAGCAGAGACGTTCGGGTCATGGGAGCCGGTCGGGTATCGAGGGACACGGAAACCGACGGACGGCCGATCTCGTCGGGAGCGCGCACGAGTATGCGCTCCCGACGGCTACAACACAATACTCGTGCCGCACGAAACACGCGGATTTTGTGCGCAGACACTTGCGCCATGGCGGTCCGCGTAACATGAGCGCTACAGACGCCGTGCCCGGTCACGCCGCGGTCACGGCCCGGTCACGGGGGCCCGCCCCCGCGCGGCGATCCCAGAACGTTCTGGACCGCCACGTAGTACAGCACCGCGAACCCGTACACCGCCACGCCCGCCCGCGGGGAGACGAACGCGAGCGCGATGCCTAACGCATACAGCGCGGGCCCGACGGCCAGCCGTCGGAAGAACCACCGCACCACCCCGTCCGGCAGCGCCGGGTCGACCGGCCGCCGGCCGCGCGTCGCGTACGTCCAGTTGGCGACGAGCCAGGCGCGCACCCCCGCCGCGCCCTGCGGGACGGGCTCGCGCGGGATCAGCTCGAGGACGAGGAGCGTCATGACGATCGCGAACACCCCGTCCGCGAGCGCCTCGAGCCGGGCCTTGCCGACCGGCGGGTGCGCGCCAGGCGCGAAGACTAACGCCGGACTCGACCGCCCCGCGCGCCCACGTCTTGCACGAGTCGCAGCGCGTGGACCGCCTCATCCGCCGCCGCGGACTCCCCGAACCGGCCGACGACCTCGCCCCGGTCGCCGCCGCGCTCGCCCGGGCCGCCGTCCCGCTCCGGGGCGACGCGCGCGACCACGACGCGCTCCTCGCCCTCGTCGGCGACCGCCACTTCGTCCTCCTCGGCGAGGGCTCGCACGGCACGCACGAGTTCTACGCCGCCCGCGCCGAAATCACGCGGCGGCTGGTCGCGGAGCACGGCTTCGACGCCGTGGCGATCGAGGGCGACTGGCCCGACTCCGACCGCGTGCACCGCTACGTCACCCGGCGCGCCGGCGCGGACGCGTCGGGGCGCGACGCGCTCGGCGGCTTCGCGCGCTTCCCGCGCTGGATGTGGCGCAACGCCGACGCGCTCGCGCTCGTCGAGTGGCTCCGCGCCCACAACGCCGAACACGGCCGCGCGGACGGCCACGCGGTCGGCTTCCACGGGCTGGACCTGTACTCGCTCCACACGTCGATCGACGAGGTGCTCCGCTACCTCGAGGACGTCGACCCCGACGCCGCGCGGCGCGCCCGGTCGCGCTACGCGTGCTTCGAGCACTACGGCGAGGACCCGCAGACGTACGGCTACCACGCCAGCGCCGGCGAGACGTGCGAGGACGCCGTCGTCCAGCAGCTCGTCGAGCTCCGCCGCCGCGCGCCGACGCCGGCCGGACGCGCCACGGCGGACGACCACCCGGCCGCCGACGCCGACGCCCTGCGCGACGACTACTTCTCGGCCGAGATGAACGCGCGCCTCGTATTGGATGCGGAACGCTACTATCGCGCGATGTTCCGCGGCCGCACCGCGAGCTGGAACCTGCGCGACACGCACATGGCCGACACGCTCGACGCCCTCGCCGCGCACCTGCGTTCGCGCGGCCGCGCGGGCCGCGTCGTCGTCTGGGCGCACAACTCCCACCTCGGCGACGCGCGCGCCACCGAGATGGGCGCGGGCGGCGAGCTCAACCTCGGCCAGCTCGTGCGCGAGCGCCACGGTGATGACGCGCTCCTCGTCGGCTTCACGACGCACGAGGGCACCGTGACCGCGGCCCACGACTGGGGCGACGCCCCCGACACGATGCGCGTCAACCCGTCCCTCGAACGGAGCGTCGAGCGCGCGCTGCACGACGCGGGGCTCGGGCCGTGCGTGGTGCCGCTCCGCGGCGGCGCGGCGGCCGACGCGGCCCGCACCGCGCTCGACGCGCCGCTCCTCGAGCGCGCGATCGGGGTCATCTACCGCCCGCGCACCGAGCGGCAGAGCCACTACTTCCTCGCCCGCGTGGGACGGCAGTTCGACTGCCTCTACCACTTCGACCGGACGCGCGCCGTGGAGCCGCTCGACCGGGCAGACGTCGAGGCGTTAGGCGACGAGCCGCCGGAGACGTACCCGAGCGCGCTGTAACGCGCGCTGTAAGGCGAGCCGGCCCGGTCCCTCCGCGGGCCCCCGACGCTCTACGGCCTCCGCGCCGGGATGTAGACCGCCGTCCCGACGCCCCTCGGCTCCCCGGCCCGGTGGACCGGCCCGTGCACCCGCGCGGCCGGTCCGTGCGTCCGCGCCCGCGCCTGGCTCGCGCGCCACACGACGGCGCCGACGAGCAGCCCCGCCCACTGCACGAGCACGTCGGTGACGTCGAACGTGCGCCCGGCGATCACGAGCTGCCCGCACTCGGCGACGACCGCGACGACGAACCCACGCCAGAGCGAGCGCACGCCGCCGGCCTCGGCGGGCGCGCGGGCCGCGAGCCAGGCGCCGAGCCCCGCGTAGAGCAGTGCGCCGACGCCGACATCGGCCACGCTGTGCACGGTCATGATCGCGGCGAGCTGCGCGAGCGGGGTGAACGCCTCGGGCGTGAGGGCGTCGGTCACGGCGCGCCACGAGCTCACGGGGATGAACGGGCGCCAACTCCAGACGACGAGCAGCGCCGCGAACGCGGGGAGCGCGTACCGGGCGACGGCGCGCCCGCCGCTCGGCCGCCGGCCCGCGGCACGGGCCACCTCGAGGTGACGCGTCCACATCGCCGCGCCGACCGCCCCGGCAGCCGACGCAAGTGCGTGGACGACGACGGCCCACGTCAGCATGTCGCCGCCCGAGAACCCGCGCAGCAACTCGGCGACCGCCCAGGCCGCGGCGAGCCCGCCGGCGACGGCGGTCGCGGCCGGCCACCGCCGCACGCCGCGCTCCATCGCCCACAACGTGAGGAGCGCCCCCGCCGGGGCGAAGAGCAGCACGTCGCTCCACGACGGCAGGGCGCCGGCGTGGGCCTGGGCATACGCGAGCGCCGCGGGCCAGCGCCGCCCGGGGCCGCCCCACGCGCCCGGCACGCGGTCGGGGCGCCCGAGCGGGGAGAACGCCTCGAGCCAGCACGCCGCCGCGTAGGGCACGGCGACGAAGAGCAGCGGCGGATTCCCGAGCCGCGCGAGCCACGCCGGCCGGGTGCGGTGTCGCGCCCGCCGCCATGCGTCGCGCGCGCCGTACGCGACGACGTCGGCGATCACGGCCGCGCCGAGCAGGGCGCCGAACCCGTTCGTGAGCACGTCGAGGATGCTCGCCATGCGCACCGGGGAGAAAAGCTGTACCGTCTCCGCCAGCAGCCCGAGCAACAGGCCGACGCCGCCCGCGACCGCGATCTCGCGGCGGAGACGTCCGCCGAACGCGATGGCGCGCGACGTCGCGATCCAGACCACGCCGACGCCGGCCAGGAGCGCGACGTTGCGCAGTCCGTCGAGCGCGTCGCTCGCGCGGATGCTCGGGTGCAGCGCGCGCTGCAGGCGCGCCGCGGCCGCGCCGAGGTCGGCGGAGGGCTGGAGGTCCGAGAGGGTGCCGACGCCGACGACCGCGACGGCCGCGGCGCGCAGCCCCCAGGCGCCTGCGCGCCCGAGCGGGCGCGTGGTCCCGCGTGGGCGGGTGGTCAGGCGCCGCC
This sequence comes from Gemmatimonadetes bacterium T265, assembly GCA_019973575.1. Classification (NCBI taxonomy): domain Bacteria; kingdom Pseudomonadati; phylum Gemmatimonadota; species Gemmatimonadetes bacterium T265. The sequence goes on from BPUI01000001.1 coordinate 628,416, forward strand.
TGCCGCGCCGCCCGACACGCTGATGTCGCCGTCGCCCGTCCCCGCGTCGTCCACCAGGGGCGGGCTCACGCGCTGCTCGCCCGCGCGGGCGATGATCGGCTCGGAGGCGTGCACGTCGCCTTCGTTGGGGTCGCTGACGCCGCCGATGGCGCCGTCGCCGCGCGGGTCGCTCTGGCCCAGGACGTTGAGCCCGCGGCGCTCGTCGTCGCTCACGGGGTCGCTCGCGGCGGGGGCGGACGCCTCCTGCCATTCGGTCTTCGTGCCGTCGAGGGCGAGGCGGTCGATCTCGCGATCGCGGTCGCGCCGGCTGTGTTGGTCGTCGGCCATTGGTCGTGGCTCCTGGTCGGTAGTGAGGGAGGTCACCGCAGGGGCAACGCGCGTGCCTCGTGCGCGGCGGCGCGCGGTCAGACTGCGGTGCGTGGCGTCGGGGTGCCCGCGGCGCGGCGCACCGGTTAGCGTCCGGTCCGCCGGCGCGGGGTCGGCGCGGCCCCGTCCCGCATCCCCGGCCGACTCCGCCGTTTGCGACCCCTCGATGCCCGCCGTTTCGCCCCTTCCCGCCCCACCCGCGCGCTCGGCCGCGCGCGTCCTGCGCGCCGCGTTCGCGCTTGGTGCGTTCGCCGTCGGCACAAACGTCGCTGGCGCGCAGCCGCCCAAGCGCACGCATCGTGGCGGCGCGCGGGACGCCCACTCGACGACGGCGGACACTGCGGCGGCCGGTCCCGACACGCTCTGGCCGGTGAAGGGCCTCCCCGCCCCGCTGCCGGGGAGCGTGCTGCCGGGCAAGCGCATCCTCGCCTACTACGGCAACCCGCTCTCCAAGAAGATGGGCATCCTCGGCGAGCTGCCGCCCGAAGCGATGCTCGCCCGGCTCGACCGCGAGACGGCCGCGTGGAACGCCGCGGACCCCGAGCACCCCGTCCAGCCGGCGTTGCAGCTCATCGCGAGCGTGGCGCAGGGCGCGCCGGGCAAGGACGGCATGTACCGCTACCGCGTCGTGCCGGCGCTGATCGAGAAGGTCTACGGCTGGGCGCACGCGCGCGGCGCCCTCCTCTTTCTCGACGTGCAGATCGGCAAGAGCAGCCTCGAGGACGAGCTGAAGCCGCTGCTTCCGTACCTGCAGCGCCCGGACGTCCACCTCGCGCTCGACCCCGAGTTCGCGATGACCAAGGGCGGGCTGCCGGGCAAGCGCGTCGGCACCTACGACGCGACGCACATTAACTACGCGGCGGGCGTGCTCGCCAGCCTGGTCACGCAGTACAAGCTCCCGCCCAAGGTGCTCGTCGTGCACCGCTTCACCGGGCCGATGGTGACCAACGCGCTCCGCATCACGCGCGACCCGCGCGTGCAGGTCGTGATGAACATGGACGGCTGGGGCCCGCCGTACGGCAAGCGCGCGACGTGGTCGCGGTTCATCTACCCGTATCCAGTGCAGTACACGGGTTTCAAGCTCTTCTACCACAACGACACGAAAGGCGGCGACCGGCTGATGACGCCGCGCGACGTGCTCGGGCTCCGGCCGAAGCCGCTCTACATCCAGTACCAGTAAGGCCGCGCGGGAAGGCGCGGCAGACGGCGCCGAGCGCAGCGACGCTGCTGCAAATGGGGGGACGTCGTGGCCGCCGGTGACCAACCCGGCCCAACAGAGAGTCTCTAGCGATAGAACCGGTTCGAAACGGCTGATCTAAACGCCGAACTCTCTTGACAAGAGTTGCGCTGGATGCGTTATAGCACTCAACCGGGCGAACACCAGTCGCGCCCGGTTCCGTCGCGCGCGGGAGTCTTCAGGCTCCGGCGCCGGGAGAGCCGTTTGTTCGATCCTGCTCGGTACCGCACCGACGACCGCCCGCCACCCCGCGAGTTGGGCAGCCTCCTCCTTCCCGAGGCCGTGCCCGCCCGCCGGGCAGCTCCCCCACCCGAGGCAGTTGATGCACCGTAGTCAGTCGCCGCACGAGCGCCCCACCGGCCACCCGGCCCGGGGGCGTGCCCCGCCGAGCGCGTAGCGCCGGCGCACCGGAGCGTTCCACCAGTTCGGCAGCCGCGACGCCGACGTGCCCGCAGGCGTTGCGGATTAAGGGGCGAGGTCATGGGGCCTCGCGAGAGTCGGGAGCCAGAGACGCCACTTCGGAGGACTTCCATGGAAATGACGTTGTTGGGTGGGCACACACGGTCGCGCGAATTCCCGCAACGCCTCTACACGGCCGCGTTGTGCGTTCCGTTGCTGATGGCCGCAGCCGGGACCGCGTGGGGCCAGAGAATTCGAATCAACGGGACGGTAGCCGACTCGGGCGGCACCCCGCTCGCCGGGGCCTTGGTCCGGGTCCTCGGGGACTCCGGGGCGGCCACCTCGACGGGATCGGGGCGTTTTAGCATCTCGGCGCCGGCGACCGGGACCCTGACCGTCCGACTGGTCGGCTACCAGCCGTTCCAGACGGCGATCAACGGGCAGACGGCGATCAGCGTGACCCTGCGGCGGCGCCTCGCCGTGCTGTCGGAAGTCATCGTGCAGACGAGCGGCTACGGCGGCGACGCGCAGAAGCGCTCGCAGATCACCGGCGCGGTCGGCACCGTGAACGTCGCGGCCACGCAGAACCGCAGCCAGGCGAGCGTCGTGCAGAGCCTCGACGCCACGGTGAGCGGCGTGACGGTCACGGATAACGGCTCCCCGGGCTCGCGCAGCACCGTGCGCATCCGCGGCATCAGCTCGTTCCAGAACAACGACCCGCTCTACATCGTCGACGGGACGCCGGTCCAGGACACGTACGTCAACTTCATCAACCCGGAGGACATCGAGTCCGTCCAGGTGCTGAAGGACGCGTCGGCGGCGTCGATCTACGGGTCGCGCGCGAGCAACGGCGTCATCCTCATCACGACCAAGAAGGGCGGCGATAACGGGCCGCCGCGCACGACGCTCTCGGTACGCCAGGGCACCGCGTCGCCGGTCAACGGCTACGACAACTTCCTGTCGTACGACCCGATGTACTATTTCCAGGTCGTGAAGACGGGGCTGATCAACCAGGGCCTCACGCCGGCGCAGATCCAGGCCCAGCTCGGGCCGCTCTACGGCGACGTCAACAATCCCTCGATCCCGAAGTACCTCTACGCCGCGCCGAACACGATCACGGCGACGGACGCGTACGGGCGAGCGACCGCCGTGAACCAGAGCCTGTACGCGTACCAGACGGGCAACGTGATCATCCCCGCCAGCGCCGGGACGAACTGGTGGAAGGCGGTCTTCGGCTCGGCGCCGGTCAGCGAGGTGAACCTCGGGGTCACGGGCGCCGGCACCGGCACGCAGTACGCCGTCACGGCCAACTACTTCGACCAGACCGGCACGGCGGCGTTCAACCGCTACCGGCGCGGGAGCGTGCGCGCCAACACCCAGCTCACGCGCAACCGGTGGACCGTGGGCGAGAACCTGGCGGTCATCGGCGAGAACGGGTACGGCGGCGTCGCGGGCGACGTCGGCTCCGAGGCGGAGGGCGGCTTCCTCGGCAAGAACATCCTGATGCCGGGCATCGTCCCGGTTTACGACGTCACCGGGAACTACGGCGGCGCGAAGTCCCCGACGCTGGGCAGCAACAACAGCAACCCGCTGCAGCAGGCCTACCTCGCGCGCAACAACTCGACCACCACCGACCGGTTCTTCGGGAACGTGTTCGGGAGCTACGAGCTCACGCCGCAGATCTCGCTCCGCACCCAGCTTGGCGGAAACGTCGGCACGACGGCCGGACGGTACTACGCCGGGGCTACGCCGCAGAACCTCGAGGCGACCTACACCGACAGCTACCAGGACCAGAACACCAACTTCACGAACTGGACGTGGAGCAACACGGCGCGCTACAGCCAGCAGACCGGCAAGCACAACGTCGCGCTCCTGCTCGGGCAGGAGATCAACGAGGGCAACAGCCGGTACCTCCAGGGCAGCGTCTCCAACCTGATCTCGAGCAACGTCAACTCGCTGTTCGTCAACTCCGGCATCGGCACCCTCGGCAACCCGTTCAGCACCGGGGGGCAGTACGCGCTGCTCTCGTTCTTCGGCAAGGCGGATTACACCTACAATGACCGCTACGTCGCGAGCGTCACGGTGCGCCGCGACGGCTCGTCGAACCTCGGGCCGAACAACCGGTGGGGGACCTTCCCGGCCGCGGGCCTCGCCTGGCACGCGTCGCGGGAGGCGTTCCTCGCGAACAACTCCGTGATCTCGGACCTCCAGCTCCGCGTCGGCTACGGCGTCACGGGTAACCAGCAGATCCCGACGGGGCGCACGGTCAGCCAGTACGGCTCCGACCCGGGGGGTACGAGCTACAACATCACCGGCTCGGGCACGCTGGCGCCGGGCTACAAACTGGTCTCGCTCGGCAACCCGAACCTGAAGTGGGAGCAGGACAAGTCGATCAACGCTGGCTTCGACCTCGGGCTGTACAACAACAACCTGAACGTCATCTTCGACTACTTCAGTCGGCTGACGAACAATCTGCTCTTCAACCCGGCCCTCCCCGCCTCCGCGGGCACGGCGGCCCAGCCGTTCGTCAACGTCGGCGCGGTGAAGAACGCGGGCTTCGACTTCTCCGTCGGGCACCAAGGGCGGAACTGGAGCCTCAACTTCAACGGCAGCCACTACAAGAACCGGATCACCCGCATCGACGGCCAGCAGAACTTCTTCATCAACGGCAACACCTACCTGCGCTCCGGCAACGTCACGATCAACCAGATCGGGCAGTCGATCGGCGCGTTCTACGGCTACGTCGCCCAGGGCTACTTCCGGGATTCGGCCGACGTCGCGAGCAGCCCGAAGCAGGACGGCGCCGCCCCCGGGCGGATCAAGTTCAAGGACGTGAACGGCGACGGAAGCGTGACCCTCGCCGACCGCACGGTCATCGGGGACCCGAACCCGAAGTTCACCGGCGGGCTGGACGGGACGTACCGCCTCGGGCACTTCGACCTGCGGGGTACGCTCTTCGGCACCTTCGGCAACAAGATCTACGACGCGCAGAAGTACTACTACGTGTTCGAGAATTTCCCCTCGGCCTCGCGGAACGACCTGCTCCAGAACTCCTGGACGCCGACCAACCTGAACGCCAAGTACCCGCGGATCGACCACTCCGACGCGTACAGCAGCGCGCCGAGTAGCTACTACGTCGAGAACGGGTCGTATGTCCGGCTCCGGAATCTGCAGCTCGGCTACACGCTGCCGGCCACCGGCTACCGGTTCCTCCCCGCGGGCACGCGCATCTACGTGCAGGCGGAGAACCTGTTCACGATCACCGGCTACGAGGGCCTCGACCCGGCACTGTCCCCGGCCAGCATCAACCCCGGCAACGACCCCAACCTCGACCAGCGCGACCAGTTCCGCGGCGTCGACCAGGGCGCCTACCCGAGCAGCCGGACGTTCAGCATCGGCATCACGACCCGCTTCTGATGCCCGCCACCAACCAGAGACAAGAGCCGATGAGAACCGCATCCCCGCGCCGCGCGCCGCGGCGTCCCCTGCTGCTCGGGGCGGCCCTGCCGCTCGCGGCGGCGCTCGGGCTCGGCGCGTGCAAGGACACCCTCACGAAAGCGGCGGAGCCGTTAGGCACGCTCAACTCCACGTCGCTCGCGAACCAGGCGGGCGTCGAGGGCGCCCTCGTCTCCGCCTACCGCGCCCTCGACTGGAACAACTCGGTCGGCGGCGCGTGGGGGAACGCGGCGAGCGACTGGGTGTGGGCGAGCGTCACGAGCGACGACGCCCACAAGGGGTCGAACGCCGGCGACCAGCCGGGGATCCAGGGCGCGTCCCTGTACAACTGGGGCTCGTCCAACACCGACGGCGACCTGAACGACAAGTGGCGCGGCGCCTACGAGGGAGTCTCCCGGGCCAACGCCGTGCTGACCCTGCTCAGTTCGGTGCAGAAGGCGTCACCTGGCGCCATCCCCGCCGCGGAAGCCACGAGCATTGCCGGTGAAGCCCTCTTCCTCCGCGCCCACTACCACTTCTCAGCGTACCGACTGTGGGGGAACATCCCGTACTACCGCGAGACCGACACCGACTTCCGTAAGCCGAACGAGGCGGCCACGGCGGTCATCGCGGACATCGAAAAGGATCTCGACTCGGCGATCGTCTTGCTGCCCGCCACTCCGTACGGCGGGCAGGCAGGCCGCATAAAGAAGATGGGCGCGATGGCGTACCTGGGCCGCGTCCAGGCTTACAACAAGGAGTGGGCGCAAGCCCTGACCACGCTGCGCGCGGTACAGGCGAGCGGGGTCTACAGTCTCCAGCCGACCTACGACCAGGTTTGGACCGGCCGGCCGGCGTACTGGAACGGCCCGGAGACCATCCTCGCCTACGAGGCGTCGGTGAACGACGGCGAGCCGGGCGGCAACAACGGCAACTACGGCGAGCGCCTGAACTTCCCGTATGGCGCGAGCCACTTCACGTGCTGCGGCTTCCACCAGCCGTCGCAGGACCTCGTCAACTTCTACGCGGTCGACCCCACCACGGGGCTGCCTGCCGCGCTGACGAACCCGAACTGGAACGCCAACAACAGCGATTTCGTGGGCGGGTCGACCACGCCGGTCGACCCCCGGCTCGACTGGACCGTCGGGCGCCTCGGCACGCCGTACAAGGACTACGGGCTGCCGGACGTGTCGTGGGTTCGTGACATCAACTACAGCGGCCCGTACAGCCCCAAGAAGAACGCGCACGAGCAGTCCAGCATCGGCACGTCGGAGAGCAAGGTCGGGTGGACGCCCACGCAGCTCAACGCGGTCAAGATCCACATCTTCCGCTACGCGGACGCGCTGCTGCTGCTGGCGGAGGCGGAGGTCGAGGCGGGGTCGACGGACAACGCGCGGCAGATCGTCAACCAGATCCGGTCGCGGGCGGCGGCGGGCGTGCAGGGGTGCGGGAGTGCCGACGCCGTCACCGACTCGCTCTACCCGGCGTGCAAGGGCCACACGGAGCTCGTCGTCCCGATCAACGACCCCACCGTCCAGTGGGCGAACTACAAGGTCGGTCTGTACCCTGCGGGGTCGTTCTCCGACCAGAGCTACGCCCGGACGGCCGTCCACTACGAACGCCGGCTGGAGTTGGCAATGGAAGGACAGCGCTTCTTCGACCTGAAGCGCTGGGGCGAGTACCAGCAGCGGCTCACGGACTACCGGGCGGTCGAAGGGGCCCGATTCCCGTCGTACTTCTCGGGCGCCGGAGCGATCAGCTCGCGACTGCTCTACTATCCGATCCCGTCGACGCAGATCCAGTTGAGCCAGATCGGCAACACGCCGCAGCTGAAGCAGAACCCGGGGTGGTGACCGCCACGTAGGCGGGAGCTCTCCGCAACGTGAACGCCGCGGGCGGCCGATCGACTGGCCGCCCGCGGCGTTTGTGTCATGCATCGCTTCAGTAAGTTTTTCTGTACAGCAGTTCGCGCCTGCGTCCAGCGCTTACGCCAGGTAAGGTGGACCCCCGCTCACCCCCGTCCTGCCCATGATGCACCGTTCCCCGCCCCGACTCGCCATCACGCTGGTTCTCGCGCTCGCAGCATGCAACGCAACTGCGGACGCCCGGCAAGCCGGCCAGGCCCGCTATCACGGGCGCTCGCTGGAGGAGTGGTGGCAGCTGCGGCGCGACCCGGACGACGCGGTGTCGATCGAGGCGCGCGCCGCGATGAGCAAGATGGGCGCGACGGCCGTCCCGTTTCTCGCCGAGAAGGCGGCGAGCCACGACCTGGGCGACATGATCGGCGGCAGCGGGGCCCTCGAGAGTATGTGCCCGAGTGCGATTCCGGCGATGGAGGCCGCGCGCTCGCGTTATCCGTCGCCCGCGCTCGATGCGGCAATCCGACGCATTCAGCGGGACACGGCCGACGCGTTCCGCGCCCATTTCTGTACTGCGGGCGGCGATTCCGCGCGCGTTCGCGGTCAGCAATAGCGTGCCGGCGTGCCGGGTGAACGGCGGGGAGTCCCACGTGGGGCTCCCCGCCGTTCGACTTATGCCAGGGTCGCGGTGCGGCGCCGGCGCCACGCCAACACCCCGGCCAGCCCGACAGCCCCGACGCCGAGCAGCGCGAGTGGGCCGGGCTCCGGCGTCACACTCGTGGTCACGCCCGCGAAGACGTAGTCCAGTGACGTGTTCGCGGTAAAGACCGCCGCCCCGTAGGTCACGCCGTTCCCCATGTCGCCGTCACTCCAGATGTCGACCATCCGGCCGCCGCCGATGTCGAACATCACCCCGTAGACGTCCAGGAACCCGCCGTGCGGGGGGTAGTCGGAGCCCGTCTGCGGCGAGCCGCCGGGCCAGATCAGGTTGTCATAGGTGACGACGCCGTTGTTGTCCGGCGGCAGCCCCGACGCCACCGCGAACCGGCTGAAGTCGTGCGGCGCGAGGAGATTCCCCGGCTCCGGCGTGGCGTAGTTGACCGCGACGAGCGACCCCGCCGCCGCGTTCGTGATGTTGAGGCCGTTGTTCGTGTCGTAGAACGTGCCGCTGACCCCGGTGATCTCGTACCCGGTCGTGGGATACTTGGAGTCCGTGGCGGTCCCGTAGGTCAGCACGAGGGACCCCCCGAGGCCCGGACCGCTGAACGTGAAGCTGTACGTGCTGGCGCGTGCCTCGCCGGCCGTCGCGGTCGCGAGCAACGCCAAACCCGCGGCGAGCGAACGTAGTTTCTTCACAACTTGCTCCTTTGTCCAAGGTCCCAGGGTGATCGGCGCAGCCATCCCACCGCGCTCGGCGCCGACCGGCCCCCGGCCGGCGTCCTGAAACGCCTGAGTGCTGCCCCGTGTGCCCGCCATTCGGCGGTCAGTGACGCGCCCATCATAAAGCACGCCAGTTGGGTCCGCCAGGTCGGGCGACGGTCACGCCCCGACCTTTACACGTGTTAGAGGCGCCGCCGGGGTGAGACCGCCGCGGCGAGCTGCGGCTGGCGCGGCGTCGGGCGCGGCCGGAAGAGCAGCGGGCGGTCGTTGTTGCGCGCGACCACGTACGCGTCGCCGCCGCGCGTGCGGACGCGCCGGATGTCACGCATCTGCCCGGGGACGAAGAAGCCGCTCTCGCTCGCCCGCATCGGCGTGAAGGGCACGCAGAGGCTGTCCGCCGCGCGACAGCGCGACGGGTCGCCGCGGAGCACGAGGCCGTGGCTCGCGGCCGCGCGCCCGATGTCGGGCTTGAAGCCGTCGAAGTTGCCGCCGAGCAGCAGGTCGGGGTGTCCGTCGTGATCGACGTCGGCGGCGAGGAGGCCGTAGACGGGCGCGAGCTGCGCCTCGTCGGGGAGCGGGATCACGGTAAAGTGGAGCTTCCCGTCGGGGCCGCGCCCGTCGTTGCGCAGGAGCGAGGTCGCGAACGTGTAGACCGTATCCGCGGCCGCCCCCGCCAACTCCGACGGCGGGAACATGTCGGGCGTCGTCGCCCGCGCGTACGCGTCGTAGGCGAGGAAACGCGTCTTGAACCGCGGGATCGAGCGGATCATCTCGTCGCGCAGCGGCAGCGGCCAGCTCCGGCCGCCGTCGTAGGTGGAGATGATCTGCTGGGCCGTCCCGCTCCCAATGAAATCTTTGACGTACATCGTCGCCGGCTCGGTCGTGCTGGCCCGCAGGCGCGTGTTGAGGCCGAGGTTGCCGACGATGAAGTCTGTGCGGCCGTGGCCCGTGAAGTCGCCCGCGATGACCCGGTTCCACCAGCCGTTGCTCTTCGCGAGGCCGGGGACGGGCAGCTTCTTCAGGCGCCCGCCGCCCTCGTTGTGGAAGACCGTGATCGGCATCCACTCGCCGACCACCACCAGGTCGAGCCGCCCGTCGCCGTCGACGTCCTTCCACACGGCGTCGGTCACCATGCCCACGTGCGCCAGCTCGGGCGCGAGCCGTTCGGTGACGTCGGTGAAGTGCCCGCGGCCGTCGTTCTGCAGCAGCATCGACCGCGGCGCGGCGCCGTAGTGGCCCGGCACCACCCGGCCGCCGACGAAGAGGTCCTGGTCGCCGTCGCCGTCGTAGTCGGCCGCGACCGCGCGCGAGCCGGCGATGGTCTCGACTGGCAGGCTGCCGCGCGGCGCCTTGCGGAAGTGCCCGCGGCCGTCGTTCAGGTACAGCCGGTCCTGCAGTTCGGGCGCGGAGTCGGAGAACGCGGTGCCGCCGCTCACGACGTAGAGGTCCGGCTTGCCGTCGCCGTTGGCGTCGAAGAACACCGCGCCCGCGTCCTCACAGGCCGCGTCGGCGGCGAACGGGTCGGGGGTCCCCGGCGCGGGCGCGGCGGGCACGAAGCGGCCGTCGGCCTGCTGGAGCATGAGCCGCCCGCCCTGCCCCCTGCCGCCGCCGATGTAGACGTCGTCCAGCCCGTCGCCGTTCACGTCGGCGACGGCCAGCGACGGCTCCTCGGTCGAGAGCAGCTTGGGCACGAGCCGCTCGCGGTCGAAGTCGACGTAGTCGCTCGCCCGGTGGACGAAGTCGAACGCCGCGGAGTCGGCGACCGGCGAGAGGAGGCCCGCGTCGTGCGGCGGTAGCGGCGCGCGCGCGGGGGCGACCCGGCCGGGCGCGGCCTGCGCCTGGTGGATCGTGAGGCGCCGGTCGGCCGTTAGGCCCGTCAGCGTGCTGGTGCGCCCGTCCGGCCACTCGACGCGAAGGGTGTCCACGGCGGCGTGCGCGCCGAGCCCGAAGGTGAGCACCTGGTCCACGCTCGACTCGAACCCGCGCGTGGGCGCCTCCTCCTGCATGAGGATCTCGCGGCCGTCGGGGCCGCCGACGCGCAGCGTCACGCGCGCGCCGATGCCGAAGCGGTTCGTCCCCGCGCCGTCGAGCGCGACCTGCAGGAAGTGGTGGTCCGGGTAGAGCGTGCGCGCGTTGTTGCGGTAGACGAACGCCTCGCCGTTCACGTTGTTGACGACGAGGTCGGGCGCGCCGTCGCCGTCGAGGTCCGCGTACGCCGCGCCGCTCGAGAAGCTCGGCGTGTCGAGGCCCCACGCGTGCGCCTCGTTGGTGAAGCGCAGCCCCGCCCCGGGGCCCACGCCGGGGGCGCCGCCTTCCGCGCCGCCCAGGTTGTGGAACGCGTAGTTGGGGATCCGCGTCGAGGGCATCGCGTTGGTGAGCGCCAGGTAGTTGGGCTCGTCGCCGGCGTTCGGGCGGCTGCCGCTCGCGAGGCTGACCTCGGCCTGCGCGGGCTCCCGCCGCGCCGCCTCGCGGTCGGCGGCCTCGTGCTCGTTGGCGGAGAAGGTGATGTAGTCCTGCGACGTGACGTCGCGGGCCACGCCGTTGGTCACGAAGATGTCCTTGCGCCCGTCGAGGTCGAGGTCGGCGATGAGCGCGCCCCAGCTCCAGTCCGTGCGCGCCACGCCCGCCATCCACGCGACGTCGCTGAACGTGCCGTCGCCGTTGTTGTGCTGGAGCATGTTGCGCATGAGCTGGTAGCCGTAGCCGTTGCGCACCTTGGACTGGTAGACGTCCCACCCGTCGAACGCCGCCATCGTGCGCAGGCGGTGCTCGTCTTCGGGGAGCATGTCGGTGGTGTAGACGTCGGGCCAACCGTCGTTGTCCAGGTCGGCGACGTCGAGCCCCATCGAGAACTGGCTCATCACCGGCATCGCGCGGTCGCCCACCTCGGCGAAGGTCCCGTCGCCCTTGTTGACGTAGAGGTAGTCGCGCTCGAAGAAGTCGTTCGAGACGTAGATGTCGGGCCAGCCGTCGCGGTTGACGTCGCCCACCGCGACGCCGAGCCCGAACGCGTTCTGCGGGCTGTAGATGCCGGCCTTCTGGGTGACCTCGGTGAAGTGCGGGTGACTCCCGCCGGCACCGCCTCCGCCGTCGTTGTGGTAGAGCTTCGCGCCGCTGTACGGGTCGGGGATGTTGCGGGAGTAGAGCATGCCGAACCCCTTCACCGGCTTCGGCGAGTTGTTGATCACGAGCAGGTCGAGCCGGCCGTCGCGGTCGTAGTCGAAGAAGACGGCCTGCGTCGACCAGCCCTCGTCGGCGGCGCCGTACTCGTGGGCCATCTCCTTGAAGTGTGGCACGCCGTCGCGGTCGACGCCCTGGTTGATCCAGAGCTCGTTGGCGCGGCTCGCGGGGTCGCCCGGCCCGGCCTTACAGACGTAGATGTCGAGCTTCCCGTCGCCGTTCACGTCGGCGAAGGTGACGCCGGTGGTCCACGACCCCGCCTTGGTCTGGAGTCCCGACGCGTCGGTGACGTCGCGGAACTGGAAGTGCCCCTCGTTCAGGTAGAGCCGCGGGCCGCCCTGGTTGGACGTCAGCAGCATCTCGGGCAGGCCGTCGCCGGTCAGGTCGCCGAGCGCGACGCCGCCGCCGTTGTAGAAGTTGCGGTACGTGAACACGTTCAGTGCCCGGGTCTCGGTGACCCGGTTCTCGAACCGCACGCCGGTGTAGCTCGACGGGAGCCGCGTGAAGAGCTGGCCGCCCACGGGCGGCGCCGTGCCGTGGTGGGCCGGTCCGGTGCTGCTACAGGCGGGCGACGCGGCGGCCGCAAACGAAGCGCACACCCAGGCGCAGGCGCGCGCGAGTCGACGCCGGGACGACGACGCTGAAGACATCAACTGCTCGGGCGAAGAAACGACGGGGAAGATGGCGGGCGCGCGGGCGGCCAAGCGCCGTCGCGTGCTCGACGGTGGGACCCGTGGAAGATGACCCCGGCGCAGGACGGCGCAACGTGCCCGGGCAACCTGCCCGGGCAACGTGCCGGGCGCCTTCCCGCGCGGGCGTACCCGCGGCAGCTTAGGACTTCCTTACGTCGGACGAACGATCCCTTCAGCGCTGCCCGCATGGCCCCAACCCTTCGCTCGGCGGCGCCCCTCGCCGCCGTCCTGCTCGCGTCCGTGGTCGCCGCGTGCCGCCCCGCGCCCGCGCCGCAGGTGGCGCCCGCCCCGACGTCCAACACCGAGTCGCGGCAGACGCAGCCCCTGGCGACGCTCGGCGCGCACCGCGTGATCCCTGCGCCCGCGTCGGTCGCTCCCGGCGCCGGCGCGCCGTTCACGCTCACCGCGACCACGGGGATCGTCGTCCCCGCGGGGGACACGGCGGCGGCGCGCGTCGGCCAGATGCTCGCCGCGCTCCTCCGCCCGGCGACGGGGTTCCGGTTCCCCGTCGCGCCCGCGGGCGGCGCGGCGCCGCCGGGGGCGATCGCGCTCCGCATGGACGGCACGGCCGATTTAGGAGCGGAAGGATACGAACTCACCGTCACCCCCGATTCCGTGCGCCTTACGGCCGCGCGCCCGGCGGGGCTGTTCCGCGGCGTGCAGACGCTGCGGCAGCTCCTGCCCGCGGGGATCGAGGCGCAGCAGAGCGCCGCGCGCGCCGCGAGCGCGTGGACCGTGCCGCCGGGGCGGATCGTCGACCGGCCGCGCTTCGCCTGGCGGGGCGGGATGCTCGACGTCGCGCGCCACTTCTTCACCGTCGACGAGGTGAAGCAGTACGTCGACCTGCTCGCGCTCTACAAGTTCAACACGCTGCACCTGCACCTGAGCGACGACCAGGGCTGGCGCATCCAGATCGACTCGCGGCCGAAGCTGACGGCGATCGGCGGGTCGACCGAGGTCGGGGGCGGGCCGGGCGGCTTCTACACCAAGGCCGACTACGCCGAGATCGTGCGCTACGCGGGGGACCGCTTCCTCACGGTCGTGCCGGAGCTCGACATGCCCGCGCACACGCAGGCGGCGAGCGCGTCGTACCCCGAGCTCGGCTGCGGCCGTCCCGCGCCCGACGCGGCGACGGCCGGCTTCGACGTGCCGGCGCCGGGGCTCTACACGGGGATCCACGTCGGCTTCAGCGCGCTCTGCTCCGACAAGGAGACCACCTACAAGTTCGTCGACGACGTGGTGGGCGAGCTCGCGGCGATGACGCCCGGCCCGTACCTGCACCTGGGCGGCGACGAGGTCGCGGTGCTCTCGCGCGCGCAGTACGCGGCGTTCGTGGAGCGGGCGCAGGAGATCGTCGCGCGGCACGGCAAGACGATGGTCGGCTGGGACGAGATCGGGCGGGCGAAACTGCGCCCCGGGACGATCGCGCAGCTGTGGCGCGCCGACACCGCGATGCTCGCCGCGCGCCAGGGCGCGAAGCTGGTCCTGTCGCCGGCCACGAACGCCTACCTCGACATGCAGTACACGCCGGCCACCGAGCTCGGTCTGCACTGGGCCGCCTACGTCGAGCTGCGCACGGCGTACGACTGGGACCCGGTGACGCGCTACCCGGGCGTGCGCGAGGGCGACGTGTTAGGCGTCGAGGCGCCGCTCTGGACGGAGACGGTGCAGAACATCACGGCCGCGGAGTACCTGCTGCTGCCGCGCCTGCCCGCGCTGGCCGAGGTCGGGTGGGCGGCGGCGGGGGCGAAGGACTGGGAGGGGTTCCGCGCGCGCGTCGCGGCGCACGCGCCGCGCTGGCGGTACCTCGGGATCAACTACTACCCCTCGCCGCAGGTGGCGTGGTAGCCGGCGCCGCGGCGCGGGCGCCCGCGCCGCCGGGGGTCCGTTAGACGTGCGCGTCGCGGGGCTGTGGGTCTACCCGGTCAAGTCGCTCGGCGCGGTGGCCGTGCCGGAGGCGCGCGTCGGCGCCCGCGGGCTCGACGGCGACCGGCGTTGGATGTTCGTCGACGCGGGGGGCCGCTTCCTCACGCAGCGCGAGCACGCCGTGCTGGCGTTGGGCCGCGCGTCGCCGGAGGGCGGCGGCGCGCTGACGCTCGCCGCGCCCGGGCTGCCGCCGCTCCGCGTCGCGCCGCCCGCCGCGGACGCGCCGCGCGTGCGCGTGACGGTGTTCGGCGACGTGGTCGACGCCGCGCCCGCCGCGCCCGAGGCGCACGCGTGGGCGACCGCGTGGCTCGGCGCGCCGACGCGACTCGTCTACATGCCCGACGACGTGCGCCGCCCGGTCGACCCGCGCTACGCCGGGCCGGGCGACCACACGACGTTCACCGACGGGTTCCCCGTGCTCGTCGCGTCGCAGACCTCGCTCGACGACCTCAACGCGCGGCTCGCGGCCGCGGGCGCGGCCCCGGTCGGGATCGAGCGCTTCCGGCCCAACGTGCTCCTCGCCGCGGACGCGGGCGAGGCGCTCGCGCCGTACGCGGAGGACGACTGGCGCGCGCTGCGGCTCGGCGGCGGGGCGGACGCCGTGGGGCTCGCCGTCGTGAAGCCGTGCGCGCGCTGCGTCGTGACGACGATCGACCAGGCGAGTGCGGCGCGCGGGAAGGAGCCGCTGCGCACGCTGGCCGGGTACCGGCGGCGGGGGAGCAAGGTGCTGTTCGCGCAGAACGCGGTCGTGCGCGCGCCAGGCGTCGTGCGGGTCGGGGACCCGGCCGCGGCGCGCTGTTAGGCGTGTTGTGAGGCGCGCCGCGCCTCAGCGCCGGCCGGGCGCGCGCCTAACCGCGCGCGTACCGCGATTCCCGCCTGCGGCCGGCGCTGAGGCCGGGTAAGACGGCCCCCCGCTTCCGCGGAGGGGGGACGGTGCTATCCCGTCGTCTCCCCCGCGCACGCGGGGGGCCACCTCGGCCCAACGCGAGTGCGAACCGCGCGAGTGGCGCGCGGTTCGAGAGCGGCTGTTGGTCCGGCGCGGTTGGGGAGCTGCGGTTGGTGAAGCGCTGTTGAACTGGCGGGGCGCGCGGGCCGGCAACCGGCGCCCCGGGGCCGTTATCGTACAGCGCCGATCCAACCGCGCGCGATCAACAGCCGCTCTCCAACCGCGCCCGTTCAACAGCCGCGCCCAAACCGCGCTGCACCACCGCGGTTCGCGTTGGGGTCCACCGCCGCACGACGCAGTGCCCGACCCAAGCGCGAACGGCGCTAGCCCTGCACGTCCAGCCGCTGGGCCAGCCGCCCGATCGCCTCGGGCCCGCTCGCCCAGCGCGCGATCTCGGGCGCGGCGGCGGCGAGCGCCTCGGCGGAGAAGAAGCCGCAGCGGCGGTGCAGGTCGAGCGCCTGGAGCGCGGGGCGGCGCAGCTCGCGGCGCACCTTGGGCAGGCGCTCCTCGGGCACGACGACGTAGAGCGGCACGGCGAGGTTGGGGGCGAGCGCCGCGAGGTCGGCCATGCGCAGCAGCCCGCCGTGTACCGACGTCGTGCACTCGACCTCGAACGCGGCCGCCACCTGCGACGCGCCGCGCAGCCAGACGACGTCGACCAACTCGACGAGGCGCTGCGAGTCGGCGTCGATGCCTAACGGCGGCAGGCGGTCGGCGGAGAGCGCGCCGAGCCGCTCGCCGCGCCACGCGCGGTGGTGGTCGTTGGCGGCGACCCAGACGCGGCAGCCGAGCCGGCGGCCGAGCCGCGCGAGCAACCACTGGACGTGCGTGTGGCCGAGCGCGTCGGCCGCGTCCGCGGGCTCGGCGGGCAGGTCGCACGCGGGCGCGTCGGGCGCCGGCGCCGGCCCGGGCTCGGCGACCCGCGCGCGGGACGTCGGCGCGGTCGCCCCGTACTGGGGCATCGCGTGCCGGGCCGCGCCGTATCGGGCCGCCCCGTACCTCGTCGCTCCGTGCCCCGCCGGCCCGTCGTTGGCGCGGTCCTCGCGCGCGTCGTACTCGTCCGCGCTCGGGTCGGTCGCGTCGTCGGCCGGCACGCCCCGCGCGGGCTCGGCGTCGGCGAAGACCCGCGCCGGGTCGCGCCGCTGCTGCCACCAGCAGAGGTGTTCCAGCGCCCACGGGTGCAGGCCTAACGCGGCGGCGAGGGCGAGCGCGGCGGCGCGGAACGCCACGTAGTCGGCCACCGGGTCGCCCGTGGGCACGAACACCCCCTCCTCGGCGGCGAGCGTCTGGCGCGTCGACGGCTGGAAGCTCGGCCAGCGCGCGGGGTCCTGCGCGTGCCACCACGCGCTCACGAACGCCGTCGCGAGCGCGGGCTGCGCGGCCGGGCCGGCGGCGCGCACGTACGCCGCGAAGGCCGCGAGCTGCGCGCCCGCGGCGACCACGGTCGGCGGCACGCGGAGCGCTGCCCGCAGGGCCGAGTCGAGCGTGGCGGCGAGCGGCGTCTCGCGCACGTGCTTGGCGAGCCGGTTGAGGAACATCGCGCCGGCGACGCCGCGCAGGCCGAAGGTGTCCCAGCGCGTGCGCGTCTCGCGGTCGAACGCCGCGCGCAGCGCCGCGGCGTCGAGCTGGCCGGCGAGGAACGCGCCCGCGAGGTCGGCGAGCTCGGGGCGGGCGCGCGACCGCCCGGCCTCCCAGGTCTGCCACTCGGTCTGCGCGGCGGGGTCGGCCGCCCACTCGTCGCGCAGCAGGCGCCAGCTTTCGATCTGGAGCGCGGTGAGCGTCGGCCCGCTGGTCGGGGACGCGTCGTCGGGCGCCGCGTCCCCGACCGGCGGGTCGACGCGCCGCACGAACGCCCGATACGTCTCGCCCGACCAGACCATCGCCGCTCCTCACCGTCCGCGCACGCCGGACGCGCCGGGGCCGAGCGAGGACGGCGCGCCGCTGGGGCGCGCCGTCGCGATCTTCTCGGCCTGCTACAAACTGCTCCGCGTCCCAAGGTAGCTCGGCGCGTCGAACGGAGGGAGAGCGACGGCCGGCCGGGTCGTTCGATACTTGTCTAAAGAACGGTGCCTCCCTACACTGCAGGTCATATGGATGCCGTTCAGTTCACCCGCATTGCGAAGGCGCTCGCCGACCCGCGCCGCTTCGAGCTGCTCGAGATGATCGCGTCCGACGACGAGGTGGCCTGCAAGCGAATGGTCGAGGCGTTCCCGGTGTCGCAGGCGACGATCTCGCACCACCTGAAGGAGCTCGCCACGGCGGGGCTGATCGAGGCCCGGCGCGAGGGGCAGTGCGGGCACTACCGCGTGCGCCCCGGCGTGCTCGACGCCTACCTCGCCGAAGTCGCGCGCCGACTCCACGGCCAGGCCCCGGCGCTCGTCGCGGGCTGACGCGCGACGTCCGGGAACACATCTCGCGTCATCGTCTTTAGATACTTGTATAAACAGGCAAGCCCAACAATTCCGTTCACATCCGGCCCATGACCCCCACGCTGACCGAGTCGCCGCTGTTCACCCCGTTCACCCTCGGCCGCCTCACGTTGCCCAACCGCATCGTCCTCGCGCCGATGACCCGCGTGCGCGCGAGCGCCGAAGGCGTCATCCCCGAGATGGCGGCCGAGTACTACGCGCGGCGCGCGTCGGGCGGGCTGCTGATCACCGAGGCGACGCAGGTGCTGCCCAACGGCGCCGGCGGCCGCGGCACGCCCGGCATCCACGACGACGCCCAGATCGCGGCGTGGCGCCGCGTGACCGACGCCGTGCACGCCGCCGGCGGTCGCATCTACCTCCAGCTCTGGCACACCGGGCGCGCCGCGCATCCGAGCTTTCTCCCCGAGGGCGAAGACGTCGTCTCCGCCTCCGCGGTCGCGATCGACGGCGAGGTCTTCACGCCGGCCGGGCGCGTGCCGTACGCGCCGCCCCGCGCGCTCACGCTCGAGGAGATCCCGCGCTACGTCGAGGCCTACGCCCGGGGCGCGCGCAACGCGATCGCGGCCGGCTTCGACGGCGTCGAGATCCACGCCGCGAACGGGTACCTCATCGACCAGTTCCTCCGCGACGGCAGCAACCGGCGCACCGACGCGTACGGCGGGAGCGTCGAGAACCGCGCGCGCTTCCTGCTCGACGTCGTGCGCGCCGTGGCCGCGGCCGTCGGCGCGGACCGCACGGGCGTGCGCGTGTCGCCGACGAACCCGTTCCAGAGCATGCGCGACGCCGACCCGGCCGCGCTCTTCGGGCACGTGGCGCGCGAGCTGAACGCCTTCGGCCTCGCCTACCTGCACGTCCTCGAGCCGGTCCACGCCGACCACCCGTCGGCCGACCCGGGGGGGCGCGTCGTCGCGCCGATGATCCGGGCCGCGTTCCGCGGGCCGCTGATCCTCAACGGCGGCTACGACCGCGCCACCGCCGACGCGGCAATCGCGGAGGGTCGGGCGGACCTGATCGCCTTCGGCGTGCCGTACCTCGCCAACCCGGACCTGCCGGAGCGCTACGCGCAGGGCGCGCCGCTCAACCCCCCGAACCCGGCGACGTTCTACGGCGGCGGCGCGGAGGGCTACCTCGACTACCCGACGCTCGCGGAGCAGGACGGCGCGCTCGCGGGCGCGGGCGCGGCGTGAACGCCACCCCGGCGGGCGGCGCGTTAGACGTCGGTGCGTTAGGCATGGCGGCGGGGGCGCCCGCCGTCGTCGGGCGCCTGCTCGGCGATCCCGGCGCGCGGGCGCGGGTGGTCGCCTACGGCACGTTCGAGTGCCTGCACTGCCGGCGCGCGTGGCCCGCGCTGCGCGCGCTGGCCGACGACCCGTCGGCCGGGGTCGCCGTCGAGTGGCGGCACTTCGCGCCGGCGGGGGCGTTCCCCAACGCGGCCGGCGCCGCGCGCGCGGCCGAGGCCGCGGCGCTGCAGGACGGCCCGTGCGGGCGAGCGTCCGACGGCGCGTACTGGGCGATGCACGACGCGTTGATGGCCGCGCCGTCGCCGCTCTGGCCGGAGCGCGTGGACGGGGTCGCGGCCGCGCTCGGCCTCGACCTCGCGCGGCTGCACCGCGACGCGGCGTCGGACGCGGTGCGCGCGCGGGTCGACGCGCAGCGCGCGGCCGCGCTGGCCGACGGGGTGCGCGGGACGCCGGCGGCGTTCCTCGACGGGGCACGGGTCGACCTCGACGATTTGGAGTCGTTCCGAGACCAGATCACGCGCGGTGGGTAGCCGCTGCGGCGGGCGGCGCACACCGCTGACGGGGGCGACGACGTTGACATGTGCGGCACATGAAAACATGTTCAACACATGCCCAAAATGATCCAGGTCCGGAACGTGCCCGATGCCGCCCACAGGCTCTTGAAAAGTCGCGCCGCGGGCATGGGGCTGACCCTGTCGGAGTACGTACTCCGCAGTGCCGTGCGGGCGGCCGAGACGCCCACCGACGAGGAGATCCTCGCCCGCTTCGCCGCGCTCGAGCCGGTCCACTCCGAAGAATCGTCGGTCGAGGTTCTGCACGCGGTTCGCGCAGAACGCGACGCGCAACTCGGCCGCCTTGCCGGGTGATCGTTCTCGACGCGTCGGTCGGGATCGAGATTGCGCGGCGCACGCCGCACGGGCTCGCGGCAGCCCGCCGCCTCCTACGCGAGTCCCGGCCGTACCACATCCCACATCTGTTCGACCTGGAGGTCGCGCAGACGGTTCGGCGGTACGTCCTCGCGCAGCTCCTCTCGCCGGCCGGCGGATCCGCGGCGCTGCGCGCGTTGAGTCTGCTCCCGCTGGAGCGCCACGCGCACACGCCGCTCCTCGGCCGCGTCTGGCAGCTGCGCGACAACCTGACCGCCTACGACGCCTCGTACGTCGCGCTCGCCGAGGCGTTAGACGCAACCCTCCTCACCCGCGACGCGCGCCTGGCCGGCGCCCCGGGCGTGCGGGCGCGCGTCGAAGTCGTCTGACCGGCGCCCACGGACCGCCGCCCTACCGCCGCACCAGCGTCACGTCCGCGCGGGTATCGCCGCGGCAGTCGAACGACTCGGCCGTCCCGGTGAACGTCGACCCGTCGGCGCCGAGGTCGAGCGACCAGCGCGCCGTGCCGGCGCAGTCGTCGGCGTACGAGAGCGCGAGGGCGAGGTGCCGCCCGACGATCGGGCCCGATGCGTCGGCGGAGCGGCCGTTCGCGAGGAGGAGCGTGCCGGACACGTTCACGCCGTTCTGCGTGAGCTGCAGGCGGGCGTCGAGGGCGCGCGCGGGCACCAGCGCCTCGACGTAGCGCCCGTCCCACGCCCCGGCCACGTCCGGCGCGTCGGCGGCGGTGGGCGCGTTGCAGGCCGCACCGGCGACGAACACGGCGGAGGCCACGCGTGCGACGGTCGAGGAGAGCGGACGGCTCGGCGCGCGGCGGAGACGACGGGGCATGCCGGAGGACGCGCGCGCGGCGGCCGGGTTACGCGCCGCCGCGCGACGCCTCAGGCCGCCCGCCGCGGCGCCTCCTCCCCGCCCCGCCCGACGAACGGCAGCGCGCGTGCCGCGCGCCCCATCGTCACCACCACCTGCCGTCCGAGGCCGTGCGTGCGCCGCTCCACGGCCGCGTAGAGCACCGGGAGCAGCAGCAGCGTGAGCACCGTCGACGTCACGAGCCCGCCGACGATCACCGTCGCGAACGGCCGCGTCGTCTCCGCGCCGATGCCGTGCGACAGCGCGGCGGGGAGCAGGCCTAACGCGGCCATCAGCGCCGTCATCGCCACCGGGCGCAGCCGGTCGAGCGTGCCCCGCCGGACCGCGTCGTCGACCGTCGCGCCGTCGTCGCGCAGGCGGTTGAACTCGGAGACGAGCAGCACGCCGTTCTGCACCGAGATGCCGAAGAGGGCGATGAAGCCGACCGCCGCGCTCACGCTCAGGTGGATCCCGCGCGCCCAGAGCAGCACGATGCCGCCGATGAGGGCGAACGGGAGGTTGGCGAGCACGAGCCCCGCGTACTTCCCCGACCCGAACGCGCTGACCAGCAGCGCGAAGATGAGCACGATGCTCGCCGGGACGATGACCGCGAGGCGCGCGGTCGCGCGGCGCTGGTTCTCGAACTGCCCGCCCCACGTCAGCCGGTACCCCGGCGGGAGCTGCACGCGCTTCGCCACGAGTTGTTGCGCTTCCGCGACGAACCCGCCCTCGTCCCGCCCGCGCACCGAGCACTTGATCGCCACGCGCCGCTCGTTGGTCTCGCGCGAGATGCGGCTCGCGCCCTCGGCCGTGACGACGCGCGCCACGCTCGCGAGCGGCACCGTGCGGCCGTCGCCCGTGTTGACGGCGAGGCGCTCGAGCGCGGCGCGGTTGTCGCGCGCGCTCCCGGCGTAGCGCACCCGCACGTCGAACACGCGGTCGCCCTCGAGGAGCTGCGTTACCGCGCGCCCGCCGACCGCCGTCTCGATCGCGTCGTTCACGTCGGCCACCGACAGCCCGTACCGCGCGGCCGCGGCGCGGTCGACCTCGAAGCGCACCTGCGGCTGGCCGAACTGCTGCTCGGTGCCGAGGTCCGCGACGCCGCGCACGCCGGCGAGCACGTGCTCGACCTCGTCGGCCTTCTCCTGCAGCGTCGCGAGGTCGGGGCCGAAGATCTTCACGACGAGCTCGCCCTTCACGCCCGAGAGCGCCTCGTCGACGTTGTCCTTGATGTACTGCGAGAAGTTGAGGTCGACGCCGGGGATCGCCTCGAGCCGCCGGCCCATGCGGGCGACGAGCTCCTCCTTGTCGCGGACGTCCCCCCACTGGTCGCGCGGCTTGAGGTCGGCGAGCACCTCGAGGTTGTTGGAGCCCTTGGCGTCGGTGCCGTCGTCGGGGCGGCCTAACTGCGACACCACCTGCGCGACCTGCGGGTAGGAGAGCAGCACGCGGCGGACCTCGCGCTCGACGTTCTTGGCCGCCTCGAGCGAGATGCCCACGGGCATCGTCACCGTGAGCCAGATGTTGCCCTCGTCGAGCGCGGGGAGGAACTCGGTGCCGAGCTTCGCGCCCAACACGAGCGAGCCGGCGAGCACGACGAGCGCGCCGACGAACAGGGCGCGCCCGTGGCGGAGGGCGCCGTCGAGGAGCGGGGTGAACCCGCGCACGAGCCACCGCGTCGCGGGCGTCTCTTCGGGGTGCCCCGCGGCGTCCAGCTTGCCCGCGCGCAGCCCCCACGACGAGAGCACGGGGATGAGCGTCAGCGTCAGCACGAGCGAGCCTAACAGCGCGAACGTGAGCGTGAACGCCATCGGCGAGAAGATGCGCTTCTCGACGCGCTGGAACGTAAAGATGGGGAGGAACGCCGTGATCACGATCGCCTTCGCGAAGAGGATCGGGCGCCCCATCTGCCCCGCGACGTCGGCCAGCAGCCAGCGCTTCTCGCCGTCGGGGAGCCGCTTCCCCTCCTCGCGCGGCGCGAGGGCGAGCCGCACGAGGAACGCCTCGACCATCACCACCGCGGCGTCGACGATGATCCCGAAGTCGACCGCGCCCAACGAGATGAGGTTGGCGGAGACGTGCCCCGCCTCCATGAGGATGAAGGCGCAGAGCAGCGAGAGCGGGATGACGAGGCCGACGATGAGCGCCGCCCGGAAGTCGCCGAGGAAGACGACGAGGATGAGGAGCACGAGCCCCGCGCCGACGGCGAGGTTCTCCTCGACCGTGTGCACGGTGTGGTTCACGAGCGTCGCGCGGTCGTAGAACGGGGTCATGCGCACCCCGGGGGGGAGCACGGTGCGGTTCACGTCCGCGACCTTGGCGCGCACGCCCTGCAGCACCTCCATCGCGTTCTCGCCCTTGCGCATGAGGACGATGCCCTCGACGACGTCGTCCAGGCGGTCCTTGCCGACGATCCCCTCGCGCGGCGCGCCGCCGACGGTCACCGCGCCGAGGTCGCCGACGCGCACGGGGACGCCGGTGCGCGTGGCGACGCTCACCGCCTCGATGTCGCGCGGGCTCGACAGGAGGCCCACACCGCGGACGACCTGCTTCTCGTAGCCGTGCGACAGGTAGCCGCCGCCGGCGTTCGCGTTGGCCCCGGCGACGGCCTGCTCGACCTGCGCCAGCGTGACCCCGTACGCGGCGAGCCGCTCCGGGTCGAGGTCGATCTGGTACTGCTTCACCTGCCCGCCGAACGAGGTGATGTCGGCAACGCCCGGCACGGTGCGGATCGCGGGCTCGATGGTCCAGTCCTCGAGCGCCTTGAGCTCGGTGAGCGGGAGCGGGCCGGTGACGGTGTAGCGGTAGATCTCGCCCGTCGCGTTCGAGAGCGGCGCGAGCGACGCCTGCACCCCGTTGGGCAGTGTGGCCTGCTGCAGCCGCTCCAGGACCTGCTGCCGCGCGAAGTAGTCGGTGGTGCCGTCCTGGAACGTCATCGTCACGACCGACAGCCCGAACATCGAGACCGAGCGCAGGTTGGTGAGCCCGGGCAGCCCGTTCATCTGCCGCTCGACGGGGAGCGTGACGACCTTCTCGATCTCCTCGGCCGCGTGCCCGGTCCAGGGCGTGATGACCTGCACCTGCACGTCCTGCACGTCGGGGAACGCCTCGACCGGGAGCGCCCGGAACGCGCGCACGCCGAGGACGACGAGCAGGAGCGTCGCGCCCAACACCGCGACGCGGTGGGCGAGCGCCCACCGCGCGATGCGGCCGATCACTCGCTCCCCTCGCCGCCGACGGCCGGCGCTCCCGCCGCGGGGCCGCTCGTTTCGGACTGCCGCTCTGCCTGGGCGTCGACGAGCAGGCTCCCCTTGCCGACCACGCGCTCGCCCGACTGCAGCCCGCGCACGATCGTCGCGACGGTGCCGTCGTCCTCGCCCACCGTCACCGCGCGGCGGCGGAAGCGCCCGGGCGCGTCCTCGACGTAGACCACCGTCCCCCCGCCGCGGGTGACGAGCGCCGCGCTCGGCACGGTCGGCGTGCGGGCGTCGTCGGACGCGTAGAGGGTGGCCTGGCCGAAGACCGCCGCGCGCAGGCGGCGGCCGGGGTTGGGGATCACCGCCCGCATCGGCGCGGTGCGCGTCGCGGGGTCGAGCGCGTCGGCGATCCACGTCACGCGCGCGTCGACCGGCGCGGCGCCCAGCGCGTCGCTCGCGAAGGTCACGCGCGCGCCGCGCCGCACCGAGGCGAGGTCGCGCTGGTAGAGGTTCGCCGTGAGCCACACGTCGGAGAGGTCGCTGACGGTGAAGAGCGGCGTCGTCCCGCCGGGCTGCACCTCGGTGCCGACGTTCACCTGCCGGTCGATGACCTCGCCGCCGAGGGGCGCGCGGAGCACGTACGTCTGGCCGCCCCCCGCGCCGCCTAACAGACGGGCGCGCAGCCCGGCGCGCGTCTCTTCGGCGCGCGCGGCGGCCGCGTCGGTCTCGGCCTGCTGCAGGTCCTTTTGCGCGATCACGCCGTGCGCGAACAGGTCGCGAGAGCGGGCGAGGGCGGTCTCCGTCTGGCGCGCGGTCGCGCCCGCGCGGGCCAGGTCGGCGCCGGCCTGCGCGACGTCGCTCGAGAGCAGGTGCGCGAGCGGCTGCCCGGCGCGCACGACGTCGCCGACCTTGGCGTCGAGCGAGACGACGCGCCCGGCCACCGGCGAGAGCACGCGCGCGGTGTGGTCCTCGTCGAAGGCGAGTTGCGCGGGCACCGTGGCGACGGCGCGCTCGGAGCGCGCGCGGACCGTGTCGACCGTGACGTAGGCGAGCTGCGCGGGGGCGAGCGTCACCGTGCCCGCCGGGGGCGCGGGCGCCGCGTGCGCCTCACTCGCGTGCGCCTCGGGCGTCGGCCGCGCGCACCCCGACGCGAAGAGGGTGGCCACGACGACGAGGATCGCCGCGACGAGCGCGAGCAGCGGGGCGCGCGAGACCGCGCCCGGCTCGTCGCGGCCGGCCGCCGCGGGCGGCGGCGCGGACGGGACGATGCTCATGGGGGCCTTGAAGCGACTCATGGCGAGGACGCCACGTCCGTGCTCGCGTCCGCCGCGGCGTCGGCGCCGGCGACTTCGACGCCGGCCGCGCGCTCGACGGCGAACACGCCGAGCCAGTAGTCGTGCACGGCGGTGTAGTAATCGGCGCGCGTGTCGGCGTCGGCGCGCAGCGCGTCGAGCAGCTCGAGCTGCGAGATCGCGCCCGCCTGGTAGGCGTAGCGCGCCGTGGCGACGGCCTGCCGCGCCTTGGCGAGCAGCCCGCGCTCGTAACGCTCGGCCAGGCCGCGCGAGACCTGGTATTGGTCGAGCGCGGTCGCCGCGTCGGTCTCGACCTGCAACCGCGCGCGGTCGGCCGCCACCTCGGCGGCCGCGAGCCCGGCGCGCGCGCGCGTGCGTTCGCCCGAGAAGAGGTAGGGGAACGGCAGCGCGGCCCCGACCCCGAAGCTGTAGAAGTGGCCGTTGTCGAACCGCTGGTGCTGCTGCGTGACGTAGGACAGCTGCGGCACCGGGACGACCTGCGCGCGCGCGTTGCTCACGAGCGCGCGGCTCTGCGCCACCCGGACGCCCGCGCTCCGGAGGTCGGGGCGCGAGCGGAGCGCGAGCGCCCGCAGCCCGGCCGTGTCGATCGGCACCGGCACGAAGCGCAGGACGCCCGCCGCGGCCAGCCCGGTGTCGGGGGCGGCGACGCCCATGAGTTGCTGCAGCGCGAGCCGGCCGGCGTGCACCTGGGCGGTCCCGCGCGCGAGGGCCGCGTCGCTGTGGGCGTACTCGAGCTCGCTCCGGACGACGTTCTGCGCGGGCACGTCGCCGTCCCTGAGCCGCACCGAGTCGGCCGCGAGCACCTGCCGCACGGCCTCGCGCTGCTCGGCCGCAACGTCGCGCAGGGCCTGCGCGAGCAGGACGTCGTAGTAGCTCTGGCGCACCGCGTAGTCGGTCGTGCGGCGCGCGTCGGCCTCGTCGAGGCGGGTCGCGTCGGCGCCGAGGCGGGCGGCGCGCGTGCGGAAGAGGCGCGCCGGCGTGACGTCGACCGGCTCGGTGAGCGAGTACTGCGTCGGCACGTTCGGCACGACGCCGAGCGTGGGGTTGGGGAGCGCGGCGGCGATCGCGCGCTCGCCGCGCGCGGAGTCCTCGCGCAGGCGGGCGACGACGAGGTCCGGGTTGGCCCGCCGCGCGGCGGTGAGGGCGGCCGCGAGCGTGACCGAACGGGCGGGGGGCGCGGCGGCGGGCGGCGCAACCGCGTGCTGCGCCGCGAGCGCGCGCGGTGCGCCGGCCGCCGCCGCACAGAGGGCGCCGGCGGCGACGCCGCGGAGCGCGCGGGCGAACGCGTACACACACGAACAGGGCACGAAGGGAGCGTACTCGTGTCGCGCGCTAAGCCGCTGCTAACGAGCCCCGTCGCGTCGCTAAGAGGTTGCTAACGCGGAGGTTAGAGCAACTGGCGAGCGTGTGACGCACACGTGGCCCCGCGCGTTCGCGGGGTGACGGCCCCCGACCGTCGTCATCCCCGCGAACGCGGGGGTCCGCGGCTATGCCCGCAGCTCCGCGTCGTCCCGCGCGACGTCCCGACCGCCGCGCCCGGCAGGCGCAGCACGAACACGCTCCCGCCGCCCTCGCGCGCCGCGTACGCGAGCGTCCCGCCCTGCGCCTCCGCGAGCGCGCGCGCCGTGGCGAGCCCCAGCCCCGCCCCCCCGACGTCCGCCGGCGCCCCCGCGCCGCGGTAGAACGGCGTGAAGATCCGCTCCCGCTCCCCCGCGGGCACGCCCGGCCCCCGGTCCCGCACCTCGAAGACGAGGGCGCCGTCGGCGGCGTACGCGGCGAGCTCCACGGGCGCGCCGGACGCCGCGTATTTATTCGCGTTCTCGACCAGATTGCCGAGGATGCGCAGGGTGGCGACGAAGTCGAACGTGCCCGCGAGCGGCGGGTCGTCGACGGGCAGGTCGACGACGAGCGGGCGCGGCTGCGGGCCCGCGCCGAGCACCCCGGCCACCTGCCGCCGGAGCGCGCCGACGACGTCCTCCGCGGTGTTCAGCTCCGGGTGGACCACCACACCGCCGGCCCGCGCGCGCGAGAGGTCGAGCAGGTCGGCGACGATGCGCGTCAGCCGGTCGGCCTGCTCCTCGATGACTGCCGCGTTCGCGTCGCCGCGGCGCGCGCTGTCGTGGGCGAGCGCCTTGATCGTCGTGAGCGGCGTGCGGAGGTCGTGCGAGACGGCGGCGAGCAGCTGGTCCTTCATCCGGTCGGCCTCGCGCAGCGCCTCCGCGCGCTCCGCCTCCGCGACGAGCCGCACGCGCTCGGCGGCGAGCGCGGCGTAGTGGGCGAGCGCCTCGAGGAAGGCGAGGCGCGAGGCGTCGGCGCGTACGCCGCCGGCGCGCGCGAGGCGGAGCGCGCCGACCACCCGGCCCGAGGTCCGGAGCGGGACGACGACGTCGGCCGGCGCGGCCGCGAGCGCCGCGCGCAGGCCGGCGGCG
Source organism: Gemmatimonadetes bacterium T265 (assembly GCA_019973575.1). Lineage (NCBI taxonomy): Bacteria > Pseudomonadati > Gemmatimonadota > Gemmatimonadetes bacterium T265. The sequence continues at coordinate 656,178 of BPUI01000001.1, forward strand.
GGCGCGCCCGCGCCTGACGGCACGTGGCCCGTCGCGGCGAGCGGCGCGCCGGCGGCGTCGGAGATCGCGCAGCCGTCGAGCGCGAGGGTGCGCGCGAACGCCGCGGCCACCGCGCGCACGGCCGCGTCCGCCTCTCCCACGCCCAGCGCCTCGGCCCCGACCCCCGCCAGCTCGCCCACCTCGTCGGCCCGCCGCCGCGCCGCAGTCGCCTCCGCGCGCGCGACCTCCAGCAGCTGCGTCGCGACCCCCGCGGTGACGAAGAACGCGACCAGCACGACCCAGTCGAGCGGCTTGGCGACGGTCAGCGTGTCGTACGGCGGCTGGAAGACGTAGTCGACGAGCACCGCGGCCTCGGCCGCGAGCACGAGGCCGAGCGCGCGCCCCTCCGTCGCGCTCCCGGCGAGGATGACGAGCAGGAGCGGGAGGACGACGTGCACCTGGTCGATGTGGCCGCGCCGGGTGGCGAGCGCGGCCGCCATCGCCGCGAGCACGCCGACCCACGCGGCCCAGACCGCGAGCCGCTTCCCGAGTCGTCTCACGCGGGCCGTCTCACGCGAGCTGTCTCACGTGGGCCGCCTCACGCGGGCCGCACGCGGCGCTCGCCCCGCGGGACGCGACGCGGCGTTAGGCCGCCCTCGGCGGCTCGAACCGGTAGCCGACGCCGGGCTCGGTGACGATGAGCTCGGGCGACGACGGCACGCGCTCGATCTTGCGGCGCAGGTTGGTCACGTGCACCCGCAGGTACTGCGCGGCGTTGCCGAACTGCCGCGCCCACACCGCGTCGAAGATCTGCTTGTGCGTCAGCGTGCGCCCCGCGTCGGCGGCGAGGGTGCGCAGGATGCCCCACTCGATGGGCGTGAGCCCGAGCGAGCGCCCGCCGCGGGTCGCGACGCGGCGGTGGAAGTCGATCACGAGGTCGCCCGCGCGCAGCGGCGCGAGCTCGTTCGCGCCCGCGGCGCGCATGTTGGCGCGGCGCAGCTGGGCGCGCACGCGCGCGGCGAGTTCGCCCGGGCCGAAGGGTTTGGTGAGGTAGTCGTCCGCGCCCGCGTCGAGCAGGCGGATCTTCTCCTGCTCGGAGTGGCGGGCCGAGAGGACGAGGACGGGCGCCGGCGACCAGGCGCGCATCTCGCGGCAGACCGCGCCGCCGTCCATGTCGGGCAGCCCGAGGTCGAGGACGACGAGGTCGGGCCCGCGCGCGGCGGCCACGTCGAGCGCGTCGCGGCCGGTCGCGGCCTCGTAGACCGTCGCCCCGAGCTCTTCGAGCACGCGCCGCACGGCGTGCCGGATCTGCGGCTCGTCGTCGACGACGAGCACGGTGGCGGTCGAGGGGGCCGCCGGGGCGGCCGCGGGCGTGGCGAGCAGCGACGAGTCGGGCACGGCGTCGGGGGCGGGTGGACGTCGTGGAATCTGACAGGTTCAGGACGGTCTGCCATCCCCGCCGCATCGGTGCGGCGAAAAAAGCCGCCAAGAACGCGCGCGGGGTGCCGCCCGGTTAGGAGCGGCACCCCGCGCGCGGGCCGGCTGGCGACGGCCGGGTCGGGCCTTACGGCGTGCGCGTCCCGCCGGCGCCGCCGGTGCCCGATCCCGCCGTGCCCGCGGGCGGCGTCGCGGTGCCCGTGCCGGCGCCGGCCGCGCCGGACGCCCCGGTGCCGCCCGCCCCGCTCGTCCCGGCGGTGCCGCCGGTGCCGCCGCTGGTCGCGCCCGCGCCGGTGCCGGCGCCCGCGCCGGACGTGCCCGCGCCCGGGGTGCCGCTCATGCCGCCGCCGCTCGTGCCGGCCCCGCCGCTCATCCCGGCGCCGGCGCTCATCCCGGCGCCGCCCGCGCCGCCGGCGCGGTTCATCGAATCGGCCGCGGTCGTGCCCGTCGCCGTGCCGCCGGCGCCCGTACTGGCCGCGCCGGCGCTGTCGGCCGCGGCGCCCTTGTTGCCGCCGCAGGCGGCGGCCGCGACCGCGGCGCCGAGGGCGAACGTCGTGAAGTAGCGCTTGGTCATCTGCTGTTGTCTCCTGGTGGTGGGGATGGGGATGTCGTTAGGCGGACCCGCGTCCGCGTTCGCGGGCGGCGAGTGCGACCCCGACGCCGAGCGCCGCGGCGCCGAGCACCGTAGCGAGCGGGTTGAGCGCGGCCGTCGTGAACGCGCTCGACTGCCGGACGTGCCCGGCGTACCGGCCGCGCTCGCGCCCGCTGCCGCTGCGCGGCGCGTAGAGCGTCGCGTCGTCGCGCGCCGGCAGGTCGGTCTGCTGGCCCGCGAACGCGGTGGCCAGTTTGAGCCGGTCGACGACGCGCGGCGCGAACGTCTCGAGCGTCGTGTAGAGCTTGGCGCTCCCGCCGACCTTGACGTCGCGGTAGGGGCGCTCCGCGGCGGCGAGGATCGCGCGCGCGACGACCGCCGGCGCGTACACCGGCGCCTGGTGCGTCGGCTCCACGCCGAGCTGGTTGCCGGCGTGCTCGGGGTAGGGCGTGTCGACCGCGGCCGGCTTGACGAGCGTGACCGAGACCGGCGCGCCCTCGTACTCCAGCTCGACGCGGAGGGCGTCGGTGAAGCCCTTCACCGCGTGCTTGCTCGCGGAGTAGTGGCCCTGCAGCGGCATCGCGGTGTCGGAGTGCACCGACCCGACGTTGACGAGCGCGCCGCCGCCGCGCCGCTTGAGGTAGGGCACCGCGACGAGCGAGCCGTGCACGACGCCCCAGTAGTTGGTCTCGAACAGCCGGCGCGCGTCGGCGAGCGGCACGTCGCCCAGGCGCCCGTAGATCGACACGCCGGCGTTGTTCACCCAGGTGTCGATCCCGCCGAACGCGGCCGCCGCCCGCGCCGCGACTGCGGCCACCTCGTCGAAGTCGGCGACGTCCGCGACCACGTACTCGGCGCGCCCGCCCTCCGCCCGGATCGACTCGACCGCGGCCGCGAGGTCCGCCGCGTCGCGCGCGGCGAGCACGACCTTCGCGCCGCGCCGCGCGGCCTCGCGCGCCGTCACGAGCCCGATGCCGCTCGACGCGCCCGTGACGACGACCACCTGCTGGTCCAGCTTCCTGAGCGTTAGGCTCATCCAGTCCCGCACTGTAGAGTCGGCCGCGGCGCGACGGCGCACGGCGTAGTACGCGCGCTACGCCGAGCAATGCGCGTACCGCGGACCCGAACGGTGCGAGATTACCGCGGGTTCCCACGTCCCCCGACCGCCCGCGCATGCCCCGCGACCCTGCCGCCTCCGCGCTCCTCACCGACCTCTACCAGCTGACGATGGCGCTCGGCTACTGGCGCGCCGGGCGCGCCGCGCGCGAGGCAGCGTTCCACCTCTACTTCCGCACGGCCCCGTTCGGCGGCGGGTACACGGTCGCCTGCGGGCTCGACCCCGCGGCCGACTACCTCGCGGACTTCCGCTTCGAGTCCGACGAGCTCGCCTACCTCGCGACGCTCGAGGACGCCGACGCGCGCCCGCTCTTCCCCGCCGACTTCCTCGACCACCTCGCCGGGCTCCGGCTCGCGCTCGACGTCGACATGGTGCCCGAGGGGACGGTCGTCTTCCCCAACGAGCCGCTCGTGCGCGTGCGCGGCCCGATCCTCCAGGCCCAGCTCGTCGAGACCGCGCTTCTCACGCACGTCGGCTTTTCGACGCTCGTCGCGACAAAGGCGGCGCGCGTCGCGCTCGCCGCGGCGGGCGACGAGGTGCTCGAGTTCGGGCTGCGGCGCGCGCAGGGCCCCGACGGCGGGCTCGCCGCGAGCCGCGCCGCCTTCGTCGGCGGCTGCGGCGCGACGAGTAACGTGCTCGCCGGCATGCGCTATGGCATCCCGGTGCGCGGCACGCACGCGCACAGCTGGGTGATGAGCTTCGACGGCGAGCCCGAGAGCTTCGCGGCCTACGCGGAGGCGCTCCCCGGCAACTGCGTCTTCCTCGTCGACACCTACGACACGCTCGACGGCGTGCGCCACGCGATCGACGCGGGCCGCGCGCTCCGCGCCCGCGGCCGCCGCCTGTTAGGCATCCGCCTCGACTCGGGCGACCTCGCGTACCTGAGCCGCGCGGCGCGCCGGCTGCTCGACGAGGCGGGCTTCCCCGACGCGCGCGTGCTCGCCTCGAACGACCTCGACGAGCACCTGATCGAGAGCCTCAAACGCCAGGGCGCGGCGATCGCGGTCTGGGGCGTCGGCACCAAGCTCGTCACCGCGTACGACCACCCCGCGCTCGGCTGCGTCTACAAGCTCAGCGCGGTGCGGGACGCGGCGGGCGACTGGCGGCCGCGCGTGAAGGTGAGCGAGCAGGCCGCGAAGACGACCACGCCCGGCGTGCTGCAGGTGCGCCGCTACCGCGGCGCCGACGGGCGCGTCGTGGGGGACATGCTCTGCGACGAGCTCGCGCCGCCGGCGTTAGACCCGGCGACGATGGTCGACCCGCTCGACGCGACGCGCCGCAAGCGCTTCGCGGTGGACGCCGAGTACGAGCCGCTGCTGCGGCCGGTGTTCGCCGGCGGGGCGCGCGTGCGCGCCGCGGAGGGGCTTGACGCGGCGAGGGCGAGGGTGCGGGAGGGGCTCGCCGAGCTGCCGGAGGGAACGACGCGGCTCGCCAACCCGCACCGATACCCGGTCGGGCTCGAGCTTGGGCTGTACGAGCGGAAGACGGAGCTCGTGCTCGCGGCGAGGGGACTCGCGACGGCCGCGGAGTGAGTCGGGGACGTCGCGGGTCCGGCGGGGCGGATGGTGCGACGGATAGGGCGTGGGTGGGGGAGCGTGCCAGGTAAGCGCTTGCGGGAAGGTCTTGGGGCGGTTCCGGACTGGGCGGGGCAGAGCGGGCGAGGCGGACTAACGGCACGGGAACAGCGGCCGAATGAACGACAGGGGTTGGCCGGTCCCCGGCCGTGCCCGACCCGGCCGCCGCCCCCGCCCCGCCTCACGGGCGCCGGCCGCCCCGCTCTTCCTACCCCGCCCCAACGACCTGCCCGCGTGCGCCCACCTGGCGCACCCGCCCACCCACGCCTTACCCGTCGCTTTCCCCGCCCCGCTGGACCCGCGACGCCGCCGACTCGAGCCCATCCATTCGCACGACTCTCCCTTCGCGCGCCGCCTTCCCCGCCGCCTCGATCACCTCCAACCCCGCGACCGCGTCCGCCATCTCCACTGGCGCCCCCCCGCCGCCCCGAATCGCGTCCCGCACTCCCGCGTAAAACCGCTCGTACGCCCCGCCCTCCGTCGGCACCGGGTGCACGTCGTCTCCCGCGCCGAGTGTGCCCCACCTCGCCTCCGGCTCCTCCCCCCAGCCGGGGTCCCCCGGCCGCGCCCCGCCCGCGAGCGCCGCCTCCTGCGGGTCGAGGCCGTACTTCACGTACGCCCCGCCCGTGCCTGACACGCGGAAGCGCGCCCCCGCCTGCCCAGCGAGCGCGCTCGCGCCGAGGTGCGACCGCACGCCCGAGGCGTGCGTCAGCGCGACGAAGAAGTCGTCGTCGACCGCGGCCTCCCCTGGCCGCCGCCGGTCCAACTCCGCGTACACCGCCGCCACCGGCCCGAAGAGGACGAGCGCCTGGTCGACGAGGTGCGGGCCGAGGTCGTAGAGCAGCCCCGTCCCCGCGCCGGCCCCGGCGGCCTCCTTCCACCCCGCCCGCGGCGTCGGCCGCCAGCGATCGAAGCGCGACACGAAGCGGTGGACCGTGCCTAACGCGCCGCCCGCGACGAGGCGGCGCGCCGTGCGGAAGTCGCCGTCCCAGCGCCGGTTGTGGAAGGGGACGAGGAGCACGCCGCGCTCGCGCGCCGCGGCGGCGAGCGCGCGCGCCGCGGCGGCCGTCGGCGCGACCGGCTTGTCGACGACGACGTGCCGCCCGGCCGCGACCGCCGCCCGCGCGATCGGCACGTGCGTGGCGTTGGGCGTCGTAACGACGACCACGTCTACCGGCTCGAGCCGCGCGCCGTCCCACAGCGCCTCCGCCCGGTCCACCACCCGCACCCCCGGGTACGCCGCCGCGGCCCGCGCACCGCGCTCGGCGTCCGTCGTCACGACCGCCGCGAGGCGGAGCCCCGGCGTCGCCGCGACGAGCGGCGCGTGGAACACCGATCCGCCGAGCCCGTAGCCGACGACGCCGACGCGCAGGTCGCTCACCGCACGGCCGTCAGCGTGCGGCGCCCGCGCGACGCGCCGGCGCGCGCCGCGTCGGGCACGCCGTCTTCGGGGCTGCGCTGCGTAGAAAGCGAGAGCACGTCTGGGAGCGAGTCCATCGTTCACCCCGAACGACCGCGGCGACATCGGGACGCCGCAGCATACATCGTTCCCGACCGGCCGCGCATCCGAACGCACGGCGGCGTCAGGCGCCAGGGGCTCGGCCCCACGAAGTCGGCGCGGGTGGCGTTCGACACGCGTCTACGCCGCGGCCGCGCGCGAACGACGCGGCGTGGGCGCCGCGTCGAACCGGACCACCGCCGCCCGCACGCCGAGTGCGTGGCGGGCGACGCGGACCAGCGCGCCCCACGCGGGCAGGTCGGGCGCGCGACGCTCGACGGTCTCCAGCAGCGGCCCGTCGTCGGCGGCCGGCGCGTCGCCGAGCGCGCGCGCGAGCGCGGCCGGCAGCGCGGCGGGGGCGCGCCCGGCGCGTAGGGCCGCGGCCGCGTCGCCCAGCACGGCGTCGACGTCCGCGCCGAACGCCTCGAGCCGCGCGGACGCCGCGGCACCTGGCGCGGGCCCGAGGGTCGCGAGCGCGGTCGCGGCGCTGTTCACGCGGCGCACGCGCGCGAGGAGGGCGATGATCGCCTCCGCCCGCGCGCCGCGCCCGCCCGGTTCCGCCATCAGGCGCCCGAACGCCTCCTCCGCCGCCGTCGCCGCGAGCCCCGCGCGCCGGCGCGCCGCCGCGACCGCCGCCGGCGGGGGCACGGGCGGGTCGGCGGCCTCCTGCGCTTCCGGCGCGGCCGCTCGGCGCACCGCGAGCGCGGCGTGCGCGCGCGCCGCCTCGACCGCGGCGGCGAGGGTGCCCGGCATCGACGCGGCCTCCCAGGTCGGCCAGAAGAGCAGGCTCGCCACCACCGCGACGACTCCGCCTAACGCCGTGTCGGCCGCGCGCACCGCGGCGAGGCCCCAGTTGCCGGGCGCGGGCTGCGCGATGAGGACGAACACCGGCGTGAGAAAGAAGACGAAGACGCCGTAGTGCACCGCGCGGAGCGCGACCGCGGCGGCCGCGAGCGGGAAGACGACGGCCGCGATCAGGCGCGGGTCGCGCAGCGCGGCGGCGAGCAGCGCGGCGATGACCCCGCCCGCGACCGTGCCGCCGACGCGCGCCGCCGAGCGCCGGAGCGTGAGCCCGGCCGACGGCTGCAGCACGATGAGCGTCGTCGTCGTGAGCCAGGGGCCGCGCGCGATGTGGAGCGTCGCGCCGAGCACCTGCGCGAGCGCCGTCGCGGTGCCGAGCCGGAGCGCGTGGCGCACGGTCGGCGAGTCGACGCCGGCGAGGACGCCAGCGATCCCCCGCGCGGGGGATGGCCGGCGCGGCCGGTCGGTCGTCGCCCGCGCGACGACCGACCGCCAGCCCGCGCGCGCCGCCGCGAGCAGCGTGTCCTCCCCGCCGCTCGCGAGCGACGCCGCCAGCGAGGCCGCGCGGTCGATCTCCCCGACGAGCTGCGCGACGAGCGCGGCCGCGTGGCGGAGGGCGGCGAGCGGCGCGGCGGTGGGCGCCGCCCGGCCGGTCGCGTGTGGCCGTTCGAGCCGCGCGGCCGCGACCACCACGTCCCGCTCGAGCGCGTCGAGCGACGCCGGCCGGCGCCCCGCCCGCGGGCCCGGGACGATCGCCGCGGCCACGTCGTCGAGCGCCCCCGCGGCCGCCACGACCAGCGCGCGGAGGGCCGCCACGTCGTCGGGGCGGCCCGCCGCGGCAGCCGCGGCGCCTAACGTGTCGCCTAACGTGGCGCCTAACACATCGCCGGGCGCGGCGCCGTCCCGCGCCCGCGCCGCGCCCGCCTGCTCCATCGCCTCGGCCGTCGTCAGCAGCGTCACGAACACGAGGTCCGTGCCGTCGAGCAAGATGGCGAGGTCGTCGCCGCGGGGCGACGCACCGAGCCGGCTCCGGCGGGTCGCGACGAGCACGGTGCGTCCGGCCTCGAGGGCCGCGCGCACCCGCGGGTGTTCGGCGCGCGCGAGCGCCGTGTAGCGCGCGGCGACGTCCGCGCCGGCCTCCGCGCCGCCGACCGCGTCGGCGGCGGCCGCGATCCCACGCGCGAACGTGGCGAGCGCGTGGTACGCGTCGCCCACCACGCGGCGCGCCGCGCCGTACGGGCGCACCGGCCAGACGGCGAGGGCGAGGAACATCGTCCAGAGGCCGCCGCCCGCGACGATCGCCCCGCCGCGGAGCGCGTCGGCGACGTGCGGCTGCGGGCCCGCGAGCCCCGCGCAGAAGGTGACGGCCATCAGCGTGCCGAGCGTCGCGCCCGCGTCCCCGAGCACGCGGAGCAGCCCTCCGGCCGCGGCCCAGCAGAAGACGAGCGCGGCGACGGCGAGCGTGCCCGGCCCGTGGCCGAGCGGGCCGGCGGGGAGCGCCGCGGCGCGCGCGCCGGCGGCGTAGGCGAGCCCGTCGAGGACCACGCTCGCGCCCATCACGCGGACGCGGGTGCGCGTCGCCCCGCCGACGTCGGCGATCGCCGTGAGCCAGCCGCCGAGCGCGGCGACGACGAGCGCGTGCGCCCCGGTCGTGTAGGCGAGCGCGAGCGGGGCCGCCGTGCCGGCCGCGGCGCGCAACCCCGCGTGCACGGCCGTCGCGTTCACGTCGCGGCGGACGCGCGCCGCCGTGGTGCGGACGGCGGCGCGCGCGCGCTCGGGCAGCACGCGGGTCGCGGCGGGGACGACGGACGACATGGGGCGCAGACTAAGGGAGTCGCCGGGGGAAGATCGACCCCGGCGCCCGCGCGATTGTCGCGGTCCGGCGCGCGGGTAGATTGGGCCGACGGGTCCTCCGTCCGGCTCGCCCGCCTTCTGACCGCCGCATGCTCACGCTCCTGCGCGAGCGCCTCCACACCGCCCTGGCGTGCGTCGCGCTGGCGCTCGCGGTCCCCGGCGCGACCGCGCCCGCCCAACCGGCCGCGACGCCCGGCGCGCCGCCCACGCCCGCGGCGCCCGCCGTCGCCTGTGCGTCGCTCGCCGCGCTGCGCCTGCCCGACGTGCGGATCACGGCGGCCACGGCGGCATCCGCGAACACGAAAGACGCGGCGGCCCGGGTCCCGCACTGCCGCGTCGCTGGTGTGACGGGGAAGGCGATCCGGTTCGTCGTCGTGCTGCCCGACGCCTGGAACGGCCGCCTGTTCATGGGCGGCAACGGCGGCTTCGCGGGGTCCATCAACGACGCCGCGCTCGCGGTGGCGAACGACGGCTACGCGACGGTCAGCACCGACACCGGGCACGAGGACGACGGCGGCCCGGCGCGCTGGGCGCTCGACGACCCCGAGCGGCGGCTCGACTTCGGCCGCGTCGCGGTGCACCGCACGATCGAGGTCGCCAAGGCGGTCGTTCACGCGTACTACGGCGTCGCACCCGCCGACGCCTACTTCGAGGGCTGCTCCAACGGCGGCCGGCAGGCGCTGATGGAAGCGCAGCGCTACCCGTCCGACTTCGACGGGATCATCGCGGGCGCGCCCGCGATCCCCTGGTCGGCGATCGGCGCCGCCTTCCTGCGCAACGCGCAGGCGGCCTTCCCGACGCGCGCGGCGTTCGCCCACCCCGCGCTGCGGCAGGCAGCGCTCGACGCGCTCTCCGCCGCCGTACTCCAACAGTGCGACCTGCTCGACGGCGTGCGCGACGGGATCGTGGGCGATCCGCGCGCGTGCCACTTCCGGCTCGGTCGGGTGCGCGCCTGCCCCGCCGACCGCGCCGGCGCGGGGTGCCTAACACGCGCCGAGCGCGCACTGGCGGCGACGATCTACGCGCCGACCACCGACGCGGCCGGCCGCGTCGTCTACCCCGGCCAGCCGGTCGGCGGCGAGAACCTCCCCGGCGGGTGGGACGCGTGGATCACGGGGCGCGACACCGCACTCGTGCGCGCGCACGACGCGCCGACGCTGCAGCTGATGTTCGCCGAGGACGGCGCCCGGTACTTCATGACTGGCGACCCGACGTGGGACTACGCGCGCTACGACCGCGCGCGGTACGCCCGCGACGCGCGCCCGCTGGCGACGGTGCTCGACGCGGCGGACCCCGACCTCGCGACGTTTTTCGCCCACGGCGGCCGACTGCTGCTCTACCACGGCTGGGCCGACCCGGCGCTCAACCCGCTCGAGACGATCGACTACTACGAACGGGTGCGCGCCCGCGACGCGCGCGCGCGCGACCGGGCGCGGCTGTACCTGCTGCCGGGCGTGCTCCATTGCGGCGGCGGCACGGGGCCGTCGGAGGTACCGTGGCTGCGCACCCTCGCCGCGTGGGTCGAGCGCGGCGCGGCGCCCGGGCGACTCGTCGCCGCGCGCCGCGATACCAGCGGGCGGGTGGTCCGGACGCGGCCGCTGTGCGCGTACCCGGCGCGCGCCGCGTACACCGGGACCGGGAGCACGGACGACGCGGCGAGCTTCGCGTGCCGCGTCGGGCGCTAACGCGATAACGGGCCCCGGCGCGAGGCTCGCAGTACCGCCGAGCGTCCTCGCACCCCGGGTCAGCCCTGGGGTGCGGGCTCGAGGGTGACGATCAACCGCCCACTCGCTGGGTCGAGGCGCATGCCGGCGACGCGCGTCCCCGGGATCGCCACCGACAGCTCGGCCTGCGCGGGGAGTTCGATGCGCTGGCCGGCGTACTCGATCAGCGTGCCGGGTTGCGCGACGACGCCCGCCGCGGGGGCGGTCGCCGGCGCACTCGATGCGGGCACTGCGGCGACCGGCGCGCCGCCGGCCGTCTCCGCGGGCGGCGTGCCGATGGTCAGCGCCTCCACGACTGGTGTGGTGATGACCGGCGCCGTCACGACCGGTGCCGCGGCGGGCACGCCGACGAGCACCGCGTCCGCGAGGAGCAGCCGCTTCGCGCGCCCCGCCTGCGCCTGCTCGACGACGAGCCCGCGCTGCACGAGCGTGCGCGCCCCGCGCCGCGCCTGGTCCTCGCTGAGACCGAGTTGGTCCTGGACGACCGAGGCGGGGAGCGTCACCGGCGCGCGCGGGTGCGTGAGCCGGTCAAGGACGAGGCGGAAGAGCCCGATCGCGGCGAGCGCGCCCTCACCGCGCCGGTCGAGCAAGTGGTCGGCGACCGTCCCCCAACGCACCGCGTAGGCGAGCGGCGTCGGCGAGAGCAGGTCGTCGGCGAAGCGCGTCGTGCCCGCCTCGCCGCCCGCGCGGAGCACATCGGCCACCCAGAGCGCGCGGAGTGCCTCTTCCACGGCCGCCGCGGGCAGCGCGATGCGCGACGTCAGCGCGTCCACGTCGAGCGGGAGGTCGACCGCGGCGAGCGACCCGGTGCCCGCGTCGGGGAGCGCCAGGAGGTTGAGCGCGAAGGCGACGACGCGGGCGTTCCGGCGCAGCGTCACGTCGCGCACCGGGAGCACCGGATGACCGGCGAGCCGCGACGCGACGAGGGCGTCGGAGACGAGCCAGGGCCGCTCGCGGACGACCTGCGGCGCGCCGGCGGGGAGCCCTGCCGTCGCGTGCGGCGCGCCTCCGACGACGCGGAGCGCCGCGCGTCGCGCCGTCATCGGGACACGGCGCCCCCTGGGCGCGACCACCACGGTACGCGGATCGGCACGGGAGCGAAGTAGAGGGGTCGCGCGGGCGGTTGTCAACACCACGCGCCACCCCCCGCGTAGGTCACGACGCCGGGTGGACGCACATCTCGTCCACGGCAAGCTTCACCGGTGTCGATCCGGCCCGGGACGGTACGCGTGATCCCGTCGCCGCCAGCCGCGCCACCCCTCGCGCCAGGGCCGGGACCGTACGCAACCCATTCCTCGCACCCGTCGGATCACGTGCAGACAGGCTCTCACAAGTCGCACGTGGCAAAGCACTTACGCGAGTGTTCTGGCCGCAGGCTCGCGTTCTCGCGGTAGCGCCTGCGTACCGTCCCGGACCGCGCCGCTCCCGGTTCGTCCCGCGTAGTGTCCTGGCCGGCGCCGCGGTCCGTCGCCGGTGGGCGCAGGGGTCGTCGCGCGCCCGCGGCAACTCGGCCCGGCGCGGTAACCCTCGACGCGCGCGCACGTTGCCCGTGTTTGTCCACACGCGACAGACGCCCACTCCCGTGCGTTGTCGTGGTAAGGTTTTATCTCAGTTGAGCGAAGCGAGAGAACCCCGCCCTTCCCTCCCCTGCGTTCGCCCGCACCGCGGCGGCTCGCCCCGAACGGATTCCGACCGGCGTTCTGAACCGTGCGCGCTGGCCCGTTGCCTGCTTTCACGAGGTCCTTGCACCGCCCGATACTCGGCGACAAGATTCGTCGCGATCTCCTACTCCCCTCCGCCGTGTCCGCCCACTCCACCGCCGCCGCCGTCCTCTGGACCGCGCTCGATCAGGGCGTGCGGGCGCTGCCGCTCCCCGCGCCCGCCGGGCTCTGCGAGCTGCCGCTCGCCCGGCTCTCGCGCTACGAGCCGAAGCCCGACCCGGCCACCGGACGGCTCGCGGACGAAGAGTGGCTGCACGTGCACCGCGTCCGAGCGCTGAGCGGCCAGTGGTTCGCCGTGCGCATCGCGGGCGACGCGGCGTTGGGCCTCCCCCGTGCCGGCGACTGGCCCGTGCTCATGGCCGTCGTCCGGCTGTTCGACGAGGCGGGCTGGGCGAGCAACACGCTGACCGACGTCAGCATCCGCCGCCTGCTCGCGACGATGGGCGTGACCGGCGGCGGCAAGATGATCCGCCGCGTCCGCGACGCGCTGCTCCGCTTCGCGCAGGTGCGCGTGCTGCTCGCGCCGATGGCCGCCTCCGCCGACCCGGCCGACGCGCTCGCCGGCCTGCTCGACGCCGCCGACGCAGACGGCGCCGTTCCCGCGCCTGCCCTCTGGGCCCCCGCGGCGCTCGACCGCACCGCGGGCCGCGGCCGCCCGCGCGGTCCCCAGCGGGGCCCGACGTCGCGCCCCGCGCCCGCAGAGGGCGCCGACGCGGCCCCCACCGGCCGCGGCACCGCGACCGGCGTGCTCGACGTGACCTGGCGCGGCGACACGCTCGACCGCATCACGCTCGCCGACGTCTGGCGCCCGCGCGCCGGGACGACCGCGACGACGTGGATCGACTACGAGCGCTACTTCGGGCTCGCCGACCCGGTCGCGCAGCGGCTCTACCAGCTCTACGCCGGCGCCGCCGCGCGGGGCGAGCCAATCCCGTTCGAACACGACCTCGACTGGCTCCGCTCCGCCCTCGGCCTCTCGGCGCGCTTCAAGCGGAGCCGCGTCCTCGAGTACCTCGCGGGCGCCGCCGCCGAGCTGCGCGCCGCCGCCGTCCTCGGCGACGTGCTCGTCGAGCCGCCGGGGCGCGCGGCCGAGCGCGTCGTCGCGATGCCCGGGCCGGTGCTCGAGGGCGCGCGCCTGTTCGCCGGGCTCTCGCTCGAGGTGCCGCGCGACGCGCGCGTGCAGCTCGCCGCGCTCCAGGCGTTAGGCGTGCACCGCGCCGAGGCCGAACGCCTGCAGCGGGCCGACCCGGCCCAGGTGTACGAGGTGCTCTGCTACGTGCTCTACGCCCGCCGGCACGAGCCCGAGGCGATCCGCGACCCGGGCGCGTACGTGCGCCGCGCGGTGGCCGAGGGCTACCGCTTCGCCAAGCCCGGCTACCAGGCGTGGCGGGCCGGCGTGCAGCGCCGCTCGCTCGACCTCGTGCGCGCGCGGGCCGAGCGTCCCGGCGCGGCGGCCGCGGCACCAGCCGAACCGGCGACGATCGCCGTGCCGATTCCCGACCCGGTCCCCTCGCCGGTCGCCAGCGCCGACGCGACGAGCGCGCCCGCCGAACGGGACGCGGCCACGCTGTGGACGGGCGTGGCGGAGGAGGTGCGCCGCCGCGTCGGCCCGCGCGAGCTGCGCCTGCTCTGGGTGACGACGCAGCTGCACCGGGTGACCGGCGCCCGCCTCGACGGCGGCGCGCTCGTCTGCGCGGTACCCGACCTCGAGCTGCGCGCCTGGGCCGCGAGCGAGGCCGGGCGCGCCCTCCTCGGCGACGCCGTCGGCGCGCTCACGGCGGGCGCCGTGACGCGGGTCGTCGCGCGCCTCCCGGGCGACGTCGAGCGGTCGGTCGACGACGAGGGCTGACGCGGGACCGCGCGAAGCGGGTCGACCGTTCACCGGCGCCCGACTCCGCGACAGCAGCAGATGCCGCGGCCGCGTACCTTTGCCGCATGTCGTCCGTCACGCCCGAATCGGCCGCGCCCGCCCGCGTCGTCCCGTGGACCGCCGCGGTGACGACGGACGACGTCGCGGGTGCGGTCCGGGATCCGACGCGCACCGCGGCCGTGTGGGGGACCCACCTCGTCGACGCGCCGGCCGCGCCCGCAGTCGGGCGGATCGTCGCCCTCGCCGCGCGGCTCCTCCGCGCGCCGACCGCGCTGCTCACGCTGGTCGACGGCGACCGGGACGTCATCAAGGCACACGTCGGGCTCCCGGCCGCGGTGGCCGCCGCGGGCGAGGTGCGGTCGTTCCCGTCGTTCTGCCAGATCGGGATCGCGCGGCACCACGCGCTGCGCGGGCGCGCGGGCGCCGGCGGCGCGCCCGGCGCGGGGGCCCTGCTCGTCGTCGGCGACGCGCGGCACGACCCGGTGTTCGGCGACGCGTTCGCGGGGATTCCGTCCGTGCACGACGGGGGCGTGCGCGCGTGCGTGACCGCGCCGCTGCTCGACGGCGCGGGCCAGGGCGTGGGCTCGCTCTGCGTGATCGACTTCGCGACGCGCGAGTGGACCGCCGACGAGGTCGCCACGCTCGCCGACCTCGCGAGCGCCGCCACGGGCGAGATCGCGCTGCACGCGACGATCGCCGACCTCGCCGCGGCCAACGCGCGCCTGCAGGCCCAGGCCGCCGAGCTGGCGCTGCAGGCGGAGCGGCTCGCGGAGCAGCAGGCCGTGGCCGTGCGGGCCCGCGCCGAGGCCGAGGCGGCCAACGCGGCGAAGGCGCAGTTCCTCGCGACGATGAGCCACGAGCTGCGCACCCCGCTCAACGCGATCACCGGCTACGTCGAGCTCATCACGTTAGGCATCCGCGGCCCGACGACCCCCGAGCAGCAGGCGGATCTCGCGCGCGTGCGCCGCTCCAGCCAGCACCTGCTCGGCCTCGTGGGCGACATCCTCAACTTCGCGCGGCTCGAGGCCGGGCAGGCCGAGGTGCGGCGCGAGGTGGTCGACGTCGGCGCGGCGCTCGCCGACGCGGAGGCGCTCGTCGCGCCGCAGGCCGCGGCAGGCGGCCTCGCGCTCCGCGTCGGCACCCCGCCGGCGGGCGCGCCCGTCCGCGCGACGGGCGACGCGGAGAAGCTGCGCCAGATCCTGCTCAACCTGCTCACGAACGCGGTCAAGTTCACCGACGCGGGGGGGACGGTCGAGGTCGCGGCCGACGTCGACGACCGCGCGGCCGGCGGCCCGGTCCGGGTCGTCGTCCGCGACACCGGCCGCGGGATCCCGGCCGAGCAGATCGACCGCGTGTTCGAGCCGTTCGTGCAGGTCGACCGCCAACTCACCCGGCCGGCCGAGCAGGGCGTCGGGCTCGGGCTCGCGATCAGCCGCGGGCTCGCCCGGGCGATGGGCGGCGACCTCACCGTCGAGAGCTGCGTCGGCGAGGGCTCGCGCTTCACGCTCACGCTGCCGAGCGCGGACGCCCCGAACGCGGACGTCCCGAGCGCGGCGGCCCCGCGCGCCACCTTCCCGCCCGCCTAACGGAATGTCCGCCCGCGTCACCACGTCCGCGTACGGCACCGCCCCCGGCGGGGCCGCCGTCGAGCTCTACACCATTGAGGCCGGCGACACGCGCGTGTCTGCGACGTCCTACGGCGGACACCTCACCGAGATCGCGTTCGCCGACGCGGCGGGCGCGGCGGCCGACGTCGCGCTCGGCTACGACGACCTCGCGGCGTACGTGGCCGACACCGCGTACTTCGGCGCGCTCGTGGGACGCTACGCCAACCGCATCGCCGGGGGGCGCTTCACGCTCGACGGCGAGACGTACACGCTCGCGACCAACAACGGGCCGAACGCCCTGCACGGCGGACTCGTGGGCTTTAGCCGCGTCGTGTGGGACGCGGAGCCGTTCGAGCGCGGGGAGGCGGGCGGCGTGGTGCTCCGGCACGCCAGCCCCGACGGCGACCAGGGCTACCCGGGCGCGCTCGACGTCCGCGTGACGTACACGGTCACAGAGGACGCGCTCACCATCGACTACCGCGCGGTGAGCGACGAGGCGACGCCGGTCAACCTCACGCAGCACAGCTACTGGAACCTCGCCGGGCACGCCGCCGGGTCGATCGCGGGCCACGAGCTCACGCTCGCCGCGGCGCGCTTCACGCCCGTCGACGCGACGCTGATCCCGACCGGCGAACGGCGCGCGGTCGGCGGCACGCCGTTCGACTTCCGCGCGCCGCACGCGATCGGCGCGCGCATCGACGACGACGACGAGCAGCTGCGGATCGGCGGCGGGTACGACCACAACTACGTGGTCGACCGCGCCCCGGAGGACGAGCCCGATGCGCTGGCGTTCGCGGCGCGCCTGTACGAGCCGCGGAGCGGGCGCGTGCTCGACGTGCACACCACCGAGCCCGGCATCCAGTTCTACTCGGGCAACATGATCCCCGGCGGCCTGGCCGGCAAAGGCGGCGCGCGCTACGGCCGACGCAGCGGGCTCGCGCTCGAGACGCAGCACTTCCCCGACTCGCCCAACCAGCCGTCGTTCCCGTCGACGATCCTGCGCCCGGGGCGGCCGTACACGTCGCGCACGGTCTATCGGTTCTCGAGCGACGAGCGGGGATGACGACGGCGCACGACGCCGACGTGATCGTCGTCGGCGCGGGGCTCGCGGGACTCGTCGCCGCGGCGGAGGCGGCCGACGCGGGGCGCCGCGTGATCGTCGTCGAGCAGGAGGGCGAACAGAACCTCGGCGCGCAGGCCTGGTGGTCGCTCGGCGGCCTCTTCCTCGTCGATTCGCCCGAGCAGCGCCGGATGCGCATCCGCGACTCGCGCGAGCTGGCGTTGCAGGACTGGATGCGCACCGCGGGCTTCGACCGCGACGAGGACTGCTGGCCGCGGCGGTGGGCGGAGGCGTACGTCGACTTCGCGGCCGGCGAGAAGCGGGCGTGGCTGCACGCGCAGGGCGTGCGCTTCTTTCCGGTCGTCGGGTGGGCGGAGCGCGGCGGCTACGGCGCGGTCGGGCACGGCAACTCGGTGCCGCGCTTCCACGTCACGTGGGGCACGGGGCCGGGCGTGGTCGAGCCGTTCGCGCGCCGCGTGAGGGAGGCGGCCGCGCGGGGGCGCGTCGCGTTCAACTTCCGCCACCGCGTCGACGCGCTCACCGCGACCGGCGGCGTGGTCGACGGCGTGCGCGGCGCGGTGCTCGGGGCGACCGACGTGGCGCGCCGAGTTCGCGCGCGGTCGTCGGCGAGTTCGCGCTGCGCGCGCAGGCGGTCGTCGTCGCCTCGGGCGGGATCGGCGGCGACCACGACCTCGTGCGGCGCCACTGGCCGGCGCGGCTCGGGACGCCGCCCGCGCGCATGGTGGCCGGCGTCCCCGCGCACGTCGACGGGCGGATGATCGGGATCGCCGCGGCGGCCGGGGCGCGCGTCGTGAACGCCGACCGGATGTGGCACTACGTGGAGGGGCTCGAGAATTGGGCCCCCGTCTGGCCCAGCCACGGCATCCGCATCCTCCCCGGGCCGTCGTCACTCTGG
The DNA here is from genome assembly GCA_019973575.1 of Gemmatimonadetes bacterium T265. Classification (NCBI taxonomy): domain Bacteria; kingdom Pseudomonadati; phylum Gemmatimonadota; species Gemmatimonadetes bacterium T265. The sequence goes on from BPUI01000001.1 coordinate 673,928, forward strand.
CTCGACGCGGAGGGGCGCCGGCTGCCGGTGCCGCTCTTCCCGGGCTTCGACACGCTCGGCACCCTCGCGCACCTGCGGCGTACCGGGCACGACTATTCGTGGTTCGTGCTCACGCAGTCGATCATCCGCAAGGAGTTCGCGCTCTCCGGGTCCGAGCAGAACCCCGACCTCACCGGGCGCTCGTGGCGGCAGGTCGCCCGGCGCGCGTACGGCGACGAGGCGCCCGGCCCGGTCGAGGCGTTCAAGCGGCGCGGGGCGGACTTCGTTGTCCGGCGTACCCTGCCCGAGTTGGTCGACGGGATGAACGCGCTCGCGCGGGCGACGGCGAGCGACGCCCCACAGATCGACCCCGCCGCACTCGAGCGGGAGGTCGTCGCCCGCGACCGCGAGCTGGCGAACCCGTTCACGAAGGACCTCCAACTCGTCGCGCTCCGCGGCGCGCGCGCCTACCTCGGTGACCGGCTGATCCGCACCGCCCGGCCCCACCGGCTGCTCGACCCCGCGCACGGGCCGCTCATCGCGGTCCGGCTCCACGTGCTCACGCGCAAGACGTTAGGCGGACTCGAGACGGACCTCGGAGGCCGGGTGTTCGGACGCGACGGCGCGGCGATTTCCGGGCTGTACGCGGCGGGCGAGGCGGCGGGGTTCGGCGGGGGCGGGATGCACGGCTACCGCGCCCTCGAAGGGACGTTCCTCGGCGGGTGTCTATTCTCGGGACGCGCGGCCGGGCGCGCGGCGGCGGCAGCGGTGGCGTAGCGCCATCCGTGGAACGCTTGGAGTTCCAGGGAAGCGGCGGCATGATCGTCGCAACAGCCAACGGTTCATCGCGCGCCTTCTGTGTCATTATACGTCATCCAGATGCCCACTCCCTTCTACGTCCGCTACGACGACACGGTCGAGACCGTATCGCCGGACGAGAAGGCGGTCATCGGTGACCCGGCGGCCTCTGTCGGCCACGCGATGAACGGGCGCCGCGCGTCCGCGCCGCGGAGCATCGACGAGCTTCCGGCGTAGCACCTCCATGTCCGCCGCGCGCCCCACGGTCCCGCTCTCCCACCCCGATCGCCTGGCGGCGGTCCGCGCGACGGGGCTGCTCGGGCAGGCGCCGATCCCAGGGCTCGAGCGGGTCGCGCGGCTCGCGGCCCGCGCGCTCGACGCGCCGGTGGCGCAGGTGAACCTGCTCACGCTTGACCAGCAGGTGCCCGTGGCCGTGTGCGTCTCGCCAGCGCCGACGGCGAGCACCGCGGCCGCGACCGGCGGCGCGGAGCCGGACTGGACGACCCCGGTCGGACTGGACGCCTCGTTCTGCCAGCACGTGGTCACGACGGGCACGCCGCTCGTCGTCGCCGACGCGCGCGCGGACGTGCGGTGGCGCGATAACCACGCGACCCGCGAGTCGGGGCTCGTCGCCTACGCGTCGGTGCCCGTGCGGAGCGCGGCCCACGCCACCGCGCCCGACGACCGCTTCGTGATCGGCACGGTGTGCGTGGTCGACTTCGTCCCGCGTGTCTGGACCGAACAGCACGTCATGACCCTGCACGACCTCGCGCACGCGGCCGAGGCGGAGGTGGCGCGGCACGCGGGGGAGCGGCGGCTGCGTGCGGTGTTCGACGAGGCGCCCGCGATGCTCTTCACGATCGGCGCCGACGGGACGGTGTTCGAGGCGAACCGTTTCGGCGCTGACGCGCTCGGCTACCCGATCGCGGAGATCACGGGGCGGCCGGCGCGCGACCTCTTCTTCCCCGACGACCGGGACGCCGCCGCGGCGCACGTGGCCGACACGCTGGCGGCCGGCGGCGAGCCGCACACCTGGGAATTGCGCAAGGTGCGGCGCGACGGCACGGTCTTCTGGGTGCGCGAGACCGCGCGCGCGATCAGCATGCCCGACGGGCGGCCGGCGGCGCTCGTGCTCTGCGAGGACGTGACGGCGGCCAAGGAGGCCGAAGCCGAGCGCGCCCGCCTGGCCGACGAGGCGCGCGCCGCACGCGACCTGCTCTGGCGCGTGCTGGAGCAGGCCCCGGTCGCGATCGCGGTGCAGCGCGGCCCGGAGCACACGTTCGCGCTCACCAACCCGCTCTTCCGGGAACTCGTCGGCGACCGCGAGGTGCTGGGGCGCGCGTACCGGGACGCCGTCCCCGAAGCCGTGGACCAGGGCTTCGTCTCGCTGCTCGACGACGTCTACACGAAGGGGACGCCGTTCGTCGGCCGCGGGCTCGAGATCCACTACGACCGGGACGGCGACGGCGTACCCGAGCGCGGCTACTTCGACGTCACGAGCCAACCGCTCGTCGAGGCCGACGGGACGATCGCGGGGGTGATCACGGTCGCCGCCGAAACGACCGACGAGGTGCGCGCGCGGCAGGACGCGGAAGCGGCGCGGGCGGAGGCCGAGCGCCAGCGCGCCGAAGCGGTCGAGGCGAACGCGGCGAAGACGCGCTTCCTGGCGAACATGAGCCACGAGCTGCGCACGCCGCTCAACGCGATCCAGGGGCACGTGCAGCTCCTCGAGATGGGGTTGCACGGCCCGGTCACGCGCGCCCAACGGAGCGCGCTCGACCGGATCGCGCGGGCGCAGCAGCACCTGCTCGCGCTCATCAACGACGTGCTCAACTTCTCGAAGCTCGAGGCGGGGCGGGTCGAGTACGACGTGCGCCCGACGCTTGTCGTCGACGTGCTCGGCGACGTCGTCCCGATGGTCGAGCCGCAGGTCGTCGCCAAGGGGCACCGGCTCCGCGTGTCGCTGCCGGAGAACCGCGGCGAGCACCCGCTCGCGGTGCTCGCCGACCGGGAGAAGCTGAGCCAGATCGTGCTCAACCTGCTGAGCAACGCGGTGAAGTTCACGCCGCCGGGCGGCCGCATCGAGGTCGCGCTCAGCGGGCGCGAGGGCGAGGCCGAGCACCCGGACGTGGCCTACCTGACGGTGCGGGACAACGGGATCGGGATCCCGCGCGGGCGCCAGGACGTGATCTTCGACCCGTTCGTGCAGGTGCGCGAGGGCCTAACGCGGCCGTTCGAGGGGACGGGGCTGGGGCTGGCGATCTCGCGCGATCTGGCGCGGGGGATGGGCGGGGACCTGCGCGTGCGCAGTCAGGAGGGGAAAGGGTCGGTGTTCACGGTGACGTTGCGGCGGACGCCGGAGGACGCGGCGGTCCCGGCGCGGTAGCAAGGGCGCGACAGGCCGCCCCGCGGCTACGTCCCTTTCAACCCCCGCAGCCGCCGGTCCAGATGCCCCCGGTCCGCGACGGCGTCGGCCATCGGCCCGTGCGCCCCGAACTCGACCACGCTCACCGACCCCGTCGGGCACGCGAACCGGAACCGGAACCGCCCGACGTCCACGCCTAACAGTCCGCACAGCGCGACCCGGATCGCCGCCTTGTGCGAGACGACGAGCACGTCGCCCTCGGCCTCGTGGCTGCCGTCCTCCGACCCGCCCTCGGCCGCGACGATCGCCTGCACCGCGGCCAGCACGCGCTGCGCGAGGGCGATCGCCGTCTCGCCGCCCGTCGGCGCGTTCCACGCCGGGTCCGCGGTCCAGCGCACGTAGTCGTCGTGGAAGGCGTGGTCGACGTCCTCCGCCGAGCGGCCGTCCCACTGCCCGTAGTCGATCTCGGCGAGCCCGGGGAGCGGCGTGACCTGGAGCCCCGTGACGGCGGCGGTCGGCGCGGCGGTCGCGAGGGTGCGGCGGAGCGGGCTCGCGTAGATCGCGCGCCAGGGGACGTCCCGGTAGAACTCGGCGAACGCGTGCGCCATCGCCTCGCCGTCGGGGGTGAGGTCGATGTCGAGGCCGCGGCCGCAGAAGACGTTGTCGCGGCTGCCGGCCGTCTGGCCGTGGCGGAGGAAGTGGAGGCGGAGGGGCATGTGCGCGCCGCGCTCTGCAACGCCCGCGCCCGCGGCGCGGCGCGTGCGAGGTCGCCCCGCATGGCCCGCTCCCGCACGGCCCGCCGCCACGTCCTCGTCCTCCAGCAGGTCGCCAACGAGCCGCCGGGCACCCTCCTCCCCGCCCTCGCCGCCGCGGGCGTCGACGCGCGCGTGCTGCACCCGTACGCGGGCGAGCCGGTCCCGCGCGACACGGACGCCCTGGGCGGCCTCGTCCTGCTCGGCGGGCCGATGGCGGTGTACGAGCCGGCGGCGCACCCGTTCCTCACGGACGAACTGCGCCTCGTCGACCGCGCCCTCGCCGGCGGCGTGCCCGTGCTCGGCGTCTGCCTCGGCGCGCAGCTACTCGCCCACGCGTTAGGCGCGGCGGTGCGGCCGAGCGGGTCGGTGGAGATGGGGTGGCTGCCCGTGGCGCTGACCGGGGCGGGGCGGGCGGACCCCGTGCTCGGCCCGCTGGCGGATGATGCCGGGCCGTTCGTGCCGTTCCACCAGCACGGCGACGTCTTCGACCTGCCGGCCGGCGCCCGGTCGCTCGCCCGCTCCGAGCGGACCGCGCACCAGGCGTTCGTCGCGCGCGGCGAGGGGGGCATGGCCGCGTACGGCGTGCTCTTCCACCCGGAGGTCGACGCGGCGCTGGTCGAGACGATGTGCGCCGAGTTCGGCGACGGGGCGCGCTCGGCGGGGTGGGACGTCGGGGCGATGCGGCGGGAGGCGCCGGCCCGGCTCGCGGCGCTCGCGCCGGCGGCGGCCGGGGCGTTCGCGCGCTGGGCGGCGCTGCTGCGTTAGGCAGCACGGACGGGGCCGCCGGCTCCCCGCCCCGCCGGCGCGCGCCGGCACCGATTCTGGCCTCCCCAGCGGCCCGCGGGCGAGGGCGCCCGCGACCACCACCGGGAGGATTGAGACAGATGGCTATTAATGGATTGTAGGAGCTGTTCGTGCAGGGGATGCAGGCGGCGTACGACGCGGAGCAGCAGGGCCTCGCGGCCGGCAACAAGATCATGACCGAGACGCAGGACCCCGACGCGCGCGACGCGGGGATCATCGCCTCGGCGCCGATCGCCCTGCACTACCACGTCGCGGCGTACGGGACGCTCCGCTCCTACGCCGACACGTCGGGCAACGACGAGGCGTCGCGGCTCATGCAGACGCTCGACGAGCGGAAGCAGCAGGACGAGGTGATGACGCACCTCGCCGAGGAGGTCGTGAACCCGAAAGCGGTCGCCTAACCGGCCGTGACTGCCCGGCCCCGCCTCGCCGGGGCCGGGCCGCGCGGGGCCGCTACCGCCCCGCCGCGCAGTGGGTGCACAGCGTCGCGCCGCGCATCCGCTCCGGGGGGGTGCGCTCGCCGCACGCGGCGCACGTGCGGAAGCGCGCGACGCGCTCCGCGCGTGCCGTGTACACGGCCTCGATGAACGGCGCGTCGCCGCCGAGGCGGGTCACGCCCTCGCGCGGGAAGCTCGCGCGCCGCTCGCCCGTGAGGACGGCCGTGTGGCCGCGCCACTCGACCGCGGGCACCTCCACGTGGACCGCGTGCGCGTCCGCGCGGACGAGCACCTCGACCGGGTCGCCGTACGCGAAAAGCGCCGACCCCTCGTGGTCGACCGGGCCGCCGAGGATGGCGCCGAGCTGGTCGCGGAGTTGCTCGTCGGGCGACGGGAGCGCGGCGGGCGCGGGTGCGCCCGCGGCCCAGCCGAAGTGAAGCCGCCGCCCGCCCGCCCAACCGACCGTGACGAGCGCGCCCGGAACGACCGCGCCCGGGATGACCGCGTCGGCGGTGGTTCCATCGGCCGCGCTCCCGCGCGACCGAGCCACGCGGCCGGCCCACGCGATCAACGCGGCGTACTCGTCGAAGCCGTCGGGCGGCGTCGGCGACCCGTTGGCGACCGGGCGCCGGCCGAACGCGTGCACGAGCACGACCGCGTGCGGGGCGGCGAACGCCGCCGCCGCGCAGAGCGCCGCGGCGGTGCGCTGGAGAAGCCGGTACGGAATCCCGTCCGGAAGCGCGTCGACGCCGAGCACGTCGGCGACCCGCGCCGTGTGCGCGTGCGCCACGTCGCCCGCGGGCCCGAAGCCGCCGGCCGTCCCCACAACGGCGAGCGCGGCCAGGCCGTCGGCCGCGCGCGCGACCACAAGCGCGTCGGCCGCCGTCCCGGGGCCGACGTCGTCCCCGTCCACGACGCGCGCCGCCCCCTCGGGTGCGACCAGGAGCGCGGCGACGTGCGCGAACGCCGGGTGGTGGGCGAGCACCGCGCGCACCTCCGCCGGGAACCGCCCGGGTACGGCGGCCGCGCCCTGCCACGCGCGGGCGAGGGCGCGCGCACCGCGGCCCTCCGCGTCGGGATCGGCGGCGCGCGCGGGCGACGAGGGCGCGGTGCGGGCGGCGGGGAGAAGGACGGAAGTCACGACGGGGCGGTTCGGTGGCGCGGGACGGAGGCGGCAGCGGGTAGACGACGCGGAGCGCCGGGCGTCATGTGGTGACCGCGCGACACTCGGCAATCGCGTGCGGACGCGCGACAGTCCCGCGCCCGTGTCCGTGGCCCGGTCGCGCCGCGGGTGGCCGGACGTCGGGACTGTGCGATCCGGGTCCCGGCGCCATCTTGCCGGGCGTTCCCGTACCGTTTGCCACCCGTTCGCGCCGCCTCCCGCATGCTCTCGACGCGCATCCTCCCCGCCGGGCTCCGGCGTGCCTCCCGTCGCCGCGCGTTCGCCGGGGCGGCGTTCTGCCGCGCGGCGCTCGCGTCGGCGCCACTCGCGTCGGCGCCGCTCGCCCTCGCGCCTGGCGCGGCCGCCGCGCAGGCGCCGGTCGTCGAGAAGGTCGACCCGCCCGACTGGTGGGCGGGCCACACGATCAACCCCGTCCGCGTCCTGATCCGCGGCCGCAACCTCGGCGGCGCGCGCCTGGAGTGCGGGCGGCTCGCGTGCGCCAACGTGCGCGCGAACGCCGCCGGGACGTACGTCTTCGCCGACGTGACGATCCCGCGCGGCGCGGCGCCCGGGCGCTACCCGCTGACCCTGCGCACCGGGGCCGGGTCGGCGCCGGTGTCGTTCGCCGTCTCGCCGGCGCTCGCGGCCGCGGGCCGCTTCCAGGGCTTCGGCCCGTCCGACGTGATCTACCTCATCATGCCGGACCGCTTCGCGAACGGGGACCCGTCCAACGACGACCCCGCGGCGTCGAAGGGGATGTTCGACCGGGGCAACGCCCACTACTACCACGGCGGCGACCTCGCCGGGGTCCGCCGGCGGCTGCCGTACCTCAAGTCGTTAGGCGTCACCGCGCTCTGGATCAACCCGCTCTACGACAACACCAACCAGCTCGACCGCAAGGAGCTCGCCGCGGGCCAGCCGACGACGCCGTACCACGGCTACCACGCGGTCGACTACTACGGGCTCGAAGAGCACTTCGGCACGATGGCGGAGTTCCGCGCGCTCGTCGACGACGCGCACCGCCAGGGGATCAAGGTCATCCTCGACATGGTCGAGAACCACACGAGCGCCTACCACCCGTGGGTGACCGACCCGCCGACGCCGACCTGGTACCACGGCACCGAGGCGCGGCACCTCGCCAACACGTTCCAGGTCTGGACCGTCCCCGACCCGCACGCGCCCGCCGCGGAGCGCGCGGAGACGTTAGACGGCTGGTTCGTGAACATCCTGCCGGACCTCAACCAGGACGACCCGGAGACCGCGCGCTACCTGATCCAGAACACGCTCTGGTGGGTCGGCCAGAGCGGGATGGACGGCATCCGCCAGGACACGTGGCCGTACGTGCCGCGCCGCTTCTGGCGCGACTGGATGGGGGCGATCAAGGCGCAGTACCCCGCGCTCGCGGTCGTCGGCGAGGTGTCGGAAGGCGACCCGACGATCGTCTCGTTCTTCCAGGGCGGGCGCGCGCAGTACGACGGCGTCGACGACCGCGTCGACGCGCTGTTCGACTTCCCGCTGTACTACGCCGTGCGCGACGCGTTCGCGCGCGGGCGGTCGATGCGCGGGGTGGCGCAGGTGCTCGCGCACGACTGGCTGTACCCGAACCCGAACGCGCTCGTCACCTTCTCCGGGCTGCACGACATGGGGCGGTTCATGAGCGAGCCGGGCGCGACGGCGGACGGGCTCCGGCTCGCGTTCACCTTCCTCTTCACCGCGCGCGGCACGCCGATGCTCTACTACGGCGACGAGATCGGGATGTTAGGCGGGAACGACCCCGACAACCGGCGCGACTTCCCCGGCGGCTGGGCGGGCGACGCGCGCGACGCGTTCGAGACGTCGGGGCGGACGGCGGCCGAGCAGGCGGTGTGGGGGCACGTCGAGGCGCTGCTGCGGCTCCGGGCGTCGCGCCCCGACCTGGCGCGGGCCGCGACGGTGAACCTCTTCGTCGGCGAGCAGACGTACGTCTACCGCCGCGGGCGCACGGCGGTCGCGCTCAACAACGACACGACGCCGACGGAGGTGCGGCTGCCGGCCGCGCTGCTCACCGGCGGCGCCGCCGCGCTCGGCCCGGCCGTCGTCGGCGGGTGCGCGGCGCCGCGGCGGGACGGGAACGCGGTCGTGGTGGCGGTGCCGGCGCGGACGGGGTGCGTGTTCTGACGCGCGGGGTACGACGCCGCGGTTCCACCACCCACCCCGTCCCCGAGGAGCTCCCATGCGCCGGCGCGCCCTGGTCGTCACCGCCCTCCTGCTCCCCGCCGCGCTCGCGGCCCAGACGCCGCCCGCCCGCGAGGTGCCTAACGACACGTCTAATGGTACCACGCCGAACGGCGCCGCGCCGAACGGCGCCGCGCCCGACGGCGTCATGTTCGCGTTCCAGCGGTTCGCCGACCTTTTCGCCGGCCGGCTCGTCGCGGCCTTCGAGGCGATCCCCGCGGTCCGGTACGACTACCGGCCCACGCCCCCGCAGCAGACCGTGGGCTACATCGCGCAGCACCTCGAGGACGCGAACTACAGCCTGTGCGAGCGCTTCGGCGCCCTCAAGCACCCCGCGACGGCGAAGGACTCGCTCGCGGACACGGTCAAGGCGCGGTGGCCCAAGGACACCCTCGTCGCGCGCCTCCGGGCGTCGGTCCGGTTCTGCGACGCGGCGCTGGACCAGGTCGGGCACCTGCAGTCGCCCGCGGTCGCGACCAACCTGCTCGCGTTCGAGACGGACCTCGCGGAGCACTACAGCCAGATCGCGACGTACATGCGCCTGCTCGGCCTCGTCCCGCCCTCGGCGGCCCCGCCGACGCCGCGTACCGCGATCGAACTGCCCGCCGCGGAGCTGTCGCGCTACGTCGGCGTCTACCAGCTCGCGCCCGGGCTCGAGCTCGACGTCGCGGCGCGCGACGGGGCCCTCTTCGTCACGTCGACGACGAGCGGGACCCCGGTGCGCGTCTGGCCCGAGCGCCGCGACGCGTTCTTCGTGAAAGGCGTGGACGCGCAGGTCACCTTCACCCGCGACCCGGGCGGCGCCGTGTCGGGGCTCGTCCTCCACCAGTACGGCCGCGACCGGGTCGCAGCGAAGGTGCGGTAACGACCCGCGGCGGGCGGCGCGGCACGCGAGCCGGCGCTGGCGCTTGACACGTCGGGAATTCGGTGCAATGTGGGGCGCGCGCCGGCGAGCGCGCCCTCACCCCGGAAGGTCGCATGGCGATCGTTGCAACACCGTCCCCATCATCCCCGGTCGACCGGCGCGCCGCGCTCGGCCGCCTCGCGCGTCACGCGGCCGCGTGGTGCGGCGTCGCGCTCGTCGCCCGCCCGCTCCGCGCCGGCGCGCCCGGCCGCGCGCCCGGCAGCGCGCACCGCGGCGCGCACCGCGGCGCGCACCCGACGCCGCGCCCCGGGGTGACGGCCGCGCGCGTGCTCACCGCGGCGCGGCTGCGCGAGTTGGGCGCCGCGGACGCCGTCGCCGCCTTCGACGAGGTCCGCCAGATCCCGCAGCTCGTCGACGGCATCCGCTGCCACTGTGGATGCGCCGACGACCCCGCGCACTACTCGCTGCTGAGCTGCTACGAGGGCGACGGGATGGCGCGCCAGTGCGTGATCTGCCAGGGGCAGGGGCGGATGGCCTTCCGCCTCGCGCGCGAGGGGCGCTCGCTGGACGAGATCCGCAAGGCCGTCGACGACCGCTACGGATGAGGACCGAATGAGAGCACGCGTACCCACCGCGTCCGATCCTCGGGCGGCGCTCCCGCTCGTCGCTCTCGCCGTGGGGGCCGCCGCCGCGGCGCGCCCGGCGCGCGCGCAACTCGTCGCGAGCGAGGCCGCCTCGGTCACGCAGGTCGTCGACGGCACGCGGATGGAGGTGCGCTACTCGCGCCCGCGTCTCCGCGGGCGGCGCGACGTGTTCGGCACGCGCATCCCGTGGGGCGAGATCTGGACCGCCGGCGCGAACCAAGCGACCACGCTCGCCGTCTCGAAGCCCGTCACGCTCGAAGGCCAGCCTGTGGCCGCCGGGCGGTACTCGGTGTGGCTCATCCCGGCGCGCACGGGGCCGTGGGAGCTGGTGCTGGACCACGACACGACGCTCTTCCACACGCAGGGGCCGAAGCCGCGCCCCGGGCAGGTGCGCGTCCCGGTGCGCCCGGCGCGGGGCGCGCTCACCGAAGTGCTGACGTGGTCGTTCCCCGAGGTGGGGTCTACGGGCGCGACGCTCGCGATGCAGTGGGACACGGTCGACGTCCCGCTCCACGTGCGCGTGACGCCGACGCACACCACGGCCGTGGCCGCGGACGCCGCGACGCCGGTCGTCGGGCGCTACCGCGTGCACTTCAACTTCCCCGACGCGTCCGGCCCGAGGGACACGACGCTGACCGCGCCGGAGCGACCCGCCCGCGACGTCACGCTTGACGTGCACTACGAAGGCGGCGAGCTGCGCGCGCGCATGACGCCGCCGCTCATGCAACGCGAGGCGGGGGGCGCGAGCTTCACCGACTGGCTGCTCGCCCCGCGGCGCCCGGGCTACTACGCGCTCGGCCGCGTGCAGGGGGGCGAGGTCGTGGAGTACGTCGACGGGATGCTGCTCGCGTTCACGACCGCGGGCGGGCGGACGACCGGCCTCGAGCTCAGATCGCCTAACGACTTCCGGATCGCCGAGGGAACGCGGGTGCCCTGAGCGGGTCCGCGGCCGGCCCGCCCCCGAACAGCCACGCGTAGGCGGCCGGAAACTCGCGCCGCCAGAACCACTCCGCGTGCTGGCCGTCAGCCCGGACGACCGACACGACCGCCACGCCGGTCGGGAACCCCGCCGCGGCGAGCGCGTCGACGACCGCCTGCTGGTCGCGCGCGGGCTCGTCGTCCGCCGTCTCGTGCGTGCCGCTCACGAAGTAGAAGCGAGCGGGCGGATGCAACGGCCTAACGCGCCGCGCGTAGGCGAGGAGCTGTGGGCGCGCGATCCAGCACGCGCACGAGAACACCCCCGCGCGGCCGAACACCTCGGGGTACTTGAGCGCGGCGTAGAGTGAGATCAGCCCGCCCATGCTCGAGCCGAGGACTCCGGTGTGTTCGCGGTCGGGGCGCGTGCGGTAGTGCGCGTCGACGTACGGCTTGAGCGTCCGCGCGAGGAAGTCGACGTACGCGTCCCCCTCCCCGCCGCCGTAGCGCGGGTCGGCGCTCTTCCACGGGTCGTACTCGTCCAGCCGGTGCGACCCGCCGTTGTCGACGGCGACGACGATCGCCCCCGGATCGCCGAGCGCGCGGAGCGAGTCGAGCGACTCGTCGACCCCCCACTCGCCGGCGAAGCTCGTCGCGGCGTCGAAGACGTTCTGCCCGTCCTGCAGGTAGAGCACGGGGTAGCGCGCCGCCGACCTCGCGTAGCCGGGCGGGAGGTAGAGCCAGACGCGGCGCGTGCGGCCCAGCTGCGGAATTAGGACACTGTCGCCGAGGGTCGAGACGGAGGGCGAGGCGGTGGAGGGCTTCGGCGCGACGGAGGCCGTGCTGTCCCGCCACGCGGCGATGGTCGCCGTGTAGGTGATGGCGCCGGTCGCGGGGACGAGGATCGTGCGGTTGGCGACGTCGCCGCCGCCGGCCGCGACTTCGACGGCCTTCCACGAGCCGAGGGTGAACTTGAACGCGACCGCTCCGCGCACCGAGTCGGGGAGGGTGAGCGCGTACCCGCCGTCCGGCCGCGCCGCGAGTACGGCGTCCGGCGCGGCCGGATTCCACCCGTTGAACGTGCCCGCGACGTGGATGACGGCGTTCGGCCCCGTGACGGCCGGCACGCCCGTCACGCGGATCGTCAGCTGCGCCCGCGCCGCGCGGCCGGCGGACAGCGCGGCGAGCACGAGCGCGGGGAGTGCCCATGACGTGGGACGGCGGGAAGGCATGGCGTGCGCTGGACGGACGTGCGACTGGGTAGATCTGCCCACCGGGAGCTCCGAACGCCGGAGGCGCGAAATCTGAACGGGAACACGAACCGCCGCGCTCGCGTCCGGGTACTGCTGTGTAGTGCGGCGCGTGCACGACGCCCGCCGCGACCCGACCCTTTGCTCCCCCGATCATGAGCACCGAGTACGTCACGACCACCCCTCCCGTCGCCGCGGGCCGGCAGACCGAAGTCGCCGTGCTCGCCGGCGGCTGCTTCTGGGGCGTCGAGGAGATCCTGCGCGCCGTGCCCGGCGTGCTCGACACCGACGTCGGCTACACTGGCGGCTGGCTCAAGAACCCGCGCTACCACGACACGCACGACAGCAAGTCGGGACACGCGGAGTCGGTGCGCATCACCTTCGACCCGTCGGTACTGAGCTACGAGTCGCTGCTCGAGAACTGGTTCTTCAAGCTGCACGACCCGACCACGCTCAACCGGCAGGGGAACGACGTCGGCACGCAGTACCGCTCGGCCGTCTTCCCGCAGAGCCCCGAGCAGGAGGCGACCGCGCGGCGGGTGATCGAGCGCGTGAACGCATCGGGGCGGTGGCGGCGGCCGGTCACGACGACGATCGAGCCCGCGGCCACGTGGTACAGCGCGGAGCGGGAGCACCAGGACTACCTGCAGCGGAATCCGGGCGGGTATACCTGTCACTGGATGCGGGAGTGACCGGCGGCGGGGAGCCCCGCGCCGCCCCCGGCGGCCGGCGTTAGACAAGGGGGCCGGAGCGGCCCGCGCTAATCCAACGCCCGCTGCTCCAGGAACATCCGCGCCGCCCCCACCACCCCCGCCGTGCCGTCGAGCGCGCCCGGGACGATCCGCGCCGCCTCGACCGCCGGCCGGAACGCCCGCCGCCGCACCTCCGCCCGCAGCGGCCCGAAGAGCGCCTCGCCCGCGCGCGCCACCCCGCCCGCGAGCACCACGACGTCCGGGTTGTACACGTTCAGCAGGTTCGCCACCCCGGCGCCGAGGAAGCGGGCCGTGTCGCGCACCACCTCGCGCGCGAGCGCGTCGCCTCGGTCGCTCGCGTCGTACACCGTCGCGGCCGTGATCCGCGCCGGGTCCCCGCCCGCGAGGTCGGGGAGGATCGACGGCGCGGCCGCCTCGTCCTGCACCTCGAGCGCCTCGCGCGCCCGCAGCGCGATGTTCGGCCCCGACGCGTACGCCTCCAGGCAGCCGTAGTTGCCGCAGGTGCACCGCCGCCCCGCCGTCTCGATCGTCGTGTGGCCCACCTCGCCGGCCACGTCGGAGGCGCCGTGGAAGAGCCGGCCGTCGAGAATCAGCCCGCCCCCGATCCCCGTCCCGAGCGTGATCCCGACGACGTGGCGCGCGCCCCGGGCCGCCCCCGTCCACCACTCGCCTAACGTCGCGCAGTTCGCGTCGTTGTCGAGCGCCGCCGGCAGCCCCACCCGCTCGGCGATCAGCGCGCGCAGCGGCAGGTCGTGCCAGCCGAGGTTGTGCGCGACGACGACGACCCCGCGCGCCCGGTCGAGCGCGCCCGGCGAGCCCACGCCGACCCCCGCGAACGCCGCGCGCGGCACGCCCTCCGCCGCCATCGCGCCGACGAGCGTCGTCTCGATCATCCCGACGATCCGGTCGACGACGGCCGCGGCGCCGAGATCCGCCCGCGTGAGCCCCGTGTGCACGGCCACCGCGCGCCCGCTCGCCGCCTCGACCGCGCCCACGCTGATGTTCGTCCCCCCGAGGTCCACCCCCACGACGTAGCGCGGGGCGTCCCCGCTCGCGCCCGCGCTCACGGCCGCACCGGCCCGGCGAGCGGGCGGAAGTTGACGTCCATCGCCTGCAGCCGCTCCAGCTCCACCGCGAGCCGCCGCCGGTAGTCGGCGAAGTCGCGCCGGTCCTTGGGCGTCCACGCCACCTCGGCCAGCGCGGACACGCGCGGGAACAGCATGTACTCCGCCTTCCGCGGATCCCGCACGTACTCGGTCCAGAGCTGCGCCTGGGTGCCGAGCACGTGCCGCGCCTCCCGCGGCCCCAACTCGGCCGGCACGGGGTCGTACGCGTAGACCGTGTCGAGCGGGAGGTACCCACCGAGCGCGATCGGCTCGGCCGCCATGTCGCGCGACTGGTAGTAGTCGAGGTAGGTGTGGCTGGTGGGCGTCATCACGACGTCGTGCCCGGCGCGCGCGGCCTCGACTCCGCCGCGGGTGCCGCGCCAAGACATCACGACCGCGTTCGGCGCGAGGCCGCCCTCGAGGATCTCGTCCCACCCGACCATCCGCCGGCCGTGCGCGGTGAGGAACGCGTCCATCTGGCGGATGAACCAGCTCTGCAGCTCGTCCTCGTTCTTGAGCCCCAGCTCGCGGATGCGCGCCTGGATCTCGGGGTCCGTCTTCCACTTCGCCTTGTTCGCCTCGTCGCCGCCCACGTGCACGTACGGGCCGGGGAAGACGCCCATCACCTCGGTGAGCACGTCCTGCATGAAGCGCACGGTCGCCGGGCGCGCGTTGAGGATCTCGGGAAAGACGCCCCAGCGCGTCGCGACGGTGGTCGGCGCGCCGGTTAGGCCGAGCTCCGGGTAGGCGGCGACCGCCGCGACGGCGTGGCCGGGCATCTCGATCTCGGGCACGACCGTGACGAAGCGCGCGCGCGCGTAGGCGACGACCTCGCGCGCGTCGTCCTGCGTGTAGTAGCCGCCGTGCGGCTCGCCGTCGTAGCGCCACTGCGTCGTGTCGCGCTGCAGGTGCTGCCGCCCGACGATCGACTGCGCCCGCCACGCGCCGACCTGCGTGAGGCGCGGGTACTTCTTGACCTCGAACCGCCACCCCTGGTCGTCGGTGAGGTGCCAGTGGAAGGTGTTCATCTTGTAGCGCGCGATGAGGTCGATGTAGCGCTCGACGAACGCCTTCGGCATGAAGTGGCGCGCGACGTCGAGGTGCGCGCCGCGCCAGGCGAAGCGCGGCGCGTCCTCGACCCGTACCGCGGGCATGCCCCAGGTCACGTTAGGCCCCGGCGCGATCGGCGCCGCGCGCCCGGCCGCGGGCGGCAGCAGCTGCCGCATCGTCTGCACGGCGTAGAAAAGCCCGGCCGCCTCGGGCGCGCGCGCCACGACGCCGCCCGGCCGCACGTCGAGCGCGTACCCCTCGGGGCCGAGCCGGCGGAGCGAGGGGTCGCGCCGGAAGACGACCGCGCCCGCGGGCACGGCGCCGCCGACGCGCACCGCGAGCGCGAACCCGGTCGCCGGCTCGAGGTCGCGCGCGAACTGCCGCGCCACCGCCTCCCCCGCCGCGTCGGTCCAGACCACCGTGCGCTCGGTGAGCACGAACCGCCCGCGCCCGGCCTCGAGCCGCGCGGGGCGCGGGATCACGGCGATCGCGCCGGCGCTGTCGACCACCGCCGTGTCGGCGGCCGACTGCGCGCCGGCCGCGGCGCCCGCGGTGAGGACGAGCAGGGCCGTGCCGAGCGCGCCCGCCACCGGACTCGCCTTACGCCGCATCCGCCACCACGTACGCCTCCATCGCGAAGTACTCGGCCAGCCCCAGCCGGTCGAGCGTGTGC
Organism: Gemmatimonadetes bacterium T265; assembly: GCA_019973575.1. NCBI lineage: Bacteria > Pseudomonadati > Gemmatimonadota > Gemmatimonadetes bacterium T265. The sequence continues at coordinate 689,658 of BPUI01000001.1, forward strand.
GCCGTGTCCTTGTTGCGCTGCTCGACGCGCTGCCAGAACTCGCGCTCGTCCTGCCCCGGGAAGGGCGCCGAGTCCTTTTGCGACTGGTGCTTGAAGATCGCCTGGATCTTCACGCGCAGCTCCTCCTGCGACATCGGCACGAGCACCGTGGCCTCGGTCACCGGCCACTCCTGCCACGCGCCGCGGTAGAGCCACACCTCGGGGACGGGGCCGCCGGCCGCGCGCAGCTCGTCTAACGCACGGTCGATCGCCTCCTTGCACATGCGGTGCGTGCCGTGCGGGTCCGAGAGGTCGCCGGCGACGAAAATCATCTCGGGGCGCAGCTCTTCGAGGAGCGCGCGCACGACCGCCACGTCGGCCGGGCCGATCGGGTCCTTGCGCACCCGGCCCGTCTGGTAGAAGGGCAGGTCGAGGAAGCGCGCGTTCCTCCGCGCGAGCCCCATCACCTCGATGCCGCTGATCGCCTCGGCCTCGCGGATGACGCGCTTCAGGTCCTGCACCTCGGGGATGTCGACGTCGCCCGGGCGCTTGCGCGCGAGCGAGTCGAGCACGCGGTCGGCGAACGCGCGCAGCGCCTCGCCCCCCGTGCCGCGCGCCGCGTCCATGCGGCGCATGAACTCGACGTAGCGCCGCGCCTCGTGGTCGAAGACGGCGATGTTGCCGCTCGTCATGTACGCCACGGTCATGTCGTTCGCGTTCTCGACGAGCTTGTGCAGGATGCCGCCCATCGAGATCACGTCGTCGTCGGGGTGCGGCGAGAAGCAGACGACGCGGCGGCCATGCGGCAGCTTGCTCTTGCCGCGGATCTTGGCGCCTAACAGGTTGAACACCGCGCCGTTCACCGCGCCCGGCGACCCGTGGCGCGCGACGAGCGACGAGAGGCGGTGGTCCGCGTAGTCGCGCTGCGTGAGCTTGAGGATCCCCTTCCCCGTCGCGAGCGACAGCCAGACGACCGCGCGCACCATCAGCTCCTCCGTCCACTGCACCTCGTCGAGGAGCCACGGCGTGGCGACGCGCGTGAGGTCGGCCGCGGCGGCGCGGTCGACGTAGAAGGCGACGTCCGGGTGCCGCTGGAGGAAGGTCGCCGCGACCTCGAGGTCGACCTCGCCCTCGACGGCGCGCCGCACGATCGCCGCCTTGTGCTCGCCGGTGGCGAGGATGGCGATCTCGCGCGCGGCGAGGATCGTCGCGACGCCCATCGTCACCGCCTCGCGCGGCACGTACTCCTCGCCGAAGAAGTCGGCCGCCGCATCGAGCCGGGTGACGCGGTCGAGGTGCACGAGGCGCGTGCGGCTCTCCACGCCGGAGCCGGGCTCGTTGAAGCCGATGTGCCCCGTCTTGCCGATGCCCAACAGCTGGAAGTCGATCCCGCCCGCGTCGGCGATCGCCGCCTCGTACTGCAGGCACGCCTCGTCGAGGCGGTCGCGCGGCGTGGTGCCGTCGGGGAGGTGGACGTTGGCGGGGTCGACGTCGACGTGGTCGAAGAAGTTCTCCCACATGTACCGGTGGTACGCGTGGAGGCTGTCCTTCGCCATCGGGTAGTACTCGTCGAGGTTGAACGTCACGACGTCGGCGAAGCTCAGCCCCTCCTCGCGGTGCATGCGGATCAGCTCGCGGTAGACGCCGATCGGCGTCGAGCCGGTGGCGAGGCCTAACACAGTGCGGCGCCCCTCGGCGCGGCGCTCGCGAATCAGGTCGGCGATGCGGCCCGCGACGAGGCGCGCGATGTCGTCGTGGTCGTCGACGATGACGGTCCGGATGTGCTCGCGCGCGGTGAGGCCGGCCGGGGCGGCGGGGGCCGTCGCGGCGCGCGGGCGGAAGGACACGACGTCGGGGCGCTGCGTGGCGGTCACGGGGGTCTCCGGTCGGGGGGGGCGTGAGTCGGGCGCCGGTGAACTCTAACGGCGTGCACGCGGCGGGCTCGGCCCGCGCGGGGCGGGGCAGCCGCGCCGCGCGGGCCGTGCGCCCCGCTGTGGCCCGGTCCGCGCAACACGCGGGACGAGCGTTCGCGCCGCCGGCCGCGTATCCACGCGCGCATCGGCCCGCATATACATCCGCGTACATGCGCGTCGCGGTGCCGCCTCCGCCCGCGTTCGTCCGCCTCCACGCCCGTCCTCCTTCCGCTCGTGAACACCCGCCGCCAGTTCCTCGTCCACGCCCCGGTCGGCCTCGCCGGCGCGCTCGCCGCGTGCCGCGGCGCCGGGCAGCCGCCCGCCACCCAGCCCGCGCCCGGCACCGCGGGCGGGCCGCCCGCCGGTGGGCCCCCCGCCGGCGCCACGCCCGGCGCGCCCCCGGCCTTCAACACCGCGCCGCCCGTCGGCCCGCCCGTGTCGACGGCGACGTTCGCCGAGGCGGAGAAGCTGACGCAGGTGCAGCTGACGGACGCGCAGCGGCGGATGGCGGCCGACAGCTGGCGCACGTCGATGGCCCCGCTGCTCGAGCGGCGCACGGGCCCGAAGCGGGTCGCGCTCGACGCCGGCCTCGCGCCCGCGACGCGCTGGGAGCCCGCGTCGATCGCGGGCCAGCCGACAGGCCCGGCGCGCGACCACTTCGTGCGCAGCGCCGCCGACCCCGGCCCCGTGCCGGCGAGCGACGCCGACGTCGCCTTCGCGCCGCTCACGCGGCTCTCGCGCTGGATCGAGACGCGCCGGTTCACCTCCGAGCGCCTCACGCGGATCTACCTCGAGCGGATCCGGCGCTTCGACCCGAAGCTCCGCTGCGTCATCACCCTCACGCCCGACGTCGCGCTCGCGGAGGCGCGCCGGGCGGACGCGGAGATCGCCGCGGGGTGCTACCGCGGCCCGCTGCACGGGATCCCGTACGGGGTGAAGGACCTGCTCGACACCGCGGGCATCCGCACGACCTACGGCGCCGAGCCGTTCCGGGACCGGGTGCCTAACGCGGACTCGGCGGTGGTGGCCCGGCTCAAGGCCGCCGGCGCGGTGCTCGTCGCCAAGCTGAGCCTCGGCGCGCTCGCCCTCAACGACGTCTGGTTCGGCGGCCAGACGATGAACCCCTGGCTGCTCGAGGAGGGCGCCTCGGGGTCGAGCGCGGGGCCGGGCGCGGCGACCGCGGCCGGGCTCGTCGGCTTCTCGGTCGGGAGCGAGACCGGGGGGAGCATCATCAGCCCGAGCATGCGCTGCGGCGTCACGGGGCTCCGCCCCACCTACGGTCGCGTCGCGCGCACCGGTGCGATGACCCTCGCCTGGTCGCTCGACAAGCTCGGGCCGATGACGCGAGGGGTCGAGGACGCGATGCTCGTACTGCAGGCCATCACGGGCCCCGACGCCGGCGACGCGGCGAGCGTGCCGAGCCGCCTCGACTTCGACGCCGGCGCGCCCGTCAAGGGTCTGCGCGTCGGCTACGTCCCCGCGTGGATGCGGGAGGCCCCCGCGACCGACGTCGACCGGGCGGCGCTGGAATCGGTGAAGACGTTAGGCATGGTCCCCACGCCGGTCGCCCTCCCCGACTGGCCCTACGACTCGCTCAACCTGATCCTCTTCGCCGAGGCGGCCGCGGCGTTCGAGGAGCTGACGCTCAGCGGGCGCGCGGACCAGCTCCGCGCGCAGGTGCCCGACGCGTGGCCCAACCTCTTCCGCGAGTCGCGCTTCCTCTCCGCCGTCGACTTCGTCCAGGCCGACCGCCTGCGCCGCATGGTGGCCGCCGAGATGGCGCGCGTGATGTCCGAGGTGGACCTGCTGCTCGTGCCGTCGCTCCGGGACGAGATGCTCGTCATCTCGAACAACTCCGGGCACCCGTCGCTCACGCTGCGCACCGGGTTCGTGCGGGTGGGCGAGGCGCGGAGCGACTGGGCGCCGGACCCGGCGCACCCGCTCCCCAAGTTCGACCCGCCGCGGCGGGTGCCGCACGGCGTGACGTTGATCGGGCGGCTGTTCGACGAGGGGACGATCGCGCGGGTGGGACTCGCGCTCGAACGGGCGGCCGGCGTTGCCGGGGAGCGGCCGCCGAGCTTCTGATCGTTGGCGGCGCGGGTCGTTCGGGGCGGGCACGGCCGGGGACCGGCCAACCCCTGTCGTTCATTCAGCCGCTGTTCCCGTCCCGTGAGTCCGCCCCGCCCACTCTGCCCCGCTCCGCCCGGAACCGCCCCAACGACCTGCCCGCGTGCGTCCACCTGGCGCGCTCGTCCAGCTCCGCCCTGCCTGTCGCCTCAGCTGCCCCGAACGACCCGCGCCGCAACGCGTCAGACCCCCACCGCGACCGGCTCTCCCCTTTCTAGCAGCCCCCTCAGCCCCTCCCCGTCGAGCGGCCGCGCGAACAGGTACCCCTGCCCGAAGTCGCACCCCATCGTCCGCAGCAGCTCCGACTGCTCGGCGTGCTCCACCCCCTCGGCGACCGTGCGCAGCGCGAGCATCTCGCCTAACGCGACGATCGTGCGCGCGAGCGCGGCGTCGTGCTGGCCCTGCGGGCCGCCGCGCGCGACCCCGTCGACGAAGCTCTTGTCGATCTTCAGCACGTCGACCGGGAACTGCTGCAGGTAGCGGAGCGACGAGTAGCCCGTCCCGAAGTCGTCGACCGCGAGGCGCACGCCTAACGCCTTGAGCGCGCGGAGCACCGCGAGCGTGCCGTCGGTGTCGTGCATCAGCACGCTCTCCGTGATCTCGAGCGTGAGCCGCGACGGCGCGAGCCCCGAGCGCTCGAGCGCGCCGGCCACGTGCGCGGGGAGCGCGGGGTGCAGCAGCTGGCGCCCCGAGACGTTGACCGTCACGCCGACCGGCGCGCCCTCGGCCCCGGGCGGCCACCCCGCCGCGGCGCGGCAGGCCTCCTCCAGCACCCAGCGGCCGAGCTCGACGATCAGCCCCGACGCTTCGGCGAGCGGGATGAAGTCCGCCGGGCTCACGACGCCCCGCGTGGCGTGGCGCCAGCGCAGCAGCGCCTCGGCCCCCGTCACCGCCCCTGTGGCGAGCGAGACGATCGGCTGGTAGACGAGCGCGAACTCGCCGCCGCCGACGAGCGCGTTGGCGAGGTCGCGCTCCAGCTCCAGCCGCTCCGCCGCGGCCGCGACGAGCGCCGGGTCGAAGACGGCGTGGCGCCCCTTCCCCTCCGCCTTCGCCCGGTACATCGCGGCGTCGGCGTTGCGCAGCAGCACGTCGGTGTCGACCCCCGGCTCGGCGAACGCGATCCCGATGCTCGCGCCGACCCGCGCCTCCGCCGCCCCGGTCCCCGCCGCCCCGGTCCCCGCCGGCCCGGCCCCCGCCGGCCCGGCCCCGACCGGCACCGGCACACGCAGCGCCGCGGCAATCCGCTCGGCCACCGCGTGCGCGTCCCCCGCGCCGCGCGCGTTCTCGAGCAGCACGGCGAACTCGTCGCCGCCGAGCCGGGCGACCGTGTCGCAGCCGCGGGTCGCGTTGAGCAGCCGCGCGGCGACGGCGCACAGCAGCCCGTCGCCCGCGTGGTGGCCTAACGAATCGTTGACCGTCTTGAAGTTGTCGAGGTCGAGGAAAAGCACGGCGACCCGCGCCCCCGCCCCGCCGGCTGACGGCGCCCCGTGGCGCGCGAGGCGCGCGAGCGCGTGCTCGACCCGGTCGCGGAAGAGCGCGCGGTTGGCGAGCCCGGTGAGCGGGTCGCGCAGCGCCTGCCGGCCGAGCGCGATCTCGATCCGCCGCCGCTGCTGGAAGCGGATCAGGCGCCACCCGGCGAACGCGCCCGCGCCGGCCGCGAGCAGGCGGAACCACCACGTCCCCCAGACCGGCGGCGTGATCACGAGGCGCAGCGCGGTCCCCTCGTCGTCGTCCGAGGTGCCGGCGCCGGCGCTCGCCCGGACGCGGAACGTGTAGCGCCCCGGCGCGAGGTTCGTGTACGACGCGCTGTGCTGGTGCCCGACCTCCTGCCAGACCGCGTCGAACCCGTCCAGCCGGTAGGCGTAGCGCGTCTTCTCCAGCGCCGAGTAGTCGGGCGCGGCGAACTCGAAGGTGACGACGTTCTGCGCGTGCGTGAGCGTCAGCTCGTCGGTCGCCTCGAGCGCGCGCGCGAGCGGCGAGCCCGGCGCCCCGACCGCGACGGGCCGGTTGAAGAGCTGTAGTCCGGTGATCGCGACCATCGGGCGCCGCGCCTCCTCCACCACGCGGTCGGGGCGGATCGCCGTGAAGCCCTGGTTCCCGCCGAAGTACAGCGTCCCGTCGTGCGCGCGGAACGCCGAGCGCATGAGGAACTCGCCCCCCTGCACGCCGTCGGCCCGCGTGTACGTGCGGAACGCCCGCCCGCGCGGCGCGCGCGGGTCGAAGCGGCTGATCCCGCGGTCGGTGCTGATCCACAACCGTCCGGTGTCGTCCGCGAGGATGCCCTCGACGGCCGCACTCGGCAGGCCGTCGGCCTCGCCGTAGTGCGTGCAGCGGCCGGTGCGGCGGTCGAGCCGGTCCAGCCCCTCGCCCGTGCCCACCCAGAGCACGCCCGGCTCGCCTTCGAGCAGCGCGTACACGCTGTTGCTCGCCAGCCCGCGCCCGCCCGCCACGGGGCCCGCGACGTAGTGCCGCGTGGCGCCCGTGGCTGGGTCGAGCACGGCGACCCCGCCGTCGCGCAGCGCGACCGCGAACGTCCCGTCGCGCAGCTCGCGCAGCAGAAGGACCGACGACGGCTCCAGCCCCGGCGCGGCCACGGAGTACTGCACGGTGAATGCCTCGCGCGCGCGGTCGAACATCGCCACGACCGCGTTGTCGGTCCCGATCCACAGCCGCCCGGCCCGGTCCTCGATGACCTCGTAGAGGTTGGCGGCGTGGATGTCACTGTTGGGCGTCGAGTACGCGCGGAAGCGGCGGCGGCGCGGGTCGAAGCGGCTGATCCCGCCGCCCCACGTCGACACCCACAGCTCGCCGCGGTGGTCCTCGAGCACACTGAGCACCGCCTCGGCGTTGAGCTCGGTGTTCTGCGGCGTGTAGCGCGTGAAGCGCCCGGTCGCGGGGTCGAAGCGGTTGAGCCCCCCGCCGTCGGTCGCCACCCAGATGTGTCCCGCGCGGTCCTCGCCAAAGCCCGGCACGGCGTTGTAGCTGAGGCTCGTCGAGTCGCCGGCGATCGTGCCGTAGTGCCGGATCGCGCCGCCGTTCGGGGTCGACACGTCGAGGCCGCCGGTGAACGTGCCCACCCAGACGGCCCCGTCCTCGCCCTGGTAGAGCGACCAGATCGAGTTGCTGCCGATCCCGGACGGCCGGTTCGGGTCGAAGCGGTAGTGAACGAAGCGGCGCGTCGCGAAGTCGAGATAATCCAGCCCGCCGTTCTCGGTACCCACCCACAGCCCCGCCCCCGAGTGGTCGGCGACGATCCGGATGACGCGGTCCTTCGTCAGGCTGCGCGGGTCGGCCGAGTCGTGCCGGAAGCGCTCGAACCGCCCCGTGCCCGCGGCAATCTGCTGCGCGGTGAGCCGCGCGAGCCCGCCGTAGTTCGTGCCGACCCACAGGCCGCCTGCCGAGTCTTCGGCGAGCGTGCGAACCACGGTGTCGGGGAGACCGCCGGGAAGGGCCGGCTCGGCCGCGTAGTAGCGCGGCGGCTTGCCCGCGGTGTCGAGTTGGTACAGGCCGCGCCGCGTCCCCACCCAGACCCGCTCCTCGCGGTCCGCGTAAAGGGTCGTCACGTATGGCAGCACCGCGGCGCCCGATCGGCCGTCGCCCGGAAGTGCGACCCGCGTCGCGGCGCCGGTGCGCCGGTCGAGCTGGTACAGTCCCGCGCTCGTGCCCACCCAGAACGTGCCGCGGGCGTCGTCGACGACGCTCATCACGACCCACGGCCGCGACGCCGCACGCAGCCGCGCGGCGTCGTCCGCGGGGGCCTGGGTCATGAACGTGACGAAGCCGTCGTGCACGGCGTCGTAGCGGCTCACGCCGCCGGGGGTCACGGCCCAGAGCGTGCCCTCGTGGTCCTCGTAGACTTGCCCGACGGTGCCGCCCGGGAGGCTGGCCGGGTTCGCACGGTCGTGGGCGTAGTTGCGGAAGCGGTGTCCGTCATAGCAACTCAGGCCGTTCGCGGTGCCGATCCACATGAACCCGCGCCGGTCGCGCACCATGTCGCTGACGAGAGAACTCGGCAGGCCGTCGTCGACGCCGAGGTGGCGGAACTGGAGCGCCTGGGCGCCGGCCGGCGCGGCCCGTCCGAGGAGCGCGGCGAACACCGCCGCGCCGACGTGCGCGAGGCGGCGCGTGCGGACGAAGCGCGGGACGCGGCCGGCGTGAGCGGAGCGGGCGGTAGACATCGCCGTGCGACGAGCGCCGGCGCTTGCGCGTCACCCGGGGCCGGGGTTATCGCAGCGGGGGCGTGCTCGCGGGCGGCCGACGGTGCCGCGTCGCCTGCTCGTAGGCGTAGGTGAGCCGGAAGAGCGTCGCCTCGCTCCACGCCCGCCCGAAGAACGTCATCCCGGCCGGCAAGGCGCCGCGCGTGATGCCCATCGGCACCTGGACCGCCGGCCATCCCGTGATCGGCGAGAAGATCTGGCTGTTGTCCCCGGCCGGCGTGTTCAGGTCGCCGATGAGCCGGGGCGGGTTGCTCCATGTCGGGTAGACGAGCGCGTCGACGGTGAACCCGTCCATCGCCCGCAGGACCACGGCGCGCACCGCGTCGCGGAGCCGCTCCTCCGCCGCGCACGCCGGGTTCCGCTCCGGCGGCACAGTCGCGCGCCGCGCCTCGGTGAGGCGCGTCTCGATCGACGGATGAAAGCGTCCCGAGCGGACGACGGCGTCGAGGGTGCGCACGGGCGTGCGCCCGCCGGTGCTCGCCATCCAGCGCTCGAGGTCGTACTTGAAGCGGTTGCAGTCCCCCGTCTCGACGCGGAGGAGCGAGTCGAGTCCGGGCATCGGCACGCTGTCGAGCACGACCGCGCCCGCGCGGCGCAGGTCGGCGACCGCCCGGTCGAAGACGGCCAGCACCTCCGGGTCGGCCGACGGGCGCGCGTACGCCTGGCGCAGCACGCCGATGCGCGCGCCGCGCAGGCCGTCGGGGGCGAGCGCGGCCGCGTAGTCGGGGAGCGGGTGCGCGCGGGCGGGGGCGGTGGTCGGGTCGGCCGGGTCGGGGCCGGCGACGACCTGGAACACCGCGACCGCGTCGGCGACGGTGCGCGCCATCGGGCCGGCGACGTCGTAGGCGAGGTTGAGGGGGACGACGCCGGCGCGGCTCGTGAGCCCCATCGTCGAGCGGATGCCGACGAGGGCCTGGTGTGACGACGGCCCGCGGATCGAGTTGCCGGTGTCGGTGCCGAGGCCGACCTCGCCGAGGTTGGCGGCGACGGCGGCCGCGGTGCCGCCGCTCGACCCGGCGGTCACGCGGTCGAGGGCGTAGGGGTTCTTGGTGTACCCGGGGAGGATGGAGCTGACGGTCTCGTAGGGCGTGAACGCGAACTCCGCCATGTTGGCCTTCGCGAGCACGACCGCGCCCGCCTCGCGCACGCGGCGCACCATCGTCGCGTCGCGCGTCGGGACGTAGCCGGCGAGCGCGAGCGAGCCCGCGGTGGTCTGGAGGCCGGCGGTCTCGAAGTTGTCCTTCACGACCACCGGGACGCAGTGGAGCGCGCCTAACGGCCCGCCGGCGCGGGCGCGCGCGTCGAGCGAGTCGGCGACGCGCCCCGCGTCGGGGTTGACGACGACGAGCGCGTTCACGGCCGGGCCGTTCTTGTCGTAGGCGGCGATGCGGCGCAGGTAGCGGTCGACGAGGTCGCGGCAGGTGAGCGCGCCCGCGCGCAGGGCCGCGTGGAGCTCGGCGATCGTCGTCTCTTCCACCCGGAACGGCGCGGGCGCGGCCGGGGACTGCGCCGCCGCGGGCGCCGGGCGCGCGGCGGCGAGCGCCGTGCCTAACGCGAAGACGGCGGGCGAGGGGCGCGGGCGGCGGGGCATCGGGGCGTGGTGGCGGGGGTGGGGTGGGCGCGCCCGTAGTCTAGAACGACTCGCGACCGCGGCGCTTGCCAACCCCGGCGCGGGCGGTCCAGATTGGCGCCGTGCCCTCCGCATCGCCCCGCGACTCCGCCGCACCGCCAGCGACGCCTGAGGCCGGGCGGACGCGGTGGGTCGAGCTGTCCGCCGCGCTCACCGCGGTGGTCGTCTCCGTCGGATCGCTGCTCATCGCCCGCCACCAGGCCGAGGTGATGGACCGGCAGCTCGCGGCGAGCGTGTGGCCGCTCGTCGAGTTCGACACGAGCAACGAGGGCGACGACGGGAAGCCCCGGCTCGCGCTCACGCTGCACAACTCCGGCGTCGGCCCCACGCGCGTGCGCAGCGTCCGGCTCGCGTACAAGGGCCGGCCGATGCGGGGCGCGGTCGAGCTGCTGCGGACGTGCTGCCTGGCCGCCGTCGACACGGCGCACTCGGTCACGACCTCGACGAGCGACGTCACGGGGCGCGTGTTGACCGCGGGGCGGAGCGTGGACTTTCTCGTCCTCCCGCCCGACACGGGGCAGCGCGCGCTGTTCTCGGCCTTTAACCGCGAGCGCTTCGCGGTCACGCTGCGCGTGTGCTACTGCTCCGTGCTCGAGGACTGCTGGGTAGTGGAGTCCGACGGCCACGGCGGCGCCGAGCCAGCGCCCGTGGCGTCGTGTGCCGCGGAGCGGAAGGCGACGCAGTACCGGTGAGCCCTCGGCGCGCCGAGGCGTGGACGCGTTAGGCGTCCGCCGGCGCCGGGGCGGCGTCAGCTGTTGAAGCTGTCATCGCCGCCGCCGAAGTCGCCGCCGCCGCCGTCGTCGCCCGTGTCGGCGAAGCCGGACTGGTCGGAGTCGTCGGCCGGGTAGTCGCCCGGTTGGTAGGCGGTGTCGTCGGCGTAGCCCCCCGTGTCCCCGCCCGACACGCCGCCCGGGTCGTACGCCGTGGGCGGGTCATCGTCGCTCCGCCCGGCGTTGTCGGCGAAGTTGTCGACCGACGCGAGCCCCTGCCCGCCGTCCCCGTAGCCCGTGCCGCCGGAAACGGCGTCGCCGAGCAGGCCGCTCCCGCCCCCGCCGAGGAACCCGCTCCCGCCGCCGCCGAGCAGGCCGCCGCCGCCGTGGCCGCCGAACAGGTTCTCGACTCCTTGGAAGAGCAGGGCCCCGCCGGCGATTCCGGCCGCGGTCTGTGCGGCGCTCCGCAGGAAGGACGGCTGGCCGGCGCCGGACTGCACCGCGCTCGCGATCTGCGACCCATAGCTGGGCTGGGCGTACCCGCCCCCGTACGGCGCGCCGGAGCCGGGCGGCGGCTGCGGCGTTGACGGAGCCGACCGACCCCCACCGAACAGGCTGCCGAGGAACCCGCCGCCGCCTGACGCGTGCTGTCCCTGCTGCTGGGTTTGCGCGAGCTGCTGCTCCAACGCGTGAATGCGGTCCTGCGCGGCGTGCAGCGCGTAATCCTGCATGAGCACCGTCTGCGCGAGGATGTAGGGCGCGTCGGGCTGCGCCTGGACCGTCTGGCGGATCAGCCCGTCGGCTTCGGCGTCCTTGTTCGCCGCCTGCGTCTGCCGCAGGCGGTTGAGGAGGGGCATCAGAACGTCGCGTTCTTGTGGAGTCATCGGTCGAGTCTCCCGGGTGCGTGCGCTGGCGGAGTACGGCGCGCGTCGCGGGCGCAACATGCGGGCCGGGCGGACGCGTCCCGCGCCGGATCCCTCGTGCTACCGGAGCAGCGGGTACGCGGCGCGCGCGTTCTCGCGCAGCACCATCCGCGCGATCTGCTCGGCCCGCGCGCGGTCCACCTCGCCGTCGCGCAGCATCCCGGTGAGGGCGAGCGTGAGCCCACGCCGCGCCGTGGCGGCCGCGACCCACGCGCCCTGCTCCCACCCCTGCCCCGGCCCGCCGTCGAACGCGTCGCTGCCGTAGAGCACCTTTTCCGGCCACTCGCCGAGCCACGGCCGGAGCACGCCCGCGAGCACCGCCGGTTCGGCCACGAGGTCCATCATCGACACGTCCGCGTACACGTTGGGCTTCGCGAGCAGCCCCTGCGTCTCGGCGACGAGCGGCCACCCGCCGTGGACGAGGACGAAATTCGTTCCGCGGAGCGACGAATCGTTGAGCGCCGGCTCGAGGAGGTGCGGCGCGCTCCCGCGCGGCGAGTAGAAGCCGCCGAACAGCTCGAGCACGTGGATCTGGACGGCCATCCCGCGGCGCCCGGCCGCGCGCGCGATCTCGCGGAACAGGTAGTCCTGGAGCGCCTTGTACTCGGCGTGCGGCGGCGTCCCGCCCGCGGCGTAGCGGGCGTAGACGCGCCGCGCGAGCGCGGGGTCGGGGTCGTCGAAGTCGAGCGGCCGCAGGTACGCCGCCTCGAACTTCACGGACACCGCGCCCGCGTGCCACTGCCGGTCGAGCGTGGGGCCCACGACGCGCCGCACGTAGTCGTCGAGCGTCGGAGGGAGCGCGGCGAGTTTGAGGTCGCGGAGGTAGCGGCGGAGGAGCGCGGCCTCGCGCGGGTACAGCGGGCGCACGTCGGGCGAGCGCGCCGCCTCGCCGCGCACGTCGAGCGGGAGCATGAGCGCGTCGACGAAGGTCACCCAGCGGAAGCGCGGCGCGTCGAGCCCGGGGCCCATCGCGACGCGGTTGGCGAGCATCACGTCCACGCCGGCCTGGTCGAGCGCCCAGGCCGGGAAGCGCGCGCCCTCGCGCGCCTGCACGCGCGCCGCGGCGGCCGCGACCGCCGGCCCGGTGTCGGCCGCCGTTAGGCCGTAAAGGGCGCGCCGCGCGGCGCGCCACGCCGGGTGCTCGGGGCGGAGCCGCGCGGGCAGGGCGAACGGGGGGATGCCGTCGAGCGGGAGCGCGTCGTACTCGGTGTCCGGCGGCGCGCCGGGGGCGACCGGGCGCATCGGGTGCGCGTGCGCGTCGACGGCCCGCACGGTCGCGACGTAGGCACCGAGTGCGGAGTCCGCCGGCGCCGGCAACGCGGGCGCCTGTGCGGGCAGGCGCCCGGCCGCGAAGAAGCCCGCGACGGCGGTGACGAGGGCGGTGGCGTGCGGCAGGCGGATCACGGACGCGGCGTGCGGGGCGGACGACCGGCGGGGATCGCGCAATATCGCACCACCCACGCGGGGCGGGCGCGGCGCCCGCTCCCGCTTGACGACGGATGGCGCGGGCCGCAGTGTCCCGGGGCACGTCGTCAGCACTCGCCCGCCGCACCGCCGTACCCGCGCGCCCCGGGACGCTTCCGATGGTGAACACCGCGCTCCGTTCCGACGCCACGCTTGCCGAGTGGCTGGCCGCCCGCGCCCAGGCGGTTACGCCTCGCCGGCTCGCGCTCGACCTGCTCGGCGGCGGCCTCGCCGTCGGAGCGGCGGCGCTGTGGCGGCCGCGCGGCTGGCCTGCGCTCCTGGCGGTCGGACTGTGCTTCGTCGCGTTCGGCGCGTGGGCCGTCGCCGAGCGTCAGGTGGCGGAGCGCGCCGCCGCGGCGCCGTTGGCCCCGCGCGAGGCGGTCGGCCCGTGGCGGACCGTGCGCGCCCTCGCCGCCGTCGTCGGGACGCTCGCCGCCGGCCTGCTCGGCGTCGTGCTGCTGTTCGGCGTGCTCGGAACCTGGATTAGCTGACCGCAGGCCGCGACGCCGCGCCGCCCGTGCGCGCGCGGCCGGCCTACGTGACGGGGATGCGGCGCGGCGGGTAGTGTCCGCACGGCGTGTTCAGGCGCCGCTCCGTCCGGGAGACCCGCCGATGCCCAACCGTTCCCACTCCGCGCTCGCCGTGTTCGGCGCGCTCCTGCTCGCCGGCTGTTCGACCGCGCCCGACGGCGGCGTCATCTGCACCGCGGTGTTCGCGTACGGCGTGGTCGTCGAGATCCGCGACTCGGTGTCGGGGGCGCCGCTCGCGGCCGGGGCGCGCGGCGCGGTCCACGACGGCGCTTACGTCGACTCGCTGCGCCCGGCCGAAGCGGTCAGTTCGGACACGACGTCGCTGTACTCGCGCGAGGCCGCGGGGGAGCGCGCCGGCACGTACGCGATCGAGGTCGTCCGGTCCGGATACCGGACGTGGACGAAGAGCGGCGTGACGGTGACCCGCGACGCGTGTCACGTACGACCGCAGCGGGTGCGCGCGGCGCTCGTGCCGAACGGCTGACTCCGGGCGGCCGACGCGCGTCGCGTCGCCGGCCGCCCACCGCTCGCGTGTCTGCCCCGGGCGCGCGACATCGGCCGCCGCGAAGAGAAGCCGAATGCTTCAGCGGAGGCGCGATGGGGCCGCGGGCGCAGTCGGGGGTGGGCAGGCGTGGTCGAAACGCTCGCGTCCGGGCTCGACGCGTCCTGTTACCGCGGCGATGAGCGACTGTTAGGCAATAGCGACGCGGGGCGCCGAGCCCGGGGTTGACCCCGGAGTCCGGCGCCCCGCGGGTACGCGGTGCGGCTGCGGCCTCGCGCGCTCACTCGTTCTGCCAGACGGTGTAGTGCGAACTGAGGTCCGAGTTGTTCTGCACGACCAGTTGGTGCGTTCCGACGCCGGGCGTGTCGAGGACGCAGACGGACGTCTCGTCGGTGTCGACCAGCCGGCCCGCGTCGTCGTAGACCCAGCAGTCGATGTCCCGGCCACTCGTCCCGCGGACGATGATCCGGTTGTCGTTGAGGCCGACCCAGACGGAGTGCGCGCGCACGCTGCGGGGGGAGATCGAACTCGAGAGCACGTAGGACATGGCGTCGGCGGCGCGGCGATCGCGGTGCCGCTCGAGGAGGACACCGCGACCGCGCCCGAGCGCGACGTCGACGTGGTCGCGCTCGACGAGGCGTTGACGCGGCTGGCCGCGCTCGACCCGCGGCAGGCGCGCGTGGTCGAGCTGCGCTACTTCGCGGGGCTCGAGGTCGAGGAGACGGCGGAGGTGCTCGGGATCTCGCGGGCGACGGTGGCGCGGGAGTGGGCGATGGCGCGGGCGTGGCTGCGGCGCGAGCTCGAGCCGGCGTGATGCGCGTGGCCGACGGTCCCGAGCGCGCGGCGCCCGCGGGCTACGAACGCGTCAAGGCGGTCTTCGGCGAGGCGCTCGAGCGCCGGTCGGCAGAGCGCGCGGCGTTCGTCGCGGACGCGTGCGGCGGCGACGCGGCGCTCCGCGCGGAGGTCGAGTCGCTGCTCGCCGTGCACGAGCGGAGCGGCGGGTTCCTGCTCGAGCCGCTCCGGCGCCTAACGGGCGACCCGCTCGCGGGCGCCCCCGCGACGTCGGACCCGGACGGCGGGGCGCGGCGCGCGGCGCCGCGCGACGAGCCGCCGCCGCGCGCGGTCGGGGACCGGTACGTGGTCGAGCGCGAGATCGGCCGCGGCGGGATGGAGGTCGTGTATCTCGCGCGCGACCTGCGGGTGGACCGCCCGGTCGCGGTCAAGATGCTGCGCGCGGAGCTCGCGGACGGGGTCGACGCCGAGCGGTTCGTGCGCGAGGCGCGCATCGCGGCGTCGTGCCGGCAGCCGCGCATCCTGCCCCTGCTCGACGTCGGCGGAGGCGGACGGGCGGCCGTACTTCGTCACGCCCTGGGTCGACGGGGAGTCGCTCCGCGAGCGGCTGGCGCGGGAGCGGCAGCTGCCCGTCGAGGACGCGCTGCGGATCACGGGCCAGGTCGCGGAGGCGCTGGGCCACGCCCACGCGCGCGGCGTGCTGCACCGGGACGTGACGCCGGGGAACATCCTGCTCTCGGCGGACGGGGCGTTCCTCGCCGACTTCGGGATCGCGCGCGCGGTGCTGGAGGCCGACGACGAGCAGCGGCTGACGTCGACGGGGATCGTCGTGGGCACGCCGGCGTACATGAGTCCGGAGCAGGGGTGCGGGGACCGGCACCTCGGCGCGCGGAGCGACCTGTACGCGCTCGCGTCGGTGACGTACGAAATGCTCGCGGGGCAGCCGCCGTTCATGGGACCGACGCCGCAGTCGGTGCTCGGGCAGAAGGCGGCGCACGAGCCGCAGAGTGTGAGGCGGCTGCGGCCGAGCGTGCCGGAGCACGTGGACGCGGCGTTGGGGCGGGCGCTGCGGCCGGTGCCTGCCGATCGATTCACGGACGTCGAGGCGTTTGTCGCGGTGCTCGGAGGCGGCGGCACGCCGCGGCGGCGGGCTACCCGCCGCGCGCCCACTACCGCCGGCATCGCGACCGTCATAGCTGCGTTAGGCGTAGCTTGGCTCTGGTCTGTGTTTCGCGAGCCCCCCGGCCGTCTCGAGGCCCGCGCGGGTGCGGCGCTCGCCCGATGGGACCGAGCCGGCGCCGAGTCGGACCTGCGCCGAGCCGTCGCGCTCGACTCGGCCGACCCGCGCGTCGCGCTCGGGCTCGCCCAGGTGATGGCGCTCCGGGGCGCGCCGCCGAGCGCTTGGCAGGCTTTGGCGCGGCGCGCGGCGCGCGACACTGCGGGGATCGATGCACGCGCGCGTCCGCGCGCGGCGGCGCTCGTGGCGATGGCGGACGGCGGACCCGCAAAAGCGTGCCCGCTCTGGCGTGCCGCCCGCGCGACCGCCGCCGCGGTCGCCGCTGACCGCGTGACGGACGTCGCGCTCGCCGATTGCCTCGTGGCCGACCAAGAAGTCGTGCAGGACGCCACGAGCCCATCGGGTTATCGATTCCGCAGCAGCCTGCACGAGGCGGCGGTGCTGTACGAGAGGGCGCTGGCCGAGGCGCCTAACATGGGCGACACGTTCGCGGCGCTGGTGCCGCGAATCATGGGCGTCCGCTACCTCGATCGCAACCGGCTCCGGTCCGGGTGGACCGCAGGTCCTGCCCGGGTGCGACTCGTCGCATACCCCGCGCTGGTAGACGATACGCTGAGCTTCGTGCCGTGGCGGCCCGTCGACCTGGCGCGGCCGGGCGCCACTTCCGGGACTGGCGGAGACGAGGATGCTGTCACGCGCAATATCCGGATTGTGCGGGCGCTGTGCGCGCGCTGGGTCCGTGTCGCGCCGGACGATCCACGCGCGCACGCCGCATTCGCCGAGGTCCTCGACGTCGCTGGCGAACTCGCGGACGGCGCCGAGTCGGCATTGCGTGAGGAGGGCGTGGCGCGCACCCTGCTCGCCCCACGCGCCGACGGTCCGAACGGGTCGCCCGAAGCATTCGTCGAACACGTCGGTGTCGCCGCGTCCGAGGTCCGGACGCTGATGAAGGCATCCCGATTCGCGGCGGCGCGGGCGCTCGCGGACACGATACTGACGTGGCCCAGACCGCGCACGCTCACCGGGGCCGCGCGGGAGGAGGTCGCCGAACGCGTGATCCCGCTTGCCGTGCTGACCGGGCGCATCGGGACGGCACTCTCGCTCGCGCAGACGTTCGTGGACGACTACCGGCTCGCCTCGCCCGACGGCCGAGTCACTACCGCGCCCCCGGCGCTCGCGCACACGGCCGTTGCGCTCGCCGTCTACTCGGCCGTCGGCGCGCCGGCCGACACCTTGCGCGCCCTGTTCGCGAGGGTACCGGGCGAGGTCCGCGACCTCGTCGCGCCGTCGCGCGATGCTCGTTCCGGTGCTCGAGCGCCCGCTCGCCATGGCGGCGCCGTCGCTCGGGGCGTCCGAAGCAGCGGCGGTCGACGCCGGTGATGGCGCGTTCCACCGCGCGACCATGCACCTGGCGCGGGGCGAGTTGGGCCGCGTACGCGCGATCCTGGACTCGGCCGCGGCCGCGCGCCGCGACCGGGTTCCCGGCGATATCACCGCGGACGTGGTCTATCCGGAAGTGTGGCTCCGCGCCGCGGTGGGCGACACGGTCGGGGCGACTGCGGCGCTCGACAACGAGTTGGGGGGCTCTCGGCGTCGCTGCTCTCGACGTTTCGCGACGGGGTTCGGGTCGGCGCTCTCGTCCGCTCGATGGCGTTGCGGGCCGAACTCGCCGCGCGAACCGGCCAGCAGCCGGCGGCACGACGCTGGTCGCGCGCGGTGCTCGACCTTTGGGGCGGCGGCGACCGACCGCTCTCGGAGTTGCTCGACCGCATGCGGCAGCTCGCGGCGGCGGCCGACCATCCCGCGCGGCCCGCGCGGGTTGTCACGCACTACCACTCACACGGAGGGATGGTCAATGACTAATGCGCAGCTCCGTTGTCTAACAATTGTCCTCAGCGCCGCAGCGTCGGTGACCGCCGGCCGCGCCGGCGCCCAGTCCAGCGCGCGGCCGTCGCGGGACACTGCGTCCCGCATCCGCGCGGCCGCACCCGCGGGATAAGTCAGAGCCGCTCAACGAAGAGCCCGGCGCGAACGTAGGACACACGAAGCGGTACTTCGGCGGCCTGACGTGGTCGGCCGACAGCGCGAAGGAGATCATCGACGTTTTCCTACCGCCGGGGCGAGCTGACACCTTCCACCTGCGGATCGTGCCGGAAGCGAACGCGCACAAGGTCGATGTGTGGAACTTCAGCGGGCCCCGGTCGGGGCACACAGTCGCGGCGGTCACGAACCTGACGTCGCGTAAGCTGGGACGCTACCCACTGCTCCAGCTAGACTCTGGCGAAACGGCCTACCTGTTCGTGGGCATCGGCAAACGACCGAGGTCGCGAGTCGCGCCGTACCGTAGTCTCTGGTTCTACAAGATCGCGCCCGATGGAGGAGCGCAAGCCGTCGGCCAGGCCGCGTACCTCACCTACTGCCAACTTCCCGATACTGGACGCCGCTTGCCGGGCATCCACGAAGAGCCGGATTCGCTGTGCGACGGGTCGCACCCCACATTCCCGCCGAAGCACGCCGTCACGACACGAGAGCCCGTCGAGATGCCCTTGCACGACTCGGGGCTGTGGGTGAGCTGTGTCGGCGGTTGCTGCTACTCGTCACGGATCCAGAAGCTTCAGTAACCGACCTAACGTGTCCCGCGCCCTGTGCCTTACACGCGTCGCGCTTCCGTCGGGCTTCGCGTTAGGCATCCTGGTGGCGGCGCGCCGCGCGCCCTCGCAACCCGCCCCGCCCTTCCCGGCCGCCTCCCGCGCGAGCTGGATCGCCCCCCCGGGCACCCCGCCCGACTCGTTCATCGTCTTCCACGCCCGCCGCGCCGTCGCCCTCGCCGAGCGGCCGGCGCACTTCGTCGTGCACGTGTCGGCCGACAACCGGTACCGGCTGTACGTGAACGGCGCCGACGTGCTGTCGGGGCCGCAGCGCGCCGACGTGGCCCACTGGCGCTACGAAACGCTCGACCTCGCGCCATACCTGCACGCCGGGCGCAACGTGATCGCCGCGGTTGTCTGGAACTGGGGGTACGTGCGCCCCGTCGCCCAACACAGCTACCGCGCGGGCTTCGTGCTGCAGGGCGACGGCACGCGCGAGGCCGCGCTCGCGAACACCGGCCCCGGGTGGCGCCTGCTCCGCGACTCGGCCTACGCGCCGCTCGTCGTCACGAACGCCACCGTCGGCGACTACTACGCCGCGGTCCCCGGCGAGCGCGTCGATGGCGCGCGCTACCCGTGGGGGTGGGAGCGGCCCGACTACGACGACGCGCGCTGGCTACCCGTCGCCGCGCCGCCCCCGCGCGCCCCGGCGGCGCCGCTCGCCGCCTTCGACGTCCCGTCGGGGACCGCGGTGGTCGGCCGGTTCAACGTGCGCGGCGAAGCCCTGGGCGGCGGCGAGGTGTTCGGCTGGCAACTCGTGCCGCGCGACATCCCGGCGATGGACGAGGTGCCGCAACGCCTCGCCACCGTGCGGCGCGTGACCGGGATCCCCGCCCGCCCCGCCGACCTCGGCGGCTTCCTGCGCGGCACGGGCGACCTCGTCGTCCCCGCCCACACCCGCGCGACGCTCCTACTCGACCAGGCGCACACGACCAACGCCTACCCGACGGTCGAGGTGAGCGGCGGCGCGGGAAGCACCGTCACGCTCACCTACGCCGAAGCCCTCGTCGACTCGGCGGGGCAGAAGGGACACCGCGACAGCGTCGAGGGGCGCACCGTGCGCGGCGTGCGCGACGAGTTCCGGCCCGGCGGCGCGCGCGAGCGCTTCCGCCCGCTCTACTGGCGCTCCTTCCGCTACGTCGAGCTCGGCCTAACGACCGGCGACACGCCGCTGGTCGTGCACGACGTCCACGGCGTCTTCACCGGTTATCCCCTGCGCGAGCGGGCGCGCTTCGCCGGCGACCTGCCGTGGATCGCCGACGTGTGGCGGATGGACTGGAACGGCGTGCGGCTCGGCGCCTTCGAGACGTACATGGACACGCCGTACTACGAGCAGCTCCAGTACGTGGGCGACACGCGCGTGCAGGCGCTGCTCTCGCTGTACCTGAGCGGCGACGACCGGCTCGTGCGGCAGGCGATCGAGGCGTTCGACGCCTCGCGGTCGCCCGAGGGGCTCACGACGAGCCGCTACCCGTCGGCGATCACGCAGCTGATCCCGCCTTTCTCGCTCGTCTACGTGCTGATGGTCGGCGACTACCACGAGCACCGCGACGACCCCGCGTTCGTCCGGGCCCGCCTCGCGGGCGTGCGCGGGGTGCTCGACTGGTACGCCGCGCGCGTCGACTCGACGGGGATGCTCGGTCCGATGCCGTACTGGAACTACCTCGACTGGGCGCGCGAGTGGGAGGGCGGCGTGCCGCCCGGCGCGCGGGCGGGGCACTCCGCCGCGATCACCCTGCTCTACGCATACGCCCTGCGCCGCGCGGCGGAGGTCGAGGCCGACGTCGGCGCGCCCGGGACGGCGGCCGCGTACCAGGCCCGCGCCGACTCGCTCGTCGCCGCGGTGCGCGCGCGGGCGTGGGACGCGGCGCGCGGGCTGTTCCGCGACGCGGCGGAGGCGTCGCTCACCGAGCCGACGCCTAACGGGGGCCTGCGGACCGGCGCCCCGGGCTTCAGCCAGCACACGAACGCGCTCGCCGTGCTCGCCGGCGCGGTGCCCGCCGCCGACCAGCGAGGCGTGATGGCGCGCGTGCTCGACGACCCCTCGCTCGTGCAGGCGACGTACTACTTCGGCTTCTACGTGTTCGAGGCGATGGCCGCGGCGGGGCTCGGGGACCGCTACGTGGAGCGGCTCGCGCCCTGGCGCGGGATGCTCGCCCTCGGCCTCACCTCGACCCCCGAGCAGCCGGACCCCACGCGCTCCGACACGCACGCCTGGGCCGCGCACCCGAACTACGGGCTCCTCGCCATGGTGCTCGGCGTTAGGCCGGCGAGCGCGGGCTTCCGCACGGTGCGGATCGCGCCGGCGCTGGGCCCGCTCCGGCGCGCCGCGGGGCGGGTGCCGCACCCGCGCGGGGACATCGACGTGCGCCTCGCGCGGGTCGGCGCGGGCGGCATCCGCGCGGAGGTGGCGCTGCCGCCGGGGCTCACGGGGGAGTTCGTGTGGGGCGGGCGGCGCGTGCCGCTGCACGCGGGGCGGCAGGAAATCGGGCTCTGACGCAGCATGCGGCGGGGCGCGGCCGTGCCCGCCCTGTCGTGCAGCCCGTCACGGATCCGGCCGCGCCGCCCGCCGCTCCTCGTAGAACCGCCGCAGCACCTCGAACGCCTGCTTCCGCTCCCCGCGCTCCGACACGAGCCCCTTCCGGTTGAAGTAGTCCTCGACCCCCGGCAGCGGCCGCCGCGGCGAGCGGAAGTCCTTCAGGATCCACGGCGTCATCCCCGCGAGGAACGGGATCCGCCGGAGCATCGCCACCTGGTGCGCGTATAAGTCCGCCTGGTACTCCTCCGTCCACCGCTCGCCGGCGGGCCCGTGCCGCCCCTGCCGCGCGTCCCCGCCGAACTCGCTCATCACGAGCGGCTTGTCGAACGCGCTCGTCCACGCGATGCTGTCCGCCTTCGCGGGGAGCCCGTCGTACCAGCCGAGGTACTCGTTGTTGCCGACGACGTCGAGCGAGCGGCCTAACGGATCGTCGATCGCGATCGTCGTCGGGGTCGCGTAGCGGTGTTCGAGCGCCGCGGTGACGAGGCGGGTCGAATCGAGCAGGCGCGCGCGCGCGACGAGCGCGCGCAGGAAGGTGAGCCGCGGGCCGGACTCGGGGTTCGGGTCGCGCGGCGTCTCGTTCGCCACCGACCAGAAGGCGACCGCGGCGCGGTTCCGGTCGCGCGCGATCATCTCGCCGAGCTGCCGCTCCGCCGAGGCGAGCGTCGCCGGGTTCTCCCACGCGATCGTCCAGTACACCGGGACCTCGGCCCAGACGAGCAGCCCCAGCTCGTCCGCCGCGCGCAGCATCGCCTCGTTGTGCGGGTAGTGGGCGAGGCGCACGAAGTTGCCGCCGAGGTCGTGGACCCAGCCGAGCAGCGTGCGCGCGTCGTCGCGGCTGAAGGCGCGGCGCGCGTCGTAGGGCGCCTCCTCGTGGACGGCGACCCCGCGCAGGAAGATCGGCCGGCCGTTGAGCAGGATCTCCGTGCCGCGCACCGCGAGCGTGCGGAACCCGATCCGGTCGCGCACCGTCTCGTCCGCCGTCGCGACCTCGACGTCGTAGAGCGTCGGACGCGCGGGCGACCAGCGCGCGAGCCGCCGCGCGTCGAGCGTGAGCTCGGCGCGGCCCGCGGAATCGGGGACGACCGTTTGCGTGAGGCCCGCCGCGGGGATCCGAACCGTCACGGGCGTGCGCGGGGCCGGTCCGTCGAGCTGGACCCAGCCGCGGGCGCGGTCGGGGTGCGCGGGGTCGAGCTGCAGCACGTAGTCGCGCACGAACGTCGCGGGCGTCTCGACGAGCGTGACCTCGCGCGTGAGGCCGCCGTAGTTCCACCAGTCCGAGTTGACCGTCGGCACCGCGTCGGGGCGCCGTCGGTTGTCGACCTTGACGACGAGGTCGTTGGCGCCCGGCCTAACAAGGCGGGTGATCTCGAAGTCGAACGGCGTGAAGCCGCCCTCGTGCACGCCGAGTTCCGCTCCGTTGAGCCACGCGCGCGCCTCGTAGTTGGCCGCGCCGAAGTGGACGAAGAGGCGCCGCCCGGGCGCGGGCGCGCGCGCGAAGCGCGTCTGGTACCAGACCGTGCCCTCGTACCAGCGCAGGTCCTCGCGCTGCGTGTTCCAGTCGCCCGGGACGGCGAGCTCCGGCGAGCGCGCGAAGTCGTACTCGACGAGGTCGGCGGGGCCGGCGGACGCGTGGTCGCGGAAGTACCCGTTGGGGTCCGGGCGCCGCCGGTAGTTGTAGTACCCGGTCTCGAACGGGTCGACGATCGTGTGCCAGCGGCCGTCGAGCGTGGTCGTGCGGCGCCCCGCGACGTTGGTGATGAGCGGCGCGACGACCGACCCGTCGGCGGCCGGGCCGAGGTCGGGCGCGCGCGGCGGCTGCGCGCCCGCGCCTAACGTCGCGACGGCGAGGAGCGCGCCGAGTGCGGCGCCGACCTTCGCGGCCCGCCTCACGTGAACGTCCTCCCGTCGACCGCGATCACCGCCTGCAGCAGGACGTTCGCCCCGTTCGCGCAGTCCCGTGGCCGCGTGAACTCCTTCGGCGAGTGGCTGATCCCGCCGACGCTCGGCACGAAGATCATCCCCGTCGGCGCGATCCGCGCCATCTCCTGCGCGTCGTGCCCCGCCCCGCTCGGCAGCGCGCGGGTGGACAGCCCGAGCCCACGCGCGGCGTCCGCGATGATCGCGCGCATGCGTGGGTCCGTCGGCGCCGGCGCGTGCTCCGTGATCGGCGCGAAGGCGACCGTCGTGCCCCCGTCCCGCCCGATCGCCCGCGACTCGTCGGCGATGCGCCCGTACAGGCGCGCCACCTTTGCGGCGTCGAGGTCGCGCAGTTCCAAACTCATCACCACGCGGCCGGGGATCACGTTCGGCGCGCCCGGTTCGGCGCGGATCTGCCCGACCGTGCCGACCTGTCGCCCCGGCTCGCTCCGCACCACGCGGTTCACCATTTCGATGAACCGCGCCGCGCTCAGCAGCGCGTCCTGCCGCCGGTCCATCGGCGTCGTCCCGGCGTGGTTGGCGAAGCCGTCCACGGTCACCGTCCACTGCCAGATGCCGACGATGCCCTCCACGACGCCGATGTCGACGCGTGCGCGCTCGAGCGTGTCGCCCTGCTCGACGTGCAACTCCAGGTAGGCCGCGACGTCCCCGCGGCGGCGTTGGGCGCTCGCGAGCGCGGCGGGGTCGCCGCCGAGGAACGTGATGCCGTCGCGGATTGCCTTCCCGCTCGCGGCCACGCGGTCGAGCTCGCGCGCGGGGAACTCGCCGCTCGCGATCCGGCTGCCGACGAGGCCGCCCTCCTCGTTCTGCCACGCCACGACCTCGAGCGGGTGGCGGGTGACGACGCCGCGGTCGCCTAACGTGCGGGCGACCTCGACCGCGGCGAGGGTGCCGAGCGGGCCGTCGTAGTTGCCGCCGGCGGGGACGGAGTCGACGTGCGAGCCGAAGAGGATCGGCGGCAGGCCGTTCTCGCGCCCCGCGCGCCGGCCGAGGATGTTGCCCGCCGCGTCGCCCCGGACGTCGAGGCCAGCGGCGGTCATGAGCTGCCGCACGTACTGCCGGCCCGCGCGGTCGGCGTCGCTGTACGCGGTGCGTGACACGCCCCCTTCCGCGTTGCGCCCGAACGCGCCCATCGCGGCGAGCCAGCCGTCCAGGCGCGCGGCGTCGATGCGGAGCGGGGGCGCGTCCGCCCGGGCCGCACGCCCGAGCGCGAGGGCGCCGCCGGCGAGGACGCCGCCGGTCCAGCCTAACGTCCGCACGAAGTCGCGCCGGCGCATCGTCAGCGCGCCCCGGCGTGCGTGCTGTCCACGACCACCCGCCCGCCCTTCATCACCCACCGCACGCCGCGGATGACGACCTCGACGTCCGCGAGCGGGTCGCCGTCGACCGCGACGAGGTCGGCGAACGCCCCCGGGGCCACCACGCCGATCCGCCCCCGCATCCCGAGCAGCGCCGCGCCGTTGGTCGTCGCCGTCGCGAGCGCCTCGGCGGGCGTCATGCCCGCCTTCACGAACCACGCGAGCTCGCGCGTGTTCTCGCCGAAGCCGGTGAACACCGCGTCCGAGCCCATCGCGATCGGCACGTGGGCCCGCACCGCGCGCCGGAGCGTGGCGAAGTTGCGCTGCACGTACGCCTCCAGCCGGTCCGCCGCGGCCTGGTCGTAGCCGTATTCGGCGCGGTGGGCGATGTAATACCGGTTGTGCTCGACCGTCGGCACGTAGACCGTGCCCCGCCGCGCCATCTCCGCGAGCGTGGCGTCGTCCATGTCGGTCGCGTGCTCGACCGACTCCGCGCCCGCGCGCACGGCGTCGCGCGCGCCGTCGGGCCCGTACGAGTGGACCGCGAGCCGCTTCCCCGCGCGGTGCGCGACGTCGGCCGCGGCCTTCATCTCGTCGTAACCGAACGTCTGGAAGCCGGTCACGTCCTGATCGCTCCCCGTCGAGCCGTACATCTTCACCCAGTCGGCGCCCGCGGCGAGCTGCTGCCGCGCGACGCGCTCGACCTCCGCGACGCCGTCGGCCTGCCCGGGCCCGGGCGGGGCCCCGCCGGGGCGGTAGGGCGCGTTCGTGATCTGCAGTCCGTAGCCGGCCACGAACATGCGCGGCCCGACCATCGCGCCGCGGTTGATGAGCTCGCGCATCGCGAGGTCGGTGTACTCCCACGAGCCGAGGTCGCGCACCGTCGTCACGCCCGTTTCGAGCGTGCGGCGCGCGTTCTCCTGGGCGAGGAAGACCGTGACCGCGGCGCCGAGGGTGCCGAGCTGCGCCCACGGCCGCGTGCCGGGCGCGCGGTCCCACCAGAAGGTCATGTGCGTGTGCGCGTCGACGAGCCCGGGGATGCCCGTGTAGCGGCGCAGGTCGACGACGCGCGCGCCCGCCGGCACGGCGGCGTCGCCGGACCCTACCCGCGTCACGTGGTCGCCGTCGACGACCACGACGGCGTCTCGGACGACCGCGCCCGTGCCGTCGACGAGCCGCCCGAAGCGGACCGCGGTGGACTGCGCGGCGCCGGCCGCCGGGCCGCCGGCGAGCGCGGCGGCGAGGAGGGCGGGCGCGAGGGCGTGCCGGGGCGTGGTCACGACGGCGTCGGGGTGCGGGGAGGGCGGGCGCGCGGCCGCCGGTGCGCCTAACGGAAGGCCCGCGGCGGGCCGGCGGCGCGGGGTCACACGTTGGGCGGCGGGGCGTGCGCGCGCAAGCCTGCCCGCGCGGCGGCCGACGCCCCCCGGACGCCGGGTGACCGCCGGCGGCGATATTCTCCCGGACGGCGGCGTGACCGCCGCGTACTCGTCCGGCCTCGTACGGCGACGTCGCGCCACGATCACCCGAGGAGAGCGCACCGTGAAGATCACACCGCGAAGATCACACCGACCCCGCCTCGAGCCGCGCCCGTGAGCACCGCGCCCTCCGCCGCCGCGCTCCCCGTCATCGTGCGCCCCGCCGCGCCCGCGGACGTCCCCGCGCTCGGCCGGCTCGGCGCCCTGCTCGTCCGCACGCACCACGCGTTCGACCCCGCGCGCTTCCTCCCCGCCACGCCCGAGACCGAGCGCTCGTATGCCGCGTTCCTCGGCTCACAATTCGGGCGGCCGCAGGTCGTGCTGCTCGTCGCCGAGGGCGGGGGCGAGGTGCTCGGCTACGCGTACGCCGGCGTCGAGGGAACCGACTACATGGCGCTCCGCGGGCCGGCCGGCGTGTTGTACGACCTCATCGTCGACCCCGCGGCCCGCGGCCGCGGCGTGGGGCGGCTGCTGCTGGAGACGGCGCTCGCGCACCTCACCTCGCGCGGCGCGCCACGCATCGTCCTGTCGACCGCCGAGCGCAACGAGGCGGCGCAGCGACTCTTCGCGTGCGCGGGGTTCCGCCCGACGATGATCGAGATGACGCGCGAGCGAGGCGACGGTGCGCCCTGACGGCCCGCCACACGGACGTCGCCACGCGCGCGAAGTCCAGCGGTCCGACGACCGTCCCCAACGCGCGAGGACGCGCTGACCGGCCTGCAGTTCGTCGTCCGGACGCTCATCGCGCAGCGCCACGTGCCGACGCCGACCGGCGGCGCATTCCTCGCCGTCGCGGCGATGACGCTGCGCGTGCTCTGTGTGGGGATCCCAACGCATGGGACACGGTGACGGACCTGACCGCCGGCCCGGCGCCCGAGTTCGATGCCTGAGCCCGCCTCGCGCGATCGGTTCGGGCACGCGCCACGGCGTGACGCCGCCGCACGCCTTCTCGTCCGGCAGGCGAGATGCGCCGCTTCCTCTTCGCCCTCCGGGCCGTACACGTGCGCCCGAGCCTGCGTCCGAGGCCGTGTGCGCGTGCGGGACGCGCGGCGCTCGCGGCCGCGGCGCTCGCGCTCGCGCCGGGGCACGCGCGTGCCCAGGACCTGCAGTTCCGCCACCTCGGCGTCGACGACGGGCTCCCCAGCTCGTGGGTGACCAGCATCATCCGCGACCGCCGCGGCTTCATGTGGTTCGGCTCGACCCACGGCGTGAGTCGCTACGACGGACGGCGCGTCCGGAGCTACGCCGCCGAGCCGGGCGACCCGCACAGCCTGGCGCACGACGTCGTCAACGACGTCTACGAGGACCACGCGGGCACGCTGTGGGTCGCCACCGACCACGGCCTCAGCCGCTACGAGCCCGCGCGCGACGACTTCGTCACGTACCTGCGCACGGAAGACGACGGCACGCCGCGGTCGATCAAGTGCGTGCGTGAGGACCGGCGCGGAACCTTGTGGGTCGGCACGGGCCGCGGCCTCTACCAGCTCGACCGCCGGTCGGGCATCGCGCGCCGCGTGCCGCTCGACCCCGCCGGCGCGGCGGCACCCGCGGTGCTGACCCTCGTCGTGGGCCGGGACGGCGCTCTGTGGGTCGGCACGCAGCAGGCGGGGCTTTACCGCGTCGATCCGGCGGGCGGCGCGGCGCGCCACTACGCGCACGACCCCCGCGACACGCGGAGCGTACCCGACACCCTGGTCAGTACCATCGTCGAGGACACGGGGGGGGCGCTCTGGGTCGGCACGTGGGCCGGCCTCGGGCGGCTGGACGACGCGCGCACGGGGCGCTTCACCCGCTACCTTCACGAACCGGCGAACCCGCGCAGCCTCGCCAACAGCCGCGTGCAGAAGCTGGCGGCCGACCCGGCAGGCGGGCTCTGGGTCGGGACGGAGAACGGCGGCCTCGACCACTTCGATCCGGCGAGCGGGGTCGTCACGCACCACCGGTTCGACCCGAACGTGCCGACGACGATCGGCAGCAACTCGATCTACGCGCTGTACCCCGATTCGACGGGCGCCCTTTGGGTGGGCACGTACTCCGGCGGCGTCGACGTCTCGGTGCCGGGCGCCGGGGCAATTACCCATTACCGCTCGCTCCCCGGCGATCCGACGAGTCTGAGCTACAACGCGGTCCCGAGTTTTGCGGAGGGGCGCGACGGGCGGCTGTGGGTCGCGACCGACGGCGGCGGGGTGAACCACTTCGACCCGGCCACGGGGCGCTTCCGGCGCTACACGCAGCAGAACACCAACCTCAACGCCGAGGCCGTGATCGGCGCGGTCGAGGGGCGCCGGGGGGACGTGTGGGTGACCGCGTGGGGCGGCGGGATCAGCGAGCTCGACCCTCGCACCGGCCGGTTCACCGCGTACACGACCCGCAACAGCAACATCCCGGGCGACAACGCGTACGAGATCATCGAGGACCGCGCGGGCCGGCTGTGGGTGGGC
Organism: Gemmatimonadetes bacterium T265; assembly: GCA_019973575.1. Classification (NCBI taxonomy): domain Bacteria; kingdom Pseudomonadati; phylum Gemmatimonadota; species Gemmatimonadetes bacterium T265. Next base: position 718,024 of record BPUI01000001.1, read on the forward strand.
ACCGAAGGCGGCGTGGTCGCGGAGTTCGACCGCCGGCGGCGCACGTTCGCGCGGCAGCTGGTCCTCCGCCCCGCCGGCGCGCTAATCGCGCCGGTGTTCGCGCTCCGCGAGTTGCGCGACGGGCGCTTCGCGGTCGGCCTCGGCGGCGGCGGGCTCGTCGTCGTCGACCCGGCGACCGGCGCGCGCACGCGCTACGTGACCGCGGGCGGCGTCGCCGGCGCCGGCGACCCCGGCGCGGTCGCGGTGCTCGCCGGCGACGAGGTGCGCGCGGTGTACGAGAGCGAGCCGGGCGTGCTGTGGGTGGGCACCGACCGCGGGCTCGACCGCCTCGTGTTAGGCACCCGCCGGGTCGCGCACCTCGGGACCGCCGACGGGCTGCCCAGCCGCTTCGTGGACGGCGTCGTCCCCGACGGCGCCGGGCGGCTGTGGATCAGCACCGACCGCGGGCTGAGCCGCCTCGACCCGCGCACGGGCGCCGTGAAGACGTTCACGCGCGCCGACGGGCTCCAGGGGAGCGAGTTCCTCAAGCGCTCCGCGTTCCGCGCGCGCGACGGCACGCTCTACTTCGGCGGCAACAACGGCTTCAACGCGATCCGCCCGGAGCGCCTCGTCGAGAACACGCGGCGCCCGCCGGTGGTGCTCACCGGGCTGCGCCTCTTCGACCGCCCGGTCGCCGTCGGCGCGCCCGGCTCGCCGCTGCGGCGTCCGTTAGGCGACACGGACGAGGTCGTGCTCGGCCACACGCAGGACGCGCCGGGCTTCGAGTTCGCGGCGCTCGACTACACGGCGCCCGACAAGCAGCGCTTCCGCTACCGCCTCGAGGGGTACGACGCGGCGTGGCGCGACGGGGGGAACGCCGGGGCGGCCGCGTACACCAACCTGTCGCCGGGGCGGTACACGTTCCGCGTCACGGCGAGCAACGGCGACGGCGTGTGGAACGACGCGGGCGCGTCGGTGCGCGTCGTGGTGACGCCGCCGTGGTGGGGGACGTGGTGGTTCCGCCTGCTCGCGGCGGGCGCGGCGGTGGTGGCGGCGTACCGCGTGTGGCGCTTCCAGCAGCGCCGCCGCGTCGAGGTGGCGCTGGGGCGGCAGGCGCTCCGGGACTCGCTCACCGGGCTCGCCAACCGCGCGCTCTTCCGCGACCGCGTCGAGCACGCGCTGGCGCGCCTCGCGCGCGAGGGCGGGACGCCGCGGGCCGCCGTCCTCTACCTCGACCTGGACGGCTTCAAGGCCGTCAACGATTCGTTAGGCCATCACGCGGGCGACGAGCTGCTGCGCGCGGTCGCCTCGCGCCTGCTGAACGCCACGCGCGGCTCCGACACGGTCGCGCGGTTCGGCGGCGACGAGTTCGCCGTGCTGCTCGAAGCGGCGCACACCCGCGCCGACGCGGAGGTCGTCGCCGGGCGCATCGTCGCGGCCGTGCGCGCGCCGATCGCGCTCGGGGGCGGCGCCGCGCCGGCGCTCCGGCCGGGCGCGTCCCGGGCGGACGCGCCTCGGCACGAGGCGCGCGTCGGGGTGAGCGTGGGCATCGCGTTCGCCGAGCCGGGGGTCGACGCCGACGCGCTCCTCCGCAACGCCGACGCGGCGATGTACCGGGCCAAGGCCGACGGCAAGGGGCAGTACGCCGTGTTCGACCCGGCGCTCGTCGAGGCCGCGGCCGAGCGGGCGGCGTTGGAGCGCGACCTCGCGCGCGCCGTCGCGGACCTCGACCCGGAACGCTGCCCGGGGGAGCGCGGCACGCCGGCGGCCGGCGAGTTCGCGCTCGTCTACCAGCCGGTCGTCGCGCTCGCCACCGGCGCCGTCGCGAGCGCGGAGGCGCTCCTGCGCTGGCAGCACCCGACGCGCGGCGTCGTCGGCCCGGCCGAGTTCATCCCGCTCGCCGAGGCGTCGGGGCTCATCGTCGCGCTCGGGCGCTGGGTGCTGGACGCGGCGTGCCGGGCCGCGGCCGCGTGGCCGGCGGGGCCCGACGGCGCCCCGATCGGCGTGGCGGTCAACGTGTCGGGGCGCCAGCTCGAAGACCCCGCGTTCCCCGGGCACGTCGCGGCGGCGCTCGCCGACTCGGGGATCGGCGCCGCGCGCCTCACGCTCGAGATCACCGAGAGCGTGCTGATGCGCGACACCGACGCGGCGCTCCGCACCCTCGGCGCCCTCAAGACGTTAGGCGTCCGCCTCGCGGTCGACGACTTCGGGACCGGGTACTCGTCGCTGCGCTACCTGCAGCAGTTCCCGGTCGACGTGCTGAAGATCGACAAGACGTTCGTCGACGGCATCGCGCGCCGCGGGGCGCCGGGCGGCCACGACGCCGCGTTCGCGCGGACGATCGTCGCGTTGGGCGAGACGCTCGCGCTGAACACGGTGGCCGAGGGGGTCGAGCACGCCGGGCAGGCGGAGCTGCTCCGTGCGATGGGGTGTACGTTCGGACAGGGGTACCTGTTCGCGCGCCCGCTGGACGACGCCGCGCTGCGGGCGCGGCTGGCGACGCCGGCCGCGTGCGCCTAACGCGGCCTCACTCCCGCCGCCGGTACCCCAGCCCGTAGAGCGGCCGCGCGAGGTCGCCCGCCACGTCGGGCCGCTGCGCCGTGACGTCCGCCATCGACGACGGGAGCTGGAACGGCAGCCGCCCCTCGGCCTTCGCCCGGCCCGTGAGCACGTCGAGCAGCGCCGCGTCGCTCACGCCGAAGTTCCCGAGCAGCGCGCCCGCCCGGCCGCGCACGTCGGTGAGGATCGCCGGGCGGTCGAGGTAGACCGTGACGACCGTCGGCACGACGGCGCTCGCGCGCTTGATCGCCTCGTAGTCCGCGTTGCCGTCGCGGAACGCGAGGTTCCCCTCGTGCTGCATCGCGCCGAACACGTAGCCCGGGTGCAGCGTCTCGAACGGCGCGTCGGCGCGCACGATCGCGACGTCCGCCTCGCGCGGGTCGGCCACCACGGTCCAGCCGTAGCGCGCCGCGACCGTCGAGTCGACGCGGTGTAGCCACACCTTGCGCACGCGCGGGCCGAGCGGGAGGAGCGGGCGCCCGCGCACGGGCTTGTTCTCGAGCAGCACCAGCGCGCGGCGCTGGGCGTCCTCCCCCGCGGCGCGGAACGCGTCGGTGCCGACGCGCAGCGCCGCCGCGGCCGCGTCGACGTACGGGTTCTCGAAGAGACCGAGCGCGAACTTCTGCGCGAGTACGCGGACGACCGAGCTGTCGAGCCGCGCCCCGGTCAGCTCGCCCGCGCGCACCGCCGCGACGAGCAGGTCGGCCCGCTCGGTCCCGCCGAACTGGTCGACGCCCGCCCGCACCGCCTTGACGAAACGCGCGCGCATCGGGAGCGCCTCGACCCCCCACGGCATCCCGATGTCGGCGAACGAGGGGCGCTCGCCGGCGGGGGCGCCGTCGCGGCAGCGGGCGTTGCAGTCGTTGGTGACCGCCCAGTCGGTGAGCACCACGCCGCGGAAGCCGTACCGGCCGCGGAGCATGTCGGTCAGCAGCTGACGGTTGAACCCGGCCCCGACCGGCTCGACGGGGCGGCCGTCCCACGTGGCGCCCTTGAGGATGGCGTAGGTCGGCATCACGCCCGCGACGTGCGCGGCGAACGCGCCGAGGAAGGGGCGGATCTGGTAGTCGAGGCGGCCGCCCGGGAAGGTCGCGATACGGCCGTAATAATTGTGGCTGTCGAAGCCCTCGGGCTGTGCGCCGTAGCCGACCCAGTGCTTGACGACCGTCGCCACGCCCGCCGTGTCGACGCCCGCGGCGCCGTGCTGGAAGCCCTCGACGTAGGCGCGCACGAGCCGCTCCGCGAGCGCCGCGTCCTCGCCGAAGGTGCCGGTGATCCGGCTCCAGCGCGGCTCGGTGGCGAGGTCGGCCTGCGGGGAGAGCGCCATGTGGATGCCGACGGCGCGGTACTCTTGCCGTGCGACGTCGCCGAAGCGGCGGACGAGGGCGGCGTCGCCGATCGCGGCGAGGCCTAACGGCTCGGGCCACTGCGAGAAGCCGCCGGTGCGCGCGGTCGCGCCCAGCACGTACTGGAAGTGGTGCCGCGGGTCGGTGCTCACGGTGACCGGGACGCCGAGCCGCCCGCGCTCGGCGACCTCCTGGAGCGCGTTGTTCTGCGCGGCGAGTTCCGCGGCCGCGCCGCCGAGGCGCGTGATCATGCTCGTCACCTTCGCGCTGTCGATCAGGGCGCGGTTCGCGGCCGTGTCGTACCCGGCGCCGGCGCCCGCGGCGCCCATCCGGCCCGCGCTGCGCGCGGTGCCGTGCATCATCGTGCCGGCCTTCTCCTCGAGCGTCATGCGCGCGACGAGGTCGCGGGCGCGCGCGTCGGGCGTGAGGCGCCAGTCCTCGTACGGGTCGAGGACGCCGTTCCGGTTGAGGTCGCGGAAGCGGAGTCCGCCCTGCTCGAGGATCGGGGCGGAGCGCGTGCCGAGCGTGGGCTGCGTGGGCGGGGCGGGGGCGGGCTGCGCGCCGGCCGCGAGCGGCGCGGCGAGCAGGGCGAGCGCGAGGCGGGGTGGCGTGCGCATGGCGGGCGGGTGTGCGGGTGGGCGGTCAGCCGAGGAGTTCGACGACGGCGGCCTCGCCCTGGCCGACGCCGACGCAGAGCGTGACGAGGCCGTAGCGCATCCGTTCGCCGGCGTCGGCGCGCCGGCGCATCTCGTGGAGCAGCGTCGTGAGCACGCGCGCCCCCGAGGAGCCGAGCGGGTGGCCGAGCGCGATCGCGCCGCCGTTGACGTTCGTGATCTCCTCGCGGAGGCCCAGCTCGCGCATGACAGCGATCGCCTGCACCGCGAACGCCTCGTTCAGCTCGACGAGGTCGACGTCGTCGACCGCGATCCCCGCGCGGGCGAGCGCCTTGCGCGTGGCGCCCACGGGGCCGAGCCCCATCGTGCGCGGGTCGGTCCCCGCCGCGCCCGAGGCGACCCAGCGGGCGAGCGGGCGGATGCCTAACGAATCCGCCCGCGCCGCCGACGTCAGCACGAGGGCGGACGCGCCGTCGTTCATCCCGCTCGCGTTGCCGGCGGTGACCGTGCCGCCGGCGCGGAAGACGGGGCGGAGCGCCGCGAGCTGCTCGAGGCTCGTGTCGAGCGCGTAGCGCCCCTCGGGCGTGCGGCGGCCGCGCGGGTGTTCGTCGACGGCGAAGGGCACCGGGTCGCCGCGCCGCTGCGGCACCGGGACGGGCACGGTCTCCGCGCCGAAGCGCCCCGCGTCGATCGCCGCGACGGCGCGCGCGTGGCTCTGGAGCGCGAAGCGGTCCTGCTCCGCACGTCCGATCCCGCCGCCCGCGACGCCGCCGCTCTGGGCGAGCTCGTAGACGTTCTCCGCCGTCTCGCCCATCTGCTCGAGCGGGAAGAGGGCTTCCATGCGGGGATTCGGATAGCGCCAGCCGAGCGCGGTGTCCCACGCGGTGGCGTTGCCCGGCGGGCCGAAGGCGACCGGGTTCTTGGGGAGCGAGTACGGGGCGCGGGTCATGCTCTCGACCCCGCCGGCGACGTAGACGTCGCCCTCGCCGCAGCGGATCGCGCGCGCGGCCTGGTTGACGGCGGCAAGCCCGCTCGCGCAGAGCCGGTTGACCGTCACGCCCGCGACGCTCGGCGGGAGGCCGGCGAGCAGGGCGGCCATGCGCGCCACGTTGCGGTTGTCTTCCCCCGCCTGGTTGGCGCAGCCCAGGTAGACCTCCTCGACCGCGTCCGGGGCGACGCCCGCGCGCCGCACGGCCTCGGCGACGACGAGCGCCGCGAGGTCGTCGGGCCGCACCGCGGCGAGCGCGCCGCCGAGCCGGCCGATGGGCGTGCGTACCGCGCTGACGATGACGGCGTCGTGCATCCAGGTTGCGGGGCGTGTGGTGCGGCGAACGGGGAAGGATCAGAAGGGCGCGCGCAAGTCTAATCGCCGGCACGACCGCCCCACGGCCTCCGGGGACGTCGTCAGTAGCGGTCGAGGTCGTGGCCGACGACGACCCGCCCGGCGAACCCGCCGGCGCGCACGCCGCGGAGCAGCTCCTCGTCGTCGGCGCCCATGCGGATGAGGTGCGTGAGGACGAGCAGGCGCGGGCGCGCGGCGGCGGCGAACGTGCCTAACTCCACGTCCGAGGTGTGGAACGCGCGCATGTAGCGCGGCCAGCCGCCGGCGCCGGGGCGCGTCTCCGCCGCGAGTCGTGCGCCCGGGTAGACCTCGTGGACCAGCACGTCCACGCCCGCGGCCGCGCGCTGCAGCGCCGCGGCGGGGCGCGTGTCGCCCGAGATGACGACCGAGCGCGTCGGCGTGTCGACGCGGTAGCCGTAGGCCTCCTTCCAGCTGCCGTGCAGCACCGGGATCGCCGTGACGCGGACGCCGCCGCTGTCGTACACGACGCCCGGCTGGACGGCGTGGACGTGGACGGCGTAGCCTTCCGGCGGCTCGTGCTCGAGGCCCTCGCTCCGCACCGCCTCGTCCTCCCGCCAGGCGGCGAGGAGGTGGGCGGTCATCGGCGCGAGCCCGCGCGGGCCGTAGGCCTCGAGCGCGCGGCGCCTGCCCATCACCCAGGAGGTGAAGATCAGGTCCGGGTAGCCGAGGGTGTGGTCGCTGTGCAGGTGCGTCACGAAGAGCGCCGTGACGCCCTGGAGCGGCAGCCCGGCGGCCGCGATCTGGCGCATGACGCCCGGGCCGGCGTCGAAGAGGAAGACGCGGGCGCCGACGAGCACGGCCGTAGCGGGCCCCGACGCCTGCGGGTCCGGGCGCGGCATCCCGGTGCCGAGCAGGAGGACCGTGGTGCCGTCGGCGGCGCGTCCGTTAGGCGGGGCGGGGTGACGCGGCGTGTCTCGCGCGGCACTCGCCGAGACGGCGAGCACGGACCCGACGACCACCGCCGTCGCGCCGGGGATGCGGCGCCGCCCGCGCGTGGGGTGCTCCATAGAATGTCTCCTGTGCGGCGGTTCGGGACGGCAATGTAGCCGCACGACGGACACGGTCCGACCGCCACGTCACCCGCCCATGTCGCTCACCCGACGCGAAGCCCTCGCCCACCTCGCCGCCCTCGTCGCGCTGCCGCTCCCGGCGTGGGCCCGCGCCGCCGACGACCCGCTCGACGGCACCGTCGCCGGCTACCAGGCGGGCCGCCGCCGCGGTGCGTGGACCGCCGCCGAGGTCACCGACCGCGCGCTCGACCGGTGCCGAGCCGCGGGGCACGCGTGGCGCGCGATCGACGCGCTCGCCGAGGCCGCGCCCGCGGAGGCCCGCGCCGCCGACGCCCGCCTGCGCGCGGGGCGCGCGCGGGGGCCGCTCGACGGCGTCCCCGTGTTTGCGAAGGCGATCTACGACGTGGCCGGGCTGCCGACGACGGGCTCCAACGCGGAGTGGGCGCGCCTCTTCCCCGACCCGGTCGGGCGCGACGCGCTCGAGGTGGCGCGGCTCCGGGCGGGCGGCGCGGTCGTGCTCGGGAAGACCGCGGCCGACGACTTCGCCTACCACGGCAACGGGACGAGCAGCCACACCGGCCAGGTGCTCAACCCGCACGATCCGTCGGGCGCGCGCACGCCGGGCGGGTCGAGCGCGGGCTCGGCGGTCGCCGTCGCGGCCGGGGCGGCGTTCGCGGCGTTAGGCACCGACGACGGCGGCTCGAACCGCATCCCGGCGCAGTTCACCGGGGTCGTGGGGATGAAGCCGACCTTCGGGCTCGTACCGCGCACGGGCGTGATCCCGACCTGGCCTTACCTCGACACGCACGGGCCGCTCGCGCGCACGGTGGCCGACGCGGCGCTGCTGCTCGCCGCGGTCGCCGGGGCGGACGCGTCGGACCCGCTCGCGCTCGCCGGGGCGTGGGACGGCCGGCCGCTCGCTAGTCTGCGCGACGACGCGCTCGCCGGCGTCCGGCTCGGGCTCGTCGAGGCGCACGTGCCGCGCGCGCAGATGACCGCCGGGGCGCTCGCCGCGTGGGACCGCGCGTTAGGCGACCTGCGCGCCGCGGGCGCGTCGGTCGAGCCGTTCGCCCCGGCGGTCACGCGCGCGGACTACCGCGACGCGTTCGCCGCGGCGGCGCGCGCGCGCGGCGACGTGCCCGTGGACCCGGACGCGCCGGCCCCCACCGCCAACGCCCTGCTCCGCTACTTCGTGGGGCGCGCCGTCGACCGCCGCGCCGCGGTCGACGCCCTCCGCCGCGGGTACCCCGCCTACCGCGCCTTCTACGACGTGCTCCCCGCCACCTTTGAGGCGTGCGCCCCGCTGCTGGAGCGGCCGATGGCGGCGGACGCGGCGGGGCAGAGCTTCGCCCGCTCGCGGGCCGCGGTGGTAACGGCGCTCGCCGCCTCGATGCGCGCGGCGGGCGTCGTGGCGATGGTCTACCCGACGATGCCCTTCAACGCCCCGCGCGCGGTAGACCCGTGGCCGGACGTCCGCACCGCGCTCGGCTACGGCAACTGGCTCGGCCTGCCGGAGGTGTCGGTCCCGGCGGGGCTCGGCGCGGACGGGATGCCGGCGCTCAACCTCTCGGTCGTCGGACCGCCGGGCGAGGACGCGCGCGTGCTGGCGCTGGCGCACGCCTACGAACGCCAGTCGCGCCGCTTCGTGGCGCCGCCGCGCTGAGCGCCCGCCGGCCGTGACCCGCGACCCCACGCCCCGCGAGCCCGCCGCCAGCACGGTCCGCGTCGGCCCCGCCGGTTGGAGCTACAAGGATTGGGAAGGCATTGTCTACCCCGCGCCCCGCCCGCGCGGCTTCGACCCGCTCACCTACCTCGCCGGCTACTTCGACGCGGTCGAGGTGAACAGCACCTTCTACGGCCCCGCCGCCGACGCCGCCGCGCGCGCCTGGGTCGCGCGCGCCGTGGCCGGGGAGCGCGCCCGCGACCGCTTCCGCTTCACGGCCAAGCTCTGGCAGCGCTTCACCCACCAGCGCGAGGCCGCGTTCACCCCGGCCGACGTCGACGCGGTGCGCCGCGGCTTCGACGTCCTCGCCGCCGCCGGCCGGCTCGGCGCGGTCCTCGTGCAGTTCCCGTGGTCGTTCACGCGCGACGACGCGAACCGCGAGTGGCTCGACGACGTCACGCGCGCGTTCGGGCGGGCGGAGCCCGGGGGCGCCGGGTACCCGCTCGTGCTCGAGGTGCGCCACGCGTCCTGGAACATCCCCGCGTTCTACGCGGCGCTCGCCGAACGCGGGATCGGCTTCGTCAACGTCGACCAGCCGCTCTTCGCGAAGTCGTTAGGCCCGAGCGCGACGGCGACCGCGCCGGTCGGCTACGTGCGGCTGCACGGGCGCAACTACGAGGACTGGTGGCGCCCGGACGCGGGGGTCGAGGCGCGCTACGACTACCTGTACACGGCGGCCGAGCTCGAGCCGTGGGCGGCGCGCACGCGCGCGGTGGCGGCGGTCGCGCCCGAGACGTACGTCGTCACCAACAACCACTACCGCGGGCAGGCGGTCACGAACGCGGTGATGCTGGACGCGATGCTCGCGGGCCGGCCGGTGGACGCGCCGCCCGGAGTCGCCGCGACCTACGCCGCCGCGCTCGCGCCGTACGTGCGCGCCTGAGCGGCCGGCGGCGCTCCCTCCGCCCCGCTGCGCCTGATCAGCCGGACGCCGGCGCTGTTCCGAGCACCGGCACCGCCGACTCGTCGGCCGCGATGTCGGGGCCGTCGTCGGGCCGCCGGGTCCGGAACGGCCACCCGCCGGTGCGCCGCGCCCAGGCGAGGAACGCCAGGCAGCCCAGCCCCAGCACGCCGACGCCGAACCCGATCACCTGCGGCTGCGTGGTCGCAAACACGAACGCCCAGCCCAGCAGCGCGACTAACGCCGGGACCGGGTAGAGCCACATCCGGTACGGCCGGGGCATCGCGGGCGCCCGCCGGCGCAGCAGCATCAGCCCGCACACCTGGCCGACGAACTGCACGAGGATGCGCGTCACGATGAGCGCGTCGATCACCGTGCCGAGCGAGGAGAACGCCGCGGCGATCGAGAGCGCACCGAGCACGAGCAGGGAGACGTACGGGAACCCCGCCGTCGGGTGGCGGCGCGCGAAGGCGCGGAAGAAGTACCCGGCGTCCGCCGCGGCCGCCGGCACCCGCGAGTACCCGAGCAGGAGCGCGAACACCGACCCGAAGGTGGTCCAGAGGATGAGCAGGGTGAACGCGGTCGCGACGCGCGGGCCGTACACCTTCTGCATGAACACCGAGACCACGAACGCCGACGCCGGGTGCGACTCGGCGGGCACGAACTCCCGCCACGGGACCACGCCGATGATCGAGAGGTTGATGCCGACGTAGATCACCGCGACGGCCGCGGTGCTGATGAGGATCGACCGCGGGATCACCCGCCCCGGGTCGCGCACCTCGTCGCCGATGTAGCAGACGTCGTAGTAACCCAGGTAGTCGTAGATCCCCACGCGCGAGGCGGCGCCGAGCCCGAGGAAGAAGCCTAACGAAAAGGCGAACGCGCCCGGGGGGAAGTCGAACGCGACGCGCCGGTCGAAGTGCGCGGCCCCCGTCGCGATCACGGCGAGGACGGTGACGAGCGTGCCGGCCCAGAGCAGCACGGTGACCCGCGCGATCGAGTCGATGCGCCGGTAGAGCAGCGCGACGTTGAGCAGCCCGACCGCGGTCACGAGCGCGATCGTCCCGGCGCGCGTCAGCCCCGTCCAGACGTACCCCGCGTAGTCGGCGAAGCCGATGTACCCCGAGGCGATCTCGAGCGGCCCGCTGAGCACGAACTGCCACACGAACAGGAAGGCCATCAGGCGCCCGAAGCGCTCGCGCCCGAAGGCCTCGCGCAGGTACTGGAACGACCCGCCCGGGCCCGGCATCGCCGCGCCGAGTTCGCTCCACACCATCCCGTCGCAGACCACGACCACGAGCGCCACGAGCCAGCCGAGCATGGCCTGCGGGCCGCCGAGGGCCGACATGAGCAGCGGGACGGTGATGAACGGCCCGACGCCGATCATGTTCGTCATGTTCAGCGCGGTGGCCGGCAGGAGGCCGAACCGCCGGCGGGCGTCGGGCGGCCGGGGTGCCGGGCCGCCGCCGTGCGTCGGGGGGCGCTGCGGGTTCATGGGCGGTCGCTCGGCGGGCGAGGGTAGGCGCCTAACGTCCGGCGCGTGGGCCGCGGCGGCGACGCGCGCCGGACCGGCCGCAGTCTCGTGCCGGGGTGACGGGTCGTCAAGGCGCGTCGGCCCTGCTGCCCGCGAGGTCGGCGAGCCGGCGCCGCGTTGCTCGCCGTGCCGTCTCGCTACCGCCTCCTCGCCTCCTGGTGGCGGCTGACGTGGCACGTGCAGGGGGCGCCGTCGCATGCCGCCCGAGACGCACTCGTCGCCGGACCTCGCGGCGCCACGTCGGGCCGATCAGCGCGGGGATCGTCGCGCTGCTCGCCGTCGTCTACTTCTCGTACCGCCAGACGCTCCCCGCCTACCCCAACGTGGGGTCGTCCCCGAGCTCGTCGAGCGGCGCTGGTACCGGCTCCTGCGCCACAGCCGCCGGGCGACGCTGCTCACGGCGCGACTGCTGCTGCGCGGGGGCTCGCGGGTGCTCGTGGTGAGCGCGCCGTGGTACCTGCGCGAGCGTGCCGCGCCACCCGAGCGCCGGCACAGGTCGGGCCGCCGAATCGAACCACTCCGGACGCGCGTCCACACCGCCCGCCCCCGTCCGCGCGCCGCGGTCGCGGCATCCTCAACTCCAGTCGCGTTCCACACGGGACCCCTGGCCCGATTCGTCTTACGCGCCGCCGCGCGCGAGGGGTCGCGGCTCGCGTCCGGGAGCCGGGGCGTCGATGGGCTGGCGATGCACCCGTCGGGACTGGTCGTTGGCGAGGGTCGCACTCCCCGTCGCGGTACCGGGCCACGTGCCTCGCGGTTCGCGCGGCGCGCAGCCTCGCCCCCCCGAGGTGGATCGTGCATGATGCCGGGCTGGTCGGCGGCGTCGCATCCGGCCCGGCACACGGTCGGTGCGCCCGGAACGCTGATCGCGCGGAGCCACCATCGGGCGCGTGGCAGCCGGAGGTTGAGCCGCGCGTGCGCTTTGCCGGCGGGACCCCTCGAAACGCGCCTTGCGGGCCGCCGCGCCGCCGCGCACATTCGCGGTCGTGACGCCCGACCCCTACGCGAGCCTCCGCGACCGCGTCGTCCGCGGCGTGCTGGCGGGCGCTGGCGAGAGTGAGCCCGCGTTGCGAAGCGCGGCGGCCGACGGGACCGGCCTGCCCGACGACCTGCAGGCGCTCGTCGACAAGATCCACCGCCACGCGTACCGCGTCACCGACGACGACGTCGCGCGCCTGCGCGCCACGTACGGCGACGACCCGCTGTTCGAGATCATCGTGAGCGCCGCCCTCGGCGCCTCGCGCCGACGACTGCTCACCGGCCTGGAGGCCCTGGAGCTGGCATGAGACTCGAGAAGGTGCACCGGGGGCACGGTCTCCGGGACAAGGTGATGCTGGCCGTGATGCGCGTCGCCACCGGGCACGCGCCCGGCGTCGTGCGCACCCTGCTCTACCGCAAAGAGTTCTTCGGGCGCCCGTGGTCGGAGCTGACGCAGCAGGTGATGCGCGGGCCGTCGCCGTGGACCGTCGGCGAGCGGGAGATCTTCGCCGCCGTCGTCTCGCGCTTCAACGCGTGCACGTTCTGAACGAACGCCCACTCCGCGGTCGCGGAGGCGGCGCTCGGGACGGGCACGATGGGGCCGATCCTCGCCGACTACCGGACGGCGCCCATCGACGAGCGGGTGCGCGCGACGCTCGGACTCCTCGAGACGTTCACGCTCCGCCCGGAGCAGCTCACGCCGGACGACGTGCGCGCGGTGCTCGCGGCCGGGGTGACGCGCGAGGCGGTGCGCGACGCGTTCTACGTCGCGTTCCTCTTCAACACGTACGACCGGCTGGCCGACACGCTCGGCTGGGAGCTGCCGGACGCGCGCTACTACCCGAAGTCGGGACGGCACCTGCTCAAGAACGGCTATCTATAGCCGTCGCCGGGGCAGCGGCGCGGCCCGGGTCGACGCGTCGCCTGGGGGCGGATGGGGTCTGGTGGCCTCCTCGGTCTTCAAAACCGATGCGACCCGGCGACGCCGGGTCTGGTGGGTTCGATTCCCACACGTTCCCGCCGGCGCGGCGCCGACGCGCGTGACCACGCCAGCGCCCGCCGACGCGCCCCGCCCGGTCCGGCTCACCGAGTACGCCCACGGCGCGGGCTGCGGCTGCAAAATCTCCCCCGCGGTGCTGACCCGCATCCTCGCGGGCGCCGGGCCGGGGTTCGCCGACCCGCGGCTGCTGGTCGGCCACGGCGCCCGGGACGACGCGGCCGTCTACGCGCTCGACGACGAGCGCGCCCTCATCAGCACCACCGACTTCTTCATGCCGGTCGTCGACGACCCCGCCGACTTCGGCGCGGTCGCGGCGACCAACGCGATCAGCGACGTCTACGCGATGGGCGGCACGCCCGTCATGGCGGTCGCGATCCTCGGCTGGCCGGTCGCCGTGCTCGACCCCGAGATCGCCGGCGAGGTGCTGCGCGGCGCGGGCGAGGCGTGCGCGCGTGCCGGGATCGCGCTCGCCGGCGGCCACAGCATCGACGCGCCCGAGCCGATCTTCGGGCTCGCCGTGACCGGCACCGCGCGGCGCGCCGAGGTGCGCACCAACGCGCAGGGCCGCGTCGGGTGCGAGTTGTACCTCACCAAGCCGTTAGGCGTGGGCGTGCTCACCACCGCGCAGAAGCGCGGCCTGCTCCGCGACGCGGACCTGGCCGAGGTGCGCGCGCTCATGCTCACGCTCAACGACCTCGGCCCCGCGCTCGCCCGCCTCGACGCGGTCGCGACGATGACCGACGTGACCGGCTTCGGCCTGCTCGGCCACCTGCTGGAGGTGTGCGACGCGAGCGACCTCTCGGCCGAGGTGCACGTGGCCGACGTGCCGCGCCTCGCGTCGCTCGCCGACTACGTGGAGCGCGGCGCCGTCCCCGGCGGCACCAAGCGCAACGCCGCCAGCTACGGCGAGCACGTCGGGCCGCTGCCGGACGCGTGGCGCGACCTGTTGTGCGACCCGCAGACGAGCGGCGGCCTGCTCGTCGCGGTGGACCCGCGCGGGCGCGACGACTTCCTCCGCGTCACGCGCGCGCGCGGCCTCGACCTGCGCCCGTTCGGCGTGCTCACGCCGCGCGCCGAGCCGACGATCCGCCTGGTCTGAGCGCCGCGCGTCAGGCGCGGGCGCCGACGCGGTAGTGGCGGTCGCCGTCGCGGCGCAGGACGCGCTCGCGCCCGAGGTACTCGAGGTAGGCGACCCCGTGCCGGCGCGTGACGCCTAACGCCTGGCAGAACTCCGCGGCGCGCACGCCGTCGAGCCCGAGGCGGCCCGGCGCCTCGCGCAGCGCCGCGGCCGCCTCGGCGTGCAGCAGCAGATCGCCGCGCTCGGCGCCCACGCGCACGGCCCGCCCCCCCGCGCACAGCCGCGCGACGACCCGGTCGAACACGTCGCCCGCCTCGGGCTCCGCCGCACGGTACGCCGCGATCGTCCCCGGGCGGAGCCACTCGGCGTGGAGCCGCGCGAGCACCGCGTCCGCGACGCGCTGCTCCTCCGCCGTCAGCCCGGTGCGCCCGGGGTGCACGACCGCCGCGGCGCGCTCCAGCCGCAGCGGCGGCGCGTCGGCGGGGGCGTCGCCGCCGACGGACGTACCGTCGCGCGCGAGCAGCGACCGGAGCAGCGGCTGCACGTGCGCGGCCGACACCCGCAGGGCGCGCGCGAGCCGGTCGTAGGGCACCACGTGCTCGGTGGCGGGCCCGTCTTCGACGACGCGGCGCAGCCGGTCGCGTACGTCGCGCTCCGTCGCCGCCGTCCACGTCAGCAGCGACACGCCCGCCTGGGCGAGCCGGAGCGTCGGGCTGCGCTCGGCTGCGGCGCGGAGCATGCGCGGGGCGACCATCCAGCGGCGAGCGAGCAGCGCCAGGTCGAGCACCGGCCCGGCGCCGGCTTCGAGGTAGACCGTTAGACAGCCGCCGTCCGCGCGGCACGCGTAGGCGGCCCGCTCCGCCGCCGTCACGTGGCGTGGCCGGTCGGGCGCGAGGTCGAGCACCTCGCCGCCGCCCACGGTCGCGAGGGGGCTGCCGCCGCGCAGGAGGAAGCGCTGGCCCGGGAAGAACACCGCCTCGCGCGGCAGCTCGAGCTGCGCCCACGACGCGTCCCCGTCGCCCGCCACGTCCCACACTCGGCACTCCACCTCGAGGCATCCCGCGTGGAAGAGCAGCCGCGCGCCGTGCTTCCACGCGCGCGGCGCCTCCGGCGTCCAGCGCAGGCGCGCGTTCAGCACGCGGCCGCGGTACGGGTGGTCGGGCGCGACGAGCACGTCGCCGCGGCGGACGGCGTTGGCGTCGAGCCCGGCCAGGTTGACGCCGACGCGGTGCCCCGCGGCGATCCGCGCGACCCGCGCGCGGTGGTTGGTCAGTGCGCGCACGCGCCACGTCCCGGGCCGCGCGCCTAACGCCACCTGGTCGCCTTCCGCGAGGGTGCCGCGCGCGAGCGTCCCGGTCACCACGGTGCCGACCCCGGGAACGCTGAACACGCGGTCGACCGGGAGGTACGGGCGCGCGTCCTCGTCGTCCCCCGGAGTGTCCGCGCCAGTTGCGGCGAAGATCGCGTCCTTGAGCGCCGGGATCCCCGCGCCGGCGACGGAGTCGACCGCGTGCAGGGGCAGCACGCGCAGGTCGCGCCCCGCGAGCAGCGCGACGACGTCCCGCCGGGCGGCGGCGACCTGCTCGGCGTCCGCGACCGCGACCTTCGTCAGCACCGGGATGAGCGCGCGCACGCCCAACAGCTCGAGGATGTGCAGGTGCTCGCGCGACTGCGGCCGCACGCCCTCGCGCGCGTCCACCACCCAGAGCGCGAGGTCGAAGCCCGTGGCCCCGGCGGCCATGTTCTTCACCAGCCGCTCGTGCCCCGGCACGTCGACGATCCCGAGGCGGTACCCGCGCGGGTGGTCGAGGTGGGCATAGCCGAGGTCGATCGTCATGCCGCGCGCGCGCTCCTCCGGCAGGCGCGACGGGTGCACGCCGGTCAGGGCCTCGACGAGCGTGGACTTGCCGTGGTCGATGTGGCCGGCCGTCCCGATCAGGCGCATTGCCTAACGCTTCCTAACGTCCCGCGGCGGCGCCCAGGTCGTCCAGGGCGGCCTGCAGCTCGGGGAGGTCGTGCGGCAGCACGGCGCGGACGTCCAGCAGGCAGCGGTCGTGCCGCACGTAGCCGACGACGGGCACCGCGCGCGCGGCGAGGGCCTGGCGCACGCCGTGCGCGCTCAGGTCGCGGTGCGCGAGCTCCAGGCCCCAGCTCGGGAAGTCGACCTCGGGGTTGGAGCCGCCGCCGAGCGTCGCGCGGAGCGGCACGGGGCGCACCGCGGCCCAGCGCGTGTCCGGCCCGGGCAGGCGCAGCTCGGCCACCCGCGCCTGGAGCTGCTCGACCGTGGCGTGGAACAGCCGCCAGAGCGGCAGCGCGTCGGCCTCGCCCGCGAGGTGGCGCGCGAGGCAGCGGTGCAGCAGCGCCATGCGCACCTTGTCGAGCCGCAGCGCGCGGTAGAGCGGGTTCCGCCGCATCGCGCCGACGTGCGCGGCGCGCCCCACGAGGATGCCGGCCTGCACGCCGCCGAGGAGCTTGTCGGCGCTGCAGCACACCACGTCCACGCCGCGCGCCACGCTCGACGCCACGTCCGGCTCGTCGCGCAGTGCCGCGGCGGGCGACGGGGCGAGCAGGCCCGACCCGGTGTCCTCGAGCACCGGTAGTCCGAACGCGGCGCCTAACGCGACCATCTCGTCGGCCGACACCTGCTCGACGAAGCCGCGCTGCACGAAGTTGGCCTGGTGCACCTTGAGGAGCACCGCGGCCGAGGGGCCGGCGGCCTCGCGGAAGTCCGCCGCGCGCGTCCGGTTGGTCGTACCGACCTCGCGCAGCCGGCACCCGCTCGCCGCGACCACGTCGGGGACGCGGAAGCTGCCGCCGATCTCGACCAGCTCGGAGCGGCTCACGAGCGCCTCGCGGCCGGCCGCCAGCGTGTTGAGCGCGAGCAGCAGCGCGCTCGCGCAGTTGTTCACCACGAGCGCGGCCTCGGCGCCGGTCAGCAGCGCGAGTTGGCGGCCGAGCGCCGCGTCGCGGTCGCCGCGGCCCTGCGTCCGGGCGTCCCACTCGAGGTCGGTATAGCCGCCGAGGGCGTCGGCGTCGACCGCGTCGAGCAGGTCGCCGAGCGGGGCGCGGCCGAGGTTGGTGTGGACGAGCACCCCGGTGGCGTTGACGACGCGGCGCGGGAAGGGGCGGGCGAGCGCCTCCGCCTCCGCCGCGCACTCGGCCACGCACGCCGCGACCACCGCCGCGCGCTCGCCGTTCCGACGTGCGGGCGCGGGCGCCGACGCGCGCACGGGGTCGCGCAGGGCGTCGCGTCGCGCCTGCAGCACCCGCCGGACGAGGCGCGTCCGGAATGGGTCGGCGAGGCCCGCGGCGGCCGCGGCGAACGCGGGGTGCCGCAGCACCTCGTCGACCGACGGCAGGTGGGCGAGCGGGTGGTCGGTCAATTGGCGGGGCTCGGGGGCGGGGGCCTAACGGCCGACCCGACCCCGGTCCCCCTACCCCGGGCGGTCAGCGCGCGTACGAGCCCTGCGCACTGCGCTTGCCGCCCGCGCGGTGCGCCTCGTCCGAGAGCGCGTGCACGCCGGTGGCGTCGATCCAGCGGTTGTAGAAGTTGAACAGCGCGCAGACGGTGATCGCGAAGTACAGCGCGTCGTCCGTCCAGCCTTCGGCCCGCATCGCCGCGAGGTCGTCCGCGGTGATGTTGGGCGAGTCCTCGTTGACGCGAGTGAGGAAGCGGAACAGCGCCTTGTGGCGCGCGTCCAGCCGCGACGTCTCGACGTCGCGCAGCACCTCGCCGACCAGTTCTTCGTCCCCGAGCAGCTCCGCCGCGACCGCGGCGTGCGACTTGAGTCAGAAGGGACAGGCGTTGCGCTGCGACGTGTACGCCGCGATCAGCTCGCGCATCCCGGGCGAGATCGGCCCGGGGCCGCGCAGGATCTCCTGCGTGAAGCGGCCGAGGTGTTGCGTCGCATCCGGCAGGTAGGCGAAAAGGTGCCAGATCTGCGGGTACTCCTGCCCCGCCTTCTGCGCGTGCGCGATCAGGTCGCGGTAGGGTCCGGGCTTCGGGCTCCCCTCGACGTCGGGGAGGAACATCGGGTCCATGCAGGGTCCGGTTCGTGTGATGGGGCGCGTCGAACGGCCGTTGTCGCACGCTCGCGGGTGGGGTCAGCCATGTCAAGCACCGCCGCCCGGGGCGTCCGCCGTCGACCGCGGCCGCCGGCCGACGAGCAGCCACGACACGGGCACACCGAGTGCCACCACGCCCGCGCCGAGCAGGGTCTGGACGGGCCGGCCGACCGCGGACAGGACGAGGATCGCGGCGACGAGTGCGAGGAATACGACGACGGGGAGCGGGTGCCAGGGTGCGCGAAACACGGGCGTCGCCGGGTCGGGCCGCGGGAGCCGGAAGAGCGCGGCGGCCGAGAGCCCGAGGAAGAACACGGCCGCGGGCACGAAGTAGCCGAGGATCTGGTCGAAGTTGCCGAACGTGACGAGCACGCACGCGAGCGCGACCTGCACCGCCGTCGCGACCGGCGTCGACTGGCGGCGGGGGTCGAACCGCACGAGGGCGGCCGGAGCGACGCCGCTGCGCGCCATGGCGAGGTACACGCGCGGCGCGCCGAGCAGCACGGCGACGAGGCTCCCGGCCACGGCGACGACGACGGCCACCGAGAGGAGGGGGGCCGCGACGCGCCCGAACAGGGCCGACCCCAGCGCCGTCACGAACGCCCCGTCCGTCGCGGGCGCGCTGCCCTGTACCGCGTGCAGAAAGGCCAGGCTGACGGCCGCGTAGACGAGCGTCACCACGCCGACGCCGCCGACGAGCGCGGTCGGGAGCGTGCGGCGGGGGTCGACGACTTCCTCGCCCATCTTGCCGAGGTCCCACCACCCGCCGAACGCGAAGAAGGCGCCGATGAACGCGCCGGCGAGCGCGGACGCCGGCGGGGGTCCGTGCGCGTGGGCGAGGGCCCCCGCCGCCCCGCTGCCGTGCAGCGCGGCGGCCCCGACGAGCAGCGCGACGGCCCCGAGCTTGGCGACGGCGGTCCACCGGAGGACGCGCGCGCTGCGCTCGACGCCGAACACCGTGAGCGTGGAGGCGCCGAGGATGCAGGCGACGGCCACCATAGGGGCGAGGGCCGCGGGGCCGTCGAGTAGCGCGAGCAGGTACTGCGCGAGGCCCACGCCGAGGGCGGCCGTTAGGCCCGGGTCCATGACGAGCAGCGACATCCAGCCGTAGACGAACGCCGCGCGCGCCCCGAACGCCTCGCGCAGGTACACGTAGCCGCCGCCCGCTTCCGGGAAGCGCGTGCCGAGTTCGGCGTAGCACAAGGCCCCCGCCGCGGAGCACAGCCCGACGAGCCCCCACACGGCGAGCACCCAGGCGGACGTGCCGAGGGTGCGGGCCATGCCCGCGGGGGTCAGGAAGATGCCGACGCCGAGCACCTCGGCGACGACCATCGCGAGCGCGGCGCCGACGCCGAAGCGCCGATGCAGCGCGGGCACCGCCGGCAGCTCCCCCTCCCCGCGCGGGCTCAGCGGCGGAAGGTGGCCGAGACCCCGATCGTCCGCGGCTGGTTGGTGAGATAGCCGACGCGCGCGAGCAGCCCGCGCTCGCGGTCCAGCGAGAGGAGCGCGCGCGTGTCGGTCACGTTGTTGGCGAACACGGCCACCTCCACCCCCGAGCGCTGCACCCCCGCCCGCAGGTTGAGCAGCGAGTACGCCGGCAGCAGCGGGTCGAACGTGAACGTGCTCTGCGTGAGCGGCCCGCCGATCGTGTTCTTGCCGAACGACGCGATGTTCACCGTCCCGACCCCCGGCGCCAGGTCGCCGATCTGCGTGTAGCGCGACCCGACGTACGTGTACGCCCCCGTGACGAACCCATCGGCCCCCGCGCCGAGCGCGCGGTCGAACGCCCCGCCTAACGGCCGCCGCAGGGTGGCCGACGCCGCGGCCTGCGCCTTCGGCACGCTCGGCAGCCGGGTGCCGCTCTGGATCCCGCTCACCACGCTCACCACCCCGTTCGCGTCCGTCGAGGTCAGGGTCGAGCGCAGCCGCGCGTTGTTGAGCGCCCCCGAGAGCGAAAGGTCCACGCTCGGCGTCGGCGACGCCGAGAACTCCGCCTCCAGCCCCTGGCTGCGGGCTTTGGGCGCGTTGAAGACGAGGCGCGACGAGCAGGTCCCGGCCGTCACCGTCAGCTGCAGGTCGGTGATGTCCATCGTGTACGCGGCCACGTCGAACGACGCCTTCCCGCCGGCGAGGCGCGACTTGGCGCCGACCTCGTAGTTCCACGCCGTCTGGTCGCCGAACGAGCCGCGCCCGCCGAACGTGGTGAGGTCCGCCGCCGTGCAGAGCGGCGTGTTGAGCGGGTCGTTGATCCCGCCGAGCCGGAAGCCCTTGGACGCCTGCGCGTTGAGCGTGAGGTCGTCGGTCGCGCGGTAGCTCGCGATCACGCGCGGGGCGAACCCGTTCGCCTTCGTCGTGCCGGGGTTGAAGACGAGCGACTTGCCGGTGCTGTCGTTCGTGAGGATTCCGTCGAAGGCCTGGACGCGGTGCTCGTCGAAGTGGTAGTACCGGAGCCCGCCCGTCAGGTCGAGTCGCGGGGCCACGGTCACCGTCGCCTCGCCGAACGCGGCCGACTGGCGCAGGTGGTAGGAGAGCGTCGACGCGTAGATCTGGTCGTTCGTGGCGAGGAGCCCCTTGGTGGGAATCCCGGTCGCTTCCGTGAACCCGTTGATGTTCACCTGCTGGCCGTACGCGCGGCGGTTGTTGGCGTAGTAGCCGCCGACCACCCAGCGGAACGTCCCCGCGCCCCCGTTCCCCGACCCGCCGCCGAGGCGGAGTTCCTGCGTCAGCACGTCGAGCTTGGTG
Organism: Gemmatimonadetes bacterium T265; assembly: GCA_019973575.1. Classification (NCBI taxonomy): domain Bacteria; kingdom Pseudomonadati; phylum Gemmatimonadota; species Gemmatimonadetes bacterium T265. The sequence continues at coordinate 738,916 of BPUI01000001.1, forward strand.
CGGTCGTCGAACGGCGCGGCGAGCGTGTAGATCGGGGCCGGCAATCCGAGGCTCCCGCCGAGGATGCTCGAGGCGAGCGCGCCGCCGTCGCGTCCGACGAGGATGTTGCGGTGCGTGTACGCCGTGACCGACGTGAGCCGCGCCGGGCCCAGGTCGTAGGTCGCCCGCACGTCGCCTAACGTGAAGCGGTCGCTGAACGACTCCCCGACCTGCGTGTACTGCTCGCGCGACCCGAGGGTGGTGGCGGGGCGCGTGGTCGTGTACGGGTTCGCGAGGATGTTGAAGGCGTCGATGCGGTTGAAGCCGTCGCTCTTGACGTCTTGGTAGACGAGGCGCGGCACGATGCTGAGACGCGCCACGGGGTCGACGCGGAGCGCGAGGCGCCCGCCGGCGCGGTACCCCTGGTTCACGGCGTCGCTCGTCGAGCCGTCCGGATGGAGCGCGGTGATGTAGCCGGGCGTGCGGGTGTAGTACGCCGCCACGCGCCCGGCCGCCTGGTCGCCGAGCGGGACGTTGGCGCCGAGCTTGAAGGCGCCGCCGGCGTTTCCGTTGGCCGTGCCGCTGCCGCTCGCCTCGCCGAAGGTGCTGAGCAGGCCGAGCTCGGGTTGGGCGGAGATGTAGCGCACCGTGCCAGAGAACGACCCCGCGCCGAAGAGCGTGCCCTGCGGCCCGCGGAGCACCTCGACGCGCGACACGTCGAAGAGGTCCAGGTCGGGGGTGAAGAGCGAGAGCGAGACCGGCACGTCGTCCAGGTAGACGCCCACGTCCTCCTTGACCCCCGGCTGGTCGCGCGCGATCTGCCCCGACGACGCGCCGCGGATCGCCGGCTGCGACTGCCCGGGCCCGAGGTTCTGTACCGAGAAGCCCGCGACGTTGGCCGCGACGTCCTCGAGCGTCGTCGCGCCGCGCTCGCGCAGCTCGCGCGCGGTCGGGGCGGCGACCGAGATCGGCACGTCGCGCAGCGACTGCTCGCGCAACGTCGCCGTGACCACCACCTGCTGCAGCGACACGGGCTCGAGGACGAAGTCGACGTTGTCCGCGGCCGGCACCCGCACGCCGCGCCGGGCGAGCACGCGGTGGCCGATCAGGGTCGCGGTGACCGTGTACGAGCCCGGCGCGAGGCCGGAGACCGCGTACGCCCCGGCGCCCGAGGTGGTCGCGCTGCGGACGGCGCCGGTGGCCTCGTTGCGCGCGGTGACGCGCGCGCCCGCGAGCACGGCGCCGCCCGCGTCGCGCACCACGCCGGCCAGGCGGGCGGCAGGTTGGGCGCGCAGCGGGTGCACGGCGACGGCGCAGACGAGTGGGGCGGCCAGGCAGAGGGCGAAGGGGCGGCGGGGCATGCGGGGGGAAGCGGGCGGAGGCAGGCGGGGAGGGAGAGTCTGTCTTTCAGACTCTACGCGGCGGCATCATACGCCAGGCGCGCTTGCGCGGGAAGGGTCGCGCCGGTTCTTTGGGCCTGCCCGGCGCACGTCCCCGCCCACCCCTCGCCCGAGCAGCGACCCCGATCGTGGCCGTCCTCGCCCAGCGGTTCAACGGCCCATGGCACGAGCGGGCGTTGCAGCTCTTCATGGCCGTCGTGCTCGCGCACTGGGCGGAGCACCTCGCGCAGGCGCTCCAGCTCTACGGGCTCCACTGGCCCGAGGTGGAGGCCCGGGGCGTGGTCGGCCTCTGGTTCCCCTGGCTCGTCGACTCCGAGGCGCTGCACTACGGCTACGCGCTCGTGATGCTGGTGGGACTCTGGGCGCTGCGCGCCGGGTTCGTGGGGCGCGCGCGCCGGTGGTGGATGGTGGCATTTTGGATCCAATTCTGGCATCACCTCGAGCACCTCCTACTCCAGGCGCAGGTGGTCGCCGGCCGCAACCTGTTCGACGCGCCCGTGCCGACGAGCCTCGCCCAGCTCGTCGTGCCGCGCGTCGAGTTGCACATGCTCTACAACACGATCGTCTTCGCCCCGATGATGGCGGCGATGTACTACCACCTGCTCCCCACGGACGCCGAGCGGGCGGCGATGCGCTGCGGCTGCGCGGCCCAGCCGGATCTGGCCGCCGCCTGACCCATGATGGCTTCGCGGTCCGAGACGCACCGCATCAGTCGGGTCGTCGCGCTGGTCTGCGGGGTGGCGGTGCCCGCTCCGGCGCTGGCGCACGGCGGCCTGCCGGTCCGCCTCGTCGCGGACCGGCCCGCGGGCCCGTACGCGGTCTCGGTGTGGGCCCGGGCCGACGTGGGCATGGGGATGGTGTACGTCGTGTACCGGGCGCGCGACGGGGCGGCGTTCGTGGCGCCCGCCGCGGTGCGCGTCGGCGTCGTGCCGGCGTCGGGGGCACGCGCGGAGGTGCTCTACGACGCGCACCCCGAGGCCGTCCGGGCCGGGGCGCGCTTCGTCGCGCACGTCGCGTTCGACCGCGCCGAGCCCTGGCGCGTCCGCGTGGTCACCGACGCGCCGACGCCCGCAGGCGGAGCCGTGGACGACGTGCGCGCGCAGGCGGACGTCGCGCCCGCGACGCTCGGCCCGTTCGGGACGCTGCTCTACGCCGCGCCGTTCGCGCTCGTCGGCGGGCTCTGGTGGCGCGTCGCGGCCTCCCGGCGACAGGCCGCAAGGCGGCGCGCCGCGGGGCCGCGGCCGTCGCTCGCGCCCGCCTAACGACTTGCCTAACGCCCCGGCCGACCCGTGAGTCACAAGGGCCTCCTCGGCGAGTTCGAGCAGACCGTGCTGCTGTCGATCCTGCAGCTCGGCGAGCGCGCGTACGCCCCGGGCATCGCGCGGCACCTCGAGACGAGCGTGGGGCGCACCGTGTCGCGCGGCGCGCTCTACTCCTGCCTCAACCAGCTCGAGCGCAAGGGGCTCGTGCGCTGGCGGCTGGACGAGCCCGCGCCGGAGCGGGGCGGCCACGCGCGCCGCTTCTACCGCGTGACGGCGAGCGGCGTGGCCGCGGTCAAGGCGGCGCGCGACGGCCAGCTCATCCTCTGGCGCGGCCTCGAAGGCATCCTCGGGTCGGCGAGCGGATGACGGCCGCCCTGCCGCCGCGCTGGACCGAGACGGTGGTGCGCGGCGCGCTGCCGGACGACCCGATGCGGGACGCGATCCTCGGCGACCTGCACGAGGAGTTCGTCCGCGACGCCCTGCGACGCGGGCCGGCGCACGCGCGCGCGCGCCACCGGCGGCGCGCGGCCGGCGTCGTCGCGCACGCGGTGGTCGACGCCCTGCGCTGGCGCGCCTGGGCGAGCCCCGCCCCGAGCGCCGCGGCGCCGCGCGCGCCCAGACCGCACCCCGCGGCCGCCCCGCGGGCGGTCGCCCCGCCCGGTCGCGGCGCCCGCGTGGGGAGCGCGGACGTGTGCGTCGGGGCGCTCGCGTTCAGCGTGCTCCTCCTCGGCGTTGTGAGCAACACGATCCTATTTTCAACCGCCCGGCACGTGCCGCGGGCGGCCGGCGCCCCAGCGCCGGACTCCGCCGTTGGCGCGGGCGCGGTGACGCTCGCGCTGCTGTGCGCGGGCGCGGCGGCGTTCGTGCTGTGCGCGGGCCCGCGGTGGATCCGCCGGCGGCGCGCGGCGGCGCCGCGCTACGAGCCCGGCAGCGGCGGCGGTTGATGTCCGTGCGCGTGTCCGTGCGCGGCGCGGTAGGCGCCCGCCCGGTCGTAAGCCTCGGGAGCGTGCGGCCCGCCAACTCGCGGCGCGGCGCGCGGGCAACTCACAGGCAACCCACGGAGGTGACCGCGGGGCGGGCGGGCGTGTTCGGCGGACCGCTGGCGGCGTTCCTCGGCGGAGCCGTCGCGGAGCGGTTCGTGCGCGTCGAGCACCGGGGCATGCTGGTCGTTGGGGAGAACGTGGGCACGCTGCTCGACCAACTCGCGGCGTACCGGCCGCCTACGGCCGACACGTGGATCTGCCCCGCCCGCGGCTGAACTGCACGAGGGGATACAAGGCCCCTCCGTTCTAACCGTACTGTTCGCGATTTCCGACCGACTTCGTTCGCGTTACGTCGCGTGGTTTTCATCGCATCGTTCGCGGTGTCCGAACACGTCGTCCAATCGGTTGCCTGGCCGCTTTCCCGCTGGCGGAACCACATGTCGCTCGCGACAGGGCCTTGCGTAACGACCGTGTGGCGGCCGATGCCGGGAGCCGCGGAGGTCTGGCACGCGCCCCGACCCCACCCCGCGATGCGCGAGGTGGGGTCGGGGCGCGTTGGCCATTCGCGAGGTGGAGTCGGATCCGGAACAGGCCGCCGCACGCCCTACATGCGCCACCACCGCCCGTCATCTCGGGTGACGGCGTCGATGCCGCGCACCGCGAACTCGCGGACCCACACGGATGGGTCCTCGACCGCGCGGCGGCGGAGGAACGCGAGCGCGGCGGCGTAGCCGGCGTCATCGACGGCGATGCCGAGAGCCCAGAGCGCGGCTTGTCGGACGCCGGCGTCGGGGTCGTGCTCGGCGGCGGCCTGCAAGGCGGGTGCGGCTGCCGGGTCGTGCCCCAGGAACGCGAGACATGCGGCGGCGGCGATCCGCACCTCGAAGTCAGGGTGCTCGAACCCAGGGAGGACAAATCGGAGATCTCGGAGGGCCCCCAACTCGCCGCGCGCGACGACCCCGTGCAGACGTGCCTGCGGGCCGCCCCACTCGGTTGCGGCGTAGAGCAGGACCTCGGTTCGGTCGAGAAGCGTGGTGGCGCGCTCTCGCTCCGTCTGCGCGCGGGGGTTCCGGTAATCTGGGTTCCGGAGCAACCGCACTGCGTGCCGGAGCCGGTTGGCGATGGCACCGGCGGTTGGGATCGTCCGCGCGACGCGCCAGATCGGGCGCGCGAACGCTTGGACCTCGGACCCGAGCATCCCGACGCCGGGGATCGGCGACGCGCTCTCGACCCCGCGACCAGACTGCGTAGTGGATGGTGCGCCGGCGGCAGCGCCCGTGACGGCGCGGTCGATCTCGTCCTGGTCCCGTTCGAGCGATCCCCGCAGCGCGGCCCAGGCTACGGTTTCCGCCTCGTCTTTCCCCGTGCGCGGCCGCGCTGCGTCGCTCTCGCACGCAGACACGAGGAGGCGCAGTTCATCGCGGAGTAACAGGGCCCGCCCGACGCGTACCGCGGGAACGCGCGCCGCGAGCGCCGTGACCAGGCTCGACGTCGGCGCGAGCGCGCGCCAGCGTTCCTCAATATTCAGCCGCTGCACGTACCGGGTGGCCGCCGCGAGGTCGTCTGCCGGGCCGTAGTACGGGTGATACCCGACAGCGCCAATGCGGGCGACCCGCGGACGCACGCGCGCCGCCAAGGAGGCGTCGGCCGGCGGGGTGCCTGCCCGTGCGGCGGCTGCACGAGTGAAGGACCCGGACAGCACGGCGCTGAGGCTATACCGGCCCTCCGGCGCCAGTGTGTGGTCGCGCCGGACTTCCTCGGCAACGTCTCCCAGCGGGACGGCGGGCACGCCGAGGCGCGCGCAGGCCCGGCATACCGCCTCCGCGCTTCGTTCCGCGTCGTTCAGGAAGTACGGCGACAGGTCGACGTCGTCGTCGGCGATGTAGGCGGGGACGAAAAGGTGTAGCCGCGCGTCGCCGCGGTCGACCTGGCGCAGCGCGGGCTGGTTCCGACGACAACAGGCGAGCAGGGCGTGGACGACGCGGGTCGTGACGAACTCCGTCGACCACCGCTCGGCGGTCTCGAGCTCCCGTCGGACGTCCGTTGTGGACATGGGCCGCGGCTTGCCGCCGAGACGCTGCGCCGCGCCGACGCGGTCCGCCCACACGGCGCCAGCGGCGTCCTCCACCGCGCGCCGGAACGACGTGTCCGACGGAGCGTCGGCCGCGCCCTCGGGCAGATCACTGGGGAGGTACAACCGGCGTCCTGCGGCCGGCGCGTGGTGGTGACCGGCCGTCGGCCCGGCGACCTCGCGCACGCGGCCGTCGGCGACGAGGCGACGCAGGTGCACGACGACGTTGTTGAACGAGGCGGCGCGCACCTGTTCCGGCGCGCATCCGGCTTCCGCGGCCCACGTGGCCGCCGCGGCCGCGGCGACCTCGGTCGGCCGCACGGCGCGCCCGTGGAGCCGGACGAGGTTTCGGACCACGTCCAGCACGCGCTCCGAAGCGGTGGGCTCGGTCGGGAGCCCCGCCGTGGCTTCAGGTGTGCCCGGCAGCGCGTAGTACCGGAACCATGCCCGCTTACCGGGCGAGGTGAGTGCGCCACGCTCGAAGCAGGCAACGACGCACCGCGAGAACGTGACGCGCCACGTCGCGTCGGTGCCGAACAGCGCCCGCGCGTCGGTCCCCATGGCGTCCGCGATCTCCGCCATCGACACGGCGCGGCCGTGTACGGTGGTGGCTGCCGCCACGGCCGCGCAGATGGCGCACACGGTTGCGCGCGGCGTCGGCGCCGCGGCGGGGGGCGCGCTCGCGCCCGACGCGCATCCGGTGCTGGTCATGCCGCCTCCCGTTGTGCGTCGCGCCCGTCGTCGCCCCGTTCGTCAGCGGACGAATCGTCGTCGCGCGTCGCCGCGGGGTCGACGGAACGCGGGGGCGGACTGCCGGCCGTTCCGTCCGGGGATGGCGCCCCGGCCGCACGGCCCCCCCCGCACCTCCCCGGCGGGCGCGGCGGCTTACGAGCCGGCTTCGTGACGTCGCCCTCCGGCGGGGGTGGCGCGGAGCGTTCGGGCGCGGAGGGGTTGGGCGCCGGGGCCGTGGGCGTCGGAGTGCCAGGCTTCGAGGGCCGGCCCCGCCCGAGCCACCCCTTCTTCCAGTCGTCCAGCGCGCGCCGCTCGTCCATCTGCGACAGGGCGTAGACGGCGCGCAGCAGGGTGAGGTCGATCAGGGGTGCGCCGCCGGTCGCGGCGCAAGCCGCGTCCAGCTTGCGGAGGAACGGACAGATGTCCCCGGGCAGGCCGCGCATGATCGCGTGCAGATAGGTCACCTGCTCGAGGTGGTCGGGGTTGTCGCGCCGGAGCAAGGCGAAGTGGGGGTGGACGGCGGCCAGGAACGCCCACGTGTCCTCGAAATCGTAGGGCGTGAAGTGGCACCACTGGTGGACGCGCCGGTACACCTGCGGCGACCGGGCGACCAGGTCGGGCAGGTCGTCCATCCCGATCAGCACGACGGTCAACGGCCACCGACGATTCTCGGCTTCGGTGCGGAGCAGGCAGAGGCCGCGGAGGGCGTGCATGGACAGGAGTCCCGCCTCGTCAATGCAGAGAATCTGGACGTGGCGCTGCATCATCCCGTCGATCACCTGTTGGGCCAGATCGTCGGCGCCGAGCGGGCGCGCGTCGCCGTCCGTCAACCGGCCGATCACGCGGTGGTGGATCGTGCGGAGGATGCGCTTCGCGCCGAGCGGTCCGGTGTAGTCCTGCGCGACCTCGAAGTGGCGCGCGCGGAAGCCGTGCTCCGGCTTCTGCGCGAAGGCCGCGTCGAGTTCCGCGACGAGGGCGCGCGCGGTCTCCGTCTTCCCGTTGCCGGGTGGCCCGACCCAGATCACGAACGGGCGTTCGTCGCGGACGTCGAGGGTGCGGTTGATCGTGCGCCGGAGCAGCGGCGTTTCCACCCGGCGCTCGGGCGCGGGCGGGACAAAGCGTTCGTCGGCGAGTGACACGGAGGGGGGGTCTGCGTGTGGAGGGGGAGCGGTAGGTGCCCCCGGCCCTGGCCGGGGGCACGTGTCCGTCGCTGGGTGGGGTCAGGCGCGGCGCGCGCGCCGGTCAAGCTGCTCGACGAGGCGGGCGACCTCCGCGGCGCCGGGATCGGTCGCCGCCACGCGGTCTTCGCGCGCGCCGCCGCTCGAGGGGCGGCGCTGGGGCGCGCCGTCCTGCGGTGTGCGCGCCTTGGCCCCCTTCCGCCGATCCTTGGCGACGACGCGCGTCGTCGGCTCCGCCACGGGTGCGTCGTCCTCGTCGGTCCTGCGGGCGGCCGCTTCGCTCGCCAGCCGCTGCGCGAGCGCCTGCGCCTCGTCGTAGGCGCGTGCGCTCCGCCGGTCGTCGCGCGCGACCTCCTCGGCGTACGCGGTCGTGCGCGCCTTGAGGTCGTGGCGGTAGCCGACGCGGAATCGTTTCACCTCGAGGGCGCCGTACTTCGAGTGCGCGAAGCCCATGATCCAGGCTTCGCAGACCCGATCCCCGGTCTCCGCGTCGTAGACGAGGATGGAGTCGAGGTCCTCCGGGTTGTACCGGACGCGCACCTCCCGCTTCCAGTAGTCCATGAGCGCCGGCGCCCAGTACCGGCCGCCCCGGACGTCCACGAGTTCCTCCTCCTCACCGCGCGCACTGCCGGGACGCGCGACGAGTACCCGCGACTTCGCGGTGAACCGGATGCCCTCCTTGGTCACGACGCGCACCGCGTCGTCCTTCAGCAAGAGGACGTTCAGGTCTTCCTCGGACGGCGGTAGCGCGAGGTGCACGGCCTCCCGCCACCGCGCGGCGGGCGCGTCCCCGTCCAGACCGTCGTGCGGGCGCGCGTGGTACTCGGCGAAGAACCGCTCCAACTCCGCGCGGAGTTGCGCGAAGGTGAGGAGCATCGGGATCCGCTTGGCCGCGGCGCCCGCACTGTGCCCGTCGGCGGGCATGTACCCGACGAGTTCGGAGAGGAAGGACGTGAGGGTGCCGAAGAACCGCTCGACCTCGGCCTTGAGGTTCGGGTAGTACGGCGGCGTCGGCTCGAGCCGGATGCCGAGCCCGCGGGTCAGGCGCGCGGTGTCGCCCGCCATGAAATCCTTCCCGTGGTCCGGGACCAGCACTTCGGGAATCCCGCACATCGGCCAGGCCGCGTCGGCCTTGGGCAGGATGGCGTGCCGCAGGGCGAGTGCGGTGGTCCACGCGTCCGGCACCTTGGTCGAGAGCACGTACCCGAGGAGCGCGCGCGAGAATACGTCCAGCACCACGGTCAGCCACACGGCGCGGGCCTCCCACACCCCGCCGCGCACCTCGACCCGGATCCAGAGGTCGAGCCGCGTGTGGTCGATCTGCGCGATGTGGTTCGCGTGGGTCGCCGGGTCGTAGTCGAGGAACGGGCGGCCGTGCTTGTCCCACGCTGTCAGGCCCTCGTCGCGGACGCGCCGGACGGACGCGGGGAGCCGCTCGAGGTAGCGGTAGACCGAGTGGTAGCTCGGCACCACGAGCCCCTCGACGGATTCGCCCGCCGCCGCGGCACGCTCGACCTCGCGCCGCACGGCGTCGCGGACCATCCGCCAGACGGCTCGCACGTTCGCCTTCCGGCGCCCGTTCCACTTGAGCAGGATGATCTGCTCGAGGGTCGGCGTGACGACGCGGTGCTCGGCCGGCCGTTTCCCGCGGCGCTCCCAGCGACCGTCGACCACACTCCCGGTGCGCTGCCACCGCATGAAGAGCTTCTGCGCCCACCGGACGCGCGTGGGGTCGAGGCCGACGTCGGTCAGCGCGCCGCGTGCCGTCGCCCCACGCTGCATCGCGCGGACGAGGCGAAGGTGCAGGCCGACCGTCTCCGTACGGTCGAGGTCTTCCGCAATCGCAGTCAGCGGGACGGCCCCGGTGCAGGTGAGGCGCGCGGGGCCGTCGATAACGCGGGTCGCGGCGGCGCCCGCGGCCACCACGGGACGCGTGAGCGCGCGAATCGGCTGGGCGTCCGAGGTACCGGCCGGGACCGGCGTGCCGCGCGGTTGCGCTCGGCCGATGTCGCCGACGCGTGGAACAGCGGCGACGGCGAAACGTCGACGGGCGTCCTGCGCCGGGCGCATCTCGTCCAGCCCCCTCAGCGCGCGCTCAGCGAGGCCAGTAGCCTGGCCGGCAGCCGGTCGACGCGTCGTCGGGGTCGGGGCAGCGGGCTCGCCCGGGTGGCGGGCGTTCACGGTGGGGGCGCCAGCGACGCCCGCGTCGCCTCCCGCGGGATCGTGCGCGTAAGGGGTCGGGCCCTGGTCGTCGCGCTGCGGTTCGTGCTGCGGCGGCTTGGACATCGGTCGGGGAAACGGCGGTGGTCGCGAACAGCGGCCCCTCGTAGGCGGCGGTCGCGCGGCAGTTTCGCAACGGTCCGCATGCGGGCGCCAAGTGCCCCCCCCTCCCTCAACCTTCCGTTCATTTCCGACTCGTTTTTCGCCCCCTACCCCGACGTTTGTCCCCGTCCGGCACGACCTCTCGTGTGATGTGCTTGGGTTGGGGTGTACAACGGCACTGCGCCCCGGACGGCATGGAGCCGTCCGGGGCGCAGTGCGGGCCGGGTCTCACCTGGGCGCTCGCGGCACGTCCGGGTCGCCGGACTTGGCGCGTCGCCGGGTCACCGAGGCGGTCCCTATAGAGATCTTCCCCGAGCCCGGGCCGCGGAACTTACAGGCGCAGGCCGTGGCTGTAAAGGGGGGGTGAGCGGGCGGGCGTGGGTGGGGGCTGGGCGACGGCGCTCACAGGTCATGGGCGCTCGCGTCGGCCCCGGCCGGCGCCGGTCCGGGCAGCGGCGAGGCAGGCACTGGCGCTCACGGGGGGGGCACCCTGCGGGCGCCCCGCGCCGGTGCGTTAGGCGTGCTCGGCGCGCCGTACGGCCTCCTCCGGCCACGCCCGGGCCGCGACGTGGGCCGACACGGCGTCGTTGGTCAGCGTGGGTGCCGCGGGGTGCCGCGCGGCGAGGCACGACAGGCGGAGCGCGTGCGCGAACGCGGCGACGGCGCGCTCGACCGCGTCGTCCGGCGTGCGCGGGTCGCGTTCGGGGCGGCGGCCCGCGTCGTCCGTTCGGCCGGGCGCGCCGCCGTCGCGCGCCGCGTCTCCCGCACTCCCGTTCGGGGCGTTCATCACCGCTCCCGCGTCCGTGGTCGGTTCGGCTCTTGTTCGGGTTGCCGAATGTGCTCGGGGCGAGGCGGGCCCGCAAGTGCCGCCGGTGTCGGCACGCCGGGGGCGCCTAACGTGCTGCCCGTGATACGCGCGCCGGGTCCGGTGCGCGCCGTCGGTCCCGATGTGCGCGGTGCGCCCGATAGCGGGCGGGCACCACTGGCAGCGGCATCGCGACCTGCGTTCCGGGACCCGCCATCTCGCACGCGGTGCTGGTCGCGCCCCGCCCCGCCGCTCGCCACGTTCGACCGTGCCGCGGCCGCCGACCGGTTACCCGGGCGTGCGACTTCCACGGACGGCGCACGCATGACACACTGCGATTCCCCGCGACATTCGCTATCAAGCCGCCCTGGTCGACGGCGCGCGACCGCTCCTGCTGCGCTGGGCGCCGCATGACGAGCCCGCCGCCTAGGCCGGCCCGGAGCGTCTGGGTCACGCGCGACGTCCGGGTTGCGCGCATATCGTAGCGAGCGCGTCTTGGTCTTCGCCGAATCCGAGTAGTCCCGCTTCGGGCCTATTCCCGCGGTCCGACCACGCGTCACCGCTCCGGGCCGACCGGTAATGGCACGCGGGGGTCCCTCGTCCAGCGCTGGGCGGCAGGCGCGGGCGGCCGGCGCGGCGGCCCCCCGCGCCTCGAACACGTCGAATCGCGCCGCCGTGCGGACGAGGCGCGCCCGCCGGCACAACGTAAGACGCACACTGGCAACGGTTTATCTCGTCCGCGGCGGTGCACGCCGACCCCGCACGTGAACGACGGGCGTTGCGGCCGGCGTGTCGTCGCGTCAATCTGTCAAAATCGGTGTATTGTGCACTGTCAAACTGGTACTACATTCACCCGCATCTATGCGGCTTGCGAACGCCCCACTCGTGCACGTACTCGCGCAGGTGGTGTTCTCGCCTGTCCCGAAGTTCGCGGACACACTCCCCGAGCTGCAGGCGCGCCTGTCCGCCCTCGACTTCCCATGGCTCCAGGTGGGGTCGACGCAGCAGATCACCTTCGGGGTGAACGCGCCCCCGAAGATTGAGGTCCAACCGCGCTGGGACTTCCTGAATCCCGACCGCACAACCGGTGTGGTGCTGACGGACACCTCGCTGGTCCTCCAGACCACGCGGTACACCTCGGCGCAGCCGTTCCGGCAGCGTCTCGCCGACGTCGTCCGGGCCGTGCACGACGTCGCAGGGCCGCGCCTAGTGGAGCGCCTCGGCTTGCGGTACATCGACTTGGTCTGCACCGATGAAGGGGAGTCGTTCGAGGCGTACGTGCATCCGGGCGTCCTCGGGTTCCCGTTCGGCGGGTTGGGGTACCCCCCCACCGCGCGGCAGGGACTGGCGACCAACGCCACCGCTGGCACCCCAGTCGGGCTGCTCGTCGTGCGGTCCTCGGTCGTCCCGCCGAACCAGCCCGTGCCGGCGGATCTGCTCCCCACGCCGCTCCGCTACCCGCCGTCGGCGATGAGCCCCCGACCGGCGCTCGCGCTCGACTTCGACCACTTCGCCCAGTTCGCCACCCCGTTCCCGTTCGCCACGGACGCGATCATCAGCTACATGCAGCAGCTTCGGAATGCCTCACACGCGGCCTTCGAGGCCGTTGGTACGGCGCACGCGTTCACCCGCTGGGGACCCTGGATCCAGGAGGAGGCCACGACATGACGACGATGGCACTGCCGGAGACGACCCGTGGGCGCGAGTACTCGGGGGAGCCCGAGGACGCGCACGAGCCGGGGTACAGTCTTCTGCGCGCCGGTGTAGTCGCCGACCTCTGGAGCGACGCGCCGAGCGGCGGCGAAGCCTGGCGGCAGGGCTGGCATCACACCCAGCCGGCGGACTTGCCGGCCCCGAGCGGTGCACAGTGCAGTCACAGCATCAAGGCGTCGGGCGGCGTGATCGTCGCCGTTGTGATCGCGGGCCTGGCCAGCCTCGGTACTGCGGCGGGTGCTGGCGTGCGGACGTCGGACATGTTCACGGCCGCACCGACGCTGACGCTGCCCGCGGCCCGCCGACACGACCAGGAGGAGGCGGGGGTCGTCGCGGTGGGTGGGGCGACAATCGCTGTCGCGGATCTTCCGGCTGCCGTCACGGCGGCCGACCAGGTCGAGGCCGTCCAGGCTGCGTTGTCGCTGTCCGTCACACAGATCGCCGACGTCATTCGCGTGAAGCGGGCGACGGTGCACAACTGGCTCCGGAGCGACAGCCCCGCTCCCCGCTCCGAGGCGGCCGGCGACCGGCTGCGGCGGCTCTACCGGGTCGCGGCGTCGTGGCGCGACCGGTCGTCCCACGACCCCCGCGCGTTCGTCGCGGTCCCGCTCGGCGACGGGCAGCCCAGCCTGCTGGACTTGCTCCGCGCCGACGTGTGGGATGATGGCGCCATCGAGAGGGCCCTGGCGACGCTCGCCAATCTGTTGGATGAGCGAGCGGCCGAGCGGGCCGAGCGCGTCGTGGAACATGACGCGGAGATCGACAATCGGGAGGACGCGCTCGCCGTCGAGCGCGAGCGAGTGCGGTCGGCGGTCGCGCGGGCCCGCCGGTTCGTCATCGGCTGACCCGGCTGTTCGTCCGGCACCTCGGTCGCGCCAGCTTTGTCGGACACGGGTTCCGGGAGGACGGGGTGAGCCAGACGAACGCATCCGAGATGGCGGACGAACCGCAGGACACGCCGGCCCCGGCGACCAGGGGACCGGCCGCCTCGGGGGTGGGCGAGGGGGGGATGGGAGCGCTCCCGATGAGGCAGCCTTGACGGGCGAGCCGGGGATCGACCTCCAGGATAAAGGGGCGGTCCGCGACCGCCTTCTGCAGCGGGGGTGGCGGCAGGGTTCCGTGCTCCCGACCGACGCCGAACTCGTAACGGCCGTGCAAATGATGCCGCTCGCCACCGTGCGGCCGGACGGGGAAGGCCATCGAATCATCGTTGTCTCACAGGACTGCGACGCCGTACAGGGTGACTGTGAACTCGAGCCAGGGATCGAAGTTGTGGTGGCAACCCCCTTGTCGCAGGTCGTCAAGAAGCATCAGCACCTGCGCGACCCTCGCGCCTTGCACCTGGAACTGCGCGGGACCGGCAGCGAGCGCTACCCCGTGGCCATCACGCCCTGGGCGAAAGGGGTCGTGGCCCGGCCGACGCTGCTGGCGTACCGGCCCAACCCCGAGCTCCGGCTCCGCGACGTCGACATCCAGGACATCGCGGACTTTCTCGCCCGGCGGTATGACCGGGATGCATTGCCTGAGGAGTTCGAGCGGCGCTTCGTGATCGGAATGGACAAGCTGAAAACCCTGTTCCGGGCGAACCCGGACGTCATCCTGCAGATCTACCTCAAGGTGACTCCGTCCGAGGAGCTCGCCCCCTTCCAGCCCGACGCCGACGACGAGGACCAGCCGCGGTATGAGGCGACCGTGGTCGTGCTCGTGACTGACACCCTGCTCGACAACAAGGCCGAGATGGCGGCGTTCCGGGACAGCAAAATTCCGGATCTGAAGCGGGCACTCCGGAAGGGTTGCCCGGGGGTCGACGTCGAGGACGTCATCCTTTATGGGTCGGACTCCCTCAGCGTCAAGCGCGCCCGAGATCTCCGGCGGGTTGACCTCGCGTCCGAACGGTCGATCATCGCGGGTCGTCGAGCAGACCAAGCGGAGGCCACAGAGGCCCGCGCCGCGAGGCGCGCGGACGGCCCGGACGGCCCCCTCGCAGAGGGACGGGACCAGGGCGAGCGGCGGCCGACGGCCGCTTGACCAGGGCGCAGCGGGGCGGCGGTATTATGGGGCCGCGTTCCGCCGCGCGTGCACTGGCGCCCCCGTGGCGAACGGGTCTGCTGGGTCCGCGCGTCGGCGCTCCGTCGTGGCTAGATCGACCGCCGGGGCGGTGACGGGCGTAGATTGGCGGCCCGGACCGCCGGGTCCCGCGATGGCGCGAGCCGCGACACTCTGCTCTGGCGGGGCACTCCGCGCCGAGGAGCATTGACTCCCGAGGTCCTCTTTTCCCCGCTGTCACCAGCCATGGAAGTTTTTCGAGAACTCTTCGTGGCGGGCGACCCCGCCGCCCTCACGGCCCTGCCCGGCGCGCTCGAGCGGCACGCCACCGGGCCCTGGCATCGCGACCTCACGCGCGAGGCCAACGTGGGGCGTCGGACGGGTCGCGACGACCCGGAGGGCGCGATGCTCTGCTTCGTGCACGCGGCGGACGCGGCGCTGCCGGCGGCGTCACTCTGGTTCACGCCCAAGCGGGACGAGGGGAAGTGGTACGTCCCGAACATCGTCCCCATCGAGAAAAACCGCCTGAGCCGGGACGAGTACAACGGGCTCGTGATCGACTTCGCGCGCGCGGTGGCCGAGCCCGCGGCGCGGGAGGTGGGGGTGCGCGTCGAGGTGACCGAGCCCGAGGCGGCCCTCGAGCGGTGGATGCCGGAGCCGGTGGCGGAGCGGCTCCGCGCTTTTTCCGACCTGGCCAACAAGAGCACGGGGTCGTCCCACCCCTCCGACGCAGGCCGCTGGCGCGAATTCGTGATCGCGGCCCACGAAGCCGACGTCGAGTTCGACGCGGGGACGCTCGCGGAGTGGTTGGAGGAGGACGCGGACTGGGAGGCAGGCAAGGCGCAGGATCTCGCGGTGGCGTACGAGCAGGGTCGGGCGCTGCTCGCCGCGTACGCCGCGTATGACCGCGCGCGCGGCCTGGCCCGCACCTGACAACGCCCGCATCACGGCCCGCACGGCCCCTCGTCTCCGCCGAGCGACTCGGTGACGTGGCGGCGGCCGTCTACGCCGCCCCGGCGCCGGTGGTGCTGGCCGATACTTGCGCGCTCTTGAACGTTGTCCGCGCGCCGCTCCGCAGCGCGGGCGCCGCTGCCGCGTCGGGGGCGCTCGCGCTGGCGGGCCGGCTCGCGGACCCCCGAACGGCGTGGCTCGTCGTGGCCGACGTCGTATGCGACGAGTGGGCGCGCGATGTGGGCGCCGCGGCGGCCGAGGTGGCCCACGCGGTCCGGGAAGCCGAGCGTGTCACAGCCGGGCTGGCGGCCGCGGCGGCCATCGTCGCGCCCGGGCCCGGTGTGGCGCCGTTCCGGGCCGGAGCACTCGGCCTCGAGCGCCGGCTCCATGCCCTCACCACGAGGCTGATCGCGGACGCGCGAGTCTTCGGCGCCGACGACGACGGCTGTATGCAGCGCGCGTACCGCCGCGCGGTGGTCAAGCACGCGCCCGCCGCCCGCGGCAAGCCGGAGGCGGCCGACTGCCTAATCGTAGAGCACTACCTGGAGTTCGCCCGGCAGCTGCGCGGCGGCGGGTGCGACCTGCCGATTTGCTTCGCCTCGTCCAACACCGCGGACTACGGTCGGGCCGCACCCGGGGGCGCGTCCAGCGCGATGCGCGACCCGCTGCCGGCGCAGTTCGCGGTGTTGAACCTGACCTTCGCGACGGACCTCGCGTGGGCCGAGCGGCTCGCGTCGCCGCCGTAGCGCCCCCGGCAACAGCGGCGGCAGGGACCGAGCGCGGTATGCGGGCGTTCCCGCGGCGGGCTCGGTATAGCTGTCACGGCTGAACCGCGCCGTCGACCGAGGCCCGTGCCGCACCCGCCAGCGTCTGCGCAATGGGGGGACAGGCCCGAGAGCAGCATGGACACTGGGCGATCCGCGAACGGGATGGAAAACGCGTCGTCCGTTGGGGACGAACCGTGGAACGGTCGCGGGGTGCCCGGTTCCCGCGCCCCTCCCCCGCCGTCAGGGCGCGGCCGGGCGGGAGCGGTCTATCATCGGCCCCCGCGGGTGGCGCCGCTTGCGCCGCGGCCGCGACGCGCCCCCTGGGCCGGCGCCCCCTGGGCCGGCGCCCCCTGGGCCGGCGCCCCCTGGGCCGGCGCCCCCTGGGCCGGCGCCCCCTGGGCCGGCGCCCCCTGGGCCGGCGCCCCTGGGCCGGCGCCCCCTGGGCCGGCGCCCCCTGGGCCGGCGCCCCCTGGGCCGGCGCCCCCTGGGCCGGCGCCCCCTGGGCCGGCGCCCCCTGGGCCGGCGCCCCCTGGGCCGGCGCCCCCTGGGCCGGCGCCCCCTGGGCCGGCGCCCCCTGGGCCGGCGGCTGGGGCGCTGCCGGGTCACCGGCGGGGGCTGCGGCGAGCGCTCGGTCAATCGCCTGGAGGATCGCGCGACGCGCGAACGCGCTGCTGTCCAGGTACTCGGTGTCGCTCGCCACGCGCAGGCGCTCGCGGTCCTCGGGCGTGAGGCGCACGTGCAGGATCTCGGACCGCGCGTGGCCGCTCGACCTGCGAGGCATCGGCTCCCGCTCGAGGACAGAAGGGCCGGCGTGCGTGTCCGATCCACCGACACGCGCTCGTCGCGCGGCCGTCCCCCGATGGGGGACGCCTTGGCAAGGGTACGAGCACCGGGGGCTCTTGACTGTCCCCCAATGTGGTACGATTATGCGCGTCCCGATCTGCCGCAGGGATCCGGGCGCAGCACACGCGCCGCGCCGCCGTGCGCGCCACCGCGGTTGCGCTCCCATCCCCGCCCGCGTGCCGCGCGAGCCGCGCGGCGCTCCTCCCCACCCCCGAGAGGACACCCCCATGAGCTGGTGGCACGAACAGGCCGTCGAAGGCAAGCTCCACATGATCGAGACGGAGCTCCGGCTCCAGCGCGAGCGCGCGGCGGGGCCCGCGTCCGGCAAGGCCACGTCCATCGGCGGGGGACTCCTCGCGGGCGTGCTGGGGCTCGTCGTCCTCGGCCTCTTCTTGGGCAACGATCCGTTCACGGCGCTGCTCCTGACGGGGCTGCTGCTGGCCCTCGTCCTCGGGGTCCGCGGGGCGTTCCGCCTCGCGACCGGCGCGGCGAAGCGCGAGCGCGCCGAACGCGCGGAGCGCGCCGCGCGGGCCCAACAAGCGGAGCAGGCGCGCCCGCCCGCGTCCCACGCCTACCCCTGAGCGCCCGGGCGCGCCCGTCGCGTCTGGCGGGCGCGCCGACCCGGGACGCCGGACGCCGTCACCCGTCCCGCCGCGCGCGTCGCGCGCCGTCCGGCGCCCCCGCGCTCCGGATGTACGGCGCGGGAGCCATTCGGCCGTTCGGCCGTCGCCCCGTGGTGCCCGCCCGGCTTCCCCCCTTTCGCCGTTCCCGCCGATGCCACGCCGCGCCCCAGGCTTCCTCCTCGCACGTCCGCTGCTCCGCCTGGCAGCCGCCGGCGCCGGCGCGTCGTTCGGCGCGGCGGCGTCCCTCGCCGCGCAACCCTCGGGGCGGTCCCCAGCGCCCGCCACGTTGCCGCCGTCCGCGTTCGCCGAGGTCCCGGCGCCGGTCCGCGCGGCCCTGACCGCACGCGGCTGCCGCGTCGTCCAGCTGCCGGAAGAGGGACCGGGCCGCCGCAACCTCGTGTCGGGCGACCTACTGCGTACCGGCGAGCCGGCGTGGGCCGCCCTCTGCGCGCGCGGCGTCCGGACCGGAACCGACGCCGGGACCGGCGTCGGAACGGGCACCCGGACCCGCGCCGGGACCGACGTCGTCCTCGTGGTGCCGGAGCGGGACACGGCGCGCGTCGTGGTCCTGACGGGTGCGTTCCGCGGCCTCGCGCTGGACGTGACGCCGCCGCAGCAGGCGGACCTCGTCGAGGAGGGCGAGGGCTGCCCGAAGGCCCCGCCGCTGACGCACGCGCTCCTCCGCCTCGGCTCCGAGCAGGCGAGCGCGTACCGCTACTACGACGGGGCGCGGTGGTGGGCGCTCTGTGCCGACGACTGAGGCGACGACCGCCCCCGCCGTTCCCGCCCCGGCCCTCGTGGGTGGTGGCAGCGCCCCCCCCCCCCAGCCGTCGCCCGCCCGCCAGCGCCCACCCGCCGCCGCGCGGCCGCCCGCCGACCGTCGACCCCCCGCCGGCCGGCCGCTCTCCCTCACCGTCCCTTCCCATGCGTGCGCCCGTTCGCCCCGCCGTTGGTCGCCTCGCCCGCCGTGCCGCCCGGGGGTGGCCGCGGCGATCCGCGGCCGCCGGCGGCATGGCGGCCGTCCTCGCGGCCTGCGGCGGGAGCGGCGGCGCGGATCCGGGGGGGACGGCGCCGCCGCCCGCGCCCGCCGTCGCCGCGGTCCGGATCACGAACGGCCGGGCCGCGCAGCTCGACGAGCAGGGCACGGTCACGCTCGCCGCCCAGGCCCAGACGAGCGCGGGCGCCGTCGTGCCGAACGTCGCCCTGACCTGGACCGCGCTCGACCCGGGCGTCGCGTCCGTTTCGGCCGCGGGCCTGGTCGCCGCCGTCACGCCGGGCACGGCCCACATCGTCGTGAGCGACGCGGCGGCCGCGGGCGCCCCGGCGGACACGGCGACCGTCACCGTCGTGGCGCTCCCGGTCGCCGTAGTCGCCGTCGCGGACACCGCGCTCCCGGCCGCCCTGGCCGTGGGCGACACCGGCACGGTCACCGCGACGCCGCGCGCCGCCGGCGGCCGGCCCCTCTCGACCGCCAACGGGCGGGCGATCACGTGGGCCGTGGACGATCCGCGGGTCGCGACCGTGTCCGCGACGGGCGTCGTGACCGCCCGCGCCGTCGGCGCGACGGCCGTCCGCGCGACCAGCGGGGGGCAGACCGGCGTGGCGACGCTCCGGGTCGCGGCCAACCCGTTCCGGATCGTCCTCACGGTCGACGTCATCACGGGGCCGGTGAGCGCGGACGTGGTCGCGGCCGCCCGGCTCGCGATCCGCCGCTGGGAGCACGTCGTCGGGTCGGGGTCGACCGCCGCGCCGGACGCCCAGAACCCCCAGTGCGCGGCCGTCGCAAGCCTGGCGCCGGGCCAGTACGCGCTCCGCCTCCGGGTCGGGAGCGCCGGCGGCTCCGGCCACCTGGCGGAGGAGTCCGCGGATTGCACGCGGATCGACTACCAGGTCGCGGCGGGGACGACCACGGTCGACACGAGCCTCGCGCGCCAGGCGGTCGTAGGCGGGGCGCCGAACCCGCTGCTCCTCGCCACGCTGGCGCACGAGATCGGGCACGCGCTCGGCATCGGGTCGTGGACCTACGGGACGCCGGGCGGTCTGGTGGACCTGACGGCGGGCACGTTCACCGGCGCGCAGGCCGCGCGCGCCTGGCAGGCCCTCGGCGGCGCGGGGGACGCGCCGCTTCAGGTCCCGACGTACGCCCACTGGCGGGCGGACGCGACCACGGGACTCTGCGGCGAACTCATGGCCCCGGTCGTGACCCCCACGTCCGCGCTCTCCGCGCTCACCCTCGCGGCGCTCGTCGACCTCGGCTGGACGGTCCGGGCCGACCGCGCCGAACCGTACGCGCGCGGGGGCTGTTAGGCGTCCGTCCGGCGCCGGT
Source organism: Gemmatimonadetes bacterium T265 (assembly GCA_019973575.1). Classification (NCBI taxonomy): domain Bacteria; kingdom Pseudomonadati; phylum Gemmatimonadota; species Gemmatimonadetes bacterium T265. The sequence goes on from BPUI01000001.1 coordinate 758,917, forward strand.
GGCCGACGCGGCCGGCGGCGGCGACCCGCCGCCGGTCACACCGGGGCCGCGACGGGGCTGCGCCGGCGGGGTAATGACGCGCCGACCCCGAACCGGCGCGTGACACGTCACGCGGCGCAGGGCGTGCGCAACGAGCCCGCCTATGGACGATCCGGACGTCGCCCCCCCCGCCGCGCCCGCCACGGTGCTCCCCGCCACAGTGCTCCCCGCCTTTCGCGACGGGCTCTACCAGGCCGTCCGCGCGGCCTGGCGCGACGGCCACGCGGCGCGCCACCCGCAGTACCCGCCCCTCGAGCGGGCGCTCGAACGCCTCGCGCGCGCAGCCCGCGACCACGGCATCGTCACGTCGGCCGTCTTGCGGACGCTCGACGCCGTGTGCCGGCCCGCCGATGGCGGCGACGACGCGCTCGACTGGGACCACGTGCGGGAATGGGCGGGCGGCGTCGTGATCCGGGCCTACTACCGCGCGGACTGACCCGGCGTCGCAACGGGGGCGACGGGCCCGGGCTCGCGCCCGCCTACGGCTCCCCCCGCGGCCGCTCCGCGCGAGGGAGATGGACGGTGAAGGTCGTCCCCGCCGCTTCGGACGATTCGACCGCGAGGCGTCCGCCGTGTGCGCCCACGATCCGCTCCGCGATGTAGAGCCCCAGGCCGAGGCTCCCCGTGGGACCCCGGGCCGCCGCCCGCGAGGCCTGCCGCGCTTTCATCGGGTTGAAGATGCCGTCCAACTGGTCGGGCGGGATGGCCGGCCCGTCGTTATGGACGGCGATCACCGCCTCGGTCGCGTCGCCGCGCACGTCCACCGTCACGGGGGTGCCCCGACCGCCGTGCTGCACGGCGTTCCCGATCAGATTGCCGAGCGCCTGACTGAGCCGCGCCCCGTCCCAGCGCCCGGGCTGCGCGCCGCGGCTGTCGACCCGGATCACACACCCGGGGTGGGCCGCCACGATCTCGTCGACGACGTCGTGGACCACCTTCCCCAGGCTGATCTCGGTCCGGACCACCGGGATCCCGCCGCCGAGCCGGCTGCGGGTGAAGTCGAGCAGGTCGCCGACCATCGTCACGGCGCGCCGCGCGCTGCCCGCGATCCGAGCCGTCAGCGTCCGGTGCGGCTCCTCCAACTCGCCGGTCTCGAGCATGAACGTCGCCGACGTCTGGATCGCGCCGAGCGGCGTGCGGAGGTCGTGGCCCAAGATGGCGAGGAAGGTCTCCTTCGCGTGCTCGACGGCCGCGTCGTAGCGCGCCACGGATTCGGCGAGCGCCTGGTCGACCGCCTCGTTGAAGCGCGTCAGGTCGTCGACGTGCTCGGGCCCCAGGATCCCGACGGCCGCCGTCCAGAGCCGGATCACGCTGGCGCGGAGGGCCCGGTACTCTGCCACCATCTGCTCGACGGTGAAGCCGCTGGCGGCGCGCTCCGCCCCGTGCGCGCCGGCGGCGGTGCGCGCGGCCGCGACGTCGACGGGCGCGCGCCCCCGGGCCTTGTCGGCCTGCGCGCCCGCGGTCTGCGGCGTCGCGAGGTCGGCGGCGAAGACCGTGAGCATCGCGTTCGCGTGGTCGCGGAGGGCGCGGATCTCCATCGTGCCGCTCGCCGGCGCGCACGTCCGGGCGAACGCCTCCCACTCGACGAGGATCGGCTCGCGGTGGGCGAGGAGGAAGTCCGCGAGTCGCATCATGCCGCTCCGTGGTCAGGGCCCGAGCCCGCGCCGCGCCGGCGCGCGACCCCGGCGCGTTTCCGCGTCCGGGATCGGCGGGGATGGCCGGGCGTCCCGCCCGCAACGGCCAACGCCCGGGAACGTGGGGGGGTTGCCGCCGCGGGCGCTCGCCCCCGAGGAATGCAGGCTGGAGACCAAGACCACAGCGCGACCGGCGCGAACACGAAGATCAGGGCCTGCGCCCATACCGGGGACGGTGCTGCCATCGGGCCGCGGCCGTGGTGGTGTGTTCAGGCGGCCAGGGCGCCAACACGGCGACCACGGTCGCACGCCGCCGCCTGCACGCAGCCCGGCGGAGCAGGCGGCGTTCCAAGCCGCGGCCGCGGCGCTCGCCCCCACGTACCGCACCGAACTGCTCCCGCCCGGGAGCGCGTGCGCGCGTGGTGTGGCGGTGCCCCGGCGCACCCGCCCGCGGGAACCGGCTCCGCCGGCGGCGCGGCAACTGCATGGTACGCTCCCATGCAGCCGCCCGATCTCGCGCCGCGCGCCCCCCTGCCGGGTACCCCCGGGCCGGGCGCCCCGCGGCGCGTCGCGTCCACGCCCGAGCGGCCCGCAGCGCCGCCCGCGCGGGCCGGCCCCCGCACGCTCACCCACGCCGGCGTGACGTGGACGGTGACCGAACGCGACGGCGCGGGCGTGCCCGGCAACGCCGACGGCGTGCGCGGCCTGCGGTGCCTGGTCTTCGCCTCGCCCGAGGCCGTGCGGCGCGTGTGGGACTACCCGCCCGACTGGCGCGCCCTGCCGGACGACGCCTGCTACGCGCTCAGCTGGCGCACCTAGCACGCGCCCGTCGTACGCGCCCCGAGTGCGCGCCCGGCGTAGGCGTCCCGAGTGCGCGGGCGCAGCCGCATACGGAAGCCGATAATCCCGAGACGCTGGGCGCGAGACGAGACGGTCGTCTCGTGTCCGCGGGATCGTGTCACCGGCGGCCGCCGCCCGGCCGTCGCACGACCGGTTCGCCGACGCGCGGGCCGGATGTCCACGTGCGCACCGGCTGCGGAAGCGCCGGCCGTCCACGGCGGGCGCCCGGTACCCCGGTACAGTCGCACCGGAGATGGTGCCGGCCGGGCCCCAGCGGCGATGGTTACGCGGCGGGCAGCGTCAGGGTGAACGTCGAGCCCACGCCGGGGGCGCTCTCGGCCGTGAGGTCGCCGCCCATCCCGCGCGCGAGGTCGCGGCTGATCGCGAGCCCCAGCCCCACGCCCCCCTCCCGCGTGCTCACCCGCCGGCCGACCTGGACGTAGGGGTCGAACACCAGCGCGAGTTGGTCGGCCGCGATCCCGCGTCCGGTGTCGGTCACCGCGAGCACGACCGCCGCAGGGGCCGCGGACGCATCCTCCGACGGGGCGGCCGCCCCCGCCGACCGTCCCGTGCGGCCCGCCGCGGCGGTCGCGGACGAGAGCGTCACGGCGCCGCCCGGCGCGGTGAACTTGACCGCGTTCGCCAGCAGGTTGAGGAGGACCTGCCGGACTTTGCCTGGGTCGGCGTGGGCGGTGAGCCCGGCCGGCCCCGGGACCACGGCCACCGTGATCCCCTTCGCCCCGGCCTGCGGCGTCACCAGCGCCGCCGCGTCGTCGAGCGCCTGCTGCACGGGCACGGCCGCGAGGGCGTAGACGACCCGCCCGGCCTCGAGCTTCGCGTGGTCCAAGAGCGTCGTCGTGAGGTCCACGAGGTGCTGCATCGCCTGCTGGATGCGCGCGAGCGAGCCGCGCTGCTTGTCCGTCACGGGCCCGTGCAGGCCCGCGTCGAGCATCTCGGCGTACCCGCCGATGGCCTGCAGGGGCGTCCGGAGCTCGTGCGACGTCGTCGCGAGCTGGGCCGCCCGGGCCGCGTTGGCCACTTCCGCGACGGCGCGGGCCGCCTCCGCGACGTCGGCACGGTCTCCCTCGTCGAAGGCGCGCAGGAGCACCCGCTCGGTCACGTCCCGGTGCTCGAGCCGCGCGCGCACGGCGGCGGCGGACGTGTCCAGGGCGACCACGATCTGATCGGTCGGGACCTGGCCAGCCAGCGCCGCGACCGACCACGCGGTACACGGCCAGACGTCGCCGGTCGCGCCGTCGTCCGACGCCGCGGGACGCGTCACGTCGACGTCGGCAGCGTCGAGCGTCCGGGCGAGGGACGGCGCGGGGAGCAGGCCGCGCCCCGGCCGTCCCGTCCGGCGGACCGCGTCGAGCACCGCCCCGAGGGCCGCCCCGGCCGCCGGCGACAGCGCCGCCGTGATTGGCGTCCCGACGGCGGGGGGCGCTCCGGGAGCCCCCGCCGCGAGTGCATCGAACGCCCGGTTGTGGTAGACCAGCGTGTGATCGTGCCCAGTCACGACGGCCATGGCGGCGGGCGCCTGCTGCATGGCGCCCGCGAAGCAGTCGTCCGCGACCGGTGGCGCGGTCGTCACGGCGCGTGCGCCTGCGCCATCGCCCGGTAGGTCGCCGTTCCGTCGCCGCCGGCGCCCGGGGGCGTCGGGACCCGGACGGCGTAGGCGAGCGCGACGAGCCGCTCCAGCGCCGTCCCGAGCGCGGCCGCGGGCAGGCCCGTGCGCGTCCCCAGCGCCGCGGGGTCGGACTCCCCGAGACGGACCAGCGCGTCGAGCACCGCCGCCTCGGCGCCGGTGAGCCCGGCATACCCGGCTCCCACCAGCGCCGCGTCCCGTGGATCCGGCGCGCGTCGTCCGGGCGTGCCGAAGAGCAACGGCTGATGGCCGCGCACCGGCTCGCCCACGACGGCGCCCTGCGGCGTGATCGTGTACTCCCGCACGTCGTGGCTGTGCGCGCTCCCGCGCATCTTGACGACGGCCAGCACCGTCCGGAGCCGGCCGTCGAGTTCGACCCGGCGTTGCACGACGATGTCGTCGGTCAGGAACGACACCCGTTTCCCCGTGACGCCCGCGTCGGCCGCGCCGCCCGGCACCTCGGTCGTCATCAGCACGGTCACGCCCGCGGCCGTGAGCGCGCCCACCAGCCGGTAGCACGACTCGCGGAAGTCGTCGCGGAACGTCGGCGCGAGCGCCAACTCGAACCCGGACACCGAGTCGATCACGACCCGCGAGGCCCCGATCTGTTCGACGACGGCCAGGATCTCGGCCAGGGTCTCGTCGACCGAGAGGTCGAGCGGGCGCAGGTAGATGACCCGGAGCGTACCCGCCGCGACCAGCGCGTCCAGGTCGATGCCGAGGGTTTTCGCGCGCGCCAGGTACCCCTCCGGGTATTCCTCGAATACCGCGATCACGGCGGCCTGGCCGTCGCGGGCGGCCTGCGCGACGAAGTGCGTCGCGAACGTCGTCTTCCCGGTGCCCGTCGGCCCCGCCAACAGGACGGCGTCGCCGGCGGGCACTCCCCCGCCGAGCATCTCGTCCAGGCCCGGCACCCCGGTCGCGAGGCGCGCGCGGGGGCCGGGGCCCGCCGATGTCGGGCGGCGGTTCGCCTGCTGCTCCGGAATGCGGGGGAAGATCTGCAGGCCGCCGTCGGTGATGCGGAACGTGTGCAGCCCGGGCATAAACGCCTGGCCCCGGACTTTCATCACCTGGAGCTTGCGCACGACCGAGTTCCGGTCCGCCACCTGCGAGAGCCAGAGGATGCCGTCGGCCACGGTGAACACCGGGTGCCGCTGTTCGTCCTCGCCGTATTCGCTGATGAGGAACGCGGTCGTCTCCCACGTGGTCAGGTGCAGCGCGAGCTGCTGGACGAACTGCTCGAGCCCCGTGATGGCGGCCGGCGCGGGCCCGCCCCCGTGGGCGCCGTCGCGGTGCGGGCCGAGCGTGCGGAACGAGTCGACGACGACGACGGCGGGCTGCAGCCGCTCGACCTCGGCCACGATCCGGGCGAGCACGGCGTCCAGGTCGCCGGCGACGGCCTCGCCGCTCAGGTTCACGAGGTGCACGGCCGTGCCGACCCGGGCCGGGTCGAAGAAGGCGAACTGTCGCTGGTAGCGGAGCATCTTGAGCGTGGGCTCGCCCAGGACCGTGAAGTACAAACCCGGCCGCTCCGGCGTTGCGTTCGCGAACAGCACCTGCATCGCGAGCGTCGTTTTGCCCGCGCCGGGGCCGCCGGCGATCAGGTTGAACGAGAGTTCGGGGACGCCCCCGCCGAGCACCGCGTCGAGACCGGGCACCCCCGTCGGGACCCGACGCACGGGCGGCATCGACGCGCGGCGACCGTCTGCCACGGCGGTCATGAGGCGCCCTCGGCGCTGCGGTCGAGCGTCACGCCGCGTGCGTCCGCCGGCGGGGAGAGCGAGGGCGGGTCGTCTCGAGTCGCGCGGTCCATGGGCGGTTCCAGGAGGTGCCGGGTCATGTCATCGCCGATCACGCGCCCCAGGAGGTCCGCGACGCCAGCGATCACGGCCGCGACGCCCGCCGTCACGGCGGGCCCCCCGTGGGCGTGCGCGGCGTCCGGCAGGCCGTCGAGGACCGGCGTCAGCGGGGCGCGCACGCGCACCGCCGCCAGCGCCGGATGCGCGGCGCGCGCCTGGACAAGGGCGCGTGTGAGGAGGGCGTGGTAGCCGTACGGGCCGAACCAGCGGGCCAGGGTCTCGCCCATCGTGTCCAGCACGCGCGCGGGCGCGACCGCCCCGGCGAGGAGACGGTGCGCGACCGCGTCGGCGGCGGGAGAAGGCGGGGACATGCGGAACGCGGGCTGCGGGTTTCCGTCGTGGCGGGCCGCCGCTCCGCGGCGCGTGAAGGGCGGCGGGCGACCCCGCCGCGGCGCATTCCATCCGTACCGTTCGTACCGTTGGTCCGCGCGTCCACGGGTCGGGCGCAGTGCGCATCCCGTGCCGACCGCGTCCGCGCGCCGCGATCTGGCGTCGGGCACGTCCATGACACGCCGACGATGCCCCGGCGACACGCCGCGCCGCGTCCGACCGGGGCCGCGGGCCGCCGCGCCGTCAGATCCGCGCCGTCAGGGTGGGCGCTGGACCACGAGGGCGAGCAGGGCGTCGTCGGACAGCGCCGCCCACCCCGCCGGGACGCCCCACACCCGACGGACGACGTCGCCCGCGTCGAAGAGGAGGCAGTCGGCCGCGCGCGCGCCGGGCACGTGGGCGCACGCCACCGCCGAGACCCGCCACGTGCGACCGGCCGCCGGGTCGGCGACCAGGCGGAACGGCGTGCCGTCTGCGCGGCGCGCCCACGCGCCCGCCCGTCGCTCCGGGCGCACTACCGGCGGCGCGTTCCCCGACCGGGCGCGCCCGACCGCGTCTAGTTCCCCGCCGTCGTCCACCGCCACCTCCGTCGCCGGCGACGCGGCGGCAGCCGCCCCGTCCGTCGCGCTGGGTACCCGTCCATCCCTCCCGACTACGTGCCGTCTGGCGCAGGTATTCGGCCGCCCCGCCCGTGCGAGCCCCGGTACTCGACCCGCGTGCCTGCAGACTCGCGCGCCGAAAGAACGGGCGTCGCGGCGCACCCCCTGCCGCCGAACCGAGGGAGCACCATGCGGGTTACGCTGGTACAGGCCTCCCGCCCCGCCGCACGTCCGGCCCGGCGGCACCAGGCGCTGGCGGCACGAGCCGCTGGGGGCACAACGTGGGGCACGACTTGGTCGTGGGCTGCGTTAGGACCACTGGCCGATGCGGGTCCGTCCCGGCAAGCACGTCGTCGACCGTCCATCTCCGGTCCGTCACCCCGGCCGCCGTCCCCGCGCGGTCGTGATGCCCGTCGCCGCCTCGGGGGCGTCGCGCGAAGGCGGCACGAATTGGAGAACGCGAAGGAGAGGCTGACGGCGTGCGCGTGGCCTTCGACCTGCTTGCTGACGCCGTTGGCGAGCCGGGTGACCCGCCGCATCGGCGTGCGCATGGTCAGGTTCACGCGCACTCGATCTCGGCGGGAGGCTTGGGCACCTCCGTACACGACCGGTTGCGGGGTCGTCCTGTCGAACGCTACATGCACACGCCACGCTCACCGGAGGTCGTCTGATGGCCGAGTCTTGCGAGTCCCCCGGCGCACGCGCGGACGCCGGCGCCGAGCGCGCCGAGCACGCGCGCCAGCTGCGGGAGGAAGCCCGCCGCATCCGGGAGGACGCAAAGCGGCGCCTCGCGTCCGCGCGTCACCGATTGCTGCACCCGCCGCCGCGGCCGTCCGACGACGCCGACCGGGCTGACACCACGGTCTGTCACGGCGCGGACTGACCCACTACCCCCGGCCTGGTCGTGGGCTGCGGTCGGGGGAACGGCCGCTCCGGGTCGCGCAGTCCGCACCCTCCCCCCCGCACGCCTCATCGCAGCGCCGGAGGTCCGGCGCCGCGCGGGGGCCCGTTCCTGCTGACGCTCGGGCCCGGGGCCGCCGCCTCCGACGGGTGTACCGGCGAGGGACCGCTGACACAGGTAGGCGCAGCATGGGGGATCGCAGGACGCAGCTCACCGCCGAAGTCACGGCGCGCCTCGCGCGGTTGTGTGCGCATCGGCCGGCGGAGCGGTTCGCGGCGATGGTCGCCGACATCGTCGAGAAGCATCTGCGACACGAGGAGCGGTTGTTCGCGCCGCGGGCGGAGCCGCCCGAAGCGCCGTAGCCCGGCGCGGGGTTCCGGACCAGCCTGACCGACGGCCCGGTCGCCGCCGGTCAGCCCCCGCCCGCCCGGCGCGCTCCAACACGGCAGATGCCCGGATGCGTGGCCGCCCCGGGCCGTGTACGCGGGACGTCCGGCCCCGTCGCACCCCGCCGCGGGCACGCGTCCGAGCGCACGCGCCGTCGTCCCGTGCCCGTTCCGCCGACCCGGAGCCGTGCGGCGTGCGCCGACCCTGCGGCGTACGAGCGCGCGGGGTCCGGGGGCGACCGGCGGGGCGACCTGGTGTTCACGCATCCCCACGCGAGCGTTCAGCCGTGACGCACTCGGCACGCACACGGCCAGGATCACCCGTCTCCACTCGTGACATCTCCGGGGTGTCGCCGGCCGCACGCCCCGCCTCCTGTCAGTCCCCGGCGCCGGGCAGCTGGAGGGGGCGGGTCCGCGTGCGTCCCTCCCAGTGTTCGGCCGCGATCTCGCGCTCGATCTGGGCGATGCGGTCGGTCAGTTCGCGCGCGGGCGGCGCCGCGGGCGCGTGCACCCGGCCGAGCGCGACGAAGCTCTCCAGCAGCGTGCGGTAGGCGTAGGGCGCGTACCCGGCCCGGACCGCGAGTGCGGCGCCGAGCGAGTCGCAGCGGTACTCCAGCGTCGGCCCGTAGCTGGCCCCGAACTCGCCCCAGCGCCACGGACCGGGCGCGCGGACGTCGCGGTGCCGGGTCGTGCGCAGGCTGTCGAGCCGCCGCGAGACCTGCCCGTCGTCGACGTGGGCGATTTCGTGCGCGATCAGGGCCGCCGCCTCGTCCTCCGTCGTCATGTAGGCGAGGATCCCGCCCCAGACGACGATCTGCCCGCCCGGCAGCGCGAAGGCGCTCTTGATGCCCGGATGCGGGTCGAAGTGGACGCGCCAGGGGAGCCGGCGCCGCGTGTGGCGGCCGAGCGCATCGGCGACGCCCTGCAGGTACGCCTCGATGCGCCGCGTCTCGGGCGTGGAGGCGACGCCGCGGTCCGCGTCGAACTGCGCGACGAGGGCCGCCCCGAGGGCGACCTCGTCAGAATCGGGCACCGAACCCCTGGCGGGCCCCACCCGCGCGGGGATCATCAGCGCCGCTCCCCCGGGACGCGCCTCGGCCCGCCCGTGCGAGCGCGGGCCAGGCTGGGGCGAGGCCGCCACGACGGCGACGAGGCTGACGAACGTGGTGATTGGGGTGCGCCACATCGCACGCGGGGGTCGGGGGTGGACGGGCGTGCCGGGGACGGGATCGCGCGTCGCGCAGCCCGCACGTCCCGAAGCTCGCGCGGGGACGACGGGTCCGCGAGCGCCGGGGCCGCGCGGCGACCCGCACACGGGCCGCCGCGCTCGCGCCGGCCCTGCCGCGCTGCGGCGCCGCGTCCCGCGGGCGGTGACCACCCCGGCGCAGGGCGCGCCGGGCGATGCCGGCCCTGGTGTGCGGCGGCGTCCTCACGCCGGGGCTGACGACGCGGGACCGCAGCGCCCGCCGCCCGCCGACGGCCGCGGGGCGCCCGAGCCGCCTAACCGACCTGCGCCTAACACCGACCGCCCCGGGACCGCGGGCCCTTGCGCGCCGTCCTCGGCGGCGCCACATTCGCCGTCGCGAACAGAACCCGAAATTGAAGGCGAGGCGCCGTGGACACCCAGGAGTCGGCCGGCCGCGCGGCGGCACGCGGCAGCGCGAGACGCGGAGGCGGGGAGCGCGTTAGGCACGCGTCCCCGGGCCTCCCGTGACCGGCCGCCCGACCAGAGCGGGCCGCGACCCCACCGGCCGGCCGGCCGACGACGAGGACGCCCTCGGCCGCGCGGTCGCCGCGTACGCGCGGGCGCTCCGTCTCTCCTGCCGGGCCGCCCGCAAGCCGACCCGGGCCGCGCTCACCAACGACGCGGTCGCGGCCCACATCGCGGCGCGGGCGTGGGCCGAAGAGGCCGTGCGCCGGGCCGGGCGCCTGTAACCGCGCGTCGCCCAGCGGCGGAGGGACCCACCCCCGGCGACCGGGGGTGCCGCATCACGCCGTCCACTCGCGCGCCGCGGCCCGCAGGTATCGTGCGCCGGCGCCTTTGTTACCGGTCGCAGCGCGGAGTTTGTCGCACGCCGGACAGCATGAGGAGGATCCCACTTCCCAGGCACACGCCGGCCGCAAAATGCCCGAGGTTACTCGTCCTCGGGCCGAACAGGTTGAGCAGTCCGCCGACGGCGAAGGCGGCGAGGCCGAGACGGGACCGGGGCGAGATCTCGCGCGGGGACTTCATGCGGGCGGGGTGGCGACGGGCTCGCCGTCGTCGGCGCGGGGCGGGACGGGAACGCGCAGGCGTCTCGCCTCGCGGACGAGAGACATCGTGAAGTCCGCTTCGGCCTCCTCGGCGAGCAACGACAGCTCGTGGTCGCGGCTCGCCAGGAGCGCGTTGATCTCGTCGAGGTCGCGCGCGGCCCGGGCTGCGGCGATCCGCGGTGCGTAGAGGCGCCGGATCGCGGCCGCGTCTCGCTCGTACCGCCACTGCCGCGGTAGTCGCTCCCGGAGCGCCGCTTTCACCTTGTGCACGGTGGCCGGACCGGTGTGGACATGGGCGCTCGGGAGGGAGGGGGCCGGGGCGCCCGCAACCTAGCCCCCGGGCCAGCCGCTCCGCCTCGGGCGCGGCATACGGCGCGTTGTCCCGATTCCCGTCCTCCTGCGGGCCTACGCGGGGACGGCGTCCGCGAGCGTTCTGAGCAACGCGGGGATTTCTCGCGGGTCCTTCAGCCCACGCCCGACCGTGATCGCGAGCGCGTCGGCCGCTTGGCGGCGGGCTTCGCGGTCCGATCCGAGCAGCACGTCGACGTCGCGGGGCCGAAAGACCCAGCTAGCCAGTCGCGCCTTGTCGTAGTCCGGGGCGGCCAGGCACGCCCGAAGCGCCGGGCCGACGTGCTGCACCCGAAAGCGGCGGTGGAAGATGCCGGTCGTTCGCCGCACCTCGTGCAGGGTCGCGGGATACCACTCGGGCCTGAGCCGGACGGGCTGGCTGCTTGTCGGGTCGTAGCGCCGCGGGGGCGGGCGGTGGGTGCGGTACCCCGGCGGGAAGGCCATCTCGATGGGAACCTCGGCGAGCGTGTCGCACATCTCGTCATCCCAGTCCCAGGCGAGGCGCAGGTAGAGTGCCGTCTCGCCGACGACGACGGTGTCGCCGGGGAACGAAGGGACCGGCCAGAGCGTGAGGGCCATGAGTTCGGTCAGGCCGGCGAGCGTCGCCTTCGGGTGGGCGTACACGCCGTGGCTGACCCGCCGGAGTTGGCTGCGGCGGAGGCGAGACCGGAGCGTCGCCGGACCCAGTTCGGCCACCTCGGCCATCGCGGTGCTGACGACGCCGAGGCCCAGGTCCAACAGGCGCTCGAAGCGCTGGACGGGGGTGCGTTGGGGCTGGCGGCGCGTGCGCATGGTCCGGGTGGATGTTCGGGCCGTATCGTCGCCGGCGAGTTCGTACTTCCGTGCGTCGCGACTCCCTCTGATGTGGGCGCCGCAACGTTTTGTACACACCCCGTCTGATCGAGCGTGTCCGGGCCTCTTCCGCAACTCTTTGAGGTACTTACGGTTACACGGACGGCGCGCACCAGTTGCGGACGTTCGTCACGACCCCACTGTTCGGATAGGTGGGCGTACGAAGGCGGCGAGCGGCGCCGTCTCCGGGGCCCGCCAACGACGTGCCCCTCGCCGCGCGGACCCTGGGGAGGCGAAGCACGGGAGGGGCACGTCGACACAACATCTTCACCACCCCAGCTGGCCCGAGGCGTTGCCGCGCCGACGGCCGGGAGCTCGGCCACATGGACCTCCCTCCCCCGAGATGGTGCCCGAAACCTGGCACTACCCCCGCTGCCGGGCAAGCGCCCCCGGCGGGCGGGCCTTCGGACGGCGCGCCTCCGGCGCATCCGCCGTCCAGTCCCTTCGTCCCGGACGCTCCGGCTGACGACGGGTGGCTGCTCGACTGGCTCGACGAACAGCCGGTCGACCGGCCGTGCCCCTACTGCCGACGAGACCTGCGCGACGACCCGTGCGACCGCTCGGTCCACCGGTGCGCCGCCCTCGGCTCCGACGGCGCGGTGTGCGCCGCGCCGATGCACGACACCTGCCTGGAATTACACGCGTCGGCGTGCGACGCGTGCGGGATCGCGCGTACGGCGCTCTGCGCGCACCACCTCGCGCTCGCCGGGTTCCTCTGCGAGGGCTGCCGCCAGTACCACGGGCCGTCCTGCTCCGCCCCGGTCGGTCGTCTCCGGTTCTGCCGCGCGTGCGCCGGGGAGCGCCGAGACCGCCTGCGCGTTGAGCCCGGGGGTGCCCCTCGGCCGGTGAGCCCGGGCCGCCGGGTGCTGGTCCCGATTGCCCAGACGGCATCGCTGCTGGGGGCGGCCCGCCTCGGCAACCAGGGGCTGTTCGTGCGGCCGGGGGCCGTTCGCTGGTGGTGCGGGCTGCTGTTCGGGACGCGGAGCGAAGTCGCGGTCGCCCAGGCGCTCGAAGCGGCGGGGGCGTGCTTCTTCCCGCTCGCGGCCGCGCGGCTCACGGCCGACACGGGGGCGCGCATGACGCGCGAGGCGGACTTCCTCGTGGTCCAGGACGGCGTCGTCGGCATCCTCGAGCTCGACGGGCGCCCGCACGACCGGCGCGCGGCGGACGACCACGCGCGCGACCGAGCCTTCAAGCGCCACGGCATTTGGGTGGTTGAGCGTGTCCCCTCGGCGGAGGCGCTCGCCGACCCGGCGGGTGTCGTGCTGCGGTTCCTCGGGATGTTGCGCTACTACCGGCGGACCGCCTGAGCACGGCGTCCGGACGGCTGGCCAGTGCGCGCCGACCGCCGCTGCGCACGCGTGTGCTACTCCGCGATCCCGGGGTCGCCCGCGAGGGGCTCGAGGAGACGCCCGGCCCCGGCCGCGCGCGGCGTCGGAGGGCGGACCGGTCCCTGTCCGCGTCGCGCGAATCCGAGCCCTTCCATGAGGGCGTGGGCGGCTTCGCGGTTCGGGGCGGTCACGGCGTCGAGCCCGCGGTGCCCGTGGCGGCCCCGAACGGGCCGGTGTCGGCTCCGGACGTCGAACCTGGCCGCCGCCCGGGCACCGCCGGACGCCGACGGCGAAACGGCCGGCGCGTGGTCGGCGAGTCGGACGCGAGGGTCGCCCGACTGCCTAACGCTTTACGGGTGGCGACACCGGTGCCTCGCGACACCGTAGCCGAGCGCTCACGCCCCTTGCTCGGCCCCCACTTCTGGAGCTGCCAATCGGTAGCACATTGGCGCGCGCACGCGTACCATAGCCCGTATGCCGTCCCATCCTTTCAGCCGCCGCGTGCAGGCTCGCGTTGCGCACGTTGTCGAGATCGTCCGTAGCTGGCGCCGCGGCTCGTGCTGGACCGCGGCCCTCGCCGTTGCGACGACTGTGGGCACTCTGCCGGTCTCTGGGCAGGCAGGCCCCCGAAGCGTTCCGCTGCTCGACACGAGCTACCGCTTCGCCGGGCTGCCGTGGGGCGCCCGCCCCGACGTGGTCCGGCGCGGCTTGGACGCGGCCGGGTTCCACTACGTCGAACGAACCGTCCACGGGGACCTCAAGTACACGGGGCGCGTATTCGGACGTCCGGCGTACCTCTGGGTCTTCATGGAACGCGACACGTTGGTCCGCGTCGTCGCCCAGTTCAGGACCTCTCATCCCAACAGTGGTCGGCCCGACACCGCGCTCGTACGCGCGGTCGAAGACTCGGTGTTGAGCCGGTTGGGCCAGGAACCCCGCGTCGATGCGGACTCGAGTACCATGCGATGGCCCGCGGCGGCCGACAGCGGGGACTACCGCGTCCGGCTCGCGGACCGAACCGAGACGGGGTCCGCGTACCTGTACGTCACCGCGCCAGGCGTGACGCGGGCGCTCCCGCGTCCGACCTACTCGACTGGGGCTAGTGCCGTCGACAAGGGCGTCCAACAAGACCTTTCCCCCGACTTCGCTGACGTGCTGAGCACCCAGCACCGGATCGGGGCCCCGGTCGCACTCCGGGCAGCCCCGGACACGCAAGCCCATGCGATCCGGATGCTCCGTCCCGGCGAGACCCTCGACGTCAGCGTCCAGACGTTCGGGGATGACTTCCGGATGGTCCTCATGCCCAGCGAGCGGAGCCGAACGCACAAGGAGCAGGTCATCGGCTACATCTACGGGCCGACCGCCGTCCTCGAAGACGTCCCGGACGACGCACCGACGAACATCCCCGCCTACGGCACCATGGGGCCGTGCACGGCGCGGGCGCGCGCCGTCCATCGGCGCTACGGCCGCGGACCGGACGAGACGTCGCGGAGCCGAGACGATGACGGAGAGGTCGTGAGCTGGTGGTACTGGAACATGCAGAGCACCGACACCGGACGGCCAGCGACGGTCAACGTCGACTTCTACTGGGGGCGATTCGCGCGCGGGTGTCGAGTATCGTCCTCGATCCACGAGGGCGAGCCGTAAGGCCGAACGTCAGAGCCGCCGGTCGCTCCGGCGATCACGATGCCGCCCGCGTGATGGTCGCCCCGGTATACGAACGGCCTTGCGACGGACTTGGGCCCCTCGCACCCCCTCGCTCTTCCGTGCTCCGTGCCCCGGCCCGGACGCGATGGACACCCCCCGCCGACCGAGAGATCCCACCCGAATGACCGCCCCAAAGCACGCCCCGAGCGCCCGTCCCCCGGTTACCCAAGCAGTAACGCCCTCGGTGTCAGACCCGCCGGCCTTCTACCCGACCGAGACCATGTACTGCATCGGTCGCCCCGGCGCGATGCGCACCGTCCCGACCGAGGACGGCGAGCGCCTCGTGGCCATGGGCTACCTCCGGCCCGCGCCGGACGTCGGGCCGGGCCGGTGGTGGGCCCTCGTCGAAGGGGTGTCGCGGACGGCGTTCGACGAGGCGATGCGCCACATGGTCGACGAGTTCCCGCGGCGGGCCGTGTTAACACCGGACCGAGGGTGGGTCACCCTCTTCGACCCGCCGACGCGCGCCGAACAAGACGACCGACGTTCACACACCGGCGGGTCGAAACGGCGCCATTCGTTCCGGCAACGGCGGGACGGTGCCGAGGGTGGCGGCGGAATCGGGGACGACCGCTGATACGGCCCGACGCGCCGCCCCCGCCTGCCGGCACTACATCCGAACGCGCACCGCGTTGCACGGCGGCCGCACTACGCCGGTCACAACGGAGGATTGTGGCGACTGGTGAACCGGACTTCGTGCTGTTGCACCCGCCTTTGTGTTTCTGAACCGGACGTTGCCTGTCTAGGTCAGCGGGGACCCACGATTCCGCGAGCGTCGGCCGTTAGGCGCATGCACTGGACTTTGTTTTTTTGATCTGGACTTTGTTTTTCTGAACTGGACTTTGTTTTTTTGTGCCACCACCAGCGGTGGCGGCGGAGATGGAGCACTCGAGCGCGCAGGCGTTCAGCCGGCACCTGTACCTGCAGTTAAGGGTGCGCCGGCGAGGGTTTCGGCGGTGGTACGGCGGGGTCCGGATGGTGGGGCTGCCTACGGGAAAGCCGGCGGCAGGACGGCCAGGCCTACAACCGTGGCGGCAAGGGCCGAAGATCTGGCTCGGTTACTACCGCCGCTTCGGCCGATACCGCGCCTCGAAGTCTGCGAGCGCCGCTGCTCCTGCTCCTGCGCGGGTACCTAACGGCAGGCTGTCGGTACCTCTCGCGGCCCACGTAGCGCCAGCCGCCTCCGCGCACCCGAGCGTGATTGACGAACGTGGTGAGACGCGACGCACCGACCGGCTTGTCCGCTCGACACCGGCTCGCGCCGGTACGCGCCGACCGAGATGCCGAACTATTTGCGCGCGTCTCGAAGCGTTGACGCCATGCGAACGGTACGAATCAAACAAAGCGAACGATATGGCTCAAACATCGCGAACGATATGCATCAAACGGAGGAAGGCCCGTCACTGCACCGCGTTGATCATGTCGAAGATCGGGAGGTACATCGCCACCACCATCCCGCCCACCACCACGCCCAACACCACGATCATCAGCGGCTCGAGCAGCGACAACAGCGCCCCCACCGCCGCGTCCACCTCGCCGTCGTAGAAGTCCGCGATCTTCGTCAGCATCTCGTCCAGCCCGCCCGTCTGCTCCCCCACCGCGATCATCGAGATCACCATCGGCGGGAACACCTGGCTCTTCGCCAGCGGCGCCGCGATCGTGTCGCCCCCGGCGATCGACGTCCGCGACGCCAGGATCGCGTCCTGCACCACCCGGTTCCCGGCCGTCCGCGCCGTGATCTCCAGCCCGTCGAGGATGCTCACCCCCGACGAGATCAGCGTGCCTAACGTCCGCGTGAACCGCGACACCGCCGCCTTCCGCAGCACGTCGCCGAGCACCGGCAGCTTCAACAGCAGCCGGTCGATCACCAGCTTCCCGTCCGGTGTCGCGTAGTACCGCCGCACCAGGAATCCCGCCCCCGCCCCGCCGCCGAGCAGCGCCCACCAGTACCCGTTCACGAACCGCGACAGCCCGACGACGACCTGCGTCGGCAGCGGCAGCTCCAGGTTCACGCTCGCGAACATCGTCTCGAACACCGGGATCACCTTCCACAGGAGCACCGTCACGCAGATCAGCGCGACGGCCGAGATCACCGCGGGGTAGATCATCGCGCCCTTGACCTTCCGCATCAGCGCGTCCGCCTTCTCGAGGAACGTCGCCAGGCGCATGAGGATCGTGTCGAGGATACCCCCCGCCTCCCCCGCCGCGACCATGTTCACGTATAGGTCCGTGAACACCTTCGGGTGCCTGGCGAGCGCGTCGCTCACCGTCGTCCCGCTCTCGACGTCGAACACCACCGCCCGCGTCACCTGCTGCAGCGCCTTGTTGTCGCTCTGCTTCGCGAGGATGTCGAGCGCCTGCACGAGCGGCAGCCCCGCGTTGATCATCGTCGAGAACTGCCGCGTGAAGACGACGACGTCCTTGAGCGGGACCTTGCCAGGGCCCTTCGTCTTGCGCACCGCCTCGTCGATCTTGACGACCGCGAGCCGCAGCTTGCGCAGCTGCAGGACCGCGTCCTCGCGCGACGGGGCGTCGATCGTCGCGGAGCGGAGGTCGCCGCCCAGCGTGCGGGCGGTGTAGGCGAACGTCGGCATCGGGGCTCCTCGCTATCGCTTCTCGTAAGACGTCGCGCCGCGCGGCGCCGTCGGGTCGTTCGCGGGCTGCTGGCCCGTCATCCGCAGGAACTCGTTCGGGTCGCCGCTCACGCGCAGGCACTCCTCCGCCGTCACCTGCCGGGCGACGTACAGCTGGTACAGCGCGTCGTTCAGCGTCTGCATCCCGTACTTCTTGCCGCCCTGCATGAGCGAGTAGATCTGGTGCACCTTGTCGTCGCGCACGAGCGCGCGGATCGCGGGCGTGACCACCAGGACCTCCGCCGCGAGCACCCGCCCCCGCCCCGCCGCGCGCGGCACGAGCGTCTGCGTCACGACCCCCTCCAGGACGAAGGCGAGCTGCGCCCGCACCTGCGCCTGCTGCGTCGCCGGGAACACGTCGACGATGCGCGTGATCGCCTCCGCCGCGGAGTTCGTGTGCAGCGTCGCGAACGCGAGGTGCCCCGTCTCCGCGATCGTCAGCGCGGCCTGGATCGTCTCCAGGTCCCGCATCTCGCCGACGAGCAGCACGTCCGGGTCCTCGCGCAGCGCGTACTTGAGCGCGCTCGCGAAGCTCCGCGTGTCGGTGCCGACCTCGCGCTGGTTCACGATGCACCCCTGGTGCCGGTGCACGAACTCGATCGGGTCCTCGACCGTGATGATGTGGCCGCGGCGCTCCTTGTTGATCTTGTCGAGCATCGCCGCGAGCGTCGTGCTCTTGCCCGACCCCGTCGGCCCCGTGACGAGCACGAGCCCGCGCGGCTTCTCCGCCATGCGCGACACCGCCTGCGGCAGGCCCAACTCGTGCAGCGGCTTGATCGCGAACGGCACCTGCCGCACGGCGACCGAGACGCAGCCGCGCTGCTTGAACGCGTTGCCGCGGAAGCGCGCGAGCTGCGGGATCCCGAACGAGAAGTCGAGCTCGTCCTCCAGCTCGAAGCGCTTCTTCTGCGCGTCCGTGAGCACCGAGTAGGCGAGCGCCAGCGTGTCGCGCGGCGTGAGCACCGCGCCCGACGCGTTCACGAGCTCGCCGTCGACCCTGAGCTTCGGGCGCTCGCCCGCGGTCACGTGCAGGTCGCTCGCTCCGCGGGCGACCATCTCCTCCAGCAGGGCGCGGAGGTTGGGCGGCGCGGGGGCGACGGCGGGAACGTTAGGCACCGCGGGCGGCGCGAAGGTGGGCGAGGGAACGGCGGGGGCGGTCATGTGCGGGTCAGGTCGGCGTCGGGGACCCGCGTGTCGTGCGCAGGCGGGCCGTGCGGAGGCGGGCCGTGCGGAGGCGGGCCGTGCGGAGGCGGGCCGTGCGGAGGCGGGCCGTGCGGAGGCGGGCCGTGCGGAGGCGGGCCGTGCGGAGGCGCGCCGTGCGGAGGCGGGCCGTGCGGAGGCGCGCCGTGCGGAGGCGCGCCGTGCGGAGGCGCGCCGTGCGGAGGCGCGCCGACTGGAGGCGGGCCGTGCGGAGGCGTGTCATCCTGAGCGCAGCGAAGGATCTTCTCCGCGCCGCGAGGAGCGTGGCACGCGAGGACGGGGCGTCCCGACGACGCACAGCCCCGCGTATCGCGCGCAAGATCCTTCGCTGCGCTCAGGATGACACGGCCGCTCGGGACGACGTGGCCGCGACGCCCGGGCGCGGCGGCCCGGCGCGCGACGGTCGGTGCGTCGTCCTGCGTCTCGTCCGGCGTGCTCACGCCCCCGTCTCCCGCGCCACCTGCTCCAGCGTCGTGATCCCCTTCAACACCTTGAGCCACCCGTCCATCCGCAGCGTCAACATCCCCTCCTCCACGGCCGTCTCGCGGATCGCCGCCGCGTCGGCCCCCGTCAGGACCTGCTTCCGGATCCGCGGCGTCATCACCATCACCTCGTAGAGCCCCTGCCGCCCCTTGAGCCCGGTCCCGCTACACGCCTCGCACCCGGCCCCGCGGAAGTAAGGCAGCTCGCCCACGGGCGTGTCGACCGTGACGCCCGCGAGCAGCGGCGCCGCCTCGGGCGTCGCGCGCGCCTTCGCCTCCTCGACCGCCCGCGGCGTGAACCGCAGCTCCCTGAGCCGCGTCTCCCCCCGCACCTTCGCGCCCGCGAAGTCGGCGGCCGAGAGCGCGTGCCGCACCTTGCACTTCATGCAGATCCGCCGCACCAGGCGCTGCGCGAGCACGAGGTTGAGCGCGCTCGACACGTTGAACGGCTCGAGCCCCATGTCCAACAACCGCGTCACCGTCTCCGGGGCCGAGTTGGTGTGCAGCGTCGAGAGCACGAGGTGCCCGGTGAGCGCCGCCTTGATCGCGATCCCGCCGGTCTCCAGGTCGCGGATCTCGCCGACCATGATCACGTTCGGGTCCTGCCGCAGGAACGCCTTCAGGGCGGCCGCGAAGGTCATCCCGACCTCGGTCCGCACCTGCACCTGGTTGATCCCGAACAGGTTGTACTCGACCGGGTCCTCCGCGGTCATGATGTTCACGTCGCCGGTGTTGATCTTCGCGAGCGCGGAGTACAACGTCGTCGTCTTGCCCGACCCCGTGGGGCCGGTGACTAACACCATCCCGTACGGGTTCGCGATCGCCTCCGCCAGCTCCCGCTCCGCCCGCGCCTCCAGCCCGAACGTCTCGAGGTCGAGCGCGAGGTTCCCTTTATCCAGAATCCGCAGCACGACCTTCTCGCCGAACAGCGTCGGCAGCGTCGAGACGCGGAAGTCGACGACCTTCTTCCCCATCTTCAGCTTGATCCGCCCGTCCTGCGGCACCCGCCGCTCGGCGATGTTGAGCGACGCGAGGATCTTCAGGCGCGAGATGAGCGCGGACTTGAGCTTGAGCGGCGGCGTCATGATGTCGGCCAGCGCGCCGTCCACCCGGAAGCGCACCCGCAGCTCGTGCTCGAAGCACTCGATGTGGATGTCGCTCGCCCCGCGCTTGACCGCCTCGGCCAGGATCGCGTTGACGAGCCGCACCACCGGCGCCTCGTCCGCCTGCACGCCCATCGGGCCGACCGGCGAGCCGTCGTCCTCGGTGTTCTCCAACACCTCCACGTCGCCCGCCGCCTCGTCGCTCGCGAACTCCGCGACGAGCGACTGCAGCTGCGACTGGACCTGCTGCTGCTCCGCGACGTCGTAGTACTTCTCGACGAGCGCGCGCAGCGTGTACTCGCCCGCGACGACGGGAAACACGTCGTAGCGGGTGATGAACTTGAGGTCCTCGAGGACGTTCGGCGCCGCCGGGTCCGCGAGGGCCACCGTGAGCGTCCGCCCCTCGCGCTTGAGCGGCAGCACGAGGTGCCGCAACGCGAGGTCCGACGGCACGAGCTTGACCACCCGCGCGTCGGGCTCGAACCGCGAGAGGTCGACCGCCGGCATCCGGAACTGCCGCGCGAGGGCCTTCGTGAGCTCGACTTCCTGCACGAACCCGAGCTTGACGAGGCAGTACCCGAGCCGCATCCCGCTCGCCTGGTGCTCCGCCATCGCCCGCGCGACCTGCTCGCGCGTGACGAGCCCCTCGCGGACGAGGAACTCGCCCAGACGCTCGCGGTCGGCGGACGGCGGACTGAAGGCGGACGGTGCGGCGGCGGCGGGCAGGGCCACGGGGAAGGCCACGGAGCGGCGGAACGGCGGTCGTCACGGCGCCGGCCACCCGCCAGCGGCGCCGGCCGGCACGCTACGACGCCTGCTGGCAGACCCGGGGGTCGACCCCGAGGAGGGACGCCCGCCGACAGTGAACGTCACCCCACCCGACGGCACGCCGCTGAACGTGACCGCCCCGGCCAACCGGTGCTCCAGCGCGGTCCCAATGCCCCGCACCCGGCTCAACTCGGCCATCGACGCGAAGCCCCCGTGCGCCGCCCGGTCGGCGACGATCCGGCGCGCGAGCGCGGGACCGACCCCGGGCAACGTCGCGAGCGCCACGGTATCCGCCCGGTTCACATCAACCGGCGCGCTCGGCGCTTCGGCACGCCCGAGCGCGGGCGGACTGCCCGAGGTGCTGTCCGCGGTCCGCCGACCGCGCCCCTTCCCGCCGACGCGCCGGCCACTGCCCTTCGCCGCCCGGCCACGCTCGCGCCGCGCGTGCGCCGAATCCACCGCGTCGAGCTGGTGCTGCAGGGCGAGCCGGTCGGCGGCCGCCGGCGGCCGCACGCCGGACGGATCGCCCACCCCGAGCGCGCGCGCGCCCGCCCCGGCGGCCGCGAGCACGGCGAAGAACCCGACGGCCTTTCGTTCGGCAGAAGTCATGGCGCCACGCTACCGCGCGGTCCGTCAACTGCCTGCATCAAAGTGTTGCCGGGTGGGCCGAAACGTTGCCGCGCACCCGGCGGCCGGTTTGGGGTACGAGTCGGGTCCGGTCAGACCTGGATCCCAGGACCCGGCCCGCGGGGCTCGCCCCCACGCCCCCGCGCCCGCTTCTTTGTTTACGTGCGCATCGCGTCCCGCTACATCCTCAAGGAGCACCTCGGCCCGCTCAGCTTCTCGCTCGGCGCGCTGACCTCGCTCCTCCTGCTCAACTACATCGCCCGCAAGTTCGCCGACCTCGTCGGCAAGGGACTACCGTGGCAGGTAATCGCCGAGTTCTTCATGCTCTCGGTGCCGTTCACCGTGGCGATGACCCTGCCGATGGCCGTGCTCGTCTCGACGCTCTACGCGTTCAGCCGGCTCGCGGCGGAGAACGAGATCACCGCGTTCAAGGCGAGCGGCGTGGCGATGCGCCGGCTGCTCGTCCCCGTGCTCTGGGCCGCGGCGGGGCTCGCCCTCCTGATGGTCGCCTTCAACGACGTCGTGCTCCCGGCCGCCAACCACCGGCTGGCCGTGCTCCAGAACGACGTCGCCCGCGCGCGCCCGACGTTCGGCCTCAACGAACGCGTCATCAACCAGGTCGGCGAGCGGCAGTTCTTTCTCAGCGCGGGCCACATCGACCGCGCCACGAGCCGGATGCGCGAGGTCACGATCTATGACCTCACGCAGGCCACGCCGCGCACCGTGCGCGCCGACAGCGGGTCGTTCGCCCTCGCCCCCAACCACCGCGACCTGACCCTCACGCTCTACGACGGCGTCATCGAGCAGGTCGGCGCGGGCAAGCCCGACGACCTCACGCGCACCTACTACAAGGTGCAGCTCGCCCGCGTGCGCGACGTCGCCAAGGGGCCCGAGATCACCGACCCGAAGGCGCAGACCTACAAGAGCGACCGCGAGATGACCATCTGCGAGCTCGACACCGCCTTCCAGAGCGAGCGGGTCAAGGTGTTCCAGGCGCGCGTCGAGCTCGGCACCGCGATCGCCGACTCGCTGCGCCGCCCGCACAAGGCCGAGGCCCAGCGGGGCCCGGCGGCCCCCGCGCGCTCGATCGGGCGGCTGTACTGCGCGGCCCGGACGCGCCTCGCGTCCGCGCTCTCCGGCGCCGTCCTCCCGCGGCAGGCCCACGCGCAGGGCCTCAAGAGCGCCGTCATCGACCCCCGGGAAGACGCCGGCATCCGCGCCATGAACGCGGGCGCGCTCGCGATCGCGCGCCTGCGCGTGGGCGAGGCCGAGGCGGCGATGAACGGCTACGACGTCGAGATCCACAAGAAGTTCGCGCTCGCCGTGGCCTGCATCAGCTTCGTCCTGCTCGGCGCCCCGCTCGCCCTTCGCTTCCCGCGCGGCGGCGTGGGGATGGTCCTCGGCGTGAGCCTCGGCGTGTTCGCCACGTACTACGCGTTCCTCATCGCCGGGCAGGAGCTCGCGCAACGCGGCACCGTGCCGCCGTGGCTCGCGATGTGGGGCGCCGACATCCTCTTCACCGCGGTCGGCCTCGCGATGGCGATGCGCATGGGACGCGAGAGCGGCTCGGCGCGCGGCGGCGGGATCAAGGAGTGGATCGAGCAGTGGCGCTGGCGCCGGCAGGCACGGCGCGACGCGCGCGCGGCCAACACGGCCGGGCGAACGTCGGGCGGCGTCGCGGTCGCGGGCGGCGCGGCATGACCGCCGCCACCGCGCCCATTCCGGCCGCGGCCGCCCCGGCCGCCGCACGGTCGCGCGCCGCCGAGTCGACCGGGCGCCGCCGCCTCCGCTTCGGCTCCGCGCTCGACCGCTACGTTTTCGTCGAGTTCGTCAAGATCTTCGTCGTGACGGCGCTCGGCTTCCCGGTGCTCGTCTTCGTCATCGACCTCGTCGACAGCCTGCCCAAGTACCTCGAGCGGCACATCACGCCGGCGCAGCTCGCACTGAGCTACGTGTACTGGCTGCCCGAGACGATGTTCAACGTGCTGCCGGCCGCGGTGCTCTTCGCGACGGTGTTCACGGTCGGCGCGGTCACGCGCTACTCCGAGATCACCGCGGCCAAGGCGTCGGGGATCAGCTTCTACCGCTTCATCCTCCCGATCGTCGCCGGGGCCACGCTCGCCACGGGCCTCGGCCTCACGCTCGGCGAGCTCGCCGCGCCGGCGAACGCGCGGCGGCTCGCCGTGCTCAAGGAGACGCACGACGACAACGGCTCGGCGCGCACCAACTTCGCGTACGCGGCCGAGGGCGCGCGCGTGTACAAGGTGCAGAACCTGAGCGTGGACGCGGGCACCCTGACCGGGGTCGAGATCGACCGCAAGGGGAACGGCCCGGATTACCCGGGGCTGTTGATCGCGGCCGAGCGGGCGCGGTGGACGGCCGGGCGCGGGTGGGTGCTGGCCAAGGGGGCGATGCACGTGCTGCCGGTCGACTCGGTGCGCGCCGACACAGTACACGCCGATACGGCGCCGGCGGACGCGCGCCCGACGGTCGCGGTCGCGCGCGGCCGGGCGAAGGGCGGCGTGGGCGCGGTGCAGGCGGCCGCGGCGCGAGCGGCCGCGGTGCGGACGCCAGCCTTCCCGCCGGACCTCGCGTTCGAGTTCGACTCGCTCGCCGACCGGCAGATGACCGAGCGTCCGCGCGACCTCATGGTGACGCCGAAGGCGCCCGATGACATGGACTACCGGGAGTTGGGCCGCTTCATCCACGCGATGGAGCGCTCGGGCGCCGACGTGAACACGCTACGCGTCACGCGCATGCTGAAGATCGCGATCCCGGTCACCTGCGTGATCATCCTGCTCTTCGGCGCGCCGCTCGCGACGAGCACGCAGCGCGGCGGGGCGGCGTACGGCGTGGGGCTCTCGCTCGGGACGACGATCCTCTTCCTGGTGCTCATCCAGCTGACGAAGGCCGTGGGCGGCAAGGGGCTCATCCCGCCCGAGCTGGCGGCGTGGGTGCCGAGCGTGCTGTTCGGGCTCGCGGGGGCGGTGCTGCTGAGTCGGACGCGGACCTAGGTGGTTTAGAGGCGAAGGATTCCGGGTCTGGCCGGTTACATTCCCCGCGTGACCACCGAAACCAGGTCCGAGCGCCGCGCGGGCCCACGGGAAGAGCGGCGCCAGACCGTGCGGTACGAGCGGCGGGAGAAGCTGCCGCCGTGGGCCATCTTCTCGCGCACGACGCGCGCGACGCGGGCGATGTTCGCGGGGATCGGGAAGCGCGGGTACTACGGCCGCGACATCGTGCGCGCGCTGGCGGAGCCCGGCACGTGGGGGCCGGAGGCGCTGCGGCAGATGTACGGCATCGGCGTCGAGTCGCTGCCGCTGGTGCTCATCGTCGCGGGCTTCCTCGGGGCGGTCACGGCGTTCCAGTCGTACTACCAGCTCTTCGCCGGGGTGCAGCTTTCCGTGCTCGGCCTGCTCGTGCGCGGGAGCATCGTGCTGGAGCTCGGGCCGCTGCTCACCGCGCTCGTGCTCGCGGGGCGCGTCGGCGCGCGGATGACGGCGGAGATCGGCACGATGCGCGTCACCGAGCAGATCGACGCGCTCGAGACGCTGGCCTACGACCCGGTGGCGTTCCTCGCGGTTCCGCGCGTGCTCGCGGCGCTGGTGATGCTGCCCGTGCTGGTCGTGATCGCCAACGCGACCGCGATCGTCGCCGCGTGGGGGACGCTGCTCGCCGCGACGCCGGTGACGTCGCAGGACTACATCGAGGGGCTGCGGTTGTCATTCACGCCGTTCCAGGTGATCTACGGCCTCATCAAGGCCGTCTTCTTCGGCGGCGCGATCGCCTTCGTCTGCTCGTACGAGGGCTACGTGACCGAGGCGGGCGCGGAGGGCGTCGGGCGCTCGACCGCGCGCGCGGTGGTCTTCGCGTCGGTGTCGATCCTCGTGCTCGACGCGGTGATCGCGTCGGCGCTGGCGAGCTACGTGCGCGCCTGACGGGCGTGCCTGACTGGCGCGCCGCCCTCAATATTCTCGAATTGCCATGAAGCGACGCAACGAAATCCTCGTCGGCATGCTGCTCACCGCCGCGCTGCTGATCGGCGTGGTGGGGACGGTGTGGCTCGTCCGCGGCGGGCTGCGCTCCGGCTACCCGCTCTACAGCATCTTCCGCTGGGGCGCGGACCTCAAGGTCGGCCAGCCGGTGCGGCTCGCGGGGGTGCAGGTCGGCTACGTGAAGGACGTCGTGCTGCGCGACGACGGCACGCTCGTCGTGCAGATGGACCTCGAGAAGGGCCGCAAGGTGCCGCGCAACGCGCGCGCGGTGGTCGAGGCGGTCGGGCTCTTTGGCGACGCGCAGATCGCCCTCCAGGGCACGCCCGACCCGCGGTCGTACGCGGCGGGCGACACGGTGCCCACGGGGACGCCGGCGCCCGGCCTCGCCGAGCTGACGGCCAAGGGCGACTCGGTGGCGACGACCGCGGTCGCGCTCTCGCGCCGGCTGCAGGCGGAACTCGTCGACAGCGGCGCCCTCCGCGACGTGCGGCGCACGCTCACGCAGACGAACGCGCTCGTCGCGCAGCTCGCCTCGATCGCGGCGGTGCAGTCGCAGCAGCTCACCACGACGCAGCGCGCCGTGCGCCGCTCGCTCGCGGGCGTCGACTCGGCGAAGATCGACTCCACGCTCTCGAACGTGCGCGCGGCGAGCGCGAACGCGAGCGCCCTCACCGACACGCTCCGCCTGACCGCGTCGCGCCTCAACGCCACGCTCACGCAGCTGCAGAGCGGCCAGGGCTCGGCGGGCAAGCTGCTGAGCGACACGCTGCTCTACGCGGACATCCGCAAGGTCGTCGGGCGGATCGACTCGCTGACGGCGGATTTCCAGAAGAATCCGTCGCGGTATACGCGGGGCATCGTCCGGATCTTCTGAGGGATTGTTAGGCGGGGCGCGTGGGGCCGTGAAGGGCCGCGAACGGTACGACCGTCCCGCTCCCCCCGTCAGAACCCGTACCTCAGCCCGAGCTGGATCTGATAGTACGACCCGACGTAGTTCGTCGACGTGTACTTCGGCGGGTACGGGTTGCTCGACGAGCCGTAGGTGAAGATCCCCTGCGACTGCGTGAGGCCGGGGTTGCCGGCGACCGTCTGGCCCTGGTGGCTGAGCAGGTTGACCTGACTGTTCGCGCCCGCGAACGACGTCTCGCCCCAGTTGCTGTTGAGCAGGTTGAGAAGGTTGAAGACGTCGAGCTGCAGCGAGACGTTGTTGCCGCGCAGGCTCGGCAGCGACTGGCGTACCGACAGCTGCACGTTGTTCTGCCACGGGTTGCGGCAGGCGTTGCGGGTGAGGATCGAGCCGCGCGCGTCGCGCAGGCAGCGCGTCGACTGGATCAGGTTGTCGAACGCCGCCTGCTGCGCGGCGACGTCGCGCGCCGAGTCGGCCGCGGTGCCGCGCACGCGCGAGGCCCAGCGGATCTCGTTCGGGTCGCGGAGGTCGCGCGGGACGTAGACGAGGTCGTTCCCCTGCTGGCCGTCGGCGTTCAGGTCGCCCGAGTTGTTCGTCGAGCCCGCGGCGTAGACGTAGTCGTACGCGGAGCCCGAGTGCCCGTCGTAGATCACCGACAGGTCGGTGCGCGTCCGGAACGTGTACGACCCCGTCACGAGCACGCGGTGCGGCAGGTCGAAGATCGAGCGGCCGAGGTACTTGTCGGTGAACGGGCGGTCGCTGACCGTGCGGCCGAAGCGGAAGTTCGAGCCCGCGACGTCGGAGGTCAACGACTGTACGTCGTACGAGTGGCCGTACGTGTACGAGCCGGTGAGGCGCGCGCCGTTGCCGAAGCGCTTGTCGAGCTGCCCGGTGAGCGTGTACGAGTAGTCGAGATTCTGGTTGGTCAGCCGGATCAGGCCGCCGCCGTTGTTGAGCGTGAGGCGGGTGGAGACGACGCTCGCCGTGTCGAAGGTGGTCGCGCCGGTGGCGGCGATGTTTCCATAGACCACGCGGCCGTTGCGGTCGCGCAGGAGGTTGCCGCCCGCGTCGCGGCGCACCTTGAGGTTGTCGTTTACGTAGAACGGCGCGTAGATCGCGTGCGAGTAGAGCCCCTCGAGCGTCAACGTCAGCGTCGGCGTGAGCGCGCGGTCGTAGCCGAGCGTGGCGCGCGCGCTCTGCGGGTTCTTGAAGTTCTGGTCGACCGTGGCGATCTGGCCGAGGAAGCCGCCGTTGGCGTAGCCCGTGAGGCCCTTGCCGTTCGCGCACACCGACGACTGCGTGTTGACGTCGGGCGAGAAGGCCGGCGCGGCGCCCGGGTTCCCCGAGTTGCCACAGTTGAGGATCGTCACGCCCGCGCCCGTGTTGCCGAACGCGTTGCTGTAGAACACGTACGACGGCCGCCCGGTGAACGTCCCGACGCCGCCGCGGAGCTGGTTCTTCTGGTCGCCGGTGGCGTCCCAGTTGAAGCCGAGCCGGGGCGAGACCTGCGCCTGGTTGTTCGGCAGCCGGTCCGTGCGCTGGCCGAAGATCGTGTCGATGACCGGGTTGTAGAACGGCGCGTCGAAGAAGTGCCCGACGTCGACCCGCACGCCGTAGGTCACGTTCAGGCGCGGGTTCACGTTCCAGCGGTCCTGCACGTAGCCGCTGAAGTTCGCCGCGCGGAAGCGCGCCTCGAGCCCGGCGCCCTGGTCCTTCGCCACCGCGTACGTGCGCGGGTTGCCCGCCGCGAGCGAGTCGAAGTTGGTGAAGACGTAGGTGCCGAAGAGGTTCTGCGCGAACAGGTTCCGGATCTTGTAGACCTGGTTCTGCGACCCGATGGTGACCGTGTGCGCGCCGAACGACCGGCTCAGGTTGTCGGTGAACTCGGTGATGTTCTGGTCGAGCTGGTTGGCCTGCGAGCTCAGGTCCGCGCCGGCGAGCAGCGCGCCGTACTGGGCCGCGGTCGGCGCGTTGTTCGCGCGCAGCTGCACCGTGATCTGCGGGGCGAGCACCGACGGGACGCGCCGGTCGCGCTCGGTCTGGTACGAGAGGATCAGCTCGTTGTTGAGCCCGTTCTGCGTCGTCGTGTTGAGCTGCGCGACCGTCTGGCTCGTGCGGCTGCGGAACGTGTAGCTGTTGGACGAGAGCGCGATCGTCGGGTTCGCGAGCGCCGTCGAGCGCGCGAAGACGTCGTTGTCGCCGCGCTGGTAGTTGTTGCGGACGACGAGGCGGCTCGCGAGGCCCGGCAGGTTGAAGTCGAGGCGCGAAAAAAGCCCCGCGAGCGGGTTGTTGTTCGTCACCGCGCCGGCCGAGCCCGCGTTGATCCCGTAGGTCTTGAGGAGTTGGGTGAAGCGCGTGACGTCGCTGTCGCCGGGGACGAACGGCACGGCGCTGTTCGCCGCCTGGCCGAAGAACGGCCCGCTCGCCGGCGCCTGGCGGTGCTGGAAGCTCGGCGCGAGAAAGAAGAACGCCTTGTCGCGGACGATCGGCCCGCCGAACGAGAAGTCGTACTGGTCCTGCTGAAACTTCTGCCCGCGGACGAGCGGGACGTCGGCGCCGAGTTTCTCGTTGCGCGTGACCGCGACGGCGGTGCCGTGGAAGTCGTTCGTGCCGTTCTTCGTGACGGCGTTGATCAGCGCGCCGGCGAAGAGGCCCTGGCGCACGTCGAAGGGCGAGAGGAGCACTTGGTACTCCTTCACCGCCTCGAGGTTGATGGAGCGGCTGTTGGCCTGCGCGCCCGGCTGCCCGCCGGTGCTCGCGAGGCCGAAGACGTCGGTCGCGTTGGCGCCGTCGATCTGGATGTTGTTGAGGCGGGCCGGCGCGCCGCCCGCGCTCGCCGCGTTGCTGTTGCCGGGCGCCGGCTGGACCTGCGGCGTGAGGCGGACGAAGTCGGTGAAGTTGCGGTTGAGCGACGGCAGCCGGCGGAGCAGCGTGTCGCCGACCGTGGTGCCCACGCCGGTCTTCGTCGGCGAGATGATGCGGTCGGTCGCGGCGGCGGCCGTGGTCGTGACCGCGGCGAGCACCGTCGCCTGCGGCTCGAGGCGCGCGTCGACGCGCGTGGCCTGGCCGAGCGTGACGACGACGTTGGGCTGCGTGAATGGCGCGAAGCCGATGCGGCGGACGACGACCGTGTACCCCGGCCCGGGCTCGAGTCCCTGCACGAGGTAGCGGCCGTTCTCGCGCACGAGCGCGCCCGTGCGGGCGCCGGTCTGGCGGCTGACGACCTGGACCTGTGCGCCGTCGGCGGACGCGCCGTTGGTGGTGGTGACCTGGCCGCTGATCGCGCCCGTGGTCGCGCTCTGGGCGAACGCCGCGCCCGCGGCGGCGCTGCTGGCGCACGCGACGGTGAGGACGGTCGCCGCGGCCCAGGTCACGCTCCGGCGGAGCGTGGCGGCGGGCGAGGCCCGATATGACGGTGACGACACGTAGGACGGACGTGGGGAGCGCGCGGGGTCGACTGGAGTGCCGTCGCCCCGACCGCTTTCAGAGACCCGCGCCGGCGGTGCCCGCGTCACCCGCCCCAGCCGTACGCACGGCGGCCGGCCGCCGGCCGACCGTCGCGTAGTAGACCGGCACCCCCGCGAGCACCACCGCGAGCGTCGCCGCCGTCGCCCACCGCCCCGCGGGGTCGACGAGCGCGTTCACCAGCAGGTAGAGCGTCGCCAGCACGAAGAGCAGCGGCACGACCGGGTAGCCTGGGACGCGGAACGGCGGGTCGTAGTCCGCCGCGCCGCCCGCGGCGAGCTGCCGGGCGGCGGCCCGCCGCAGCCGGAACACGCTCGCCACGCCGAGCGCGTAGAACGGCAGGATCGCGGTGACGAACGCGTCGGCGAGGGCCTCGAAGCTGCGCAGCAGCACGAACACGACGCCTAACGCCGCGGTGAGCAGGATCGCGACGTAGGGCGAGCCGTAGCGCGGGTGCACGCGCGCGACCGGGCGGAAGAACAGCCCGTCGTCGGCGAGCGCGTAGAAGATGCGCGGCGCCGTGAGCAGCGTGCCGTTGAGCGTGCCGAACGTGGAGAGCATCACCGTCGCGGCGACGAACGCGACGCCCCAGCGCCCGACGAGCCGCTCGGCGACGTCGGCCGCGACGAGGCGCGACGTGCGGATCTCGTCGACCGGCAGGACCGCGAGGTACGCGACGTTGGCGAGCAGGTAGACGGCGACCACGGCGAGCGTGCCGAAGACGAGCGCGCGCGGCAGCGTGCGGCGCGGGTCGCGGACCTCGCCCGCGACGAACGAGAGGTCGGCCCAGCCGTCGAAGGCCCAGAGCGCCGAGACGAGCGCGAGGCCGAAGGCGCCGGCGGCGAAGCTCCCCGGCGGCGCGGCCGGCGTGAAGTGCCCGCCGGTCCTCGGCAGGCCTAACGCGAGCGCGAGCAGGATGATGAAGACGAGCCCGCCGTACTTCGCGACGGTCGTGAGGTTCTGCACGGCCGCGCCGAGCCGCACGCCGCGGTAGTTGAACGCGGAGGTGACGACGATCGCGACCGCCGCGAGCCAGTGCGCGGCGCGCTGCTGAGTGGCCGCGTCGGCCCCGACGACGCGCAGGAAGTACTCGGCGAAGGTGAGCGACACCGCGCCCATCGACGCCGCGCGGATGAGCACGAGCTCCGACCAGCCGAAGAGGAAGGCGGGGAGCCGCCCCCAGCCGTCGCGGATGTAGACGTAGAGCCCGCCGGTCTCCGGCCGCGCCCCGGCGACCTCCGCCAGCGTGAGCGCGCCGCAGAGTGCGAAGAGGCCGCCCACCGTCCAGACGGCGAGCATCGGGAGTGGGCCCGGAAGTTTCGCCGCGATGCCGGCCGGGGAGCGGAAGATGCCGGAGCCGATCGTCGAGCCGACGAGCACGGCGACGGCGCTCCAGAAGCCGAGCTGGCGCTCGAGGGCGCGTGGCGGACTGGCAGACATGAGGCAGAACGCTAGTTGAATACGCCCCCCGGCGCGGCCACCTTTGGATGATGTCGTCTTCCGTGTCTCACGCGGTGTTCTGGGTCGCGGCCGTGGCGTGCGTCGTCGCGCAGGGCGCGATCGTGCGTTCCGTGCTGGCGGGGAGCCGGAACGTCGCGGCGCCGGCCGCGCGCCGGCCCGCGGAGCTCGCGTGGGCGCTCGCGCCGGCCCTCGCGCTCGCGGCCGTGCTCGTGTTCACCTGGCGGGCGCTGCCGGCCCCCCAGTGATCACCCCTGCCCTCTCCGCCGTGCGCCGGCTGAGTCTCGCCGCGCTCGTCGTCGCGTTCCTGCACATCGTCTTCGGCGCCGTCGTCCGCATCACCGGCTCGGGGATGGGGTGCCTGACGAGCTGGCCGCGCTGCGCCGACCCGGCCACGGGCGTGGTCGCGTGGTTCCCGCCGTTCGACCAGCCGACGCTCGTCATCGAGTGGCTGCACCGGCTCTTCGCGGCGGTGCTGATCTCGACGATCGCCGCGCTCGTCGTCACCGCGTTTGCGCGCCGCGACGCGCCGGGGGTCGGCGGGCGCGGCGGCGTGCTCCGGGCGGGGGGACTCGCGCTCGGCATTTCGTTAGTCGCGGCCGTCTTCGGCGCCGTGACGGTGAAGGAGCAGAACACGGCGTGGGCGACGGCGTCGCACAAGGTCATCGCGGTCTCGCTGCTCGCCGCGCTCGCCGCGGCGGCGATGCGCGCCGGCGCGCTCGGCGCTCCGGGCGCGGTCGCGGCGCGGGCCGCGGGGCGCGGGACCGTGAAGGCGGTGCGCGGCGCCACCTCCGCGGCCGGGCTCGCGCTCGCGGCGGTGCTCTTCGGCTCGCTCACGGCGAAGGTCGCGGGCGCCGTGTCGGCGTGCCAGGGGTTCCCATTCTGCACGGCGGCCTACGCAGGCGGGACGGCGCACATCCAGATCGCGCACCGCGTCATCGCCTACCTGCTCGCGCTGCACCTCGTCGGGCTGCCGTTCGCGTTCGCGAAGCGGCGCGAGGCGGGGCCGGTGGTCGCCGCGTCGCGCGTGGCGCTCGGGCTCGTCGCGCTGCAGATCGCACTTGGCGCGGCGATGGTGACGGGCCACTACGTCACGGCGGTGCGCTCGCTGCACCAGGCCAACGGCGTGGCGCTCTGGCTCACGACGTTCGTGATGGCGTACCTCGCGCGGATCGCGGCGGGACGCACCGTGCCGGCGTGGGCGGACGAGGACGCCGAACTGGTGCGGCGCGCGCGTGCGGGCGGGGCCGTGGCGCCGGCGGCCGCATGACGGGGATCGCCGTCGCGCGGGAGGGCGCGCTGGCGGAGGCCGCGCGCGGGCGCGACGTGCCGCTCGCCAAGGACCTGCTGGCGCTGACGAAGCCGCGGATCATCTCGCTCCTGCTCGTCACGACGGTCGCGCCGATGTACGTGGCGGGGCGCCCGTCGTGGTGGACGGTGCTCGCGGTGACGTTAGGCGGCTACCTGATGGCGGGCGGCGCGAACGCGGTCAACATGTACCTCGACCGCGACATCGACGACGTGATGGCGCGCACGCGGCTGCGCCCGATCCCGAGCGGGCGGATGACCCCGCAGGCGGTGCTCGCGTTCGGGGTGCTCTGCGCGACGACGGCCACGTGGCTCCTCGCGCACGCGGTGAACGTGCTCACCGCGGGGCTCGCGCTCGCGGGGTTCTACTTCTACGTCTTCGTCTACACGCGCTGGCTCAAGCGGACGAGCCCGCACAACATCGTCATCGGCGGGGCGGCGGGCGCGTTCCCGCCGCTCGTCGGCTGGGCCGCGGCGACGGGGCGCGTGGAGCTCGCGGCCGTGTACCTGTTCCTCATCGTCTTCTACTGGACGCCGCCGCACTTCTGGGCGCTGGCCCTCATGAAGCAGCACGACTACGGGCGCGCGGGGGTGCCGATGGCGCCGCTCGTCTGGGGCGAGCGCGAGACGATGGCGCAGATGCTCTGGTACACGGTGGTCCTCGTCGCGCTGAGCGTGCTGCCGGTGTGCTTCGGCGCGTTCGGCCTGGTCTACCTCGCGAGCGCGCTCGTGCTCGGCGGGCTGCTGCTCTGGGGCGTGCTGGAGGTGCGCGCGCTCGCGCGCCGCGGCGAGCCGTGGGGGCCGCGGGCGTGGTGGACGTACAAGTACTCGCTGCTCTACCTCGCGCTGCTCTTCGTGGCGATGGCGGTCGACCGGGCGGTGTGAGGCGCGGGGGCGGGCGGCCGGAGCAGGCCGCCGCCGAGCGGTGTAGCACCGGTGCCGGTCTGGAAGCTGTGTCATCCTGAGCGCAGCGAAGGATCGCCGTGTGCGGCG
Source organism: Gemmatimonadetes bacterium T265 (assembly GCA_019973575.1). Lineage (NCBI taxonomy): Bacteria > Pseudomonadati > Gemmatimonadota > Gemmatimonadetes bacterium T265. The sequence goes on from BPUI01000001.1 coordinate 792,580, forward strand.
ACGCGATCCTTCGCTGCGCTCAGGATGACAGCCGCCGTCATACACCGCGCGCCGGGCGCCGTCGCCCCGACTTCCCGCCCCCTCATGCCCTACGACCCGACCCCGCCCGACGCCTCCGACACGCTCGACGTCCAGCTCCAGGGCGCGGGCGACGAGCCCGAGACCGTGCTCCGCCTCTCGCGCCCGCGCGACGGCGTGGTGCGCGTCGCCGAGTTCCCGGCGTTAGGCGCGCCCGCGGAGTACGAGGCGCCGGCGGCCGAGGTGCTGGCGCGCGTGGGGCGCGTCGCGCGGGCGCGGCGGCGGGTCGGGGTGGAGCTGTACGCGGTGCGGCGGTGGCTCGGGGCGTGAGCGCCCGCGCCCGGCACGCCGCGGTGATTTGTTAGGCACCTTCTGCTGGTATGACTGAAGCCGCATCCTCCCCCAAACGCCGCCTCGCCTCGCCGCGCCCCCTCGCGCGGCTCGCGCCGCTGCTGCGCCCGTACGCCGGCCGGCTCGCCGTCGCGCTCGTCTGCCTGGTCGTCGCGGCGGTCGCGGGGCTGGCGTTCCCCGCCGTCGTGCGCTGGCTGCTGGACGCGGCCTTCGTCGCGCGCGACCGGGCGCTGCTCGACCGCATGGCGCTCGGCCTCGTCGTCGTCTTCGCGGTGCAGGGCGTCTGCAACTACGTGCAGGTGCTGCTGCTGAGCGGCACGGCCGAGCGGGTGTTGGCGGAGCTGCGGGGGGCGCTGTTCGCGCACCTCGTGCGGCTCTCGCCCGCGTTCTACACCGAGCGGCGCACGGGCGAGCTGACGAGCCGGCTCTCGGCCGACCTCACCTCGCTGCAGACGCTCATGAACACGTGGGTGTCGGAGTTCGCGCGGCAGGTGCTCTTCTTGGTCGGCGGCGCGGTGCTGCTCACGCGCACGGACCCGCACCTCACGCTGACCACGCTCGCCGTCGCGCCGGTCGTCGTCGCGGTCGCGGTCGTCTACGGGCGCGCACTGCGGAAGGCGAGCACGGGGGTGCAGGACCGGCTGGCCGCGGCGGGCGCGCTCGCGGACGAGGCGTTCTCGCAGATCCGCACGGTGCAGAGCTTCGTGCGCGAGGCGGAGGAGGCGCGGCGCTACGACGCGCTGTTAGGCGGGATCGTGAGCGCCGCGCTCGCCCGGGTGCGGGTGCGGGCGGCGTTCTTCGGGGTCGTCGGGTTCGTCGCCTTCGCCGGCGTCGCCGCGGTGCTGTGGGAAGGCGGCCGGCGCGTGCTCGACGGCTCGCTCACGGCCGGCGCGCTCGTCTCGTTCCTCTTCTACGCGTTCTTCATCGCCGCGGCGGTGGGCTCGCTCGCGTCGCTGTTCGGCAACTTCCAGGAGGCGATCGGCGCGGCGCAGCGCGTCTTCGAGCTGCTGAACGAGCGCCCGACGGTGGCCGAGCCGGAGCGGCCGGTGCCGCTCCCGGCGGGGCCGGGCGCGCGGGGCGCGGTCGCGTTCGAGGGGGTGCACTTCCGCTACGGGCCGGAACTGCCCGAGGTGCTGCACGGGGTGACGCTGCGCGCGGCGCCGGGCGAGGTGGTCGCGCTGGTCGGGCGCTCGGGGGCCGGCAAGACGACGATCGGCTCGCTGCTGCCGCGCTTCTGGGACGTCACGGGCGGGCGCGTGACGCTCGGCGGGGTCGACGTGCGCGACCTTGCGTTAGGCGAGCTGCGCGGCGCGGTGGGTCTGGTGCCGCAGGAGCCGGCGCTGTTCAGCGGGACGGTGCGCGAGAACATCGCACTCGCGCGGCCCGGGGCGTCCCTCGCGGAGGTCGAGGCGGCGGCGCAGGCGGCGCACGCGGACGAGTTCGTCGCCCGGCTGCCGCAGGGCTACGACACCACGGTCGGGGAGCGGGGCGTGAAACTGTCGGGCGGGCAGCGGCAGCGGATCGCGATCGCGCGGGTGTTCTTGAAGGACCCGGCGGTGGTGATCCTCGACGAGGCGACGTCGTCGCTCGACACGGAGAGCGAGCGGCTGGTCGAGGAGGCGCTCGCGGAGCTGCTCGACGGGCGGACGACGCTGATCATCGCGCACCGGCTGTCGACCGTTAGGCGAGCGGACCGGGTCGTGGTGCTGGACGCCGGGCGGGTCGTGGAGGAGGGCACGCACGCGGAGCTCCTCGCGAGGGGGGGGCTGTACGCGCGGCTATACCAGGGGCAGTTCCGGGAAGAGGAGGTCGGCGCCGTCTGAGGCGTCGCGGGTGGAGCGTGTACGGGTAGGGCTACGGGTGCGGCGTGGGTGGGCGGGCACCCACCGGGCACGCTCGCCCAGCTCCGCCCCACCCGTCGCCTTTCCCGTTCACGGTCCGCCGCGACGTCCAGACGTTGGACTCACTTCGGGCCGAGCCTAACGCCGACCTCCACCGCCTGCCCCGGCCCCACCGTCACGCTCTGCACACTCCGCCCCGCCCGGTCGTGCCACGCGACCAGTCGGTACGTCCCGGGGGGCACCCCGTCGATGACGAACGCCCCCTGCCCGTCCGTCGTCGCGAAGTACGGGTGGTCGAACGCGAGCACCCACCCGCGGAGCCACGGCTGGAACTCCCCGCGCACCTCGACCGTGCCCGGCACCGCGACCACCCGCTCGCTCGGCACGACCTGCCCCGCGTCGGTCGTCGTGACGCGGAGGAGGACTGCGCCCGCAGTGTCGGCCCCCTCCCCTCCGCCCTCGACCCGCGTGAAGCGGAGGCGCGCGTCGAGCGCGTCGACCCCGTGCACGTTGAGCGCGCCGCCCGCGACCGCGGCGACGAGGCGGGGCTGCAGCTGGCAGCCGTCGAGTGCGAGTTCGGCGCGGCGCAGGTCGGGGAACGGTTTGCCCTCGCCGACGCCGACGAGCCAGACGACCGCCCCGGCGACCCCGCCGTTCTTCGTCTCGACCGCGGGCACGCGGACCGAGCGGCCGCAGGTTTGGACGTCGTCCGCGCTCGGCGTGACGGTGGTGTCGGGCGGCGCGGGGCCGTCGAGGCGGACCGTCCCCGTGATGCGTCCGGCATCGGCGGCAGGGCGGACGACGTACGCGGGGCGACTGGCCGCGAGTCCCGGGAGCGTCACGTCGGTCGGGACCGTCGCGCGCGCCGCACGCGGGGCGGCGTTCGGGCCGTGCGCGGGTTGCGACTCGCCGCGCGAGCAGGCGGAGAGGGAGGCCGCCAGTGAGGCGGACGCGACGAGCGGGCCGCGGACGCGCGCGGCGGTGAGGCGAACGGACACGAACGGACGAAAGGGGGAGCGCCGACGACCGCGGCGGGGCGTCTGGGCGGGTCGCGCAAACGTAGCGACGCGCGGGCGACGCGCGGGTTACCCCGCGCGGGTTACCCGACGGCCTCGCGCAGGACGGAGCCGAGTGTCGCGCGGTCGACCGGCATCGCGAAGAACGGCAGGCGGCGCAGGCGCGCGGCGTCGCGGACGTGGTCGGCCGCAACCGGCTCGCTGAACAGCACGACGCGCGCGCCGCTCTGTGCGGCGCGCGCGTGGAAGATGTCGGACCGCGCCTCGGCGCTCTCGCCGTCGAGGATGACGACGAGCGGGGCGCGCACGCGGCGGATCGCGTCGTCGTAGCGTTCGTCTGGCTCGGCGAACACGGGCTCGTACTGTTCCAGCTCGAGCAGCAGGCCGATGAGGGCGGCGATGACGCTCTCGCGCGCGAGGATCAGGACCTGTTGTTTCGCGGGAGGCCTCGCGATTCGCGGCATACGTCGGGGTGCGTGGCAGCGCGCGCGGCGGCGGTGGAGCCCGGGGACGGGTTCGGTGTGGCACGACGGAGTCAAGGTCCCGCTGCAATCCGTAGACCTTCGGGGCGCGACGTGGCCGGGCACGTCGCGCCCGGTCCTCGGCACGCGGTCGCATGCGACGCGCGATCCACGCGCGCTTTGACGCCCGAAAACCGCGGGTGTAAGTTGACGCCGCGAGTCAGATTGCCGCCGTCGTGCATCTGCGTCGTGCCGCCCGCCCCGCTCCGTCCCCCGCTTTTCCCGCCGCGCCGCGCCGTCATGATGGCCTTCGACTCGCGCTCGACACCGGAGCCGCGTACGATCTCCGAGGCGACCCGCGCGCTCCTCGCCGACGCCGTGCTCCGCGTCTGGAACGACCCCGCCCACTGGCGCCGCGAGGCGGAGGGGGCGCGGCCGCCCGCGGTGGGCGCGTCGCTCGCGCGCGCGCTCGACCACATGGTGGCCGAGGCGCACGACCGGGCGCTGCGCGCGGAGGAGGTGATCGTGGCGTTCAAGGACCTGCTCGCCACGCTCCCCGAGCTCAACGTCCCCGAGCGGCGGCTCGAGGCGACGCACTTCCGCGAGCGCCTCATCACGGAGTGCATCCGCGCCTACTACGCGCGCTAGCCCGGCCTCGTTAGGCCACCTCAGACGACGAGCAGGTCGCGCTGCGGCGCGGCGGGGGTGACGACCAGCTCCCCCGCCCCGACGTACGCGTTCACCTCCGAGCGCACGCCGACCTCGCCGGGCACGTAGACGCCCGGCTCGACCGAGAAGCCGACCCCCGGCACGAGCGCGCGCTCCTCGCGCGTCTCGAGGTTGTCGAGGTGCGGCCCCGCGCCGTGCAGGTCGTGCGCGTCGATCGAGTGGCCGGTGCGGTGCGTGAAGTAGGGGCCGAAGCCGCGCGCCGTGATCACCGCGCGCGCCGCGTCGTCGGCCTCCGCGCCGCGCACGACGGCGCCCGCGCGCACCCGCCCGGACAGGAGCGCGAGCGCCGCGTCGCGCGCGTCGCGCACCGCCTCCCACACCGCGACCGCGCGCCCCGCCGGCGCGCCTAACGCGCCGACCCACGTCTGGTCCGCGTAGGGCGCGCCCCCGTCGACGCCCGGCTCGCGCGCCCACAGGTCGACGAGCAGCAGCGCGCCCGCGGTGAGGGCGACCGGCCGGGCGGCCGAGGGCTCGTAGTGCGGGTCGGCCGCGTTCGCGCCTGCGGCGACGATCGGGCCGTGGTCGGCGTCGGTCTCGAGCCCGGCGCGCGCGAACGCGGCGCGGACCTCCGCGGCGACCTCGTGCTCGTACACCGGCGTGCCCGCGCGCACGCGCGCGCCCGCGCCGGCGATCGCCGCGCGCGCGACCGCCGCGACGTGCTCCGCGGCGCGCCGGTGCGCGGCGAGCTGCGCGGGCGTCCACACGGCGTAGAGCCCCGTGACGAGGTCGGCCGAGGTCGCGACCGTCGCGCCTAACGTGCGCACCATCTCCAGCACGCCGGCCGGGACGCGGTCGACGTAGGGCACCGCGTCGCCCGGCGAGTACTCCATCGCCACCCGCCGCCCCGCGACGAGCGCGCCGAGCGTCGCCTCGAGCGCGCGCCACGAGCTGTAGACCTCGCGCCGCCACGCGCCCGGCCAGCGCGCCCACGGGCCCTGCTCGATCGCGTGCGTGACCGCGACCGGCGTCCCCTCGCGCGGCACCCACCCGAACACGCGCCGCGTCACCATCCCGTCGAGCCCGAGGAGCCCGGCCGCGATCGGGTTGGTGCCGCGGAAGTCGTAGAGGAGCCAGCCGTCGAAGCCGGCGTCGGCGATCGCGGCCTGGAAGCGCGGAAGGGACTCGGGGGTCAGCATGGCGCGAAAATCTACGCCCCCCGGTCGCTCAGCCCCGCCACGCGGCGCGCCACTGGCAGCTCCCCTCGCCGCGCGCGGCGCACCGCACGTGCTCCACCCGCACGTGCTCCGCCCGGCCGCCCGCGGCGACGAGTAGCCGGAGCAGCTCGCCGAACCCGGTCTCGTAGTACGCACACTCCGCCCGCACGCCCGAGGTGCCAGCGGTGAGCGGCGCCGGCACTTCGAGCACGAGCGACCCGCCGACGCGTCGGACCGTGCCGCCGAAGTACCGGCGCGCGAGCCGGCGTACCTGCCGCAGCGCGAGTGGGCGCGCGACGACGTCGGGCAGCGTGCGGACCACGCGCCGCGTCGTGCGCGGGAGCGCCGCGTACGCCCCCGCGGCCCACCACTGGCCCGCCGACCGGAAGACGACCTCCGCGTCCGGCCGCCGCCCGATCAGCCGGGCGAGCGCGCCGACCTCGTCCACCCCGGTCCGCTGGTGGCGACGCTGCGCCTCGGTGTACCGGCGGATCTGCGCGTGGACGGTGTCGCTCAGCCCCAGGCGCTTGTTCCGCAACTCGGCCACGAACTCGGCGTCCGGGTCGTCGTCCGGCCGGTCGGCGGCGCGGACGGCTTCGAGGAACGACAGGGGCAGGAGGGCGTCGACCGTGGCGGCCATCGCGGGGGCGCGGGCGGGCGGAAGGGGGCCGCGAATGAACGCCGAATCGCGGGGGGTGAAGCGTATGTGGGTTGCCCCCCGGCAGCAAGCGCGCCCGTCGCGCCGACGAGGCGGCCGCTTGCGCGCGGGCGCGGGCGACTCGTGCTTACGCGCATGACGACCTTCCCTGCATGACGACGCCCTTTCCGGCCCCGAGCGTCGCCCGCACCACCGCCGGGCTCGCGGTCGCGGGGACGATCGCATTGGCGGCGCGCCGGAGTGGGTCGCTCGTGCCGAGCGGCGCGGCGGCGGCGGTCGCGGTCGGGACGGTGGCGATGAGCGCCGGGTGGGGGTGGGGCGCGCTCCTCATCGGGTTCTTTGGCTCGTCGACCGCGCTCTCGCGCTGGCGGCGCGACGAGAAGGCGCGCCGCACGGGCGGGGTCGTGGCGAAGGGGGGCGCGCGGGACGCGGCGCAGGTGCTCGCCAACGGCGGGGCGTTCGCGGCGGCGGCCGCGGCGGGCGCGCTCGCCGGCCGGGGGCCGCGGGGCGCGGCGCTCGCCGGGGCCGCCGCGGGCGCGTTAGGCGCCGCCGCGGCCGACACCTGGGCGACGGAGGTCGGCACCGCGCTCGGCGGGGCGCCGCGCCTCGTGCGCGGGTGGGACCCCCGGGGCTGGCGCCCGGCGCCGCCGGGGACCTCGGGCGCGGTCACGGCCGAGGGGACGTTCGGCATGCTCGCGGGCGCCGCGGCGGTCGCGCTCGCGGCCGGCGCGCTCGGGCTCGGGTGCGCGGCGGCGGTCGGGGCGTTCGCGGGCGGGGTCGCCGGCGCCGCGGCCGACACGCTGCTCGGCGCGGCCGCGCAGGAGCGGCGGTGGTGCGACGCCTGCGGCGAGGCGACGGAGCAGGCCGTGCACGCGCGGTGCGGGACGCCGACGCGCACCACCGGCGGCGCGCGCGGGCTCGACAACGACTGGGTGAACGTGCTGTGTACGCTGGTCGGGGCGGCGGCGGGCGCGGCGGCGGGGGCGCGGGTAGGGCGTTAGGCGCGGCGGGTCATCCCCCGACCGCGGCGTACGCGGCCGGCGGCTCCTCGCGCACCAGCCGCGGCGCGGTCCGCGCGCCGTCGGCGGGGAACCGGACGCGCTCGTACAGGTCGCCGACGCGGAGCGTGCAGGCGATCGACGGGAGCTCGACGAGATCGTCGGGGCGCGAGAACTCGGCGAGCACCCAGAAGTGGCCCGCGCGGACGTGCCGCTCGACGAACATCCGGTCCTGCGCGATCAGGACGTACTCCTGCAACGCCGGAATCCGGCGGTAGTGCTCGAACTTGTCGCCGCGGTCGAACGCGGCGGTCGACTCGGACAGGATCTCGACGACCACGGACGGGTTCACGAGCATTTGGATCGCGCCCGTCCCCCCGAGTTCCCGCTCCCCACAGAGCGCGGTCGCGTCGGGGTAGAAGTACGCGCCTGTGGGGCCGACCTTGACGCGCATGTCGTTGCTGAAGGTGTCGCAGGGCCGGCCGCGGAGCTGCGTTGCGAGCTCGCGCGTCAGGTTCACCGTGATGAGGACATGGGTCGTGCTCGCCCCCGACATCGCGTAGATGCGCCCGTTGACGAACTCGCTCTTGTGCGATGCCGCGTCTTCGAGGATTAGGTATTCGGCTTCGGTGTAGAGTCGCTCGGGAAGCGACATGGATGACTCCTCGTTTGAGTTGACCGACGTCCGGTGCGTGCTCAGACCGCCGCGCCCCACGCGGGCGCCTCCGCCTCGCGCACGAGGCGCGGCATTGTCGGCGGCGGCTCGTTGGGCAGGTCGACGTTCGCGTACACGTCGCCGAGGCGCAGCACGCCGCCGACCGAGGGCAGCTCCACCACCTCGTCCGCGCGCGTGAATACGTCCAACACCCACGACGCGCCCGAGCGCACGTAGCGTTCGACGCGCATGTAGTGCTGCGCGACCAGCACGTACTCCGCGAGCGACGGGATCAGCTGGTAGTGCGCGAACTTGTCCGTCCGGTCGCCGCGCTCGGTCGAGGGCGAGAGGACCTCGATCAGGAAGCTCGGGTTGAGGAAGGTCCGCGGCCGGGTGTCGAGGAACTCCGGGCATCCGCAGAGGCCGGAGACGTCGGGGTACTTGTACGCGCGGCTCGACTGCACGGTGACGCGCAGGTTGCTCGGGTAGACGCGGCACCGGCCGTCGCGCGTGATCGGGTGCAGGTGGGCGATCGCGTTGGCGACGATCTGCTCGTGGTTCGGGTCGGCCCCGGTCATCCGGGTGACCAGGCCATTCGCGAACTCGTACCGCACGCCCCTCGGCGCGGCGGCGTCGAGGGCGAGGTACTCCTCCTCGGTGTAGAGGCGCTGCGGGGCGGTCATGGCAGAGCTCCGGCGCTACGGGGTGGACGGAACGCGCGCGCGGGACGCGCGTTCTAGCTTACGCTCGGCTCGGCCCCGCCGTCTACTCGGCGGCGCCGCCCTCTCCCGCCCCGCCGCGATGTCCCGGTTCGACGCCGAAGTGTTGGTAGTGGGAGGCGGCCCCGCGGGCGCGTCGACGGCGTGGCAGCTCGCGAGCCGCGGCCTCGACGTGCTCGTCGTCGACCGGGCGCGCTTCCCGCGCGACAAGCCGTGCGCCGAGTACCTGAGCCCCGAGGCGTCGCGGCTACTCGACCTGATGGGCGTGTTAGGCGCGGCCGAGGCGGCGGGGGCGGCGCAGCTCGACGGGATGCTCGTGCGGGCGCCGAGCGGGGACGTGATCCATGGGCGGTTCGCGGCGGGGCACGGGTTTCGGGGCTTCCGCGACCGCGGGCTCGCGCTGCGGCGGCGCGTGCTCGACCAGCTGCTGCTTGACGCGGCGCGGGCCGCCGGCGCGCGGGCGGAGGAGGGCGCGAAGACGGTCGATGTCGCCCGCGACGGGCGCGGGGGCGCGGCGGGCGTCGTCGTGCAGCGGGCGGACGGCACGACGCGGACGCTCGCTGCGCCGCTCGTCGTCGGGGCCGACGGGCTGCGGTCGGTCGTCGGGCGGCGGCTCGGCCTCGCGCGGCGGTGGCCGTGGCCGCGGCGCGTCGCGTTCCTGTGCCACGTGCGCGGGCTGCCGCCGTCCGACGCTGCGTCGCCCGCCCGGCCGATGGGCGAGCTGCACGTCGAGGCGGACGGCAGCTACGTCGGGATCGCGGACGTGGGGCACGGGCTGACCAACGTCGCGATGGTCGCGCCCGCGCCGCTCGCCCGGCGCGGGCTGGCGCGGTACGGCTCGCCCGCGGCCTACCTCGACGCGTGGCTCGCGGGCGCGCCGCAGCTCGCGCCCCGCTTCGCGCGCGCCGAACGCGCGACGCCGGTGCGCTGTACGGGGCCGTTCGCGTCGTACGCGCGGCGCGCGTGGGCGCCGGGGGCCGCGCTCGTCGGCGACGCGGCCGAGTTCTTCGACCCGTTCACGGGCGAGGGGATCTACTCCGCGCTGCGCGGCGGCGAGCTGCTCGGGCCCTACGCGGCCGAGGCGGCGCGACTGTTAGGCACCGGGCGGCCGGGCGACGCGGCGGCCGCGGACCGCGCGCTCGCCGCGTACGACGACGCGCGCCGCGCGGCGTTCCGCGGCAAGTGGCGCGTGGAGCGGCTCATCGCGCTCTCGGTCGCGCGGCCGGCGTTCATCAACCGCGCGGCGCGCGTGCTCTCGCGGCAACGCGACATGGCCGACCTGCTCGTCGGCGTGGCCGGGGACTTCGTGCCGCCGCGCCAGGTGTTGAACGCGCGCTACCTGTGGCGGCTGTTCGTCGCGGCGGGGTGAGGGCGCATCTTTCGGCCATGCCCTCCCCCTCCCCCGACGACTTCCGCGCCACGCTCGGCCGCTTCGCCACGGGCGTCACCGTGGTCACCGCGACCGCGGGCGGCCGCGACTACGGGATGACCGTGAGCGCGTTCGCCTCGCTCTCGCTCGACCCGCCGATGGTGCTCGTCTGCGTCGACCGCGCGGCGACGATGCACGGCGTGCTCGCGGACGACAGCGTGTTCGCGGTGAACATGCTTGCCGCCGGCCAGGAGGCCCTCTCGCGCCGCTTCGCCTCGGGCGACCCGACCGACCGCTTCGCCGGCGTGGGCTACACGCGCGGCGCGCTCGGCGCGCCGCTGCTCGACGGCACGCTCGCCTGGCTCGAGTGCCGGGTCGAGGCGCGGCACGCGGGCGGCGACCACTCGATCGTCGTCGGCGCGGTGGCCGAGGTCGGGGTGCGCGAGGCGCGGCCGCTGCTCTACTACCGGAGCGGCTACGCGTCGCTCGAGCGTTAGGCGCTCCGGCCCCCCGCCGTGGGCGCGCGGACGCGGCTCCTGACCCCCGCGCGCCGGCGCGGCGCGGAGCACATCGACGACCCCGCGCTGGACCGCGCGACGACGCTCCGCTCGCTCGAGGACGTGGCGCGCTCGAACGCGCTGTTCGGCGGGCGGCGCGCGGTGCTCGCGGCGCTCGGCGGCGTGCTGGGCCGGGGCGGCGCGCCGCTCACGCTGCTCGACGTCGGCACGGGCGTGGGCGACATCCCGTGGCACGCGCGCCGGCTGGCCGAGCGGCGCGGGGCGGCGCTCGCGACGTACGGCGTGGAGCTGAACCCCGTGCTCGCCGCCGCGAGCCGCGCGCGCGTCGGCGGCAGCGTCTGCGCCGACGCGTTCGCGCTGCCCTTCGCCGACCGGAGCATCGACGTCGTGACGTGCTCGCAGGTCGCCCACCACTTCGCCGAGCCCGACGTGCTGCGGCTCTTCCGCGAACTCGACCGCGTCGCGCGCCGGCTTGTCGTCGTCGCCGACCTGCGGCGGAGCTACGTCGCGGCGGCGGGCTTTTGGCTCGCGTCGTGGCCGCTCCGCTTCCACCCCGTCACGCGGCACGACGGCGTGCTCTCGGTGTTCCGCGGCTTCATTCCCGCCGAGCTCGAGGCGATGGTGCACGAGGCGACCGGCGCGGTCGCACGCGTGCGACGCGGCCTCGGCTGGCGCGTCGTCGCGACGTGGACGCCCGCCGTTGCCGCGGCGTCCGCCCCTGTCCCGCCGCCGCGTCCCGGGCGAGCTTTCGCGGAATGACGGCCCCCCCGAAGCCACCCGCGGCGTCCGACCGCATGCCCCCCGAGCGCGCGCCTTCCGACCGCGCGCTCAAGCGCCCCTACGACCTCGGCCCGATGCCGATGGGGCGCGCGATGGTGACCGTGGACGAGCAGGTGGTCGCGGCGCCGGTCGCGCCGCTCTTCGACCTCGCGCGCCTCGTCGAGGACTGGCCGACGCACCTCGCGCACTACCGCTTCGTGCGCTTCCGGGCGCGGACGCGCGACGGCGGCGGCCTGGTCGAGATGTCGGCCAACCGGCCCTTCGGCGTCGCCGACTGGCCCACGTGGTGGCTGTCGGAGATGAGCGTGGACGAGCGCGCGCAACTCGTGCGCTACCGGCACGTGCAGGGCGTGACGGCGGGGATGGACGTCGAGTGGAGCTTCCAGGCGCTCGCACCTGCTGCGGACGGGCGCCAGCAGACGCGCGTGCGCGTTGTGCACGTGTGGGACGGGCCGCGCTGGCCGGCGATCGGAACGCTCGCGGCGGTCGGGGTTATTGGTCCGGTGTTCGTCCACGGCATCGCGTCGCGCACGCTGGCGGGGCTGGCGCGCGTGGCGGAACGGGGCGCGTCGTGAACCATCCGCCCGCACGACCGCGTTCGTAATGCGCGCGGAGGGGTACCCACGAGGGGCGCCCCTCTGATGCTCTCGCCACGCACACCCGTCGTACTTCCCATGCCGCGCCGCCGCGTCGTCGTCACCGGGCTCGGGCCCGTTACCCCCATCGGCACCACCGCCGACGGGCTCTGGGCCGGCCTCCGCGCGCGTCGCTCGGCCGTGCGTACGATCACGCGCTTCGACCCCGAGCTGTGGCGGAGCCGGAACGCGGCCGAGGTGTCGGACTTCGCGGCCGAGGACCACCTCGAGGCGAAGCGGGCCAAGCGGCTCGACCGCTTCGGGCAGTTCTCGGTCGCGGGCGCGCGGCTCGCGCTCGAGGACGCCGGGCTCGACCTCGCCGCGGAAGACCGCGAGCGCGTCGGCGCGATGATGGGCACCGCGCTCGGCGGCGTGGGGTTCGCCGAACGGGAGCTGACGAAGTACGCGACGCAGGGCGTCCGCGTCGTCGACCCGACGATCGCGCTCAACGTCTTCGGCGGCGCGTCGAGCTGCAACATCGCGATCGAGCTGGGGGTGAGCGGCCCCAACTCGACCAACGCGATGAGCTGCGCCTCGGGCGCGATGGCGATCGGCGAGGCGTTCCGCGCGATCCGCGACGGCTACGCGGACGTGATGTTCGCCGGCGGGGCCGAGGCGCCGCTCATGCCGCTCTGCTTCGGCGCGTTCGCGCTCATCCGCGCGATGAGCACGCGCAACGACGACCCCGCGACGGCGTCGCGGCCGTTCGACCGGGACCGCGACGGCTTCGTGATGGGCGAGGCTGCGACGGTGCTGGTCCTCGAGGAGCGCGAGCGGGCGGTCGCGCGCGGGGCGCGGATCTACGCCGAGGTCGCCGGCTACGGGACGACGAACGACGCGCACCACATGACCGCGCCGCGCCCGGACGGCCGCCAGGCCGCGCGCGCGATGTGCCTCGCGTTAGGCGACGCGCACGTCGCGCCGCACGAGGTCGGCTACGTCAACGCGCACGGCTCGTCGACGCCGCTCAACGACCCGACCGAGACGCTCGCCGCCAAGCAGGTGTTCGGCGAGCACGCGGCGGCGCTGCCGGTGAGCGGGACGAAGGGCTACTACGGGCACGCGCTCGGCGCCTCGGGCGCGGTCGAGGCGGCGATCACGGCCCTCGCGCTGCACCGCGGGTGGCTGCCGCCGACGGTGAACCTCGCAGTGCCCGACCCGGCGTGCGACCTCGCGATGATCACGGGCGAGGGGATGGACGCGCGGCCCGAAGTCGCGCTGTCGAACAGCTTCGGATTCGGCGGGATCAACGCGGCGCTGGTCTTCCGCCGGCACGACGCGTAGCGGGCCTCGGCGCGGCGACACTATCCGCGGGCGGCGCGCGTAGTCCACCCATGCCGTCGACCCCGGACGCCTCCCCCGCCCTGGACGCCGCCCGCGAACGGGTCGTGCGCCTGCTCACGGACCGCTACGCCGACGACACGCTCACGGTCGAGCAGTTCGAAGCCGAGTTGGATCGGCTGCACGGGCTCGGCGACGTGGCCGCGCTGGAGCAGATGGCGAGCGAGCTGGCGACTGGCGTGCGTCCCGCGGTCGCGCGCCCGACGGTGGCGCGCCCGGCGCCGATGGAGTGGGGCGTGGCGGGCGCTGGTCCGGCGGCTTCGGTCCTCGCGCCGCCGAGCGGGCGCGCGGAGCTCGGGTGGCAGTACGGCGGCCTCGTCGCGGCGCGCCCGGCCGACGACGGGCACCTGTTCGCCGTCATGAGCTCGTCCAAACGCGTCGGGCCGTGGCTCGTACCGCGTCGGTTCCGGGCGTTCGCCCTGATGAGCGAGGCGGTCGTCGACCTGCGCGACGCCGTGCTGCCGGCCGACGGCTGCGAGATCGAGGTCGGCGCGATCATGGCGAACGTCAAGGTCCTGCTCCCGCGGGGGGTGCAGGCGGACGTCGCCGTCATGGCGTTCATGGGCAGCGCGCAGGACCGAACCGAGGTCGAGCCCGCGGCCGGTCACGCCCCGCGCGTGCGCGTGACCGGCTCAGCCGTGATGTCGGAGGTGCAGGTGCTCCAGGGCGCGGAAGCCGAGTTCGCGGCCCTGCACTTCGACGACTGACAGCAGGTCGGCGCGGGGGCGGCGGCAGCGCCCCCGCGTCGGTCCGTTGATCGGTCAGGGCGTCGTCGGAGCGGCCTGCTGCTGCAGGGTCCGCTTGTACGCCTTCTTCGCCGCCTTATTGCGGTGGTGCTGCACCTCCGCGCCGGCGATGGCGCCGAGAATCGGGTGCCGGTGGCCCGGGACGGCCGAGCCGGCCGCGGCGCCCGCGGCCGCGCCCGCGAGGATGCTGTGGTGCTTGGGCGGGACCGGCTGGGTGGTCGTCTGCGTGGGCTGCTGCGTCGTGGTCTGGGCGCCGGCCGCAACGGCGGGGGCGAGCAGCGCGGCAACGACAGCGCCGACGAACGTCGAGGTACGAGTCATGTCGTGGTCTCCGGAATCTTGCGAACTGGGAACGCGGTCGCCCGCGGTAGCACCGTCGAGCGAAGGCAACGGACGTGCCCGTCCCGCGGCCCCGCGACAGCTTAACATCGTCTTAGCCGGCCGTAGCACGCGGGCTACGGCAGTGCCCGGTCGCGGCGGCCGTTAGGCGCTCGCCAGCGGCCGCGCGATCACCGGCGCGCTCGCCACGGGCGCCGGCGCACGGACGCCGTACTTGGATTGGTAGCGCGCGATGCTTTCCTCGATCAGCTGCATCGCCGACTCGCTCTTTTCCCAGCCGAGGATCTCGACGCGCTTGCCCTCGAGGTCTTTGTAGATGCGGAAGAAGTGCTCGACCTCCTTCAGGTAGTGCGCGGGGAGGTCGGCGATGTCGAAGTACTCCTGGTGCAGCGGGTCGTGCATCGGCACGGCGAGGATCTTGTCGTCCGGCTCGCCCTTGTCGAGCATGCGGAGCACGCCGATCGGGCGCGCGTCGATCTGGCAGCCCGGGAACGTCGGCTCCTGGATGCGCACGAGGATGTCGATCGGGTCGTTGTCCTCGTGCAGCGTCTGCGGGACGAAGCCGTAGTCGCCGGGGTAGTGCACCGCGGAGTAGAGCACGCGGTCGAGGCGCAGCATCCCCGAGTCCTTGCAGAGCTCGTACTTGTTGCGGCTCCCGGCGGGGATCTCGATGATCGCCGTCACCTGGTCGGGCGGGTGCGGGCCGGGGGCGAGGTCGTGCCAGGGGTTGAGCATGACGTCGGGCAGAGGAGCGGCGGAGGGCGCGACGTCGGTCGCGCCGCTGGTACTCAATGTTAGCGGGGCAGGCCGCCGCCGGCGTTTGCGGGTTCGCGGGATCGGCGGTAGTATCGCGCGGCGTCCGGACCTCGGGACGCGCGCAGGCCGGCGGCGGCGGGACCCGCCCGCGGCCGCCGGGCAAGTGACTTCGTGATCGCGGAGGCACGATATGCGACGGTAGGGGGTGGGGGGATTGGCAGGACTCCTGACGGCAGCGGCGGCCCTGGCCGGCTGTAGCGAGGATCCGGTGCAGGTCGGGCCGCGGGCCGTGTCGCCCGCGGCGGCGCGCCAAGTCGCCGTGGGCCAGCCGGGGGGATTGGCGCCAGGCAAGCGCGCGCCCGAGCGGTCGGGCGTCGTACGCACGTCCCCGGGGCGCGCGGGCGACATGGGGCCGCAGGCGTTGGGGGCCCAGCCGTTTGCGCGCGTCCGCGACATCGGACCCAACGTGTTCGCGAGTTCGTTCGTCACGCCGTCCCCGCAGAACGAGACCGTCGCCGCGGTCAGCCCGCGGGACCCGGCGCGCCTCGTGGCGTCGTCCAACGACTACCGCCTGGGCGACAGCCGGTGCGGCGCGTACGCCTCGACCGACGGCGGCGCGTCCTGGCGCGACATCGGGTCCGGCGTCGTGCCGCTCTTCCCCGGCACGACGCGGGCGGCGACCCCAGCACGGCGTTCGGCCCGGGCGGGAACGCCTACTTCACCTGCCTGGAGTTCAGCCGGACCACGGGAGCCGGGGGGATCTTCGTCGCCCGGTCGGTCGACCTGCGCAGCGCCGACGTGCTCACGCCGGTGGTCACGGACACGGCGGGCAGCCCCTTCTTCAGCGACAAGCCGTACAGCGCCATCGACACGAACCCCGCGAGTCCGTACCGGGGCCGGATCTACGTGACGTGGACGCGGTTCGACTACTCGGGCCCCGGCGGGTCGTATGCGGGGTCGCCGATCTACATCGCCTACTCCTCCGACCACTGGCGGAGTTGGAGCACGCCGCGGCTGGTGGCCCCGGCCGGGCTGTCCGCCAGCCAGGGGTCCGTGCCCGCGGTGGGGCCCAACGGCGAGCTGTACGTCGCGTTCGAGAACTTCAACACCCCTACGGTCGTCAACCAGGTGCTGGTCTCCCGGTCGCTCGACGGCGGGCGGACGTTCGCCGGTCAAGGCCGCGGACGTCGTCGACATCTGCTCGCGGGTCGTGTTCGGCGGCTGCTCGCTGCTCAACTCGTTCTTCCGGGTCAACTCGTTCCCGTCCATCGCCGTCGACTCGCGGCGCGGGCACGTCTTCGTCGCCTGGGGCGACTACCGCCTCGGCAGCGCCAAGGCGTTCATCGTCCGCTCCGCCGACCGCGGCGAGAGCTGGAACCGGGCGCGGGCGGTGAGCAACGTGTCGCCGAACGACCAGCTCTTCCCGTGGGTCGCCACCACGCCCGACGGCTCGCCCAACGTGGTGTACTACGACCGGCGGAACGAACCCGACAACTTCTTCCTCTCCGTCTACCTCAACACGGGGCGGGGCGGCGGGCTCCAGTTCGACCCGGTGGTGCGCGTCACCACCGGCCCGTCCAACCCCGACGTGCAGTTCGGCGGCACGTGCATCGGGGACTACATCGGCATGGCTGCCACGACCGGACGCCTCAACCCGATCTGGACCGACACGCGACACGTGGTGTCCAGCTTCCCCGCGCAGGCGGCGGTGACGTCGCCGGTCTACCTGACGACCGGCGGTGGCGCGTCGATCCTCGCCAGCCGGTAGCGCGTCACCCTCGCTCGCCGGGCGCCAGCATGTCGAGCGCCCGGCGCGCCCGCGCCCGCCGCCGCACCAGTACCAGCGCATACCCGACGTAGACCAACGCGCCCAGCGCGTACGCCGCGTACATGAACCCGGCGTTGTCGGGCGGGCCGCCGACCGGCGGACCGCTCACCCCGCCGCCTCCTCCGCCAGCGCGACGAGCTCGCGCTCGTTCGCGTAGCGGAGCCGCGCGCGCAGCAGCGCGACGAAGAGGAGCGCGAACGCGCCGAACCCGGCGAGCAGCGTGTGCAGCATCTCGGGCGGGAGCGACGGCGCGCTCGGCTTGAGCACCACCGGCATCGGGTGCAGCGTGCGGAACAGGTACACGCTGAGGTGGATGAACGGCACGAGCAGCACGGCGAGCAGGCCTAACACGGCGGAGTAGCGCGCGCGCTGGGCGCGGTCCTCGATCGCGCCGCGGAGCACGAGGTAGCCGACGACGACGAACCAGAGAAAGAGCGTGAGCGTGAGGCGCGCGTCCCACGTCCACCACGTGCCCCAGATCGGCTTCCCCCACACGGGTCCCGTCACGAGCACCGCGGTCATGAACACGAGACTCACCTCGGCCGCGCTTTCGGCCAGCCGGTCGAGCCGGTCGTCCTTGAGCCAGAGGTACACGCCGCTCGCGATCGCGACGAGCGGCAGGCCGATGTAGAGCGCGACCACGGCCGACGGGACGTGGACGTAGAGGATTTTCTGCGCGGCGCCCTGCATCGCCTCGACCGGCGTGAACCAGAGGGCGCGCGCCATCATCGCCGCCACGGCGACGAGCGCGGCGACGAGCAGCAGGTCGACGCCGCCGGCCGGGCGCGCCGGCGGTGCGGCGACGCCGCTCGGCGCCGGGGGGGCGCCCGCGATCGGTTGCGACAGAGTGAACGGCGGGTTGGTCATGCGAAGGGTACGACTCGTTGCGGGCGACGCCCGCGGGTCAGTCCTCGAGCGTGTACGGGAACGCGAGCGTGCACGCGACGAGGAACACCAGGTCGAAACTTCCCAAAAGCTTGAGCATTCCCGCGACTTCCGCCAGCGGCCGCCCGGCGAGCAGCCGCGCCGTGGCGAGCGCCGCGGGGGTGACCACGGGCACGAAGAACGGCAGCGCGAGCATCGGCAGGAGCAGCTCCGCGAGCCGCGTGTTGACGGTCATCGCGGAGAAGAGCGTGCCGACCGCGACGAGCCCCACGGCCGCGAGCGCGGCGACGAGGAAAATCCCGGCGAGGATCCCGCCGCCGACCGGGAGGTCGTAAAAGAGGGCGACGGCGGGAATCGCCACGAGCTGAACGGCCGCGACGAAGGCGAAGTTCGCGAGCAGCTTGCCGAGGAAGACCGCCTCGCGCGGGACCGGCGCGGCGAGGAGGGCGTCGACCGCGCGGTCGGCCTGCTCGACGCCGAACGAGCGGTGCAGGCCGAGGATGCCGCTGAAGACGAAGATCGTCCAGAGCACCCCGGGCGCGAGGTCGAGCGGGCTGACGGCGGTGGGGTCGGACGAGAACCGAAAGATGACGACCGCGACGAGCGCGAAGACGACGGCGGCGAGGAAGGCGCTCCGCGTGCGGAACTCGATCAGCAGGTCCTTGCGGGCGACGAGGAGCGCGGTCGCGAGGACGGACGGCGGGGGCACGCGGCGTCGTGCGGCGAGCGTTAGGCCGCGGCGCGGGCGCCCGCGGGGCCGGCGCCCGGCGCGCCGCCGGCGACGAGCGCGCGGTACGCGGCGGCGAAGGCGCCGTCGTCGACCGCGGCGCGCGGCGCGTGGTAGGCGAGGCGGCCGTCGAGGAGCACCGCGACCTGCGTCGCGAGCGCGAGCCCCTCGCCCAGCTGGTGGGTGACGAGGACGAGCGCCGCGCCCGCGTCCTTGAGCGCGGTGAGCGTGGCCGTGAGCGCGTCGGCGCCGGCGGCGTCGAGGCCGGTATAGGGCTCGTCGCAGAGAAGGACGGCCGGGGCGTGGACGACGGCGCGGGCGATCGAGACGCGCTGCTGCAGCCCGCGCGAGAGGCGGCGGACGGGCGTGTCGGCGCGGTCGGCGACGCGGAGGCGCTCGAGGGCTTGGCGCGCGGCCGCGTCGGGGTCGGGCGTGCCGTAGAGGCGCGCGGCGAAGGCGACGTTCTCGTGCGCGGTGAGCGCGGCGTAGAGCTGGCTCTGGTGCGAGATGAGGCCCACGGTGGCGCGCGCGGCGGGGTCGTCGCCGCCGACCGCGCGCCCGGCCACCCGCGCCTCGCCGGACGAGGGGCGGAGGAGGCCGCCGAGCAGCTTGAGCAGGGTACTCTTCCCGGCCCCGTTCGGCCCGAAGAGGGCGAGGCAGTCGCCGGGGGCGAGGGCGAAGCTCACGCCGTCGACGGCGCGGCGCGGGCCGTAGCGGCGCGCGAGGGCGAGGGCTTCGAGAGCGGGGGGGGGTACCGGTGCGGTCACGGGAGAACGCTAACCGCGCCGGCAGTGGGCGGCACGGCGGGCGTCAGTACGGCGCCACGGCTACGTCGGTCCGCGAGAAGTCGTTGCCGACGAAGAGCAGCGGCTCGCCGCGCTCCTTCGCGAGCGCGTAGCTGAAACAGTCGCCGAAGTTGAGGGCGGCCGGGTGGCGACCCTTACCGTAACGATCGAAGGCGTTACGGGCCAGGACGGCCGTCGCCCGCGTGGCCGGAGCGACGACGATCCCGAGGCCGTCGAGGAGTGCGTCCAACTCACGGGCGCCGTCCTCGCCCCGGCGTCCGAGCAGGACCATACTCGCCTCGACGAGCGCGACTGCCGACGTCGCGAGCGTCGGCGCTTCTTGCATCGCTCCCAGAAGGCGGGCGCGTTCGGGTTCGGCAAGCAGGTAGGCGACCAGCGCCGACGTGTCGACCACCATGCAGGTCAGGTCGGCAGCCCGTTCTCGTCGTACCCGATGATTTCGTCTGCCGAACGCGTGTCGAGAACGGGCAGTGCGTCCATGCGGCGCGCGATCTCAACGAGAATGGCGTGGCGCCGGGCCTGCTCCTCGGGCGGGGCTTGCTCCGGCTCCGTGGCCGGCGTCTGGGCCAACACCGCGTTTCGCACGACGGTGTCGATGCTCTGGCCGCGGCGGGCCGCCAACTCGCGCACGAGGCGCTCGGTTTCGGGGTCGTCGATCGTGATCATCGTGTCCTCCGGTTTCGTCCGGACATCCTACACGCCGTCCAGCGGTCCGCATACTCGACAGTGCTCCGGGCGATCACGTGAGGGCGCACTCACCGTCGACCGTGATGATGGCCGGACCGTAGTTCGCGTACTGCTGCCCGCGCTGGCCGCGGAAGTGAATGGCGAGGCGGCTGGGACTCGTCAGGCGTAGGTCAAGGTCGAGCACGTGCGCGACCGTTCCCGACAGGCGGAGCCAGAGCGCCGCGACCAACTTCGCTGCAGCAACGAAACGCGCCGGGTCCTGCGACCCGAGGCGCGTGTACAGCGACGGTAGCGGCGACTCTGTGACGCGCAGGCCCGTGTTCATCCCCGCGACTAGCGAGTCGAGCAAGCTGTCAGCGCCGAGGCCGCGTCCGTACCGCGGATCCGGGGGCGACAGCCGCTCGTCCAACAGGATCCGACGCGCGCGGAGAGCGGCCTGGACGCGGCGGCGTTCGCGGCGTACTGGGTGCTCCGCCGCGAGTTTCCCGCGCAGGCGGTCGCGCTCGGGCGCGAGATCGGACTGGTGCGGCAGCAGTTCCCCGACGCCGAGCGCGACGCGGACGAGTACCGCCGTTGAAAAGCGGAGGTTTACGAGGTGCTGCTGCGCGTGGTGGGCGGCCACCGCATGATGGACCTCGCCGAGCAGATCCTCGCGGCGCCGTGGCGCTAAGCGGCCACGGACGGGGCGGCGGGTCGGGCGGACGGGAGGAGCTCCGGGCGCAGGCGCGCGTGGGCCGAGGCGCACGCCGTTCCGGCCGACGACGTGGCCCTGTTCGTCGAGCGTGCGATCGAGCTGCTGTTAGCGTTGAACGAGGGCTCGGCGAGCCGCTACGGCCTCCGCCCCTCGGAGTTCAACGCGTGGCGCTCGCGTGCGGCGGCCGGGGGCGTCGCGGCCGCCGCGCGGAGCGGCTGAGCGGACCTCGCTAATCCGCGAGCGTGCTCAGGTCCCCCGGGTCCACCCCGAGCGCCTCCGCCTTCAGCATCCGCCGCACGATCTTCCCCGACCGCGTTTTCGGCAGCGACGCGCGCACCTCGACCTCGCTCGGCTGCGCGATCGGGCCGAGGTCCTGCCGGACGTGGTCCTTCAACGACGCGACGAGCCCCGGGCCGGCCGCCTGCCCCGGCCTAACGACGACGTACGCCTTGATCCGCTCCCCGCGGATCGGGTCCGGCAGCCCGACGACCGCGCTCTCCGCGACCGCGGGGTGCCGGAGCAGCGACCCCTCCACGTCGGCCGTGCCGATGCGGTGCCCGGCGACGTTGAGCACGTCGTCGGCGCGGCCTAACACGGCGACGTAGCCGTCCTCGTCGACCACGGCCACGTCGCCGGCGGTGTAGGCGCCGGGGACCTGCCGCCAGTACGCCGCGTAGCGCGCGTGGTCGTTCCAGATCGTGCGCAGCATCCAGGGCACGGGCGCCGTGAGCACGAGCAGCCCGCCCGTGCCCGGCGGCAGCGGCTTTCCGGCCGAGTCGACGACGGCGATCTCCGCGCCGGGCACCGGCTTCCCGACGCGCCCCGGCCGCGCCTCGAACGCCGGGAAGGTCGCGAGCACCGGCGCCGCGACCTCGGTCTGCCACCAGTTGTCGACGACGAAGCCGTCCCCCTGCCCCACCAGGTGCCGCTGTGCCCAGCGGTGCGCCTCGGGGTTGAGCGGCTCCCCCGCGCAGGCGAGCAGCCGCAGCCGCGAGAGGTCGTACTTCGCGGGCGCGCCGGCCCCGTGACTCATCCACATGCGCACCGCGGTCGGCGCGGTGAACATCACGTCCACGCCGAAGCGCTCGGCCAGCTCCCACGTCACGTCGGGCGTCGGCCAGTCGGGCGCGCCCTCGCGGAAGACGACCGTCGCGCCTAACGCGAGCGGCCCGTAGACGATGTAGGAGTGCCCGACGGCCCACCCCAGGTCCGAGGTGCAGTAGTAGACGTCGCGCTCGCCCAACTGGAGGAAGGCGCGCGCGAGGTAGGTGACGCCGACGAGGTAGCCGCCCGTCGCGTGGACCACGCC
The DNA here is from genome assembly GCA_019973575.1 of Gemmatimonadetes bacterium T265. Lineage (NCBI taxonomy): Bacteria > Pseudomonadati > Gemmatimonadota > Gemmatimonadetes bacterium T265. The sequence continues at coordinate 814,600 of BPUI01000001.1, forward strand.
CTTGGGCCGCCCCGTCGTGCCGGACGTGTAGAGGATGAACAGGGGGTGCTCGGCGTCGACGACCGCGGGCGCGCGGTGGATCGCGTGCGGCGCCTGCACGTCGTAGAAGTCGACCTCGCGCTCGGAGCTGAACGCGGCCGGGGCGTCGCCGGGCCGGGAGCCGCGGCGGTGGACGACGACGTGCTCGACGAACGCCAGCCCGCGCACCGCCTCGTCGACGATCGGCTTGAGCGCGACCGCCTTCCCGCGGCGGTAGGTGAAGTCGGAGCAGACGACGGCCTTGGCGCCCGCGTCCTCGATGCGCGCCCGGAGCGCGCCCGCGCCGATCCCCGCGTAGACCACCGAGTGGACCGCGCCGAGCCGCGCGCAGGCGAGCATCGCGACGACGCCCTCGGGGGTGTTAGGCATGTAGAGCACGACGCGGTCGCCTACGCTCACTCCTAACGCGGCGAGCGCGTTGGCGAAGCGGTTCACCTCGCGGTAGAGCCGGCCGTAGGTGTAGGTGCGCTCCTCGCCGTCCTCGGAGAGCCAGATGAGGGCGGCCTTCGTGCGCCGCTCGCCCTTCGCGTGCCGGTCGAGGCAGCTGACGGTGGCGTTGAGGCGCCCGCCCTCGAACCACGCGTGCTCGGGCGGCTCGAAGCGGCGCACGGTGTGCCACCGCTCCGCCCACTCGATCGCCGCGGCCTTCTCGGCCCAGAACGCGTCGGGGTCGGCCGCGGCCCGCGCGCGTTCGGCGTCGTAGTCGACCGGGGCGCGCTCGGCGAGCCACGCGGGAGCCGGGATCGGCGCCTCGCCGGCGAGCAGCGTGCGCAGGTCGGCGCCGGGGGCGGGTGGGGTGGCAGGCGGGAGCGACATGGACGCAGGGCTCGAAAACGGGTCGCCCGAGATCTACATGCGGTACCGCGGTGCCGGCGGCGCGCTCCCGCGCGACCGGCCGCGGCCACTGTTACACTCCGTCGCGGCCGGGCGGCCGGAGATCGGGCGCCCCGTGCCTCGGCCGACGACTCCCCACCCCTGATCTGATGCGATCCCCGGGACGCGTGTTCTGGCCGCTCGCGGCGGCCCTGGTCCTCGCGGACTGCACGAGCAAGCGCGCGATCGAAGACGCCGCGCCGCTCGTCGGCGTGCCCCGGCCGGTGCTCGACGACGTCGTGCGCTTCACCCTCGCCTACAACCAGGGCGCGGCGTTCTCGACGCACTTCGGCCCGTACCAGCGCTGGGTGCTGATCGCGCTCACGCTCGCCATCCTCGGCGGACTCGCGCGGCTGTACGGCCGGATCGCGCGCGCCGGCGGGCCGGGCGTCGTCGGCCTCGCCCTCGTGGCCGGCGGCGCGGCGGGCAACCTGCTGGACCGGCTCGCGTCCGACCGGGGCGTCGTCGACTTCATCGACGTGGGCGTCGGGGCGGCGCGGTTCTACGTGTTCAACGTCGCCGACGCGGGCGTGTCGGTCGGGGCGGCGCTCCTCGCGTACGCGCTGTGGCGCGGCGAGCGCGCCGGCCCGGCCCCGCCGCCGGCGAGTGCCTAACACGACGCCCGGCGTCCCGCGCCTGACCACCGACCGCCTGCTCCTGCGCGGCTTCGACGCGCGGGACTTCGGGGCCTACGCCGCGCTGATGGCCGACCCCGCGGTGGCCCGCTACCTCGGCGACGGGCGGCCGCTGGCCCGCGCCGACGCGTGGCGGCAGCTCGCGCTCGTCGTCGGGCATTGGGCGCTGCGCGGCTTCGGGCTCTGGGCCGCGGAGGAGCGCATGACCGGCGCGCTCGTCGGGCGCATCGGCTGCTACGAGCCGGAGGGGTGGCCGGGGCTCGAGGTCGGCTACGTGCTCGCGCGCCCGTACTGGGGCCGCGGGTACGCCGCCGAGGGCGCGCGGGCGGCGCTCGGCTACGCGCACGACGTGCTCGGGCGGGAGCGGGTCGTCAGCCTGATCCACCCGGAGAACGTCGCGTCGGTCCGCGTGGCGACGCGACTCGGCGCGGCCCCGGACGGGACGGCCGACATCGGCGGCCGCCCGGCGCTCGTCTACGCATACCCGGCGCCGGCGGCCGCGCGGCTCGGCTAGCGAAAGCTCGGCTAGCGAAAGCTCGGCTAGCGCGCCAACGCCGGCGCAGGTCTCCCGACCGGCGCCACGGGCGGCACCGGGACGGGCTGGGTCGTCGCGTCGAGCGCGCTCGTGCAGTGCGGGCAGCGCGTCGCCCGCTCGTCGAGGTCGCTCTTGAAGCACACCGGGCACGTCTTCGTCGGCGACGTCGGCGTCTCCTTCACGAACAGCTTCGAGAGCCGCCACGCCACGAAGCCGATGATCACGAAGTTGACCAGGGCCGCCAGCACGACCCCGGGCGCGAACAGGAACGGCCCGATGTGCCACGTGAGCTTCGCGTAGTCGCCGCCGGTCGCCTGCTGCAGCGGCCCGATGAACGGCATCAGGATCCCGTTGACGATCGCCTTGACCACGGTGTCGAGCGCGCCGCCGACGACGACCGCGATCGCCAGCGCGAGCGCGTTCTGCTTGATCAGAAACGCCTTGAAGTCACGCCACATGGTGCCCCCTCCCCCGGGAAGATGGTGATCCGCGACACGCGCAGCCCACGGACGGGTCGGCGTGCCCCGTGCGCGGCATATTGTGCCAACCGGCGCGATTTGGCAATCGCCCGAGCCGCGCGCCGCGCGCGTCGCTCCCTACCCGCGGATGTCGACGCCCCGCGTCTCGCGGACGAACAGCGCGCCGACGACGAGTGTCACGGCCGCGATGACGATCGGGTACCACAGCCCCGAGTACAGGTCGCCCGTCGCGGCGACGATCGCGAACGCCGTCGTCGGCAGGAAGCCGCCGAACCAGCCGTTGCCGATGTGGTAGGGCAGCGACATCGACGTGTAGCGGATGCGCGTGGGGAACATCTCGACGAGCGTCGCGGCGATCGGCCCGTAGACCATCGTCACGTAGAGCACGAGGACGAAGAGCACGAGCACGACCATCGGCGTGTTCACGCGCGCCGGGTCGGCCTTCGCCGGGTAGCCCGCGGCCTTGAGCGCACCGCCTAACGATTTCGTGAACGCCGAGTCGAGCGCCTTGGCCCCCGCCGCCGTGCCGCGGTACGACGGGATCGCCGCGCTCCCCACGGCGACCCGCGCGGTCGTCCCCGCCGGCGCGGCCTCGTTGCGGTACGGCACGCCCGCCTTGACGAGCGCCGCCTTCGCGACGTCGCAGCTCGACGTGAACTTCTTCTTGCCGACCGGGTCGAACTGGAACGAGCACTCGGCAGGGTCCGCGACCACCGTGACCGGCGCGGTGGCCTGCGCCCGCTCGAGCGCGGGGTTCGCGTAGTGCGTGAGCGCCTTGAACAGCGGGAAGTACGTGAGCGCCGCGAGCAGGCACCCGCCGAGGATCACCGGCTTGCGCCCGACGCGGTCCGAGAGCGCGCCCATGACGATGAAGAACGGCGTCGCGAGCAGCAGCCCCGCGGCGACCATCAGGTTGGCCGCCTGCGCGTCCACCTTCAGCATCTGCGTCAGGAAGAACAGCGCGTAGAACTGTCCCGTGTACCACACCACCGCCTGCCCCGCCGCGAGCCCGAAGAGCGCGAGCAGCACGAGTTTGAGGTTCGCCCAGTTGCCGAACGAGTCCTTGAGCGGCGACGTCGACCCCTTCCCCTCGGCCTTCATCTGCCGGAACATCGGGCTCTCGTCGAGGCGGAGGCGGATCCACGTCGAGACCGCGAGTAGCACGAGCGAGACCGCGAACGGGATGCGCCAGCCCCACGCCTCGAACTGCTCGGTGCCGAGCACGACGCGGCAGCCGAGGATGACGAGCAGCGAGAGGAAGAGGCCTAACGTCGCGGTCGTCTGGATCCACGCCGTGTAGCTCCCGCGCCGGCCGTCGGGCGCGTGCTCGGCCACGTAGGTCGCCGCGCCGCCGTACTCGCCGCCGAGCGCGAGGCCCTGCAGCAGGCGGAGCGTGACGAGCGCGACCGGCGCGAGGACGCCGATCGACGCGTACGACGGGAGCACCGCGACCAGGAAGGTCGAGAGGCCCATGATGAGGATCGTGACGAGGAACGTGTGCTTGCGCCCGACGAGGTCGCCGAGCCGGCCGAAGACGACCGCGCCGAACGGCCGCACCGCGAAGCCCGCCGCGAAGGCGAGCAGCGCGAAGACGAAGCCCGCCGTCGGGTTCACGCCCGAGAAGAATTGCTTCGAGATGACCGCCGCGAGCGAGCCGTACAGGTAGAAGTCGTACCACTCGAAGACGGTCCCCAACGAGGCGGCGAAGATCACGCCGCGGACGTCCTTGAGCGCGACGTCGGCGCGCGGGGCCGCGAGCGGGGCGGCGGGGGCGTAGGTGGCCATGGGCGGGGGCGGGGGACCGGAGGGGAGACTCTCCGGAGGGGACCTCGGGCGTGCGGCACGCGCACGGTACGGGGCGTACCGGCCCGGCGCCAGAATCGCCGGCGCGCGCTGTGTAACATTCGGCCGCGTGCGATCGCGCGCCGCCCCCGACCCGCGCCACCCCCGGCCATGTCCGACCTCGACGTCCTGCTGCAGGAGACCCGCTCCTTCCCGCCGCCCGCCGACTTCCGCGCGGGCGCGCTCGCCGACGACGACGCGCTGTACGTGGAGGGCGCGCGCGACCCCGAGGCCTTCTGGGCCCGCATGGCCGGCGAGCTCAGTTGGACGCGCCCGTGGGACCGCGTGCTCGACTGGCAGCCGCCAAAGGCGCAGTGGTTCGTCGGCGGCCAGCTCAACGCGAGCGCCAACTGCCTCGACCGGCACGTGCAGGGGCCGCGGCGCAACAAGGCCGCGCTCATCTTCGAGGGCGAGCCCGGCGACCGCCGCACGCTGACCTACTGGGACCTCTACCGCGAGGTCAACAAGTTCGCACTCGTGCTCGACAAGTTCGGCGTGAAGAAGGGGGACCGCGTCGCCATCTACCTGCCGATGATCGTCGAGGCGGTGGTCGCGATGCTCGCCTGCGCGCGGGTGGGCGCGGTGCACTCGGTGGTCTTCGGCGGCTTCAGCCCCGAGAGCCTGCGCGACCGGATCAACGACTCCGAGTGCAAGCTCCTTGTCACCGCCGACCGCGGCTACCGGCGCGGGCAGGTCGTGCCGCTCAAGCGCAACGCCGACAAGGCGCTCGAAGAGTGCCCGTCGATCGAGAACGTCGTGGTCGTCCAGCGCCGCCCGGGCGCGCAGGGCGACCTCGCCTTCCCCGAAATCCAGGAGGGGCGCGACCACTGGTGGCACCGCCTCATGCACGACGCCAAGGCGCCGGACGGCGGCTTCTACCGCGCCCCCGAGGCGATGGACGCCGAGGACCTGCTCTTCATCCTCTACACGTCGGGCACGACGGGGAAGCCGAAGGGGATCGTGCACACCACGGGCGGCTACCTGACGGGCGTGGCCGCGACGAGCAAGTACGTCTTCGACCTGAAGGAGGAGGACGTCTACTGGTGCACCGCCGACGTGGGCTGGGTGACGGGGCACTCGTACATCGTCTACGGCCCGCTCGCCAACGGGGCGACGTGCGTGCTGTACGAGGGCGCGCCCGACTGGCCGGACAAGGACCGCTTCTGGGACGTGGTCGAGCGCTACGGCGTGACGATCTTCTACACCGCGCCGACGGCGATCCGCGCGTTCATGAAGTGGGGCGCCGAGTACCCCGCGCGCCGGGACCTCTCCACGCTCCGCCTGTTAGGCAGCGTCGGCGAGCCGATCAACCCCGAGGCGTGGGTGTGGTACCGGGAGCACATCGGCCGCGGCCGCTGCCCGATCGTCGACACGTGGTGGCAGACCGAGACGGGCGCGATCATGATCACCCCGCTCCCGGGCGTGACGGCGACCAAGCCCGGGTCCGCCACGGTCTCCTTTCCCGGCATCTCGGCCGCGCTCCTCGACGCCGACGGGAACGAGGTGCGCGAGGGCGGCGGGCTGCTGGCGATCACGAAGCCGTGGCCGTCGATGCTGCGCACGATTTGGGGCGACGACCGGCGCTACGTCGACACGTACTTCTCGAAGTGGCCGGGGCGGCCGGACCTCTACTTCCCGGGCGACGGGGCCAAGCGCGACGCGGACGGCTACTACTGGGTGCTCGGGCGCGTGGACGACGTGCTCAACGTGGCCGGGCACCGCATCGGCACCGCGGAGGTGGAAAGCGTGCTCGTCGAGCACCCGGCGGTGGCCGAGGCCGCGGTGGTCGGCAAGGCGCACGCGCTCAAGGGCCAGGCGATCGCCGCGTTCGTCACGCTGCGCACGGGGCACGTCCAGACCGACGCGCTGCGGGACGAGTTGCGCGAGTTCGTCGCCGAGAAGATCGGGGCGATCGCGCGGCCGGACGACCTGCTGTTCACCGTGGACCTGCCGAAGACGCGCTCGGGCAAGATCATGCGCCGCCTCCTGCGAGACATCGCCGAGGGGCGCGCGGCCGGCGACACGACCACGCTCGCCGACCCGAACGTGATGACGACACTGACGGGCGAGTGGCAGGTGGCGACGGGGCAGTTCCCGGTGCCGTCGTCGCTGCCCGAGCAGCGGTAGTGCGGGCGGGGCGGGTGACCCCCCGCCCCGCCCGCGGGTCTCTCCTGGTACGCTCCCTGCCCCCGCTCGCTGTCGCGGCCCCCGCCGCGCGGCGGGCGGGGGCGCCGCGCGCCTGCCCTGCCCTTGCTGTTCGCCCCCGAGGACCCCGCTCGTGGCCCTGCTCGGCAACCTGTTCCCCGAATCGATCTTCGCCCGCAAGCTGCCCGAGGCCGCCGAGCGGCGGCTGCGGCTGGCGCAGGCGCGCGCCGAAGAGTCAATCGTGCGCGTGCACGTCGACAACGCGCTGATGTTCATGGACACGCTCGCCGAGGACATGACGTTCGACCGGGCGATCGACACGTACATCCGCGTGATGGGGATCCCCGAACCGCTCGCGAGCACGGTGGCTACGCGGGCGCTCGTCGTGCTGGGCCAGGACCTCGTGCCGTACCGCCGGCGGCAGCGCGCGGACGCGGGCGGGGCCGGCGCGGCGGACTCCGCCGACGGAGCGGCGCCTGGCGCGCCCGACCAGTCGCCCGGCAAGCCGCGCCTTCGCCTCGACGACGCGGCGGAGGCGCGGCGGCGGCGGGCGTAGGACCGCCCGCCGCGCCGCCTGTTCAGCCCATCCCCGCCGCGTCGCGCCGCGCGCGCCGGGCGCCGACGACCGCGAGCAGGCCGACGCCGGCCGCCATCAGCGCGAGCGAGCCCGGCTCGGGCGTCGCCGTGATCCGGCCGAACAGCCCGTCCGCCTCGTCGTTGATGCCCGCGGCGAAGTAGAGCGCGTCGGGGCTCCCGGCCGCGCCGCCGTTGCCGAAGGCAATCCCCCACAGGCCTTCGTTCACGAGCGGCCGGCCGTCGGTGCCGAGGAGCGCGCCGAGCGCGGCTCCCGTGGTGGGGTCGAAGGCGTTGATCGTGCCGTCGCCGAAGTTGCCGATCAGGAGGTCACCGCCGAAGCGGCCGAAGCCCGCCGGCGCGAGCGCCATCCCCCACGGCGCGTCGAGCGCGCCGCCGCTCGCGAGCCGGCGCACGAGTGCGCCGCTCGTGTCGTACACGTCGACGTAGCCGTTGCCGGCGCCCACCACCTCCTGGCCCGTGGTCGGGTCCTTGAGAGCGTAGGTGACGATGATCGAGCCGCCGACGTTCTGGACGTTGTACGGGACATAGCCCGCGGGGACGTTGGCGTCCGTGAACCCGCCCGCGACCGGGTTGAAGGCGCCGTCGAACACGTCCACGCGGCCCGCGCCGAAGTTCGCGGCGTAGAGGCGTGCCGTCGCGCCGCTTCCGCTCACGGCGATCCCGGTGTAGCTCGACGACGGGAAGCCGTTCACGACGGTGACGGCCGTCGTACCGGCCGCGCCGTTCCAGGCGGAGATCGTCCCCGTCGCGCCGGCGAAGAGGAAGTTGGCGTTCGCGCCGTTCGGCAGCGCGAAGGCGCCCGTGGTGTTGAACGTCTGGCCGGTAGGCACGCCGGGCACCCCGCCGCCAGGCCCAGGGATGTTGACGACGAGCCCGAGTTTCGTGCCGGCGCCGTTGTAGAGCGTCGAGGTGCCCGTCCCGGCGTTCGAAACCCAGAACGGTCCCGCCGGGCTGAACGACATGCCCCACGAATTCTTGAGCTGCGGGTCGAGCGTCGCCGCGAGGCCCGGGACGTCCGACACGAGATTGGTCTGGACGTAGCCGGATTGCGCGACCGCCGGCCGCGTTCCGGCGAGGAGGGCGAGCAGGACGGGCGCGAGGAGTCTCGCGGCGGGGGTGGTACGTCTCAACATGACGACCTCTGGGCGGGTGGCGTGACGATCGGGCGCGCGGCGGTCTACCGCGCACCAGCCGGGAGACGTCGTGAGCGCGGCAGTTATTCCCGGCAGGCGATCGTCGCCGACGCGACCAGTCGGACCGCCGCCTATCGCACGTGCACGAGCCCGCCCATGCCCGGGTGCAGTCGGCACCCGTAGCCGAACGTGCCGCGGGTCGTGAACACGCGGGTCACCGAGGCGTCCGACGTCGGGCCGACGTCCGCGGGCGCACCAGCCGGTCTCGCATCGCCTGGGCGCTGAAAGATCACGGTGTGCGTGACGCCGGCGAACGCCCACGTCACCGAGTCGCCGACCGCGACCGTGATCTCCGCGGGCGCGAAACGCAGGCTTGGCGTCGCCGACACGAGGTTGCGCGGGGCCGTGGTGGGCGGCGCCACGTAGTGGCTCGCGTCGCAGGTCGCGGCGGCGGCGACGACGGCGGCGCGCGCCGCGCGACGGGCGAAACGGGCGGCCATGCGGGGCGGACCTGAGAGGAGGCGGCGGGTGACACGTCGCGACACGCCGCAAGATGACGCCGCCGCGGAATAAATTCCGGCCTCGTCTCGTCTGCTCGAGGACGCGCCCGTCCGTCGGGTCTCTCGCTCGTGTCCTTCGTGCCGCCGTCCCCGCCCGCCGACCCGATCGCCGACGCACACGCGCGGTTTCAGGCGTTGGTGCTGCCGCACCTCGACCGCCTGCTGGGCTTCGCGCGCCGCCGCACGGCCGACGCGGCGGCCGCCGAAGACGCGGTGCAGGAGGCGTGCATGCGCGCGTGGACCGGCTTCGGCGAGTTGCGCGACGCGGCAAACGCGCGGGCGTGGCTGTACCGGATCCTCCGCACGGTGCTCGCGGACGGGCGTGAGCGCGACGACCGTCGGGAGCGGCTCGTCGCGATCACGCGGCTCGAAGACGTCCACGAGGCATATCTCGCCGACCCGGACGGCGAGGCGGACCCGGTGTTCGCCGACGTCGCCGCGCGGCTCGACAGTGCGGTGGTGCACGCTGCGCTCGCGGCCATCCCCGACGACTTCGCCGTGCCGGTGGAGCTGCACGACATCGACGGATTCAAATACCAGGAGATCGCCGACGTGCTTGGGATCCCGATCGGCACGGTGATGAGCCGGATCTCGCGCGGCCGCCGGCTGCTCGCCGGGGCCGTCCGGACCAACCGGCGGGCGTGGCTCGACGACGCGCGCCCGCCGGCGGCCCGCGCGACGGACGTGGGCCCGGTGATCGCCCCGCTGGCCGATGCCCCGGTCGCGGGGCCGCGGCTGACGCTCGGTGGCACCGCGGCGCCACTCCGGCGCGCCGCGGACGCGCGACGTCGAGGACCGCACCGGTGACCGACCGTCGACACGGTACCGCCCAACGTGTCGCGACGGGCGAGGCGGCCGAACGCGCCCGCGTCCGCGAGGCGCAGCACGCGACCCTCGCCGACCTGCTCGGCGCGTACGCCGACGGGGAGCTGCCAGCCGAGTCGGCGGCGCGGATCGAGGCGCATCTTGTGGGGTGCGTGCGCTGCCGGCGCGACCTCGCCACGCAGACGGCGCTGCGCGACCGGTTGGCCGCCGCCCCCGTGCTCCCCGCGCCGACCGCGCTACGCGACCGCATCATCGCCTCGACGGCCGCGGTCCCACCGGCGCCGGAGCTCCTGGCCGCCCCGCCCGCGACGCCGACCGATGGCGTACGCGCTCCCCGGCCCGGCCGGCGGTGGCGGGCGGTCCTCGCGAGCGCGGCGCTCGTGGCGGCCGCCATGGGCGGTGGCGCGGCCGTGTGGCGGGGCCGACCGGCGGCCGACGACGCGGGTGTCCCCTCGCAGCCGGCGCCGGTCGCCAGCGTTCCGCTGCTCGCCGCGGCCCTCGCCGACTACCGCCGGTCGACGGCGGGAGACCTCCCCGGCCGTGCGCGCGACCTCGACGCCTTGCGCGCCGCGGTCGGCTTCCCGGTCGAACCGCTGCGCGCGCCGGGCTTTCGCCTGCTCGCGGCGTGGACGACGACGCTCGACGGCGAGCCGGCGGCGGTCCTCACCTACCGGTGGCGGGATCGTCTCGTGGTGCAGTACCGCGTGTCGGAAGCGCTCTTCTTCCGTTACGCGGCGTTGCGGAGTGCGGCGGCCGCGCACCAGCCGCTGTCCGCCGTCGACGGCGCGCAGGGCGTCGTGGCGTGGCCGGAGGCCACGTCGGGGGTGGTGCTCGTGAGTGACGACACGCCGGCGCGATTGCTGGCCTCGGTGCGCGCGTTACCATTCGCCGCACCGCCCGCGGACCCGGCCCCGACGGCGGCGCCCTAGGCGGAGCGTTCACCGCATGCGGACGGCTGCTGCACGCGGCCGACCGCCGCCCACGCTTCGCCCGTCGCCTCCTGCGCCCCCTCGCGTCCGTGCCGCCGTTTCGCCCGCCGTGGGGTGTGCTCGTCGCGGCGACGCTCGCGGCGCGCGTGCTGGTCGCGCCGCTCGGCGCGCAGACCCGCCCCGACACGACCCGCCGCGCGCCCGGCGACAGCGCGCGCGGGACGGCGGCGCGCGTCGATCCCGATTCGCTCGCCGCACGCCTGGCGCGCGCGGAGGCGGCGATCGCGCTCCTCCGCCAGCAGTTAGGCACCGAGAGCGAGAGCGCGGTGCGCGCGCGCTCCCGGGTCGCCTTCGAGGTCTCGGCGCGCCTGCTGACCAACACGTCGTGGACGTCGCGCGCGACCGACGACCGCAACGTGCCGAGCTTCGCCGTGCCCGAGATCCGGGCGCGCGCCGGCGGCGTCGTGGGCCTCTCCGTCCGCCAGACGCGGGTCGGCGCCGGGCTCGTCGTGCGCGGCGTGTTAGGCGGCACGCTGGACGCGGACGCCGACGTCGACTTCTACGGCGGCACGCGCGACGCGAACGGCGACCGCCCGCTCTTCCCCGAGCCGCGCCTGCGCACCGCCGGCGCGCGGCTGGCGTGGCCGAGCGGGTTCGTGGTGGTCGGCGCGGAGACGCCGCTCGTCTCGGACCTCGACCCGCGCAGCCTCGCCGCGGTCGGCGTGCCGGTGTTCGGGGCCGCGGGCAACCTGTGGAACTGGCTTCCGCAGGTGCGCGCGTCGCGCGAACTGGTGCGGACCGGGCGCGGACGCGGCGCCGTGCGTTGGGCCGTGCAGGGGGCCGTGCTCATGCCGTACGCCGGCACGTCGTACGCCCCGCCGGACTCGACGCTCCCGCCGGCCGCGGGTGGTGACCCGTACGCGCCCTCGGGCGGCTCCGGCGGCGACGCGGCCGAGCGGTCGGGACGGCCGTCGCTTGAGACGCGGCTGCGCGCGCGGTGGGGACCGGAGGATCCCGACGCGCCGCCGCAAACCGACATCCGCGACTTCGGCGTCGGCGAGGGGCCGAGCGAGGTGGGCGTCGGCCTGCACCGGGGCTGGCTGCGCCTCGCGAACGTCGGGCTGGTGGACGCGGGAGCGGTGACCGCCGACGCGCGGATCGCCTTCGCGCGGCACTTCGAGCTGCGCGCGGAGGCGTACGGCGGGCAGCTCCTCGCCGGGCTCGGCGGCGGCGCGGTGGGCCAGAACTTCGGCGCCACCGCGCCGGGCGCTCCCGCAGGATCGTTCGGGTCCGCGGTCCGGACGGTGGCCGGGTGGGCGCAGGTGAACGCGCAGGCGACGCGCACGTTCGTGGCCGGAATCGGTTGCGGGATCGATCACCCGCGCCGCGCGGACCACCCAGACCGGGAGCGGAACGCGGCCTGCGCGACGCACGTGCGCTGGCAGCCGGCGCAGCCCCTCGTGCTCGGCGTCGAGTATCGCCGCCTCGCGACGCGCTACGCTGGCGGCCGCACCTTCGCGGCCGACCACCTGAACCTCGCGCTCGGGGTCGAGCTGTGAGGCGCCCGCGGGGATGCGGCTGACCGCGGGCGTCCGCGCCTGCGGGGTTTTTGCGGGCGCGCTCGCGGTAACGGCGCCGCACGCGCCGACGCGGGCCGTGGGCGACGTCCGGGGGCAGATCACCCTACTCGAACGCGACGGCGCCGCGCCGGCCGATCTGACGTCGACGGTCGTGTACCTCGAGCCGGTTGCGGCGACGGCGGCGTTGGCGAGTACGCGCAGCGCGTCGAGCGCCGCCGCGCCGCGTGCGACCGAGATCGTCATGCGGGGGCGGGAGTTCATCCCGCACGTGCGGATCGTCGCGGCCGGCGGGGACGTCGCGTTCCCGAACGACGACCCGTTCAGCCACAACGTGTTCAGCAACACCGAGAGCAACGCCTTCGACCTCGGGCTGTACCGCTACCACGCCAGCCGGAGCGCCACCTTCGCGCGGCCCGGCGTCTACCCGATCTACTGCAACATCCACCACCGGATGGTGAGCTTCGTCGTCGCCGTCGCGTCGCCGTACGCGGTGTTCGCGGGGCGCGACGGGCGCTTCACGATTCCCGACGTGCCGGCGGGCGCGTACGTGCTCCACGCATGGCACGAGCGTGCGGGCGAGACGAGCCGTCCGCTGACGGTCGGCGGGACGGGGTCGAGTGACGTCCCGCTCGCACTCGACGCGCGCGGCTACGTCGCGGCGCCGCACCCCAACAAGTTCGGCCTGCCGTACGCGGCGACGCGGGCGGACCGCTACTGACGCCGCCCGCAGCAGCGGCCCGCGTGCGCGTCGCGACCCCGCCCCTCGCCACCCCGGCTTCCGGCACGGCCTCGTTCCCGCGTCCCACGCGCGTCCGACGTTTGGGGCTTGCCGGGCGCGTGTTCGCGGGCACCGCCGGCGTCGTCGTGGCCGTGCTCGTCGCCGCGCTGCTGGCGGCGTCGGCGTCGGTCCGTCGCGCGGGCGACGCCGCGGCGCAGCGCGGGTTGGAGCAGGCGGCCGACCTCGTCGCGCAGTTCCTCGCCGGGCGCGAACGCGCGCTCGCCGGCGGTGCGCGCGTGTTCGCGCAGGGGCCGTACTTCCGCGCTCTCGTCGCGGCGGAGCGGCGGGACGACGTGCTCGACCAGACGTTCGAGGGGGCCGAGCAGCTCGGGGCCGATTGGGTGTTCATCACCGACGGGGCCGGCCGGCTGCTCGCGAAGAGCGACGAGCCGAGCGCCGTGGGCGACGCGCTCGGTGGACGCCCGCTCGTCGCGACCGCGCTGCGCGGGCAGGTCGCGAGCGGCTTCGGCGTCTCGCGCGATTCGCTGCTCTTTCAGGCCGTCGCGGTGCCGATCGCGGTGCCCGGCGCGGCGCCGGTCGGTGCGCTCGTCGCGACGAAGCTGGTCGACGACCGGCTCGCGAGGGACGTGCGGGCCGCGACGGCCGCCGATGTGGTGTTCTACGCGCTCGACGCCCGGAACGCCGCGCGCGTGGCCGCGACCAGCTTCGAGGCGCGCGGCGCGGCGCGGCACGCGCTCGCCGCGGCCGGTCTCGCGACGCGGCCGACGCGCGGCGCCGCCGCGCCGCGCGACCGGCGTGCGCCGATCGTCGTCGACGGCGTCACGTACCTGGCGCAGGGCGGCGCGACGACGACCGCCGGGGGTGAGACGGTGGGCGGGTTCGTCGTCTTCCGCCGTCTCGACGTGGAGCGCGCGGAACTCGCGGGCGTGCAGCGGTCGCTGCTCGTCGCGGGCGGCGTCGGCCTGGTGCTCGCGCTCGGTGCCGCGTGGCTGACCGCGCGCCGCATCGCGCGCCCGGTGCGCGTGCTCGCCGACGCCGCCCGCCGCGCGACGGAAGGCGACTACCGCCCGGACGACGTCCTGCGCGCGTCGGGGCTCGCGGCCGACGACGGCGGAGTGAGCCGGGCGCCGGGGGACGAGATCGGCGCGCTCGGCGCGGCCGTCGGCGCCCTGCTCGCGGACCTGCGCGACCGCGTCGCGCTCGACCGCGCCGCGCTCGAGGTCGTGCGCGCGCTCGGCCCGTCGGGCGCCGACCCGTCTGCCATCGACCCCTCTGGCGCCGAGTCGGGGCGAGCCGCGGCCCGCGGCGCACTGCGCGCCGGCACGCCGCCGCGCGCCGCGCGTGCCCTCGCGCTCCCGCACGCGGCCGGGGCCGCCGTGGTTCCCGGGGCCGTGCTCGCCCGGCGGTACGCGCTCGAAGCGGTGCTCGGCACCGGCGGGACCGGCGTCGTCTGGCGCGCGCGCGACCGCGAGCTCGGCGAGACGGTCGCCGTGAAGGTGCTCCGCCCCGAGATCGCCGCGACGGGCGGCACCGCGGCCGCGGACGCGTTGGAGCGGTTCCGGCACGAGCTGCGCCTCGCGCGCCGGCTGACCCACCGCAACATCGTGCGCCTGCACGACCTGGGGCGCGACGCCGACACGACGTTCCTCACCATGGAGTACGTCGAGGGCGCGTCGCTCGCGGCGCTCCTCGCCGCCCACGGCGCGCTCTCCGCGGCCGCGGTGCTCGGCGTCGCGAAGCAGTTGGCGCGGGCCCTCGAGGTCGCGCACGCGCAGGGCGTCGTCCACGGCGACCTCAAGCCGGCGAACTTGCTGTTAGGCGCGGGCGGGGCGCTCAAGGTGGCGGACTTCGGCCTGGCGCGGCTCGTGCGCGCGCCGGCGCCCGCGGCCGGCGTTCCCGACATCGCCGGCGCCCCGGTCGGCACGCCCGCGTTCATGGCCCCCGAGCTCCTCCTCGGCGCCCCGCCCGGCGTCGCGAGCGACCTCTACGCGGCCGGCGTGGTGCTGCACGCGTGTCTGACGGGCGAGACGCCGTTCGACGGCGACACGCCGGTCGCGTTCTTCGCGCGCAAGCTCGACGAGGCCGACGAGCGCGGCCCGGCCCCGTCCGGGCGCATGCCGGCCGCCCGGCCCGCGGGCCCTGCGCCCGTGCCGGCCGACAGCATCGCGGCGGTGATTGCGCGCCTCACCGCCGCCGATCCTGCCGCGCGCCCCGGGTCGGCGCGCGCGCTCTCGGCGCTGCTGGCGGGCTTGCGGTGAACGGAGACGGGCGGCTGCGCTACCGCGCCGCGACCGGCGGCGCGCTCCCGGCCCGCGCCCGCGCCGAATCCACCATCGCCTTGATCGCGTCGAACGTCGGCGTGCCCTGCAGGAGTCGGTCGCCGATTACGAACGCCGGCGTGCCCGGGATCTGTACCCGGTCCGCCTCGGCCCGGTTCACGGCGAGGCGCGAGAGGTACTTGCGGCCGTCGTAGCACTGTCCCCAGCGCGTCACGTCGAGGCCGAGCTGCTTGGCGTAGCCTTCGAACACCGGGCGCGGGTCGTTCGTCGCCTGCGTGTTCCAGTCGTTCTGCCCCTCGAACAGCCGGTCGTGCATCGGCCAGAACTTGCCCTGCTCGTCGGCGCACGCGGCGGCCAGCGAGGCGGCGGGGCTGTTCTGGTGTGCCTGCGTGACCTGGATGTCGAGGATGCGGTAGCGCGCGAGGCCCGCGTCAATGAGCTGGCGCCGCACGTCGGGCTCGGTCACCGAGGCGTACTGGCCGCAGAGCGGGCACTCGAAGTCGGCGAACTCGAGGATCTCGACTGGCGCGGTGGGGCTGCCGAGGGTGTAGCCGACCGGGCGCGCCCCGGCGGCGGCCGTCGCGGGCGGGACGACGATCGGCGCGGCGGTGCGGCTGCCGTTCTGCACGGCGCGCGTGATCGCGAACGCGCCGACGACGGCGACGAGCAGCAGCGCGAGGAAGAACCCACGCCGGCTGTTACCACCACCGCCGCGGCTCTGACGGACGACGTTCGGGCCGGCGGCGACGTTGCGGCCGGCGGGCTTGGCGGGGCGTGGGGCGGTCATTCGCGGTCCTCCGGCGCGTCGGGCGTCCACTCGGTGGGGTGCCAGGTGGGAGTCGCCTGGGCGTCGATCGCGTCGCGCACCACACGGCGGCTGTCGGCCACCTCGGGCGTGTCGTAGGTGGCGCGGACCTCGTAGTGAAACAGCTCGCTGCGCACGTCGCCGAGCAGGCGCATGAGTTCGCCCGCGTGGCGCAGGAGCGTGCCTTCGTCGCGGAGCGCGCGGATGCGATCGGCGAGCGCAACGAGCAGGGCTTCGAGGTTGCGGGCGCGCCCCGCGTCGTAAGTCTGGTCGGAGTCGGACATCGGGAGGCGAAGAAGGACGGCGGGCCGCTGCGGGTAAGCTAGGCGCGCCCGTGCGGGCGCGGCATGTGGCGGCATGCGATCCGCATACCTTTGCGCCCGTGCGTGCCGACCATCTTCGTATCCCCGTGGGGCCGGGCTCGGTCCACGTCGAGCGTTACGGCCAGGGCGGGCTGCCGATCGTGCTCCTGCACGGGTTCGGGACCTGCACGTTCCTCTGGCGCGCCGTCGCGCCCGCGCTCGCGGCCGCGCGCCACACGGTGTTCGCCATCGACCTGCTCGGCCACGGCGAGAGCGATCGCCCGCTCGAGGCCGATTTTGGTGTGGCGGCGCAGTCGGAATACCTCGATCGTGCGCTCACCGTGCTGCGCGTCGCGCGCGCGCTCGTCGTCGGGGTCGACATTGGTGGAGCGGTCGCGCTCCGGCTCGCCGCGACGCGGCCGGACCGGGTCGCGGGACTCGTGCTCGTCAACGCGGTAGCCTTCGACGACGTGCCCGGCGAGGACGTGCGCACGCTGCAGCGCAACACGGCGCGCTTCGTCTTTCGACTCGGCCGCGGCGTGTTCGGCGCGGCGCCGCTGCTCGCGCCGCTGCTGCGCGGCTCGGTGGCGCGCCCCGAGCACATGCCGGAGAAGCTCGTCGCGCGCTACCTCGCGCCGTTCGTCGGGTCGGAGGGGGTGCCGCACCTGCTCGACCTTGCGCGCTCCTTGCGGGTAGAAGAAGTCGACGAGATCGACGTCGGCGCGATCACGGCGCCGACGCTGATCGTGTGGGGGGAGGCCGACCCGTGGCTCGACCGGTCGATCCCGGGGCAGCTCCTCCGCACCATCCAGGGCAGCCGGCTCGAGCGGTTTCCGAACGTCGGACGGCTCGTCCCGGAGGAGGCGCCTTACGCGCTCGCGGCGACGATTGCCGCGCACGCGGCCCGCGTCGGGATCGAGGCCCCGGCGCCGTCGCCGGACGACATGGCCGAGGCCCGCGCGGCGGCGGTCGCGCCCGCCGCGGCGGCCGACGGCGACCGGCGCCGGGCCGACCGCGGCGGCGCCGACCGGCGGCAGAGTGACGACTGACGGTCGAGGAGAGTTCGACCGAACGTCGGCGCTGCGGTCGGCCCGGCGCGGGCGTCACGGTCCTGCCACGGCGCCCGGTTTTCGGGCCGCCGCGCGCGGGCCGGCTAGGATCTGGCGTGCTATTTCGTTAGATTTAGAGATCAATTCCTAACCATTCGTCCGCAACCCGATTACATGAGCCGAGTGAGACAGCAAGCGGGCGGTACGGCCGTCCGACCCCGTCGCGAGCCGACCGTCCCGACCCCGTTCGAAGAGGCCCGCGACGAGCTGTTCCAGCACGTGATGTCGTGCGGCGTCATCGGCGCCGAGCCGGAGCACCAGAAGGAGTGGTTCGACGCCACGATGGCGTATATGACCGACCGCTTCTCCGAACTCGCGCCCGCGCAGTTGCGCGAGCTCCGCACCCTGGGCGAGCGCTTCGCGCAGCCGCCCAAGCGGCAGCAGGTCGCGACGACCGTCGCGTAACGCCCCGCACGACCGCAGCGCCCCCGCCCGAGCGGGGGCGTTCGCATTTGCGACCCGGCCCGGCCGCGAGCCTAACGCGGGCGCGCCACGGCTACCGCCGTCCGGGCCGCAGCGGCCGCAACACGACGCCGAGGCGCGCGCCGCCTCCGACGCCGGCTTCGATCGCCGGCACGACGCGCCCGAGTGGCCGTCCCTCAAGCCCGAGCCCCGCGAGGACGAACGTCCGGGGACGCGCCGTGCGTTCGACGCGGACCGCCAGGCCGCCCGTGGCGTAGATGCCGCGCGGCGCCTGGCGGAGTGGGTCGAGCAAGAAGCGGCCAATCCCGGCGACTTCGCCCACCGCGCGGCCTCCGCTCCCCGTCGTCGCCCCGACGCCCGCGACTAGGCCGAGGCGCGCGTAGAGCCCGGCGTCGCCTTCGAGCCCCGCGCTCAACAGGCCGAGGGTGTGCGGGCCGACGACGGCCGTCGCGCCCACGCTCGGCCGCAGGCCGAAACCCGCAGTGCGTGCCGTGCCCGGTTGCGCGCCCGCGACCCGTGCCACACCAACGACTGCGGCGAGCAGAGCCGCGGTCAGCGCGCGCGCTCGCGCCACAAGAGCAGCGTGTAGTCCACCGTGGCCGCGATCGCGAGCAGCAGCACGGCCAGTACGAGCCACGGCGCGAGGCGCGGCACGAGGATGAGCGCGAACAGCGTCGCGAGCTGGAAGCCGGTGACGACCTTGCCGAGCGGGCGGGCGCGGAAGCGCACCGGGCGGAGCCAGGCGATCGAGCGTGCGACGAAGAAGCCGATCACCGTCATCACGTCGCGGAGCAGGAGCGCGAACGCCTGCCAGAGCGTGAGCTCCCGGTGTGCCACGAACGTCGCGACGGCCGCGAGCACGAAGATGCGGTCCGCGATGGGGTCGAGCAGCGCGCCCCAGCGTGTGACCGCGTTGCGCCGTCGCGCGAGCCAGCCGTCGAGGAAGTCGGTGACTGACGCCACCCCGACGTAGGCGAGTTGTTGGGCCGGGCCGGTCGAGGTGACGAAGCCCGCGGCGAGCGCGACGCGCGACAGCGAGACGACGTTGGGCAGCGTCCACAACGTCGTCGATGCCGGCGGGGCCGGCGTGGCGGCGGGGGTGGACGGCATGCGCGAGAAGCTATCGCGCCCGAGCGTCCGCGCGCGCCCCCGAGCGCGCGTGCTACGCCCCCTGCCGCGCGCGAGGGTGGGTCCGTAACGTGCCCGTGCGCCCCACCATCCGCCGCCGGCCTTCGCTTGCCCCCCGCGTTCACGCACTTGCTCGCCGACTTCGCCGGAGTTCCCGCCGTGCAGCTCACCGACCGCACGCTCGTGGGCGGGTTGATCGTCGCGGCGGCCGGTGCGGCGGGGTTGAGCGCGATCGCGGGGGCGGGCAGCCCGGTCGTGCGCACGCTGCCGTCGGGCGGAATTGCGGCCGCACTCCTCCTCGGGAGCTGTCACATCATCGTGCACACGCGCCCCGACGACGGCGTGCTGCTGCTCGACGTGCTCGCCCCGCAGGCGGGAGACCCGCGCAAGGCGGCCGACGTGTTCGCGCGCCGCCTGACCGCGCGCTCGGTGCACACCGAGGCGCACGCGCGCGGGTGATGGCCGCGGTCGTTGTCGTCCCGACGCTCGAACCCGCGGTGGCGGGCTACGTCGCCACCGCGCTGCTCGCCGTCGCATGGGACGTGACCTACGCGGGGCGCATCGCGCAGCTGCGCCGCGCGCCGCGTGCGCTCGCCTTCCTGAGCGGCGTCTGCGGCCTGCTCGTCGCGCCCGCCTACCTCACGCACATCGCGGGGAGCACGCTCTACGGCGGGCGCGCGGTGAACAGCGTGGCGTGGCTGTGGCCGCTCGCGACGTTGCTCGTGCTCGCGCAGGCGGCGTACGCGACGGGGCGCCGGCTCGTCACACCGCTCGTCGGCGTCCCGCTCCTCTTCTACGACCTGCTCGTCGCCGCGGTCGCGCTCGCGCGCTACCTCGTCGAGCGCGGGGTCGAGCCGCCGGGCGTGCTCCTCTCCCTCTCTGCGGCCCAGGCCACAGTGCTCGGCACGGTGCTCGGCGAGGCGGCGCTCGTCTCGCCGCTCGCGGTGCTCGTGCCGCTGCTCGTGCCCGCCTACCCCGCGCGGTGGCGGCTCACGCGGGCGACGCGGGCGCTGATCTCGGTGTCGGCCGCGTTCGTCGCCGGCGTGACGGCGCTGGAGTTGCCGCGCGCGACGGCGGCGGTCGGGAGCTACGCGCCCTACCGCGCGGAGCGGCTCAGCGAGCGCCCGAACGGCGACCTCGCGGTCGGGCTCGCGATGCTCACGCACCTGGCCGGGCCGCCGCCGGCGCTCACGGTGCGCAACGACGGCCCGCTACTCGACTCGGTCGACGTGGACGCCGTGCACGTGAGGCTGCGGCCGGGCGGGCTCGCGCTCACCGCGCTCGACTCGCTCGCGGGCGTGCTCGAGCCGGCGCGGCGCGACAGCACGCTGCTCGTCGTCTCGCTCGACTACGATCCGGGCGACGCGGCCCGGCGGCGCGCTGACCCGGCGGGGTTCGACGCGCGGCGGCTCGCGCTCGTCGACCGCGCGGCGCGCGCGCTCCGCCCGGACATCCTGCTCCCCGCGGGCGCGCCCTATGGCGACGCTGCCGACGACGTGGGGCGCCTCACCCCGGCCGAGTGGGAACGGTTCCTGACCGCGGCGGCGGCGCGGGCGCACGCGGTCAACCGGCGCATCCGCGTCGCCGTGGCCGCGGGCGACTACGGCGCGGCCGACAGCACGCTCTGGGCGTGGGCGGCGTCGCGGGTGTCGTCACTCGACGTGGTGGGCTTCACGGTGCGGCCGTCGTTCACGGGCGCGGGCGGGGTGGATGCGCGCCTCCGTGCGGCCGAACGCTGGGCGCGCGCGGCGGTGGCGGCGCCCAACGCGCCGGCGCGGCCCAAGGAGCAGTGGGTGTTCGACGTACGGGGGTTTCCCGTCGCGCACGGGGCGGCGAGCCAGGAAGGCGTGGTGTGGCACACGATCGCCTGGGCGAGCGCGCGGCCGGGGGTGGCCGGTGTGCTCGTCGGCGAGCCCGGGGATTACACGGAGATGACCGGGTTGCGCGGGGCGAACGGCGCACTGCGGCCGGCGATCGGGGCGGTTCGGCGGGCGCTGCGGGGGTTGCGGGAAGCGGTGGCGCCGTAGGCTCCTACCCCTGCGAATCCGCCGCCAGCCCTCCCAGGGCCGCATCCCCCGCCCCCTGCCGCGGCGCGTCGGCCGGGGCTCGGCTCATGATCCCGTCGGCCGCCGAGCGCACGCGCCGAGCGTAAGCCTCGGGCGCCTCCCCGTCGAGCCGAGCCGGGAGCACGAGGCGGCGGTCGTCGGGCTGCGCGCTGTCGGGCGCGTTGGTCATGCGGTCGGCGCCGAGCATCGAGACGGCGTTCTCGAACCGCTCGACCGCGTCGAGGACGTCGGCGAGCGCGTCGGGGTCCTCGTCGCCGGTCACGTCCACGCCGCGCTGGCGGAGCTGCGAGTACGCGACGTCGGCGGCCCGCTGGCGGTCCTGGTCGCGGTGCGGGTTGAGCGCCTGCTGGCGCGCTTCGGATCGATCGGACTGGTCGGCCATGCGGAAGGTCAGGGTAAGAGATGCCCGCGCGCGGTTCACATTCGGTGCCGGCGCCCCGGGCCGCGGCGAGCCGTCGACCACGGCGGACTAACGCTGCCAGCTGAGCGCGAAGAGCGCCGCGTCGGGGAGGATGTACCAGTCGGGTGGCACTTCCCACACGCGGCGGATCGCCTCGGCCGAGGCGAAGATCAGGCAGCGCGTCCCGCGCGCGCCCGGCACCTGCGAGCCGCTGCACTCGGTCACCGTCCACTCGACGCCCGACTGCACCAGCACGCGCCGCCGGGGGCGCGGCTCGCCTCGTGGGGGGGCGCCGGGCGAGTCGGCGGGGACGTCGGAGTGGTGCATGCTATCGTACCTCGCACGGGGCGCGCCGGACACCGTCGGTTGGAACAGAATTCCCGGACTGGCCGGGCGCCCTCGCCTCCTCAGACGCTGAACGCGCGGCGGATTTCGCCGACCAACCCGTCCGGCGCGTGCGCCGCGTCGACGGTCAGCACCGGCGCCGGCTCGGCGTCGTCGGGCAGCTCGAGCGTCGCGATCTGGCTTGCGAGCAGCGCCGGTGCGAAGAAGTGGCCGGGCCGCCCGGCGAGCCGGTTTGCCAACAGCGCGGGGTCCGCGCGCAGGTAGACGAAGCGTACGGCCCCGGCCGGCGCCCCGGCCGGCACGAGCGCGCCCCGGTACGCGTGCTTGAGCGCCGAACAGGCGAGCACGGCGGGCGCGTCCGCGGCGACGGCGCGCGCGATGATCGTAGCGAGCGCGGCGAGCCACGGCGCGCGGTCCGCGTCGGTCAGCGGAATGCCGGCGTGCATGCGCGCGACGTTCGCGGGCGGGTGGTACGCGTCGCCTTCGTAGAACGGCCAGCCGAGGGCAACGGCGAGGCGCGTCCCGACGAGGGACTTCCCGGAGCCGGCAGGGCCCATGAGGACGACGACCGTCGGCGGGACGGTCACCGGCGGGATCGACGTGTCGGCGCTTACCATGTACGATCTAAGCCCCCCGGGGCGCGGTCACATTCACGCAAGTTTACAAGCTCACATGAGGCGAATCTCGTGAACCGTCGCGACTTCCTGGGCGACCTCGTCGTTTCGACCGCCGGCGTGGCCGCGTGGCTCCGGGGCCGCCCGCTCCGCCCTCGCGCCGACGACGGCCTTCTCGTCTACGTCGGCACGTACACCGACAAGGGGCGGACCGACGGAATCTTTTGCTACCGCATGGACCTGCGGACGGGGGCCTGGCGCCCGGCCGGCGCGACGGCGGCGGGCCCGAACCCGTCGTTCCTCGCCCTGCACCCGCAGGGGCGCGTGCTCTACGCGGTCAACGAGGTCGAGCAGTACGAGGGCGCGGCGTCGGGGGCGGTGAGCGCGTTCGCGATCGATCCGGCGTCCGGCGCCCTCACGTTGCTCGGGCGGCGCGCCTCGCGCGGCGGGGCGCCGTGCTACGTGTCGGTGGACCGCGCCGGGCGGTTCGCGCTCGTCGCCAACTACGTCGGCGGCAACGTCGCGGCCTTCCCGCTCGGCGCCGACGGCGCGCTCGGCGGGGCCGCGCAGGTGCTGCAGCACACGGGAACCGGCCCGCGTGCGGACCGCCAAGAGAAGCCGCACGCGCACAGCATCGTCCCCGATCCGTCCGACCGCTTCGCCCTCTCTGCGGACCTCGGCGCGGACCGGATCTACGTCTACGCGCTCGGCGGCGGCGCGGCCCCGCTCGCCCCCGCGGCGGCTCCCGAGGTGGCCGTGAGCCCCGGCGCGGGCCCGCGACACATCGCGTTCCACCCGTCGGGGCGCTTCGTCTACGTCGCCGACGAACTGGAGCTGACGGTCCGGGCGTTCCGCTTCGACCCCGCGACGGGGGCGCTGGCGGCGGTCGAGACGGTCCCGCTGGTGGAGGGCGCCGCAGGCGGCGACCGCACGGCGGCCGACCTGCACCTCGCGCCGTCGGGGCGCTTCCTGTACGCGTCGGTGCGCGGCGCCGATGTGCTGGCGGTCTTCGCCGTGGACCAGACCACGGGCAAGCTCACGCCCGTGCAGCACGTCTCGACCGGCGGGCACTGGCCGCGCAACTTCGGGCTGGACCCGTCGGGGAGGTTCCTGTACGCGGCGAACCAGCGGTCGGACTCGGTCGTCGGGTTCCGGGTGGATTCCGACAGCGGGCGCCTAACGCCGAGCGGGGTGAGCGTGGAGGTCGGGGCGCCGGTGTGTGTCCGATTCGTGGCGTAGCATCGGGGTAGCACGGGATCGGCGGGGCGGGGCTGTCGGGGCGGGTAGGGCGACGGGTGGGGCGTGGGTAGGCGGGCGCGCCAGGTGGGCGCTCGCGGGCAGGTCGTTGAGGCGGTTCCGAACACGGCGGGGCGGAGCAATCGGAGCGGGGCCACGGGGCGGGACGAGCGGCCGGCTGCACGACCGGATGAGGGCAGCTCCTCCCGGCGGTGCCCGACCCAGCTGCCACTCCCGCCCGGCGGTACGGGCCTCGTAAGTCTTGCTCCGCCCTTCCTGCCCCGCCCCGACGACCTGCCCGCGTGAGCCGACCTGGCACGCCCGCCCGCCCACGCCCTACCCGTCGCCCTTCCCGCCCCGAACTACTAGTCCCGCTCGGGGCCGGTGCTTACGTGGCGCCTCGTACCACCCCCTCCACCCTCCCCCCGAGAAAGTGCCCCTCCGCGAACGCCCTCACCTCCTCCCTCGTCACCCCTCGCACCCTCCCCTCGTACTCGTCCAACTCGTGCAGCCCCGCCCCCGCCTGCCACGCGTCGAGCACGTCGGCGAGCACCGCCCCCCCTCCCTGCCGCGCGATGGCGTGTGTGCCTAACGCGTAGGTCTGCGCTCGCGCCAGCTCGTCCGCCGTCACCCCGTCCGCCGCCAGCTTCGCGAACTCCGCGAGCAGCCCCTCGCGCGCCTCGTCCTCGCGGCCGGGCGACGTGGCGATGTAGGCGCCGAACGTCCCCGCCAGCCGCCGCGGCGCGCCGAACGCGTGCACCGTGTAGGCGAGCGACCGCCGGTCGCGGAGCTCGTCGAAGAAGCGGCCGCCGAGCCCGCTCGCGATGCCGGCGAGGAGCTGCGCGGCGAAGCGCGCCGGGTCGGGGCGGGCCGCGCCGGGGAAGAGCAGCGCGAGTGCGGTCTGCCGCTTGTCGCGCGCCTCCGCGTTCACGACGACCCCGTCGGGCCAGCCGGGCGCGGCGACCGCCTGCGCGTCGGCCATGCGCAGCGAGCCGAACGCCCCCGCGACCAGCGCCGCGGCCTCCGCGGGGTCGACGTCCCCGACGACCGCGAGGGCCCACGCGCCGCCCCCGACGAGCGCCGCGTGCCGTGCGCGCACGCGGTCGGGCGTTAGGCGCGCGAGCGACGCCTCCGTGCCGCCGGTGGGCCGCCCGTACGGATGCCCCGCGAACGCCGCCTCGGTCGCGAGCCGCAGCGGCCAGCGGTACATGTCGTCGCGCAGGGTGCGTGCGTCCTGCACGAGCACCCCGCGCTCGGTCTCGACCGCCGCGTCGGGGAAGGTCGCGCGCTGGACGACGTCGGCGAGCAGCTCGGCGGCCGCGGCGACGTTCGCGGTCGGCACCGAAATCCCCCACCCCACGCTCTCCTGCCCCGCGCTCGCCCCCACGCTCCCGCCGAGCCGCTCGGCGTCTTCCGCGACCGCAGCGGCCGGGCGGGTCGCGGTGCCCTTGACGCTCGCGGCGGCCGTGAGCGCGGTGAGGCCCGCCTCGCCGTCCGGCTCGGTCACGGCGCCGCCCAACGCGGAGGCGGCCAGGTGGACGATCCGCAGCCCCGGCTTCGGCACGACGAGCACCGGCACGCCGGCGTCGGTGCGGAAGACGTGCACGCCCGCCTCGACCCGCTCGAGCGCGGGGGCGGGGGCGATGACCGCGGGCGCCGGGGGCGGCGATGGTTCGGGGGTGACGGCGGCCGGGGCGCCCGCGATCTCGCCGAAGAACGCGGCCGCGTCGGCGGCGACGGGCGCGCTCCCCCGCGGGCGGTAGACGACCGCGGCGGCCGCCTCGGGCGCGAGCCAGCGGCGCGCCGCGTCGGCGACCTCGTCGGGCGTCGCGGCGAGGAGCGCCGCGCGGTACGCCTCGCCGCGCTCCCAGCCGCCTAACGATTCCCACTCCGCGAGCCAGCTCGCCTGCCCCTCCATCGTCTCGAGCCGGCGGAGCGCGCGCGCGTCGAGGATGCGCTGCACCCGGTCGAGCTCGTCGGGCGGGACGCCGTTCGCGCGCAGGCCGCCGACCTCCGCCCACGCCGCCCGCGCGGCGTCGGCCAGCCGCGCCGGGTCGCCCTCCGCGTGCACGACGAACACCCCGAGCTCGACCGGCGTGCTGTCGTAGGCCGAGACGGAGGCGGCGAGCGAGCGCTCGCGCACGGCGCGGTAGAGGCGGGAGGCGCGGCCGGTGCCTAACACCGCGGCGGCGAGGTCGAGCCGCGGCGTGTCGGGGTCGAAGGTGCCCGGGGTGCGCCAGCCGAGGGCGAGCTGCGACTGCCGCACGTCGCCGTCCAGCTCGCGGTAGCGCGGGCCGGGGGCGACGGGGCCGTCCTCCGCGGGGCCGCGGTCGCGTGGCACGGGGCCGTCTGGCAGGGAGCCGTAGCACCGCTCCACCTCGGCCAGCGCGTCGTCCGGGTCCACGTCGCCGACGACGGCGAGCACGGTGTTGGACGGGCGGTAGTAGGTGCGGTAGAAGCCCTCGACGTCGGCGCGCGTGAGCCGCCGCAGCCCGTCCTCCGTGCCGATTCGCCAGCGGCGTACGCGGTGGCGGTCGTGCAGGAGGGCGTAGAGCGACTCGACCGTCACCGCCGACGGGTTGTCGAGCTTGCGCTTCGCCTCCTGGATGATGACCTCGAGTTCCTTCGCGAGCTCGCCCGCGTCGACGAGCGAGTGCGCGTAGGCGTCGGCCTGGATGTCGAGCCCCTCACGGAAGCCCGACGCGGGGAGCACGGCGTAGTAGCTCGTGTGGTCGTAGATCGTGTGTGCGTTGAGGTAGCCGCCCTCGGCCTTGGTCTGCTTCGCGATCTCGCCCACGCCGCGCCGCGGGGTGCCCTTGAAGAACATGTGCTCGAGCACGTGCGCGACGCCGACGACGGGATCCGGTTCGTCGAAGTAGCCGGCGGCGACGAAGGTGTTGATCGCGACGACGGGGGCGGAGGGGTCCTGCCTCACGACGACGCGGAGGCCGTTGGCGAGGCGGTGGCGGCGGACGGAGGCGGGGTCGAACAGCGGGGCGACGGGCACGCGGGCGTGGCTCAGGTGGAGATGGGGCGGCGGCGCAGGACCGCGACGCCGCCCGCGAGCGCGAGCAGGCCGTAGGCGACGACGAGAGCGGCGACGAGAACGGTCCCGAGACCGAGTGTGCCGACGGCCTGGGCCGCGGGCCCGAGGCCGGTCGCCCACCGCGCGAGCGCCGCGGCCGGCCCCTGTGGGAAGAGCCACGCGAGCACCCGGGCGCCCGGAAGACCGACCTCGCCTAACGCGTACACGGGGAATCCCGCCAGCAGCCACGCCGCCGCGACCGGCGCGTCGAAGCGGATCAGTGTGGACGCGAGGAACGTCACGCCGGCGGTGAGCACGTACGCGGAGAACCCGGTCACGAGGATGGACGCGACGGGCACGACGGACCCGAGGATCGCCGCCGTGAGGAGTACCGCGCCAGCGAACACGAGGAGCGCGCCTCCGCTGTTGATCGCGAAGGCCTGCAGGTAGTACCGGACCGGCCGCACCGGCTTGGCGAAGAGGAAGCGCTGCAACCCGCGCTCGCGCTCGCGCGACACGAGGCCGCCGACGCCGATCAGCGCCGCGGCCGCCCCGCCGAGGGTGAGCAGCGTCGTGGCCAGGCCCGCGACCTGCGCGCGAACGATTGCGGCGTTCTGCGCCGCGATGACCGGACCGCCAACTTGGCCGTTCGTGCCGAGCGCCAGGCGGGCAAGCACCACCAACAGCGAGACGCCGAGCAGCGCGCCCAGCGTCAGCCAGCCCCCGCGCCGCTGCCAGAAGTCGCGCCATTGCCAGCGCGCGTAGCGCCCGAGAATGCCCGTCGAGTCGTCGTCCTCCGCTAACGGCTCGGCCGCGTCGCCATCGGCGCGCGTGAGCTCGCCGCGCCGCGCGCGCGCCGCCACGGCTTCCTCCCAGCCGGGGCTCCGCACGTCGTCCGCGTCCGTCTCATTCCGCCGCGCGTCGCTCACAGCGCCACCTCGTGCAGGACGTCCCCGACCGCCTCGTGGAACTCGTGCTCCAGCGCGCTCTGCGCCGGCGCGACGCCGGAGAGCAGCACTCCGCAGGCGAGCGCCCGCGCCAGCTTCGCATTCAGCTCCGGCAGCCCCGCCGCGCGCACCGCCCAGTCGCCGCGGCCTAACGGGACGACCTCGCCGAAGACGTCCGCGAGCTGCTCGGCGCCCGCGGCCACGGTCAGGCGCCAGAGCGAGGCGCGCGTCATCGGCATGACGCGCGTCACGTCGACCACGCGCTGCAGCTGCCCGCGGTCGAGGATCGCGACCCGGTCGCAGAGCCGCTCCAGCTCCTCGAGGTTGTGCGACGCGACGAGCACGGCCCGGTCCGGCCGCCGCAGCTCCGCGACGACGGCGCGGAAGCGGTTCGTCCAGAGCGGGTCGAGCCCGTGCGTCGGCTCGTCGAGGACGAGCACGCGCTCCTGGCGCAGCAGCGCCTGCGCGAGCCCGAGCCGCTGCTTGTTCCCCTTGCTCAGCTCCCGGAACCGCGCGCCCCGCTGGTCGGCCAGCCCAAACCTTTCGGCGACCTCCTGCGCGCGGAGCGCGACCTCCGCGTCGCGGACGCCGGCGAGCGTGGCGAAGCGTTCGAGCGCCTCGCCGACGGTCCACCGCGGCTCGACGTCGACCAGTTCGGAGAGATAGCCGATGCCGTGCCGCTCGATGTACGCGCGCGGGGCCTGTCCGTCGATCGTGACCGTGCCCGAGGTCGGCCGCAGGTAGCCGAGCAGGATGCCGATGAGCGTACTCTTCCCCGCCCCGTTCGGCCCGGCAATGCCGAGGACCTCGCCGCGCCGCACGGTGAGCGTGAACCCGGCGAGCGCGTCGACGATTCGCGCGCTCCGCCACCGAGCGTAGCGCTTCGACACGGCGTCGAACGCGATCACCCGCGGGCGCTCACGGCCGGCGCGTCGTCGGCGCGGGGTAGGACGGGGCGGGGGCGGTCTGCTGCGCCGGCGCCGTGGTCGCGCCGGCGGCGGGCGCGGTCGCCGCCGCGTCCGGGCGGCAGGTGCTCCAGTCGCCGGGTCCCGAGCGCTGGAAGAAGCTCTGCGCGAGCGACGTGTTCCCGACGCGGATCAGCGCGCAGCCGAGCCAGCCCATCGCGACGCGGTCGGTCGGGTCGGCCTGGACGGCGGTGCGCAGGTACTCGATCGCGCGGTCGGGGTGGTTGGTCTGAAGCAGCAGGAGCCCGACCTCGCGCCGGGCGAGCGCGTTGTCCGGCTCCAGGCGGCTGGCCGTCTCGAGCTCCGTCGACGCGCGCGCGAGGTCGCCGTCCTCGCGCGCCATGCGGGCGAGGTAGACGTGCGGCAACGCCGCGCCGGAGTTGGCGTCCGCGGCCTTCTGGAAGTCGCGCCGTGCCGCGTCGCGCTGCCCCGCCTTGAACTCGGCGACCGCCTGGTCCATGGTGCGCGTTCGGTTGCCGGCGACGAGCCAGTAGAGTCCCGCCGCGACGACGGCGAGCGCGACGACGGCGCCGACGATCGCCGCGGTCAGGTTCCGCGGCCGGGCACGTACGGCGCCGCCGGTCGCGACCGGCGCACGGTCCGCGGGCGCGGCATCGCTCGGACTGCTGCCGCTCAGCGGCGTGGCCGGCGCGGGCGCGGTCGGCGGCGGCGCGTACGACGGTGGTGCGTAGGACGGCGGCGCGGCCGGCGGCGCGTACGGCGGCGGGGCGAACGACGATGCCGGCTGCCCCGCCGAGGGCGTCGCGCGGCTCACGGCCGTATGCAGGCCGGTGTCGGCGGCGATGCCGAGGCCGAGCGCGGCCTCGAGCGCCTGGAAGCCGGCGCGGGCGGCCGCGACGTCGTCGACCGTCGGGCGGTACTCGGGGAACGCGGCGCGGTCGGCCGCGGACTGGAAGGCGAGGAGCGCGTGCGCGTGCGGGTATTCGAGCACGCCCCGCGTGCGTCCCTCGCCGACGAGCGCGGGGCCGGCGAGTCCCGACCCGCCGACCGCGGCGCGCAGGGCGGTCTCGGTCGCGGCCCACGCGTCGCGCAGGTCGACGGCGGCGTGGTCGGGGGCGTGTTCGACGTCGAGACGGACGACGGCGGGGCGCGCGACGTCGAGGGCGGCGCGGGCGGAGCGGAGGTCGGCGGCGTTCATTGTCGCGTGGTCAGGTGCAAACGGGCGACCACCCGTCCCTGGTGACTCACCCTACCGGACGATGCGGAGCAGCCCCGCGTCGGCGCTACCGCGGATGAACGACTCCGCGTCGCGGGCGGAGATCCGTACCCCGGTCGACCGGTACTGGCGGCGCGCGACCGCGGCCATGTACTCGCGCACCGACGCGCCGCGCACCTCGTCCGCGCTCGCCTCGCGGAGCCGTGCGACGATCTCGTCCCACGTGCCGTCGATCTCGCGCCCCTCGTCGGTGACGACGCGGTGGCGCGCGGCCGGCGG
This sequence comes from Gemmatimonadetes bacterium T265, assembly GCA_019973575.1. Classification (NCBI taxonomy): domain Bacteria; kingdom Pseudomonadati; phylum Gemmatimonadota; species Gemmatimonadetes bacterium T265. The sequence continues at coordinate 844,611 of BPUI01000001.1, forward strand.
GAGCGTCGCCTGGGCGGCCGCCTCCGCCGCGCCGTCGACGCCCCCGGCGAACAGTTCGAGCTGGTCGTCGCGCTCGGCCGCGTCTTCCAGCTCGGCCAGCAGCTCGTCGATCGCGTCGGGCTCGCCGGTGAGTTCGGTCGCGCGCGCCTCCCAGGGCTGGAGCCGCTCGTCGCCCTCGGGCACGCCGCGCACGGTCTTCAGCAGCTCGACCGTCCGCCACAGGCCGAGCTCGTCCCAGTGGTCGTCGGGGGCGGAGCGCTCGAGGTGCGAGAGGGCGCGCTCGTAGTCGCCCGCGTCGTAGAGCAGGTTGCCGAGGTAGATGCGCGCCTCGACGTGGTCGGCGTCGAGGTCGAGCGCGCGCTGGAGCGCAGCGGCCGCCCCGTCGTCGTCGCCGAGCCGGTGGAGGGCGTAGCCGACGCAGGCGACGACTTCGGCGTTGTCGGGCGCCTCGCGCGCGGCGATCTCGAAGAAGCTCTTCGCCTCCTCGATGAGTCCCTCGCGAAAGAGGGCGCGCCCGATCTGGAGCATGAGCTCGACGTCGTCGTGGTAGCCGAGCTCGAGGGTGTGCTGGAAGGTGCGCATCGCCGCCTCGTGCTGGCCGAACTTCATCAGCACTTCGGCGAGGCCGGCGAGGGCGTCTTCGTGCTCGGCGTCGAGCGCGAGGGCCTCGTCGAAGGCGCGCCGGGCCCAGGCGAACTCCTCGCGGGCGAGCCGGGCGTAGCCGAGGCCGACGTGGAGTTCGACCGCGTGCGGGTAAAGGCCGAGCCCTTCCTTCAGGACGGCGATCGCCTCGTCGTACTCCCCCTCGTTGTAGAGCGTGTGGGCGCGCTCGTCGTACTCTTCGGAGCTGAGGAAGGGGTCGGGCATTCGGGCGTTCTCTCCGCGCGCGGGTCGTCCGTATTGTACCGCACGGAGCGGCGGGCGTTCAACGGCGCAGCGGGGTCGCTGCGGCGCCGCCGTGCGAACCGGCGTCGGCGGGGCGCGGAGCGGGAGGGTGCCGCGTAGGCGTCGAGGTGAGCCCGCGCGCCCGCGCGCCGCCGCGCGGCGGGGTGTCAACCCGCGGACGCCCGCGACGTTAGGCGGCTTCCGCCTCGATCGCCGCCGCGATCTCCCCCGCCAGCCGCGCGTTCGCCTCGAGGAGTGCAAGGTTGGCGGCGAGCGACCGTCCCCCCGTCGCCCGCTGCACCGCGCCGAGCAGGTACGGCGTCACCGCGGGCCCGGCCACCCCTTCGCGCCCTGCCGCCGCGAGTGCCTCGGCCACTGCCCCGTCGACCAACTCGCCCGGCAGCGCCGCGCCGGCCGGCGGCGGCTGCACCACCAGCACCGCCTCCTCGCGCCCGAGCGCGCGGTGGTGGCGCCAGAGTGTCGCGACCTCCGACGCGTGCTCGACCGTGTGGGGGACGGGGAGCCCCGCGTCGGCCGTGAAGAAGCCCGGCAGGCGCCGCGTGCGGTAGCCGACGACCGGCACGCCTAACGTTTCGAGCCGTTCGAGCGTCGCCGGCAGGTCGAGGATCGACTTCGCGCCGGCGCAGACGACGACCATCGGCGTGCGGGCCAGCTCCATCAGGTCGGCCGACTCGTCGCGTACCCAGCGCGCGGGGGGCGCGCCCGGCAGCTCGCGGTGCACGCCGCCGATGCCCCCCGTCGCGAACACCGGCACGCCTGCGAGCCGGCCGAGGGCGAGCGAGGCGGCGACCGTGGTCGCGCCGTCGGCGCCGGCGAGCATCGCGGCGGCCAGGTCGCGCGCGGAGACCTTGCGCACGCCGTCGCGGGCGAGGAAGCGTTCGAGGTCGTCGCCGTCGAGGCCGAGCGTCGGCGTGCCGCGCACGACCGCGCTGATCGCGGGCTCGGCGCCCGCGCTCCGCACGGCCGCGACCATTCGTTCGGCCGCCTCGCGGTTGGCCGGGATCGGCAAACCCTGCGCGAGGACCGAACTCTCGAGCAGGACGAGCGGGCGGCCGGCGGCGCGGGCCGCGGCGACGGCGGCGGACTCGCGGAGGACCGAGGTCGCCGTCCCGTGCGCGGTCATTCCGGGTGCGGTCAGCTCGCGCGGGCGCGCGTGCTCCGGCGCGCGCGTCCGCGCTGCGGCGCGGGGGCCGGCGGCGGCCGCAGGCTGTCGGGCACGGCGGGCGCATTGAAGATTGACCCCGCACCGGGCGCGGGGATCGGCGCCGGGGGCGCCTGTGCGAGCGCGCCCGCGGCGGAGTCGACCCAGGCCTGGATGTCGAGACGCTGGCGCTCCTGCGCGGGGATCTTGGCCGACGTGCGGCCGACGCGGACCGTGCTGTCGGGGCCCGCGGCGGAGTCGCGGGCGGGGCGCGCGGCGCGAGGCCGCGCGAGCACGCCCGCGATCTGCGCGCCTCCGGGGCGAGCGACGCCGGCGCCGAGCAGCGCCACGCCGGCGAGCGCGGCGGCGGCGCGGCAGAGCGGGCGGACGAATCGGTGCGGCATGCGAGTCTCGGTCATCGCGCGGGTCACGGCGGGGGCGGCTGGCGGACGGCGGGGGGCGGCCACGCGGCGGCGATGCGCTGCCCCATGCGCGCCATCAGCAGCTGCGGCTCGGTGTCGATGAGCCAGCGCTGGTCCCGGTTCTCCTTCGTGAACACGCACGCGACGACGCGCGATTGGAGGTACCAGAGCGTGCACTCGGTGCGCGCGTCGTCGACCGCGCCGGTCTTGTGCGGGGCGCGCACGCCGTCGACGTAGCGCTGCAGGAGCTGCCCGTCCTCGTTGTGCTCGAGGACGTCGAGCATCGCCGAGTCGGCGGCCCGGCTCACCGCCCTCCCGCCGGCGAGGAGGCCGAAGAGCGCGGCCATCTCGTCCGGCGTCGTCACGCCGAGGCCGTACTTGGCGGAGCTGTCGGGGGCGACGCTCGCGATGCGCAGGTAGACCTTGGAATGCACCTTCGTGTGCGGCAGGCCTAACGCTTCCATCTTCTGCCAGACGCGCCGGATGACGACGCGGTCGAGCAGCAGGTTGGTCGCGGTGTTGTCGCTCGTCGTGCTCATCAGCCACGCCGCGTCGCGCACGGTGACCGCGAGCCCGGGGTGCAGCCACTGCAGCTGTCCGCTCCCGGGCACCTGGTCGATCTTGAGCACCGTGAGCGGGTCGTCGAGCGCGAGCTGCTTGTGCTCGACGAGGTCGTACACGGTGACGAGCACGGCCACCTTGATGAGCGAGGCCGTCGGGAAGGTCTCGCCGCCGCGGCGGTCGAGGCGCTCGCCGGTGTCGAGGTTGCGCACTGCGTAGCCGACCACGCCGCGGCGCGCGCCCTCGTACGGGGCGACGAGCGAGTCGAGCGCGCGGCGGAGCGCGGCCGTGTCGGCGCGGGCCCCCGCCTGCGCCCGCGTCGGAACGGGCACGACCGCCGCGGCCAGCGCGAGCGCGCCGAGCGCGCGCATCGCGGCGGCCGCGCGCGCCGGGATCACTCCGCGGCGTCCTCGAACTCTTCGGTCTTGCGCGAGGCGACGAGCTCGCGGTTGCTCGACGTGGGGTCGTACATCGCGAGCACGCGCACGGTCTCCCCCGGGTAGGCGTCGAACTCCTTGCCGGTGCCCTGGTAGACCTTGATCTCGTGGCCGTCCTCGAAGCGCAGCAGGACGAGGGGATAGTCACGGTTGACGTACTGCTTGCGGACGCGCTTCGGGGCGGTAGCCATGGGTCGCAGAGCGGGAGAAAGGGGACGAGCCGCCGATCGACAACAAAGAGGGGCGGCGGGGGGGAGGCGTCAAGGGAAGCGGGCCGCGCCGTCGGTCGGACGCGCCGTCGTCCGCGGTCCGTCGCGGCGTCACGTCACCGTCGCGCGCGGCCCCTCGTACGCGCGCCACGCGCCCGTCGCGAGGATCTCGTCGATCGCCCCGACCGCCGCCTCCAGCTCCTCGTCGCTCGTGTAGAAGTGCGGCGCGACGCGGATCCCCGCGCCCGGGCGGTAGTCGACCACGACGTCGCGCGCGAGCAGCGCCTGCGCCACCTCGTACCCGTGCGGGACGTCGAAGGCGACCGTGCCGCCGCGGCGCGCCGGGTCGCGCGGCGCGCGCACGGGGTACCCGCGCGCATCGGCGAGGGCGACGAGGCGCTCCGTCTGCCGCACGCTCTTCGCGCGCACCGCCTCCATCCCGGCCGCGGCCAGCAGGCGCGGCCCCTCGATCGCGGCGTACAGCGCGGGCACGACCGGCGTCCCGCCGAGCCACCCCCACGCCCCGCCCGCCCACTCCATCGCCGTGTCGAAGGCGAACGGCCGCGCGTGCGCCTGCCACCCGGTGAGCGCGGGGCGCACGGGCGCCCCGGCGCGCGCCTCGGCCTCCGCCGACACGTAGAGGAAGCTCCCGCCGGGGCCGCCGCACAGCCACTTGAGCACGCCGCCGGCGAGGAAGTCGGTGCCTAACGCGACGACGTCCACCGGCATCACGCCCGCCGAGTGGTACGCGTCGAGCATGACCAGCGCCCCCGCCGCGTGCGCGTGCCGCACGATCCGCTCGGCGTCCATCACGAACGCCGAGCGGAAGAGCACGTGCGACACCGCGACGAGCCGGGTGCGCTCGTCGACCGCGGCGCAGACCGCGTCGGCGTCGACGGTCATCCCGTCCTCGCTCGGGACGACGACGACGCGGGCGCCGAGCCGCGCCGCCATCGCCTCGACGGCGTAGCGCACGCTCGGGAAGTCGAGCGCGGTCATCACGATCGTGTCGCGCCCGCGGGAGAAGTCGAGCGCGGAGACGACGGCCGCGTGCGCCAGCGTGACCGTGGGCGTCATCGCGACGGTGCCGGCGGGGGCGCCGACGAGCGGGGCGACCTCGTCGCCGACCGACACGGGCAGCTCCCACCACCGCTCCGCCCACGCGCGCACGCCGCGGTCGGTCCACGCGTCGGCGTACTCGGTCAGGCGGTCGCGCGCGGCGCGCGGCATCGCGCCGAGCGAGTTCGAGACGAGGTAGGTCGACCGCGCGAGCGTCGGGAACTCGGGGCGAAAGCGGAGGAGCGGGTCGTCGGGCATCGGGAGGGGCAGTGTGTCACCCGCAATCTGTCGTCCCGAGCGCCGCGATGTCTGCTTCCGACGGTCATCCCACCTCGGCCACCCGCGCGCGCCGCACCGTCGCGACCGCGTAGGCAACGACCGCGACCACCACGGCCGCGCCGATCGCGGCCCACTCCGCGCGCTTGAGCCCGCTCAACAACCACGCGATCACGGCGATTGCCGCCGCCGGCGCGACCGCCCCGGCCCGCGTCCGCAGCGGCTCCCCCCCGCCCTCGCGCACGTCGCGCCGCCGGAGCTCCCACGCCGCCGCGCAGCACATCGCGTAGACGAGCAGCGCCGCGCCGTTCGCCACGAGGGCGAGCCGCTCGAACGCGCCCCCGAGCGCGAGCACGGCCGTCACCGCCGTCTGCGCGAGCACGGCCACGTACGGCGTCCGGTAGCGCGGGTGCACGGCCGCGAGCGCGCGCGGCAGCAGGCCGTCGCGGCCGAGGGCGAACAGCACGCGCGGCGCGGCGAACGTCATCCCGCCCACGTAGCCGAGCATCGAGACGATCGACCCCGCGAGCACGAGCCCCTCCCCGAGCGGGCCTAACGCGACGCCCGCCGCGTCGGCCACGGGGGTCTTGCTCGTCGCGAGCGCGGGGCCGAGCACGCCCTCCGCGACCACGTGGACGGCCACGTAGATCAGCGCCACGGCCGCGATCGCGCCGAGCAGGGCCCGCGGCACCGTCCGCGCCGGGTCGCGCACCTCCCCGCTCGGCGCGAGCGCGCTCTCGGTGCCGAGGAAGGCGAAGATGAGGAACGTCGCGGTGCGCGCGACGTCGCGCGCGGCGGGCGCGGCGTGCACGGCGAGGTTGGGCGCGCGCACCGCGAAGGCGCCGGCCGCGACGAAGAGCGCGAGCGGCACGAGTTTGGCCGCCGTGAGCAGGTTGTTCGTGCGGCTCGCGGCGCGCAGGCCGCGCACGTTGACCGCGGCGAAGGCGAGCAGGACGGCGAGCAGCGCCCCCGCACGCGGAACGCCGCCGGCGAGCGCGGGCACGACCGCGCCGAGCGAGTCGGCGAGAAAGCTCGACACGGCGCCGAGCGCCGCGGCCATGCAGGCGTAGAGCAGCACGCCCGCGACGAAGCCGACGAACGGGCCGAAGGCGACTTCGACGTACGCGTAGAGCCCGCCCGTGCGCCCGACGCGACTCCCCGCCTCCGCGACGCAGAGGACGACGAGGGCCATCGCCGCCGCGCACGCGAGGTAGGCGAGCGGGGCCGCGGGGCCTAACGCCGCGGCGGCCCCCGCGGGGAGCCGAAAGATGCCGCCGCCGATGGTGACGTTCACGACGGCGGCGGCGAGGCCCAGGGGGCCGAGGGCGCGGACGAGGCGGGGGGCCGCCCGTGCCTGCAGGGTCACTCAGCGCGCCGCGGTCGTCCGCGCCGGCCGCTTGAACTCCGCGTCCGCGTTCCACGCCGGCCACGCCGGCGCGTCGGCGAGGGAGCGCGCGAAGTCGAGCACGAGCTGCGACAGCTGCACCGCGCCCGAGAGGTCGAAGCCGGGCCGGTACTCGTCGCTCGGCTGGTGGTAGCGGTGCGCGGTGTAGTCCTCGTCCTGCGCCTTCCCCCACCCCGCCGGCCGCCCGACGTAGTCGGTGCCCGCTCCGATGCTCACCGCCGGCACGCCCGCCTTGGCGAACGAGAAGTGGTCGGAGCGGTAGAAGTGCCCCTGCTCGGGGTGCTCCTCGGGCGCGAGGCGGAGGCCGCGAGGCCGCGCGAACGCCGCGAGCATCGGCCCGAGCGCGCTCTTGGTGTCGCCGAGGACGTTGAGGTCGCGCACGCGGCCGAGCAGGTTGCCGCCGTCGAGGTTGAGGTTGGCGACGAGCGACGCGGCCGGCACCGTCGGGTGCTGGGCGAACCAGGCGCTGCCTAACAGCCCGGACTCTTCGGCCGTGACGAAGACGAAGAGCAGCGAGCGCGCCGGCTTCGGCCCGGCGGCCGCGGCCCGCGCGACGGCGAGCAGGTCCGCCACGCCCGACGCGTTGTCGAGCGCGCCGTTGTAGATCGAGTCGCCGCCGACCGCGGGGCCGATGCCGAGGTGGTCCCAGTGCGCCGAGAGCGTGACGTACTCGCCGCGCCGCGCCGGACTCGCGCCGCGCACGACGCCGACGACGTTCTCCGAGGCGAGGTGCGACACGGCGTTCGTGAACGACGCGTCGAGCACGATCCCGGTGTTCACGGGGCGGAAGTCGCGGCGCGCGGCCCGCGCGCGCAGCGTGTCGAAGTCGAGCCCGGCCTGCTTCAGGAGCGACGCGGCGGCCGTGTCCTTGATCCACCCGCGCACGCCGATCGGCGCGGGGCCGTTCGGGTCGCGCGGCAGCAGCCGGTGCTCGACCGAGTTGGAGCCGACGACGACCTGCCACGGGTAGCCCGCGCGCTCGGTGGTGTGTACGATCAGCATCCCCGCCGCGCCGCGCCGCTCGGCCTCCTCGTACTTGTACGTCCAGCGGCCGTAGTACGTCATCGCCTTGCCGCCGAAGAGGGTCGGCTCGTTCGGCGGCGCGGGCGGGTCGTTGACGAGCACCATGAGCCACTTGCCCTTCACGTCGACGCCCTTGAAGTCGTCCCACTTGTACTCGGGCGCGGCCGCGCCGTAGCCGACGAAGACGACCTCGCCGCGCGCGGCGCTCTGGGGCGTCGCCGACCCGGCCCAGACGACGACGTCGTCGGTGAAGCGGAGCGTCGCGTTCGCCTTGCCCGACGCGGTCACGCGGATCGTCGCCGGGTCGGCCTTCACGACGTCGATCGGGACGCGCTGCAGGTACGACGAGTCCCCGACGCCCGGCGAGACGCCCGCGATGCGGAGCTGGCTCGCGATGTAGTCCGCGGCGAGGCGGCCGCCGCGGGTCGCGGGGGCGCGGCCTTCGAGGAGGTCGGAGGAGAGGAACTTCAGGTCGCCGTCGATCTCGGCGGCGGTGATCGCGGCCGGGGCGGGCTGTTGGGCGCGGAGCGCGGCGGCGGCGAAGAGGCCGAACGTTAGGGCCGCGAGGGCGGTGCGGGAGCGCATGCGCGGGGGACGCAAGACGAGTGGAAGACGGGGCGGCGGGCGCCGCTCCTGCAAACCTATACCGACGCGTCGCTGCGCTGGGGCGCTGTTGGGGCAGCGCGTTGCGGTCGACGAGCAGCGATGTTTTGGGCCGGTGTGCAACGAAGTGATGCGCACGGGATCGGCGCTCGTTCGTAGCGTGCGGGGTATGCCAACCTCACCTCACGCGGGCTCGCGCGCTCGGTCGGGCGGGCTCCGCGTCCGCCACGAAGCCGGCCTGCCCGCGCGCGCCGTCTTCGACCTCGTCCAATCACTCCCGCGCGCCGGACGCGGTGACCTCGCGGACCAGCTGCGGCGCAGTGCCTTGTCGGTCTATGCGAACCTGGCCGAAGGCGAGGGGCGGACGACGACGGCCGACCGCCTACGCCTGTTCACGATCGCCTAGGGCTCGCTCCGCGAGTTGGACGCGCACCTCGATCTCGTCGGGTACACGAGCGTGCTCCCCGCGCACGAACTGGAGCGCGCCCGAACCCACCTGCGCCGGGTCGGCCGCATGCTGTTCGCCCTGCGCCGCAAACTCGCCGCCGCGCCGCCGTAACCCGCCGTCCCAACAGCGCCGTTCCAACAGCGCCGTTCCAACAGCGCCCGCCTTACTGCACCCCGCCCCCGTCCCGCTATCGCTCGACCCGGACTCCCACCCCCACCCCCCGCGGATACCCCGGCGTCACAAACCGCTCCACCCGCTCCCCCCCGGGCAACCCCGTCCGGTCCGGCGCGAGCGCGTTTGGTGCCCACGTCCCGAACGTCACATACCGCCGGTCGAGCAGATTACTCACCGACGCCGTCGCCTCCACGCGCCCCCGCCGCGCGCTTAGCCGGAGTGCGGCAAGCGCGTACCCCGGCAGCAGGTCGCCCCCGGGCGCCGCCGCCGTCCCGCCCTCCCCCCCGCGCAGCCGCTGCACGCCGACCGCGCTCCCCGACAGCTCCGCGCCTAATGACCATCCGGCCGCCCGCCCCGCCGCCCGCACGCCCGCCGTCGCGCGCCGGTCGGGCGAGAGCGGCAGCCGGTCGCCGGGCCGCACCGAGTCGGGCGTCGCGCGCGCGCTGGCGAGCAGCCCCGCGGCCTCGTACGTCGCCCGGACGAGCGCCCACGACGCGAACGCCGAGAGCCCGTCGGCCGGGCCCGCCCGTCCCGCCAGCTCCAGCCCCGCCCGCCGCGTGCGCGGGAAGTTCGTGAAGTACCCCGCCGTCCGCCCGCTCGCGACGAGGAGGATCTCGTCGCGCACGTCGGCGCGGAACGCGCTCGCCGTGAGCACGACGCCCAGGCGCGGCGTCCAGTCCGCCCCGGCCTCGACGTTCCGCACGCGCACCGGCCGCAGCGGCGGGTCGTCGCCTAACGAAAAGGGGAGTGGGCACGGGCTCGCCGGGTCCGCGCAGGCGAGCTCCACCGCCGCGGGCGCGCGGAACCCCGTCCCCGCGCTCGCGTACGCGCGCCACGCCGCGCCCGGGGTCGCCGTGACCCCCACACGCGGCGAGAGCTGGCGGAACGCGCTCGTCCCCGAGTTCGCCGGCGTGAAGCGGTCGACGAACGGCACGCGCACCCAGTCGCCGCGCACGCTCGCGACGAGCGAGACGCGCCGCGCGGGCGCGAGCACGCCCTGCGCGAACGCCGCCGCGTTGAGCGCGTTCGCCGTCGCGTCCTCGCACTCCGCGTCCGCGCCCGACGCCGCCGGCGCGCACGCGCCGTCCGGCTGCGCGTCGTCGGCCGGCCCCGAGGCCCGCTCGTACACGCGGTAGCGCACCGCGTCGCGCGAGAACTCGCCGCCGGCGGTCGCGACGAACGGCATGCCGAGGAGCGTCGTGCGACGCTCCCCCTCGACTGTTCCCCCCGCGCTCGCCGCCCGCACGCGCGCGAGCGTGCTCGGCGCGTCGGCGTTCACGTTGAACTGGCCGCTCCGCGTGTCGCGCACGAACAGGGTGCCGCGCACCTCGCCCGCGGCGGCCGACGGGTCGCCGAGCCGGCGGCGGCCGCGGAGGGCGACGTGCACCGTCCGCGGCGCGTACCAGTCGCCCGGCGTGTAGTTGGCGCGCCGCTCGCCCGCGGCGAGCCAGCTCTCCGGGAGCGAGCCCGCCTGGCCTAACGAATCGCGCGCGAGGAGCACCGAGAGCGCGACGTCGCCGGCGGCCGTCCGGCGCCCCGCGGTGCCGAAGACGAGCCGCCGGCGCGCGGCCGTCGCGTCGCGCCAGCCGTCCTCGCCCCCCGCGCGGGCGAGCACGTAGCCGTCGACGGTCGCGCCCGCACCGGACGGGCCGGCCTCCGCCGCGCCGGCGCCGCGCGCGCCCGACGCCGTCAGCTGCACGCCGCGCTGCCCGAACGCGCCGCCGTCGACCGCGACGTCGAGCCCGGGGCCGCCGTCGCCGCCGCGCCGCGTCGCGAGCACGAGCGCGCCGCCCAACGTGTTCTTGCCGTAGAGCGCCGACGGCCCGCGGACGAGCGCGGCGTCCCGCACCGCCTCGGCCGGCAGCAGGTCGAAGTTCACCTGCTGCGCGTCGGCCTCGTTCACGCGGACCCCGTCGAGGAAGACGCTCACCCCCTGCCCCACGCCGACGACGGGCGAGAGCGTGAAACCGCGCACGTCGAGCGTGGGCTGCGCACGCGTGCCCTGGTCGTCGAAGCTCGCGACGCCGGGGAGGCGCGAGAGGAGCGCGGTCGCGGGCGCCGGGCCGCCCACCGCGGGCAGCGCCGCCCCGGGCGCGCCGAACTCGGCCCAGTCGACACGTGCAGCCGCGCTCGCCGCTCCCGCAGTGGCTGCCGCGGGCGCGAGCCGGCCGGCGACGACCACCGTGGGGGCGAGGCGCGCGACGCGGCGCGACGAATCGCGTGCCGCGCTGTCGGGCGCGGTCGGGGGCGCCGTGGCTTGCGCCCTCGCGGCGGCGCTCGCCAGTACGATCCCGGCGGCGCCGCCGAACGCGACGACGCGTCCGCGGACGATCGCGCGCGTTCCGCGCCTCACGCCGGCGCGGGGCGGACGCCCGTCGCGCGGCCCATCACGCCGCCGCGCTCATCGCCGCGGGGCGCCGGGCCGGCCGCCTCGAGCGCCGCCCACTCCGCGTCCCCGAACAAACGCGAACGCGTGAGGAAGCGCACGCCCTCGGGCGCCTCGACCGAGAAGCCGTCCCCGCGCCCGGGCACGACGTCGACCGTGAGGTGCGTGTGCTGCCGGTGCGCGTACTGCTGGTCGCCGATGTAGAACGACGGTCCCGCGACGTCGCCGAGGTAGACGTCGCGCTGCCCGACGCGGAACTCGCCGCGCGGGTAGCACGTCGGCGCGCTGCCGTCGCAGCACCCGCCCGACCGATGGAAGAGGAGCGGACCGTGCTGGGCCGCGAGCCGGTCGAGCAGCGCGGCGGCGGGGGGGATGTCGATGCGGGCGGGGGTCACAGGTGTAATGACGAGAGATGACCGTCTGATGTCGTCCCGAGCGTCGCGAGGGACCTGCCGTCCGGGGTGACGGGGCCGGCCGATCCGCGCCCAACGCCTCCCGTCACCGGTGAAAGTAGGCCCCTCGCTGCGCTCGGGACGACAGGGGGGCCGGACGTGCTCCCGACCCTCCCAACCCGCCGCTCAGAAGAAGCCCGACGCCTTCGGCGAGTAGCTCACCAGCACGTGCTTCGTCTGCTGGTAGTGGTCGAGCATCATGCGGTGGTTCTCCCGCCCGACGCCGCTCTGCTTGTAGCCGCCGAACGCCGCGTGCGCCGGGTACAGGCGGGAGCAGTTGGTCCACACGCGCCCCGCCTTGATCCCGCGCCCCATGCGGTATGCGGTGTCGCCGTCCCTGGACCACACGCCCGCGCCTAACCCGTAGAGCGTGTCGTTCGCGATGGGCCGCATCTCAGAGGTGCTGGCTGGTGATCGGCGACGGGTCGGCCAAGTACTGCCCCTTGGCCAGCGGCACGAACGTGCCGCCGATCCAGTTGTCGTGGCGCGCCTTGATGGGAATCGAGATCGCGTACCGGCGCGCGCCTTCGGGGAGGGTGGTGGGGCGGACGACATCGTCGGCACCAGCGGTGCCGGTGGTGGTCGGCTCGGTTGTGGCGGACATCTGACGTGCCCCGGTCGGAGGAAGGGCCGTACGGGACGGACGGGAGCGGGCCGGGTCGCCGCAACCTCGGAAACGCGGCCGCGCGGCAGGTGGCTTCTCGGCGGGGGCCGGACGCAGTTCTTTCCGACGCGTTCCCGCAGTCTCCGCTTCACCCCACCCCTCTCGTTCATGCCCCGTCGTTTCCCCGGCGGCCCCGCCGGTCGCGTTTCGGTCGTGGTGGTTGCGGCCGCCGCGTTCGCCGCGGTCCTCCTGACCAACACCGCTGCCGGCGCGCAGGCCGTCGTCGACGATTCCACTGCCGTCGCGCCCGCCGTCGCGCCCGCCGTCGCGCCCGCGTCGACGCCGCCGGCCGCGCCGGTCGGTCCCACGCTCGACGGCGCCCGCGTCGGTGCGACGCGCGCGGCGACATCGGCCACCGTCGCGCCAGCGGCCGCACCGGTGTCCGGCCCGCGCGCCGGCCGCCCCGTGGCGCTCATGGTCGTCGGCGGCGCGGCACTCATCCTCGGCGCGATCATCGGCGGCTCGGGCGGAACCGCGGTCGCGGTCGGCGGCGCGGTAGTAGGGCTGATCGGGCTCTACGAGTTCATCCGGTAAGCGTCGGATCGCCGCCACGCGCGCGGCCGAGTTGCGAGGCGGGCCGAGCCGAGCGTATTCTCGGCCCGCGGGCGTTCCGGCGTCCGTGCTCACTCCGGCCGCCGAGGTACCGCGATGACGCTGCCCGATTCCATCCCCGCTCCCGAACCCTACGAGGGGCCGGTCGGCCCGATGACCTTCGAGTAGTACCTCGAGTTCGAGGAGGCGTCTGAGACGCGTCACGAATTCGTGAACGGCTACGCGTTCCCGATGGAAACGACCGCGATGAGCGGGGGAACGCGGCGCCACAGCAAGATCATCGGCAACGTCGCGGGCCAGCTCTGGGTGCGCACGCGCGGGACCGGCTCCGAAATGCACAGTCAGGGGTTCAAGCTCCAGACCCCAGCGGGGACACCTACTATCCGGATGTCATGGTGTCCTGCGGTCCCCCGCCTGCGGACGAGGCGCTGTACCTGGACGACCCCTGCCTCGCCGTCGGAGTGTTGTCGCCCGGCACGGAGCGCACGGACTTCTCGGAAAAGCTGGGGAGCTACACCGAAGTCCCGACGCTCGGCGCGTACCTGATCGTCGAGACGACGTGGCGGGCCGTACACCGCCACTGGCGGAACGCCGACGGCACGTGGGAACGCGAGCTGATCGCGGGCGCCGGCAGCGTCGTGCCGCTGCCCTGCCCGGCCGGCGGCGTGCTCACCTTCGACGAGATCTACGAGGGCGTGGACCTGCCGACCGAGCCGCCGTCCCGCGCCCGACTGCGGCACGTGCGCGAGCCCGCCGCGGTGTACGAGGCGGACGACGACTACGAGGACGCGGCCGGCGCGGAAGGCGGCGCCGTCTGACCGGCCGGGCCGCCTAACGCCGCCACCGCGAGCCGCTCGTACGCGCCGACCGCGTCGCGCAGCTCCGCCACGTCGACGTACTCGCCGTCGGTGTGCGCGACGTGGATCGACCCCGGCCCGAACAGGTACGGCGTCCCCCAACTCGGCAGCGCGGGGACGTCGGTCGCGAACGCGACGACGCCGGTGCGGAACCCGGGCACGGTCGCGAGCCGCACCGGCGGCACCATCGGGCCGTAGGCGACCTCGGCGCGCCCCGCCGCGACGTGCGGCGCGAGCCACGCCTCGAGCGCGCGGCGCACGTCGTCCTCCGGCGTCACGAGGCGCGCCATGCACCGCGCCTCCGCCCACGGCGCGATCACGTTGTCGGCCACGCCGCCGGCGAGGCCGCCGACGTTGATCGTCGTCGCGCCGAGCACGGCGTCGTGCGGCAGCGCGACGCCCTCGAGCTCGACGAGCAGGCGGGCGAGCCGGCTCGTCGCCGAGTCGCCCAGGTGCGGGTAGGCGGAGTGCGCGGCGCGCCCCGTCGTGCGCAGCCGGAAGCGGAGCGCGCCCTTGGTGCCCGTGGCGAGCGTGCTCTCGGTGGGTTCGCCGTTGACGAGCGCGCGCACGCGCGGCGCGACCGTGGGCTGCGCCGCGTCGGCCGCGAGCGCGCCGTCGTGCGTCGTCTCTTCGCCGACGACGAATAACAAGCCCACGGGCACCGCGCGCGCCCGGAGTCGCTCGGCCGCGCAAATCATCGCGGCGGCGATGCCCTTGGCGTCGCACGCCCCCCGCCCCCAGAGGCGGCCGTCGGCGAGACGCGGCGGGGTGTACGGGGGCACGGTGTCGAGGTGCGTCGAGAGGACCACTTCGGCCGGCACGCCGTCCGCCTCCGCGAACACGTCATCGCGCCCGTCGCTCACCGGGACGCGCGTCGTGCGCCACCCGCGGTCGCGCAGGAGTGCGTCGACCGCCGCGACCGCGGCCTGCTCCGCGCCGCTGGTGGATTCGGCACGCATCAGTTCGAGCGCGAGGTCGACGACGTCGGGGGCGGGGCGCGCCGGAAGCGTACGTGCGGCATCATCCATGCTGCGCAAGCAAACGTCCTCGTGACGACGCGGGCAATGGCGCGGCTCGTCGGCGGTACCGCGCGTGGCCGGGCACGGGCGGCAGGCGCGGACCGACGTCGAGGAGTCATGACGGAGACGGGCACCGATTCGAAGACGGACGACGGCGCTGTGCCGGCCGAGGCGCCGGGCGAGGAGTCCGCGCGCGCGGGCGTCGCGTCCGTCGCCGCGCTCGACCGCGCCGTGTTCGACGCGAACCCGGACCTCGTCTGGGAGCTCGCGACTAACGGCACCGTGCGCCGCACGAACAGGCGCATCGTCGACGTGCTCGGCTACGCGCCCGACGAGGTGCGCGGGCGCCCGCTGCGCGAGCTGCAGGTCGCCGGCGACGACGGGCCGGCGCGGGCCTTCTCCGCGGCGCTCGCGGGACGCGCGGGCGTCTACAGGTGCCGCATGCGCCACCGCGACGGGCACGCGGTCGTGATGCGGGCGGCCGTCATGCCGGTCGTCGTCGACGGCGAGGTGGTCGGCGTGTTCGCCAGCTCGCAGGACGTCACCGCCGCGGTCGAGGCCGAGCAGAAGCTGCGCGAGGGCGAGGCGCGCTACCGCGCGCTCGTGGAGCAGCTGCCCGAGTGCGTCGCGATGTTCGCCGAGGAGCGATGCGAGTTCATCAACCCGGCGGGGGCGGCGATGCGCGGGCTGGGCTACACGCCCGACGACGTCCGGGGGCACCGCTGGACCGAGTTCGTCGACCCGGAAGACCGGGCGGCGTCCGCGGCGCTGCTCGCCGAGGTGGCGGCGGCCCCGGAGGGGACCGCGCGCGCGTACGAGAACCGCTTCCGCTGGCCCGACGGCCGCCGCGTCGAGGTCGAGGGCACGCTGACCGCGGTGCGGCTGAACGGCCGTCCGGCGGTGCACTCGTTCGCGCGCGACGTCACCGTGCGCCGCCGCGTCGAGGGCGAGCGCCTGCGCGCGCAGCGCATGGAAGCGTTGGGCCGGCTGGCGGCGGGCGTGGCGCACGACTTCAACAACCTGCTCGCGGTGATGCTGATGGCGGTCGAGTCCGCCGCGGCGGCCGTGCCCGACGACAGCCCGGTCCGCGAGGACCTCGCCGACGCGGCGGACGCGGCGCGGCGCGGGCGCGCGCTCACGCGCCAGCTGCTGACCTTCGCGCGGCGCCAGGAGTCGCGCCCGACGACCTTCGCGCTGAACGAGGTCGTCCAGGGCATGCGTGACCTCCTCCGGCGCATCGCGGGCCCGGCGGTGCGCCTCTCGGTCGACCTCGCGCCGGACGCGGGCGCGATCACGGCGGACCCGGGACAGGTCGAGCAGGTGCTGCTCAACCTTGTGACCAACGCGCGCGACGCGCTCCCGGACGGCGGCGCGGTCGCGGTCGAGACGGCGCACGCGGACGGCGACCTGCGCCTCACGGTCCGCGACACCGGCCACGGCATCGCGCCCGACGTGCGGCCGCACCTGTTCGAGCCGTTCTTCACGACGAAGCAGGAGGGGTACGGCCTCGGGCTCGCGACGGTCTACGGGGTGGTCACCGGCGTGGGCGGCCGCGTAGAGGTCGAGAGCGCGCCGGGCGAGGGCACCGCGTTCCACCTTTACTTCCCACGCACGGCGCCCTGAGCGCGGCCTGAGCGCGCCGGAGGACACCCCGGGGCGCGCGGTGTACATTGACCTAGCCTGCGCGCCATCGCGCAGCGGCTCCGTCCAGAACATCGCGGCCGCGCTCACGCGCTCCGACGCGGGCAGGGACCCGCCGGCCGCGGCCACCGGGCCACCGCCCCAAGGGCCACCGCATGACGCACCCCAACTCCTTCGGCGCCCGCAGCACGCTCACCGCGGGCGGCCGGACGTACGGCTACTTCCGGCTCGACGCGCTACGCGAGCTCTCCGGCGGCGCCCTCGACCGCCTGCCCTTCTCGCTCAAGGTCCTCCTCGAGAACCTGCTGCGCGGCGAGGACAACGCCTTCGTGAAGAAGGCCGACGTCGAGGCGCTCGCCCGCTGGGACGTGTCGACCCCCGCCGAGAAGGAGGTCGCCTACCGCCCCGCGCGCGTGATCCTGCAGGACTTCACCGGCGTCCCGTGCGTCGTCGACCTCGCCGCGATGCGCGACGCGATCACCCAGCTCGGCGGCGACCCGCAGCGCATCAACCCGCTGCAGCCGGTCGACCTCGTCATCGACCACTCGGTGCAGGCCGACGAGTACGGCACCGCGCAGGCGTTCCTCGACAACGTCTCGCTCGAGTACGAGCGCAACCAGGAGCGCTACCGTTTCCTCCGCTGGGGGCAGACGGCGTTCAACAACTTCCGCGTCGTCCCGCCGGGCACCGGGATCATCCACCAGGTGAACGTCGAGTACCTGGCGCAGGTGGTGTTCGTGCGCGAGGGGGAGGACGGCGAGGTCGCGCTCGCATACCCCGACTCGCTCGTCGGCACCGACTCGCACACGACGATGGTCAACGGCCTCGGCGTCTTCGGCTGGGGCGTCGGCGGGATCGAGGCCGAGGCGGCGATGCTCGGGCAGCCGCTCTCGATGCTCGTGCCCGACGTCGTCGGCTTCAAGCTCGCCGGGCGGCTGCCGTTAGGCGCGACGGCGACGGACCTCGTGCTCGTCGTCACCGAGATGCTCCGCAAGAAGAAGGTCGTCGGCAAGTTCGTCGAGTTCTACGGCGCGGGCCTCAGCAACCTCTCGCTCGCCGACCGCGCGACGATCGCCAACATGGCGCCGGAGTACGGCGCGACGATGGGCTTCTTCCCCGTCGACGCGGAAACGCTCAACTACCTGCGCCTTACGGGGCGCAGCGAGGAGCAGGTCGCGCTCGTCGAGGCGTACACGCGGGCGCAGGGCCTCTTCCGTACCGACGAGACGCCCGACCCGGTCTACACGGACTCGCTGGAGCTGGACCTCTCGACGGTGGTGCCGAGCATCGCGGGCCCGCGCCGGCCGCAGGACCGCATCCCGCTGCGGGAGGCCAAGGAGACCTACCAGCTCCACCTCAACGAGGTGCTCGCCAAGGCCGGCACGGTGAGCGCGAAGGGCGAGCTCGCGGCCGCGACCAAGGTGAGCGCGGCGACCCAGCTCGCGCCCGAGGTCGTCGCCACCGCACCCGAGGAGGTCGAGTACGAGGGCGTCGAGGTCGAGTACCTCGACCAGAAGTTCACCCTCCACCACGGCGCGGTCGTGCTCGCGGCGATCACGAGCTGCACCAACACGTCCAACCCGAGCGTGATGCTGGGCGCCGGGCTCCTCGCCCGGAACGCGGTGCGCAAGGGGCTGAGCACGAAGCCGTGGGTGAAGACGACGCTCTCGCCGGGCTCGCGCGTCGTCACCGACTACTACGACAAGGCCGGCCTCACCGAGGACCTCGACAAGCTCGGCTTCTACCTCGCGGGCTACGGCTGCATGACGTGCATCGGCAACTCGGGCCCCCTGCCCGAGCCGATCGCCGAGGCGGTCGAGAAGGGCAAGCTCGTCGTCGCGGCCGTGCTCTCGGGCAACCGCAACTTCGAGGGGCGCGTCAACCCGCACACGCGCTTCAACTACCTCGCGAGCCCGATGCTCGTCGTCGCCTACGCGATCGCCGGGCGCATGGACGTCGACTTCGAGCGCGAGCCGATCGGCGTCGGGAGCGACGGGCCGGTGTTCCTGCGCGACATCTGGCCGTCCTCGACCGACATCGAGGAGACGATCCACCGCAACGTCGACGGCGGGCTGTTCGCGCGGCAGTACGCGAACGTGTTCGAGGGGAGCGAGGAGTGGCGCGCGCTCCAGGCGCCCACGGGCGCGACCTACGCGTGGGACGCGGAGAGCACCTACGTCGCCAACCCGCCCTACTTCGCGGGGATGACGATGGACCCGCCGGGCGTCAAGCCGGTCCGGGGCGCGCGCGCGCTCGCCATGTTAGGCGACTCGATCACCACCGACCACATCTCGCCGGCCGGCAACATCGCGGCGGCGAGCCCCGCGGGGAAGTGGCTCATCGCGCACGGCGTGAAGACGCGCGAGTTCAACTCGTACGGGGCGCGCCGCGGCCACCACGAGGTGATGATGCGCGGCACGTTCGCCAACATCCGCCTCCGCAACGAGCTCGTCCCCGGCACCGAGGGCGGCTGGACGACGACCGAGCCCGGGGGCGCGCCGGTGTCGATCTTCGACGCCTCCATGCAGTACCAGCAGAAGGGGACGCCGCTCGTCATCATCGCCGGCAAGGAGTACGGCACGGGCTCGAGCCGCGACTGGGCGGCCAAGGGCACGGTGCTGTTAGGCGTGCGCGCCGTGGTCGCCGAGTCGTTCGAGCGCATCCACCGCTCCAACCTCGTCGGCATGGGCGTGCTCCCCTGCGAGTTCACCGGCGACGACACGCGGCAGACGCTCGGCCTCACCGGCTTCGAGACCTTCGCCGTCGAGGGGCTCGACGACACGCTCCGGCCACGGCAGTTGCTCACCGTCGTCGCGACGGGCGAGGGCGGCAGCGAGACGCGCTTCCAGGTACGCGCGCGCATCGACACGCCCGAGGAGCTGCGGTACTACAAGCACGGCGGGATCCTGCCCTACGTGCTGCGGTCGCTCGTGGGGCGGACGGCGGCGTAACAGGCCGGCAGACCGCGGGGTCGGCGGGGGGGGGGCCCACCCGCCCGCCCCCCCCGGGGGGAGGGCCCCCCCCCCCCCCCCCCCCCCCCCCCCCCCCCCCCCCCCCCCCCCCCCCCCCCCCCCCCCCCCCCCCCCCCCCCCCGGGCCGCGCGCCGCCCCCTCCCGGCCGACGCCTAACGCGAAACCGCCCGCCCCACCACCCCGCCCGCCGCCGCCGCCAGCACCCCGACGACGACGCTCCCCGCCACGTACCCGCCGGCCCGCCCCACCGCCCCGCGCCCGACGAGCGCCACCGCCTCCGCCCCGAACGTCGAGAACGTCGTAAACCCGCCACAAAACCCGGTCCCGAGCGCCACCCGCGCCGGCGCCCCCGGCGGCAACGCCCCCACGAGCACGCCGAGCAGAAACGACCCGAACACGTTGACCCCGAACGTCCCCCACGGAAACGCCGCCGACCACGGCTGCGCGGCCAGCGACACGAGGTAGCGCGCCACGCACCCCGCCGCCCCCCCCACGGCCACGAGCCCCACCTCGGCCCACACTACGTTTCGCATGCGCCCAACATAATCCGGCCCGCCGCCGCACCCCCCGCATGCCCAACCGCCTTGCCGCCGAGTCGAGCCCGTACCTCCTCCAGCACGCCCACAACCCCGTCGACTGGTACCCGTGGGGCGACGAGGCCTTCGCCCGCGCCCGCGCCGACGACAGGCCCGTGCTCCTCAGCGTCGGCTACGCGGCGTGCCACTGGTGCCACGTCATGGAGCGCGAGTCGTTCGAGGACGAGGAGACCGCGCGCCTGATGAACGCCCTCTACGTCAACGTCAAGGTGGACCGCGAGGAGCGCCCCGACGTCGACGCGGTCTACATGACCGCGCTCCAGGCGATGACCGGCCACGGCGGCTGGCCGATGACCGTCTTCCTGACCCCGGAGGGCGAACCCTTCGTCGCGGGCACGTACTTCCCGCCCGACGACCGCCACGGCATACCGTCCTTCCGCCGGGTGCTCGAAAGCGTGAGCGACGCGTGGCGCACCCGCCGCCACGACGTCGCCCGCACCACGGCCTCGCTCCGCGCCATGTACGCGCAGGCCGAGCGCGGCCTCGCCGGCGGCACCACCGGCGCGCCCGCCGCCGGCCTAACGCCGCGCACCCTCGAGCGCGCCGCCCGCGCCGTCGTCTCGCGCGTCGACGCCGAGCGCGGCGGCCTCGCCGGCGCCCCCAAGTTCCCGGCGACGATGGCCATGGAGTTCCTGCTCACACAGTGGGCGCGCACGGGCGGCCCGAACGGCGGCGACCCCGAGCTGCTCGAAATCCCGCTCGCCACCTTCCGCGCGATGGCCCGCGGCGGCATCTACGACCAGATCGGCGGCGGCTTCGCCCGCTACAGCGTCGACGCGGAGTGGACCGTGCCCCACTTCGAGAAAATGCTCTACGACAACGCGCTCCTCGTGCGCCACGGCGTCCACCTCTGGCAGGCGACCGGCGGCCCGAACGGCGGCGACCCCGAAGTCCGCCGCGTCGTCGAGGAAACCCTCGACTGGCTCGCCCGCGAGATGACCGTGCCCGCCGGCACCGCGCTCGAAGGGGCTTTCTACAGCACCCTCGACGCCGACAGCGAGGGCCACGAGGGCCGGTTCTACGTCTGGACCCCCACGGAGCTCGAAACCGCGCTCGCCGACGCCGGGCTCGGCGCCGTAGCGCCCGCGCTGCGCGAATACTGGGAAGTCACCCCCGCCGGCAACTTCGAGGGGAAGAGCATCCTCCTCGTCGACCGCGACCGGCCGTGGGCGGCCGAAGAAGGCCCAGATGCCGCGCTCGCCGACGCCGTTCGCCGCGCCAAACCCGCCCTCCTCGCCGCGCGCGAGCACCGCGTCCGCCCCGGCCGCGACGAGAAGATCCTCGCCGGCTGGAACGGCCTCATGCTCCGCGCCGTCGCCGACGCCGCCCGCGTGTTCGGCCGCCCGGCCGATCGCGCGGCCGCGGAGCGCGCGGGCGACTTCCTCGCCCGCACCTTCGTCGACGCAGGGTCGGGCCGGGTGCAGCGTGTCCACAAGGACGGCCGCACCAAGATCCCCGGCTTCCTCGACGACCACGCCGCGCTCGCCCTCGGCTTCCTCGCCCTGCACGCCCTTACCCTCGCCCCGCGCTGGCTCGCCCTCGCCCGCGCCGTCACCAGCGCCACCGTCGATGCGTTCTGGGACGACGAGCGCGGCACGTTCTTCGACACCGCGCGCGACGCCGAGCGCCTCGTCACGCGGCCGCGCGAGCCCACCGACAACGCCATCCCGTCGGGGACCTCACTCGCCGTCGAACTGCTGCTCCACATGGCGGAGCTGGACGACGCGGCGGCGTGGCGGACCATCGCCGACCGCGTGCTCGTCGACTTCGCCGAACCGATGGCGCGCCACGCTGTCGCGTTCGGCCAGCTCCTCCAGGCCGCCGACCTCGCCGTCCACGGCGCGACTACCGTCGTGCTCGCAGGTGAGCCCGGAGCGCCCGCGCTACGGGCGCTCGCCGACGCCGCGGCGCAACCTTTCGTCCCGGCGCTCGTCGTGACCGGGGGCACCACGGCCGAGTTCGCGGGTATCGGGGCGTCGCCCGCCGCCGTGGCAGCCGGCCGCGACGCCGGCGCACACGCCGTGGCGGCGTACATTTGCCGACACTCGACGTGTGGCCTCCCGGCCCACACCCCCGAGGCGGTCACCGCGCAGTTGCTCGGGTGATCCGTAGTTCCGTTCCGTCAATCACTCCTTCACGATCATGCGGCTCCTCCGCACGACCGGCTTTCGCGCGACCGGCACCCTCCTGACGGCAGCCCTCGCCGCGTTCGCGGCCAGCGCATGCACGTTCCTCACCGGCGTGCACTCGGTCTCGCGCGTGACCGTGACCGTCGCCCCGACCACCATCGCCGTCAACCAGACGGCGACGGCGTTCGGCACCGCCTACGACGGCAACCGCGCGCTGACCGGCAACTCGCGCTACAACATCACGTTCTCGTCGACCAACCAGAGCGTCGCGACCGTTAGCGCGACGAGCGGGCTGGTAATCGGTGTAACGTACGGCACCGCGTACATCGTCGGGCAGAACAGCGGCAAGCGCGACAGCGCGATGATCACCGTCCGCCCGGTGCAGGCGAAGCAGGTGGTCATCAGCTCGCGCACCCCGATCTACCGCGTCGGCGCGACCAACACGATCGGCGCGGCGATCTACGACTCTACGGGCGCCGGCATCGGCAACCGCGCGATCACCTGGACCGCGCGCACCCCGACCGTCCTCTCGATCAGCGCGGTCGGCGTCATCACGCCGCTCACGGTCGGGACCACGTGGATCGTCGCGTCGGTCGACAACGGCCCGGGCGCCTCCCCGGTCCTCGACTCCGTGCTCGCGACCGTCACCCCGACGCCGGTCACCAACATCAGCATCACCCCGACCGCGCCGACGATCTATACCGGGCAGACGCTGCCGTTCACGGCCACGGTCACCGACAGCCTGCTCAACACGGTCACCCGTCGTGTCATCTGGACCTCGGCATACCCGACGGTGCTCGCCATCGACAGTCTGACCGGGCTCGCCACGCCGGTCACCGCGGGGTACAACACGACGGTCACCGCCACGGTGGACATCGTGCCGGGTTACTCGACCCTCGGGAAGCGGAGCGCCTCGGTCACCGTCTCGGTGCTCGCGCCGACTGCGAACGTGATCGTCCGCGACGCCACGGGCGCGACGATCACGACGATCACGGTCAACGCCGGTAGCAGCGCGGCCCTCACGCTCGTCGCGCGCGACGCCCTCAACAACACGCTCTCGGGCCGCACCTTCAACCTGACGTCGAGCAATCCCGCGGTCGCCACGACCCCCGCGACGAGCAGCCAGTCGACCCAGGTGACCGCCGTATCGTCCGGGACGACGACCCTCACCGTGCAGGCGCTCGACGCGTCGGGCGCGCCGCAGGGCACGCCGGCCACGGTCACCGTCACAGTCCCGTAGCCCCCGCACGACACACCCAACCGGTCCAGCACGCGGGGCCGCCGGCAATCCCCGGCGGCCCCGCGTGACGTCGAGACCAGCACTTGCGGGTACTACGGCGCATGTCCGAGACGCGCCCGCCCGACGCCCGCAGCCCCAAGCCGTCCTTCCTCCGCGGCCTGTTCTCGGGCCGCATCGACGACGCGCTCCTCTTCCCCTACCCCGACCCGCTCGAGCGCACCCGCCCCGACGAGGCCCGCACGGTGCGCCGGCTCCTCGCCGCGCTCGACGCCATGCGCGCGGGCGGCCTCATCGACTCGGCCCGGTTCGACGAAGAGGAGACCATCCCCGAGGAGACGATCCGCGCCTTCGCCGAGGCCGGCCTCCTCGGCATCACCGTGCCACGCGAGTACGGCGGCGCCGGCCTGTCCAACACCGGCTACGCGCGCGTCTTCGGCGCCGTCGCAGCCGCGGACCCGTCGCTCGGCGTGCTGCTCGGCGTACACGCGGGGCTCGGCTGCAAGCCGCTCGTCCTCTTTGGGACCGAGGAGCAGAAGGCGCGCTACCTCCCGATGCTCGCCCGCGGCGAGACCCTCGCCGCCTACGCCCTCACCGAGCCCGAGACCGGCTCCGACGCGCAGCACATCGTCACCCGCGCCGAGCGCGACCCCGACGGCGGCGCGTGGCGCATCACCGGCCGCAAGCACTGGATCGGCCTCGCCCACCGCGCAGGCGTAATCACCGTCTTCGCGCAGACGCCGGTCGCGGGCAAGGACGGCCGGCCCACGCAGAAGCCGACCGCGTTCATCGTCCGCCCCGACATGCCCGGCTTCCGCGTCGTCGGCACCGCGCGCAAGATGGGCATCCGCGGCTCCACGCAGGCCGAGCTCGCCTTCGACGGCCTGCGCGTCCCCGACGACCACGTGTTAGGCACCGTCGGCCGCGGCTTCTCCGTCGCCGTGCACGTGCTCAACGGCGGCCGCCTCGCCCTCGCCGCCGGCTGCGGGCAGAGCACGAAGGAAGTCGTCGGCGAGATGGCGCGCTACGCCGAGCAGCGCGTCCAGTTCGGCGCCCCGCTCGCCGCCTTCGAAATCACGCAGCGCAAGCTGTCATCCAACGCCGCCGACGCCTACGCCTGCGACGCCGTCGTCGGCCACCTCTCGGCCGCCCTCGACGACCCCGCCGTCGACGCCTCGCTCGAGGCCGCTGCGGCCAAGGTGTTCGCCTCCGAGCTCGTCTGGCGCGCGACCGACGACCTCGTCCAGATCGCCGGCGGACGCGGCTACGTGAAGCCGTGGCCCTACGAGCGCATGCTCCGCGACGCGCGCATCAACCGCATCTTCGAGGGCGCCAACGACGTGCTCCGGCTCTTCGTCGCGCTCAACGGCGTGCAGGAGCCCGCCGACCGACTCGAAGCGGTCGGCCGCGCGCTCAAGAACCCGATCCACGACTTCAACGTCGTCGCCGGCTACGCGACCGAGCGCGTCACCGCCCGCGTCCGCTCGGCCGCCGCCCCGTTAGGCGCCGCCCCGCTCGCCGACGGCGTCGGCGTGCGCCTGCACGGGCGCCTGCTGCCGCACAAGCGCTTCCTCGAGAAGCACGTCGCCGAGCTCAAGGCGGCCGCGGAGGCGGCCGTCCTGCAGCACCGCAGGAAGCTCGTCGAGCGCCAGTTCGTCGTCGAGCGCCTCGCGAACATGGCGATCGAGCTCTACGCCCGCGCGGCCACGATCGCCCGCACGCAGAAGCTGATCGACGAGCGCGGCGGCGGGGCGCAGGGCGCGGCGGCATGCGCGCACGAACTCGCCCTCTGCGACCTGTTCTGCGTCGAGAGCGGCCAGCGCTTCCGCGCCCAACGGCTGCTGCTCGCCGGCCGCGCCGAGCGCGTCGACGACACGCGGCGCGCGGTCGCGGCCGCCCTCCGCGAGTCGGCGGCCTACGTCGTGCCCGACGCCGTGCTCGACGCGGCCCGCGCCCCCGCCGAGCCGGCCGACGCGGCGGAGCGCCTGAGTGCCGACGCGGCCGACACCGCGGGCGCCTCGCCGGCCGAGGTCGGGCGGAACTGACGTGCCCGGGCCCGCCTAACGTTTACCGAACCGCGTGGGCCCCAACGCCCCCGCGGTTCGTCGTTGTGGGCCCGCGCGGTGGGCCCACGCGTCACGATCGCCGCGCATCCGCGACGCTCGTGTGACGCATGTCACGAGGCAAACACGCCCGCGCAGCGAACATTGCGTTGTCACTCCGCGACCGCGGCATGCGCGTGCCCACGCTCCTGGCCCGCCGCAACGCCGTCGTACCTGACCGCGCCGTCGCCCGTGCGACGACGGTCCCTCTCCCGTCGGCCCCACGCAGTCGTGCGCTGCGCGCCCGGCCCATGCCCTCGCGAGACGTCCCCGCAGCGTACCCCGCTGCGGTGGAGTTCTTCTCCCAGGCGCCGACACTCCCGACGACGGACGGCTGACCGGCTCCGCCAGGCCCTGTAATCCTGCGCGTCGGACGGCCGCGATTTTTCCGGCACGACCCCTCCCTCGCGCACGCGGGTCTCCCCGATGCAGCAGCGCCCGGTCCGCACATCCCAGCGCCCCACCTCGCACGTCGCGCGTGTCGTCTTCGCGGTCGGCGCGGCGCTCGCGGCGATCGCGCTCGCGGGCCGCCCAACGCCGACCGGCTCCGTCGTCACAACCTCGACGGGCAACGTGGCCGCGACGCTGGCTCCCGCACTCCCGCGGCGGTCGCCGCCCGTCGTCGTTCCCGCACCCACCGATTCGACGAGTGCGTCGACCACCGTGCCCGTCCCGACGACGCCCCGCGAGCGCCTCGCGCTCGGCGCGGCCGGCACGTACATCGGCGAGATCCTCCGCGTGCGCGACTCCGCCGTCGTCCGCTGGCCGGACCGCGTCGAACGGCCACTCACCGTCTGGGTCGGCGCCGCCCCGGGCGTCGCCGACTGGCGCCCCGCCTACCTCGCGCGCGTCGTTGACGCGTTCGCCGAGTGGACGCGGGTCGGCGTCCCCGTACGCTTCCGCTTCGTCCACGACTCCAGCGCCGCGGAGGTGCACGTGGGCTGGACGGACCGCTTCCGCGAGCCCATCTCGGGGCGCACCGTCTGGTCGCGGGACGAGAACTGGTGGATGACCGACGCGAACATCACGATCGCGCTTCACCACAACGACGGCAACCCGCTCGACGAAGAGCAGGTGCGCGCGATCGCCCTGCACGAGGTCGGACACCTCCTCGGCCTCGACCACACGAACGACCCGACGAGTGTGATGGCCGCTCGCGTCCGCGTGCGCGGGCTGTCCGCCGCGGACCAGGCCACCGCACGCCTGATCTACGCCGTGCCGGCCGGGCATCTGTAAGCGGATCGAAGATCGAAGATGTGGACCCCCGCTTTCGCGGAGGTGACGGCCTTTCAGGTTGTCACCCCCGCGAAAGCGGGGGTCCAGTCGTTCGCGCCCCGTATGGCACACCCCCTGCCCCGCGGAGCGTCATATGACCGAACCCTACGACGTTGTGATCGTCGGCGGCGGCCCGGCCGGGCTCTCCGCGGCGATCTGGCTCGGACGCTACCTGCACCGAGTCGCCCTCATCGACTCCGGCGACCCGAGAAACTGGGAGACCCGGGGCGTCAACGGCTACCTCGGCCTGCCCAACATCACGCCGGCCGAGCTGCGCAAGGCCGGCCGCGACGAGGCCCGCCGCTTCGGCGTCGAGCTGGTTAACGGGTTCGTCGTCCAGGCGCGCTGCGAGGACCGCGACCGGTTCCTCATCGAGTACGACCCGATCGCCGAGACAAAGGCCGACCGCGACGGCCACGGGCCGAGTCACGAACGCGCGCCCGACGACAACGCGCTGCACGCCGACACCACGCCCGTCTACGCGCGGCGGCTCCTGCTCGCGATCGGCATGCGCGACGTGTGGCCGCGGGTCGCCGGCCTCGAACAGATCTACGGCGACAAGGCCCACGTCTGCCCCGACTGCGACGGCTACGACGCGCGCGGCAAGAAGACCGTCGTCCTCGGCTGGGGCCGCAAGGCCGTCGGGATGGCGCTCAACCTCACGACGTGGACCGAGGACATCACCGTCTGCACCGCGGGCCACGACGCCGAGATGGACGAGGAGCTCGCGGACAAGCTCGACGTCAACGGCATCCCCGTCATCACCACGCCGATCCGCGAGCTGAACTTCCGCGACCGGGCGCTCCGCTCGCTCCACTTCGTCGACGGCAGCACGCTCGGCGTCGAAAAGGTCTTCTACGCGATCGGCCAGTACCCGGCCGACGACCTCGCCGCGCAGCTCGGCTGCGAGCGTGACGAGAACGGACACGCGGTCGTCGACGACGCGTTCCACACGTCGGTGTACAACGTGTTCGCGGCGGGCGACCTCGTCCCCGGCCCGCAGCTCGGCATCGCCGCGGCGGCCGACGGCGCGATCGCCGCACTCGCGATCCACAAGTCGCTCGTGCCCGAGCAGCGGAAGCTGCGCAAGCGCCCGCCGCCCGAGAACGCCGACGACAGCGCCGGGTACCACCCGGCGTCGCACGCGACCTCGGCCACGACGACCTGGGGAAGCTGAGCGACGACGGGCCGGCCCGCTTGACGGGCACGCGGGTTGGGCGCAAGATCTACTTGGCAGTACCCGCTGGCGTACCCGTCGTACTTGCTGTCCTGACCGGGCGGCCGCACACCGCGGCCCCCGGTTGCCGTTTTGGCGTCTGCCGTTCAGGAGTTCCTGGTGTCGTTCCGGCCTCTCGTCACCGGCGCCGCGCTCGCGGTGCTCGGCACGTCCGGCACGTTCGTCGGCAAGGCCGTCGACGCGCTTCGCGCGGTCGCGCCCACGGCGGCCGCGCTCACCTCCCCGCTCTCCGAGGGACTCCCGCTCCGTAACCCGACGACGGTCGGCATGTCGGCCGAACGGCTGGCGGCGGTCGACCGCGTGGTGCTGAGCGGGATCGCGGCGGGGGGCTACCCCGGCGCGGCGGTCGTCGTCGGGCGCGGCGGGTACGCGGTCGTCAAGCGCGGCTACGGCCACCTCGGATGGACGGCCGACAGCCCGAACGCCGACGAGCACTCGATCTACGACCTCGCCTCGCTCACCAAGGTCGTCGGCACCACGGCCGCGATCATGGTGCTCTACGACGAGGGGAAGATCGACCTCGACGCCCCGGTCCGGCACTACCTCCCCGCGTTCTCCGGCGGCCTCAAGGACCTCGTCACCGTCCGGCACCTGCTGCTGCACCGCTCCGGGCTGCCCGCGGGGCGCGACCTCTGGCGCCTCACGTCGTCGCCGGCCGAGGCGCGCCGCATCGTGCTCGAGACGCCGATCTACTGCCACCCGGGCGACTGCTACGAGTACTCGGACCTCGGCGCCGACGTCCTCGGCTTCATCGCCGAGACGGTGAGCGGGGAGCGGCTGGACGCGTTCCTCGCCCGGCGGGTCTACGGACCGTTAGGCATGAACGACACGGACTTCCGCCCCCCCGCCCCGCTGCGCAACCGGATCGCGCCCACCGAGGTGTCGCCCCCGCGTGGCTACCCGCTCCGCGGCGAGGTGCACGACGAGAACGCGTACGCGCTGGGCGGCGTCGCGGGGCACGCGGGCCTGTTCAGCTCCGCGGCCGACCTCTCGATCTTCGCGCAGACCCTGCTCAACGGCGGGCAGTACGCCGGCGTCCGGGTGTTCGCCGACAGTACGGTCCGCCTCTTCACGCGACGCGCCACGGGCTCGCGCGCGCTCGGCTGGGACACGTGCACCAACGGCAGCACGAGCGGCTCGTGCGGCTCGCTCATGGGCGAGAACGCGTTCGGCCACACGGGCTTTACCGGCACGTCGATCTGGATCGACCCGGACCGCAACATGTTCGTCGTGCTACTCACGAACCGGGTACACGAGGCGCGCGCCGCCCGGCCGGCGAAGGTGATCGCGGACGTACGCGCGGACCTCGCGGACGCGGCGGAGTTGGCGGTGCTCGACGACCCGCGCGGGGTGCACGAAATGCCGGCGAGCTTCCGCGCCGACGACGAAGCGGGATGGAACCGCGCCCCCGCGCGCGCGCGTCACGCGTCCCGGCGCGCGAGCCGCTCGCACAAGCACGCCGGCAAGGGGGCACACGAGTCGCGCGGCCGGAGCCACCACGGTGCGAGCCACGCATCGCCCGGCGGGTCGAGCGCGAAGGCCAAGCACTCCGCGGCGAAGTCGGGCGGCAAGAGCGCCGGCACGAAGCACGGGCACTCGTCGAAGCGCCGCGGGTAAGCCACGCATGTCGACCCCCGACCTTCCCACCGAGCACGACCCGGCCGCCGCACCGCCATCCGACCTCGACGCCGCGCCCGCGGTCACGCGCGACCAGGCAAAGCTCGCCCTCCGCCGCGTAAAGGATCCCGAGCTCAACCTGAACATCGTCGACCTCGGGCTGGTCTACGAGATCGACGTCGCCGGCGATTTGGTCCGCGTCGACATGAGCCTCACGTCGCCCGGGTGCCCGTCCGGGCCGGACATCATGAAAGAGGCGGAAGACCAGCTGCGGGCGCTGCCGGGCGTGGGCGACGTGGAGATGAATCTCGTCTGGTCGCCGCCGTGGACGCCGGAGCGGATCGAGCCGAGGGTGAGGGCGTACCTCGGCTTTTAGCGACGCTGGCCGGATCGGGGCGGGGCCACGGGACGGGAACCGCGGCTGACTGAACGACAGGGTCAGGGCCGGTCCCCACCCGTGCCCGACCGGCCGCCTCACCCGCCTCGAACCACCCGTCGCCCTACCTGCCCCGCCTAACGCCCGGCCTGAACCAACGTCTTCCCCCCTCTCACCCTGATCTCCCTCACCAACTCCAACCCCGTCCTCGCCAAAAACGCCAAGCCGACCCACATCGCCAGATCCGCGACGTTCACGACGATCGCCCGCTCTCCCACCCGGAGCACGAGAAAATCCACGACGCCTTTCGGCGACGTCGCCAGGCTCGCGAGGTTCCCGAGTCCCCCCCCGACCACGAGCGCGAGCCACGCCGTCGACCGCCGGTCGATCCGCGCGAGCGTCGGCACGAGCATCACCAGCAGCCCGACGACGACCCCCGTCGAGACCAGGTTGATCGCCCGCGTGTGTTCTCCGAGCGACATCCCCCCCGCCGTCCCCGTGTTGTAGGCGAGCATCAGCGCGACCGGTCCGTGTCCGAACAGGTGCCCGAGCGGGAGCACCGCCGCCGCGAGCGCCTTCGCCAGAAGGTCTACGATCGCGACGAGGAGCGCCGCCGTGAAGAACCGCCGCGCGAGGACGGGTTCCGAGATCACCGGCGTCGCGCCGATCGCCGCGGAGCCGACCGCCCGCAACGCACGGCGGGGCAGCGGCGTCGGGCGCGCCGGCGGAGCGGCGACGGCCCGACGGGCGGCGGGGGTGCGGCGGCGAAACGCGGGATCGAAAGGGAGAACGCTGGCCATCGTCAGCTCCGGGAGGCGCGGGGTGCAGGACACTTTCCCCCGGTGCACGCGTCGTACCCGGCGCCGCGCCGTCGCCGTTCGGTGAGCGCCTGGCGCGTTTCACCGTGGAATACCTTGCGTGGCAACAGGTTAGCCGTGCGGGAGTGGTTTCGAGGCGCGCGGGGTCGGCGCAACATCGTGGAACCGATGTGGCAGGCCCGCCACATGGCCGCCGCAGCAGAGCCGCTGCAGGCGACGGTCATCGGCCGGCGGCTCCGGCAGCAGCACTTCAATCATCGCGGTACGGCGAACGCTCGCCAGCCGTGACGCCGCGGTCCGCGGATCCGCGCTCGGCGGACTCAGGCTCGGCGGACCCGCGGTCCGCCGTCGACCGGAGCGCCTTGAGCAATCCGTCGCCCAGCTCGCCGATCTGCCACCGACGCAGGTCCGGCACCTCGGCCAACTCGTCGAGCGTCGTCGGACGGCGGCGCGCGATCGTTTCCAGGCGTTCGCGGGAGCAGAGTACGCCCGGATCGAGCGACAGCCGCGCAGCCGCGGCGTCACGCACGGCCCGCAGACGGCCGACGCGCGCGTCGAAATCCGTGTCCCGGTCCCAGCGCGGCGCGCGCGGGAAGCGCGGCAACTCGGCTTCGGGCACCGCGAGCCCGCGCTGGACCGCGTCCAACATCTCGCCCGTCCGTCCGTCGAGTGACCCCCGGGGAACGCCCTTGATCGCGCCGAGCGCTTCGCGCGTGCGCGGCGCCTGGCGCGCGACCTCGAGCAGGACGTCGTTGGCCGCGACGCGGAACGTCGCGCGGTCGAGGTCGCGCGCGACCCCGTCGCGCCAGCGGACGAGCTCGCGCAACAGCGCCAGTTCGCGGCGCGAGAGGTCGCGCGCGCCCTTGACGCGCAGGTACGCCTCGGCCGCGTCCTCCGGCGCCCACCGCACCTGTTCGAGGCGCGCGAACTCCTCCTCCGCCCACGCCAGCCGCCCGAGCCGCCCGAGGCGGCCGCGCAGCCGGTCGCGCAGGCCGAGCAGCCAGTAGGTGTCCTGGGCCGCGTAGTCGAGCATGTCCGGGGTGAGCGGGCGCATCGACCAGTCGGCACGCTGGTGCTTCTTGTCGAGCTTCACGCCGAACTCCTGCTCCAACAGCGCGGCGAGCCCGAACGCGCGCTCGCCCAGGAGCTGCGCCGCGATCCGTGTGTCGAACACGTTCGCCACCTGCCAGCCATAGTCCTGCCGCAGCAGACGCAGGTCGTAGTCGGCGTCGTGGAAGACCTTCTGCACCGCGCGGTCTTCGACGAGGGCACCGAGCGCGGGGAGCGGGCCCGCGCCGAGCGGGTCGATGACCGCGCTCACCTCGCGGTCGCCGGGCGTCGCGTCGTCGGCGAGGCGTGCGGTAAGCTGGATGAGGTAGACGCGATCGGCGAACCGGTGGAAGCTCGCCGCCTCGGTGTCGAGGGCGAGGTCGCGCGTACGCGGGGCGCCGGCGGGACCGTCGGTCAGCGCGGCGAGGAAGCGCGCCGTGGCGTCGGGCGCGTCGAGGTAGGCGAAGGTTGGTCGGGACACGTCCGCAAGGCCGCACGACGCCGCCCCGAAGTCAATCCCCCGGCCGGTCCGCATGCGGACCGGCCGCATGCGGCACCTCGCTTGCCACGTTCCTGCTACATGTCTTCCTCCGTCATCCCAGACGCCGGCGGCGCGTCCGCGCGCCGAACGGCCGACCTGCCGCTCTCCGGTCCCTCCGCGACCCGCCCGCTCACCGGCCCACCACTCGGGGTGCGCGAGCGCCGCGACCGGGCGCACGGGTGGCGCAGCCGCGACGTCGGCCGCGCGGCCGCAATCGTCTTCGCGATTTACGTCCTCGGCCAGCTCGTCTGGTTCGCCAACTCGCTCCTGTTCGTCGTCTTCCTCGGCGTCCTCTTCGGGCTGGCCGTGGCGGCCGTGGTCGACAAGCTCGAGCGCTTCAAGATCCGCCGCGGCGTCGCGTCCGCGCTCGTCGTCCTCGGCGCGCTCGGCGCAATCGGTGGCGTGAGCGCGTGGATCGCCCCGACCCTGACCGATCAGCTCGGGACGCTCCGTCAGCAACTCCCGGCCGCGCTCGACAAGGTCGACAAGTGGGTGAGCACGCACCAGGGCACGCTGATCGGCTCGATGCTGCGCAGCCAGGCCGCGCCCCCGGGCAGCGCTGCGGCGGCGGCCGACACGAAATCCGGAGCGGCGGCGACTCCCGTGGGCACGGCGCAACCCGGGTCGCGCACCGCCGCCGTCGCCGCGGCCGCGGCCGCCCAGGCCGTCGCGCAGCCGAACACCGGCGGCGCGCCGTCCGCGACCGAGAGCCTCAAGGCCCGCCTCGGCGATCAGCTGTCCAGCGCGACCAAGTACCTGTTCCCGTTCCTCTCGTCGACGGTCACGGTAGTGAGCGGCCTGCTGCTCATCATCTTCCTGGCCGTCTACGTCGGCGCGGAGCCCGACACGTACCACGATGGGTTGATGCACCTCTTCCCGCACCGCGCCCGCAAGCAGGCCGGCGAGGTGCTGACCGAGATTTCGGCCGTGCTGCGCAAGTGGCTCGTGACGCAGCTCATCGCGATGGCCGTGATCGGCGCGACCGTGAGCGTCGCCATGCTCCTGCTGCACGTCAAGGCCGCCTTCGCGCTCGGCTTCATCGCGGGGCTGCTCGAGTTCATTCCGACCGTCGGTCCGATCCTCTCCGCGGTGCCGGCGCTCGCGATGGGGTTCGTGGACTCGCCGGAGAAGGCGCTCTACGTGCTGATCGCGTTCTGGGCGATCCAGTTCATGGAGAACAACTTCCTCATTCCGTTCCTGATGCGCGGGGCCATGGACCTGCCGCCCGCACTCACGCTCGTCTCGCAGGCCCTGATGACGCTCGTCTTCGGCTTCCTCGGCCTGATGGTCGCGGTGCCCGTTACGGCGGCCGTGCTCGTCCCGATCAAGCTGCTCTGGGTGCGCGACACGATCGGCGACGACGTGGGCGCGAGCGACGATGACGCCGCGGACGCAGACCGCGCCGGCAACGACGACGGCCGCGAGGCGGACAAGCTCGGCGTCGCCGGCCCACGGCGCGGCTGACGCGCGCCGCGGTCGACCCGGACGGCCGGGGCCAGCCCGCACCGGCACGGACCGCATAGTTTTGCGCGGGTGACGACCGCCCCTCACGCCCCCGCCGCGGCCGACGCCGCGGAGACCGACGCGTCGGTCTCCGCGGCCGAGCAGACGCGCGCCGCCGCACTCGGCGCGGTGCTGTTCCGCAACCGCGGCTGGCTGCCGGTCCCGTTCGTCGCCGTGCCACTCCTCGCGCCGTCGCAGCTCGGCCCGGGGCAATACGTCCGCGCGTGGGTCGTCGGCGCGCTACTCGTCGTCTTTGGCGAAGCGTTTCGGCTGGCCGGCGTCGCCGCGGCGGGCACGGTCACGCGCCGACGCTCGCGCACGGTCCAACGCCTCGTGACCTACGGCGTCTTCGCGTGGATGCGGAACCCGCTCTACGTGGGCAACTTCTTCGCCTGGCTCGGCGTCGTCGTCGCGAGCGGGGTGCTCTGGTTCCTTCCCGTGGCCGCGTTGCTCTTCGCGGTCGAGTACACGCTCATCGTGCGCTACGAGGAAGGCGTGTTGGAGTCGATCTTCGGCGGCGAGTACCTCGCGTACAAGGCGCGCACGCCACGCTGGCTGCCGCGGCCGCCGCGCGCCCCCGAGCACGGGCCGCACGCGTGGGGCGAGGCGCTCCGGAGCGAGGTGTCGACCTTGCTACAGTACGTCGGCCTCGCCGCCGCGCTCGGCGTGAAGCACTGGGTGACGACGCGGTAGCGGCTACCGCGTCGGCCGCCCCGGCGGGGTCGCGCTCTTGAACACGTCGCGGTTCTTCGTCACGTACGCGGCCAGGTTCGACGGCACGTCCTCTTCGGGGAAGATGGCCGTCACGGGACACTCCGGCTCGCACGCGCCGCAGTCGATGCACTCGTCCGGGTGGATGTAGAGCTGGTCGCCGCCCTCGTAGATGCAGTCGACGGGACACACGTCGACGCACGACTTGTCCTTGACGTTGATGCAGGCTTCGGTGATGACGTACGGCATGGGGCGTGAGCTGGCGGACGGGAAGGGGATTCGGCCGGCACGGATTTCGGCGTGCAAGCTACCGGGGCAGGTTCGAGACCAACAGGCGGAAATTGATCCACGGTCGTGCCCGGACGTCGCGACTCGGGATCGCGCGGGCGGTCCACCATGTTGATTGCGGAACCGCGGAACTTGCGTCAGGGAACGAGCCGCCCCCGGTGTTCTGGGGTAATGGGGCCACGCCGTGCCACGTCGGGCGCGCCCGGTTCGTCCTGGCGCACACTCCTGGCGCACACGTGGTATGGCAGTTGCCCCGTCAACTGGTGACGCCGCTTGACGGCGCGCGTCGCCGCTTCAACGAATCGCCGCCCCGGATCCCATCCGGCCGCGGCCGTTCGTGTCACCCCCGCATGGGGATCCGATTGATGCACCGCCCAGCAGCCCTCGCCTCGGTTCTGCGGCGCCTCGCGCGCGCGGCCGCCGTCGTCGTGCCGACCCTCGCCGTGCTCGCCGGGACCAGCCGCCCGGCCGACGCGCAATACTTCGGCCGGAACAAGGTCAATTACCAGACCTTCAACTTCCGGACGCTCAAGACGCCGCACTTCGACGTCCTGTACTACCCGTACGAGGAGGAAGCCGCCCGCGACGGCGGGCGCATGGCCGAGCGGTGGTACGCGCGCCTGAGCCCCTTCATGCGGCACACGTTCCAGCGGAAGACGATCATCTTCTTCTCGGACCAGTCGGACTTCCAGCAGAACAACGTCACCGAGATCGGCGACGAAGGCACGGGCGGCGTCACCGAGAGCTTCCGCGAACGCGTGCTCATGCCCTTCACCGGCGTGTACGCGGACAACAACCACGTGCTCGGCCACGAGCTCGTGCACGTCTTCCAGTACGACATCGCCAACGCCACGCCCGGCGCGCAGCAGGGGCTCAACACCCTCCCGCTCTGGCTCATCGAAGGCATGGCGGAGTACCTCTCGCTCGGCCGTTCGGACGTGAACACGGCGATGTGGCTGCGCGACGCGGCCCGCCGCAACGACGTGCCGACGATCAAGCAGCTCACCAACGACCCGCGCTACTTCCCGTACCGCTACGGGCAGGCGCTCTGGGCCTACGTGGGCGGCCGCTACGGCGACCAGGCCGTCGTCGACGTGTACCGCGCAGCGCTCCGGTACGGCTTCGAGGGCGCCATCCGCCGCACGCTCGACGTCTCGACCGACCAGCTCTCGAAGGACTGGAAGGCGAGCATCCAGGGCGCGTACCTGCCGCTCCTCGCCGGGCGGACGCCGCCCGACGGGACGGCCAAGCCGCTCATCGTCCAGCGCAATCCGAAGCGCGGTGGCGAGTACAACATCGGCCCGACCGTAAGCCCCGACGGGCGCACGGTCGCGTTCTACTCGAGCCGCGGGCTGTTCAGCATCGAGATCTACCTGGCGGACGCCGAGACGGGGAAGGTCACGGCCCAGCTCGGCTCGCTCAACTCGCCGCGGCACTTCGACGCGCTGTCGTTCGTCAACTCGTCGGGCACGTGGAGCCCGGACGGACGACGCTTCGCGTACGTCGCCTACCAGCAGGGCAATCAGGTCATCCAGGTCTACGACGTCGCGCGCCGGCGCACCGAGCGCACGCTCAAGACGCCCGGCATCGGCGCCGCACTCGACCCGTCGTGGAGCCCCGACGGGCGCACGATCGCCTTTGTCGGCCAGGTCGGCGGCATATCCGACCTC
This sequence comes from Gemmatimonadetes bacterium T265, assembly GCA_019973575.1. Lineage (NCBI taxonomy): Bacteria > Pseudomonadati > Gemmatimonadota > Gemmatimonadetes bacterium T265. The sequence continues at coordinate 880,968 of BPUI01000001.1, forward strand.
TACCTCTACGACCTCGCGGCCGACCGCGTGACGCGGCTGACGAGCGACCGCTACGCCCAGCTGCAGCCGGCGTGGAGCCCCGACGGCCGCACGCTCGCCTTCGTCACCGACCAGGGCCCCGGGACCGACTTCGACCGGATGACCTTCGCGCCCACGCGCATCGGCCTCTACGACCTCGAGACGCGGCAGCTCCGCGTGCTCGACGGCTTCCCGGGCGCGCGGCACATCAACCCGCAATTCGCCCCCGACGGCCGGTCGCTCTACTACGTCGCCGACCCGGACGGCTTCTCGGACCTCTACCGCCAGGACCTCGCCAGCGGCCAGCGCTACCGCCTGACGCGCTCCGCAACCGGCGTCGCCGGCATCACGAACCTCTCGCCCGCGATCAGCGTCGCGCGGCAGACGGGACGCGTCGTCTTCTCCGTCTTCGACCACGGCGGCTACGACATCGTCCGCCTCGAGGCGGGCGAGGCGCAGGGCACGCCGGTGCCCGCCACGAACGCCGCCCCGGCGGTCGCCGCCAGCGGCAGCGCGACCGGCGGCACGACCAGCGCGATCGTCTCCGCGCCGGTCGCCGCCACCGTGCCGAACAACGCGATCGCGATGGCTGACACCGCCACGACCCCGCGAGGGGTGGCCGACGCGACGGCGCTCGGCGCGGGCGGCGTCCTCCCGCCCGCCACTCCGGGCCGCTCGAGCACGATCGAGGGCTACCTCGCCGACGCCGGCAACGGCCTGCCGCGCGCCGACACGACGTTCGCCTCGACCAAGCTCGTGCCGAAGATCAGCCTCGACTACGTGGCCCCGCCCTCGGTCGGCGTGGGCTACAACAGCTACTTCGGCACCGGTGTGACCGGCGGCGTCGCCGCGTTCTTTAGCGACCAGCTCGGCAACCAGAACCTCGCCGCGGTTGTCCAGGCGCAGGGCCAGCTCGCCGACATCGGCGGCCAGGTGCAGTACATCAACAGCAAGTACCGCTGGAATTACGGCGGCGGCATCGGGCACGTGCCGATCCCGTTCGGCTTCGCGGGCTACGGCTACGATCAGAGCGGAAACCTAAATCTCACGCAGTACATCGGCCGCATCACGCAAGACTTCGTCTACGGCATCACACAGTATCCGCTCAACGCCGAGCAGCGGTTCGAGTTCACCGCGGGCTTCACCCGCCAGACCGTGAGCGCCAAGCAGTACATCACCCAGCTCGACCCGACGGGGAGCTACGTGATCGGCGAGTCGAGCAATCGTGTGACCGGGCTGTCGCCCGCGTACAACTACGCGCAACTCAGCGCGGGCTTCGTCGGCGACTACTCGACGTTCGGTCTCACGTCGCCGATCGCCGGCGGGCGCTACCGCTTCGAGGTGGCGCCGAGCTTCGGCGACCTGCACTTCACGCAGATCACCGCGGACTACCGCCGGTACTTGTACTTCCGCCCGGTGACGTTCGCCGCACGCGGCCTCCACATCGGCCGGTACGGCGGGAATTCGAACGCCAACACCAACGTCGACAGCGTGTTCGCCGGCGTCGGCGAGTTCAGCCCGTCACAGCCGTATTACATCGGCCTGCCGACGCTCATCCGCGGGTACGACGTGCTGAACTCGAGCAACCCGACGAACGAGTGCCCGGCTACGGCGACCGCGATCAGTCAGTGCCCGGCGATCTCGCACCTGTTCGGGAACCGCCTCGCCGTCGCGAGCGCAGAGTTCCGGATTCCGCTGCTCGCGCCGGCTGGTCTCGGGCTCATCAACACCAACATCCTGCCCGTCGACCTCGTCCCGTTCGTCGACGGCGGCGTGGCCTGGACCGGGTTGCAGAACCCGCTGCTGAAGTTCCTCACCGGCGACGCCGCGCGGACTGAGACCCGCAACATCCCGCTCGTCAGCACGGGCGTTTCGACCCGCATCAACCTGCTCGGCTTCGCCGTGGTCGAGATCTACTACGCCCACGCGTTCCAGCGCCCGGACCGCCAAAACGGGTTCGGCTTCGTCCTCTCGCCGGGCTGGTAAGCGCCGCCGGGAAGCGCCGGCACGAACGCGCCGCTATAGTACGACGTACGACGGGCGGGGCCACGCGGCCCCGCCCGTCGTCGCGTCGGCGCTCGATCGGTTACCGCTCGTCTACAAACTGATGCGCGCTCACGCGCGCCAGGGCGGCTCGGCGCCGGGCTTGCGCGCGAGATCGGGATTGTGGCGGTAGAGCGTCGTCGTCCGCCCGATCACCTGGACCACTTCCGCGGCCGCCGCCGTCGCGAGCGCGTTCGCCGCGTCCTTGACCGGCACGTCGACCGTGCGGGCGAGCTGCACCTTCACCAGCTCGCGCGCCCGGAGCGCGTCGTCGAGCGACTGGAAGAGCGTGGGCGTGAGTCCCTGGTGCCCGACGTGGACCAGCGGCGTCAGGTGGTGCGCTTCGGCGCGGAGGGCCGCGCGCTCCTTTCCGGTCATCGGCATGAGGTCCGCAGTTAGTGGACGGCGCTGAGCGACGCCGCGGTCGCCGCGCGCGCGGCCCGCGCCGCGTCGGCCGCGCGGAGAAACGGTAGCACGTCGACGGGCGTGCCCGCCCACCAGCGCCGGTCGGGGCCGAGCCGCGCGACTTGGAAGTGCAGGTGCGGGACGTCGGGCGGCGCGTTGCCGGTCGTGCCCACGTACCCCAGCGTGTCGCCCTTCTGGACCGGCGCGCCCTCGACGAGCCCGTCGCGGTAGCGGTCGAGGTGGGCGTAGTAGTAAACGAACCGCTCGAGCGGGTCGACGGCGTAGACCGTGTTGCCGCCTAACGCATTCCACCGGACCTTCCACACCCGCCCCTCGTCGGCGGCGAGCACGGGCGTGCCGCGCGGGGCGAGGATGTCGGTGGCGTGGTGCGTGCGCCCGCCGCTCCGGTCCTCGTCGAAGCTGCCGGCGATCTTGGCCGCGCGCGCGCCGGCCACGGGCACCAGCAGCTCGCGCTCGCGCAGGTAGGCGAGGTCCTCGTCGCTCACCGCGACGGCGCCCGCGGCGACGGCCGGCGCGCCCACGCCCGGCACGTCGACCCGCGGTCGGGCCGCGACCGTCGGCCGCGTGGCGACCGGCGCGCGCCCCGCGCACGCCGCGAGGACGAGCACGAGGGGCGCGTACGCCGCCGCGGGCGGGCGGGCGCGAAGTCGAGGGAGGGGCGACACGGGGGCGGGGCGGAGGGCGGGCGCTCTAACCTAACCGCGTCCCGGCCGCACGCCCCGCGCTAGAAGCCAACGCGAACGCCCGCCTCGCCAAACGGCCGCATCCGCGTGCGCCCCGCGACGAAGTTCTCGTTCGTCACGCGGTCCGCGCCGATTCGTGCCGTGAGCGACCGCCCCCGGCCGAGCGCGCCCTGCTCGACGGCGACCTGCGCGCGGGCGCGGCGTTCGACCGGACGCTGCGATACCCGCACGAACTTGAGCGCGCCGGTCGTCTCGCCGGTCACCGTCGTCGAGTAGTACGGGCTCGCGTCGCGTTGCTCGCCCGTCAGCACGAGGCGGACGGTCCGCGCCGGCGCCGGCCGCCACGCGAGGGCGCCCGTGAGCGACTGCCCGTTCGGCCCGAGCGGCGAGCCGATGATCTGCTCGCGGTACTGAATGCCCGACGTGAACTGCCCGTGCTCGTAGAGTCGCAGCGACGTGTGTTGAAAGAATGCGTCGAGCGACAGCGTCCCGTCGTCGCGCAGCCGCGGGAGCGTGAGGCCAAACAGGTGGCCGGAATCCTCCCACAACACGCTTTTGAGCCGGCGCGCGTCGAAGTCGTCGAGGCTGAGCTCCCAGTACGCCGTCGCGCCGCGCAGCGCCGGAATCCGCACCCGCACATCGAACGGCGCGATCTTGTTCGACTGCTGCTTGTCGGCGCCCTTCTTGAGCCAGGTCAGGAACGGGAACAGGTCCGTCACCCGGCTGCCGAACGACAGCGGCGGCGCGCCGTGCCCGCCGAACTCGTCCATCATCCCGGCCCCGAGTTCGACGTTCGGCGTCGGGCTGATGGCGACCTTGTAGACGACGAGCTTCGAGTGTGGGAAGACCTGGTCGCGCGCGCCGAGGTCCGCCACGAACAACTCGGTCCGCACCCGGCCCACGTACCGGAACAGCCAGGGGAGCGTGAACGCCGTGTCCGCGCCGAGGGACAGCGCGTGCAGCGGGCGGGCGTTGGCCGAAACGAGGGTACCGCCCGGCATGCCCGGGCCGAGTGGGGCCTGGCCCCAGACGAGCTCGTCGATGCCGGCCTGAAAGGCGACGTTAGCCACGACGACCCGGGCGTACAGGCGTTGCGGCTCGACGGTGACGCGGCTGCCCGCCGGGCCGACCGGCGCGTCCGAGCGCGCGGCCGTCCATGACAGGCGCGGCTGGGCGACGACCGACAACCAACTACCGACCCCAAGCGCACTCACCGTCTCGAACGACGTGGCGAGCCCCTGGACCGCGGGTCGCCCAAAGCGCGCATCCAGCGGCGGGAGCGTGAGCGCGTCGACACCGCCAAGCTCGCCGTTGACGGGAACGCGGCGGAGCGGGGCGCTCGTCGCGGCGCTCGACAGGAGGACCGACTGGAGCGGCACCACGTGCACGTCGGACGTGCCATGCGGGGCGTCGTCCGCGCCCGCTCCCAGTGCGAGGAGCACCTGGTCGGCCAGCGCGGCGGCGCGTGCGTCCGACGGTGTCGGTGACCCGCGGCGTGCCCGATCAGCAACCGCGCGTTGCACGGCGTGGGCGAGTCGCGTGAGTTCGCGCACCGAGTAGGGCCGCTGCCCGACGATCGCGCCTGGGACGGGTGCAAGGGCGAGCATGGCGTCGGTCGCTTGCGCAACGGGCTCGTCCGGCGCGACGGTCGCGGCTGGCGGGAGGGCGGCGGTCGCCGCGCCCTGTGCCGTGGCACAACTGGGTGCGAAAAGCGCCGCGCCGATGACATACGGCGTGGCGCGACGACAACGGGTGACCGGGAGCACGACGCAACGCTAGCCGGGCTCCCCCGGGGCTGCCAATCAGCTGCTCACCAGGTCGCGACTAAGGTGCTGTGGCCGGCGCACCCTGTCACGCCATCAGCGCCAGCCGTGCGCGCGGGCCGCGCCTCTGCGAGCAGAACGGGGTAAGGAAGCGGATCAGTTCGCCCACCGTGCGGACCGACGTGTCGAGCACGTTCAGGTCGGCCGCGGCCGGCAGGCGTCCTTCGCAGCGGGCCGCGACGAGCAGGGCGACGTCCTCGACGTCTGCCGCGGTCAGACCGAGGTCGTCGGACAGCCGCGCGCGGCGTGTCACGCGCATCCCCCGCGTCACCAGCCGCCGGCCGAGCGCCTCGTACGCTTCGACGAGCACGTTGGCCGGCAGCCCTTCCCCGTCGAACTCGGCGAGGAACTCGCGCCGCGAGGGCATGTCGAGCGCGTCGTGCGGCCGGCCGAGCGCGCGGATGCTCGCGACGGCGAAGCCTGTGGCGGCAACGAGAAGCAGGGCGAGGATGGCGATCGGCAGCATGTGGCGACAGAGTGGGAAGGGTTGCGCCCGAGTGTCGGCCCCCAGCGTGCCGTGCTGAACGCCACACGCGCCTTCGCGATCGTCCGGCCACTCCGATTCGCACACGCTTTCGTTGACGAATCAGCTCTGGAGGTCTAACTTGTTGTCGTGCAATACGTCGCGACGCCAGACGCCGCTCCGCTTGGGGGCTTTCGTGGCCTGCGGGCGGAGCTGCTGATCGCTCTCAAGAAGGCGCCGCACGCGCTGACCGCGCGCGAACTCGCCGAGCAGTTCGGGGTGACGCCGAACGCGCTCCGCCGCCACCTCGACGCGCTCGAGGCCGACGCCCTTGTCCGGCACGACCGCGAGGTGCGGGGCGTCGGCGCCCCGGTCCACGCGTACGCACTCACTGCGGCCGGCGAGGCCCTGTTCCCGCAGGAGTACGCGCCGGTGCTCGAGGCCGTCCTGGACACGCTGCGCGAGGCCGCCGGGCCCGAGGGCGTGCGCACCGCCATCCGCCGGCAGTGGGCGCCGCTGATCTCCGGTGCGGGCTCGCGACTCGCCGAGCTGCCGCTCGAGGAGCGCGCGCAACTGGTGGCCGAGCTGCGGTCGTCGCAGGGCTACATGGCCGAAGCGGTGCCGGAAGAAGGCGGGAGCGTGACGGTGCGCGAGCACCACTGCGCGGTCCGCGACGTGGTCGCCCGCTTCCCCGAGATTTGCGCCGCTGAGCAGGAGTTGTTGGAAGAGCTGCTCGGCGTGCCCGTCGTCCGCACCCAGTACATCCCCGCCGGCTGCGCGGTCTGCGAGTACGTCGCGGGCCGGCCGGCCGCGGCCCCTTTAGAGTTTTCCCCCGCCGTCCAGGAGAGCGCCGCATGAGCGCGACCATCGAGACCCTCGTCAACCGCGAGTACCAGTACGGCTTCGCCACGGACCTCGAGACGGACCAGCTGCCGGCCGGCCTGTCCGAGCAGATCGTCCGCGAGATCTCGGCCCGCAAGCAGGAGCCCGAGTGGCTGCTCGACTGGCGGCTCAAGGCCTACCGGCGCTGGCTCACGATGACCGAGCCGCACTGGCCCAACGTGCAGTACCCGGCCATCGATTACCAGGCCGTCAGCTACTATTCCGCGCCCAAGCAGCAGGTCGGCAGGGCGTCGCTCGACGAGGTCGACCCGAAGATCCTCGAGACGTACGCCAAGCTCGGCATTTCGCTCAACGAGCAGAAGCGGCTCGAGGGCGTCGCCGTCGACGCGGTGTTCGACTCCGTGTCGGTCGCGACGACGTACCGCGGGGAGCTGGCGAAGCACGGCATCATCTTCTGCTCGTTCGGCGAGGCCGTGCGCGAGCACCCGGAGCTGGTGAAGAAGTACCTCGGCTCGGTGGTGCCGTACAGCGACAACTTCTACGCCGCGCTCAACTCGGCGGTGTTCTCCGACGGCTCGTTCGTCTACATCCCCAGGGGCGTGCGCTGCCCGATGGAGCTGTCGACGTACTTCCGCATCAACGCGAGCGGCACGGGGCAGTTCGAGCGCACGCTGATCGTCGCCGACGAGGGCGCGTACGTGAGCTACCTCGAGGGGTGCACTGCGCCCAAGCGCGACGAGAACCAGCTGCACGCGGCGGTGGTCGAGATCGTCGCCCTGGACGACGCGACGGTGAAGTACAGCACCGTGCAGAACTGGTACGCGGGCGACGAGGACGGCGTGGGCGGCGTCTACAACTTCGTGACGAAGCGCGGCGCCTGCCGCGGCGCGCGCTCGAAGATCAGCTGGACGCAGGTCGAGACCGGCTCGGCGATCACGTGGAAGTACCCGAGCGTGATCCTGCAGGGCGACGACTCGCACGGCGAGTTCTACTCGGTGGCCGTCGTCAACGGGCGCCAGCAGGCCGACACGGGCACCAAGATGATCCACATCGGCCGCAACACGAAGTCGAACATCGTCAGCAAGGGCATCTCGGCCGGCCGGGGCAACAACTCGTACCGCGGCACGGTGAAGGTGCTGCCGGGGGCGACGGGCGCGCGGAATTACACGCAGTGCGACTCGATGCTCGTCGGCAACGCGTGCGGCGCGCACACGTTCCCCTACGTCGAGGTGCAGAACAACACCGCGACGGTCGAGCACGAGGCCTCGACGTCGAAGATCGGCGAGGACCAGATCTTCTACCTCAAGCAGCGCGGGCTCTCCGCCGAGCAGGCGGTGAGCATGATCGTCTCGGGCTTCTGCAAGGAAGTGTTCCAGGAGCTGCCGATGGAGTTCGCGCTCGAGGCGCAGCAGCTGCTGGGCATCACGCTCGAAGGCAGCGTCGGCTGACGCCTTCACCGGGATGGCGTGGCGGTCGCTGTCATCCTGAGCGCAGCGAAGGATCGCTGTCCCTGAGAGAATCTCCCGCGGAGCTCGGCTTTGGACGATGGTCGCCTCGGACGGCGATCCTTCGCCTTCGCTCCGCTACGGCTCAGGATGACACGCCTGAACGCAGATTCCTCTTCCACACGCACCCCCGGGTTCCCCCGTGCTCGACATCCAGAACCTCACGGCCACCGTCGCCGACAAGCAGATCCTTAACGGCATCACGCTCTCCGTCAACGCGGGGGAGATCCACGCCATCATGGGGCCCAACGGGTCCGGCAAGAGCACGCTCGCGCAGGTGCTCGCCGGCCACCCGGCGTACGAGGTCACCGGCGGCTCGGTGACGTTCGACGGCGAGGACCTGCTGGGGATGGAGCCGGAGGAGCGCGCGCACCACGGGATCTTTCTGGCCTTCCAGTACCCGATCGAGATCCCGGGCGTGAGCAACGCGTACTTCCTGCGTGCCGCCTACAACGAGGCGCGTAAGGCGCGCGGCGAGGAGGAGGTCGACCCGATCGAGTTCCTCGACCTCGTCGAGGAGAAGGCGAAGCTCGTCGAGATGGACCCGGCGTTCCTCAACCGCTCGGTGAACACCGGCTTCTCGGGCGGCGAGAAGAAGCGGAACGAGATCCTGCAGATGGCCGTGCTCGCGCCGAAGCTGGCGATCCTCGACGAGACCGACTCGGGGCTCGACATCGACGCGCTGCGGATCGTGGCCGACGGCGTGAACCAGCTGCGCCGCCCCGACAACGCGACCGTCGTCGTCACGCACTACCAGCGCCTGCTCAACTACATCGTCCCCGACTACGTGCACGTGCTCGCCGGCGGCCGGATCGTGAAGAGTGGCGGCAAGGACCTCGCGCTGGAGTTGGAGGCGAAGGGTTACGATTGGCTCCTCGAAGAGGCGCGGCCGGGGGCGGCGGCGTGAGCACGATCACCGACACGCCGCGGGCGGGCAGCGTCGCCGAGGCGACGGCGCTCGCGGCGCAGCGGGACGCTTCGCACGCGCTGGGGCAGTTCCTCCCCGCGCCCGCGGGGGTCGAGGCCGAGGTGCGCGCCGCCGTCGCGGGCGCGGAGGCGGACGGGCCCGCGTGGCTCGCCGCCGTCCGGCGGGCCGGGGCCGAGGCGTTCGCGCGCCAGGGCTTCCCGACGACGCGCCACGAGGACTGGCACTACACGACGACGGCCGCGATCGCCGAGGCGGACTTCGCCGGCACGGCCGGGGCGACCGGGGACGTCGAGGGGCGCGACGCGCTCGCCCCGTTCGCCTTCGGGCAGCCGCTCGGCGGGTCGTTAGGCCGGAACGGCGGTGCGCCGGGCTGGCCGACGCTCGTCTTCGTCAACGGGCGCTTCGACGCCGCGCTGTCCTCGCGCGACGCGCTCCCCGAGGGCGTCGTGGCGCTGCCGTGGGACGAGGCGCGCGCGCGCGAGCCGGAGCTCGTCGAGCGGACGCTCGCGCGGATCGCGAGCCCGGCGGCGCAGCCGTTCGTCGCGCTCAACCAGGCCGTCTTCACCGACGGCGCGCTCGTCGTCGTGCGCAAGGAGATGGAGGCCGACCGCCCCGTCCACCTCCTCTTCGTCACCGACGCGACCGCGGCGCGCACGGCGTCGCACGCGCGCGTGCTCGTCGTCGCCGAACGGCACTCGAAGGTCGCGGTGATCGAGAGCCACGTCGCGATCGGCGGGGCGTCGTACCTGACCAACGCCGTGACCGAGGTCGACGTCGCCGACGGCGCGACCGTGCACCACGTCAAGGTGCAGCGCGAGAGCGAGCGCGCCTTCCACCTCGCCCACGTCGAGGCGCGGCAGGGGCGCGACAGCCACTTCGTCTCGTTCTCGTTCGCCGCGGGCGCGAAGCTCTCGCGCGCCAACGTCTACACCCTGCTCGGCGGCGAGGGCTGCGGCGTCACGCTCAACGGCCTCTACGCCGTGGGCGGCGACCAGCACTGCGACCACCAGACCCGGATCGAGCACCGCGAGCCCAACTGCTTCAGCCGCGAGCTCTACAAGGGCGTGCTCGACGGGCGCGCGCACGGCGTGTTCAACGGCAAGGTGTACGTGCACCCGGCCGCGCAGAAGACCGACGGCAAGCAGACGAACAACACGCTGCTGCTCTCGGACGAGGCGCGCATCGACACGAAGCCGCAGCTCGAGATCTTCGCCGACGACGTGAAGTGCACGCACGGCGCGACCGTCGGGCGGCTCGACCAGACGGCGCTCTTCTACATGCAGAGCCGCGGCGTCGGTACCGAGGCCGCGCGCAAGCTGCTCACCTACGCCTTCGCCGCCGACGTGCTCGAGACGATCGAGCTGGAGCCGGTGAAGCACGCCCTGGAGGCGCTCGTGCTCGAGCGGTACGCGTCGTGACCGCGGCAGTCGGCCCCTTGGTCGGCACGCTCGCACGCACGCCGGCCCAGGGCGTCCGTGCGGTCGGCGCGTCGCCCGCGGACGGCGCCCTCGCGCCGCGCGCGGACTTCCCCTTGCTCGCCGGGGACCCCGCGCTCCACTACCTCGACTCGGCCGCGACGGCGCAGAAGCCGCGCGCGGTGCTCGACGCGCTCCGCGCGTACTACGAGACCGAGAACGCGAACCCGCACCGCGGCGCCTACCGCCTGAGCAGCGCGGCGACCGAGGCCTACGCCGCAGCCCGCGTCCGCGTGGCCCGCTTCTGCGGCCTCGCCGACGCCGACTGCTGCCTGTTCGTGCGCGGCACGACCGAGGCGATGAACCTCGCGGCCGGGGCGTGGGGGCGCGCGCACGTCGGCGCGGGCGACGAGGTCGTCGTGACGGCGATGGACCACCACGCGACGTTCGTCACCTGGCAGCAGCTCGCGCGCGAGCGCGGCGCCGCCTTCCGGGTCGCAGAGCTCACCCCCGACGGCCGGGTCGACCTCGGCCACCTCGCGTCGCTGCTCTCGCCGCGGACGCGCGTCGTCGCCTTCCCGCACGTCTCGAACGCGTTAGGCACGATCAACCCGGTCGCGGAGATCGCCGCGCTCGCGCGCGAACGCTCGGCCGGACGCGCGCTCGTCGTCTGCGACGGCGCCCAGGGCGTGCCGCACCTCGCGGTCGACTTCGACGCGCTCGGCGTCGACCTCTACGCCTTCTCCGGCCACAAGGTCGGTGGGCCGATGGGCGTCGGCGCGCTGCTCGGCCGGCGCGCGGTGCTCGACGCGACGCCGCCGTGGCAGTTCGGCGGTGACATGATCTCGCTCGTCGGCGAGCAGGAGACGACATGGAACGTGCTGCCGCACAAGTTCGAGGCGGGCACGCCCAACGTCGCGGGCGCGGTCGGGCTCGCGGCCGCGGTGACCTACCTCGCGGCGTTAGGCCCGGACGCGGTGCTCGCCCACGAGCGCGCGCTCGTGGGCGACGCGATGGCGCGCCTCGGCGCCCTGCCCGGCCTCACGCTCTACGGCCCCGACGCGGACTCGCGGAGCGGCGTCGTCAGCTTCTCCGTCGACGGCCTACACCCGCACGACCTCGCGACCGTGCTCGACGAGCGCGGCGTGTGCATCCGCGCGGGGCACCACTGCGCGCAGCCGCTCATGCGCCGGCTCGGCGAGCCGGCGACGGCCCGCGCGTCGTTCTGGGTCTACTCCACGCCCGCCGACGTCGACGCGCTGGTGGAGGGCGTGCGCGCGGCGCAGCGCATCTTCGGCGTGGGGGGCGCGTCATGACCGACGTGACCGACCGGCCGAAGGGTGCGCCGAACGCGGCGGCGCCGGAGGCCGCGGCGCGCCCGGACGCGGACGCGCGCCTCGCGGCCATCTACCAGGACATCATCCTCGACCACTACCGCCGGCCGCGCGGCAAGGGCGCGCTCGACGCGCCCGAGGGCACGACGACGCTCGCGGCCGAGCGACGCAACCCGCTCTGCGGCGACGAAGTGAGCCTGCAGCTCGCGCTCGACGGCGACGTCGTGCGCGAGGCGCGGTTCACGGGGCGCGGCTGCTCGATCTCGCAGGCGTCGGCCTCGATGCTCACGCAGGCCGTGCGCGGCAAGACGCGCGCGGAGGCGGAGGTGCTGGTGCGACGCTTCGTCGCGCTCGCGCACGGGGACGCCGAGGCGGCGGGCGACAAGGCGATGGGCGAGATGCGCGCGCTGCAGGGCGTGGCGCGCTTCCCGGCGCGCATCCGCTGCGCGACGCTCGCGTGGGGCGCGCTCGATGACGCGCTCAAGGGGGACGCGAACCGGGGCGAGCGCGACGGCTGACGCTCGCCCCGAGCACGGTCTACTCGTCGGGGAGGAACTCGCTCACCGGGGCCGTGAAGCCCGGGAGCACGCTCCCGCCGTCGACGACCTCCCCGTCGCGCAGCACGCGCGTGACGCCGTCCGGTGTGTGCACGATGACGAGACGTTTGCGCGGTTCGACGACCCAGACGAGGGGCGTCCCGTTGCTCAGGTACTCGGCCACCTTCTCCGCGATCTTCCCCGGCCGGTCGCCTGGCGAGCGAATCTCCACGGCGAGATCGGGGGTGCCCTCGACAAATTTTTCGGCAGCGACGCCGACCGGTGCGCGTTCCGCGCGGATGAAAGAGACGTCCGGCCCACGGACCGTGTCGGGGCCGCGCTCCACGACGTACCCGGCTTCGGCCGCGACTTGGCCCAGCTTGCGGGGGCGCACGAACGCGAGCAACAGTGCGCCGATCCGAGTCGCGAGCGTGCCATGGCCGAAGCCTGTCGGCTCCGAGACCTGAAGCACGCCGCGCACCAGCTCGTACCGGTGGTCGTCGTCCGGGATGTCGTACAAGTCCTCGGCGGTGAGCAGCGTCTGGGCAGGCGGGAAGCTCATAGCAGACCTCGCGGTGTCGTGACGGGGGGACTCGCCGAGATATCGCCTCGGCGGCGGCCGCGCGCCACTCGGCGCAACGTTGCACGCCGGCCCGAAACGTTGCGCCGACCGCCGCCTCAGCGTCCGGCCGACGCCGCCCCCACCACCGGCCGCAGCAGCAGGTCCTGGAAGTCGAAGCTGAAGTCCACGTCCGGCGACGCGGGCGCCAGCTTCACCTGGTCCACCTTGCCGTCCGGCGTGAGCGCGAACGTCACGTACGCGTCCGCCCGCAGCTCGCGGTCGCGCCAGCGCGCGACGAAGGTGTCGTGCTGCCACGGCACGAGGTCCCCCGTGAGCTGCGGCGTGTGCGAGAAGCGGATCACGAGCCGGCCGCCGTTCGGCCCAGGCTCGTGCGCGACGTCCACGCGCCCGTACCACGCGTCCTCGTACGCGCCCGCGTAGCGCGCGAGCGGGAGCGAGGGGCGCGACGCGCTGTCGCGCGCGGCGGCGGCCGCCCGCGCCGACGCGGCGAGCGCCGCACGGTCCCGGTCGCGCACGCGCGTGAACAGGGCGAGGTAGTCCGGCGGGGCCGCGCCGAGGAGCGCGTCGAGCGTCCGGTACGTGATCGCGTCCCACGCGCCACTCGCCTCGGCGTTGGTCAGCACCGCGACCCCGGCCCGCTCGCCGGGGAGCATCGTCACGAGCGACGTGTAGCCGGGGAGGCCGCCGGAGTGCTGGAGCTCGTAGCGCCCCCGGTAGTCGCTCGTGAGAAAGCCTAACGCATAGGCGCGGAAGTGCGGGCGCAGGTGCTCGAAGCCGGCCGGCGCGGCGCCGCGCCCGATCGGCACCGGCGTCACCCCGGTCCACAGCTCGCGCGCGCTCGGCGCGGCGAACAGCCGCCGGCCGCCGTCGATCCGCCCCGAGTCGAGCTGCACGAGCATCCACTTCGCCATGTCGGCCGCGGTGCTGTTGATGCCGCCGGCCGGGTTCGTCGCGTCGCTCGTGTCCGGCGCGACGGCGCGCACGCGGCCGTCCACCTCCGCGTGGGGCGTGGCGCGGTCGGCCGCGCCGCCGGCCGGCGGCGCGTCGGCGTAGCGCACCGTGCTCCCCGCCATCCCGACCGGCGCGAGGATCCGCTCGCGCACGAAGTCCTCCCAGGACCGCCCCGACACGCGCTCGATCACCCGCCCGGCGACGAGGTAGAGCACGTTGTCGTACGCGTACGCCGAGCGGAACGACGTCGCGGGCTTGATGAAGCGGAGCCGGCGCATGATCTCCGCGCGGTCGTACGTGCTCGCCGGCCACCAGAGCAGGTCGCCCGCGCCGAGCCCGAGGCCGCTCCGGTGGACGAGCAGATCGCGCACGGTGACCTCGCGCGTGACCCACGGGTCGTAGAGCGCGAACTCGGGCAGGTAGCGCACCACCGGCGCGTCCCACTCCACCTTGCCCTCCTCGACGAGCAGCGCGAGCGCCGCCGCGGTGAACGCCTTCGTGTTGCTCGCGATGCCGAAGCGCGTGGCCGCGTCGACGGGCTCCGGGCGGCCTAACGTGCGTACGCCGTAGCCCTTCGCGACGAGCACGCGCCCGTCCTTGACGACCGCAACGGCGGCGCCGGGCACGTCGAAGGCCTGCAGCACGCGCGCGACGTACGCGTCGAAGTCCGGCGGCAACGCGGCCGGCGACGCGGCCGGCGCGGGCTGTGCGAGGGCGGGCGCGGCCGCGCCGAGGGCGAGCGCGGGGAAAAGACGACGGAGGCGACGCATGGAGGCGCTCGGGGGGCGAAGCAGAGGGCCGCGCTATGTTACGTGCGCATGTACGCCCTCGCCATCCTCCGCTACCGCCGGCCGCTCGACCAGGTGGTCACCGTCCAGGACGCCCACCGCGCCTACACGGCCGAGCTCAAGGCGCGCGGGGTGATCGTCGCCTCGGGGCCGTGCGTGCCGCGCACCGCGGGCGTTCTGCTCCTCCGCGTCCCCGACGATGGCTACGAGGCCGCACTCGACCGCCTGCGCGACGACGACCCGTACACGCGCGCCGGCATGGTGCAGTACGAACTGCTGCCCTGGGCGCCGACGACCGGCCTCGCCGACCTCGACCGCGCCGCGGGCGAGCCGACGCCCGACCTGCCCGACGACTGACGCCGGACGACGACCGCCGGGCGCCTAACGCGCGCCGGCCGCGTTGGGCGGCGCGGTCGGGGGCGACGCGATGGGGGCCGCCGCGAGCGCCGGCGTCGCGCCTCGGTCGTCCGTCCCCCACCCCGGCGCGAGCCCGCGGTGGCTGTTGTCGCAGTACGGCGCGTGCCCCGTCTGCCCGCAGCGGCAGAGCGCGAAGCGGCCCGTCGCCGTGCGCGCGTCGTCGAGCGGGCCGACGCGCTCCCCGGCCACCCGCGCGGCGCCGTGGACCGTGATCGGTCCGTCGCGCCCGATACGGACCTCGACGAGGTCGGAGATGACCTCCTGCGCGCCTCCGTCGGTCCGCGTGTACGTCAGCGCGCCGGTCGGGCAGCGCTCGACCGCCATCACGATCTGCTCGGTCGTCCCCTGCGACGGGTCGACCCACGGCCGCCGCTTCGGGTCGAACACGTGCCGCTGCGCCGCGATGCAGCGCCCCGTGTGGATGCAGCGCTCCGCGTTCCAGTGGACGACGACCCCCTCGCCCGCGTAGTCGCGGTGCACCGGCGCCCCGCCGGCCGGCGGATGCGGGGGAGCCGCGGCAGGCTGCGGGGCGGCCCCGGAGGCGGGAGCGGACGGCGACCCATCAGACATGATGTCGTCAGCATTACGCCCGCGCCGCTGGCACGCAAGCTGACCCGCGGCCCCTCATGCCCCCGCGTTCATCCGGCCGGCGCGCCCCGGCGCGCAGCAGCGCCCCGCCCGCGTCAGTCTCCGACGAGCTCCGGGCCAAGGTGCTCGCCGTCCACGCCCGGCTCTGCGCCGAGTACCGCTGCCCAATCGGCTACTTCCACGACCTCGACCCGCTGAGCGAGCTGATCTCGTCCCTGCTCTCACACCGGACGAAGAACGCCGACTCGGGGCGCGCCTTCAAACAACTCCGCCGCGCCTTCCCCACCTGGGCCGCCGTGCGCGACGCCCCGGTCGAGGCGGTGCGTGAGGCGATCCGTCCCGCGACCTGGCCCGAGCTCAAAGCGCCCCGCATCCAGGCCACGCTGCGCGAGATCGCCTCGCGGCTCGGGGGCGCCGCGACGTCGGGCGAAACCGCTCGAGACGACCCGTTGAGCGACGACGCGCTCGACTTTCTCGGTGCGCTCCCCGTACACGAGGCCCGCGACTGGCTCGAGTCGATTACCGGCGTCGGCCCGAAGACCAGCGCCGCCGTCCTCTCCTTCTCCCGTCTGCGCATCCCCGCCCTCCCCGTCGACAGCCACCACCACCGCGTCGCCGTCCGGCTCGGTCTCATCCCCGAGCACGTCGACGTCGGCCCCGCGCACGCATGGCTTGAGGCGCAGCTCCCGCCCGACTGGGACGCGCAGCAGGTCTACGACAATCACGAAGTGCTGATGCTGCACGGCCAGCGCGTGTGCTTCTGGCGCGACCCCGCGTGCGCGCGCTGCGTCGTGCTCGACCTCTGCCCGACCGGGCAGGCGCGCCTGGACGTCGCCCCAACGAACGCGGAGCCCGGGCGCGCGGAGGCCGCCGGAACGCCCCTTGCCCCCGAGCAGCGCCCCGCCCCGGACGCCCGGGGCGTGCTCGCCTTCGACTTTGACGCGGCCGACGCCGCAGGAGCTGCTCCCATGCCCGTTCATCCGCATCCCGGCGCCGGCCCCGCCCCCGAGCGCGGCGACCACAACCCCGACGGCGCGCAGGAGTCCGCCGCAGGCGCGAGCGCTGCAGGCACCGGCCACATGCCCGGCCCTGGCGACGGCGACACCGGCGGCGCCTCGGCCTTCGCCCACGGCACCCACGGCAAGGGCGACTCCCGCGAGGTGCTGAACGATGAGAAGGCCGTCGACAGCGGCGACCGCGAGTCGAGCCGCCGCGGCGGTGCCGGCCCGGACGACGCGCCCGACCCGGCGAAGTTCGCCAAGCAGCTCGACGGCCGCATGGGCGGCGCCGGCTGGGGGAGCGAGAGCGTCGGCGGCTCGGCGGTCGACCGCCGGCACGACGAGAAGAAGGACTGAGCCGGCGTCGGTGCGCGGGGCGTGCGCGGCGAGGTCATCCCGTACGCCGAGATGTGCCGCCGCGAGCGCGCCCCGCGCCTCCGCCGGGGCATGAACTTCGGCCTCGACGGCGACCACTCTGTGCTGCTCACCACGCGCCGCGCACTCGGCGCGCCGTACCACGACACCTTTTCGCCGGGGAACCGCCGCGTCGTCTACCGCGGCCACGACGCCCCGCGCCGCGTCGAAGCGACGGCCGACCCCGCGCACCTCGACCAGCCCGCGGCCACCGTCACCGGGCGCCCGACACAGAACGCCCGCTTCATGGCGGCCGCGCAAGGCTTTCGCGCCGGCGCGCGTGACCCCGAACGCGTCCGCCTCTACGAGAAGCTCGAGGTTGGCGTCTGGGAGGACCTCGGCGTCTTCCACCTCGTCGACGGCTGGACCGAGCACGACGGCCGCCGCACCGTGTTCAAGTTCGCCCTCGAGCTCGCGGACGAGTACGCGTGAGACGACCGACCGCGGCCGCGTGCGCCCTCGCGCTCGCCGCGTGCACGCACACCCCCCGCGCCGACGCCGCCGTCCAGGGCGCAGCCGTGCGCGAGCTCTTCTTCACGCGCGAGCATGCCCGCCAACTCGTCCTCTGGACCGACCGCAACGAGCCCGGCCCCACGTTCGACGTGATCGGCGAGCACGACGCGCACCCCGACGTCGTCGCGGTCGCCACGGCCGTCCCGACCTCCGTGGTCCCGGTGCACGCGGCCGATCTCGCGCGCCTCTTCCGCACCCATCCCGACGGCTGGGCCGCGTTCTACACCGCCTACCCCGGGTCGCCCGGCCTCGTCGAGCTCGCACGCCCGGCGTGGAGCGGCGACACGCTCGCGACTGTGGTCGTCGGGCGCGCCTGCGGCGAACACTGCCTGAACGCGTGGCGCGTGACGGTGCGTGACGGACGCGTGGTCGCGACCGCGCCACTCCGCGTCCCGAAGTCGTAGCGGCGGCGCACGGGTAGCGCCCGCGCGCCCGGCAGGGGAACTTGAGCGGGCGCGACACCGACCGCGCGGCGCCCTCGTACGGAGAACGCCGCGGCCCGGACCGGTCCGCCCGCGCGTCCCTCCCCCTCCCGCCTCCATGACCGAACTGGCGATCGACGTCCGCCACGTGGTCAAGCGCTACGCCGAACACACGGCCGTGCGCGACCTCTCGCTGCAGGTGCCGCGCGGCACCGTCTACGGCCTGCTCGGCCCGAACGGCGCCGGCAAGACCACGACCATCCGCATGCTCCTCGACGTCATCCGCCCGGACAGCGGCAGCATCGCGCTGTTCGGGCGGCCGAACGGCGAGGCGGGCGTGCTCGACCGCGTCGGCTACCTGCCCGAGGAGCGCGGGCTCTACAAGAAGATGCAGGTGCGGCGCGTGCTCCGCTTCCTCGCCGAACTCAAGGGGGTGCCCGCGGCGGAGGCCGACCGGCGCATCGACGAGTGGCTTGAGCGCCTCTCGCTCAAGACGCCCGAGAAGGACTGGGGCGAGCAGAAGGTCGACGAGCTCTCGCGCGGGATGCAGCAGAAGGTGCAGTTCATCGGCACCCTCCTGCACGACCCCGACCTCGTCATCCTCGACGAGCCCTTCTCGGGACTCGACCCGGTGAACGCGCAGGCGTTGAAGGACACCGTCGTCGAGCTGCACCGGCGCGGCAAGACGGTGATCTTCTCGACGCACCTGATGGACAACGCCGAGCGACTCTGCGACGCGGTGTGCATCATCGCGCGCGGCGAGAAGGTGCTCGACGGCGGCGTGCAGGAGGTGAAGCGGGCGCACGGCGGCCGCCAGGTCGCGTTAGGCATCGACCGCGCGGCGATGAACGGCGCCGGCCCGGCGGTCGACGCGGTGCTCGCCGACCGCGCGCTCGTCGCCAGGGCCGACGACCAGAACCGCTTCCTCGAGCTGGAGCTGGCGCCGGGCGCGGACCCGCAGGCGCTCCTCCGGCGCCTCGTCGGCGCGGGCGCGGCGATCACGCGCTTCGAACTCGTGCAGCCGTCGCTGCACCAGATCTTCCTCGAGCGGGTCGGCGCGACGGGCGTCGAGCCCGGCATGAGCGGGCAGGGCTGAGCCGATGCACAAACTCCTCGTCGTCGTGAAGCGCGAGTTCCTCGAGCGCGTGCGCACGCGCGCGTTCCTCATCACGACCCTGCTCGGCCCGGTGTTCTTTGCCGCGTTGATGATCTTCCCGGCCTGGCTCGCGCTGCGCCAGAAGGGGTCCGACACCGTCGCCGCGGTCACCGTGCTCGACGCGACCGGCACCCGCGTGGGCGACCGCGTCGCGCGCGCGCTGGCCGACTCGTTGCCCGCCGGCGCGCCCGCGTCGTCCCGCCCCGTCGTCCAGCACGTCGCCCCCGCCGAGCTCCCCGCCGCCGAGCGGGCCGCGACCGCCGCCGTGGTCCGCAAGGAGCGCCAAGGGGTGCTCGTGCTCGACTCGGCGACCACCGCCGGCCGCAGCGCGCGCTACGCGGGGCGCAACGCGTCGTCGATGGCCGACGTGCAGCACCTGCGGGACGTCGTGCGCCGCGAGGTGCTCACCGCGCGCCTCGAGCAGGCCGGCTTCCCGGCCGACCGCGTCGCGCCGATCGCGGGCGCGCGCCTGCACCTGTCGGCCACGTCGATCACCGACAGCGGCGCGGGCGGCGGCGGCGGGGTCGGCAGCGCGATCGTCGCGATGGTCGTCGCGTTTCTCCTCTACATGACCATCCTGCTCTACGGGCAGAACGTGCTCCGCAGCGTGATCGAGGAGAAGACGACCCGCGTGGCCGAGGTCATCGTGGCCAGCGTGAGGCCCGACGTGCTCATGGCGGGCAAGGTGTTCGGCGTCGGCGCGGTCGGGCTGCTGCAGCAGCTCATCTGGTTCGGCGGCGCCGCGGCGGTCGCCGTCTACGTGATGCCGTTCCTGCACCTCGGCGAACGGGCCGGCGCCGCCGGCGCGGCGGCCCAGGCGGCGCAGGCCGCCGACGCGACGACCTCGTTCGTGATGCCCGAGATCTCGTTCGCGGTCGTCGCGTCGGCGGTGCTCTTCTTCCTGCTCGGCTACCTGCTCTACTCCGCGCTGTTCGCGGCGGCGGGCGCGATGGTGAACAGCGATCAGGAGGCGCAGCAGGCCGCGTTCCCCGTGATGCTGCCGCTCATCGGCAGTGCGGTGTTCATCCAGACCGTCGTGCAGAACCCCGAGGCCGGCGTCTCGCGCTTCATGGCCTGGTTCCCGCTCACCGCGCCCGTGCTCATGCCGATGCGCATGGCCCTCGTCAGCACCACGCCGCTCGAGGTCGGGCTCGTCGTCCTCGGCCTCGTCGCGACGGTGCTCGCCGCGCTCTGGCTCGCCGCGCGGATCTACCGCGTCGGGCTGCTGATGTACGGCAAGCGCCCGTCGGTCGGCGAGCTCGCGCGCTGGGTGCGGCAGGCGGCGTGAGCCGCCGTTAGGCGCTACTTGGCCAGGAGTACCCGCTGCGTGAGGCCGGGCTTCGTGCCGAGCACGAGGTCGGAGGTGAGGGTCGTGCTGCCGGGCGTATCGAGAAAAACCATGATCGTCCCCGTCGGGTACCCGCTGTACGGGCCACCACAGTCGGGGGCGACCGTGCTCGAGAAGTAGCACCACGTGCCCTTGGCCGCGATCTCGCTCATCTGCGTCGTCGCGCACACGTCGTTCGGCGACTGGAAGTAGCACATGATCCGCGCCCTCCCGACCTCGCGCACCTTGTGGGTCCACGCGCCGTTCGTGTTCACCGAATCGGTCAGCATGATGCGCGTCTTCACGCCGATCGTACCGTCGCTGTTGTAGCAGAACGCGTTCGGCGCGTTGCCGCGGCGGTTGCACAGGCTGATCATGGCCTGGTTGGCCGCGAAAATGAGGTACGCGGAGTCCGACTGCGCCGGGTCGGAGTTGGGAGGGGTCGGCCTCGCGACCCACGGCTGCTTCACGTCGCCGACCGCGGCCTGGTTGCCGCTGCAGTACGCGGTACCCTCCGCGCCGCCGAGTGCGTACGCGAACGTGTACAGCGCCGCCGTCCCGGAGCCGGCCCCCGAGTAGTCGACGGGCTCCCAATTGGCATGACTGTAAAACTTACCGGTGTACCCCGACGGCGCGGCCCCGGACGGCGGCGTCTGGTTCATCCAGTAACTCTTCTTCGCGCCGGGCGGCAGCACGATGAACGTCCGACCGGGCAGCGACGCGTATTTCGTGGACGAGATGTCCCAGAAGTCGAAGTCGGGGGCAAACGCGCCGACCGATGAGTACCGGGTGTCGTACGTGACGCCCTCTTCGTAAAACCGCGTGTAGTTGATCGCGATCGGACGGACGCAGTTCCCGCCGTTCACGTTGGCGATCCACGCCGTCGCGCTCCGGCGCACGGTGTGCCCCACGCCGCCGACGACGCCGGGGACCGCCGCCTGCGCGGTCACGGTGAACGCGTACGTCTCCGAGTTCCACGACGACGTCGCGATCGCCCGCGTCGTCGGGCTGTACGTGACGGGGACGACGTCCTGGGCCTGCACCTGCACGGGCTGCCCGCCCGAGAGGTTTAGCGCGGCGACCTGCTGCGCGGCCCCCTGCACGGCACTCAGGCCGTCGAGCGTGTGGTACTGCTGGTAGCGCGCCGCGGCCAGCGCCGCCGCGTCGGCCGCGGTCTGTACCTCCGCGCCGGCGTAGTACATCCGCCCGAGGTCGACGGCGAGGGCCATCGCGCCGATGACCGCGGTGAGCATGACGCAGACGAACGGCATCGTCACGCCGCGCCGGCCGCCGAAATAGTCGCGTCGCATCAGTTTTGACCGTTCGCGATCATGCTCAGCACCGCGGGGCCGAGCACGATGATGAAGAAGGCGGGGAGGAGGAACGTCACGAGGGGGATCATCATCTTCACGCTCGCCTGCGCGGCACGCTTTTCGGCCAGCTGCCGGCGCCGCGAGCGGAGCGACTCGCCGTGGATGCGCAGCACCCGCGCGAGCGAAGTCCCGAGCCGCTCGGCCTGGATCATCGTCGAGACGACCGCGCGCATGTCGTCGACGCCGGTGCGCACGACGAGCGTGCGGAGCGCCTCGTCGCGCGGCAGACCCGCGCCCACGCGGCGCGTCACGCTCTCGAGCTCCGCGGCCAGAATGGGGTGCGACGGCGCGAGCTCGCGCGCCACGCGCACGAGCGCGGCGTCGAGCCCCACGCCCGCCTCGAGGCAGACGATCAGGAGGTCGAGCGCGTCGGGGATCGCGAGCGTGAGCGCCGTCCGCCGCGTCCCCGCCTTGCGGTCGAGCATGGCCGACGGCAGCGTCAGCCCCGCGAGCAGGCCCATCCCGAGCGCGACCGGCGCGGGCGTCGCACCGCCCGCGGGGCCGGCCTGCAGTCCCGTCGCGAGCATCACGAGGAGCGGCCCCAGGACGGGGGCGAGCACGCGCGCGGCGGCGTAGTAGAGCACCGCGTCGGGCTCGTGGTACCCGGCCTGCGCCAGCCGGTCGAGCGTCGCCTTGTTCGTGCGGACCGCGGGCGGCAGCACGCGCGCGAGGAACGCTGCGGCCCGTGCGCGCGCGCCGTTCGGGTTCGCGTCGCCCGCCTCGCCCCCGTCGCCGGTGAGCGCGCGGAGGGCGTTCGCCTCGGGACGCCGCGCGAGGCGCGCGCGCACGGCGCGACGCGCGCCCTGCGCGACCCAGACGCACGCGGCGCCCGCGACGGCGAAGACCGCGGCCCCGATGCAGAGCGCCGCGACCCACCAGGGCGCGGCGTACGGGACGGACTCGGGGCGCACGTCAGAGCTCCACGTCGCCCAGCTTGCGCATCACGAAGTAGCCGCCGAGCGAGAGCGACGCGGACGTGATGAGCAGCAGGCGGCCGAACGGGGTCGAGACCAGGGGCTGCATGTACGGCCGGTTGAGCCAGTACAGCAGCGCGAACAGCGACACCGGCAGCATCGCGAGCACGATCGCGCTCATGCGCGGCTCCGCGGTGAGCGCGGCGACGCGCCCGCGGAACGCGGCGCGGTCGCGCACGAGCGCGGCGAGGTCGGCGAGCAGCTCGGCGAGGTTGCCGCCCGTCTCGCGCTGCACGAGCACGGCGGTGACGAACATCCGCACGTCGGGCGTCCCCACGCGGTCGGCCATCGCGGCGAGCGCGGGGCGCGTCTCGACGCCGAGCCGCTGCTCGTCGCGCACGCGCGCGAGCTCGGGGCCTAACGGCGCGGGCACCTCGCCCGCCGCGAACTCGAGCGCGGCCGGGAACGAGTAGCCCGCCTTGAGCGAGTTGACGATCGCGTCGAGCGCCTCGGGCAGCTGCGCCTCGAAGCTCGCGACCCGCGTCTTGGCGAGGCGGAAGAGGAGCAGCCACGGCGCGCCCGCGGCGAGGGCGGCGAGCGCGAGCCCGCCGGCCGCGCCCGCGACGAAGTCGCCGACGGCGAGCCCCGTCGAGCCCGCCGCGGCCGTCGCGAGCACGAACTCGCCCACCGTGCGCTCGACGCCGGCCCGGCGCAGCGCCTCGGCGATGCGGGCCGTGCCCTTCCACGGCGTCAGCAGGCGCTCGAGCAGCGCGAAGCCGCTCAGGCGGTCGGCGCCGCGCAGCAGGCGCACCGAGCCCTCGGCGACGGCCGCGCCGGGCAGGGGCGCCGCGAGGCGCGCGCGCACCGCCCGGACGGCGGCGAGGCGCTTGCGGTCCGCAAAGAGGGCCCCGCCGGCGACGAGGCCGAACGTGCCGAGGAAGACGAGCGCGAGCGCGAGCGGGAGCATGGGAGCCTAACGCCTCACGGGAGCTCGAAGAGGTAGCCCGGCAGGTCGGCCCCGGCCGCCTTGAGCTTCTCGGCGAACATCGGGCGCACGCCGCTCGCCTCGAATTTGCCGAGCACCTTGCCCTCGGGACTCAGCCCCGAGCGGCGGAAGCGGAAGATCTCCTGCGCCGAGATCATGTCGCCCTCCATGCCCGTGACCTCGGTGACGCTCATGACGCGGCGCGTACCGTCGGCCTGCCGCGACACCTGCACGATCACGTTCACCGCGGACGCGATCTGCTCGCGCACCGCGCGCGTGGGCAGGTTCGTGCCCGAGAACAGCACCATCACCTCCAGGCGCGAGATCGCGTCGCGCGGCGTGTTGGCGTGCACGGTCGTCATCGAGCCCTCGTGGCCGGTGTTCATCGCCTGCAGCATGTCGATCGCCTCGCCCGAGCGCGTCTCGCCGACGATGATCCGGTCGGGGCGCATGCGGAGCGCGTTCTTGACGAGGTCGCGCGCGCTCACCTCGCCGCGCCCCTCGCTGTTGGGCGGCCGCGTCTCCAGCCGCACCACGTGCGCCTGCTGCAGCCGCAGCTCGGCCGCGTCCTCGATCGTCACCACGCGCTGGTCGTCGGGGATGAACGACGAGAGCGCGTTGAGCAGCGTCGTCTTCCCCGAGCCGGTGCCGCCCGAGACGAGCACGTTGAGCCGCGCCCGCACGCAGGACGCGAGCACGAAGAGCATGTTCTCGGTGAACGCGCCGAACCCGACGAGCTGCTCGGCCGTGATCGACGCGCCGAACCGCCGGATCGAGAGCACCGGGCCGTCGATCGCGAGCGGCGGGATCACCGCGTTGACGCGCGAGCCGTCCGGCAGGCGCGCGTCGACCATCGGGCTCGACTCGTCGACGCGGCGGCCGACGCGGCTCACGATGCGGTCGATCACCGCCATGAGGTGCGCGTCGTCGCGGAAGCGCGTCGCGACCTTGCTCAGCTTCCCGCCCTTTTCGACCCAGATGTCCTTCGCGCCGTTGATGAGGATGTCGCTCACCTTCGGGTCGCGGAAGAGCGGCTCGATGGGCCCGAGGCCTAACACCTCGTGGACCACCTGCTCGACGATCGACTCGCGCTCGGCCGTCGAGAGCGGCGTGCTCTCGGCGCGCAGGAACTCCGCGACGCCGCGGCGGACCTGCTCGGCCAGCAGGTGCTCGTCCTGTAGCTTCTCGAGCGCCTTCAGGTCGAGCCGGTCGACGAGCCGGCGGTGCAGCTCCGCCTTCAGCTGCTCGACCGCGCTCGGCGCGTCGGCCTGCGCTCGGCGCGCCTCGGCGGCGAGCGCCTCGACGCGGAGCGCGCCCTGGCCGCGCGCGCTCGGCGCCGACTCGTGGTCGGGCGCGGCCGGGGCGGGCTCGGGGTGGGCGGCGGGGGCGGGGTGGGCGGCGGGGGCGGGCGGCGCGGCCTCGGCGCTCACGACCGGCGCCGCGTCGACGACGGCCGCCGTCACCTCGGGCGGCGGCTCGGCGGCGGGCGGCGCGTCGGAGCCGGGCGTGTAGCCGCGCGTGAGGCGGTCGCGGATGGAATAGGGCATGGGGCGCCTCGCGCTCAGCGCCGCAGGAGCGAGCGAAGGCGGCCGAGCCGCGCGACGGGCGCGGGCGCCTCGGGCGCGCCGCCGCCGAGCTTGGCCGCGAGCTCGAGGTAGCCGCGCGCGAGCGCCGACTCGGGCGCGTGCTCGACGACGGACTTGCCCGTCGCCAGCGCCTCGGCGCAGCCCCGGAAGTCGTTGGGCAGCGCGGCCGCGATCTCGTGCTCCAGCGATTCCTGCCCGTCGGCGAGCGTGAGCACGTCGCCGCTCTGGTAGCGGTTGACGACGACGAGCACGCGCTCCGGCGGGTAGCCGAGCCGGTCGAAGAGGGCGAGCGAGCGCTGCGCGCTGCGGAGCGGCGCGAGCGCGAGCTGCGTCATGAGCACGACGCGGTCCGCCGCGTCGAGCGCCGCGAGCGAGCGGTCGCTCACGTGGTGCTCGCAGTCGAGCGTCGTGAAGTCGAAGTCGCTCCGCAGCTGGCCGACGATCGCGCCGGCCGCGGTGCCGTCCACGAGTTCGGTGACCTCGGGGCGCTCGCTCGCGGCGAGCACCCACTCGCGCGGCCCGCGCTCGGCGAGCACGGAGCGCAGCAGCTCCGCGTCGAGCGAGCCCGCCTTGCCGGCGAGCGCGCCGATGTCGTACTTGGGCAGCATGTCGAGCTGCACGGCGACGTCGCCGCCGCTCACCACGAGGTCGGCGACGGCCACGCGCGCGCGCGGGTTGTTGCGCGCGTAGGCGTGCGCGAGGTTGACCGCGGTGGTCGTCGTCCCGACGCCGCCCTTGGCGCTGTAGACCGCGACCGCCAGCCCGGCCGTGCCGCTGCCCGACGCGCGCCGCTCGATGCGCTCGAGCGCGCCTTCGAGCTCTTCGGCGTCGAACGGCGTGACGAGGCACTCCTGCACCCCGGCGCGCATGCCCTTGAGCAGCGTGCCGGCCTCGAGGCGCGGCGCGGCGCCTAACAGTCCGGCGCCCGCGCCCTGCGCGGCGCGCGCCGCGGCCTCGAGCGCGGCCGGCGGCGCGTCGAGCGGCACGATCAGCAGGTCGACCTGCTCGCGCGCGATGCGTGCGGCGGCGGCCTCGAGGGTGGGCACGCGCCCGGGCACGCCGTAGCCCGCGCGGGCGAGCGCGGCGGCCGCCGCGCCCTCGGGCGCGGGCGCGAGGCCGGCGATGAGCACCACGCGCGCGGGCGCGCCCGCGGCGGGCGACGCGCCCGGCGGCGCGGCGCGCGAGAGGAGGGTGGCTGCACTCACGGCTGCTTCGGGGCGGAGGGGGGGACGGTGGTCGGCCCCGGCGCGGGCCGCGGCGTCGACGGGACGGCGAGGCGCGGGTCGATCGCCTCGCGCGCGGGGAGGGTGCTGTCGGGCCTGAAGCGGAGCACGTCCTGCGCGCGCGGCCGGCTCGGGTCGACGACGACCGGCGTGACGACGATCAGCAGCTCGGTCTCGTTCCGCTGCCACTGCGTGCTCGAGAACAGCTGGCCCAGGATCGGAACGTTCATCAGCCCGGGGATGCCCGTCCGGATCTTCTGGCGCTCGTCGTCCATGAGGCCCGAGATGATCAGGCTCTGGTCGCGCGGCACGTCGACGGTGCTCTCGAGGTGGCGCGTGCGCAGCGCCGGGATCTTGATGCCCTGGAGGGTGACGGCGTTGCTGTAGTCGAGGCCCGACACCTCGGGGCGGACGTGCAGCTTGACGAGCGTGTCGTTGAGCACCTCGGGGGTGAACGACAGCCGCACGCCGAATTCCTTGAAGACGATGGTGATGAAGGGCGCGTTCGCCGTCCCGGTCACGGCGGCCGGCACCGGGAACTCGCCGCCGGCGAGGAACGACGCCGAGTCGCGGTTGGCGGCCATCAGCGTCGGCTCCGCGAGGGTGTGCGCGTTGCCGCGCTGCTCCTCGAGGTCGAGCATGGCGAGGACCCCGCGTGTGCCGAAGTCGGTGACGAGCGTCCCGAAGCCCGACGTGCCCGGGAGCGTCAGCGTCGTGACCCCGTTAGTCGTGCTGAACGCGTTGTCGGTGTTGAAGATGCCCGTCCCGGTCCGGAGATTGGGGTTGGGCGAGTACCGCCGGCCCAGGATCGAGAGCCCGATACTTTTCGCGAGGTCGCGGCGCACTTCGGCGAACTTCACGGCGAGCATCACCTGCGGGCGGTCGGTCGGCGGCGAGACTACGGCGCGGTAGTGCAGCCGGCGGCCGCCGCTCCAGACGAGGACGTCGGTCTCGCCGACCCGGCGCCCGTTGAACACGACGTCGCGGTCGCTCACGACGAGCGCGTCGGCGACGCCGGTGTCGGCGACGACGACCCGCGTGACCGCGGCGTTCAGGGTCAGCGGGCGCGAGCGCCCCGGCGCGACGAGCACGCGCTCGACGTCCGCGTCGGACGCGACCACGCCCGCGACGGACAGGGCGGGTTCGGGCGCGACGCGGGCTGCCGCGGATCCGGCGCGTTGGGCGCCGGCCCGGGCGCCCGGCACGGCGGCGCAGAGCGCCGCGACGAAAACGGCCACTCGGAAGGACACGGGTCGGGTCATGACGGGTCGGCGCAGCAGAGGCGCATAGTGAGGCGTCGGCACAACAGGAGCATCGGCACATGGACGCGCGAGGCGGACCGGAGCCACATCCACGGCCGCCGGCGCGCGGGCGGCGCGGCCGCGGGGGGAACACACGAAGGGCGCGCCGGCGAGGCGCGCCCTTCGTGCTCCGTTTGCAGTTGTCGTAGTCGCGTCGGCGCGGCCGCGCCGAGCGCGATCAGGGCGCGCGCGCGCCCGTGCCGATCGACGCGTCGGCGGTGTGCAGCTGGTGCGGCGCGGCGGCCGGGGCGGACGACGTCGCGTCCGGGGCATCGAGGCGCAGCACCGTCAGCGCGCCGCCGCGATACACGTGGACGACGTTCGATTCGGCGCGCGCCGGCACGCTGTCGGCCGCCCGAGCTGGTGTGGCGCCCGCGACCTCGGGCACGGGCGCGCGCGGCACGCGGCGCGCGACGGGGACGGGCGGGACCGCCGAGGGCGGGCCGCCGGACCCCATCCCGTGCGGCGCGCCGCTCGCCGGCCACGCCGGCGCCACGCCGGCCGAGACCGCGGCTCCGGCGACGTTCGGCGGATATCCGGCGACGTCGCCGGCGCTGCCGTAGCCACGCAACACCACCTGGATCGCGCCCTCTCCCTCGGCCGCCGCGAGCAGCGCGGCCTGCGGGGGCGTGACCTCGAGCGTGACGATGGACGCAGTCGCGTTGTTGGCCGGCGGGGGCTCGGACGCGGCGCCCGGCTGCGACTCCGGCGGGCGCACCGACCCCACGCCTAACACGCGCACGTCGGTCATCAGCACGCGCCCCGTCGGCTGCATCGCGCCCTGCCCGCGCGTGGCCATGAGGACGTCGACGCGGCTGTTCGCGCGCACCAGGCCGCTCACGCCGGCCGCCTCGTTCACGCGGACCGCCATCGCGCGGCGCGACGGGTCGATCGTGCCCTCCAAGCCGGGCGCCGCGCCGCGCAGGGCCAGCCGGCTCACGAGCACCGGCTCGCCGGACGCGAGGGACACGCGCGTGACGCGGCCGGCCACCGAGTCGGCCGCCACGAAGCTTTCCGGGGGCGCGACCCGCACCGGCCACGACACGACGCCGAGCGCCTCGCGCGGGACGGGCACGCCGGCGGGCACGTCGCGCAGGGCAACGACGACGGCGCGCACGGGCTCGTGCCGCGGCGTCGCGGCCGGCCCGACGATGCGGTACACGGCGAAGGTCGCGAGGCCGGCGGTGAGAACGGCGCCGCCGAAGATGGCGGTGTAACGGTGGTCAGACATGGGCGGCGGACGTGGGAACGGCGGGCGTCACGACGTGCGCTCCCACCGGAAGGTGGCCTGGCGGGTGAGGGTGACCGTGCCCATCCCGATCATGCGCGCGACGGGGGTGATCGGGACGTAGGTGTAGCCGGTCACCTTCACGTTCACGTTGTAGTTGCTGCCGTCCGACCCCGTAACGACGTTCACCGCGATGTTGCCCGTCGTCAGCGCGGCGCCTCCGAAGGGCTGGAACCCGCTGATCACGCGCGACTTGACCGCGGAGATCTGGGTGGCGTCGGTCAGGTCCGTGGCCACCGCGCCCTGCCGAGCGCCGTCGCGCACGGCGGCCGCGAGGCTCGCCGCGACGGCCATCATCCGACCGAAGTCGATGATCGCGAGCAGCATCGTGAGCAGGACGGGGAAGATGATTGCGAACTCGACGATCGCCGTGCCGCGCTCGTCGCGGGCCCAGCGGCCGAGGACGCGTCGGCCGAGGCGGCGCGCGGTCACGGCACCCTCCATACGACTCCGAGCACGCCGGCGGCGATGGCGACGCCGTACGGCACGCGCGAGGTTCCGCCGGTCGTCGGCTGCAGCGCGCGAGGCGTGAGCGCCGGGGCGAGGTGCGTGGCGCGTTTGGCCGCGAACCACGCCAGGCCGAGGACGCCGCCGGCGAGGGCGGCGTAGAGCGTCGCGCCCGGGACCGCGGCCGGCCCGAGCCAGGCGGCGGCGGCGGCGAACAGCTTTACGTCCCCGGCGCCGAATGCACCGACGGCATACAGCGGCAGCCAGAGCGCGAGTCCGCAGAGTGCGCCGAGCGCGGCGCCCGCGGGGCTGGCCGCGAGTCCTGGGGTAGGGCCGCCGGCTGCAGCCGCGAGCACCGCGCGCAGCAGCGCGGTGGCGAGGACGGTGAGCACGAGCGTGTTCGGGATGCGGCGGGCGCGGAGGTCCGTCGCGCACGCGGCGAGGAGCAGCGCGGTGAGGAGGGCGCGCCAGACGAGCGGGTCGGACGCAGCGATTCGCATGAAACGCCCTGGGAGGACAGTACGGACCGGCGCGGCCGCGGCGGACGGATCGAGGTGTCAGCGTCCGTCCGCCGGCGGTGCTCCGTGCGCGGTCACCCGTTGGCGACGTTGCCGGCGGCCGTCGTGAGCTTGCTGCTGATGTTGGTGCCGAGCGTCTTCGCACCGGCGAGGGCGACGAGGGCAATCACGGCGACGAGGAGCGCGTACTCGGCCATCGTGGCGCCCTCTTCATCACGAACGAAGCGGCGGACGGCGTTGGTGAGCTTCGACATCGGGGTTCTCCTGCGAGCTGAGTCGTGGGTGGCGGCCGCGGGTGGCACGCCGGGGAGAGGCCGCCCACGTGGGCGGACGAGGGTGGGCACCTGGTTCTCTGCCGCCCTCGGTGCCGAGTATCGACCCACCGTGGGTGTGGCTTGAGCGCCTCAGCCCGCGCGGGGTGATGGAATCGTGCGACCCTGGGGTATTGGCCGGCCCGCGCGAAGGACGGGCGCCCGGTTCAAACGCAACACCGCCGGACGGCGTAGCAGAAATGCGACACCGGCCGCCCCCCGAAGGGAGCGGCCGGTGTGGGCGTGCAGGTCGCGCGTGCGACGCGCGCCGCGACTTAGGCCGTGCGCGAGGCCGAGTGGTTGCCACCGGCGCCGTCCGTCGGCGCGCCGATGGCGATCTTGACCTCTTCGATGAGATCGTCGACACGGCCCTGGAGGGCCTCGCCGACGCCCTGCATGAGGCGCGCGACGATGTCGTCGAGCGCGGGGGCGATGCGCGAGCTGGCGCCCTTGGTCGCCATCAGGGTGACCGCGCCGGCCTTGATGTCCGAGCGCGTGCCGCTCAGCAGAAGCCCGGCGCCGAAGGCCACGCCGACGGCCGGCCACGCGTTGTCCTTGACGACTTGCGAGACGTTGAGCTTGCGCTCGAGCTGAGCGAGCGTGGACGACATGCGCTCGCGCGTGAGCTCGATGTCGCGCCTCACGTCCGCTGTTGTTTCAGCCATTCCACATCCTCCTGGAGCGTCGCCACCGTCTGGTCGGGGACCAGATGGGCGGGAGAGAGCAGCGCGAGACCGCGCCGGGCAAAGATGGCGGCGACCGCACCCGCGATCACCAGCACGATGAGGGCGGCGAGCCAGTAGTTATCCCGCAACCACTGGTCGCCGGCGAGCATGATGAGGCCGACGATGAAGGCGAGCGCGCCGACGAGGGCGAGTACGCCGCCCGAGGCGACCGAGGCCGCGCCGCTGCCGAGGTGGCGCCCGAGTTCTCCCGCCTCGGTACGGGCGAGCCGCACCTCGTGGCGAATGAGCTGGGCGCTGCCCTCAGCGATGTCCTTGAGCAGCGTGGGCAGCGATCGCCCTTCGCCGGCGTTCAGTTCAGAAGTCATACCGAGGCCGGAGCGCGTCCGGGGGGCGCGTTACCGACGGATCGCCTTGCCGACGACGTAGCCGAGGCCGAGGGCGATGAGCAGCGTACGGCCGGGGTTCGTGCGGACCTGATCTTCGATCGCGCCGCGGAGGTCGCCGCTGCGCAGGAAATCGGCGGTCTTTTCCATCGCGTCGGCGGTGGGGCCGGCGAAGCGCTGGACTTGGTCGGCGTTGACGATGCCGCCCGCGGCGCCGGCGAGCTGCTGGCCGCCACCCGGCTGCGCCTGTTGGCGGAGCGCCTGCGCGCCCTGGTCGAGCTTGTCGGCGACCGTGTTCTTGAGCTGTCCGGCTTGCTCGCGCACCTGACCGAGGCGGTCCGTGGCTTGGTCCTTCACATCGGCGTAGGTGCTCGCCGCCTTGTCCCCGAGCTGCTGGGCGGCCTGCTGCGCCTTGTCGCCGAGCTGCTGCGCGGCCTGCTGGGCCTGCTGCGCGTAACCGCCCGCGTTCTGCTGGCCGGCGCCGCTGCTGGCGCCCTGGGAGCCTCCCTGGGAGGGCGTGTAGCCGCCGCTCGTGCTGCCCTGCGTCGCGCCGGCGCCGGTGACGCTGATCGAGTCGGTGCCCGCGCCCAGGGTGCTGTTGGTGTCGTTCTGTGCCATGCGTTCGTGTCTCCAGGTGTGAAGCGTCCGAAACGAAGGAGCACGGGCGCAAGTGCAGGCGGTGTGCCGTTTTGCTACGCGGACCGGGAAAACAGGACTGGGAAAACACGAGGGACCCCAGCGATTGCTGGGGTCCCTCGTATCGCGGCGCGGTAGCAGCGCGCCGTGCCGGCCGACTGAGCGGCGCTCAGGCCGCGGTCGACGCCGCGCGGTCGCCCGCGCCGCAGTACGTGCCGAAGGCGTTCGTGAGGTCGCGCGCGATCTGCTCCGCCGAGCGCCCTTCGATCTGCCAGCGCTCGAGCATGAAGACGAGCTCGCCGTCCTTCAGGAGGCCGATCGCGGGCGACGACGGCGGGTAGCCGACGAAGTGCTCGCGGGCGCGCTGGGTCGCGGCGGTGTCCTGGCCGGCGAACACGGTGGTCGCGCGGTCGGGCACGGTCGCGTTGGCGAGCGCCATCGCGACCGCCGGGCGGGCGTTGCGCGCGGCGCAGCCGCAGACGGAGTTCACGACGACGAGCGTCGTCCCCGACTCGGCGACGGCGGCGTCGACCTGGTCGGGGGTGCGGAGCTCGGTGACGCCGAGGCGGGTGAGTTCCTGGCGCATCGGCGCGACGAGGGGTTCCGGATACATGGGATTCCTTGAGGTGGCTGGCCGAAAAAGGCCGGACGGGGTGAGCGGCCGGCCCGGCGCGCGGCCGGGCGCGGGATTACGTGAACGGGATTACTCGAACAGGTGCTCCGCGTCGGATTCGTTCCCGGCCGGGTGGTCGTCGTCGCGCACGAGCGCGAGGACGGCGGCCTGCGGGACGACGAGGTAGCGCTCGCCCTCGAAGGTGATCTCGACCGCGGCCTTGCGGAAGAACAGGGCGTAGTCGCCCGTGCGGGCCTGCATCGGGACGAAGCGGGTCTCGCGCGAGGCGGCGCCGAACTTCCACGGCTCGTCGTCGGCGGCGCTGCCGAGGTCGGGGAGCGGGAGCCCGGGGCCGGTGGCGACGATGCGACCGCCCTGCACGGCCTGACTGTCGAGGGCGGTGGGCGGCAGGTAGAGCCCGACCTTGGTGCGCTCGTCGCCGTCCTCCGGCTGCACGAGGACGCGGTCGCCGACGACGATGAGTTGCTTGTCGCGATGTCGCATGTCAGAAGAGTAGCGGGCGAGGGCCGATCAGCGTGCCCGCGTCCCGCGACGCTGCACGTCGCCTGCTCGCGTACGGCGCGGACCCGCGCGCCCCACCGCTCCGCCGTCCGTGTCTGGTCCTATACCCGATCGTTCGCCCGTCGTTCGTCGCCCGGCGCTTGCGGGGCAGGAAGCCGCGTCGTGGCGGGACGTGTTTGGCCCGCGCTGGGGCGGGCTGCTCGCCGCGGCCGTCCTGCTCGTCTGGGCGGCCGGGGCGGCGCTCCCGCTTTCCGACTACGACCTCGGCATGCACCTGCGCGTCGGCGAATGGATCGTCACGCGCGCGGCGCTGCCCCGCACCGAACCGTTCGCCTGGACGCGGGCCGGCGCGCCGTACCTCGCGTACTCGTGGCTCGCGGAGGCGTCGTACTACCTCGTCTGGCGCGAGTGGGGCCCGTGGGCGCTCCAGGCGCTCAACGGCGTCGTGCTGGTGGCCGGCGCGCTCGCGGTGGGGCTGTTCGCGCGGCTCGCGCGGCACTCGGCGTGGACGACGGCGCTGCTCGTCGCCGCGCACGTGGTCGTGATGGCGCTCTGCGCGCCGACGCTGCGGCCGCAGGGCTTGCTCGCCGTCGCACTCCCGCTGTGTTGGGCGGCGACGGCGCGGCTGGCGCGCGATCTGGATGACGGGGCCCACGGGACGGGGTCGGGCGCGCGGTGGCCGTACCTGCTGCTCGTGGGCGCGACGGCGTTGGCGGCGAACACGCACCTGTTCGCGCCGGGGTGCGCCGCGGCGCTCGCCCTGGTCGTCCCCCGCGGGGGCGATCGCCGCGGGTGGCGCGTGCTGTTGCACGCGGCGACGGCGGTGGGGATCGGGCTGCTCTGCACTCCCTACGCGGCCGAATGGAGCGCGGTGTACCGGCTCTACCTCGCGCCGACGCCGCTGCTCCGGTTTCCGTCGCCGATCACGGAGCTAACGCCCGGGGTCGTGTACCTCACCCGCGGGTTCGGCGCGGCGTGGGTGATCGCGCCGGCGCTGGCCCTGCTGCCGTGGCTCGTGCGCCCGACTGGCGACGCTCGACCTGCCGAGCGCGACGTGCTCGTCCCGGCCCCGGTGCCGGGCGCGCTACTCTGGCTCGGCGGGCTGCTGTTCTTCGGGCTGGCAATTCGCGGCCTGTTCGTGTGGTGGCTCGTGTGTCTGCCGCTCACGGCCGCGGCATTAGGGCGCGTGCCGACGCCGACGGTGGGCGGGGTCGGACGGCTGCTGCGGGCGGCGCCGCTCGCGCTGTTCGCGGTGATGGCGGCCGGCAACGCGCGCGAGGGCGCGGAGGCTCGGGCGGAGGCGTGGAGCGCGAGTCCGCGCCGTCTGCCGAACCCGGTCGCGGGCGGCGCGCTCCGGCTCGCGGACTCGCTCGACCGGGTGGCGCCGGGCGGGAGCGGCCGGATGGTGACGACGTTCAACTACGGCAACGCCCTGCTCTGGCGGCTGCCGCGCTACTCGATGTCGCTCGACGGGCGGGCCGTGTTCCCGGACTCGGCGACCGCGCTCGACGGGTGGGTGCGGGCGTCGCGGCGCGCGGACACGCTACGCGCGCCGCTCGCCGACGCGGACCTCGTGCTGCTGCCGGACGGGCACACGGGGCTGGCGCAGGTGGCGCGGGCGCCGGGGTGGGCGCGGGTGGCGCGGCTGCGGCCGGCGCGCGGGGTGGCCGGCGACACGGCCGAGCTGTGGGCGCGCGCCGCGTGGCTGCGGCGGTACGGCGCGCGCGTGCCGGCGCGGGCTGTCGTCGCGTCGGCGCGCTGAACGGGCCGCGAGCCGGCGTCGGCCTAACGCGGATCCGCCTAACGCGCGCGCGTCGGCGTGCGCCGGAAGACGAACAGGTTGTTGAGGCCGAGCTGGAACGGCCGGTGCCGCACGAGTTCCCAGTGCGGGGCGGCGAAGACGCGCGGGACGTCGCGGGGGTCGAAGCCGAAGTGCTCGTCCAGCGACATGCCGTCGACGAGGCGGAGGCGGCGCAGCACGGCGAGCACGCGGTCGACGGCGGGCGCGGGAACGGTGACGACGGCGACGCCGCCCGGGCGCACGAGTGCGGCGCAGGCGTCGGCGAGCGCGCGCTGGGCCGCGGCCGGGACGTGCTCCAGCACGGCGAGGAGCGTGACGGCGTCGAACGTGCGGCCGGGCGGGACGGCGTCGGGGACGCGGCCCGGCCGCAGCTCGGACCGGGCGACGGCGCGCGGGGCGTCGAGGGTCGGTTCGACGCCGAGCCCCGGGCCGAGGCGGCGCAGGCGGCGGAAGAGCGCGCCGTCGGCGCACCCGACGTCGAGGACCTCGGCGCCGTCGGCGAGCCAGGGGCCCGCGCGGGCGATGCGCCAGCGCTGGAGGACGCGGTCGAGGGGGCGCACGGGGCGGTGGGCGGGCCGCGGCCTAACGGCGCGGGATCGCAAAGAGGGAGAGCAGGAAGCTCGAGAAGACGCCCTGGACCCCGAGCACGATGAGCGTGCCGGCGGGGACGGAGAGGCGCATCGCGGTGCCGATGGCGAGCGGGCCGAAGCCGGCCGCCTCCCAGGTGCGGACCGCGGCGAGGGCGAGCCCGAGGCCGGCGGCGAGGGCGGCGCCGCTCGCGAGGAGGCCGCGCTCGAGCGTGACGTGGCGGCCGACGTGCGGGAGGCGCGGGTCGTGGGGGAGGAGTCCGGCGTGCGCGGCGAACAGCTTGGCGAGCGCCGCAAAAAGCACGAGCTGCGCGCCGGTGACAAGGGCGACGCTGGCGAAGAGCAGCGTGTGCACGTCGAAGGTGACGGCGCCGACGCGGCGTGGGCCGGCGAGCAGCGCGGCCATGACGAGCGCGCCGAGCGTGGCGAGCAGCAGCCCCGGGACGAGGAACAGGTAGCGCGGGCTGTAGAGGAGCAGGAACCGGAGGTGCCGCCACCCGTCGCGCCACGAGCGCAGGTGCGGCGCGCGGCCGCGGCCGTCGGGGGCGAGGGTCGTCGGCACCTCCGCGATGCGGAGGCCGTGGAGGGTCGCCTTGACGACCATCTCGCTCGCGAACTCCATCCCCGTGGTGCGCAGGCCGAGGGCGCGCACGGCGTCGCGGGAGAAGCCGCGCATGCCGCAGTGGAAGTCGCGGCACGGGCTGCGGAAGAGGACGCGGCCGACGCCGGTGAGCACCGGGTTGCCGAGATAGCGGTGGAGCGCGGGCATCGCGCCGGGGACGATACCGCCCCGGAAGCGGTTCCCCATGACGAGCTCCGCGCCGTCCTGGAGCGCCCGGATGAAGGGGGCGAGGCCGCCGAGGTCGTACGAGTCGTCGGCGTCGGCCATGATGACCCAGCGGCCGCGGGCGGCGTCGATGCCGGCGGCGAGGGCGGCGCCGTAGCCGCGCCGGGCGACGTGGACGACGCGGGCGCCGTGGGCGCGGGCGATCGCGGGGGAGCCGTCGGTGCTGCCGTTGTCGGCCACGAGCACCTCGCCGGGGACGCCGAGGTCGGCGAGGGCGCGCCGGGCCTTGCCGATGCAGGCCGGGAGGGTGGCGGCCTCGTCGAGGCACGGCATGAGGACCGTGACGTCGACCGGGCGCCGCGGGCGGCGCGGCGCACGCGGTGCGCTGGTGGTGCCGGGCGCGTCGGGGGCGGGCGCGCGGGGGGCGGCGAGCATGCCCAGAGACGAGCGACCGCCGGTCGTGTTTCGGCGCGCCCGGCCGGCGGATCGCTCGGCCGGGTCGGGCCGACCGGGGTCGGGCCTACCGGGCGCGCGTGGCCGGCCGCGGTCGGTCGGTGAGGGTGTCGATCTCGGTGAGGGTGTACGGCGTGAGGAAGTGCGAGAAGTACCGCGCGTTAGGCACGGGCGGCAGGTCGGCGCCGAAGTAGTAGCGGAAGACGACGCGGAGCACGTTGACGATGCTGACGGTGTCGGGCATGGCGGCCGCCCCGCCGTCGGGCAGGTAGTAGGCGCCGAACGGGCGGAATCGCTCGCGGACTTGCGCCGGGGTGAGCGCGTCGGGCGGGGTGTCGAACGGCTGGAGCGCCTGAGTGCCGTGGTCGCCCTGGAGGAGGATCAATGGCCGCGGTCCCGGGCGCGCGAGGAGTGTGCGCGCGGTCGCGAGCACCTGACGGTTGACGCAGGCGACGAAACCGGCGAACGCCGCGCGGACGGCGGGCGATGGCCGCGGCGTGTGCATGTAGAGCGGGGCGCCGCGCGGGTACGGCCGGCATGCCGCGTCGGCGACGAACGGCGCGTGCGGCATCAGGACGTGCGCAAAGGCGAAGACGGGCGGGCTGTCGGCGGGCCGCGCGGCGAGCGCGGCGACACCCGCGAACGTGCGCGTCGCGTGGGCGACGTCCGTCGCCTGGAAGGTGGCCACGAAGGGAAGCGCCTGCGGCAGCAGGGTCGCGTCCCAGAAGGACTCGGCGAACGGCGATCGGCGGAGCGTGCGGGCGAGGTCGAACCCGCGCGGCTCGGCGAGTTCGACGTCGGCCTCGGGGTCGTGGCGCGTGGGGGCGAACCACAAGGACGGGAAGAACGCGAAGCGGTAGCCGCGTTGTTTGAGGAACCGGGCCGCCCGGTTGTGCTGGATGAGGTACGCGCCGAGTGTGTAGTCGCGGTAACCGGCGGGCGCGTCGTCGTCCAACGGGCGCAGTTGCGCAAAGTTGAGCAGCGATCCGATCGACATCAGCGTGACCGCGTAGTTGCTCCACAGGTTGGACGGGGTCCGGAAGCCGAGGGCGCGGAGGCTGTCGAGGAAGGGGGCGTTGTCGATCGCGTAGCGGCCGCGGAGCTCGGCGGCGGCCGGGTACTCGTCGAGGAGGATGACGTAGAGGTCGCGCCGGGGGCCGGGCGGCGCGGGGCCGCTCGCCGTGACGGGGCGCGCGAGCTCCTGGACGAGGGCGCTCCGGCGGAGGATGCGGTCGGCGCGGGCGGGGGCGAGGGCGACCTGCGCGCCCGACCAGCCGCCGATGACGAGTGCGGCGGACGCCAGGATGCGCCCCGCGGGCGCGAGGAAGCGCATCGCGCGACGGACCGCGTCGCGGCGCAGGGCCCACCACAGGGTCGGCGGCAGCACGGCGATCGCGACGACGCCGGCGGCTTGGGCCGCGTGCAGCCGTCGCGGGGCGGCGTGCACCCAGTTCCCGAGGGGGACCGGCAGGTAGAGCAGCACGACGGCCGCCGCCGCGAGCGCCGCGGCCCAGTCGGCGGCAGCCGTCGTCGGTTGGCGGGATGCCGCGAGGCGCAGGACGGCGTACGCGAGGCCCTGGACGAGCGCGACTAACGTGACGACGACGGCGCTCAGGACGACCGCGTCGGGGAGCATGGGGCCCGGGTTCTGGGCCTGCCGGTAGAGGATGGGGACGACGGCGAGGAGCGCGGGGTACGCGAGGTGGAGCCCGCGTGTGACGCGAGGTCGTACGCGGGCTCTGCGGTGCGGGCGCGCGGTCATGCGCTGCCGACGGGGCTCCGTGGTAGCGCGTCTCGTTCTGCGCCGGCCGTGACTCCGGCGTTTGGGCTGAGGTGCGGGGCTATCACCTGCGGCGGAGTTGCGGCCGGAGGGTCGACGGGTCGATCGGGGTCATGCGGAACGACTTGGTAACGTCCACGAGGTACATCGCGTCCGACACGGGCGGAAGGTCGGCACCATGGTACGTGCGGAACACCGTACGGAGGACGTTGACGAGGCTGACCGTATCAGGCATTGTCGCCGCGCCACCGCTGGGCAGGGCGGGTAGGTAATACGCGCCGAACGGATGAAAGCGTTCGCGGATTTGGGCAGGGGTCGTGGAATCCACCGCCGCGTAGATCAACCCGCGGCGGGTCGTCCCGTGATCGCCTTGTAGCACGACGATCGGACGCGGCCCCGGGCGCGCGAGAATGGCGCGCACGGTTGCGAGCACTCGCCGGTTGGCACACGACACGTACGCGGCGAACGCCGTCCGAACGGCGGCCGAATCGGTCGCGATGTCACTGACTAACTGCGCTGTCCGCGGCCAGGGGCGGCACGCACTGTCGGCCATGAACGAAGGGTGCGGAATCAGGAGGTGCGCGAAGGCGTACACTGGCGGCCCGCCTGCCGGGCGCGTCGCGAGAGCGGCCACGCCGGCGAACGTCTGGTCGATGTCTGCCATCGTTACCTCCTGCGCCGTCGGGAGATACCGGCGGGTGGCACGGCGAATCAGCGTGCCGTCGGCGAAGCTCTGTACGAGCAGCGATCGCCAGATAGCACGCGCGATGGCGACGGTCGGACCGCCGCCCGAGAGCCGCGGCGCTTCGACATCTGCCTGGCGGTTGTGCTGGGTCGGGGGGAACCACACGGACGGGAAAAACACAGTCCGGTAGCCCCGCGCTTTCAGGAACGCCGCGGCCCGGTTGTGCTCCATGAGGTACTCAGCGAGTCCAAAGTCCTTGTACCCGCCGGGCAGCTCACGAGTCAGGGGCTCGACCTGGGCGAAGTTGAGGAGCGACGGGACGGCAAAGACGGTCAACGGGTAGTTACTCCGCACCTCGGCCGGTACGCGGAAGCCGAGGGCGCGGAGGCTGTCGAGGAACGGCATGTTGTCGATGCCGAAAACCTCGCGCATCACATCGGCCGACGGGTACGAGTCGAGAAGCAGGACGTACACGTCGCGGGCCGGCCCGGAGATCGGGCGATGCACGGGGACCGGCTGCGCGAGCTCGCGAAGGTGAGAACTCCGGCGCACAATCCAGGCAAGCTGGATCGGTGCGATCATCATCCGGACAGCCGACCACCCCGCGAGTAACAGCGCGACCGTGACGAGGAAGCGCGAGACCCCGGGGAGTGCGCGCGTAACCCGGGCTCCCCCTCCGCGCCACGTGAGCCACCAACCCGCCGCCGCGAACAGGGCAAGCAGGAGCACGCTGCCGGCCGCCGTGGCGCCGGGGTGTTCGGTAAAGCTGGCGTGCGCCGCGTC
Source organism: Gemmatimonadetes bacterium T265 (assembly GCA_019973575.1). Taxonomy (NCBI): domain Bacteria; kingdom Pseudomonadati; phylum Gemmatimonadota; species Gemmatimonadetes bacterium T265. The sequence continues at coordinate 920,804 of BPUI01000001.1, forward strand.
AGACGCCGACGGCCAGCAGTAGAACAGGGCGACAACACCCGCTGCGAGCACCGCCGCCCACGGCGCGGCTGCCGCGGGGGCCCGCCCCGACGCACGCAGCCCGGCGCGCAGCGCGCCGTAGCACGCGAGCTGACAGACACTTACCGCGGCGCCGAGGACGAGACCGAACGCAACGGCGTCGCGCGCGGTCGGCCAGTGGTTTTGGACCTGCCGGTTGAGAATCGGGACGACGGCGAGCAGCGCGGGGTACGCCAACCAGAGCCGGCGCGGCTCGCGGGGCGTGGTGACTGCCTCGGGTCGTGAACGCTCGTCCATGCGGCTTGCGGGGTGCGGGCGGGCGTGACCGTTAGGCGGTCGCGGGGGTGACGGGCTCGCGTCCGGCACGGCGGGGCCGCGCGTATACGACGCGATCGCCGGGTGCGCTCCGGCCGGGAAGGGCGGCGTGCGGTCAGCCCGTCGTCGTGTGGTCCGGCGTGCGCGTCCTGAACAGGTACAGCCACCGTTCCGCGTCGCCGACGCGCGCGCAGGCCTCGGTCGCGAAGTGCGCCCCGAACGCCTGCTCGAAGCCGTCGCGCGTGTACGACGGGAAGACGTCGGCCCGGTTGCGGAGGAGGCGCTGGACCTGCGAGTCCTCTTTCGCGACGAATTCGATGACCAGCGTGCGTCCGAGCTCGGCGAAATAGCGCGCCACGTGGTCGAGCGGGACGTTGTTCCCGATCGCGAGGTGGTGCACGAGGGCGAGCGCGAGGACGGCGTCGGCGGGCCCGCGCTCGGCAAGCGACATGCGCTCACGGTTGGCCCAGCCGATGGACGGCGACGGGTTGGTGAGGTCGAGCGTGAGCGGCAGGATGCCCGTCTCGCCGCGCGCGCGGACGGTGCGGTAGTTCCGCTCGACCGCGGCGGGGTCGATGTCGAACGAGCAGACGAGCGGCGCGACGTCGCGGGCGACGCGGCTGTACTCGCCCGTGTTGGCGCCGACGTCCCAGACGGTGGCGGGGTTCACGCGGCGCAGGTACTCGCCGACGAGCGCCCGCTTGGCGGACTCCGCGGCGTCGCTGTAGTTGGTCGCGCCCACGTAGTCGGCCCACTGCGTGCCGGCCGGGCGCCAGTCGAGGCGCTGGATGGCGCTGCGGAGCGTGCCGATGAGCGCGAGGAGCGCGGGCTTCTCGATGCGCCGCGTGCCGACGACGGCGGAGACCTTGGACTCGTGGTGCTTGCGCTGCGAGCGCGCGTGCAGGTGCACGTGGAGCAGCGTGCGGACGTCGAGCCAGCTCCGGCGCGGGAGGAGGGCGCTGCCGAGGTCGAGCGGGATGCCGTCGATGTACTCGCGCAGGAGCTGTCCGCAGCGCACGTCGCGCTCGGCCATGAGCGTGAGCGGCACGAGGAAATGCTCGCAGAACTGCTTGTACGCCAGCCACGGCTCGCCGTCGCGGTAGCGCCCGAAGGAGAGCGTGTCGATGAACACGGGGCGTCCGTCGACGAACTGCACGTTGTACGCGCTCGCGTCGCGCAGCGTGAAGCCGTGCTCGAGGGCGCGGACCTGGACGTCGAGGGTGAGGAGCGCCGCGTCGCGGAGCTCGCCGAAGCACCACTCGTACGGGTACGAAATGAACGGGACGCGCTCGGGGGCGAGGACCGCGTGCGCGTCGGGCGTGAGGGCTAGTGCGAGATCGGCGGGCCGGTGCGGGATCAGCAGCCGGTCGCGCCCGAGCGCCTCGTACAGCCCGGCGGCGGTGCACGCCTCGTACTCGTCCGCAAAGACGGCGTTGACCTGCCGGTAGAGCACCCCGTCGCGGGTAAAGACGAACCCGCTCGGGTCGCGGAACGAAGCGTCGAGACGCGCAGCCGCTGGACTCACCTCGTTTGTCCCGTCAGCGCGCGCGACGGGTGAAGACGGAAGAGACGAAATCCTTCACCGCGCCCCGGAAGCGGCCGAGGAAGGCAACGCCCGACAGGGCGACGGCGGCGGCGGCCTGCAGGACGAGGCTGCCGGCGGAGGGATCGATGTACATCGGAGCGCAGGGCTGACGAAGTCGATACACGCCAAGTCGCGACGTCGCGATCTGGCAACGGACTCGTAACAGTGTTGCACTCTCGCGGCCTCCGCACAAGACATACACAAAATTTCAGCTGCTCTGCTACCGGATTTTCCCACCGCTGATGCGGTTCAGATCACGTACGGCGAGTTCGGGAATCGCGGTCATCGATCCGGCGTGCGGCCGATCAGGCCCTGGATCGTTCACGACCCGAATCGCGCGAGGAGCCAGGCGAGGCTTTCGGCGACGGGTGGGTTGGTGGCGAGTTTGCCTGCCCACTCCCGGTATACGAGCGCGATGCCCAGTGCTGCGAGCCGATCGCGAAAGGCCCGGGTGCCGTCGACCACGGGGTCGGCGGTGCCGACATCGACAACGAGGGCGGGCATGAGCGCCGGGCGGGTGCTCCGCAGGTGGGCGGCGAGGCGGCCCGGATCGCGCGCCACCCACCCGCCGGTGTCCGGGCCGAAGGCTGTCAGTTGTTGCGCCGACGCTGCGACGCGGACGCGACGGAACTCGTCGGCGGTCTGCGCGTCGCGCGCGGGTGGTGTGTACGGGGTTGGGCCGGCGTAGAGGGGCGAGAGAAGGCCCGAATGACTCACCGCCGCGGCGAAGACGTCGGGGTAGCGAAGGGCGAGCGTGATCGCGCCGTAGCCGCCCATGCCGAGCCCCGCGACCGCGCGGTGCGTGCGGTCGGGGCGCGTGCGGTAGGCGGAGTCGACGCGGGCGACGAGGTCGCGGGCGACGTAGTCGTCGTAGCGGGGCCACGGGACGCAGTAGCTCGCGGCCGGCTCCGCGCGGGCCGTGTCGCGCCGGCACGCGTCGACGTTGGCAAGCGCGTTCCAGGTCGTGTACCAACCGTCGTCGCCGTCGGGCATGACGACGATGGCCTCGCCCGCCCCGCGAGCGGCGAGCGAATCGGCGACGACGGCCAGGCCGCCGCGGCGCACCCAGTCCCACTCGGTCCCGCCGGCGTCGTGTAGGTAGTACGCGACGGGGTAGCGGCGGGCGGGGTCGCGGTCGTACGACGGCGGCAGATAGACGACGAACTGCTTGCGAACGCCGAGCGCGGGGGACCAGAGCGTGTCGGCAACGAGGCGGCCGTGGCGGGGCGCGGGGGCGGATTGGGCGCGCGCGGGCGCCGCAACGCGTCCGAGCGCGGCGATCCCGAGCACGCCCAACTGGAAGGCGGCACGCGCGAGGAGTCGGGGTGGGCGCGACGTCCGCGGACGGGACACAGGGCGGATGCGAAGGGGGGCGGCTCGGTGATTGCTCACGCGACGCCCGTACACGCGTACGGGCCGTTCGCGCACGATACTACGGCGGCGCGCGGCGCCGCACGCTCGCCCGCAGCTTCTTCCGCACCTTTCCGCACTCGCGCCGAGTGCACGCCTCCGGAGGCACGCATGGCTGACGACCGCCCCATCCCCCGCCCGCCCGCCGAAGCGCGGCAGCCGACGACGGACTTCGAAGAAGGCATTCCGTTCCACAACACCGACCGCGTCCCGGGTGAGGACACGCCGGACCGCCGGGCGTTCGACTCGCCCGCGGCACCGGAGCCGCGCGAGGAGGATCTCGGGGCGCGGAGCTTCGCCGGGCAGAACTTCGCGAACGACGTGTACCAACACCCCGACGGGCGGGACCCCGGGTTAGGCGGGGGGAGTAGTGCGAACCGCGACGCGCGGCACCCGGCGGAGAGTGAAGGGGAAGTGCCGGAAGATGATCTGGACTAACGGGTAGAGCGGGGCGGCAGGACCGTTCGCGGTCCTGCCGCCCCGCCTTACTTGATCACGTGGCCGATTCGGGCCCAGCGCACGTCGGTCACGAACGGCAGCGGCTTCTCGCTGCGGTCGGGGTCGCACGCGCCGGTGCCGGTTTCGTCGTCGGGGGCGGGGCGGTAGGAGTAGTAGACGAAGATGGGGCGGCCGCGGAGGTTGTCGCGCGGGACGAGGCCCCAGTAGCGCGAGTCCTTGGAGCAGTAGCGGTTGTCGCCGAGCATCATGTAGTGGCGCGGCGGGATGACGAGCGGGCCCCAGTTGTCGTGCGTGGGGGTGGCAGGGGCGGCGCCGAAGCGGGACGCGGTGAGGGCGTACTGGCGCTGCCAGCCGAAGAGGTCGTTGGTCTCGTCCGGGTTGCCCTTGTAGTTGCTGCCGGTGGCGTACCCCTGACGCTGCGCGACGCCGTCGACGTAGAGCAGGCCGTCGCGCATGTAGAGCGTGTCGCCCGGGAGGCCGACGAGGCGCTTGACGAGGGTCGGGGTCGCGTCGGCGCCGCGGGCGGCCTCGTCGCCCTGGTACGGGGATTCGAAGACGACCACGTCGCCGCGCTTCGGGTCGGCGTAGCCGGGGAGGGTGACGCTCGTGAACGGCAGGTGTGGGCCGTAGACGAGTTTGTTGACGAACAGCCAGTCGCCGACGAGGAGCGTCGGGATCATGCTGCCCGACGGGATCCGGAACGCTTCGACGAGGAAGGTCCGGATGACGAGGAAGAGGAGGACGGTGCCGAGGAAGGCGCGCGCGGTCTCCCACACGCCCGCGCTGCCGCCCCCGCGCCGTGCCGCGGTGCGCCCGCCGGTCTTGGAGCGGGACGACGGGCGGCGGCCGGCGCGGAGGTCCGCGACGGCGGTACGGGAGGCGGACTTGGCGGAGGAAGCAGCCACGACGTCGGAGGGGAGGAGCGGCGAAGGAGCGCGGGGCGGAAAGCTGGCGCGCCCCCGGCCGGCCGCCAAGTGTGCGGCCGACCGGGGGCGCGTCGGAGAACTCGCGCGGCGTGTATTACGCCGACGCGTCGGAAAGGTGCGCGTTCACGAGCTTCATCATCTCGAACATCGTGATCTGGTCCTTGCCGAAGATCGGGCGGAGCTTCTCGTCGGCCTTGATGTTCCGGCTCTCCTGCAGGCCGTTCTTCTTGATGTAGTCCCACACGCGGGCGACGACCTGCGTGCGCGGCATGGGCTCCTGGCCGACGACGGCGGCGAGTTGCGCGTCGGGCTGGAGGGGCTTCATGAACGCGGGGTTGGGCCCGCGCTTGCCGGCGGCGGCCTTGGAGGGCGCCTTCTTGGCGGCGGCCTTCGTCGCCGTCTTGGACGCGGACTTGGCGGCCGACTTCGCCGCGGTCTTGCTCGCGCCCTTGGCGGCGGTCTTGCTGGCCGCCTTGCTCGCGGTCTTCGCGGCGGACTTCGCCGCGCTCTTGCCCGCGGGCGCCTTGGCCGTCGCGGCCGCCTTGCTCGGCGCGGCGCGCCCCGACTTCGCGGGGGCCTTCTTCGCGCCCGCGCTGGACTTGTTGGAAGTGGACCGCGTCTTCGCGGCGCCGGCGGGCTTCTTGGCTGTGGCCATCGCGTCTCCTGTGTGGGGATGGGCGCGCGGAGCGTCCCGCGGGCTCCGTCGCAATTGGTGACGGTCGCGCCCTAACGTACGTGTGTAAGGCGCACATGCAATAGGTGTGCGGGCTCGGCGCGCGTCAATGCACGCGGGGTGCCTTACACACCCCGGACGGCCACTTCGCGTCCCTCGCGCGGCCCCTCAGCGCGGCGCGTCGGGCGCCAGACGCGCCGCGAGCCAGTCGGCGACGGCGCCGAGCACCTCGGGGCGCACGGCCTTGGAGGGGAGCGCGGCGTAGCCGGCGGGGGCGCCGGAGGGGTCGGCGAGGAAGAGGTGGTCGGTGTCCGGGAAAACGCGCACGGTCACGTCGCGGTCGCCGCCGGCCCGTAAGGCCGCGGCGAGGGTGTCGGCCTGCTCGGGGGTGACCTGGCGGTCGGTGGCGCCCTGCAGGACGAGCACGGGGGCGCGCACGCGGCGCGCGGTCGCGAGCGGGTCGTAGGCGTCGAAGAAGCGCATCCACGCCGTGCCCGCGAGCACGGAGTCGCGCGTGCGGTCGGCGACGGCGAGCAGCGAATCGCGGCGCGCGGGAGCGAGCGTGGTGTCGGCGACGACGTCGCGGCGGAGTTGGTAGGTGAGCACGCGGCGGCCGGTGTACGCGGGGCCGGCCATCAGCACGAGGGCGGCCACGGCGGGATCATCGGCCGCGACCATCGGCGCGATGAGCCCGCCTTCGCTGTGGCCGAGGAGGGCGAGCCGGCGCGCGTCGACGTCGCCGCGCTCGGCCCCGCGCGCGCGGAGCCAGGCGAGCGCGGCGCGCACGTCGTCGGCGAAGTCGCGGCTCGTCGCGGTCGCGAAGGTGCCGCCTGACGCGCCGACGCCGCGGTCGTCGAGGCGTAGCACGCCGATGCCGCGGCGGCCGAGCGTGTCGGCGATCTGGCGGAACAGCGCGTAGCCGGTGATGCCGGCGAGGCGTTCGTCGCGCTCCTGCGGGCCGGAGCCGGTGATCGTCACGACGACCGGGACGGGGCCGCGCGCGGCGCTCGGGCGTGTGAGGGTGCCCGCGAGGGCGAAGCCGCCGGGGGTCGGGACGCGCACGTCTTCCGCCGCGTAGGGCGCGCCCGCGGGCGGCGCGTAGCTGGGCGGCGCCGGCGCGGCGGGCGCCGGCAGCGCGGAGACGGCGCGCGGGTCGGCCGCGTCGAAGGTGACGTTCTGGGCGGGGACGCGCATGCCGAGCACGCGTCCGTCGCGCGAGACGCGCGCGCGCACCTCGACGGCGTTGAGCGTGAAGACGACCGAATCGCGCCCTTGCGGCGCGACGGTGACGGCGAGCGCGGGGCGGCCCGGGCCGGTGAAGATCGGGACCGTGGCGGTGCGGAGCGTGCCCCCGCCGAGCGCGAGCGCGCGCCGCAGCACGAGTTCCCACGGCGCGACCGAGAGGTCGCCGAACGGGATGACGTTCGGCGCCGCGGCCACACGGCGTGGGGCTTCCGCGCCGACCTGGACGTCGACGCTGTCGCCCGGGGCGGCCCCGAAGGTCAGCACGACGCGGGGCGCGGGGGTGGTCGCGCCGGGCGCGGTGGCCTCGGTGACGGCGCGGCGGACGCGGCCCTCGGGCGCCGGGGTGTAGGTGGTGACGACGCGCGCCCCGATGGGGAGTCCGCCGCCGCGCGTCGTGAAGCGCGAGGTGAGCGTGCCGTCGGCGCCCTGCTCGAGCCGTTCGACGACGAGGGTGTCGGCGCCGCGGCGCACGACGAACGCGCGCGGCGCGGGGGGCTGGGCGCGGAGCGCGGGGGCGGCGAGCGTTAGGCCGAGGACGTAGGCGGCGGGGGCCCAGGGGGCGGCGGGGGCGTGGCGCATCGGCGGGCGGGGCGCGTCAGTGGGGCGGGTCGTTGGCGGCGGGGGGCGGCGTGGCCGGGAACTCGCCCGTCGCGCGCAGCAGGTCGCGCGAGAGGTCGAGCATGCGGGCGCCGCCGAGGTACTCGACGCTCCTCGGGTCGCGCACGGCCGCGAGGCGCTTCATCACGCCCGCGATCCGGTGCGCCTGTTCGACGATGACGTGCAGCAGCTCGCGCTCCTCGCCCGGCTCGGCCATGCCCTGCTCGATGAGCGCGGCGTGGCCGAGGAGGGCGGCGAGCGGGTTGTTGATCTCGTGCTGGAGCGCGATCGACGTCTCGCCGATGCCGGCGAGGTAGCGGGCGCGGAGGAGCGCGCGCTCGGCCTCGCGGCGCGCGCCGTCCTGCGCCATGCGGCGTTCAGCGATCGCGAGGCGGGCCGCGACGTTGCGGGCGGTCGGCGGCTGGGTGATGTAGTCGTCCGCGCCGGCGTCGAGCGCCTCGAGCACGTCGCCCGGGCGGTCGCGCGGGGCGACGGCGAGCACGTAGCAGACGGCCGGGACGGCGTCGCGCGGGTGGGGCGGCGTGCCGTGCGCGGCGCCGGCGTGCGCGGCACCGACGTCCTCGTCGCTATCGCGCTCCGCCTGGCGCACGCGGCGGCAGAAGGCGAGCGCGGCGGTCGTCCCGTCGGCGCCGCGCAGGTCGAGGTCGAGGACGAGCAGGGTCGGGCGGTGCTCGGCGTAGGCGCGCCACGCGGCATTGGCCTCGGGGACGACTTCGACGGTGTACCCGGCGGAGGCGAGCGCCGCGGCGAACGTGTCGGCCGTGACGTCGTCGCTGGCCGCGATGAGGGCGCCCGCCACGCGGCGCTCGCTACTGCCGCAGCTCGCCGACGCGCACGACGACCCCGCTCGGCTGCGCGGCGGTGACGCTGCGCGGGTCGTCGGTCCCGGCGATCTGGCGCGGCGCGGCGTGCTCGATCCAGCCGAGCGCGACGCGGCGGTTCGCGACCGCGACGACGGGGCGCTCGGCGGAGGTGCTGCTCCCCTCGCTCGCGGCGAAGCGTTCGGCGAACGAGTGGCCGCCGGTGTGCGAGAGGGCGAGCGAGACGAAGGGGCGCCCGCCCGTGTTCGGGTCCTCGTAGGCGACGACGACGAGGTCGCCCGCGGAGGCGACGCTCGTGGCCGCGGGGCGGTCGCCGTAGACGACGGCCTGCGGGCGCTCGAAGCCCGCGCGCGGGTCCATCTGGTGGGCGTAGAAGACGCCCTTGCCTTCGGGCGCGTCCATCGAGTAGGCGACGTGCAGGTAGCCGTTGGCGGCGTCGATCGCGATGCTGGGCGCGGGGCGGTCACAGCCGGCCTCGGAGAGGTCGAGGGTGTCGACGGCGAGGGGCGCGGACCACGTGCGGCCCCGGTCGGCGGAGCGGTTGGTCCGGAGCGCGGCCGAGTGGTCGGCGCGCTCGGACCACCAGACGGCGCCGACGACGCCGTCGCGCCCCGGGGCGAGGCGGAGCGACGCCGGGCAGGCGTGCGGGTCGGCGGCGGTGGGGAGGGTCGCGGGCGGCGCCGGCGCGGGCGATGCCGATGCGGGCGACGCTGGCGCAGCCGCCCCGCGCACCGCGGCGAGGACGCCCGTGGCGGCGAGGGACTCGGCCGCCGCGTCGGAGGCCTGCGCCGCGGTGCCCGCGGGCGCCGGCAAGCGGCGCTCGGCCGCGTGGTCCCAGACCACGGGGTCGGCGGCGCAGGCGGCGAGCGCGGCGGCGGTCAGCGCGACGAGTCGCGCGCGGGTCGCGGTCGAAGCGAGCGGCGGACGACGGGGACCGGGCGACATGCGCGAAAGCTACCGCCGGGGCTACCGCCCGGGAGGGCGGACGGACGGCGCGTCTAGATTTGTGCGGCGTCCGCCGTACGTGTTTCGTCATACCTCGTCACATTTCGCGTCGTCCGACTCATGGCCACCTCCGTTCCGTCCGCGCCCGCTCACCACGTCCCACACGGCTCCGGCGGGGAAGCCCCGATCCGCGACGGGACGGCGGGAAGCGCGGAGCAGCCGGTGCCGGGGCAGCTCGTGCCGGAGATGGGGGGCGCGGTCGCGTTCGCGGGGACGCGGCGCGTGCCGCCCGCGGTGAACGAGCCGGTGCGCGGCTACGCGCCGGGCTCGCCGGAGCGGCGCGAGCTGCGCGCGCGGCTCGCGGAGATGGTGGGGGAGCACGCGGAGATCCCGCTCGTGGTCGGGGGCGAGCGCGTGTACACGGGCGACGTGGCGCGGGTGACGAACCCGTGCGCGCACCGCGAGGTGTTAGGCGAGTGGCACCGGGCGTCGGCGGAGGACGTCGCGCGCGCGGTGGGCGCGGCGCGGGACGCGCACCGCGAGTGGGCGAACTGGGCGTGGGAGGACCGGGCGGCGGTGTTCCTGCGCGCGGCCGAGCTGCTCGCGACGACGTGGCGGCAGACGCTGAACGCGGCGACGATGTTGGGCCAGGCGAAGACGGCGCACCAGGCGGAGATCGACTCGGCGTGTGAATTAATCGACTTTCTCCGCTTCAACGTGCAGTTCGCCCAGGAGCTGTACGCGGAGCAGCCGGCGAGCGACCGGACGATGTGGAACCAGCTGGACTACCGCCCGCTCGAGGGGTTCGTGTACGCGGTCACGCCGTTCAACTTCACGGCGATCGCGGGCAACCTGCCGACGAGCGCGGCGCTGATGGGGAACACGGTCGTCTGGAAGCCGGCGGGGAGCGCGATGCTCTCGGCGTGGCACCTGATGCGGCTCTTGGAGGAGGCGGGGCTGCCGCCGGGCGTGATCAATTTCGTGCCTGGTGATCCCAAACTCGTGAGCGACGCGCTGCTGGCGCACCCGGACCTCGCGGGCGTGCACTTCACGGGGAGCACGGGCGTGTTCAACAGCATGTGGGAGACGATCGGGCGCAACATGGGGCGCTACCGCTCGTACCCGCGCATCGTCGGCGAGACGGGGGGCAAGGACTTCATCCTCGCGCACCCCTCGGCCGACCCGCAGGCGCTCGCGGTCGGGATCGTGCGCGGGGCGTTCGAGTACCAGGGGCAGAAGTGTTCGGCGGCGAGCCGGGTCTACGTACCGCGGTCGATGTGGCCGGACGTGCGCGAGCGGGTCGTGGCGATGATGCGGGAGATCCGCGTCGGCGACGTGCGCGACTTCCGCAACTTCATGGGCGCGGTGATCGACGAGCGCTCGTTCGCGAAGATTTCGGGGTACCTGGCCGACGCGCGGGCGAACGCGCGGGTCGTGCAGGGGGGCGGCGCGGACCGGTCGGCGGGGTGGTTCGTCGAGCCGACGCTGGTCGAGGCGCCGGAGCCGGGGTACCGGCTGATGTGCGAGGAGATCTTCGGGCCGGTGGTGACGGCGTACGCGTGGGACGACGCCGCGCCTAACGGCTGGGCGGAGGTGCTGCGCACGGTCGACCGCACGTCGCCGTACGCGCTGACGGGGGCGGTGTTCGCGCGGGACCGGAAGGCGGTGCGGCAGGCCGCGGTCGCGCTGCGGAACGCGGCGGGCAACTTCTACGTCAACGACAAGCCGACGGGGGCGGTCGTGGGGCAGCAGCCGTTCGGCGGGGCGCGGGGGTCGGGGACGAACGACAAGGCGGGGTCGAAGCTCAACCTGCTGCGCTGGACCAGCCCGCGGACGGTGAAGGAGACGTTCGCGCCGCCGACGGACTTCCGGTACGCGTTCCTGCACCCGGAGTTGGACGGGGACCCGGCGGAGGGGCCGGCGCAGGAGGGGGCGATCTAGTGGGGGCCGCGGCGCGGACGTTCCGCTACGTGACCGCCGACGTCTTCACCGACCGTCAGTTCGGCGGCAACCCGCTCGCGGTGGTGCTCGACGCGCGCGGGATGACGGACGAGGAGATGCTCGCGGTGACCCGCGAGTTCAACTACTCGGAGACGACGTTCGTGCTGCCGCCGGAGCGCGGCGGCGCGGCGCGGGTGCGGATCTTCACGCCGGCGGCGGAGATCCCGTTCGCCGGACACCCGACGGTGGGCACCGCGCACGTGCTGTTCGCGACGGGCGCGCTGCGCACGGACGCGGGCGAGACGACCGTGGTGCTGGAAGAGGGCGTGGGCGACGTGCGGGTGCGGGTAGTATTAGGCGAAGGCGGCTCGGCGGAGCTCGGGGGGGTGGAGCCGGCGTTCGTCGAGCTGAGCGTGGCGCGGCTGCCCGAGTCGCACCCCGCCCCCGCGCCGGCGCTCCTCGCGGCCGCGTTGGGCCTCGACCCCGACGAGCTGCTCGGGGCGGAGTACGAGCCGAGCATCGGGTCGTGCGGGCTGCCGTTCACGCTCGTCGCGGTGCGGGACCGGGCCGCGGTGGCGCGGGCGCACGTGCGGGCGGAGGCGTGGGCGGCGGCGTTCCCCGTGGCGCGCTCGGGGCTCGACCCCCACGACGGGGCGCGCGCGTTCGAGAGCGAGGGGGTGATGGTGTTCGCGCTCGACGGCACCGACGGGGCGGACGTGCACGCGCGGGTGTTCGTGCCGGAGCTCGCGGTGCCCGAGGACCCGGCGACGGGGTCGGCCTGCGCGGCGTTAGGCGGGTACCTCGCGGCGCGGACGCCCCGGACGGGGGAGTTGGCGTGGCGGGTGGCGCAGGGGGTCGAGATGGGGCGGCCGAGTCGGCTGGAGTTGCGGGTGGAGAAGGACGGGGGCGGCGTGACGGGGGTGCGGGTGGGAGGAAGTTCGGTGGTGGTGTGCGAGGGGGTGATCCGGCTGCGGGGGGACGGGCGGGGTGCGTGACGGGCGGAGGGGGATCGGGGACCGGTGGCTCGCGGGGGAATTGGTGCCCGGGGTGCGGTTCGGGCTGCATGATGCGGTGCGGGTGATCGCGGGGGAGCGGAAGGGGGCGAGGGGAAAGGTGATGTTGCTGGCGCGGGTCGGCGAGCGGGTGGAGTACGTGGTCGGGGTGGAGGGGGGTGGAGAGGTCAGAGTGCGGCAAGAAGAGTTGCAAGGGGAGGCGTGAGCAGTTCGTTCGGGGCGGGTAGAGCGACAGGTAGGACGTGGGTTGGGGGGGCGCGCCAGGTGGGCGCTCGCGGACAGGTCGTTGGAGTGGGGCAGGCAGGGCGGGGCGACACCCGCGGCGCCCGTGACGCGGGGCGGCAGCGGCGGCCGGGTCGGGCACCGCCGCGGGGAGCTGCCCGGCTCCTGTCGTCCAGTCAGCCGCCGGTCCCGTCCCGTGGCTCCGCCTCGGTCTTCGGCCCCGCGGTGTTCGGAACCGCCCCACGACCGATCCGCAAGCGCTTATCTGGCACGCCCGCCCACCCACGCCCCACTCGTCGTCCCACCCGCCCCGCACCCACCCGCGACGCCGTTGCCTAACATCGTCCGGGCGCGCGGCCCTCGTCCGGGTAGCCCGGCGCTCTAGCTTTCCCTCATGCTCCGCACCCTCTACAAGTCCAAGATCCACCGCGCCACCCTCACCGGCGCCGACCTCCACTACGAGGGCAGCCTGACCGTCGACCGCGACCTGATGGACGCCGCCGACCTCCTGCCGTTCGAGAAGGTGCAGGTCGTCAACGTCAACACGGGCGCCCGGCTCGAGACGTACGTGATCGAGGGGCCGCGCGCGAGCGGGACGATCCAACTCAACGGGGCCGCCGCCCGGCTCGGGATGCCCGGCGACCTCGTGATCGTCATCAGCTACGGCGAGTACACGCCCGACGAGCTGGCCGGCGGCTTCGCGCCGACAATCGTCTTCGTCGACGGCGCGAACCGCCAGGTCGCCCCGCACTCGCCGGCCGAGCTCGAAGGGGGGCGGCACGAGGCGTAGGTCGTAGGTCACCGACCGGGCAAGCGGGCTCGGCACTACGCGGCCCGACCGGGGTAGTGGAGGTGTGACGCTGAATCCCCGCCCCGAGCCGTCCCGCGACTGGTTGAGCGTCGAAGTGCTCGCCTGGCAGGCGCGGTTGCGCCTCGCCGTCGGCGGGGCGGGCGTGCTCGTCGCGCTCGCAAGCCTCCTGGTCGGCGCGACCGCGTGGGCGGTCGCGGTCGCCGCCGCGGTGGCGGGCGTGTACGCCGGATGGGCGGCGCTGGCGGCACGCCGGGCGCGGCGCCGGCGGGGGGCCTCCCCGCGGCTGCGGGCGCTCGTCGCGCTTGGCGACGTGGTCTTCGTGTACGCCCTGACGCTCGCCCTGGCCGCGCCGGCGCACTACGAGCGCGCGCTCGTTCTCTCGACGTTCGCCGTGCTCGCCGCGCAGCTCTACCTCGGCACCCCCGCGGCCCGGGTCGCGTTCCGCGGCACCGTCGTCGGCTACGCCGCGCTGATTGCCTGGGCAGCCCACCGCGGCATCGCCGTCGACTGGTGGGGCGAGGTGGTCGACCTCGCGCTGTTCGGGCTCGGCGGGGGGCTCGTCGCGGCCGCGCAGGCCGCGCGCGAGCGGCGGCTCGCGCGACTCGTCGGACTCTTCGAACGGCTGGAAGAGGGCGACTTCGCCGGCGACTACGACTGGGTCGCGGACCGCCGTCCCGATGCAGTGAGCGCGGTCGGGCGCGCGTACGACCGGATGCGGACGCAGGTCGCGACGATCATCCTCACCGACCCGCTGAGCGGCTGCGTGAACCGCCGCGGCTTCGAGCAGCAGCTCGCGCGGGAGCTGGCGCGCGCCGAGCGCGCCGGGGCCCCGCTCGCGCTGCTCGCGGTCGACGTCGACCACTTCAAGCGCGTGAACGACGAGTTCGGCCACCTCGCAGGAGACGCGGTCCTGCGCGAGGTCGGGGCGGTGCTGCGCGCCGGGGCCCGCGCGGGCGACGTGGTCGCGCGGGTGGGGGGCGAGGAGTTCCTCGTCGTGCTTCCCGATACCGACGCGGCGGGGGCGGCTGCACTCGCCGAACGGGTGGTCGCGGCCGCGCGGGAGCACGTGTACCCGGGGCTGCCGGCCGGGCGCCGGGTGACGGTGAGCGCGGGGACGGCGGCGGTGGGGCGCGTGACCGACCTCGGGATCGCGGAGGAGCTCAAGGCGAGGGCGGATCACGCGCTCTACGCGGCGAAGCGCGGGGGGAGGGACCGGGCGGTCGCGTGGGGGGGGAGAGCGGGCGGGGAAGGGCGCGGGGGCGAAGGCGCGGGCGGGACGGCGGCGTGGTTGCGGATGTCGGCCGCGGTGTCGTAGGGGCGAGGCGTTACAGGGGGTCGGGGACCACGCTGTTGGTGAGGCGCTGTTGGTGGAACGCTGTTGGTGGAACGCTGTTGATGTCACGCTGTTGGTCGGGCGCTGTTGATACGGCGGCCCGAGCGGGCCGGGGGCAGCGCCGTTCCAACAGCGCTTCTCCAACAGCGTGGTCCCACCCGCCCCCTACCTCTCCCACACACACACTCAATCCACCGCCGGCCGCGGCCGGTGACGCCACGCCCGCGGCGCCCAGCCGAACCGCTCGAGCGAGAGCCGCCCGCCTGCGGCGAACACGACCCCCTCGCGCTCGAGCCGTAGCCGCTGGAGCACGCTCCCGCCCGGGCCCTCGCTCCGGGCGCTGATGCGCCCCTGCGCGTTCACCACCCGGTGCCACGGCACGCGGTCGTCGGGCGCGGCGGCGTGCATCGCGTAGCCGACGAGGCGGGCCTGGCCGGGGAGCCCGGCGAGCCAGGCGACCTGGCCGTAGGTGGCGACGCGGCCGCGCGGGATCCGGCGGACGACGCGGTAGATCGCGGCGTGCGACGACGGCGCCGCGGGCGGCCGTCCGTTAGGCATCGTCCTCGGCCGTCGCGAGGTCGCCGCCCGGGGGCACCGCCTCCGCGTCGCGCCCGGCGCGGAAGACGAGCGCCGCGTGCGCCCCGCCGACCGCCGCGCGCGCGCCGGCGACGGCGAGCCAGCTGCCTTCCGGGAGGCCGACGACCGCCGAGCGCGGGTTGGCGGCGAGGAACTCCGCGAGGCGCTCGCGCCGCGTCTCGCCCTGGAAGCCCGGGGGGTGGGCGTCGGTGAAGTGGGCGTTGACCTGCGCGCCGAACAGGCCTAACGCGTCGAGCCCGCCGGGCGGCTCGACGATCGGCATGTCGTTGGTCGTGCGGATCGTCGGGCAGGCGACGACCGCGCCCGCGCTCCACCCCACGTACGGCGCGCCCGCCGCCGCCCGCGCGCGCAGCGCCGCCACGAGCCCCCGCCGCCGCAACTCGGCGAGCAGGTGGAAGGTGTTCCCGCCCCCCACCGCGACCGCGCCCGCCCCGGCGAGGACCGCCGCCGGGTCGGCGTCGGCGTGCACGCCGCGCAGCGTGATGCCTAACGGGGCGAACGCCCCGGCGGCGCGCGCCGCGTACGCGTCCCAGCCGACGGTGACGCCCGCGTAGGGCACGAAGGCCACCTCGCGCACGCCGGCGAGGTGTGCGGCGAGCGCGTCGCGCGCGTGGACGAGGTAGCGCCCCGCGGGGTCGCGCGAGTTGGAGAGGAGGAGCAGGCGGCGGGCGGCGCGGAGCGCGGGGTCGACGGGCGGCACGGGCCAACGATGGCGGTACCCGGCGCGGCCGTCAACGCCGCGGCGCGGCCCACGGGGCTGGACGCGGCGGCCGGCCGGCGGGAGATTCCGCGGCCCGCCCTCCCCCGCCCCTCCGGCCTGCCATGATCCGCGGCGTCAAGTTCGTCACCATCCCCACGCGCGACCAGGACCGCGCGCTCGCCTTCTGGACCGAGCGCATGGGCTTCACCGTCGCGACCGACCAGCCGTTCGGCGGCGGCCAGCGCTGGATCGAGCTGCGCGTCCCGCGCGCCGACACGCAGGTCGTGCTCTTTACGTCGCCGGGGCACGAGGACCGGGTCGGCACGTGGTCGCCGTTCACCTTCTGGACCGACGACCTCGACGCGACCTACGCGGAGCTGACCGCCGCGGGCGTCGAGACGCTCGGGCCGCCCGAGAAGGCGCCGTGGGGCTCGTCGCTCAAGTTCCGCGACCCGGACGGCAACACCTTCCTCGTCTCGTCGCGTTAGGCCGTCGCGTTAGGCCCGGGGCGCCCCGCCGCGGGCGGTCACGCCGGCCCCGGCGCGAACTCCCCGGCCGGCTCCTCGCGCACCCGGCGGAGCGGGGGCCGGTCCGGCGCGGCGACCGAGCGGTAGATCTGCGAGAAGCTGAGCACGCCCGGCACGGGGCAGGGCACCGGCACGTGGCCGGCGTCCGCGCCGCGGTCTTCACGCCGCCGCGGCGCGTCGGCCGACTCGCGCCAGTGCCGCTCCACGTGGCGGTACTCCTGACTCACGATCAGGTACGCGCGGAGCGAGGGCAGTGCCCGGTACTTGCGGAGCTTCCGTTCCCGGTCGTCGCGCGTGCTACTCGGCGACAGGACTCCGACGACCACGCACGGCGCGTACGCCATGCGGTCGTCCTCGCCGTCCGGCTCGCAGACGACCATCACGTCGGGGTAGAACACGTCGTCGCCGATGCGGAGCTTCTCGCCTTCCTGGTAGACGTGGCACGGCCCGTCGCCGGCCGCGTTCCAGAGCGACGCCGCGACGTTGAGCGTGATGCGGTTGTGCGGCGACGAGCCGCCGCTCATCGCGTACACGACGCCGTCGATGAACTCGTGGCGTTCCTCGACGCCTTTCTCCCAGGCGAGGAACTCGTCGCACGTCATCGGCGGGAGGCCGGGCACGGGCTCGCTCATGGGCCGAGTATACGCTCGGCGCGCGGCCGCCCGCCACTCGGCGCGGCGCGCCCCGGCCGCCACTCGTCCGCGGTGATCGCCCAGCGCTCGTGGTCGCGCCAGCGCCCGCCGAGTTTGAGGTAGCGCGGCGAGTCCCCCTCGTGGCGGAAGCCGAGCGCGGCGAGCAGCGCGCGCGAGCGGTCGTTGCCGGGCTGCACGGCCGCCTCGACGCGGTGCAGCCCGGTGCGGCGGAAGCCGTGGGTGAGCAGCCGCGCGACGCCCTCGCGGACGTAGCCGCGCCCCGCAGAGGGCGCGAACGCGTAGTAGCCGAGCGAGGCGCAGCGGAGTCCGCCCCAGACGACGTTGTTGAGGTTGGCCGCGCCGAGGACCGCGCCGTCGGCACGGCGGCAGACGAGCCGGCAGACGTGCCCCGGGTAGACGTCGTGCTCCTGCGCGGCGCGGGCGACGTAGGCGCGGAACGCGGCCGGCGTGTCGGGCGCGACGACCCACGGGCGGTGCAGCGCCGCGCTCGCCTGGACGAGGGCGAGGAACTCCGCCGCGTCGTTAGGCGCCGGGGGGCGGAGCGTGACGCGCTCAGCGACGCGCGCCGCGCGCGTGGCGGTCACGTCACGGCACCGTGGGCCGGGTCTGAGGCGTGTTCGTCGGCATGCCGGCGGGACCGACGACGGGCCAGCCGTTCGCCTGGTAGGTGATCTTGTCGAGCAGCAGCGCCCGGCGCGAGACGTTGCCCCCCGGGAGCGTCGGGTGCGTCACGTCGATCGCGTGGTAGAGCATCCAGTCGGCGCCGCCGGCCATGACCACCGCGTTGTGCCCGGGCCCGATCCACGACGCGCTCGCCGCGAGCACCGGCGTCGTGGGCCCGTTCGCCGACGTGCGGAGGAACTCGAACGGCCCCGTCGGACTCGGCGCGCGCGCGACCATCACCGCGTACGCCACGGGCCCGAACTGCACGCAGCAGTTGCCGCCGGAGTAGAACAGGTAGTAGTACGGCGCGTGATAGGTCATCCACGCGCCCTCGACGAGGTTCTCGTACGGCTGTCCCGCACGCGGCGAGACGACCGGCGCGGGCGCGGTGCCCGCCGCGAACGTCGAGCGGTCGGTCGCCGACAGCTCCTGCACCTGAATCGGCGCGAAGTCGGACCCCCAGAACAGGTAGCGCTTCCCCGTCTGCGGGTCGTCGAAGCCCTGCGGGTCGATCGTCGTCGCTCCCGAGCCGCAGACCACGGGGTGGCCGACGTCGGTGAACGGCCCCCCGGGGTTCGTCGCCGTCGCCATCCCGACGCAGAAGTCGTCGCCCGGGCTGGGGCGCTTGTCGGGGTCGACCTCCGCCGAGAAGTACATGACGTAGGTGTTGTTCTCGCGCAGCGCGACGTCGGGCGCCCAGAAGTTCTGCGACTGGCTCGCCCACGTGGGCCGGACCGGCAGCGCCTCGCCGGGGGTGCTCCACGTGACCAGGTCGGTCGAGTGCGACAGCTGGATGTGGATGCCGGTCGTCTGCGTGGCGTACGCGTAGTACGACCCGTCGCTCGCCTTGACGACGCCCGGGTCGGGGAAGTCAGCGTTGAGTACCGGGTTGACGTACTGGGTCGCGCTCGGCCCGGACGGCTGCGTGGGGGGCGGCGGCGTGCCGCCGCTGCCGCCGCTGCCACCGCCGCAGGCAGCGAGGGTGAGAACGGCGAACGCCAGTGCCGTCGCCGTCGTGCTGCGATGGATCATCAACTGCGCGACTCCGTGGGTGTGGGCAGGGTGGGCCGCAAGGACGGGCGGCCTCACGATGTCGCGGGGGCCCACCCGTTCCTACGCCACCACTAGCCTACCGCGCGGCCACCGCGCGCGCGACCGCCGGCGCGGCCGGGGCCGCGGGCGTCGTGAAGTCCTCGCCCGGGTTCACGAAGCGGTTCTCCTCCCACGCGTACTGCCGGTCGTGGAGCGCGCGGTAGCGGCCGCCGAGCGCCATGAGTTCGGCGTGCGTGCCGCGCTCGACGACCGCGCCCTGCTCCAACACCAGGATCTGGTCGGCCGAGCGGATGGTGGAGAGGCGGTGCGCGATCACGAACGTCGTGCGCCCGCCGCGGAGCCGCGCGAGCGCCTCCTGGATCAGCGCCTCGCTCTCCGAGTCGAGCGACGAGGTCGCCTCGTCGAGGATGAGGATCCGCGGGTCGGCGAGCAGCGCGCGGGCGATCGCGATGCGCTGCCGCTGGCCGCCCGACAGCTTCACCCCGCGCTCGCCGACGACCGTGTCGTACCCCTCGGGGAAGCCGCGCACGAAGTCGTCGCAGTTGGCGAGCCGGGCCACCGCTTCGACCTCCGCCCGCGTGGCCGACGGCCGCGAGAAGCTGATGTTCTCGGCGACCGTGCCGTCGAAGAGGAAGTTGTCCTGCAGCACGACGCCTAACTTGGCGCGGTAGTCGGCGAGCTTGACCGTGTCGAGGTCGCGGCCGTCGACGAGCACGCGCCCCCGGGTCGGGCGGTTGAAGGCCATGACGAGCGAGACGAGCGTGCTCTTGCCGCTCCCGCTCGAGCCCACGAGCGCGGTCGTCGAGCCCGCGGGCGCGCTGAAGCTGACGCCCTTGAGCACGTCCACCCCCTCGCGGTAGGCGAACCAGACGTCCTCGAAGGCGACGTCGCCGCGGAGCGCCGGGAGCGCCGCGCGGCGCGCGTCCTCCTCGTTCTCGGTCGGCGTGGCGAGGATCTCCCGGATCCGGTCCAGCCCCGCGATCGCCTCCGAGATCTGCGTCCCGATCGAGGCCACCGAGATGACCGGCACGGCGAGCAGGCCGACGAAGAACACGTAGGAGAGGAGCGCGCCGAGCGTCATCCGCCCCGCGATCACCGCCGGGCCGCCGACGGCGAGGATCAGCAGCCCGACGAGGCCGACGACGACCGTGCCCGCGCTCGTCGTCGCGCTCACGCCGGTGATGCTGCTCGCGATGTTGCGGAACAGCCGGTTGACGCCCCGCCCGAACACCGCCTGCTCGCGCCGCTCGGTGCCGTACGCCTTCACGACGCGGATCCCGCCCAACGTCTCGTTCAGCCGCCCGGTGACCTCGGCGGTGATCTTGCCGCGCTCGCGGAAGATCGGGCGCAGCCGGCCGAACGCGGTCGCCATCCCCCACGCGAAGAGCGCGAGGATGACGACGATGATGAGCGTCATGACCCAGTTGAGCCAGAGCAGCACGCCCAACGCGAGCACTGCGGTGAACACGCCGCCGACGAGCTGCACGAGCCCCGTGCCGACGAGGTTCCGGATCCCCTCCGCGTCGTTCATCACGCGCGAGATGAGCACGCCGGTCTGGTGCTCGTCGAAGTAGCGCACCGGCAGGCGCGTCACGCGGTTGAGCACGCGCCGCCGCATGTCGCTGATCGCGCGCTGCGCGGCCACCGAGATGACCTGCGAGAGCGCGAAGCCCGTCACGGCCTGCACGACGGTCGCGAGCGTCGCGGCGAGGGCGAGCGGCCAGAGCAGGTTGTGGCGCCCCTTCGTGATGACGTCGTCGATCAGGTACTTGCTCGACAGCGGCAGCACGAAGCCCGCGAGGCGGCTGATCACCATCAGCACCGCGCCGACGCCGAGGGCGCGGCGGTGCTTCCACATGAGGGCGCGCGCCTCGCGCCAGGCGGCCTTCGTGTCGACGGGCTTCTTCTTGTCGCCCGGCTTCGTCGCCGGAAGGGCTGGGGCGGTCATGGGTCAACGTTACCACCCGAACGGCCGACCCGCCGCTCACCCGTTCGCCCGATGGGGCGGCCGGGGGGTGGCAGACGATCATGGGGAGGCGCCCGCGACGGGTGCCACCTCACGGACGCCTCACCACCCCGCGCACCATGGCCACCATCCTCGAAACGCTCTCCACCGACCTCGCCGCCGCGGCCGACGCCGCGGGGCGCGCGACCGTCGCCGTGCACGCGCGCCGCCGCATCCCGGCGTCGGGCGTCCTTTGGCGCCCCGGGCTCGTCGTCGCCACCCACCACACGGTGCACAAGGACGACGACGTGCGCATCACGCTGGAGGGCGGCCGCACGGCGCGCGGGAGCGTCACCGGGCGCGACCCCGGAACCGACCTCGTCGTGCTCCGGCTCGACGGCGACGCGGGCACGCCCGCGACCGTCCACCGCGACCCGCTCCGCGTCGGCCAACTCGCCCTCGCCGTCGGCCGCCCAGGCGACGCGATCACCGCCGCCCTCGGCGTCGTGTCGGCGGTCGGCCCCGCGTGGCGCACCTGGCACGGGGGCGAGATCGACCAGTTCGTCCGCCTCGACGTCTCGGTCTACGACGGCTTCTCCGGCGGCCCGCTCGTCGACGCGGCCGGGCGCGTGCTCGGCATCAACACCTCGGCCCTCGCCCGCGCCGCGGCGGTGACGATCCCGGCCGCGACGGTCGACCGCGTCGTCGACCAGCTGCTCGCCGGCGGTCGCGTGCGCCGCGGCTACCTCGGCATCGGCACGCAGCAGGTCCGCCTCCCCGACGCGGTCCGGACGCAACTCGGCGAACAGCAGATGGCGCTCATGCTCGTCGCGATCGAGCCCGGCGCCCCGGCCGAACAGGGCGGTCTCCTCCTCGGCGACGTGCTCGTCGCCCTCGGCGACCGCGCGACCGAGGACGTCGACGACGTGCTCGCGGCGCTCGGCGGCGACACGGTCGGCCAGCAGCTCGACGCGCGCGTGCTCCGCGCCGGCGAACTGCGCACGGTCCCGGTCACGATCGGCGACGCGCCCGCCCGGCGCTGACGCCTGCTCCGCCCCATCTTCTCGCGTCATCTTTCCATGCCGCTCACCTCCTCGCCCACCCTCGCCGCCGACCTCGCCGCGGCCGCCGAGCGCCTCCGGGCGTCCACGGTCGCGGTGCTCGTCGGCGAGCGCGGCCCGCGCGCCCGCTACGCGCCCGCCGACGCGCCCGCCGGCCAGGGCTCGGGCATCGTCTGGCGCGCCGACGGCCTGATCGTGACCAACGCCCACGTCGCCCGCGCGGAGCACGTCGCGGTGCTCCTCCCCGACGGCCGGCGCGTCGCGGCCCGCCTGGTCGCCCGCGACCCGCGGCGCGACCTGGCCGTCCTGCAGGCCGACGCGGGCGGGCTCACCGCGGCTACCCCCGGCGATCCGGACGCGCTCCGCACGGGACAGCTCGTCCTCGCCTTCGGCCACCCGCTGGGGCTCGCGAACGCGCTCGCCCTCGGGATCGTTCACAGCACCGTGACATCATCCGCCCGCCACCATCGAACGAGTCCGTGGGCCCGCGCGGGCGCCTCGCTGATCCGCGCCGACGTGCGCCTCCTCCCCGGCAACTCCGGCGGTCCGCTCGCCGACGCGTCCGGCCGCGTGCTCGGCGTGAACACGATGATCGTCGGCGGGCTCGGCGTCGCGGTCTCAGTCCGCGAGGTCGACGCGCTACTGAACGCGGGTCCGGCGGCCGACCGCGCGCGGCGCGACGTGCCGTACGCGGCCTGACGCCCCGGACGCGCACGCCGGACGCGCACGCATGACTACCCGCGTGGCGGTGCTCGCGCCGTCGCCGCTCGTCCGTGCCGGGCTCGACACGCTGCTCGCGGAGTCGCCGGGGCTCGTGCGCGTCGCGCTGCCGTTCGACCCGGGCGACGACGGCGGCGACGTGTCGCCGCTCGAGCGGGCGGCGGGCTCCGGGGCGGACGTCGTCGTCTGGGCGCCCGGGTCCTCGCTCGACGTCACCGCCGCACTCGGCGCCGGACTCGTCGACCTGCGGAGCGGCGTGTACGGCGACGCCGCCCTCTCGGCCGCCCCCGCGCTCGTCGTGATCGCCGACCTCGCGCCGCGCGACGCCGCGAGTGCGGTGCGCGCCGGCGCGCGCGCCGTGCTGCCCAACGGCGTGCGGGCGGAGACGCTGGCCGCCGCCGTCGCGGCGGCCGCCGCGGGGCTCGTCGTCTTTCCGGCCGACGACGCGGCCGGCCTGCTCCCCGCGGACGACCGGGGCGATGGACCCGACCCGGCGTCCGCGCCCGGCGTCGCCCCGCTCAGCGGCCGCGAGCGCGACGTGCTCGCCCTGATGGCCGAGGGGTTGGCGAACAAGCAGATCGCCTACCGGCTCGGCATCAGCGAGCACACCGTGAAGACGCACGTCGCCGCGCTGTTCGCCAAGCTGCACGCGGGGACGCGCGCGGAGGCGGTCGTGACCGCAGCACGGGCGGGGCTGCTGCTGCTCTGAGCACGTAGCTGAGGTGCTACGGGCTGGTGTGCTACGCCCGCGGCCCTGTGCCTCGGGTCACCCACGTGCCATGTTGTGGGCGAGCCCCGCCCCGCGCGCGGGGTAGGTTGTACCATGCACGCGCTGATGTCGCTCCCGCTTTTCTCGTCGGTCCGCGCTCGCTGTCGGCCGCGCTTCGTTCCCGGTGCGCTGTTCGTCGCCGCGTGGACGGCCGCCGCGTGCGGCGGCCGCGGCCCGCGCGCGGGCGAGGCGCCGGCGCCCGTCGCGGCGGCCCCGCGCAACCTCCTGCTCGACCCCGACACGACGCTCGAGCGCCGCGCCGCGCCCGACACGTTCGACGTCCGCTTCTCGACCACGCGCGGGCCGTTCGTCGTGCGCGTGGTGCGCGCGTGGGCGCCGCGCGGCGCGGACCGGCTGTTCTACCTCACGACGAACGGCTTCTACGACGGGACGCGCTTCTTCCGCGTGCTGCCGCGCTTCGTCGCCCAGTTCGGCGCCCCGGGCGACCCGCGCGTGAACCGCGTCTGGGAGTCGCGCACGATCGCCGACGACCCCGTGCACCGCGCCAACGTGCGCGGCTTCGTCAGCTTCGCCACCGCGGGGCCCAACACGCGCACGACGCAGCTCTTCGTCAACCTCGCCAACAACCAGCGCCTCGACCGGCTCGGCTTCGCCCCGTTAGGCCGCGTGGTGCTCGGGATGGACAACGTCGACTCGCTCTACGCCGGCTACGGCGAGGGCGCGCCGGCCGGGCGCGGCCCCGACCAGGACCGGATCGCGGCCGAGGGCAACCGGTATCTCGCGGCGGCGTTCCCGAAGCTCGACGCGATCGACAGCGCGCGCGTGGTGCGCGCGGTCATGGCCGCGCCGGGCGAGGCGACGGCGGCGAAGCCCGACAGCGCGGCCGTCGACAAGAAGCCGGCGGCCAAGTCCGCGGCGAAAAAGAAGCCGGCCCGGACGAGCCGCGGCACCGCCCGGACCGGGACGCCGTAGCGCCGACCGACTCAGCCCTTCTTGTCGTAGACGATGTGCGTGCTCTGCTCGCCCATCGGCGTCGTGACGACCTGGTCGATCATCAGCTGCTTGCCGTCGGGCGAGAGCGAGTAGCGGGCGACGACGGGGATGTCCATCCCCTGCATCGCCGCCTTGCCGTCGATCACCAGCGTGGCCCCGTCCCAGCGGGTCGTCGACGTGAACGACATCGCCTGCCCCTGCGCGCGGATCGTGTCCGTCGACGCGACGCCCACGGTGTGGTGCATCGTGTTCGTCATGTCGCCCATCGGCGTCGACATCATCTGCGTGCGCGTGATCTTGTCGCCGTCCTGCACGATCGTCAGCGTCCCCTTGGTCGGCGCGCCCTGCGGGCCGAACTTGCTCGCCGCAACGTTCAGCTCCCACGTGCCCGAGATGTTGGGGTGGGCGCCGGCCGCCGGCGACGCGGCGGGCGCCGCGGGCGTGGCCTGGGCGTGGACGGCGAGCGGCGCGGCGGCCGCACAGGCGAGCAGGAGGGCGGTGCGGGCGATGAAGCGCGTCATGACGAGGTCGGATGAGTGTTAGGAACGGCCCAGGGTAGCGCCGCGCGCGCGGGCGCACCAGCGCCGACGACCGCCGGGCCCTCGACGGGCAGGTCGACCGGCGCGACGATCGTCGTACCCGGCCGCGCCGCGGACGAGCCCTCCAGCGCACCCTGCGCGAGCTCGGTCGCGTCGGTCACCAGGCGCCCGAGCGCGGCGAGGACGCCCCGCCCCGCCGTGCGCACCGCGCCCGCGATCACCGTCGTGACTTGCTCGACCTGCTCCGCCGCGCGACCGAGCAGGGCGTCGACGAGCGCGGGCCAGTCCGGGATCGGGTCCGGCTCCCCCGGCTCGCGGAGCGAGTCCATGATCTCGCGCCGCAGCTCGAGCGCGACCGGCGCGGCGAACGTCACCGCGTTGAAGCGCGCGTCGTAGCGCACGCCGAGCCCCTCGATGAGCGCCGTCGTGCGGGCGAAGTAGACGAGGTCGGCCGGCAGCGTCACGGGGAACTGGTAGAGCGTCGCCATCACGCGGTCGGCGACGAGCTGCATGCGGTCCGCGGTCGAGGTGTCGGCCGTGTGCGCGATCTCGAGCAGCGCCCCGACGAGTTCCTCGGCCGTCGCGCGGTCGGCCCCGGACTCGAACAGGCCTAACGTGTAGAAGCCGTCGACGATCCCGGGCGCGTCGCGCCGGATGCCGGCGAAGGCGGCGCGCGCGAGCGTGCGCCGCAGCGGCTTCGCGACGCGCACGACCATCCCGAAGTCGAGCACGACGAGCGTCCCGTCGTCCCGCACCAGGAGGTTGCCCGGGTGCGGGTCGGCGTGGAAGAAGCCGTCGACGAGCATCATGCGCATGTAGAGCGCGATCACGCGGCGCACGAGCGCCGGCGCGTCGAGCGTGCCCGCGGCGACGCGGTCCTGCAGCCGGTCGATGCGCGTGCCCGGCATGTACTCGAGCACGAGTACGCGCTCGCGCACGAGGTCGGGCCAGACGGCGGGGATCGCCACCCCCTCGCGCCCCGCGAAGCGCTCGCGCATCTCGACCGCGTTCGCGGCCTCGTGGCGGAAGTCCATCTCCTCGCCGACGCGCCGCGCGAACTCGTCGACGGCCGCGCGCACGCCGCGCAGGTGCCCGCCCGCCGCCGTCCGCCCCCACCGCCGCTCGGCCGCGCCTAACAGACGGCCGGCGAGCGCGAGGTCGCGCGGCACCGTGCGCTCGACGCCCGGGCGGAGCACCTTCACGACCACCGCCTGCCCCAGCACCTCCGCCCGGTGCACCTGCCCGAGCGACGCGGCGGCGATCGGCGTCCAGTCGAAGGCGCGGAACACCTCCTCGACCGGGCGCCCGTAGGCGGCCTCGATCGTCCGGCGCACCGCGGCCGCGGGCACGGGCGGCACGCGGTCGTGCAGGGCGCCTAACGCGGTGAGGTACGGCTCGGGGACGAGGTCCGCCCGCGCGGCGAGCACCTGCGCGAGCTTGACGAACGCGGGCCCGAGCGCGGCGATCGTCGCGACGAGCCGCTCGGCGCGTCGGGCGTGGAAGGCCGGCGTGCGCGCGGCCGGGCCGCCGGCGACGACCCAGCGGCGGTGGTCGCGGACGAACGAGAGGACGAGCGGCAGGAGCCGCGCGAGGACGACGACGGGGCGGAGCACGAGCATGCTACCCCGGACGGCGGGCGGGGTGCGAAGGTGTCAGCCGACCGCGGCGGCGCGGCGACCCCCGGCGCATCGGTCAGGCGCTCAGGATGGTGAGGTGGCGCGGCGGCAGCAACCGGCGGAAGTCCCGGTCGAACGTGACCAGGTGCTCGTTGAGCTGCAGCACCGACGCGGCAATCCACGCGTCGCCGAGGATGCGGCCGGCCAGGCGGTGCTTGTCGCAGAGTTCGACCACGCGCGGCCATTCGTCGCCGTGCGTCGCCAGGCGAACGTTCGGCTGCTCCAGAAGGTCGGCGACGTTCGCGAGTGCCTCGGCGGTCGGCGTCGGCTCAGGGTGGGCACGCCGGTCGGTCACGAGCCGCACGTAGCCCACCACGACGGCGGGCAACACCGTGAACGGGGCGGCACGAGTGGCTGCGCGCACTGCCGTCCGGAGCCACGCTTCAGCGGCCGCGTGCTGCCGGTACTCCGGCCGCGTCGCGTAGATCAGGACGTTGACGTCTGGGGTCACGCCGCCTGGTCTTCGTCTCGCGGTGCAAGCAGCCCGAGCTGGCGCCGATCGTCCTCTTCTTCGATCGCGGCCACGCGCGCCATGAACTCCTCGTGGCTGATCTTGGGCCCGTTGGGGTCACCGAACACGCGGACCCGATACGGCTCACGCTGCTCGGGCGGGGCCTCGTCCTGCTCGAGCCGCAGCTTCAGTCCTTCCTCGATGAGCCGAGTGAGGGTCGTCTGCTTCCGCGCCGCCTCCGCCTTGGCGCGGACCAGCAGCGCGTCGTTCAGGTCGAGCGTCGTGCGCATAGTGCCTCGATGCAGATTTCTGCATAGAGTAGCGCTTCAGCTCGCGCCCGGCAACCAACCGGGCGCGCCGCCCCGGAGCCGTCACGGCGCCGCCTCGTGGAACGTGAGCCCCGCTTCCTTCTCCACCGCCGACCGCATCGCCCAGCGGTTCTCGAAGAGCAGCAGCGGGTTCCCCTTGTTGTCGTAGACCAGCAGCCGCCCGTGCACGTGCCCGGCGCGCTCGACCGCCTTCCGGTCCCCCGTCACCCAGCGCGGGTGCCCGTAGCCTAACGGCTCGAGCTTGGCCGGCGCGCCGTACTCGGTCTCGAGCCGGAACGCCATCACGTCGAACTGCAGCTGCCCGATCGCGCCGACGATCGGCGACGGGCCGCTCCCGAGCCGCGCGTCCTCCTCGGTGAAAAACACCTGCGCCGCGCCCTCCTCCGACAGCTGCTTGAGCCCCGTGTCGAGCTGCTTGCGCCGCATCGGGTCGGCCGAGAGGACGCGGACGAACGTCTCGGGCGGGAAGCGCGGGATGTCGCGGAAGGCGGGCGCGCCCGCGGCCGACCCCTTCTTCCCCGGCGCGTCGCCTAACAGGGTGTCGCCGATGCGGAGCGTCCCCTTGTCGACGATCCCGACCACGTCCCCCGGCCACGCCTCGTCGATCGCCTGGCGCTCGCGCGCCATCACGCTCTGCGGCGCCGAGAGGCGGATCGGCTTGCCCGTGCGGGCGAGCGTGACGTCCATGCCGGCCGCGTAGCGCCCCGCGACGACGCGCACGAACGCCATCCGGTCGCGGTGCTTCGGGTCCATGTTCGCCTGGATCTTGAACACGAAGCCCGCGAACTCCGGGTCGGTGGGCTCGACCGGGCCGCCGGTCGTCTCGCGCGCGCCCGGCCCCGGCGCGAGCTCGACGAACTCGCGCAGGAACGGCTCGACGCCGAAGTTGGTCAGCGCGGAGCCGAAGAACGTCGGGGAGAGCGTGCCCGCCATGAACGCATCGCGGTCGAAGCCGCCCAACCCCACGTCTAACAGCTCCAGGTCCTCGCGCAGCTTGTCGAGCGCGTAGGGCGAGCAGTGCGCCGCGACCTCGGCCGAGTCGAGCCCGCCCTCGATCGTCGCCACCTCGGTCGCGCCGTGGTGCTCGCCGCGCTCGAAGAGCAGCACGTGCCCCGTGAGCCGGTCGTAGACGCCGACGAACTTGTCGCCGTCCACGATCGGCCACGTCACCGGGGCGAGCGTGATGCGCAGGTCCTTTTCGACGTCGTCGAGGAGCTGCAGCGGGTCCATCCCCGGCCGGTCGCACTTGTTCACGAAGGTGAACACGGGCGTCCGGCGCTTGTGGCAGACCTCGAAGAGCTGCCGCGTGCGCTCTTCCACCCCGCGGCGGTTGTCGAGGAGCATGACCGCCGAGTCTGCGGCGACGAGCGTGCGGTAGGTGTCCTCGGAGAAGTCGGCGTGGCCGGGCGTGTCGAGCAGGTTGACCTTGTAGCCCTGCCAGTCGAACTGCAGCACAGAGGAGGTGACCGAGATGCCGCGCTCCTGCTCGAGCTTCATCCAGTCCGAGGTCGCGTGGCGCGCCGCGCGGCGCGCCTTGACGCTCCCGGCCAGGTGGATCGCGCCCCCGTAAAGGAGCAGCTTCTCGGTCAGCGTGGTCTTGCCCGCGTCCGGGTGCGAGATGATCGCGAACGTGCGGCGGCGGGCCGCCTCGCGCTCGACGGCGCGGGCGAGCGGTGCGTCGTCAGCGGCCCCCGCGGTCGCGGGGGTGATGGTGGCGGGGAGGACGGCGGTGGTCATGGCTGGCTAACTATAACCCACACTGGCACTTGTGTTCGCGCGCCCCGGGTCGCTCTTGCGCCCGCGCGGCGTCGCGATATTGTCGGCGCGTCCCGGCGACCCCGGTCCCCGCGCCCCCGGACGCGCGTCTGCCGCGACACGCCCTCACCCGCCCATGCCGCTCCCTCGCTTCGCCGTCACGGCCGCCCTCGGCGCGCTCGCCGCCCTGCTCGGCGCCGCGCCCGCCACGCGCGCCCAGACGCCCGCGGCCGCCGGCGCACGCCCCGCGCGCCTCGCCTACCCGCCCACGCGCACCGTCGACCAGGCCGACGACTATCACGGCACGCGCGTGGCCGACCCGTACCGCTGGCTCGAGGCGATCAACGGCCCCGAGGTGGCCGCCTGGATCAAGGCGCAGAACGCGGTGACGATGCCCTACCTCGCCGCGCTCCCCGGTCGCGACGCGTTCAAGGCGCGCATCACGGCGCTCACCAACTACCCGCGCACGAGCGTGCCCTTCTGGGAGGGCGGCCACTGGTTCTACACCAAGAACTCGGGGCTCCAGCGGCAGAGCGTGTGGTACGTGCGCGACGCGCTCGACGGCGCCGAGCGCGTGGTGTTGGACCCCAACCAGCTGTCGCCCGACGGGTCGGTCGCGTTCAACATCTTCGCGCCCGCGCCCGACGGGCGGCACTTCGTATACGGGCAGAGTGAGGGCGGCTCCGACTGGGTCACGCTCGCCGTGCGCGACCTCGCCACCGGGCGGAACACCACCGACACGGTGCGCTGGGTCAAGTTCAGCGGCGCGTCGTGGACGAAGGACGGCCGGGGCTTCTTCTACTCGCGCTACCCCGAGCCGGCCGCGGGCGAGCAGCTCAAGGTCAAGCTCGAGCACCAGGCGATGTACTACCACCGGCTCGGCACGCCGCAGGCGGCCGACGTCAAGGTGTACGAGCGCCCGGACCGCCCGTCGTGGTTCGTCTACGGGGGCGTGGACGAGGCGGGGCGCTACCTGTTCGTCTCCACGTCGCCGGGCACCGACAAGAACGAGCTCTACCTGGCCGACCTCGGCGACCCCCTCAGGCCCGACGTCGCCGCCCCCGTCCGCCCGGTCGCCACCGGCGCCGACGCCAACTACGAACCGTTAGGCATCGCGGGCGGCCGCGTCTACCTGCGGGTCGACCGGGACGCCCCGCGGCGCAAGGTCGTCTCCGCGCCCGCGGCGACCCCGGACCCGGCGCACTGGACGACCGTGATCCCCGAGGGCGAGATGCCCGTCGAGGGCGCCTCGCTCGTCGCGGGACGCATCGGCGTGCTGTCGCTCAGGGACGTCGCGAGCGTCGTGCGGCTCTACTCGTTAGCCGGCGCGCTCGAGCGCGAGGTCCCGCTCCCCGGGCTCGGCTACGCGAGCGGCCTCGTCGGGCGCTTCGACCGGCCGGAGCTCTTCTACGCCTACACCGACCCGACCACCCCGGAGACGTCGTTCCTCTACGACGCGCGCGCCGGGACGAGCCGCCCGTTCTTCACGCCGCGGCTCACCTTCGACCCGGCGCGCTACGCGACGGAGCGCGTGTTCTACCAGAGCAAGGACGGGACGCGCGTGCCGATGTTCGTCACGCGGCGTAAAGACGTCGCGCTCGACGGCACGAACCCGACCCTGCTCTACGCGTACGGCGGCTTCGGGGTGACCGAGACGCCGTACTTCAGCCCGGGCGTGATCGCGTGGGTGGAGCAGGGCGGCGTGTACGCCGCGGCCAACATCCGCGGCGGCGGCGAGTACGGCGAGGCCTGGCACCGGGCCGGGCAGTTCGCGAAGAAGCAGAACGTCTTCGACGACTTCATCGGCGCGGCCGAGTATCTGATTGCGAACAAGTACACGTCGCCCGCGCACCTCGCGGTCAACGGCGCGTCCAACGGCGGCCTGCTCGTCGGCGCAGCGGTGACGCAGCGCCCCGAGCTGTTCGCCGCCGCGCTGCCGCAGGTGGGCGTGATGGACATGCTGCGCTTCGACCAGTTCACCGGCGGCGCGGCGTGGACCACCGAGTACGGCGTGCCGGGCGACACGGCGGCGTTCCGCTACATCCGGGCGTACTCGCCGCTCCACAACATCAAGCCCGGCGTGTGCTACCCGGCCACGCTCGTGACCACGGCCGACCACGACGACCGCGTCGTGCCGAGCCACTCGTTCAAGTTCACGGCGGCGCTGCAGGCGGCGCAGGCCGCGGCGCCCGGGTGTGAACGCCCGGTGCTGATCCGGGTCGAGGCGCAGGGGAGCCACGGCTACCGTCCGCTCGACCGGCGGATCGCCGAGCAGGCCGACCTGTGGGCGTTCGCCGCCGCGCACACGGGGATGGCGGTGCGCCGCGTCGCGCCGGCCGGCGCGGGCGCCGCGCCCTGACCGCGGGCGCCCCGACCGCGGGCGGCCGGCGCGCGACCTGCCTAACGCGCCGGCCGGGGCGTCACTGCAGCGCGTAGTCGACGGTGGTGACGACCCGCACGGTCTTGTTCAGCTGGCTCTCCTCGCTGATCCCCGGGGCCTGGTCGCGCGGCAGGATCTCGACCGCGCCCTGGCTCGCCGAGCGGATGCCGCCGAGCGCGCTCTTGGAGTCGCGCGCGAACTGCTCGGCCGCCTCGCGCGCCCGCGCCGTCGCCTCGGCGATCATCGCGGGCTTCATGGCCGAGAACTGCTTGAAGAGGTAGGTCGGCCCGCTCCCGCCGTTCCCGCCGTCGCCGGACGAGAGCACGACGCCGCGCTGCACGAGCGTGGCGACCTGCTGGCTCGCCGCCTGGACGCGCTCCGGCGCGGTCGAGCGGACGACGATCGTCTCGCGCACGACGAAGCGGTTGCCGCTCTGCTCGGCGTCCTTGGCGTTGCCGTACTGGTTGGTGCGCGCGTCCTGCACCGAGAAGTCCTGGAGCGTGACCTGGGTGACGCGCGCGCCGCCGGCGCCGGCGCTGTCGGGCGCGAGCTGGTGTTCGGCGAGGAACTGCTGCACCGTGGCGAGCTGCCGCGCGAGCGACGCGTTGGCGGCCGCGAGGTCGTCGTCGGCCGCGATGATGCGGAGCGGCCAGATCGCGAGGTCGGCCCGCGCCTCGCGCTCGCTCACCCCTTTGACGCTGACGGTACGGTCGTTCGTGCGCATCCGCGCGAACCCCGCGCCCGCGAGCGCGCCGCCGAGTGTGAGGCCGAGGCCGACGAGGGCGGCGGGGAGGAGCGCGCCGGAGGCGAGGGCGCGCGCGGGGGGCGGGGGCGGTGTCGTCACGCGCCGAATGTACGGGCGCGCGCAAGCCGGGGGCGCACGCGGGTAGGCGGGCCGCGGGCAGGCACACGCGCGGGGCGGCCCGATCCTCGCCACGGCCACGCGCATGACTGTTCCTCAGAGTCCTGACACGGCCGACGCGCCCGTCGCGCTCGTCACCGGCGCCACCGACGGCATCGGCCGCGCGACGGCGGAGGCGCTCGCCCGCCGCGGCTACGCGGTGCTCGTGCACGGGCGAGACGCGGCGCGCGCGGGCGCGGTAGCCGACGCCATCACGTCGGCCGGCGGCGCCGCGCGCCCGGTGGTCGCGGACCTCGCCCGCCTCGCCGACGTGGCGCGCCTCGCCGCCGAGGTCCGCGCCGGGCCGCGGCTCGACGTGCTCGTGAACAACGCGGGGGTCGCGTTCCGCGGCGGCGCGCGCCGCCTCACGGCCGACGGTTTCGAGCTGACGTTCGGCGTCAACCACCTCGCGCACTTCCTGCTCACGCTGGAGCTGCTGCCGCTGCTCGAGGCGACGGGCCGCGCGCGGCGCGCGGCG
Organism: Gemmatimonadetes bacterium T265; assembly: GCA_019973575.1. NCBI lineage: Bacteria > Pseudomonadati > Gemmatimonadota > Gemmatimonadetes bacterium T265. The sequence goes on from BPUI01000001.1 coordinate 953,290, forward strand.
GGGCTCGACCCGGCCCCGTCGCGCGTCGCGACGGTCGCGTCGGAGCTGCACGCGCGGGGGCGCATCGCCTTCGACGACCTGGACGGCGCGCGGCAGTACTCCGGCGGGGGCGCGTACGCGCAGTCGAAGCTCGCGAACGTGCTGTTCGCGCGGGCGCTCGCGCGGCGGGCCGACGCGGCGGTGCTGGTCTCGCACGCGCTGCACCCGGGGGTGGTGAAGACGAAGCTGCTGCGCGACGGGTTCGGGTCGACCGGCGGCATGAGCGTGGAGCGCGGCGCGGCGACGTCGGTGGTCGTCGCGACGGGGGACGAGGCGGGGCGGACGACGGGCGGGTACTGGGCGCACGAGCGGCCGGCGGGGCCGGCGGCACAGGCGCTGGACGACGCGGCGGGGGAGCGGCTGTGGGGGGAGAGCGAGGCGCGGGTGGGGCGGTGGTGGGCGGGGAGAAGTTAGGCGTGGGCGTGCGCGGACAGCTCCGCCCCGCATACGCGGGGAACGCCCGCGACGGCGGCGCGTGTAGGGGTGCACGAACGGTTCATCCCCGCGCGTGCGGGGAACGCTCGGTCAGGGGCACGGGTCAGCCCACGGCGCGCGGTTCATCCCCGCGCGTGCGGGGAACGCCTGTACCATCGACGCCCGCGGAGTGCAGGAAGGTAAGGAGGTCACCGGCGCACTCGGAGGCCGCAGCGACGCTCGGGGCGCCGAGCCCGTCGACCACCGGACCGCGACCACGCGTCACGGGCCGCCCGTGGTGCCCGAACACTGCGGGCGCGAGTTGGTGCAGCAGTACCGCGTGCGGCGCACCGATGCGCGCGGTCACGGACGCCGCGAGAACGTCCTCCCACAGCCACAGGCCGTCGCTCGTGTGGGCCTGCCCCGCGACGCTCGGTCGATAGGTGCCGAGGATCTCGGCGGGCCAACGCGCCTCGACTTTGGCCTGGAACGCCCATCCGAACTTGCCGAGATCGTGCAACGCGGCAAGCGCGACGACAAGTCGGCGGGCGGCACCGACTTCCATCCCGAGCAGGCGTGCACCCACCCCGAGCGCATGCGTCCGAGCCGCCAGCAGCGCGTCGGCCGCCGCGGCCACGTCGAGCAGGTGGTAGGCGACCGGGTGCCACGAGTGCGTCGCATTCTCGCACGGCTGCGCCTTTCCCCAGAACGCCAGATACCGTGGATCCGAGTGGGTCATGCCCAGGCTGAGTGTGACGCAGCGCACATGTTACAGCACGGGCCGAGTTTGGCACGCGCACCAGGATTCGGCAAGACACACTCGACGATGATGTCGCGCGTGCCCGTCCGGCGGCGCGCCCGTTACTAGGACGCGCTCTGCTGTGCCCCGCTCGCCAGATCTCCCTTCGGCACCTCGCCTCCCCGCACCCACCCCGCGAACTCCGCCGGGTGCGCGACGACGAGGCGCCCAGCCGCGTGCGCAATCACCGCGACCCGGTCCGGCCGCACCACCTCGGTCCGGTACGACACGAAATCCGCGAAGTTACCCGTCACGATCACGTCCGCCCGCCCCGCAATCGCCACGTCCACGACGTGCGCGTCCTCCGCGTCCCGGACCGGCATCGCCCCGGTTCCGCCTAACACCACGAGCGGCGCGCCCGGCGTGCCCACGCCGCTCGCCCGTGCGACGACGCCGAGGTAGCGCTCCACCTCTCCGCGAGGGAGCGCGAGCTTACCCTCCAGCACGTCGCGCAAGCGGGTGAGCATCCCCCACGACACGACCAGACGCAGGTCCCCGAGGTCGCTGGACCCGCGCCGGACCGCCGCCACACACGCCTGGACTGCCGTACCGCGACGTCCGCGTCTGGTGGCGAGCAGGTCGGACACGTACACGTTCAGGTCCAGGCAGATGCGAAGCGCCTCGGTCTCGGGCGCGTCGGCTGCCGGTGCACTCCGCCCGCGGCCCACCCCTACGCGGCCCGTGTTCGCCGCGAACGGCGGCGCGGTGGCGGCGACTCGGCCGCCGGCTCGACGACGACCGGCTCCGGTCCCGGCGACGACGTCAGGCGTACAGCCGCGCCGAGGATGTCCTCTTCCGTATCCAACCCCGCCACGACCGCCTCGGGAATCGCGGACGCCAGTCGGTGTGTAGCCAACTCCCATTCGGCGCCGACGATCGCCCGCGCGACCGCGCGCGCGACGTCGTCGAGCGCCTGGTCACCGCCGAGCGCCGCGAGCGTGCGCAGCGATTGGTAGGTCTCGCCCGGTAGCCGGGCGTAGAACTCCAGCGCCGCCGCGACCACCTGCGATACCGGGCGTGCTTCGTATCGGGCGATTTGCTCGACCCGCCGCACGACCGCCTCGCTGACGTGCGCGGACAACGTCTTGCCGGCCATAACTCCTCACGGACTCGGGGGGCTTTCCTCCAGATTCTAGAGAATCTACAGCACCCGACGATGCCCACCCATCAGTAGAACAACCGCCCCTCCCGCCCGTACCGCCCCCCCGCCGCGTGCTCCGCCGCACAGACGCCTTCCCACCCGCCGATGGCGGCGACGACCGCGTCCAGCGCGTCCCCGCCCGGGTCCCGCATCATCCGCCGCACGAACCCCGCGTCCACCGCCACGCGCGCACAGAGCCCGCCGACGATCGCCCGCCGCGTCCGCCGCCTAACGGCCGTCAGCGCCCCGCCCTCCGGCTGCTTGTACCGCTGGTGCGGCAGCCCCCAGCGCTTGAGCGTCGACCCCGGGCACGTCTCGACCACGACGCGCCGCACCGCCGGCCGCTCGTCGGCCGGCGCGCCCCTGGCCCGCCCCGCGCCGCCACGCCGTCCCAACTTTCGGTACTGGAACGGCAGCACCGCCGTCCCCGCGTCCCCCGCCAGCGGCCCGGCCACGTCCCGCATCCCGTAGAACGTCTGGTAGATGATCCGGTAATGGTACGGGTCGAACGGCGCCCGCGCCTCCCCGTCCGTGAGCCGCCGCACGTGCAGCGGCCCGCCTAACGCCCGCGCGCGCCGCACGCACTCCAGCCCGAGCCCGTACGCGTCCTCCCCCCACTCGCGCACGAGCCCGCGCTGCGCCCCCCACCCCGCGCGCGGCGGCAGCAGCTCGACCGGCAGCCCGAACGGACAGTCGAACGCCCAGAGCGCGTCCGCCGACGCGCGCACGAGCGCGACCAGGTGGGCGAGCGCCGGCGCCCGCTCCGCCGTCCCCGCCAGCCGGTCGAGCCGGTCCAGCGCCACGAGCCGCGGGCGCGCGCCGGCGCCGACCGTGCCGAGGTCGAGCCGGGCGACCCACGTCGCGCGGCCGGCGAGGCGGGCGCCGCTGAAGTCGACGCCGTACACCCGGGCGAAGCCCGGGAGGCGGAACGGTCCGGAAGCTGACAGCATCCCGAACGTACCCCGAAGATCCGCCGGCTCTCCATCAACGGCCAGCCGACAAGCCTCGTAACTCATCTTACTACGTAACTTTTTTACTACGCCGCGCCGCGCGCGGCCGACCGCCGCAACGACTCCAGCCATGCGCCTCCCCGCCCACGCGACCGCCGCGACCCTCGCCGCGTGCGCCGCCATCTCGACGGTCGCCGCGCCCGCCGTACGCGCGGCCGCCGCCCAGCCGCTTCCCGCCAGCAGCTCCTCACGCGTGCAGTATCCCGCCACCCGCCGGGTCGACCAGGTCGACGACTACCACGGCACCCGGGTCGCCGACCCCTACCGCTGGCTCGAGGACCTCGACGGCCCCGAGACCAAATCCTGGATCGCCGCGCAGAACGCGGTCACCAACGCCTACCTCGCCGCGACGCCGGGGCGCGACGCCATCCGCGACCGCCTCACCGCGCTCTGGAACTACCCCCGCGTCTCGCTCCCCTACCGCGAGGGCGGCCGGCTCTTCTTCACCAAGAACACCGGCCTCCAGAAGCAGTCGCCCTACTACGCCGTCGCCGGCGCGACGACCGCCGACGCGGCGCGCGGCGCGGCCGAGCGCGCGGCGCTCGTCCTCGACCCGAACGAGATCTCCAGGGACGGCTCCACGTCGCTCTCGATGTTCACCCCCGACCCCACCGGCGCCTACGTCGCCTACGGGCTCTCCGAGGGGGGCGCCGACTGGCGCACGGTCCACGTCAAGCGCATCGCCGACGGGCACGACACCGACGACGTCGTGCGCTGGATCCGCTACAGCGGCGTGAGCTGGACGAAGGACGGGCGCGGCTTCTTCTACACCCGCTACCCCGAACCCGCGGCCCCAACCGGGTCGCCGACCGCGCCTAACGGGGCTGGCGGGGCCGGCGCCCTCTCCGGCCGCTCGCTCGCCGGCGCCTCGCGCGACCCGGTCGTGCACTACCACCGGCTGGGCACCCCCCAGAGCGCCGACGTCGCCGTCTTCCGCTACCCCAAGGAGCCCACCTGGGGCGTCGGCGCCTTCGTGAGCGAGGACGGCCGCTACCTCTTCGCCACCGTCGGCCGCGGCACCGACCCCGAGAACCACCTCTACGTCGCCGCGCTCGGCGACCCCGCCGCGCCTAACGTCTCGGCCCCGCTCGCCCCCGTCGACACGACCATGGAGGCGAGCTTCCACCCCGTCGGCGTCGTCGGGCACACGGCCTACGTGCTCACCAACCTCGACGCGCCCAAGTACCGCGTCGTCGCGGTCGACCTCGCGGCCCCCGCGCGCGCCAACTGGAAGACCGTCATCCCCGAGGGCCCCAACGCGCTCCAGAGCGCGAGCGTCGTCGGCGGGCGCCTCGTCGCCGAGTACCTGGCCGACGTGAAGAGCGTCGTCACCGTACACGAGCTCGACGGGCGGCAGGTCGCCACGCTCCCGCTCCCCGGCACCGGGATCGTCGCCGGCCTCTCCGGGCGCGAGGACTCGCCCGAGCTGTTCTACGCCTACACGTCCTACCTCACCCCGGCCAGCGTCTACCGCTACGACGTGCGCACGGGCGAGCAGACCGTATTCTTCGCGCCCCACGTCCCGTTCGACGCATCCCGATACGAAACCGAGCAGGTCTTCTACGCCTCCAAGGACGGCACGCGCGTGCCGATGTTCGTCACGCACCGCAGGGGCATGCCGCGCGACGGGCAGAACCCGACCCTCGTCTACGCGTACGGCGGCTTCAACATCGCGATGACGCCCGCGTTCTCCGCCTCGGTCGCGGTCTGGCTCGAGATGGGCGGCGTGTACGCGGTGCCCAACCTCCGCGGCGGCGGCGAGTACGGCGAGGCGTGGCACCAGGCGGGCAAGCTCGCGCGCAAGCAGAACGTCTTCGACGACTACCTCGCCGCCGCGCAGTACCTCGTCGACCAGAAGATCACCTCCCCCGCGAAGCTCGCCATCCGCGGCGGCTCGAACGGCGGCCTGCTCGTCGGCGCCGCGATGACCCAGCGCCCCGACCTCTTCGCCGTCGCCCTCCCCGCCGTCGGCGTGATGGACATGCTGCGCTACCAGAAATTCTCGGCCGGCGTCTTTTGGGTCCCCGAGTACGGGTCGAGCGACGACCCGCAGCAGTTCGCCTACCTCGCCAAGTACTCGCCGCTCCACAACCTCCGGCCGGGCACCTGCTACCCGGCCACGCTCACCACCACCGCCGACCACGACGATCGCGTCGTGCCCGGGCACTCGTTCAAGTGGGCGAGCGCGCTCCAGGCCGCCCAGGCGTGCGACCGCCCGGTGCTCATCCGCGTCGAGGCGCAGGGGAGCCACGGCTACCGCCCGCTCGACAAGGCGATCGCCGAACAGGCCGACGTCTGGGCGTTCGCGGCCCGCAACCTCGGCATGACCGTCACGTTCCCGCCGGCACCCGCGCGGCGCACCGCGTCCACGCCGACGGACTGAACCCGCCGGGCGCGGCCGGCGGGCACGCCCGGCGGCCGCGTCAGGGGCCGCCGGGCGGCGGCGCGACGACCGTGATTCCCGCGCTCACGCCGTCGGCCGCACGCGCGTAACCGGGGTTGGCGTCGCGCGCCCGTAGCACGACGCTTCCCGCCGCACGCAACGCCACCCGCGTCGTGGTCCCGGTCGCCCCCGCCGGGATCAACACGGAACCCGCGACCGGGACCGCGACCGTCGTGTCGGTGCTCGTCAGCAGCACGGTCGTCGCCTGGTCCGTCGGACGCCCGACGCCCGCGGGGTCGAGCACCGTGAGCCCGACCGTCACCGTGTCGCCGGCCACGAACGCGCTCCGCCCCGCAGCCGGGGCCACCGGCCCCACGCCGAGCGCACCGCGACCGACGTCCACGCGCAGGCTGTCGGGCTGCAGCCCGGCCGCCGTGAACACGACCCACCCGCTCCCCGTCGTGTCGCCGCCGACGAGGGCGACGCCGCGCTGGCCGTACGCATTCGCCCCGACCGGGAGCAGCTGCGCCCGCACGAGCCGCGCGTTCGTCGTGCGCACGTGCAGGTCGGTGTCGTACGCGCTCCCGCCCGACGGGATCACCGTCACGCCGCTCGCGCCGTCGAGCCGCTGCCCCATGCCGAGCGTCGCGCGGGCGGTCCCGCCCGTCCCCGCCGTGCCGCCGCCGCCGGCGACGACCATCGGCGTGCTCGCGACCGTGACCGGCGGCAGCGTGACCGCCGGGTACCGCCCCGCCGGATCGCTCAGCGTCACCGTCCCCGTCCCGACGTCGAAGAAGCGGACGCGCACCGCGAGCGAGCCGCTCGACGTCGTGCCGACCACCACCGGATCCAGGACTTGGAGCAGCGCCGGATTGCTCGGCGTCGCCGTCAGCGACACGGGCCCGTCGAGCGGCAGGTGCTGCGCGCCGGTCGAGTCGGCGACGACGACGACGAACGTGCCGGGCGCCGTGACGCGCCCCGACGTCGGCGCGCCCTGTACGACGAGGCGCGGCGTCGTCACGCGCAGCACGAACGTCGCCGACTCGAAGCCGGGCACCGACGCGACCACCGTGTCCGCCCCGACCGCGAGCCCGGCCCACGTGAACGCGCGAACGCCGGTCGTCAGGTCGGGGGCGAGCGGGAGCGAGCCCGGGACCCGCGCCACCTCGGGGTGCCGCTGCGTGAGCGTGACCGTGACGTTGGGGGGCGGCGACGCGGTGCTCGAGAGCACGAGCTGGTCGGGCGTCGAGACCTGCCGCGCCCCGGCGAGCGAGACGCCGGCGTACGACGGCCCGCCGGTCACGCGCAGCTGCGGGGCCGACGGCGTGCCGGCGACCACCACGGCGAGGCTTTCGGCGGGGTACCCCGGCGCGCTCACCCGCACCCACGCCTGCCCCGGCGCCTGCGTGACGAGTTGGACGTTGCCGTTCACCTCGCCCTGCGGCACCCACCCTTCCGGAGCGGAGTACATCGGCGCGGCGACCGACGGGTCCGACGACACCGCCGTGAGCGGGAGCCGGCTCTGCACGCGCCGCGCGTTCCCGCGTCCGTCGGTCGTGTAGAGATAGACGGACGGCCACGCGCCGGCCGTCACGCGGATCGTCGGGTCGGGCGTCCCGACGAGGCCGAGGTGCAGCCGCGGCGCCGTCACGCGCACGACGGTCGACGCGCTCGTGAAGCCCGGCGCGGTGATCGTGACCCGCGCGAGCCCCGGGCGGCGTCCCGCGAACACGAGCCCCACCGTCGACCCCGTCGACGGCTCGAACGCGCTCACCTGCGCGGGCACCGCGACGACCGACGTGTCGCTCGCCGCCATCGTCAGCACCACGGTCTCGCCGTCGCCGAATGCCTCGAGCGCGACCGCCGGCCCCGGCGCGTACGCCGTACTCGTCAGCTGGCCGACGCCGACGTCGATCGTGTCGGTGTCGACCGTGAGCGACCGGACCGTCGTGGTGACGGCGATCGACCGCGTGATCGCCCCCGCGCCGGCGGCGACGGTCACAGTTACCGTGGCGGCCCCGGGCGCGACCGCGGTCAGCAGCCCGGCGGTGTCGGCCGTGACGACGTCGGGGTGCGACGACTGCCACGACACGCGGGCCGCGGGTATGGGCGTGTTGCCCGAGTCGACCACGCCGGCCATGAGGCGGAGCGTGTGCGTGACCGCGATCGCGAGGGCGGGGGGCGAGCCCGCGAGCACGGCCCCCCCGAGCGACGCCCGCACGTCGATCCGGGCCGCGCGCCGGCGCACGACGACGGGCGTCGAATCGGACGCGTTCGCCGCCGGCGCGGTCGCGAGCGCGACGACCCACGTCGCGCCGTCGTTCTGCGCCGTGACCACGCCCTCCTGCGACACGCGGACGACCGCCGTGTCGCGCGCGACCCACGTCGCGGTCGCGGCCGTCGCCTTGCCCGCCGTGTCGACGAGCTGCGCGCCGAGCGTGCGAGCGTCGCCCGCCCAGGTGAGCGTGTCGGGCGCGGCGCCGGCGGGCGGGACGATGCGGAACGCGGGCCGGGCGACCGGTGCGGCGCCGGCGCGCGGCTGCGTCGTCTGCTCGCCGCCGCACCCGAGCACGAGCGCGGCCGACACCCGCCCGACCAACGACCGCCACGCGGCGCGCCCTCGACGGCGGGCGGCGTAGGAGCTGACGGGGGCGGGCGGCATGGTCGCCGAATGTGCACCAGCGTGCCGCCCGCACCAGGGCAGCGGGCGCGCTACTCTTCCCCGCGTGCCGCCCGCCCGACCGCCCGCCCCACACGGCGACGACCCCGTCGTCTACCTCGACGGCCGATGCCTGCCGAAGTCCCGCGCCCGGATCTCCCCCGACGACCGGGGCTTCCTCTTCGGCGACGGCGTCTACGAAGTCGTCCGCGTGATCGGCGGCCGCATGGTCGACCTCGACCGCCACCTCGCGCGCTTCGCGCGCGGCGCGTCCGCGCTCGCCCTCGCGCTCGACCGCGCGGGCGGCGTGGCGGGCGTGCGGGAGGCGTGGGAGCGCCTGCTCGGTGCCAACGGCCTCACGGAAGGCGAGGCGCTCTGCTACGCGCAGCTCACGCGCGGCGCCGCGCCCCGCGCCCACGCCTACCCGGCCGCCGACACGCCGCCCACGCTCTACGCCTTCGCCCAACGCATCGCCCCGCCCGACGCGCTGCGCGCGACCGGCGCGGCCGCCGTGACCTACCCCGACCTGCGCTGGGCGCGCTGCGACCTCAAGACGGTCAACCTGCTGCCCAACGTCATGGCGCGGCAGGCCGCCGCCGCGGCCGGCGCGTTCGAGTCCCTCCTCGTGCGCGACGGCGTCGTCACCGAGGCCTCGCACTCGAGCGCGTTCGCCGTCGTCGGCGGCACGCTCCGCACGCACCCGTTAGGCACCTGCGTCCTCCCCGGCGTCACCCGCGCGGCCGTGCTGGAGCTCGCCGCGGGGCTCGGGATTCCCGCGCGCGAGGAGGCGGTCACGCTCGAGGAGCTGCGCGCGGCCGACGAGGCGTTCGTCGCGAGCACGACCGCCGACGTGATGCCCGTCGTCACGCTCGACGGCGCCCCGGTCGGCGCCGGCGCGCCCGGCCCGGTCGCCCGCGCGCTCGGCGGCGCGATGGCCGCGCGGCTCGGGCGCGCGGCGGCCATTCGTTAGGCCGCCGCGCGTGTTCGGCCTCTCCCCCCTCGAGCTGGTCGCGTCGCTGTTCGGCGCGGTGAGCGTGTGGCTCTCCGCCCGCCAGCACATCTGGAGCTGGCCCACGGCGATCGTCAACGTCCTGCTCTCGGCCGTGGTCTACTACCGGACCAAGCTGTACTCCGACATGGGGCTGCAGTTCGTCTACTTCGCCCTCAGCGTCTACGGGTGGTACGAGTGGCGCTACGGCGGCGCGGACAAGACCGAGCTGCCCGTCACGCGCACCCCCCGCCGCCAGGCGCCGCTCCTCGTCGCCCTCGGCGCGCTCGGCGCCGTCGCCCTCGGCACGCTCTCGGCCCGCTACACCGACGCGGCGCTGCCCTGGGTCGACGGCACCCTCACCGCGGCGAGCCTCGTCGCCCAGTGGATGATGACGCGCAAGCTGGTCGAGAACTGGGCCGTCTGGATCGCCGTCGACGTCGTCTACGTCCCGATGCTCGCCTACAAGCGGCTGTTCGCGTTCGCGGTGCTCTACGCGGTGTTCCTCGCCCTCGCCGCGCGCGGCCACGTCGACTGGTGGCGCGACCTGCGCGCCCGCGCCGCGGCGCCCGGCGCCGGCGCCGCCGACCCCGCGACCGCCTAACGCACCGCGGTCACGCCGGCGACGGCGCCGGGAAGAGCCCGTCGACGCTCAGGTAGCGCTCGCCCGTGTCGTAGCAGAAGGTGAGCACCCGGCTCCCCTCGGGCAGCTCGGGCAGCTTCTGCGCGACCGCGGCGAGCGACGCCCCGCTCGACGCCCCGACGAAGATCCCCTCCTCGCGCGCGCAGCGGCGCGTCATCTCGAACGCGTCCTCCTCGGTCACCTGGATCACGCCGTCGACCACCTCGGGGTGGTAGTTGGCCGGCACGAAGCCCGCCCCGATCCCCTGCAGCTTGTGCGGGCTCGGGCTCCCGCCGCTCAGCACGGGGCTCTTCGCCGGCTCCACGGCGTAGCTCCGGTGCGCGGGCCAGCGCCGCTTGAGCACCTCCGAAACCGCCGTGATGTGCCCGCCCGTCCCCACGCCCGTGATCGTCACGTCCACCCCCTCCGGGAAGTCGGCGAGGACCTCCTCCGCCGTCGTCCGCACGTGCACGTCGACGTTCGCGGGGTTCTCGAACTGCTGCGGCATCCATGCGCCTAACGGACCGGCGCCCGGCGCGCGCGGCGCCTCGGCCCCGCCGTCGATCGCGCCGGGCACGTCGCCGCCGTTCCGCTCGGCGACCAGCTCGTGCGCCCGCGCGATCGCCCCCTTCATCCCGAGCTCGCGCGGCGTGAGCTCCAGGTGCGCCCCGTACGCGGCCATCACGCGGCGCCGCTCGAGGCTCATGCTCTCGGGCATGACGAGCGTGAGCCGGTACCCCTTTACGGCCGCGACCATCGCGAGCCCGATGCCGGTGTTCCCCGACGTCGGCTCGACGATCACCGTGTCGGGGCCGAGCACCCCGCGCCGCTCGGCGTCCTCGATCATCGCCAGCGCGATGCGGTCCTTGATGCTCGCGCCCGGGTTGGCGCGCTCCAACTTCATCCACACCTCACGACCGCTGCCCGCAAACAGGCGGTTGAGGCGGACGACGGGGGTCCGGCCAATCGTGGAGAGGATCGTCGCGTGGCGCATTGGTTCAGTGGTGAGGGGATTGATAAAGATACAAGGGGAGGGGACAGGGCTGGTTGGCTCGCGCGGGGAGGCCCGCGCCGCCGTACCCGTCGCGCCGTTGTCGTCGCGCGCCGCCGTACCCGTCCGGCCCGTGTCGTCGCGCGGCGGCCGTCGTCGCCCGCCAGGGGGCGGGACGGGTGGCTCAGAGACCCGGTGGTGCAGGGGCGGGTGGGGCGACGGGGCGGGCGGGCCGTCGGCGGGCGTGTACGTCGGGGGGCGCAGCGGGACGTGCGAGATGGCGCGTCCGCGAGTAGGGCGATTCGGGGAGGACCGTGCGACAGCCACGAGGCGGGAAGGGCGGCGGGTTGGGCGAAAGGAGCGGGCGACGGGCACGGCGCGGCGGGTACCACGGGACGGGAACGGCGCCCGCCCGTCTCGTCCCGCCGTGAGGCCCCGGCGAACCGCCCGTTCCGTCTCGTCGTGCCCGTCGCGCTCCACCCGGGGTGCCTTACCCGCCACGCGCCATCTCGCACGTCCCGCTGCGCCCCCCGACGTACACGCCCGCCGACGGCCCGCCCGCCCCGTCGCCCCACCCGCCCCTGCACCACCGGGTCTCTGAGCCACCCGTCCCGCCCCCTGGCGGGCGACGACGGCCGCCGCGCGACGACACGGGCCGGACGGGTACGGCGGCGCGCGACGACAACGGCGCGACGGGTACGGCGGCGCGGGCCTCCCCAACCTGCCTAACCCCAATCCTCTCCTAAATACTGAAATCCTCCACCCCGTCCCAGGCCGCCCTCGGCGCCACCTGGCTCTGGTGCGTCACCACACTCTTCGGCGGCACGCTCCGCGTCAGCCACACGTTCCCCCCGATCACGCTCCCCTCCCCCACCACCGTCTCCCCCCCGAGGATGGTGGCGTTCGCGTACACCACCACGTCGTCCCCGAGCGTCGGGTGCCGCTTCACCCGCGCCAGCTGCTTCGCCACCGCCAGCGCGCCTAACGTCACCCCCTGGTACAGCCGCACCCGGTCCCCCAGCACCGCCGTCTCCCCGATCACCACCCCCGTCCCGTGGTCGATCGCGAACGCCCGCCCTATGCGCGCCCCCGGGTGGATGTCGATCCCCGTCTCGCGGTGCGCGAACTCCGTCACGAGCCGCGGCACGAGCGGCACCCCGTGCCGGTAGAGCACGTGCGCGATGCGGTAGCACGCCGTCGCGTAGAACCCGGGGTACGCCGCGATCACCTCGTCCACGCTCGCCGCCGCCGGGTCGCCGTCGTGCGTCGCCCGGGCGTCCTCGAGCAGCGCGTCGTAGACCGCCGGCAGCTCCGCCGCGGCCGCCGCCTCGAGCGCGTCGGCCGGGCGGCCGAGGATCGCCGCCACGGGCTCGAGCACCTCGCGCAGCGCGCGGCGCGCGCGGGCCAGCTCGTCGCCCATCTCGCGCACGTCGCACGGGGCGCCGCACGCGGGGCCCGCGTCCCCGTCCGGCCGCTCGTTGGCGAGCGGCGGGAAGAGCAGCGCGAGCAGCGCGCGCACCGCGTGCTCGGTGTTGGCGCGGAGCCGCGGCGGGAGCGCGAACGCCTGCCGCGCCGCCGCGAGGCGCGCGAGGAAGGCGTCGGACAGCGCCGGCGGTGGTGGCGCCGACGCGGGCGCGGCGGACGCCGGCGGTTCCCCCCCCGGCGGGGGGAGGACGGTCGTGGGCGACGTGGAACCCGGTGCGTAATCGGACACGCCCGACAAGCTCGCCCGCCCGGACCCGCGCCGCTACGGTCCGCGACCGCTCCGATGCTCGACCACCCCGACCCGCGCCGCGGGTCGGAGCCCGTCCCTCGTCAGGCGGCCAGCGCCGGACGCGGCGGCGGCCCCGCGTCCCGCCCGAGCCACGGCCGCGGCAGCCCCGCCTCCGCCCGCAGGACTTCGGCGGCCGCCTCCGCCGCCATCGGCCGGCCGAACAGAAACCCCTGGACCACGTCGCACGCCCGCTCGGTCAGGTAGGCCATCTGCTCGGGCGTCTCCACCCCCTCCGCGACGACCGCGAGGCCGAGCGAGTGGCCGAGCGCGATGATCGCCTCCGTGATCGCGCCGCTCTGCCGGTCGGTGACCGCGTCGCGCACGAAGCTCTTGTCGAGCTTGATGCAGTCGATCGGGAACCGCTTGAGGTAGCCGAGCGACGAGTAGCCCGTGCCGAAGTCGTCGAGCGAGATCGTCACGCCTTCGGCGCGCAGCGCCTGGAGCACCACGGCCGTATGCGCGATGTCGTCCATGAGCAGCGACTCCGTGACCTCGAGTTCGAGCAGCGCGGGGTCGACGCCGTGGTCGGCGAGCGCCGCGCGCACCGTGGTCACGAGGTCCGCGTGCGTGAACTGGCGCGCCGAGAGGTTGACCGCCACCGAGGTCGCGGGCAGCCCCGCGTCGCCCCACGCCGCGAGCTGCGCGCACGCCGTGCGCAGCACCCACTCGCCGATCGGCACGATGAGCCCCGTCGACTCGGCGACCGGGATGAACTCCGCGGGCGAGACGAGGCCGCGCTCGGGGTGCCGCCAGCGGAGCAGCGCCTCGAAGCCGCGCACGCGCCCGGTCGCCACGTCCATCTTGGGCTGGTAGTGCAGGAAGAGCTGGCCGCGGTCGAGGGCGTGGCGCAGGTCGGCCTCGAGCGCCATGCGCAGGTGCAGCCGCGCGTTGAGGTCGGCCGAGTAGAAGCGGTGCGCGTTGCCGCCCGCGCGCTGCACGTCGTAGCGCGCGGCGGTCGCGTTGCCTAACAGCTCGTCGACGCCGCCCGGGTCGTTGGGGCAGATCGTGATCCCGACGCTCGCCCCGACCGTCACCTCGCGCCCGAGGACGGCGAACGGGCGCCGCAGCGCGTCCACGACGCGACCCGCCAGCGCGTCGAGCCCCTCGACCGTCGCGGGCGCCGCCGCGACGATGGCGTACTCGTCGCCGCCGAGTCGCGCCAGCACGTCGCCGTCGCGGACGACGCCCTGGAGGCGCTGCGCGGCCGCGGCGAGCAGCGCGTCGCCCCCGGCGTTCCCCAGCGACAGGTTCACGGCCTGGAAGCCGTCGAGGTCGAGCACGAGCACGCCCACCGGCCGGCCGTCGCGCCCCGACCGCGCGACCGCCTGACGCAGCTGGTCGCGGAACAGCGCTCGGTTGGGCAGCCCCGTCACGCGGTCGTAGGTGGCGGCGTGCACGACGACCTCGTCGAGCCGCTCGACGACGTGCTGGGCGTCGGCCATGAGCGCGCCCGCCTCGTCGACGTCGGCGAGGTCGAGCGGGAGCGCGGGCGTCGCGCACCGCGTGAGGTAGTCGCGCAGCGCCGCCGCGGTGAGCGTGACCGGGGCGAGCAGGGCGCCGACGAGCCACGCCGCCCCCGCGCCGCCGGCGACGCCGCCGAGGGCGGCCGCGCCAAACGCGGCCGCGGCGCCCGCCCCCGGGGCGTACGCGACGTACGCGCCCACGGCGGCCACCGGCGCCGCAGCGCCGAGCGCGACCGCGGTCGTCAGCTTCGCGCGGTAGCTCGCGCGCCCAACCACGCCCCCCACCTGCCACGCCCCGCCGCGCCGCACGCCAGGTCGGCGCGCGGCGCGGGCGAGCGCGGCGTAAGTGCGGAGCGAAGCGGGCATGCGGCAGGGGCGCGGGACGTCGGCGCGGAGTCTCGTCCGTGCGGAAAGCGCACTTGAGCCGCCACGTGCAGCAGATCGGCCGAACCGGCGCGTGACTGCAGCATCACGCGTCGCCGGCGCAGCCCTTGAACCGCGCCGCGACGGCCGTTGCTTTCGCCGCCATGACCGACTTCACCCTCAGCGCCGATTCCGGCGCCCGCCCGCCCGAACGCCGCCGCAACGCCGCGCTTCGCGAGTTGATCGACGAGATGCTCGCCTCGATCCGCACCGCCGCGAACCGCGACCTGTGGACGCCCGACGAGCGCGCGCAGTACGAGCGCGAGCTGGCAGAGATTATGGCGCGGGTGCGGAGTGAGGCGGTGAATCGGGCGGGCTGAGGGGCGGGGTCGGTGGGGCGGTCGGGACGGCGCGGTTGCTACAGCGCTGTTGGTGGAACGCGGGTGATGCCGCGCTGTTCAATGGCGCTGTTGATATGGCGGCCCGAGCAGGCCGGGGCCAGCGCCGTTCTAACAGCGCCTCACCAACAGCGCCCGACCACCAACAGCGCCCGACCAACAGCCGCTCGCCAACCGCGCCTCCGCCCGCCTCCCCCTACCGCTCCAACTTGAACCCCGGATCCACCGCCGGCCGCCGTTCCCGTTCCGCCACCGCCCACCCCGTCGCGTACATCCACCGCGCCATCCGCGTCAGCTTCGCGTAGTCGATCCGCGACGGTTCGTCCCGGACGGTGTGATAATCCGAGTGCAGCAGCGTCGTGAACATCACCGCCGGCACGCCGGCGCGCGCGTAGGGCAGGTGGTCGCTGCGGAAGTACCAGCCCTCGGGGTGCGAGGGGCGGTCCCACGCCGAGTCGAGCGCGAAGTGGCCGACCCGCCGGTTGGCCTCGAGCGCGATCGCGACGAGGTCGGACGAGTTGCGGTGGGGCGGCTGCACGCCTAACAGGGCCGCCGAGTCGGGGCTGTTGCGGCCGATCATGTCGCCGTTGAGGACGGCGACCATGGACCCGCGCGGCACGGTCGGGTGCGCGGAGAACCAGCGCGAGCCTAACAGCCCGCGCTCCTCCGCGCCGTGCCAGATAAAGAGCGCCGAGCGCCGCCCCGGCGCCCGCACGAAGGCGCGCCCGGCGGCGAGGATCGCCACGTCGACGCTCGCGTTGTCGTCCGCGCCGTTGCGGATGCTGTCGAGCCGGCCGCCGCCGAGGTCGACCGCCGTGCGCACGCCGTCGTGGTCGTGGTGCCCGCTGAAGACGACGTACTCGCTCCGGAGCCGCGGGTCGCGCCCGGGCGCCACGGCGACTACGTTCGCGCTCGGGTAGACGAAGCTCTCCGAGACGAGCGAGAGCGCGAGCCGCCCCCCGGACGCGGCGGCCGCGCGGAGCCCCGCGGCCGCCGCCGGCCGCACCCAGAGCACGGGCGCGCCGCCCGGGACCGCCGCCGCGCCGGTCGTGTCGACGTTGTACCGGCCGCGGAGCAGCGAGGCGCCCGCGAAGTCCCACCCCGCCTCGGCCGTCGAGTCGCCGACGAGCACGACCGCGGCCGCGCCGCGCCGCGACAGCGCGGTCCCCTGCTCCCGGATCGCGGCGAATACGTACCGGGCCGGGCGCAGGCTCACGCCCTCGGGCGGGAGCGCGCGCGGCGGCCGGATGTCGACCAGCACGGCGCGCCCGCGCACGTCCGTGGTTGTGTCGCCCGCCGCGAGCGCGACGAGGGGCAGTTCGCCGCGGAACTCAACCGGCGCCGCGGGAACGACCTCGCGCCCCCACGCGAGCGGCGCGCCGCCCGTGACGGCGACCGTGCTCCGCTCGGGCAGGAGGCGCACGCGGCGCATCGGCCACCACTGGAAGTATGTGCCGTCGTCCCCCGCCGGCTTGAGCCCCGCCTCGCGCGCGCGCTCGGCCGTCCACACCGCGGCGCGCAACTCGTCGAGCGTGCCGGCTTCCCGGCCGCGCATCGAGTCGCCGGCCATCGCGTAGAGGTCGCGCCGGAGGTCCGACTCGCGGATCGCGGCGAGCGCGGGCGGGGCCGGCTGGGCGACGGCGGTGGCGGCCACCGGCGACGACGCGGCTACGCAGGAGGCCGCTACGGCACGAAGCAGGAACGAACGCGACATGGACGGAAAGGGTTCGGGCACGGGAGCATGCGCGGACCCGGCGCAACGAAGCGCGCCGGATACATCCGCGCTACGACCGCGGCACAACGTCACGCTTCTCCCCGGTCCGCAACGGCCCGGGCGCACGGCACGCGCCGCCCGGGGTCGCGCGCCCGCGCGCGGGCGTCGCGCTCAGTCGGCCGCGAGCGCCCGCACGGGCGCCGTGCGCCCGGCCCGCCGCGCCGGGCCGAGCGCCGCGAGGAGCGCGGCCGCGAGGAGACCCCCCGCGGCGAGCAGGTACGGCACCGGGGTGAGCGGCGCGACGCCGTAGAGCAGCGCGCCCAGACCCCGCGCCCCGGCCGCGGCCCCGACCACGCCGAGCAGGACGCCCACGCCGGCCAACCGGCCGACGTCGCGCAGCACGAGGCCGACGAGCTGCGCGGGCGCCGCGCCGAGCGCCGCGCGTACGCCGAGCTCGCCGGTGCGCCGCGCGACGCCGTAGCTCACGGTCGCGTGGACGCCGAAGAGGGCGAGTGCGAGCGCGACGCCGCCGAACGCCGCGCCGAGGGTGGCGCCTAGCTGCCACGCGTGGAGTTGCGGGGCGTAGAGCTCGGCGACGGACTGGACGCGCACGAGCGGGAACGCCGGGACGAGGTCGGCGAGCGTGCGGCGGACGGCCGCGGCCACGGCCGCGTCGGAGGCGCCCGGGACGAGGCGGAGCGCGTAAGTGCCGGCGAGAAACACGTCCCGCGCCGTACCGGCGCGCTCGGTGCGCGCGCCGGCGAGCGGGAGGTAGACGTCGCGCTCGGGAGTCGCGGCACGGAGGTCGAGGCGGCGGTCGGCGACGACACCGACGACGGTCAGGCACGCACCGGTCCCGAGTTCGGCGAGCACGACGCAGCGGCCGAGCGGTGACCGACCGGGCCAGCGCTCGCGGGCGAGGCCCTCGCTCACGAGCGCGACCCGCGCGCCTGCGTCGACCTCCGCCGCGGTGAAGGCGCGGCCCGCGCGCAGCATGAGGCGCAGGGCGCGGGTGTAGCCGACGTCGACCCCGTCGACCGTGACGAGCGAGTCGCGCGTCGGGACCCCGTCGGGGGTGATGCCGTCGAAGCCGATCTGCGGGAAGAGGCCCGCGTTAGTCGCGCCCACGACCGCGACGCCGGGCAGCCGTGCCAGGCCGCGCGCGCCCTCGCGGACGAGCGCCTCCGCGCGCGGCCCCGTGATCCCGGCCGCGCGCAGGTCGACGTCGGCGACGAGCAGGCCCCGCGGGTCGAAGCCGAGGTCGGCGGCGCGGGCGTTGTGGAGGCTGGCCCCGAAGAGGGCCGCGCCGACGACGAGCACGAGCGCGAGGCCGACCTGCAGCGCGACGAGCGGGCGGAGGAGGCGCGACGCGGCGTCGCTCGTGCCCGTGCGGAGCCCGGCGCGCAGGTCGCGCGTGAGGTCCAGGCGCGTGCCGCCGAGGGCGGGCCAGAGGCCGGCGGCGCACGCGGCGACGGTGGCGAGTCCGAGCGCGAGCGCGAGGACGCGCGCATCGAACGCGGGCGCGCCGGCGGCGTCGAGCGCGAGCAGGCGCTCGCGCACCGCGGCGCCGGCCCACGCCGCGAGCCCGAGCGCGAGCGCGCCGCCCGCGGCCGCGAGCACGCCGACCTCCGCGGCGAGCAGGCCGGCGAGGCGCCAGCGGCCCGCGCCTAACGCGGCGCGGGTGGCGAGGGCGCGCCGCTCCTCGAGCGCGCGGGCGAGGGCGAGGTTGGCGACGTTGGCGCAGGCGACGAGCAGGACGACCGCCGCGACGCCCGCCATCCAGAGCGCGACGCGCAGCTCGGGGCGCGCGTCGGGGCGCACGAGGTCGCGCCGCGCGGCGACGAGCGGCCTCACACGCACGACGGCGCGCGGGAGTGAGTCCTGGTCCACCCAACGTGCGCCGACGTTCTCGCGGCGGTAGACCGCGGTCGCCGCCGCTTCCGCCTCCGACACCGTCGCGCCCGGGGCGAGGCGGCCGACCACGCGCAACCCGCCGTAGGCGCGGCTGGTGAGCGCCTCGGGGTAGCCGAATCGCGGCGTGTTGGCGATCGGGAGGAACAGGTCGGCGCGCGCGAGCGTCGCCCCGGTAAAGTGTAGGGGCGCGACCCCGACCACGGTGAACGGCTCGCCCGCGAGGCGGACCACTCGGCCGAGCACCTGCGGGCTGGCGTCGAAGTGGTCGCGCCAGAACGCGTCGGCGAGGACCACCACGTGCGGGCCGCCCGGACGGTCTTCGTCGGGGGCGAACCGGCGGCCTCGGGCCATCGCGGCGCCGAGGACCGGGGCGAGCGTGTGGGACGCGAGTAGCCCCTTCGCCTCGACCACTTGGCCGTTCGCGACGACGGTGTAGGGGATCGGCCGAGGGCTCTCCGCGGCCACTCCCGCGCCGGCACCGGCGAATGCGGGCACACCGCGGGCGACCACGAGGTAGTCGGGGTACGTGCCGACGTCGATCGCGACGAGGCGGCCCGGGTCGCGTGTCGCCGCGGGCGGGCGGAAGAACAGGGCGTCGACGATGCCGGCCATCGTGGTCGCGGCCGCGAGGCCGACGGCGAGCGACGCGACAACGCCCGCGGCGTAGCGCGGGCGTCGGACGAGGCGGCGAAGGGTCTGGGCGAGCCAGGGCATGCGCATGGACGCCGCATGCCCGGTGCCGGCGCTACGCGGCGGTCGGGTCGCCGGATGTCGGGACGCCGTCGAGAGATGCGGGCGCGCCCGGACCCGCCGCGTCCGACAGCGTGTCCGGACGTGGGACGGCAGCGTCCGGGTCCGGACGCTCGTCGTCGATCGGCTCCGTGCGCCACGCTTCGTTGATCGCGTCGAAGAACTTTTCCCGGTCCGTGAGCGGTCGGTCGGGATTGCGCGGCGGCCAGCCTTTCGCCCAGGGCGGGTTCGGCTTCTCGCGGAACGGGCTCAGGCCACCGTGCTGCTCGAGGAACGCGCGCTCGTCGGGGTCGCGGGGGGGGCGGGTCATGCGGCTCAGGCCAAGGTCGGCCTCGCGCCAACGCTCTCGCAGCACGCGGACGCGCTCGTAGCGCTCGCGCCAGAGCGCACGCAGGTCGTCGATCGACTTGCAATCGGCAGTATCGCGTGGTCCGTCCATAGTTTCCAACTAACGCTCACTCGTCGTCGCCGGCAACGGCATCCTCGATGAGCCTACCGCGCAGACGCGTCAGCACCCGCTCCAGAACGTTCTCGGTCACGTGCGCCGGGTCGGCGGCGAGCGCGACGAGTGCCTCAAACGCGTCGGTGACCGCCTCGCGGCGCAGTTGCGGGGCCAGCCACTCCATGTCGAGCCGCGAACCGAAGGCGCTCAGCATGTCGACGGCCTGCCGACCGTAGGCGACCTGCGCCCAGTGCTTGAACCCGACCAGCCGATCGCGAAGGAGCACCTCTTTCCGAATGACGGCAAAGCGCATCGGCGGCGAATCGTACAGCTCCGCCGGGTCTTCCAGCGAGAGGCTCGGCACTTCGACGTAAAGTTCACCGCGGGTCCAATGCCGGCCGGTACGCACGAACCCAAGGCGGTCGAACACGCGGGCGACGCGCGCGCGGGCGTCGGTAGAGGTGCCAGCCGTCGACGACGATGTCGATGTCGTGCGACAGGTACACGCCCGGCGCCTGCACCTCGATCGCTCCGCCTCCGACGAGCACGCATCGCAGTCCGCCCGCGCGAAACGCCCGGTCCAGCACCGTCATGATCGCCGCGACCTGCTCGGCATGCGCGAACAGGTCCGTCGCCATCCCGCCCGCGAGCACCGCGTCCAGCGCCGCCCGCAGCTCCCGCGCCAGCGGCTCGTCGAGGCATTCCATGCGGCGCAATGTCGGGCATCGCCCCCGGCCGGACTAGCCCGAAACGTCGCGGGGTGCATCACGCGAACGCACGTATTTTTCCGGCACCCGTCACCCCGTCCGTATGCCCGACGCCCCGCTCGTCTGCTTCTCGATCGACTACGAGCCCGACTGCCCGCCCTACATGTCGAGCACGTTCCGCGGCGTCGAGGAGGCCACGGCTCCGCTCCTCGCCATGCTCGCCGACCTCGGCGTGCCCGCGACGTGGTTCTCGACCGGCGACGTGGCCGAGCGGTACCCGGACGCGGTGCGCGCGATCGTCGGCGCGCCCGAGGGGCACGAGCTCGGGTCGCACGGCCACACGCACCGCCGCTTCGACGCGCTGGGGCCGGAAGACGCGCGCGACGAGATCGACCGGTCGAGCGCGGTCCTGCGCCGCTTCGCCCCGGTCGACTCCTTTCGCGCGCCCAACCTGACCTTCCCCGACGCGTACCTCCCGCTGCTCGAGCGGGCGGGGTACGCGCTGGACTCGTCGCACGCCAAGTACAAGGCGCCCTACTGGCGCGACCTACGCCACCCGGCGCCGACCCGGCTGCGGCGCATCGCGGCCTCGGTCACGTCGAGCGTGCTGCGCCTGCCGCGCCCCCTGCGCGCGGCGTACTTCGCCGCGCTGGGGTCGCCGGTGGTGCTGTTCGTGCACCCGTGGGAGTTCGTGGATCTCACGCACACCGACCTCCGGCTCGACTGCCGCTTCAACACCGGCCCGGTCGCGTTCGCGCGGGTGCGGGCGGTGCTCGAAGGGTTCGCCCGGCGCGGGGCGCGGTTCGTGACGATGCGCGACGCCGCCCGCCTAACGTACGCGGGGGCCGCGGGGTGACGGCCGAGGCCGCCCCCGGCGTCCGCGGCCGCCGGCGCCGGCTCTCGAAGCGCGCCCGGATCGCGCTCTCGGCCGCGGCGTGGCTCGTCGGCACGGCGCTCGTCGTGCTCGCGCTCCGCGCCGTCGGCTGGCACGAGGCGCTCGCCGCCGTGCGCCGCGCCAACCCGCTCTGGCTCGCGGCCGCGGTGTGCTGCTACGGCTCGATCGTCTTCCTCTGGGCGTGGCAGACGTACGTGCTCCTGCCGCGCGGCCCCGACGGGCGTGCCGCGCCCGCGGCCGACGGCTCGCACATCACCTACGCCCGGTGCGTCGAGGTGCAGGCGCTCACCGCGACCGCGTCCAACACCGTGCCCGCCTTCCTCGGGCAGGCGACCGGCGTGGCGCTCCTCTCGGAGCGGGTCGGGATCGGGACCGCGGGCGCGCTCTCGGTGTTCGCGCAGCACAACCTCGTCGAGGGGTTCACGAAGATCGGCGTGCTGTTCGCCGCCGCCCAGGTCGCCCCCCTCCCGCCCTGGATGCGAAAGGCGCTCGTCGCGCTCGCCGTCGCGATGACCCTCCTCACGACCGCGCTCGGCGCGGCCGCGTGGTACGCGCGCCGGCAGCGCGCGCGCGGCGAGCGGGCCGCCGTCGCGCCGGCCGCGGCCGACGCGCCTAACGTGCCGGCCGGCGGCGACCGGCGGCGGCGCGACCCGCTCGGCCGGTTCCGCGCGTTCGTCGTCAGTTGGGCGGCGTCGCTCGACGCGCTCCGCCACCCCGGACAGCTCGCGGCCGCGTTCGCGATCGCGGTCCTCATGAAGGTGGCCGAAGCCGCGGGATGGCGGGCGATCGAGCACGCGTTCGCCGTCTCACCGCGGCCGGGGAGCCCGATCCTCGCGCTCGCCGCGACCAACCTCGCGAGCGCGATCCCAGCCTCGCCCGGCAACCTCGGCGTGTACGAGGGCGCCGCGTTCTCCGCCTACCACCTCCTCCTCGGCGTGCCGCGCGAGACGGCGATCGCCCTCGCCCTGCTCGGCCACCTCTGTTACCTCATCCCGCTCGTCGGGATCGGTTGGGCAATCCTATCGGCGAGGCAGCTCGCCGGGCTCCGCGCGCGGCGGCCGGGCGGGCGGGAGGAGCGGCGGCAGGGTTCGTAGGGCGGTCCGCTGCGGCGGAAACACGTGTCAAGGGCGCTACGCTTTCGGTATATATTCGGTTAGTCGCGCCCTGCCGTCGCCAACCCGCCGCCCCATGTCCGACGCCTCTGTTGCCGCCGCGTCCTCGGTAGCCGTTGCCATCATCACGGCGGTCGTCGGCCCCGCCGTGCTCGCCCGCTACAAGGCGCGCCGTGAGGCCGCGCTCCTGGCCGCCCGGGGCGGGCGGCCGTCGATCCCGGCGCGCCCGGGCGCGCGACGCGCCACCGTGCGCCCCGCGCTCGCGCACCCGCCCGCCGCGCCGCCCGCCGCGCGCCCGGGCCTGCACCTGCGCGCGATCGGTCTAACGCCCAGGGCCGACCCTGCGCCGGCGCGGCGCGTCGTGCTGCGTGAGGGCGGCCCGCGCGCGGTGCTGGACCGCCTCGCCGCAATCCCGCCGCTCAGCCGCCGCGCGGTCGCGCACGAACTCTTCGTCGGCCGTTGGGCGGACTGGGGCGGGGTCGTACACGACGTGCGCGAGAGCGAATCGGGCTACGCCGTCCACGTCGTCGACCCGGACGACGGCGGCGCCGCCCTGCTCGACTTCGCCGCCGACGAGCGGCCCACGCTCGAGTCGCTGCGCGAAGGCGACCGCGTGCGCTACGCCGGCCGCGTCACCGGCGCGGAGGACGGGTTCGTCATCCTCGACTCGCCGACGATCAACCGCGCGGAGTGACACGGCCCGGTCCCTCGCCGGGCCCGTCGGCCGCGCGGCGCAGGATGACGCCGTAAAGTGGGTCGCCCCGCCGTGGCGTGTGCGCGCGCACCTCCGCCGCGTCGAACCCGCCCGCCGCGCGCCCGTACTCGGCGACGAGCGCCGCGTGGCCGCGGTCGTCGAGCGCCTGCCACGCCGCGACGGCCTTGGTCGG
This sequence comes from Gemmatimonadetes bacterium T265, assembly GCA_019973575.1. Lineage (NCBI taxonomy): Bacteria > Pseudomonadati > Gemmatimonadota > Gemmatimonadetes bacterium T265. Next base: position 976,755 of record BPUI01000001.1, read on the forward strand.
GAAGCAGCGGTTGGAGAAGGTGACCACGAACGGCGCCCCCGGCCGCAACACCCGGGCGACCTCACGAAACACCTCGACCGGGCGCACGAGGTACTGCACCGACACGCAGCACCCCGCCCCGTCGAACTCCGCGTCGCGGTACGGCAGCCGCGGGTCGGCGTTGAGGTCCTGCACGCGCCACTCGGTGAGCCGCGGGTTCGCGCCTAACTCCGCGGCGTTCATGCCGAGCCCGGCGACGCGGCCGTAGGCGACGTCGTCGGGCAGGTGGCTCACCCAACTCGACATCAGGTCGAGCACGTCGCCGCCGGCCGGCAGCAGGTCGCGGTACAGCGCGGTCACCGCGGCGATCGCGCCGTCGTCGATGTGCGTGACGAACCGCGGCGCGACGTAGAACGACGCGTCCGGCGACTCGTCGTCGCGGCGGAACGCGGCCTCGGGCAACCGCGCCTCCGGCCGCCCGACGCCCGGCCGCCCGCGCGCGGCGCTCACGCGCGGGCGCGCCTGGTCGGCGACTTTGTCGCGGGAGTCTTCGTGGCCGTCGCGCCGCGCCGCGCGGCGGCCACGGGGGCCGTGTTCGCGACGAACTGGCGCCCCGTCTTCGACGCCGCTCGCTTCTTCTTGTCGGTCGAGCGCCGCTCGGCGGGCGTCAGCTCCTCCCACGCCTGCTTCGGCAGGTAACGCGCGGTGGTCTTCCCGCGGATCGCGGGCTTCCCGTCGGCAGTCGTCCACTCCTCGTGTGTCCACGCGTCCAGGTGCCGCTGCGCGGGGGACTTGCCGCCCTTGTAGCCGCCGCCCGCGGCCTCGTACGCGTGCGCGAGGAGCTGCGCCTTCCGCGCGCTCCACTGTCCCGGCCGCCCGCCCTTGTCGCCCGCGAGGATCTGGTCCTTGAGCTGCTCGCGCAGTTCGGGCTGCGTGTAGTGGCTCGGGTCGGCCTTCCCTCGGCGCGGCGCCGACTTCGCTGCCGGCTTCTTTGCCGCCGATTTCTTCGCGGCTGGCTTTTTCGCCGCCGTCGTCCTGTCGGCCGTCGTCCTCTTGGCCGCGGCCGTCTTGGCCGTCGTCTTCGCCCGCGTCCGCGTCCCCGTCGTCACCGCCATCCCGTCCCCCGTTGCGGAAGTTGGTGGCCGAGTGGCAAGAAGCGTGACGGCGACCGTTCCGCGTCCGCCGGCTCAGAACGCGCGGACCACGGCCGTCGCGCGCAGGGTGTCCACGCGGCCCGTCCGCGTCACCGCGAGCGCGAACGGGACGGAGTCGCCGACGGCCAGCGGCCGCCGGAGCCGCTCGAGCATCGCGTGCTTGCCGAGCGGCGCGAACGCGGCCGAATCGCCGGGCGGCACGACGCCGCGTGCGAGCGGGGCCATGTGCGTCATCGCGCCGGCGCCCTCGCCCATCCGCATCGACTCGTGCAGCGACGTCGCGCCGGCGACGTCGGCGCGCGCGCCGACGAGGACGAGGGTGTCGCGGCCGGGGTTGGCGAGGACGAAGTAGAGCGCGCCGTCGGCGCCCGCCGCCGCGGGGCGCGCCCACGCATCGCGGAGCGCGGGCGGGGCGTCGGCGGTGCCCGCGGCGTCGGGCCGCCCGCGTGCGCAGCCAGCGCCTAACAGCACGACGAGCGCGGCGGCCGGCGCGAGCGCGCGAGCCCCGCATCGCCGGCGCCCGGCCCGAAGTGTGAGGGGATGATTCGGCAGATGGGAATGATGCCCTGCTCGGCTCATCCCGGGAACCTAACCCGCCCGGGCCCGGGCGTTGCACCCGCAACGCCGCCGAGTCCCACGCGGCCCGTGCACGACGGCCGTTCCCAGGCCGCCCACGAGCCCCCGCATGCAAGCGCTCCTCCTCGTTTTCGCCGTCGCCGCCGGCATCCTCAACACCCTACAGTCGGGGAGCAACTCGACCCTCAACAAGCGGCTCGAACACCCGCTCGCCAGCGCGACGGTCGTCTACCTCGCCGGGCTCACCGTGCTCGCCCTCGGCTGGCTCGGCGCACAGCTCGTCGGCAAGGGCGGCCTCCCCGCCGGCGACCGCGTCGCGCAGGTCCCGTGGTGGGGATGGATCGGCGGCACCCTCGGACTCGTCTTCGTGTTCGGGACGCTGCTCGTCGCACCGAAGGTGGGTGCCGCGGTCTACACCGCGTTCACGGTCACGGCCGCGGTCATCACGTCACTCGTGCTCGACCACTTCGGCTGGATGGGGTTCGAGCAGCACCCGGCGGGTGCGGGACGCGTCGGCGGCGCCGTCCTCATCATCGCGGGCCTGGGGCTAATCGCGAAGTTCTGAGCCGGAGCGACGCCGGGCACGGCCCGGCCGCCGGGTCGTGCGCGGACGGACGGGATCGCCGCCCCGGGCGTGACGCGGCGGCCCGGCTCAGGATTCCGGCAGCACATCGAGTCCCGCGGTCCCCGCACGCTCGGCCGGCCCGCGGTCGCGCACGACGCGCCGCTCGGCGGTCGGCGCCGGGGCGCCGCCCCGCTTGTCGCCCGTAGGGCGCGCGGCGCGCCGCGCGTCGGCCGGCAGCGCCGCCGTGTAGCGCGCCACGTACTCCGTGACGCGCACCTTGCGCGCCGTCGCCTCGCTCGACATCGGCCGCACCTTGCCCAGCACCGGCCGCTCCTGCCAGGCGTGATCGTACCGGCCTAACACCCAGGTGATCCCGCTCGTCGAGTTCGGGTTGCGTCCGTCGAGCGCCCAGCGGTTGTTCACGTGCAGCATGAACGCGAGCGCCTCCTCCCCCGAGCGCGTCCACTCGAGGAACTTCTTCCCCCAGAGGATCCGCAGGTAGTTGTGGATCCGCCCGTCGGTGCGGAGCTGGCCCTGCGTCGCGTTCCACAGCGCGTCGTACGTCGCGCCCGCCTCCAACTCGTCGCGCGTGAACAGCTCCGCGCGCCGGTCCCCCCGGTGCGCCCCCAGCGTCGCGCGCGCCCACTCGGGCAGCGACCCGTACGTGTCGTGCGCGGGGAGGAAGAACGCGGTGTTGTACGACAGCTCGCGCCACGTCACGAACTCGTCCAGGAACGCCTCGCCGTTGGGCGACATCCCCCACCACCCCTCGCGCTTCCCCGTCGGCCGCGGCGCGAGCCGCGCGGGCGTCCACCCCTCGCGCTCCGCGACGCGCGCGAACACGTCGTGCGCGCTCACGAACCCCCAGTGCAGGTACGGCGAGAGCCCGCTGTTGCTCGGGTCCTCCGCCTCGTTCCGGCGCGCGGCGTACGTGTCGAGCTTGCGCCCCACGAAGTCGGCGAGCACGACCGCGGCCTTGCGCGGGCCGCCGCCGAAGGCGACCGGCGCGACGCCGTGGTCGATCGGCAACGTGCCTAACGCCAGCCGCCCCGCCTCGCCCCGGTCGAGCAGTTCGGCCGACGCCGCCGGGTAGCGCCGCCGCACGCCGTCCACGTGCGCGCGCGCCGCGCCCGCGAGCGCCGGCAGCGCGCGCGCGCCGCGCAGCGGCTCTTCCGCCGGGAACCAGCCGAGCTGGGCGGGCAGCTCGCGCTGCAGGTGGCGGCGGAAGTGCGGCGCCGCGCTCCACGCCTTCTCCCCGAGCCGCAGCGGGAGCAGCCCGTTGCCGTCGACCGCCTCGAGGCGCACGCCGCGCGCGGCGAGCGTCCGCCCCGCGGCCGCGAGCATGCGCGGGAGGAAGAACTCGGGAAATTCGTCGGTAACGACCAGGCATGCGCGCTCGGCGAGCGCCTCGAGTAGCCCGCGGTCCGCGCCGTCCTCGGGCTCGACGTACGCGTAGTGCGCGACCCCGACATCCGCGTACGCCGCCGCGTTGTCGGCCATGCCGTCGAGCGCGAACCGGTGCAGCCGGTCGCTCGCCCACGGGTAGCCCGCGCGCAGCGCCTCGAACACGACGAGCGGTCGCCCCCACGCCCGCGCCCGCGCCTCGGCGTATTCGAGCGCGAAGTTGTACCGCGTGCGCCGCGCCATCACGCACCAGTACAGCACGTAGTCGCGCGCCGGCTCGGCGGGCACGTCGTTGAGCGCCGTGAGGCGCTCGGCGGGCACGGCAGAAATGGGGACGGCGGGCATGCGGGGCGGGCGCGGGTGTGGCAGGAATGCGGTCCCGGCAAACGGTCGCGCCTCGGGCGGAGTTCCGCCGCGGCAGTTCGCGCGCCGGGCCGCATCGCGGCGCCCCCACGATGCTGCCGCGAACGCGCGGCGCCCCGCCGATCCGGAGATCGGCGGGGCGCCGTACAGTGCGGGCGCCGCAGCGCGACGCCGCTTACTGCTGGTTACTGCTGGTTACTGCTGGTTACTGCTGGTTACTGCTGGCCCGACGGCGGGGTCGGCTGGTCGCCCTTCGTCCACGTGACCATGTAGCCGCCGGTCGGCGACGTGGGGCCGGTCACCGGATTCCCGGCCACGGGCGCGCCGGCGCCGCCGCCCGTCACGAAGCCGCCGACGTAGTGGTTCGGAGCCGGGGTGGCACTCGAGGGAACCCGGGCGGCCTGGGCCGCCTGCGGCGCCATCGGGTCGTTGTTGGAGCAGGCGGCCGTGAGGGCCGCGGCCGCGACGAGCACGGCGGTCGATCCGCGAGCGACGAGGTGCTTCATGGTGGGAGGTACGGAGGTAGGTGCCCGGAGTCGGGCGCGGCGCCACCGCTTAGATAGTCGCCGCCCGGTCCAATGTCGGTCGGTACCGTCGAGTCCTTGAGCCACCCGGCCCGTTCGGGTCGCGCGCTCTGGACTGCTTCCCGGGACGGCCCTGCCACCACCTCCGCGCGACCGGGACGTCCCACGCTGCCGCGCTCAAGTCCGTGCGGTGACGGACGACACTGTCGCCGCGAGCTCGTCTGCTCCCAGACCGGAGATGATGGGCCGCACCGGCCGTCCACCCTCAAGACGCACATGTCGACACTGCGCAACATCGCCGCCCACCTGTGGCACGGCAGCATCGTCCGTAAGGCCAACGTCGTTCTCGGCATCACCGGCGCGGCGCTGTCCGCTGCATGCGCGGCGGAGAACGCCGTCGCGCCGGTCGCGCCGAGCTCCCAGCGCGCCCACGCCGACCTGTCCACCCAGGACTCCGCGTTCGACGTCAACGGCGACGGGCGGCTCAGCCCGGCCGAGCAGGCCGCGAAGAAGGCGGCGCGGGACTCGATCAAGCAGTACAACAAGGCGCAGATGGATTCGCTCAAGGCGGACTGGCAGGCGTACAAGCGCGCGGTGCAGTCCGGGCTCATCGAGGCCGCGTTCCTGCGCTGCGAGCCGAAGCCGGAGGTCAGCGTCACGCGCGTGATCGGCCCGAAGGGTGGCACCTTCAACATCGGACCCCACAAGTTCGAAGTGCCCGCGGGCGCGCTCGACACGAACGTGACGATCAGCGCCACCGCGCCGACGAACTCGCGCGACGAGCTGCGGTTCGAGCCGCACGGGCTGCAGTTCAACAAGCCGGTCCAGATGACGATCAGCTACAAGGGGTGCGTCGTGCCCGACAGCGTCGTGCTCGGGGTTTCCTACGTCTCGCACCCCGAGCAGTCGGCGGCCGCGCTCACCGCCAGGACGGATCAGCGCATGCCGACGCACGACGACAAGGGCACGTCGGCGGTGACGGCGCTGACCGACCACTTCTCGGGATACATGGTCACGTGGACCCGTACGGGCGCCACGAACTGACCTGATTCGCGGTCGAGCGGCGTTCCGCACGACGGCGGCGCCCCCTGAACGGAGGCGCCGCCGTCGCGTTCTCGGCCCGGTCGAAACGCGCCGCGGTGACCTCGTGCCTCCCGGCGCGTCCCGAGATGTCATGTCTTCAGACGCCGACGCCGCGCGGGGGTTGCTCGCGACTGCCGTCGCCGCGCTCTCGCGCGGTGACGTCGACGGAGCGCGGGCGCTCTGCCGCGCCGTGTCGGGCGCGCTCCGTACGACGCGCGCCCCCGCCGCGCTGGCGGCGGAACTCGCGCGGTTGGAGGCGCGCGCCGCGTTCACGGGCGGCGACGCGGACGCCGCCCTCGACGCGCTCGCGGCGGCCCTCGCGATCTCCGACTGCAACGGCGACGCGTTAGGCCGCTCGCAGGCCCTGAACAGCTCGGCGATCGTCCACCTCCAGCGGGGCGAACTCGACGAGGCCGAGGCCCTGTACGAGGCGGCGCGCGCGGCGGCCGTGCGGGCGCGTGACCGCCGCGTGGTCGTCGCGACGACGCTCCACCTCGGGATCATCTCGAACGTGCGCGGCGACCTTCGCCGGGCGCGCTCGCACTACCGGCGGGCGCTCGTGGGCGCCCGGCGGCTCGGGGCCATCCCGAGCGAGTTGCACGCGCTCAACAACCTCGGGATGCTCCACGCCGACCTCGGTCAGTGGGACGAGGCCGAGGAGGCGTACGCCGAAGCGCTCGCCATCAACCAGCGGCTCGGCGATCAGGAGGCGCTGGCGCTCCTGCACGCGAACGTCGCCGAGGTCTGGCTGGGGCGCGGCGACCTGGCGCGTGCCGGAGCCGCGTGCGACGCCGGCGTCGCGGCGTCGGCCCGCACCGAGCACGGCGCACACCGCGCGGACCTGCACAAGATGGAAGGCGTCGTCGCGCGCGAGGCGGGCCTGCTCGCCAAGGCCGAGGCGCACTTTACCGACGCCGAGCACATCGCGCGCGAACGGCACGACCTGCTACTCCTCGCCGAGGTCGCGCGCGAGCAGGGCGACCTTTACCGTCGCCAGGGCCGCAACCGCGACACGCTCGCGGCCCTCAACCGCTCGCACCAGCTCTTCCGGCAGCTCCGCGCCCGGCGCGATCTCGCGGACGTCAACCGTCGCATGGGGCGCCTCGAGGGCGAGTTCCTCGAGGTGGCGCGGCGCTGGGGCGAGTCGATCGAGGCGAAGGACTGCTACACGCAGGGCCACTGTCAGCGCGTCGCGGACCTGTCGTGCCGGATCGCCGAGCACGCGGGGGCGGCGTACGGGTTCGACGCGCAGACGATGTTCTGGTACCGCATCGGCGCGCTACTGCACGACGTGGGCAAGCTCGACGTGCCGGCCGAGGTGCTCAACAAGCCCGGCAAGCTGAGCGACGCGGAGTGGGCGATGATGCGCGGGCACGCGGAGGCCGGGGTCGCGCTGTTAGGCGACATCGAATTCCCGTGGGACGTCCGCCCGATCGTGCTCTCGCACCACGAGCGGTGGGACGGGAAGGGCTACCCGCACGGGCTCGCGGGCGAGACGATCCCGCTCTCGGCGCGGGTGCTCGCGGTAGCGGACGTCTACGACGCGCTCACCTCGGTGCGGAGCTACAAGCGCGCGATGCCGCACGAGGACGCGCTACGCATCCTGCGGCAGGACGCCGGGACCGCGTTCGACCCACAGGTGGTGGCATGGTTCGAGGCCGTGGCGCCGGCGTGGCGCGCGACGCTCGCCGCCGCAGGTGCCGGCGACGCGGCGCACGGCGCCGACGCGCGCCCGGCGCCGGACGTGCGCGACCAGCGCCGCATCGCGGGGCTCGACGAGGTCACGGGGCTCCCCGGCCGCCAGGCGTTCTTCGACGAATGCGCGCGCGTGCTCGCCGCGCGCGCCGACGACGGGCGTCCGACGACGCTCCTCCTCGTCACCCTCACGCCGCCGGCCGTCGGTAGCGGGGACGGCGCGGGCACATTGAGCGAGACGGCGTTGGCCGCCGTCGCCGAGGCGATCAGCCGAAATACGCGGGGCGGCGACTTCGTGGGGCGGTACGCGGAACGGGAGTTCGTGGTGCTCCTCCCCGACACGAACGCCGAGGAAGGGGCGGCGACGCTCGCGCGGCTGCGCGACGTGGCCGGGACCGCGCTCCGCCGGGCGACGTTCGACGTGCCGCCCGCGACGCTCGAACTCGCGGCGAGCGTCGCGCCGGAGCACGGCACAACGTCGGGTGCGCTCCTCGCCACGGCCGACGCGACCCGGCGCCGCGGTCGCGGCGGCGCGCTCCCGCCGGGGCTCCGCGTCCTGCAGACCGCGGCCTGACCACCGCGCGGGAACCCGAGGGAGCGGCGCCGCGGGCTCGGGGTATAGAACGCGTCGTTCGACGCCCTTCTCTCGCCCCGCCATGACCCGACACCTCGCCCGCACGCTCGGCGCGCTCGCGTTTCTTCCGGCCCTCGCGGCCGCGCGCCCGACTCATTCATCGTCAGCCGCAGGCGCCCCGCCGCGTGCCGGCGCGCTCGACACCGCGGTGTTCGCGGGCGGCTGCTTCTGGGGCGTGGAGGGCGTGTTCGAGCACGTGCGCGGCGTGCGGTCCGCGACGGCCGGGTACGCGGGCGGGACGCTCGCCGCGCCGTCGTACGAGCAGGTGAGCACGGGCGAGACCGGGCACGCCGAGTCGGTGCGCGTCGTCTATGACCCGTCGCGCGTCTCGTACGCACAGCTGCTGCAGGTGTTCTTCACCGTCGCCCACGACCCGACGGAGCTGAACCGCCAGGGTCCGGACGTCGGGACGCAGTACCGCTCGGCGGTTTTTTACCGCACGCCGGCGCAGAAGGCCGCTGTCGACGCGTACCTCGCCCGGCTGCGGACGTCGCACGCGTTTGCGAAGCCGATCGTCACGCAGGTCGCCCCGCTCGGCCGGTTCAACGAGGCCGAGGCGTACCACCAGGGGTACATGGCCAAGCACCCGGACGCGCCGTATATCGTCTACAACGACGCGCCGAAGGTCGCCGACCTGAAGAAGCGCTTCGCGGGGCTGTACCAGGGGTGAGGCGCGGGGCGTAGGCCGTGGCGCCTAACGGCGTCCTTTTAGCGGCACTCCCGCTCAGATCGCGCCGGCGAACGTGTCGCAGCTGCGCATGTCGCCGCTCTGGAACCCGCGCTGGAACCAGCTCGCGCGCTGGGCCGAGGTGCCGTGGGTGAACGTGTCGGGGCGGACGTCGCCGGTCTCCTGGCGCTGGAGGCGGTCGTCGCCGACGGCGCTCGCGGCCCGGAGCGCCTCCTCGACGTCGCCGGGATCGAGCAGCTGTTCGTTGCGCACCTGCGCGCCCCAGACGCCGGCGTAGCAGTCGGCCTGGAGTTCGAGGCGGACGGAGAGCGCGTTCTGCAGCTGCGGCCGTTGGGCCTGCGCCTGGCGGACGCGCGCCTCGGTGCCGACGATCTTCTGGATGTGGTGCCCCATCTCGTGCGCGACGACGTAGGCCTGCGCGAAGTCGCCGGGCGCGCCGAAGCGCTTCGCCAGCTCGTCAAAGAACGAAAGGTCGAGGTAGACCTTCTCGTCGCGTGGGCAGTAGAACGGCCCCACCCCGCTCGGCGCGTTGCCGCAGCCGGTCTGGATGGCGTCGCGGAAGAGGACGAGGCGCGCCGGGCGGTACTGGGCGCCCGCCTGCCGAGGCAGGAGCGTGTCCCAGATGTGTTGTGTGCTGTTGAACACGGCGCGCGCGCGCGAGAATTCGGCGTGCTCCCCGGCCGTTTCGCGGACCGGGGCACCGGCCGTGCCGCCCGCGGGCGCGCCCGGCCCGTAAGCACTTGGCGCGCTCCGCGGCGGTCCGGAGTCGTCGACCGCCGGTCCGCCACCGCCGATGAAGTTGCGGCCGAAGACGAGGCTCAGCACGAGCAGGAGCACCGTACCGCCGAGTCCCATGCGACCGACCGGGAACCCGCCCCCGCCAAACCCGAAGCTCCCGCCCCCGCCGCCTTCGGTCTCGGCGCGGCGGTCCTCGATGTACGAGTTGTCGTTGTCGTCGGTCAGGCGCATGGCGGTTCTCCGGCACGTCACACGGCGTTATGTCCGACGGCGGATGGCCGGCGGGCGGACCGTGGAAGGCAGGAAGCGGACCGCGGGCAGATGTGCTACAACCCGACCGGCGCCACGCCTTACCGCGCGGGTCCCGCCGCGGACTGGGACACGCGGCCGATGCGCCCGACGCGACCGCGACGCAGTCCGCTTCCGGTTGCCGCGGGCACCGACGAGGTGTGCAGCGACAGCCCGTGCGCCATCCGCCGCGCGTCCGCGTACACGGCCTCGTGGCGGGCGAGCACCGCGTCCCACGTCTCGGCGGGGCGCGTCGTGCGGTTGTGGCGGGCGATGCTGGCGCGCAGGCGGTCGTCGGTGGCAAGGCGGAGGAGCCCCGCGGCCATGCCGGTGTCGTCGTCGGCGAGGAGCCCTTCGATGCCGTCGCGGATGAAGGCGGCCGGACCGGCGTTCCGCATCGCGAGCACGGGGAGTCCCGCGCAGCGAGCCTCAAGAGCCGCGATCCCGAACGATTCCAGAATCGAGGGGAGCACAAACACGTCACTCTCGGCGTAGAGCGCCCGAATCGCCTCGCGCGGCTGCCAGCCCAGCAGTTCGACGTTGCCGTCGAGCCCGAAGCGACGGATGTCGCGTTCGACGGCGGCGCGCTCGGGGCCGTCGCCCGCGATGCGGAGGCGGAAGCGCATGCCCGGCGGGAGCTGCGCGCGAAGCATCGCGGCGATCTCGACGAGCGCGCGGGGCCGCTTGCGGCCGGCGAGGCGCATCACCGAGGCCAGGTGGAACTCGCCCGGCGTACCGGGCGCGCGGCGCGCGACCGCCCAGGCCCGTGGGTGAATGCCGTTCGGCAGTACGCGGGTCTCGATCGTCCGACCGGCGCGCGCGGCGGCCTCGCGCACCTCGTCCGCGACGAACGGGCTCACCGCGGTGTGGAGCACGCGCCAGCGCGTCCACCCCAACAACCGGTCCGCCGCGGCGCAGAGCGGCACGGCGCGGCCGAGCACGGAGTGCTGGGTGAGCACGGCGGGCAGGCCGAGCCCGTGGGCGGCGGCCACGCCGGCGAAGGCGAGCGGCGAGAGGACGCTCGCGTGGGCGTGGACGAGGTCGTAGTCGCCCTCGGCCAGCACGTCGGTCATCGCGGCCGCGATGCGGGGCGAGGCGGCGATCGCGAAGTGCGGGATGCAGGCGAGTCGGAGGCGGCGGACTCGCACGCCCTCGGCGCCACGTACCATGGCGACCGGGCGGGGGCCGCCGCGAGCGCCGCCGCTGCCCGGGCGGGCGAGGGCGGCGCCGTCGCCGCGGCACCCCGCGGCGGTCGTAATCACGTCGACTTCGTGTCCCGCCGAGACGAGCTGTTCGGCGAGCGCGCGCACGTGTGTCTCGATACCGCCGACCCGGGGCGGGTACCAGTCGCACACCAGCGCGAGGCGGAGGGAGCGGAAGGTAGACGGACTCACGAGAGGACGGCGGGACCAGGGACGCGACGAAGGATCCGCTAGCCGGCGGGTAGGGGGCGGGCGAAGAGCCCGGCGGGGCGCTCCGGTCCGCGCCCGGGCCGGCGTGCTATCGGAATAGCGCCCGGGGCAGACCGGCACAAGAGTAACCGGATTGCTACTCGCGTCGCGTCTCCGCACTCTATACACCCCTGGCGCGCCGCTGTCCCTACCTCCACGTTCGAGCGCCCGCGACATCCGTGGCCGGGCTTCGCGCTCGATCCCGTCACCCCCGGAGGACTGCATGCCCACCGTTCGCGATCTTCTCACCCGCAAGAGGGCGCACGTGGCCGACGCGGCGGCCGAGCACGTGGTCATGATCGACGCGGAGTCGACGGTGCTCGACGCGGCGCGGCTGATGACGGCGCGCGGGATCGGCGGCCTCATGGTCCGCGATGCGGCGGGGCACATGGTCGGGATCTTCACCGAACGCGACGTATTGCGGCGCGTCGTGAACGACGGCCGCGACCCGCAGGCGACGGCCGTGGCTGCGGTGATGACGGCCCCCGTGCTCACCGTCGCGCCCGAGACGACGGTCGCCGAGTGCCGGCGGCTGTTCACGGGGCGGCGGATCCGGCACCTGCCCGTGAAGGACGGCGGGGAACTCGTCGGGGTGGTGACGAGTGGCGACGTGCTCGCCTTCGAGGCCGACGAGGCGAAGGCGACGATCGAGCACCTCGAGGGCTACGTCTTCTCGAATCGCTGACCGGCGGCCGGTCCGGCTGTCGGGCCGGAGGTCGGGCTAGCGAACCGCGGCGGCGGCGACGTACGCGTCGAGGTGGGCGTCGGTGACGGCGTCCCACCCGAAGGCGACCGGCACGTCCGCGGCGCTCGCCGCGCGCGTCCTGGCGAGCGCCGCGGGGTCGTGCACCCAGGCCGCCGCGCGCTCGGCCAACTCGGCGTCCGACGCGCAGAGCCACCCGTCAACGCCGGGGGCGACGAAGTCGGCCACCCCGGAGCCGGCGCGCGCGAGGACGGCGAGCCCCGCCGCGCGCGCTTCGAGGGCGGCGATGCCGAACGACTCGCGCACGGTCGGCAGCACGAACGTGTCGGCGGTGCGGTAGAGGGCGCGGAGCCCCGCGCGCGACTGCCACCCGAGCACGGAGACGACGTCGGCGAGCCCGGCGCGTCGCGCGGCGCGCTCGAGGCGCGCGCGCTCGGCGCCCTCGCCGGCGACGAGCATGCGCACGCGGACGCCCGCGGGCGCGGCGGCGCGCATCGCGGCGGCGACGGGGACGAGGGCGAGCGGGCGCTTCTTGCGGACGAGGCGCATCGCGGTCACGAAGCGCACCTCGGCCGGGCGCCCGCCCGCGCCGTTGCGCGGGCGGGCGCGCCACCACGCGAGGTCGGCCCCGTTCGGCAGCACGCGCACGCGGGCCATCGGCACGCCGCGCCGCAGCTGGTCGGCGACGAGCGTGCTCACGCCGCTCAGCACGACGCCCGGGTCGCGCGCCCAGCCGGTGAGCGCGTCGACGGCGCCGAGCAGGGGCGCGGCCGCGTCAAGGACGGAGTGGAAGGTGACGAGGCAGGGGATGCCGCGCCGCCGCGCCGCGCGGACGGCGGCGAACGCGGCCGGTGAGACGACGCTCGCGTGGGCGTGGACGACGTCGTAGGCGCCGACGTCGAGGGCCTGGGCGAGGGCGTGGCCCAGCGCGGGCGTGTAGGCAACCCCGGCGCCCGGCAGCCGGGGGACGTCGAGCCGGACGACGCCCGATTCGGGGTCGCCGGGCGTGGGGGTGATCACATCGACGTGGTGCCCGCCGGCCGCGAGGTGGGCGGCGAGCCCGGCCAGCTGCAGCTCGATCCCGCCGCGCCGGGGGAGGAACCAGTCGGAGACGAGGGCGATGCGGCGCGCGGCCCGACGCGCGGGGGTACCGGGCCGCGGGTGGCGTCGGGGGACGAGACCAGGGACGGCGCGGCCGAGGGCGATGCTGCCGGAGACGGCGCTCACGCCGCCGCGTGCCGCTCCAGGGCCTCGGGCGCGTGCCGCCGCACGGCGCGCTCGAGCGCGTCGACGACGCGGTCGATCTGCTCGTCGGTGTGCTCCGCGGTCATCGACAGGCGCAGGCGGCAGCCGTTGGGCGGGACGGCGGGGGGCGGCACCGGTTGGACGAAGATGTGATCGTCCTCGAACAGCGTTCGCCACACCTTGAGCGTGACGTCGAAGGTGCCGACGACGACCGGCAGAATGGGCGTCTGCGTGGCGATCGGGGCGAGGCCGACGCTCGTGAGGCCGTCGGCCATGCGGCGCGTGTTGGCCCAGAGGCGTGCGCGCCGCTCCGGCTCGTCGAGCATGACGTCGAGCGCGGCGAGCGTGCCGGCCACCGACGCGGGGGGCATCGCGGCGGTGAACATGAGGGCCCGGGCGTTGTGCCGGACGAAGTGGATCACCTCGTCGTCCCCGGCCAGCACGCCGCCGACCGAGGCGAGCGACTTGGAGAAGGTCGCCATGATGAGGTCGACCTCGTCGTCGAGGCCGAAGTGGCGCGCGGTGCCAGCGCCGTCCTCGCCGAGCACGCCGAGGGCGTGGGCGTCGTCGAGGAGGAGGGCGGCGCCGCGCTCCTGGCAGAGGGCGACGAGGCCGGGGACGTCGGCGATCACGCCGTCCATCGAGAACACGCCGTCGGTGACGACGAGCTTGCCCGCGCCCTCCGGGGCGCGCTCGAGCTGGCGCGCGAGGTGGTGCAGGTCGTTGTGCGCGTAGCGGACGGTGTGCCCCATCGAGAGCCGCGCGCCGTCGACGATGCAGGCGTGGTCGAGCTTGTCGAGGTAGGCGATGTCGTCGCGCCCAACGAGCGCGGCGATCGCGCCGAGGCTCGCCTGGTAGCCGGTCGTGAAGACGAGCGCGGACTCCTTGCGGTAGAAGGCGGCGAGGCGGGCTTCGAGCGTCTCGTGCAGGTCGAGCGTGCCGTTGAGCAGGCGACTCCCGGTGGCACCGCTGCCGTAGCGCTGGGCCGCCGTGGCCGCGGCTTCGAGCACGCGGGGGTGGTGCGTGAGGCCGAGGTAGTTGTTGGAGCCGAGCATGACCTTCCAGCGCCCGTCGATGCGCGCCTCGCTCGGCGTGGTCTCCTCGATCGCGCGGAAGTAGGCGTAGACGCCGCGGGCGATGAGGTCGCGGGCGCGCGTGTCGGCGGCGGCCTTGGCGAAGAGGGGGTTGCGGGCGCGCGGCGCGGGCGCAGCGGCCGCCCCGTCGGGATGCGTGCCGTTCGCCCGCGTGCCGTGGGTCGGCGCGGTGTAGGTGTGGGCAACGACGCCGTGTGCGAGGGCGCCGTTGGCGGCCGCGCCGGCGTGGGTGCCGTTCGCGTGCGTGCCATTGGCGTGCCTGCCATTCGCATGCGCGCCGTTGCTGGGCGCGCCGCTGCCGTGGGCGCCGATGGCCATGGACGGCCGGTTCATCAGAATGGTGTCCGCGGGGGATCTCAAGGCGCCTCGGCGCACGATGCTGGCGGAAGAAGGTAACCGCCCCGTGACGGCGACTCTACGATCCTCGTCTTAATTCCTTTCATTTTGGGCGGATTGGGCTCATGCATGAATCATCTTACTGCCGGGCTCGGCGTCCGGAGCCGTCTACATTGTGGCCGTGCGACGCCCTCCGCCCGTCTCAGGGGCCGCTGGCCTGACCGATCCCGCGGTCCGGCCCGCGCTCGTCCTGCTCACCGCCTGGCTGCTGGTCACGGCGGTCCCCCTCGCCGAGAGTGGCGCCGGGCCGGCGGGCTACGGCGCGCTCGTGTGGCACCTCGTACTCGTCGGGGCGTCGGTCGCGATGCTGGCCCTCACGGCGGGCGCGCGCGCCGGCGCGACGCCGCGCCGCTCGCGCGCCGCGGCGCCGGCACTGGAGTGGAGCGTCGCGTGGCTGCCGCTCGTCGCGGTGCCGGCCTTGTACGCGGAGTTGCCGATCGTCGCGGCGGGGCTGGCGGGCGCGGGGTCCGGCGTCGCCGCGATGCACGACGCCGTCGCGATCCGCTGGGAGCTGGCGCTCTTCGGCCCACTGCTCGGCGCGAGTCCCGCGGTCGCGCTCGCGCGCCACGCGTCGTGGACGCCGCTCAGCGAGTTGCTCCACCTCGCCTACCTCGCGTACTACGTGATCATCTACGTGCCGCCCGCGCTCCTCTGGTGGGAAGCGCGCCGGCGGCGCGGGGGCGTGGTCAGCGGGGCGGCCGACCCGCGGGCGGCGTTCTACGCGAGCGCGTTCACGGTGCTGCTCGCGTTCGTGCTCTGCTACGCCGTGTTCGTCGTGTTCCCCGTGCAGGGCCCGTGGTACACCTGGCACACGGGCGGGCCCGGCGGCCTGCCGCTCGCGGGGCCGGTGCGCGCGTTCGTGCAAGGGCTGCTGGTCGCCGGCTCGTCGCGCGGGACGGCGTTCCCGTCGTCGCACGTGGCGGTGAGCGTCGCGCAAACGGTGGTGCTCGCGCGCGTGGCGCCGCGGCTCGCGCGGGCCGCGGGGCCGGCGACGGCGCTGCTCGCGTTAGGCGCGGTGTACGGCGGCTACCACTACGGGGTCGACGCGCTCGCGGGCGCGGCGCTCGGCGCGGCGGTCGGGTGGGCGGGGCCGCGGCTGCTGGCGTACGTCGCGGGGGGCCAGGGGCGGGAACGACAGGGGCGCGAGCGACGCGCGACGGAGGAGTTTCGCCCCGCGGCGGGACGGGCGGCGCTGGAGCGGAGTGCGCAGTAGTCGAACTGTCGGAAGGCGGGCCGGTCGGATCGTTCGCGGTGGTGCCGCTGACGGTTGTGCTGCACCCGGGTCGGGGCCGTCCCGCCGGCCCATGAACGGCCGGGGTCGGTAACGCAGCTGGGGTGGTGCAGGGGATGGTACGGCTGGGGATGGTGGGGCCGGGGTCTGGGCGAGGGCAGCGCGCCAGTCCCGGCGGGACTGACGACTGGAGACGCGGGCCCCGGCGGACCGAGGCCGTCCCCCGCCCCGGGTGGACCGACCCCGGGTTCATCATCGCCTGCAGCATCCCCGCTGCCCCACCGACCCCGGCCGTTCACGGACCCGCGCAACGGGCCACCCCGGGTGCAGCACGACCGTCAGCGGCACCACCGCGAACCGTACGACCGGCCCGCATCCCCTCACACCAAACCTTGTGCCTTGTACCAGGCGTACGTCCGCCGCGTCCCTTCTGCCAGCCCGACTGTGGGGACCCACCCCAGTTCCAGCCGCGCCCGCGCCGCGGAGCAGCACCAGAAGCGTGGCCGCCCGAGGCGCAGCTTCTCGCGCGTGACGAGGACCTCGCGTCGGGTGAGGGCGGCCCAGGCGTCGCCGGCGAGGCCCGCCGCGGCGAGGACGACGGCGGGGGCGTCGAGGCCGAGGCGCACGCGGCGGCCGGCGGCCGCGGCGGCCGCGTCGTAGACCGCGGGCCACGGGACCCGCTCGTCCCCCGCGACGAAGAACGTCCCGCCGACCGCCTGGGGCGCGGTGGCCGCGAGGACGAGGGCGCGGGCGAGGTCGCCGACGTAGACCATCGACAGCCACGCGTCGCGCGTGCCGGGGTAGAGGGCCATCCCGCGCGCCGCGTGGCGGAAGACGGGGAGGAAGTCGCGGTCGCGCGGGCCGTAGACCGCCGACGGGCGGACGATCGTCCACGGGAGGCCGCCCGGGTGCGCCATCAGCAGGCGCTCCGCCTCGCGCTTGCTGTGGCCGTAGGCGCCGACCGGCTCGGCGGGGTCCCGCTCGGTGCGCGGGCGGTCGGGGGAGCGCGCCGCGCCCGCGGCGGCCTGCGACGAGACGAGGACGAAGCGCGCGGGCGGGGCGCCGCCGCCCGCCCCGCGGGCGGCGAGCGCGTCGAGCAGCGCGGCCGTCGGCGCGACGTTGCCCGCGCGGAACTCGGCGAGCGTGCGCCGCTTCGTCACCCCCGCGAGGTGGAACACCGCGTCCACCCCGTCGAGCGCGGGCGAGCGGCCTAACGCGTCGGCGTCGGCGAGCGGCGCGGCGACCGTCTCGACGCGGCGGGCGAGCGCGTCGGGGAGGGCCGGGGGCGCGGGCGCGCTCTCGGGGCGGACGAGGCGCCGCACGGTCCACCCCGCGCCCGCGAGGGCCTCGACGAGGTGCGAGCCGACGAACCCCGAGCTGCCGGTGACGAGGGCGAGCACGCCGGGCTACCGCCGCGCGCCGCGCCGCGCGGGGGCGGGGCGCACCCCGGCGGGGCGTCCCCCGGGGCGGCGGTCGTCGGCGCCGAGCCGCTTCGTAAAGAGGAACTTCTTCCCGATCGAGAGCTCCGAGCGCGAGATCGCGGCGTAGCGCGCGGTCTTCTCCGGGTAGCGCGCGATGCTCGAGTGGCGGAAGCCCGCGGCCTCGAAGAGCGTGTCGGCGAGCGAGACGGCGAACAGTTCGGGGTAGCCGCGCTGGCGGGCGAGCGCCTCGGCGGCGGCGATGAGGCGCCGGCCGAGGCCGCGCCCCTGCGCCTCGGGCGCGACGGCGAGCGAGACGAGTTCGGCCAGCGAGGGCGCGTACTCGTCGATCGCGACGCAGCCGAGGAGCGGGCCCGCGGCGTCGCGCGCGACGCGGTAGCTCTCGATGCGCACGGCGACGAAGGCCGGGGTGCGCGGGAGCGTCAGGCCGTCGGGCGCGTAGCGGTTGTTGAGCGCGGCGATCGCCTCCGCGTCGTCGGGGCGGGCGGGGGTGATCGGGGGCGGCTCGTTCACTTCCCCACCCCGGCCGCGGCATGGTGCGGCGGCGGGAGCGGCACGCGGGGCATGCGCTCCGGCAGGTTGGCGGCGCCGTAGAGGACCGTCGCGGTCACGACCGCCGCCTGGCGGAGGTCGTCGGGGGCGAGGTTGGCCGCGACGTCCGCATTCGTGTGGTGCGTGCGCGTCTCGTAGTCGAGCGGGTCCTGGAGGAAGGTGAACGCGGGGACGCCGACGCCGGTGAACGGCATGTGGTCGGTGCTCCCGGTGTTCGCGATCGTCAGCGTCGTCGGCCCGAGGTCGGCGATGGGGGCGAGCAGGCGCCGGAAGACGGGGCGGGCGGCCGCGTTCCCCTGCAACCAGACGCCGCGGATGCGCCCGGTGCCGTTGTCGAAGTTGAGGTAGGCCGAGAGCCGCGCGTGCTCGGGCTTGAGGCGCATCGTCTCGGGGTCGCCGAGGTGGGCGCGCACCCAGCCTAACGAGCCGAAGTAGTCCTCGTGCTCCTCGCCGTCCCAGAGCGCGACGCGGACGGTGCGGCGCGGGCGCGCGCCGGCCGCCGTGAGCAGCCGCACGGCCTCGATTGCCACGGCGGCGCCGGCCGCGTTGTCGGTCGCGCCGGTGCCCGCGGGCCACGAGTCGAAGTGCCCGCCGACCATCACCGCCTCGGCCGCGAGCGCGGGGTCGCTCCCCGGCAGCTCGGCGACGACGTCGTAGCCGGTCGAGTCGGCGCGCGTGCGCGGCGGGTCGAGGCGCGCGCGGATGCCGAACGCCACCTCCGGCGCGGGGCGCCCCGCGCGCCCGGCGAGGCGCACGAGGTTGGCGAGGCGCGCGTAGTCGTCGCGCGAGACGCTCATCGCGGGCACGGCCTCGCGCAGGTCGGTGTCGTAGGCCTGGTACGCGCCGACCATCGTCGCGAGCGGGTTGCGGCTCGGCGAGAGCACGGCGAGCGCGCCCGCCTGCGCCAGCGCGACGTAGACGGCCTGCCGCCGCGCGACCATCGCGGGGTAGTCGCCCGCGTCGTCCCAGTAGTCCCGCGGCGAGCCCGGGTCGGTGAGCCGGGCGAGCGAGTCGAGCTGCGCGTCGGTCCAGCGGTGCACGAGCGGGTCGGCGTGCGGGTCGCGCGTGCGGTCGGCGGGCACCTCGCCGAGCATGACGATGCGGCCGCGCACGCGCTCGGCGAGGTGCCCGCCTTCCGCGCGTGCCACGTCCGGCGCGGAGTCGAGTCGCTCGGTGACGAGCACCGGCGTGCCGCGGACGACGGCCCCGTCGCGCGCGGCGCCGGTCGCGGGGCTCCATGCGAACGGGTAGGCGACGAGGCGCGCGTAGTAGGGCGCGGTGAGTTCGAGCGAGTAGGACTCGAGCGTCCAGCGGTTGCCGCGCCGCGTCCCCCACGGCTCGAGGCGCGCGTTCAGCCCGTAGCCCGCGAGCGTACGCCGCGCCCACTCGGCCGCCTCACCGTAGTTGGCCGACCCCGCGAGGCGCGCCCCGAACACGTCGGAGAGGATCGTCGCCGTCTCGGCGACCTGCGAGCGCGTCAGCCCTTCGTCGCGCACGCGGGCGAGCACGCGCGCGTCGGTCGCGGAGTCGCCGCCGCGGGCGGCGGCGGCAGACGCCCCACGCGTGGCCGCCCGCGCGGGCCGCACGGCTTGCGACCGGGCCGCGGGGGCGACGAGCGAGGCGAGGAGGCAGAGCGTGACGGACGACGAACGGAGGCGCATCGACGGGTGGACGAGGAGCGCACCGCGGCCGCCGGGGACCGCGGAACGCGACGGATCATACACCCGCACGCGGTTCGAAGGCGACGGTCCCGACGAGCGGGACGGCGCGGGCCCGCTCGTACGCGACGCTCACGGCCACCGCGTAGGCGGCCGCGCCGACCGCGATCGCCGCGTTCAAGTACGGCGGTGCGGTGAGCGCGAGGCGGATCATCAGCGTCGACGCCGCGTAGGCCGAGTTGCGGAAGACGACGCGGTGGTCCGCGCTCGCCGCGAGCGAGAGCAGGACGAGCAGCACGTCGGTGAAGATCAGCACCGTGAAGCAGACCTCGAAGAACGTCGGCTGCCCCACGACCGGCAGGTGCGCCGCCGCGTCCGCGGCCCCGACGGCGAGGGCGGCGAGCAGGGCGAGCGCGACGAGCTTCTTGGCGGCGATGAACGCGGCCTGGTCGTCCGCGCTCGTGATCGCGCGGTGGCGCTGCACGCGCGCGTGCGCCTCGGCCAGTATGAAGACGACGAGCGCGCCGGCCATGTCGGCGAGGGCCACGGGGACGTGGGGGGCGGCGCCGAGCCAGGCGATCGGCTCGCCGACGTGCGCGACTTCCAGGATGGCCTTGCGCAGGAGGATGAGCGCGAGGAGCTCGAACTGCTTCGCCACCGACGCCCCGACCGAGCGCGCGAGCGCGAGAACGAGCGCGACGAGTTCGAGGAAGAGGAGCAGCGAGAAGGCGACGTCGACGGCCCAGAAGTGCGAGCGCGACACACGGCCGGCCAGGCCCGCGGGCAGCCACCCGCGCCGTCCCAGCTCGACGGTGACGAGCGCGGCGAGGAACGCCGCCACGAGCAGCAGCCCGAGCGCGTGTTGCGTGCTCGGGCGCTCCCACGCGCGTTCGACGGCGTCGAACAGGCGCGCCGGCGGCCCGAGGGCGCGCCAAAGCAACCGTCGCGGGCGCGGCGGCGACGCGGCCGGCGGGGCGGCCGCGAGGGCGGGCGCGGCGAGGCGTGCGGACTCGGACACGGCACACACCCTCCGGCGCCGACCGGGGCGCCCGTGCGGGGACGTGGCCGCGCCGCCGCGGCCTGGATGGTGCCTTAATGTGGCGCGAACCCCTCTCGCGCGCACCGTCCGGCACCCGCCATGTCCTCCATTTCCGCGATCACCCGCCTTGCCCCGCTCACGCTGGCCGACCGGCCGGCGGGGCGGAGCGCGCCCCCTGCGGACCGGCCGGCGGAGCGTTCACCCGCGTCCGAACGGCCGTGGGCCGATAGGGCCGAGTGGCCGGGTGCGCCCAAGTACGGCGTCGCGGCCTACCTCTCGGCGGGGCGCTTGGCGGCCGACCGCTTGGCGCCCGGGGCGGCGGACCGCGAGGCGCGCTTGGAGCTGTCGGCGCGCGTGCTCGCCGACGGCGCGCGGGTGAGCGTGGCGCGCCGGCTCGAGGCCGGGCGCACGGTCGGGATCGAAGCCGTCGTCGACTGATCGGCGGGCGGGGGGCCGGCGAGCGCGGCCATCGCGTCCTCCCCCGCCCCCTCCGGACCGCGGAGCCAGACGCGCCGGAGGGCCTGCTGGCGCTCGCTCGGGTCGTCGAGGTCGGTGAGGCGGACGTGCAACACGTCGTAGCCTTCGATCCCCACCACGACGCGTAGTGTCGCGGGTTCGGAGGCGCCGGGCGTCGGGCGCAGTACGTCGACGGCGACCGAGTCGCCGATCTTCGCGCCGGCGATCGCGCGCGTGAAGGCGGCGGCGTCGTTGACCGGCGCGTCGTTCACCGCGACGACGAGGTCGCCGCCGCGGAGGCCGGCCTGGTACCACGCGCCGGTGAGCACGGGGGGCGCGAGGCGCGGGCGCGTGCCGGCCGCGCCACCCGCGCTGCCGATGCCGGCGAAGGGCAGCACGGAGACGCGCAGGTCGGGGCGCGGCCGGCCGGCCGAGTCGGCGGCCGCCTCGCGGGTCGTGTCGAGCTGCCAGCCGGCGGTGGCGAGGCGCGGCGCCCAGTCGATCGGCCGCGCGGCGTGCACGTAGGCGGCGAAGAAGGGCGTCATGTTACAGCCGCACACCTCGCTCGCGGCCTTCTCGACGTCGGGCGGGGTGAAGCCGACGGGGCCCGAAAAGCGGTCGTAGAGCAGCCGCACGAGGTCGTCCATGCCGCGGCGGCCGCCGGTGGCGTTGCGGAGGCGGAGCTCGAGCAGCTCGCCTAACAGTCGGCCCTGCAGGTAGTACGAGATGCTGTAGCCGCCGTTGACCGACGGCGGGTCCCAGGCGGTGAGGCTGGAGCGCTCGGGGCTCACGCGCGCGCTCCCGGGGTTGTTGAGGAACTCCTCGATCGCGGCGGCGAAGTCGCGCGCCGCGGTCGCGGAGTCGCGGAGCCCGGCGCGGCGGAGCAGCTCGCCCGCGAAGTAGTCGGTGACGCCCTCGCTCCACCAGAGCGACGGCGTGCGCACGGCGCGGCCGTAATCGAAGGGGCCGAGCTCGCGGGGGCGGAGGCGCTTGACGTTCCAGAGGTGGAAGAACTCGTGCGCCGTGACGGCGGCAGCGGCGGTCGGGTCGCGCGCGAGGCGGGCGGCGGCGACGCCGATCGTCGTCGAGTTGAGGTGTTCGAGGCCGCCGCCGGGGCCGTCGACGAAGAGGAAGGCGTACTCGCGGTAGGGCAGTTCGCCCATCACGCGGCGCGCGGCGCGCACCACCGTCCCGACGTTCGAGACGAAGCGCGCCGAATCGAACGCCGGCGCGGCCGACGAGCGCCAGTAGGCGACGCGGTGCGGGGCGCCGTCGACGTCGAAGCGCGAAACGCGGAGCGACGCCGCGGGCCCGGCAAGGATCGGGCTGTCGAGCAGCACGTCCACGCTCGGCGCGAAGTAGTGGTGCGGCTCGGAGGTCGGGACGAGGCCGGTGACGACCTGCCAGCCCGCGGGCACGTCGAGGTGGACGCGCGCCGGCAGGCGCTCGCCGCCGGAGGGGAAGGCGAAGGTGAGCGGGCCGTCGAGGAGCGCGCCGTCGCGGCGGACGAAGCTGCGGTTGTTAGGCGCGGCGGCCGCGGCGGCGGAGGGGAAGGCGACGCGGTAGCTGACGCGGAGGGCGGTCGTGTCCTCGGGGAGGCGGCGGGCCGAGTCGGGGGTGACGTCGTCGGGCAGGGGCGGGGCGGTGACGATGCGCCACGTGCTGTCGGGCTGCTTGGTGACCGTGAGCGTGCGGCCGCCGCGGGTGGCCGTGAGGTCCTCGGCGTACTGGCCGAAGTCGGCGATGCGGTAGGCGCCGGGCGCCCACCGCGCGAAGCCGAGGCGGACGGCCGGGAGGGTCGGGCGGCGGACGACGAGGGTGACGCGCCAGCCGGTGAGGTCGGCGGTGTCGACGCGCACGGTGTAGTCGAGCTGCGGGTCGGTGCGCGCGCGGCGGACTTCGAAGGCGTCGGAGTAGGCGCGGGTGGGGACCTGGGCGTGGGCGGCAGGCGGCAGAGCGCCGAGGGCGAGTGCGGCCGGCAGGAGCGCGGCGCGCACGGGACGTCGGGGGCAGCGGGGCGGCATGGGAGCCAATCTACCGCGGGTCGGACGGGCGTTCGGGGCCGAGTCGCGGCGGGGCGGGACCGTTTGTATGCTACGTCATCCCCGAACGTGCGAGGCGTGAATGGTCGACGACGAGATCACCGCGACGCTCTCGATGGACGCCGACGATCAGCTGGTGCGGCTTCCGAGCGGGTGGCATCTGCCGGGCACCCGGGTACGCGTTCGCCGCGAGGGAGAGCGCGTCGTGCTCGAGCCCGTGTACCCGCCGGCGCACCCGAGCTGGCCGCCCGAGTACGTCGCGTGGCTGCGCGACCCGGAGAACGCGTTCGACGCCGGGGACCCCGACGAGCTCCGGCGGGCGTTCGACGACCCGACGCCGCCGTGAACTGGGTGCTCGACACGAACGTGTTGATTCACCTCGCGCGTCGACACCCGACGTCGGTGGTCGCGCGGTACACCGCGGTTCCGGTCGAGCGCCTGGCCGTGTCGAGCGTGTCCGTCGCCGAGCTGTGGTACGGTGCGGCCGGCGACGCTCGTCCCGAGGCGCGTCGGGCGAAGTTGGACCACCTCCTCGCGCCCTTGCGGGTCCCCGACCTCGACCGGCGCGCGGCGGAAATCGCGGGGCAGCTGCGGTACACGCTGCGGCATGCGCCGGTCGGCCAGAACGACGTGTACATCGCCGCGACCGCCCTCGCGCACGGCTGCGGCGTGGTGACCGCCAACGTCCGCGAGTTCTCGCGCGTGCCGGGGCCCGCCGTCGAGGACTGGACGGCGGCGTGACGGCGGATCTGCCTAACGCGATTCGTTAGGCAGATCCGCTCAGAACTCCCGCCGCCGCATCTCCTTGAACATCTGCTCGCGCTCGACGCCGGCGTCGTCGGTGTGCGGGTCGCCGGCCGAGCGGGTGGCGTCGAGGGTCGGGTCGAAGCCCTTGGGCTTGCGCGCCTTGGCCGCCTGCTCCGCCTTCTGCTGCGTCTGCCGCATCAGTTTCGCGAACTGCTTGTCGTTCATCGCGCTCTCCGAGAGACCGCCGCGGCTCCCCCGCGGCAGGGTGCGTCTGCCCGCCCCGCTACGACCAGTCGTGCGGGCGCTTCCAGAGTTGACGCCCGAGTTGCCAGGAGCGTTTCGAGACCTCGCCTCCCTCGGCCCACAGGTCGGGGTCGTCGAGCGCGTCGAGGAAGTCGGTGGCCTTGGCGCTCGCGTCGTCGGCGTGGTGGACGATCTGCGCCTCGACCGTCATCGGCACGACGGGCGAGCCGTACTCGAGCTTGCCGTGGTGCGAGAGGATCATGTGGCGCAGTTCGAGCATCTGGCCCTCGCTGCAGGGCATCTCGCCGAGCGCCTGCAGGCAGCGTTCGAGGCGGAGGACGCCGAGCACGACGTGGCCGACGAGCAGGCCGCAGGGGGTCGCGGCGAAGCCGGCGGGGGAGACCTCGTACGCCTCGACCTTGCCGACGTCGTGGAGCAGGGCGCCGGCGACGACGAGGTCCTCGTTGACGCGGCGCACGGCCTTGGCGGACATCTTGGCGATCGCCGCCACCTCGACCGTGTGCTGCAGGAGGCCGCCGACCTTCGCGTGGTGCCCCTTGGTGGAGCCCGGGGCGCGCTCGAACTGGACGCGGAACGCGTCGTCGCCGAAGACGGCGCCGAGCACCGTGCCTAACGATTCGGACTGGACGGCCTGGCGGGCGCGGTCGAGCCGGTCCCAGAGCTTCTCGACGTCCTCGTCGACGTGGGGGAGGAAGTCGGCGGCGGAGAAGTGCGCGTCGGGGAGGACGCGGAGCGGGGCCGTGACGGTCAGCTGCCGTTTGGCGGCGCCGTTGTAGGCGGCGAGCTTGACGTCGCCGATCACCTGGACGACGCGCCCCTGGTCGGCGCCGTCGACCCAGTCGAGGCGCTCGAACCAGAAGGGCGCGCACTCGATCACGCCCGACCGGTTGCCGAGGACGAGGACGACGTAGGGCTTGCCGTCCTTCGTGACCTTTTCGGCCCGCTCGCGCACGAGGAGCTCGTGCTGGACGCGGGCGCCGGGGGCGAGCCCGGGGAGGTGGAGCGGCGCGGCGGCGCTCATGATCCGGGGAAACTCGGGCCGGGCGTCGAGTTAGGCAAGTCCCGGCCGGGGCCGCCGTCGAACGCACGCCCGTCGGGCGCGCTCCCGTCGAGCGCGTGCTCGAGCCGCGCCACGAACGCGGCCTGCGCCGGGTTGAGCTTCTCGCGCGCCGCGTCGGGCGCGAACCAGCCGTAGCGGTCGACCTCGGGGTAGGTGAGCCAGCGCCCCGAACCGCGCGGCCACTCGGCCCTCGTCGTGTTGCTGGTGGCGGCGTCGGGGTCGGCGTCGCCCTCCCAGGCCCAGGCGTGCACGCGCTTGCCGGCGCGCTGGCGCACGTGGCCGAGCGGGAGGTAGGGCGGGCGCGCCTCGACGCCGGTCTCCTCGCGGAACTCGCGGCACGCGGCGTCGAGCAGCTCCTCGCCCGGGTGGACGACGCCCTTGGGGATGGTCCACGCGCCGGCGTCGCGGCCGCGCCAGAACGGACCGCCCGGGTGGGCCAGGAAGAGCACGAGCTGCCCGGCCGTGCGGCGGAACAGGATGAGGCCCGCGCTCACCTGCGCCCGCCCCGTCACGGCGCCGGGGGCGCGGGGGCCGGCGTCGCGGCGGCGCGCGCCGCGGCGCGCACGGGGTGGGGCGGGACGGCGGAAGGGCGCATGGCGGACCGGTGGAGGGCCGGAAGGGGGCGCCGCGCAGTGTACGCCGCGGACGCGGGATCGGGCAACCGTGGGGCCAGGCTAACCGCTCAGTTTGGTCCAACAAAGGTCGGCCCGGACATTGCGCTACCCGGCGGGGTCTGTCGTTCCCGTCGTTCCGCAGCCCTTAGGAGCTGTCGTCGTGGAGTCCTTACGTCCCCTCGCGCGCCTGTCGGCCGACGTGCGCGCCATGCTCGCCCCGTACGGCGCCAAGGCCACCTGGCCCGCCGGATTCACCATCTACCAGCGCGGCGCGGGCGCCGACGGCCTGTTCGTCGTGCTCGCCGGCCGCGTCGTGCTCCGCAGCCGCGTCAAGGCCGGGCGGGGCTTCGTGCCCGCGGTCGCCGTGGCCGGCGAGACGTTCGGCGCCGAGGGGCTCGTGCCCCGCGGCGCGTACGCCACCGACGCCCGCGCCGAGGAGGCGAGCGAGACGCTCCACGTGCGCGGCCCGCAGCTGCGCACGTTCCTGCGCGAGCAGCCGCTCTACGGCCAGGCGCTCTTGGGCCAGGTGATGGCTGAGCGCACGGAGCTGCTCGACAAGCTGCGCGAGGTCGCGACGCTCTCGGTCGAGGACCGGCTGATCGCGGCGATGCTCCGCCTGGCCGCGCAGCGCCCGCGCGGCACGGCGCCCGGGGACGCGCTCGTCCTGGGCCCCAACGAGTACCGCCTGCTCTGCGAGCTGGTCGGGGCGACGCGCGAGAGCGTGTCGCTCGTCTTCAACCGCTTCGCGGCGGGCGGGCTCGTCGACCGCGACGGGACGACGTACACGGTCACCGACATGGGCGCGCTCGCCGACCGGCTCGGCTCGACGTGGGCGGAGGCCGACGCGCCGCTCGTCGTCGAGCGGGAGCCCGGCGTCGCCGGGGTCGGGCGCGCGGTGCGCGCCTAACAGCCCGCCGGATCCGGGGGCAGGCCGCGCGTCGGGACGCGGCGCGTCAGGCGTCTAACGGCCCGGAGGTCAGGCGCTGCGCGCCCGCCCACCGGCCGCCGGGCGCGACGACGACCGGCTCGCCGGCCGCGGCCGCCTCGACGCAGACGAAGCGGCGCCACCCGTCGGGCTCGAGGTCGGCGAGGGACGCCCCGCGCACGGGGCCCGGGTTCCAGACGACGACGTCGCGGAAGCCCGTCTGGTCGACGCGCGTCGCGCGGCCGAGGGCGGGGTCGTCGAGCGTGACCGGGCCGGGCACGTGGACGTAGAGGTGGTCGACCTCGCCGCCGAAGCCGAGCGGCGCGCCCGCCGGGGCGAGCGGCGCGCCGCCCGCGGCGGTGTCGGACCCCGCCGCCGCTTCGAGCCCGCGCACGCGCGCCCGGGCCGCGTCGCCGACGCGGAGGTAGGTGTGGAGCGCGGCCGTGAAGGGGAGCGGCGCCACGCCCGTGTTCTCGACCTCGAGCGTGAGGGCGAGCGCGGCGCCCGCGACGCGCACGGTGAGCTCGGCGCGGAACGGGTGCGGCCACCGGGCGCGGGTCTCCGCGTCGAGGTCCGCGTCGGCGAGGGCGAGCACCGCCTCTGCGGTGCCGTCGCTCGCGTGCGCGGCGCGCACGACACGCCACGGGCGCGTGCGCGCGAAGCCGTGGCGGATGGACGGCCCCGGGCCGGCGACGCGGTCGCCGAACTGCGGGAAGATCACGGGCACCCCCCCGCGCACGGCCGCGCCGGCGCGGTACTCGGCGCGCGCGCTCACGAACAGGCGCTCGTCGCCGCCGCCCGGGGTGGCGGGCGCGGGGGTCCAGCCCACGACGTGGGCGCCGTAGGGGAGGACCGTGGCGTGGGCGCCGTCGGTCGCGGTGAGGACGAGGGGGGTGAAGGGCGCGTCCGTCATGAGGTGCGCGTGTGGGTGGTGAGGGGCGTGATGGGGCGCGCGCGAGTTCGCAGGGACCTTGCCGGGGGCACGCTCCCGATTAGGTTACGGACTGCGACACATGCGCACCGCGCATCCACCGCCGACGGACAGGGGCCCTCGCTCTCGCGAGGGCCTTTTGTGTTTCGGGCGGTGAGCCCCGCGGTTCGTCGTGTCGCGCCGCGTCGTCCCACGTTGGGGCGCCGCCCTCATACAGGATCAGGATCAGCACATGCGTACGACCGGCACCGTCAAGTGGTTCAACGACACCAAGGGCTTCGGCTTCATCACGCCCGAGAACGGCACGAAGGACTGCTTCGTCCATCACTCGGCCATCCAGAAGCAGGGCTACAAGAGCCTCGCCGAGGGTGAGCGTGTGGAGTTCGACGTCGTGCAGGGCCAGAAGGGCCCCGCCGCCGAAAACGTGGTCACGATCTGACCACGCGCCGTCGCCCTTTCGGGTGGCGACTGCTGCGACGGGCCGGGGCGACGTGGGTCGCCCCGGCCCGTCGCGTTTCTGCCCCACTTCTCATCGGTCACGAGTCATGTCCGAGATGCCGCAGGAGTTCGCCTTCACCGACGGCGACCGCACGTTCACGTGTCGCGTCGAGGCCTCGCGCGCGGCGCGGACCGACGCCTGGTGGTGGTTCGACGTGTCGACCGAGCGGCACCAGCGGCACGCGCCGTTCCGGGCGGCCGCGGGCGACACGCTGCACGACGTCGCGACGCGGGTGGTCGCGTACTACGACGACCTGCTGGCCCGGCGCGCGGCGCCGCCGGTGACGCGATGGCAGCGCCGGCCCGTGGGCGCGGCGGCGGAGGTCGCCGCGACGCCGGGCGCCGACCCGGTCGTCCCCGCGTCGTAGACTCGGCGGGCGCAGGGTTTGCTCAGTGGGACGAGAAGTTTCGTCCCAAATCTTTCCGCGGTCGTGCGACGGCCGCCCGCGTACGGCGTCGCCCGCGTCGCGGCCACGCCCCCGCTCTTCCAGCATCAGGTACGCCATGCGTCGTCTGCGCGTCGGGATCCTCGACCTCGTCACGAACGGCCCGACCCGGGCGCTGTACGCGCGGGTGATGAACGCGAACATGGCGAGCATCATGCCCCAGGTGCTCGCCGTCTGGTGCGAGCGCCTGGGGCACGACGTGCGCCTGGTGGTCTACACCGGCTTCGAGGACCTCGCCGCCGAGCTGCCGGCCGACATGGACGTGCTGATGGTCGGCGCGTTCAGCGAGACGGCGCAGCTCGCCTACGCGATCAGCGCGATGTATCGCGCGCGGGGCACGACGACGGTGCTCGGCGGGCCGCACGCGCGCTGCTACCCGGAGGACGCGCGGCGGTACTTCGACTACGTGCTGGGCTTCACCGACGAGGCCCTCGTCGCGGAGGTGCTCGCGGCGTGCGCGGCCGACCGGCCGGCCGAGTCGCGCCCCCGCGGCCGGGCGCCCCGCCCCGCGGCGGCCGCCGAGGCCCCGCCGTTAGGCGTACACCTGAGCGCGCTGCGCCAGCCCGCGGGGCTCCCCGGGGTGCGCGAGCGCTGGCCGCACATCGCCGCCACGCTCCGGAAGGCGCCCGCGCTCAAGATCGTGCCGATGCTCGCCTCGCTCGGCTGCCCGTACACGTGCGCGTTCTGCATCGACTCCACCGTCGAGCACCAGCCGTTCGGCCCCGAGCAGATGCGCGAGGACCTGCAGTTCCTGCTCACGCAGATGAAACGCCCGCGCGTGGCGTGGCACGACCCGAACTTCGCCGTGCGCTTCGACGAGACGATGGACGCGATCGAGGCGGCCGTGCCGCCCGGGCGGGTCGACTTCATCGCCGAGAGCTCGCTGTCGCTGCTGTCGGAGGCGCGGATGCCGCGGCTCGCGCGGAACGGCTTCAAGGCGCTGCTGCCGGGGGTGGAGTCGTGGTTCGCGTTAGGCAACAAGTCGCGGACGGGGAAGTCCGAGGGGATCGACAAGGTGCGGCAGGTGGCGGACCACGTGAACATGGTGATGCGCCACGTGCCCTACCTCCAGGCGAACTTCGTCCTCGGGCTCGACACCGACGAGGGCGACGAGCCGTTCGAGCTGACGAAGCGCTTCGTCGACCTCGCGCCAGGGGCGTTCCCGGGCTACTCGCTTCTCTCGGCGTTCGGGCGTGCGGCGCCGCTCAACCTGGAGCTGCAGCGCGCGGGGCGGGTGCTGCCCTTCCCGCACCACTTCCTGAACAACAACCTGGCGATGAACGTGCGGCCCAAGAACTACGCGTGGGCGCCGTTCTACGACCGGGTGATCGACCTGGTCACGTACACGTTCTCGAAGACGGCGGTGGCGCGGCGGTTCGCGGCCAACAGCCGCTCACGCGGCGGGGCGATCCCGAGCACGATGAACGTGGTGCGCGCGCTCTCGAGCGAGGGGACGGGGCGCCGGCGCTACTACACCGCGGTGCGCGGGCTGCTCGACACGGACCCGGTGGTGCGCGGCTACTTCGAGCAGGAACACACCGAGCTGCCGGCATTCTACCGCGAGCGCGTGCGGCGCGACCTGGGGCCGCTGTGGGACGAACTGCCCGCCGGCGCCCTCACCCACGACCCGACGGCCTACCTGAAGGCGGAGACCGCGCGGGCGGCGGCCGGGGGCGAGGCGCCCGTGCTGCCGACCCCGCGGCGGCGGGTGCAGCCAGCGGCGTAAGGCGCTAACGCCTCACCGCGCCGCCACCTCTTCGGCCGTCGAGTCGCGCTCGGCCGGGGCCTCGCCCATCGAGACGCGGAGCGGCGCGGCGACGCAGCCCTCGTAGCCCGCGGCGCCGCACTGCACCGAGGCGTACTGCTCGACGTTCCGGCGCACGACGCCGGGGTAGCGCCGGCAGCCGTTCTTGTTCGTGCCGCGGACGCACCCGTTGTAGCGCAGCAGTCCCTCGACCACCGCGCGGTCGGCCGTGGCCGCCTGCTCCGCGCTCGTGTAGAGGTAGTGGCTGAGGATGTGGACGCCGTACTGCAGGTTCGTCTCGTCGCGCGTGACGTTGCGGCCGAAGAGCTTGGCGAGCGTCGGTACCCAGACGCGCGGGACGATCTGCATGAGTCCGACGGCGCCGTAGCTCGAGCGCGCGGTCGAACGGAAGTCGCGGTTCTCGGTCAGCAGGACGCCGAAGACGAGGGCGGGCGGGAGGCGGTGCTTGTACGCCTCGCGGACCGCGTAGGTGGCGACCGACTGCGCGCGCGTCGAGTCGATGCGGCCGGTGTTCAGCAGGTCCTGCACGAACGCGACGCGGTCGATCTCGAAGCGGGGCGTGCGAATCGCGGAGTCGGGGTCGGATGTCGAGGCCCAAGGGGCGCGGGCGGCGATCGAATCGCGCGACGTCCCCCCGGCGATGAGCCCGGCCAGTCCGGGCGCGCGCCCCACGTAGACGGGGCGGACCGACGAGACGGCGGCGGCCATCGAGACGACGGCGCCGGCGGCGAGGGTGAGTTGGTGGGTCAGCCTGGACGCGCGCATGGCACGCAGTCGCGCGGCAAAGCCGGACAGCCGGATTGAGCGGAAGAACAAATGGACGCGTCTCCTCACGCGGCCCGGCCACTCGGGGCGCATCGACCGGTTGCACGCACGGTCGTCGCGCCCCGCCGGACGGGCGGGTCGTCGGTCTGGGACGTGGCCGGCGGGAACGCGCCGCGCGGACAGCGCCACCGAAGGTGGCGTGCGCGGTGCGCATGCCGGCCGCGAGGGGCCGATGCCGCAACCGACCTTCCGGGTCGGCGTCGTGCGGCGTGCCGTCCGTGGAGCCGGCGCGCGACGACGTCCGCAGGACGTCGTCGCGCGCCGTGGGCGGCGAGGTTGGGGGTGCGACCGGTCGGCGTTCGGCGCGCGTCGCACACAGCGCAGTCCGTCGGCGTCCCGGTCGCGTGGGCCTTATGTCACGTCGGCCCGCGTCGATGTGGGGCTGAACCTAGCCCCGCCGATTTGGGGCGCGACCGACCGGCGTCATGCGTTTCCAAGTAGCCTTGACCGCCCGGTCAGGTCCGCCGAAATCGAGGGAGAGCGGGCCGGTTGCGGGGTACTTTCCCGAGGCGTCGGGCGCGTAGACTGGCCCGACCGCCCCGTTCACCCGACCCGATGCCCACGTTCGCCGCGCGTTCCCTCTCCGTCGACGCGTTCCCGCCCGACCGCCCGGCCCGCGTGGTCCCGGGCTCGCCGGCCGCGGCGCGCGACGCCCGCCGCGTGGCGCGCTGGATCGCGGGCGGGGCGATGGTCGCGATGCTCGCCGCCGCGCCGTACCGCGCGTTCGAACTGGACCGGTTTTTCGTCCCGAAGGAAATCGTCCTGCTGCTCGTCGCCGCGGGCGCGTGCTGGATGACGGGGACACTCCTCCAGGACGACGGCTCGGACCTCGGTCAGCGCCGCGGCCCCGCGCTCGAGCGGCTCGTCGACGTCGCGCTCGCCGCCTACCTGGTCGGGAGTGTGGCGAGCGCGGTGCTGGCGCCGAGTGGGTGGCTGGCCGCGCGGGCACTGGCGATCACGGGGGCGGGCGCGGGATTGTTCTGGGCGGCGCGGGCGGCCGCCGGGCGCGGCGCGGCGCGTCCGATCCTCGGCGCGCTCGTGGCGGCCGTGGCGCTCGCCGCGGCGACCGCGCTGCTGCAGGCGTACGGCGTGCGGTCGGACTACTTCAGCGTGAACCGCGCGCCGGGCGGCACGTTTGGCAACCGGAACTTCGTCGCCCACCTCTGCGCGATCGGACTTCCGCTCGCGGCGTATGCGGCGTTGCACGTGCGGCGCTTCGTCGCCGCGCTCGGGGCGGTGCTCACCATCCTCGCGCTCGGGGCGATGCTCGTGCTGTCGCGCAGCCGCGGCGCGTGGATCGCGGGGGCGGTCGCGGGCGTGCCGTTCGCGATCGGCCTTCTGCGGGCCGTGGTGCTCGCGCGCGCGCAGGGCGCGGCCGGCGCACCCGGACGCTGGCGCCCGCGGCCCGGGCGCGTCGCGCTCCTGCTCCTGGCCCTCGGGTTGGGCACGGCGGCCGCGGTCAGCCTCCCGAACGCGCTCGACTGGCGGAGCGACTCGCCCTACCTCGACTCGGTCAAGGGTGTCGTGGACTATAAGGGGGGCAGCGGGCGCGGGCGCCTCGAGCAGTGGCGGAACTCGGTGCGCCTGCTGGCCGCGGACCCGGTGCTCGGCGTCGGCCCGGGCAACTGGTCGGTGCGCTATCCCGTAGTCGCGCCCGCGGGCGACCCGTCGCTCACCGAGGACCGGACGACGGCGAACCCGTGGCCGAGCAGCGACCCGGTGGCGGTCGGGAGCGAGCGGGGGGTGCTGGGGCTGCTCGCGCTCGGGCTGGTCGCCGTCGGGCTGCTGCTGACGGCGCATCGCGCGGTGTGGGGCGCGGCCGCGGCCGACGTGCAGGCGGGGCGGGCGCCGGACGCCGCCGCGCGCGCACTCGCCGGGGGCGCGCTCGGCGGGGTGCTCGCGGCGACGCTCGTCGCGGGCGCGTTCGACGCGGTGCTGCTGCTCGCCGCGCCGACGATCGTCGTGTGGCCGGCGCTCGGGGCGCTCTCGGCGCTCGCGGCCGACGGCGGGGCGCGGTCGGCCGGGGATGGCAGACGACGGGGGCTCGCACGCCCCGCGGTCGCGCGCCCCGCGGTGGCACGCGCGGGGGCGGGGGTGCTCGCGCTCGGGGCGGCGCTGGCAGTGGGGCGCGCGGCGGCGATGCCGCTCTACGAGGAAGGCGGCGCGGCCGGGGTCCGGCTCGCGGCGCGGCTCGCGCCGGGCGATTACCGCGTCCGGCTGCGGGCCGCGACGCTCGCCCTCGGCCGCGGGGACTGCGCGGACGCGCGCGCGCACGCGGAGGCGGCGCACACGCTCGCGCCGACCGCGGGGGCGCCGCGGCGCGTGCTCGCGGCGTGCGCGCGGCGGGGACGTTAGGCGCGACGCGGCCGTCGGGGGACGCGCGCGGTCCGACGTCGGCCGGTCCAGCGGGTACATTCGGCGTCGTGCGGGCGGTCGAGGTCGACGTGCCCGCGCGCCCGATCCGCCACCCTCCGGAGGACGCCCACATGTGGACCCGCCGCATTTCGTGCCTAACTTTCGCCGGCGCGCTGGTGCTCGGCACGACCGACTGCCGCCCGCGCGACGCCGCCGCCGCGTCGCGCGCGCCCGGCGACTTCCGCGCGCCGCTCGGCGTGCAGCTGTGGAGCTACCGCGCGCAGGCGCAGGCCGACCTCCCGGCGGCGCTGGCGACGGTTCGCCGCGCGGGCTTCACGCACGTCGAGACGGCGGGGCTCTACGGGATGTCCGCGCCGCAGTTCGCGCAGACGCTCCGCGCCGCCGGCCTGCACGCCACCTCGATGCACGTCTCGTACGACGCGCTCAAGCAGCACCCGGAGAGCGTGATCGCGGACGCGAAGGGCCTCGGCGCGCGTTACGTGGGGATCGCCTGGTACCCGCACGACTCCGCGGGCTTTACCGAGGCCAACGCCCGTCAGGCCGTTCAGGATTTCAACGCATTCGGGCGCACGCTCAAGGCGGCGGGGCTCACCTTCTTCTACCACAACCACGGCTACGAGCCGGTCCCCCACGGCGACGGCACGCTGCTGGATCTGCTCATCCAGCAGACCGACCCGGCGCTCGTCGCCTTCGAGATGGACGTGCTCTGGACGTGGCTGCCGAACCAGGACCCGGTGGGGCTGATCCGCAAGTACCCGGGCCGCTTCAAGCTCATGCACATCAAGGACATGCAGCCTGGCGTCGCGCGCGGCTCGCTCGCCGGCGGGCTGCCGGCCGACCAGCAGGCGGTGATCGGGCGTGGGCAGGTGGACTGGCCCGCGCTGCTCAAGGTGGCGCAGCAGGACGGGATGGCGGAATACTACGTCGAGGACGAGACGCCGGACCCCGTCCGCAACGCCCCGCAGAGCGTCGCGTACCTCACAACGCTCCGGTACCGCTAAGAAGGCGGCAGAGCGGCTTGGGAGCCGTTGCGTGGGGCGCGGTATGGCGTCCGTGCCACAGACGCGCCCGCTGTTACCGCGTCCCTACCTCGCTCCCCGCCCACCGCACGCGCTCGTGACGTCCCGAGCTTCCACCCCCGTCGCGCTGCCCGGCGCCGCCCCGCTCACACGTCCCGAGCGACTGGACGCCGTGCGCGCGACCGGCGTCCCGGACGCGCCCGCCGACGCCGCACTCGATCGCCTCGCTCGACTCACCGCGCGCGTGCTCGGCGCGCCGACCGCGCTCGTCTCGCTCGTCGACGCGGACCGGCAGGTCTTCGGCGGATGCGTCGGGCTGGCCGAGCCGTGGGCGACGGCGCGCGAGACCCCGCTCTCGCACTCGTTCTGTGAGCACGTCGTGACGACCGGGGCGCCGTTCGTGGTCACGGACGCCCGCGAGGACCCGCGCGTGTGCGACAACCTCGCGATTCCGGAGTTGGGGGTGGTGGCCTACGCCGGGGCGCCCCTGGTCACGGCGGACGGCGAGGTGCTCGGGAGTTTGTGCGTGATCGACGGCGCGCCGCGCGCCTGGACGCCCGCCGAGCTCGCCACGCTGGAGGACCTCGCCCAGGGAGCCGCGGCCGAGCTGGCGTTGCGTGCCACGACGCGTCGCCTCGACGCCCAACGGGCCGCGCTCGGCGGGCTGTTGGACCACACCGAGGAACTCGCCTGCTGCACGAGCGCCGACGGCCGCTTCACCCTCGTCAACGCCGCGTGGCAGCGGACGCTCGGGTACTCGGCGGCTGAAGCCGCGCAGCTCGATCCGCTCGATCTCGTCGCGCCCGAGGACCAGGGACGGTACCGGGCCGTCGCGCGCCAACTGCGCCGCGGCGAGTCGGTCGTCGACTTCGAGGCGGTGCTCATCGCGCGGGACGGGGCCCGGGTCGCGTGCCGCGGGTGGGCGGTCCCCGAGATGGCGCCCGGCGCGGACGGCGTTTCCGTTTACGGCGGCGCACGGGTCGGATTCCGCGACGTCACGGCCGAGCGCCGGGCGGAGGCGGCGCGGGCGCGGCTCGCGGCCGCCCTCGACACCTCTCCCGATTTCGCGGCGCTCGTCGGGCCGAAGAGCACGCTCGTCTACATCAATCGCGCCGGTCGCCGTCTGGTCGGGCTTCCGGAGGACGCCGACCTCGCCGCGATCACGATGGGCGACCTGCACCCGCCTCTCGAACACGCGCGCATCCTGCGTGAGGCGGTCCCGGCGGCGCGACGCGACGGCGCGTGGTCGGGCGACTCCGTGTTGCTCGGCTCTGGCGGCGAGCGGGTGCCGGTTTCGATCACGATGGTCCCGCACCTCGCGCCCGCGGGGACCGAGGGCGTGGGCCCTCCGCTCGTGTTCTCCGTCGTCGCGCGTGACGTGCGGGAGCGCGTTCGCGCGGAGGCCGCGCTCCGGGCCAGCGAGGCGCGCGCGCGGCAGGCGGAGGCGCGGTTTCGGGCCGCGCTCCACGCCGCGCCCGACGCGGGGTACCTGCTGGAAGTGGAGCGCGACCCCGCGGGGCACGTCGTCGACTTCACCTTCGTCGAGGTGAACGCGGCCGGCGGGGCGCTGTACGGGATGCCTCCGGACGATCTGGTGGGGCACTCGCTCGGTACGCTGTTC
The DNA here is from genome assembly GCA_019973575.1 of Gemmatimonadetes bacterium T265. Lineage (NCBI taxonomy): Bacteria > Pseudomonadati > Gemmatimonadota > Gemmatimonadetes bacterium T265. The sequence continues at coordinate 1,012,843 of BPUI01000001.1, forward strand.
CCCGTGGCACACGAAGTCGGCTCGTCGTTCCAGCTTTTCCGCACGGCTGCCGAATGCGGGACGGGGTACGAGGGCGAGTACCAGACGCGCGACCCCCGTGCGACGACGGCGTGGTTGTGGCTCCAGGTCGTGCCGATCCGGGTCGGCGACGACGCCGTGACCGGGCTCGCGGTGACTGCGCGCGACATCACGGCCCGGAAGCGCGCGGAGAGCGAGTCGCGGCTCCTGCACGAGGTCACGGTGGCCCTCGCCACCGCCGCTGACGCGGACGACGCGCTCACCGCCGCCCTCGGCGCGATGTGCCGAGCGGCGGCCATGCCGTACGGCGAGGTGTGGACGCCGGACCCGTCGGCCGGATCGCCCGACGTTGCGCGGTTCGTGCGCGGGCCGGCGACGTACGACCCGGGCGACGCGCGGCTCGCGCGGTTCGCGGCCGAGAGCTGTGCCTTCACGTTCCCGTCGGGGTCGGGGATGCCGGGCCGCGCCGCGGCCGAGCGGACGCCGGTGTGGCTGCCCGACCTGAGCGCGCCGGACGCGGACTACGCGCGTGCGGCACTCGCGCGCCGGGCGGGGCTGTGCACCGGGCTGGCGGTGCCGGTGGTCGCGGACGGTGCGGTCGTGGCCGTACTGGCGTTCCACGCGCGCCGCGCCGAGGCGTTCGACGCCGCCGTGCGCGCGCTCCTCGCCGCGGTCGGCGCGCAGGCGGGGGCCGCCGTGCGCCGACTGCAGGCCGAGGCGGCGCTCCGGGAGCGGGCGGCCGAGCTGCGCCTCACGCAGGACGCGGGCGGGCTGCGCGGCTGGACGCTCGACTTCGCGGCCGACGTGCTGCGGCTCGCCCCGGGCACGCATCAAGTCGTCGCGTTCGACGCGGCGGGCGGCCGTCTGCCTAACGACTTCGAGCCTAACGGCCGAGGGTCGTACGCGGCGGACGTCGTCCCCGGCGCCGTCGCGCGCGCCGCGATCCACCCGGACGACCGGGCGCGGGCGCAGGCGGACCTCGCGGCCGCGTGCGCCGACCCCGACGGGCACTACACGTCCACGTACCGGGCGGCGGGGCCGGACGGGAGCATGCGGTGGGTGCGCGCCACCGGCCGCGTCGAGCGCGACGGCGCGGGGCAGGCGCGCTGGCTGCGCGGCGTGAGCGTGGACGTGACCGAGGAGCGGGCGTTGCGCGATCGGGCCGAACGCTCCGAAGCGGAGCTCCGCGCGCTGTTCGCCGCGATGCGTGACGTCGTGCTCGTGCTCGACGCCGACGGCACCTACGTCGAGGTCGTGCCGACCGCCCCGGACCTGCTTTACCAGCCGGCGCCCACGATGCTGGGGCGCCGGATGCAGGACGTGCTGCCGGCTGCGGACGCCGACCCGCTGCTGGCGGTCATCCGGCGGGTGCTCGCGACCCGCACCCCGGAGGCGGTCGAGTACGCGTTGGACCGCGGGGGCGCGGGGCGGACGTGGTTCGCCGCGATCGTGTCGCCCCTGGACGCGGGCGACGCGGGCCGGGGCGGGCCGGGGCAGGTGCTCTGGGTGGCGCGCGACGTGAGCGCGCAGAAGCGCGCCGAGCAGGCGCTGCGCGAGCTGAGCACGCAGGACGAGCTGACCGGGCTGCTCAACCGCCGCGGCTTCCGGCCGCTCGTGGAGCAGTCACTGAAGGTGTCGCGGCGGTCGGGGCAGCGGAACGCCTTGCTGTACCTCGACCTGGACGGGTTCAAGCCGATCAACGACACGTACGGGCACGCGGCGGGCGACGCCGCGCTGCAGGCGGTCGCCCGCCTGCTGCGCACCACGGTGCGCGAGGGCGACCTCGTCGCGCGGCTCGGCGGGGACGAGTTCGCCGTCTTCGCCGGGCGGCTCGCGCACCCCGGCGAGGGGCACGTCCTCACGGCCCGGCTGCAGGCGGCGCTGGCCGCGCACAACGCCGAGGCGGAGGCTGCGGGGCGGCCGTGGCGGATCGGGATGAGTGTGGGGGTGGGCGAGGCGGAGCCGGGGGACGACCTCGACGGGCTACTCGCGCGGGCCGACGCCGCGCTGTATGCGGTCAAAGTCGGCCGCCGGGCGGGCGCGCGGGGCGGACCCTAACGCGCCGGGGCACCCCGGCGGCGGCCCGGGACGGCCGCGCGCTACGGTGCGCCGTGGGCTGATTCTCCCGGCCGGACGACCTGCGTCCAGCCGAGCTCGGTCCAGTCAAGCTCTTCCCGAACGCGCTGGAACGCGGCGTCTCCGATCGTGCCGTTGCCCCGCAGCCCGACGAGCCGCCGCGGCTGCGCTGCATAGCGCTGGCGCACGCACGCCGCCTCCCGGTCGACCGCGGCGGTCATCGGCGCGAGACCAGACGCCAGACGGCGTCGGTCACTCGGCTTGGTCGTGCGCGATGGACGACAACCCGCCGGCGTTCTCGAGGTCGCGCGGGTGACGAGGCCCGCTTCGATCCGGAAGACGTGACGGGCCACCTCGTCAAGCAGCAGATGCCGGGTTAGTCGCTTTCGGCAACCAGTGCCTTCAGCTCGCGGAGGGCGAAGTCGAGACGCGCCCCGAGCCCCGGCCCCGGGTCGTTGAGCCAAGCGATTGTCGCGTGGACGAAGGCCGCCATGCCGGTCCGCGCCGCGAGCACCGCCCGCAGCTCCGCGACTCCGCGCGCCTGCAACGCGGCGGCCAGCGCGTCGGCCAGCGCGGCCGTTTTTGCTAGTTCGCGCTCGTGCAGCGCGGGCGTGTTGGCAATGACCTCCTGTCGTGGCTCCGAGAACGGCCGGTTGGCTTCGAGCGCCGGCTGCACCGACCGGAACGCCCGGAAGAGCGTGTCGAGGGGGCCGAGTCCCCCGGGCGCGTCGGCGATTGCGGCCGTTAGTGCTGCGCGCAGCGTGGTCTCGCCGTCGAACAGGACCTCCCGCTTATCCGGGAAGTACCGAAAGAAGGTCCGCTCCGTGACGCCGGCGCGCGCGGCGATCTCGGCGGCCGTGGTCCGGTCGTACCCTCGCTCGCGAAACAGCTCCAGCGCCGTCCGCTGCAGACGCACGCGCACGCCATCCTCGGTTCTCACCACCAGAATGCCAGTTGCTGTTGTCAGCGACTGACAGATTGACTATTGTCAGCCACTGACACGACGGTAGCCCGTTTCCACCAGTATTGGCGCGGAGGGTAGCATGCGTGTGTTTCTGACGGGAGCGAACGGCTGGATCGGATCGGCGATCGCTCGCGAGTTGCTCGACGCGGGTCACTCGGTGGTCGGCCTGGTGCGCTCGAACGACAAGACCGAGGCGCTGACGGCCGCCGGCATCACGCCGCTCGTCGGCTCGCTCACCAATCTGGACGTAATCCGGGAGGGGGCCAGCAACGCCGACGGAATCATCCACACGGCATTCGGTCTCGACATTTCCAAGATTGAAGAGCTGGCCAAGGAGGACCGCGAGGCGATCGAGACTTTCGGCGAAGTGTTCGCCGGCTCGGACCGGCCGATCGTCGTGACGGGCGGGGTCGGCCTCGCACCTGCTGGAGAACGCTTCACGGAAGACGCACGGCCGCCCATCATCCCGAGCTTCCCGCGCGCGTCGGAACAGACGGCGTTCGCGCTCGCCGAGCGCGGGCTGCGGGCGTCCGTGGTGCGGAACCCGCGCTCGGTTCACGGGCAGGGGGAGAATCATGGCTTCGTTCCCATGCTCGCCAAAGTGGCCCGCGAGAAGGGTGTGTCCGCCTACGTCGGCGACGGGCAGAACCTCTGGCCGTCCGTGCACCGGCTCGACTCGGCGCGCGTGTACCGCCTCGCGCTCGAACGCGGGGCCCGGAACGAGGCCTTCCACGCCATCGCCGAGGAGGGTGTGCCCTACCGGCAGATCGCCGAGGCGATCGGCCGGCAGGTCGGCGTGCCCGCGACGTCGTTGACGCCCCGGGAGGCCGAGGCGCACTTCGGCGGCCTCGCCGTGTGGGTTGGGGGCAACGGCCCCGCTTCCAGCCAAAAGACCAGGGCGGCGCTCGGCTGGGAGCCGCGAGAGGTTGGCCTCATCGCGGATGCCGAGCGGCCGGACTACTCCAAGTAACGCTTCGTTACCACGGGCAAGAAGCTGATCCTCTACCACGGGGCCAGCGATCCGCTGGAATCGCACCCTCTGCTGGAGTGATCAGGCGATTCGACCCGCGTCCTCGACAAACGTCCTGGACCGTCGCATTGTGGGGTGAGCCGTGGGACGCGTGGTACGCGAGACGAAGCCGGACGCGGGGGCGGGAGGCCCGCGTGACACACTGGTGACGTGCGAGGGTCGGTGCTGCGGTGCTGGCGCCGGCCAGGCGATCCTACCTTGCTGGCGCCGGATCCTCTCACCCTCCCAGGACGACGTCCATGTCTGCTTCGCGCCGACGCTGGGCCGCCGCGCCCGTAGCCCTCGCTGCCGCCGCCGTCGCGGCCCCGCGCCTCGCCGCCCAGGTGACCACCACCGCCACCCTTGCCGGCCGCGTCACGACGACCGGCGCGGCGGCCGCCGGCCCCCCGCCCGCCGCGCAGGTCATCGCGGTACACCGCCCCTCGGGCACCACGTACCGGGCGACGGCGCGCGCCGACGGCCGCTTCGTCATCCCCGGCATGCGCGTCGGCGGCCCGTACGCGGTCACCGTCCGCGCGCTCGGCTACGCGCCGTTCACGCGCGACGACATCGTCCTGCAGTTAGGCACCCAGGCCGACCTCGCCGTCGCGCTCAGCCCGACGGCGGCGCGGCTCAGCGCGGTCACGGTGGAGGCGGCGCCCACGGGCACGCTGAGCGCCGCGCGCACCGGGGCCGCGACGAGCGTCGGGCGCGCCGCGCTGCAGACCCTCCCGACGATCAGCCGCACGATCGGCGACTTCGTGCGCCTCACGCCGCAGGCCGTCGTGTCGGGGAGCCAGCTCTCGTTCGCGGGCCAAGACACGCGCTACAACAACATCCTCGTCGACGGGGCGTCGTTCAACAACTCGTTCGGGCTCCAGGGGCAGCCCGGCGCGCGCACCGGCGTCGCGCCCATCCCGATCGACGCGATCGACCAGATCCAGGTCAACATCGCGCCCTACGACGTGCGCCAGGGGAGCTTCACCGGGGCGAGCGTGAACACCGTCACGCGCTCGGGGACCAACAACCTCGAGGGCTCGGCGTACTTCTACACGCGGAACCAGAGCTACGTCGGCACCGTCGCCAACGGCCTCGCCTACAACCCGGGCACGTTCAAGTTCGGCCAGTTCGGAGCCCGGCTCGGCGGGCCGGTGCTGCAGAACCGCCTGTTCTTCTTCGCGAACTACGAGACCGACCGGCTCACGCAGCCGGGCACCTCGTTCGTGCCCAACGCGGGCGGCCAGTCCGTCGGCGGCAACGTCACGCGCGTGCTGCAGGGCGACGTCACGCAGCTCCAGCAGTTCCTGCAGTCCAAGTTCAACTACAACACCGGCCCGGTCACCGGCTACAACTTCGCGACGCCCTCGGACCGGCTGCTCGCGAAGCTCGACTTCAACGCCGACGACCACAACAAGCTCTCGCTCCGCTACACGCTGCTCAACTCGTCGGCCGACTTCCCCGAGTCCAACTCCAACTCGCTCGGCTTCGGCAACCGGCAGGGGACGATCAACGCGCTCTCGTTCGCCAACTCGGGCTACACGATCAACGAGAACATCCGCTCGCTCGTCGGCGAGTGGAACTCGCAGATCGGCGGCGGCCGCATGGCGAACAACGTCATCGCCGGCTACACGACCAACGACGAGAGCCGCAGCTACAAGGGCGCGCTCTTCCCGACGGTCGACGTGCTCGACCCGACCACGCAGACGACCTACCTGGCCTTCGGGTTCGAGCCGTTCACGCCCGACAACCAGCTGCGCTACAAGACGCTGCAGGCGCAGGACAACTTCTCGGTCTTCACCGACCGGCACGACCTCACGTTCGGCGCCGCGTACGAGCGCTTCCGCTCGGAGAACGTCTTCTTCCCGGGCTCGCAGAGCGTCTACGTCTACAACTCGCTCGGCGACTTCTACGCCGACGCGCAGGGCTACCTCGACAACCCGGGCCGCACGACCTCGGCGGTGCCGGTGCGGCTGTTCCAGCTCCGCTACAACAACATCCCCGGGCAGACCGAGCCGCTGCAGCCGCTCAAGGTCAACTCGTACTCGGCCTACGCGCAGGACGTCTGGCGCGCCGCGCGCGGACTGCAGCTGACGTTAGGCCTGCGCGCGGACGTCCCGGTGTTCAGCCCGACGGGCTTCACCAACCCGCAGGCGAACGCGCTGACCTTCCGCGACGAGCACGGCGACGCGGTCCGGTACCAGACGCAGAAGCTCCCCGACGCCAACCTGCTCTTCTCGCCGCGGCTCGGCTTCAACTGGGACGTGACGTCGGACCGGTCGACGCAGCTGCGCGGCGGCACGGGGGTGTTCAGCGGGCGCCCGGCGTACGTGTGGATTTCGAACCAGGTCGGGCAGAACGGCATCCAGACGGGCTTCCAGCAGCTCGCCAACACCTCCGCGCGGCCGTTCAACCCCAACCCGACGGCGTACGCGCCGGCGACGGTGACGGGCGCGCCGGCCGCGACGTACGAGGTCGACTACACCGACAAGGGGTTCCGCTTTCCGCAGCAGTGGCGGAGCAACCTCGCCGTCGACCAGCGCCTGCCGTTCGGCGTCGTCGGCACCGCGGAGGTGCTCTACGGGCGCGACGTGAACGGCGTGTACTACATCAACGCCAACCTGCCGGCGCCGCCGTCGGCGTTCACCGGGCCCGACGCGCGCCCGCGCTGGCTGTCGGCGACGCCGGGCGTCGACGCGACGCGCCTCAACCCGAACATCACCGCGGCCTACGTGCTCAAGAACGAGAGCGTCGGCTACAACTACAACCTCTCGGGCTCGCTGGAGAAGAGCTTCCGCAACGGCCTCTTTGCGAAGGCCGGGTACAACTACGGCGTGTCGAAGAACACGGTCGACGCGGGCTCGATCGCCTCGGGTTCGTTCACCGGAAACGCGATCTCGGGGAACCCGAATAACGCCCCGCTCGCCAACTCGGCGTACTACCCGGGATCGCGCTTCTTCGCGGCGCTCGCCTACCGCCGCGAGTACTTCCACTTCGGCGCGACGACGCTGTCGCTGTTCGCCGAGAACATCACGAGCGGCGTGGCGAGCTACACGATCGCGGGGGACATGAACGGCGACGGCGCGACGGGAAACGACCTGGTCTACATCCCGCGCAACAGGACGGAGACGAACTTCGTGGCGATCGCCGCGACGTCGACCCGTCCGGGCTTCACGGTGCAGCAGCAGCAGGACGCGTGGGCCGCGTTCATCAACCAGGACGGCTATCTGAGCAAGCACCGCGGGCAGTACGCCGAGCGCAACGCGGTCATCCTGCCGAAGGTCTTCCGCGCGGACGCGAGCGTGGCGCAGGAGATCTTCCGCCCGGGCCTGGGCAAGCGGAACAGCGTGCAGGTGCGTCTCGACGCGTTCAACGTCGGGAACCTGATCAACAGCCGCTACGGCGTCGGCCGCCGCCTCGTGACGACGCAGCCGCTCGCCTACGCGGGCGCGGACGCGAACGGGGGGCCGCTGTACCGTCTGGCGGTCGTAAACAACCAGCTGATCTCGGCCAGCACGCAGGGGTCGGCGAGCGTGACCGACGTGTACCGGTTGCAGCTGTCGTTGCGGTACTCGTTCCAGTAGGCGCGGGGCGGGCGGGGGCGTCAGCGCCGGGCCGCCCCGCACGCCGCCGCCGCCGCGCGCAGGTGGGCGGGCAGCGTGTCGCCCGGCGCGGCGCCCGCGGGCGCGGGGTGCCGGGCGAGGTAGGCGGCCAGCGCCCGCCGGGCGAGCGGGGCGGCGTGCCGGCAGTCGCCGCCGTCGCGCAGCAGCGCGCCTAACGCGTCGAGCGGCTGCGCGACCGGGTCCCACACGGGGACGCGCCGCGCCGCGAGCAGGCGGGCGGTCACGGCGAGCGCGTCCGCCTCGTGCCCCCGCTCGGCCTCGGCCGGGGCCAGGACCTCGCGTACCGTGTTCACGTCGGGGTTGTCGGGGCCGAGCAGCCGCGCGTACCCGGCGATCGCGCGGCGGTAGAAGTCGACCGCACCCGCGAAGTCGCCCTGCCGGGCGCGCAGGTCGCCGAGGGCGTACAGGGTGGCGGCGTGGTCGCGGCTCTCCGGCGCTGTTCGTTCGCGGACGCGGAGCACGTGCCGCAGGATGCGATCGGCCTCGGCGTACGCGCCCGCCTCGATCAGGACGACGCCGAGCTCGTTCTCCACCTGCAGCAGGTGCGGGTGCTCGGCGGGGAGGCGCCGGCGCTGGATCGCGAGCGCCCGCCGGATGGCGCGTTCGGCCGGCGGGATGTGGTGGCCGTTACGCAGCGCGACGGAGAGGCGCATGTAGGCCAGCGCGACCGAGAGGTGCTCGGGCCCCTCCAGGCGCTCGCGGAGGGCGACGGCCTGCCGGGCGATCGTCGCCGCGCTGTCGGCGTCGCGCAGTTCGATGCGGACGGCGGCGAGCTGGTCGAGGGCGTCGGCGAGCGTGGGCCCGGGCGTGTCGGCCTCGGCCGCGATCACGGACTCGAGCAGGCGCGCGGCCTCGGCGAAGCGCCCCTGCAGGCGGCGCACGCCGCCGACCTGAAACAACGTGGCGTCCAGATCGGCGCGGCTGACCCGCAGCGCCTGGCGGATCGCGAGCGCCTGGGTCAGGAGCGTGTCGGCGCCGGTGAGATCCGTTTCGAGACGCCGGACGCTGCCGAGCTCGTAGAGGAGCGTGCCGAGTTCGGCATCGTGCGTGACGCCCGGGCCGATGAGCGCCCGACGGGCCGCGATGCCGCGGCGGAAGAGCGCGTCGGCGGCGGCGTAGCGGCCGAGGTTGCGCTGTACCATGCCCAGGGTGCCGAGCAGTTCGACGCGCGCGGCGGGCTGGCGGGCGAGCTCGCGTTCGATCCGCACGGCCCCGATCCCGAGCAGCGCGTCCGCCGCCCCGCCGGTCGGGGTCGCGGCCGGCCCGTTCGCGCCTGCCGCCGCGCGGGTCCCCGTCCGGTAGGGGTCGGCGTCCTGGAAGAGCGTGGCGACGAACCGGGTGACCTCGCGCGCCTTGGCCGCCTCGGCGGTCGCCCGCGCGAGCGCGGTGGCCGTGCGCGCCTGGGCCACCGCGAGCGCGGCGGCGGTGCCCGCGAGCAGCGCGACGGCGCCGGCCGCCGCGCCCACGCCCCACCGGTTGCGGCGAACGAACAGCCGCGCGCGGTAGGCGGCGCCGTCCGGGCGCGCGCGCACCGGGAACCCCGTGCGCTGCCGGCGCAGGTCGTCGAGCAACTCGGCCGCGGAGGCGTAGCGGCGCGCGGGGTCGGGGTCGAGCGCCGTGAGGACGATCGCGTCGAGGTCGCCGGCGAGCTGGCGGGTGAGCTGGGCGGGCGTGGCGCCGCGGGCGGCCGCGACCTCGGCGGGCGTTGCCGCGCCGCGCCGCGCGGCGCGGGCGGCCGCCGACGGCCGCGTCGGCAGCCGGTCGCCGGCGCCTAACGCACCGCGGCCGGGGCGGCTCCCGGCGAGCAACTCGTAGGCGATTACGCCTAACGCGTAGACGTCGGTCGCGGTGGTCACGGGCCCGCCGCCCGCCTGCTCCGGCGCGGCGTACTCCGGCGTCATCCACCGCACGCCGGCCTCGGTGAGCGGCGGCGCGGCGGGCGTGCCGTCGGCGGGCGTGTCGGGGCCGGGCGCGTCGGGGGCGAGGAGCTTGGCGATGCCGAAGTCGAGCAGCCGCACCTCGCCCGACGCGGTGACGAGGAGGTTGCCGGGCTTGAGGTCGCGGTGGACGACGAGGTTGCGGTGGGCGAAGGCGACGGCCGCGCACGCCTGCTCGACGAGCCGGAGGCGGGCCGCGACGGGGAGCCGGTGCCGGTCGCAGTAGCGGTCGATCGGCTCGCCGTCGACGTACTCCATCGCGAAGAACGGCGTGCCGTCGTCGGCCACGCCGGCGTCGAAGAGGCGGGCGATGTGGGGATGGTCGAGCCGGGCGAGCACGCGCTGCTCGACGCGGAAGCGCGCCACGCGGTCGGGCGCGGCGAGCCCGCCGCGCACGAGCTTGAGCGCGACGCGGCGCGCGACGTCGGGGCGTTCGGCGAGGTAGACGGTGCCCATGCCGCCGCGGCCGAGTTCGCGGAGGAGCCGGTAAACGCCGACCTGACGGCCGGCGCACGCGGTCGGGTCGGCGGCGTGCGGGTCGTCGGGCGCACCGCCGGTCCCGACGAGCGGCCCGAGCGCGGCCGGGAGGGCGCCGAGCGCGGCCGACGCGTGGGCGTCGGCGTCGAGCATGTGCTCGACCATCCGGCGCAGCGCGTCGTCGCCGGCGCAGGCGGCGGCGAGCGCGGCGGCGCGCGACGCCGGGGCGCGGTCGACGGCGTCGTAGAAGGCCGCCTGCGCGCGGCGCCAGCGCGCGGCCGTCAGCGCGTCGGGCGGGGGCGGGCCGAGGGGCGGCGCGTCGGGCGCGACGTTAGGCACCGGCGGCGTCGCCGAGCTGGGCGGCGATCCACGCGCGGGCGACGCGCCAGTCGCGCTTGACGGTCGGCGCGGAGACGCCGAGGACCGCGGCCGTCTCCTCGACCGAGAGGCCGGCGAAGAAGCGGTACTCGATGACGCGCGCCTGGCGCGGGTCGGCGGCCGCGAGCCGGTCGAGCGCCTCGTCGAGCGCGACGAGCCGCTCGGGGCGGAGCGGCGCGGCGACCGCGCCGGCGATGGCGTGGTCGTCGAGGGTGACGAGGAGGTCGGCGTTGCGCTTGGCGGCGAGCCGCTGGCGCGCGGCGTCGACGAGCACCTGGCGCATGGCGCGGGCGGCGACGGCGAAGAAGTGGGCGCGACTGCGCCACTCGACCGCGCCGCCCGGGACGAGCTTGAGGTAGGCCTCGTGGACGAGCGCGGTGCTGGAGAGCGTCGCGCCGGCGCGCGCGCGGCGCACCCAATGGGCGAGGCGGCGCAGCTCCTCGTAGACGAGGGCGAACACCGCGTCGAGCGCCTCGGCGTCGCCCGCGCCGGCCTCGTTGAGCAGGGCGGTCACGGTGCCCGGCGGGCCGCCGTCGGCCGGTGCCGTCATCGGGGCGTCATCGCGGATGATCCCTGCCGGGCGGGTTTTGCGTAGGGTCCAACTGCCACAAGCGCGCGCCTGCACAACATGGACGCGCGGCTGTGGAAGTCAAACCCACCCCGCCCCGGCGCGCGCCGGGGCACCCGCCACCATGCCCCGATTGATGCCCCTCTCGTTCCTGTCCTGCGGGCCGCGGACGCTCCGCGCCGCGTGGCGCGCCATCACGCGCGTCGTTAGCGGCGCGCTCGTGGTCGGCCTCGCGGCGTGCGCCGACCAGCCCACGGCCCCCACGACCGAGGCGGCGCCGGGCGCCTTGCGCCGCCTCGTCGTCAGTACGCCCCGGCAGTTCACGCAGGTGAGCGCCGGCTTTCTCCACACCTGCGCGGTGAACCCGGATGGCACCGTCACGTGCTGGGGAGACAACACCTACGGCCAGACGACCGTGCCGGCCGGCCTGACTGGCGTCACGCAGGTGGACGCGGGCGACTACCACACGTGCGTCGTGACGAACGCCGGGGGGGTGGTCTGTTGGGGCGCCGTCGGTAGCGACGTCAACTCCGGCCAGACGACCGTGCCGACCGCCGCCCAGAGCGGGGTCACGCAGGTGAGCGCCGGCGCGTACCACACGTGCGCCGTGACCGTCGCGGGCACGGTGATTTGCTGGGGCGCCAACGACTACGGGCAGACGGCCGTGCCCGCCGGTCTGACCGGCGTCACGCAGGTGAGTGCCGGGACGTCCGCGACCTGCGCCGTGACGGCCGCCGGCGGCGTGAGCTGTTGGGGCTACGCCATCGGCGTGCCGGCCGACCTGCCGCACCTCACGCAGGTGAGCGCCGGCAGGCTGTACGCCTGCGGCGTGACCACGGCCGGCGCGGCCGTCTGCTGGGGGTCTGTTTACGCGAACGACTACGGCGAGAAGATCGTGCCGGCCGCCGCCCAGAGCGGCGTCACTCAGGTGGGTGCGGGCTACACCCACAGCTGCGCGCTGACGGCGGCCGGCGGGGTCGTCTGCTGGGGCAATGACAACTACGGCGAGACGGACGTCCCGCCCGCCGCGCAGAGCGGGGTCACGCAGCTGACCGTCGGCGCGTACCACACGTGCGCGCTCACGGCCGGGGGCACGGTCAGCTGCTGGGGCTACAACGGCAACTTCATGGGAGGCGGTCAGCTGAACGTGCCGGTCACGACGACGCACGTCGCCCCGAGCGCGACGTTCAACGCGCCGTCGTCGGCGACCGCGGGGCAGGCGTTCACGCTCGCGCTGACCGGCGCGCAGGTGCCCGGCCACCCCGAAGCCACCGCGTTCACCTACGCCTTCGACTGCGGGACGGGCAGCTACGGCGCGGCGTCGAGCACGCCTAACGCGAGCTGCCCCGCCGCCGTCGCGGGCACGCTTGCCGTGCGTGGCAAAGTGATCGACCAGGACGGCGACTCCGCGTCCTACCTCGCCAGGGTGACCGTGGGTAAGGCCGCCCAGACGATCACCTTCACCACCGCCGCGCCGAGTCCGGCGTACGTCGGCACTTTCTACGCCGCGACCGCCGCGGCTACGTCGGGCCGCCCGGTCACGCTCAGCTCCCGCACCCCCGCGACGTGCACGGTCGCGGCGGGCGCCACCTCCCCTGCGAGCGTTCGCTTCGCCGCGGCCGGGCCGTGTACGCTCGCGGCCGACCAGGGAGGTGACAGCACGTACGCGGCCGCGCCCACCGCGCTGCAGACCGTCACGGTCGCGCTCCGGTTGCAGACGATCACGTTCACCTCCACGCCGCCGAGCCCGGCGCGGGTGGGTGGGACGTACACGGTGAGTGCGGCGGTCAGCTCCGACTACGCGCCCACGTACGCCTCCCTCACGCCCGCGACGTGCACGGTCGCGACCGCCTACGTCGGCGCGCCCACCGCCACCGTCGCGTTCACGGCGGCCGGCACGTGCACCGTCGCGGCGGACGAGACCGCGAGCGGCGCGTACGCCGCCGCCCCGGAGGTCACGCAGACGATCCCGGTCGTCGCGAGCTTCCCGGCCACGCCGGTGCTCGACGCCTTCACCCGCGCCGACGGCGCGCTCGGGAGTAACTGGGGCGGGTTCGCGGCCCCGCGCTTCTTCCGCGTCAGCCAACAGCACGGCGCCGTGGGCCTCGGCGGCGGCATCGGCTGGGCGCCGGCCGCGTTCGGCACGACGCAGGAGGCGTTCGTCACGCTGACGAGCCTCGGGGCGAACGGCGGCGCGGGCGCGCAGGGGCTGGTGCTCAAGGGGCAGGACCCGGAGAATCAGGCGCTCGGCGCGCTCACCGTGACCTACGCGCCCCAGCGCGGCACCGTCACCGTGGCCGCGGTCCACGCGCCGCCCGCGGCCGGCACGGCCTACCCCGCGCTCGCGGTGCGCTTCGCGGCGGGCGACCAGCTCGGGGCGCGGGCGACCGCGGCCGGGGTGGTCACCGTGTACCGGAACGGCGCCCTCGTCGGCACCGTCACGCTGAGCGCGTCCGACCAGGCGTACTTCGCGGGCCGGGGCGGCTACATCGGCCTCGTCGACGTCGCGGCTCCCGGGGCCCTGTTCGACGACTTCGGCGGCGGCACCACGACGCCGTAGCGGCGGCCGGCCCGCCCGGCCGCCCCGCGCCCGGACGGCGCCCCCGCCCGCTCCAACGCCGCGGGTCGCCCGCTTCCGCAGGTCGGGCGGACGTCTACCTGTCGTGCGCGCGCAGCCGCGCGAAACACTCCGACGTCGTCGCGGACCGCGAGTGCGGCCTCGTGCGGCGGCGCGTCACGACGGCGCGGGTGGGTCGGAGGTACGGTTGTCCGGGCGCGGCGCGGCGAATATATCCCGGTATATCCGGACAGCATACCGGAGGTTGCGTTCGCATGTCGCGCGGGTGGCCCCGCTTCCGCGAGGGTGACGGCACGCCCCGTGTCGTCGTTCCCACGAAAGCGGGAATCCATAGCCGCTCGACACAAGCGCAACTTGCGCCAGCCCGCGGAGAGCTCCGATGCCCGTCGCACGCAGCCGCACATTTCGCAGTGGGAACAGCGAGGCCGTTCGCCTGCCCCGGGACGTCGCGTTCGGTGAAGACGTCGAACTGCTGCTGGTGCGGTCGGGCGACGTGCTGACCGTCTACCCGGCCGCGACGACGATCCCGGAAATGATCGCCCGGCTGCGGGCGCTGCCCGCGCCGCCGTCGGTCGAGGCGCGCGACGTCGACGAACTGCCCGAGCGGCCGCGGCTGTAGCGCGTGGCGTACGTGCTCGACACGAACGTCGCGACCCACGTGCGCGACGGCGACGCCGCGGTGACTGCACGCGTCGCCGCGCTCGACGGGGCGGTGCTCCTCTCCGTCATCACGCGGGTCGAACTGGAAGGCGGCGTGCATCGCGAGCCCGCGCACGCCGCGGTACGCCGGGCGCGGCTGGACGTGATGCTGGGCGCGATTCCGACGCTCGCGTTCGACGCGGCGGCCGCCGACGCGTACGCTGCGATCGTGGCGCACGCGGGCGACTCGCGGCGCAAGCTGCTGGATCGCATGATCGCCGCGCTGGTGCACCGGGCGACGGTCGTGACGCGCAACGCCGACGATTTCGCGGACGTGCCCGGGCTGCAGCTGCTCGCCTGGTAGGCGGGTCCGGCCCGCCCGCGCGGCGCCGGGTGTACATTCGCGCCGCGACACCCGGGCGCGCGACGGCACCTCTCACCAGGCACGGCAGGCGGTGGCGATGATGGCAGACGGCCGGGAGGCGGCGCACGCCGCGCTCGCCGCGTGGGCGACCTACTACGAGATCACGGGGTCGGCGGCGGCCGCGCTGACGGGGCTGCAGTTCGTCGTCCAGACGCTCATCGCGCAGGGCGACGTGCCGGCGCCCGGCCCGGCCGCGGCGGAGAGCACGGTCGCCGCGTTCGGGACGCCGACCGTGGTGCACTTCGCGGCGGCGCTCCTGACCTCGGCCGGCCTGAGCGCGCCGTGGCCGTCGCTCGCCGCGCTGCGCGTCGTGTTAGGCACGGCGGGCGCGGCCGGGCTCGCGTACGCGGGCGTGGTGCTCCGCCGCGCGCGCCGGCAGACGAGCTACCGGCCCGTGCTGGAGGACTGGGTGTGGCACGTCGTGCTCCCCGCGGCCGCGTACGCCGGCCTCGCGCTCGCCGCGTGGTGGCTGCGCGAGCCCGGGGCGGGGCTGTTCGTCGTCGGGGCGACGACGCTGCTGCTGCTCTGCGTCGGCATCCACAACGCGTGGGACAGCGTCTCGTACCTCACCGCCCGCCGGCGGTCCCCGCCCGCGCCCGGCGGCGCGCCCGGCGACGCCCCGGGCGACGCCTAACGAATCGCGGCGTGGGGCGGCCGCGCCGCCGCGCGTCCGTCGCCTAACGCATCCCGGCGCGCGGCGAGCTTGCGCACGAGGTTCGGGGCCACGCCCGGGTGGTTCCACGGGCAGACCGAGAGGCACACCGCGCAGCCCTGGTGCTCGTTGAAGAAGGGCAGGCAGCGGTCGAAGTCGACGTACCAGCGCTGCTCGCCGCGGACGAGGCGCTTGTCCGGCCCGATCGCCTGCGGCGGGCAGGCGTTGGTGCAGGCCTGGCAGCGCGCGCAGAAGTCGTCGGCCGCGAAGTCGTCCGGGCGGTCGGCGAGGAGCGGGACGTCGGTCAGCACGCAGGCGAGGCGCAGGTTGGATCCGAGCGCGCGGTTGATGAGCGAGCCGTGCTTGCCTAACTCGCCGAGCCCGGCGGCGATCGCCGCGGGGACGAGCAGCATCGGGTAGGCCATCGGGCCGCCGTGCGGCACGGCGTCGTGGCCCTGCCGGCGGAGCGCCCCGGCCACCCCTTTCGCGGCCCGGATGCCCCGCGCGTACTGCCGGATGACCTCGGCCGCGGCGGCCTCCGCGGGCGCCGTGCGGAGCGCCTCCCAGTCGTGCGCGACGGCGAGCATGATCGCCCACCGCTGCGGGACCGCGTGCCCCTCGAACACCCACTGCGGCTGCACCGCGGTGATCCCGACCGCGTCGGCCCCGGCGGCGAACGCCGCGACCTTCACGTCGTGCGACCACGCCGCCGCGCTCCGCTCCACCGCCGCGTCGGCCACGGGCGGCAGGGGCTCCTCGATCGCCTGCTGGCGCTGCTGCCGCGCGGCCTGCACCAGTGGCGTGGTCCGCTGGATGAACCAGAGCTGGAGCGGCCCGTGCGGGGTGGCGTCGGGCGCGTGCCAGTAGACGGGCGACGGGCGGCGCACCTCGCGCTCGCCGACGCCGTTGATCGTGTTGCCGGAGACGGGGGGCCAGAGCGCGGCCTGCTCGGCGCTCGGGGTCCAGCGGGGGGCACGCTTCGTCGGGTGGGCCATTGCGAGGAGGCTGCTACCGGGGGGCGACGCGGGCGGGGGCGGGGCGTGCGCGGCGCCGATTCCGCTTCAGTACGCTTCAGTATGTGATGGCGCACGGCGACGCGCCACGCGCACGCGGCGCGTCACTACGGCGACAGCTCCCGACGCGGGGTGCTGAGCGCGGCACTTTGCGCCGGCCGCGTCGTCTGGCCATCCTGCTCGGGCGCCACGTTTCCGCGCCATCCCCCCAACGCATCCCCCGTGGACCACACCCCCGGCTTCCTCCGCCTCGTCGAGTCCGTCCGTCCCCGCGTGCGCGAGATCTCCGTCCCGGACGCCCGCGCGCGCATCGCCGCGGGCGCGCGCCTGCTCGACGTGCGCGAGGACGCCGAGTGGGCGGTCGGGCACGCGGCGGGGGCCGAACACCTCGGCAAGGGCGTGCTCGAGCGCGACATCGAGACGCGCGTGCCCGACCCGACCACGGAGCTGTTGCTCTACTGCGGCGGCGGCTTTCGCTCCACGCTCGCGGCGGACGCGCTGCAGCGGATGGGCTACACGAACGTCTGGTCCGTCGAGGGCGGCTGGCGCGGCTGGCACGCGGCGGGCGCGCCGATCGTGGGGGCGCCGCCCGAGCTGCCGTGAGCAATGCGCTGGCCTCGCGTGCGGCGGCCGGCTCCTTGCGCCAATTTGGGGGCGTGAGCGCGCCGACCCCCGACGACCTGCACACCGTGCCCGCGTGGCTTTTCGGCCGCTGGCGCCTCTTGCGCGCCGAGGCCGGGCTCGACTTCGCGCCCGGGGTGGCGATGGAGTTCCTGAGCGGCGGGCGGCTCCGCTACTCGTTCGACGTCGGCGACCGGACGCAGACGCTCGCGCTCGTCTACCAGGTCGAGGGGAACGTGCTGCGCACCGACAACCCGCGCGCGCCCCATGCGGTCGAAACACACTACCGGCTCGGCGAGGCCGGCGTGCTGGAGTTCGACTTCTCGGGGGTGCGCGCGTGGTTCGTGAAGGAGACCGGGTAGGGCCTACGGCGTAGGCCCTACGGCGTGAGCAGCGGCCGGCCGCGCGGGTCGAGGAGGACGACGGGGCCGAGGTTGAGGGAGCGCACGCCGGGCTCGATCTTGGCACGGTCGCCGACGAGGACGAGGACGCCGTGCGCGGGGTCGGCGTACTTGCTCGCGACCGCGTTCACGGCGTCGAGCGACGCGGCGCCGAGGGCCTCGGGCTCGTGGCGCAGCTCGGTCATCGGCAGCCCCGTGGCCCAGAGCGTCGCGACCTGGCCCGCGACGCGCGACCCGGCCTCGAAGGCCTGCGCGTAGCCGCGCACGCGCGCCGCCTTCGCGTCGGCCAGCTCCTGCGGGGTGATCGGGCGCGCGCCGGCGAGGTTTTTCTCTTCCTGCACAAATTCGACGACGCTCTCCTTCGTCTTGTCGGTCTGCACGCCGCCGCGCGCGACCCAGGTCCCGCCTTCCGTGTAGTAGCGCGGGGTCGAGAAGATGCCGTACGAGTAGCCCTTGTTCTGGCGGAGGTTCAGGTTGAGGCGCGTGCCGTAGCCGCCGCCCCACACCGCGTCGGCGAGCGAGAGCGCGTAGTAGTCCGGCGACGTACGCGGGATGCCGGGGAGCACCTGCGCGACGACCGTCTGGGCCGCGTCCTGCCGGTCGACGAGGTAGATCTGCCCGGCGGCGAGTCCGCGCGCCCGCGGCACCGGCGCGCGGCGCGCGGCGGCGCCGCCGCTCCAGCCGCCGAACGCCGCCTGCGCGAGCCGCGTCGCGTCGGCGAGGGAGACGTCGCCGACGAGGACGAGCGCGGAGCTCCCGGGCTTCCAGCGGCGGTCGTGCCACTGGGCGAGGTCGTCGCGGGTGATCCCGGGCACCGTCTCGGGGGTGCCCTCCTCGGGGCGCCCGTAGGGGTGGTCGGCGCCGAACGCGGCGACGTTCGCGACGACGCGGGCGATCGCGTTGGGCTCGACCGCCTCCTGCGCGAGCCGGTCGAGGCGCACCTTGCGCTCGCGCTCCAGCTCGGCCGGCGCCCACGCCGGGTGCTCGGCGACGTCGGCGAGGAGGGTGAGCGCGGGGGCGAGGTCGCCCGAGCGGACCTCGAGGCCGAGCGTCGACTGCTCGCGGCCGGCGTTCGCGTCGAGCGAGGTGCCGAGGTCGCCTAACGCATCCTCGAGCCGCAGCGCGTCGCGGGTCGCCGTGCCGCGGCGCATGACCTGGGCGGCGAGGCTCGCCGTGCCCTCCTTCCCCGCGGGGTCGTCGACGGTGCCGGCGCGCGTGACGAGCGTGGCCGCCACCTTGGGCACGTCGCGCCGCGAGACGACGTACACCGCGAGCCCGTTCGCCAGCCGGGTCGAGTCGACGGTCGGCGGGGTGAAGGGGCGGTCGGCGGCGAGCGGCGGCTCGCGCGTGCGGTCGAGCGGCGCGGCCGCCGCGACCGTCCGTTCGGACGGCTCGGGGAAGAAGCGCACGACGACGCGGTTGCGCGTGTCGAGGTACTGCGCGACGGCGCCCCGCACCTGCTCGGCCGTCGCGTTGCGGTGCCGCGCGAGGTCCTCGGCGAAGTGGTCGGGGGAGCCGAGCCAGGTGTTGTACTGGTTGAGCAGGTCGGACACGCCGCCGAAGCCGCCGATGCGTTCGAGCCCGGTGAGGTAGCCCAACTCCCACTTCGCCTTGGCGCGCGCGAGCTCCTCGGCCGTCGGGCCGGTACGCGCGAGGCGCGCGATCTCCGCACTCGTTAGGCGTTCGACCGAGTCGAGCGACGCGCCCGGGCGCGCGGTGGCCTGGACGACGAACACGCCGTTGCGTTCCAGCGAATACTGGAACGCGTAGAGGTCGCCGACGAGCTGCCGGTCGTAGCGCAGCGCGCGCTGCAGGCGCGACGTGAGCCCGTCCGCGAGCACGAGTCCGGCCAGGTCCAGCTCGGCGTCGCCGGCGTCGAAGAACGCGGGCGAGGGCCACGCGAGGTAGCTGCGCGCGAGCGGCACGCGGTCGTTCGCGACGACGACGCGCTCGCCGCTCAGCGCGACCGGCATGCGCTTGGGGCGGTCGAGCGCGGGGCCGGGCGGGATGGGGCCGAAGTACTTCGCGACGAGCCGCTTCGCCTCGGCCGGCTCGAAGTCGCCGGCGACGACGAGCGAGAGGTTGTTAGGCGTGTAGTACGTGCGGAAGAACGCCCGCACGTCCTCGAGCGACGCCGCGGTCAGGTCTTCCTGCGAGCCGATGACGTCGTGCCCGTACGGGTGGTTGACCGGGAACATCGTCTCGAAGATCAGCTTGAACGCGCGGCCGTAGGGCTGGTTCTCGAGCCCCTGGCGCCGCTCGTTCTTCACGACGTCGCGCTGGTTGTCGAGCTTGTGCCTGTCGATCGCGTCGGCGAGCGTGGCGAGGCGGTCGGACTCGGCCCAGAGCACCGATTCGAGGCTGCCCGACGGCACGGTCTCGAAGTAGTTCGTGCGGTCGAAGCTCGTCGTGCCGTTGACGCCGCCCTCGAACAGGTTGGCGCCGGCGCGCTCCATGTACTGCAGGTAGTCCTTGCCCGCGTTGGTCGAGCCCTGGAACATCAGGTGCTCGTAGAGGTGCGCGAAGCCGCTGCGGCCGAGGCGCTCGTCGGCGGAGCCGACGTGGTACCAGAGGTTGACGTGGGCGACGGGGAGCTTGCGGTCCTGGTGCAGGATCACGCGCAGGCCGTTCGGCAGGGTGTACTGCTCGAAGGCGATGCGGGGGGCGGCGGCCGGGGCCGCAGCGGGCGCCTGCGCGCGGGCGGCGGGCGGCGCGACGTGGAGCGCGGCGGCGGCGGCCGCGGCGAGGAGCACGGCGCGCGCGCGCCGGACGGGGTGACGGGCGCGGCGCGCGGCGGACGGTGAGTATGCGGGCATCCGAAGCACTCGACGGGGGACGGACGTCGGAGCGCGCTTGGCCGCGGGCCGACGCGCGAGTGTGCGGCGCGCGCCGCGGGCGCGCAAGAGGCGGGGGGCCGGGCGATCGGCGCCCGCGCGAACTGCGGCGTCCCGGCGCGCGATTGGTACTGTGGCAGTCCGGATGCGGCACCGCGGCCGGCTCCTCGACGCGCCGCCGCGGGATCAGGTGTTTGTCTTGACGGACGCCCCGGGCGGCCGTAGCGTGGCAGAGCTCCCGCAGGTGAGTTCCTGTACACCCCGCCGGTTGGTGTTTGATGAAGTCCGTCTCTGTCACCGTCTCCGCCGCCCTCCCACGCCCGGCCCTCGTGGCCGGGGGGACGCGCGCATGACGAGGTCGCACAGGGACTAGCGCGCGCCGGACGGCGCCGCCTTCGCCGGACGCCGCAGGGCGCCGCGAAACGCCCCACCTGTGCCCGACCGGCCGGTGGGGCGTTTCGCGTTCGGCCCGCGCGCGCGGCGCGCGTGCCGCCCCTCTTACCACTCCGCAGGAGCCGCGGCATGCCCGCTTTGGACCAACTAGAGACGAACCCGATCGGGACGCCCCCGCCGGGCGCGGCGTCGCTCGCGGGCGCGCCGCTGCCCGACGCCCCCGCCCCGCCCGTCCCGACGCCCGCGTTCTGGGCCTCGGTGCGCGAGGCGCTCGCGGGCAGCCACCACGACTTCAGCACCGGCCCGCTCGGCCGCGCCATCCTCCTGCTCGCCGTGCCGATGGTGCTCGAGATGGCGATGGAGAGCGTGTTCGCCGTGACCGACGCGTACTTCGTCGGCCGGCTCGGCGCGGACGCGCTCGCCACCGTCGGCCTCACCGAGTCGATGCTCGCCGTCGTCTACGCGCTCGCGATGGGCCTGGGCGTCGGCGCGACGGCGGTCGTCGCGCGGCGCACGGGCGAAAAGGACCCGGCCGGCGCGGCGCGCGCGGGCGCGACGGCCGTCGCGATGGGCGTCGCGCTGTCGCTCGTGTTAGGCACCGCGGGCGCGCTGCTCGCCCCGCGGCTGCTCGCGCTCATGGGCGCGCCGCCGGGGGTGCTCGCGACCGGCACCTCGTACGCGCGCGTCATGCTCGGCGGTGAGGCGAGCATCATCCTGCTCTTCGTCGCGAACGCGATCTTCCGCGGCGCGGGCGACGCGGCGATCGCGATGCGCACGCTCTGGCTCGCCAACGGGATCAACATCGTGCTCGGGCCGCTGCTCATCTTCGGCCCGGGCCCGTTCCCCGCGCTCGGCGTGACCGGGGCCGCGGTCGCGACGACGATCGGGCGGAGCACGGGCGCGCTCTACGCGCTCTGGCGGCTCACCCGGCCGACGAGCCGCGTGCGCGTGGCGCGGCGCGACTTTGCCTTCGACCGCGCGGTCGTCGGGCGGATCGTCGAGGTGTCGGGCGCGGCGGCGGCGCAGTCGATGATCGGCACGGCGAGCTGGATCGGGCTCGTGCGCGTGATGGCGACGTTCGGCGCGCCGGCCCTCGCGGGCTACACGATCGCGATGCGGATCATCGTCTTCGCGATCCTCCCCGCGTTCGGGATGAGCAACGCCGCCGCGACGCTCGTCGGCCAGGCGTTGGGCGCGCGCGACCCGGCGCGGGCGGAGCGCGCGGTGTGGACGACGGGGCACTACAACGCGGCGTTCCTCGGCGCGCTGGCCGTGGTCTTCGTCGTCGCCGCGCCGGCGCTCGTCGGCGTCTTCACGCGCGACCCGGCGGTGCTGCACTACGCGACCAACGGGCTGCGGGTCGACGCGCTCGGGTTCCCGCTCTACGCCTACGGCCTGGTACTCGCGGCGGCGTTCAACGGCGCGGGCGACGCGCGCACGCCGACCGTGCTCAACCTGCTGGTGTTCTGGGCGTTCGAGATCCCGGTCGCGTACGGGCTGGCGGTCGGGCTCGGGATGGGGCCGCAGGGGGTGTTCGTCGCGATCGCGCTGGCGTTTTCGATGCTGGCGGTGGCGAGTGGGGGGGTGTTTCGGAGGGGGAGGTGGAAGACGCAGGTGGTGTAACGCCGTTGTCGTCCCGCTGTTATCGTCCCGCGGTAGCCGTCCGCGCCCGGGGGAGGGCGGGGCGGGTGGCTCAGAGACCCGGTGGTGCAGGGGCGGGTGGGGCGACGGGGCGGGCGGGACGTCGCGGGGCGTGTACGTCGGGGGCGCAGCGGGACGTGCGAGATGGCGCGGCATGGGTGGGGCATTCCGGGGAGAACCGTGCGAGTGCCACGACGCGAGTAGGGCGGCGGGTTGGGCGAAAGGGGCGGGCGGCGGGTACGGCGCGGCGGGTACCGCGGGGCGGGCCGGCGCCCGCCCCCCGCCCGTCTCGTCCCGCCGTGAGGCCCCGGCGAACCGCCCGTTCCGTCTCGTCGTGCCCGTCGCGCTCCACCCGGGGTGCCTTACCCGCCACGCGCCATCTCGCACTTTCCGCTGCGCCCCCCGACGTACACGCCCGCCGACGGCCCGCCCGCCCCGTCGCCCCACCCGCCCCTGCACCACCGGGTCTCTGAGCCACCCGCCCCGCCCTCCCCCCGGGCGACGACCGCTGCCGCGGGACGATAAAGGCGGGACGGATACAGCGGCCTCACCTCCTCTTCCCCACCCTCCCCGCACTCGTCACCACCCCCGCGTACCACGCGTGCGCCTGCGGCCCCGTCACCGGCACGATCGTCCCGAAGTCCACCGCCAACTCCGGCCGCACTACGAACGTCGGCCCCGTGAGCACCGCGACGACCGGCGCGCTCCCGGCCGGCCCGCTCGTCCCCGGGTAGCCGTAGGTCTCGAGCGCCCAGCCGAGGCCCCCGCGTACCGGGATGCCCGCGGCCGCTGCCCACAGCGTGGAAGTCCGCGGTGCCCGGGTCCCGTCGCCCGTGCGCCACGTCGCGCCGAGGTTGAGGTCGAGGCTCGCCGGGCCGAGGGTGCGCGAGTTGATGAGCAGGAGGCTCGCGTCGGTGGTGCCCGTGCCGCGCGCGCCGCCCGTGGCGAATTTGATCGACGGGAGGAGTGCGACGTCCTGGAGGCGCGGCCGGTCCTCGCTCACCCGCCACTTGAGGCCGACCGCGACGTCGCCGACTCCGAACGCGGTACCGGTCGCCGCGGCGGCGGGCAGTTGCAGGGCGAGCTGGGTGCGCGGGCCGAGGCCGAGCTTGAGGAGCGTGGGGACCGAGACGGCGTGCGTGCCGTCGCCGGGCGCGTCGCGTTCGACGCCGCTCTCCACCTCCGCGTACCCCGGCGCGACCGTGCCCGCGTGCGTCGCCACGCTCGGCCGCTCGGGCTGGACGGCGCGCGGGTGGAAGGCGCCGGCAGACGCGGGGCTGGGGGCGGCGGGCGACGGGGCGGGCGGCGGGGCGGGGGCGGGCGGTGCGCCTAACGGAGCGGGCGGTGCGCCTAACGATGCGGGCGGCGCGGCGGGCCCGCGCTCCAGCAGCACGCGGCCGCCCGTGTGGTGCTGCCCGGCGTAGCCGCGCAGGACGAGCCGCCGCCGCGGGACGTCGGGCGCGCCGGCCTCTCCCGCGCCGCCGGCCCGCACGGTGTCGACGACGAACGCCGCGCACGAGGCCGCGTCGCGCCCGGGGCGGCGCACGAAGCAGAGGGCGGGGGCGCCGTCGGCCGTCGCGCCGAGCGACCAGCGGCCGAAGTAGCGCCGCTCCTCGCGGCGGCGGCCGTCGGGGCCGACCCGCACGCGGAGGAGCGCGTCGGCGCCGTCGGGGGCGAGCACCCAGACGCTCGTGTCGCCGGAGGCGGTCTTCGCGAGGTCGACCCACTGCCCCGCCGCGGCGGGGCGCGGCGGGGAGACGCGCGGCGGTACGCCGATCGGTCTCATGCCTAACGGGGGCACGTCTAACGGCCCTCGCGGCGCGGCGCCGCGTTGCCGGCGTCGGCGGCGACGCGCCACGCGCCGTCGGCGGCCCCCGCGGCGGTGGCACCCGCGGCGCGGCGCCAGACGGTGAGGTACTTCGAGTACGACGCGTCCGCCCCGTCGCGCACCGTCGCGGTCCCCACGGTCATGCCGAGGTCGCCGCTCGTCGCCGCGTCCGCGTCGGTCGGCGCCCAGACGAGCGCGCCGGGGCCGAGGTCGCGGAGCAGGGCGCCGGCCGCGGCGGGGCCGCACGTCATCCCCGGCGAGCCGCCGACGACGAGGCCGTCGGGCGCGAGCGCGGCGGCGAAGGCCGGGCCCGCGCCGTCGCGGGCGGAGCGCGCGGAGAAGGCCGAATCGGCGGCGCGGAGCTCGCGGGCGGCCGCGGCCGGCGTGCCGGGGCGGAGAGCGCCGGCCGCGGGCGTGGCGCAGGGCACGGCGAGCCGTGGCGGCGTGGCGCCGGCCTTCGCCGCCGCGCCGCGGGCGAGCACCCACGCCGCGACGTGCCAGGCCCCGGCCGGGGTGCGGCGCCAGTACGCGAGGTAGCGCACCGGCGTCGCAGAATCGCCGGCCAGCGCCGTGCCGTAGCCGAGCGTGTAGCCGCGCAGCCCGTCGGCGGCGAGTTCGGCGAGCGCGGGCGCCCAGCGGAGCGCGCGGTGCGGGGCGTCGGGGAGGGCGCGGAGCAGCGACTCCGCCGCCGCGCGGCCGCGCACGACCGGCGCATTCGGGTAGAGCAGGACCACGTCGCGGTCGAGCGCGGTCGGGAAGCCGGTCGTGAGGGAGCGGGCGCTGCGGGCCGCGTGCGCGCGGTCGGCGGCGAGCAGCGACGCACGGGCTGCGGCGTGGGCGGGCGACGGCCCGCGCGCCGCGTGTGGCGCGCGAGCGCCGAGCCCGCCGGCGACGAGCAGGAGGGTGGCGGTGCGGGCGCGCGGGTGGGGCATGCGAGGGGGCGGGCGGGAGAGGCGGCGGAGCGGGACGTGGCGGCGGGCGCCGCGCGGGCGCCCGGTACTCTTGCGCGGCGCACGACACCGCCGCAATGTCCAGTCGGGGCTCGCACGGAGCCGGCGCGCGTCGCATGGGGCGACGCGCCCGAGGCCCTGTGCCCGCCGAGCTATCGGCGCCCCGGAGAAGTCGGGAGGGAGCACCATGTTGCTCAAGTTGCTCGAGTCGCGCCGCGCCCGCGTGCTCGCGGGGTGGGCACTCACGGCGAGCCTCGCCGTGCACACCACGGGCGTCGTCGGGACGCTCGTCGAGGCGGCGGGGGCCGACCGCAACGCCGTCAAACCCGAGGGCCTGATCTCGGTCCGCTACCTGCTGCCGCCCGACCACGTCGAGCACGTGGTGGGCGAGCGCATCCAGTGGGTCGCCCCGGGCACGGGCGCCACGGGCTTCGCGCGGGGCACCGGGCCCGGCCTGGCCGCGGCGAAGCGCACGGTCGGCGACGAGCCGCCCCCCCAGGCCACGCGCCCGGCCCCGGTCCCCGAGGGCGATCTTCCCGACGAGACGCGGATCTTCTCGTCGGAGGACGTCGACACGGCGGCGACGCGCGACCCGGCGAGCGACGGGCCGCACTACCCGGACGCGCTGCGCGCAAAGGGGGTACAGGGCGAGGTGCTCGTCGAGTTCACGGTCGACACCACGGGCCGCGCCGACACGACCACGTTCACCGTGGTCGAGACCTCGCACCCGCTCTTCACGCAGAGCGTGCGCGAGGCGCTGCCGCTCATGCGCTTCACGCCCGCCGTCGCCCACGGCCGCCACGTGCGCCAGCTCGTGCGCCTGCCGATGAAGTTCAAGCTGCTGGAGGGCGAGAAGGCGTCGATCTGACCGGGGCCGACCGGCCGGGCGGGGTCAGCCTGCCTCGGCCATCATCCCCATCGCGTGGTAGCCCTTGTCGACGTACACCGTCGCGCCGGTGATCCCCCGCGCGAGGTCCGAGGCGAGGAACGCCGCCACGCCGCCGACCTCCTCGGGGCGCGTCGGCTCGGGGAGCGGGGTGTTGGCCGCCGCGTAGCGCACCATCCGGTCGATGATCCCGATCGCGCTCGCCGCCCGGCTCGCGAGCGGGCCGGCCGAGATCGTGTTCACGCGCACCCCGTACTTCCGCCCCGCCTCGTAGGCGAGGAGCCGCGTGTCGCTCTCGAGCGCGGCCTTCGCGCTCGACATCCCGCCGCCGTAGCCCGGGACCGCGCGCTCGCTCGCGAGGTAGGTGAGCGACGCGAACGAGCCGCCGTCGCGCAGCACGGGGCCGAGCCGCTGGACCATGCTGACGAGCGAGTAGGCGCTCGTGCTCACCGCGGCCAGGTACCCCGCGCGGCTCGTCTCGAGCAGCGGCTTCTTCACCTCGGGGCCGTTGGCGAGCGAGTGCACGACGACGTCGAGCGGGCGCTCGCCGAAGTCGGCGACGAGGCGGTCGGCCATCCCCTGCACCGAGAAGTCGCCGGTCTCCTTGTACCGCTTCGACTCGCGCACGTCTTCGGGCGCGTCGTCGAGCGTGTCGTACATGGCGTCGAGCGGGTAGATGCGCTCGAACTCGAGGAGCGAGCCGTCGGCCAGGCGCCGCGACTCGTCCATCTTGCCGCGCTCGAGCAGGTTGCGGAAGATCGTCAGCGCGGGGGGCCAGGTGGCGACGCACACCGTCGCCCCGGCGGCGGCGAGGGCCTTGGCGATCGCGAAGCCGTAGCCGTTGTCGTCGGCGACGCCCGCGACGAGGGCGCGGCGGCCGGAGAGGTCGATAGGGAGCATGGGAGACAAAGTAAGGGTGGCGGGGGAGAGGATGCGGTCGGGGCGGTACGGCCGGTGGGGCGGCGGGGACGGCGCTGTTAATGCGACAGCGGTTGGTCGGGCGCTGTTGATCCGGCTGCGGTTGGTGAGGCGGCCCGCTCGGCCTGACTTCCCCGGCCTTCCCGCCGTTCCAACCGCCGTCTCACCAACAGCCGTCTCACCAACAGCTGCCCCATCAACCGCGCCCGATCAGCAGCGCCGTCCTCGCCGCCCCCGCCCGCCGTTCCGATCCCCCGCCCTCACCGCGCCGCCCGCATCAGCCGGTCGCGCACCCCCGCCCACTCCGGTCCGTCCGGCGGCCGCTCGACGAGCACCACCTCGCACTCCGCCTCGTCCATCGCGTGCAGCGCGGCGTAGAGCCGCCGCGCGTAGCCGGCCGGGTCGGCCGGGAGCACCTCGACCGCGTCGGGGACGCCGCCTAACGTCTCGCCCCAGGGCGCGAGGAGCAGCGCCCCCGCCCGCCCCGCCGGTCGCCCCGCGCGCCACGCGGCGAGCCGCGCCGCCGCGGGCGCGCGCGCGTCCGCGTCGAAGGCCCACACCGCGGCCCGCGGCGCGTAGTGCCGCTCGACCATCCCCGGCGCGAGGCGGGGCGCGTCGCCGCGCGGCGCGTCGGCCGCGGCGACCGGCGTGCCTAACACCGCGCCCAGCCGCGCGGCGTCGAGCGTGCCCGGGCGCAGGAGCCGCGGCGGGCCGTCGCCGCGCGCGACGCCCGTGAGGTCGACGACGGTGCTCTCGATGCCGACCGCGGTCGGCCCGCCGTCGAGCACGAGGTCGACGGGCACGCCGGACGTGCCCGCACCGAGCCCGCGCACGACGTGCGCCGCCGTGGTCGGCGAGAGCTCGGTGTAGCGGTTGGCGCTCGGCGCCGCGACCGGCACCCCGGCCGCGCGCACGAGGGCGAGCGCGACGGGGTGCGCGGGGACGCGGAGCGCGACCGCGGGGAGCCCCGCGGTGAGCGCGTCGGGCACGTGCCCGCGCTTGGGGAGGACGAGCGTGAGCGGCCCGGGCCAGAAGGCCTGTGCGAGCCGCTCGGCCGCGTCGGGCCACGCGGCGGCGAGGGCGCGCGCCGCGTCGGCGTCGGCGACGTGCGCGATGACGGGGTTGAAGCTCGGCCGCCCCTTTGCGGCAAAGATGCGGCGGACGGCGTCCGCGTCGAGCGCGTCGGCGCCGAGGCCGTAGACGGTTTCGGTCGGGAAGGCGACGAGGCCGCCGCGGCGGATGATCGCGGCCGCCTCGCGGATCGCGGCCGCGCCCCCGTCGCGGTCCACCGCGGCCGGGTCAACGACGAGGAGGCGGGGGCGCGGGCCGTCCATGCGGCCAAGCTAGCCGCGCCCACCGGCCCGGTAACGGCCGTTCGATGGCGGCGCTCCAACGCCGCAACGCTTGACAGACGCTGGTCCCATGAAAACGTTTTCGCGCCATGTTCCGTCCTCGGCCGCGCTCCGTTCGCCCGTGACCGCCACCATCCGCGACGTCGCCCGGATGGCCGGCGTCTCCGTCGCGACGGTCTCCCGCGTGCTCACCGGCAGCGCGCCCGCCCGCGACGACACCCGCGCCCGTATCCTCGAGGCCGCCACCGCCCTCCGCTACACCCCCAACAGCGCCGCCCGCTCCCTCATCACCCGCCGCACCGGCGCCCTCGGCGTCATCCTCCCCGACCTCCACGGCGAGTTCTTCTCCGAGCTGCTCCGCGGCGCCGACCGCGCCGCCCAGGCCGAGCACCACCACCTGCTCGTGTCGAGCTCGCACCACGACCGGGAGGGGATCGAGGCCGCCCTGCGCTCGATGCGCGGCCGCGTCGACGCGCTGCTCGTGATGAGCCCCGAGCTCGACGCCGAGTCGCTCGCCGCCAACCTCCCGGCCGCGTTGCCCGTCGTGCTGCTCAACTGCGACGCGCCGGCCTCGGGAGCGGGCGGCGCGGAGGCGCGGCAGGTCGACGTGCTCGCGGCCGACAACTTCGGCGGCGCGCGCGCGATGGTGCGCCACCTCCTCGCGTTAGGTCACACGCGCGTCGCGCACGTCGCCGGCGCGGCGCGCAACCTCGACACGCGCGAGCGGCTCCGCGGCTACCGCGCCGCGCTGCGCGAGTCGGGCGTGGCGCGCCGGGCGGCGTACGAGGCGCCCGGCGACTTCACCGAGGCGGGGGGCCACCGCGCCGCGCTCGGGCTGCTCGCGCTCGCCGAGCCGCCGACGGCGATCTGTTGCGCGAACGACGCGTCGGCGATCGGCGCGCTCTCCGCGGCCCGCGAACTCGGGCGCCGCGTGCCGGAGGACGTCGCCGTCGTGGGGTTCGACGACGTGCCGATGGCGCGCTACGTGACGCCGCCGCTCAGCACGGTGCGCGTCGCGATCGACCGGTTCGGCGCGCGGGCGGTGGAACTCGCGTTAGGCGCGGCGCGGCGCGCGGCCGCGGGCCTGCCGCCGCGGGCGCCGGTGCGCGAGACGGCACCCGCGGAGCTCGTCGTGAGAACGTCGTGCGGGGCGGGGTCGCGCGCGCCGCCCGACGCCGTGGCCGACACGTCGCGCGCATCCCTCGGCACGCGGCCGCACACCTGACCACCGAACAGCCTCCCTCCCCTACCCCGCAGGAGTTCACGCATGTCTCTCAGCTTCCCCCGCCGACGCCCCCCAGGCATCGCGTGCTATGCCGCGGCGGTCGCGGCGGCAGTTCTTCCTGGCGTACTCGGGGCGCAGACGTCGACGGGCAGCGTGCGCGGCTACGTGCGCAATCCCGCCGGCGTCCCGGTCGGCGACGCCCAAGTAAGCGCCCGCAACGTTGAGACGAATCAGCTACGAGGCGCGACCACCAGCGCGTCGGGCGCGTACACCCTCGGCGCCCTCCAACCGGGGACGTACGCCGTCACCGCCCGCCGGATCGGCTTCACGCCGCAGACGCGCACCCTCGTCGTCCAAGTCGGGCAGACGCTCGACATCAACTTCGCGATCGGCGAGGCCGCCACGCAGCTCACCGCCGTACAGGTGACCGGTACCCCGGCCGCGACCGCCGAGCGGCGCACGACCGAGGTGGCGACCAACGTGACGCAGGCGCAGGTCAACAACCTGCCGAGCCCGAGCCGCAACTTCCTCGACCTCGCCCAGCTGGCACCGGGCACCCGCCTCTCGATCGACCGCATCGACGGCACGAGCAAGACCTTCGCGGCCGGCGCGCAGTCGGCCGAGCAGGTGAACGTGTTCATCGACGGCGCGAGCTACAAGAACGACATCATCACCGGCGGCGTCGCGGGTCAAGACGCGAGCCGCGGTAACCCGTTCCCGCGGAACGCCGTCCAGGAGTTCCGCATCATCACGAACAATTTCCGGGCCGAGTACCAGAAGGCATCGAGCGCGATCATCACCGCGGTGACCAAGTCGGGCACGAACACGTGGCAGGGCAACGCGTTCACCGAGTTGCAGAACCAGAACTTCGTCGCGCTCGACACGTTCTCCCGCGCCGCCCGCGTGGTACAGCCGAATTACAGCCGCTACCTCACGGGACTGAGCGTCGGAGGACCGGTCGTGCGCGACAAGCTGTTCTTCTTCGGCTCGTACGAGGGAAACTACCAGAACCGGGCGGCACTCACCCGCTTCCAAGGACCCGTCGACAGCTTTCCGTCCGCCGTGCAGGCGCTCAACAACGCATCGCACAACTCGCCTTTTCGTGAGAACCTCGGCTTCGGCAAGCTCACTTATGTCCCGAGTTCGAGCCAGCAGTTCGAGGTCTCCGGCGACATTCGCAACGAGGTCGACACGCGCGGTTTCGGCGGACAGTTCGGTGACGTGTTCCGGACGTACAGCGGCGGCGAGAATCACCGCAACAACGTTTACACCGGGCGTCTGAAGCACTCGTACTTCGGGAACAACTGGACGAACGAAGCGCTGTTCAGCTACCAGCACTACCTCTGGAACCAGGACCCGATTGACTTCGCGAACCCGGTCCAGGAGTCGTACGGTCAGTACTGGATCGGCGGCGATGACGGGCAGCAGAACCTCACGCAGAACCGCGCGTCGCTCCGCAACGACTTCACCTACACCGGGTTCCACCAGGGCGGCGACCACGTCATCAAGGTCGGCGCCAACTACGACTTCACGCGCTACGATCTCGACAAGCAGCTCAACGAGAACCCGACGTTCATCTACAACTCCAGCAACAACTACCAGTTCCCCGTGCACGTGATCTACGGCATCGGGAACGGCAACATCAAGCAGAACAACAACCAGTTCGGGGCGTACGCCCAGGACACGTGGAACCCGACACGCCGGCTCACGGTCGACATGGGGATCCGCTGGGACGTCGAGACGGGGATGTTCAACCGCAACTACGTGACGCCGCAGGCGGTGCGCGACTCGATCACCGCCTACAACAGCCAGCTGTTCGTGAAGGTCGACCCCAACCGCTACTTCACGAACGGCACGCAGCGCAAGCTCTTCCTCGGCGGCTTCCAGCCGCGCATCGGCGCGTCCTACGCGCTCGACGAGGCGGGGCGCACGACCGTGTTCGCGAGCGCCGGCATCTTCTACGACCGCATCCCGTTCAACTCCACGCTCGACGAGACGTACCGCGCGCAGCACCCGATCTACAACGTCGATTTCAGCGCGACGGGCGCGCCCGGGACGGTGAAGTGGGACACGACGCTGTTCACGCGGGCCGGGCTCAACGCGCTGCTTAACTCGAAGAACCCGCCCGCCCGCGAGGTCTACCTGCTGCCCAACGACCTGCGGCCACCCCGGTCCGACATGGTCAGTGTAGGCGTCCGACACGACTTCGGGGCGGTCAACGGCTCGTTGACCTACAACGGCACGCGTAGCTACAACGGGCTGAGCTTCGAGTGGGCGAACCTCGGCTACAACCCCGCCACCAACGACTGCTGCCTGTCCGCGAACCTGCCGGCTTACCAGAACGTCCTCGTCGGCAACAACAGTGTGCGGACGTGGTACGATGCTCTGCTCGCGCGCATCGACAAGCCGTACCGGAATGTGAGCGGGTACGGCTGGGGCGCTGGCGTTGCGTACACGTTCGCGAAGGCGGACCAGGAAGGAAACGACCTGTTCAGCTTCCCCCAGGTGGACGCTTATGGCAACACACGGCATCCTCTCTCCGACGACCGCAGGCACCAGTTCGTCTTCAACTTCATCACCGACGTGCCGTACGCGTTCGGCATCCAGTTCAGCGGCGTCGCGCAGCTCGCCTCGGGGACGCCGTACCTGAAGACCGAATTCGTCCCGCTCACCGGCGGAAACGGTAATCAGCGCGTGATTCTCGGCCGCGAGCGGACGCCGTGGTTCAAGAACCTCGACATCCGACTGCGCAAGGATTTCGTGAGCGTGCGCGGCAACCGCGTCGGCGTGACCGGCTCGCTCTTCAACGTGTTCAACACGCAGAACCTTGGCGGCTACGATGAGACGTACGCGAATCCCGGCAAGACGCCGGGCTCGACGATCCTGAACCCGCATTTCGGCTCGGCGACGAACGTGATCGCCGACCCACGGCGGTTCCAACTCGGCCTGAACTACGATTTCTAAAGGCTCGCCGGCGGTGCGGAATCGAACTACGGCGACGGCCGTCGCGGCTTTACTCGCCCTGGCGGCCGTCGCTGCCCCGACCCGCGGCCCCGCGCAAGCCGCCCCCGGGCCGCACGCACCTTACACCCCCGCCCCCGCCGAGCGCGCCTTCGCCGACACCCTCGAGCGCCGCACCTTCGACTGGTTCTGGGAGACCACCGACAGCACCACCGGCCTCACCCCCGACCGCTGGCCGACGCGGAGCTTCTCCAGCGTCGCCGCCGTCGGCTTCGCCCTCACCGCCTACCCGATCGGCGTCGCGCGCGGCTGGGTCGCGCGCGACGCCGCCCGCGCGCGCGTCCTCACCACCCTCCGCTTCCTCTGGACCGCCCCGCAGGGCCCCGCCCCCACGGGCACCGCCGGCGACCACGGCTTCTTCTACCACTTCCTCGACATGCAGACCGGCCGCCGCTTCGGCCGCGTCGAGCTGTCGACGATCGACACCGCCCTCCTCCTCGCCGGCGCCCTCGCCTGCCGCGAGTACTTCGACCGCCCCGACCCCGGCGAGCGCGAGGTCCGCGCCCTCGCCGACTCGCTCTACCGCCGCGTCGACTGGGACTGGGCGCGCGACGGCCGGCCGCTCGTCGCGATGGGGTGGCTCCCCGACTCCGCGCCCGGCCGCAAGGACGTCAACGCGCGCGGCTTCATCACGAGCTCCTGGTACGGCTACACCGAGGCGATGCTGCTCTACGCGATGGCGTTAGGCAGCCCCACGCACCCCGTCCCGGCGTCGGCCTGGCCCGCCTTCGCGGGCACGTACAAGTGGGACCGCTTCCACGGCCAGCAGTACCTGCAGTTCGCCCCCCTCTTCGGCCACCAGTACTCGCACGTCTGGATCGACTTCCGCGGCATTCGGGACGCCTACACCCGCGGCCGCGGGATCGACTACTTCGAGAACTCGCGCCGCGCCGTGCTCGCCCAGCGCGCCTACGCGACCGCCAACCCCGGCGGCTGGCGCGGCTACGGGCCCGGCGCCTGGGGCCTCACCGCGAGCGACGGCCCGCTCGACTCCACGTTCGCCGTGGACGGGCGCGCGCGCACCTTCCACACCTACTGGGCGCGCGGCGCGGGCACCGACGAGCTGAACGACGACGGCACCCTCGCCCCGACCGCGGTCGGCGGCAGCGTGCCGTTCGCGCCCGAGGTCGCGCTGCCGACGCTCGTCGCGATGCGCCGCGCGTACGGCGAGCCGCTGTTCGGGCGCTACGGCTTCGTCGACGCGTTCAACCCCACGCTCCGCGCGCCCGGGCCCGCGCTGCACCACGGGCGCATCGTCCCCGGCGTGGGCTGGTTCGACACCGACTACCTCGGCATCGACCAGGGGCCGGTCGTCGCGATGCTCGAGAATTATCGTTCGGGGCTCGTCTGGCAGCTCATGCGGCGGAACCCGGACGTGACGCGCGGGCTGTGTCGGGCGGGGTTCGCGGGCGGCTGGCTGGTGGGGCGGTGTTGACTCACGACCGGAGGACGCGGATGGGCGGGAGGAGAAGAAGCACGGCTCGCGTCGCCCGTCGCGTCGCCTCCCGCGTCGCCCGCGGCCGCATGTGTCATCCTGAGCGCGGCGAAGGATCTTGCGTGCGGACCGGAGAGCTGTGAGCCGTCAGGCCGACGCCGTCCCACCCCGGACGGCTCCGCAGCGAGGACGCAAGATCCTTCGCTGCGCTCAGGATGACACGGCGCTGGACGACGCACCGCCAGCCGACGCCGCGCTCCTCGTTATCCCGGCGTTCGTGTTCGGACGAGCGCCCACGCACTCCGCACCCCGATCCTTCGCTCCGCTCAGGATGACAGCCCGCGCCACCGCGCTCACGCTCGGCCTCTCCGCCCTCGCCCTCGGCGCGCCCGCCGCCCGCGCGCAAGAGCGCCCCGTCACCCCCGCGCGCGCCGACCGCATCGCCGACTCGGTGCTCGCCCTCCTCTCGCTCGACGAGAAGGTCGGCCAGCTCATCCAGATGCCGGGCGGCCGCGACCAGACCGGGCCCACCGTCCCGGCCGGCGGCGAGGACGCCGTCCGCACCGGGCGCATCGGCTCGTTCCTCAGCTTCTGGGGCGCCGACGCGACACGGCGCATGCAGCGCGCCGCCGTCGAGCAGTCGCCGCACCACGTCCCGCTCCTCTTCGCGCTAGACGTCATCCACGGCTTCCGCACGATCTTCCCGGAACCGTTAGGCGAGGCGGCGAGCTTCGACCCCGCGACGGCCGAGCGCGACGCGCGCGCCGCGGCCGTGGAGGCGAGCGCGGCCGGGATCCACTGGACGTTCGCGCCGATGGTCGACATCGCGCGCGACCCGCGCTGGGGGCGTGTCGTCGAGGGCGCGGGCGAGGACCCGTACCTCGGCGCCCGCTTCGCGGAAGCGCGCGTGCGCGGGTTCCAGGGCGACAGCGGCTTCACGGCGCCGACCGCGCTGCTCGCCACCGCCAAGCACTTCGTCGGCTACGGCGCGAGCGAGGGGGGCCGTGACTACAACACCGGCGAGATCGGCGAGCGCACGCTCTGGGACGTGTACCTGCCGCCGTTCGAGGCCGCGGAGCGCGCGGGGGTGGCGACGTTCATGGCCGGGTTCAGCGCCGTCGACGGCACGCCCCCGCACGCGAACCGCTGGCTGCTCACCGACGTCCTCCGCGACCGCTGGCACTTCGGCGGGCTCGTGGTGAGCGACTGGGAGGGGATCCGCGAGCTGATGCCGCACGGGATCGCGGCCACGCGCGCCGACGCGGCGCTCCGCGCCGTCACGGCGGGCGTCGACGTCGACATGTCGGACAACGTCTACGGCACCGACCTCGCCGCGCTCGTGCGCGCCGGGCGCGTGCCGCAGGCGGCCGTCGACTCCGCCGCCCGCCGCGTGCTGCGCGCCAAGGCGCTGCTCGGGCTCTTCGACGACCCGTACCACGGCGTCACCGCGGAGCGCGAGCGGCGCGACGTGCTCGCCCCCGCGCACCGCGCGCTCGCCCGGGCGAGCGGGCGCGCGTCGGTCGTGCTGCTCGAAAACCGGGACAATACGCTGCCGCTCTCCAAGGCGGTCCGCTCCCTCGCCGTGATCGGCCCCCTCGCCGACGACCGCCGCTCGTCGTTAGGCAACTGGCTGCTCGCGGCGGAGGACCGGGACGCGGTGACCGTGCTCGCGGGGCTCCGCGCCGCGCTCCCCGGCGCGCGCGTCTCGTACCTCGCCGGCGTGCCGGCCGACACCGTCGACGCCCGCGTCGGCCCGGGGATCGACAGCGCCGTCGCGCTCGCCCGCGCGGCCGACGCGACGGTGCTCGTCCTCGGCGAGCGCGAGTACATGAGCGCGGAGGCGTCGAGCCGGAGCACGCTCGACCTGCCGGGCGCGCAGCTCGCGCTCGCGCAGGCGGTCGTGCGCGCGGCGCGCGCGGCGGGGAAGCCGGCCGCGGTCGTGCTCATGAACGGCCGCCCGCTCTCGACCCCCTGGCTCGCCGACAGCGCCGGCGCGCTCGTCGAGTCGTGGTTCCTCGGCGTCGAGCACGGGAACGCGGTGGCCGACGTGCTGTTCGGCGACTACAACCCCGCGGGGCGGCTGCCGATGACGGTCCCGCGCGCCGTCGGACAGGTCCCGCTCTACTACAACCACGCCAACACCGGCCGCCCCGCCGTCGCCGCCGACCACTTCACGAGCAAGTACCTCGACGTGCCGTGGACGCCGCTCTACCCGTTCGGCTACGGGCGGAGCTACACCACGTTCGCCTACCGCGCGCTCCGGCCGTCGGCCGACACGGTGCGCTTCGGGTCCGCGCGCGACACGTTAGGCGTTTCGGTCGAGGTGACCAACACCGGCGCGCGCGCGGGCGACGAGGTCGTGCAGCTCTACGTGCGCGACGACGCGGCGAGGGTGGTGCGCCCCGTGCGCGAGCTCAAGGGGTTCCGCCGCGTGTCGCTGCGCCCGGGCGAGACGCGGACCGTGCGCTTCACGCTCCGGGCCGAGGACCTCGCGTTCTACGGGCTCGACATGCGGCGCGTGGTCGAGCCGGGGACGTTCACGCTCTGGGCCGGCGGGAGCTCGGCGGCGGCGCTCGAGGCGAAGTTCGCGGTCGCGGGCGACACGCTCGTCGTCGCGCCGGCGCCGCCGCCGTACCGGTGAGGGGGGTGGACGGCGCGGGCGGGATGAAAGACATGTTGCGGAGGCCCGTCATCCTGACCCGGAGCGAAGCGGAGGGGAAGGATCGCTGTCCGAGGCGACCACCCCCACGGACCGTGGCGCGGCGGGGGGCCGTCCCCGGGACAGCGATCCCTCGCTGCGCTCCGGATGACGCGTGCGCACGCGACGCCCGCCGGGCCGGCGGGCGACTCCGCGCCGTCGCCCGCGCCGCCCTCGTCCTCCTCGCCGCCTGCGCCCGCCCCCCCGCCCCGCCCACGCTCGACTTCTGGGCGTTAGGCACCGAGGGCGAGAGCGTCGCGCCGCTCGTCCGCGACTTCGAGCGCGCCCACCCGGGCGTCCGCGTCCGCCTGCAGGCGGTCGCCTTCTCGGCCGCCCACGAGAAGCTCCTCACCGCCGTCGTCGGCGACGCGACGCCCGACGTCGCGCAGCTCGGCAACACGTGGATCCCGGAGTTCGCCGCCCTCCGCGCGCTCGAGCCCCTGGACCCGCGCCTCGCCCGCTCGGCCGTGGTGCACCGCGCCGACTACTTCCCGGGCGCGTGGGCGACCAACGTCGTCGACGGGCGGACGTTCGGCATCCCCTGGTACGTCGACACCCGCCTCGTCTTCTACCGGAGCGACCTGATGGCCCGCGCCGGCGTTGCACGCGCGCCCGAGAGCTGGGCCGAGTGGACGGACGCGATGCGCCGCCTGCGACGCGTGCAGCCCGCGGGGGGCGCGCCCGCGCTGCTGCCGCTCAACGAGTTCGAGCCGCCACTCATCATCCTCTCGCAGAGTGGCGCGCCGCTGCTCCGCGACCACGACACGCGCGGCAACTTCCGCGACCCGCGCGTGCGCGCGGCGTTCGCGTGGTACGTGGGCCTCTTCCGCGACGGGCTCGCCCCGCCGGTCGCGAGCACGCAGGTCAGCAACGTCGCGCAGGAGTTCGGCGCGGGGCGCTACGCGATGTATGTGACCGGCCCGTGGAACGTCGGCGAGTTCCGGCGCTGGATGCCCGACACGCTGCCGCCCGCGCGACGGCCGGCCGGCCCGCGGTGGGCGACGATGGCGATGCCCGGGCCCACGGGCGCGGCGAGCGGGACGTCGCTCGCCGGCGGGTCGAGCCTCGTGCTCTTCCGGGGGCCGGGGCACGACGACCCCGCGCGGCGCGCGCTCGCCTGGCAGTTCGTCGAGTTCCTGAGCACGACCGCGGCGCAGGCGCGCTTCGCCCAGCTCAGCAGCGACCTCCCCGCGCGGGCCGACGCGTGGGCGCCCGCGGGGTTCGGGGCCGACCCGCAGCTCGCGCCCTTCCTCACTCAGCTGCGGCGCCTCACGCCGCTGCCGAGCGTGCCCGAGTGGGAGTCGATCGCGACGCGGGTGACGCACGCGGTCGAGCGCGCCGCGCGCGGCACGATGACCGTCGACGCCGCGCTCGCCGCGCTCGACGCGGAGGTCGACGACATCCTCGAGAAGCGGCGCTGGCTGCTCGCGCGGCGGGCGGCGGCCGCGGCGCCCACGCACCTCTCCGCCCGATGACGGCCCGCCCCGCGGCGACCGGCCGCGCCGGGTGGTGGTTCGTCGCCCCGGCGCTCGCCCTCCTCGCGGTCTTCTTCGTGCTGCCGGTGCTCGCCGGGCTCGCGCTCAGCGTCACCGACTTCGACCTGTACGCCGTGGCCGACCCGGGCGCGACGCGGCTCGTCGGGCTCCGCAACTACGCGCGGCTGTTCGCGGACCCGGCTTTCCGCACGGCGGTCCGCAACACGCTCTACTTCGCCGCCGTCGGCGGGCCGCTCACCGTGGCCGCGTCGCTCGGCGCGGCACTGCTCGTCAACGCGCGGCTCGTGCGGTGGAAGGCGTTCTGGCGCACGGTGTTCTTCACGCCCTTCGTGACGACGCTCGTCGCCGTCGCGATCGTCTGGCGCTACCTGTACCACCCGCGCTACGGGCTCGTCAACTACGCGTTAGGCGCCGTCGGGGTCCCGCCGGTCGACTGGCTCGGCGACCCGCGCTGGGCGATGCCGGCGATCATCCTGCTCGCGGTGTGGAAGAACTTCGGCTACAACATGCTGATCTTCGTCGCCGGCCTGCAGGCGATCCCGGCGGAGCTGTACGAGGCCGCCGCGCTCGACGGCGCGGCGCCGTGGCAGCGCTTCCGCCACGTCACGCTCCCCGGGCTCGCGCCGACGACGCTGTTCGTCGTCGTCGTGACGATGATCGGCTACTTCCAGCTCTTCGCCGAGCCGTTCGCGATGACGCAGGGCGGGCCGCTCGAGAGCACGACGAGCGTGGTGCTGCTGCTGTACGCCGAGGGGTTCCGGTTCTGGCGGATGGGGAACGCGGCCGCGATCGCCTTCGTGCTCTTCGCGCTCGTCGTCACGCTCGCGCTGCTGCAGCGCGTGGTGCAGCGCTCCGCGCGGCAGCGGTCGGCCGCGTGACGGCGCCTCCAACGACGGCCCGGACGACCGCCGCCCGCGTGCTGCTCGGCGCCGCGCTCCTCGCCGGCGGCGCGGCCGCGGTGTTCCCGATGGTCTGGATGGTCGCCGCCTCGTTCATGCGCACGGGCGAGGCGAGCACCTACCCGCCGCATCTCCTGCCGCGCGCGCCGACGCTCGAGCACTACCGCGCGCTCTTCACGCGCCTCGACGTCGGCCGCTACGCGCTCAACAGCCTGCTCGTCGCCGCGCTCGTCACCGGGCTCTCCTTGTTCGTCAACGCGGCCGCGGGCTACGCGTTCGCCAAGCTGCGCTTCCGCGGCCGCGACCGCCTGTTCCGGCTGCTCGGCACCGCGCTCGTCGTCCCGACGCAGGTGGCGATGCTGCCGCTCTTCCTGCTCCTCAAGGCGCTGCACCTCGTGAACACGTACGCGGGCGTCGTCGTCCCCGCGGTCGCGAGCATCTTCTGCATCTTTCTCGTCCGCCAGTACGCGCTCAGCATCCCCGACGACCTGCTCGACGCGGCGCGCGTCGACGGCGCGAGCGAGTGGCGCGTCTTCCGGAGCGTCGTCCTCCCGGCCCTCCGCCCGGCGCTCGCGACGATGAGCATCTGGACCTTCCTCGCCACCTGGAACGACTTCCTGTGGCCGCTCATCGTGCTCACCGACGACCGGCGCTCCACGCTCCCCGTCGCACTCGCCGGGTTGTTAGGCGAGCACGCGCAGGACGCGGAGCTGATGATGGCGGGGAGCGTGCTCACCGTGCTACCGGTGCTCGCCGTGTTCCTCGCGCTGCAGCGGTACTACCTCGAGGGGGTCACGGCGGGGAGCGTGAAGTAGCGCACGGGCAACCCGCGGTTGACCACGTCGCCGAGCGCGCCGTAGGTTCCGAACGTCCCACAGCCGCGGGGGAGCGGATGACGACAGCGATCGCGCCGGTCACGGAAGAGGAGTTCTTCGCGCGCTACGGCCCGAAGGACCGGGTCGAGCTCGTCGACGGCGAGGTGGTGCCCAAGTACGGAGCCGACGGACCCTTGTCACCCACGAGCAACGCGCACGGCCGGATCGTCGTGAAGCTGGTCCTCCGGCTCGGCGTGTACGTCGAGCGGCACGCGCTCGGCGAGATCTACACCGACCCGGCGTGCTTCATCATCTCGGAGCAGCCGAAGCGCATCCGCTGTCCCGACGTCGCGTTCCTGAGCAGCGCCCGCGCTCCCGCGGTGATTCACCCCGGCGAGTTCCTGCGCCTCGCCCCCGACCTCGCCGCGGAAGTGATTTCCCCGTCCGAGCCGCGGGCGTACACGGACCGCAAGATCCAGCACTATTTGGACGCGGGCGTGCGCCTCGTCTGGCGGATCGACATGCGGCGGCGCGACGTGACGGCGTACGCGCCCGACGGCACGACCACGCACCTGGCCGAATCCGACACGCTCGACGGCGGCGACGTGGTCCCGGGCTTCGCGATCTCCGTGGCCGAGCTGTTCGCGGGCGTGGCGGCGGACTAACGGGTCATCAATCGACGGAGGGAACGCGCATGACGCTCACGACGCGGGCGCCGGTCACCGAAGAAGAGTTCGCCGCCCGCTACGGCCCGAAGGACCGCGTCGAGCTGGTGGACGGGGAAGTCGTACCCAAATACGGAGTCGAAGGACCCTTGTCACCCACGAGCGGCGGCCACGGCGCGGTCGTCTCCAACCTCTCGTTCGCGCTCGAGTCGCACGTCCGGCCGCGGCGGCTCGGACGGGTTTTCACCGACCCTTCGACGTTCGTCATCTCGGAAGTCCCGAAGCGCATCCGGTGTCCTGACGTGGCGTTCGTCCGCTCGGACCGCTTGACGGCGGGACTCCGCATGAAGGGATTCATCCGGCTCGCACCCGACCTGGCCGCCGAGGTGATTTCGCCGTCGGAGCCGACGAAGAACATCGAGCGGAAAATTGCGCAGTACCTCGAAGCGGGGGTCCGCCTGGTGTGGCGGGTCGACCCGCGGCCCCGAGACGTGACCGTGTACACGCCGGACGGCGCCGTCGTCCGCCTCACAGATTCCGGCACCCTCGACGGCGGGGCCGTCCTCCCCGGCTTCGCCCTGCCCGTCGCCGAGCTGTTCGTCGACGTCGAAGCCGAGTAGCGCCTAACGATCCGCCAGCGCCGCCCCGTTCGTCCGGACCACCTCGCGGAAGAACCGCGCGCTCGCCTTCGGCGTGCGCCGCTGCGTGGCGTAGTCCACGTGCACGAGCCCGAAGCGCTTCGCGAAGCCGAGGCTCCATTCGAAGTTGTCGAGCAGGCTCCACGCGTAGTAGCCGCGCAGGTCGACCCCCGCGGCGAGCGCGTCGTGCGCCGCCCGGAGGTGCTCGCGGTAGTACCAGACGCGGAGCGGGTCGTCCACGCGCGGGCCGTCCGGCCCCTCCACCGCGTGCGGCGGGTCGTAGAACGCCGCCCCGTTCTCGGTCACGTAGAGCGGCACGCGGCCGTAGCGTTCCGTCACCCAGCGGAGCGCCCGCGTCAGCGCCGGCGGGTACACCTCCCACCCCGTCTCGGTGTAGGCGTGCCCCGGCTGCCTAACCGTCGCGGCGCGAACCGGCAGCACGCCCGGCCCGTCCTGCGTCACCGCGCGCGTGTAGTAGTTGACGCCGATCCAGTCGACCGGCGCGCGGATCACGTCGAAGTCGGCGTCCGGCCACGCGGGCCACGCCGCGCCGAACACCTCCGCCAGCTCCTCCGGGTAGTGCCCGAGAAAGACGGGGTCGAGGTACTGCCGGTTCATGTACGCGTCGGCCCGCCGCGCGGCCGCGAGGTCCTCCTCCCGGTCGGTCGCCGGGTCCTTGGGCTCGAGGTTGACGACGAGCCCCACCTGCCCCGCCCCTGCCGGCGCCTCGGCGCGGTACGCCTGCACGCCGAGGCCGTGCGCGCGCAGCAGGTTGTGCGCCGCGATCGGCGCCTCGTACAGGTTGCGGTGCCCCGGCGCGATCACGCCGTGCAGGTAGCCCCCGTCGGTCACGACCCACGGCTCGTTGAGCGTCGCCCACAGCGGCACGCGGTCGCCGAGCGCGCGCACGACGACGCGCGCGTAGTCGGCGAACCACTCGGCCACGTCGCGGTTGAGCCACCCGCCGCGGTCGTCGAGCGCCGCCGGCAGGTCCCAGTGGAAGAGCGTGAGGTTGGGGCGGATCCCCCGCGCGAGCAGCGCGTCGACGAGCCGCTCGTAGAAGCCCAGCCCGGCCGGGTTGACGCGCCCCGTCCCCGCGGGCAGGATACGACTCCAGCTCACCGAGAAGCGGTACGACTGCAGCCCGAGGTCGGCCATCAGGGCGACGTCGTCCGCCCACCGGCGGTAGTGGTCGCAGGCGACGTCGCCGGTGTCGCCGCCCGCGGTGAGGCCCGGCGAGTGCGTGAAGCGCTGCCAGATGCTCGGGCCCGCGCCGTCGGCCAGCGGCGAGCCCTCGATCTGGTAGGCCGAGGTCGACGCGCCCCACACGAACCCGTCGGGAAAACGATACGAATGACGCACGGTGTGTTGGGCGGGGCGGCGGTCGGCGGACCGGCCGACAACGGAGCGTCGGTCGGCAGGGCATCGGGCAACGGCGCGCCGGTCAAGTTAGACGCCCTGCGGAAGGTCTACGACGGCGGCCAGGTCGCCGTGCACGGCGTGGACCTCGACGTCGCCGCGGGCGAGTTCGTCGTGCTCGTCGGCCCGTCGGGCTGCGGCAAGAGCACGACCCTCCGCATGATCGCCGGGCTCGAGCCGGTGAGCGGCGGGCGGGTCATGATCGGCGGCCGCGACGTCACCGGCGAGCCCCCCGCGCACCGCGACATCGCGATGGTCTTCCAGACCTACGCGCTCTACCCGCAGATGACGGTGCGCGAAAACATGGGCTTCGCGCTCCGGCTCCGCAAACGCCCGGCCGCCGACGTCGACGCGCGCGTGCGCGCGGTGGCCGACACGCTCGACCTCACGCCGCTCCTCGACCGCCTCCCCAAACAGCTCTCGGGCGGCCAGCGCCAGCGCGTCGCGATCGGCCGCGCCATCGTCCGCGAGCCGCGCGTCTTTCTGTTCGACGAGCCGCTCTCCAACCTCGACGCGAAGCTCCGCGGCCAGATGCGCCGCGAGATCGCCGCCCTCCACCGCCGCCTCGGCGCGACGACGATCTACGTCACGCACGACCAGGTCGAGGCGATGACGCTCGGCGAC
Organism: Gemmatimonadetes bacterium T265; assembly: GCA_019973575.1. NCBI lineage: Bacteria > Pseudomonadati > Gemmatimonadota > Gemmatimonadetes bacterium T265. Next base: position 1,055,955 of record BPUI01000001.1, read on the forward strand.
CGCATCGTCGTGATGCGCGCGGGGCAGGTGGAGCAGATCGACGCCCCGGCCGCCCTCTACGCGCGCCCGCGCACGGCGTTCGTGGCCGCGTTCGTCGGCTCGCCGCCGATGAACCTGTTCCGCGGCCAGGTCGACCCCGCGGCCGGCACGTTCGTCGTCGCCGGCGCCGAGGCGCTCGCCGTCGAACTCCCCCCCGCGCTCCTCGCGGCGGCCCAGGCGCACCTCCCTTCCGGCCGCGAGGCACTCCTGGGCGTCCGGCCGGAACACGTCGCGGTCGCCGCTGCCACCCCGGACCCCGCGCGGCCCACGCTCGCGATGCGCGTCGAGCTGGCCGAACCGTTAGGCCACGAGCTACTCGCCCACTCGCGGCGCGGCGCGGCCGAGCTCACGGCGCGCCTCGCCCCGGACGCACCGCTGCCCCCCGCGGGCGGGGTCGCGCAGTTCGTGCTCGATCCGGGGGCGCTGCATTTGTTCGATGCAGAAGGTGGAATGGTGATTGGGAGGAGCAGCCCGTGAGGAGCGGGTGCAGCACTCCCGTCAGCGGCACCAACGCGAACGGTACTACCGTCCCGCCCCTCCATACACCCGCGGAACCTCCACAACGAACGTACTCCCCTCCCCTACGACACTCGTCGCGCTCACCTCTCCACCGAGCAACCGGGCCAGCTGCCGCACGATGCTGAGCCCGAGTCCCGTCCCCCCCGCCGGCCGCGTCGTCGTCTGCCCTCCCGGCCCGGCCGCCGCCTGCACGAACGGCTCGAACACCCGCGCGAGCTGGTCGGCGGCGATGCCGATCCCCGTGTCGCGGACCGTGACGCGCAGCCGCGCGCCCGCGACCGCGTCGTGCACCACCGCCGCCTCGGCCGTGACGCGGCCTCGGTCCGTGAACTTGACCGCGTTGGCGACGAGGTTGGTGACGATCTGCCGGAACTTGCGCTCGTCGCTCACGACCGCCACGTCGGACGGCGCCCCTTCCTGCACGAGCTCGACGCCCTTGCGGCCGGCGAGCGGCGCGGCGATGTCGAGCACCTGCACGACGACCGCCGCCGCGTCGAACGCCGCCGCGTCGACCACCTCCTTGCCGGCCTGCGCCCGCGCGAAGCCGAGCAGGTTCTCGATCGTGTCGAGCAGCTGGCCGCCGGCCGCCTGCACGCGCCGCACGTAGTCGTGCTGCCGCGGCGCGAGCGGGCCCGCGATTTCGGTGCCTAACAGGTCCGAGAAGCCGAGGATCGCCTGCATCGGCGTGCGCAGCTCGTGCGAGACCACCGCGAGAAAGTCGTCCTTCGCCCGGTTGGCCGCCTCGGCCTCGCGCCGCGCCGACTCGGCCTGGTCCCGCAGGCGCTCCGCCTCCGCGTGCGCGGCGCGCTCGGCGTAGTACAGGCGCGCGTAGGCCAGCGCCCGCGCCAGCCGGCCGGCGCGCGCGTGCAGCTGGGTCTGCTCGGCCGATGTTAGGCGCCGGGGCGTGTCCCAGGCCAGCACGAGCGCCCCGTGCACGCGCCCCATGTGCCGCGCGGGAAACGCCGCCGCCGCCTCGATCCCCATCCGCTCCACGGCCGGCCGGAGCTCCGGGTAGCTCGTCAGCAACGCCGCGCGCGTGGGGCGGTGCAGCACGCGCCCGGTGCGCACCGCGTCACACACGAGCAGGTCGGCCGACACCGGAACGTGCCGGCCCCCGAACGGCAACTCCGCCAGGTCGCGCGTCGCCCCCACCGCCTCCACCGTCTCGCCGTCGTCGGCGACCCGGTAGGCGACGGCCATCGCCGCCCCGAGCTCGGCCAGCACGCCCTCGACGAGCTTGACGGCGCTCGCCTCGGGCGTGGGCATCGTGTCGCCCACGTGCAGGAGCTTCCCTTGCAGCGCCTGCGCGTGCTCGACGGCGAGCGCCGAGGCCGCGCGGATCGCCCGGCGCCCGGACGCGTGTGCGGCGGGAGACCGGATGGCGGACGGCGGGCCGTCCGCACGATCGTCCGCAGGCGCTCCACCCGGGGGCGGGAAATCGGCGGGCAGCGCGGGCGGAGTCATATAAAAGGTCTCAGAAGAGCAAAATACGGGCGCACGCCGGGCGCGGCCGCCGACGTCAATCCATCCCGCGCTGCCGCGCGCACGCCGGACACATGCCGTGCGAGGGGATCACGCGCAGCTTGCCCTCGCGCAGCCCGTCGCGCACCCAGTGCGGGACCGGGCGCCACGCCGCGTCCGCCTCGGCCTCGTCGCGCGCGAGATCCAGCGCCGAGTGCACGCGCGCGCAGTACATGCACACCCGCACGAGCGGCCGGGCCTGCCCCGCGCGCCCCGACACCGGCCCGCCAACGGCGACGTGGCTCCACAGGCGGTGCCACCGCCGCCACGCGTGGCTCTGCTCGGCCATGAGGTCGCGCAGCTCGACCGCGCGGCGCCGCTCGGCGTCGGCCCGCGCGCAAAAGTGCAGACTCGCCGCCCGCTGTGCCCGGAGGCGCGCCCACAGCTCCTCGCGGCCGGCCGGCGCGTCCACCGCGGCCCCTACGGCGCGTCGACGGCGAGGAGATCCCGCTCGGACGGCTCGGCCCCGTCGGCCCCCCGCGCGGTCGTCAGCCGCGCCGCCAATCCGTCGAGCCGGGCCGCCAGGGCCCGCACCTCGCCCGCGTCGAGCGGCGCGGCGGCGCGGGCGACGCGGGTGTGCGCGGGCTCGGGCGCGGCGCGCAGCACCCGGCGGCCCGCGGCCGTGATCGCGATCGGCGTGCGCCGCCGGTCGTCGGGCGCGACCGAGCGCGTGACGAGCCCGCGCTCGACCAGACCGCGCACCACCACGCTCGCGGTGCTCGGGTCGGTCTGCGTCCGCGCCGCCAACTCGGCCAGCGCGGCGGCGGGCTGCTCGGCGAGCTTGCGCAGCACGTGCAGCTCCGCGCCGTGCACGCCGAGTTGCTGCTCCGCCGTGCGCGACGCGCCGCGCAGCGCGTGGACGACGCCGCGCAGGGCGTCGACGAGCGCGCCCGCGGCCGCGTCGAGCTCGGCGTCGACTTGGGGGCGGGTGGTGGGACCGGCCGACCCGGGGAACGGGCGGACCACGAGATTCTGAATCGACATCACACCACGAAGGTTACAGAAGCGGGCAGCAGACGAGGTCAGACGAGGTCGTCACCGAGCTCCCACGGCTCTTCGGTGATGACCCAGTGCAGGACGGACGGCGCCGCGCCGTCGGGCGCCGCCGGGTGCGACGCCGCGCGCACCGCGCGCACATGGACGCGGCACTCGACCGGCTCGCCCGCGCGCGGGACGAAGCGGACCCGCCACGTTTCGGTCTGCCCGCTCCCGACCACGCGCGCGAGCGCCGTGCGGAACGCCGTGCGGTCGGCGAGGGCCACGTACGCGGCGAGCGGCTTTCCGAAGGCCACGTTGGCCGGCCGCGCGAGCAACGCGAGCGCCGCCTGGTTGAGCCGGACGAGCACCCCGCCCGCGTCCGTCACCACGTACGCGGCGGGCGCGAGGTCGAAGAGGTCGCGGAGCGCCTGCTGTTCGCCTTCGAGCTCGGTACGCGCGGCGAACAGGGCCTCGTTCTGCGTGCGCAGCTCTTCCTCCGCACGCCCCAGGTCGTCGAGCGTGTCGGCGAGCAGGTGCGAGGCGGCGCGGAGCGGGGCCGCCGGCGCGCGCGCCGCAACGTCGAGCGCCGGCCCTGCGACGAGCCCGAGCGCGAGCAGGAGCGGCGGCGTCAGCCGCTCGGCCCGGCGGCGCCGCTCGCCGATCTGGTCGGCGAACTCCTCGAATTCCGCGTACGTCGTCACTATTGTCCTCCCCGCGTCCCGTCGGCGCCCGCCCCCGTCGTACGCAGTGTATAGTGTTGCTACATGGAAGCCAAACGAGATGCTCGTCCGTTCGAGAACGACGAGGTGGTGGACGCGCCGGATCCGACCCCCGCGCCGCCCGCGACGAGCGTCCGGCGCGACATCGTCGTCATCGGCGCGTCCGCGGGCGGGGTCGAGGCGCTCAAGGTCGTCCTCGGGACGCTCCCGCCGGACTACAACGGCACGGTCTGCGTGGTGCTGCACATCCCGCCATCGGTGCCGAGCGTGCTCGCGCACATCCTCGGCCGCTCGACACGCCTCGTGTGCGTGAGCGCCTACGACGGCGCGCCGGTGCGCCCGGGCGTCGTGTACGTCGCCCCCCCGGATCACCACCTGCTGCTCGAGGACGACCGCGTGCGCCTCCTACGCGGCCCGCGCGAGAACGGCCACCGCCCGGCCATCGACCCGCTCTTCCGGAGTGCCGCGGCGGCGTACGGCCCGCGCGTGGTCGGCGTGGTGCTCACCGGCAACCTCGACGACGGCACCCGCGGGCTCTTCGCGATCAAGCACCGCGGCGGACTCGCCGTGGTCCAGGACCCGGAGGACGCGCTGTACCCGAGCATGCCGCGGAACGCGATCGAGAACGTCGACGTCGACTGGGTCCTGCCGGCGCCCGAAGTCGGCCCCTTGCTCGCCGCCCTCGCGACCGACACGCCGTGGCCAGCGCGTTCCGCGCCGCCGGCGGACGCGCTCGCGCTCGACGCCGTGACGGAGGTCGCCGCCGTCGATCCCGACGAGCATCAGTTGGCGGAGAACGGCACGACCGCCGCCGCGGCCGGCGCCGGCCCGAATGGGGGGGCCGCACGGGCCGCGCCCGCGGAGCTGTGCGACGACACGCCGCTCCACCACGCCGCCGACCTCGCGACCGGTATCGGCCACGTCGACGGCGGCGCGCGTATCAACGAGCGTCTCGGCGGGACCGTGTCGGGCTATACCTGCCCCGAGTGCCACGGCAGCCTGTGGGAGTTGGAAGAGGGGAAACTCGTGCGCTACCGCTGCCGCGTCGGGCACTCGTACACCGAGCCGGGCCTGGTCGACCACAAGGCGCACTCGGTCGAGGACGCGATCTGGACCGCGCTCACCGCGCTCGAAGAGAGCGCGGCCATTGCCGCGCGCGTCGCCGACCGATCGGGCCGGCAAGGGCGCTCGCAGAGCGCGACGTACTTCCGGGCGCGCGCGGCGCACCTCGAGCGGCGCGGCGCGGTGCTCCGCGACCTCCTCGCCGAGCTCCCGGGCCACGTCGACGCGGCCTGATGTCCGACCGCCGTCCGGCGACGCCGCCCTCCGAACCCGGCCCCGACTTCGACGCCCTCCTCGACGATCTGCGCGCCGAACGCAACTTCGACCTCCGAGGCTACAAGCGCGTGGGGCTCGCACGGCGCGTCGCCAAACGCATGCGCGTCGTCGACGTCGAGGACTTCGCGACCTATCGCGACTTTCTGCGGACCCACGCCGAAGAGTACATCCAACTCTTCAACACGATCCTCATCAACGTGACCACCTTCTTCCGCGACGACGAGCCGTGGGCGTACCTGCGCGCCGAGGTGCTGCCGCGGCTGATCGAGGCCAAGGCGCCGGGCGACCCGATCCGCGTCTGGTGCGCGGGCTGCGCCACGGGCCAGGAGGTGTACACGCTGGCCATCGTGCTGGCCGAGGCGCTCGGGGCCGAGCAGTTCCGCGACCGCGTGAAGATTTACGGCACCGACGTCGACGACGAAGCGCTCGCGGTCGCGCGCCAGGGCACGTACGACGAGCGCGACGTGGCCGACCTGCCCGCCGAGCTGCTGGAGCGCTACTTCGAGCGCGACGGGGTGCGCTGGTGCTTCCGCAAGGACCTGCGCCGGCTGCTCATCTTCGGCCGGAATGATTTGATGCGCGACGCGCCAATCTCGCGCATCGACCTGCTCACGTGCCGCAACACGCTGATGTACTTCGACGCGCCCACCCAGGGGCGCGTGCTGGCGCGCTTCCACTTCGCCCTCAACGAGGGCGGCGTGCTGCTGCTCGGCCGGGCCGAAACACTGCTCACGCAGACCACCCTGTTCGTCCCGCTCGACCTCAAGAAGCGGGTGTTCGCGAAGGCCGTGCGCGCAGGCGGCCTCGCGCGGCGCGACCGCGGCGCGGCCGATGGCGCGCCCCCGCGCGGCCCCGCCGGCGACGGGGCGCGGTCGCCCGACGGCGACCTGCGCGAGGCCGGGTTCGACGCGAGCACGGTGGCGCAGTTCGTCGTCGACCGCGGCGGGCGGATGGCGGCCGTGAACGACCGCGCGCGCGCCCTCTTCCACCTGAGCGCGCCCGACCTCGGGCGCCCGCTGCAGGACCTGGAGGTGTCGTACCGGCCGTTCGAGCTGCGCTCGGTCATCGACCAGGCGCACGTGGAGCTGCGCACGGTCGCGCGCCAGGAGGTGCCGTGGCGCGCCCCGGACGGCGAGCAGCGCTGGTTCGACATCGTCGTCACGCCGCTGTTCGCCCCGCCCGACGGGGCCCCCCCCTTCGGCGCGGCCTCGACCGGCGCGAGCGTGACCTTCACCGAGGTCACGCGCCACAAGCAGCTCGAGCAGCAGCTCCAGGAGTCGCAGCAGGAGCTGGAGGCGGCCTACCAGGAACTGCAGAGCACCAACGAGGAACTCGAGACCACGAACGAGGAGCTGCACTCCACGGTCGAGGAGCTCGAGACGACGAACGAAGAGCTCCAGAGCACCAACGAGGAGCTCGAGACGATGAACGAGGAACTCCAGAGCACCAACGAGGAGCTGCAGACGATCAACGACGAGCTGCGGCAGCGCAGCGACGAGCTGAACCAGCTCAACGACTTCCTCGACTCGGTGTTCTCGAGCGTCGGGAGCGCGGTCGCGGTGCTCGACCCCGAGCTCCGTGTTCTCGTGTGGAACGCGCGGGCCGAGGAATTGTGGGGGCTGCGCGCCGATGAGGTCATGGGGCTTCCCTTCCTGTCGCTCGACATCGGCTTCCCGGTCGCGCGCCTCGGCGACGCCGCCCGCGCGGCGCTCGGCGGCGACGCGCCGCGCTACGAGGTCACGCTCGACGCGACCAACCGGCGCGGGCGCGCGATCCGGTGCCGCACCTCGGTCCTGCCGCTCGCCGTGCGGGGCGAGCCGGCGCCGGCCGGGGTGATCGTGCTGATGGACGACCCGCCCGCGGACGAGGGCGCGGACGCCTAACGCGCCTAACGCGCCGCGGCCCTCGCGGGCCGCCCCGGTCAGGTGACTACCGGTTAGGCCGCCGCGTAGTACGCGCCGATCCCGCAGCGGACGGCGTCGCCCATCAACTCGCGTACGACGGCCGGGTCGGTGCCGGCGGGCGCGCCGCCGCGCACGGCGTCCTTGACGAGGACGAGCATGCGCTCGGGCGGTGCGCCGTCGGCGCGCAGGCGCGCGGCGAGGGCCCGCACCGCGTCGCAGAGCGCCACGCGCGTGGCGTCCAGCTCGGTCCGGAGCACGTCCCGCGCGTCGACGGCCGCATGGGCGCGCTCGATCGCGGGCTGCAACCCCGCGTGGGCGATCGCGTCGAGCGCGCGCGCCGCGGTCGTGCGGACGCGCGCTTCGGCGACGCCGTCGGAATCCGGGGCACGGGGCGCCGGGCCGAGATCGGACCGGGACAGCGCGAGCTCTCGCACGCCCGGCAACAGCGGGGTGTCGCTCATCGGCGGGGCGAGCAGCGGGAGGGGAAAGGTGGGGTCCGGCGGCCGCCAAACGGTGTGGCCGCAACGGAATTCGTCCGACCCTACCGCCCGCGAACGCGCCCGTCAAGCAAGGAGTTCCACGGGGGCGTGGGCGCCGCTACCGCCCGACGATCTCCGCGAGCGCCTCCGTGCATGCGGCCAGGCAGCCGGCCAGCCCCTCGGCTGTGTGGTCGCCCATGTGGCCGATGCGGAACGTCGACCCCTTGCCCGCGCCATACCCGCCGCCCACGACGTAGCCGCGCCGCGCGACCGCCGCCACCACCGCCGCGGGCGCCACGCTCGTGGGGAGTGTGATCGCGCTCACCGTCGGCGACCGCTCCCCTTCCGGCGCGAGCACCGCGATTCCGAACCGGCCCCCGCACGCTTCGGCCCACGCCCACGTCTGCGCGGCGAGCGCCGCGTGCCGCGCCCAGCGCGCCTCGACCGGCTCCGGGGCGAGCGCCGCGGCGGCGCCCGCGGCGGCGTCGACGCCGACCGTGCGCGCGAGCTGCGCCTCGAGCGCGTAGAAGAGCGAGAGCGCGGGCGTGTTGGGCGTCTGCCGCTTGGCGGCGAAGGCGGCGAACTCGGCGACGTCGAAGTAGCGCCCGCGGTCGGGCGCCGCGCCGACCTCCGCCAGGTAGCCCTCGCCCACGGCCGCGAACGCGAGCCCCGGCGGCAGCGCGAGCGCCTTTTGGGAGCCGGTGAGCACGAAATCGAGCCCCGACGCGTCGAAGTCGAGCGGCGCGGCGCCGAGTGCGGTGACGCTGTCGACGAGCATGCGGGCGCCGTGCGCGCGCGCCGCGGCGCCGAGCGCGACGACGTCGGTGAGCGCGCCGCTCGACGTCTCGGAGTGGGCGACGGTGACCGCGGCGTACGCCCGCCGGCTCAACTGCCGCGCCACGTCGTCCGGGTCCGCCGCGCGCCCGAACGGCACGGCGAGCACGTCGACCTCCCGCCCGCACGCGCGCGCGATCTCGGCGAAGCGCTCGCTGAACGCGCCGTTCACGACCGCGAGTACGGGGCCCGGGCGGGCGCAGCGCACCGCCGCCTCCATGAGCCCCGTCGCCGAGGAGCTCGAGATGAACACCGGGCGGGCCGTCTTGAAGACGCGCCGCAGCCCCGCGTCGCAGCGGGCGTAGAGCGCCTCGAACGCCGCGCCGCGGTGCGCGATCATCGGCCGCGTCATCGCGGCGAGGACCTCGGGGCGGACCTCGGTGGGGCCGGGGAGGAAGAAGGTGCCGAAGGAGCTGTTAGGCACGACGTTCGGCGTGGTCACGACGCGTTCGGGGCGAGCATGGTAAGGCGGTCGGGGGGAAGCGGGCGCACGAAGTCGTGGTCCAAGGTGACGAGGTGTTCGTCGAGGTGCAGCACGGCGGCGGCAATCCACGCGTCGGTCACGTCACCCCCGACTGGTGCGCGCGTCCGGTACAGGTCGGCGAACACGGGCCATTCGCGCCCTACCGATGCGAGCACGACATTCGGCCGCTGCAACAACTCCTCGACAAACGTCAGGGCCCGCGTCGCCGAGATGGGCGTGGGAGTGATCGACGCGATGCGGACCACCCGCAAGTAGCCCGCGACCACCATCGGCAGCAGGACAAACATCCCGCCGCGTGCGGCGTGGTCGAGCGCCCCGTCGATCCACGTAGTCGCGACGGCGTGGTGTGCGTGGTCGAAGCGGGCCGCCGCAACTAAGCCGCAACTAACACGTTGACGTCGGGAGTCACGTCGCGGGCAATTCTCCACGGGCGAATCGCAGGTACTTCTCGTCTTCCTCGGCGTCGACCGCCGCCGACGCGTTGCGGTACGGGGCGACGCTCGGCGGGAAACCCCCGCCGTCGAACACAGGGAGGGGCGGGCAGGCACGCTGTGCAGGGATGGCGGGTGCGGACGCCGCCGCATGCGCCGCCGCGCCGCCCAGCTGAGTCTCTACAATCCGCCCGACGAGTTGCGCGGGCGTGGTACCCTCGCGCGCTGCCTGCGCCTCTACACGTGCGAGGAGCGCGGGGTCGAGGTCGATCGTCACGGTCATACCTCCCTCCTGTGGTGTAACGCTCGCAAGCTAGCCGAGCCATCCCGCCGCTCAACTCGGCGGTCCGCGTTCGGTCAGTTCCCGCGGAGCACGAGTGCCGCGAGCGCGTCGAAGCCGTCGACGACGTAATCGGCCGCCGCGACCACCGCCTCGCGCCGCGCGATGCCGGTGAACGCCGCCAACGCGTCGCACGCGCCGTCGCCGCGCAGCGCCACGTCGGTACTCCCGTCGCCGCAGCCGAGCGCGGGACGCGCCCCGTCGCCCCACGCCGCGAGCACGCGCCGGGCGACCTCCCCCTTGCCGCCCTGCGTCGCGAGCGGCGAGCCGGCGTCGTAGGCGAAGTAGCCGCCCCCCGCGTCGAAGACGACGTCCACCGCGTACACGTCGTCGGGCGCGAAGCCGAGCGTGCGCGCGAACGGGAGGATGCCCTGCCGCAAGCCGCCGCTGACGAGCGCGACGCGCGTCCCCGCCGCGCGGATGCGGGCGAGCGCGTCGGCCGCCCCCGGCGCGATCGCGGCGGCGTAGGCGTCGGCGAGCGCCACACAATCCGCGCGGCCCGGCCGCACGCGCGCGAGCCGCTCGCCGTAGACCGCGTCGAGCGGCAGTTCGCCGCGCATCGCGCGCTCGGTCGCGTCCGCCACCGCCGCGGCCGCCTCGGACCCGCGGCGCGCGGCGAGCCAGTCGATCCCTTCGACCCCGGCGAGGGTCGAATCGACGTCGAGCAGGAGCGAGCGAAAGAGTCGCGAGGCGGGCGGCATGGGGCGGACGGCGAGCGGGAACGCGCGGGCAAACTCATCAACAGGCAGACGTACAAAGTGCCCGACCCGGCCCCGCGCACAACGCCCGGCCGGTTTCCTGCGTTTACTGAGGAGTAAAGCCACCGAACGCGCGGGCCAGATCGATGACTCCGCGGTCGGGGCCTTCATTGTTCAACGCCGGAACTCATCGATGGACCTCCCCCGCCCCGACGGGCGACCCGACGCGCTGTCGTGGCAGGAACGGCAGCGGCGGATGCGCGAAGCCGCCATCCTCGACGCGGCCACCGAACTGCTCGCCGAGCGCGGCTACGCCGCGACGAGCATGGACGAGATCGCCAGTCACGTCGGGATCTCCAAGCCGACGCTCTATCAGCACTTCCCGTCCAAGGACGCGGTGGCCGTGGCGGTCACGCTCCGGCGGCTCGGCCGCGCGACCGACGACCTCGAGGGCGCCGAACGGGCGATCCGTGAGGGCGCACGGGCGCGGCCCCAGCTGGAGCGCGTGCTGCGCGGCGCGCTCGCCCGGCGCGCGGGCGTGTGGGCCACGCGCGTCGAGCTGCCGCGGAGCGTGGTCGACGGCTCGGCGGCGGTGGTCGCGGCCCGCCGCGGCGTGTGGGAGCGGATCGGCGCCCTCGTCGACCGGGCCAAGGCCGAGGGCGACTGCCGCGCGGACATCCCGACGCCGGTGATCGTGCGCTATTTCGCGGCGATCTTCCGCGGCGACTACGGCGACCGCATCGAGCACGCGTCGGCGGACGCGGGCGGGCCGGACGCGCCGGCGTCGGTGATCGTCTCGCTCGCCTTCGACGGGCTCGCGCCGCGCCCGGGCGCCGTCGATCCCGTGGATAGCGACGTCGAACGCGCGGTCGCGCGCTCGGGCGGGCGCCGCATCACGCGGCGAGCCTCGGCGCTCCTCGCCGGTTTCGTGGGGGTGGGAATCATGGCGCCCGCGCGGGCGCGCGCGCAGCAAGCGCCGCAGGCGCAGCCGGCACCACAGGTCCGGCCAGCCGCCGCGCGCGACACGACGAGCGGCGCCCCCGCTCCGGCGACGACGGCGAGCCCCGCCAACGCGCCCGCGACCGGTCCCGCGACCGGTCCCACCGCCGCTCAGGGGCCGCTGGCCGCGGCGCTCCGCGGGCCGACCGCGCGCGACCTGCGCGGCGCCGACCCGCGCGCGGTGGACCCGCCCGCGGGGCGTCCACCGGTGCCGCCGCTCGACAGTCGCGCGCCGATCGGCGCGCCCAGCACCGCGGCGCGCGTCGTCCCGCCGCAGCCGCTGTTCGGCGGCACTGTGCCCGCGCAGACCGAGCGCGTGCCGGACCTGCCCCGGCAGGCGGGCGGACTCGCTCCCGGCGCGCCGGCCACGCCCGCCGCGCTCGCCGGGCGGCCGCTCAGCCTGGCGGACGTGCTCGACGCGGCGCTCCGCGCCAACCCGTCGACCACCGCGGCCGTGGCGAACGCGCAGTCCGCGCGGGCGCAGTTCCTCTCGACGCGTGCGGCCGTCTTCCCGGTCGTCGCCTTCAACCCGGGGTTCACCCACTCGCGCACGCTCGGCCTCGCCGGCGGCGGGGTCACAACCACCGCGTCCGGCGGTACCGGCACCGGTGGCGCCGGCTCGGGCGGGACGGGGACCGGCACCGGCGGCACGGGGACCGGCACGGGGACCGGAACGGGAACGGGCACCGGTACAGGCACCGGAACGGGGACCGGCGGCACCGGGGCGGGCGGGACGACCACGACGACGTCGCTCCCCGTCGCCGGCACCGCGGCCACGACGCGCACCGCGTTCACCCCGTCGGTCGGGCTCACCTTCCTCGCCTTCGACTTCGGCGGGCGCTCGGGGCAGATCGGCAGCGCGCGCGAGACGGCCAACGCCGCGGGCGCGACGCTCGACGCGACGGTCGTCAACACGCTGCTGCAGGCCGAGACGGCGTACTTCGGCTACCAGAGCTCGCGCGACGTCGTGACGGCGGGCGAGGCCAACGTGCGTACCGCGACGGCGAGCCGCGACGCCTCGGTCGCGCTCTTCCGCGCCGGGCTCGCCACCGTGGCCGACACGCTGCAGGCGGCGACCGCGCTCGCGCAGGCGCGCGTCACGCTGCTCAACGCGCGCACCAGCCTGTCCAACTCGCGCGACACGCTCGCGACGATCATCAACACGCGCTCCGACGTGCCGTTCTCGATCGCCGCCGAGCGGGCGCCGACGGGGAGTGCGGCGACCGACGTGACCACGCAGCTCACGGCGCGCGTGGACACGCTGGTGGCGCACGCGGTGCGCACGCGCCCCGACGTGGACGCGTCGCGCGACCAGGCGCTCGCCGCGCAGCAGCAGGTGCGCGTGGCGCGCTCCGCGCTGCTGCCGCAGGTGACCGTGAGCGGCACGGCGGGCTACAACCAGATCTACGGCGGCGCGGTGCCGATCAACGGGACGACGTACAACGTCTCGGTCGGCCTGTCGCTGCCGTTGTTCGACGGCGGGGCGCGGCGGGCGACGCTCGAGGCGGCCAACGCGAACGCCGACGCCGCGCGCTCGCGCGCCGACGCGCTCACCACGTCGACCGTCAACCAGGTCGTGACCGCGGCCGACGTGCTGCGCCAGAGCGCCGACCGCCTCACGGCCAACGAACTCCTGCTCGCTAGCGCGGAGCGCAACGCCGAGGTGGCGTTCGGGCGCTACCAGGCGGGGGTGGGGACGATCGTCGACCTGCTCAACGCCCAGACCACGCTCGCCACCGCGCGCTCGCAGCTGGCGCAGGCGCGCTGGGCGTGGGCGACCTCGCTCGCCCAGCTCGCGCGCAACGCGGGCATCCTCGGCCTCCGGGGCGAGCTGCCCGCGGTGGCCGCGCCCGCGGTGCCCGCTTCTACGCCGCTCTCGACTTCGAACTCTTCCCGGTGATGCGCCCTTCGTCTTCGTTCCGCCGACTCGCCCTCGGGCTCGCCGGCGTGCTGTTCGCGGCCTGCAAGCGCGAGCCGCCTCCGCGGCCCAAGTCCGCCGTGCCGGTCACGGTCGCGACGGCGACCACGGGCACCGTGCCACTCACCTTCGTCACCAACGGCACCGTCGAGCCCACCCAGACGGTCGCGATCCAGCCGCAGGCGCAGGGCGCGATCACCGAGGTGCGCTTCAACGAGGGCGACGAGGTGCGCGCGGGGCAGGTGCTCTTCGTCATCGACCCGCGGCCGTACCAGGCCGCGCTCGCGCAGGCGCAGGCGACGCTGGCGCGCGACCAGGCCACGGCGGTGGCGAGCCGTGCCGACGCGGCGCGCTACGGCTCGCTCGTCAGCCAGGGCTACGTGACGCAGTCGCAGGCGCAGACCATCCAGGCGCAGGCCAACGCGATCGGCGCGACGATCGCGGCCGACCAGGCGCAGGTCGACGCCGCGCGCGTCAACCTGAGCTACACGGCCATTCGCGCGCCAATCAGCGGCAGGACGGGCAACCTCAACGTGCGCCTCGGCAACCAGGTGCGCGCGCCCAACCCGGTGCCGCTCGTGACGATCAACGCGATCGCGCCGGTGCTCGTGCGCTTCCCGGTGCCCGACGGCGTGCTGCCGCAGGTGCGGCAGGCGCGCCAGGCGGGGCACCCGCTCGACGTGACGATCACCGGGCCGCTCGTCAACGGCGCGGTCGAGCACGGCTCGGTCGACTTCATCGACAACGCGATCGACACCGTGACGGGCACGCTCAACCTCAAGGCGCGCTTCGCCAACACGGACCGGCGGCTGTGGCCGGGCTCGTTCCTGCCGCTGACGCTGACGCTGGGCGAGACGCGGAACGCTGTCCTGGTGCCGAGCACGGCGGTGCAGGAGGGGCCGCAGGGCGAGTACGTGTTCATGCCCGGGCCCGGCGGGAAGGCCCGGCAGGTGGCGGTCACGGTCGACCGCGCGGCCGGGCCGGTCACGATCATCACGAAGGGGCTGTCGGTGGGCGACACGGTCGTCGCCGACGGGCAGTCGCGCCTCACGCCCGGCGCTGACATGAAGGTTGCGCGCACCGTGGCCGTGCAGGTGCCGGGCGCCGCGCAGCCCGGGGCTGCGGCCAACGCCGAGCGCGGCCCGAACGGGCCGACGGCCCCGGGCCGGGGCGGGACCGCCAGCGGCACCGCCCCCGAGCGCGTCGCCGCCTCCGGCGCCGCGGGCCGGAACAACTGACCGCCGTTTAGGACCGTTTAGGACCGCCCAGGACCAGGACCCTCCGATGAATTTCGTCGCCCCGTTCATCCGGCGGCCGGTGATGACCACGCTGTTCCTGCTGTCGCTCTTGGCGGCGGGCTTCTTCGCGTGGCGCTCGCTGCCGGTGAGCGACCTGCCCAACGTCGACTACCCGACCGTCACCGTCAACGCGTCGCTCCCCGGCGCGAGCCCCGAGACGATGGCCTCGTCCGTGGCCACGGTGCTCGAGAAGCAGTTCTCGACCATCGCCGGCATCGACAACATGACGTCGTCGAGCACGCTCGGCTCGACGTCGATCACGATCCAGTTCTCCCTGGACCGCGACGTCGACGCGGCCGCGCAGGACGTGCAGGCGGCGATCAGCGCGACGCTGCGCACGCTGCCGCAGGGCATCATCCCGCCCTCGTACCAGAAGGTGAATCCGGCCAACACGCCGATCCTCTACGTGACGCTCTCGTCGCCGACGATGAAGCTGTCGGACGTCGACGAGATCGCGGAGACCAACCTCGCGCAGCAGATCTCGACGATCAACGGCGTCGCGCAGGTGCAGGTCTTCGGCGCGCAGAAGCGCGCGGTCCGGGTGCAGATGGACCCGCGCCGCCTGGCGCTGCTGCAGCTGGGCACGCAGGACGTCGCGACCGCGGTGGCCGCGCAGAGCCCCAACCTGCCGAGCGGCACGCTCTACGGGCCCAACCGGGCGTACGTGGTGCAGGCCAACGGCCAGCTGAGCGAGGCCTCGGAGTTCGGCAACCTGGTCGTGACGTACCGCAACGGCGCGCCGATCCGCCTGCGCGACGTGGCCAACGTCGTCGACGGCGTGCAGAACGACAAGACGGCCGCGTGGTTCGGCAACCCCGAGGCCGGGCGGCCGATCACCCGCTCGATTACGCTCGCCATCCAGCGCCAGCCGGGGACCAACACGGTCGAGGTCGCGGACAACGTCAAGGCGCTGCTGCCCAAGCTCACGGCCAACGTGCCGGCGGGCATCAACATGGCGATCCTGTACGACCGCTCGCAGACGATCCGCGAGGGCGTGCGCGACGTCGAGCTCACGCTGCTGCTGACGCTCGCGCTCGTCGTGCTCGTGGTGTTCCTGTTCCTGCGCTCGCCGCGCGCGACCGCGATCCCGTCGCTCGCGCTGCCGCTGTCGATCGCCGGGACGTTCGCGGCGATGAAGGCGCTCAACTACTCGCTCGACAACCTGTCGCTCATGGCGCTGACGCTGGCCGTGGGCTTCGTCGTCGACGACGCGATCGTCGTGCTCGAGAACATCGTGCGCCACCGCGAGATGGGCAAGGACGCGATGACGGCCGCGCTGGACGGGTCGCAGGAGGTCGCGTTCACCGTGCTCTCGATGACGCTCTCGCTCTCGGCGGTGTTCCTGCCGCTGCTCTTCATGGGCGGGATCATCGGGCGGCTGTTCCGCGAGTTCTCGGTCACGATCGCCGTCTCGATCCTGATCTCGGGCGTGGTGTCGCTGACGATCACGCCGATGCTCGCCTCGCGCTTCCTGAAGGACGCCGCCCCCGAGGCGGCGGGCGACGAGGGGCAGCGCCTCGCGGACCCGAAGACGGGCGAGCAGGCGCACGCGACGGCGACCGGCGCGCCCGTGCCAGCGCAGGCCTCGGCGAACGCCGGGCAGCCGTCGCTCGCGCACCCGTCGGGCAACCCGGCCGCGTCGGCCCAGCACAAGGACTCGCTGCACGACGAGGCGCCGCGGATCCTGCGCCCCGCGCTCGACCTGTTCGAGCGCGGCTACGAGTGGGTGCACCGCACGTACGAGCGCACGCTGCGCTGGACGATGCACCACCGCCCGCTCGTGCTCGCGCTCTCGGCGGTCACGCTCGTCGGCACGTACTTCGTGTACAAGGCCGTGCCGACGAGCTTCCTGCCGAGCGACGACACGAGCTTCCTGACGGCGACCACGTTAGGCGCGCAGGGCGCGAGCTTCGAGGACATGGTCGCGCACCAGCAGCAGGCGGCGCAGATCGTCCAGCAGGACCCCAACGTCGCCGCGTTCGTGAGTTCCGTCGGCTCGTCGTCGCAGGGCAACCAGGGGCGGCTCGTGATGCGCCTCAAGGACCCCAAGGCGCGCGCGCTCGACGCCGACGCGGTAGCGCGCGAGCTGACGGGGAAGCTCAACCGCATCCCCGGCCTGCAGAGCTTCGTGCAGAACCCGCCGACGATCCAGATCGGCGGGCGGCAGACGGCGGCGCTCTACCAGTTCACGATGCAGGGCACCGACCTCAAGTCGCTCTACGCCGCGGCGAGCGCGCTGCAGCTCCGGCTGCAGAACTCGTCGCTCCTGAGCGACGTGACGAGCGACCTGTTCCTCTCCAACCCGACCGCGTCGCTCGCGATCGACCGCGCCCGCGCGGCCGCGTACGGCGTGAGCGTGCAGACGATCGAGCAGACGCTCTACGACGCCTACGGCGCGCGCCAGGTGTCGACGATCTACACGCCCACCAACCAGTACTGGGTGGTGCTGGAGCTCCAGCCGCAGGACCAGCGCGACCCGAGCGCGCTCAACCTGCTCTACGTCAAGAGCACGACCGGCGCGTCGGTGCCGCTCGGCTCGGTGACGACGACGGTCGACACGGTCACGCCGCTCTCGGTCAACCACTCGGGGCAGGTGCCCTCGGTGACGATCTCGTTCAACCTGCGCGCGGGCGTCGCCCTCGGCACGGCCACGCAGTACGTCGAGCAGCAGGCCGCGCAGGTGATCCCGGCGTCCTCGTCGATCATCACCAGCTTCGGCGGCACGGCGCAGGCGTTCCAGTCGAGCCAGGCCGGGCTGGCCGCGCTCCTCGTACTCGCGATCCTCGTCATCTACGCGATCCTGGGCGTGCTCTACGAGAGCTTCATCCACCCGATCACGATCCTCTCGGGGCTGCCGTTCGCGGTGTTCGGGGCGCTGCTCGCGCTCTACGTGTTCAACCAGGAGCTGTCGGTCTACGCCTTCATCGGCCTCGTGCTGCTGATCGGCCTCGTGAAGAAGAACGCGATCATGATGGTCGACTTCGCGGTCGAGGCCGAGCGGACGCGGAACCTCGACCCCGAGGAGAGCATCTTCGAGGCGTGCCTGGTGCGCTTCCGGCCGATCACGATGACCACGCTCGCGGCGATCGTCGGCACGCTGCCGATCGCGCTCGCGCTCGGCGCCGGCGCCAAGAGCCGCCAGCCGTTAGGCATCGCGGTCGTCGGCGGCCTGCTCTTCTCGCAGCTCGTCACGCTGTACCTGACGCCGGTGATCTACACGTACCTCGACACGCTGCAGCAGCGCTGGGCGCACCGGAAGGCGAGGGGCACGGTGGCCCGGCCGGGGCAGGACGCGGGCGACGACGACCGCGGCGACCAGGGCGGGCGCGGCGTGCCGACGCCGGCCCCGGCGCCGCGGCCGGTGCCGCAGCCGCTGCCGGCCGCCGCGGCGGTCCGGGCCTAACGCAGCACAACCCAACGCCTCCGCGCGCCGCGATGAGCCACTACCCGCCGGTCCCCGAGCAGATCACCCCGACGCCGGTCGTCCCCGGCGTCTGGGACCTGCCGATCAGCATCGTGCACGCGTACCTGATCGCCGACGGCGACGCGCCCGGCGCGCCGCTGGCGCTGGTCGACACCGGCCTCCCCGGCAGCGCGCGGGCGATCCTGAGCGGGGTCGCCGCCCTCGGGCGCCGGCCGGAGGACGTGCGCTGGATCGTCGCGACCCACCTGCACGTGGACCACACGGGCAGCCTCGCGGAGCTCAAGCGCCTGACCGGCGCCGAGGTGATGATGCACCCCGCCGACGCGGCGATGGTGGCCGAAGGGCGGGGCGGGCGGACGATGCACGAAACCCCCGCGCCCGGCTCCGCCACGTTCGTCGCGGGGTTCGACCCCGCGACGCGGCGCATGGAGCCGTGCGCGACCGACCGGCCGCTCGCCGACGGCGACGAGCTGCCCTTCGCCGGCGGTGTGCGCGTGGTGCACGCGCCGGGGCACGCGGCCGGGCAGGTGGCGCTGCTGGTCCCGGGCGCGGGCGGGGTGCTGGTGGCCGCCGACGCGCTGGCCAATGGCAACGGCCTCGGCTGGAGCCTGGGCTACGAGGACCTCGTGTTAGGCGCCGCGTCGGTCGGGCGGCTCGCCGGCCTGACGTTCGACGCCGCGGTGTTCGGGCACGGGGATCCGCTCGTGGGCGGGGCGGACGCGCGGTTCCGCGAGGCGGCGCGAACGGTTTTCGGCGCGGGCTCGGCCTGAGGACGCCTCGGCGGTAGCTTGCGGGCGGACCCGGGCCCGCCTTCGACGGAGGTTACGTGGCGACCATCCTGCAGCCCGCGGCCGTCCCGAAGCGGATGACCGCCGAGGAGTTCCTCAACTACCCGTGGGGGGACACCCCCGTGGAGCTCGTGCACGGGGAGGTGCGCGTGGCACCGTTCCCGGCCGGCGCGCACGCGCACGTAGTCGACAACATGTACGGCGCGCTCCGTGACTACGTCCGCGCGCACCAGCTCGGCCGCGTCTACGGCGACAACACGGGCTACGCACTCCCGCATCGGGACGACACGATCCGCGGGCCGGACGTGTCGTTCGTCCGCGCGGGGCGCCTACCCGACGAGCTTCCCCTCAAGGGCCTGTTCCAGATCGCGCCCGACTTCGGCGTCGAGGTGCTCTCGCCCAGCGACACCTACGCGGAGGTCGCCGAGAAGCTCGACGATTTCTTCTCGGCCGGCGTCGAACTGATGTGGCTGCTCGACCCGCGCCGGCGCCGCGTCGAGGCGGTGGCCCCGGACGGCGCGCGGCGCACGTTCGCCGAGCGCGGGGCCGCCGAGGTCGCGGACGCCGCGCCCGTGCTCCCGGGGTTCACGATGGCCGTCGCGGACGTGTTCGCGGGCGTCGCGCGCGAGGCGTAACACGTCGGCGCGCGGCGCCCGTGGGCGCCACGCCGTCGGACGTTAGGCCATCTCCTCCTGCGGCGCCGGCCCGCGGAACGCGTCCTTCCCCGCCACCGCGGCGAGCGTGGCGGGCCGCCCGGTGCGCGCCGCCTCGTAGATCGCCGCCTGGACGCGGTGGTCCTGCACGCCCTCCTCGCCCGGCGTATACGGCTGGCGGTTCTCCCGCACGCACTGCGAGAAGTGGTCGGCCTCGCGCGCGAACTGGCTCTTCTGCGACATCGGCAGCTCGGCGATCCGCTCCTGCCCGTTCTCCGCACGCGCGGCGCGCATGCGGAGCCCGTCGTAGCTGAACGCCGGGTCGACCTCCACCCAGCCGTCCTCGCCGTTCACGCGGTAGCGGCGCGACTGGTGAATGCCGTAGCTCGTCGAGCAGTTGGCGAGCGTGCCCGACGGGAAGCGCATCGACCAGACGACCGTCTCCTCGACCTCGCGGAAGCGCGGGTCGTCCTTGGGGTCCACGAGCTGCGCGCGGACCTCGACGGGCTCCTCGCCGGTGAGGAAGCGCGCCGTGTTGAAGCAGTAGATGCCGACGTCGGGGAGCGCGCCGCCCCCGGCGAGCGCGAGCTTCTGCCGCCACTGCGTCGGGTCGCCCTGCGCCTGGCCGTTGGCCATCTCGATCAGCGTGATCTTGCCTAACGGCCCGCGCCCCGGGCCGGAGTCGCGCACCATGCGCATCGCCGCGCGGTTGTGCGGCTCGTACTGGATGCGGTAGGCGACCATGAGCCTGCGCCCCGCCGCCGCGCACGCCCGCACCATGCGCTCCGCGTCGGCGACGTTGGTCGCCATCGGCTTCTCGCAGAGCACGTGCTTGCCCGCCCCCGCCGCGCGCACCACCTGCTCGGCGTGCAGCGCGTTGGGCGTCGCGACGTAGACCGCCTCGACCGCGCGGTCGTCGCGCAGCCGGTCCCACTCGTCGTAGCCGTAGACGCGGCGCGGGTCGAGCCCGTACTGCGCTGCGACCGCGCGCCCTTTGTTCGGGTCCCCGGTCATCACGGCGACGAGCTTGGAGCGCTTCGACTCTCCCATCCCCGGGATCATCTGCGTGAGCGCGATGCGGCCGAGCCCGATCACGCAGTAGCCGACGCGCTGGTCCGGCGGCTCGGGGGTGGGCGGGCCGCCCTCCTTCCGCTCGGTCGACTTCTGGGTCGGCGGGAACTCGACCTTGGGCGGCTGCGCGCCGGGGCCGTTCCCGCTCCCGGGCGTGGTCTGGCCGCGGTCGACCGGGGCCTGGGCGCGCGCCGTGCCCCCGTCGAGCAGGGTAAGCGCCCCGCCGGCGATCGAGAGCGCGCCGAGTCCGGCGCCGGCGTGGGCGAGGAAGTCGCGGCGCGACGAGTCGATCGCGGGGGCGACGGCGGACGCGTCGCCAGCGCCGGCCTGGGCGGCGTCGGGCGAGCGGGACAGGGCGTCGGACATGAGGGGCGCGCGGGTACGAAGTGGTCGTCCGAAGTGGGCGCGCCCGCACCGCGCGGGCGCCGGTCCGAGCGCTTGCACGGGGCGCACCACGCACGCGCCTGACGCTGGTATACTTCGGTCCCTTCACCGCGTGAGGAGAGTCCCGTCGTGGCCACAGCCGTCGCATCAGCCCTCGTGCCCGCCGCGCCGGCGGTCGGCGACACACCGGACGACGCATCCGACACGGTCTACGTCGGTGGCTATGCGGTGCCGCGGTACATGACGCTCGAGCAGTTCGAAGACTTCCCGTTCGCCGGCGACGAGCGGGTCGAACTCGTCCTGCGCGAGGTACGCGTGTCGCCACTGGCCGGCGGGTCGCACGGCTGGATTGTGCGCAACGTGTTCCTGGCGCTGTACGCCCACGTCGCGGCGGGCAAGCTCGGCGAGGTGTTCGGCGACGGGGCGGGGTACGTGCTGCCCAACCTGCCGCACACCCTGCGCGGCCCGGACGTGTCGTTCGTCCGCGCCGGGCGGCTGCCGCCACTCATCCCGCTCGAGGGCGGCCTCCGCCTGGCGCCCGACCTGGTCGTCGAGGTGCTCTCGCCGCGCGATACCTACGTGGCGGTCGACGAGAAGCGCGAGCAGATGTTCGAGGCCGGCGCCGGGTGTTGGTGGCTCGTCGACCCCCGGCGGCTCCGGGTCGAGGTCCACGTGCCCGGCGAGCTGCGCCGCGTGCTGCGCGAGGGCGAGACGCTCGGCGGCGCGCCCGTCCTGCCCGACTTCGCGATGCCCATCGCGGACGTGTTCGCGGACGTGTTCGCGGGGGTGGAGCGGCCGGCCCGGCCGCCTCGGAACGCCTAACGCCAGCCCGCGGGCGCGGGCCTACCGCGTCGCCGGCACCGCGTCCGCCGCGTCGGGTGCGGGCGGCGCGAAGACGTTCCCCGGCGCGAGGATCCCGCGCGGGTCCAGCTCGCGCTTGAGCGCCCGCATCGCGCCGAGCTGCACGGGCGAGAGCTGCAACGGCAGCCAGCGGCGCTTGAGCTTCCCCACCCCGTGCTCCGCCGCGACCGTGCCCCCCATGCCGAGCACGTGGCGGAGCGTCGCGGCCACCGCCTCCTCCACCCGCTCCAGCTCCGCCGCGTCGCGCGCGACGAAGTGCTGGTGCGGGTGCCCGTTCCCCGCGTGCCCGAACACCGCCGCGACCTCGACCCCGTGCGCGCGCGCGATCGCCGCCGACGCGTCGAGCGCCTCGGCGAGCCGCGCGTACGGGACCGCCCAGTCCGTGCTCACCTTGCGCCCGCCCGCGGCGCGGTAGCGCGCCGCGCGCTCGTTGAGCGTCGCCGGCACCGCGTGCCGCATGCGCCGCGCGTCGCGCAGCGCGCTCTCCCCCTCGAACACCTGCACGTCGTCGGCGAGCGCGTCGTGCCGCTCGGCCAGCTCCAGCCAGCGGTCGAGCGCGGCCTCCCCCGCGTGCTCCTCCTCGAGGTAGACGTAGGCCGCCGCGCCCTCCCCCCACGACCCGCCGAAGAGCTGCCGCGCGTAGTCCCGGGCGATCGCGAAGGCCGGCGCGTCGAGGTACTCCAGGCAGCGCGGGTCTAACGCGCCCGCGTCCCGCGCCGAGCGTGCCTCCGCGACGAAGGCGAGCGCGCCCGCCGCCGTCCGGAACGGCACGCCGAGCCCGGTCACCGCGCCGGGGAGCGGCAGCAGGTCGAACTCCGCCGCGAGCACCACGCCTAACGTACCCTCGCTGCCCACGAACCAGTCGACCGGGTCGTGCGCCATCGCGTAGCCGGCCGTGTTCTTTTCGAGCCGCGGCCGGCGCAGCTCCAGCACGCGCCCGTCCGCGAGCGCGACCGTGAGCCCCCGCACGTGCGCGCGCGTCGCGCCGTACTTGAGCGAGCGCCCGCCGCTCGCGTTCGCCGCGACCGCGCCGCCGACCGAGCACTCCTCCTCGCTCGTCGGGTCGGGGGCGAGGAGGAAGCCGTGCGCGGCCGCCGCGCGCTTCACGTCGCCCAGCAGCGCGCCCGGCTCGGCGCGGATCGTCCGCGCCGCGGGGTCGACGTCGAGGACGCGGTCCATCGCGCGCAGCGAGAGCACCGTCCCCACGTCGGTCACCGCGCCGCCCGAGTAGCCCGTGAGCGCCCCCGCCGGCGTGACCGGCGCGCCGGCCGCGGACGCCGCCCGCAGCACCGCGACGACCTCGTCGGCCGTGGTCGGGCGCGCGACGGCTTCGGGGGTGAGGACGAGGCCGGACGCGTCGGCCGCGAACGCGGTGCGGACGCCGAGGTCGTCGGTGGTCGAGGGGAGCGTGGGGGCGGGCGCGAGGAGGGACATGCGCCGGAAGATAGATTCTGCCGCCATGACCGTCGCCGACCGCCCCGCGCCCCCGGACTCCGCCGCCCACGCCGGTAGCCAACCCTTTCCGCCCGCCGTCTCGCAGATGGCGGCCGCGCTCGTCGGCTCGGAGATCCTCAAGATCGCGGCCGAGATCCGCGCGATGCGCGCCGCGGGCGCGACCGTCTGCAACCTCACGGTCGGCGACTTCGACCCGGCGCAGTTCCGCATCCCGCGCCCGCTCGAGGAATTCATCGTCGACGCGCTGCGGGCGGGCGAAACCAACTACCCGCCCTCGGCCGGCATCGACCCGCTCCGCGCCGCCGTCAGCGGCTTCTGGCAGCGCCGCCTCAACCTCGACTACCCGGCGGGGAGCGTGCTCATCACCGGCGGCTCGCGCCCCGGCATCTACGGCACCTACCGCACGCTCGTCGACGCGGGCGACAAGGTCGTCTACCCGGTGCCGTCGTGGAACAACAACCACTACGTCCACCTCGTCGACGCCGTCGGCGTGCCGCTCGTCTGCGGCCCCGAGAGCGGCTTCCTTCCGACCGCCGACGCGCTCGCGCCGCTCGTGCGCGACCCCGCGGTGCGCCTCGTCGCGGTGAACTCGCCGCTCAACCCGGCGGGCACGTGCTTCACCGCCGACCAGTTGGAGGCGCTCTGCGACGTCATCCTCGCGGAAAACCGGCGCCGCGGCGCGCACGAGCGCCCGCTCTACCTGCTCTACGACCAGGTCTACTGGACGCTCACCTTCGGTACGACGCGCCACGTCGACCCGGTGTCGCTCCGGCCGGCGATGCGCGACTACACGGTCTACGTCGACGGCATCTCGAAGGCGTTCGCGGCGACCGGCGTGCGCGTCGGCTGGGTCGCGGGCCCGGAGCGCGTCGTGCGCGCGATGAGCGACGTGCTGGGTCACGTGGGCGCCTGGGCCCCGCGCGCCGAGCAGGCCGCGACCGCGCGCTTCATCGCCGACGACGCGGCGGTCGACGCCTACCAGGGCGCGTTCATCGCCGGCGTGCGCGCGCGGCTCGACGCGCTCCACGACGGCTTCGTCGCGCTCCGCAACCGCAACCTCCCGGTCGAGGCGTTCGCGCCCGCGGGGGCGATCTACCTCTCGGTGCGCCTGAACGTCCTCGGGCGGCGGACGCCCGACGGCCAGGCGCTCGACACGAACGAGGCGATCCGGCGCTGGCTGCTCGACGCGGCGGGGCTGGCGCTCGTGCCGTTCCAGGCGTTCGGGACGCGGACGGAGGACGGTTGGTTCCGGGCCTCGGTGGGGGCGACGTCGGTGGAGGAGATCGCGGCGGTGATGCCGAGGGCGCGGGAGGCGTTAGGCGCGTTGGCGTGACCGCGACGGGGGGGGACGGGGCGGTCGGGACGGCGCGGTTGGAGAGGCGCTGTTGAGACCCGGCTGTTGGTCCGACGCTGTTGAAACGGCGCGGTCGGTGGTGCGGCGCGCCCGGCCGGGGTCCCCGCCGTCCCGGCCGCGCCCCGCCAACCGCGCGGCACCAACAGCCGGGTCTCAACAGCGCCTCTCCGACCGCGCGTCCCGACCGCCCTTCCGTTCGTCCCGCAGCCCCCGGCGGGCTACCCCCGCCAGACGGCGACGGCGGCCCCGTGTACCTCCGGCAGATCCCGCAACGCCGCCCGCACCGCCTCGCTCACCGCCCCGTCCACCGCCACCACCGCCAGCGCCTCCCCCCCCTGCGCGAGCCGCGCCTGGTGGTACTCCGCGATGTTCACCCCCGCGTGCCCGAGCAGCGTCCCGACCCGCCCGATCACGCCGGGCACGTCGCGGTTGGTGAGTACGAGCAGCGTCTGCCGCGGGTTCACGTCGACCGGGTACGCCCCGATCCGCGTCAGCCGCGGGCTCCCGTCCGCCGGCGCGACGCCGGCCACCGTCAGCTCCTGCATCGCGCCGCGGAGCGAGACCTCGACCGCGTTCGGCGCGAGCGCCCCGCTCTCGCCCGCGGCCAGCTCCAGCCCGCGCCCCGCCGCGACCGCGCGCGCGTTGATCAGGTTGAGCCGCTCCTGCTCCACCACCCCCTCGACCGCGCCGAGCGCCGCCGCGCCTAACAGCGCCTCGCGCCCCGCGGCGAGCCCCGCGCCCGTGCGCACCGTGAGCCGCTGCACGGCGCGCACGCCGAGGTCCGCGAGCACCGCGCGCGCCACCGCCGCCGCCCGCCGCGCGACGAGCATCGCCGGCCCGAGCGCGGCCCACGAGTCGCCCGTCCCGTCCGCCCCGGCCACGTTCATCGAGCGCGACAGCTCCCCCGAGACGAGCGCGTCGCGCACCGCGGCGCACACGTCGACCGCCACGTTCCGCTGCGCCTCCGCCGTGTTGGCGCCGAGGTGCGGCGTGAGGAATACGTTGGGCAGCGCGCGCAGCGGGTGGTCCGCCGGCGGCGGCTCGCTCGTGTAGACGTCGAGCACCGCGCCCCGCAGCGCGCCGCCCCCGGGCAGGCCGTGCTCCAGCACGGCGAGCAGCGCGCCCTCGTCGACGATCCCGCCGCGCGCCATGTTCACGACGATCGACCCCGGCTTGAGCCGCCCCAGTTCGCGCCGGCCGACCAGCCCCCGGGTCTCGTCAGTGAGCGGCGTGTGCACCGTGAGGACGTCCGCCTCGTCGGCCAGTGCGTCCAGCGTCGCGGCGCGGCGCACGCGCAGCGCGGTGAACCGGCCGTCCGCCACGTACGGGTCGAACGCGACCACCTCGGCGCCGAAGGCGTGCGCGCGCCCGGCGATCTCGCCCCCGATGCGGCCGAGCCCGGCGATGCCGATCGTCCGCCCCTTGAGCTCGGCGCCGACGAAGCTGCCGCGGTCCCAGCGGCCCGCGCGCATCGCCTCGTGGGCGCGGGGCAGCTCGCGCAGCAGGCCGATGACCGCGCCGAAGAACAGCTCGGCGACCGCGACCGTATTCCCGGCGGGGGCGTTGATCACGGCCACCCCCAACGCGGTCGCGACGTCCATCGCCACGTTGTCGACCCCGACCCCTGCACGTCCGACGACCTTCAGCCGCTTGCCCGCTTCGAGCAGTTCGGGCGAAATCTTCGTCGCGCTCCGGCCGACGATCGCGTCGTAGTCGCCGATGCGCTCAAGCAGCGCGGCCGGCGGGAGCGTGGGCACCTCGTCGACCCGCAGACGCGGGTCGGCGGCGAGGAGGGCGAGACCGTCGCGGTCGACGTCGTCGGTGACGAGAATGCGGTACATGCCGGCTGGGTGTGGGTCAGGGGCGCCGATCCGGCACCCCCGTCAACTTACCCCGCCCCCGGAACGGCCGGACCCCCGCCTGCGCGGGGGTCCGGGGAACCGCCGTCGTCGTACGGCCGCTCGAACGTGACGACGCTAGTGCGACAGCCCGACCAGTCGGACCGACGGCGCGCCCGGCGCCGCGGTGCGGAGCTGCGACGGCGCCTCGCCCGCGAGGAGTGCGGCCGGCCAAACCGGGATGCCCGCCGACGTCGGCCCGAGCAGCGCCGCCGCTTCGAGCGCACCCGCGGGGAGTGGGATGTAAACGGGCGCGCCAAGGTCGTCGGTGTCGCGCACATCCGCGAAGCGACTGCCCGTCTGACGATCGGCCGCCAGGCGCTCCGCCGCCCGCGACCGGGCGGGGTGCGTCGCGCCGGCGACCGCCGGCGGGCGCGCGACACTCTGCGCGGGCGTGGCAGCGACCTCAGTCGCGGCGGGCATCGCGCCGGCGAAAGCCGGGCCGCCGAAAACCCGCCCGCCGAACGGCGTGTCGCGAGCCGGCGCGTCGCGAGCCGGTGCGTCCGCCGCGCCCACAGTCGAAGCGTTAGGCCCAACGGCTGCGGGCGTCACGTCGCGCCCGCCGCGGATCGCGTACCCCGCCGACACCGCCGCGAGCACGACCGCCGCGGCGACCGCCTGCCGCCCCCAACCGCCGGCGTCTTGCGCCAACCGCTCGTACCACCGCGCCTCGTAATGCCGCGCCTCGGACCAGCCCGCGTCCATCCGCCGCGCCAGCGACCAGGCCGTCCGCCCCTCGGCGTGCGTTTCGCCGCGCGACTCGGTGCGCACGTCGCGCAGCCGCGCCTCCAACCGCGCCGCGAAGTCGGCCGAGGGCTCGATCGTCGGCAGGTTGCGGGCAAGGAGGAGCGACCGGCGGACCAGCGTGTCGTGCGCGCCGCACGCGGCGCACTCGACGCGGTGCCGCTCCGCCGCCACGAGCACGTCACCCGGGAGGGTATCGTCCACGTACGCGAGGTGATGCCGACGGAATTCGGAGCAGTCCATGACGGGGCAGCGGTGGGGGGAATCGGCGTCCGGTACCCGGCGGCAGGGGTAGGGGTTCCGGATGTTCCCGGAGTGGTACGCGGCGGGGCCGCTGCGTCGCGCCGCAGTCCCGCCCCTCGAAACACGAACGGGCGCCCCCAAGGACGCCCGTCACGCCAACGATCCCCGCCGCGCTTACCGCAGCTTCGGCTCGATCAGATCCGCAAAACTGTTCCGCGCCCGGTTGAGCCGCGACTTCACCGTCCCAAGGTTGGTGTGCGTGATGTCGGCGATCTCCTCATAGCTCTTTCCCTCGAGCTCGCGGAGTACGAACACCTCGCGGTGGTGCGCCGGGAGCTTGGCCACACTTTCCTCGACCAGCTCGCGCAGGTGGCGCTTGCGGTAGAGGTCGTCCGGGCGGCTGGCCGAGTCTTCGAACTGGAGCGGCCGGTCGTCTTCCTGGCTCGTCTTCTTGATCGCCTGAAAGAGCACGAGCGGGTTGCGCGAGCGGTTGCGCAGCTCGTTCTTCGCCAGGTTGCTCGCGATCGTGTAGATCCATGTCGAAAACTTCTTCGAGCGGTCGAAGCGACCGATGTGCCGGTACACGCGGATGAAGACCTCCTGGACGAGGTCCTCCGCCTTCTCCCGATCGCCGATCGTGCGATAGATGAAATTCAGGAGTCGCGTCTGGTACCGCGACACGAGCTCCTGGAAGGCGCGCTCCTCGCCGCCGAGGAAGGTGGCGACGACGTCGCCGTCCTCCATCGACTTGAGCTGCTCGCGCACCGCGGCGCCCTGCTGGGCCGCGCTGAGCTGCGAGGTGCCACGCTTGAGTGCGACGTCCGCCATCTGCTCCCCCGAGATGCCTGCGTCTGCGTAGTGCGTGCGTCGTAGTGTGCCGAGGTGCCGCGGGCTTCCGAAGGCACCCCGTGTGCCTTCCGCCCTACCACCCGGGGTGCGCGCGCAACTCGTTGACACGCAACGCGATCGCTCCCCCTACGACCTGACCAATCTAGCCACTCCCAGCCCCGCTGTCCACTCACGGCCACACCCCGGGAGGACAAATCTGCACGACGTGACACGTAGCAGATTTGTGCCGACCGGCGCCGCCGGGCTACCGCCCCAGCCGGAAACCGGCCGCGAAGAGGAGCGACGACACCGTCTTGCCGTCCCGGATCTCCCCGCGCTCGATCATCGCCAGCGCCTCCGACAGCGCACGCGGCTCGAGCGTGAGAAACTCGTCCTTCTCCCGGTGCGCCGCCCCGCGCGTGAGCCCCGTCGCCATGAACAGGTGGATCTGTTCGTCGCAGAACCCCGGTGTCGTCCAGATCGTCGTGAGCCGCTCCATACGGTCCGCCGTGCAACCGGTTTCTTCCTGCAACTCGCGCCGCGCGCACACCGCCGGGTCCTCCCCCGCGTCCAGCCGCCCGGCCGGCACCTCCCACAAGTAGCCGCCCGTCGCATACCGGTACTGGCGGATGAGCAGCACCTGCGGATCCTCCCCCGCCGGGTCGCTCAGGAACGGCACCACCGCGCTCGCGCCCGGGTGTCGAAACATCTCGATCTCGCCCGTCGACCCGTCGGGGTAGCGGACCGTGTCGACGTCGACGTGAACGATGCGGCCCGTGTAGACACGCGTCGAGGAGATCTGGCCGGGTTCGGAGTGGTCGGGCATGCGGGCGTTCGGAGTGGAGACAAGGGCCAGCTGCGTGCGGTCATCCTGAGCGCAGCGAAGGATCGCTGCCCCCGCTGACGAGCCCCGACGGGTCTGTCACCAGGGACAGCGATCCTTCGCCTTCGCTACGCTGCGGCTCAGGATGACGACGCTTCCCGTGTTCCGACGCAGCGCACCCATCATACCGCCGCCCCTCGGCCGGCACGGGCACCGGCCGACCGCTACTTCCTTCCCCGCCCCTTCTTCCGCGGCGCCAAAATTGTCCCCCGGCAACTCGGCGTCCCACACCGGCACGCGTAAAACCGCTCGTCCTCCTCGGTGTGCGCGTCGGTCCGCTCGTACTGGTAGTCGTACGTCAGCTCCGTCCCCGGCTGGAGATTCTTCAACGTGTGGATGAAGATCCGCCCGTCGTCGATCCACGCCTCGCAGTTCGGCTCGCACGAGTGATTGATGAACCGCGAGTCGTTCCCGCCCCGCCGCCCGTCGATCACCTCGTCCTCGTCGAGCGTGAACAGGAACGTGTGGTGCCGCTTCATCCCCGCCTCGGCGTACCGCCGGTCCGCCTCCGCCTGGGTGATGTGCTCCCCCTCGTACTCCGCGATCCGCTGCCCCTTGCGCAGCCGCCGCGTCGCGAACGCGCCGCGCCCCTGAATCGCCGACCGCCGGATCTCGAACGGCAGCGGCGTCCCGTCGACCATCGTCGCCGGCCGCACCTCGTCCGGCTTCGCCGCCTTCTCCGCCCTCCCCGCGGGCGCACGCGCGGCCATCAGCGCACCACCGCGTCGACGTCGTGCACGACGAGCGGCCCGAACCCGAGCGCTTCGAGCGGCCCCTGCACCGCCGCCGGGTCGCCGACGACGAGCAGTTGCAGCGCCTCCGGCCGCAGGTGCTCGCGCGCCACGCGCCGCACGTCCTCGGCCGTCACCCCGCGCACCCGCTCGCGGTACGCGTCGAAGTAGTCGTCCGGCAGCCCGTACACGACCGCGCTCGCGAGCGCCGACGCGATCGCCGCCGTCGTCTCGTAGCGGATGGGGAACACGCCGTCGAGGTAGCTCGTCGCGAGCGACAGCTCGTCGTCGCCCACCGACTCCTCGCGGACGCGGTCGATCTCGATCAGCATCTCCTTCGCCGCCGCGACGGTGACGTCGCTCGCCACCGCGCTCTCGACCGAGAACGGCCCCGCCGCGCGCCGCCAGTCGAACCCCGAGCGCGCGCCGTACGTGTAGCCGTGCCGCTCGCGCAGGTTCATGTTCACCCGCGAGTTGAACAACCCGCCGAGGATGCTGTTCATGACGAGGAGCGGGAAGTAGTCGGGCGTGTCGCGCGGCACGCCGACGTGGCCGAGTCGCACCTCGCTCTGCGCGGCGTCGGCCTTCGGGACGAGGTGCACGCGCCGCGTCGCCGACCCCGGCGCGTCGACCGGCGCCGGCGCCGGCGCGGCCGGCCCGCCCCACGTGCCTAACGTCCGCGCCACGAGCGCCTCCGCCTCGTCCGCGGTCACGTCGCCCGCGACGACCACGGTCGCCGCCGCGGGGTGGTAGCGCGCCGCGTGGAACGCGCGCACGTCCGCCTCGGTGAGCGCCGCGACCGACGCCTCGCCCCCCGCCTCCGCGCGCGCGTACCGCGAGCCGCCCGCGTACACGGCGCGCGCGAACGCCTCCTCCGCGAGCCCCCGCGGCTCCGAGCGCAGGTGCAGCAGCTCGGCCAGCCGCTCGCCCTTGAGCCGGTCCACCTCGCGCACCGGGAACGCGGGGCGCACGAGCACGTCCGCGAGCACCTCGAATGCCTCCGCGAGCTTCGGCGCGAGTGCGGTGAGCGAGACGACCGCCGCGTCCCAGTCCGCCCCGCTGTCGAGCGCGGACCCCAGCCGCTCCACGCGCTCGACGAGCGCGACGGCGTCCATGGTCGCGGTGCCCTCGACGAGCGCGCGCGCCGTGAGCACCGCGAGCCCCTCCTGCCCGGCCGGGTCCGACGCGGCCCCCGCGTCCACGACGACGACCACGCTCACGAGCGGCAGCCGGTGCACGGGCGCGACGACGAGTCGCAAGCCGTTCGGCAGCGCGCGCCGCTCGAAGTGCGGGAAGTGGTACGGCCGCGGCGCCCCGGCACCCGGCCGCGGCGGGGCCTCCGGCGCGACGGTCCCGACGGCCGTCACGCGGCGACCTCGCCCGCCACGGTCGTCCCGAGCGCCCGGGTCGCGAGCACCTCCGCCTCGACGTCCGCGTCCGACACCGCGTCCGCGCCGTCGCGCGGCACGTAGACGAGGTACGCGCGGTTGTCCTCGCTTAACTGCTCGCGCGCAAACGCGGTCACCTGCTCCGCCGTGACGGCCTGGTAGCGGGCCACCTGCGCGTTCACGAGCGAGGGGTCGCCGAAGTAGCAGGCAAAGCGCGAGATCTGGTCGGCCCGGTCCCCCGCCGACTGCAGCGCCACGACGAACCCGCTCTCGACGAGCGCCCGCGCGCGCTCCAGCTCCTCCGCCGTCACACCGCCCGCCCGCATCCGTTCGACCTCGGCCGCGACCGCCGCCTCGAGCTGCGCCGCGCTCACCCCCGGCCGCGCCACCGCGTCGACGACGAGGAGGTCCGCCCCCTTGGGCAGGTCGTACGTGAACGCGTGGACGTCGCTCGCCACCTGCTGCTCGCGCACGAGCGCGCGCACGAGCCGGCTCCCCTGGCGCACGCCGAGCACCGCCGCCGCCATTTCGGCGACGTAGTGCGCCTCGGTCCCGAACGGCGGGATGCGGAAGGCGAGGAGGACGCGCGGCAGCTGCACGTCGTCGGCGACCTCCTCGCGCAGCGTCCGCCCGAACGTCGCGGGCAACTCCATCGGCGGCAGCGGCGGCCGCCCCACGCCGCGCGGGATCGGTCCGTACAGCTCCTCGATCAGCCGCTTCGCCTCCCCAGACTCGAAGTCGCCGGCCACGGTCAGCACGGCGTTGTCGGGCGTGTAGTACGTCGCGAAGAACTGCCGCACGTCGTCGAGCGACGCCGCGTCCAGGTCGGTCATCGACCCGATGAGCGAGTGGTGGAACGGGTGCCCCTCGGGGTAGGCGAGCGCAGGCAGCCGCTCCCACCACGTGCCGTAGGGCTGGTTGTCCATGCTCCACCGGCGCTCGTTCTTCACGACGTCGCGCTGCGTGTCGAGCTTGTCCTGCGTCATCGCCGGCAGCAGCCGCGCCATGCGGTCCGCCTCCAGCCACAGGGCGAGCGCGAGCTGGTTGCTCGGCACGGTCTCGAAGTAGTTCGTGCGGTCGAGCCAGGTCGAGCCGTTGAGCGTGCCGCCCGCGCGCTGCACGAGCTCGAAGTGCTCGTTCGCGCCGACGTTCGCCGACCCCTGGAAGAGCATGTGCTCGAACAGGTGCGCGAACCCGGTGCGCCCCGCGCGCTCGTTGGCCGAGCCGACGTGGTACCAGAGATTGACGGCGACCACCGGGGCGGAGTGGTCTTCGGAGAGCGTGACGCGCAGCCCGTTGGGCAGCGTGTAGGTCTCGAGCGGGATGTCGAGCGTGGGGATTTCGGCGGATGGCATAGGCAGCAAAGATGACGCACGGGTCGGGTTGCCGGAACGGGGCCGGTCGACGTGCCGGTCGCCCCGCGGGAACGCGTTGTGCCACGAGGACCCGCGCCCGCCCCGACCCCCAGGTGCCCCGATGGCCGAACCGACCGCCCCGCGCCCCCTCGTCTCGCCCGAGCAGCTCGACGCCGTGCTCGCCGCCCCGCTCGCGCTCGTCTACAAGCACAGCAACCGCTGCCCGATTTCGGCGGCCGCGATGCAGGAGGTGCGTCAGCTGCTAGAGGACCGCCCCGACGCGCCCGTCTGGATCGTCGACGTCAACGTGCAGCGCGCCCTCTCGCGCGAGGTCGCCGACCGCACGGGCGTCACGCACGAGTCGCCGCAGGCGATCCTGCTGGCGAACGGCGAGGTGCTCTACGACGCCTCGCACTTCGACGTCAAGGCCGACGACCTCGCGCGGGAGCTGGACGCGGCGGGGGAGGGAGCACGGGGGGCGGCGTAGCCGCCACGACTTCTGCGGCTACCGCCCGCGCCCGCCGACCCGGGCGAAGTAGGCCGCGACGTTGATGACGAGTGGCTCCGGCGCTCCCGTTGGGTGCCACCGCAGCTCGCGGTCGACCGGCTCGACGCGCGACGGGGCCTCCGGCCGCGTCACCTCGATCACGCGCTTGTCGCAGTCCACGACCCAGTACTCCACGTTGTGGCGGGCGTGGAGCGCGCGCTTCTTCGTCTGGTCGTTGCGGGCCGTACTCGGCGACAGCACCTCGGCGGCGAGGGTCAGCCGCGTCACGGATTCGTCCGAGACGGCGCCGCGGTCGTCCGGCGGCACCACGAGCACGTCCGGTTGCGTGATCTCGTCCGGACTGGGTGACACGTCCAGCGGCGACGTGAGCACCTCCCCGAGCTGGTAACGCGTGACGTACGGCTCCAACAGCAGCAGGAGTACGACCACCGCCCGCTGGTGCCGACGCGTCGGACTCGGGCTCACCGCGTCGCCCGCGTGACTGACGAGGAGCTCCCCGTCGACGAATTCGTACCGCGGCCACGGGTGGTAGTCGCGCAGGAGTTCGCGGCGCACCCGCTCCGCCGTCCACACCTGCGAGGCGAGGTACGCCGCACTCGGGGGTACGGAGCGGTCGGGCCAGTCGGCGACCGGCGGCGCGGCGGGAGAAGTGGCCATGCCCATAGTGTGCTCGGCTCGGCGGAACGTTGGCAAGGGGACGAGCGGCAGGAGGAACGCACGCGCGCACGGTACCGCACGCGCGCCCACCCCACCGCACCCAAACGTTGCGGGGTGCATCAGAACGATGCACCCCGCACGCGTCGTCCCGGGCGTCGCGCGCGCTACCGCGCCCCTGGCCCCCCCGCCGCCCCGCCCGGCACCGCCGCGGCCGCGCCGAGCACGTCGCCCGCGCTGCGGATCTCGACCGGGCCGAGGCCCAGCGCGCGGAGCTTCGGCTCGACCGAGGCGCGGTCGCCGACGACGACGATCGTCAGGTGCGTCGGGTCCACGTACCGCCGCGCCACGCGCTGCACGTCGGCCTGCG
Organism: Gemmatimonadetes bacterium T265; assembly: GCA_019973575.1. Taxonomy (NCBI): domain Bacteria; kingdom Pseudomonadati; phylum Gemmatimonadota; species Gemmatimonadetes bacterium T265. The sequence continues at coordinate 1,090,046 of BPUI01000001.1, forward strand.
TCACCGCCTGCACCTTGGCCGCGTACGAGTTGTAGTAGTCGAGCGGCAGCCCGTAGGTGACCACGGGGATGAGCCCTCCCGCGATCCCGCCCGTCGTCTCGAACTCGCCGGGCATCTGCAGGACGAGGTAGCGCTTCGCCTTGTCCAGCTCCGCGGCCGGCACCGTGTCGCCGACCGCGCGTAGCTCCTTCATGAACTCGACGAGCGCGCTGTCCGTCTTCGTCCCCGTGACCTCCGCGCTCGACACGAACGGGCCCGCCGAGCGGCGCAGGTCGAAGCGCGAGCTCGCGCCGTACGTGTAGCCGTGCGTCTCGCGCAGGTTCTGGTTGAGGCGGCTCGTGAAGCTCCCGCCTAACACGGTGTTGAGCACGACGAGCGGGAAGTAGTCGGGCGTCGCGCGCGCGGCCGAGGGCATGCCGATGCGCACGCTCGACTGCGGCGCGCCGGGCTTGTCGACGAGCACCACGCGCGCCGCGCCCGCCGCGCGCGCGGGCGGCGCGACCGGGCCCGCGAGCGCCGCGCCCGCCGGGGCACGCCACTCGCCGAACGCCCGCTCCACGCGGCGCGCCACGTCGTCCGGCGTGACGTCGCCGACGACGACGAGCGTCGCGTTGTCGGGGCGCCAGTAGGTCGAGTAGAAGCGCTGGACGTCGTCGCGCGTGAGCGCGCGCGTGCTCGCCTCGGTGCCGTCGGCGGGGCGGCCGTACGGGTGCGCGCCGCCGAACACGGCCTGCGCGAAGGCGCGGTTCGCGATCGCCGGCCCGCGGTCGCGCAGCTCCAACAGCTCCGTGAGGCGTTCCTTCCGCAGGCGGTCCAACTCGGCCGCCGGGAAGCTCGCCCGCACGGTGACGTCCGCCATGAGGGCGAGCGCGCTGTCGAGCTGCGCGGTCGGCGTGTGGAGCAGGACGCGCGACCCGTCCCACCCCGCGCCGGTGTTGAGCGCCACGCCGAGGTACGCGGCCTGGTCGGCGATCTGGAGCGACGAGCGCGACGTCGTGCCCTCTTCGAGCAGGTCGGCGGTCATCGTCGCCAGCCCCTCGCGCCCGGCCGGGTCGGCCTCGGTGCCCGTGCCGACGACGAGGGCGAAGTCGGCGAGCGGCAGCTCGTGCTGCGGCACCACGACGAGGCGCAGGCCGTTGGGCAGGCGCCGGTCGGACGCCGCCGGCAGACGGAGCGCCTTGGGCGGCCCGAGCGTCGGCCGGGTGGTCGGGAAGCTGTCGGCGCGCGGCGCGGGGGCCATCTGGCCAGACGCCGGACCGGCGGCGAGGGCGAGGCCGAGGGCGAGGGCCGCGAGCGGCGCGCGGCGCGCGGCGCGGATCTCCAGAGCGCGGGTCTCCATCACTTGGTCCCCCCGCCCGCCGCGGCCGCGGCGCCCGGCACCGGCGTCGCCGACGCGCCGCCTAACGCGAGCGCGCGCTGTCCGGCCGGCACCACGGTGAGCACGACCTTGTGCGCGGCGAGGTACTGGCGCGCGACGCGCTGCACGTCGGCCGCGGTGACGGCGTCGTAGCGCGCGGCGTCGCGCTGCGCGTAGCCGGGCGTGCCGGCGAAGTAGTTGTAGGTGTTGAGCACGTCGGCCTTGGTGTTCACGCTCGCGAGCCGGTCGAGGAAGCCGGTCCGGATGCTGTTCTTGGCGCGGTCGAGTTCGCGCGCGGTCGGGCCCTCGCGGGCCAGGCGCGCGATCTCTTCGTCGGCCGCCGCCGCGAGCGCGGCCGGCGTCTGCCCGGGTTTCGCGGTCACCACGAGGGCGAACGCGCCCGCGAGGCGGCCGCCGTCCTGGCCGGCGAACACCTCCTGCGCGGTCTGCTGCTCGTAGACGAGGCGCTTGTAGAGGCGCGAGTTCTTGTCGCCCGCGAGTACGGCGGCGAGGATCTCGAGCGGCGCGTCGTCGGGCGTGAAGACGCGCACCGTCGGCCACGTGTAGTAGAAGCGCGGCAGCTGCACGTTGTCCTCGAGCACGAGCATCGTGTCGCGCGCGAGCGTCACGCGCGCCGGGTCCGGCCGCGCGGGGAGCGCGGGGCCGCGCGGGATCCCGCCGAAGTACTGCCGCACCCACGCCCGGACCGAGTCGGGGGCGAAGTCGCCCGCGACGACGAGCGTCGCGTTGTTGGGCGCGTAGTAGGTGCGGAAGAAGTTCTTGACGTCGCCGAGCGTCGCCGCCGACAGGTCGGCCATCGAGCCGATCACGGGCCACGAGTACGGGTGCCCGGCGGGGTAGAGCGCGGCGCGGATCGTCTCGTCGGCGCGGCCGTAGGGCACGTTGTCGACGCGCTGGCGCCGCTCGTTCTTCACGACGTCGCGCTGCAGGTCGACCTTCGCCTGGTCCATCGTCGGCAGCAGGCGCCCCATCCGGTCGGCGTCGAGCCAGAGCGCGAGCGGCAGCGCGTTGCTCGGCATCCACTCGTAGTAGTTGGTCCGGTCCTCGGTGGTCGAGCCGTTGTTGTTGCCGCCGGCCGCCTCGAGCCACCGGTCGAACGCGCCCACGGGCACGTGCTCGGAGCCCATGAACATGATGTGCTCGAAGAGGTGCGCGAAGCCGGTGCGCCCCGGCTTCTCGTCCCCCGAGCCGACGTGGTACCAGGTGTCGACGGCGACGAGCGGCACCGAGTGGTCCTCGTGCAGGACCACCTCGAGTCCGTTAGGCAGCGTGTACTTCTCGAAGCGGAGCGCGGGCACGGCGGCCTGCGCGCGGGCGGCCGCCGGCGCGGACGCGGCGAGCGCGGCGGCGGCGAGCGCGAGAACTCTCCTAATTCGCGGAGTCATGGGCGGGCGGGGTGAGCAGGACGGTGAACGGCACCTTGAGCGACTCCCGCACGAGGTACGTCCAGGCCACGCGGGGGCGGGCGGAAATCGGACTGGTCGGGGTCGGCGAGCCGTAGGCGGTGATGCCGTACCGCCGTGCCAGTACCCCGAGGCGGAGCATGTGGAACGGATCGCTGACGAGCACCGCGCGGGCGGGCAACGACTCCGGGACGGCGCGCCCCAGCTGCCGCAGCATTACGGCCGCGGCGCGGAGCGACTGCTCGGTGGTCTGCCCCTCGCTCTCGAGCAGAACCGCCGAGTCGGGAACGCCCAGGCCGACCACATAGTGCCGGCTCGCGGCGGCCTCGGTCGTACGGTCGCCGGCGCGGCGCCCCCCGGTGACGATCACCCGCGGCGCCGCGCCCGCACGCCAGAGCGCGACGGCGTGGTCGAGTCGCGCCTTCAGCACCGGCGACGGCCGCCCGTCGTACTGCGCGGCGCCGAGCACGATGATCGCGGCCGCGGGCCCGGGCATCGCGGCGGCGGCGTCCTCCCGCCCGGCGTGCCACACGGCGGCGAGCGACGCGACCCACCCCACCGCGACAACACCTGCGAGCACTGCGGCCGTCCGGCGGACCCACCGTGTCGTCGTGCGCCGGCCGCTCATTCGGCGAGGTTGAGCACCGAGAGCCAGAACACGTCGAAGCGCAGGCGGTGGTTCGCCTCGGGCTCGACCGTCGCCTCGCCCGCGAGCCCGTCGAGGAAGGCGACGGTGACGTCGGCGACGAGCGGGGCCGGCAGCCGGGGCGTGAGCGACAGCGCCTGAAACAGCCACTCGATGGTGCGCGTGGCCTGCGCGCGGCGCGCCTCCCGCGAGCGGCGCACGGCGGCGCGCACGGCCGCCCCCTGCTCCTGGCCGAGGTCGACGAGCGCACGAATGTGCCCGCTCGCGAGCTCGCCGCCGAGCCATTCCCAGAGCGCGTCGAGCCCGCCCGTGGGCGGCGCGTCGGCCAGCGCGGCCGCCTCGCCCGCGACCACCGCGTCGGACAGCCAGTCAGCCAGGCGGGCGAGCAGGGCGTCGCGGTCGCGGAAGTGGTAGTGGATGAGCGCCTTGCTCACCCCGGCCACGCCGGCCACGGTCTGCAGCGACACCTGCGCCACGCCCTGCTGCCCGGCGCACGCGGCCGCGGCCGCGAGGATGCGCTCGGGGGCGCCGATGCGCGGCTCGCCGGGGGAGGGCTCGCCGGCAGCGGGCCCGCCGGCGGCGCGCTCGCCGCCGCGGGGCTCGCGCGAGCCGTCCGGCGCCGGCACGCCCGGCGTCCCCGGTGGCGCGACGGACCGGACGCGCGGGCGCGGCGTGGGGGACGGGGGCATCGTGAAAATGTATGCCGCCGCGACACGTCGGGGTGACGCGGGTGCTACACCCGCGCGAGCCTCGTGCACACCGTGCACGGGGCGGCGTGCGGTCGGACGACCTGTAACCCGGGCCGCGGCGCGCGCGTACGGCGCGGCATGCAGACCCCCACGCCGGCGCCCGCCCCGGCCGTTCCACCCGCGCCGGCCGCTCCCGCGATCCCGGGCGCCGTACCCCAGGCGCTCCCCCGCACGGGAGACGAGCTCGCCGCACTGCGCCACCGCCGCTCCGAGATCAGCGACCAGCTGTCGAGCGTGCAGCACCGGCGCGACCAGCTCGCGCGTGAGCTCCGGCAGCCGATGGGTCCGGCCGGCGGCGCCGACCGCACCGGCATCGAGCAGCGCCTGGCCGTGCTCGACGGGCGCATCGTCGGCCTCGAAAACGACCTCAACACCACGGGGCAGCTGATCGCGGCCGCGCCGGCGTCCGCGCTCGCGTCGGGCGTCGACGGGATGACGTCGCCGTACGGGCACGCGTTCCGGGCCGGCGCCGGGGTCGGCTTCGGGGTGAGCGCGGTGCTCGCGCTCCTCTACGCGCGCCTGCGCCGGGCCGGCCGGCGGCGCGACGCGCGCGCGCCCGTCGCCGCGGGCGCCGATTCCGCGCGCCTGGCCCGCGTCGAGCAGGCGGTCGAGGCCGTGGCGATCGAGGTCGAGCGAATCTCCGAGGGGCAGCGGTTCGTCACGCAGCTACTCGCCGAGCGGCGGGACGAGGCGCGCCTCGGCGAGGCGGCGCGTTAGGCGCCGGGGCGCGCGGCGGCGACCCCCCGGATCACCGCAGCCCGAACCCGACCAGCTTCACCCGAAACACCAGCACCGAGTTGGCCGGGATCCCCGGCTGCGACGCGCCGCCGTAACCGAGTGCGGGCGGCACGACGAGCGTGCGCGCGCCCCCGACGCGCATGCCCTGGATCCCCTCGTCCCACCCCACGATCACCTCGTCCTGACCGAGGGTGAAGGCGAACGGACGGCCGCGGTCACGGTTCGAGTCGAACACGGTGCCGTCGGGCAGGTACCCCGCGTAGTCGACGAGCACGCTCTGCCCGTTCGTCGCGGCCGCGCCCTTGCCGAGCGTGTCGTCGTGCACGTACAGCCCGCTCGGCCGCTTGTTCATCTTGGCCAGCGTGACGCCGAGCGCCGGGGCGTAGGTGTTGGTCGCGGGATCGGGGTTCGCCGGCTTGAGCGCTACGGGCGGCGCGACCGCGCGGGCCGAGTCGCGGGCGGCGTCGGCGCCGGGCCGGCACGCGGCGGAGAGGAGGGCGGCGACGAGCAGCGGGCGGCGGGCGGACGGGCGCATCGGCGGGAGCGGCTGAGGAGGACCCGCGCGGGGCGCGAAGGGCGGGCGCGGGCCGGGTCGGACCGGCGACGTTAGCCGCCCCGCCCGCGGCGGACAACCGGGGCCCTGCGGAACATATCGGTTCCGATATATTCCGCGCGTGTCCGACGCCGATCCTCCGCCGCCCGCCGACGCGCGCGTAATGAACGCGCTCCGGCGCGCCGTCCGCGCGCTCGGCGCGTCGGCACACGCGGCCGGCCGGCGCCCGGGCGTGAGCGGCGCGCAGCTGTTCGTACTGCGCCAGATCGCCGCCGCCCCCGGCCTCTCGCCCGGCGACCTCGCCCGGCGCACCCTGGCCGGGCAGAGCACCGTGTCGGAAGTCGTCGGGCGGCTCGTCGCGGCGGGGCTCGTCGAGCGGCGCCCGAGCGCGGCCGACGCGCGGCGCGCCGAGCTCACGCTCACCGCGCGCGGCCGCCGCGCCGTCGCGGGCGCGCCGCCGACCGCGCAGGAGCGGCTCGCCGCGGGCCTCGCCACCCTCGCGCCCGCCGACCGCGACGCGCTCGCCACCCTGCTCGACGCGTGGCTCGCCGCCGCCGGGCTCGCCGACGTGCCGGCCACCCTTTTCTTCGAACCGGGGCGCTCCGACGCGGCGAGCGCCGCCGCCGTGGCGCGTCCGCGCAATCCACCGTCCGCATGACCTCGTTCTCCCCTCCGCAGCCGACGCGCGCCGAAGGCCCCGCGGCCGGCGCGCCCGACGCGGACGCGCTGAGCGTCGCTCCCGGCCTCGACGTCGCGATCGCCGAATCCGGGGGCGGCGACGCGCACGCGGACCGCGAGTACGCGCCCGCCGACGCGCGGACGGTCGGCATCGCGCTGCTCGCCGTCGCGGTCGCGGCGGCGGCCGCGCTCGCCGCGCAACTGCTCCTGCGGCTGATCGCGCTCGCCACCAACCTCGCCTTCTACGGCCGCCTCGCGACCGTCGCCGCGTCGCCCGCCGGCGCGCACCGCGGCCCGCTCGCCACCCTGCTCATCCCGGTCGCGGGCGCGCTCGTCGTCGGCCTCGTCGAGCCGCGGGCGTTAGGCGTGAGCTACGACAACGTCACCGGCGCGATCGCGGGCACGATCGCCGGCCGCGCGCTGCTCGTGCTCGTCGTCGCCAAGTTCGTCGCCTGGGCGGTGTACCTGGGCAGCGGCACGTCGGGCGGCACGCTCGCCCCGCTGTTCACGATCGGCGGCGGGCTCGGCGCGTGGGCCGGCGCCGGGGTCGCGGCCCTCGCCCCCGCGCTCGGCGTCGACCCGCGCGTGGCGGGGCTCGTCGGCATGGCGGCCATGTTCGCGGGCGCGTCGCACGCGCTCCTGGCCTCGGTGGTCTTCGCGTTCGAGACGACGCGCCAGCCGGCGGGGCTGCTGCCGCTGCTCGCCGGGTGTTCGGCGGCGTACCTGGCGTCGCTGCTGTTAGGCCGCCACTCGATCATGACCGAGAAGCTCGCCCGCCGCGGCGCGAGCGTGCGGGCGGAGTACACGGCCGACCCGCTCGCCGCGACGTTCGTGCGCGAGGTACTCGCCGTGCCCGGGCGCGGCGCGGTCGTCACGCGCCGCACGGACGACGTGTTAGGCGACGTCCGCGCGTGGATCGGCGCCGGCGCGCCCGGATCCGCGCACCAGGGCTTCCCGGTGCTCGACGCCGCGGGGCGCCTCGCCAGCGTCGTCACGCGCCGCGACCTGCTGGACCCGGCGCACGACGAAGCCCGGCGGGTGGGCGACCTCGTCCGCCGTCCGGCGGTCTTCGCCTACCCGGACCACACGCTCCGCGACGCCGCCGATCGCATGGTGCACGCGGGCGTCGGACGCCTGCCCGTGGTCGAGCGGGGCGAGCCCGGGCGCGTGGTCGGGATCGTCACGCGGAGTGACCTGCTCGCCGCGCACGTCCCGCGGCTGCGGGCGGGGCGGCTGGAGGCGAGAAAGCCGCGCCACCGCGGTGGCCGAACGCCGTGACGGCCGCGCTCAGCGGCGCAGCCCGTCCCCCTGAACCACCCGCCCCGCCGCCCCCGGATCACCCGCCAGCCGCACCAGCTCCGACGCCAGCGCCGCGCCCGTGATCGACCGGTACCGGTCTGCCGTCCGGCGGCCGCCTAACGAGGCCACCGGCGCCGCGAGCGCGTCCACCACCGCCGCCCCGACCCGCTCCGCCGGCCGCGACTCCCCGCGGTCCGGCCCCGTGATGAAGCTCGGCCGCACGACCGTCCACGGCAGCGGTCCGGCGCGCAGCTCCGCCTCGAACCGCCCGCGCGCGGCGAGGTACGGATTGCGCGACCCGGCGTCCGCGCCTAACGCCGAGAGGTAGACGAACCGCGGCGCCTCCGCCGCCGCCACGCGCACGGCGGCGCGGAAGAGCAGCGCCGTGAGGCCGTAGTCCACGCTCTCGTACGTGTCCCCGCTCGCCGCGCCGCGCTTGCGCGTCGTGCCGAGGAGCGCGAACACCGCCGCCGGACGCACGCGCGCGAGCGTCGCGGTCAGCGCGTCCTCGTCCCACGGCGTCACGTCCACCGCGGCGCCGAGCGCGGCGAACCGCGCCCGCCACGCGTCGAGCGCGGGCGAGTCGGGGCGCACGTGCGCCACCGCGCGCGCGCCGAGCGCGGCGACGGCCGCGCGGCCGACGTAGCCGGTCGCGCCCGCGACGAACACGGCGCCGCTGCTCGTGGCGGCCTCAGGCATCCGCCGGCACGTGCGCGTCGAGCCACGCGCCCGCGTGCGCCGCGACCGCGTCGCGCTCGTGGTCGGCGGCGATCACGTGCCCGCACCGTTCGAGCCAGACGAGCGTCGGCGCGGTCGCGCCCGGCACGTCGCGACCGATCCGCGCCACCGCGGCGGTCATCGCCGCGGGCGCGATGCGGTTGTCCTGCCGCGACGCGACGACCAGCGTCGGCGCGGCGATCCCGGGCAGCGCGGCGCGCCCCCACGCCACCGCACGCGCCAACTCGCGCACGAGTCGCGGTGCGACGACCTTCGGGCCGAGCGATACCGCACGCGCGGCCGGGTCGTGCAGCGACCGCGCGCCGCCGTCGCTCGACAGGTACGGCGTCCCGAGCGCCAGCAGCGGTGCGAGGCGTGCGCCCCACCGCACGCTCGCCGGCGCGTCGAGGTAGGGAGCGAGTAGAACGAGTGCCGGCAGGCCCGCCCCGGGCGCCCGCGCTGCTTCGTCCGCGAGCACCGCCGCGAGCGCCCCGCCCATCGACTGGGCGACGATCGCGACCCGCGCGCGCCGGGCGCGGAGCGCGGCGTACGCGGCCCGCGCGCTCGCGAGCCAGTCCGCGGCCCCCGAGCGCGCGAACGTGCGCAGGTCCCGCCCGTGCCCCGCGAGCAGGGGGGCGTCGACGGTCCACCCGCGCGCGTGCAGGCCGTGTGCGACCGTCGCGACGCTCTCCGGCGTGTCGCCAAAGCCGTGGAGGACGAGCGCGCCGCGGTCGCCGTCCGCGTCGAGCGCGATCGGGCCGGCGCCGCGCACGATGCCGTCGGGGCCGAGCGGGAGCCGGGCGGCGACCTTTGCCTCCCATGCGGCGGCCCGCCGAGCGCGCCCCCTCAGCCGTGCGTCACCGGTCGCGTGCCGCCGCTCCCGCACGGTCGCCCCCGCCCTAATACCGAGGCACGCTCGGATCGACGTCCGTGCTCCACGCGTCGATCCCGCCTGCCAGGTGCGCGACCCTCGTCAGTCCGCGCTCGCGCAACAGGTGCATCCCCGTCAGGCTCCGCACGCCGTGGTGGCAGAGCAGCACGTAGTCCGCTTCGGGGTCGAAGGTCGAGAGCGCGGCCGGCAGCGTGCCGAGCGGGACGAGGCGCGAGCCGGCGATCTGGGCGATCCGGTACTCCCACGGCTCGCGCACGTCGATCACGGTCGGCGGCCGCGGCCCGCGCATCCGCTCGGCCAACTCGTGCGGCGGCATGTCGGACGACATCGGCCCACCGGTTTCCGGACCGCTGGCGCCGCAGCCTGTACCCTGGTCAGCGGACGACATGGCGAGAATATACGGCCCGTCAGGACCGTGACGCCCGCGCAGCCCGACGGGCGTCACGCAAACGGGGGCGGCGCCGTGTCCGGCGCCGCCCCCGTTTGCGAACACGCAACGGCGTCTCAGATCACGCCGACTTGGTCACGTTTGCCGCCTGCGGACCTTTCTGGCCCTGGACGATCTCGAACTCCACGTGATCGCCTTCCGCCAGGCTCTTGAACCCGGACGACTGGATGGCGCTGAAGTGCACGAACACGTCCGGCCCGCCTTCGCGCGCGATGAAGCCGAAGCCCTTCGCGTCGTTGAACCACTTCACGGTGCCTGTCATACGAGCCATGTGAAACGTCCCTCTTGCCCGGTGCGGATTGTGGGCGCCTGACGGTGGAGCGAGGTCCACGCCGCCCACAACCGGGCGTGTGGAAGAGCATGCGGCGTGGGGGCAAAATCCGTGCACACCTCCGGCATCTCCGGTCGAGAAGTGAGACGCGCGGCGGGGCGTCCGACCACGACAGCGACCTCAGGCGGGCGACCTCAGGCGGCGCCGGCGATGTAGCGCGCGAAGCGGCCGCAGGTCGTACACCGCAACGTGACGTGCACCCGCGGCGGTGGCGGCGCCATGCCGGGATCACGTTCGATCGAGCCGGAACACGACGGACAACTCAGCGCGGAGCCCGCGCGGTCGGTGGTGATGAGGTGGAGCGCCTGCGCCGGGTTGTACGTGTTCGGACGTGGCTTTCGCATGACCCCTCCGTGATGTCCTGCCCCCACCCGTGGCCAGACGAGCGGGGCGTTGCTGATGATGGACGTCGTCGCGCGCGCCGCCATCCTGCGCGGAGCCCACGCCGATCTGCAGGAAGCCGCATGTCGCAGCATACGGCCCACACCGCCGATTACGCGAACCGGTAATCCGGCGTTGGATCGAGCAATCTAACTCACCCGAACTTTCTATCAAACTATCGAACCGGTTCGAAATTTCGCACGCTGCGTCCTTTGTCACAGCATAATGTCCCGACAGCGCCCTGACACGCGACGCGGGCAGCCGATGAGGCTGCCCGCGTCACAAACGCTATTCAGGTATCGAACCGGACGCCCCGCGGAGCGACTCTCTTGCGCCGCGCCGCGTAGCGGAAGAGCTGGGCCGGCCGGCCACGCCCTTCGCTCCGCCACACGTCGGTCGCCTCGACGATGCGGGCACCCTGCAGCGCGCGGCGGAAGCTCGCCTTGTGGAGCTGGCGGCCGAGCAGGAGCTCGTAGCGCTCCTGCAGCTCGCTTAGGGTGAAGCTCGGCGGCAGGAGGCGGAAGGCGACCGGCGCCTGGCCGACGCGGCTCCGCACGTGCGCGACCGCGGCGTCGACCATCGCGCGCTGGCGCGGGGCGAGCGGGGGGAGGGCGCTCATCGCAAAGAACTCGGCCCCCGCCTCGCCGTCGAGCGTCACGCCGGCCGGGACGAGCGCCACGTAGGCGACCGAGAGCGGGGCGGACGCGGGGTGGCGCCGGCCGTCGCCGAAGGCGCCGACCTGTTCCATCCACGCCGGCGCGTCGCCGAGCACGTCGGCGGCGACGCGGGCCGCGGCGGTCTGGAGCGGCTCGTCGGGCGCGCCGCCTTCCCACGGGAGCGAATAGCGCTCGCGCGGCCGCACGCCGGCCTTGGCCGTCGGGTGCGCGTCCGCGCGCGTGAGGGCGACCCCGAGCTCGCCGTCCACGACGGTGAGGAGGACGAGGTCGACGGTGTAGGTGCTGTCCCGGCCGCCGCCCCGTCGCGCGGGGGCGCGCGTGCGGGCGGCGGGGGTCGAAGCGGCAAGGGCAGGGCTCATGGCGTGCGAAGACTCACGGAAAGACGGGCGGGGGGCCTACCAGGCGACGGAGCCCTGGCGGCTCGTGTCGACCTCTTCCGCGCGCCCCGCCTTGAACAGGTAGGCCTCGCGGTTGCGGGACAGGAAGGTGCGGGCCTGCGGGTCCATCAGGTTCAGGCCGTAGTGGTTGATGAGCATCGTCTGCTGCTTGAGCCAGTCGGCCCAGCACTGCTGGCAGATCTCGTCCACGATGCGCGCGCCGGCCGCGCCGGCGACGCCCACCGGGGGACGCTCGAAGCCGGCGCGGGTCTCGCCGCAGCGGGTGCAGGTCACGGAACGCTCGGTGGCGTCGGGCATGGCGCGGGGTTCGGGGGGACGACGTACAATCTAACCATGTCGCGCCAAAAACGGGTGCACGCAAAACGCCCCGCGCCGGGAGGGCGCGGGGCGTGTGAGGCGCAGCGGGGCTGCTGCGGCGCCGGCGGGGCCGGGCGGTCAGGCCGCGCGGGCGTCCGGCGCGGGTGCGCCCGGCATCACGCGCGCCGTCGGGTCGTCGCCCCGGTCGCGGTCGTGGCCGTCCACGCCGCGCGCGTACCTCACCTGCGCCAGCCCGAACAGCGAGAGCAGCCGGATATAGATCCACCCGATGTCGAACTCGAACCACTTGTGGCCGAAGCGCGCCGAATGCGGGTCGGCGTGGTGGTTGTTGTGCAGCTCCTCGCCGCCGAGCCAGATCGCGATCGGCGTGATGTTGCGGCTCTCGTCCTTGACCTCGTAGTTGCGGTAGCCGAGCGCGTGCCCGACGCCGTTGATCACGCCCGCCGCCCAGAACGGGATCCAGATCATCTGGATGCCCCAGACGAGCGGCCCGACGAACCAGCCGAACAGCCACAGGTCGATGCCGAGCATGACGAGGATGCCGAGCTGCGAGCGCTTGTTGAGCACGTGGCGCTCGAGCCAGTCGTTGGGCGTCCCGCGGCCGTACTTGTCGAGCACGCCGGGCTGCCGCACCGCGTCGCGGTAGTAGAACGCGCCCTTCAGCATGATGTTGCGCAGCCCCTCGACGAGCGGCGAGTGCGGGTCGCCCTCGCGGTCGGCGAACGCGTGGTGCTTGCGGTGGCAGGCCACCCACTCCTTGGTCTTGATCGAGGTGGACAGCCACAGCCACACGCGCATCGGGACCTCGGCCAGCGGGTGGAACTTCACCCCGCGGTGGGTCTGCGCGCGGTGCAGGAAGAGGGTGACGCACACGTTGGTGAGGTGGCCGGCGAGGACGACGAAGAGCACCGGCTTCCACCAGTGGGACGCCCAGCTTCCGAACTCGGGCATGACGAGAACTCCTGGGAGGGTCAGGGACGAGCGAGTGCAGGAACATACCTCCCCTAAACGGGCGTTCCCGCGCGACGGAGGGCGGAATCTATACGGGACTGGCCGCGTGGTCAGGCCGGGGAAGTACGGAGGTGCGTGACTTCAGGGCTCCGCCGAAGCACGAGGTGTCATCCGGAGCGCAGCGAAGGATCCTTGCGTCCCCGCTGCGGGGCCGTACGGCGCGCGACGACGCCGGCCTGACGGCGCACGGCTCCACGTGCCGCACGCAAGATCCTTCGCTGCGCTCAGGATGACCGCCCTGCCCCATGATTGCTTCTTGGGGCGCCCTACCGCGCCCCCACCGCCCCCGCCATCCCCGCGCCCGTGACCAACCCCGGCGGATCGCCGTCGGGCGCGTTCCCCCACGTGTCGTTGGCCGAGTTGAGGTCGGGCACGCTGCCGTTCGGCCAGAGCCGCACGCCCGTCACGGCCGACGGCAGCGCGAACGACAGCTCGACCCGGTCCCCCGTCGCCGGACGCGCCCACACGTCGACCGGCGCGCGCACGTCGCGCGTCGACCCGTCCGCCAGCCGCAGGCGCATGACGGGCGGGAACGGGATGCTCGAGTGGCGCCGCAGCTGCACGGTCGAGACGGTCTCGCCCCCCGACGCCCGCGTCGTCACCCCCTCGACGCCGATGTCGAGCACGTCGGTCGTGTACCAGAAGCTCCGCCAGTACCACGACAGGTTCTGCCCCGACACGTTCTCGACCGTGCGGAAGAAGTCCCCCGGCGTGGGGTGCCGGAACGCCCAGCGCCGCACGTACTCGCGCATCGCGCGGTCGAACGTCTCGGGCCCCACCACCGCGTTCCGCAGCGCGAGCAGCACCGCGCCCGGCTTGCGGTAGCCGATCGCGCCTAACGCGGCGGCCTCGACGTGGTCGGGCATCGTCATGAGCGGCGACTGGGTGTTGTTCGCCACGACCTGCCGCCAGTTAGCCATGTACGACGCGAGCGGGCTCGGCGCCGACGGGAAGCGCCGCTCGAGGCTGAAGGTGTTCTGGTACGTGTTGAACCCCTCGTCCTGCCAGGCGTACCGCCGCTCGTTGCTGCCGACGACCATCGGGAACCACTCGTGCCCGTGCTCGTGGTCCACCGTGCCGAAGATCGAGGCCGGGTCGGCGCTGCCGTAGTGGACCATGACGAACATCGGGTACTCCATCCCGCCCACCGGGCCCGCGACGCTCGTCGCCTGCGGGTACGGGAAGGGGAACCAGAGGGTGCTGTAGGTGCGGATCGTCCAGCACGTCTGCTCGGCGCCGCTCTCCCACGCGCGCCCCGCCTTGGGGAACTCGTAGTAGGCCTGGCACGTCACGCCGTTCCAGCTCGTCGCGTCCCAGCGGAAGTCGGGCGCGCCGGCCCAGGCGACGTCGCGCACGTTGGTCGCCCGGAAGCGCCACGTCTTCGTCCCCGGCGCCGGCGTCCGCCCCGCCGCGTCCGCCTCGGCCTCCGTGATCACCTGCGCGACCGTCTCCGGACGGCCCGGCTGCGCGACGAGCGTGCGCGCGCGGGCGAGGCGCTCGCGTTGGGCGGGGGTGAGCACCGCCTGCGGGTTCTGCAGCACGCCGCTCCCGGCGATCACGTAGCCCGCGGGCGCGGTCACGCTGTAGTCGATGTCGCCGTACTCGAGGTAGAACTCGCCCTGGCCGAGGTACGGGTCGGTGTTCCAGCCGCGCACGTCGTCGTAGACGGCCATCCGCGGGTACCACTGCGCGATCTCGAACAGCCGCCCGTCGCGCCCCAGGCGGTCGCTGCCGTGCTCGGGGACGGCGAAGCGGAAGCGGAGCGTGATGGTGCTCTTGCCGCCGCGCGGGGCGATCGGCGCGGCGAGGTCGAGCCGCGTCATCGTGTCGTCGGTGTGCGGCGCGACGGGGCGGCCGTCGACGGCGACGTCGCTCAGCGCGTAGCCGCCCTGGAAGCCCCGGACGCCCCAGCGGGAGTCGGCCGGGAACATCGACGATCCTTTCGAACCCGGACGGTACAAATTCTGGTCGAGCTGCAGCCAGACGAAGCGCAGCGTGTCGGGCGAGTTGTTGGTGTAGCGGATCGTGACCTGCCCGCTGACCGCGCCGCCGTTCGCGGTGTCGAGCGTCGCGAGGATGGTGTAGTCGGCGCGCTGCTGCCAGTACGCCGGGCCGGGCGCGCCGGAGGCGTCGCGGTACTGGTTCGGTCCCGGCCAGTCGATGTGGTTGGTCGTGAACGCCTGGAAGGTGGCGAACGGGTCGGGGCTCCCCGGGGTGTTGCTCACGCCGGTGGCGGGCGGCGGGGTGAGCGGGGCGCGGGTGGTGTTCTGGGCGCCAAGCCGGGGGGTCGCGGCCAGCGAGGCCGCGAGCGCCGCCGCGAGGGGGGCGACCAGGGCGCGGAAGACGGACGGGGTCACGACGGCGATCCGGTAGGGGGCGTGGTGGCTCGCGGCGCGGGCGCGGGCACCGGCTCGGTGAGCCCGGAGCCCGCGGGGTCGGCACTCCGGACGCGTACGGGGACCCGCACGTCGCGGTCGAGCGCGAGCGGCACGAGCCAGCGCAGGTTGTCGATCACGTTAGGCGGGAGCGCGAGCGCGTCGGCCAGGAACACGTCCTGGTCCTCGGCCGTGTACGCCCGCTCCGCCGCGGGGTCGAAGGCGCGGCAGGCGTGCATGCGGTACTGGGCGTCGTCCCAGACGAGGAACTCGTCCCAGCCGGCGACGTCGACGCCCGCCTCCTCGCGCGTCTCGCGCCGCGCGGCGTCGGCGGCCGACTCGCCGGGGTGGAGCTTGCCGCCGAGGGCGTTGACGCGGCCGGCCTGCCAGGCGGGGCGCGTCTTGTGGACGAGCACGACGCGGCCGCCGTCGGGGGTGAAGAGGAGCGCGAGGACGTAGACGAGCACGCGCACAATGCTACCGCGTCGGGCGCGGCCGCACACGCGCCCGCACACGCGCCCGCACACGCGCCCGCACACGCGGCGCGCTCGCCGGCGGCTTGACACGTCTGCGCCCCGGCCCGTACGCTTTCGGGCTGCCCGCCCGAACGCCGTTCGGTCCCCGCCGCATCTCACTGCTGCCCGCATGACCGCCGCGCCCACCGCGCCCGACGTCGCGTCCCCCGACGCCACGACGCCCGCCGCCCCGCCCCGCCGCGAGCGCGACGGCGACCTCCGCACCGCGATCCTCGACGCCGCGCGGCAGCTCCTGGTGCGCGAGGGGTACCGCGACCTCAGCATGCGCGACGTCTCGCGCGCGGTCGGCTGCAGCGTGAGCAGCATTTACCTCTACTTCGCGAACAAGGACGCGCTCGTCCACGCGCTCATGGACGAGGGCTTCGCCCGCTGGCACCGGCGGATGACCGAGCTGGCCGCGGAGGGCGCGGGCGCGCCGGCGCCCGCGCGGCTCGAGGCGGTGTGCCGGGCCTACGTGGCCTTCGGGCTCGCCAACCCGGAGTTCTACGAGATCATGTACATGTTCCACTCCGACCGGATGGCGCGCTACCCGAAAGAACTCTTCCGGCGCGCGCGGCGGAACCTCGACCTGATGGGCGCGCTCGTGGCCGAGTGCCGCGCGGCGGTAGGCGTGGGGACCGGGGACGACGTGCCGGTCGCGACGACGGCGCTCTGGGCCGCGCTCCACGGCACGGTGTCGACGATCATCGCCGACCGCCTGGACCGGCGGCTCGACCGGGAGCGGTACGTGGAGGGCGCCGTGCGCTTCGCGCTCGCCGGGGTCCTCGCGTGAGTGCGAGCGCGCCGGCCGGCGCCGCCGGCGGGGTCGCGGCGCGCTTCCGCCTCGACGGCCGCGTCGCCGTCGTCACCGGGGCGAGCAAGGGGATCGGCGAGGCGATCGCGCGCGCGTTCGGCGAGGCGGGCGCGCGGGTGGTCGTCAGCAGCCGCAAGCAGGAGGCGGTCGACGAAGTCGCGCACGCGATCGGCGCCGCGGGGGGCGAGGCGATCGGGGTCGCCGCGAACGTCGGGCGCCCGGGCGAGGCGGCCGCGCTCGTCGAGCGCGTCGTCGCCCACTGGGGCGGGGTCGACGTGCTCGTCAACAACGCGGCGATCAACCCGACGTTCGGGCCGGTGCTCGAGGCCGACGACGCGGTGTTCGACAAGATCATGGCCGTCAACGTCAAGGGCCCGCTCGCCGCGGCGCGCGCCGCGTACGCGTCGATGCGCGAGCGCGGGCACGGTTCGGTCATCAACGTCTCGAGCATTGGCGGCGTCTCGCCCGAGCCCGGGCTCGGCCTCTACTCGGTGAGCAAGGCGGCGCTGATCTCGCTCACCAAGGTGCTCGCGCAGGAGTGGGGGCGCGCGGGGGTGCGGGCGAACGTGATCTGCCCGGGGCTGATCCAGACCAAGTTCTCCGAGGCACTCTGGGGGAACGAGCGGATCCTCCAGCACACGCTCGCGCAGCAGGCGCTGCCGCGCGTGGGGCGGCCGGAGGACGTGGCGGGGCTGGCGCTGTTCCTCGCCTCGGACGCGGGGGCGTACTGCACGGGCGGGGTGTACACGGTCGACGGCGGGTACCTGATCTGAGCGCGCGGGGATGACGTTAGGCGCCACCGCGTGACGCACGGCGGCGTGTGTCATCCTGAGCGCAGCGAAGGATCGCCGTCCAAGGTGACCATCCCGGAAGGCAGCCGCCCGTGGGATCCTCTCAGGGACAGCGATCCTTCGCCTCCGCTGCGCTGCGGCTCAGGATGACACACGTGCTTTTCACTCCTCCTTCAGACGTCCGACCATGCCCGCCACCCCCGCCCCGCCCTTCGCCGACGGCCAGGTCGCCGCGCGCGCCGCGGCGCCCCCCGCCCTCCCCCGCGACGCCGCGGCCGACCTCTACGGCTGGTTCGCCACGCTCTCGCCCGAGGAGGACGCCGTCCGCCTCAAGGTCCGCGAGTTCATGGAGCGCCGCGTGCGCCCGATCGCGAACGACTACTGGGAGCGCGGCGAGTTCTACCACGAGGTCGTCCCCGAGTTCGTCGCCCTCGACCTGCTGCGCGACGCGTACGACCCCGCCGTGCCTAACGCGACCGTGCGCGACTGCCTGATCTCGGGCGAGCTGGCGCGCGTCGACCCGTCGATGGCGACCTTCTACGGCGTGCACGCGGGGCTCTGCATGGGCTCGATCGCGCTGCACGGGAGCGACGAACAGAAGGCCGAGTGGCTGCCCAAGCTGCGCCGCTGGGAGGCGATCGGCGGCTTCGGGCTGACCGAGCCCGAGGTCGGGAGCGGCGTCGCGCGCGGGCTCACGACGACCTGCCGCCGGGACGGCGACGCGTGGGTCCTCAACGGCCAGAAGAAGTGGATCGGCAACGCCACCTTCGGCGACGTGGTCGTCGTCTGGGCCCGCGACGAGGACTCCCGGCAGGTGAAGGGGTTCATCGTCCGCACCAGGCACGACGACGGCCGTACGCACCGCGCCGGCTACGGCGTCGAGACGATGCGCGGCAAGATCGCGCAGCGCGCCGTCCAGAACGGCCTCATCACCCTCACCGACCTCCGCGTGCCCGAGTCCGACCGCCTGCAGAAGGCCGACACCTTCGCCGCCACGCAGCAGGTGCTCGGCCTCGCGCGCTGCGGCACGGCGTGGCAGGGCGTCGGCTGCGCGATGGGCGCCTTCGAGGCCGCGTTAGGCTACGCGGCCGAGCGCACGCAGTTCGGCCGGCCGATCGGGGCGTTCCAGCTGGTGCAGGTCATGCTCGTCAAGATGGCCGGGAATCTCACGGCGATGCTCGGCCTCGCGCTCCGCGCCGCGCGCCTGCAGGACGCCGAGGGGATGCGCGACGAGCGCTCGGCGCTCGCGAAGCAGTTCTGCGCGGCGCGGTGCCGCGAGGTCGTCGGGCTCGCGCGCGAGCTGATGGGGGGCAACGGGATCCTGCTCGAGTACGGCGCGGCGCGGCTGTTCGCCGACGCGGAGGCGATTTACTCGTACGAGGGGTCGAACGAGATCAACTCGCTCATCGTCGGGCGCGCGCTCACGGGCGTCGGGGCGTTCGTCTGATGGCGCCCCCCGCCCCCGCGTTCGACCTGCGCGCCGCCGCGCGCGCCGCCGCGCTCGGCGCGGGCTTCGTCCCCGACCTCGACGACGCCGCGCGCGCGGAGCTCGCCGCGATCGAGGCCGGGCGGCCCAACCCGGGCGGGGCCCCGCCGGGCGGCGGCCTCCCGGTGCGGGACCTGCGCGCGCTCCCCTGGTCCTCGATCGACGACGCGTCGTCGCGCGACCTCGACCAGGTCGAGGTGGCCGAGTCGCTCCCCGACGGGACCGTGCGGGTGCGCGTCGGGATCGCGGACGTCGACGCGCTCGTGCCGCGCGACTCCGCGCTCGACCGGCACGCGGCGGTCAACACGACGAGCGTGTACACGGGGCTCGTCACTTTTTCGATGCTCCCCGAGGCGTTGTCGACCGACCGCACGTCGCTCAACGCCGACGCGGACCGCGCCACGGTCGTGATCGACTTCGTCGTCGCCGCCGACGGAACGGTGTCGGAGGGAGACGTCTACCTCGCGCGCACGGTCAACCACGCGCGGCTCGCCTACGAGGAGCTCGGCGCGTGGTTCGACGGGCGCGGCCCGCTCCCCGCGGCGGCGGCGCGCGCGCCGGCGGTGTTAGGCATGGAGGCCCAACTCCGGCTGCAGGAAGACACGGCCGAGCGACTCCGGCGGCAGCGGGTGTCGCGCGGGGCGCTGCAGTTGGAGACGATCGAGGCGCGGCCCGTCGTGCAGGGGGGCGCGGTCACCGGCCTCACGGTGACGCCCAAGTCGAAGGCGCGCGACCTGATCGAGGACTTCATGGTCGCGGCGAACGCGGTGGTGGCCGAAACGCTCGAGGCGGCGGGGGTGACGTCGATCCGGCGGGTGGTGCGCATCCCCGAGCGCTGGGACCGGATCGCCGCGCTCGCCCGGGCCCGCGGCGACGCGCTCCCCGACGCGGCCGACCCCGCGGCGCTCTCCGCCTTCCTCGGCCGGCAGCGCGCGGCGCACCCGGAGCAGTACGCGGAGCTCTCGCTCGCCGTCGTGAAGCTGTTAGGCCCGGGGGAGTACGCCGTCGAGCAGCCGGGCGACACGACGATGAACCACTTCGGGCTCGCCGCGCAGGACTACACGCACGGCACCGCGCCCAACCGGCGCTACGCGGACCTCGTCACGCAGCGGCTCGTGAAGTACATGCTCGCGCGGCGGGCCGGCGGGGAACCCGCCCTGCCCTACTCGGACGACGCGTTGACCGCGATCGCGGCGCACTGCACCGAGCGCGAGAACGCGGCGCGCAAGGTCGAACGGCTGACGCGCAAGCAGGCCGGGGCCGCGCTGCTCGCGGGGCGGGTGGGCGAGACGTTCCGCGCGGTGGTGACCGGGGCACAGCAGAACGGGACGTACGTCCGGCTCGCGGCGCCGCCGGTCGAAGGGCGCGTGGTGCACGGGGCGGCAGGGCTCGACGTCGGCGACGCGGTGCCGGTGAAGCTCGTCTCGGTCGACCCGGCACACGGGTGGGTAGATTTCGCGCGCGCTTCGTGACCACCCCGCCTCATGACGTCCGGCCGATGACCCCGCCCCCCACCGCCCGGCCGAGCGACGCGCCGGACCCGCGGCTGCGCCCCATGTACTGGGGCGTCCTCGTGCTGTCGCTGGTCGTGCTCGCCGTCAACCTCTGGCTGCCGTCGCACCGCGCGTCGCCCCGGCGGCACAACGACTGGGTCCTGCCGGTCGGGCTGATCTGCATCGGCGTCAGCGGCCTGGTCGGGATCCGCCACCCGGTCGCGCGCCGGGTACTGGTCGGCGCCGCGCTCGTCCTCGCGGTCGCGGGGCTCGTGTTCGCGATCACCGGGTAGCCCCGCCGACGCGTCGCGCGGGCGCGGCGGCCTAACGCGCCCCGCGCAGGAACGCCGCCCACCCCGCCGCGTCGAACGCCTTCCCGGCCGCCACGGCGCGCGAGCGCGCCCGGTGCGCGCGCAGCAGCCCAGGGTCCGCGGCGTAGCACCGCGCGGCCCGCTCCACCTCGGCGTACGTGCGGCACACGAAGGCGTTCTCGCCGTCGCGCACCCACTCGGCCGTCTGCCCCACGGGGGTCGTGATCACGGCGAGCCCGGCGAGCACCGCCTCCATCACCGGCAGCGGCCCGCCCTCCATGTACGACGTGCACACGTACACGTCCGCTCCGGCGAGCCGCGCGAGGTACTCGGCCTCGCCGAGCTGGGTGTGCCGCGCGCCGTAGCGGAAGTCGGCGGCCGCGCGCGGCTCCGCGGCGAGCGCACGCTCCAGGCGCTCGAGCCACGGCACGTTCTTGCGGTGCACGCGCACGGCGGCGCTCCGCAGCTGGCGGGGGCTGAAGCGCCCGCGCTCGTCGGTCGCCCAGAAGAGGGGGGAGCGGGCCCGCGCGAGTACGCGCGCCCACGGCACGCGGCCCGGGCCTAACGCGGTGCTGACGAAGCGGACCGGCGCGCCGGCGCGCGGGGCCGTCGCGGGCGCGCGCGCGGCGAGCAGCGCCGCGGCGTTGTGCGGGTACGTGGCGGCGTGCCAGACCGGGACGCCGTACCGACCGCGGAGCACGTCGACCATCTCCCGGCTGCAGGTGAGCACGCGGTCGAAGGCGCGGAGGACGGGGAGGTGGTGCAGGGGCTCGTCGCGCCAGGCGAAGCGGTCGGTAAAGGTCGAGACCTCGTCGGGGTCGTGGACGACCGCGAACACCTCGCGGACGTGGTCGCGATACGGGAAGCCGGGCCAGTAGAAGCTGGTGTGCGCGAGGCAGACGGCGTCGGCGGGGGTGGGGCGCGCGAACCACTCGCGGCTGTCGACGACGTCGACCCGGACGCCGTGCGGGAGGAGGGCCGGGGCGAGCGAGAGGCCGACGTTGTGGAGGGACCAACCGTTAGGCCAGCACAGATATAGGACGTGCACGCGGGCCTCTCGGCGGGTAGTTCGGGGCGGGAAGGGCGACGAGTGGGGCGTGGGTGGACGGGCGCGCCAGATGGGCGCACGCGAGGAGGTCGTTGGGGCGGTTCCGGACCGGGCGGGGCAGAGTAACCGAAGCGAGCCCACGGGACGGGACGAGCGGCTGACTGCACGACCGGGTGGGGTAGCTCCTCCCGGCCGTGCCCGACCGGCCGCCGCTGTCGCCCCGCGTCACGGGCGCCCTGCGTGTCGCCCCGTTCTTCCGACCCCGCGCCAACGACCTGCCCGCGAGCGCCCACCTGGCGCGCTCCCCCACCCACGCCCCACCCGTCGCCCTTCCCGCCCGGGACGGGTACGACGGCACGGGGACGGCGAAGCGGATACAGCGGAACGGATACGGCGGAACGCCCTACCTCCCTCCCTTCTCCTGCTGCGCCATCCTCACCGCCTCGTACGCATTCACCACGCCCCCCGTCGTCGACAGCGTCGCGAACGGCACCGGGGCCTCATCGCCCGGCCGTGGCACCGTCAGCCCCGGGAACCTCGTCGCGGAGGCGAGCAGGATCCGCTTCACGTCCGCCGCCGTCAGCGACGGGAAGTACGCCATGAGCAGCGCCGCCACCCCGGTCACCGTCGGCGTCGCCATGCTCGTGCCGTCGAGCCGCCCGTACTTGTTGCCCGGCAGCGTCGAATAGATCGCCGACCCCGGCGCGAACAGGTCGACCGTGCGCTGGCCGTAGTCGGAGTACCGCGCCGCGAGGCCGTCGCGCCGGGACGTCGAGGCGCCGACCTCGATCCAGTTGGCCGCCCGCCCCCCGCCGACGTAGTCCGGCACCGGGTACTCGTGGTCGCGGTCGTTGTCGGCCGACTCGTTGCCCGCCGCGTGCACCATCAGCACCCCGTGCGCGTCGGCGTAGCGCACCGCGCTGTCGACCGCCGCCTTCTCGGGCGAGTAGGCCTTCCCGAAGCTCATGTTGATGACCTGCGCGCCGTGGTCGACGGCGTAGCGGATCGCGTTGGCGACGTCCTTGTCGCGCTCGTCGCCGTTAGGCACCGTGCGCACCGCGAGGACGCGCACCGCCCCGGGCGGGGCGATGCCGCGCATGCCGCTGTCGGCCGCGGTCGCCGGGCCCTGCGGCGCGTCCCCCTTGGCCGCCGCGGCCGGCGAGACCGCGGTCGGCGGGCCCGCGGCCCGCGGGGCGACCGGCAGGGCGGCGATGATCCCCGAGACGTGCGTGCCGTGCAGCGGGTCCGGCCCGTCGACGTCGCCGTTGCCGTACAGGCGGCCCCGCGCGGGCGTGTCGCCGACGAGCGGGCGCGGGTCGTAGTCCGGGTTGAGGTCGTAGCGCGCCTGGTCGGCCACCTGCTGGCGCGCCTCGCGCAGGTCGGCCGGCGTCACGCCCTGCTCGGCCAGAAAGAGGAACTGCGCGCGCGCCCGCCGCCCGGCGTCGGTGGTCGGGGTGTAGCCCCGCACGCGGGCCGCGGTGAGCGAGTCGACGGGGACGCCGAGCGCCCCGGCGAGCGTCGCGGTCGCGCTGTCGAACGCCTGGCCGATCACCTCGTACTGCCGGCGCTGCGCCGCGTTGCGCCGCCGCGCGTCGTCGTAGCGCCGCTGCAGCTCGGCGCACGTCGCGTTCACCCCCGGGCCCGTCGGCACCGGGCGTCCCGCGCGGCACGCGGCCGCAAGGCGCGTCAGCTCCAGCCGCTCGTGGTCGACGCTGCGCCCGTCGGCCCCGCCGATGAAGTTCCACCCGTGCACGTCGCCCGCGAGCCCGTCGCCGTCGGTGTCGCCGCGCGTGCCGACCGGCTCGCGCGGGTTCGCCCAGAGCACGCCGCGGAGCGCGGCGTGGGCCGTGTCGATGCCGCCGTCGATGACCGCGACGACGACCGTGCGCCGCGGGGCCGCCCCGCGCAGCAACTCGCGGAGGGCGCGCGTGGCGCCCGTGCCGGGCACGCCGTCGGTGGCCGGGTCGAGGAGCTGCCAGTTCACGGGCGGGCCCGCGAGCGTGTCGACCGGCGGCGCCGGGGCGACGGGCGTCGGCGCGGGCGTCGCCGCGACCGGCGCGGGGGTGGGCACGGGCGCAGGCGCCGGGGCCGGCGGGCGCGCGGGCGCACAGGCGGCGAAGATGACGGCCGCAGCCGCTACGGTCAGACGAAACGATGACATGGAGAGAAAGAGCTCTCGGAAGAACGCCGCGTGTGGGCGCCCGGGTTCATTGCACGACGCCGCGCGTGCCGTCCATCACCCGCACCCACCCGCGCATCGCGTCGAGCCCCGGGTAGCCCGGCAGCACGCGCGTCGCGTGCCCGGCCGCGTCGAGCGCGACGAACGTCGGCGTCCCCGCGATCGCGGTCGTGAAGTAGGCTTCGGCCGCGGGCGATTCTGGTCCTACGTATTCCGCCCCGCGCACGCCGGCGCGCAGGGCGAGCGCGGGCCCCTCGCCCGCGCCTTCGAGCGTGAGCAGGTACAGCCGGGGCAGCGCGCGCCCCGCCGCCGTCCGCCCGAAGTCGGCGAGCGCCTCCTTGCACACGCCGCAGGTCGTCGAGACGACCATCACGACCGCGGGCGCGCCGAGTCGGGTGAGCGCGACCGCGCGCCCGTCGGCCGCCCGCACGGGAAGCGCGACCACGCCCGCGCCCGGGCCCGCGGTGAGGGTGAGAGCGCGCGCGTCCGCGTCGGCGTCGCCCGCCCCTCCACGCCGGCGCTCCTGCCACGCGCCGAGCGCAAGGGCGAGCGCGACCGTCCCGCCGACAAGCGCGAGCTGCGGCAGGGCGAAGCGCGCGCGGCCGGCGCGCGGCTGGCTCGCGCGGGCTCCGCTCACGCGGGCCCGGCCGGCGTGCCCGACGCCGGCGGTTCCACGGTCACCGCCTCCCCTTCCGCACTCACCGGCACCGTGAAATTCAGCTGCCGCAGCGCGAGGCGCCCGCCGCGCGCCGCGTCGGGGCGGTACTCGGTGAGCGAGCAGTTGGCGAGGTCGTACGCGCGCCACGCGCGGTGCAGCTCGTCCTCGGTCATCCGCTCGAGCACGTAGCGCGCGCAGAGGATCGTGACCTGGTGGCAGACGACGAGCACGCGCTCGCCGGCGTGCTCGCGGGCGAGCGCGTCGAGCCCCGCGCGCACGCGGAAGGCGACGTCCGCGCCGCTCTCCCCGTTAGGCGGCCGGTAGTAAAAGAGGCCGAGCTCCTGGCGGAGCGCCCACTGCTCGGGAAAGCGGCGCTGCACGCCGCGGTAGGTGATGCGGTAGTAGAGGCCGAGCTCCTTCTCGCGCCACCGCTCGTCGAGGAGCAGGCGGTCGGCGGCGCGCTCGTCGTCGCCGAGCGGGCCGGACGTCATGCCGCCCGCGGCGACGACGTGCGCCGCGGTGTCGCGCGCGCGGCGGTAGGGCGATGCCACGACGACCGTCGGCCGCTCCGCCGCCGGCCGTTCGGCGAACCAGCGGCCGAGCGCGGCGGCCTGTCGCTCGCCGAGGGGCGAGAGGGGGACGTCCATGTCGCGCACGTCCATGTCCACCTCCTCGTCGTCGCGCGCGAAGGCCGCCTCGCGGGCGACGTTCGCGGCGCTCTCGCCGTGGCGGACGAACCAGAGGACGGCGGGAGTGGACGGGGTGGCGGGCGCGGACATGCAGGGAAAGTAGCAGCGCGCGTGGCGCGTCCCGCCGTGGCGCGTCCCGCCGCGGCGCGGTCCCGGCGCGACGCCCCAGTTACGCCAACGCGTTCGAGAACAGCAGGTCGTGCCGCCCGTCCGTCGGCGCGCCCTGCTGCCGCACGACCGTCGCGAGCTGCGCCCACGTGCGCACCGCGTGCAGCAGCGCGTGCGCGACGATCTTCCGCGCGCTCGCGCTCTGCGTGCCCGCGCTGATCGTCTCGAACGTGAGCCGCCGCGCGAGGTCGGCGTCGCTCGCCGTCGCGAGGAAGCGTTCGAGCCGCGCCCGCGCGTCGCGCCCGGCGGCGAACAGCGCCGCGGCCGAGTCCTGCGGGATCGCCTCGTACCCGGCCGGGGGGTCGCCGAGCAGCCGGTCGGCGTAGCGGCGCTCGACGGCGAAGATGTGCCGCACGACGCCGCGCACCGTCGCCGTGCGCCCCTCCGCGAACGGGAAGTCGAGCGCCTCGGGATGCGCGGCGAAGTACGTCGCCCACCGTTCGGCGTCGGCCGCGGTGTAGTCGAGCAGCTCGCGGAAGGTGAGGTCCGCGGTGGTCGGGGCGTTCATGCGGCGTCCGCGGCCGGAGGGGACGCGCGGAACTCGGCCGCGATCTCGCGGATCTGGTCCGCGTGCCGCGCCTCGTGCCCGCCGACGGCGAGCGCCCACTGATAAATGTCGAGCGCCCCGAACAGCGGGTGCGGGCGCGTCACGGCGCCGAGCGCGAGCCCGTCGCCGCGGGCGAGGGCGCCGAGCAGGGCGACGCGGGCCTCCTCGAGCGCCGCCCACGCCGCGTCCGCGTCCACCCCGCCGCGCGGGCGGGTGCGCTCGGCGGCCTCGACGCGGACGCTCCGGTCGCGCATGCGCTCCGCGTCGAACCGCGGCCGCACGCTCGACGCGTCGGCCTCGCGCGTGCCTAACGCCCGCGCCTCGTCGACCGCGGGGCCGAGCAGCGCCGTCACCGCGCCCTCGAGCACGGCGAGGTGCTCCAGCACCTCGGCGACCGACCAGCGGTCGGGCGCGGGGCGGCGGTCGCGGAGTCCGGGCGGCACCGCGTCGACCGCCGCGCGCAGGTCGACCCGCCGCTCGGTGAGGACCTCGACCAGCTCGCGCGTGCGCGGGTGCGCGAACTCGGTCATTGCGCCGCCTCCCCGCTCGGCGCGCCGGGGGCCGGCGCGAGGGCTCGGGTCGATCGGGAGCGCGCGTGAGAGGAGCGCGACATACGGCAGGGGTGCGAGAGTGGGCAGGGCGGCGCGGGCGCGCCGACCCCAAGCTGCGACGGGCGCGGCGGGGGCGCTACGGCGCGCCGACGGTGCTGCGGGTCTAACACCCGGCGCTCAACAGATCCCGACGGCCTTCGAGACGTCGTCCGGCGCGACCGGTCCACACAGGAACTCCGCCCAAGCCGGAGCGGCGATTGCGAGCGCGCGCTCGTCACGCACCCAGCCCCGGAGCCGCACGTACTCAGGCGAGCGGATCACGAACCCTCGGATGAGGAAGTTCGTGTCGATGTGCGTCACCACGCGGCGGGACTACTTCTCCTCGTCGGGCCAGTAACGCCGGCCCGCGGGCGACGCATCGCGCTCGGCACGCACGTCGGCGACCCACGCGTCCGCTGCGGCCTGGTCCAGCCCGAGGGACTGCTGGAGCTGGTCGAACAGATCGAGCCGGGTCGTGACGTGAGCGGACCGAACGCCCTCCGCGGCCGCGTGGATCGCACGACGGATCGCCTCGGATTTCGACACGCCCCAACGTTTCGCGACCTGTTCGAGCTCGCCTACGGTGCTCGGGTCGAGCGAGTAGGTCCCCTTGATCTTCGGTACGGCCATACCCAAACGCTACGGCCCGCCTAACCGCCCGTCAACGCTGCGACTCACTTCTGCTTCCGGCACACAGAGCCGGGAGACGGCGGAATGCGACGAGCGGGCGCACGGCATGTCGGCGGGGGGAGACGCGGTGCGACTTCAAGAAGATGCTCGCGCGGCCGTCAATCGCGCCGCCTTCAACGTGAGATAGTCCCGCTCCGGCACACTCGCCGTGCGCTCGGCCGCGGCGCGGTAGTGGGCGACGGCGCGCGCGTGATCCCCGGCCCGCTCCAGCAGGTGCGCGCGGACCGCGTCGAGCCGGTGATGCTCGGCCACGCGCGGGTCGGCGTCGAGCACGGTCAACCGCGCCAGCCCTGCCGCCGGTCCGTGCACCATCGCGAACGCGATCGCCTCGTTGAGCGCGACCATCGGGTTGTCGGACATGCGGCCGAGCAGGCCGTAGAGCGCGAGGATCTGCGGCCAGTCGGTGTCCTCCGCCCGCGCGGCCTCGTCGTGCACCGCCGCGACCGCAGCCTGCAGCTGGTACGGGCCGACCGCCCCCGCCGAAAGCGCCGCCGAGGCGAGCGCGACGCCTTCGGCGATCAGCCGCCGGTCCCACCGCGTGCGGTCCTGCTCGTCGAGCGGGACCAGCTCGCCGCCGGGGCCGGAGCGCGCGGCGCGGCGCGCGTCGGTGAGCAGCATGAGCGCGAGCAGCCCCGCGACCTCCGCGTCGCCGGGGAGCAACGCGCGCACGGCCCGCGTTAGGCGGATCGCCTCGCCGGAGAGGTCGGCGCGGTGGAGCGACGGGCCGGCGCTGCTCGCGTAGCCCTCGTTGAAGACGAGGTAGAGCACGTGCAGCACCGCGCGCAGGCGTTCACCCCGCTCCGACGCGGTCGGCATGCGGAACGGGATCCTCGACGCCGCGATGCGCTGCTTGGCGCGGCTGATCCGCTGCGCCATCGTCGCCTCGGGGACGAGGAAGGCGTGGGCGATCTCCGCGGTCGTGAGGCCGCCCACGGCACGCAGCGTGAGCGCGATCGCCGACGACGGCGTCAGCGCGGGGTGGCAGCACATGAAGAGAAGGACGAGCGTGTCGTCGTCCTGCCCGGGCAGCGCGTCCGGCGGCGGCGCGAACGGCGCGGCCTCCGCCTGCTCGACCGCGACGGCCTCCTCGCGGCGGCGGCGCGCCCGCTCGCCGCGCCGGTGGTCGGCGAGGCGGTGGAGGGCGACGCGGTACAGCCAGCCGCTCGGATTCTCGGGGCCCCCCGCCGCGGGCCACTGCTGCGCCGCAGCAATGAGCGCCTCCTGCACCGCGTCCTCCGCGGCCGCGAAGTCCGCGTGCCGGCTCGCGACCGCGCCGAGGACCCGCGGCGCGAGCTCGCGCAGCAGGTCCAGCGCGGTCGCGTCCAGCGCGGTCGCGTCCAGCGCGGGCGCGTCCAGCGCGGGCGCGTCCGGCGCGGTCGCGTCCGGCGCGGGCGACCGTGCGCCGTCCGTCACACGTCCTTCGCGGGCGCGCTCATCACCTGCCGCACTTCGATCGGCAGGTTGAGCGGCACCCCGCCCGGGCCCGGCGCCGCGGACGCCTTCGCGGCGAGTTCGTACGCGCGTTCGGGCCCGTCGACGTCGACGATCCAGAACCCGGCGAGGAATTCCTTCCCTTCCGGGAACGGGCCGTCCGTCACCGGCGCGCCGTCCTTCCCCGCGCGGACCAGCGTCGCCATGCCCGGCGCGCTCAGGCCCTGGGCGTCGACCAACTCGCCGGCGTCGGCGATCTCTTTGTTGAGGCGGTGCATGTACGCGACGTGCGCCCGGAAGTCGTCGCCGGACGACGCATTGAACCGGTACTCGGCCGTCCCGCGCGGGACGTTCATCATCAGCATGTATTTCATGTCAGCACCTGCATCGTCGGGTCTCCTCCGAGTGTGGGGCGCCGCCTCGGGCGCCGGCGGAGAGAAGTCGGAGCCGGCGCGACGCGCTCGACATCGCCGCTCGACAGCACCGCTCGACACGGCACGGGAAAGATGAGGCCGACGCGCGCCGCCGTCGGTAGCTTGCGCGGATGTCCGCCCCCGACCGCCCGGCCGGCCGCGCCACCCCCGCGCCGAGCCTGCGCCGCTACAGCGACCAGGAGGTCTCGCTCATCCTGCGGCGCGCCGCCGAACTCCAGGTCGATCAGCCGGGCGCGTCCACCGGCACGTCGCTCGCCGACCTCGAAGCGATCGCGCGCGAGGCCGGGCTCGACCCGGCGCTCGTGCGCCGCGCGGCCGCCGACCTCGCCACCGCGGCGCCGGTCGCCGCGCCCTCGCGCTTCCTCGGCGCCGCGACGCGCGTGCACGTCGAACGCGTGATCGACGGCGAGGTCTCGGGCGACGACCTCGAGGCGCTCGTCGACGAGGTGCGCCGGACGTTCGGCGAGCCGGGCATCGTGAGCGCGCTCGGCCGCACGGTGACGTGGAGCCCGACGCCCATGCAGTACGGGAGCAAGAACGCGGGCCGCCGCGTCTTCGTCACCCTCACCGCGCGTGGCGGGCAGACGACGCTGCGCGCGGAAGAGGACCTCTCGCCGCTCGCGGGCGGCCTGTTCGGCGGCCTGATGGGCGGCATGGGCGGCGGGCTCACCGCCCCGGTGGTCGCGATCGGCGTCGGCACGTTCCACGCGGCGCTCCCCATCGTCGGCCTCGTCGGCGCGCTCGTCGGCGGCACGTACGCGCTCAGCCGGGCGATCTACGTCACGATGGCGCGCGGGCGCGAGCGGGCACTCCGGCAGCTGATCGAGCGGTTAGGCGCGTACGCGGCGCGGGCGGTCGCGCCCTGATCGCGCGCCTCACGACGCGCCCTACGACGCTCCTCACAGCGCCGCGACGAACAGCAGCGCCGCGATCGCCACGCCGACCCCGGTCTTCACCGCCGCCGCGACCGCGCGTCCGACGAGCGCGCCAGTCGCGACGCGCGTCGCCACGCCCGCGTCGCTCCGGTGCGTGAGTTCGCCGACGAACGCGCCCGCGAATGCCCCCGCGAACGCGCCGAGCACCGGCCCGACTACCGGGACCGGCACGCCGACGAACGCGCCCGCTATCCCGCCGAGCATCGCGCCCCACCCCGCGCGCCGCGACCCGCCGTAGCGCGTCGCCGCGCGCGCGCTGACGACGAACTCCAGCACTTCGGCGGCGACGGCGAGCACGAGGGCGACGCCGAGCGTCGCCGTCCCGACGTGGCCGGCGCCGGGCGTGCTCGCACCCAGGGCGTTGTAGCCGAACGCAGCGGCGAGCATGACCCACGTGCCCGGCAGGCCGAGCGGGATCAGGGCGAGCGCGCCGAAGAGGACGAGGGCGAAGAGAAACTGGAGCATCGCGGGCGGGAGCGCGGGGACGACGGTCGACGACACCAACCGTACGGGCCCGGCCGCCTCCGGGTGTCCCGCCGGCGCGCCGGACGTCGCACCGGGCGTTGCGCGGCGTCACGGCGCGGTCACGAGCGGGTACGGATTGGGCCCGGTCCGGGACGAACGGCGGGCCCGTCCGTCTATTGTTCGGCGTCCGGTTCGTATACGATAGTCCGTCGCCACCATACAGCCGCGCCGCCGTCGTTGCCCACGCCCCCTTTGCCGGAGGATCAGTGGACCGAGCCGTCGTCGAGCAGTACCTCGCGCGGGCCGCCGCCGCCGCGAGCGTCCGCGAGCTGCACGCCCTCGCCCGCGCCGTCCGCCAGGCCCACGAAGGCGATCCCGATGCGGAGCGCGTGGAACAGGCGTGTTGGGCCGCCGCCCTGCGCGTGGTCGCCGAAGCGTCCGGGGCGCGACCCGCGTTCGAGCGCCCGCCCTCCGAGCGACCACCCTACGACCGGCGCGAGGCCCCGCGGGCATTCGCCGGCCCCGACCGGCGCCGCGTCGACTGGAAGGAGCGCGCGGCGCGGACGTAACGGGCCGCGCCGCCCGGACGCGTCAGCGCAGGTCGGTGACGGCGAGCGTGCCGTACTTCACGAGCACCTCCGGCCCCAGCGGCTTCAGCACCGACGCCGCGCGGGTCGTGGCCGCGTCGTCGGGCGCGAAGGCGAGCACCATCGCGTCGCCGCGTTGGGCGAGGTCGAGCAGGTGGTCGAGCAGCGCGGACTCGTCGCCGTAAAGTCCGGCGAAGAATTGCCGCACGCGATCACCGACCGTGCGCTGGTCTTGATAGTCCTCATGGCGCGCGATGGCATCGGCCCCGTCGATCACGCCTACGTCGTCGCCGGCGAAGCCGGCCGTGCGGAGGGCGGCGACCGCGGCGTCCGCGGTCGCCCGCTCGGGAAACGCGGCGAGAACGTACCCCCTCGGGTAAAACACGCTGAACTCGGTCTCGCCTTCCTTGAAGAACTTGGGATCGATGGCCATCGGGGCGTTCGGCGTGTGGGGGCAGCGTGTGAGGGATGAACCGTGAGGACGGGCCGCGCGGGCCCGACTGCCGTCGGATTCCTTGCCCCTTTCGTGCCACCCCTGGCCGTCGCCGCGCGGCGCGCTTCCCGACGCCAACCTGCCGCCGGCCATCCGCTCCACTCCGTCTGTCGCTGAGATGTTCTTCTCGATCCGTTCGCTTGCCGCCGCTGCCGTCCTCGTCACCCATGCCGCGTCCCGCGCCGCCGCGCAGCCCGCGACGTCGCCGGGCGCGCCGCAGCCCCGCCCAACGCTCGTCGTCTTTCTCACCGTCGACCAGATGCGCGCCGACTACCTGACGACGCGGTTCGGCGCCGGGCTCACCGGCGGACTCAAGCGCCTGCGCGACGGCGGGGCGCTGTTCACCAACGCGCACCAGGACCACGCGATCACCGAGACCGCGCCCGGGCACGCCTCGACGCTGAGCGGCCGCTTCCCCGCACACACGGGCATCGTCCGCAACGCGGTCGGCGTGCAGGACCCGCGGTCGCCGCTCCTCGCCGGCGGCACCACCGGGCCGGCCTCGCCGTTCCGCTTCCGCGGTTCCGCACTCGTCGACTGGATGCGCGCCGCCGACCCGCGCTCGCGCGCGCTCTCGGTGTCGCGCAAGGACCGCGGCGCGATCTTCCCCATGGGGCGCGCGCGGCAGAGCGTCTTCTGGTACGGCGGCAACGGCCGATTCGTGACGAGCCGCTACTACGCCGACACCCTCCCCGATTGGGTGAAGCGCTTCGACGGCGACACCACGGGGAGCCCGGCGCCCATCGGCGCCGTCGCCGCCCGCTACGCCGGCCGCCGGTGGACGCCGATCGCGCCGGCGATCGAGACCGAGCCGGACTCCGTTCCCGTGGAGAACGGCGGCCAGGACTACGTCTTCCCGCACGTGCTGTCGGCCGACCCGGACACCGCGGCGCGCACGCTCGCCGAGTTCCCCTTCATGGACGAGGCGACGCTCGGCTTCGCCCTCGCCGGCGTCCGCGCCATGCACCTCGGCGCCGGCCCCGCGCCCGACGTGCTCGCCATCTCGCTCTCGACGACCGACGCGATCGGGCACCGCTACGGCATGGACTCGCGCGAGCTGCACGACCAGATCCTGCGTCTCGACCGCTCGCTCGGCGCGTTCCTCGACACGCTCTTCACCCTGCGCGATTCGGCGCGCGTGCTGGTCGCGCTCACCGCCGACCACGGAATGCAACCCTACCCCGCGCTGCACTTCCCGCCCAACGCGCCGCGCCACGGCTACGCCGAGGTCGGCTCCGCGCTGACGGGCGCGCGCGCGGCGCTCGCGGCGCGCGGGGTCACAGGCGGCGGGTTCGAGTTTGAGAGCGGGATGCTCACGGTGGACAGCGCGGCGTTCGCGCGGGCCGGGGTGAGCGCCGACAGTACCGTGGCGGCGATGGCCGCCGAGCTCCGGCGCGTTCCGGGCGTGGCGAGCGTGCTCCTGCGTCGTGACCTCGCCCCGCGCGCCGCCGCGGGCGACGTGTACGCGCGCCGCTGGCTGCACATGACGCCCGACGACTCGCCCGCGGCGGCGTTCGTCTCGCTGGCGCCGTTCTACTACTGGGGTGGGACGAACAGCGCGACGCACGGGTCGCCCAACGACGACGACACGCACGTGCCGGTGCTCTTTTGGGGCGCGCCGTTCCGGCCGGGGCAGTACCCGGCGTTCGCGCGCGTCGTGGACATGGCGCCGACGCTCGCCGCCGTGCTCGGCGTGCGGCCGACGGAGGCGTTGGACGGGGTCGTGCTGCAGGCGGCGTTGCGGTGAGCGCGGGACGGTAGGACCGATCGTTATCCTCCGGACGTGCCGTCCCGCTCGTCCAAACAGCTCCGCGCCACCTCGTCCCCCGACGACCTCCGCCACGCGGCCTACGCGCCGAGTACCGCGGTCCGCCGCCGCGCCCTGCTCGCCCACGTCCGCGTGTCGTGTGCCGACCTGCCCGGCACCTACCGGATGCTCGGCGCGACCGGGCTCGTGATCTACGTCGGCAAGGCGAAGCGCCTCCGCACCCGCCTCCTCTCGTATTTTCGCGCGGCGCAGAAACACCGCCGCCGCGACCGGCAGTCGCGCATCCTGCGCCACGCGCACGCGATCGATTGGGAGTACGTGCACAGCGAGTTCGCCGCCCTCCTGCGCGAGCTGCGGCTCATCAAGCAGTACCGCCCGCGCTTCAACGTCCTGCTCAACACCGACGAGGCCCCGCGCGGGTGGCTCGCGCTGAGCGGCGGTCCCGTCCCGGCGCTCCGCATGGTGCTACGCAGCGACGTCGACGACGCGCCGGTGTTGTACGGCCCGTTCCGGCGGCTCCACAACCTGGGCGACGCCGTTCGCGCCCTCGCCGACGCGACCGGCGTGCGCGACTGTGGGACGACACGCCCCGACCCGTCGTGCCTGCGCGCACAACTCGGCATGTGCGCCTGCCCCGGGCGGGCCGCGGGGGCGAGCCCCGCCGACTACCATGCGCGCGTCGCCCTCATCCGCGACTTCCTCGCCGGGCGCACGCGCGCGCCGCTCGACGCCCTGAGCGCGCGCATGCACGACGCGGCCGACGCGTGGCAGTTCGAACGCGCCGGCGCGCTCAAGCTCAAGCACGAGGCGCTCGCGTGGCTCGCCGGGCGGCTCGAACGGTTCCACGCCGGCGCCGACCGGCTCACCTTCCGCTACCGCTCGCTCGGCCACGACGGCACCGAGCGCGTCTACCTCGTGCGCCGCGGTACCGTGCGCGCCGAGTGCGCCGCGCCCGCGACGGCCGCGGAGACGGCCGCACTCGACGCGCTCGCCACCCGCATCTTCGCGGCGCACGAGGTCGCCGACGTGGACGTGCCGACGCACGACCTCGACGAGT
This sequence comes from Gemmatimonadetes bacterium T265, assembly GCA_019973575.1. Classification (NCBI taxonomy): domain Bacteria; kingdom Pseudomonadati; phylum Gemmatimonadota; species Gemmatimonadetes bacterium T265. Next base: position 1,124,187 of record BPUI01000001.1, read on the forward strand.
TCTACCTCGTGGCGAGCTGGTTCCGGCGCCACCCGGACGAATTCGCGCGCGTCGAACGCCGCGCGGAGCGCCCGGCCTAACCTCCTCCGATCCCGCCATGCGCCTGCTCCCGTTCGCGACCCGCCTCGCCGCGCTCCCCGCCGTGACCGGCGCCGTCACCGCCGCCGCCCAGCCCGCCGACCACGCCGCCTTCGTCGTCACGCTCGGGCGCGACACCGTCGCGGCCGAGCAGTCCACACGGCGCGGCAACGTCGTCGAGGGCGACGTGATGACGCGGCAGCCCGAGGTGCGCGTGACGCATTACGTCGTCACGCTCGACGACCGCGGCCGTCCGACGTCGGTCGAGACGCGCACGCGCGCCGCCGACGGCGCCCCCGTGCCGCGCATGCCGCTCGGCGCGACGGGCACCTTCCGCAACGACAGCGTCCGGTACGACGTCACGTTCGCCGACAGCGTCGCCCGCCACGGCCTCGCCGCGCCCGCGGGGGCGCTGCCCTTCATCAACTACTCGTACGCGGTCTACGAGATCGCGACGCGGCGGCTGCGCGCGGCGGGTGGGAGCGCCGACACCGTGCGCCTCGTCGCGCCCGGCATGCGGCAGGCGGCCGCGCTCGCGCTCGCCGTCGCCGGCGACACGGCGACGCTCGACTACTTCGGCGACCCCGTGCGCATGCGCCTCGACCGCGACGGCCGCGTCCTCGGCGTCGACGGCACGCGCACGACCAACAAGGTCGTCGTCACGCGCGTGCCGTCGGTCGACCTGGCCGCGCTCACGCGGGCCTTCGCCGCACGCCCGGCGATGGGCGTGTCGTCGCCGCTCGACAGCGTGCGCGCGGCGATCGGCGCGGCGCAGGTCGCGGTCGTCTACAGCCGCCCGTCGGTGCGCGGGCGCACGGTGTGGGGCGGCCAGCTCGTGCCCTACGGCACGTGGTGGCGCACCGGCGCGAACGCGGCGACCGCGTTCCGCACCACGGCCGACCTCACGGTCGGCGGCGTGCGCGTGCCGGCGGGGAGCTACACGCTCTTCACGCTGCCGACGGCGGCGGGCGCGCAGCTCATCGTCAGCAAGAAGACGGGCGAGTGGGGGACCGAGTACGACGCCACGCAGGACCTCGCGCGCATCCCGCTCACGGTGGCCTCGCTCACGTCGCCGGTCGAGCAGTTCACGATCGCGGTCGAGCCGCGCGGCGCAGACGCGGGCGTGCTGCGGATGCGGTGGGCGGACCGGGAGCTGTCGGCGTCGATCGCCGTGGCGCGATAGCGGCGGCGCGGGTCGTCCCCGCGCCGGAGGTCAGTGCGCGAGCGGGGCCGTCGTGCTCGCCCGCGCGATCGCCGCGGCGACGCGCTCGGGCGGGACGGTGATCTGGCCCTCGGCGCACCAGTGCTCCGGCTGCGGCGCCTCGCCCGCGGCGAGCGCGGCGTCGAAGCGGTCGGCGAGGAAGATCAACTCGCTCCGGCGGTCGGGCTCCGCGGGCGGCACGCGGCGGTGGTGGTGCGCCACCGCCCACGCGGCGCGCGGGTCGACGCCCCAGGAGAGCAGAGTTAGGCCGCCGAGGGGTTCGTGGAGGTCGCGGAGCGCGTCCGCGACGAAGTCGTCGGACAGGTCGGCGCCGCGGCCGGCCGCGGCCCGGAGCGCGCCCAACACGTCGAACAGCACGAGCGCGCCGACGTCGTAGAGCAGGCCGAGCAGGAACGCCTCGTGCGCGGGCACGGCGAGGGCGCGGGCGAGCGTGCGGGCGAGCGGCCCGACGCGCACCATCGCCGCCCACATCGCGTCGGCGCGCGCGCTGTACGCCCCGGAGCCGCGCGCGAGCAGCCCCTCCGCCATGCCGGCGAGCACGGCGATCTGCACGCCCTTGCCGCCGAGCCGGCGGACGGCGTCGTCGATCGAGGCGGGGGCGCCGGCGGCGGCGAACATCGCGCTCGAGGCGTGGCGCATGAGGCCGCGCGTGAGCGTGGGGTCGCGCTCGATCACCTGGACGAGGCGGGGCAGTTCGCAGTCCGGGTCGCCCGCGACGGTGAGGGCCTCGCGCGCGGCCGGCGCCGGCTGCCGCACGACCATGTCGTGGTCGAAGGCGAGCGTGAGGAGCAGCCGTTCGGCGTGCCCGCGCGTGCGCGGGTCGGCGTCCGCCTGGTAGCGTTCGCGGAGCCCGACGGCGGCGCGGGCGACCTCCTGTCGCCACCGCTCGCACATGACCGCGGGGTGCGGCAGGATCGGGTCGCGCGGCGCGCCCCCGCCGGTGGTCGTCGCGAGGCCGATGCGGGCGCCCGGTGGCGGGACCGGGGCCGCGGCGACGCCGTCCGCGCCCGGCGGGCGGTCGTCGGACTGGCCGCGCAGGGCGTCGAGGAGGCGGGTGAGCATCGGCGGGGAACGGCTTGGGCGGGGGCGGACCGTTCGGAGTGTCGGCAGGCGGGGCCGGAAGGTGAGGCGGGGCGCCGGCGCGGGGCGACGCCTAACAGGGCGCGGCGCGGGTGTAGCCGGCGCGGGGCGTGGGCGGCGGGGGCCGCAAACGCGATCGGCGCCGCCCGCGGGAAGTCGCGGGCGGCGCCGATCGCACGGAGCGGGAGGACGACGATCAGGGCGTCTTCGTGGCGCCCGCCGAGCCGCCGCTCATGCTCGAGGAGTCCGTCATCGCCTTCTTCGCGGCCCGGTGGTGCCGCTTCCGGGTGCTGTGCTTCTTCATGCCGGACTTCATGGACGACGAGTCCTGCATCGTGCTGCCGGCCGCGGCGCCCGTCGTCGAGCCGGTGGCGGGCTGCTGCTGGGCGGCGGCGGTGCCGGCCGCGAGGGCGAGCGCGGCGAACGCGAGGCGAGCCTTCATGCGAGTGCTCCGTGTTGAGGGGTGGTGCAGTCGCGTGCGCCGGCGCCACTCGCCGGTGAGCGGCGCCTGCACGCGGTGCTCACGCTATTGCCCCGACCGCGCCCGCGCCAGAGGGCGCCGCGTCCGGGCCGCGCGGACGCCACCGCATGACGTACACGCGCCGTACACGCGCGGCACGCGCGGCACGCGCGCGGCGGCATGTGCGTGACGGGCGTGTAAGGCCGCGCACGCGCGCGCGCGCGGACGGCGCGCGTGCGACTGCGTGCGATCGCGCGCGGACGCGACGAATACGCGACGAATTCGCGCGCGCGGCTTGACTGTTACGTCGCACACGCTTATCACGTCGTCACGCGGAGTCGCGTTGCGCGCACGGACGGCGCCGCGCGACGACGCGCGGGCCGCGCGCCACGCGCATTCGTCGCGTTGTGAATCGAACACCACGCGTACGGGGCACGCGGCGTGCAAGGCGGTGCGGTGGCGGCAGTCCGTCGACGACTCACAGGAGGCGCGCACAGGAGGCGCACATGCCCACGGGTGACGGGTTGGACGAGGAGCTCGCGCCGGAGTTCCGTCTCGCGCCGCGGCGCGGCGACGACGACGACGACGACCTCGGCGGATACGGCTACGACGACGCCGACGAGGAAGAGGACGACGAGGAGGAGGAAGACGAGGACGAAGGCAGCGCCGCCTACGCCGCACGGCGCAGTCGGCGCGAGCGCCTGTTCGACGACCCCGAGTCGGCGGCGCGCGAGGACCTCGACGAGGTCGAGGTGGAGGAAGACGTCGGCGCGGCGGGCGACGCCGAGGACGCGGACGACGACGAGCGCGGTGCGATCGTCGGGCCGGACGACGACCCGGAACAGCTCGACCTCGCCGCCGGCGCGGCAGGCCAGGACGCGGAGCAGGACGCTGACCCCCTCGACGTCGACGACGACGACGACGAGGCGGACCTCGGCGGCGGCAGCGGCAGTGGCAGTGCGACGATTTCCCACCATTCCCACGACGAGGTGACGACCATGGCCGAGAACGAGACTCCCAACGGCGACGAGATGAACGCCACCCCCGCCGCCGCGACGGGCGGCGACGCCGGCGGCGCGGGCGAGACGACCGACGGCGGCGCGCGCGGCCGCGGCGCGCGCAAGACCGGCGCGCGCAAGGGTACGGCGAAGGGCGGCGCGCGTAAGGCCGCCGGCAAGAGCGGCGCGAAGACCGCCGCCAAGAGCGCGAGCAAGACGGGCGCGCGCAAGGGCGCCGCCAAGAGCGCGTCGAAGAGCGCGAGCAAGACGGGCGCGCGCAAGGGCGCGAGCAAGACCGGCGCGAAGACGGCGAGCAAGAGCGCCGCCAAGAGCGGGGCGCGCAAGACGACGGCGAAGTCCGCGAGCAAGACGGGCGCACGCAAGGGCGCCGCCAAGAGCGCGTCGAAGAGCGCGAGCAAGACGGGCGCGCGCAAGGGCGCGAGCAAGACCGGCGCGAAGACGGCGAGCAAGACGGGCGCGCGCAAGGGCGCGAGCAAGACCGGCGCGAAGACGGCGAGCAAGACCGGCGCGCGCAAGGGCGCGAGCAAGACCGCCGCGAAGGGCGGCGCCCGTAAGGCCGCCGGCCGCCCCGCGAACGCGTCGCGCGGCGCGGCGAAGAAGGCCGGGACGCGCCGCGGGCGCTGACCACGGTGGCCGCCCCGCGGCCGGACTAACGCTCGACCAGTCCGGCCGTGGGACCGGCCGTGCTCGACGCCCTGCCGTTCGCGGTCTGGACCGCGGACGGCGGCCTGCGGGCCACTGGCGGGAACGCGGCGTGGGCGCGGCTCGCCGCCGACCCCGCCGCGCGCGCCGCCCTCGGGCGCGCGGCCGCGCGCGCGCGCGACCAGTCGTCCCCCGCGCGCTGCACACTCTCGTCGCCCGCGCGCACACTCCGCGTCGACGTCGCCCCGCTCGGCGACGCGCAATTCGTCTGCTCGGCCGTCGAGCTGAGCGAGCCGCGGGCATCGTCGCCGCCCGGGGCGACGCCGGCGCGCCGGGCGCGTGAGGCGCTGATCGACGCCGGACTCGCGCTCTCGCGCACGCTCGACATCGACGGCGTCCACCAGGAAGTCGCGCGGCAGGCGCGGCGCGCCCTCGGCGCCGACGCGATCGCCGTGGCCGCCGCGGACGACGAGACGGCCGCGCTCCGCCTCACGCACCGCGCGGGCTGGGCCGACGAGCGCGATTCCGACCTCGAACGACGCCTCGCCCCCGCGTGGCTCGAGGCGCTCGCCACCCGCCGCGTCGTCGAACGCACGGACGGCGAGTTCACCGCGCCCGCGACGACCTCCGACGGCGCGCTCGGCGCGCTCACCGTGCGCGTGCCCAACGCGGACGCCGACGAGGCCGCGCGCCTGCTCGACACGTTCGCCGCGCAGACGGCGGTCGCGGTCGAGCGCGCGTGGCTCGTACGGCGCGTCGAACAGAAGCGGCGCCTCGAGGCGATCGGCGAGGTCGCGGCCGGCGTCGCGCACGAGCTGCGCAACCCGCTGTTCGGCATCTCGAGCGCGGCGCAGCTACTCGGCTTCCGCGCCGGCGACGACCCGGCGGTCGAGAAGAACGTCGGGCGCATCCTGCGCGAGGCCGAGCGCCTCAACCGCATCATCGCCGCGCTGCTCGACTACGGGCGGCCCGCGGCGGCCCGGCTCGCGCCCGGCGACCCGGACGCGCTCTGGGACGACGTGCTCGACGCGCAGCGCGCGCGCCTCGACGCGAAGCGCCTCACGCTCGAGCGGCGGCGCGCGGACGGCGTCGCCGCGCGGCGGTTCGACGCCGAACAACTCCGGCAGGTGTTCCTCAACGTGCTCGGCAACGCCGTCGACGCCGCGCCCGAGGGGAGCACGCTCACGCTCGCCGCGGCCGTCCTGCCCAACGGCGCATGGCGCTGCCACCTGCACAACGGCGGCCCCGCCGTACCGGCGGAGTCGCTCGCGCGCGTGTTCGAGCTGTTCTACTCGACGAAGCCCGGCGGCACCGGGATCGGGCTCGCGCTCTGCCGGCGCGTGATGGACGAGCACGGCGGCGCGATCACGATCGAGAGCGCGCCGGAGGCGGGGACGACGGTCGCGGTCACGCTGCCGCCGGCCCCGCCGTAAGGCCGACATGGCCGAACACTCCAAGTAGAGGACGGAACCGCAGAGCGCCGCGTCCCCACGATGCGGACGCCCCCGTCAGTCATGCGCGCTTTCGCGCGGAGCTCCGTTATTCGGGCGCCCGTCGAACCCGCGCGCCCGCAGCGTGTCGAGCCGGGCGCGCACCTCACGGCTCGCCTCCGCAGGCACGCCATCGGCGTCCCAGGTCGCGAGCACCTCGCGGAGCCGCACCGCGGCGCCCGCCGAGTCGCCGCGCCGCAACCGTGCGTGGGCCGCCCAGAGGGCGCCCGAGGTCGTCGCGAGTGCGGCGTCGTTCGCGCGCCCGAACGCGCGCAGCCGCTCCGCCTCGCGCAGCACGGCGTCCCACCGGCCGAGGGCGGCGAGCACCATGTTCGACCGGTCGACGATGTCCACCTGCACCGGCGCGATCACGTCGGGGAGCGCGGCGAGCGTTGCGAGCGCGCTGTCGGCTTCGGCCACGGCGGTTGCGGTGTCGTGGCGGGCGAGCGCGCTCGCCGCGCGGTACGCCCGGAAGTGTGCCGCCTCGCGGCTGCGGGGCCCGTAGCCGAGCGTGGCGAGGCGGATCCCTTCGCGGAGGACCGAGTCGGACGCGGCGAGCGCGCCGGCGGCGGCGAGGAGGCCGCCGTGCCCGAGCAGCGCGTCCAGCCGCTCGACGGCCATCGGGGCGCCGAGCGAGTCCATGATCGCGATCGCGTGGACGAAGTGCGCGTCGTCGGAGTCGCGGCGTACGGTGCCGAGCACGCGCAGCGCCCAGGCGCGCGCGGCGGTCGGGGCGCGCGTGCGGGCCTCTTCGGCGGCGATCACCTCGGTCGCGAGCGAGTCCGCCGCCCGGCCGCGCCCGCGCGCGAGGGCGAGGGTCGCGCGCGCGCCGACGACCCGGGCGCGCAACTCGCCAAGCGTGCCGTCCTGCGCCGCGTCGTGGGCGGGGAGCGCCGCGCATGCGGCATCGAGATGGCGCTCGGCAGCCGCGAAGCCGTTCATGCGCAGGGCCGCCAGCCCCGCCGCGAGACTCGCCTCGGCGAAGGCGGTCGAGCGCGGCCCGTAGCTCGCGCCCGCGAGGACGACGGCCGAGTCGAGGACGGCGGCCGCCGCGCGCGCCCGGTCCTGCGCGACGTAGGTGGCGCCGATGGCGGTGTAGAGCCGGGCGCGCACGCGCGGGTCGGCGGGGAATGCGGCGGGCACGCGGCGCACCGCGCTGTCGAGCACCTCCGCGAGCGTGGCCTGTCGTCCGACGCGCGTCACCACGCCGCCCGTGGTCGCGTCGGGCGCGCCGAGCATGGTCTGCAGGAAGGCGGCGACGCGCTCCGAGCGGTCGGCCTCGCGCCGGCTCTCGCGCGCCTCCCAGAGCGCGACGCCGCTGCCGACGACGAGCGCCGCCGCCGCGACCGCGACGCCGCCCATGAGCGCGCGCTGCCGCCGGGCGAAGCTCCGCACGCGGTAGGCGACGGTGTCGGGGCGCGCGAGCACGCGGTCCCGCCGCAGGTAGCGCCGCACGTCCTCGGCGAGCGCGTCGGCGGTGGCGTAGCGGCGCGCGGGGTCGTCGCGCAGCGCCATCCCGGCGATCGCGTCGAGCTCGCCGCGGAGGGCACGCGCGTGCTGGGCGGACGAGGCGAAGCCGCGCGCCGCCGCGGCGCCGTCGCCGTCCGCCCGCGCGAGCGCGCTCGGCGCGACCGGCGCGCGCCCGTCGCGCGCGAACGCCCAGCGCATCTCGTCGGCCGTGAGCCCGTCGACGCCGAACGGCGGGCGGCCGGCGAGCAGCACGGTGAGCAGCGCGCCTAACGCGTAGACGTCGGTCGCCGTCGAGACGCGGCCGCCGGCGAGCTGTTCGGGGGCGGCGTAGGTGGCCGTGAATGGCGCGAGGCCCGCCCCGGTGAGCGTCCCCGGGTCGGCGGACCCGGCGCGCGGGTCGTCGACGAGCTTCGCGACGCCGAAGTCGAGCAGCTTGGCCGTGCCGTCCGCGGTGACGAGCACGTTGCCCGGCTTGAGGTCGCGGTGGACGACGAGGTTACGGTGCGCGTAGGCGACCGCCGCGCACACCTGGCGGAAGAGGTCGAGGCGCGCGGGAATCGGCAGACGCCGCGCGTCGCAGTAGCGGTCGATCGGCTCCCCCTCGACGTATTCCATGACGAGGTAGGGCGTCCCCTCGTCCGTCGCGCCGCCGTCCAACAGTTGCGCGATGTTGGGGTGCTGCAGCCCGGCGAGGATCTGCCGCTCGGAGCGGAAGCGGCGCGCGAGCACGGCGCTGTCCGCCCCGCGCCAGAGCGTCTTGAGCGCGACGCGGTGCTGGTACGCGTCGTCGGCGCGGGCGGCCGTGTAGACGGCGCCCATCCCGCCCTGCCCCAACCGCTCCAGTACCACGTACGGCCCGAGCCGGCGGCCGACAAGCGACGGCGCCTCGGCCCACCCGGCGTGCGCGCGCGCGCCGCCGCTCGCGTCGGGGCGGAAGACCACATGCGAGGTCTCGAGGCGCGCGCCGAGCGAGGCGTCGGCGTCGAGCAGGCGCACGACGTAGGCGCGGACGGTCGGGTCGAGCGCGGGATCGTCGAGCAGGCGCGTGCGGCCGGTGGGAGTCGCGTCCTGCGCGGCCGCGAAGAGCCGCTTGACGTGGGCCCAGGTGGCGGGCGGAAGGGCGGCGGGCATGCGAGACGGCAGTCAGCCGGCGCGACGGTCAGCCGTTCCCCGTCAGCCGTCGCGCAGCTCCGCGGCGAGCCACGCGCGCGCCATCGCCCACTCGCGCGAGACGGTCACGGGCGACACGCCGAGCACGGCGGCGGTCTCGTCGAGGGTGAGGCCGACGAAGAAGCGGAGCTCGACGACGCGCGCCTGCCGGGCGTCGAGTGCGGCGAGCGATTCGAGCGCGTCGTGCACGCGCAGCACGTCGAGCGGCGCGCCCGCGCCGTCGGCCAGGCCGATCACGTCGTCGAGCGCGACCGGGACGCCGCCGTCGCGCTTGGTGGTCTGCGCGCGGCGTGCGTGGTCGACGAGCACCTGCCGCATGACGCGCGCGGCCATGCCGAAGAAGTGGGCGCGGTTGCGCCAGTCGACCGGCGCGCCGCCGAAGAGGCGCAGGTACGCCTCGTGGACGAGCGCGGTGGGCTGGAGGGTGTGGTCGGCGCGCTCGCGCCGCAGGTGGCCGGCGGCGAGCGTGCGCAGCTCGTCGTACACGGCCCGCGCCAGCGCGTCGGTCGCGCCCGCCTCCCCATCGCGCACGGCGGTGAGGAGGTGGGTGAGCGGAGCGGGCTCGGCGTGTGCCAGCGAGGGTGGCATGCGGGACGGATGGGGACGAATCCCGACGGACTCGCTCCAACATGCACACAAACTGCTGGTTGCGAAATGGCGCAGGACTGCTACACGGTCGGGCCGCAGCGCGCCCGGCGTCCACTTCGCGCGCGATCACGCCGAAATCCGACGCCGGCGCGCGACGCCGCCGACCGCGAGAAGGCCCGCGCCGAGCAGCGCCCAGGTCGAGGGCTCCGGGGTGTTCGTCATGCCGCCGCCCCCGCCGCCGGGTGCGACAAGGCGCGACTGGTAGATGGCGTCGATCTGCGCCGCCGACAGGTCGGTGTTGAACACCGCCACGTCCGCGATCGCGCCGTCGAAGGCGCGAGGCCCGCCGTAGTATGTGTCATTCCCGATGACGAACGGCGCGTTGTTGAGGGAGTGCGACCCCGGCGTATTGCTCCCGGCGAGCACGCCGTTGACGTACACCTCGCGATCGGAGTTGGCGGTGAAGGTGCCGGCGACGAAGATCCACTGACCCACGTTACTCGCCGTGAAAGCGGGCGCGGCGGTGTACCCCCCTGCGTCAGTGTAGAACCGCAGCGTGTTGTCACCGAAGACGCCGAAGCCGAAGTCGTTGCCGTACTGCGGCTCCTCGGCGATCGTGAAGATGCGCCCCCCCTGCGTGGTCGGCAGCGAGGCGAGGTTGATCCACGCGACAATGCTGCCGCTGTTGCCGATGCCGCCGAGGAGCGGGTTACTGCCGCCCGATGTGGCGTACTTCTGCCCGCTCGCGCCGTTGTTCAGGATCAGGGCGGAGCTCGACGGGTCGCTGATGTTCGGACCGCTCGCGGGGCCGCCGACTGTCGCGCCGTTCTGGAGCGTGCCCGTGTAGCCGTTCACGGCGCTGTTGGCCTGCGTCGCCTGTGTGAACGTGTAGTAGGCGAGGAGGCCGGGGGTGCTCTCGACGGTCGCGGTGTACCCCTGCGCGTGGGCCGCGCGGGCGCCGAGTGTGGCGGCGACGGCGAGGAGCGGGAGGCCGCGTCGGGCGGCGCGGGCGATGGACGGGACGGACATGCAGCACCTGGGTGAGAAGAGGATACGGGGCAGCTCGTCGTGAGCGGCCATACGTTCAGGCGCGAAAATTTCCCGGATCACGTCATCGTCTTCCCACCCGCCCTCTTGCCGTCGCGCGTTCGGCGGCCGACCCTTCGGTCACCATGCTTTCCGTTCTCGTCGTCGACGACGACCCGACCACCCGCGAGACGCTCGCCGAATACTTCACCGGACGGGGGTACGCGGTGCGCACCGCCGCGAGCGCGACCGAAGGGCGCCGGTCGGCCGCGGCGCACTCGCCCGACGTGGCCGTCGTCGACCTTCGACTGCCCGATGCGAGCGGGCTGACGCTGTTCGAGGCGTTGCGCGCCGACGACCCCGAGCTCGCGGTCGTCTTCCTCACCGGGTACGCCGACGTGCCGAGTGCCGTGCGCGCGATGCGCGACGGGGCGGCGGACTTTCTGGAGAAGCCGATCGACCTCGCCGCGCTCGACGCGGCCGTGCGGCGTGCGGCCGACCACGCGGGGATGCGCCGCGAGCTGCAGCTGCTCCGCGCGCGCGACGCGGAGGCGCTCTGGCAGGACAGCGCGCCCGCCACGCTGACGCCCGCGCTCGCCCCGTCGCTCGACCGTTTGGTGGCACTCGCGGCGCGGAACGACGACGTCCCGGTGCTGATCATCGGCGAGACGGGAACCGGCAAGGGATTCGTGGCGCGGCGAATCCATGAGCTGTCCTCCCGCGCGACGTGCCCGTTCGTCGAGATCAACGGCGCCTCCCTGGCCGGCGCGCTCGTCGAGAGCGAGCTGTTCGGCCACGAAAAGGGCGCGTTCACCGACGCGCGGCAGGCGAAGCGCGGGCTGCTCGAGGTAGCCGGGCGCGGGACGCTCTTCCTCGACGAGGTCGCGGAGCTCGCCCCGGAGGTGCAGCCGAAGCTGCTCAAGGTGATCGAGGAACGCACCTTCCGGCGCGTGGGCGGGACGGCGACGCTGACGAGCGAGGCGCGACTGCTCGTCGCGACGCACACGGCGCTCGAGCAGGCGGTGGACGCGGGACAGTTCCGCGCCGATCTGTACTACCGGCTCCAGGTGCTGACCATCGCGCTGCCGCCGCTCCGGGATCGTCCCGAGCAGATCCCGACGCTCGCGCGAACGTTCCTCCCGCCCGGGGCCACGCTGCCCGAGGTCGCGGTGGCCGCGCTCATCGCCTACGACTGGCCGGGGAACATCCGCGAGCTGAAGAACGCGCTCTGGCGCGCGACGATCCTCTCCGACGGCGGCGCGATCCTCCCGGAGCACCTGGGACTCGGCGTGGCGCGGCGCCCCGCCCCCGACCGCCAGGTCGCGCTGCCGGTGATGACCCTCGCCGACGCCGAACGCCGCGCGATCGACGTGGCGCTGAGCGCGACCCGAGGAAACCGGACACGGGCGGCGAGCCTTCTCGGTATTGCACGCTCGACGCTGAATGAGAAGCTCCGCACCGCGGCCGCGGCGCCCGCTCCCCGCGCGACGCCGCACGCCGGCCAGCGCAGCGTCTAGCACGCGGCGACCGATCGCAGTTGAGCGACCGAAAGCCGGACAGTTCACGACGAACTGTCCGGCTTTCGGTCATATTGCGCCTCGTGTGTCGGCCGTCTGTTGTGCGTAATCACCACGCGCGCAATCACTTACGAAACGGGACCGGGTTGGTGCGGATCTCGCTTTAGCTCGGGACCAAACCATTTACGTCTCGCCTCGCTCCGCTCCGTGCACCGACACGTCCTCATCGTCGAAGACGAACACTGCATCCGCGACATTCTCGCAGAGCTGTTCGACGTCGATGGGACAGATACGACCACGGCGGCGACGCTCGACCAGGCGAAAACGGCGCTCACGACCCGACGCTTCGACTTTATCCTGACCGACCTGCGGTTGGGCGGTCATCGCGATGGGGGGCTGCAGGTCATGGCCGCTGGCGGGCTGCTCTCGCCCGACGCGATGGTCATCGTCCTCACTGCCTTCCCCGACGACGACAACCGGCACGCCTCGGCCCGGCTCGGCGCGACGCACTTCCTCGAAAAACCGGTCTCGTTGCAGACGATCGCGACGCTCGCCGCGGACGCCGGCGTCGCGTCGGCGATGCACCCGCACGCGACGCGTGACGCGGAGTGGCGTGCGAGCGACGAGCAGGTGTTGGTCTTGTAGGACAGGACAGACGCAGGACACACATAAAGCAGGAACGCGACAGTTCTGCACTGTCGGGTGCCCGTGCTCGCTAGATCGGCTTCGCCACGTGTGTGGGGTGGTGTGGGGGGCGGACCGATCTCGCGGGGCGGGCACTCTTGCGTCCGCCGCACACGCGCGGCGGGCGGGTGATGTCCGGCGCCGACGTCACGCGCCGCGGCGGATCAGCCGTCCGACGGTCTGGTCGTAGACGCGGTTCACGGTCGCGCCGCCCGTGAGCACGGAGTTGTAGCCCAGCGCGGCGGGGTCGACACCGGCGGCGAGATCGCCGTCGAGCGCGGCGAGCGTGTCGCCCAGCGCCCCCTCCAGCCGCCGCGTGTACGACGCGCTCGAGCGTACGGTACGCGCGTCCGGCACGAGCGGATCGCCGATCCGCACGACACACTCCGGACGCGCGACGTCGCGGAACTCGTGGCGCACCGCGACCGGCACGAGGTGCGCCTCGGGCACCGCCCGACTGATCCGCGCCAACCCGGACCGGAACCGGAGCGGGGCCCGGCTCGGCAACAGCGCCCCTTGCGGAAAGAGCCACAGCGCCCGCGCGCGCCCGCCGCGCAGTAGGCGGGTCGCGTAGTCGCCTATCGCGCGCGCGTCGTCGATCGCGAGCCCCTCGCCGGTCACCCCGAAGCAGCCAACGCGCCGGAAGAACGGGTACCGGGCGAGCTGCACGCCGTCCATCAGGCCGTACCCGTCCCGCCGGAACACGTCGTGCGAAAGGAACACGGCGAGGATCGGGTCCCACCACGCGGCGTGGTTGGCGTAGGCGATCACCGGACCGTCGCCGGCCGGCCACGACGCACCGCCGACCCGCACGCGCGCGAACGCCCCCCGCAACAGCCGCCGGCCGTACGCGGCGTACAGACGCTCCAGCACCGGCTGCTTGCGGGCCTCGATCAGCATGGCCGCAGCTTAATCAGCCACCCCGCCCCGCCGTGAAAGCCCGCAACTACTGGAAGCCGCTTGCCGCCCTCACCGGCGCCGTGGCCGGTGCGGCCGCCCTCAACGCGGTCGTCGCCCGCCCGCTCGGCTCGCTCCCCAACCTGATCGGCGGCGACGCGGGGTGGTACGACTGGCGCGGTTACCGCATCGCCTGGACGCGCCGCGGCACGGGACCGGCGCTACTCCTCGTCCACAGCATTCATGCCGCCGGATGGTCGTATGAGTGGCGACATGATGTCGATCCCCTCGCGGCCGGGGGGCACACGGTCTGGACCCTCGACCTGCTCGGCTTCGGTCGCTCCGACCGGCCCGACGTCGACTACTCGGCGCGTCTCTACGTCGACCTGCTCCGCGACTTCATCAGCGAGGCGATCGCAGAACCGACCGTGCTCGTGGGCTCGTCGCTGAGCGCGGCGCACGCGGTCGCGGTCGCGGCAGGGTTCCGGACCGTGACTGGATTGGTGCTCGTCGGCGCGCCGGGGCTCAACATCCTCGCAACCCCGCCCACGCCGGTCAACGACGCGACGCGCGCGATGATCGACGCACCGCTCGCGGGGCAGGCCCTCTATAACGCCCTGGTCACGAAGCCGAGCATGGGAGCATTTCTGCGGAGGACGTACTACGACAGCGCGCGCGTGACGCCCGAGCTGCTCGACGCCTACTCGGCGACCGCGCACCAGCCCGGCGCCCGTCACGCGCCCGCCGCGTTCATCGGGCAGGCGCTCAACCTCTACGTCGGCGGCGCGCTCGCGCGGGTGCGCCAGCCGATCCTGCTCACCTGGGGGCGGGAGGCGAAAGAAGTCCCGCTCACGGAGCTCGACGCCTACCGTGCGATCCGGCCGGACGCCGCGGTGCGGACGTTCGAGGCATGCGGATCGCTGCCGCACGACGAAAAGACGGAGGCGTGGTGCGCGGCGGTGCTGGAGTTCACGGCGGGGGTGCGGGGGGCGGGCGCGGCGCGCGGCACTGCGACCGTGTCATCCTGAGCGGAGCGAAGGATCGCTCTCCCGGCCGACGGGTCCGTACCGCCACTGCGTGAGCACGGTCGCCCCGGACAGCGATCCTTCGCTGCGCTCAGGATGACAGCGAGGCGCGGTTCCTCTTTCCCCTCGCACGTCCCCGCACCGCCGCCGTCATCGCGCTACCGCCGGTAGTCCGTCGTCCGCCGCAAGGCCTTCGTGCACACCGGCCACGTCTGCGGCTGCCCCGTGCGCGGGTCGTTGGGCAGCGGGTCGATCCGGTCGCGCGGGATCGTCGCTGGGTCCTCGCTTGCCTGGTAGGCGAGCATCGCGGCGAGCATCGCGTTCGACCGCACGTCGTCCAGCACGAGTTTGTCGTACGTGTCGCGTGTGGTGTGCCAGGTGGTCTGGAAGTAGTCCCAGGAGAGCGAGTTGAGCCCGAACGCCGGCGCGCCGTAGCAGGCGAACGAGGCGTTGTCGCTGCCGCCCGACGCGGGGCTGCCGCGGTCGTCGAAGCGGATGTACTGCGTGACCTCGCCCGGGATCTCGCCGAGGTAGCGGCGGAGGAACGCGCCCGCGCCGGCGAGACCACCGGCGTTCATCGTCACCACGCGGCCCGTGCCGTTGTCCTGGTTGAAGAGGGCCTGCAGGCCGCGCACGACTTCGGGATGGTCCTCGGAGAAGGCGCGCGAGCCGTTGAGCCCCTGCTCTTCCCCGCTCCAGTGGCCGACGAGGATCGTGCGGCGCGGGTGAGGGAGCGCCTGCTTGAGGAGGCGCATCGCCTCCATCATCGTGACCGTGCCGGTGCCGTTGTCGGTCGCGCCGGAGCCGCCGTCCCACGAGTCGAAGTGAGCGGAGAGCACCACGTACTCGTTCGGCTTCTCCCGCCCCCGGAGTTCGGCCACGGTGTTGAACACCGGGCGCTCGCCGAGGAACTCCGACTCGGCCGTGAGGCGCACGCGGGGGCCCTGGCCGTGCTCGGCGAGGCGGACGAGGAGGCCGTAGTCCTCGCAGCCGACGTCGAACGTGGGGAGCTGCTGGCGCGGCGAGCCGAAGACCTTGTCGACGCCCGGGTAGCCGGAGAAGGTGTGCGTGAGCACGCCGACCGCGCCGGCGGCCTTGAGGCTCGCCTGGAGCGCCGCGCCGCCGAGGCCGGCGGTGCCGACCGCGGCCGCGGCCGCGAGGCGCGGCTGCCAGGCCGTGCGCACCGAGTCCTGCCGCGTGCGCACCGCGGCCTGTTCGGCGGGAGTGCCGAACTCCTGGAACTGCGAGGCGGGGCGGCAGGAGAGCGTGGGCGGGCTCACGAGCACCGCGCGGCCGCGCGCGTTGCCGGCGGCGAGCCAGGCGGCGAACGCGGCGGAGTCGCGCACGTCGGGGAGGAGGACGACGTCGGCGTCCTCCGGGCGGCCGCCGCCCGTCCCCGGGCTCCAGGCGAGCATCGTCGCCTCGAGCGTGCGCACGCGCGGCGCGAGGAGGTCGAGGTGTGCGGGGCCACGGCGCCAGCCGTTGAAGGTGCCGTACTGCTCGCGCCGCGCCGGGACGCCCCAGCGGCGGTACTGCGCGAGGGCCCAGTCACTCGCGCCGAGGTTGGCGGGGGAGCCGGTGAGGCGCGGGCCGACCGAGTCGGCGAGGGTCTGGGCGAGCGCGGCGACCTCGGAGTGGGCCGTCTCCTCGTCGAGGAGGCGGCGGATGACCGGGTCGGTCGGGGGCGTCGTACGGATGTAGGGCGCGGTCGTCGGCTGCCCGAACGGGTTGGGCGCGACGGGCTGCGGGGCGAACGGGTTGGGCGCCGCCGACGTCGCGGCGGGCGGCGCCGGCGGGCGGGTGGCGGGCGTGGGCGCGGGGTTCTGCGCCGCCGCCGCCGCCGCGGCGGCGAGCGGCGCGGCACAGAGCGCGGCGAGGGTGCGGCGGGCGGGCGGCATCGGCGACGCGCGGCGTGTTAGGCGCAGGATCTTAGGGGTGGTGTGTTAGGTGGAGCGGCCGAGCGCGGCGCGGACCGCCTCGCGCATGGCGAGCAGGGCGTCGCCCCGGGCGGCGGCGCTGTCGCCGCGGACGTGGAGTTCGACGCCGTCCGTGACCGCGACGCGCTGCCACTGGGCGGGGGTGCCGTCGACCGCGCCGTCCGGGACGGGGGCGCCGGGCGCGGCGCCCTGGAGCGCCGGGGCGAGCGCGGTCGCGACGCGCCGTTCGAGCGCGTCGCCGGCGCTGTCGCGCAGTTCGCGCTTGATCCCTTCGAGCGGCTGCCCCTCGCGCTGCCGGATCTTGATCGCGAGCAGTTGCAGGAGGTGCCGGTAGTGGTAGATGGCCGACGTCCCGGTGCCGTCGGGGCGGTCGAGCAGCCCGTTGGCGACGTAGAAGCGGACCGCGCGGGCGCTCGGCGCGGCGCGCGCGGAGGCGTTGGTGGGGCGCATGCCCGCGGCGTCGACGAGGGCAGTGGCGTGTGCCGCGAGCGAGCGGGCGTTGAACGGCGCGTGGCGGGCGTGCAGCCGCAGGAGATGCACCGGAGACTCGGCCATAGCAAGGATGCTACATACGGTACCCGTTCGGTGGTAGGGTGGCGCGGCGGTGGCGGGGCGGTGTCGTGGGATCGTGACGCGGTATGGACACCAGGGATGCGCGGTTCCCGCAGCCGCCTTTACAATGGACGACGATGCGCATTCGCGAGACTTCCCTGCCCGGCGTGCTCCTGCTCGACCCGTCGATCCACCACGACGCGCGCGGCGCGTTCGTCGAGCTCGCCCACCTCGAGCGCTTCGCGGCCACGAACGCGCACGACGCGCACGGGCTGCCCGAGCAGATTACGCAGATCAACCTGTCGCGCTCGGCGCCGGGGGTGCTGCGTGGGCTGCATTGGCAGTCCCGGCGGCCGCAGGGCAAGCTGATCTCGACGGTGCGCGGGGCGGTGTTCGACGTCGCCGTCGACGTGCGCCGCGGCTCGCCGATGTTCGGGCGGTGGACGGGCGCGACGCTCGACGCGGCGTCGGGCCGGCAGCTGTGGATCCCGGCCGGTTTCGCCCACGGCTTCTGCGTGCTCTCGGACGACGGGGCGGACCTCGTCTACGCCTGCACCACGGCGTACGACGCGGCGAGCGACACCGGCGTGCGCTGGGACGACCCGTCGATCGGCGTCGAGTGGCCGCTCGGCGAGGCATGCCCGGGCGGCGCGCCGCTCCTCTCGCCGCGCGACGCCGTCCTGCCCCCGCTCGACCCAGCGCGCGCCGACCTGCCAGCGTACGAGGAGTTCACCGCCGCTATCGCGGCCTGACCTCGGCGAGCGCCGAGGGCCGCGACGGCGTGCGCGCACTGCTCCTCGGCGCGGGCGGAATGCTCGGCCGCGACCTCGCGGCGACCGCACCGGCGGACGTCGACCTCGTGGCGCGCCCGCGCGCCGCGCTCGACCTGACGCGGGCCGCCGCGCTCGCCGCCGCCTTGGACGCCGCGCGGCCGGACGTCGTGCTCAACGCCGCCGCGTACACGCAGGTGGACCGCGCGGAGGCCGAGCCGGCGGCGGCGTTCGCGACCAACGCGGGCGCGGTGGGCACGCTCGGCGCGCTCTGCGCCGCGCGCGGGGTGCGGGTGGTGCACGTGAGCACGGACTACGTGTTCGACGGCACGCGCCGGCGCCCCTACCGCGAGGGCGACGCGACCAACCCGCTCGGCGTCTACGGCGCGAGCAAGCGGGCGGGCGAGCGGCGGCTCGCGGGGTCGGGCCCGCGGGCGCTCGTCGTGCGCACGCAGTGGTTGTTCGGCGCGCACGGGCGCTCGTTCGTGCGGACGATGTGGGAGCGGGCGCGGCGCGGCGAGTCGGCGCGCGTCGTGGCCGACCAGTACGGCGCGCCGACGCACACGGGCGAGCTCGCGGCGGCGATCTGGGCGCTCGTCGCCCGCGACGTGGCGGGCGTCGTGCACGTGACCAACGCGGGCGAGGCGACCTGGTTCGACGTGGCGGCGCGCGTGTACGCGGCGGCCGGGCGGCCGGGCGGCGTGACGCCCTGCGCGAGCGCGGAGTACCCGACGCCGGCGCGGCGGCCCGCCTACGCGGTGTTAGACACCGGCCGAGCACGGGCGGCGGGGATCGTCATGCGGCCGTGGCAGGCGGCCGTCGACGCGTGGGTGACGCTCCAGCCGCGGCTTGCGTAGCCCCTACAGCAGTCGCTGCAACAACGCCGCGCCGCCGTCGCGCGCCTTCTCCCACCACGGCCGGTGCCGCATCTCGTCGCGGGTCATCTCGCGGCTGTAGCGCAGGTCGTCGAGGAACATCCGGTCCATCCCGCCGACGACCGTCGAGTCGAGCACGAGCAGCGTCGTCTCGTCGTTGAAGGCGAGCGAGCGGTTGTCGAAGTTCATCGACCCCACGCTCCCCCACCGCCCGTCGGCGGAGAGGGTCTTGGCGTGCATGTTGGACGGCTGATACTCGTAGATCCGCACGCCGCCCGCGAGCAACTCTTCGTAGCGGAAGCGCCCGGCCCAGCGCGCGGTCTTGACGTCGCTGCGCGGGCCGGTGGTGAGCACGCGTACGTCGACCCCGCGGTGCGCGGCGGCGACCAGCAGGCGGCGGAAGTCGTCGTCGGGGACGAAGTACGCGTTCGTGATGTAGAGCCGCCGGCGCGCCCCGGCGATGGAGAGCGCGTAGTAGCGCTCGGCCGGCGTGCTGCCGGTCGACGGCACCGCGTGAAAGAGGGCCGCCTCGACCGAGCCCACGACGGTGTCGCGCGCCACCGTCGGCGCGTCGCCGGGCGGCGGGTCGAGCGCGGTCGCGCCACCGGACGGGCCGGTGCGTTTGGGCAGGAAGCGCACGCCCACCGGGCCGGTCGAGTCGGCCGTCACCGGGCGGAAGCTCACGCTCGGGAAGAAGGCCCGCCCGGTGAGCAACTCGCCCGTCGCCTCGGCCCAGGTCGACGCGAAGGTGGCCTGGAGCTGCGAGACGGCAGGGCCCTCGAAGCGCACGTTCGTCTCCCGCCACTCGTTCTCGCGGCGGCCGGCGCCGAGCCAGTAGTCGGCGAGGCCGAAACCACCGGTGTAGCCGACGCGGCCGTCGACGACGACGGCGCGCGCGTGCGACCGTTCGGCGACCTTGTTGAGGTCGTACCACCGGAGTTGCCGCAGCCACGCGACTTCGACGCCCGCGTGTGCCACCTGGTCGGCCCAGCGGCGGGAGAGGGTTTGCGCGCCGAAGCCGTCGAGCAGCAGGAGCACGCGCGCGCCGCGGCGCGCGCACTCACCGAGCACGGCGGCCATCGTGTCGGCCACGGCGCCGGGCTTGGCGAAGTACATCTGCACCGTGACTGTGTGCTGGCAGGTGCGGACGTCGCGCCAGAGTAGCGGGTACGTGGCGTCGCCGTTCTCGAGCACCTGGACGCGGTTGCCCGGGTGCAGCTCGACGCCGGTGTAGAGCGTCATCGTGCGCGTGAAGAGCGAGTCGCCGGGCGCGGGCGCGCCGCGCGGGTCGCCGCGCGCGATGACGTACTCGACCGGCGTGCCGCGCGTCAGCGTGAGCGCGCCGACGAGCGCGAGCGCGAGCACGAAGGCCGCGGCGACGTAGCTCACGAGGCGCCGCACCACCGTCGGCCAGGGCGCGTGCGGCGGCTCGGCCGCGTCCGCGTCGGGGGCGGTCGTGCGCGGCGCGTCGTCCGGCGCGAGTGGGGGGGAGGCGGTCGCCATCGCGCGCGCCCCCATGCACCGGGCGTTCCACGCGCCGTAACCGGTCCGCCGGCAAACGCGTACGTTCTCCCGAGCCCACCGGCCCGTCGCCCGCGAAGCCGGGACGCCTCCGCTCCGTTCTCCGTCATGCCCGCGCCCGACGACCGCCTCACGCCGCGCACCCTCGCCGCGCTCGCGGCGGCCGTCGCGGTCCTGCACCTCGCGATAAACGCGGCGTCGCCCTACGGCGTGCACCGCGACGAACTGCTCTACCTCGCGATGGGCCGGCACCTGCGGCTCTGGGCGATGGACTTCCCGCCCTTCATCGCGCTCGCGGCGCAGCTGACGCGCGGGCTGGCGTGGCCGCTGGCCGGGGAGCGTGCGGTGGCGACGTCGGTCGCGGTGTTGCGCCTGCTCCCGGCGCTCGCGGCCGCGGCGCTCGTCGTGCTCGCCGCCGTGATCGCGCGCACGCTCGGTGGCGGGCGCGGCGCGCAGTGGCTGGCGGTGGGATGTGTGCTCGCGTCGCCGCTGTACATGCGCACCGGGTCGCTCTTCCAGCCGGTCGTCTTCGACCAGCTCTGGTGGACGCTCGCCCTCTGGGCACTGGTCCGCCTGGGGCGGAACGCGCTCGTTCGGCTCGGCCAGTCGCCGGACGGCGGAACGGACGGCCGCGACTGGCTCTTCCTTGGCGCGGCGCTCGGGCTCGGGCTGCTGACGAAGTTCTCGGTCGCGTTCGTCGCGGTCGGGGTGCTCACGGGCGTGCTCGTCACCCCGCTGCGGCGCGCGCTGCGGACGCCGTGGCCGTGGGCGGCCGCCCTCCTCGCGCTCGTGCTCGGCGCGCCGAGCGTGGTGGGACAGGTGCGGCTGGGATGGCCGGTGGTGAAACAGATGGCCGACCTGCGCGCCCAGCAGCTCGAGCGCGTGCGTCCGCTCGATTTCCTCGCCGGGCAGGCATTCTGGGGGCCCGCGGTGTTGGTCGCCGTATTTGGACTCTGGGCGCTGCTCGCCCGCCCAGCGCTGCGCGCAGGGCAGGCTGCCGGGGTGGCGTGCGCGGTCGCTTTCGCACTGCTGCTGTTCGCGCACGGGAAGTCGTACTACGTGGGGCCGATCTATCCGACGCTGTGGGCGGCAGGCGCGGTGGCGCTCGCGGATGGGGTTGCGGGGTGGCGCGCACCGTCCGGACGTCGCGCCCGGCTCGGGATCGCCGGCGCGCTCGTCGCCCTCTTCGGCGTCGTGGCCTTTCCGCTCGGCGTGCCGGTGCTGCCCCCCGCGCCGATGGCGCGCTACGCGGCCGCGCTCGGCGTCGGGTCGGGGACGGACCACGGCGAGCCGCTCGTCATCCCCCAAGATTACGCCGACATGCTCGGCTGGCCGGAGCAGGCAGATGCGGTCGCGCGTGCCTTTCGTGCGCTGCCGCCCGAGGACCAGGCACGCGCGGCGATCCTCGGCGGGAGCTACGGCGAGGCGGGGGCGGTCGAGCTGTACGGGCCCGCACGCGGACTGCCCGCGCCGGTCAGTCCGGCCGGCAGCTACTGGTTCTGGGGCCCCGGTGCGCG
This sequence comes from Gemmatimonadetes bacterium T265, assembly GCA_019973575.1. Taxonomy (NCBI): domain Bacteria; kingdom Pseudomonadati; phylum Gemmatimonadota; species Gemmatimonadetes bacterium T265. The sequence continues at coordinate 1,145,727 of BPUI01000001.1, forward strand.
CGCGGGCGAGGTCCTCCTCGTACTCGCCGACTCGGCCCCGGCGAGCACGCAACTCGCGCGGCTCTATGCACGCGTGCGACCCGTCGCGCGCGCGGTGCCTGATTCGCTCAGCCCCTGGGTCGTGCCCGAGGAGCGGCGGGCGTGGATCTTCGTCTGCGGCGGGCCGCGGCGGACGCTGCAGCAGGTGTGGCCGTCGCTCGCGGGGCGGAACTGAGCCGCGATTGACATGCGGTGGCGCCGGAATATTATGCAGCCCCCATGCATAACATCCCGGTCGGCATCCTCGGCGCGAGTGGGTACGCGGGGCGCGAGCTGTGCGCGCTCGTCGCGGCCCACCCGCGCCTCACGCTCGCCTTCGCGACCGCCGACCGGCGCCGCGGCGAGACCGTGCGCGTGGGACCACCGTACGCCCCGCCCGCCGACGTCACCTTCGTCGCCACCGACGACGCCCCGCTCGGCGACGCCGCGCTCGTCTTCTCCGCCCTCCCCCACGGCGCCTCGGCGGAGTGGAGCGGCCGCGCGCGGGCGGCAGGCGCCAAGGTGGTCGACCTCTCGAGCGACCTCCGCCCGGGGCACCTCACCGAGGCGCTCCGCGAGCGGGTCGCGCCCGGCGCGCGCGCCATCCCCTACGGCCTCCCCGAGCTCTTCCGCGACCAGGTGCGCTGCGCCGACGCGGTCGCCAACCCCGGCTGCTACCCGACCGCGATCCTCGTCGCCGTCGCCCCGCTCGCCCGCGCGGGGCTGATCCGCCCCGGCGCGACCGTCGTCGCCGACGCGGCGAGCGGCGTCACGGGCGCGGGTAACGCGCCCAAGGAGGACCTCCTCTACGGCGAGGTGACGGAGAACTTCCGCGCCTACGGCGCCACTGGTGGTGCAGCCAACGTCCACCGCCACCTCCCCGAGATGGTCGCCGCGTTAGGCGCGCTCGGCGCCGACGCGGACCTCGTCTTCACGCCGCACCTGCTGCCGGTCGCGCGCGGGATCCTCGCCACCTGCACGGTCCCCGTGACCGACGCGCCCGGCGACCCGCTCGCCGTGTGGCGCGACGCCTACGCCGGCGAGCCGTTCGTCGAGCTCACCGACGCGATGCCCGCGATCGTCGACGTGCAGCGCCGCAACGTCGTGCGCCTGACCGCGCTCCCCGTGCGCGGCGTGCGCACGCCGACGCTGCTCGTCGTCGCCGCAATCGACAACCTCACAAAGGGCGCCGCCGGCCAGGCCGTGCAGAACGCCAACCTCATGCTCGGCCTCGACGAGACGGCCGGGCTGCCGCGGTAGCGCCGTGACGCATCACGGCCTTCCGAACGGTCCTCTGGCCGTCGTCAAGATCGGCGGACGCCCGCAGGCCGACCCCGCGCTGCCGGCCGCGCTCGCCGAGTGCTGGCGCGCGACGGACGGACGCCTGGTCGTCGTGCACGGCGGCGGCGACGCGGTGAGCGAGCTACAGCGCGCCCGCGGCGTCGAGCCGCGCTTCGTCGGCGGCCGCCGCGTGACGACGCCCGCCGACCTCGACGTGCTCCGCATGGCGCTCTCCGGGCTCGCCAACAAGCAGCTCGTCGCCGCGCTGCGCGGGGCGGGCGTGCCCGCCTTCGGCTGCTCGGGGGAGGACGGCGCGCTGCTCACCGCGACCCGCACCGCCGACGCCGCGCTCGGCGCCGTCGGCGTGCCCGCGCGCGTCGACGCCGCCGTGCTCGACGCGCTGCTCCGCGCCGGGTGCTGCCCCGTCATCTCCCCCGTCTCGGCCGACGCCGACGCGGCGGGCAGCGCGCTCAACGTGAACGGCGACGACGCGGCCGCCGCCGTCGCCGCCGCGCTCGGCGCCGCGGAGCTCTTCTTCCTCGCCGACGTCCCCGGCGTGCTCGTCGACGGCGCCCCCGTCGCGGAGCTCGACCCGGCCGGCGCCCGCGCGCTCGTCGCCGACGGCACGGCCGCGGGCGGGATGGCCGCCAAGCTCGACGCCGCGCTCGTCGCGCTCGGCGCGGGCGTCCGGCGCGTGCGCGTCGGCGACGTCGCCGCGCTCGCCGACCCGTCGCGCGGCACGGCCGTCGTCGCGACGGCGGGCGTCCACTCGATCGCCTAACGCATCCCTCGCAGCCCACGTCCGGTCTCATGGCTACCCTCGTCGCCCCCGACGTTCCCGACGTCGTGCCCGATCCCCCCAGCGCGCCGGCGCCCGCCGCGCCCCCCGCCGCCGACCGCCTGCTCGGCACCTACAAGCGCGCCCCGATGCGCCTCGTGCGCGGCGAGGGCGTCACGCTCTACGACGACGCGGGCCGCGCCTACCTCGACTTCACGAGCGGCATCGCCGTGAATGCGCTCGGCTACGGCGACCCCGGCCTCATGCAGGCCATGCGCGACGCGACGGCGAGCGGGCTCGTGCACGTCTCCAACCTCTTCCGCACCGAGCCCGGCGAGCGGCTGGCGGAGTTCCTCGTCGCGCGCTCGTTCGCGGCGCGGGCGTTCTTCTGCAACTCGGGGGCGGAGGCGAACGAGGGCGCGTTCAAGTTCGCGCGGCGCTGGGCGCGCACGCTCGTGCCCGCCGGGGCGAGCGAGGCCCCGGGCGCGTTCGGCCCCTGCGCCAAGCACGAGATCGTCTCGCTCCGCGGCGCGTTCCACGGTCGCACGATGGGCGTGCTCGCGGCGACCGACCGCGTGCAGTACCGCGCCCCGTTCCAGCCGCTCGCGGGGGGGGTGTCGATCGCCGAGCGGGATATTGGGGACCTGGAGCAGATCGTCGACGTCGAGCGGACGGCGGCCGTGATCGTCGAGCCCGTGCAGGGCGAGGGCGGCGTGCGCGTCGTCGACCCGGGCTTCCTGCGCGAGCTGCGCGCCCTCACCGCGGAGCGCCGCGTCGCGCTCGTTTTCGACGAGATCCAGTGCGGGCTCGGGCGGCTCGGGACGTTCTTCGCCTACGAGCACGCGGGCGTGACGCCCGACATGGTCACGCTCGCCAAGCCGCTCGCCGGCGGGCTGCCGATGGGCGCGGTGCTCGTGAGCGAGGAGATCGGCGCCGCGATCCAGCCCGGCGACCACGGGACGACCTTCGGCGGCGGGCCGTTCGTCTCCGCGGTCGCGCTGTACGTGGTCGAGCGGCTCGCCGACCCCGCGTTCCTCGCGCACGTCGTGCAGACCGGCGAGGCGATGGGCGCGGGGCTCCGCGCGATCGGCGAGCGGACGGGCAAGGTGCGCGCGGTGCGCGGCGCCGGGCTGATGTGGGGCGTCGACACGCACGAGCCGGCCGCGGCGATCGTCGAGCGGGCGCGGGGTGCGGGGCTACTCGTCCTCACCGCGGGGGAGCACACGCTCCGCCTGCTCCCGCCGCTCGTCATCGGCGAGGCGGACGTGGCGCGCGGGCTCGCAACGCTCGAGGAGGTCATCGCGGCCGGCAATCCGGCCGGAGCGGGGGCGTGACCCCGCCCGCCCTCGTTGACCTCCGGCCCGCGCGCACGGCCCGGGTTCGCCGCGCGCGGGCGGCCGACACGGCCGGCATCGCGACGCTCGTCGCGAGCTGGGCGGCGGAGGGATTACTCCTGCCGCGCGGAACGACCGAGGTCGCGGCCGCGCTCGACGACTACGTGGTGGCCGTCGACGCCGCGGGGCGCGTGCTCGCCTGCGCGGCGGTGCGCGAGTACGCGCCGTCGCTCGCCGAGGTGGTGAGCGTGGCCGTCGAGCGGAGCGCGCGCGGCGGCGGGCTCGGGGCGCGGGTGGTCGCGGCGGCGGAGCGACTCGCGCGCGTCCGGGGGCACCGTGAGGTGTTCGCGCACACCCGCAACCCCGAGTTCTTCACCGCCATCGGTTATGAGTGCGTGGACCGCGGCCTCTACCCTGAGAAGCGGGGGCGCGCCCAGTCGACCTGCGTGCGGCGTCGCCTCGGCCTGGCCGCGGACCGCCTGGCGCAGCTCCCGGTGTGGACCGACGAGGTGCGCCAGGCGGCCTGAACGGTCGTCGGCGCGGTCCGTGGTCCGGAGTCTGCCATTGTCGCTTTGTTTTCAGGCCGCCGCCCCGGCCGGCCCCGGACTTGTCGTGCTCTACATGCTCGCCCCCGCTGTTTCTGTTGCTCCCGTCGCGCTCCACGGCAGCTATTCGCCCCCGCTCGTCCTTGCGTCGTTCCTGATCGCGGCGCTCGCGTCGTACACGGCGCTCGATTTCGCCGCCCGCGTAGCGGCGGCGAGTCGCGCGTCGCGCGGCTGGTGGCTTGCCGGCGGGGCGCTCGCCCTCGGGCTCGGCATTTGGGGGATGCACTTCGTCGGCATGCTCGCCGTCGGGTGGCAGACCGCGGGCGGGATGTCGGTCGCCGCGGCGTACGACGTCGGGCGCGTGATCCTCTCGATCGTCGTCGCGGTCGCGGCTTCCGCGTTCGCGCTCTGGGTGGCCGCGCGCGCGGAGGTCGGCCGTCGAGCGCTCGGCGCGGCGGCGCTCGTGATGGGCCTCGGGATCGCGGGCATGCACTACATCGGCATGGCGTCGATGCGCATGCCGGGGGCGACGGACGCGATGCCCGGCCTCGTCTACCGCCCCGCCCTCGTGGTGCTCGCCTACGCGATCGCGGCCGGCGCGTCGCTCGCCGCGCTCTGGCTCGCCCGGCGCGCGTATCGCGAGCGCGGATCGTTCGTCGTCCGCCTCGTGCTCCCTGCCGCAGTCATGGGCATCGCGATCGCCGGCATGCACTACGTCGGCATGGCGTCGGCCAGCCTCCGCCCGACGCTCAGCCCCGCGGCGCTCGGCGTCGGCGATGCTGGCGGCTTCGGCGTGGACGACGAGGCCGGCCTCGCCGGGCTGCTGCTCGCCACGCCGTCGCTCGGCGCGGGCGTGACGGTCGCGCTCTTCGTCGTGCTCGCCCTCACCCTGCTCGGCACGACGAACGGGCGGTGGGCGGCCACCGCGCCGCTCCCCGGCGAAGACGCCGAAGACCGGGGCGGGCCGGGGTCGGCGCCCGCCAGAGGAGACGCATCCTCCCGGCGGTCGGAAACGGCGGCCGAGCACCGGCGCACGCCGAGCGCGCTCGAGGTCTGGCGTGTGCGCCGCTCGTGGCGGCGCGAGGCGGACGCGCTCGACGCGGGCGGGCCGTCGTTGCGCACCAAGCTCGCGGCCGGGAGCGCGGCCGCCGGGCTCGTGCTCGTCGTCGCCCTCGTCGCGTACTGGGGATTTTACGAGTTCCAGGACGCGGCGAGCTGGCTCGCGCACACGACCCAGGTCCGGGCCTCGGTGGAAGGCATCGAGACGGCCGTGTCGCAGGCCGAGGCCGGCGGGCGCGGGTACCTGCTCACGGGGCGGCCTCGGTACGCCGACGCGTACGGCCAGGCGGTCACGCAGGCGCGGTTGCAGCTCGCCGCCGTCCGCCGCCTCACCGCAGACAACGCGCAGCAGCAGCGCCGCCTCGACCGGCTCGGCCCGCTGCTCGACCGGCGGTTCGTCGTGCTCGACTCGTTCATGGCGCTCCGGCGCGCGGGGGGCGCGGACACCGCGCTCGCGGCCATCCGCCGCGCCGACAACTTCGTGGGAGGGAACCGCGGGGCCGCCCTCGCCGACTCGCTGCACCAGCTCGTAACGCAGGTGGACGCGGCCGAGGCGCGGCTCTACGACCTCCGCCGCGACCGCCTCGCGCGGCGCTCGCGCCTCGTGACCGTGACCCTGCTCGGCGGCAGCCTCGTCGCATTCACGCTCATCCTTCTCATTCTGCAGGCGATTCGCCGCGACGTCGCGACGCGTGAGGCGGCGCAGGCGCGGGTGCGCGAGCAGGCCGACGCGATCGCCGCCCAGGCCGAGCAGCTGGAGCAGCAGCAGATCGAGCTGGAGCAGCAGGTCGAGGAGCAGCAGGTGCTGAACGAGGAGTTGTCCGACGCGAATCAGGCGTTGGAGCGGAGTACGCGACGGCGCGATCGCCTGATCCGGCAGCTCGAGCGGAGTAACAAGGACCTCGACCAGTTCGCCTACGTCGCCTCGCACGACCTCAAGGCGCCGCTGCGGGGGATCGCGAACCTGTCGAGCTGGATCGAGGAGGACCTGGCCCCGGTGATGACCGACGACACGCGCGAGCAGATGCAGCTCATGCGTGGCCGGGTGCACCGGATGGAGGCGCTGATCGACGGGATCCTGCAGTACTCGCGGGCCGGGCGGGTGCGGAGCGCGCCCGAGCCGGTCGACACCGGCACGCTCGTCCGGGAGGTGGTGGAGCTGATCGCGCCGCCCGCGGGTACCGACATCATGATCGCGGACGGGATGCCGCAGGTGCTGGCCGAGCGCGTGCCGCTACAGCAGGTATTCATGAACCTGATCGGCAACGCGGTGAAGTACGCGCGGCGGAGCGCGGGGCCCGTCGAGGTGCGGGTCGGGTGGACGGAGGAGCCGACCGACCCCGAGGTGCCGCGCCTGTATAGGTTTTCCGTCGCCGACAACGGCCCGGGCATTGCGCCGCAGTACCACGAGCGCGTGTTCGGGATCTTCCAGACGCTGCAGTCCCGCGACCAGGTGGAGGGCACGGGCATCGGGCTCTCCGTGGTCAAAAAAATCGTCGAGGGGCAGGGCGGGCGGGTGTGGGTCGAGAGCGCCGAAGGCGAGGGCGCGACGTTCCACTTCACCTGGCCCGCGGCCCCCGTCTCTCACAGCGCCGACGCATGACGCCCGCCCGCCTCCTATGACGTCGTCCCAGCCCCCGGTCGCCGACGCGACCACGCGCGACCGATGCCTCAACATCCTCCTCGTCGACGACGACGAGGTGGACGTGATGAACGTGAAGCGCGCCTTCGCGAAGGCGCACATCACGAACCCGCTCTACGTCGTGCACGACGGGCTGCAGGCGCTCGAGGCGCTGCGCACCGGCGAGTTCGCGTGCGACCGGCGGCTAGTCCTGCTCGACCTCAACATGCCGCGGATGAACGGGATCGAGTTCCTGCGCGAGCTGCGCCGCGACCCCGCGCTGCACGCGACGCCGGTGGTCGTGCTGACGACGAGCGACGACGAGCGGGACAAGGTGGACGCGTACGACCTGAACGTCGCCGGCTACCTGCTGAAGCCGGTCACGTTCGCGAGCTTCGTCGAGATCATGGCGGCGCTCAACAAGTACTGGACGCTCGTCGAGCTGCCCTGAGCGAGGCCGCCGACGCGCGCGAGAACGGGGCGGTGACCGAGGTCCAGAGCTCGGCCCAGGCGGCGGGCGAGGAGCGGCTGCGCGTGCTCGTGGTCGACGACGACGCGGTCGACCGGATGGCGGTGCGGCGCGCGCTGCGCGGCACCGGGCTCGCCGTGGACGTGTCGGAGGCGGAGGACGGCGACGGCGCGCTCGCACGGCTGTTAGGCGTGGCCGGCGCGGTCGACTGCGTGCTGCTCGACTTCCAGCTGCCGGGCGCGACGGGGCTCGACGTGCTGCAGGCGCTACGCGCCGGGGGCTCGGACGTGCCGGTCGTGATGCTCACCGGCCAGAGCGACCCCGAGACGGCCGTCGCGCTCATCAAGGCGGGCGCGGCCGACTTCATCCCCAAGGCCTCGCTCAGCGCCGACCGGCTGGCGCGGGTGCTGACGAGCGCGGTGCGCGTGCAGCGCGCCGAGCGCGCGCGGCAGTCGGCCGAGGCAGAGACGCGCCGCGCGCTGCTGGCCGCGGAGGCCGCGCAGCACCAGGCCGAGGACGCGCGGGCGCGGGCCGAGGAGGCGAACAAGGCGAAGAGCGAGTTCCTGGCGATGATGAGCCACGAGCTGCGCACCCCGCTCAACGCGATCGGCGGCTACGTGCAGCTCATGCAACTGGGCGTGCCCGAGCCGGTGCCGCACGCGCACCTCGACTACCTGGACCGGCTCAAGCGCTCGCAGCAGCACCTGTTAGGCCTCATCAACTCGGTGCTCAACTACGCCAAGCTGGAGGCGGGGCGCGTCGAGTTCGCGGTGCGGCCGGTGCCGGTGAACGAGCTGGCCGCGGCGGTCGAGGCGATGGTCACGCCGCTCGCCGCGACGAAGGAGCTCGCCTACGAGTGGCATCCGCCGGACGCGCCGCTCGTCGCGCTCGCCGACCCGGAGAAGGCGGCGCAGGTGCTGCTCAACCTGCTCTCGAACGCCGTCAAGTTCACGCCGCCCGGCGGCCGGGTCACGCTCGCCGCCAGCGCGGTCGACGGCGGCGAGCGGATCGCGCTGCACGTGCGCGACACGGGCGTCGGGATCCCGGCCGAGAAGCTGGAGACGGTGTTCGATCCGTTCGTGCAGCTCGACACCGGCTACGCGCGGCAGCAGGAAGGCACCGGGCTGGGGCTCGCGATCAGCCGCGACCTGGCGCGCGGCATGGGAGGCGAGCTGGCGGCGACGAGCGAGGTCGGGCACGGGGCGACGTTCACGCTCACGCTGCGCGCGGCGGAGCGCGCCGCGGACGACGACGCGTCGCTCGACGCCGACCGGCGGCACGACGAGCGGCGTGCGGGAGATGACGACCGCCGCTCGCACGAAGACCGGCGGGGACACCTCGACGCGGACCCGACGTCGGAGTACCTCGCCGGGTAAGGTGCTGGCGACGGGGGTGGTCCACAACCTGCCATTGTCGCCCCGCCTTGTAGGGGATGCGTACGCCCCGGCGCCGACATTTACACCTTGAGTGAGAGCCGTTCCAATGTTGAATCGCCTTCGCATGCACGCCACTGTCGTGCTCACTTCGGTCTGCCTCGTCGGCACGGCGTGCGGCGGCGGTCGGGACACGAGTGCGGCCGCGACCACCCCCGCCGCGACGTCGGCCCCGGTGACCACGCCCGCTCCCGCGGCGGCGCCGGCCCCCGTCGCGACCACGCCGGTCCACCACAGCAAGCTCGGCGGCGCGGTCGCGGGCGGCGTCGTGGGGCACATGGTCGGCGGCAAGAAGGGCGCGCTACTTGGCGCGGCCACGGGCGCCTACATCCAGCACCGCCGCAACAAGACCGCCGAGCACGCGGCCGCGGCGTCGACGCCGTAAGGTCACGGCGGACGTCGACGGCGGACGTCGCGCGCGACGAACGGCCGGCGCATGACGCGCCGGCCGTTCGTCGTTGTACGCGCCGTTGTATGCGCCGCGTAATGGCCGCGAGCCCGGCCCGTCCCCGGTCAGGATTCCAGATCGGCGTTGGACACCGTGCGGTGGGCGGCGTATCCGAACGCGGCGGCGACGAGGGCCCAGGCGCCGGCAAGCAGAAGCGATGACATATTCGCGAAAGGTGGAAGTCGATGAACGCGCGAGCGATGACGGCGCGGTAACAGAGCGGTGCAGGGCGCGTTCCGGCGCGCGCGTGCCGGCGCGATTCACTAACTTCCGCCCTGACAACAGCTTACCCCACCAACTCGCAGACCGACGCGACGGCAGGTGTCGCACGACTGCGACAGAATCGTGCGGCACAGAGAGGACACTCCGGCCTGGCGGGCGCTCCGGTGCCCGCGTCGTCGGCCGCCTGCGCCCGTTGGTTCCCTGCCCCCACTCTCCCGTGCCTCGATCGGCCGCCCGTCCCCTCACACTCGTCGCGCTTGCCGCCGGCGCAGCCCTCGCCGCGGCCGGCGGATGCGACCGTCCGCGACGCGCCGACACGCCCCAGGCCGCACCGCCGGCCCAGCCATCGGTCGCCCCGGTCGCGCCCACGCCGAAACCCGCGCCGCCGCCCAAGCCACTCGCCGATCTGCGGATCGAGATCGACACGCACGCCCGGCGCCTCACCGTGTTCCGCGCCGACTCCGAACGCGAGACGTACCCTGTCGCGGTCGGCTCGCCGCGCTGGCCGACGCGGCATGGGTCGTGGAAGGTGGTGCAGGTGATCTGGAACCCCGAGTGGCGGCCTCCTGAGGAGTCGTGGGCCGCGGGGCTCGAGCGCCGCGGCCCCGGCGACCCGGAGAACCCGCTCGGGCGCGTGCAGCTCGTCTACGACCCGCCGCGCACGATCCACGGCACCAACCATCCCGCCTCGATCGGCAAGGCCGTGTCGCACGGCTCGATCCGGATGGGCGACGGCGACATCACCCGCCTCGCGCGCGAGGTCATGCGTGTCGCGGGCGTCGAGCGCGACTCGGCGTGGTACGCCCGCGTGCGCGAGGACCGGCACGAGAAGGCGATCATCGACCTGCCGAAGGTCGTGCCGATCCGGGTGTATTAGAGCGGGTGGTGTTGGAAGGCCGTACTTCGCCGTCGTCGGAGCCGCCCCTCAGGTGTCACGCCACCGCCGGCACCGACGGGTCGCGCCCGGCGGTGCCGCGGGGCGGCCGCGTCACGAGCAGGAGCGCGACCGGGAGGCCGACGCCGAGCAGCCGGGCGAAGACCGACATGAACGGCATGAAGAGCTGGAGGCCCACGACGAGCATGAGGCACGCGAGCGCGGCGCCGCGCGACAACCGCGTCGCGCCCGGCCCGCCCCGGAAGAGCGCGACGCCCGCCGCCAGAAGCAGGAGCCCCATGAGCGTGGACAGCGCCATCGCGAGCGCCCAGCCCGCCGTCGGGCCGCCGTACCCGGCCCACACCTCGGCGCCCGTGTTCACCACCTCGTACGCGCCGCCTAACACCGCCAGCGCCGCCGCCGTCCGCCTCGCCCGCATGGTGCCCTCCCGAGTTGTGTGTGCGGACCGCGCGTCGACGGCCCGTCCTGCCACACGCGCCGCCGGGCGCGCCGCGTGGAGTGCGGCCCACCGCAGCGCCGGCGCGCTGCGGACCACGTCCCACAGCACGGCGGCCCAGAAGCCGGCGTGCGCGCCGCCGGGGGCCGTCGCGCGTTGCCGGTCGCGCCACTGGTCGCGGAACAGCTGCTCCACCTCGCGCCCGTACGCCGCCCGGAACGCCGCCGGGTACGCGCGCAGCAGCAGCCGGTAGGTCCGCACGACCACCCCGGTCGCGGCGCCGTCGGCCGGGGAGCCGGGCCCGCTCATGCCGGCTCCGGCCCAAGCAGGCGCGTCCGCCGCGCCACCTGCACGAGCCTGTCGAGCCGCTGCGCCTCGGCGCGCGCCACCGCGCGGCCGAACGGCGTCAAGCGGTAGTAGCGCCGCCGCTCGTCGCCGAGGGCCGCGTCGGCCCGCTCGCCGGCCTCGGCGACCAGCCCGCTTTCGAGCAGGCGCTTGAGCGCGCCGTACAGGGTGCCGGCCCCGAGCCGCACGGCGCCCCCGGTGCGCTCGGATACCTCTCGCATAACCGCGTAGCCGTGCCGCTCGCCGTCGGCGAGCGCGAGCAGGATGTGGAACGTGGCCGCCGGTAGCGGGAGGTGGTTCTCCGGCCGGAGCTCTGGCGCGGTGTGGGCGTTTGGAGGGCTGGCCATCCGCAGGCTTCTCGTCACAGGCATATACCGACACACGGTATATCGACTGGCGATATACTCGCTCGAGTGTATGGCCCGCGTGCGCCGCGTCACGCGGTGTGGATCGGGGCGGTTCCAGACCGCCGCCTGCGGGTCGCGACTGCAGCGGTTCACCGGCGTGAGGCGCGCAGCGTCCGCCGTGGCCGAACCGGTGCGCGACAGGGTAGACTAACGTCCGTGACCCGCGAGTCCAGGCATCAGGTCAGTCCCGTCGCGTGCCCCCGGGCCGATCCTTACCGCGTCCGTCCGGCGCGCCCGGAGGACGCGGCGGAGGTCGGGGCGATCTACGCCCCGCTCGTCGAGCACACGGCCGTCTCGTTCGAGGAGGTCCCGCCGTCGGTCGACGAGGTGCGCGCGCGCATCGCGGCCACGCTGGCGACCCACCCGTACTTCGTCGCGGAGGACGCGCGCGGCGTAGTGGGGTACGCCTACGGCGGCCCGCACCGCGCGCGCGCCGCCTACCGCTGGTCGGCCGACGTGAGCGTCTACGTAGCGGACCGGGCGCGCCGCCGCGGCGTCGGGCGCGCGCTGTACGCGGCGCTGCTGCCGGCGCTGGCCGCGCGCGGCGTCCACGCCGCCTTCGCCGGCATCGCACTGCCGAACTCGGGGAGCGTCGGGCTGCACGAGGCGCTCGGCTTCACGCCGGTCGGCGTCTACCGCGAGGTCGGCTTCAAGTTCGGCCGCTGGCACGACGTCGGTTGGTGGCAGCGGCTGCTGGACGCGGTGCCGGTGCCGAGACGGGACCCGCCCTCCTGAGGCGAGCAGGCCGGGCGGGGCGTCTTCGCGGGCCTGGCGGCGGACGCCGGGTCAGTCGGCGAACGGGCCGCCGGCCACGTCGAGCTCGAGGCGGCTCTCGACGACGAGGAAGAGCTCGTCCGACATCGGGGGATGGTGCCAGCGGTACTCGCCGCGGAACACGGCGAGGTGCAGACAGCTCGCGGGCCACGCGGATCGCGCGCAGCGCGCCGTCCAGACTCCGGTACGGACTGGGCGGCACACACCAGATTGCGTCGTAGGCGGCGAGATCGGCGTCCGCGCGGATCGCGTCCGTCGAAGCGTGGGTTGTTGGCGTCTCGCCGAGCGTTTCTGAGCAGCGGCCACCGCGCCGGTCCGTTGCGGCGCGCGACCTTCGCCGGACCGGGTGGTTTCGTACGGCCGTTAGCTGTCCGTGTCGGCGCCCGCGGCGGCCGCCGCGCGGTAGCGCCGCGGCGGCACCCCGGTCGCCCGCGTGAACGCGTGACTGAACGCGCTTTCGGACGTGTAGCCGAGCGCGCGGGCCACCTCGCCGACCGGCCGCGCCCCCTCGCGCAGTTCGCGTTCGGCGAGGCGCATCCGCCACCGGGCGAGGTACGTGAGCGGCGCGACGCCTACGGCCGCGCGGAAGCGGACCGCGAAGCTGGTGCGCGACATGTTGGCCGCGCGCGCCAGCTCGCCGAGCCGCCAGGCGCGGCCGGGGTTCGCGTGTAGGAGGCGCAGCGCGGGCGCGAGGCGCTCGTCCCGGAGCGCGCCGGCCCACCCGGGCGGGAGCGGCGCGCCGGAGGCGAGGTGGGCGCGCAGGAGCTGCACGAAGACGAGCTGCGCGAGCTGCGCCGACGCGAGGACAGCCCCCGGCCGCTCGGTGCTCACCTCCTCTGCGAGGTGTTCCAGGAGCCAGCGCAGGGCCGCGGCCTCGGGCGACCGGCCGTCGACGCGCACCACCGGGGGGAGCACGTCGGTGAGCAGCGGCCCGCGCGCGGGGTTGAGGGCGACGTGCGCGCCGACCGCGAGGAATCCGTCGCCGGTGCCGACCCGGGCGACGTGGTCGGGCGCCCCCGCGAACACGCGGGCCCCGTCGTCCGGGCGCGCGCGCAGGGTCTGCAGGTCGCCCGCGAGCCCGAACGGCCGGTCGGCGGGGAGCAGGACCGCGTCGCCGGCCTCCAGGCGCGCGGGCGCGCCGGGGCGGGGCGCGCCGGGGCCGGGCACTCGCTCGCCGTCGATGCCCAGCCAGCACGCGCCGCGCACGACCGCGAGGACCTTGAGGCGGCGGGGCGGCGGGAAGCGCAACGCCCACGCGCCGCCGGCGATCAGCGTGCCCGACGCCGCCGCGCGGGCGTTGGTCAGCAGGAGGACGTCGGTGAGCGGGTCGGCCGGCACTTCCGAACGCCCGCGCAAAAAGTGTGAACGCGGAAGGGTTTGGCATCCCGGCGCCGCCGCGCATACTGGGGCAGTACGCCGCGCGCCGCCGCAGGGTCGCGGCGGTGCCTAACACACCATCACGTCGCCGGAGGGAGCGTGGCCGCGGGAACGTCCGGGATTACAGGGAAGGTGGTCGCCGTCACCGGCGCGAGCAGTGGGATTGGCGCGGCGACGGCGCGCCTGCTCGCCGAGCGCGGGGCGACGGTCGTGCTCGGCGCGACCGGCGCGGCGCGGCTCGAGGCGGTCGCGCGCGAGATCGCGGCGCACGGCCACGCCGTCGCGCACCGGGCGACCGACGTGCGGCGGCGCACGGACCTCGCCGCGCTCGTGGCGCTCGCCACCGAGCGCTTCGGCCGGCTCGACGTGCTGGTCGCGAGCGCCGGCGTCGCGCCCACCGGGCCGCTCGACGCGCTCGCGGTCGACGACTGGGACGCGATGATCGACGTGAACCTGCGCGGGGTGCTGTACGGGATCGCGGCCGCCCTCCCGGTGTTCCGCCACCAGCAGTCGGGACACTTCGTCACGATCGTGTCGACCGCCGGGCTCCGCGTCGTACCCGGCCAGGCCGTCTACGCCGGGACCAAGAACGCCGTGCGCACGATCCTGGAGGGACTGCGGCAGGAGTCGAAGGGCGAGTTCCGCGTGACCGGAGTCTCGCCCGGGTTCGTGCGGACCAACCTCGCCGACTCGATGCGCGACCCCGGCACGGCGGCGCAGGTCCGGGACCGGATGGCCGCGATCGGCCTCCCGCCCGAGGCGGTCGCGCGGGCCGTCGCCTTCGCGATCGAGCAGCCCGCCGAGGTCGACGTCGGCGACGTCGTCGTCCGGCCCGCGGCCCAGGACTGAACACCACCGGGTTCGGCGCACGACCCAGAGGAGGAATGGGATGTTGGAACTGATGACCGGCCGGTTCGACCAGATCGCCTTCATCACCACGGACGTCGACGAGACGACGGCGCTGTTCCGGGATCGGTACGGCGTTCCCCGCTTTCAAGTCGGCGAGCAACAGATGCAGGCGTCGGAACGGGGCGCGCCCGTCCCACTGTCGCTCAAAGTCGCACAGGTCATGCTCGACGGGGCCGAACTCGAGATCATCGAGGATACCGGGAGCGGCACGGACTTCTTCCGCCGGGGGTTGCCGGACGACGGCCGCTTCGCCCACCGCCTGCACCACGTGCAGTTCCAGATTGTTGGGGCTCGCGAGCTGTGGGACCGCCACCTGGCGGCGCTCGTGGCATCGCACCCGCCGCGGCTGTCCGGCGGCACGGGCGAGGACCTCCGCTTCGCGTTCACCGACGAAACGGGAGTGCTCGGCATCAACTTCGAGTACGTTTGGTTTAGTCCTGCGCAGAAGAAGAAAATGGAGTCCGTTCCCGGCGTCCGGTCCGCGAGGGGCTGAGCCGGAACCCGCGCAAAAAGGTGATGCGCCCGTCGAACGCCCGGGCGGTGCGGGCGTACGTGGCGTCGTCGAACCGCCACCGTCTCTTCCCAGCTCCCGCCGCCTGGACGCGGGACGGCGGACGGTGGCAGTTTGGGGGGTGATCCGCAACGTTCGCCGCCCCGCCGTACAGGCCGTCGTCCTCGCTTGGACCACCCTGGCTGGTGCCACGCCGGCCGGCGCCGCCCGGGCCGGCGTCGCCGGAGCGGCACGCCCCGCCGTCCGCCCGGCCGCGCCGGTCCTGTTGGAGCGCGCGCGGCAACTGGTCGTCGTGACCACGGCCGGGTGGGACACCACGGCGGGCGTGCTCCGCCGCTACACGCGCGCCGACGCCGCCGGACGCTGGCGCGCGGTCGGTGCGCCCGTGCCGGTCGTCGTCGGGCGCGCGGGGCTGGCATGGGACGCCGGGGCGGTCGCCGTCGCCGCGACGGCCGCACCACCCGCGGGGGCGTCGGCGGCGGCGGCATCGGGTCCGCGCAAGCGCGAGGGGGACGGGCGGTCGCCGGCCGGCGTGTTCCCGCTCGACACGGCGTTCGGCTTCGCGGGCCGCTCGGCGCTGGGGGCGCGGCTTCCGTACGTCGCCCTCGGCCCGCAGAGCGAGTGCGTGGACGACAGCGCGTCGGCGTACTACAACACGGTCGTGGACCGCGCGGCGGTGCCGCGCGTCGACTGGACGAGCGCCGAGCGGATGCGCGCGGTCGCGGGCTACCGCGTCGGCGTCATCGTGGGGTACAACGCATGGCCGGTTCGGCGCGCGGCGGGCTCGTGCATCTTTCTCCACGTGTGGGACGGTCCCGCGAGCGCGACGGCCGGGTGTACGGCGATGGACGAGGCCGCGCTCACGGACGTCGTGCGGTGGCTCGACCCGGCGCGGCGCCCCGTGCTCGTCCAGGTGCCGGCCGCGGTGTACGCCGGCGTGCGCCGGCGCTGGCGCCTGCCGGCGTAAGGCGCCGCGGGCGGGCGCGTTAGGCGAGCAGCTCGCGCACGCGCGGGACCACCCGCGTCCCGTAGAGTTCGATGCTCCGCATCAGCCTGTCGTGCGCGAGCGGGCCCGCGCTGTACTTGAGGTCGAAGCGCGCGACGCCGAGCGCGCGCGCGGTCGCGGCGATCTTGCGGGCGACCGTCTCGGGCGCGCCCACGTAGAGCGACCCGCGCGCGACCTCCTGGTCGAACGCGGCGCGGGCCATCGGCGCCCACCCGCGCTCCGCGCCGATGCGGGCGTGCATGCGCTGGTAGTCGGGCCAGAACTCCTCCGCGGCCCGCGCGTCGGTGTCGGCCACGTAGCCGGGCGAGTGCACGCCGACCGGGAGCGCGGGCCGGCTGCCCTGCGCGAGCGCGCGGTGGTAGAGGTCGACGTAGGGCCTGAAGCGCGTTGGGTCGCCGCCGATGATCGCGAGCATCATCGGCAGGCCGTAGTGCGCCGCGCGCACGACCGACTCCGGGCTCCCACCCACGCCGACCCACGTCTTCAGCGGCCCGGGGTCGACGGCCGGGAAGACCCGCTGGTCGGTGAGCGGCGCGCGCGTCTTTCCGCTCCACGTGACCGGCTCCTGCCGGAGCAGCGCGGCGAAGAGGTCGAGCTTCTCGTCGAAGAGCGTCTCGTAGTCGCGGAGCTCGTAGCCGAAGAGCGGGAACGACTCGGTGAACGACCCGCGGCCGAGGATGACCTCGGCGCGTCCGTTAGACACCGCGTCGAGCGTGGCGAAGCGCTGGAAGACGCGCACCGGGTCGTCGGAGCTGAGCACCGTCACGGCCGAGCCGAGCCGGATGCGCGAGGTGCGGCCGGCGATCGCGGCGAGGACGACCTCGGGCGCGGAGACGGCGAAGTCGGCGCGGTGGTGCTCGCCGACGCCGATGAAGTCGATGCCTAACGAGTCGGCGAGGACGGCCTCGTCGACGACGTCGCGGATCACCCGCGCGTCCGGGAGCGGCCGTCCGTCCGTGCCCGCGGTGACGTCGCCGAAGGTGTCGAGGCCGAGTTCGAGGGGCTGTGTCATGCCCGGGAATCAATCCACCCGCGGAACCCGGCGCGGCGTGGTGCGCCGGCGCGTCGCGATCGAGAAACCTTTGCGCCCGGCGCGTCCGCCGCGGGGGATCGCCCGCGCGTTTCGGGGGTTGGATTTTCCGTGATGGTCTCGCGCGTCTCCGTCCGGTGGTCGCGCCGCGCGCGCGTGGCGGGCCTCGCGTTCGCCGCGGCGGCCGGCGCGGCTGCGCGCGCGCTGCCCGCCGGCGCCGCCGTGCGCGGCGCCGCGGTCCGGGTGCCGGCGCGCGGGTGCAACCCGGCGTGGTGCACGGTGTCGCGGCCGACCCCGGCGGAGTTCGACGCGATCGTGGCCGAGGCGGACCGGCTGCTCGCCCGGTACGCCGACGACACCACCGCGCTCGGCCGGCACTGTCACGCGCTCGGCGCGACGATGCGGGCCCGCGCGGGCGACGTGCGGATGATCCCGTACATGTGGCGGGTCGAGGACCCGGACGGGCACGTCGCCCCGGTCACCGGCGACGCGCACCCTGTGGAGGCGGTCGCGGGCACGGGACTGGTGCACATCGCGCGCGGGTACGACGCGCTCAACCCCGACCGCGGGCTGCCCGCGATCCTCCAGACCGCGCGGCACGAGTTCGCGCACCTCAACGGGCTGCGGCAGAGCGAGGGCGGGGTCGACGAGGCGGCGCAGCTCGCGGCCGCGTGCGGGCCGCCGTAGGCGGGCCGCCGTAGGCTCGCCCGGCGGGGCGGCCCTCTGCGTGGCCGGACCCGCGGGACGACTGCAGCAGCGGGGACGACTCCACCGGCGTTGCTGCGGTCGCACATCGCATGTGGTGCGTCTCGGCGGCGGATCGCTGACGTCATCGACCGCGAACGGGATTTCCCAGCGCAATGGCGATCTCACATCTCGTCGGGGGCCGCTGACGAGCGACGCAGGTTCTGCAACGGAGTTTCGAGAGCCCCCCCTTCTCTACGGCGGAGCGCGAGCGGGTGACGTGACCGATCGTGGGGCGCCCGCGAGTCCGACCGGCGGCCCGCGGTTTCGGCGGTGCGTTGCCCGGTCTACCGCCCGGACCCTGTCACATTCCGCACGCGCCGTCCGCCGTCGTACTCGGTGAACGTCCCCTGGTGCTGGCCGGCGCCGATGCCACCGATGGCGACATAGTGCAGGAAGCGAGTGCGAATGACGCTGCTGTCGATCCGGCCGCTCAGGCGCAGGGTGTCGGCCACGAGCGTGTCACGCTCGTTGGCGGTACGGGTGGTCTCCACCGGGAGCGGCTGGTCGTCGACGGCGGCCAGGGTGTAGACGCCCGGTGCCACGGTCACAGGATCGACCGCGGGCGGGGCGACCACGTCGCGCGTGGCCCCGCCGCCGCACCGCGCGCGTGGTCGGTCGCATCGCCGCGACCGCCCTCACGCTGGCCGCCGTGGGCGGGGCGGGCGTGCCGCGAGTCGTCGGCCCGTCGCGTCACTGCGCCGGGCGGCCCCGTCGGTGGGCCGTCACGGCTCGACGGCGAGTTCCGCGTGGAGGTCCGCCGTCGAGCTCTCGCCGGCCCAGATGTCGAACACGGCGGGTTCGACGACCCACCGCTTCGCCTGCGGGCTCCAGAACTGGAGCTCGCGCCGGCCTACCACGAACCGGAGCGTCCGCGTCTCGCCGGGCCGCAGCGCCACGCGGCGGAAGCCTTCGAGCTGGCGGACCGGGCGCGACGCCGAGCCGGCGCGCTGGTGGACGTAGACCTGCGCGACGGCGTCGCCCGGCACGGCGCCCGTGTTCGTGACGTCGACCGCCACCTCGGCGCTGTCGCCGGCCCGCAGGCGCGCCTTCGACAGGCGCAGGTTCGCGAACCGGAACGTCGTGTAGCTCAGCCCGTACCCGAACGGGTAGCGGGGCGTGCTCGCGAGGTCCCAGTACCGCGACGTGAAGCCCGGCGCGCTCTCCGGCGCGTGCGTGAGGTTGTGGTTGTAGTAAAGCGGCTCCTGCCCGGCGCTCCGCGGCCAGCTCACGGGGAGCTTGCCGCCCGGGTTCACGTCGCCGAAGAGCACGTCGGCCACCGCGGTGCCGCCCTCCACGCCCGGCAGCCACGCCTCGAGCACGGCGGCCGCGTGGTCCGCGACCCAGTTGATCTCGAGGGGGCGGCCGTTCTGCAGGACGACGACGAGCGGCTTGCCCGCCGCGGCGGCCGCCTCGATCATCTGCTCCTGGATGCCCGGCAGGCCGAGGGTGCCGCGCGAGGCGCCCTCGCTGCTCATGAATGCCGTCTCGCCGACGACGGCGACCACGAGGTCCGCGCTGTCCGCCGCCGCCCGTGCCTTCCGCAGCCACTCCGCCGAATCCGCCGGCGGCGGCGGCGCGACCGGCTTCTGGCCCAGGAGCGCGTCGAACATCCCCGGGAACACCTTCGAGAGCGGCGGCCCCGCGACGTAGGTGACGCGCGCGTCGGGGCCGAGACGGCTCTTCAGGGCGGCCAACACGGTCACCGCCGGGGCGTCCGGCTGGCGGGTGAACACGCCGGCGGGCGACGGGCCGCCTGTGACGTCGACCGGCGAGTCGGCCAGCGGCCCGAGGACCGCCACGCGCCTCACGGTCCTGGCGAGCGGGAGCGCGTGGCCGTCGTTCTTGAGCAGCACCATCGAGCGCGCCGCGAGCCGCCGCGCGAGTGCCCGCCCCTCGGCGGTGACGGCGGCCGCTGGGCGCGACGTGTCGGCGTATGGGTGCTCGAAGAGGCCGATCTGGTACTTGACGGCGAGAATCGGCAGCACGGCGGAGTCAATCTGGGCCTGCGACACCCGGCCGCTCGCGACCAGCGCCGGGAGCTGCTTCACGAACGTCTGGCTCGCCATGTCCATCCCCATGCCCGCGGTGATCGCCTTGTACGCGGCGTCGGCGGGGTCGGCCGCGAAGCCGTGCACCTGCAGACTCGCGACGGCGTTCGCGTCCGACGTGACGAAGCCGCCGAAGCCCCAGTCGCGGCGGAGCACGTCGGTGAGGAGCCAGTGGTTGCCGCTCGCCGGCACGTCGTTCAGGTCCATGTAGGCCGACATGAGGCTGCCGGCGCCGGCCTCGACCGCCGCGTGGAATGGCACGAGGTAGACGTTCCGCATCAGCGCCTCGGGCACGTACGCGCCGTCGTAGTCGCGGCCGCCCTCCGCCGCCCCGTAGCCCGCGAAGTGCTTGACGCACGCGACGACGCTGGTCGGTCCTAACGCCGCGCCCTGGAACCCGCGCACCTGCGCCCGGGCCATCGCGGCGCCGAGGACCGGGTCCTCGCCGGCGCCCTCCTGAATGCGGCCCCAGCGGGCGTCGCGCGCGACGTCGACCATCGGCGTGAACGTCCACGTGATGCCCGCAGCCCGCGTTTCCCGTGCGGCGAACGCCTGCGCCTGCTCCTCGACGGCGGGGTCCCACGAGGACGCCATGCCGAGCGGCGCGGGGAAGATGGTGCTGTAGCCGTGGATCACGTCGAGGCCGAAGAGGAGCGGGATGTGGAGCCGGCTCCGCTCGACGGCGACGTGCTGCAGCCGGTTGATCGCCTGCGGGACCGCGAGCCACAGGATGGCGCCGACGCGGCCGCGGACGATGTCGCTGTCGGCGGCGGCCGTGACCATGCCGGCGAGGCCGACGCCCGCCGCGAGGTTGAGCTGCCCGATCTTCTCCTCCGGCGTCATCTGCCGGAGGAGGGCGCGCGCCCGGCGGGTCGCGTCGGCGCTGACGGCGGGGGTAGACGCCGACACGCCTGGCGCTTGGGCGACGGCGCGGCCGGCGCCTGCAAGTAGACCGGCCAGCGCAAGCGAGCGGGTGAGCCGGGTGGGGCAACGGAGCATACGAACCTCGGACGAGTGAAGGGCGGCGTCTCAGGCGCCGAGCGACGCGGAGGGAACGTGCGGATTGGTTGCGTGACAGCCACGCTAGTTGCGGCGCGTTGCGTGCGCAATACGCGACCGGTATCGTCCCCGGATGCCTGCGTCTGCCGCCAACCGCACCCGCGGTCGCACCGCCCTTCCGCGCCCCTCCGGGGCCGCAGCGGTCGCCGACCTGCGCGCCGCGCTCGAGCGCGACTTCTTCCCCGGGCTCTCGGTCAACGGCGTGATCTTCGGCGCCGACGCCGGGACGCTCCGGGTCCTGCTCATGCGCTGGCTCGACGCCGACGCCTGGGGGCTGCCAGGCGGCTACGTGCGCCGCGACGAGGACGTCGACGCCGCCGCGGCGCGCATGGTGCGCGAGCTCACGGGGCTCGAGGGCGTCTACCTGCGGCAGTTCCACACCTTCGGCCGCGCCGACCGCGCCCTGGGGCCGGCCCCGGCGGCGGCGCGCTCCCTCGCGCTCCCGGCCGACCACTGGATCTTCGGGCGTGTGGTGTCGGTCGGGTACGTCGCGCTCGTCGACGCCGCCCGCGCGCGGGTGGCGCCCGACCCGGTGGCGAGCGCGATGACGAACGCGCACGGCTGGTACCCCGTGGCCGAGCGCCCGCCGCTCGTCCTCGACCACGCGGAGATGATCGACCGCGCCCTCGCGGCCCTGCGCGCGGGGCTCGACGACCTACCGCTCGGCGACACCCTGCTGCCGGGCGCGTTCACCATGCCCGAACTCCAGCGCCTCTACGAGACGGTGCTCGGTCGCGCGTTCGACCGGCGCAACTTCCTCAACCGCATGCTTGACCTCGGGCTCGTCGAGCGCCTGCCGGGGCAGCGCGTCAGCCGCGTGAGCCGGCCACTGAACCTGTATCGCTGGGCCGGGCGCGACGGCGCGCCCGACAACGAGGCCGCAACGGGATAACCGCTCAGAAACGCTCGCTCCACCGGGATCGCCTCGACGTGGATTTGCGCATCCCGGCGCTGGTCCGAGAGGCACTCGGTGCCCAGGCGATTCAGAGCGTGTTCGGCGCAGCGGGTGGCCGAGTGACGACCCCGACGGCCGGGGTGCGGACCCGACGCAGAGAATGCTACCGGCGGGCCCGGCGCGCCTCAGCGCGCCTCAGCGCGTGTTGGCGCGCGTTAGAGCGCGGCGGCGCGGCCGCCGTCGACGGCCAGGACGGCCCCGGTGATGTAGCTCGACGCCGCGCTGGCGAGGTAGACGATCGCGTTGGCGACCTCCCCCGGGTCGGCGGCGCGGCGGAGCGGGATCATCGCGACCATGGCGGGGAGCATGCCGGCCATCGGCTCGGTCGCCGGCGTCAGCGTCGGCCCGAGCGCGACGGCGTTGACCCGGACGCCCTGCGGCCCGTACTCCGCCGCCCACGACCGGGTGAGCAGTTCGAGCGCGGCCTTGGACGCGCCGTACGCGGCCATGCCCGCGAGGCCGCGCGAGGCGACCATGGTCGACACGTTCACGATCGCCCCGCCGCCGCGCGCCGCCATCTGCGGCGCGTAGGCCGCCGTGAGGAAGAAGGGCGCCTTGACGTTAACGGCGAACATCTGGTCGAAGCCGGCCTCGCGGGTCTCGCTCGTGGGGCCGAGTTCCCAGTAGCCCGCGTTGTTGACCAGGACGTCGACCGGCCCGGCGTCCTGGACCAGCCGTTGCACGTCGGCGTGGGACGTCAGGTCGGCGCGGACGAAGCGGGCCGCCGGGCCCGGACGATCGAGTCGGCCGATCTCGGCAACCACGCCCTGCCCGCGCGCCTCGTCCCGTCCCACGACGACGACGCGGGCGCCCCGCTCCGCGAACGCGAGGGCGGTCGCGCGTCCGATGCCGGACGTCCCGCCCGTGACGAGCACGGTCTTCCCGTCGAACTCCATCGCGCGCTCCATGCGTCACCCGGCCTGGAGCACGCCGTCGACGGCGGCGAGGATCTCGCCGGGCTCCGAGCGGGTCGCGTAGTTGGGCCGCACGTCGATCCAGCGGATCGTCCCGGCGGCGTCCACGACGACCACCGTGGGCATGGGGAGGTCGTGCGTCCCGTCGACGTTGCGCTCGCTCACGTCGAGTCCGAGGCTGGCCTGGGCGTCGCGGGCGCCCTCGCCGTGGCGCATCACGATGCCGAGCGGCCCGGCGATCTGGTTGCCCGGGTCCGACACGACGGCGAAGGTCAGGCCGTTCTTTTCGGCCGCGGACAACGACCCGTCGGGCTTCTGCGGGCTCACCGCGACGAGCGCCACGCCGCGCGCGTCGAGCGCGCCGACGAGGGTCTCCTGGTACGCGTGGAGCGCCAGGTTGCAGTACGGGCACCACGCGCCGCGGTAGAAGACGACCACCGCCGGACGCCCCGCCCGCACCGCGGTCAGGGTGATCGGGCGCCCGAACGCGTCGAGCAGATCGCCGTCGGGCATCGGCATGCCAGGCGCCGCAACCCCCGCCGGCACCCCCTCCGCGACGATCCGCTGCAGGTCCGCGCCGAACGTGGCGCGCACGTCGGCGGGCAATCGCGCGGCGAACTGCGGCTGGGCAGCCTTCACCCGGTCGGCGATCGTCGTGTCTATGGCAGTCATCAGTAGCTCCAGGCAGTGTGGTGGCCCTGCCTCGTAGGCCACCAGCCATTCGGCCGCGGTGCCCCGAGTGGGTCGCACAATCCAATAACGGGCTGAAGGAACACCGCCGAGAGTGGGTTTTCTAGCCCCAAAATTGATGCTACTCTCAACCCATGGACCCGAGCGCGCCTCGCACAAACACGCTGACTCGCAAGGGCGCGCGAACCCGCGCGCGGATCGTCGACGCCGCTGCCCGCCTCGTCTATGAACGTGGGGTCGCCGGCACGACGGTCGAGGACGTCCGGGCCGCCGCGGAGGTGAGCGGCTCGCAGCTCTACCACTACTTCGCCGACAAGGACGCGCTCGTGCAGGCGGTCATCGATTGCCAGGCCGACGCGATCGTCGCCAACCAGGAACGCGCCGACCTCGCCACCGCCGACGGCCTGCGGGCCTGGCGCTCGGCCGTGCTCGCGCACGCCGAGCGCACCGGCGGGGCGGGGGGATGCCCGCTCGGGTCCCTCGGCGGCCAACTCGCCGAGCGCGACACTCGGGCCCGCACGCATCTCGCGGCCGGCTTCGAGCGGTGGGCGGGTGTCCTGCGCGACGGACTGCGCGCGCTATCCGCCGCCGGGGAGATCTCGCGCGACGTCGACCCCGACGCCCTCGCCGTGACCCTCCTTGCGGCCCTGCAGGGCGGCCTGCTCCTCGCGCAAGTCCAGCGCGACAGCCGCCCCCTCGAAACCGCGCTCGACACGCTGCTGGCCCTCGCCGGCGTACGCCCCGCTCACGACCTCGGGGTCCTGGGAGCCGCGGACGGCGCGGAAGCCGCCTGACCATTCAGCGGCCCGTGACGATGGCGCGGCACGGAATCGTGGATGTCGCGTCCGACGTCATCGCCGTGAGCCGGTGCAGCCTCCGTTTGCGCGTTCGACAAGGGGGCCGCTAACCGCTGCTCGTTCGCGGGCCGGCCGCCCCCAAGCCGCCGCGTCCGCGGCGCGCGGCGTGGGTCCGGACCGCAGACCCCCTCCGTAAACGTGCACCTCCCGGGCGAACTGGCGACGCAGGAGTTGATCACCGCCGGCCGCGAGGCGTACGTCGGCCTCTCGATGGTGAATCTGGCGCTGAAGATGACCGACCGCGTGGCCGCCCTCGAGCTCGCGCGTACGGGCGTCGCACACGCCACCGCGCAGATGCAGCGGATGGAGGGGGAGCTGCGCGCCCAGAGGACCTGACACGCTCCTTGACTACCTCACTTCGCATCGCCGTCCCCGGCCTTCAGAGGACCGGCGGCCCTGTACAGACTGAACACGATGCCGGACGGCGTCGTTTGCGTGCTGACCAGCTCGAACGCGCGCGCCGGGGTCCGCTCCGCGAAGAAGCGCTTTCCCGTGCCTAACAGCACCGGGTAGACGACCAGCAGGACTTCGTCCGCGAGCCCGTGTTCGAGCAGTGCCGAGGTCAGCGTGGAGCTACCCGAGAGGATCAGGTCGGGGCCGTCCTGCGACTTGAGGCGGCGAACGCCCGCGACGATGTCCGGTCCGAGGCCCTCGAACGGGCCCCATTCCAGACTCTCCGGACGGTGGGTGGCGACATACTTCGTCGCCGCGTTGAGACGGTCCGCCATCGGACTGCTCGGCGCGTGTGGCCAGAAGCCCGACCAGAGGTCGTAGGTGTGACGGCCGAGCAGCAGATCGAAGCGCTCGCCATACGCCGCGAGCATCGCGTCCCGGCCAGCGGGGGTCCGGTAGGGCGCGGTCCAGTCGCTGTAGGGGAAGCCGTCGTCGGCGGAGTGCTGGATCACGCCGTCCAGCGAGATGTGTTCGACGAGTTTGAGCGTTCTCATGTGCGTCTCATTCGGCCGCGCTCAGCGCCGTCGGCATCGGGAAGCGTTCGTCGATCCACGCGCGCCACAGCGGTGTCTCGCGCGCGACGGACGCGGCCGCCTGATCGCCGTAGTGGTAGAAGTTCAGGGCCACCATGCTCTGGCCGCCGACGGTGAAGGCGCCGAGGGCGGCGACGCCCGGCCCCGGCGTGTCGAGCCGCAGCAGGACGTCGTGCGGACTCTGGCTGACGTACTCCGCCACGCCGCTGAGCGCCGGGACACCGGCGGGCGCCGTCCACGCCTGCCCGACGCTCAAGCCGTTCACGCCCAGCGCCGCGGTCAGCGTCTCCCACGCTTCCGCTTCGGTGCCCGCGACGGGCGCCACGAACTGCATGAGCGCCGAGCGTTGGCCGCGGAAGTGTGTGAGATAGATCGTCAGGGTGCGGAAGAAGGCGGGCCAGCCGAGCCCGGCGGCTTCGAGCTGATCGTCCCAGTCGTCGGTGCTCGCGAAGAGGCTGTGCACCACACGGACGACGCACACGCCGCCGGCGCGCGCTTCGACGCTCCACTCGGTCGCGATGGGCGGGGCGCCACCCCAGCCCTCGCCCTGCTTGGCGAACGTTCGGGGCGGATCCCAGGCCGTCACGGCGGCACGGGGCTCCATGCCCGGGCCGAAATGCAACGTCACCGCGACGGGCTTTCCGTCACGCTCCTCGAACTCGGCCGGCACGAACCAGGACGAGATACCGGGCCCGGTCGCGATGGCCTGCCAGACCTCCTCCGGCGTGCCGGGGACTTCGACTTCGACCTGGACGGAACGGCGTCCGGAGGCCTCCTTTTTCACGCTCACGATGGCTCCTTGGGATCGGATGGCTGCGGGAGAGGATGCGCCACGACGACCAGGCGATGCGCGCGGCCGCCGGGGGCGGATGGGTCGTGGTATTTGGCCACGAGTGTGGTGATGGCCTCGGTGAGTTCGTGGCTGAACGCCGCGCGGTCCGTCGGCGACCGGAAGCGCACCTCGGTATCCACCGCCAGGGTCGCCAGGCGTTTGCGCGATTCGGTCGCACGACGCACGAGGTGGCCGACCTCGCGGACCACGCGTGCGCCTAACGCGATGAGGTAGCTCGCGGACAGCCGGTCGACTTCCCGGATCGGATCGACGGCGACCGGGCCCAAGGCGCTCGGCGAGACGACGTAGGAGGCGGCCGTCGCGACGAGCAGCCGTTCGGTCAGGCCGCCCCACTTGCGTTCCGCGGCCAGCCGCACCAGCCCATGCGCCTCCAGCGCGTGCAGGTGGTAGTTGACCTTCTGCCGGGCCAGGCCGACTCGCGTGGCCAGCGTCGCCGCCGAGGCGGGCGCTGCCAACTCGGCGAGGAGTCGGCTTCGCACCGGCTCCAGGGCCACCGTCGCCGCCGCCGGATCCTCGATGACGTGGATGTCGAACACGGGGCGATGGTAGCTGCGACAACTTTTATTGTCAATCCTCGCCCGAGTCCGGAGTCGCTCCTGCGAACGGCGCGGCGTCTGGCAATGACCACGCGGGCGCGCTCGACCGGCAGTCGCCCGCCGGCTACGATGTCGCGGACCCTCATGTCGCGGCCCCCGATGTCGCGGGCCCCCGCTCGTCCGCCGGCGCGCGGCGCCGACGTCCGCCCCCGACGCCCCACCCCGCGCCCCCCCCGACGATGGCCACCGCCGCCCTGCCGCCCGCGTCCCGCGCCGAGTCGTCGCGCCCCGGGGCACCCCGCGTCGAACCCGCGCCGAGCCGGTTCGCCCTGCCGACGGTGACCGCGCTGTTCTTCGCGTGGGGCTTTCTCACCGCGCTGAACGACATCCTCGTCCCGCACCTGCGCGGGGTGTTCGCGCTGAACTACACGCGCGCCGCGCTCGTGCAGTTCACCTTCTTCGGCGCGTACTTCCTCACGGCGCTGCCGTGGGGGCAGGTCGTCACGCGCGTCGGCTACAAGCGCGGCATCGTGCTCGGGCTCGTCGTGGCCGGGGTCGGCGCGCTGCTCTTCTACCCCGCGGCCGGCCTGCTCTCGTACGGCCTGTTCCTGACCGCGCTGTTCGTCCTCGCGGCCGGGATCACCCTCCTGCAGGTCGCCGCGAACCCGTACGTCGCGGTGCTCGGCCGCCCCGAGACGGCGTCGAGTCGCCTCGTGCTCACGCAGGCGTTCAACTCGTTCGGCACCACGCTGGCGCCGCTGTTAGGCGGGCTGCTCATCTTCGCCGCGGGAGGCGCGGCGGCCACGGACGCCCAGCGCCTCGCGACCGCGAAGACGGTCCAGGGGCCGTACGTCGGGCTCGCGGTCGCGCTGTTCGTGCTCGCGGGCGTGATGGCCGCCGCCCGCCTCCCGCGCCTGGCGATCGAGGACGCGCCCCCCGCGGCCGGCGCGCCCGGCGCCGCCGCGCCCGCGACCGTCTGGCGCGTGCGGCACCTCGTGCTCGGCGCGGTCGGCATCTTCGTGTACGTGGGCGCCGAGGTGACGATCGGCAGCTTCCTCATCAACTTCGTCGGCGAGCCGCGGATCGCCGGACTCCCGGCCGCGCAGGCCGCGCGCTACGTGGCGTACTACTGGGGCGGGGCGATGGTCGGCCGCTTCGTCGGCGCCGCGCTGCTGCAGCGCTACAGCCCGCGCCGCATGCTCGCCCTGTTCGCGGCGACCGCGGCGGTGCTGACGATGGTCGCCGTGCTCGCGACGGGGCACGTCGCGATGTGGGCGCTGCTCTCGGTGGGGCTGTTCAACTCGATCATGTTCCCGACCATCTTCGCGCTCGCGATCGAGGGGCTGGGGCACCGCACCGGCGCGGGGTCGAGCGTGCTGGTGATGGCGATCGTGGGCGGCGCGCTCGTGCCGCTCGCCTACGGGGCGCTGGCCGACCGGGTGGGGCTGCAGCCGGCGTTCGTGCTGCCGGTGGTGTGTTACCTGTATGTCGTGTACTACGGGCTGGGGGGCGCCGCGCGGCGCGTGGTCGGCTAGACTCGGGCGCGTCGCGGCGCCGCCCGGCCCAACCGTTCGGGCGACAAGGTGCGCATGGCGCAGTACATCGCGATGATGCCGGCGCAGGAGGACAACGAGGCGCTGCGGCGGTGGCGCGTCAGCTCGTGGCGCGACCGGCGCGCGCCGGAGGGCTACGCCTTCCCCGGCGACCCGCGCAACTGGGAGCAGACGCGGTACGGGCGCGCCGAGCTGAGCGAGCTGGGCGAGAAGCTGCTCGGCCTCCGGTCGTGGGAGACCGGGCGGCTCGTCGACGCGGACGCGGGGGGGCGCTGACGTGCGCGCCGCCGGCGTCACGCCGCGAGCTTGTCGGGCGGCTGCGGCTCCTCGGCGGGGTCGACCTGCACGTCGAGCAGCGCCGCCCCCGGCGCGGCCAGCCACGCCTCGACCGCCGGCCGCAGGTCGGCCACGCGCGCGGCGCCGAAGCCCTGCGCCCCGGCCGCCCGCGCGTAGGCGGCGAAGTCGACGTGGCCTAACGCGCAGCCGTACTCCTCGGCGCCGATCTCGCGCTGCTCGGCGATGACCTGCGCGAGCGCGTCGTTGTTGAGCACCATCACCTTCACGTTCAGGCGGTGCAGCACCGCCGTCGACAGCTCGGCCATGAGCATGCCGAACCCCCCGTCGCCGGCCACCGCGATCGACGGGCGGTCCGGGTACGCGAACGCGCCCGCGATCGCCAGCGGGAGCGCGGACGCCATCGACACTAGCGTGCCCGACCCGGTCCAGCGCTGCCCCTCGCGGAGCTGCAGGTGGCGCGCGGCGAAGTGCGTGTTCGCGCCGCAGTCCATGCTGAAGATCGCGTTAGGCGGGGCCAGGTCGCTGAGGGCGCGGATCGCCGTCTGCGGGCGCAGGCGCGGCCCCTTCTGCGTGCCCGCCACGCGGTCGAGCAGGGCGCGCCAGTCGCGCATCCGGCCCTGCGCCTCGGCGAGGAAGCCGCGGTCCGCCTTTGCGGTGACTAACGGCAGCAGCGCGTCGAGCGTCGCCCGCATGTCGCCCGTAAGGCCGACCTCGACGGGGTACTTGAGGCCGATGTGGTCGGGCTTGACGTCCACCTGGACGCCGCGCGCCTGTCCGGGCGTGGGGTAGTAGTCGATCCACGGCATCATGGTGCCGAGGATGAGCACCGTGTCGCAGGCGTGCATGCTCCACTGCGACGGCGCGGTGCCGAGGTGGCCGATGCCGCCCGTGGTCAGCGGGTCGTCGTCGGGGAGCAGCGCCTTCCCGAGGTATGCCTTGGCGACCGGCGCGCCGAGCCGCTCGGCGAGGCGCCGCAGCTCGGGCACGGCGTTCGCGCACCCCTGTCCGGCAAGGATCGCGACGCGCCGCCCGGCGTTGAGCACGGCCGCGGCCGCGCGCAGCTGGTCGGCGGGCGGGGTGCCCGCCGGGGGCGCCCAGGACGAGGCGGTGCGCCCGCCGTGGTTCTCCTTCGACGGTTTGTCGGCGGAGAGGGGTTGGAGCTGCAAGTCCTTGGCGACCGTCAGGTGCGCGACGCCGCGGCCGGCGAGCGCCGCGCGGCACGCCCGGTTGGCGATCAGCAGCGCGTTGGCCGGCCCGGTCACGCGCTCGTTGAAGAGGGCGACGTCCTCCATGAGCTTGACCGTGTCGACGTCCTGCATGAAGCGCATGCCTTCCAGATCGTGGAACGTGGTCCCGGTGATCGCGACGACGGGCGCGTTGTCGAGCGCGGCGTCGTAGAGGCCGTTCAGCAGGTGCACGGCGCCGGGGCCGGTCGTGGCGAGGCACACGCCGAGCCGGCCGGCGTGCTTGGCCATGCCGCCGGCCATGAAGGCGGCGGCCTCCTCGTGGCGCACGCCGACGAAGGCGATGCGGTCGCGCCGCTTGCGCAGCGCCTCGACGACGGGGTTGATGCCGTCGCCGACGATGCCGAAGACGTGGGTCGCGCCCCAGGTGATCAGCGTGTCGACGAGGAGGTCGGCGGTGTTCGCGTCGCCCGCGGCCGGCCGTGCGGCGGACGACGGCGTGCGCCCCGCGTCGACGGTTTGGGCGGCGGCCGTGGCGGTCGGGACGCCAACCGCGGCCGCCGCGGCGCCGGCCAGCTTGAGGAAGTCGCGGCGGTCCACGGCCGGCGGTTGCGCGGCGTCGTGCGGAGGACCCGCGGGCTCTGCGGTCGACATGGCGATCTCCGGCGTGGCGTGGTGAGATCAGCGTACGACAGCATGATGCGTGCGGGGCTGGTCGCGGCCGCGGGACCGACGCGTCAGCCCGCCGGCGCCGGAACGCGGAAGGCGTTGAGCAGCGCCGACGTGGCGAGGTACTGCCCGATCAAGTGGACCATCGCCACCACGCCCGCCTCGCCGAACACGGCGACCGCCTCGGCGTAGGTGGCGTCGTCGACGCCGCGCGTCCGCGCGAGCGCGTCGGCGAACCGCCACGCCGTCCGCGCCGCGGGCGATGCACCCTCCGGCTCGCGGCCTTCGGTGATGGCGCGGATCGCGTCGTCGGACAGCCCCGCCTTGCGGGCGACCGCGGTGTGCGCGTACACCTCGTAGACGGCGCCCCACGCCGCGCCGACGGCGAGGATGATCACCTGGCTCACGTCGTCCGGCAGCGGCGTGTGCGCGGTGTACGCGTCGATCCACGCCCCGTAGCCGCGCGCGATCTCCGGCGCGTACAGGAACACGTTGAACGGCCCGACGAGCCGCCCGTCGGGCAGCTGCGCTTCGAAGCCGGACTGCTTGGCCCGGGGGAGCTGTTTCCCGGCCAGGTAGTCGTACTCCCCGCGCTGCGCGGCGTTCAGCGCCGCCGGGTCGAGGAGCGCGAGGCGGCCGCCGAGGGCGTCGGCGTCGGGCGGGGCGGGGGGCGTGGGGCTCTGGCGCATCGCGCGTCTCCGTTAGGCAGTCAACAACTTGTCCGGCGTGATCGGCAGCTCGCGCACCCGCACGCCGGTCGCGTGCCACACCGCGTTGGCGACCGCCGGCGCGACGCCGCACAGGCCCAGCTCGGCCAGCCCCTTCGTGCCTAACGGGCTGGCGACGGGGTCCTTGCCGGGGACGAAGAGCGCGTCGAGCGCGCCCACGCTGGCGCACACCGGGACGTGGTAGTCGGCGAGCGTGGCGTTGGTCGCGCGGCCGTGGCGCGGGTCCCACCCCGCGTCCTCCGTGAGCGCCATGCCGATCCCCTGCACCATGCCGCCGAGGCACTGGCTGTGCGCGAGCCTCGGGTTCACCACGTGGCCGGCGTCGTAGGCGCCGACGACGCGCGCCACGCGGACCGTGCCCAGGTCGGGGTCCACGCGCACCTCCGCGAACACCGCGCCGAAGCCGTAGATCGCGTACGCCTTCGCGTCGCCGCCCGGCCCGGCGCTGCCGTCCGCGTCGAGGCGCGCGAGGCCGGCCCGGCGGAGCAGGGCCGCGGGGTCGGCGGCGCCGTCCGCCGCGTCCGCAGCCCTATCGCCCCGGCTCCGCGCGAGGTCGTCGAGCTTCGCCCGCAACGCCCGGCAGGCCGCCTGCACCGCCGGGCCGATGCTGGCCGTCGTGGTCGAGCCGCCGTGCTCCTTCGCCGCGGGGAACGCCGTGTCGCCGAGCTCGAAGCGCACGCGCGCCATTGGCAGGCCGAGGGCGTCGGCGGCGACCTGGGTCGCGGCCGTGTATGTGCCCGGCCCCATGTCGCTCGTCGCGCAGCGGACGACCGCGGTGCCGTCGGCGAACAGCGTGGCCGACGCGCTCGTCGGGTAGCGCGGCGCGGGGTTGAGCGCGGTCGCCATCCCGTAGCCCACCAGATCGCGCCCGTCGCGCGCGGCGCGCGGTGCCGGATTCCGCGCGCCCCACCCGAAGCGCGCGGCGCCTAACGCGTAGCACTCGCGCAGGCGCTTGCTCGACCACGGGAGGTCCTTCCCCGGGTGACGCTCGGCGTAGTTGCGCAGCCGGAGCTCGACGGGGTCGAGGCCCAGCGCGGCCGCCAGCTCGTCCATCGCGACCTCCTGCGCGAAGAGGCCGGTCACGTGCCCGGGGCCGCGCATCGGGCACGGGGTGTTGGTGTGCATCGGGACGAGGCGGTACCGCGTGCGCCGGTCGGCGCAGGCGTACGTCGACGCCGCCGCGTCGAGCGTCGCGTCGGCGAACTCCTCGTACGTCGACGTCTGCGCCACGGCCTCGTGCACGACCGCCAGGAGGCGCCCCGCCCGGTCGGCGCCGAGCGCGACGCGCTGCTCGGCGCGCGGGCGGAAGCCGACCGACGTGGCGAGCTGGCGCCGCGTCAGCTCCAGCCGCACCGGGCGGCCGGCCCGACGCGCGGCCAGCGCGGCGAGCGTCACATGCGGCCACGTGCGCAGCGCCGACCCGAACGCGCCGCCGACGAAGGGGTTGATCACGCGCACGTGCTCGGCGGGGATGCCGAAGACGAGAGCGATCGCGTCCCGCTCGTTGCCCACCCACTGCGTCTTGCTCCAGAGCGTCAGCCGGTCGCCCTCCCACCGGGCGACCGCCGCGTGCGGCTCCATCGCCTGGTGGTGCTCGCGCGGCTGCACGTATGTGTGGTCGACGCGCACCG
The DNA here is from genome assembly GCA_019973575.1 of Gemmatimonadetes bacterium T265. Classification (NCBI taxonomy): domain Bacteria; kingdom Pseudomonadati; phylum Gemmatimonadota; species Gemmatimonadetes bacterium T265. Next base: position 1,178,332 of record BPUI01000001.1, read on the forward strand.
GGGCAGCGGCGAGAGCGCCGTCGGGATCGCCCCACGTCGACTCGGGGCCGCGCCCCTTCTTCGCCGCCGCGTCCGACGTCGGCATGCCTAACGCCGGGTCGAACCGGGTGTGCGGCGCCGGGTCGCGCGCGTACGTCACGCGCACCAGCGAGGCGCCGTACTCGGCCTGCGCCTGCGTCGCCGCGACGACCACGCCGACCGGCTGGCCGCTGAACTTCACCTCCGCGTCCTGCAGCGCGCGCAGCTGCTCGCCCGAGACCGGGTCGACCGCGGGGCGCTCCTTCGGCTGCTCGTACGCGAGCCGGTCCGCGTTCTCGTGCGTGAGCACGAGCAGCACGCCCGGCGCGCGCTCGGCCTCGGCGGCGTCGATCGCCGCGATGCGCCCGGCGGGGATCGTGCTCTCCACGACCGCGGCGTAGGCGAGCCCGGGTGGCGCGAACTCGGCGGCGTACCGGGCGCGCCCCGTCACCTTGAGCCGCCCCTCGACGCGCGGGAGCGGCTGGCCGACCGCCGGCGTGTGCGACGAACCGTCCGCCACGGGCCTCACCACCCGGGAGGCCGCGCGCCGCCGTCCGCCGCGCCCCGCAGCGCGCGCGCGACCGCGCGCACGCCTAACGGTACCTTGAAGCCGTTCCCGGCGAGCGGCCGCGCCCCGCGCATCGCGACCTCGCCCGCCGCGCGGAAGTTGTCGTCGGTCGCCTCCCGCCCCACGAGCGCCGCCTCCGCCTCCGGCGCCCGCCACGGCTTGTGCGCCACGCCGCCGAGCGCGACGCGCGCCGCCGCGACGCGGCCGCCGTCCAGCACCAGGGCCGCGGCGACGGAGACGAGCGCGAACGCGTAGCTCGGCCGCTCGCGCACCTTGAGGTAGTACGAGTGGGCGGCGAAGTCGTCCGGCGGCAGCTCGACCGCCGTCACGAGCTCGCCGTGGGCGAGCGTGGTGTCGCGCTCGGGCGCGTCGCCCGGCAGGCGGTGGAACTCGGCGATCGGCACCTCGCGCTCGATACCGTTAGGCGTACGCACCCTGACCTCCGCGTCGAGGGCGGCGAGCGCGACCGCCATGTCGCCGGGGTAGGTGGCGACGCACTGCTCGCTCCAGCCGAAGACGGCGTGGGTGCGGTTGACGCCGTCGCGCGCCCCGCACCCCGAGCCCGGCGCGCGCTTGTTGCACGGCAGCGCGACGTCGTAGAAGTACGGACAGCGCGTGCGCTGGTTCAGATTCCCGCCGTTGGTCGCCATGTTGCGGATCTGCCCCGACGCGCCAGACAAGATCGCCTGCGACACCAGCGGGTAGCGCGCCCGCACGAGCGGGTGGTTCGCCGTGTCGGTGTTGGTCGCGAGCGCGCCGATCGAGAGCCCGCCCGCCCGCGGGCCCGCCGCGATGGTCACGATCTGTGCTAATTCAAGCCGCGAGACGTCCACGACGGCGTCCGGGCGCGCGACGCCCTCGCGCACGAGGTCGAGCAGGTTGGTCCCGCCCGCGAGGTAGCTCGCCGCGGGGTCGCCCGCGACGGCGCGCACGGCGGCCGCCGGGTCCGCGGCCCGCGCGTACGTGAACGGCCTCACGTCCCGCCCCCGGCGACGCCGGACGCCGCGTCGACCTCGCGGATCGCGGCGACGATGTTGGCGTAGGCGCCGCAGCGGCAGAGGTTGCCCGACATGCGCTCGCGGATCTCGTCGTCGGAGAGGGGGACCGGGCGCCCGCTCGGCCGCAGGTCCGCGGTGACGTAGCTCGCGTCGCCGCGCCGGGCCTCGTCGAGGACGGCGACCGCCGAGACGATCTGCCCCGGCGTGCAGTAGCCGCACTGGAAGGCGTCGTGCGCGATGAAGGCGGCCTGCATCGGGTGGAGCGCGTCCGGGTCGGCACAGATGGCGCCTCCCGCCGCGGCCAGCCCCGCGACGGTCGTGATCTGCCGCCCCTCCTGCATCACGGCCAGCGTGAGGCAGGAGAGCACGCGCGCGCCGTCGACGAGCACGGTGCACGCGCCGCACTGGCCGTGGCCGCACCCCTTCTTGGCGCCCGTCAGGTGCAGGCGGTCGCGCAGGCAGTCGAGGAGCGTCGTGTGCGCGTCGAGTGCGTCGAGCTGGTGCCGCGCGCCGTCCACGGCGAGCACGACGTCCGGCGCGCGCCGCGGTTCGTTGGGCATATCAACAGTGGCGGGCGCGGGCGTCTGCGCGCCCGGCGCCGCGGCTACTCGTGATGCGCGTGTGCGATGCGGTCATCCCGGCGTGCGCCTGTGGCGGGACGCAGCCGGTACGATCGACCGGGCGAGGTCCCGCACCTCCGCATGATCTCGTATGCGAGCAGCGTTCCTGGACGGCTAGTTTGGCAAGTTCGTGGATCGATTCGGCAAGAAATCGAACGCGCGTTCGCTCCCGCCCCGCGCCGGAGGACCAGTGCAGGACTACTCGTTCGTCGCAGCCGAGGGGGCCCGCGCCGAGAACGCGCGGGGCGCGAACGCCCCAACCTTCGCGCCGGCGAGCCTGCGCTGCCGCGACGCGCTCCCGTCGACGGTGCTCGCGTCCAGCCGCGCCGCCGGCTGGACGTCGGTGCTCGTCGAGCACCACCGCGTGCGGCCGACCGAGGAGCCGTTCGAGACCCGCGCGACCTCCGACCAGACGCTCGTCGTGATGACGCGCGGCGAGCAGGCGCTCGAGTCGTTCAACGGCGGCGTGTGGCGGCGGGCCGTCTACCGGGCCGGGACGATCGGGATGACGCCGGGCGGGAAGACGGACCGCCTGCGCCGGCGCGTGGGCCGCACGACGGCGCCGTTCGAGAAGCTGAACCTGTACGTGCCGCCGCACTTCTTCCGCGAGGCCGCCGAGCACTACCGGCGCGCCGGACGGCGCTACGACGACGCGCCACCCTCGGTCCTCGCCTTCCACGACGCGCTCGTGGCCGAAACAGTCGTCGCGCTGGCGCGGGCGATGGCCGCGGGCGCGCCCGACCTGTACGCGCAGGCGGCCGCGCAGTGGCTCGCCGCCCACCTGCTCGCCGCACACGGCGCGGGGCCGCACGTCGACGAAAGCCGGCGCGACCCGGGCGTGATCTCCGACCGGCGGCTCGCGCGCGTGGTCGAGTACATGAGCGCGCACGTCGCGGAGCCGCTGACGCTGGACCGGCTCGCGGCGGAGGCGGGGGTGAGCAAGTTCCACTTCGCCCGGCTATTCCGCGCCCGGACGGGGGCGCCGCCGCACGCGTTCCTTGTCGAGCTGCGCGTGGGCGCCGCCCGGCGGCTGCTCGCGACTACGGACCTCGACGTCGCGGAGGTCGCGGCCGCGTGCGGCTTCGCGCGCCCGACCCACTTCGCGACCGCGTTCGCGCGGCGGGCCGGCGTGTCGCCGACGGCGTTCCGGCGTCGGGCGCGGGGCTGAGCGTCGCGCCCGGACGGCGCACGCCCGCGGCCTTCCCGTTAACGACGGCGGCGCCCCCGCGTTCACCAGCGCATGACACGCGTGCGCATCCGAACACTCGTCGCGACGGCGGTGGCCGTCGCGGTCCCGCCGCGCCGCGTGCGCCGGCGGGCGCCTAACGACCGCCTCACGACCGCCCGCGCGGCGTCGCGGGGCGCGTTCCGCCGGGTCGGTCCACGCCGAGGTGCGGCCGTCCGGCGCGGAGCCGCAGGCCGCCGGACCTCGCCAGGTACGCGAGACCGACCGCCGCGGTGGCGAACCCGGCCGCGGCGCCGACGCCGAGCGCCCAGCGCGGGCCGAAGGTGTTGGCGATCCAGCCGACGAGCGGCGCGCCGACCGGCTGGCCGCCGAGGGCCACGGTGAGCAGGAGCGCCATCACCCGCCCGCGCATGGCGGGCTCGGTGGACAGCTGCACGAGGCTCGTCGTCGAGGTCGTGACCGTCTGCGACGCGGCGCCGACGAGCACGAGCGCGAGCCCGAACAGGTGGTAGCTCGGCATCACCGCGGCGAGCGCGTACCCGACGCCGAAGACGCCCGCGCCCGCGGCGATCAGCGGAACGCTCGGCCGCTCGCGCCGGGCGGCGAGCAGCGCGCCCGTGACCGACCCGACCGCCATGGCCGACGTCAGCAGTCCGAAACCGCCGGCACCGGCGTGGAACACGCTCACCGCCATGCTGGAGATGAACACCGGGAAGTTCAGCCCGAAGGTGCCGAACAGGCACAGCATGACGCACAGCGCGGTCAGGTCCGGCCGTTCGCGCACGTAGCGGACCGCGTCGGCGAGGCCGCCCCGCCGCGTCCCGGCCCGGTCCCGCGCGGGCGGGGCGCTCGGCGCATGCACCGCGTGCAGCTCGCCGGCGCGCATGAGCCCGAGCGAGCCTAACACGGCGACGAACGACGCCGCGTTGAGCAGGAACACCCAGCCGGTACCGACCGCGCCGATGAGCAGCCCCGCGACGGCCGGCCCGACCAGCCGCGACGCGTTGAACGACGCGGAGTTCAGCGCGACCGCGTTCGGCAGGTCCGCCTCGCCGACCATGTCGGCGACGAACGTCTGCCGGGCGGGCGCGTCGAACGCGGCCGCGCACCCGAGCAGGAAGGCGAACCCGTAGACGTGCCAGACCCGGACGACGCCGGCGCGCGTCAGCAGCCCGAGCCCGAGCGCCAGGGCGCCCATCGCACCCTGGGTGGCGACCAGGAGCTTGCGCCGGTCGACGTGGTCGGCCGCGTAACCCGTCCAGGGGAGCAGGAGCAGCTGCGGCGCGAACTGGAGCGCGGTCACGAGCCCCACCGCCGCCGCGTCGTGGCGGGTGAGCTCCGTGAGCACGAGCCAGTCCTGGGCGATGCGCTGCATCCAGGTGCCGACGTTGGAGAGCAGCGCGCCGGCCGACCAGACGCGGAAATTGTAGCTCGCGAGCGAGCGGAAGACGCGCCGGTCCGACTCGCCGACCCCGCTCACGCGCAGGTCCGCGCGCGGATCACTCACACGGAGGCCGGTGAATCGGCGCGGAGCAGGTCGAGGATCTCCTGCGTGGTGCCGGTCTCGCCCAGCTTGGGGAAGATCCGCGTCACACTGTGGTGATGCGCCTCCGGGCTCGGGTCGAACATCGCGTCGGTCGCGAGCGTGACGTGGAACCCGTGTTCGTAGGCCTGCCGGGCCGTGGACTCGACGCCAAAGCTGGTGGCGACGCCGGCGACGACGACCTGGGTGACGCCCGCACCCCGCAGGTACGCCTCGAGCCCGGTGCCGGGAAAGGCGCCCCAGGTGTGTTTGGTGACCAGGTGGTCGCCCGGGCGCCGGTCGAGTTCGGGAAGTACCTCGGTGAAGTCCGGCGACAGCGTGCCGGTCGGACGCTGCAGCTCGGTCCGGCCCGGGGCGCGGCCGGCGGCCGTAACGAGCACGACGGGTAGGTCGCGGCGGCGGAAGGCGCCCGCAAGCGCGGCGGCATTCGCGATCACGTCGCGGAGGTCGACGCCGGGCCTGGCGAGGATGCCCCGTTGCAGGTCGATGACGAGGAGTGCCGTGTTCGGGTCGAGGGCGGTGAGAGGCATGGGAATCGTCGTGTATGTGAGGAAGGTGCGGCAGCCGGTCGCCGCGATCACGATGTGACGAGGCGCTTGAGCAGTTCGAGCGCGGCGGCGAGTTGGTCCCGTTCCGCCGGCGTGAGTTCCCGCTCGACGGCGCGGGCCAGCCAGTCCTGCCGGGCCGCCCGTCCCGCGGCGAGCCACTCGCGGCAGGCGGGCGTGAGCGAGAGGAGCGTCTGTCGCCGGTCGTGCGGGTCCGGCACCCCGCCCACGAGCCCCGCCGCGGTGAGGGCGGCGACGGTGGCGCCCATGGATTGCGGGCGCACGCCTTCCGCGTGGGCGAGGGCCGTCACAGTCAGGCGGCCGTCGCGCTCCAGACGGGTGAGCGCGGAGGTCTGGGACGGGGTGAGATCGCCGGCCTGCGCCTGCTCACGAAGTCGGCGTCTGAGCTGGCCGAGTACGGCCCGGAGGTCCGCGGCGAGTGTGGCGACGCCGTCGCCCGCGGCGCCGCTGCGGTGTGCGTCCATGCGGTCAAAATACAGATACGAAGCCAAACTAAGAAGACATACTTCGTATCTATCGTGTGCCTGTCAGAACACGTTGCGCCGTCTCTGAATGCGGACCCGTCGGCACGCGATATTGTCCGCATGCCCATCACCTTCATCACCGGGGCCAACAAGGGCCTCGGCTACGAGACCACGCGCCGCCTCCTCGCGCTCGGCCACACCGTCCTCCTCGGCGCCCGCGACCCCGAGCGCGGCCGGGCCGCCGCCGACCGGCTCGGCGCCCGGTTCGTGCCCATCGACGTCGGCGACGACGCGTCGGTCGCCCGCGCCGCCGCCGACATCGAGGCGCACGAAGGCCGCGTCGACGTGCTGATCAACAACGCCGGGATCGTCGGCGCATACGGCCCCGCCGAATCGCTCACCGGCCCCCAGGCCGCCGAGGTCTTCAACGTCAACGTCGCCGGCATCGTGCGCGTCACGCACGCGTTCCTGCCCCTGCTCCGCCGGTCCGAGCACCCGGCGATCGTCAACGTCAGCAGCGGGATGGGCTCCTTCGACCGCACCCACGACCCCGACCGGGTCGAATCCACGGTCGTCGCCCCGCTCTACACGGCGACCAAGGCCGCGGTCACGATGCTCACCACCCAGTACGCCCGGGCGTTGCCCGGCATCCGGGTGAACGTGGCCGACCCCGGCTACACCGCGACCGACCTCAACGGCCACCGCGGGCACCAGACCGTCGAGGAAGGCACGGACGCGATCATCGCTCTGGCGACCGAGGGTCCCGAGGCCGGCACCGGCCGGTTCGTCGACCGCTTCGGACCGGTCTCCTGGTAACGGGCTGATACCCGCGCGCAGCCCGCCGCGGCCGGCGTCACACCCCGTCGGTCGCGGCCTGCTCCGGGCGGACGACCTGCAACCAGCCGAGCTCCATCCAGTCGAGCTCTTCCTGAACGCGCTGGAATGCCGCGTCGCCGATCGTGCCGTCGGCCCGGAGGGCCACCAGCCGCCGCCGCTGGGCCGCGAGGGCGGCCTGCACGGCCGTCCCCTCCTCGTCCCGGTCGTCCCCATCGAGGCCGTCCGCCGCGTCGCGGTCGCGACCGGCGTCGGTCTCCGCCTCGGCGCGGCGCAGCTGGACCGCAAAGCGCCGCCGCACGTACTCCGCCGAGTCACCGCCAGGCTGCGCCGCCGTCGTGGCCACCGCCGCCCGCAGCGACTCGGCGCGCGCGAGGCGCACCTCGCGCTCTACCGCGCCGTCGTCCTCGAGCCGGAGGCGGAGGAGGAGTGGGCGGAGCGTCAGCCCCTGCACCACGAGCGTCCCGAGCGTGACGCCGAACGCCGTCGTCAGGATCAGATCGCGGTACGGGAAGGCGGTCGGGAGCGCGAGCGCGGTGGCGAGCGTGACGGTGCCGCGCATGCCGCACCACCCCACCACCGCGGCACCCCGTGCGGTCAGCCCCACCGCGCCGTGCGCCCCTGCGCCCTGCGCCGCTGCGCCGGTCGCCCCCGGCGCCGCGTCCGCGCGCAGACCGCGGCCTTGCCAGCGGCTGAACGCCGCCGCGGCGGTCACCCAGGCGATGCGCGCGAGAACGGCGGCCAGCGTGACGGCCAGGGCAAAGGCGGCGTAGCGTGCCCCGGTGGCCTCGTTCAGGCGGGCGACGATCGACTTGAGCTGGAGCCCCACGAGGACGAACGCGAGCACGTTCAGCACGAACACCGCGACCTCCCACACCTCCCACACCGCCCACGTCGGGATGCGGACGCGCGCCGGCATGATCTCGGGCGCGCGGCGCGACGCGGCCATCGCGAACACCACGAGCGTGATGATCCCCGAGAGGTGCAGCCGCTCCGCGAGGATCCAGACGAGGAACGTCCCGCAGAACTGGAAGATCACCCCCGTCGCCACGTCGCGGATGCGCGCGCTCACCCAGAGCGTGACGCGCGAGAGCACGAGCCCGAGCCCGACGCTGCCGACCGTGACCCAGAGCAGGGTGGGCAGCACGCGCCACCCGGACAGCGCGCCGGTGGCCGCGGCGCCGACCGCGAGGCGGTAGACCAGCAGCGCGCTCGCGTCGTTGAACAGGCTCTCGCCCTCGAGGATCGTGAGCAGCCGGTGCGGGGGGCGGAGCGCGTTGAGGACCGTGGTCGCGGCCGCCGCGTCCGGCGGCGCGGCGATCGCGCCTAACGCGACCGCCGCGGCCCACGGCAGGTCGGGCACGAGGCGCCGCGCGACCACGGCGACGACGGCGATCGTGAGCGCGACGGCGCCGAGGGCGAGGCTCGCGATCGGGCGCCAGTTGGCGCGCAGGTCGCGGGGCGAGGCGTCGAAGGCCGCGTCCACGAGCACGGGCGCGACGAACAGCGCGAGCGCGAGCTCGGGGTCGAGCACGAGCGTCGGCACGCCCGGGACGAGCGCGAGCGCCGCGCCGGCGAGCGCGACGAGCGCGGGGTAGGGCGCGCCGACGCGCCGCGCGACGGCGGCCAGCGCGGCGCCGCCCAACAGCAGCGCGATGACGACCTCGAAGACGTCCACTGCCCCTCCTGGTGTTCTCCGCTCTACGTGGCCGCACCGCGATCGGCGGGCCGACGGCCCGGCCGGGCAAGCAAACCGGTCCGCGCCGGCGGTGACGCCTCCGTGTGTGGCACGCGTAGCTGTCGCGGCAGGAGCGCAGGTCGTCCCCTCGGTGTGGCGCCCGGGCGGGGAGCGACGCGCGGTAACGCGTGTGGACGGCCGGCGACCCGCGCGGGCGACGCCGTATGCACCGTCGCACCACGCGGCGACTCTCGCGCGAGGGGTTACACGAGGGGTTACACATGCGTTTCGGGCCGGCGAGATTCCGCACGCTACGCAGGTAGGCGCGGGCAGGACCGGGACCGGGAGCAGCAGCGAATGACGGCAGGCGCGCGCGCGGACGCGACGACGGCGACGACCATGACGGCGGGGGCGCTCCGGGCGACGGCCGCTTCCAAAGCCGCAGCGCTCTTCGCCGGCCCGGGCGAGATGCGCGCGCGCTGTCGCGATCTGGACTGGGCGGCCACCCCGCTCGGCCCGCCCGAGGCCTGGTCGCCGACGCTGCGCGTCGCCGCCCGCGCGGTGCTCGACGCGCCGGTTCCGATGTGCCTCTGGATCGGCGCGCACTACACGCTCGTCTACAACGACGCGTACCGCCCCATCCTCGGCGCCAAGCACCCCGCGGCGCTCGGGCGTCCGGGCGCGGCGGTGTACCCCGAGGTCTGGGCGGCGCTCGAGCCGCAGTTCGCGCAGGTGCGCGGCGGCGGCCCCCCCGTCAACCTCGTCGACGCGCCCTTCGCGGTCGCGCGCCTGGCGGACGGCGAGGCGGAAGAGGGGTGGTTCACCTACGCGCTCTCGGCGGTGCGGGACGACGACGGCGCGGTCGCGGCGGTCCTCAACGTCGGCGCCGAGACGACGGCCCGCGTGCGTACGGAGCGGGAACTCGAGGTCGAGCGCACGCGGCTCGCGGCCGTGTTCCGGCAGTCGCCGTCGTTCCTCGCCGTCCTGCGCGGGCCGGACAACGTGTTCGAGTTCGTCAACGACGCGTACGCGCAGATCATCGGACGCGGGCGCGAGGTGCTGGGGAAGCCCCTCTTCGACGCCATCCCCGAGGCGCGCGGGCAGGGCTTTGACGAGTACCTCGGGCGCGTGCGTCGCACCGGCGAGCCGCTCGTCTTCCGCGACCTGCCCGTGCTGCTCGACCGCACGCCCGGCGCGCCGCGCGAGGAGCGGTTCCTCGACATCACCTACCTGCCGCTCGTCGAGGTCGAGGCTGCGGGCGCGACGTCGCACGACGCGGTGATCGCCCACGGCGCCGACGTGACCGACGCCGTACTCGGCCGGCGCGAGGCCGAGGCGGCCCACGCGCGGCTCCAGGACCAGCAGGTCGAGCTGGAGCTGAGCAACCAGCAGCTGCAGGAGCAGGCGGCCGAGCTGGAGGCGCAGGCCGACGAGCTGCAGGCGGCGGCCGTCCAGCTCGAGGAGCGGACCGAGACGGCCGAGGCCGCAGAGCGCACGACGGCGCGCATCCTCGCCGCGGTGGGGGAGGGCATCCTCGGACTCGCGCCCGACGGCACGACCACCTTCGTCAACCCGGCCGCGGCGCGCCTGCTGGGCTACACCGAAGCCGAGATGCTCGGCCGGCCGCAGCACGCGACCATCCACCACCATCGCCCCGACGGCGCGCCCTACCCGGTCGACGAGTGCCCGATCTACGCCGCGCTGCGCACGGGCGTGCCCTGCCGCGTCGACGCGGAGGTGTTCTGGCGCAAGGACGGGACGCCGCTGCCGGTCGAGTACACGGCCACGCCGGCGCTCGAGGACGGGCGTGTGGTGGGCGCGGTGCTGTCGTTCCAGGACGTGGGCGCGCGCCGCGCGGCCGCGGACGAGCGCGAGCGGCTGCTGGCGGAGAGCGAGCGAACGCGGGGCGAGGCCGAGCAGGCGCGCGCGGCCGCGGACGCGGCGAACCAGGCGAAATCGGAGTTCCTCGCCACGATGAGCCACGAGCTGCGCACCCCGCTCAACGCCATCGGCGGCTACACGGAGCTGCTGGAGTTGGGCATCTACGGCCCCGTGGCCGCCGAGCAGCGCGCGGCGCTCGAACGCGTGCGCCAGAGCCAGCGGCACCTGCTGGGGCTCATCAACGAGGTGCTCGACCTCGCGAAGGTCGACGCGGGCGCGCTCCGCGTGGCGCGCGACCCCGTGCCGGCCGGCGACACGGTCGACGCCGCGCTCGCCCTCGTGCGGCCGCAGGCGGCGGCCAAGGGCCTCGCCCTGAGCGCGGCCGGCACCGGGGACGGGCCTGCCCGCGTCCTCTACCTGGGCGACGAGCCGCGGGTGCGGCAGATCCTCGTCAACCTGCTGGCGAACGCGGTCAAGTTCACCGGCCCGGGCGGGCGGGTGGCCGTGGGCTGCGCCGTGACCGACGCGCCCCCGCGCGCGACGGCCCTGCCGTCGCTGACCGCCGGCGCGCCTTACGTCGCGCTCCGGGTCGAGGACACCGGGTCGGGCATCCCGGCCGCGGAGCTCGCGCGCATTTTCGAGCCGTTCACGCAGGTGGAAGCGGGCGCCAGCCCGTACACCCGCACGCGGGGCGGCACGGGACTCGGGCTGGCGATCAGCCGGCGGCTGGCGCGCCTCATGGGCGGCGACCTCACGGTCGAGAGTCAGCTCGGCGCCGGCTCGGCGTTCACGCTCTGGCTCCCCGCGCCCGAGCGCCGCGCCGCGCCGCGGGCGACGCCGGCCGCCGGCCTAACGCTGGTCGCGCCGGCGGCGTCGGGCGCGCCCCCCACCGCTGCCGCGGGCGTCTACCCCGACCCGCCCCCGGAGCGGGCCGACGGCGCGGCCGCGGGCGCGCTCGTGCGCCTCGGCGCGTCGCTGCTCGCGCAGGTCGGGCCCGTGCTCGGCGCGTGGGTCGCGCGGCTCCGGACCGACCCGGCGATGCCGGACCTCGGCGCGCACACGGACGCGGCGCTCGAGGACCACGCGGCCACGTTCGTCACCGACGTCGCGCTCGCCCTCCGGGTACTCGCCGACGGCGGGGGAGAGCCTGCCGCGCTCCTGCGCGACGGGACGGCAATCCTCGGGCTGATTGCCGAGCGGCACGGGGCGCAGCGCGCGCGCCTCGGGTGGTCGGAGGCCGCGGTCCGCCGCGAGTTCGTGCTGCTCGCCGAGGTCATGGACGCGGCGCTCGCGCGGGCGGTCAGGCCGGGCGACGCGGCCGCGCTCGGGCGCGCGCGCGACGCGGTGCGGCACCTGCTCGCCCAGGCGGAGCGGGTCAGCCTCGGCGGGCATCGCGTCGCGCGACAGGCCGCCGCGCCCGAGGACGCCCGCTAGCCTGGCATTTCTCCGTCTCGCGGTCCAAGATGATGCGCTCGGCGGGCGGTCCGACCGGCGGGGACGGTCCCCGCCGGGTTCCACGACACGGGCAGACACGGGGAGAGCACGATGCGGACGCCGACGGCGCGAGGAGCGGCACGAACGCGGACGGCCCGATGAGCGAGGGCGTGGTGCTGGCGATCGACCAGGGGACCACGGGCACCACCGTACTGGTCTTCGACCACGACGCCGCGGTGCGCGGACGCGCGTACGCCGAGGTCACGCAGCACTACCCGCAGCCGGGGTGGGTGGAACACGACGCGGACGAGATCTGGCGCGGCGCCCGCCGCCTGGTCGGCGCCGCGCTCGCCGACGCGGCCGTCCGCCCGGCGGACGTGCACGCGGTGGGGATCACCAACCAGCGCGAGACCACCGTCCTCTGGGACCGCGCGACCGGCGAGCCGGTGCACCGCGCGATCGTGTGGCAGGACCGGCGCACCGCGCCGGCGTGCGAACGACTCCGCGCCGACGGGCTCGAGCCCGAGGTGCGGCGCCGCACCGGGCTCGTGCTCGACCCCTACTTTTCGGCGACCAAGCTGCGCTGGCTGTTCGACACCGTGCCGGGGCTGCGGGCGCGCGCCGAGCGCGGCGAGCTCGCCTTCGGCACCGTCGACGCGTGGCTTCTGTGGCAGCTGAGCGGCGGGACCGCGGCGGCCGGCGCGGTCCACGCGACCGACGTGACCAACGCGTCGCGCACGCTCCTGTTCAACATCGAGGAGCTGCGCTGGGATCCGACGCTGCTCGCCGCGTTCGGCATCCCCGAGGCTGTGCTCCCGCGCGTCCTGCCGTCCGCGGCCGTGCGCGCGCGCACCAGCCCCGACGCGTTCCTCGGCGCCGCGGTGCCGATCGCCGGGGTCGCCGGCGACCAGCACGCCGCGCTGTTCGGGCAGGCGTGCTTCCGCGAGGGGATGGTCAAGAACACGTACGGCACCGGCGCATTCCTGATGATGCACGCCGGCGCGCGCCCCGTGCCGAGCGAGACGGGGCTGCTCACGACCCTCGCCTGGCAGCTGGAAGGCGAGCCGGCCGAGTACGCGCTCGAAGGCGCGATCTTCGTGGCCGGGGCCGCGGTGCAGTGGCTGCGCGACGGGCTGGGGGTGATCGCGTCGGCGGCCGACACGGAGGCGCTGGCGGTGTCGATCGCGTCGAACGAGGGCGTGTACTTCGTGCCCGCGCTCACCGGGCTCGGCGCGCCGCACTGGGACCCGTACGCGCGCGGTACGCTCGTCGGACTCACGCGGGGCTCGACGCGGGCGCACCTCGCGCGGGCCGCGCTGGAGAGCATGGCGTACCAGACGGCCGACGTCGTGGGCGCGATGGCGCGCGACACCGGCCTAACGCTACAGGCCGGGCGCCCGCTCCGCGCGGACGGCGGCGCCGCGGTGAACGCGTTCCTCATGCAGTTCCAGGCGGACGTCCTCGGCGTGCCGGTCGAGGTGCCGCGGGTGACGGAGACCACCGCGCTCGGCGCCGCGTACCTCGCCGGGCTCGCGACGGGGTTCTGGCGCGACCGGGACGAACTCGCGCGGCGGTGGCAGCTCGCCCGGCGGTACGAGCCGCGGATGGGCCCCGCCGAGCGCGACCACCTAACGGGTGACTGGCTGCGCGCGGTGGAGCGGGCGAAGGGATGGGCGCGGCCGACCGCGTGACTCGCACCGACGACCGATGACGGAACCACGACGGACCGATCGGTTTCCTCACGCGTCCGCGCACCCGGGCCCGGGAGGCGCGACGCACGGCGGGCGCGGGCCGCGCGGCGGGTGGCGGTCGGGCGTCCTCGGCGAGTGTCTCGCGGAGTTCCTCGGGACCCTCGTCCTCATCGCGTTCGGCACCGGGGTCGTCGCCACGACCGTCGCCGCGCTCAACCAGTCGGGGCGCGGGACGACGGCGTTCGCCGCCGCGGGCGACTGGCTGCTCATCACCTTCGGGTGGGCGGCCGCGGTCACCCTCGGCGCCTACGTGGCCGGCGGCGTGAGCGGCGCGCACCTGAACCCCGCGGTGACCGTCGCCCTGGCCGTTAGGCGGGGCTTCCCGTGGTCGCGGGTCGTGCCCTACACGCTCGCCCAGGTCGCGGGCGCGTTCTGCGGGGCGGCGCTCGTCTACGCCGACTACGCCGACGCGATCCGCAGCTACGAACGGAGCGCGGGGATCGTGCGCGGGGCCGCCGCGTCGGCCGCGACGGCGGGCATCTTCACCACCGGCCCCGCCCCGTACTACGCCGGCGCGCTGCTCGGCCCGTTCGTCGACCAGGTGATCGGGACCGCGCTCCTCGTGCTCGGGATCTTCGCGCTCACCGACGAGCGCAACCAGCCGCCCAAGGGGAACCTCGCGCCGCTGGTCGTCGGGCTGCTCGTCGCCGCGATCGGCATGTCGTTCGGCGCCAACGCGGGCTACGCCATCAACCCCGCGCGCGACCTCGGGCCCCGGCTACTCGCCGCCGCGGCCGGCTGGGGCGCGGCCGCGCTGCCGGGGCCGGGCGGGTACTGCTGGGTGCCGATCGTCGCGCCGTTAGTCGGCGGCGTGTTGGGCGCCGTGCTCTACGACCTGTGCGTCGGGCGCGTGCTCGTCGCCCGCGGCGAGGCCGCGACGGCCGACGTCGAGTCGGCGGGGACCGTGGTGAAGCAGGAGCCGGTCCTCGGCTGAGGCGCCGTCCCGCCCCCGGCACGCGCCGTCACAGGCGGTTGAAGCCGGCCAGGGCCGCCACCTTGTACGCCTCGGCCAGCGTCGGGTAGTTGAAGACGGTGTCGCGGAAGTACGCGATCGTGCCGCCGAGCGCGATCACCGACTGGCCGATGTGGATCAGCTCCGTGGCCCCGTCGCCGATCGCGTGCACGCCTAACAGCCGCAGCGTGTCCGGGTCGAAGAGCAGCTTGAGCATCCCCGTCTCGTCGCCGAGGATCTGCCCCTTCGCGAGCTCCTCGTACTTGGCGACGCCGACCTCGTAGGGGACGCGCGCCTCGGTGAGCTGCTCCTCCGTGCGCCCGACCATCGACATCTCCGGCACGGAGTAGATGCCGTAGGGCAGCAGCTCCGGCGCGGCGACCGTCGCCGGCGCGCCGAACATGTGGGCGCCCGCCAGCCGGCCCTGCTCGTTGGACGACGACGCGAGCGACGGGAAGCCGACCACGTCGCCGGCGGCGTAGATGTGCGGCACCGCGGTCCGGCCCCACGCGTCGACCGCGAGCTTGCCGCGGGCGTCGGGGGCCAGCCCGGCGGCCTCGAGGTCCAGCAGGTCGGTGTTCGCCTGGCGCCCGACCGTGTAGAGCAGCGCGTCGCTGTTCACCCGCTTCCCGCTCGCGAGCACGGCCACCACGCGCCCCCGCTCGTCCACGTGAACCCCGGCGACCGTCTCGCCCAGGCGGAACGTCGCGCCGCGCCGCCGCATGTGGTAGAGCAGGCCGTCGATCAACTCGCGGTCGACGAAGTCGAGCAGCGTCGGGCGCTGGTCGATGATCGTGACCTTGATGTCGAGCGCGGTGAACATCGAGGCGTACTCGAGCCCGACGACGCCGGCGCCGACGACGATCAGCTCGCGCGGCAGCTCGGTCACGCCGGGCAGTTGGTCGGCGTCGAAGATCCGCTCGCCGTCGAGCGGGATCTCGGTGCTGCGGGCGGCGCGCGTGCCGCAGGCGATGAGCACGTGCGCCGCGCGGACCAGGGTCGCGGCCCCCGCCGACGACATCACCTCGATCGTGTGCGGGTCGACGAAGCGCGCGGTGCCCGCCAGCGTGGCGACGCCGTTGCGCCGGAGCTGGTTGCGCACCACCTCGGTCTGCCGGCCGACGACCGCGTTCACCCGGTGGGCGAGGTCCTTGGCGGAGATGCGGGAGCTGACGACGTAGTCCTTCCCGTAGAACGTGCGCTGGCGGAAGCCGCTGAGGTAGAGGATCGCCTCGCGCATGGTCTTGCTCGGGATGGTGCCCGTGTGGATGCACACGCCGCCGACCATCTCCTGCCGGTCGATGATCGCGACCCGGCGGCCGAGCTTCGCCGCGGCGATGGCGCCCTTCTGCCCCGCGGGACCGCTGCCGATCACGACGAGGTCGTAGTCGTACGTCTCCATCGCCTCTCCACCGTGGGTGCTGCACGACCGTGGGTGCCGCACGCGCCGCGCGCGGCCCGCGGGAAGGTAGGTCCGCCGCCCGCCGCCGCACAGGTGATCCGCTCACACCGCGTTGCGCCGCGCGATCGCGCCGAGTACGGCGGCGCTCGGCTTGGGCGTGCGCGCGAACGTGGTCCGGTCGACGCTGCACAGCCCGAACTTGGGCCGGAAGCCGAACACCCACTCGTAGTTGTCGAGCAGCGACCAGTGCACGTACCCCTTCACGGGCACGCCGTCGTCCATCGCCTTCCGGAGCTCCGCGAGCGCCGCGGGGATGAGCGCCGCCCGGATCGCGTCGTCGTCCGTGCCGACGCCGTGTTCGGTGACGAGGATGGGCACGCCCGTCGCCTGGTGCGCGTAGCGCACGGCGCCGGCGAGCGACGGCGCGTAGACCTCCGCGCCCGACCAGTTGCGCACGGCGCCCGCGGGCGCGGGCAGCCGCCCGTTGGCGTCCCAGCGCACGCGCTCGTAGTTCTGCACGCCGAGGAAGTCGTCGCCCCTGGCCGCCTCGAGCCATGCGCCGTAGACTTCGGCGCGCTTGGCGTCGCGCAGGCTGTTGGGCCCCGCGGCCTCGTCGTCGGTCATCGCGAGGCTGACGCCCACGGGCAGGTCCCCGCGCGCGGCCTTGATCGCCGCGCGCCCCGCCTTGTGCGCCGCGACCATGATCGGCAGCATGGCCTCGACGTCCTCCGGGGTCGCGGCGTTGGCGGCGACGAACTTCGGCGTCCCGGCCGCGCGCGCCGCCGCGGCGAGCATCGCGCGCTGCGCGTCGAGTAGCTGCGGCGGCAGGAGCCCGCGCAGCAGGCGCAGGATGTTGGGCTCGTTGAAGGTGAGCGCGTAGCCGACGTTGCCGGCCAGGTGGCGCGCCGCCCGGTCGCAGAAGCGCGCGAACAGGTCGGGCGCCTCGCGGTTGGTGAACCCGCCGCGCGCGGCGAACCACCGCGGCGCGGTGAAGTGGTTGAACGTCACCACCGGCGTCAGCCCGCGCGGGCGGCAGCCGTCGACGACCGCCTTGTAGTGGTCGAGCATCGCGCGCGAGAACGCCCCCGGCTCGGGCTCGATCCGCGCCCACTCGAGCGAGAAGCGGTAGGTGTTGAGCCCGAGCGCGCGCGCGAGGTCGAGGTCCGTCGCCCAGAGGGCGAAGCTGTTGTCCGCGTCCCCCGACGGCTCGGCGAACACGGTGGGCGTCGTGTGCTCCAGCAGCCACAGGTCGCTCGCCGTGTTGTTCCCCTCGACCTGGTGTCCCGCGGTCGCCGCGCCCCAGAGGAAGCCCGGCGGGAAGGCGCCCGGGCGCCGAACGACGTCCTGCGCCGCCGCGCCCGCCCGGTCGAGCGTGAGCGCGGCGGCCAGCGCGCCGGCGCCGGCGAGGAGGGCGCGGCGGTCCATCGTTAGGCGTGCGGTCATGCGTCCACCTCAGCGGGAGGGTCGGGGGAGTACGTCGTCCGTGCCGGCGCCGGACGCGCCGGCACGGGATCGCCGTCGAACAAAGGTACCGGCGCGCGCATCGCGCCCGCGGCCGAGCCGGCGGGCACGGGTCCGGCCGGGGCGCAGTCCCGCCTGAGTCACCGGCCTAACGGCGCGGCGGGCCGGCCTCCGCCGTCCCCACTCCGCGCGTTGTGAGAAGCGGCCCAGGCGGCCGCCCCAGCATCGTCCGAATCGCGAAACCGGTCACCCCCGCGGCGTGGCGGAAAGGTTGCACGACGTCCAGGCGCCCCGGGCGTCGCACCGCGCACGCGCGCGGGGTCGAAGCGGCGTGATGCCGTGCGCGGCGCTCCCCTCCACACGACGCGCTCGCCAGACAACGATGACCTCACACGTAGCCGACCGCGGACCGCGAGACACGGACCGCCACGCGCGGGGGCGAACCCCGAACCACGCGGCACCGGCGTCCGCACTCCGGCGCGCCGCGCGATTCGTCCTCGGCGGGCTCGCCGTGGCGGCGATCGGCAGCCAGCTCGTCGTCCACGTGCGGGCCGGCTACAACGTCGCGAACTACTTCAGCTACTTCACCAACCTGTCCAATCTGGTGGCCGCCGCGGTGATGCTCGCCAGCGCCGCCCGCCCGCGTGCCGCCGGTCCCGACCGAGCGCGCGGCGCCGCCGCGACCTACCTGGTGATCGTCGGGCTGGTGTACGCGGCGCTGCTGCGTGGGCTCCCGCTCGGCGACCTCCGGCCGTGGGTGAATGCGGCGCTCCACGTCGTCACGCCGGTCGGCGTCGCGCTCGAGTGGGCCACGCGGCCGGCCGACTCCCGCATCGGCGCGGCCACGGTCGTTCGCTGGCTCGCCTTCCCGGCGCTGTTCCTCGTCTACACGCTCGCGCGCGGCGCGGCGGTCGGCTGGTACCCGTACCCGTTCCTCAACCCCGCCACGGCCGGCGGGTACGCGGGGGTGGGCGCGTACGTCGTCGGGATCGTCGGCGTGTTCGCGCTCGTCGCGTGGGCCGTCGCCGGCCTCGCCAATCGCCGGGCCCGAACACGGCAGTTGGCTGCGGCGGAGCGTTGACGCGCCCCGCCTACTCGCCAGCCGCCTGGCCCTGCCCCCATGCGGTCCCCGCCTGCGACTCCGCCTGCGCGACGAAGCCGAGGAGGACGTCGAGCGCCGCGCGCTCGGTCGGCCCGGCCGCCGACGCCGAGGCTCGGCCGGTAGGCGTCGTTGTAGAACTGGACGAGCGCCGGGCCCCAGAACAGCACCATCGGCTGCCGCGAGGCCAGTACGAGGCCGACCGTGGTGCGCAGGCTCGTCGACCAGCCCGCCACGGGGCCTAACGGCGTCGCCGCCCGGTCGAACGCCCGGCAGCGCGCCGCCATCTCGCCGCCGCCGGGGAACACGGCGTCGAGGGCCGCGCGCCGGTGAACCGATTCCTGCTACCCGTTCCCCGCCCCGTCTGCCCTGCCCCCGCTCCCGGCGTCCGGACGACCGCGCGCCGCCGGTGCCCGGTCGGTTCCGGCTCGCGGTGCGCACCCGGAAAGCTACGTACGGAACGGCCGCCGCCTCAAAGACGCTGACGTCGCGCTCACGCCACCGCGACCACTGCCTCCGGACGCGCATCGACGCGCGGTGCCGCCGAAGCGCACCGACCGGGCGACGGTCGTCGGGCTCGACACGCGCGCGACGACGGGGGTTGACAACGCTCGCGCCCATGCCATAAAGTGTGCGCCCCAGGGAGTCGCGTCCCGATAGTCTTGACGGTCCACCACCGCGCCGGTCCGGCGTGCACGTGGCCGTGCCGGCACAGGCAGCCCGGCGTTAGACATCGGCGACGCGATTTTTTCGTTCCGCCCGTCGCGCGTCCGACACCGACCCACCCACGACCATGTCGTTCCACGTCCTTCCACCCGTCGCGAACACGACGCCGGCCGGCGACGCCCGGCTGCCGTCGGCGTGCGCGACGGCCGGACGCGGCGTCGAACGACGGTTAGGCGGACGCGGATGGCCGGCGGACCACCGGGCCACCCCGCGATACGCCGCTCGGCCGGCCGGCCGCCGCGGGTACCGCAGCACCGATCAGCAGAGCCGGTTCGACCTCGGGTCGGGTCGGACCAGCGCAGGGGTCGCGGGCGGGCGCACGAGCTAGTGCGCCCGCCCCGATCCGGGGCACGGCATCACGCCCCACCTGCGCATCCGTGCAGGTGGGGCGTTCGTCGTTCGGACCCGTTTCCCTCTCCACCAACCCGGCCACGTAGACCACGACGCACACACTCTCCGCGCGGGGCCCCTTCCGGCCGGCACGTCGGACCTGGCACTGGCGAACGCGACTCCCGCTGCCCGGCCCGGCGCCCGCCGTCCGGATGGGACCCGCCCCTCTTGCAACCTCCACCCACCCTTCGGACGGAGTCACGACATGCACGCGACGACCACGGGCCCGCCCGCGGCCGGGCCGCCCGCGGGCCCGCTCGCCTCACTGTACGCGTCGCTCGACGCCCGCCGCCGGCCGGAGGACGTCGCCGCGACGATCTCCGAGCTGCTCGGCCCGGCGCTCGCGCCGGGCCAGGCGCGCGTGCTCGACCGGGCCGCGCGCGGCTCGCTCGCGCGCACCGTGTGGGGGTACACCTCCATGCTGCAGGACTTCGCGCGGCCCGTCGGCTGCGCGCGGCAGGTGGCCAAGGCCGTCGAGCTGTTCGCGTCGGCGCACCCGCTCTCCGACGACCTGTGCCGGGCCCCCACGGCGGTCGAGCGCTTCGCGCGCGAGGCCGGCGCGGCGATCCGGAAGGCGTACGGCGCGAGCGACTTCAAGGCCGACCGGCTCGACCGGGCCGCGCGCGCGGCGGCCGGCGTGGCGTTAGGCCACCGCGCGTACAACAAGCGCTTCCGGCTGCTCGCGCGGCTGGAGGCGAAGGTCGTCACGCTCGCGCGCGAGCTGCGGAAGCGCGGGCTGCAGATGGCGGGCAAGTCCGGACTCGCGTCTCGGCTGCCGTGGGACGCGTTCGCGGCCGACGCGGATACGGCGTGCTTCGTCGCGTACCTCACGGCGCGCGCGAACCTGCGGAGCGCCTTCACGCTCGACCCGCAGCAGCGCGCGTTCGACGAGATCGCGGCCATGCTCCTCCGCCGCGTCGAGCGGAGCGCGATGGCGCAGTGGTTCGTGGTCGCGCACGCGTACCCCGCGCCCGGGGTGCTCGCGCGCCTCACGCCCGGGGAGGCGGGCGCGCTCGTCGGGCGGTGGCACGCCGTGCTGCGGGACGCCGGGTCGCTGCTCGGGGAACTCTGGCCGGGGCTCCTGGCCGCGGGCGCCGAGCCGCGGCGCATGATCGTGAGGCGCGGCATGGACAGCACGACGTGGAACCTCGCCGCGGGCGCCTGGAACAAGGCCCGCGACGGCTGGATCGCGCTGCTCCACGCGCTCGGGCTCGAGTCGATGCTCGACGGCGCGTGCCCCGGCAAGGCGATGCGGCTGATGGCGGCGGACGTGGCGTGGGGACACGCGGCGTTCCGCAGCGGCGTCGACCCGAACACGGAGGTGTGGGCGTCGCTCGCGCCGCCGTGGGCGGTGTTGGCCGGGGAGGCGGTGTGCACGCGGCGGGACGTCGAGGCCGCGTGCGCGCGCGTCGGGCTCGACGCCGGGAAGACCGGGTGGACGGCACCGCGCGAGCGCACGCGGGCGGCGCCGTTCCGCCCGACGCCGGAGCTGGTCCACGGCGTCGCGGTGACCAACCCGTACCTGGCGGACGCGCTCCGGCGGGCGGGGTGGTACGCCGGGAAGGCGGCGGCGCCAGTCGCCTAACGAGTCGCGGGTCGTCGCGGGTGGGGTAGCTCAGCGGTAGAGCGGCCGGCTCTGGACCGGCCGGACGCAGGTTCGAGCCCTGCCCCCATCCCGACGACCCATCAGTTGCACGACAATCGACACGCGCGTGGCCCGGCGTAGCTCAGCGGTAGAGCGCCCGGCTCGACTCCGGGTGGACGCAGGTTCGAGCCCTGCCGCCGGCGCCACCGCCTCCTCCTTGCTCCGCATGCTGCTCACGATCACCACGACGCACCGGCCGGCGACGGACCTCGGCTACCTGCTGCACAAGAACCCGGCCCGCGCGCAGAGTGCGGAGCTGTCGTTCGGGCGCGCGCAGGTGTTCTACCCCGAGGCGTCGGACGCGCGCTGCACCGCCGCTCTGCTGCTCGACGTCGACCCGGTGGGCCTCGTGCGCAGCCGGCGCGGCCCGGACGGCGAGGGCGGGCTGCTCGCGCAGTACGTCAACGACCGGCCGTACGTCGCGTCATCGTTCCTGAGCGTCGCCATCGCCGACGCGTTCGGCACGGCGATGGGCGGCCGGAGCAAGGAGCGGCGCGAGCTCGCGGCCACGCCGATCCCGCTCACCGCACACCTCGCCGTCGTCCCCTGCCGCGGCGGCGAACCCCTGCTGCGTCGCCTGTTCGAGCCGCTCGGCTACGAAGTCGCGGCCGTGCCGCACGCGCTGGATGCGGAGCAGCCGGCGTGGGGCGAGAGTCGGTACTACACGGTCACGCCCACGGGCACGCTGCGGGTTGCCGAGCTGCTGGCGCACCTGTACGTGCTGATCCCCGTGCTCGACGACGAGAAGCACTACTGGGTGGGTCGGCGACGACGAGGTGGCGAAGCTGCTGCGCGTCGGCGAGGGGTGGCTGGCGTCGCATCCGGAGCGCGAACTGATCACGCGGCGCTACCTCAAGCACCGCACCTCGCTCGTGCGCGAGGCGGTCAGCCGCCTCGTGGCCGAGGAGGACCCCGACGCGGACGACGCGACGGCGGACGGCCTGGCCGGCGCCGACGGCGCGCCGCTCGTGCGCGACGCGGAGGAGGGCGCGCTCGAACGGCCGCTCAGCCTCCACACGCAGCGGTTGGCGATGGTGCTCGGCGTGCTGCGCGCGACGGGCGCGACGTCGGTCGTGGACCTCGGCTGCGGCGAGGGGCGGTTACTGCGGCTGCTGCTTGACGACCGGCAGTTCACGCGCGTCGTGGGTATGGACGTGTCGCACCGCGCGCTGGAAATCGCGGTGGACCGGCTCAAGCTCGACCGGATGCCGCCCAAGCAGCGCGAGCGGATCGAGCTCGTGCACGGGTCGCTCGTGTATCGCGACGCGCGGCTTGCCGGGTTCGACGCGGCGGCCGTGGTGGAAGTCATCGAGCACCTCGATCCGCCCCGGCTCGCCGCATTCGAGCGCGTGGCGTTCGAGTTCGCGCGACCGGGCACGGTGGTCGTGACGACGCCGAACGCCGAGTACAACGTGCGCTGGGAGACGCTGCCGGCCGGGCGGTTCCGGCACCGCGACCACCGGTTCGAGTGGACGCGGCCGGAGTTCGAGACGTGGGCGCGGGCCGTGGCGGAGCGGTTCGGCTACGCGGTGCGGTTCGCACCCGTCGGGCCCGTCGACGACGCGGTCGGCGCACCGACGCAGATGGGGATCTTCACGCGGGACTAACAATCAACGGGGCGCGACGATGGGTGCGAAGCACGTGACACAGGTCGACCGGACGATGCAGACCGTGCGCGGGACGCACCTGCTGATTCCGACGGGCACGCAGGTGGTGTCGCGCGTCGAGGTGCGTGACGCGGCCGGCGCGGTCACCTGTCCGCTCGGCGCGGCCGGCGTGGTCGTGCGCGCGCCCGACGACGCGACGCACGCGTACCGCGTGCGCCTCCCCGACGGGCGCGAGGTCTCGCTCAAGCGCGCCGAGCTGAGCATCGCCAAGCACGGGCAGCGCGACGACCTCGAGGCCGCGGCGGTGCTCGACGACCACGACCTGTACCGGCACGTGATCTACCGCTGCCTGCTCGGCTCGCACGCGTACGGGCTCGCGCACGCGAACTCCGACACCGACCGGCGCGGCATTTACCTGCCGCCCGCCGCGCGGCACTGGTCGCTCTACGGCGTGCCCGAGCAGCTCGAGAACCGCGAGACCGACGAGGTCTACTGGGAGCTCCGGAAGTTCGTCGTGCTCGCCCTCAAGGCGAACCCGAACATCCTCGAGTGCCTCTACACGCCCCTCGTCGAGCACACGTCGCCGGTCGCGGACGCGCTGCTCGAGATGCGGTACCTGTTTCTCTCGAAGCTCATCTACCAGACCTACAACGGCTACGTCCTGAGCCAGTTCAAGCGCATGGAGCAGGACCTCCGCACCGCGGGCGCGATCAAGTGGAAGCACGCGATGCACCTCGTGCGGCTGCTCACCGCGGGGGTGACGGCGCTCTGCGAGGGGCACGTCCCCATGCGCGTGGACGACGACCAGCGTACGCGCCTGCTCGCCATCAAGCGCGGCGAGGTCGCGTGGGCCGAGGTGGACGCGTGGCGTCTCGCACTCCACCGCGACTTCGACCGCGCACTCGAGACGACGACCCTTCCCGACCGGCCCGACTACGCGCGCGCGAACGCGTTCCTCGTCTGGGCCCGGCGCCGCATGGTGACCGACGATGACCACACCTGAAACCATCACGACCGACCCGCGCGTGCGGGCCGAGGTGTCCGAACACCCGCACCCGCTGCTGTTCGCCACCGTGAGCGGGGCACACCTGTACGGGTTCGCGTCGGCCGACTCGGACGTCGATCTGCGCGGGGCGCACGTCGCCCCGGTCGAGATGCTGACGGGGCTCGACCGCGTCGAGGAAACGGTGAAGCTGTCGCACGTGCGCGAGGGGCTCGAGGTCGACCTCGTGACGCACGAGGCGCGGAAGTTCTTGTCGCTCCTGCTGCGCAACAACGGCTATGTGCTGGAGCAGGTGACGTCGCCACTCGTCGTGCACACCACGCCCGCGCACGCGGAACTGGTCGCGCTCGCGCGCGGGTGCGTGACCCGCGCGTGCGTGCGGCACTACCTCGGCTTCGCGCAGAACCAGTGGCAGCTCTTCGACAAAGAGCGGCCGCGGCGGGTGAAGCCGCTGCTGTACGTGTTCCGCGTCTTGCTCACCGGCATCCACATGATGCGGACTGGGGAGGTGAATGCCAACCTGCTCGCGTGCGACGACGCGCTGAACGCGGGCGAGCGGCTGCCGTACGTCGACGCGCTCGTCGCGCGGAAGGTCGCGGGCGGCGAGCACGGCGCGCTCGGCGACGCGGATGTCAGCTTCTACGCGGGCGAGTACCGGCGCCTGCGTGCGTGGCTCGTCGAGGCCGCGGACCGGAGCACGTTGCCCGACGCGCCGACGTCGGGCGAGGCGATCAAGGACCTGCTGCGGCGCATCCGGCGCGCGGCGTCCGTGACCGCATAGCAGGACACGAATAGAGAACGGATCGACCCATGACCCTGACCATCCCCGAACTCGCACTCGTCGTCCTCGTCGGCCCCTCGGGCTGCGGCAAGTCGACCTTCGCCCGCACGCACTTCGCCCCGTTCGAGACGCTGTCGTCCGACTTCTGCCGCGGCCTCGTCTCGAACGACGAGAACGACCAGAGCGCGACGAAGGCCGCCTTCGAGGTGCTCCACA
This sequence comes from Gemmatimonadetes bacterium T265, assembly GCA_019973575.1. Taxonomy (NCBI): domain Bacteria; kingdom Pseudomonadati; phylum Gemmatimonadota; species Gemmatimonadetes bacterium T265. The sequence continues at coordinate 1,203,155 of BPUI01000001.1, forward strand.
CCGTCGCGGCAAAGCGGCTCGAGCGCGGGCTGCTCACGGTCGTCGACGCGACCAACGTCCAGCCGGAGGCGCGCAAGCCGCTCGTCGAGCTCGCGCGCCGGTCCCACGTGCTACCCGTCGCCATCGTCTTCGACGTGCCCGAGCGGCTCTGCGAGGAGCGCAACCTGGAGCGCACGGACCGCACCTTCGGCCCGCACGTCATCCGCCAGCAGCGGAGTCAGATGCAGCGCTCGCTCCGCGGGCTCGGGCGCGAGGGCTTCCGGCACGTGCACGTGCTCAAGAGCGAGGCGGACATCGCGGCGGTCGCCATCGAGCGGCAGCCGCTCTGGAACAACAAGAAGCACGAGCACGGGCCGTTCGACCTGATCGGCGACGTACACGGCTGCGCGGACGAGCTGGAGGCGCTGCTCGCGCTGCTGGGCTACGTGCGCGATGGTGTACCTAACGAAACAGACGCGTACCACCACCCCGACGGCCGCAAGGCCATCTTCCTCGGCGATCTCGTCGACCGCGGGCCGCGCGTGCCCGACGTGCTGCGCATCGCGATGGGGATGGTCGACGCCGGGACCGCGCTCGCCGTGCCCGGCAACCACGACCTCAAGCTCGTGCGCAAGCTGCGCGGCCGGGACGTGCAGATCACGCACGGCCTCGCCGACTCGCTCGCGCAGCTCGAGCACGAGACGCCCGAGTTCCGCGCGCGGGTCGCCGACTTCCTCGACGGGCTCGTCAGCCACTACGTGCTCGACGGCGCGCGGCTCGTCGTCGCGCACGCGGGGATGACGGAGGAGATGCAGGGGCGCGGGTCGGGCAAGGTGCGCGACTTCGCGCTCTACGGCGAGACCACGGGCGAGACCGACGACTTCGGGCTGCCGGTCCGGTACAACTGGGCCGCGGAGTACCGCGGGCCGGCGCACGTGGTGTACGGCCACACGCCCGTGCCCGAGCCCGAGTGGCTCAACCGCACGCTCAACGTCGACACGGGCGCCGTGTTCGGCGGGCGGCTGACCGCGCTCCGCTGGCCCGAGAAGGAGCTGGTCTCGGTGCCCGCCGCGCGCGTCTACGCGGAGCCGGCGCGGCCGTTCCTGCCTAACGATGAGGCGACGGCCGGGGACGGGCGCTCCGCGCAGCACCGCGACGACGACGTGGCGTCGGTCGCGGACCTCAAGCTGGCTCCGTTCCACGTGCTCGCCACCGAGGGCGCGGTGCACGCGGACAAGGACCACGCGTGGCACATGGGGCGCGCGGACGAGCTCTGTGCGGCGGACGACACCGGCGTGCTGTTCGCGACCGCGCACCGCACCGTCGACCTCTCCGATCCCGCGACCGATTCCGAAGCCACCGCGTGGTGGGAGGCGATGACCGAGCGCGGCGGCGAGGGGATGGTGGTCAAGCCCCTGGCGTTCATCGCCCGTGGTCGTCGCGGGCTCGTGCAGCCCGCAGTCAAGTGCCGCGGGCGCGAGTACCTGCGCATCATCTACGGGCCGGAGTACACGCTGCCGGAGAACCTGGAGCGGCTGCGCGCGCGCGGGCTGCAGGCCAAGCGGTCGCTCGCGCTGCGCGAGTTCGCGTTAGGCATCGAGGGGCTGGAGCGCTTCGTCCGGCGCGAGCCGCTCCGCCGGGTGCACGAGTGCGTGTTCGGCGTGCTCGCGCTGGAGAGCGAGCCGGTAGACCCGCGGCTGTGAGTCGGCGGCCGACGTTGGTGCGTCCCCTCTCGCCACGTGCCGCGGCGCTCGTCGCGACCCTGCACGCGCGGGCGGCGCTCCGCGAGCGGTGGCTGGGCCGCACGGATGACCGCCTCGCCGCGCTCGCGGCGCTCCGGGACGAGGCCACGCCGGCGCTCGTGCCCGAGCTCCTCCCGCTCGTGTTCGGCGAGCGGGGGGCCGTGCGCGATGCCGCGGTCGCGTTGGTGGCGCGCGCCCTCGCGGCGGCGACGCCGGACGCCCTCCTCTGGCTCGATCCGGCGTGCCGGGGCGCCGGCTGGTGGCCGCCCGACGCGCAGACCGGCGGCTGGCGCGGGCTGACGCCGACCGACGTGGTGCAGCTCGACGTGCCCCGAGCGGACGCGGTCCCGGTCCTCGGAGTGGTGGGCTTCCACCCGTTCGGCCACGTCCGCGAGGCGGCGGTCGCACAGCTCGACCGCGTGGCCGATCCCGCGTCCGCGGTCGCGGCGGACGGGCGCGAGCTGCCGTTCCTGCTCATCCGCCGCAACGACTGGGTCGACGCCGTCGCGGCCCGGGCCGCGGCCACGCTCGAGCGCCGGGTGACCCCCGGACTGGCGACGGCGTGGCTCGCGTGGCTCCCGCTCCTGCGCCGGCTTGGGGCACACACGCGCCGCGATGCGGGCGCCCTCGCCGACCGCGTGCTCGCGATGCTCCGCGCGCCCGCGCAGCACCCGACCCTGCTCGCGCGCCTCACCGCTGGCGACCGCGACACGCGGCGCACGTGCGCGCGACTGCTCGCCGAGGCTGACCCGACGCCGGCCACGGCCGCGGCGTTCGTCTCGGCGGCGCTGCGCGATCCGGACCCAGTGGTGCGGCGCGAGGCCGTCACGGGCGCGCGCCGACACCTCGCGGTCGACGCGCTGACCGCGATGCTGCCGACTGCGCTCGCCGACCCGTACCCGCCCATGCGCCGCGACGCCCTCGTCGCGGCAGCCGAGCGGCTCGGGGAGCGTGCGACGCCGTGGCTGATGGCCGGGCTGCTCGACAGCGGACGCTCGGTGCGCGAGGTCGCCCAAGCCGAGGTCGCTCGGCGCGGCGTGTTGACCGACGTCGCCGGCCACTACCGGGGCGCGCTCGCGGCCGCGACGACGCCGGCCCACTTGGCCGTCGCCGCAGCGGGCGTGGGCGAGACCGGGCGCGCGGCGGACGCGCCCGCGCTCCTCCCCCTGCTCGCCCACGAGCGCCCCGCCGTGCGCCGGGCCGCAGCGCGCGCGCTCGGGCGCCTCGATGCCGCAGGCAACGGCGCGACGCTCCTGCGTCTGCTCCACGACCCGTCGCGCGCGGTCACCCGCGCGGTGCGCGACGCCCTTCGCATGCACGCGGTGCGGCCCGATGCGGACGCCCTCGCGCACGTGCTGCACGGCGATGCGCCCACCCACGGGCAGCTCGACGCGCTCGGACTCGCGGACGCGCTGTCGAAGTGGGACCGCCTCGCCGTGCTGCTCGATGCGCTCGGGTCGGGCGAGGCGCGCGTGCGGGACGACGCGCGGGGGCGGATCGCCGCGTGGCTCGCCCGGCCGAACGCGAGCTTCGCGCAGCCCGCGGCGGCGCAGCTTACGGCGCTCCGCGGATTGCTCGGGCGGCGCGCCAGCGCGCTCCCGCCGACGGTGGCGTCCGAGCTCGGCGCGGTCCTGGACTACTGGGTGCGGTGACCGTCGCGGACCGTGTCGGACCTCTGGTTCGCCGACGCGCGGCGCGGATGGCTCGTGGCGACCACCCGCCGCGGCGACTCGGCCCGGCACGCCGGCGCCGTGACGACGCATGCCTAACATTGCCTAACGACGGCCCGCGTCGCCCCCGAAGCTGCCCTGCCGCCGCGGCCGGGGCGTCCGGAGACGCCGGCCCCGCGCGCGGGCCGGGACGTAGGCGTCGGAGGCGCTCCGGCGGAGGGCGTCGTACCGGAACGTCACGACGGCGCCGAGCCCCGGCGCCACTTAGGCAGTCCCGGTCGCGCCGCCGTCCGCCAGGTCAAGGTACCAGAGTAGTTGCACTTCGTCCGGCAGTTCCGGGTAGGCGAACCGGTGTGCCGCGCCGAGCACGCACGCCTGGCGCGCGTAGAACCGGCACGCGGGCGCGTTCACGTTCTGCGTCTCGACCTCGAGTCGCCGCGCGCCGCGCGCCCGCGCCCACGCGCCCGCCGCGGCGAACAGGGCGCGCCCGACGCCCGCGCCGCGGTACGACGGCGCGACGCGCAGGTCCCAGAGCACGGCCAGGTCGCGGCGGCCTCCCAGCAGGTCCACGGCTGGGTCGGCGTGCACGACCACGGCCCCGCCCACGCGCGTGCCCGCCTGTGCGCCGCCGGCGTACGCGGCGAGCACGCCCCAGCGCGCGACCGCCGCGGCGCCGAAGCGGGTGATCCACCCCGAGGGGCCGCCGTCCACAGCGTCGTAGTCCTTCACGTACGGGCGCTCCACGGCGCGCGGCGCGAGCGCCAGCCCGCCGAGTCCGCCGCGCACCGGCGTGCACGCGAGCACCTCGCGCACGACGAACGCAATGGACACGCGGGCGTACGCCGCGAGCGCCGCGGCGTCGGCCGGCGACTCGTCGACCACCGCCACCGGGCGGGCCGCCGGCCCGCCCGCCGGCCCGCCCGTCGCCACGTTAGGCACCTGCGGGCGGCGCGCCGGGACGTCCGTCACCCGGGTGCGGGGCGGCCGAACGCGGGAGCGCGAACGCTGCGGCGATCCGCGCGCGCGGCATCGGGCGACAGCGCGGCGTTGTCCAGCCGAAGGTACCCGTCCAGCCAGCCGGGACGCGTCGCGAACTCGCCGGCCGAGTTGAGACGGTACCGTGCCTCGACGTCCAGCAGGTGCCGGCGCGAGGCGTCCAGGTCGCGCTTCGTTGGCTTCTCGGCGAGCCGGAACTCGGACGCGTTCCGCTCCAGCCGCACCGGGAGCGGCGCCTCGAGTTCGACGAGGTACACCGGACGGCCACGCGCGCTGAACGTGCCCGCCAGGCGCACGACGAACGCCGCGTCGCCCGGGTCGCCGAACGCCCACACGTACGTGAAAATCAGCCCCGGCAGGTCGCTCGCGGCGACCTCCTCGAAGATCCGGGTGCGGAACTCGGTGACGAGGTGCCCGTACGCGGGCGTGCCGTAGTCGAAGCAGCGGGTCACCACGTCGCTCGTGACGTGGTTGTGGAACAGGCGCAGCCCGGTCCGCCCGGCGAGCGCGTGCCCGACGGTCATCTTGCCCACGGCGGGCGGGCCCACGACGAAGACGAGCGGCACGTGTTGCGGGGAGTTTGTTAGGCGTCCACCGGCGCGTGCGGCCACGCGTCGCGCGCGAGCGCGTACACGCCGAGCGCCACCGGCTCGGGCGACTTGGGCCAGCGCGCCGTCTCGGGCCCGACGTGGCGGAACCCGCACTTCTCCAGCACGCGCCGCGACGCCGCGTTCGCGGCGGCCACGGTGGTCCGCACGTCCGCGAGGTCGGGGAGTGCGCCGAACGCCCAGCCGAGCACCGCGCGCACGGCCTCGGTCGCGAGCCCGCGCCCCCACGAGGGGCGGGCGAGCACGTAGTGCACGGCCCCACGCTCGGGTGTGTCAAGGCTGAACTCGACGGCGCCGACCGCCGGCGCGCTGGTCGTGCCCTCGCGCACGGCCCAGACGTGCGTGTCCGCCTGGCCGACCGCGCCCCGGATGAATGCCGCGCTCTCCGCCACGCTCCGGCTCGGCGGCCACGTCACGTACCGCGCGACCTCGGGGTCGGACGCGTACGCGTACACGGCCGGGGCGTCGCCGGGGCGGAACGCGGTGAGGCACAGGCGCCAGGTGCGGAGCTCGGGCTGGGGCGGGAGCACGAGGGCGTCACGCATGCGTGGGGGCGCGGTGTGCTCGCCGGCCGGCGTCGCGAGCGCGGCGCGGAGCCGGGCCGCGGCCGCCCGCAGCGCGTCGTCGCCGGCCGGCGCCTGCCGGCACGGGTCGAGGTCGCCGCCGCGCCACACCGGGACGAGGTGCACGTGGGCGTGGTCGACCCCGAAGCCCTCGACCGCGATCCCGGCGCGCGGCGCGCCGGCCGCCGCCGCGACCGGGCCGGCCAGCGCGCGCACGCGGGCGAAGAGCCGCGCGTGGGCGTCGGCGTCGAGGTCGGCCACGTCGGGGACGTGCCGGCGGGGGACGAGCACGACGTGGCCCGGCGTGATCGGGGCGCGGTCGAGGAAGGCCACGTGCTCGGCGTCGGCCCACACGACGTGCGCGGGCGCCTCGCCGGCGGCGATGCGGCAGAACGCGCAGGCGGCGTCGCGGTCCACCCCGGGCTCTGCGTTAGGCATTGCGCGGCGCCTCCTCCGCCGCGGGCGGCGGGTCCTCCAAGCCCCGGTGCCGGACGCGGCCGGAGCCAACCGCGTCGGGCGCGGACGCGTTAGGCATGCGTGCGTCCGGCACGGACGCCCCGGGCACCGGCCCGCCCCCGAGAGGCCGCGGCGTCCCGTACGTGAACCCGGCGAGGCCGCGGCCGCACCCGAGCCGCTCGAAGAACGCGACGGCCTGCGGCTGCGCGCCGAAGAACAGCACGCCGCGCGGCGAGTGCGCGACCGCGCGGTCCATCAGCGCCCGCCCGACACCGCGGCGCCGGTGCGCGGGGTCGACGAGGATCTCGGGCACGGTCGCGACGAAGTAGCCGTCCGTGAGCACCCGCACCGCGCCCACCAGACGCTCGCCGCCGCCCGCGGCCGGGTCGGCCGCCCACGCGCCCACGTTCGTCGTGCGCTCGCGCGCCGCGGCGCCGCGGTCGCGGTCGTACGCCCGCGGCCACACGCGCCCGGCGAGCGCGAGGAACGCCTCGACCGAGAACCCGTCGGCGTAGCGGACCGGCGGCGCACCCGCGCCCGTCGCGCGCGGGGCGTCCTGGTGCGCCGCCGCGTGGTCCAGCCGCTTGGCGAGGTAGTACTTGGTGTCTGGTTGTGAGAGGTCCTTGGCAGTTTCGACCGCGCGCATGGCGTTAGGCACGAGGGCAGGATCGGGGGGCTGGCGCTGCGGGTTCGCGAGATCGGGCTTTGCCTTGAGCCGTCGTCGGACCACGTCCTCGGGCGAGCGCCCGTGGAGCACGCGCTGGCGCCGCCCGTTGTACGCCTGATTGTACCCCAAGAGCAGGTGCTCGAGGTCGCGGTGGCCTCCGACGGTGATCGTCAGCACCTCCTGCCCGATGCGCCCGTTGAAGCGCTCGACCATGCCGTTTGTCTGCGGGCTGTACGGCCGCGTCTTCCGGTGCTCGATGCCGAGCATCAGACACCGGGCCTCGAACGCGTCGGCGGTGAAGCAGGAGCCGCGGTCCGTGAGCAGGTAGCGGATGCGGAACGGGAGCGCCGCGACCGCCTCGTCCAGGAACGTGAGCGCACTACGCTCCGTATTGTCGTCCTTGACCGCGAGGTGGACGAAGCGGGAGCGCCGGTCGATGGCGACGAAGAGGTCACGCTTCCGGAACTCGCCGCCCCCGACGTGCAGCTTCGGCAGGTGCTTCACGTCGACGTGTACGAAGCCGAGGTCGTACGTGCGGAAGTGGCCCTGCCCGCGCCGTGGCCGCGCGTCCGCGTAGAGCGGCGGCAGATCGGCGAGGCGCTGCAGCCCCTCCGCCTTCAGGATGCGGTAGACGCTGTCCCGGGTGAGATGCGGGAGGAAGTGCTTGAGCGCGAACGTGAGGTCATCGAGTGGAAAGCGGGTCGCCTCGCGGACGGCACACACGATGGCGCGCTCCGCCTCAGTCGCCTTCCACGGCAGGGTCTTGGGGCGCGACGAGTGATCGGCGCAGTCGTCGGGCCCACGCCGGCGCCACTTCCGCACGGTCTCGGTGCTAACGCCGTAGCGCGCAGCCAGCACGCCTGCGGGTTCGGTCGCGCGGGCGATCTCGGCGCGGACCGCCGGGGTCGTGCGCGCGCTCGGGTGAATGGAGAGCGTCACGGTGTCTCCTTGCGCGGCGTCGCGGCGGCCCGCGCCGCCGCACGGCGGGCAGCGCGCAGCTCACTCAACTCCCACCCAAAGACCTCCCGCACATACCGGGCCGGGTCCCAATGATGTTCCGCAACCAGACAACTTGGCCCCGCCCGGCGGGTGGTCCGGCAGCGCGCCGAACACGCGGTAGCCGGCCCGCTCGTAGAACGGGCGCGCCTGGAAGCTGTACGTGTCGAGGTAGACGCCGAGGCACCCGCGCCCGCGCGCGGCGGCCTCGACGGCCGCGAGCAGACGCCGGCCGTGGCCGCGTCCGCGGAGGCGCTCGTCGACCCAGAGGGCCTTGAGGAAGCACCAGCCCGCGTTGATCTCGCCGAGCGCGCCGCCGAGGACCGCACCCGCGCCGTCGCGGAGCACCAGATCGAGATTGCGCCACGGCCACGGGAAGTCGTGCGCGGCATTGTAGGCGACCAGGCCGTCGACGACCGCTTCGCGGTCGCCCGGCCGGAGGTCGGCACTGATCGTCAGCGTGTCGGCGCCGGGGACGTCGGCCATGCGGCGCCGTACGGGCCGGGCGCGGATCGGGTTGCAGCCGACGACGCGGCGCGCGCGGCGTGTGCCGGCTGCGAGTTGAACGCGTCGGGGCCGGGGTCGTCCCCGCCGTGCCCCGCGGCCCCGAGCGCTACGGCGCGTCGAGCAGCACGATCTCGACCGGCGCGCCGTCGCGCAGGCCGTACGTCTCGCGCAACCCCCGGGCGGCGACGACCTCCACCACCCACGGGTCCGGACGGTCGCGCGCGGCGGTCGTCGTCGTCCAGAGCCAGGCCGGCTCGTCGGCGAGGGTGACGAGCCAGCAGGGCACGAGCAGGATGTCGCGCTCCCCGCTGTACTCCGCGCGGTCGAAAGCGACCGTCCGGCGGACGACGTCGGGGTCGAACCAGTCGAACGCGTGGGGAAGCGCGACGTTGAGCGAGCCGGGGAAGACCGGGTGGCCCACCTTCCTGGCGTACGCGGCGTTGAACAGCGCCAGCCAGCGGGACGCGTCGCCCTTGCCGCGTTGGACGCGGCCCGCGAGTCGGCGCTCCACCGCGGGGTGCCCGCCGTCGCAGCGCTCGCCCTCCCCGTCGCGCACGACGTTAGGCGTGACGGACGGCGCCGCGGGGCGCCACCGCCCGCGCGGGCCGCGCCCGGAGGTCGACGCGCGTCGGCAGGCCCGTGCTGGACATGGCCGTCCTACGCGCGGCGGCGGCGGAGGTGTCACTGCGCGCAGGTGGAGCGCTCGCCGTGGACGGCCCGGTCATCCCCGTGCCCCGGAATGCCGTAGCGGTGGCGCGCGCCGGTGGCCCCGGACGGCGGGACTCCCACGCGCGCCTGACGGCGGGAAGGGGCGTGCCGTCCCGGCCTGTGGTGAGATCCGCGGCGGCGTGTCTCAGCCGCTAGGCCGGATGGGGTCTTGAACGCCGGGCGACGGTGGCCTGAGCCGATTTCGGGGCGAACTACGCGTTCGTTCTTACGCGGGGCACGCGCGATTCGCACGTCGGCGGTGGCTTCGTGGCGGCGTGCTCGCGAAGGGGAGTCCCGGCACGGCAAAGGTTCTCGAGTTCGGCACCCCAGCAAAGGAGATCTACATGAGCGACCACCCAAGATCGGAGCATCTGCAGCACGAATCCGGACAAGCCTGTGCTGCGCGGCCACTGGGCACGATCGACTTGCTCGCGCGCGAGACGGAACGCCTGCGTCGCGTGCTTCCGGCCGAACTCAGAATGCTGAAGTCCACCAACAGCTTCTCGCCGCTCGGCGGCCAATCCGCGGATCTCCCACCTCAACTCAGCCGCGTGACCGGGACCGATCAGTCCGCCTGCAACGTGCGATCGGGCGGGTCCGTCGTGCGTGGGCTGCTGGGGGCCGACGGTATGCAGCTCAGCCGCGAAGAAATCGCCGCCGCCGGCCGAAGCGCGACGCGTGCGGCACCGTTCCGGCCCGAATGGGTGGAGGCGCGTCCGGCGCCCCTGAGCTCTCTCGTTCCGCGGGAACGCGATCTACGCCGCATCAACGGCAAGCGCCTGCGACCACACGGCTACGTCTTCGGCAACGACGACCGGCAGCCCTTTTATCCCTCCGGCTACCCGTGGCAGTGCGTCGGGAAGCTGCTGGTCTGGACGAATCCGTCGTCGCCGAGTTCGCAGAGCACGGGAACCGGTACGCTCGTCGGCCCCAATCTCGTGCTGACGGCGGGACACATGGCGCCTTGGGGGAGCGACCCCTGGATGATGCAGTTCATCCCGGCCTACTACAACGGATCGTCCATCCTCGGCGCGGGGGTCTACTCGTACGTCGAGTCGTATCGGGGCAACAGCGGTGCCGACAGCAAGGCTGTGGGACCACCTGTTGCTGAAGCTCTATGATCCGATCGGCAGCTCGATCGGCTGGATGGGCACCCGCACGTACGACGACGGCTGGGAAGACGAGAACGTGTGGACACTCGTCGGTTACCCTGGTGCCGTCGCCGGCGCGAACCAGCCGTCCTGGCAAGGCGGGATCAGCTTCCACGACGACGACGACGAAGATGGGGATGCCATGGAGCTTGAGACGGACAATGGCGATTCCTCGCCGGGCGATTCCGGCGGCCCGTTCTTCGCGCAGTGGGACGATGGCCCGCACATCGTCGGCGTCGACTCCGGCGGTGAGGAAGAGTACCAGTTCCCATTCTCCAGTCAGCAGAACAACATCGCGGCCGGCGGCAAGGCGATCGTCGATCTCGTGCTGTGGGGTCAGGCGAACTGGCCGGTTGATCCGTAGGCTCCGTGGACAGGCGGGAGGGGCCGGGCCTTGCTGGCGTGGGGAACGAGCCGTCTACCTCGCGCTCGACCGGCGGGTACTCCGTCGGTTGGTCGGCGGCGGCGCCGTCCCCGTCCCCCACCGGGCACCGACTGCATGGTACCTGCCGCGTTCCACGGGCGCTCTACGGGAACCTTGGGAACTGTAGGTAACCGGCGCCGACCCGCCCAGCGGTGACGATCACCGCGTCGTAGCTGCTGGTTGGCCCGCACGGGTCGCCCTGGAGCAGGGGAGGTGCTGGCTCCATGTTGATCCGAAATGTGACGGGCACGTACATGCGCTGTCGGACTTTGCGCCCATCCGTAGCCGCGGCGTAGAAGGGCACCTTCGCGAGCCCCTGCGCCACCGACGTCGCGAACGCCTCGTCCGTTCCCGGGGCACGCGATATCTGGAGTGTCGAGGCGTCCAAGCGCCCGAGCGTGTCGACGATGAACGTCGCCAGCAGGCTCCCCGTCCTCCCATGGTCCCGCAGGTCGGGCGGGAACATCATCCGGACCTTTCCGGGGACGAGGGCGGCCTTCTTCTCGACCTGACACGCGAGCAGCGGCGTCTGCGCGCCGAGCGCGGAGTCGAGTTCGGCGCCGTGCAGCACGTGGTACGGGGATGCAGCCGACGGCGGGACCGCGCCGATCACGTACTCGCGTTGGTCGTCGGCGTCGGCCGTCGCCAACGTGATCGGCGGCCCGAGGTACGCCACGCCCAGCGCCACATAGTACGTCCCGGGTTTGGGCGCGTCGAGGTAGAACGCGCCGTCCGCGCCGGTCTGCCCGCTGACGACGACTGTGTCGCGTACGCTATCGACTCTGGTGACGAGGCGCACGGCCAGGCCCGCGACCGGGCGGTGCATCGCGCTGTCGACGACCCGGCCAGCGACCGTTTGCGCGACGAGCGCGGCGGGGAGCACGGCCAGCGCGGCGGCGCATCCGAAGACCGATCGACACCGTGGGAGCATGGCCGCGGAACGGGGTACGGTGAGATCGGGACGGAACGATGCGCTCGATCGCGCTTCAGCGACCCCAACGGTTGTCGCAAGTTACGCGACGCGCGTTGTCGCGCGGGTGGGTGCGCGGACGTCCGTGCCGGCCCCATGCGGGCGCGGCGGGGAAGCCGACCGCGGCGTCAGTCCGCCCGGACGCGCAAACGGACGCCACAGCCTCGGCGCCCGCCAGCACAACTTGGTAATCGTGAATCACTTACGAGAATGGCTAGGGAGGGAATCGAACTCCCGACACGCGGATTCTCAGTCCAGTCACCGAACCGGCGGACAGGCGCGGACAGGGGCAGACCAGCTTCGATCCAAGAGCTGTCCATGCCTTCGGCCCCAGACGACCGCGTCCGGTCCGGTTCTGCCGGCTCGACGTTGTTATCCGGCATGTTACCCGGCCGGGTTGCCGGAGCGATCCTACCCCCGTTCAGCCGTGGCTCCGTGACGCCTCGTCATCAGCGGCGAAATCCGCGGCCTCGAACGCGGACCGGGGCTCCGCCACCGGGGGTGGATCGAACTCGGTGCGGTTGAGGATCTCGAGCTGCCGATCGTAGACGTAGAGGCGTCCGTAAGTCCGGCCGGTAGCCTCCCGCGCGATCCCGAGCGCCTCGAGGCGGCCGAGCGCCGAGGTCACCGTCGGCACGGACAGATCGAGCGCCTCGGCCGTGCGCCCGATCGAGACGATCACGCGCTGACGCAGGTGCTCGTAGACGCGGTGCGTCGACAGGGCACTCTTCCCGACCGCGAGCGTGCGCTGACGATCGGCCTCGAACAGGGCGCGCAGGTCGCTCGTCGTGCGAGATGCCTGATTCGCGGTCTGCTCCACGCCGGTGAGGTAGAAGTCGAGCCACCCCTCCCAGTCACCCTCGGCGCGGACCCGCTGGAGCGCGTCGTAGTAGAGCTCGCGGTGCTGCTTGAAGTACAGGCTGAGGTAGAGGAACGGCTGGCTCAACGCGCTCTCCGCGCAGAGCAGGAAGGTGATCAGCAGTCGCCCGAGCCGTCCGTTGCCGTCGAGGAACGGGTGGATGGTCTCGAACTGTACGTGGACGAGCCCGGCCTTGACGATCGGCCGCGTGCCCGGGGCGTGGATGAACATCTCGAGGTCGCCGAGTGCGCGCAGCATCTCGTGCGGGGGCGGCGGGACGAAGCGCGCGTTCCCGGGCCGTGACCCGCCGATCCAGTTCTGCGTACGGCGGAACTCGCCCGGGGTCTGTGCGCTCCCGCGCCCGCCCGCCATCAGCACGCGGTGGATGTCCCGAATCAGTCGCAGGCTGACCGGCACCCCGGCGCGGATGCGCTCGTGGCCGAACATGAGTGCCTGGACGTAGCGCGACACTTCCTGCACGTCGTCGACCGGTATGCCTGGCGCGGCAGCGTTCTCGTACTGCAGGAGGTCGGAGAGCGTCGATTGCGTGCCCTCGATTTGGCTCGACAGCACCGCCTCTTTCCGCACGTAGGCGTAGAGCAGGAGGTCGGGGTCGAGCGACGCCGAGATGCCGTCGAGCCGCCCGAGGGCGTGGCTGGCCGCTTCGAGGCGTTCGAGCAGCACGCCGCCGAAGTCCAGCGGAGGGACCGGCGGGAGGGGCGCAGGAACGAACGCCGTGTACCCCTCCGGACCCGCCTGCTGCCGGATCAAGGTTCCCACACGCGGGATGGTGCTCGTCAGGCGAGGGTTCGTCATAAGCGGTGCTGGCGCCGGCCTGTGCAGGAGGTAGGTAGGGCGCGCGGGCGTGGTCCAACCACCGTGCGACGAAATTATAGCTTACCCTGCTATCCTTTACATCGGGCGTCGTCTTTGAAAGGTTGTTGAGGCTTTCCGACCCGGATCGGAGACCACAGCCACCACCTTTTAAGTCGTGAGGCCCGAGCCGCCGACGGCCAGACTCGGCCGGTGTGGCTTGTCGGCGCAGCCGTGTATCGTGCGTCACCACCCGCCGGCCGCTCTCCAGCTCGGCGTGCGCCGCCCGGTGGTGCCCGCGACCGCGCCCATGGACAAGACGTCGCTCTCCGAACAGGACATCCGGACGATGTTCATCACCCCCGCCATCCACGGCGCGGGGTGGGACGCGATGCGCCAGGTCCGCGAGGAGGTGCAGCTCACCAAGGGGCGGGTGATCGTGAAGGGCAAGCTCGCCGCGCGCGGCGAGGCCAAGCGCGCCGACTACGTCCTCTACCACCGCCCCGACCTGCCCATCGCGGTGGTCGAGGCCAAGGACAACACCCACGGCGTCGGCGCCGGCATGCAGCAGGCGCTCGACTACGCCGACCGCCTCGACGTCCCGTTCGTCTTCAGCTCCAACGGCGACGCCTTTCTCTTCCACGACCGCACCGGGCTGTCGCCCGCGGTCGAGACCGAGCTGCCGCTCGACGCGTTCCCCTCGCCCGACGCGCTGTGGGATCGCTATCGGGCGTGGAAAGGGCTGGACGCCGCCCGCGAGACCGTCACCGAGCAGCCCTACCACGACGACGGCAGCGGCAAGGAGCCGCGGTACTACCAGCGCGTGGCGATCAACCGCACGGTCGACGCGATCGCCCGCGGGCAGGACCGCGTGCTCCTCGTGATGGCCACGGGCACCGGAAAGACCTACACCGCCTTCCAGATCATCTGGCGGCTGTGGAAGGCCGGCGCCAAGAAGCGCATCCTCTTCCTCGCCGACCGCAACATCCTCGTCGACCAGACCAAGACGAACGACTTCAAACCGTTCGGCGCGGCGATGACCAAGATCGTCAACCGCACGGTCGACAAGAGCTACGAGATCTACCTCGCGCTCTACCAGGCGGTGTCGGGCACCGAGGAGGCGCGCAACGTCTACAAGACCTTCTCGCGCGACTTCTTCGACCTCATCGTCGTGGACGAATGCCACCGCGGCAGCGCCGCCGAAGACTCGGCGTGGCGCGAGATCCTCGACTGGTTCTCGGGCGCGGCGCACGTGGGGCTCACGGCCACGCCCAAGGAGACCGACGCGGTCTCCAACATCCACTACTTCGGCGAGCCGGTCTACACCTACTCGCTGCGGCAGGGCATCGACGACGGCTTCCTCGCGCCGTACAAGGTCGTGCGCGTCGACATCGACAAGGACCTCACCGGCTGGCGGCCGGAGCACGGGCAGCGGGACAGGTACGGCGCGCCCATCGAGGACCGCGTCTACAACCAGCGCGACTTCGACCGCGCGCTCGTCCTCGACGACCGCACCGCGCTCGTCGCGCGCCGCGTCAGCGAGTACCTGAAGGGGACCGACCGGTTCGCGAAGACGATCGTCTTCTGCGAGACCACCGACCACGCCGAGCGGCTGCGGCAGGCGCTCGTGAACGAGAACGCCGACCTGGTCACCGCCGACCGGCGCTACGTCATGCGCATCACCGGCGACGACGCCGAGGGGAAGCGCCACCTCGACAGCTTCATCGACCCCGAAAGCCGCTACCCGGTGGTCGTGACCACGTCGGAGCTGATGACCACCGGCGTGGACGCGCAGACGTGCCGGCTCATCGTGCTCGACCAGCGCATCCAGTCGATGACCAAGTTCAAGCAGATCATCGGCCGCGGCACGCGCATCCACGAGGAGCAGGGCAAGTACTGGTTCGCGATCCTCGACTTCAAGAAGGCCACCGAGCTGTTCGCCGACCCGGCGTTCGACGGCGACCCGGTGCAGGTGTACCAGCCCGGCGCGGACGACCCCGTGGTCCCGCCGGACCCGGGCGGGTCGACCTCGTCCGAGTCGGCGCCTAACGGATCCGGCGCTGGCACTGCCGGGGCAGGCGGGAGCAACCCGGACGGCGGCAGCGGCGGCCCGGCCAAGCGGTACGTCGTCGCCGGGGTGCCGGTGCGCGTCGTCTCGGAGCGCGTGCAGTACTACGGCGCGGACGGCCGCCTCATCACCGAGTCGCTCAAGGACTACACCCGCCGCAAGGTCACCGAGGAGTTCGCGTCGCTCGACGCCTTCCTCAAGCGCTGGAGCGCCGCGGACCGCAAGGAGGCCGTGGTCCACGAGCTCGAAGCGCGGGGCGTCCTGATCGAGGCGCTGCAGGACGAGGTGGGGCGCGAGTACGACCCCTTCGACCTCGTCTGCCACGTCGCGTTCGACCAGCCCCCGCGCACGCGCCGCGAGCGCGCCGATGAAGTGCGCAAGCGCGACTACTTCGCCCGCTACGGCGAGGACGCGCGGGCGGTGCTCGACGCGCTCCTGGTCAAGTACGCCGACGAGGGCGTCGCCCCGCTGGAGCGCCTCGACGTGCTCCGCGTGCAGCCGCTCGCCGCGCTCGGCACGGCCACCGAACTCGTGCGGCGCTTCGGCGGCCGCGACCAGTACCTGCGGGCCGTCGCCGACCTCGAACAGGCGCTCTACGCGGCCTGACCAACGGCCCGACCGACGGCCGCACAGCCCGCAACGCCCCGCCCCCGCCCCCAACCCGGCCCGTTAGGCACATGTCGCTCGGCACGACCATCAAGGCCATCCAGGACATCATGCGCAAGGACGTGGGCGTCGACGGCGACGCCCAGCGCATCGGCCAGCTCGGCTGGCTGCTCTTCCTCAAGATCTTCGACGACCGCGACCAGGAGCGCGAGCTGCTCGACGAGGGCTACACCTCGCCCGTGCCGGCCGCGTTGCAGTGGCGCGCCTGGGCCGCCGACGACGAGGGGCTCACGGGCGACGCGCTCCTGGAGTTCGTCAACGGCACGCTCTTCCCGACGCTCAAGCGCATCGAAGTCGTCCGCCGCCCGGGCGACGCCTCGGCCGTGGTGCGCGGCGTGTTCGAGGACGCCTACAACTACATGAAGAGCGGCACCCTGCTGCGGCAGGTCGTCAACCGCGTCAACGAGATCGACTTCAACCGGTCGAGCGACCGGCACCAGTTCGGCGACCTGTACGAGCAGATCCTGCGCGACCTGCAGAGCGCGGGGAACGCGGGCGAGTACTACACGCCGCGCGCGGTCACGCGCTTCATGACCGAGGTAACCGCGCCCCAACTCGGCGAACTGGTGCTCGACCCGGCGTGCGGGACGGGCGGCTTCCTCGTCAACGCGCTCGAGTTCGTGCGCGGGCGCGAGGTGCAGACGCCCGAGCAGGAAGCCACGCTCCAGGGCGCGATCCGCGGGGTCGAGAAGAAGCCGCTGCCGCACCTGCTCGCGACCACCAACCTGCTGCTCCACGGCCTCGACGTGCCCACGCAGGTGCGCCGCGACAACACGCTCGCCCGCCCGCTCCGCGACTACGCCGCCAGGGATCGCGTCGACGTGATCCTCACCAACCCGCCCTTCGGCGGCGAGGAGGAGCAGGGGGTCGAGAGCAACTTCCCGGCGCAGTTCCAGACGCGCGAGACGGCGGACCTCTTCCTCGTGCTCATCATGCAGCTGCTCAAGGACGGCGGCCGGGCGGCGGTGGTGCTCCCCGACGGCTTCCTGTTCGGCGAGGGGATCAAGACGCGCATCAAGGAGCGGCTGCTGACGGAGTGCGACCTGCACACGATCGTTAGGCTCCCCAAGGGGGTGTTCGCGCCCTACACGGGCATCAATACCAACCTGCTGTTCTTCACCAAGGGGCGCCCGACGCGCGAGGTGTGGTACTACGAGCACCCGTACCCCGCGGGGCAGAAGAGCTACAGCAAGACGCGGCCGATCCGGATCGAGGAGTTCGACGCCGAGCGCGCGTGGTAGACGGCGCGGGAGGAGAGCGCGCAGGCGTGGCGGGTGCCGGCCGAGGAGATCCGCCGGCGCGGGTACAACCTCGACATCAAGAACCCGCACGCGACCGAGGCGGGGCACGGGGATCCGGACGCGCTGCTCGCGGAGTACCGGCGGGCGGTGGCGGACGTGGAGGCGACGCGCGAGGCGCTCAAGGCGCAGCTCGCGGGGGCGCTGGAGTCGGCACTCAGCATCGGGACGGCGGCGTGACGCCGGAGGCGCTGCGGGCGCAGTTCGACGTGTTGGCGGAGGCGCCTAACGGCGTCGAGAAACTACGCGAACTGGTCCTACGGCTGGCGTTCCAGGGACGCCTGCTCGGCGAGCCCAGCACGCGGGTGAGCGATGGGCTGCCCAATGGCTGGGCATGGCGAACCGTCGGAGATCTGGCAAACGCGATCGACAGCGGATTTGCATGTAACAAGCAGAACGAGGTCGCTGACGGCTACGTCCATCTCCGCACACACAACGTCGGCACAGATGGGCGGCTCAACTTCGACCTCGTCGTCCGCATCGCGCCGGATAGGGTGCATCCCGAGCGGGCACGCCTGCAGGCGGGCGACGTGCTCTTCAACAACACAAATAGCCAGGAGCTTGTCGGCAAAACCTGCTTGGTCGATCGCGACTACGAGTACGGCTTCAGCAATCACCTGACGAGAGTTCGGGTCAGCGACGCGGTCGCGCCCGGTTATCTCGTGCGCTACTTCAATCTGCTGCTCCGTACGGGATACTTCGCCTCGTACTGTAATCGCTGGATCGGCCAAGCCGGCATCAACTCAAAGATGCTCCGCGAGGTGACCATCCCTGTCGCGCCGATTGCTGAGCAGCGTCGCATATTGGCGAAGGTCGACGAGCTGATGGCGCTCTGCGACGAGCTGGAAGCGCAGCAGCAGCGTCGCGCCGAGGCGCGGGTGCGGGCGAACCGGTCGGTGTTGCACCACCTCGTGGAGGCCAGCGGCGACGAGGCGCTCGCGGCGGGGTGGGAGCGGCTGCGCGAGAACTTCGGGGTGCTCTACGACGCGCCGGAGCCCCTAGCTGAGTTGCGGCAGTCGGTGTTGCAGCTCGCCGTGCGCGGCAAGCTTGTTCCATTCGACGCCGCCTCGTGCACCGCGCCGCTCGGCGAAGTCCTGGCCGAGAGCTCACTCAACGGCATCGCCACAAAGCCGCATGACGGGCCAACTGGAACACCGATTCTACGGATCAGCGCCGGAACGGCGCGGCGCGACGGCATCGTCGAGGAGAGCGACCACAAGTTCCTGGACCTCGACGCCGCGTCAATCGACACATACGCCTTGCGACCTGGGGACCTGCTCGCGTGCCGCTTCAACGGCAACCTCCGTTTCGTCGGACGCATGAGCCTATACACCGGAGCGAGCGGCGCCACCCAGGTCTACCCGGACAAGTTGATCCGATACCGCGTCGCTCCGGACAGGGCGGACCCCGCGTACGTCCGCCACGTGTTCAATGCGCCCGACACGCGGCGGCTCATTGAGGCCGAGTGCGCAACCACGGCGGGCAACATCGGCATCAGTGCCGAGCGGCTCCGCACCATTCCTATCCCCGTTCCCTCTCTCATCGAGCAGCGCCGCACAATCGCCAGGATCGACGCGATTATGGCCCTGTGTGACCGCCTCGACGCCCAGCTCACCCACGCGCGCGAACGCTCGGCCCGCCTGGCTGATTCGGTTGTGCATCGCCTCACCGCGGCGTAAGCGCGCCGGACGCCTAACGCAAGTCGACACCCTGACGCGCGTATCGGTCGCGCGGTGGCGAGCACGGCGTGCACCGCCCGGCACGGCCGCCCGTAGGCAATCCACACCGCTCGCCCGACGCCGCGCCTTCGGCGCGGCGCGGACCTCCGCCGCGTGTGGCTCGGCAACCGGCACTACCTCGTGAGCGTGAACGTGAACGGGAGCTGCACGAGCTGCTTCACCTTCTTCCCGCCGATCTCGGCCGGGTAGAACCTCGCGCGGCTCACGCCGTCCTTCGCGGCCTGCGTGAAGAGGTCGTTCGTCGACTCGAGCACCTTCCACGTGCTCATGTCGGCGAGCCCCGTGGTGTCGACGACGAATTGCGCCGTGACCTTGCCGTCGCCGCCGCCGCCGAACTTGAGCGCCTCCGGGTAGCTGGCCGAGAGCGTGCCCGGGACAGCCGCTGCCTGCTTCTCGACCTGGAACTCGAAGTAGGTCATCCCCGTGGACGCGCGCCCGGTCGGCGTTGCCGATCCTGGGAGCGGCGCAGACGACGCTGGTTTGGTCGGCCATTGCCCTGGCGCGGCGCCCTGCGACTGGACGACTTGGGGACTCGCCGGCTCCGTACTCTCCGAGTGGCCGGCGACGCGTGCGGCCACGTTCCCGGACACCAGCCCGAGCACCGCGGCCGCGCCCCATGCAAGGGCGGCGAGTCGTCGGTCCAGCAACGCGCGGCCCGCGACGGCGGCGACGTTGGCCGTCGCCGCGCCGACCGCGACCTGCTGCGCCCCGATCTCGCGCACGAGCCGGCCGCGGAGCTGTGCCGCGGCGCCGCCGAGTTGGCGGAGCACGCCGGGGCCGGCCGCGAGCGCCCGCTCGATCTCGTCGCGGCGGCGGGCGAAGCGCGCCTCCAGGGCCGCGAGTTCGGTGGGATCGACGGCCTTCGACGGATCGAAGAGAAACGTCCGTTCGACAAACCGCCGCCACGCGACGAGATCGTTCGCCCGCTTTCCGCCGAAGCCAGGGACGGCGACGACGGCCGCGTACGTGACGTCGGCCGCCGTCTCGATCCCGTAGGACGCCAGCGTCGCCGCGCGTCCGGCGCCGATCCCCGGCACTCCGCTGCTGGCGATGAAGTGCCCGTCGAGGTACTGCTGGAGCTGGTGCTCGCGGCGCCTTGCGTCCAGCTCCTGCCGCGCGCGCCGTTTGTCCGTGTCGAGCCCCTGGTGTTCGGACCGCAGCGCGTCGAGTTCTTGCCGTTTCGCGCCGAACTGCCCCGCCGCCCCGCCGATCTCGCGCGTCCACCGTTCCTCCATGCTCCGGAGGCGCGCGCCTGCCGCCTCGACCTCTCGCGTGCGGCGCTCGTGCTCCCCCGCGAGCCCCGAGCCGCGCCGCAGGCCGAAGAAGAGCAGGAGCAACCCGGCCGCGACGGCGTCGGCCGGCGCTCCGGCGCCGCCCACGGTGCCCGCGACGAACGCGCCCCCGGCAGCGGCGGCGACGAACCGGTGACTCCGCCACGCGGCGCGTCTCCAGCGTGGCACGGGCGCGGTGGGCTGGGCCGCCGCGGACGCGGTGGTGAGCGCAACCGGGATCGCGGGACTCGCCTCGGGTGCCGGAACACCCATGATCGCCGCCCACACCTCGACCGCGTTGAAGCCGGCGAGATGCTGCACGCCGACGAGCACGCTCGCGAAGAAGTCCGGCCCGCCGGCGTTCGCGATCGCGCACCAGGGACAGGCGCCGAGCCCGCGCGGATATTTGTGCCCCGGCATGACGGCGCACGTCGTGACATCCTTCGCCAGCGCGCCGAGCGCGGTCTTCCACTCGGCCGCGGTAGGGCGGGCGCCGTCCCGAACCCCGTCGCGCCCGAACGCGCGCTCGAACAGGTCGGCGACGTCCGCCGACGCGCTCGCGAGCGGGAGCGCGTTAGGCGGCGGCGCCATCTGGAGGGTGCCCGCGTTCCGGCCGAAGGCGAAGCGGAACTCGGCGATGGCCTGCTCGAGCGGCATGTCGCCCGCGCCGGCGTACCGCCCCGCGAACGGGTGCCGGCCCATGAACAGCAGGTGGAAGACGAGGACGGCGAGCCCGAACGCGTCGTGGTTCGGCGTCCGGGTAATGCCGACGAAGCTCTTCCCCTGAAGCTCCGGCGGCGTGAAGTGCCCGACGCCGACCTCGCACGGAAACCAGCGTGACCCGTCGCGGATCTGGAACGAGTCGCAGTCGATGAGGCGGACGCGCCCCTCGCGGGCGACGAGCACGTTGCCCTGATTGACGTCCCCGATCACGTGCCCCGCCGCATGCACCTGCGCCATCGCCGCCGCCAGGTTGTGCGCGACGATGACGAGGCGTTGCCAGTCGACGTGCGGGAACTCCGTCTTGCGCGAGATCGGCGAGTAGAGCCGGTGGACGGGCGCCCCGCTCGCGCGCGGCATGACCAGGCCGACCACGGGCGCGCCCGCGCCGGCTGCGCGCGCGTGCGCGTGAAGCGTCGCCGTCGGCCACGCCGCAACCTCCGTCAGCGCGGGGCGCACGCCGCGCACCATCGCGGCGAGCTTCGCCGATTGCTCGGCGTCTGCCGTCTCGTGGTACAGCTTGGCGACGCAGTCCGGGGCGTCGATGATCTCGTAGACGTTCCCCTCGCCCCCTCGTCCGATCTCCCCGCCGAGGTGCAGCGGCCGCCCCGCCGCGTCGACGAGTGCCCCCCACGGTGGCGCCGTGGTGCTCGTCATGCGGTCCAGGCGGTCGCGGTCCGGCGCGTCGCGAGGACGAGCGTCTTGTCGTCGTCGGTGCGCGCGTTGACGCGGGGCGAGTCCAGGAATTCCCGCAGCCCCGCGACGAGCCCCGGCGCGTCGCCCGTCGGCCGGCCGCGGAGCTGGCCGAACATCGGGCGGAAGAACGGCGCGTGGGCCGCGCGCGCGTCGAAGCGGAGCGCGAGCCCCTGCAACCCGTCGGAGAAGAGCGCGACCTCCTCGACGATGCGGTCGCGCACGAACGCGACCTCGAGCCGGCACAGCGCTTCGGGCTCCGTCGCGAAGAAGGTCATGTTGGCGTACTCGCCGGACTGCGGCCAGAAGACCGGGGCGTACCCGACCGGCTCTGGCGCGTCGACGACGATGGCACCGTCCCCGATCTGGGCGAAGACGGCCGCGTCCGGGCCGACGACCGCAAGCAGCAGCGTACAGGCGAGATCGCGAGGCGTCGCGTCGAGTTCCGCCGCGCGAGCCGCGACGGCGGCGTGCACGCCGAGGAACCACGCCTCGACCGTGTCGCGCGTGGCCGCGTGGAGCGCGTGACGTTCGAGGTGATCGCGGACCTCGCCGAGGATCGCCGCGCAGGCGAGCGAGGAGCCCTCGTGCGAGAGGCGCGCGCTTCCCGCGCCGTCCGCGCAGGCGAGCGCGAGCACCTCGCCGTCCGGGCTCGCCAGGTGCTCCGTGTCCGACGCGTCCTGGCAGCCTGTCCCGGTCGCGCGGTGCGACGTCCCGACGACCGACGCCCGCACGACGCGCCACCCCGGGCGGGCCGACGTGGACCCCGAGGGCGTCGCGTCCGCCGGGAGCGGCCGGTCCGCGGTGGGGAGCGTCACGCGCCGCGCCGCCGGTGCCGGACGGTTAGGCGCTGATGGACGCCCAGCCGCCAGCCGCGGTCGGGTTGACCAACGCGACGCTGGTGCCCGGCGTCGACTGCGAGATCGAGCGCATCGAATTGGAGAGCCAGACAAACAGGTCGCGGAAGCGGAGGCCGTCCATCTTGAGCGCGGGCCGCGCCGGCGAGAGCTGCGCGAGCACGTCCATCTTCGCCCCGCCGATCCCGACGGCGAACATGGAGAACGACTTGCTCGCTTCCCCCTCGCGGATCATCGCGCTCGCTTCGTCGACCCGGTCCGTCGGGGCCCCGTCGGTCATGAGGAAGACCCACGGACGGTAGAACGCGATGCCGTTCACCTCGTAGACGGCCTTCCGCTGACGGAGCAGGTCGAGGCCCTGCAGAATCGCGCCGCCCATGGGCGTATCGCCGCCCGCGGTCAGCATCGGCGGCACGTAGGCGCTCGCGCCGACGAAGTCGTGGGCGACGCGCACGGGGCCAAAGGTCACCGCGGCGATCTCGACGCGCTTCGCCGCGAGCGCGTCCGCGTTGAGCTCGTCCCTCAACGCGACGAGTCCACGGTTGAGCTGTTGAATCGGCTGCCCGCCCATCGAACCGGAGGTGTCGAGCAGCAGCACGACGGGACACCGCGGCTCGGGGTTCTCCGCGAAGTCGTCGGAGCCGAAGGCGATCTGCTCGTGGGTGGACTCTTCCATGATGCGGGGCGACGAATCGTGGGACGCCCGAACGGGACTCGAGCGATGAAGCAGTGACATGGATCACGCTGCCACAACCTGCGGGAGAGTCGCGGCACCAGCAAGAGCCGCCGTTCTGCCGCGGTCGGGTACGTCCTCTGTCGACACATGTAGGGACAGGGGTACGCGACGGAGCCGACGCGCCGCGTGCTGGAGAACGCGGGGCTGTGCCACGAGGGCGTCCTCCGGCGCCGGACGACGAGCCCGCTACAGCCCCGCCCCGCGCGATGCCCACGGCCTCGCTATCACGCGCGGCTCGCGGGCGCGACCCAGGCCCGCCCGGTCGCGAGGTCGCGCGTCACGTCCCAGCCGCGGAGGAAGGTGACGCCGAGGTTCACGGCGAGCGCGAGCCCCTCCGTGTCGCACACGACGCGCATCGGCACCGCGACCGCTCCCGTCGCAGGCGCGACGCGGGCGGCCAGACTCGCCGGGCTCTCCACGGTCAGCGTCCCCGGCGTAAGCTGGACGGCGATCGCCCGCCCGGCGAACACGTCCAGCCCCAGGGCGCCGTCGCCCGGGCCGGTCCCCGCATCGGTCACCACACCGATCCGGCGCGTGTCGGCGCGCGTGGACACGTGAGACCATGGAAGCTGTTAGGCGGCGGGGGGCACGCGCCCGAGTCCGGGCGGTGTACGGGTGCCCGGCGACGTACGTGGAACGCGCGCGAGTAGACGGCCGAACGGACCCGGCGGTGTGCCAGGGGTGCCGTCCGGTGCGACGTCAGTGCTCCCGCGCCAGGGTGTGCCCTCAGACTATCCGACCGAGTCACCCGTACACGAGAACCGGCCAGCGCGCGCGCGCTGGCCGGTTCCTAAGCTCTGTCCCTTCAACACGTTAGAGAGTGGCTAGGGAGGGAATTGAACCCCCGACACGCGGATTTTCAGTCCGCTGCTCTACCAACTGAGCTACCTAGCCGTGATCTGGTAACCCATTGCAAATCAACGACTTGCAAACCTGTACCAGAATAAGTCCGCAAACCTGTCTCAAAACGTGTCTCAGACCGATCTGGTCCTGACCGGCGAGCGGCGCTCCATAGAATAGCCGGCCCGGCGCGAGACCGGCAAGCGGCCGCCTCGCGGGGTGCGACCCCGGAACGTCAGTCTGACCGCCCGCCATCACGGCCGGCGTGTCGCCTCTCCGATGTCACTGCCGTGATTGCCGGGTTGCATGCTGTGATACGCCACCCGCCGGCAGGCCGGGGGCGCGCAGCATTGTCAAGTTCACACCGGATCCTCGATGTCCGTGTGCTCGGCGGCTGGGACTCCGCGCCCGTGCTCCTCCAGGGAACGAGCACGGCAGGTTCCCGCGATCCATCGCCAGCGGGTACGCCCGCCGTCACTTGACAACGCCGTCCCACGCCGCCGGATCGTGATGCGCTCCTCCGGCCGGGCGTCGGCGTGGTGTTCGACGTGTTCGCGGTATTCGGAACCGCGATCAGCCAGGCGGACGAGCCCATGGCCGGCTTCCCCCGCCCCGGGCCGGTGATCCGGGCGACGGGCAGCGCCGTCGCGGGTGAGGTGCGCGTCCTCGTCCGCGCGCCCGCCGACGCGCGCGCCGACACACGCTAACGGGACTGCCCGCGCATCGGACGCGGCACCAACGCCGGCCACTCCCCCGGCGGACGGCTTGCGCGTACGTGCTCTCCACGCCGGCGCGCCCGCGTACCTCGCTGCCGCTCCCGGGAGCGCGCCCGAGCCCCCGCGGACTACCGCGACCCCGCGGCGGGCCGGGCGCCCTCGGCGGCGGGCACGCCGGCGGGCAGGTGCTCGTGCAGGTAGCGCGTCAGCAGCTCGAACAGGTGCCGCGAGGTGTTGTCGCCCTCGCAGATGCAGTGCGACCGGTTCGGGTAGGCCATCATCGTGAACGGCTTGTTGGCGGCCACGAGGGCGTTGATCACCGCCTCGCTGTTCTGGTAGTGCACGTTGTCGTCGCCCGTGCCGTGCACGAGCAGCAGGTCGCCGCGGAGGCCGGCCGCGACCGACACGGCGGCGGCCTGGCGGTACCGCGCCGAGTCCTCTTGGGGGAGCCCCATGTAGCGCTCCTCGTAGATCGTGTCGTAGTACCGCGGGTCGCTCACCGGGGCCACCGCCATCCCCATGCGGTACAGGGCGGGGTAGCGGAACAGCAGGTTGAGCGTCGTCGCCCCGCCGCCGCTCCACCCCCATACGCCGACGCGCGCGGGATCGAGGTACGGGCGCTGTCGCAGGAGCGCCTCGACGGCGCCGGCCTGGTCGCGCGCGTTCAGCACGCCGATCTGTCCGTAGATCACCTTGCGGAACGCGCGGCCGCGCGGCGCCGGCGTCCCGCGGTTATCGACGCTCGCGACGACGTAGCCCTGCTGCGTGAGCATGAGATGCCAGAGGTACTCCGCCCCGCCCCACGCGTCGAGCACGGTCTGCGCGGCGGGTTCGCCGTAGACGGTGAAGAGCACCGGGTAGTGCTTCGTCGGGTCGAAGTCCGGCGGCGTCATCATCCAGCCGTCGAGCGTGACGCCCGCCGCGGTGGTCACGCGGAAGAATTCGGCCGGCCGGCGCTGGAGCGTCGTCACCGCGGCGCGGAGCGCGGCGTTGTCCGTGAGCGTGCGCACGACCTCGTGGCTCGGGAGCCGCACGAGTTGCGTCACCGGCGGCGCGCCGAACGCCGAGGTGGTGTGGAACGCCCAGCGTCCGTTCGGCGCGACGACGTACGTGTGCGTGCCCGGCTGGTCGGCGGGCGTCACGCGCCGGGGGGCGCCGCGCCCGTCGAGGCGCGCCGTGTAGAGGTACAACTGCGTCGCATTCTCCGGCGACGCCGTGAAGTAGAACACGCCGGCCGCGCTGTCCGTCCCGACGACGAGCGGCGCCCCGAACGCGCTGCCGGGGTTGTCCAGATCGAACGCGCCGGGCGTGAGGAGCCGCGTCGTCGCGCCGTCGCGCGACACCGTGTAGAGGTGGCGCCAGCCATCGCGCTCGCTCACCCACGTGAAGCGCCGGCCGCCGGCCGCCCAGCGCAGGTCGTCGACGACGTCGAGCCACGCGCTGTCGCGCTCGGTCAGCACGGTGCGCACCCGTCCCGTGCGCGCGTCGCCGAGCATCACCTCGTTCGTATTCTGCCGGCGGTTGAGGTGCTGCAATACCACCTCGTCGGAGTTCGCGGCCCACTCGAGCCGCGCGATGTAGTGGTCGCGCGGGTCGCCCGGCACCGCCAGCCAGCGGGTGGGGCCGCCCGCCGCGTCGACCACGCCGACGCGCGCGGCCGAGTTGGTGGTCCCTGCCTTGGGGTACTGCACGGGCGTGGCGACCGCGTAGAGCGAGTCGGTGTCGTCGACCAGCAGGTAGTCGCGCACCCCGCTCGCGTCGAGTTGCCAGTACGCGAGGCGCGTCCCGTCGGGGCTCCAGCGGAAGCCGTCGCGGAGGTTGAACTCTTCCTCGTACACCCAGTCGAAGGTGCCGTTGATGACCGTGCGCGACCCGTCGCGCGTGAGGCGCGTGATCGCGCCGTCGGCCACCCCTTCGACGTACAGGTCGTGGTCGCGCACGTACGCGACGCGCCGCCCGTCGGGCGAGAATTTGGCGAACATGAGCGTCGACGGCGCCGCGTCCCCGCCGAGCTTCCGCATCGGCCCGCCCGCGGGGTCGACGACCCAGTAGTCCCCGCGCGTGTTCTGCCGCCACACCCGCTGCGAGTTGGTGAACACGAGGAGCCGCGCGCCCTCGGGCGACCACGCGTAGTCTTCCACCGCGACCGGGGTCGCCGCGCCGGGGGGCACGAGCCGCGTCGCCGGCACGAGTACCGTCCGCTGGCCCGTCGCGGCGTCGTAGCGCACGAGGTCGCGGCCCCCGGCGCCGTTCGCCGCCGGCTCCAGACTCGTGTACCCGGCGCCGTCGGCGAGCCACCGCCGCCCGCGCGCCGGCTGCGGCGCGAAGTCGCGCGAGGCGAACACCCGCTCGAGCGTGACGCGCGTGGGATCACCCGGCAGCGCGGCAGTGCCCGGTTGCGCGCGGACCACCCGTCCCGACGCGAGGAGGCCCGCCGGTGCGACGGCAACGAGGGCCGCGCGGCGCACCGGCGCCCAGCGGGAACGGTCGGGGGAGTACACGGCAGTCTCCACGCGGGTGAGTCCTCGGTCGGCCGTACGCGGCCGACGGCGTCACGATACCGACGGCGTCGCCGTTCGCAAGCGCGGGCGGGCGCGTGCCCATCACGGCCGCGGGCGCGACCTCGCCGGTGCGCGGGGACGAACGGGCGCCGACGTGGCGTCGCGAGCGGACGCGTCGGCGCCCGTGCGGCCGCTGACGAGGTCGTGGTGGGGTGCTCGCAACCCGGACGGGACCGGAGTCCGGCTCGGGTCGGAGCGCGAGGCACACGTCACCGACGCTGTTGGGCAACTCCGCCGGCGCGCACGGCGCACGGGTGAGCAGCCCCGGTTTCTCCCACGCTCGGTCCCGCCGCACACCTCGCGGCGAGCGACGTTGCCAACAACGTCCGGCGACGTTCTGTGAAGCCGGTGACAGGTTCAGTTCACGCCCCTGCCGATTCGCGGGCCGCGTTGTGCTCGCCGACCACGCGTCGGCCCGTTGCGGGCCGACCGCTGGTGCGCCGCGTGCCGTGCCGGTACGGTGGACCATGCGCCGCGTCCTGATCCGCGCGCCGTGCAAAGACGAACGTCCCAGGTGCGCACAGCCCTGCCGATCCACACGCACAGCGTCTTTGCGGTCACCGCAGGAGCCGCGACTTGCCGCGCTCGCGCGAAGGGCCGGTGTCGACCGGCCGCCATCCGCGCGCGGGAGGCGGCTGGGCCGGACGGGGCCGTTACGGGCCGCACTTCGGGCAGCGGGCGAGCACGGGGCCGGTCCCCGGGCGCTCGCGCGCCACCCACGCCCGGAGCGCCCCGGGCGCCTCCGCACAGATCTGTCGCCGCCCCGCCGCCCGCAGTCGCTTGGGGTGGCGGTCCCGGTCGACCTCCGGGCAGCGCGCCCGGTGGAGCAGTGGCGCGTCCTTGGGGCTGACGGCCAGCACGTAGCCGCCCGGATGTGTGCTCAGCCACCACGCGTACGCCGCGTCATCGGGCCA
This sequence comes from Gemmatimonadetes bacterium T265, assembly GCA_019973575.1. Taxonomy (NCBI): domain Bacteria; kingdom Pseudomonadati; phylum Gemmatimonadota; species Gemmatimonadetes bacterium T265. The sequence goes on from BPUI01000001.1 coordinate 1,231,343, forward strand.
CTCGGCCGTGGCAGTCAGGAGGTCGGGCACGTCAGTCATCGGTCGGGGACGGGGGTGGGGCGGGCGACCGCCCGCAGTCAGGCGCGGCGCCGGGCCCGCGCGGGGGCGCCGGGGTAGGATAGCGCCGGTCGCCGCGCGTACCGCGCCGGGCCGCAGCGTCGACCGGACGACCGTCGGCGTGCGACGGCGTGCGACGGCGTGCATCTCGTCGGCGTGTCCCTCGGCGCCGGGCGCGTAGTACCGTGTCGTACCTTCCGCCGGGCCGACTCGCCCGGAGCGCCTTCTCTGGGGCGTCCCCCAACCACCGCCCCAGGGCGATGAAGCTCTGGCTCGATGCCGACGCCGCGCCCCGCGACGTGAAGGACATTTGCCTGCGCGCCTCCGAGCGGCTGCGGATCGACGCCGTCCTCGTGGCGAACCAGCGGCTGCTCTTGCCGCCGGGCTACGCGTACGCGACGTCCGTCCGGGTCGAGGGCGGCCCTGACACGGCGGACCGCCACATCGCGGAGCACGCGGCGGCCGGCGACGTGGCGGTCACGGCGGACATCCCGCTCGCGGCGCTCCTCGTGCCCCGCGGCGTGACCGTCATCGACCCGCGGGGCGAGGAGTACACCGCCGAGCGCGTCGGGGAGCGCCTGTCCGTGCGCAACTTCATGGACGGGCTCCGCGGGGCCGGCGTCGAGACCGGCGGGCACGGCACGTACGGCCCGCGCGAGAAGCAGGCGTTCGCCAACGCGCTCGACCGGGCGCTCACGCGCGCCCTCCGGCGCCGCTGACGCGCGCGATCCGACGCCCGCGCCGCGAGCGCGACGTCGGTGCCCCAGACCTCCGCCGTGCGGCATGCCGTGCGCTCCAGCGTCTGCGTGCCGCCCGCGTGCATCCGGCCAGCACGCTGCACGCTGACAACCTTCAGTGCCGTCTCCCCGTGAGACGTCTCACGGGGAACGTGACGGTTGAAGAACGCGCCAACGCGGCCGAACGGCGGCTAGTCGATTCAGGTTCTGTCCGTAAGTGACGGCGAGCAGGAACTGCTCGGCGGCCTGCGGCAGCCGGTGTAGCTGCAGCCGGCGCAGCCCGACGACGCGCTGAAGCTCCGCGAAGCGGGCCTCAACCTTCTTGGACCGTCTTGCGCGCCGGCGCCGCCCGGGTGAACTCGGGCGTGCCAACGCGCGCCCCGACCGCCCGGCGCGCGACGTCGTGCCAGTCGACGCGATTCGTGCACGCGCCGGGACGTGGGCGCCCACCCCGTCGGGGCGCGGGCCGGCGGTAGATTGGCCGCATGGCGCGCCCTGCGATCCGGTGACTGCCGCCGCGCCCGCCGCCGCGGCGGAGTGGCTCTGGGGCTGGGACCCGACCCCCGGCATCGTCTCCGTCCACGCGGAGCCCGACGGCCGGGCGGCGGTGTGGCGCCGCCTCCCCGAGACGGGGGCGCTCGTCCGCGAGGACGCGCGCTTCCGCCCTTGGCTGCTCCTCGACGCCCTCGACGACCTCCGCCACCTCGGCCCCGCCCTCGGCCCCGAGGGCGACGCGCGCGCGGCCGTGTGGTACCGCGAGCTCGCCGGGCCCGGCGCCCTGCGCTGGCTCGTCAGCGCCGGGGACGGCCGGGCCCTCGGCGCGGCGCTGCTGCGCGGCGCGGCGCGGCGGCTCGGCCGGCCCGTCGGCCACTTCGGCGACCTGCCCCGCGACGCGGTGCTCCGCTTGCCGCCGGAGGAGCAGTACCTCGTCGCGACGGGGCGCACCTACTTCCGCGACCTCCCCTTCGACGCGCTGCACCGCCTGCAGTTCGACCTCGAGACGACCGGCCTGGACGCCCGCTGCGACCGCATCTTTATGGTCGCGGTGCGCTACCCCGGCGGCGACACCGAGGTGCTCGAGGCCGCGGGCGACGACGCGGCCGCCGAGGCGGACCTCATCCGGCGCCTGGTGGCGCGGGTGCGCGAGGCTGACCCCGACGTCCTCGAGAACCACAACCTACACGGCTTCGACCTGCCCTTCCTCGACCGGCGCGCCCGGACGCTCGGCGTCCCGCTCGCCCTCGGCCGGATCGGCGGGCCGGGGCTGCGGACGCGGGCCGCCCAGCGGGGCGTCGATCTCGGCGCCCAACGGGGTGCGCAGCGCGGCGCCCCCGGCCCGGCCGACCGCCGGCGCGTGCGCTTCGTCGCGCCGGGCCGCGAGCTGATCGACACGCTCGACGCCGTGCGGCGCCACGACTTCGTCCGGCGGGACCTCCCCGGCCACGGGCTCAAGGCGGTCGCGCGCCACCTCGGGATCGCCGCCCCCGACCGCGCGTACCTCCGCGGCGACCAGGTCTACGCGACGTACCGCACCGACCCGGCGCGCGTGCGGCGCTACGCGACGGACGACGTGCGCGAGGTGGCCGAGTTGTCGCGCCTGCTGGGCGGGCCGGCGTACGCGCTCGCGCAGCTCGTGCCGCGCCGCTACGAGCGCCTCGCCGACGCGGGCCCTGCCACCGGCATGATCGACCCCACGCTCGTGCGCGCGTACCTCCGCGCCGGGGAGGCGCTCCCGGCGCACGCGGTCGACGACGGCACGCCGCACAGCGGCGCGGCGCTGCACCTCTTCGCGACGGGCGTTGCCCGCCGCGTGGTGAAGGCCGACGTGGCGAGCCTGTACCCCTCGCTCATGCGCGCCGAGCGCATCGGGCCGGCGCGCGACCGCCTCGGCGCGCTGCTCGCACTCGTCGACGACCTGGTCGAGCGGCGGCTCGACGCGAAGGCGCGCGCGGGGGCGGCCGTGCCGGGCTCGGCGGCGCGCCACGCGCACGACGCGATGGCGGCGGCGCTCAAGCTCGTGGTGAACTCGGCCTACGGGTACCTCGCGGCCGGCGGCACCCTCGCGCGCTTCGCCGACGTACACGCCGCGAACGCGGTCACCCGCCGGGGCCGGGACGTGCTCGCCCTGCTGTGCCGGGAGCTCGCGGCGCGCGGCGTGACCCTCGTCGAGGCCGACACCGACGGGGTCTACTTCGCCGTGCCCGCGGCGTGGACCGCGGCGGACGAGCGCCGCGTCGTGGCGGAGGTCGCCGCGCTGCTGCCGCCGCTCGTCCGACTCGAGCTCGAGGGGCGCTACGCGGCGATGCTGTCGCACGAGCCCAAGAACTACGCGCTGCTCGACTACGAGGGGGGCCTCACGCTGCGCGGCGTCGCCTTCCGGTCCAGCCGCGCGGCGCCGTTCGGCGAGCGCTTCCTGCGCGCGGCAGTCACGCGGCTGCTCGCCGGCGACGTGGCGGGCGTGCGCGCGGCCTACCTCGCGACCGTCGCCGCGCTGCGCGGCCGCGCGCTCCCCACGGCCGACGTCGCGTCGCGGGTGCGGCTCACGAAGTCGCCGGCGCAGTACGGCGCGACGCGCGCGGCGCGCCGCGAGCTGCCCTACGAGGTGCTGCTCGCCGCGGGACGGACGACCTGGCGCGCCGGCGACCGCGTGCGCGTCTACCGCCAGCAGAACGGCGCGGGCGGGCTGGTCGCGTCGGACGACGACGCGGCGGCGGGGGCTCCGGCCACAGACCTGCGCGCGTACGACGCCGAGCACTATGTGCGCCTGCTGCGGGCGACCTACGCGGCGCGCCTCGCGCGCGCGTTCAGCGCGGCGGACTTCGGCGTCGTCTTCGCCGACGCGGAGCAGCTGCCGCTGTTCGCGCCGTCCGTCGACACGATCCGCCCGATCCTGCGGCGGCATGCGCCGGCAACCAGCTGAAAGCACCCGGGCCGCGTTCCCGCCGCGGCGTGCCGCTCAACGAGTGCCCGGCGCCCCGGTACGCGACAGCGTACCCGTCCCGGAGCCGCCGATCCGGACCCCGGGTGCTGACACGTCCGCCCGCCCCGCAGGCAGGCGACGCGCCCGTGTCGCTACCCGTCGCGAGAACGACCGTCAGTTCGTCGCCGCCATCACCGCCGGGACGAGCGCCTCGCGAATGCGCCGCCACGCCGCGTACTGCCCGTAGTTGCCGCCCGTGGTCGCGACGACCAGCGCGAGGTCGGGCACCACGACCACGAACTGCCCGCCGTTCCCGCTCGCCTCGTACGTCGGGTAGTCCCGCCCGTGCGCCCGCAGCACGTGGCGGTGCCACCCGAAGCCGTCCGTCGACCCGTCCGGGCGGTCCACCTGGCGCGCGGTCGACTGCACCGCCCACGCCGCGCTCACGAGCCGGGTGCCGCGCCAGACGCCGCCGTCCAGGTACAGCTGCCCGAGCTTGAGGAAGTCGCGCGGCCGCAGCTGCAGCCCGCCCCCGGCGTACGCCTCGCCCGTGGGCATCAGGTTCACCGCGTAGTGCGCGATCCCGAGCGGCCGCGCGACCGCCCGGTCGAAGAAGGCCGGGAGCCACTGCCCAGTCGCTTGCCCGATCACTCGCCCCACGAGATTGATGCCGCCCGAGCAGTAGGCATAGGTGGTCCCCGGCGCGTGCGCCCGGGGCAGGGCGAGCGTGAACCGGTACCAGTCTGGCTGCTGGTGCTGCGCCTGCATCGCGTCCTCGTTGCCCGGCGAGGCGTCGTCGTCGTCGTCGCAGGCCAGCCCGGACGTGTGGGTGAGCAGCTGCCCGACGGTGACCGGCGTCCCCGCGACGGTGCCCACGGACGTGTGCACGTCGACCGGTGCCCCGCCGTACCGCGCCCCCTCATACATGGCGGCTCCCAGCAGGATCGACGTGACCGTCTTGGAGGCGGAGCGCAGGTCGTGCAGCTGGTCCGGCCCGGTGCCGTAGAAGTACTCGTCGAGCACGAGCCGGCCGCGGCGCGCGACGACCAGGGAGTGCACGCGCGGCAGGCTGTCATCGAGCGGGTCGGCGCCCACGAGGCCCCGCACGATCCGCGTGAGCGCGGCCTCGTCCACCCCGACGGTGCGCGCGGGGGCGCCCCGCCATCCGTCGGCCAGGTCCGCGGGCGGCCGGTACGCGTACGGCGCGAGCGACGGCGAGCGCGGGACGAAGCCCACCGCCTGCTCGCGCGTGCGGGGCGTGAGCAGGATGGGCCCGCCGAAGTCGAAGAGCAGCGTGCGCCCGGCCGAATCGTACGGCTGCCGGTACTTGGGCCGCTTCGTCCGCGGGTCGAGGAAGGTGACGACCTCGCCGTCGCGCACGACCCCGTACACGCCGGCGCGCCCCGGCCAGTTCGCCGCGGGGTTGCGGAAGACGCCCTGGAGCGCGCCGTCGCCGCCGCGGCGCACCCAGAGGTAGAGCGGGAAGCGCGCGTCGAGCGGCGTGACGGTCGCGCGCCACGCGCCGACCCCGGCGCCGCCGTCACCCGCCGGGCGGAAGCGCAGCGGGGTCGCGTAGGGCGGGCCGTCGCCGTCGGCCGGCTGCACCCAGAACCCGTCAGGGGTCGAGCCGTGGCGCCCATTCGGCATCCCGTCCGTTGGGCGGTCCGGCGGGGCCCCAGACACCCGGGCCCGAACCGTCCCCTGCCCGCCCGGCAGCCGAAGGACGACGCTGTCGCCGGCCTGGTCCGCCGCGACCTCGAACCCGGCCACCCGGGCCGTCCAGCGGCGCCCCCCGGGTCCTCCGCGCTCGAGCAGGAGGTCGCCGCGCACCTGCGGGCCGAGGAGCGCCTCGCCGCCCCACAGGCCGAGGAGGTCGTCGCCTGCCACGACGGGTGACCCCGTAGCCGGTAGCGGCGCAGGCTGCGACGGCGCAGGAGTCGCGAGCCCCGCCAGCGCGCTGGCGGCGGTGATGAGCGCGGTGGCACGCGCGGTCCTTCCCTCACCTTGCATCAACCCTCTCCCGTGATCGCGTCCTCCGCCGGCGCGCGCGCGCTGCGGCTGGTCGGGGGAAGTGAGCGCGCACCCTGCCGCCCGTCTTGTACCGCCGCAACATTCGGCCATGCCATCCGATCTGCCCGGCCGCGCGGGTCCGCGCGGCAGCCACGCGGGCGCCGCGCCGGGCGCGGCCCTGGCCGGCGCCGAGTCGCCGGGGCGCGTCCTCCCGTTCGGCGCCTTCTACGGACGCCCTGACGTGCGGCGCGCCGCGCCCGGGCTGGAGGTGGCGGTGCTGGACGCCGACCCGCATCGCGTCGTCGAACGGCACGCGCACGCCGAGGCCCACTTCGTCTTCGTGCTCGCGGGCCTGTACGTCTCGACCGCGGCCGGCGCCCCGGCCGTGAGTGCCGGCCCGCTACTCGTCTACAACCCGGCCGGTACCACGCACCGGGACCGCTTCGAGGCACTCCGCGGCGCGAGCCGGCGAGGCGGCCCGCAGTTCGAGGGCCGCTTCCTCACGCTCTCGGTCGGGGCCGACCTGGTGGACGCGGCGGCCACCGACGGCCGGGCGCCGGAGGCGGCCACGGTGCTCCGCGACCCGGACGCGCTCGCGCTCGCGCGGCGCCTCGCCCGCGCCGTGACGGGCGACGAGTCGGGCCGTGAGGCGCTGCTCGGGGAGTCGCTCGCGCTCACCCTCCTCGCGGCCGCGGCGCCCGGCCGCCGCAGCGAGCGCACCGACGTGGCCGCGGCGCCGCCGCGCTGGCTCGCGGTCGCCCGCGAGCTCCTCGACGACCGCTGCGGCGAGGCCGTGCGCGTCGCCGACCTCGCGCGCGCGGCCGGCGTGCACCCCGTGCACCTCGCCCGTGTGTTCCGGCGGCACCTGGGCTGCACGCCCGGCGAGTACCTGCGCCACCGGCGGTTCGAGCGGGCCGCCGTGCTGCTGCGCGAGACGGCGCGCCCGCTGTCCGACGTCGCCCTCTCCTGCGGCTTCGCCGACCAAAGCCACCTCGCGCACGCGTTCCGGCGCCACGCCGGCATCACGCCCCGCGCCTACCGGCGAGCCGAGGACCGCAGCCCCTGATGTCGCACCGGTAGACGTCTCGGCCGTTCGGGCCGTCGCAGAGCTCACGCGTTCGCGCGAACGCACGTTGCGTTGGCGTTAGGCGCAATCTTCGGAGTGAGACGCGGCGCAGGCGTCCACAACACGACCGTTCGGCTCGGGTGAGGCGGGCCGGCGTCGCCGCGGTGACGGCCGTCTTGCCTAACGTCGTGCGCGCATGCTCGCCCGCATCCTCGGCAGCCCGTTGCGCACCACGCGCTCATTGGGGGCGCTTGCCGATGTTGGCGGCGCGGACGACATTCGGGCGCACAACGTCCCGCGCGGCGCGCCACGCCGTGTCCCGGGACACGCGAGGCCGAGGGGCGCTGCGACGGACGACCGGTCAGCCGGGCGTTCGCCACGCTCGGCCCGCGTCGGCGACCAAGGGCGCCCCCGCATCTCGTGTGGGGGCTACCATGCTGACCGTGGTACTCCTCGAGCCCGCCCGGCTGCACCGGCCCGGCACCAGTCTCGCCCTGTTCGTCACGACCGCCGTCGTCCTGCTCGGCTCGCCGGGCCCCGGCATCGCCGCCCTGGTCGCGGTCGGCCGCGCGCGCGGCCTCGGCGGCCTGCGGTTTTACCTCGGCCTGCAGGTCGGGCTCGCGGGCGCGTTCGGGGTGAGCGCGGCGGGGCTCGCCGCCGCCCTCGCGACCGCGCCGGCGGCCGCGACCGCCCTCGGCGTCGCCGGAACCGCGTACTTGGGATGACTGGCGTGGCACATCGCCGCCGCGCCCGTCCGCGGGGCCGATGATCGGGCGGCCGCGCGCCCGGCCGCGGGCGCCCCGCCGGAGCCGGGGCCGTCAGGTTGCCACGCATTGAACGCGGGAGCGTCGGCCCGTGCCGGCCTCGTCCTCGGCGCCGCCAACCCGAAGGCCTACCTCGCCTGCGCGTCGCTGTTTGCCTCCTTCCGTCTCCTCGGCGGCGGAGCCGCCGACGCGCGGGCCGACGCGCTCCTCAAGTGGGGGCTGTGCGTCGCGGTCGCGGTGACCGTCGACCTCGCCTGGCTCGGGGCCGGCGCGGCGCTCGGCCGGGTCGCGCTGTCGGCGCGCGGCGAACGGGCACTGAACGTCGTTCTGGGCGCGACAGTCGGCGCCGCCGCGCTCGCCGTGCTGTGGTGAAGCGCCGGGTGACCCCACGGTCAGGCACCCCCGGTGTCTACCCCCCTCGGTGTCTACCGCCAACTCGAGGCCGACCACGGCGGCCGTCCGGTCGTGCAGGCACGTGTGTTCGGACGCGGCGTACGTGCAGCGCGCGGTACTTGACCCGTAACGCGATCTGGCCCCGGGTCTCCGTGACGCACGAGCCACGCACCTGTTGGCGGATTCGGTCGCCGTGGGGTGAACCGGGACCGGGCCCTGGGGCACGTGAGGGGACGACGTCGCGCAACTGTGGCAGCCGGTCGAGTTCGCCAACGGAGCCCCACGGCTGAGGGACACCCGCCGGCGTTCGCGAACTCGACCGCAGGCGACTCTCATCGGCGGTGCTGATCCGGGGGCCGCCCGCCGCCGCTCATCGCAATCCCTCCACCAAGCGCGTCACCAGGGCGTCCACGCGGCCCTGGTCGCGCTTCTCGTTGACGAGCACCACGAGGCCGAGTCCGCGCGTCGGGTACAGGTAGGCGGCGCTGTTCCCGCCGAAGCCGCTGCCGGTGTGGTAGATCGTGCGGTCGCGGAACCAGTCGTGCCCCAGCCGCCACCCGAGCCCGATCCGCTCCGTCGAGTGCGGCAAGGCGTAGGTGGGCCGGTGCGACAGCACGAGCGCCGGCTCGGGGGACAAGTTGGTGGCGAGGTAGGTGAGCAGGTCGGCCGGCGTGGAGACGAGTTCCGGCCCGAGCGCGGCCGTGTACTGGGCGAAGTAGGGCACCGGCAGCCCCCGCTCGTCGGTGCCGGTCACGGCCCGCCGGATCTCCGCCGCGCCCAACACCTTCTTCGTGTCCGTCATCCCGTAGCGCGCGCCGTAGTAGTCCCGCACGAGCCGCTCGAAGTCCCGGCCGTAGACGTGCTCGAGGGCGAGGATCAGTGTATTGATGCCCGCGCCCGAGTACTCGTAGCGCGTGCCCGGGGCGGCGTGGAGGGTGACGCCGTGCAGGTCGCGCGCGAGGTCCTGCAGCGTGTACGTCTCGTAGAACAGGTGTTGCTGGACGGGCGTGAGCCGGTCCAGGCTGTCCGGCCGGGTGATGGTCCAGAAGGGCAGGCCGGAGGTGTGGTTGGCCAGGTCCACGAGCCGGATCGGGCGGCCCGCGTACGCCAGATTCGGGTACGCCCCCGGCGGGTCCGGCAGGTACCGGCGGACGTCGTCTGTGAGCCGCACCCGCCCGTCGGTGACGGCCTTGGCGAGCAGCGTGGTCACGAAGGTCTTCGTGATCGACCCCAGCTCGTAGAACGTCCGCGGCGTGGGGAGCGCGTGCGCCCCCCGCGCCGACTCGCCGTAGTTGTAGTACGCCCGCCGCCCGTGCCGCAGCACGCCGATGGAGAGGCCCACCGTGCCCGTATCCGCGAGGTAGAGCAGCGCCGCCTGGTGGACGAGGCGGTCCTGCGCCGTGCGCAGTGGGTTATCGGTGGCGACCGTGCGTGGCGCCGCGGCTGGCTGCGGCGTGAAGTCGGTGAGCCGCCAGTCCTCGACGACCGCGCCGCCGGTCGTGTAGAAGTCGAAGCGCAGGTTCGCGCGCTCCCCCTGCCAGGTGAACCCCCCGCCGGCCGGGTAGCGGGCGACCTGGCGCGTCGCCGTGATCGCGCCCGTCTGGTCGCGCAGATGGCGCAGGAAGCCCGCGAGCCACGCCTTGTTCGGCTCCACGACCCAGAGGGCCTGGAGCGCGGCGGTGTCGCCCTGATCGTACCGGTCGATGATCTGCGCGTTGAGCGCGGCGGGCACCGTCGGGGCGACCTGCGCGCTTAGAGAAGCGAGCGCAACAAACAGCACCGCCAACAGGAGGACGAACCGCCGCATGGCCGGGGTGTGCGGTGGGGGAGGCGACGCCGGCCGGTCGCCGGGCGTGCCGCCACGACGGCACGGGACGTCGATGCCACAACGGAGTCCTCGGCCACGAGTGTCACCGACACGTGCGGCTCCTGTGCTCGCGGTGCGACTCGCCGGGTGCTGTCGCGTCGCCCGAGGCGCGCGTGTCGGGGCCAGGGGGTCGACGCGCATCGCCGGGTCAGCACTCGTCGCGACCGCATGACGGCTTACCGGGTGAGACGTGCTGCCCTGGATCGCGGAACTGACTGTGTAGGAGGGTAGGGGAAGCGCCGGCGGGCGGGCCGCCGCGGGCGCCCGGGCCGCGCCGGCTACTCCGCCCGGAGCGCGGCGTTCGGGTCGGCCCTGGCCGCGCGGGCCGCAGGCGCGGCGCTCGCCCCGAGGGCGACGAGCAGCATCGCCGCGGCCACGCCGCCGTAGACGCGCGGGTCCGTCGCCGACTGCTGGAAGAGCAGCGGCGCCAGCCAGCGGCTCGCCGCGAGCGCCAGGACGCTCCCGACCACCACGCCCGCGGCGGTGAACCGCACGCCCTGGCGGAGGACGACCCGCACCAGGTCGCCCGCCCGCGCCCCGAGGGCCGCCCGCACGCCGAGCTCGTGGCGGCGCCGGGCGACGTCGTAGCCGACCACCCCGGCGAGGCCGACGGCGGCGACCACGAGGGCGAGCGCGCCGAACCCGGTGAAGAGCGTCGCGCCCAGCCGCCACGCCCGCTCCTGGTCGTCCACGACGTCGCGCAGCGGCTGCACGGTCACGTACGCCGGCCCGGGCAGCACCGCCTGCAGCGCGCGGCGTACCTGATCGCTCTCTCGGGCCGCGTCGCCGCGCACGCGGACCAGGAGCGCCCAGCCGCCCCCCGCCCAATCCCGGTTCTGCTCGAGGGGCAGGTAGTAGTGCAGGCGGGCCGACGGGGTGAGTTCCTGCTGGACGATGTCCTCGGCCACGCCGACGACGGTCGCGCACGGCATCGTGTCGGCGAACACGTGCACGCAACGTCCGAGCGCCTCCCGGCCGGGCCAGAGCGTCCGCGCCATGGTCGCGCTCACCACGGCCACCCGCGGCGCCCCCGCGCGGTCGGCGATGGTGAAGCCGCGGCCGCGCACGAGGCGGGTGCCCATCGTGCGGAAGTAATCCGGCGTCGCCGTCTGGTACGTGAACTCGCCGAACCGGCCCACCGAGTCGAGGCCGGGGACCGTGGGCGGATTCACGTTCGTGCGCAGGAACGGCACGGTGGTCACCCACGCGAGGTGCTCGACGCCGGGGACGGCGGCGGCCGCGTCGAAGAGCGCGCGCTCCAACCGGGCGCTCGTGCGGTCGTCCGCCGGCGCCCCGCGCAGCTCGGGATGGACGACGAGCACCGGCGCCACGTCGTAGCCGAGCGGCAGCGCACGCACCCGACCCAAACTGCGCACGAACAGCCCGGCGCCGACGAGCAGTACGACCGAGAGCGCCGCCTGCACCACGACCAGCGCGCCCCCGAGCCGGCTCCGCGGCGCCGTGCCGCCGCGCCCGCCCGCCCGCAGCGCCCCCGCGAGACGCGCCGCGCCGGCGTCGCCCGCACGGCCGGCGAGCCACGCCGGCGCGAGGGCGGCGAGGAGCCCGGCGACCGCCGCGAATCCCCCAGTCGCCGCGACGGTCCGCCCGTCGGTCCACACGCCGACCGCCCCGGCGTCGGCCGGGCCGTCGGCGAGCAGCAGGCGCCCGACCACGGCGCCGCCCAGCCACGCGACGGTCAGCCCAACCACGCCGCCCGCGGCGGCGAGTACGAGCGTCTCGGCGAGCACCTGGCGCGCCAGGCGCGCGCGGCGGCCGCCTAACGCGAGCCGGACGGCGGACTCGCGCGCGCGACCGAGCGCGCGCACGAGGAACAGGTTCGCGACGTTCGCGCAGGCGATCAGCAGCACCACCGCCGCGACCCCGGCCACCCAGCGCGCGGTGCGCGCCTCGAGGCTCGGGTCCGGCCCGGCGCCGAGGTGGACCGCCGCGACGACCGCGCCCGGCTGCGCCACCCCGGCCGGCGGGAGCGACGGCTCGACCGCGCGCCGGGCCTCCCAACTCCGGCGGTACGCCTGGTCCGCGTCCGCCGTGGCGCGCGCGAGGGTGACGCCCGGCTTCCGCCGGACCAGGACTTCCATCCAGCGCCAGTGGTAGCGCGTGTAGTAGTCGGTCGGGTCGTCGCGGTTCGGCTGGGCCGCCGCGGCGTAGGTCGTGATCGGGAGGTAGAGGGCCGGCGGCGCCCCGACGTCCACGCCGGCGAAGCCGGGGGCCGCCACGCCCACCACGGTCAGCCGCTGGGCCCCGACCTGCACGACCGCGCCGCGCACGTCGCGGCCGCCGTACGCGGTGCGCCAGAAGTCGTAGCCGAGCACCGCGACGTCGGCGCCGCGCGGCGTGGCGTCGTCGGCGTCCACGAGGAGGCGGCCTAACGCAGGGCGGACGTCGAACAGGGCGAAGAACGCCGGGCTCACGGCCAGCACGGGCCGCTCGCGCGTCGCGTCGCCCGTCCCCACGGCGAGCGTGAGGCGGGCGACGCCCACGACCGGCGAGAAGGCCGTGGTCCACCGGGCGAGGTCCTGGTAGCGCGTGTACTCGGCCGTGCGCTGGGTGGAGACGACGCCCCGGTTCACGGCGCGGAAGTACACGCGGTGCACCGTGGCCGGGTCGCGCAGGAACGCGGGCGGGCGGAAGAGGAGCCGGTCCACCACGCCGAACATCGTGACGTTGGCCCCGATCCCCAGGCCGAGGGTGAGGACGACGGCGGCGGCGAAAGCGCGGGCGCGGGCGAGCGCGCGCACGGCGAGGCGGAGGTCGGTGAGCATGGGGAACCCTGGAGGCGAACCGCGGGGCCACGCGCGGCGTGCCGCCGGAGGCGGCCGCGGCCACCCGACGCGAGGGAAGCGGCGTGCCGCCCGGCCACGGGGCGCAAGCCGTTGCGTACACGCGCCTTACGGACCGCCGCCGATCACGGCGCCGGCTGGCCGGTGTGCGATTGTGGGACGCTCGTGTTCGGCGTCGGACGGCCGCGGGCGGCGGACGGCCGCACGCGCGACGGCCCGCCTACCCTACCGTCGGGCGCGGCGGACGACCCGTACGATGGCGCGTATCACCGCGCGCGGCCGGTCGAGCTGAATGTGGTGCCCGGCGTTCGGCACCCGGACCAGCGCGCCCGAGGTCGAGAGGGCCGCGAGCCGCCGCTGCTGCTCGCGGTGCTCGCGCGACAGCACGGCCGCGACGTCGGGCGGGTACTCGTCCCGGCTGCGCTCCAGCACGACGAGAGGCATGTCGCGGAGCGGGTGCGGCGTCGCCCGCGTCTGGGCGTAGACCCGGGCCGCGGTCTCGGGCAGGTAGTCGTCCCCACTCGCGTAATGTGCGGGCTGCGCGAGGGCCCACAGGCGCGCGTGCTGCGCGGCCGGCGGTAGCTGGTCGTAGGGCGGCTCGATCTTGGGCGGTCCGATCTGCGTCATGAACGTCCGGATCTTCCGCTCTTCGTCCGTGCCCACCTGGTCGGCCGCGCCGACCGAATCGCGCGGGGGCGGGACAGCCCGCGGCTGCGCCGCCAGCCGGACTCGCACCAGGCGGCCGCTCTGCGAAAGTTGGGCGTCCTCGCTGAAGGCGTCGACCAGCACGAGCCCGGCGGTCTCCCGCGGGTACGCCGCCGCGAAGAGCCGGGCGACGAGGCCGCCCATCGACTGGCCGCCGAGTACGTACGGGCCGCGCTCCCCGGCGGCGGCCAGCAGGCGGTGCAGGTCGTACACCTCCTGGTCGAGCGTCCGGGGCGCCGGCCCCAGGTCGCTCCACGCCTCGCCGCTGCGGTCGTAGGCGCAGACCCGTGTGGCCGCGGCGACGCCGGGCTGGACGAGGGCCCAGTCGACGGAGAAGTCGCCGGCCCCGGGGGAGAGCACGACCGTCGGCGAGCCGTGCCCGGCGCGGAGTCCCGTGCAGTAGAGGTGGAGGCGGTATCCGCCGAGGTCGACGAGCCGGCCGGGAGGCCGCGGGGCGGGCGTCGCCGCCGGCGTCGCGGGCTGGCCGGCGGGCGTCGGCCAGGTGGGGGCGGCGCCCGGCCGCAGGAGTAGGGCGCCACCGCCGAACGCTACGAGGGCGACGAACGTGGGTCGCACGCGACACTCCGGTCGTGGAGGAGGGAACCCCGGCGGGACCGGGCCGCAGTCCCGCGGACGCGAGGGTTCACCAGGCCGCCCCACCGATGGATCGTGCGCACGAGCGCGCGCACGAATGCGCACGCGCGCACCCGCATGCCCGTCGGCGGGCACGGGTGCCGGATCAGCGCGTGTCCGCCGGCCATACGTGCGACACACCGAGCTTCCACACGCCCGCGACGGCGCGCGTGGCCCGCACGTCCGCGCTCGGGTCGCCGTCGACCAGCAGCAGGTCGGCGCGGAGCCCGACGGCGATGCGGCCGCGGTCGTGCAGCCCGAACACCCGCGCCGGCGTCGACGTCGCGGACGCCAGGGCCTCGACCGGACAGAGGCCCGAAGCGACGAGGAGTTCCAGTTCGCGGTGCAGGCTGGCACCGTGCGCCGTGCCCGGCCCCGGGGCGTTCGTGCCCGCCAGGACCGGCACCCCGGCGCGGGCGAGCGCCCCGACCGCCGCTTCGGCGTCCGCGAGCCGGTACGCGCTCCAGGGCCCGGGCGGCACCCGGACCGCGAGCGACCCGCGCATCGTGGGCGTGAGGTGGGCCGCGACCCGCGGGTCCCGCTCCCACCAGGGCGCCGACGCCGCATCGCGCGTGACCCCTTCGAGGACCGCGAGCGGCCGTGATCGCGGCCACGGTCGCGACGACGTCGGGCACGCCGACGTAGAACAACGTGGCCGGCGGGTCCTGGCGCACCCCGCCGCGCGGACCGCCGGCGCGGGCCGCGGCGATGGCGTTGTCGGCGCCGACCTGCCAGTCGAACACCTCCGCGTAGAAGGCGCGGAGCTGGGCGGCGTCGGGGCCGGCGACCTCGAAATACACGATGGGGGCAGCCATACAGAGGACGTTGGGGTGAGTCGTGAGGGGAGGCGACGGGATCGAGGCTGCTGGTGTTCCTGCCGTCATCCGGCCGGCATCCCGGCCGGGGCCGGCGCCTGGTCCGACCGGCCCGGGGCCGGGCGGCGCCGGCGCTGGGTCGCGGCGGCGGCGACGGCGATCAGGAGTCCGACGGGCAGGCGCTCGAGGAAGGTGATCGCGGCGTTCGCCGCGGGGTTGTCGTACAGGGCGGCGAAGCGGCGGAGCTCTGCCCGCTTCGCCGCGACGGCGGCCGGCGAGGCGCCCCGCGCCCGGAGCGTGGCGAGGGCATGGCTCTCCATCTCGGCCAAGAAGTGCGTGCGGTAGACGCGGAAGTAGAGCATCTCCCAAGTCGCCGTATAGCACGCGCTCGCCACGAGCACCGTGAGCGCGCCGACGGCCAGCGCGCGTCCGAAGCTCACCACGCCGCCCGCCACCCCGTCGCGGTCCGCGCGCACCGCCGCGAAGACGAGCAGGAGCGCCCCGACCATCGTCGCGTAGCCGAGCCACCGGGCGCGGTCGGGCCCGATCCGGTCTTCCAGGGGCAGGGTGATGACCAGTAAGGCCGACAGCACCGCGCCGGCGAGCAGGCCGTACGTGAGCACTGGCCGCCGCACCGAGGGCATGAGGGGCATGGGGCACTCCGGTGGAGAGGAGGGATACGCCGCGCGAGGCGCAGCGCGGGACGTACGCGCCGTTCGGTCGGAGGCGCGCGTCAGGCTGGTAGTACGTGGAGACACGATGCCGCGGGACCTCGGGCGGCGCATCGCCCGGAAGGATGAGGTGCGCGTGGATCGGGTGCGGCCCGGCTGCAGCGGTCGCCCAGCGGGGGCGGCGCGCACGTCGCCTCATCCTTTCGGGGGAGGGTGCTGCTGCGCCCCGGCCGCGGGCCGCCGAGGGCGTGGCGGCTCAGGGGAGGAGCCCGGCGGCCCGCGCGCTCTGCACGACCTGCGTGCGGCGGCGGGCCCCGAGCTTGTCGAACAGCCGCCCCGCATGGGACTTGACCGTGTGCTCGCTCACCGCGAGGCGGGCGGCGATCTCGCGCGTGCTGAGCCCCTCGGCGATCAGCGTCAGGATCTCGTGCTCGCGGCGGGTGACGCCGAAGCGGGCGAGCCGTCGCGCGAGGGGCGTCTGGTCGGTCGCGTCGCGAGCCTCGGTCGTCGGGGCCGCGACCGCCACGGTCGCGGCCCCGGGGAGGGACGACGCTGGGGGTGGGTCATGCGACACCTCGCGCACGACCTCGCGCACGACCTCGACGGGTACCTCCCGGACGCGTTCGACGACCACCTCGCGCGTCTCGACGCGGAGTTCGACCGGCATCGCCGCCCTCGGCCGGACGAACCGCCGGCCGAGCCACACCCCGAGCGCCGCGAATAGCGCGGCGACCAGGCCGCCGTACAGTTGGAGCGCGTGCTCCACCACCAGGTAGCGGTATTCCACGACCCGGAGCGCGGTGGTCAGCGCGCCCGCGACGAGGCCGTACAGGAGGACGGTCCGCTTCACAGATGCCCGAGGTAGGAGCAACGCCGCTCGAATCGCGCGGGCCGTCGAGGCGACCGCCGCGCGGCATACGGAGAGTTGCGGTCAAGCATAACGGCGCACTCGCGCGAAATCCGGGCGGACGTCCGGCGGCCCAGTCCACCACCCGCGACGGCGACCCAGGGGAGGGACAATCGCCGAACCGGGCCCTGCGTCACAGAGTGAATCGCGGGTACGGCTGCGTGGAAAATCTGTCCGGTCTACCGGTGGTGTCCCTCGTCCTCGTCGTCTTCGTCGCTGGCGTCACCCGCCCCGAGCCGCCCGCCCGCACCCAGGCCACCGTCCAGGCCACCGCCTAGACCGCCGCCTCCGCCGCTGCCTCCGCCGCCGGCCTGCCGCGCCTCCTCCCGGCCGCCGCCCTCGCCCCGGCCGCGCCCCCCCGCGCCAGACGCCCCGGACGGGCGCAGGGGGCCTTGCCGCGGGAGGACGACGTCGGCCGGGAGGGGCTCGAGGCCGAGCGCCGACCGCACGAAGGCGCGTAGCGCGACCACCAGCTCGTGCGTGTGCACCGGCCGGCCGGCGGCGAGCTCCCGCGCCGCCTGCGCGGCGAGCCGCACGTGCGCCTCGGTCCCGAGAAGGAAAATGTCCGACAGCGCGGCCTCGACCGCGTCGCGCGTCCGGCGCGCGCGGTCGGAGCCGGCGCCGGGCGCGGGGCCGGCTGTGGAACCGGGCACGGGGGACACGCCCGCCGGCGGCCCGGCCCCGTCCCGTCCACCGGCCGGGCCACCGCCGGGGCCGCCGGCGGGGTCGCCGGCGCGGCGCAGGTCGCGCCGGGGCAGGTCGCGGAGGTGCGTCGGGTCCACGGCCAGGTCGCCGGTGAACGAGCCGCCGAGCGTCTTGTAGGCCGCGATCAGCGTGCGCAGGCGCTCGTTGATCTGCCGGTTCTCTCGCTCGCGCCGCTGCTGGATGGTGTACATCGCCAGCAGGCGGAACCCGACGCCGATCAGCGTGGCGAGCGCGAGGCCGACCAGCGTCGAGAGCACCGCCTGCCAGGACCTGACGTCCACCCCGCGCATGCACCCTCCTCCACGTCCGTGGTCCACCTCCGTGGCGCGGCGCCGCAGCTCCGGTCCCGGTCCGGTACCGGCTCGGCACGCCGGCGCGCGCTCCGCGCTCCACGACTCCCGGCGGCCGCTCGACGCGTTCGACTGAGCCTCCCGCCAACCTACCCGGAGACGGCGCGGGCGCGCACGTGGGGACCGTGTGACGCCGCCGGCGTGGATGACCCACCAGCCCGGCGCGCGTCGCGCGCGTGAGTCGCGCGGCCGCGACGTTCCGGCGCCGGGCAGACCCGAGGCGCGGGCCGTCGCACCACGCGTCGACGGCCGGGACCTGCCGAACGTGCTAACGCGCGCCGGCCCGGGCCGCACGCCTGACCCGAGATTGATGCCGCATCGGCGTGCTGCGAAGCGCCGCCGCGCCGCGCCCGACGCGACCGCAGCGCGGCGCCCTGCCGCGGCAGGCGCCGACCACGTCGGGGTCACGGCGGCGTCGGGCCCGCGCCCCCGCTCACCACGCGTCGGCCGGGGCGTGCCCGTCGAGCGCGAGCGCGGCCCCGACGGCGCCGTGGTGCGCCTTGGCCCAGCGGGCGAGCGCGTCGAGCACCGGGCGGAGCGTCCGGCCGAACGGCGTGAGCGCGTAGTCGACGCGCCGCGCCCGCCCCCGCGGGCCGGCCGCCCGCTCGGTGCGCGCGAGCACGCCGTCGCGCACCAGCTGGGCGAGCTGCTCGGCGAGCACCTTGTGCGTCACGCCCGGCAGCGCGGCCTCGAGCGCGTTGAACCCACGCGCGCCGGCGCGCAGCTCCCAGAGGAGGAGCGGCTTCCAGCGTCCCCCGATCACGTCGAGCGTGAGCTCGACGGGGCAGGTGTACGGGACGTCGCGGCGCACGCGACGGGTCAGACGAATGGCCATCGCTGTTGTCGGCTACTCGAGGCGGTTACCCGAACGTGCGTGCTGGCGGGGCGGCCGGACGCGCGCCAAACTGCGCCAAACTACCGCACCGCCCTCCCCGCACACCGGACCACGCGCCCCACCACGCACCGCGGAGCACGCATGACGATCCCACCGCCCCCTCCGGCCCTCCCGATCTCGCCCGACGACCCGCACCGGCAGCTCGCGGTCGCGCGGCCGAACGCCGACCAGGCGTTGCCCCACATAGGCGTCGTGGGCGACACCTACACGATCCTGCTCACGGGGGACGATACCGCGGGCCGCTTCACCCTGATCGACATGCACGTGCCGCCGGGCGGCGGGCCCGCGCCGCACCGGCACGACTTCGAGGAGACGTTCAGCGTCCTCGAAGGCGAGATCGAGGTGACGTTCCGCGGGCGGAAGATGGCGCTGCACGCGGGCGAGACGGTCAACATCCCGGCGAACGCGCCCCACGAGTTCCACAACGTGACCCGAGCACCGGCGCGGCTGTTGTGCACCTGCGTCCCCGCCGGGCAGGAGGCGTTCTTCCGCGAGATCGGCGTCTCCGTCGCCGGCCGGACGACCCCGCCGCCGCCGCTCAGCCCGGACGAGCAGGCGGCGTTCCAAGCCAAGGCCGCGGCGCTCGCCCCCACGTACCGCACCGAGCTGCTCCCGTCCGGGAGCGCGTGACCGCGTGGCGCGCGCGTATTGCGGCGGTGCGCGGCGCGCCCCCCCGGCGGGAGCCGGCTCCGCCGGCGGCGCGGCAACTGCATGGTACGCTCCCATGCAGTCACCCGATTTCGCACCGCACGCCCCCCAGCCGGATCCCCCCCGGCCGGGCGCCCCGCGGCGCGGCGCGCCCGCGCCCGAGCGGGCCACAGCGCTTCCCGCGCCCGCGCGGGCTGGCCCCCGCACGCTCACCCGCGCCGGCGTGACGTGGACGGTGACCGAACAGGACGGCGCGGGCGTGCCCGGCAACGCCGACGGCGCGCGGGGCCCGCGGTGCCTGGTCTTCGCCTCGCCCGAGGCCGTGCGGCGCGTGTGGGACTACCCGCCCGACTGGCGCGCCCTGCCGGACGACGCCTGCTACGCGCTCAGCTGGCGCACCTAGCACGCGCCCGTCGTACGCGCCCCGAGTGCGCGGACGCAGTCGGCTCCGGAAGCCGGCAATCCCCAGACGCTGCGCACGAGACGGGTGGTCTCGTGTCCGCGGGATCGTGTCACCGGCCGCCACGTCGCGGCCCTCTCACGAGCCGTGCGCCGATGCGAGTCGGACGTCAACTTCCGTACCGCGTGTGGAGGCGCCCACCGTCCACGGAGGGCGCCCGGTCCCGTCGCACGGGAGAGGTTGCCGACCGAGCCGACGGCAATGGTTAAGCGGCGGGTAGCGTCAGGGTGAACGTCGAGCCGGCGCCGGGCGCGCTCTCGGCCGTGAGGTCCCCGCCCATCCCGCGCGCCAGGTCCCGGCTGATCGCCAGCCCCAGCCCCGTGCCCTCCTGCGTGCGCGTGAGCCGCGCGTCGACCTGCACGAACGGCTCGAACACGCGCGCCAGCTGGTCCCGGGCGATGCCGATCCCCGTGTCCGCGACGGCCACCCGGACCGCCGCCGCGTCGCCCGCGCACGCCAGCGTCACCCGCCCGCCCGGCTCCGTGAACTTGACCGCGTTCGAGAGCAGGTTGAGCACGACCTGCTGCAGCTTCTCCCGGTCCGCGCGCACCCGGAGCGTCCGGTCGCACGCGTCGTGGCGGAGCGTCAGCCCCTTCGCGCGGACCTGGGGCGCGGTCAACGCCTCGCAGGTGGCAAGCACCTCGTCGAGCAGCACGTCCGCGAGGTCGTAGTGCACCGCCCCGGCCTCGACCCGCGCGTAGTTGAGCACCCCGTTGATCAGGCCCAGCAAGTGCCGCTGGCTGCGCTGAATCTTCTCCAGGTCGGTCCGCTGCTCGGGCGTCACGGGCCCGCGGATGCCGAGCTCGATCAGCTCGACGTAGCCGCCGATGGCGTTCAAGGGCGTGCGCAGCTCGTGGCTCATCGTCGCCAGGAACTGCGACTTGGCCGCGTTCGCCGCCTCCGCCTCCGCCCGCGCAGCCCGCTCGGCCGCGAAGAGGCGGGCGCGCTCGAGCGCCTGCGCGCACTGCTGCGCCACGGCCGCCTTGAACGCGCGGCCCTCGGCGTCGAACGTGCGGGACGTTGCATAGTTGAACGCCAGCGCGCCGATTACCCGCCCCCCCAGATCGGCGAGGGGGAGGGCCGCGGTCGCGCCGCTGCCGGTCGCGGCGTAGATCGGGACGAGGTCCGGGTACGCCCGCGCGGCCGCGTCGGCGTCCTCGACCCACACGGGTCGGCCCTCGCGCACGGCGGCCGCGATGGGCAGGGCGGCGTCGAGCGGCACGGCGTCGAATCGGGCGGCGAAGCCGGGCGGGTAGCCGTGCGCGCCGGCGCACGTCAGGTGCGTCCCGTCCGCGCTCAGCAGTAGGACCAGCCCCGTCGTCGCCCCGAGCGCCGCGACCCCGTGCGCCAACAGGACGTGGACGACGGCCTCGGGGGTGAGCGCCGCGTTGAACGCGGCGGCGAGCGCCTGGAGCAGCATGACCCGCCCGGCGGCCGCGCGCTCGGCCGCGAGGAGCCGCTCGCGCTCGGTCACGTCGAGGGAGGTGACGACACCCCCCACAATCCGCCCGTCCGCGTCGCGCACCGGCGCGGCGCTCAGGCTGACCGTCACCCGCGACCCGTCGGGGCGCTCGACGTCGACCACCTCGTCGGTCACCACCTCGCCGGTCGCGAGCGCGCGCGCCAGCGGCCACTCGTCGTTGGCGTACCGCCGCCCGGCGTGGGGGCCGTCGGGGGGGCGGTAGCCGGTATAGTCGGCGCTGTAGTGGTCGACGCCCTCCGACGGCGCCGCGGTGCCCCAAATGTGCTCGATGGCGGGGTTGCTGACGAGCAGCCGCCCGCCCGGGGCCTCCGCGAGGGAGACGCCGACCGGGAGCTGCTCGAGGAGCGCCGCGAGACGCCGGCGTTCGAGGTCGGCGGCGTCTCGCGCCGCTTCACTCTCGGCGAGCAGCCGCTCGTGCTCGCGCGCCGCCACGCCGAGTGCCTCGGCGTCCCGCGCCGCCGCGGTCACGTCGCGCCCCTGCACGAGGATGCCCGTGACGCGGAGGCCGGTCCGTCGCCGGCCGTCCCCTCCGTAGGCGGCGGCCTCGTCGGATGCGCCGCTATCACGGGCGCCCGTTGCGTCGCCGGGTTCCGTGAGGGGCTGGTAGATCAGGTCGATGCGCCGCGCCTCGGCGGGGCCGCCCGGCACGGGCTGGAGCTGGATCGGTACGGCCGTGCCCGCGAACGGCTCGCCCGTGGCGTACACCCGGTCCAGGAGTTCGTAAAAGCCCTGCCCCGCAAGGTCGGGGAACGCCTCGCGCACGCTCCGCCCCACGAGCGGACGGTGCCCCGCCATTTGCGCGTAAGGGCCGTTGACGTACTCGTAGCGGTGCTCCGGGCCGCGCAGCACGGCCACGAAGCCCGGCGCCTGGTCGAACGCCTGGCGCAAGCGGTCCCGCTCGGCCGCGAGCGCGGCCACGGCGGCACGGCGCTCCCGCTCGCCGACGACGCGCGCCGTCGTCTCCTGCGTGACGACGAGAACGCCCGCGACCCGGCCCGCGTCGTCGAACGCAGGGCCGTAGCTATAGGTCCAGTACGTCTCCTCGACGGTCCCGTGGCGCGGCAGCGGCACCGCCTGGTCCTCGTGCCAGGTCGCCACGCCGGTGGCCACTACGTGGTCGAGCTGCGGGCCGACGATGTCCCACACCGCGCCCCGCCAGCAGTCGGCCGCGCGCATGCCGAGCGCCGCCGGATGGCGCCCCGGGCCTAACGTCGGGACGTAGGCGTCGTTGTAGAGCTGCACGCGCTCGGGGCCCCAGAACAGGATCATGGGGTGGCGCGCCGCGAGCAGCATCGCGACCGTGGTGCGCAGGCTGACGGGCCAGGTCTCGACGGGGCCGAGCGGCGTGACGCTCCAGTCGAGGGCTCGGCACAGCGCCCGGAGTTCGCCCGGGCCGGCGAACAGCGCGGCCGCGCCGGCGGTCGTGTGGGGGTATGTCGAGGGGGCCTCGCGTCGTCCCCCCGGCTGTGCACTCGCCGTCATGCGTCCGTGAGGCGCCGGTCCGAGAGGAGCCTGAGGTGTGTCGCCCGTCCCGCGCCGTCACACGGCGGGCCGCGGTCGGCAATATGCGCGGCCGGAAACAACCGACGGAAGGGCGGCGCTGTCAGGCGCGCCAGACCCGCGGGACACAGGGTGAGGCGCCGTCAGGGGTCGTCGGACGGTCCGCGGTGCCCGTCGCCGACCGGGGGCGCCGCGCGCCGGAGCGTGACCGTGAACGCCGCCCCCTCGCCGGGCCTGCTCCGCACGCGCAGGTCGCCGCCCATCCCGCGCGCGAGGTCGCGGCTAATCGCGAGCCCGAGCCCCGTCCCCTCGGTGCCCTGCGCGTAGCCGGTCCGCACCTGGACGAAAGGCTCGAAGATGGCCGCCTGCTTCTCCCGCGGGATTCCGCGCCCGGTGTCGAGGACCCGCACGAAGACGAGGTCCCCCACGTCCGCCCGGGTGTTGAGGTCCACGACGATCCGCCCAGCCTCCTCCCCCGCCGAGCCGGCCGGTTCGGCCGGCCGGGCGTCGGTGAACTTGGTCGCGTTCGACAACAGGTTGACGAGCACCTGCCCGAGCTTGTCGCGGTCCGCCCAGACCTGGCATGGGCCGTCCGGCAGCCGGACGTCGAACGCCAGCCCCTTCGCCGCCATCTGCGGCTCGAGGAGCGGCGCCACGTCGGTCAGCACGTCGCGGAGGTCGACGACTTGGAGGTCGTACTCGACGCGCCCGCCCTCGAGCTTGGCGTAGTTCAGCACGTCGTTGATCAGCGCGAGGAGGCGGTGCTGCGCCTTCTGCACGCGGGCGAGCGCGCCGCGTTGTTCGGGCGTGACCGGGCCGTGGAGCCCCAGCTCGACGAGTTGCACGTGCCCGCCGATGGCGTTGAGCGGCGTGCGGAGCTCGTGGCTCATGTTGGCGAGGAACTGACTCTTGGCCTGGTTCGCCGCCTCCGCGGCGGCCCGGGCCCCATCCGCCTCCGCGCGCGCGGCCTCGCTGTCCGCCAGCAGCCGCTCGACCTCGCGCCGCGCGCGCACCGGCTCCGTCACGTCCACGGCGACGGTGAGGACCCCGGTCACGCGCCCCGCCCCGTCGCGGACCGGCTCGAGGCGCAGGTCGAACCAGGTGTCCACGACGCCGGTGCCGTCGCGGTCGAACCGCACCGGCGTCTCGGGCCCGACCCACGGCGCGCCGGTGGCGTACACCTCGGTGAACCGCTCGGAGAAGCCCTGGCCGGCGACCTCGGGGAACGCTTCGGAGGGCGTCAGCCCGGTCACGTCGCGCCCGCCGCCGCTGATCCGGCGGAACGCGGCGTTGACCAGCGCGAAGCGGTGCGCGGGCCCGTCGGTGAGCGCCACCGGCGCGGGCATCTGGCGAATGAGGACGCGGAGGCGCTCGCGTTCGGCCCCTAGGTCGGCGAGGAGTCGGGCGCGTTCCTGCTCGGCCCGGAACCGGGCGGTGATGTCGGTGAACGTGACCCCGAGTTCCGCGCCCGCGTCCGGGGCACCTGCGACCCCCGGGCCGTCGGTGGGCCCCGCGCCACCGATCCGCACGGCCGTGATCGCGAGGCCCGCCGCGAGGCCGTCGTGCTCGTAGAGAACCTCGCGGTAGCCGGGCTCCCCGGTCTCGAGGACCCGCACGTAATCGCCGAAGATGCCCTCGCCCCGGGTCGCCGGCCAGATGTCCAGGATCGTGCCGGCCGTGATGTCGGCGGCCGACCGCCCGACGATGCGGGCGCCCGCCGCGTTGACGTAGGGGATCGTGAAGTCCACGACCGCGCCGGCGGGGCCGTACACCGGCCGGTGCAGTCCGAACCCGTGCGGCGAGGCGTCCTGCACGGTGCGGAACCGGGCCTCGCTGTCGCGGAGCGCCGCCAGGGCCGCCTCGGCGTCCTGCGTCCGTTCTTCGAGGTGCGCGGCCGTGGCCTGCAGCTCCTCGGCCTGCATTTCGAGTTCGGCGGCGTTGTCCTGCAGCTGCTGATTCGTGAGTTCGAGTTCGACCTGCTGCTCCTCCAGGCGCGCGTTCGCGTCGGCGACTTCGGCGGCCGCCGCCTCGGCCTCGCGCCGCGCCCGGACCGCCGCGGTCACGTCGGTGCCGTGGGCGATCACCGCGTCGTGGGTCGGCACGCGTGGCGTTACGCGGGGCGCCGCGCCCGCGTCGTCGGCCTCGACGAGGGGGAGGTATGTAATGTCCAGGAATCGCTCCTCGAGCACGCCCGCCGCGCGGGGCGCCCCCGGCGCGCGGTCGAGCAGCACCGGCAGGTCGCGGAACACGAGGGGCTCGCCCGTCGCGCGCACCTGACCCAGCAGGGCGTCGAACCCCTGGCCGCGCGCCTCCGGGATCGCGTCGAACAACGCCCGGCCGACCACGTCGCGCCCGCGGCCGATCAGCTGCTCGTAGGCGTCGTTGACGAACTCGAAGACGTTCTCCGGCCCGCGCAGGACGGCGAGGAACGACGGCGACTGCCGGAACACCGCCGTCAGCCGCGCCCGCTCGACGTCGAGCGCCGCGGCGAACCGGTCGCGTTCGGCCTCCGAGCGCCGCCGCTCCACCTCGCGCGTGGTCTCGACCATGTTGGCGAGGACGCCGGCGACCGCCCCCGCGTCGTCGCGGATCGGGCTGAAGCTGATCGTGAGGTACGCGTCCTCCTGGACCCACGCTCCCTCGGCGCCCCCCGCCGCCTGGCGTAGCAGCGGGTAGTACGCGTCCTCGACCGTGACCGTCTCGCCCGCGAACACGCGGTCGTAGATGGGCCCGTTCAGGTGCCACACCTCGGGCCACGTCTCCCGGTTGCCGCAGCCGAGGGCGGACGGGTGCTTGGCGCGGATCAGGCGCGCGTAGCCGTCGTTGTAGAGCTGGACGAGCTCCGGACCCCACAGCACGATGTTGGGCAGCCCCGCGGCGAGCACCATCTGCGCCGCGACGCGCAACGTGGCGGGCCACGTCGCGACGGGACCGAGCGGGGTCGACGCCCAGTCGAGGACGCGGCAGCGCTGGGCCATCTCGCCGCCGCCGGAGAACAGGACGTCGATGGCCGGCGAGACGGGGGCTGGACCCCCGTCTGCGTCCGCCCGAGTCCGGCCGTCGGCCGATGCCGCGGCGCCGGGTCCCGCTCCACTTCCGTTGCTGCTCCCGTCGCTGCTCACTCCACCGGCTCCGCGTCCCGTGCGCCCACCCGACGTTACCCGGCCGCAATATGGGCGGGCACGCGCACGCGATGCAGCGTACGGCACAGCGGCATGCGCCGCGCGCGCGGTCGGGGAACGCAGACCGCTTCGTTCCCGGCCCACTTCGAGCGATGCCACCGACGCCGACCTGGCGTCCGCCGCCGGCGGACGTCGACCGCAACCACGACCGCCGCCTCGACGCGTCCGAGCGCGACGACCTGCCCGACACCGCCTACGGCCTGCCGGCCCATCGCAAGCTCCCACTCACCGACGCCGGGCACGTGCGGGCCGCCCTCGCCCGCTTCGACCAGGTGGCCGGGGTGACCGACGCGGACCGCGATCTCGCGTTCGCGAACGTGCGCGCCGCGGCCGAGCACTTCGGCGTCGCGGTGCGCGAGACCCGGTGGCAAGACCTCGGGCGCGCGCCGCACACGCCCCACCCGGCGTCCGACCGCTGACGCGCCCGCTCGCCCGTCGGTCGACCCGGACGTACCCGGACGTACCCGGACGTACCCGCTGGACGTGCGGCCCGCGCGGCCACATCTTGGACGCTGGTCCGGCGGCAACCGCGCGTCGCGATCCAGGTGCGGGACGGCGGACGCCCGGCGGTGGCGCGCACGCTCATCGTCGACAGCGGCTCGGGCGACGCGGTCGACGACTCGCTCGTGCGCCAATCGACGACGGCGCCCCGCTACGAGGTGAGCACGAGCGGGCTCGGGGCGTCGTACCGCGTCGTCGTCGGCACGTTCGACACGGTGCGCGTCGGCCGATTTACGCTCACCGCGGTGCCGGGCGTCGCGTCCGACATCGCCCTCATCGGGAACGCGGTCTGGGGCCGGTTCACGTGCGTGTTCGACTACCCGCACGGGCGGCTGTTCCTCGAGCCGAACGCGCGGTTCGGGGACGCGTTCGACCGCGGCCCGCGGGGCGGGCTGGAGCTGTTCGCGGCGGCGTACCACCGCATGCCGACGGTGAGCACCGTGCACCCCGGGTCGGCGGCGGCCCGCGCCAGCTTGCAGGCGGGCGACGTGCTCCTCACCGTCGACGGGCGGGCCGCGACGGACTTCGGGGTGGAGCGCCTCACGGTGTTGCTCAATCGGCCCGGGAACGCGTACCGCCTCGGCGTCCTGCGCGGCCGGACGCGTGTCGAACGCGTCCTCCACCTGTAGGCGAGCCCAGAGCAGGTCAGATGGTAGGTCTGAGGCCCATGTTCCGCCGCGTCCACCGCTTCGCGCACGTCCGGTGGTGTGTCACACGACCGCCGCTTCGGTGACGCGCTAAGCCGCAAGGTCAGCGCCGCCCGATATTGCGCCGGGCTGCCGTGCGGCGCGACACCACGGGCAGCGGCCGGACCTCGCGCACCGGACGTCGCGGGTCACGCGTGACGGAATTCCGGTCCGGAGAGGCGGTGTCTGACGGCGGCGGACCTGCGGTGTAGGAGCCGCGTTGGCTCCTCGACACGCGCCGGGTGTCCCGGCCGACGAGGGGGGCCGGCGTCCCCGGGGTGCGCGGCGCAAGATGCGCCGTGGCCGCCAACCTGCGGGGCTCGCGAGCCGGCTCCGTTTCGCCGACGCGATCTCCGGAGCCGCCCGCGGCGTCCGTTCCACACACCGCCGACCACCGCTATGCCGTACACGATCACCCTCGAACCCGACGAGTCCCGCGCCGTCCACGACGCGATCCGTCGCGGGATCCGCGGTGCCGATCCGTCCGACGTGGGCGCCCGCGACTACCAGCCCCTGTGTCTCGCGCTCCGGGCCGCGGACGGCGACATCGTCGGCGGGCTGGTCGGGGCGACGATGTGGGCGTGGCTGATGATCGACGGCCTGTGGGTCGCGGAGGCGCTGCGCGGCCGGGGACACGGGAGCGGGTTGCTCGCCCGCGGCGAGGCGGTCGCGGCCGGGCGCGGGTGTCGCGGCGCGTGGCTCGGCACGTTCGACTTCCAGGCGCGGCCGTTCTACGAAGGCCGCGGGTACGCGGTCTTCGCCGAGCTCCCCGGCTTCCCGTCGGGGCACACCCACTGCCACCTGCGGAAAGCCCTCACGCCGTCGCCACCCGCGGGCGCCTAACGCCACAGCGTCGGCCCGTCCTCGTCCGGCGCATCGGGTGCGGGCGGTCCGCGGCATGGCGCGAATGTCGTGGCCGACGGCGGCGCGAGCACCCCGGGGAGCCATCTCGCACCCCCGGGACACTCGTCGCCGCCCGCGGCGAGCCGCCTCGTTAGGCGCGACCGCCCCGCGCCGCGATGAGCCGCATCGCGGGCGCGCTCACGAACACGCGGCGGTGGAACCGCTCCCCCCACGCGAGCGGCGTCACGTCCCGGTACGCCTGGAGCGTGTCGGGGCCGTAGCCCGGGTGCAGCTGCTTGCGGAGCGAGGCGCGCGCGTTCGGGTCGGCGCCGTGGTCGAGGAGCAACTGCGTGAACGGCGCGACCTGTGCCCGGCCGTCGTGACTCATCCAGAAGTTCGGCTGCGACACCACGGTGGCGAACAGCGCCGTGTGCCCGCCGAAGCCGTCGGCGTCCACGGCCGCCCGCGCGTCCACGGCCATCCCGCGGTCGAGCAGCCAGCGCGCGATCTCCGTCTCGTCGTAGTCGACGGCCATGTGCAGCAGCGTCGCCCCGGCCAGCGGCGTCCCGTGCGTCGCCAGCACCTCGTCGTGGCACCCCAGTTCAGGCGGGTAGATCTCCTCGTGCGAGAACGTGCGCGACAGGAGCCCCGGGTCGCGTTGGAGGTGCGCCGCGAGCAGGTCGAGCCGGCCGCGGTGGACGGCCATCGGCGGCGTGTCGGGCAGGGCCACCCCGTGGCGGACGTAGGACTCGAGGATCGCGGGCTTGGCCGCCGGGTTCCGGCTGTCGGTCTCGAGCACCACGTCGACGGGCGCGGTCCGGACGCCACTCGCGTCGCGGACCTGGGCGCCGAACTCGAAGAGGAGCGCCGTCCCCGCCGTACTGAGCGTGTAGGCCGGCCCGCCGAACGCGTCGGCCGGCGGGCGCGGCGCGCCGAGCAGCGCGTGCAGCGTGCGGGCGGTCTCGACGTGGCTCGTGAGCGTCGCGCGCGCGCGCGCGGCGTCGAGGTCGGTCGCGCCGAGGGCGTGGAGCAACGTGACGATCCGGTCGCGCCCGAGCGTCGCCGCGTAGGACAGCGGCGGCCCCCAGTTGCTGCGCTCGCCGTCCTCGCGAAAGCGTACGTCTTCCCCGAGCAGGCGGGGGTGCCGGGTGACGAGGGCGCGGACGGCACCGACGTCGTCGCGCCAGATCGCGTCGGCGAGGCGGCACGCGAGCACGAGCCGCGGCCAGGCCCGCACCGCGTCGCTGCGGGCGAGCACGAGGTGCGCGTCGGCGAGCCTCACGCCGGCGAGCCGGCTTTCGGCGGCCGGCGAGTGCGCCGCGTCGGACGGGTCGGGCGCGCGGGCGGGGGCGTACCGGGGGTGGGTGGTACGTCGCGAACTCCGCGAGGGCGACCGGGTCGCCCCGGCGGACGGCGCGGAGCAGGTCCTTGGCCTGGTGCTTCAGCTGGTCCAGGGCCGGACGGACGGGCAGACGGCGGGCGGGCATGACGAGCCTCCTCGGGAGCCGCCCGGGGTCCGCGTGCGTCGGGCGCAGGAGGTTCGTGGAGACCCGTGGGGATGCTATCGACCAACCAGGTGGACTCGGTCCTGCCCGCGGACGGGAGGCGCCCCGCACGCCGACCACCAGGATAGGCGCGTGCGCCCCGTCGTCGACCCGGTCGACCAACCCCGGTACGCCGGCGACTGTCCAACGTGCAACTGCCTCCCTCGTCCTGCCCCGCGCCGATGCGACGTCCCGCCGACCAGCCCCACGATCTGCTCGCCCGCGTTCGCCGCGCGATGTGTCAGCCACGGCTTACCGTCGCGGCGCTCGGATCCGCGGCGGTCCTCGCCGGGCTGACGGTGCCACCGGCGGTACCACCGGCCCGCCGAGTCGCTTCGGTCATGGGCGGACAGGGTTCGGCGGCAAGCACGGACTCGGTCGCGCCCGCGGACGTCCGCGTGGACATGGGGGAGGCCGACGCCGTCCTGGCGGTCCTTGCGGCACGCCGCGCGGGCCGGCCCGTCCCCGACCGCCTCTGGGCGGCGCTCGCCGCCACCGCCGGCTACCGGCGCCTCGCCGCCCGGGAGCACGCGATGCGGCGCGCCTTCAGCGACTCCGCCTTCCGCGCGTTCCTGCACTCGGACGCGCTGCTCGCGCGCGACTCGGCGCTCGCCGCGGCCGTCGCGCGCTGGCGCACGCGCGACGTCACCGCGCCGGCCCGCCGCGCGCTCGCGTACCTGCCGCCGGGCACGCGCCTCCGCGCCACGCTCTACCCGGTGATCAAGCCGGCGCCCAACAGCTTCGTCTTCGACCTCGCGCACGACCCGGCGTTCTTCGTCTCCGTCGATCCCGCCGTCCCGGCGGCGACCCTCGAGAACACGCTCGCCCACGAACTCCATCACGTCGGGTACGCCGCGGCGTGTGGGCCCGCGGATGCGGCGCGCGACTCGACGCTCGCCCGACGCATGCGGCGGGGCGGCGTCGACTCCGTCGCGGCCGCCCGACTCGGGGACGCGCTGGAGTGGACGAGTGCCTTCGGCGAGGGGCTCGCGATGCTCGCGGCCGCGGGCGGGGCCGGCGTACATCCCCACGCCGCGAGCCCGGATTCAGACCGCGCACGGTGGGACCGCGACGTCGCCAACGTCCCCACCGACCTCCCGACCCTGGACCGGTTTTTCACGGCCATCCTCGACGGGCGTTTCGCCGACGGGGCGCCCGCCACGCCCGACGCCGTCCGTCAGGCCGGGATGGCGTTCTTCGGCGTGCAGGGGCCGTGGTACACGGTCGGCTACGTCATGGCGCGCACCATCGAGGAGACCTACGGGCGCCGGCGCCTGCTCGCCGTGCTCTGCGACCCGCCGGCCCTCATGGCCACGTACAATCGCGCCGTGCGAGCGGCGTGGGCCGCTCATCGTCCGGGGCGTACGCCGGACCCGGCGGGTGGACGGATGCCCACGCCCCTCCCGCGCTGGCGAGACGAGACCCTCACCCGGCTGGCCGCGCGGTGATGACGTCGCGCTGTGCACGGCCGGCGCCGGCGCGCCACGGTGGGACGTCGCCCGCCCTCTCCGGCGGGGGGGGATGCGGCAACCCGCACCGCGGTGGCACGCGTTCAGGGCCGGCGCCTCGGAGGCGCGGACGGGCCCGGATAGAACGGGAGCGACGCCCGGGCCTGCCCGGCAGCGGGGAGCGCCGCGACCTCGGGTGATCCCGCGTGCCGCGGCGGACGCGGGGAGCGTCCATGCCGACTCTCGCGCGTGCAGGGCGGGTGGTGAGCCGGGTGGGCGCGCCGAGGGCGTCGGCGCGTCCCGCGCGACTTCCCGGCCGCCGCCGTCACGCCCGTGCCGATCAGGCGCGTGGCCGCCGGATCACGCCGCGCGCGAGTTCATGGAAGGCGGCGTCCACCGCGGCCGGCGCCGCCGCTCCCGGGTGGTCCAGCCACCACCGGACGCTCTCGACGAGGGCGCCCGCGAGCATGTGCGCCAGCAGGTCGGGCCCGGCCGGCGGACGCCTCCCCCCGTCCGACACCCCCCACCGGCCCCTCGCCGGGCGCCGCCGCGGCGGCCCCCGCCGGGGCCGCCGCCAACGGGGGAGCTCCCGCGGGGCGCCCCGCCCAGCCCGCGAGCCGGCGCGCGATCATCCGGGCCGCGTGGCCGGCGAGCAGCGCCCACACGTCGTCCAGCAGCCCGTCGCGTCGGAGCGCGCCGACGAGTGCGCGCTCCTCGCCGACGTGCGCCAGGAACTCGGCGACCGGGAACAGCCGCGCGCCGGCTTCGTCCCCGGGCCGCCCGGCGCCGAGCGGCCGGTCGGCGAGCGGCTCGAGCCACGCGAACACGCCCTCGTAGCTCGAGTGGAGGACGTCCGTCTTGTTCCGGTAGTGGGCGTAGAACGCGGTCCGGCCGACGCCCGCGCGGTCGAGGATGGCCGCCGAGCGTGCGCCATGCGCCGGCGCCGACGGCCGGAGGCGGCCGAGCAGTTCCGGCTCGCCGCGGCCGCCTAACACCGCAACCGCCCGGGGGCTGCCGCGACCGCCTCACAGGATGTGGTCCGGCGCTGCGGCCGCTACCGCCGGCCCGCGACCGCGAGCCGCACGCCGAGCCCCACGAACAGCGCGCCCGTCGCGCGCTCCATCGCCCGGGCCGCCCGCCCGCTCCGGCGCAGCCGCGCCGAGGCACGGCTCGCCCCGAGCGCCACGGCCAGGTTGACGAGCGTGCCCGTCGTGTTGAACAGCAGCCCGAGCGCGAGCACCTGCCGCGCGGGGCTCCCCCGGGCGGGGTCGACGAACTGCGGGAGGAACGCGAGGAAGAAGAGCGCCACCTTGGGGTTGAGCACGTTCGTCACGACGCCCTGCCGGAACACCGCCCAGCGCGAGGCCGGCGCGAGGGTGCGCTCCGTGAGGCCCGACGGCCACAGGAGCGCGCGCAGCCCGAGGGAGACGAGGTACGCCGCCCCGGCGAGCCGCACGACCGTGTACGCGACCGGCACGGCGGCGAGCAGGGCGGCGAGGCCGCCGGCGACCAGAGCGATGTGGACGAGCGTCCCGGTTGCGATGCCGAACGCGGACGCGACGCCGGCCGCGCGGCCCGCCGCCGCGCCCCGGGCGGCGACGTAGAGCATGTCGGGCCCGGGCGTGACGTTGAGCGCGAGCCCGGCGGCGACGAACAGCAGCAGCGCGTGCAGGTCGGGCACGGGACGGGGGCTTTGGGGGGGGGGCCGCACACGCAGGCGATACCCCGCGGCCCGGCCGCCGCTCGCGTCACCTGGGCGCGGGAGTGCGGACGGCGGACCCGCCGAACATACACCAGCCCAAGCCGTCGTCACGTATCGGGGATCGACGGTAACAACCTGTCTCAGAACCTGTTTCACCACGCGCCCTATCATGCGCCCACGCGTGCCCGCGGCCGACCGCACGCGACCGCGCGTCCGTCGCCCACATCTCGGCGTCCCGCCCGTAAACGACGACGCCCGCGCGAGTTAGGCGCGGGCGGACGCGGTCACGTGCGGTGGGGCGCGGTCGGCGGGCGGGAACCGTACGGATTTTCAGTCCGCTGCTCTACCAACTGAGCTACCTAGCCGCGTCCGGCACGTCGCTGTAAGTCATGGACTTACAAACCCGCACCCGCAGAGTCCGTGAGCCTGGGCCAACACCTACCCCAACCCATGGTCGATCCGGGCGGGCGACGCCTCACAGAATAGCCGAATCGGCGCGAATGCGGCAAGCGGTCCCGTTCAGCGCCTGCGCCCACCGGCGACGGGGTAGACGAAGGTGACCAGCCCGCGCGCTACCCCGCCGTGCGCCGCCCCCGGCGTTTCCGCGGGCGCGACGCCGCGGGGGCCTTGGAGATCTTGGGCGCGACGTATCGCGTCAGCGCGCCCGGAACGTGGCCCCAGGTCTCGCCGTGCACGGCCATGCTCACCGCCGCCACGCTCACTGGGGGCTTCGCCTCGCGCGCGAGCCGGGCGAACAGCCCCGTCCCGCGGAACGGCGACGTGAGCGCGGCGCCGGTGCGGACGTTCAGGCCGCCGGTCGCCCGCAGGCGCGCACGCGCCAGGCGGGCGGCCTCGGCCCGCCACGCGCGCACCGTCGCTTCCGTGACCTTGGCGTTGCCGTTGTTCGTTCCGGCCCGGGCGTGGCGGTCGCCGTCGCCGAGCGCGCGGCGTTGGGCACCACGTGAATTCGGCCCCGGGCGCGCGGGGGCAGCGGGCCTCTTGGCCGGGCGTGAAGTAGGCGCTTTAGGCACTGAACGCAGAGCGGGTCATAGGGAGAGAAGACACGCGCCCGGCCGGGCGCGCGGGGCCGAACAGCGGCACGCCTAAGTTAAGCCGCCGCAGCGCGCGGCGGCGAGGCGCGCAAGGGACGCCGCGACGTTCGTGGGGCCGAGCGGGCCCACCCCGGCGAGCCCGGCCACAGATTGACAGACCACACAGCCGTCGTAGGATCGAGCGGCCACGTCGCCGGAGTCCTCCCACCCCACGCCCCGCCATGCCGCGCGCCCTCCCCCTTGCCATCGCCGTCGCCGCCCTGGCACTCACCGCGCGCGGCGCCACCTCGCCGATCGTGCGCGGCGTGACGCTCGGGGGCTCCGATCCGGCCATCGTCCTCGTCGGCACCGGCGTGCAGATTTACGGCTGCGC
Organism: Gemmatimonadetes bacterium T265; assembly: GCA_019973575.1. Classification (NCBI taxonomy): domain Bacteria; kingdom Pseudomonadati; phylum Gemmatimonadota; species Gemmatimonadetes bacterium T265. Next base: position 1,265,061 of record BPUI01000001.1, read on the forward strand.
CGCGTCGAACGGCGCGTACGCCTGGCGCCTCAAAGCACCCGACGCCGTGCTGACCGACTCGGCCGGCCACCGCGTGGGCCGCCACTTCGCCGGCCCGAGCTGGCAGGCGGACGACGGCAGCACCGTCGTCGGGGAGCCCCTCGTCGCGAGCCCGGCTCCGCGCCCCGGCGCGATCCCGTGGCTCGTCCTCCGCGCCAAGTCGCACAGCGGGACGGGCGTGTTCGCCGGCGTGTCGTACATCGTGCGCAGCATGACCACGGGCGGCGTGGCCCCCGCCGGCGGCTGCGACGCCGCGCACGCGGACGCCGAGGCGCGGGTGGACTACACCGCGACGTACACCTTCTTCCCCGGCTGACGCGCCGTCACAGGCGCCTCTACCGCGCGTGTCAGAGCCGGTCGAGCCGCCCCCCGTCGACGACCAGCGTCGTCCCTTGGACGAACCGCGCCTCGTCGGAGGCGAGGAACGCGATCGCCGCCGCGAGGTCGTCGGGCGTGCCGACCATGCTCGGGTCGACCTTCTCCACCCCGCTCTTCACGTTCGGGTTGTCCCACAGCATCGGCGTGTCCACCGCGCCGGGGAGGACCGCGTTCACGCGGATCCCGCGCGGCTTGCCCTCGATCGCGGCCGAACGCGTGAGCGAGACCACCGCCGCCTTGGCCGCCGCGTACGGCGCGGCCATCGGCTCGGTCTCGACCGCGTGGATGCTCGACACGTTCACCACCGCCCCGCCGGGCTTCATGTGCAGGAACGCCTGCTTCACAAAGAAGAACGTGCCGAGCAGGTCGACGCCGAGCACGCGGCGCCAGTCGTCGGCGGTGAGGTCGGCGATCGCGGTGAAGGTCATCAGCCCGGCGTTGTTCACCACCACGTCGAGCGAGTCGAAGCGCCGCAGCGTCTCCGCCACGCACGCGACGACCGCGTCCTCGTCGGAGACGTCGCAGGCCGCGCCCCACGCGTCGGGCGCGCCGGCCGCCTTGACCGCGTCGGCCGCCGCGCCCGCGTGCTCGGCGTCGCGGTCGGCGATCACGACGCGCGCCCCCTCGCTCCCGAAGCGCTTGGCGGTGGCGAGGCCGATCCCGCTCGCGGCGCCGGTGACGACGACGGTCTTCGATTCGAAACGACTCATGGCGTGGGCTCCGGGGTAGGGGGGGACGCGGGCGCGGGGGACGGCGCCGCGTTCGCCAGCGCGGCGGTCACCGCGGCGTTGCGCGCCCCCGCGTAGGTGCGGATCTGCCGGACGAGCGGGTCGTTCTGGCGGCTCGGCGGGAAGGCGGGGAGGGTGAGGACCATGCTCTGCATCGGCAGCACCTCGCGCCACTCGCGGATGAGCTCCCGGTACGCGACGCCGACCGGGCGCACCCGGCGGTCGAGGTCGTAGAGGCCTAACGGGTTGACGGTGCCGTTGTCCTCGCGGAGCGCCGTGTCCCAGTCCACCTGGTCGGTGAGCGAGTACCACGTGAAGCCGAGGATCGGCACGCCGTCGTTGCGCACGCGCATGACGTTCGCCCACTCCTTGCGCAGCCAGCGCACCGCCTCGTCGCCCGCGGGCCCCTGCGCGAGGTTGGTCTCGGTGTGCATCACCGGCAGGCCGTAGCGCGCGTAGTACTGCGACGTGATCACGTGGTACCCGAACACCTCCCCCGCGGCCTCGCTCGTGCCGTCGGCGTTCATCAGGTGCTCGTTGGTCACGTAGTAGTCGTTCCCCATCACGCAGTGCGGCTTGAGGCCCTGCCCGAAGAACCAGTGGTACTCGTCCCGCGTCATCCCGTTGTCGAGCAGGAACTCGTACATCTCCGAGCCGACGCGCCGCCCGTAGTTCAGGTCGAGCGACAGGAACCGCACCTCGTTCATCCGCTCGGCCGGCCCGACCGCCGCGGGGCTCCGCGCGTGGTAGTACTCGCTCGACTCGCTCTGCACGAAGATCGCGTCGGGCCGCACGGCGAGGATCGCGCGCATCGCGAGCACGTTGGCCCGCACGACGTGCTTGAGCGCGGTCACGAACGGCCGCTCGCCGGCGAGTTGCTCGTTCCACCAGCCGTAGTACGCCGAGAAGAGCGCGCACACGTACATCTCGTTGACCGGCGTGTAGAACTGGACCCACGGGAACCGCTCCGCGAACGCGCGCGCGTACGCGGCGAAGCGCTCCGGGAAGTCGGGGTTCTGGAAATCCCCGAGCCAGTCGGGCACCCCGAAGTGGCAGAGGTCGACGATCGGCGTGACGTCGCGCCGCCGCAGGTCGCCGAAGGTCAGGTCCGCGAAGGTCCAGTCGCAGCGCCCGTCGCCGAGCCAGGTCGTGTGGATCGGCGGTCCGTAGCGGAGGAAGGTGGTGCCGAGATCCTCGACGAGGTCGAAGTCGGTCCGCCAGTGCGCGTAGTGGCCGCACTTGGCCATCTCGTCCACCCGCACGCGGCCGCCGTGCGCGTCCCGGATGGTCGGGTAGCTGTTCTCGATGCCGGTGGCGAACAGGAAGTGATTCCCGCTCGGGGAGCGGTGCATGCCGGGCGGGGTGAGGGTCGTCGGCGGCCGACGCCGGACCGCGGCGGCCGGCGCGCCTCACGCAACGGCCGCGCCCGGCGTGGGACGGCCGTCGCCGACGGCACGCGCCCGGGACGAAAACTTCTCTTAACGCCCGGCCGCCGGGCCGCCGCCGGGCTGACGACCACGCCCCGCGCGTCGCGGCCGGAAGAGCGCCTTGGCCACGACGAGCGTCCCGGCGAGTAGCGTGACGCCCGCGTTCGTGAGAATGACGGGCAGCTGCGCGGTGAGCAGGCCGTAGACGAGCCAGAGCGCGCCCGACACGCCCAGCAGGGTCACGAGTCCCCACGACAGGTCGTCCACGTGCCGCGTGCGGTACGCGCGGCCGACCTGCGGCACGAGCGAGAGCACGGTCAGCGCGCCGGCGGCGTAGCCGATGTAGGGCGTCAGTCGCACGCCCGCGAACCCGGCGGCGGCGCTCACCGCGGCGCTCACGCGATGAACGCGCCGATCACGCGGGCGAGATCCGCGGGCGCCTCGACCGGCACGAGGTGCCCGACGTGCGGGACGTCGACCATGCGCGCGCCGGCGACGCGGTCCCGCACCTCGCGCTCGAGCATCGCGTGCGCCATCACGGGGTCCTCCCCGCCCGCGACGACGAGCGTGGGCACGTTCACGCGCGGCGCCAGCGCCGCGAGGTCCTCGCGGCTCCCCTCCCGCATCCACGCGTCCCACGCGGGGCGCGACGTGCGCAGGCTGTCGGCGACGATCTGGTCGAACGCGGCCGGGGCGAGCGGGCGCATCGTGATCCGGCGCGCCGTCTCGACCGCGGCCGCGCGGTCGCCGTAGGTGGCGAGCGTGCGCGCCCGGCTCGCCTCGGTCATCGGCTCCGGCGTCGGGGGCGAGGGCGCGACGAGGACGAGCCCCGCGAGCCCGGCCGGCCGCCGCGCCGCGAGCGCCAGCGCGACCTTGCCGCCCATCGAGTGCCCGACGAGCACGTACGGGCCGGACGAGCCATCCAGCCCGAGCCCGAGGACTAACGCCGCGACGTCGTCGGCGGAGTCGCCGACCGTGTAGCCGGTGGGCGGCGCCGGCGAGTCGCCGAAGCCACGCAGGTCGGCGGCGACGCAGCGGTGGCGCGGCGCGAGCGCGGCGACCACCGCGTCCCAGGCGCGCGACGACCCGGCGTAGTAGTGCAGGAAGACGAGCGCCGGACTGCCGGCCCCGGCCTCGGACCGGTGCAGCGCGACCGGCGCACTCACCGACGCGCGGTACTCGTCGGCGGCAGCACGGCGGGCAGCTCCGCCCCGACCCGCGCGGTGATGACCGACTTGATCCCGCCGCGCACGGCGAAGTCCCCCACCACCTCCATCGCCTTCGGCTCGACCGCCGCCGCGAGGTCGTCGAGGATCCGGTTCACCGCGCGCTCGTAGAACACGCCGTCGTTCCGAAAGCTCCAGAGATAGAGCTTCAACGATTTGAGTTCCACGCACTTCGCCGCCGGGACGTAGCGGATGTGGATCGTCGCGAAGTCGGGGGCCCCGCCCTCGAGCGCGCGCAGGTCGGTGGCGTCCCCTTCGATCCCGCCGAGCGGGCAGAGCGAGGTGAACTCGGGGCACTCCATCCGGACGTCGTAGTCGCGGTCGGGGTACGGGTTGGCGAAGGTTTCGAGCAGTTCGGGCTTGGGCATGTCGGAAAACGAACGGAAGGACAGGCGAACTCGCGGCGCGGGCCGTTGGTGGGGCGGGTGGGACCGCGCGGTTGGTGCGGCGCTGTTGATCTGGCGCTGTTGGTGAAACGCTGTTGATACCACGCTGTTGGAACGGCGGGGTACGACCAGGGCGGCGCCGCGGCCCGGGTACTCCTCCTCTACCGCCGTCTCAACAGCGCCCTATCAACAGCGCCGCACCAACAGCATCCCACCAACCGCGCGGTATCAACCGCGCGGTCCCACCCGCCCCACCAAGAGCGCCCCGACCGCGCCCGCTACTGCCCCCGCAGCTTCTTCGCCGTCTCGTCGAGCAGCTGCCGCTCCTCGCCGGTGAGACTCTCGATCCCCGTCGCCGAGATCTTATCGAGCAGCCGGTCGAGCGTGTCCGCGCGCGACCCGGCGGCCCCGACCCCCGCGACCGGCGTCGCGACCCGGCGCGGAGGCCGCGGCGGCACCGCACTTGGTGGTCCCCCCGTGGACGGTAGGGCGCCGCTCGGCCCCGGCGTACCCGGCGCCCCACCGCTCGACGTGCCGCGGGCCGGCGTTCCCGGCGGCAACACGGGCGGCGGCGCGCTCGGCGGGGCCGTGCCCGCAGGCGGGACCGCCGGCGGGACCGCGCCGCCGGTCGTCGGCGGCGCGGTCGGTGGCGTGGCGTCCGGCGGGGTGGCGGCCGGTGGCATGGCAGGCGGGCGTGGGGTCGACGGCCGGGGCGCCGGGGCCGGCGGGCGCGCGGTCAGGGCGCGACTCTGCTCCACGGCCTGGTCGGCCGCGCTCCCGCGCTCGCGCACCTGGCCGTCCCGCCCGCGGGCGTCGCGCCCGTCGCGGTCGCGCGGCGCGCCGCGCGGCACCGCGCGCGGCAGCCCGTCGACGATGTCCGGCGCGGGCGCGACGCGCTGGCGCAGCCGGTCCACGTCGGGCGCGGCGGGGCGGAACAGCCAGAGTGCCGCGAACACGAACCCGCCGAGGTGCGCGAGGTGCGCCGTCCCGCCCATCGCGGAGCCCGGCGCGACGTCGAGCACCCCCATCACGAGGTTGATCGCGGCCAGGAACGCCACGAGCCACCACACCTTCATCGGCACGACGCCGAAGAAGAGCGCCTCGTCGTCCGGCCAGCGCAGCGCGTAGGCGAGCAGGACGCCGAAGATCGCCGCCGACGCGCCGACGAGCAGCGAGGGCCCGCGCGTGAACACCGCGTGCGCCGCCGCCCCGCCGAGCCCGCACCAGACGTAGAACGCGGCGAACGCCTTCGTCCCCCACGCCCGCTCCAGCCGCGGCCCGAACACCCACAGCGTGTACAGGTTGAGCGCCAGGTGCCAGAACCCGGCGTGCACGAACATGTACGTGAACGCCGTCCACCACGCGCCGCCCAGCGGCGCAGCCGTCGCCGCCACCGTCCCGCCCGCGAAGCCGAGCAGCTCGGGCAGGTCGCGCTGCACGGTGAGCTGCAGGAACGCGACCGCGACGTTGGCCACGACGAGCCAGAGCACGGCCGGCGGTACCGCCTGTCCGGAGCGGGGCAGGCCGGCGTCCCCGCCGGTCGGGTCGTAAGGCGTGACGTAGGACGACATGCGGAAACCAGGCGGCAGTGACGGCGCGGGGCGCCGCGCGTGAGGAGCGGTCGAAGGCCCCGGGTTCAGAAACCCCGGGCGGGGGCGGCGGTTCCGGCGGCGGGAACGCCGCCGGCGGGGGCGGCACCAGCGGCGTGCGTCACCGCCAACCGCACGATTTCTTCACACAGCGCACCAAAATCGAGCCCCGCCGCCGCCGCCCCCTGCGGCAGCAGGCTCAGCTCGGTCATCCCCGGCAGCGTGTTCACCTCCAGGCAGTGGCCGAGCTGCGCCGCGTCCAGCCGGAAGTCTACGCGCGCGTACCCGCGCAGGCCGAGCGCGTCGAAGGCGAGCCGCGCCTGCCGCTGTAGCGCCGACGCGACCGCCGGCGGCAGGTCGGCGACGCGCTCCTCGGTCATCCCCGCCGTGTACTTGCACTCGTAGTCGTAGATCTCGTGCGAGGGAAGGATCTCGATCACCGGCAGCTCGCGGTCGCCGAGCACGCCGACCGTGAGCTCGCGGCCGGCGACGAAGCGTTCGACCATCACCTCGTCGTCGTAGCGCGCCGCGAGGTCCACGGCCGGCCAGAGTGCGTCCGCGTCGCGCACCACGGTCAGGGCCACGCTCGACCCCTGCTTGCTCGGCTTGACGATCACCGGCAATCCCAGTGCCCCGAGCGCTTCGGCCGCGAACGCCCGCCGGCCGGCCGCGTCGGCGCCGAGCGGGGCCATGCGCCAGTCGGCCGTCTCCACACCCGCGGCGCGGAAAACGAGCTTGGAGCGGTGCTTGTCCATCGCGAGCGCGGAGCCGAGGTGGCCGCTCCCGGTATACGGGACGCCGGCCAGATCGAGCAGCGCCTGCAGCGTACCGTCCTCCCCCTGGCCGCCGTGTAGAGCGAGCAGCAGCACGTCGGCGTCCTGCACGGCCGGCCACGTGGCGAGCGCGGGCGGGATGCCGGCGCGCTCACCCCGGCCCCGCGCGCCCTCCCCGAGCGCCGCGAGCGCGTCGAGTGACGGGGGCGCCGTGCCGACCCCGGCCGCGAGCAGCGCCTCCTCGGCGGCGCGCGACAGCACGCCCTCGGCGTCTACGGCCGCGGGGTCGACGCAGGTGACCGTGTGGCCGCGGGCGCGCAGCGCGCCCGCGATCCGCAGCCCCGAGGCGAGCGAAACGTCGCGCTCGGCGGAATAGCCGCCGAGCACCACCGCGATGTTCATCCGCTACCGGGCCATCAGGAACTGCAGCATGTCCCCGCGCGTGACGATCCCGACCACGCGCCCCCCCTCCGCGACGAGCAGCGCCGGCGTGGTCTTCGAGAGCAGCTTGGTCACCGCGTCCGCCGGCTCCTCCGCCCCGACGACCGGGAACGGCTCGTCCATCACCTCGCCCACCGTCGCGTCGAGGAAGCGCGTGCTCTCGAGCGAGCGCGTCGTCAGGAACTGCTCGGTCACGCTGCCGACGCAGGCGTCCCCGTCCATCACCGGGAGCTGCGACACGTCGTGCAGGCGCATCAGGCCTAACGCCTGCCGCACGAGCGCGCCCGGCGCGGTCGCGACGAGCGTCGACGGCGCGGTCCCGTCGCCCTGCGCCTTGCCGGCGACGAGCGCGCCGAGCGTGACGCGGTCCGGCTCGAGGAGCTGGTTCTCGCGCATCCACTCGTCGTTGTAGAGCTTCGAGAGGTAGCGCTCGCCCGTGTCGCAGAGGAAGGTCACGACGCACGCGTTCGGGTCGTCGAGGCGCCGCGCGAGGGCCAGCGCCGCGTGCGCGATGAGCCCGGCCGAGCCGCCGACGAAGAGCCCCTCCTCGCGCGTCAGCCGGCGGGCGGCGGCGAAGGCGTCGCGGTCGCTCACCGTGACGTAGTCGTCGAGGACCGCGAGGTCGAGCGTCGCCGGCAGCTTGTCCTGCCCGATCCCCTCGACCTTGAACGGCGCCGGCTCCCCCGCGGGCGCGCGCGGGTCGCGGCCCTGCCGCCAGAGCGCGGCGAGGATCGACCCCACCGGGTCGGCGGCGATGATCTGGATGTCGGGGTTCCGCTCCTTCAGGTAGCGGCCCACGCCAGACAACGTGCCGCCCGTGCCCGCCGCGGCGACGAAGTGCGTGATCCGCCCGCCCGTCTGCTCCCACAGCTCGGGGCCCGTCGTCGCGTAGTGCGCGTCCGGGTTCGCCTGGTTGTCGAACTGGCCGGCCAGGATCGCGCCCGGCGTCTCCTTGGCGATCCGCTTGGCCATCATCACGTAATTGTCCGGGTGGTCCGGCGGGACCGCCGTCGGCGTGATGATGACCTCGGCGCCGAACGCCTTGAGCAGGCGCACCTTTTCCTGGCTCATCTTGTCCGGCATCGTGAAGATGCACTTGTAGCCCCGCATCGCCGCCGCGATCGCGAGTCCGACGCCGGTGTTGCCGCTCGTCCCCTCGACGATCGTCCCGCCGGGCCGGAGCGCCCCCGCGCGCTCGGCCGCCTCGACGATCGGCAGGCCGATGCGGTCCTTCACCGACCCGCCCGGGTTGAAGAACTCCGCCTTGCCGTAGAGCGGCGTGCGGGTGCTCCGCCCGAAGCGCGCGAGCCGGATGAGGGGCGTCCAGCCGATCGTCTCGAGGACCGAAGCGTAGGGGGTGCGGTGCCGGACGTGCGGGTCCGTCAGCGTGTCGACGGGCGAGAGCAGAGTGGCCATGGGACGGATCCTAAATGAGTCACCCGGGACGGAACGCCGCCGCCGGGTGACGGAAGTGCACGGGAAAGAGCAGCGGGGCGGCGACGGGGTGACCGGCGTGGCGCGCGGGCGTGAAATCCAGCCGCACGCTCCCGGCCACGGCCGCCGAATCGAGCAGACGCACGCCAGACGTTTCCGCCACGCGCGTGCTCTCGGGGCGGACGCGGCCGGACGCATCGACCCAGAGGCGGAGCGTCACGTCGCCCTGGGCCCGACGCGCGTAGAGCGCGCCGGGATACCGGAAGGGTAGCCGGGCGTTGCGCATCCGCGGGGGCGTGTCGTCGGGCACACTCGTTGCGCCCTGGGCGGCCGCCGCCGATGATCCCGGAACGGAATCGGGGCGCGCGGGTGTTGGAGTGTCTTTCGTACGCGAGGCGGGCCCGGGCGGCGTGACGTCGCCGCGCGGCGTCGCGTCCCGGGCGGACGAATCCAATGCCGCCGGCGCGTCCGGAGGCTCGCGTCCCGCGTCGCCGCGTCCGCAGGCCCCGAGCACGATGAACGCGAGCACGGCGGCGCGCATAGGACTCGCAATCTAGCGTTCCCTTTGGTTCCGGACCCGGCGCTGCCCGCGGTCGCCGTCCCTCACTCGGTCAGCTCCTTCATGTCTGCGATCCGTCTCGACCGTCCGGTCGACCGCCCCGCCGGGCGCCGCGCGCGCACCTCCTTCCTGGCCGGGGCGCTCGCCGCGCTCGCGTCGGTCGTCGCCGCCTGCAGCGACTCGACGGGGACCGGGACCACCCCGAAGGACACGACCTGCGCCAACTACAGTTGCAGCGTCACCGCGACGGCCTCGGTCGGCGACACGGTCCTCTTCAACGTGCGCGTGCCCGGCGGCGCGGCGAGCGACAACGTGGGCCCCGGCACCGGGGCCTGCGACGCGCCCAACCTCGTCAAGTCGCGCGTCGCCGCGGTCTCCAACCACGCGGTCATCGTCGTCGACACGCGCAACCCGACGAACGGACTCACCGACGCCTACTACGCGACGATCGCGCAGTCGTTCGACACGCTCGTCTGGCCGGTCGACACGCGCCACTTCGGCACGCCGGTCGACGTCGACAACAACGGCCGCGTCATCGCGTACTTCACGCGCGCGGTCAACGGCCTCACGCCGGCCCACTCGCAGTCGTACGTCGGCGGGTTCTTTTACAGCCGCGATCTGTTCCCGACGGTGTCCAAGACGATCGGCAACGCCTCGTTCCAGGGCTGCGCGGGGAGCAACGCGGCGGAGCTCTTCTACCTGCTCGCCCCCGACCCGACCGGCGTCGTGAACGGCAACGTGCGCGACACGGCCTTCATCCGCCGCGTCTCGGTCGGCACCATGGCGCACGAGTTCCAGCACCTCATCAGCGCCGAACGCCGGCTGTTCGTCCTCGACGCCAACAGCTACGACGAGGAGGTGTGGCTCAACGAGGGGATGAGCCACATCGCCGAGGAGCTCACCTTCTACCGCTCGGCCAACTACTCGCCGTCGGGCGAGCCGGGCCAGTCGCCGCGCGCCGACCTCACCGCACAGGCCATCTACGACGCGAACGCGATCAGCCCGCTGGCCGCCTTCGGGTTCCAGAACCTCGCCCGGTACAGCTACTACCTCGCCTCCACCGAGACGTATTCGCCGTACACGGAAAACGACTCGCTCGAGACGCGCGGCGCGACCTGGAGCTTCCTGCGCTACACCTTGGACCGCGCGGGCAGCACCGACAGCGCGCTCACCTACCCGCTCGTGAACAGCCCGGACACGGGGCTCGTGAATCTCGCCACCGTGATCGCGGCCCACGGCGGCACGAGCGCGGGCGTCCCGCTCGACACGTGGTTTCGCGACTGGGCGGTCGCGAACTACGCCGACGGCCTCGTCTCGACGGCGAGCCAGTACGCGCAGCCGAGTTGGGACTTCCGGAGCGTGCTGACCGGGTTCAAGCTCACCGACGGCACGTACTTCAACGGCGGCATCTACCCGCTCGCCACGCGCACGCTCGCCAACGGGACGGCGCAGACGCTCTCGCTCACCGGCGGCGGCGCAGCGTACTTCGTCTTCTCGGTGCCGGCGGGGAGCAGCGCGGCGGTGACCGTGACGGGCGGCGGCGCCAACGCGCTGCCGACCACCACGCGGCTCGCGCTCGTCCAGACGTCGGGCCCCAACGCGGGCGCCGTCACGACGGTCGACGGACCCGGGAACGGCGCGGGCACGGTCAGCCTCGCCAACAGCTCGGGCGCCGCGATCAACGCCGCGCTCGTCGTCTTCAACGCGGCGCAGCCCGCGACGTCGTCGCAGACGGTCATCGTCATCGGCACGAGCATCGCCGCGCCGTTGGGCAGCGTCGCCTCGTCGGGCGCCTCGGTGGCGTACACGCGGGGCCGGGTCGGCCCGACGATCGCGTCGCTCGCCGGCGCCTCCTTCTCGGCGTCGCGCGAGCCGGTGATGAGCGACGCGGCCGTGATGCGCCGCCTCCAGGCGTCGAGCCGCGTCACGCTCGCGCCGCGCGCGATGGCCGTGCGCGCGCTCTACCAACACGCGCGGCGCACGGGCGACTTCAGCGCGTGGGCGCAGCAGCGCTACGTGCCGGGCACGGTCAAGGGGCTCGTCGTGCCGGTGGGGGCGGGGACGACGGGCGGCGGCGTGGTGCACTGAGCCGGGCGGAGACGTTCGGACGCGAGAAGCGGGGGCGGCCATCACGGCCGCCCCCGCTGTGGCATCCTGAGCCCTGTCATCCTGAGCGCAGCGAAGGACCTTGCGTGCGCACTCGGGAGCGGCGTGCCGTTAGGCCGACGCCGACGCGTCCCGTACGGCTCCTCCGCGAGGAGCACGAGATCCTTCGCTGCGCTCAGGATGACCGCGGGCCGCGCACGCAGGGCCGGCCTCCACCCGTGTCCGATGCTCGTGACTACCGCCGGTCCAGTCGCACCTCGTACAGCCGGGCGTAGTTCTTCCCGGTCACGTACAGCTTGTCCTGCGCCGCGTCGTAGGCGATCCCGTTCAGCACGTCCTCCTTGCCCGTGCGGTCGGTCGCCAGCGGGAGGGTGCTGAGGTCGATCCAGCCGGTGACCGCGCCCGTCTTGGGGTCGATGCGGACGATCTGCTGGCTCTGCCAGATGTTGGCGAGGAGCTCGCCCTTGACCCACTCGAGTTCGTTCAGCTGCGAGACGGGCGACGCCCCGTCGTGCACGTCGAGCGTGCGGCGCACGGCGAACGTCTTCGGGTCGAGGAAGCGGAGGCGCGCGGTGCCGTCGCTCATGATGAGCGACTCGCCGTCGGTCGTGAGCCCCCACCCCTCGCCGTAGTACGTGAACGTCTGCGGGCGCGGCGCGAAGGTGGCGAGGTCGTAGGTGAACGCCTTGCCGTTCTTCCAGGTGAGCTCGTAGAGCACGTCGCCGAACGCGACGATCCCCTCGCCGAAGTACTTGGGGTCGAGCGGGCGCCGCAGTTCGACGGTGCCGGTGGCGAGGTCGGTGCGGCGGATGTCGCTCTTGCCTTCGAGGCCCGTCCCCTCGTAGAGCTTCCCGTCCTTGATGAACAGCCCCTCGGTGAACGCCGCGGGGTCGTGCGGGTAGCTGCGCACGACGGTGGCGACGTAGTTGGCGGGGCCGGTGGGAGTCGCGGAGGCGGTTGCGCTGTCGGCGGGCGGGGCGGCGTCGTTGCCGCGGCAGGACATCGCGAGCAGGGCGGTGAGGGCGATCGCGAGCGGACGTATCACGGAGGAGTGGCCTGAGCCTGCGCGGCGAGCCGGGCGAGGAGTTCGAGCGCCTGCATCGGCGTGAGGTGGTTCGGGTCGACCGCGCGGAGCGCCTCGAGCGCCGGGTGCGGGGCCGGCGGCGGGGCGAATAGCGGGAGTTGATCCGCGGGCGCGACCGGTGATACCCGTCGCGCGCGGCGACGGCCGTCGCCCGCCGGTCCCTCCGTCGCCGGCCCGTCCGCCGCCGGCGGGTGCTGCTGCGCCTCCAACGTCGCGAGCACCGCCTTCGCCCGCGCGATCACCGGCGCGGGGAGCCCCGCCAGTCGGCCGACCTCGATCCCGTACGAGCGGTCCGCGCCGCCCGGGACGAGCCGGTGCAGAAAGAGCACGCGGTCCTCGGTCTCGCGCACGAGCACCGTCATGTTGCGCGCCGCCGCGAGGTCGTCGGCGAGCGCGACGAGCTCGTGGTAGTGCGTCGCGAACACCGTCTTGCACCCCACCGCGTCGTGCAGGTGCTCGCTCACGCTCCAGGCGATCGAGACGCCGTCGTAGGTGCTCGTGCCGCGCCCGATCTCGTCCAGCAGCACGAGCGAGCGGCGCGTCGCGGCGGCGAGGATCGCCGCCGTCTCGGTCATCTCGACCATGAACGTCGACTGCCCGCGCACGAGGTTGTCGCTTGCCCCGACGCGCGTGAACAGCCGGTCGACGACGCCGACCCGCGCGCGCGACGCGGGGACGAAGCTCCCCACCTGCGCCATCAGCACGATGAGCCCCGTCTGCCGGAGCACCGTGCTCTTGCCGGCCATGTTCGGCCCGGTGAGCACGACGAGGCGCGCGTCGTCGGTCAGCTGCAGGTCGTTGGGGATGAAGCGCTCGCGCGGCATCATCCGCTCGACCACCGGGTGGCGGCCCCCGACGACGTCGAGGTCGAAGCCGTCGGTGACCTCGGGGCGCACGTAGCCCTCGCGCTCCGCGACGTCGGCGAGCGCGGCCAGGACGTCGAGCTCCGCGAGCCGCGCCGCCGCGCGCTGCAGCGGCTCGATCTCGGCCCCCACCCGCGCGCGGAGCGCGTCGCACACCGCGCGCTCGCGCGCCTCGATCGTTTCGGCCGCGCCCAACACGGCCGCCTCGTGCTCCTTGAGCGCGGGCGTGACGTAGCGCTCCGCGCCGGCGAGCGTCTGCCGGCGCTGGAAGTCGGCGGGCACGAGGTGGCGGTGCGCGTTGGTCACCTCGAGGAAGTAGCCGAAGACGCGGTTGAAGCCGACCTTGAGCGACGGGATCCCGGTGCGCGCCCGCTCGTGCTGCTGGATCGCGGCGATCGCGTCCCGGCCGCCGTCGCGGAGCGCGCGCGCCCGGTCGAGCGCCGCGTCGACCCCGCCGGCCACGGTCGGCTCGTCGCCGCCGAGTTGGAGCGGGGGGCGGGCGACGAGCGCGGCGGCGAGCGCGCCGGCGAGCGCGCCGACGCCCGCGGCCATTTCGTCCCACTCCGCGCCGATCGCGGCCAGCCGCCCGCCCGCGGTCACCTCCGCGCTCACGTCGTCGAGCACGCGCGCGAGCGCGGCGCGCCCGTCGGGGAGCCGCGCGAGCGAGTCGCCTAACAGCCGCAGCTCGCGCGGCGTCGCGCGGTTGGCGGCCGCCTTGCCGGCGAGGCGCTCCACGTCGCGCACGCCGTCGAGCGCCTCGCGCAGCGCGCCGCGCGCGAGCGGGGCGGCGGCGAACGCGGCCACCGCGCCGAGCCGCGCGTCGATCGCGGCGACGTCGACGAGCGGGGCGAGCAGCCAGCGCCGCAGCAGCCGCGCGCCCATCGGCGTCGCCGTCCGGTCGAGCACCGCGACGAGCGTCCCCGCCTCGCCGCCGTCCTCGCCCGCGCCGGGCCGGAGCGACTCGACGAGCTCGAGGTTGCGCCGCGTCATCTCGTCGAGCGGCATCGCGCCGCCCGCGCGCTCGACCGTCGGCCGCGCGAGGTGCGGCAGCCCCGCGGGCTGCAGCTCGCGCAGGTAGCGGAGCAGCGCGCCCGCGGCGCCGAGCAGCAATTCGTCTCCCGACGCGACCAAGCCGAGGGCGTCGGGGCCGAGGGCGTACTGGCGGCGGAGCTCGTCGGCGCCGAGGGCGGGGTCGAACTCCCACGCGTCGCGCGCGGTGAGGAGCGGGGCGCCGCCGGACGCAGAGTCGGGCGGCGCACCCGCGCCGGAGGACGCGGCGCCGGGGAGCGCGGCGGCGCCGCGCTCGGTCAACAGCTCGCGCGCGGCGTAGCGGGCGAGCAGCGCGTCGGCGTCGGCGAGGGGCGCGGTCGCGAGGCGGAACTCGCCGGTCGACAGGTCGGCCGCGGCGAGCGCGACCCGGCCGGCGTCGGCGCGGGCGGCCGCGACGAAGGTGTTGCGCGACGCGTCGAGCAGCTCGTCGGCGAACGCGGCGCCGGGCGTGACGGTCTCGACCACCTCGCGGCGCACGACGCCCTTGGCCTGCTTCGGGTCCTCGACCTGCTCGCAGATCGTCACGCGGAAGCCGCGGCTCACGAGGCGGCGCACGTACTCCGCGCACGCGCGCACCGGCACGCCGGCGAGCGGCACGTCGGCCGCGCCGCCGTTGTTGCGCGCCGTCAGCGTGAGGCCTAACACGCGCGCGGCGACCTCGGCGTCGCCGTAGAACATCTCATAGAAGTCGCCACAGCGATACAGAAGGATGCTGTCTGGATGGGCGCGCTTGTGCGCCTCCCAATCCAGCATCATCGGTGTTGCTGCGGCTTCGGTCGCACGTTCGGGTGCGTCGGGTCGAGAAGTGACGCTCGTGCTCACCAGCGGTTTGACCGAATTACCAGTACGTTACGGACTTACTTACGTCGTCCGTGTCCAAGAGGGGAATGCTTTGTGCCTTAGCGGAGACGGCGAGCGCGATCATCGATGTGCGAAGTTAACAGCGCGTCCAGGGCACCGTAGCAGCGTGCGGTCAGGCGGACTTGCGTGCTTACGCAAGCTGATCTGGCCGGAAGTAGAGGCAAGCGCTACGTCCGAGGGCGGAGTCTAGCAGTCCGCCCGCCCGCACGACTTGGAGCGGGATGCGGCGCCAATCCGGACGTGGGTAGGTGCAACTGGTGTGGTCTAGCCAGTAACGTGCTCGGCCGCGCTCGGGCCCGGAGTAGAGCTGGCGAGCTACTGTTTAGTGTCCCCACTCATTGAGGTCGGCGCCGAAGGCCCGCAGCCGAAACAATCGGGTGCGTGAGGCGCAAAAAGTGCCACACAGCTCACGGTCAGGCCTTGACGAAGTTCGTCAAGCGATGATTTTCGGTGCATCACATGTGTCGCATGAGTGCCTCGCGTGAGAAAGCCGTCATGAAACCTTTCATGAGGGAGAACGCTGGGCGTAACACGTCATGCCCGACCTGCGAAATGCTGTGCCGAATGCTTGCCTCAGGCGTCCCGTGGTAGCGAAAGTGACGCGTGGTACCGCTTAACACCTGTTGAGGCCTTGCGTCAACCTGTTGCGGGTGCGATAGTAGCGGCCGCAAGCTCTCGTCTCACCCGAGCGATACGAACGTTTCGGTCGGCTGGTTTTGAACGGCACACGCCCTGCACGGCCCTGACCAAGCCTCATGCCCATCAAAAGTAAGAAGACCTTACTTGGCTTGCGGGGTATGAGGGGTTCTCAGGATAACTCACCATTCACCGGAATCGGAGTCAAGTATGCGCCTCATTCGAGCGACACTTGTCTGGGCGACCGAGGCCGGGTACACAGCGTCAGCCGACATCCGGCCCGACGAACCCACCATCATGTGGAGGAAGACGACATGAAGCACCCAGTGAAGATCACCGTCACGGGCAACTTCGGCGGGAACTTCGGCGGGAACTTCTGAAGTCCGTAGTTGCTCGCTGTACCATGTAATGTGGTACCGCTGAAGGGCCTGTCTCCGCGGAGACAGGCCCTTCAGCGTTGGTAACTAGGGCGGCTTTACCTCTTCAGGACGTGGCAGGGGACGCCGCAAGAGTGCCTGTAGTCGTGGGACTGGCGGGTGGGACGACCGTAGCTCCGGCAGGCGGTGTCCCCGGAGAGGACGGAGGCGAGGGTTGCGGTAGCCACTTGGTGACGACTTCGAAACCCTGCCACGGGAGCAGCCCGATCGGGAACTCCCATGTCCGGCCGGCCACCCGATTCACAATGCGCTCCTGATCCGGGTGCATCGCGGAGACGTCGAACTCGACATCCTGCACCGTCGTCGCGTCAATGGTTATCATCGCGTCCGTGGTGCAGATGCTCGTGGTCCAGCAGAACGTGTCGGGAACGCGGATCGCTTCCTCAAGGATCATGGTCACGATGACAGGAGCAACGTCGATGTCGGCTGTGGTCTTGAACAGCGTCCCTTCTGGATTAAGTTTCTTGGTGAGATTAATACCTTTATACGACTCCATGCCGACCTCCACGGATTTAATCTGCGGGAGTACCGTCCCGTTCGTGCACTGCACGCGGCGATCGCTGTCGATACCAAGCTTGATAGGTTCGCCGCGCACCACACTCCCGGTGAGGCTGCGGAGCTGGTAGCGGAGGATGGTGGTGGCGAACAGTAGGTTTTTGTCGACCTGCGTGAGTGCATCTTCGCGGCGCACGTTGATCTCGACGGCCCAATTCTCCTTGACGACCTTGGCGCTCAAGACGTGAACGCGAACTTGGTCGAACACTGCTGCTGGGATCAGGCGCTTGAACGCCGCCTCGATGACGCCCGAGCGGATCTCGCCTTGGAGACGACTCCTCGCGTACTGTTCTAGAATGAGCGAGAGCACGACGGCAAGGCAGAGCGCCATCCCAATGTCCCGCCACACGAGATCGGGAAATGTCTCGGGCTGGATGTGGCCCTCCCAGTCAGTGAGGGTCTTCCGTATCGCACTCTGTTGCGTCGCGAGAAGGCCGGGCACGATATGTCCGATCTCCACCAGAACGCTGTCACCAATGTGTTCTTCGGTGACGTGCCGGTGCGCGCCTGCGTAACCCACGCAGCAGAGACCGAACACTCCGACGGCCGCGAGAATAAAGTTGTACCGGACTTTGGCCGGCTCCATCTCACTGGATTCTCCCGGTGAAATAGCGCCATACGCGCCGGTGGTGTGCTTGGCCTTCGCAAGCTGTCTCAGGTACCACCGTCGAGCCCACCAGATCAACACGCCCGCGACGACCGTCACAGCTAGGATGGTGGCCAGAACAGTTCGGTCCACATGGATGACGATGTCGTTGCCCAAGCGGGGAACTCCGTATCGGGTGAGGATGATCGAGAAGACGGCCGGCAGTGCTGATGCCTACGTCATCCCGCAGCAATGTTGACGCGGCCTAACCTTGTGACGAAAACCAAGTTCTGCAACCCTCGCCGGGGCTGCCTTGACGAACCCCTGCCCGGCCTGCGGGCGTAGGGGCCGCTGATTCTGCGCCCGTGGCAAGCCGGAGAGCTGGCGCGACCGCTACCGGTTCTAGGTAGCCGGTCAGTCGAATCACGCAGCGATCTCGGCGAGTCTCCAGACATGATCCGTCAGCCCGGCCGCCATCGCCGGGGTCGTCTTAATCGCGCCGCCTTCGTGAGCGTCGCGTGGGGCAGCAGTAGTTGTAGAACATGCAGTAGAGGCTGACCGCGTGCGCGTGGTTCTCGGCCTTCTTGCTGAAGCCGTTCGTGAGCCGCGTGAACCGGCGCATCTGCGTCCGCATGGTCAGGTTCGCGCGCTCGACGTAGGACGTAGACACGAGGTCGTCGTCGGGCGCCCCTGGCACGCGCTCTTTCGTCGCCCCGGTGCAGACCATCGGGCTGTAGCGGCGCTGCGACCCGACTTCGGCCGCCTGTCCGTACGGCTTCACGATCATCGCGTAGTCGACGCCGTGGTAGCCGAAGGCACCCTCGACGGCCGTGAGGTACATGTGGTGGCCGTCCGTCGTGAGCTGGACGCGGTTGGCGAGCCGCCCGGCCACGTCCTGCATGAAGGCGTAGGCGTTCTGCGGGGTGCGCTCCCCGACGAGCCACGACAGCATGAGCTTGGAGTCCGCGTCGATGTCCGTAAACGTCCAGATGTCGCCCTGGCCGGCGTGCGTGGCGTTCCGCTGCTTCGCGCCGACGAACGCCCAGATCTCGTCCGCCTCCACGCGCTGCGTCGTGAGGTGGCGCAGCGCGTGGTCCTGGTAGACCGAACAGGACTCGCCCACATCTACCAAAAGCCGCGGGACTGTGTTCTTGCTTACCCCAGTCACGCGGGCGACGGCACGGATGGACTGACCTTCAACCAGTCCCTTCACGATCGCCGCGTCGCACGAGATATTGCGTGTTCATGTTTGACAACATGCGTAACGCTACGCATATTGTCAATGCGTAGCGTTACGCATAACCCCCCTGTGCCCCGGACGGGCCATGTCTGAAGAGGCGAAAAAACTCGGAGCGTTAGGCGGGAAGAGGCGCGCGGCGAATCTGACGAAGGCGCAGCGGAGCGACGCGGCTCGAAAGGCAGCGATGGCCCGGTGGGGCGGCGAGCTCCCGGTCGCCGCCCACTCGGGGACGCTGGTAATCGGGGACTTGCCGATCCCGTGTTCCGTGTTGGCCGATGGGACGCGCGTAGTGTCGGAAGCGGGCTTCACGAAGGCGCTCGGGCGAGCTCGAAGCGGCACGGCTTGGATGCGCGGTAACGACCCGGGAGCTCGGATGCCACACTACGCCCCTCCGAAGAACCTTATCGAGTTCATTGGCAACGACTTAGCCAATGAGCTCATGCAGCCGATCAAGTATGTCTCGGTCAGCGGCGGGAAGGTCGGTTACGGGGTCAAGGCTGCGTTGATCCCGCAGATTTGCGAGGCGTGGTTGCGCGCTCGCGATGCCGGCAAGCTCAACCGGCAACAACAGCGGACCGCCGCCCAAGCCGAGGTACTGATGCGCGCCCTCGCGCATGTCGGCATCATCGCGCTAGTCGATGAGGCGACCGGGTATCAGGAAGTACGTCAGAAAAACGCGCTCGCGGAGATTCTTGAAAAGTTCATCTCCAAGGAGCTCCGGAAGTGGGTGCGACGTTTCCCGTTCGCGTACTACGAGCACATCTTCCGGTTGAAGCGCTGGGACACATCGGAGCTGACTCCGAACTCTCCGAAGCCGCTAGAGGTCGGGCGCATAACCGACGACCTGATCTATCGGCGACTGGCCCCTGGTGTCCGAGCTGAGTTGAGGCGTCTCACGCCGCGCAACGAGAAGGGA
The DNA here is from genome assembly GCA_019973575.1 of Gemmatimonadetes bacterium T265. Classification (NCBI taxonomy): domain Bacteria; kingdom Pseudomonadati; phylum Gemmatimonadota; species Gemmatimonadetes bacterium T265. The sequence goes on from BPUI01000001.1 coordinate 1,284,375, forward strand.
TATCTGTCCAGCAAGCTTCACCAAAGGCTCACGGACGACATCGGGAATCCGAAGCTTGAGAAGCACATCGCAATCACGATGGCGCTCATGGAGATTTCTCCGGACTGGCCGACCTTTATGGGCCACGTAAACCGAGTCCTTCCGCCGTTCAACAAGAACTACGAGCTACCGCTCGGCGACGCGAGAGATTCGTCTACGCGCCTACACGTCACCTCCCGCGCTCTGTCGGCGGGAGCTCCAGCGATGCGAGAGGCGGACGAGGTTGACGAGGCGGAGTTTGAGATTCTTCCGTCTGCCGGATGACACGCTGAACAACTCGGAAGGCCGACTCGATCACGTCTTCGAGGGCCGCCCACGTCTTGGACGGTTTCTTCTGTTTTGCCATCTAGGGAGCCTACCCTCGGTCGGCCGGTCCGCCCACTCTGTCACGGCGCAAACTGACCCACGACCGCACGGCGCGCGCAGGCGGGCGCTCACGTCCTCGCGGCAGGCGGCGAGCCGCAGGCTGTTGGACGTCGGGCGGAAGAACGTGGCACGCGTGAGGGGCAGCGGGACGGACATGGCCAGAGTCTGCAGCCTAACGCAGAGTAATCGTCCACCCAGATGGTCCGGACGCGGCCCAGACTGGTGCCGGTGGCCAGTCGAGGCGGTCAGCCGTACCGCCGCGCTCGCGCCATTTCCCCAGTCCCCTGCTTTGTCACGGCGAAACTGACCGACTACCGGCCGGACCCCTCGCGACACGCCCATTTTGGCTCTAACATCACGGCATCACGTCCGTTGACGCCCGAGCCCCCTCTACGCGGGCTCGGGCGCTTCGTACGCCCGTACCTCGGCGTCTGCTGTGGGGACTTCTATTCGTAGAAGTCGCCCATGCGGAAGAACAGGATCGCGTCGGGGTGACGCGCCTTGATCTCCAGGTACTGCTGCATGGCCGGCGTCGCGGGCGCCTCCGGGACCGACGCGCCATTCGCCGACGGGCCGCGGGCCGGCGGGGCGACGGACGCGGTCACCGGCCCCTCGCGGCGGGCCGCCGAACGCGCCGCCTCACGGGCGCTGCGGCGCGGCGGACGGCCCGTCGCCGGCGTCGGTGACGAAGCCGGCGAGCCCCTGCCCCGCGAACGTCGCGCGCGCCGCCGCCGCGGCCGTGCGCGACGTGTAGCGGCCGATCTTGACGCGGAACGGGGCCATGCTCCCCGTCGCCCGGGCGTCGAACCCGCGCGCCCGCAGGTGCGCGGCGAGCGACTCGGCCCCGTCGCGCTGGGCGTAGGCGGCGACCTGCACGGCGAAGCCGCCGGCGGCCGGCGTGGCGGCCGCGGGCGCGGTGGCAGACGGCGTGGCGGCCGTCGGCGGTGGCGTGGCTGGCGTGGCGGCCGGCGCGGCCTTCGCCTTCGCCGTCGACGTCCAGACAGTCGATGGCCCCGGCGCGGGTGCGCCCGGCACAGGTGCGCTCGATGCGAGTGCGCCCGATACGGATGCGACGGTCGTCGTTGCACTCGACGACGTCGGGCGCGACGCCGTCGGTGCCGGCGTGGTCGGTGCCGCTGTAGCCGCTGCGGACGACCGCGCCGGGGTCGTAGCCGAGCCCGACGTCGGCCGCGTGGAGGTCGCCGCGGCCGTGGTGATGGTCGCCGGCGTGGCCGTCGCGGGTGGCGTGATCGGCGTGGGCCGCGCGGCCGGCGGAGCCGCGGCGGGGGTGGGAGCCCGCGTCTCGTCGTCAGACGCGTGCGACGCGGGCGCGGCCGTTTGCGTCGCCGGGTGCGGCGGGGCGGGCGTGCCGGGCGGCACCACCGCGACCACCGACGCCGGGTCGCACGCGGGCAGCCGCTGCCAGAGTTCGAGCACCTGCTGCCGCGTGAACGTCTCGCTGCTCCGCGCCGCGGCCGACGCGTCGGCGAGGGCGAGGCACGCGCCGCGCGTGTCGCCGAGTTCGAGCCGCGCGCGCGCGAGCCAGTAGTCGGCCTGCGCGTGCGCCGGGTCGTCGGGCCGTTCGCGCACGAGACGCGCGAGCGCGGGCGCGGCGACGTCGGGGCGGTCGCGCGAGATGTCGAGCTGGGCGAGCCGGACGATCGCGTCGCCCACGCGCGGCGAGGTCGAGAATTCGTCCGCGATGCGCCGCAAATCCTGCTCCGCCCGCGCCCCGTCCGCGCTCAGCGTCGCGCGCCACCAGAGCGCCTCGGCCAGCGCCGGCGAGCCCGCGGGCGAAGCCGCGACGAGCGAGTCGGCGACCGCGCGGCCGAGCGCGCCTTGCCCCTGTTCGACGAGGCGGCGCGCCCGCTCGTACGGCCCGACGGCGGAGCCGGTGGTGAGCGACGGCGGCACTCGCTGCGCGCCGGCCGCGCGCGCGGCGAGCGGGCCGACGGCGCAGACGGCGACCGCGCACGCGAGGAGGACGCGGGCGTTCCGGGCGGGGCGAGCGGTCCGGAGCGTCACGGCTCGACTCGGGGCAGGTTGGCGCATGGAACGGAGGACGGCGCGCAGCACGCCGGGAAGATACGCCGTCCCCGCCGTTCGCCAGCGGTGTCGGCGGCAGCAGTGCCGCCGACGGCGGTCAGCGCCGCGTGGCGCCTGCGGCGGCGGGGCGCTCCTGCGGCAGCGCGCAGAGGGCGAGGACCAGTGTGGTGAGGAGCTGGGCGTCGGAGGACACGCCGGTCTCCTTGAGCGCGACGTCGGCCTGGAGCAGCAACTCGAGCGCGCGGTCGAGCGCGGGCGCGGTCCACCGATCGACCGCGCCGGTCCACGCCCGCACGGCCTCACCCCACGGGCGGCCGGTGTAGGCGTTCCCGAGCTCCTTGAGCAGGGTCATGTACGCGTCGGGCCCGTTGCCGCCGAGTGCGGAGACGCTCACGCCGCGGGTGCGGCGGGCCTGCCCCCAGGCGAGGGCGAGGGTCTGCGTGGCGAGCGCCATCACGGCCGTCACCGCGCTGCTCTTCGGGAGCGAGAGCACGTGCGGGACGAGGGCGCCCGCGGTGCGCGCGTCCTGCCGGGCGACGGCGTCGAGCAGGTCGGCGAGGGTCTCGCCGCGGCGCACGCCGACCACGGCGGTCACGGCCGCCTCGTCGATCGCGAGCGCGTCGCCCGACCGGCCCTGCGCGTAGCTCGCGAGCTTGTCGAGCTCCGCGGCGAGCTGCGGCAGGTCGTTGCCGACGGCCTCCTGCAGTAGGCGGGCGGCCTCGGGGGTGATGCGGGCGCCGAGGACCGTGCTGGCGTGGTGCGTGATCCAGCGGAGAAGGCGGTCCTCGCGGAGCGGGGCGAACTCGAACGCGCCCGCGCCGGCGCGGGTCAGGAGGGCGCGATCGACCTTGCCGCCGGCCGGGGCGACGAGCAGGAGGACGGTGTCGGGGGCGGCACGCTCGAGGTAGCGGTCGAGGGCGGCGCGGGCGTCCTTTTTCAGCGCCGCGGGGTCCCGCAGCACGACGGCGCGTCGCTCGGCCATCATTGGCGGCGTGTCGAGCAGGGAGCCGAGCGCCCCCGCCTCGGCCTCGGCGCCGCGGACCGTTTCGAGGTTGAAGTCGCGCGTGGCGGGATCGACGGCGGCCGCGAGGAGTTGGCGGACGGCGTCGTCCTTCTGGTAGTCGTCGTCGCCGTAGAAGTAGTAGAGCGGGGCGAAGGCGCCGGCGGCGAGCGCGGTGTTGAGGGCTTTGTGCGCGGTGGCGGGGGGCGCGACGGCGGCAGGCATCGCGTCAAGATAGACGACCGGCGGGATGGGACCGCCCCGCTACGCCCCGGACATCTCGATCTCGACCTCCCACGATTCGTCCCCGTCGACCCCGACGATCCGGTGCGCGTTCGTGTCGGCGACGTACACCACCCGCCCGGCGACCGCGAGCGCGCCCGGTTCGGCGAACCCCGTCTTCCACGTGGACACGGTGCGCGTGGCCGGGTCGAGCCACTTGAGCGCGTCGTTGTACGCGTCTGCGACGACGAGTCGCCCGTCGAGCCACGCCAACCCTTGCGGGTGCTGCAGCCGGACCTCGTCGCCCACGCCGTCGCGGTTGCCGAAGTCGAAGAGGCCCGTGCCGACGAGCGTGCGCGTCCCGTCGTCGTCCCGGCCGTCGAGCGCCGCGGCGGTCGTCTCGCGCACCGCGCTCGCCTCCGCGTCGGCCCACCACACGCGATGCCCATCGGAGGCGAGCGCCACGGGTTGCGCGAGGAGCGCGTCGCGGGCGGGCGTGCCGGGCGGCGCGTCGACGAGCCCCTCGCCGCGGCCGCCCGCGACGGGGCGCGCGGAGGCCGGGTCGCCGCGCGGGTCGACGCGCCAGAGCTCGTGCGTGCCGGCCATCGCGACGAGGAGCGTGCCGTCGGGGGCGGGGAGCAGCGCCCACGGCGACGCGATCGCGCCCGCGGCGCGGTCGGCGGCGGTGCGCACGCGGACGCCCGTGCCGGCGAGCACGCGCGTCGCACCGGTCGCGAGGTCGACGGCGCGCACGCGGTGCGTGCCCGTGTCGGCGACGTAGAGCGTCGCGGGAGCGCCGTCGCCCGGGGCGCCGTCGGCGTCGACCGCGGCGTCGAAGGCCAGCCCCTGCGGCCGCGCGAACGGGTCGCCGCCGCCGTCGAGGACGCGCTCGACGACGAGCCGGCGCCCGCGCTCCGTTAGGCGTCCGACGAGCAGGCGCGCGCCGGGGCGCCCGCCGCCGTTGCTCGCCACCGCGAGGCGCCGCACGCCCGCGGCGTCCGGCGCGGAGGCCGCGAGGCCGCCGGGGTAGCGGAGCGCGGGCGGGGGCGGGTCTAACGCCTCCTCCGCCTGCCACGGGCGCGGCGCGCGATCGAGCGTGCCCGCCGCGTCCGCGGCCGCGACCACACTCGCGACGACGCCGGCGAGGGCGGCGAGGCGGGGCTCGCCCGCCTGCTGCCAGACCACGTAGCCGCGCGGGTCGACGACCGCGAGCGTCGGCCAGCCGCGCGCGGCCCACGCGCGCCAGACGCGGAACTGGCGGTCGTTGACGACCGGGTGCCCGGCCGCGCCGAGCCGGCGCGCCGCGTGCGCGATGCGGCGCGTGTCGCGTTCGGCGATGAACTTGCCGCTGTGCACGCCGACGACGACGAGTTCGCGCGGGAAGCGCGCTTCGAGCGCGGCGAGCGTCGCGAGCGCGTGCTGGCAGTTGATGCAGCCGTACGTCCAGAGGTCGACGACGACGACCTTGCCGCGCAGGTCGGCGAGGGCGAGCGCGCTGGGCGCGTCGGCGTTGGGCGCGGCATTGGGCGCGGCATTGGGCGCGGCGCCCGCGAGGAACAGCCAGTCGAGCCCGGGCGGGAAGTCGGGCGCGCGGACGACGGCGGGCGGCGGCGGTTCGGTCATGGGTCGAGAGGCGGCGGGAGCGACGGGCGTGCGACGCGGCCGGCGCCGGCGCGCGTGGCCGCCGCGGGACGCTGGAGGATACCTTGCCGCGCGTGACGCATCTGCCGACGCCCGCGCCCGCCGACGTGCCGCCGCACCACAAGCCAGGCGGCGGCTTCCGGAACCCGTGGCCGAGCGGGCGGCGGGCCGGGGCCGCGGCGCTCGCGCGGTGGCTCGTCGTCGAGCGCGTGGCGCACCCGCGCGCGAAGGACCCGGACCCGCGCGTCGCCTTCCCGCGCGTGGCGAGCGCGTTCCACGTGCCGCGCGCGCCGGACGACGTGGTGGCCGCGACGTGGGTGGGGCACGCGTCGTTCCTGCTGCAGATCGGCGGGTGGAACGTGCTGCTCGACCCCGTGTGGGGCGAGCGCGCGTCGCCGCTCGCGTTCGTGGGGCCGCGACGGTTCACGCCGCCGGGCGTGGACTTCGACGCGCTGCCGCCGGTGGACCTCGTGGTGCTCTCGCACGACCACTACGACCACCTCGACGCGCCGACGGTGCGCCGGCTCGCGGCGCGCGCGCCGGGGGCGCGCTGGCTCGCCCCGCTCGGCGTGGGGGCACGGCTCGAGGCGTTAGGCGTGCCGCGCGCGGCGGTCGCGGAGCGCGACTGGTGGGGCTCGGTGGAGGTGGGGCCGCTCGCGGCGGCGTGCGTGCCCGCGCAGCATTTCTCGGGGCGCGGGCTCGGGGACCGGGACCGGACGCTCTGGTGCGGGTGGGTGCTGCGCGCGCGCGGGCCGGCCGAGGACGCGGGGCGCGCGGTGTACTTCGCCGGCGACAGCGGGCTGCACCCCGACTTCGCGGAGGTGACGCGGCGGTGCGGGCCGGTCGCGCTCGCGCTGCTGCCGGTAGGCGCGTACGCGCCGCGGTGGTTCATGCGGCCGGTGCACTGCGACCCCGACGACGCGCTCGCGGCGTACGACGCGCTGTGCGCGGGGCAGCGTGCCGCGCACCCCGGCGCGCCCGACCCCGTGTTCGGCGCGACGCACTTCGGCGCGTTCAGGCTCACCGACGAGCCGACGGACGAGCCGCCGCGGCGCACGCGCGCGGCGTGGGCGGCCGCGGGGCGCGACGCGGCGCGGCTGTGGGTGCCGCGGCACGGCGAGACGCGCGCGGTCTGAGCGGCGCGCGGCGCGAAACCCGGGACGTCTAACAATCGTCTAACGGGCGTCCGGGCGCGCGCGGGGCCGAGATTTCCGCCGGTCCCGGACGAAAATCGCGGAATTTCTCGCGCGTTGGGCGTTAGGACGGCGCGTTGCGCCCGATTCTTGCGTAAGGCGCGGGCACACCTCCCACCAGGAGACCATCACATGGCGACTCGTTCCAAGACTTCGGGCGACACCACGTCGGGTTCGCGCGCGCGGAGCAGCTCGGGCAAGGACGGCACGTCGAAGGGTGGCGCCTCGGGTTCGGCGTCGAAGGGCAGCAAGTCGGGCGCGAAGCCGGCCGCGCGCAGCGGCGCGGCGGCGAGCAAGAAGCGCGGCGCGTCCTCGAGCGCGAGCGCGGCGAAGGCCGGCGCCAAGGGCACCACGGCGACCAGGCCGAAGACCGCGGCGAAGAAGAAGAGCGCGCCGGCGAAGCGGGCGACCGCCAAGCGGGCCACGGCGAAGCGGGCGACCGCGACCCGGTCCGCCCCCAAGCGCGCGGCGGCGAAGTCGGCGCCGAAGTCGGCGTCGAGCAAGTCGGCCGCGAACAAATCGACGTCGGCGCCGAAGCGCGCCGCCAAGCGCGCGCCTGCCCGGCGCGCCGCGGCCACGACGAGCAAGCCGTCGGGCAACTCGGCGTCGTGACCCGCGGTCCGGCCCGGGCCTAACCGGGCCGGGCTTCCCGCGGCGCGGGCGGCGGCCGGACGTTCCGGCGGCCGCCCGCGCGCGCGTCCGCCCCCGCCCTCCGCGCGGCGGGCCGCCCACCGCCGCGCCGGCCACGGCACCATGTCGTACGCCGGGCCGTGGTCTAACCAGCGACCTGCCGCGCCGGCACGAACTCCGGCCGCAGGCGGACGCGAGACGGCGCGACGTGGACTGCCGGGAACGCGCCCGCCGCGATGCGAGCGCCCCTCGCCGCGCGGCCGGGCCGCGCGCGCGCTAAATCTCGTTGGTGCGCTCCCGACGACGAGCGGCCGCCCGACCTCGGCGGCGCGGCGCCGCCGGCCTAACTAGCAGGAGCCCCGAGGAGGACTGGTGCCGATCGTCATCGACCCCACGACCGAACGCCTCGTCCGAGAACTGGCGGACGCGACGGGGACCATGCTCGACGCGGTGGTGCGCGACGCCGTGCGCGCGCGGCTGGCCGACGTCGGCCGACGGCCGGCGCCGGGCGCCAGCATCGCGGACGTCCAGGCGTACATCAAGTCGCTGCCCGTCATCGACCCCCGGCCCGGAGACGAGATCCTGTACGACGAGTTCGGGCTGCCGAAGTGACCGGCTGGCACCGGGTTTTCCCGTGCTGACCTCCGGCCCGCGCGTCCCCGACCGTCCGCCGCATGCTGATTGATACGTCCGCGCTGATCGCGATGCTCTTCGGCGAAATGGCGCCCGAGGCCGCGCGCGAGGCGCAGCGGGCCTACGCCCGCTACGGCAAGGGCGCCGGCGACCCGGGCGTGCTCAACTTCGGCGACTGCCTCGCGTACGGGATCGCGAAGACGATGCGCGAGCCGCTGCTCTTCAAGGGCAACGACTTCGCGGCCACCGACGTCGAGGCCGCGCCCTACTGACGCCCGCCGCCGCGGCCGTCTTCGGCCTCGCCGCGCGCGGCGCGCGCCGCGCCGCGGCCGAGCGCGGGGATCTGGCGCTCCTCTGGCTCCTCCTCGCGGCCGCCCTCGGCGCCGGCGCGGCGCGCGTGCCGGCCGGCGACGGGCGCGCCCTCGACCGGTGGGCCGCGGCGGCGCTCGCGCTCCTGCTCGTCGTCCCGGCGGCGGTGCCTAACGCAAGCCCGCTCGACGCGCTCCGCGTGCGGCTGCTCCCCGCGCCCGCGGCGCCGGGCCAGGCGCGCCCGCGTGGGGCGCGGGCGGGTGGGGCGCGGGCGCGGCGCTCGCCGGGTGGACGGCGGCGGCGGTCGCGGCGGGCGCGACGCTCGACCTCGTGTGGGCGCGGCCGGGGTGGCGCGCGGGCGCCCTGCGGGGCGTCGCGTGGGCGCTGCTGGCGTGGGCCGCGGGCGCGGCGCTCCCGGACACCCTCCGCCCGCCGCGGCTGCCCGGCCTTCCTCCCCTCCTCTCGCCCGCGTTAGGCGGGGCGCGGGCCGGTGGGCGTCCGCCACCGCGGCGCGCGAGATCGCCGTCCTCGCGCGCCACGGGTTCGGGCCCGGCGCGCTCCTCGCGACGGCGGGCGTCGCCTTCGTCGCGGGCTACGGCCGCGTCCCCGGCCTCGCCGCGGGCGTCCTGCTGGTCTGGCTCGCGCCGCTCGCCAACGCCCTCGGCCCCGACGTCCCGATGGGCGGCACGACGCGGCACCACCTCCTGCCGTTAGGCGTGCGCGTGGTGCGCGACCGGCGGCTCGCGGCGTGGGGGGCCGCGGCGGTCGGGGCCGTGCTGGCGGGGACGACCCTCGCGCTCGCCCTCCCCCCGCCCGACGGCGCGACGCACCCCGCGGGCGGCGCGCTCGCCGCGCCGTCGCTCGCCCTCTACGCGGCCGCGGTGCTGCCGCACGCGGGACGCGCGCAGTGGTGGTTCGCCGCGCGCTACGCACAGCCGGTCCGCGCGCGGTACGCGGCGGCCGCGACGTTGGGCGCGCGCGCGGGCCACGCGGCACCGGCCGCACCATTCCGGGCCCAACTCGCCCTCCTCGTCCGGGCCCAACTCGCCCTCCTCGCCGCGACGGTGGGTGCCGCCGCCGCGTTGGTCCCGGGAGGGGCCGGCCCGGCAGGGGCGGGGGTCGCGTGGTATGCGGGCGTCGCACTCGCCGCGGGGGCCGCCGTCGCGCTGTTCGCCCTCACGCGCGCGCGCCCGTGAGGGTCGCGGACGGGCACGCGCCGCTCGCCTGCGACGGGGTCGTCGTCGGCTTCCCCGGCGCGCCGCGCCCCGCGCTCGCCGGCGTCACGCTCGTGGTCCGTGCGGGCACGGTGTGCGGCCTCGTCGGCCGGAACGGCGCCGGGAAGAGCACCCTCATCCGCACTGCCGCGGGTCTCGTCGTCCCCGACGCGGGTACGGTGCGCGTCTTCGGCCGCGATCCGGCGCGCGAACGGGTGGCGACGATGTGCGTCGCCGGGTTCTTGCTCGCCGACCCCGCGCTGTTCGCATATCTCACCGCGGCCGAGACGCTCGCCTTCGTCGCGGAATGTCACGGCACGTCGCGCGCGGCGGCGCGCGCGCGGGCGGCAGCGCTGATCGACCGGCTCGACCTACACGACGTGGCGGACGGCCGCGCGGCCGAGTACTCGACGGGCACGGCGAAGCGCCTCGCGGTCGCCGCGGCGCTCGCGCACGACCCCGGGCTGCTCGTGCTCGACGAGCCGTTCGAGGCGCTCGACCCGCTCGCGGTGCGTGCGCTCCGCGCCGAGTTGCGCGCGCGGGCGGACGCCGGCACGGCCGTGCTCGTCAGCTCGCACCTGCTCGCCGCGGTGGAGTCGCTGTGCGACGACGTCGTGCTGCTGGAGCGCGGGCGCGTGCTCGCGGGGGGCACGGTGGCCGCGGTCGTCGCCGCGCTCGCGCCGGCCGCGGAGCGGACGCTCGAAGGCGCGTACGTTAGGCTCGTGGGGTTCGGCGGCGGGGCCGGCACGCCCGGTGCCTGACGGCCCGCCGGATCTCATGCGCCCGCCCCCGCTCTCCCTCCCCTCGCCCTCGCTGGTCCTCCTCGTCGGGACCTCCGGCAGCGGCAAGAGCACCTTCGCCCGCGCCCACTTCGGCCCCTACGAGACGGTGTCGTCGGACGAGTGCCGCGGCGTGGTGTCGAACGATCCCAACGACCAGGCGTGCACGCCCGACGCCTTCGCGCTGCTGCACCACGTCGTCGGCCTGCGGCTCGGGCGCGGGCTGCTCACCGTCGTCGACGCGACCAACGTGCAGGCCGAGGCGCGCCGCCCCCTGCTCGCGCTCGCGCGGCAGCACCACTTGCCGGCCGTCGCGGTCGTGCTCGACCTCCCCGAGTCCGTGTGTCAGGCGCGCAACCGCGCGCGCGCGGACCGCGTGCTCGACCCGCGCGCGATCCACAAGCAGCACGGATTCCTTCGCCGGTCGCTTCCTGCGCTCGCGCGCGAGGGGTTCGGCGCGGTACACGTGCTCCGGTCGGAAGCAGAGATCGCGGGCGCCGTGATCTCGCGCGAGCCGCTCCCGCCCGACCGGCGCGGCGACCACGGACCGTTCGACGTCGTCGGCGACGTGCACGGCTGCGCCGACGAGCTCGAAGCGCTGCTCGCGCTGCTCGGCTACGCGCCGGACGGCGACGCGGACGCGGACGGCGTGCGCGCGTGGCGCCACCCGGCGGGCCGACGCGTCAGCTTCCTCGGCGACCTCGTCGACCGCGGCCCACGCACGCCCGACGTGCTGCGGATCGCGATCGGGATGGTCGCCGCGGGGACGGCGCTTGCGGTGCCGGGCAACCACGACGCGAAGCTGCTCCGCGCCTTACGCGGGCACCTCGTACACCGCACGCACGGGCTGGAGCAGTCGCTGGAGCAGCTCGACGCGGCGACGCCCGGGCTGCGCGCGCGGACGGCCGCGTTCCTCGACGGGCTCCCGAGCCACTACGTGCTCGACGGCGGGCGGCTGGTCGTCGCACACGCCGGGATGCCGGCCGAGCTGCAGGGGCGCGATGCAGGGGCGGTGCGCGCGTTCGCGCTCTACGGCGGGGCCACGGGGGCGACCGACGAGTTGGGGCTGCCGGTGCGCGGGGCGTGGGCCGCGGCCTACCGCGGGCGCGCGGCGGTGGTCTACGGACACACGCCGGTGGCGGAGCCCGCGTGGGTGCACGACACGATCGACGTCGACACCGGGTGCGTGTTCGGCGGGCGGCTCACGGCGCTGCGCTGGCCGGAGCGCGGGCTGGTGTCGGTGCCCGCGCTCCGCCAGTACGCCGAACCGCGGCGCCCCTTCCGGTGACGCCGCGGCCGGCCTAACGACCGTTCGTTACTTCGACGCCGACCCCGGCTCGGCCATCTTGCGGTGCTGCTCCGCCTTCAGCGGCTCGGGGACGATTTCGGCCAGGACGCCCTGGATCTTCGTCTTGAGCGACTCCGCGATGACGTGGTCCTTGCCGGCCATCATCGCCTCGAAGCCCATGCGCGCCACCTCGGCCGCGTCGTCCTTCTTCGACGCGCCGACCTTCGTGTCGTCCATGTCGGCGCGGTGGAAGAAGTTCGTTTCGGTCGCGCCCGGCTGGAGCGCGGTCACGGTCACGCCCGTGTCCTTGAGCTCGTTGCGGATCGCCTCGGAGAAGCTGTGCACGAACGCCTTCGACGCGTTGTAGACCGCTTGGAAGGTGCCGGGCATGAGCGCGGCGATCGACGACGTGAAGAGCACGCGGCCCTGCCCGCGCGCGACCAGCCCCGGGATGAGGCGGTAGGCGAGGTGCACGGTCGACTTCACGTTGAGGTCGATCAGGTTGTCGATGCGGGCGAGGTCCTGGTCGAGGAACGCGCCGCCGAGCCCGACGCCGGCGTTGAGGGCGATCGCGTCGAGGGCGCGGCGGTCGTCGGCGAAGCGGGCGGCGAGGCGCTCGACGCCGTCGTCGGTCGCGAGGTCGACCTGGACCGGCTCGACCGTCGCGCCGGCGGCGCGCAACTCGGTCGCGGCCTGCTCGATGCCGGCGTCCTCGGCGGCGATCACGAGGTCGTAGCCGTGCTGGACGAACTGCCGGGCGAGTTCGAGCCCGATGCCGCTCGACGCGCCGGTGACGAGGGCGAGGGGACGGGTGGAAGATGTGGTGTCGGCCATTGGAAGCTCCTGGGATTCGAGAAGACGAGCCTTGGGGGGCGGCGGGTCTATGGCAAACGCGGCGCCGCGGGTTCCGCCGCCCCCCGAATCCGGGGGGCGGCGGAACCCGTGATTCCGTACCAAGTTCCGGCGCCGCGGGCGCGTACGGCGGGGCCGCGGGAACCGGGTTAGTCTTTCGGGCGCTCCGTGTTCGCGTTCCGCCCGACGACCTTCGGCCCGACGAGTGCCGCGTCCGCCCCGTGCTTCCAGACGATCCCGGTTCGACGGCGGGCCGGCGGTGACACGCGCGCCCGGCCGGAGCAACGGTGCGAGCCCTCGCCCCGCGGCGGTCCTCGCCGCGGCGCTGGCCGCCACTGCGTGCGCCCTCGCGGCGTTGCCGTCGGTCGCGCACGCGCACCCGGGGCTCGCGCCCGCGCCGCACGACCTCTGGCGGGCATGGCCGGCGAGCCCCGGCGTGGTCGCCGGGCTCGCGCTCGCGGGCGCCTGGTACGCGCTCGGCGTCCGCCGCGCGTGGCGGCGCGCTGGCGCCGGGCGCGGCGTGGCGCGGTGGCGCGCCTGGGCCTACGCCGCGGGGCTCGCGGCGATCGCCGTCGCACTCCTCACGCCGCTCGACGCCGTGTCCGACGCGCTCTTCACGGCGCACATGGGGCAGCACCTCCTGCTGATCCTCGTCGCGGCCCCGCTGCTCGCGGCGGGCGTGCCCGCGCTCGGGATGCTCTGGGCGCTCCCCGAGCGCGCGCGCCGGCGCGCGGGGCGGGCCTGGGCGGCGCGGCCGCGGCTGCGGGCCGGGCTCGCCCTGCTCGTCGCGCCCGGCGTCGCCGCCTCGCTGCACGTGGGGAGCGTGCTCGTCTGGCACCTGCCGGCCCCCTATGACTGGGCGCTCCGCCGGCCCGCGGTGCACGCGCTCGAGCACGTCACCTTGTTAGGCGCGGCGGCGCTCTTCTGGTGGCCGGTCGTCCGCCCCGCGCCGCGGCGTGGCGCGCGCCGCTTCGGCGACGGCGCGCAGCTCCTCTATGTGGCCGCTGCCGGCGTGCCGATGGGACTCCTCGGCGCGGCGCTCACCTTCGCCGCGCGCCCGTGGTACGCGGGGCACTACGGCACGACCGCCGCGTGGGGGCTCACGCCGCTCGAGGACCAGCAGCTCGCGGGCGTGGTGATGTGGGTACCGGCGGGGCTCGTCTACCTCGGCGCGGCGAGCGCGCTGTTCGTGCGCTGGCTGCGCGGCGCCGAGCGCGGGGCGGACGACGCCCGCGCGGCGCGCCGGGGGGCGGCGGCGGCCTGGTCGCTCGCGGCCGTGTGCGTCGCCGCGGCGTGCGCCGCCTCGGTCACCGCGTGCGACGACACCGGCGGCGCGCCGTTCCGTGCGGTCGACGGCGGCGACCCGGGGCGCGGCGCGCGCGCCCTCGGCGCCTACGGCTGCGGGGCCTGTCACGAGATCCCCGGCGTCGCCGGGGCGTACGGGGCTGCCGGGCCGCCGCTCACCGCGTTCGGGCGGCGGACCTCGGTCGCCGGGGTGCTGCCGAACACCGCCGACGACCTCGTGCGCTGGATCGAACGGCCGCAGCGCGTGTTGCCCGGCAACGCGATGCCGGACCTCGGCGTAACCGACCGCGAGGCGCGGGATATGGCGGCGTATCTCTATACTCTGCACTAGGGCAAGGGGGGGGGGGCGGGTTGGGAGAAGACGGGGGAACGACGCTGTTGGTCGGGCGCTGTTGATGCGACGCTGCTGACGCGGCGCTGTTGGTGAAACGCTGTTGGAACGGCGGGTTGACGGACCCGAGCCGTAGCGCCCGGATCTTGGTGCCCCTGCCCTTCCGCCATTTCAACAGCGCCGTTCCAACAGCGTTTTACCAACAGCGCCTGACCAACAGCGCCCGACCAACAGCGCCGTCCTCCACGCCCCACCAACCGCGCCTCGCCACCTTATCCCGTAGCGCCCTCCACCCCGCTCACCCCGACGTGTCCACCCCCCTCCCGGCCGCCCCGCCGCTCGCGGTACCCCGCGAGCCCGCCCCGACGCCCGAACGCCGGCGCTTCCTCGCCCGCGTCACCGCCGCGCTGGCCGGCCTCGCCGCGGCGGCGGTCGCCGTGCCCGCGGTGGGTTTTCTGCTCGCCCCCCTCGTCGGCCGGCCGACGCGCGCGTGGCGCGTGGTCGGCCGGGTCGACGACTTCGCGGTCGGCGAGACCGTGCGCGTCGCCTTCGACGACCCGGCGCCGCTCGCGTGGAGCGGCGCGGTCGGGCGGAGCGCGGCGTGGCTGCGGCGTACCGGCGCGGCGGAGTTCTCCGCGTTCGCCGTCGAGTGCACGCACCTCGGCTGCCCGGTGCGCTGGGTCGCGGGCGCGAAGCTCTTCATGTGCCCGTGCCACGGCGGCGTGTACTACGAGGACGGCGCCGTGGCCGCGGGCCCGCCGCCGCGGGCGCTGACGCGCTATCCGGTGCGCGTCGAGGGCGGGCGCGTGCTCGTCGGCGCGGGGCCGCTCCCGCTCACCCGCGCCTAACGCATCGCGTGACGCGCCGGGTGAGCGTCTGGGCGCGGGCGGCCGCGTGGGTCGAGGAGCGGAGCGGGCTGCCGTCCGCGGTCGGACGGCTGCTGCGCCACCCCGTGCCGCCGCGCACCGGGTGGCGCTACGTGTTCGGGAGCGCCACGCTCGTCGCGTTCGCGCTGCAGGTCGTCACGGGCACCGTGCTCGCCACGGTGTACGCCCCCTCCGCCGCGCAGGCCTACCCGAGCCTGCAGTGGATCACGCACGCCGCGGCGTTCGGGCGGGTGCTGCGCGGGCTGCACTACTTCGGCGCGTCGGCGATGGTGGTCCTCGTCGCGGCCCACATGGCGCGCGTCTTCCTCACCGCCTCCTACAAGTACCCGCGCGAGATCGCCTGGCTGACCGGCGTGGGGCTGCTCTTCGCGACGCTCGCGATGGCCTTCACCGGGCAGCTCCTCCGCTGGGACCAGGACGCGATCTGGTCGGCGGTCGTCGCGGCGGAGCAGGCGGCGCGCGTCCCGCTCGTCGGACCGTGGCTCGTGCACCTCATTCTCGGCGGCTCCACGCTCGGCGCGCCGACACTCACGCGCGCGTTCGCGACGCACGTCTTCGCGCTCCCGGCCGCGATCTTCGCGCTCGTCGGCGTGCACCTCTGGCTCGTGCTCCGCAACGGCATCTCCGAGCCGCCCGAGATCAGCGCGCCCGCGGAGCCGGGCTACAGCGCGTGGTACCGCGCCCTCCTCGCGCGCGAGGGGCGCCCGTTCTGGCCCGACGTCGCCTGGCGCGACGCGGCGTTCGGCGCGCTCGTCGTCGCCGCGGTGCTCGGCCTCGCGCTCGCCGTCGGCCCGGTCCCGTTAGGCCGCCCACCCGACCCGACGCTCGTCGACGCGTCGCCGCGGCCGGACTGGTACTTCCTCTGGTACTTCGCGGCGCTCGCCGAGCTGCCGCGGCGGCTCGAGACGCCGGTGATGGTCCTCGGGCCGCTCGCCGCGGCCGCGGCGCTCCTCGCCCTGCCGTTCGTCGGGGGGAGGGGGAGCCGGCACCTGCGCGCGCGGCGGTGGGCCCCGGTCGCGGTCGGCCTCGCCGTCGCCGGCCTGGCGTGGCTCACCGTGCTCGGCGACCGCGAGCCGTGGTCGCCCCGCTTCGCCGTGCGCCCGGTCGCGGCGCCCGCGGGCGCCACGCCGGTCGTCGCGCAGGGCGCGCGACTCTTCCACGACCGCGGGTGCGAGTACTGCCACGCCGTCGGCGGGCAGGGCGGAATTCGCGGCCCCGACCTCACGCACGTCGCCGAGCGGCTGAATCACGCCCAGATCGTCGCGCGCATTCTCGGAGGGGCGGGAAACATGCCCGCCTACCCTGATCTCGCCCCGGGCGAGCTCGAGGCGATCGTCGCGTACCTCACCACGCGCGAGACGGAGCGTGCGGGACGGGGAGGGCGACGGGTGGTGCGGGGCGGGCAGAGCGACGGGTAGGGCGTGGGTGGGCGGGCGCGCCAGATGGGCGCTTGCGGGCAGGTCGTTGGGGCGGTACCGGACCGGGCGGGGCAGAGCGACCGGGGCAAACGCACGGGGCGGGTACCGCGGCTGACTGGACGACAGAAGTAGGGCCGGTCCCCGGCCATGCCCGACCCGGCCGCCGTTCCCGCTCCGTGCTGCCGCCTCGCGTCCTCCGCCCCGCCCGACCCGTCGCCCTCCCCGTCCCGCCCTACGCCCTCCCGCTTCTTACCTCCCCGTCTTGCACCTCCAAAATCCCCTGCTCGACATAAATCGGCCGTACGTACTCCGCCAGCCCCTTCCGCTCCGTCGCGAACCATATCCCCGCGAGCAGGCATCCGACTGCCCCCGCGCAGATCGTCCACGGCGTCCCGATGCGCGCCGCGAGCGTCCCGGCGAGCAGCGAGCCGATCGGCGCGGTGCCGAGGAAGGCCACGGTGTAGAGCGCCATCACCCGCCCGCGGAGCGCCTCGGGGAGGATCGTCTGCAGGATCGTGTTGCACGCCGCCGTCGTCATCATGAACGTGCCGCCGACGACGGTGAGCAGCGCGAGCGCGAGCCAGGCCGTGCGCGCGAAGGAGAACGCGACGAGCGCGAGGCCCACCGCGACGCCGCCCGCGGCGATCACGCGCCCGAGCCCGACGACGGTCGTCCGCCCCGCGAGGTAGACCGCCCCGCCTAACGCGCCGACGCCGCCGGCGGTCATCAGCCAGCCCAGCAGGTGCGGGCCGCCGTGCAACACCCTGGACGCGACCTCGGGCATGAGCGTCGTGTAGGGCATGCCGAACACGCCGAGCAGCCCGACGAGGACGAGCAGGCTGCGCACCGGCGGGAAGCCGGCCGCGTAGCGCACGCCCTCGCGCAGCTCGGCGAGCACCGCGCCGAGGCCGCGGGTGGGCGGCGCGCCGGCGCGCGCGGGGAGGTGCATCAGGAAGAGCGACGCGATCACCGCGACGTAGCTCACGGCGTCGAGCGCGAAGCACCAGCCCGCGCCCGCGGCCGCGAGCAGCGCGCCGCCGACCGCGGGGCCGACCACGCGCGTGCCGTTGAACATCGACGAGTTGAGCGCGATCGCGTTGGGCAGGTCGGCGCGGTCGTCGACCATCTCCACCACGAACGCCTGCCGCGCGGGGGTGTCGAGCGCGTTCACGAGCCCCTGCACGAGCTGCAGCCAGAGGATGTGCGCGACCGTGACCGTGTGCGTGAAGGCGAGCGCGGCGAGCGCCGCCGACTGCAGCAGCGACAGCGCCTGCGTCACGAGGAGGACGCGGTGCCGGTCCCACCGGTCGACGAGCACGCCCGCCACGGGCGCGACGACGAGCGTCGGCAGCAGCCCGACGAAGCCGACGACGCCGAGCCACCACGCGGAGCCGGTGAGCTGGTAGACGAGCCAGCTCGTCGCGATGCGCGTGACCCAGGTGCCGACGAGCGAGATGCTCTGCCCGGTGAAGAACAGGCGGTAGTTGCGCGAGCGAAGCGAGCGGAGCGCGCGGAGCGCGCGCAGGCGCGACGGCGGCCCGGCGTTCGGGGGAGCCGGTCGTGGGGTGATCTCCGCAGCCGGTTGCGGGGTTGTTTCCGGGGGCGGTGGAATGGAAGGCGCAGCGGACACACGCCCACCGCCAGCACGGATGGTGCCGTGCGCGGCCTTTCTCCTCACTCCGCCTCCGCGCCGTCCGGCCCGACACCGCGAACAGCGCCTCCAACGACGGCGCTCCCGGCAACGCTGCCCCGCCGCTCGAGTTCTTCCAGGCCGCGCACAAGAAGTTCGCCGCCCTTGTGGCGACGGCGGCACCGCGCACGCCCCATGACTGACGACTCAGCGTCCCACGCGCGTGTACACCCAGAGACCCCCGTTTCGCGCGTTAAGGCGCAGGGTGTCGGCGGTCGCGCCCACGCGGTAATCGAGAGTCGTCGTGGGGCTGGACTCACTCCCAGGGAACGTGGTGTGTACCGTCCTGCTACCCGCGCTTAGCGTCGACCGGCCGACGTAGGTTTCCGTGTCGACCACCGCGGCGCTCCCCTCCAGGCCGCCGGCGGACCGGTCGGTCACCGTACTATCCGCCGCGAAGGTGAGCGAGTCGGAGATGAGCGTGCCCGGCGCCCCGAAGACTACCGGGAGCGCGTGGCCGTCCACGGTGACGAGCGCGTACGAGCCGATGACGGCGCCCGGAGTGAGCGGCGGGAGCGGACTGACGGGGTCGCGGCTCCCACCACAACCTACCGCGACCGCCCCGCATAGCACGCCAGCCCATCCGACGGCGCGCGATTGCCGCCGTTGCAGTCGCGTCGACGAGAGGCGCGTTCTCAAAGGGTTTCTCGCGTGGCTGACGCCCTTCGTGCGCTCGGCGCTCGGGGCCGTGGTCGCTCCCGCGGCGCTCACGGGAGTGGTCTGCGGGTAGATGTAGGGGTTGATCGAGGTCACGTTCTGCCCCGCCGTGTACGGGCACCAACGGTGGGCACAAGCACCCCCGTCGATGCACTGCTACCACTCCCACCGGTAGTAAGTATGAGACCGGCACCGCGGGGGTAACGGTCACCCTCTGCGGCCTCGACGGGGTGCGCGTAGCACGGCCCGAGGACGTGGCCGGCGCGTGGCAGCGCGCGTTCGCCGCGGACCGGCCGTTCGTGATCCACGCACGCGGTGGTCGACCCGGACGTGCCCACGCTGCCGCCCAAGTTCGATCCGGAGCAGGAAGACAAGCTCGCCGGGGCGCTCCTCGGAGGCGACGGCGCGCCGCTGGACGACCGTACGGCCGGCGTGCTGGAGCAGCTCCAACGGCAGGAAGTCCGTCAGGCCGCGGGGTGAGGCGGGACGGCGGGCGGCGGGGGCGTCGGATGCGGCGCGGCGACGTCCCCGTGCGCCGCCGCGAACTGGTGCCGCTGTTCGGCGCGCACGGCCCACTCGACCGCCCGCGCCCGGCGGAGCTCCTCGTCCACGGGCGAGTCGTCGGTGTGCGCCCGCGCGGCGAGCAGCGTGTCGAGCTCCTCGACGACGGCCTCGGGGAGAGCCACGGCGTCGGCGGGCGCGGGCGGGGTGGGCGCGGGCGGGGTGGGCGCGGGCGGGGTGGGCGCGGGCGGCGGGGCGTCGTAGCGCGGCGGGTCGTACCAGGGTTCCAGCATGTCCGCCCTCGCTGCGCAACGTGGGCCGCGCCGCCCCGCCGCGCGTCTCCGACGTGTCGCGGTTGCGTCACGTCGCGCCGGATCCCGCCGTAACGGCCGCGCAGACCACCGCCGGCCCCGTTCGTGATACGGACGAGTGCGGCGCCCGAGCGTCGACCCATCATCATTCCACGCCCCACGCCGGAGACCGACCCGCATGCCTTCCATCACCGCCCGCACGCGCCGCGGCGCCACAGTTCGCACTGTGGCGGCGGGAACCGCGGCGGCCGGAGGCGCGGCGCTCGGGTGGCGCGTCGTGCGCGCGTTCGGCGGCACGCCGTCCGGGGCGCGGCTCGAGCGCGTGCGCCGCTCGCCGCACTACGCCGACGGCCGGTTTCACAACGCGCTGCCGTCGGTGATGAAGACGACGCCGCGCCTCGTCGCCGAGTGGTTCTTCGGCACGACCCCGCGCCGGCCGACGGCGCCGGTGCCGGTCGACTCGCTCACCCCCGACGCGCTCGCGGTCGCGTCGGACGACCTGCGGCTCACGTGGCTCGGCCACGCGACCGTCCTCATCGAACTGGAGGGGCGCCGCTTCCTCACCGACCCCGTCCTGCTCGACGACCACGCCGGCCCGGGGCCGCTCGGGATGCGCCGCTTCTTTCCGGCCCCGGTCGCGCCCGCCGCGCTCCCGCCGCTCGACGCGGTGCTCGTCACACACGACCACTACGACCACCTCGGCGAATCCACCGTGCGCGCGCTCGCCGCGTTAGGCAGAACGCCGCGCTGGGTCGCCCCGCTCGGCGTCGGCGCGCGGCTCGAGAGCTGGGGCGTGCCGCCCGACGCGATCACGGAGCTGGACTGGTGGGAGGAGACCGCGGTGGCGGGCGTGCGGCTCGTCTGTACGCCGGCGCGGCACTTCTCCGGGCGCGCACTCGGGGACCGCGACCGCACGCTCTGGGGCGGGTTCGCCGTCGCCGGCGCGCGGCGGCGCCTGTACGTCGCCGGCGACTCCGGCCTAACGCCAGAGTTCGTCGAGGTCGGCGCGCGGCTCGGCCCGTTCGACGCGACGCTGATCGAGATCGGCGCGTACGGGCAGGGGTGGCCCGACATCCACCTCGGCCCCGAGCAGGCGGTCGCGGCGCACCAGGCGGCGCGCGGCGGGCTGATGCTGCCCGTGCACTGGGCCACGTTCAACCTCGCCCTCCACGGGTGGACCGAGCCGGCCGAGCGGGTGATCGTCGCGGCCGAACGCGCCGGCGTGCCGCTCGCGCTGCCGCGCCCCGGGCAGGCGGTGGACGTGGCCGCGCCGCCACCCGTGGCGCGCTGGTGGCCGGCGCTGCCCTGGCAGACGGCGGAAGAGGCGCCGATCGTCTCGTCGGGGATGCCCGCGGGCGGCTGACGCGGGCGCTTGCCAGCCGCCACCGGCCGCTGTTCGATACGGCACGATGCCGCCTGCCTCCCCCGCCCCGCCCCTCCCGCCCGAGCTCGACCGTCGGCTCCGCGAGATGCCCAAGGTCGAGCTGCACGTACACCTCGAGGGCGCGATGGACGCCGACGCGGTGTGGGCGATGGCCGAGCGCAACGGCACGCCGCTGCCGGCCGCCTCGATCGACGAGTGGCGGTCGTTCTACGCGTTCCGCGACTTCGACCACTTCATCACGGTCTACACGGCCGCCGCGCGCGCGATGCGCACGCCCGAGGACTGGGCGTTCATGGCAGAGCGGTTCTGCGCGGGGCAGGCGGCACAGCACGTCGTCTACACGGAGGCGTTCCTCAGCGCGTCGCTGATGCTGCAGACGCTGCCGCCCGCGGTGCTCGTCGACGCGCTCGCGGCGGGCGTGGCGGCGGGCGAGGCGCGCCACGGGGTGCGCGTCCGCTTCATCCCCGACATCGCGCGGCACGTGCCCGACACGCAGCGCGCGGTCCTCGATTTCGTCTCACTGGGCCACGAACGCGGCCTGTTCCTCGGCCTCGGGCTCGGCGGGCCGGAGGTGGGGTTCCCGCCGGAGCTGTTCCGCGAGACGTACGCGGAGGCGCGGCGGCGCGGGCTGCGGGTGGTCGCGCACGCGGGCGAGACCGTGGGGGCGGCGGGCGTGCGCGGCGCGCTCGAGGCGTTAGGCGCCGAACGCATCGGGCACGGCGTGCGGGTGCTCGAGGACCCGGCCCTCGTGGAGCTGGCGCGGGCGCGCGGCGTGCCGTTCGAGGTCTGCCCGACGAGCAACTACCGGCTGAAGGTGGTGCCCGAGGGCGCGCCGCACCCGATCCGCGCGATGGTCGACGCGGGGCTCCTGTGCACGGTGAACTCGGACGACCCGCCGATGTTCGGCACGACGCTCGTCGACGAGTACCGGCGGCTCGCGCGGCAGGGGTTCGCGTGGGACGAGCTGTGGGCGCTCAACGCGAACGCGCTCGGCGCCGCGTTCCTCGGTGACGCGGAGCGCGCCGCGTACCGCGCCCGGTTCGACGCGTGGCGCGCGACGGCCTAACGATTGCGCGTCCGACGGCGGCGCATCTGACGGCGGCGCGCGTGACGGCGGCGCGCCTGCGCGCGCACGTCGTCCGCCGCTCGCTGTTCGCCCCGACGACGCTCGCCGCGGCGGTCGCGCGCCTCGGGTTCGTACAGGCCGACCCGATCCGCGCGCCGGCGCGGGCGCAGGACCTGATCCTCCGCCACCGCGTCGCGGGCTACCGGGCGGGCGACCTGGAGCGCGCCTACCCCGCGCTCGGCCTCGACGAGGACGTGCTCTACGCGTACGGCTTCGTCACCCCGGAGGTGCGGGCGCTGCTGCACCCGGGCGCCGCCCAACCGCCGGGCGGGCTCGCGGGCGCGGTGCTGGCGTACGTGCAGGCGGCCGGCCCCGTGCACCCGGCCGACGTCGCGGCGCGCTTCGCGGCCGGCGCGGAGCGGAACGCGTGGGGCGGCCTCTCGCGCGCCAGCACCCGGGCGCTCGAGCACCTACACGTGCTCGGCCTCGTGCGCGTGGCGCGGCGCGACCAGGGCGTGCGCGTGTACGAGGCGGCCGCGACGCCGGCGGTGGTCCTGTCGCCGGCGGAGCGGCTGCGCGGGCTCGTCCTCTGGCTCGCCGACCTGTTCGCGCCGCTGCCGGAGGCGGCGCTGCGGCGCGTGCTGCGCTACGTGCCGTTCGTGCGGCGCGAGGTGCCCGCGCCGGCGATGCGGGCGGCAGTGGGCGAGCTGCTGCGCACTGGCGCCCTGGAGGCCGGCGTGGTGGACGGCGCGACGTGGGTGTGGCCCGCGGCCGTGCGCCCGCACGAACCGGTCGCGGCGCCGCGGGCGGTGCGCTTCCTCGCGCCGTTCGACCCCGTGGTGTGGGACCGGGCGCGCTTCGAGCAGCTGTGGGGGTGGGCCTACCGGTTCGAGGCGTACACGCCGGCGGCGCGACGCGAGCGGGGGTACTACGCACTCCCCGTGCTCTGGGGCGACCGGGTCGTCGGGTGGGCGAACGTCGCGCGGCGCGCGGGGCGGGTCGACGTGGCGCTGGGGTTCGTCGGGACGCGGCCGCGCGGGGCGGCGTTCGGGCGCGCGCTCGACGCGGAGGTGGCGCGGGTGGAGGCGTTCCTCGCACCGCGGTGACGTGGGGCCGGTGCGTGCGGCGCCTAACGTGTCGCGCGCCGGTCCGCGGCCGGCTTGGTGCTCGCCTTGTGGCGGATCAGGCGCTGGAAGGCCTGCGGCCGCGCCGCCAGCACCTCGAGCACGCGCGCCGCAGGCCCGTTCGGCACGCGGGTGCCGAGTTCCCACGCCTGCTCCAGCTTCGGGCTCACGCCTACCAGGCGGGCGAAGACGCCCTGCGAGACGCGGAGCCTCGCGCGGAGCGCCTGCACGTCCGCCCTGGTGAACGCGGGCGGCGGTGCGACGGTCGTGTCGCGCTCCGTGCGCTCGCGCGTGGTGGTGCGCGCCGGGGCCGCCGCGCCGCGCGCGATCGCGGCCGCCTCCCCGGCGCTCGCGAGCAGCAGCGCCTCGAAATTCTCGCTCGTGACCGTCACCGCCTCGCACACGTCCGCCCCGTTCACCGTCGTGATGCGTCCCGTAGTCCCCGCCATGCTCACTCCTCTTGGATCATCCGCACGTGCGCCGCGAGCGCCTTCCGCCCGGCGTCGCTGATGCTGTCTGCGACGTTCTTGGGATAGGCGAGCAGGAGATAGACCCGCGCGCGCCGCCGCGTACACGTAGAGGACGCGCGCGCCGCCCGACTTGCCGCCGCCTGGCAGCGCGACGCGCAGCTTGCGCGCGCCGCCCGTCCCACGAACCACGGCGCCGGCCTGCGGATCGTCAAGGAGTGCATCCTGCATCGCGCGCAGTTCCGCGTCGGACAACACGCCCTTCGCCGTACTGGCGAAGAGCGGCGTTTCGACGAATGTCAGGCGCACTGCGCAGTGTACTACGGAGTAGTAGGACATGCGAGTGCGTCACAACGGGGATTGTGGCACGTCTCCCTTCTCGCGACTCGCGGATCCGAGGTGGTCCCGGCGCTCGACGCGGAGGTGGCGCGGGCGGAGGCGTTCCTTGCGCCGCGGTGAGGAGCCCACCGCGGTGTGATGCTCAAGTCGACGGAGGCCCCCCGCGCCGCTCAGCGCTTCACTTGCATTCGACCCGGCCCAGCGGATCGGGCGCGTCCATCAACGCGGCACACGCGGCGGGCCAGGTGGGGCCTTCGGGGTAGAGCGCGGTGCGCAAGTAGGCCCAGGTCAGCCGCGCGACCACCTCCACCCGCTCGGGGCTCTCTCGTCGGTCGTCTCGGCCGCGTCGTAGCCGGAGATCCCGCCGAAGATGTGCTCGGCGCCGAATAGCGTCAGCAGGCACTTGGGGCCCGGGCATTCGATCACGTGCCCGTCGGACCGAGTGACGTGAGGTGCGACGGACCGGTCAGGCCGCCGCCCACTCGGCAGTTTGTCACCGTCGGGGCGCCTCTCGAGTGGGCGCTACTGCATGGCGGATTCTCGTGCGTTGACGTGTAACGCGAAGCGCCCCACGCGGACTACGCTACAGGAAGCGGAACACGCGTCCGGACGTAAGCGGAACTCGGCACGGTCTACCCCCACTTTCCGCAGCGCTCCGGACTCGTCGCGGCGGTGTTCCGGCGCGAGGTCGACGCGTGTGCCGCCGCTGCCCCCGCCCTCGCGGCCGAGTACGCGCCAGGGGACGCGCTCGCCCGGTGGCTGCGGCGGGACACGGAGTTCATCGCCGCGAAGCGGGGCCTCGCCGGGGCGCTGCACTCGGGCGATCCCGCGTTCGCAGCCCTGCCCGCGTACTTCCAGCAATACCTCGACCCCGCCCTCGACGCGCCCCTCGCGGCCGCCGCCGGTGCGGTTCGCGGCGACGTCGACACGACCGACCTGCTGCGCGCGGTCGCGACTCTCTGCCTGGCCGCCGACGCGCTCGACACCGGTGACGTGCGGCGCATGGTTGCCTTACTCATCGACGGCCTACGCTATAGCGGAACTGCGCCTGCGGCGACCGTGCGACCGCAACCGTGATTCGACGTGGTGCGTGATCGATCGAGGCCGCACGCGTGCGAAGTGCACCGCGCCAACCGTCACACCGCGCTCACATTTCAGATATTGTGTTTTGTAACTAGTCGCGTATTCTTGGAGCTGTTCGCACTTCACAGGAAACCCTCAGCACGACACAAGGAGCACCTCATGACTGAAGCCACGCTCGGCGGCCAGTTCACGTTCCCCGGCACCTCGTCGACGGTCCACCGGATCGGCTACGGCGCGATGCAGTTGGCCGGCCCCGGCGTCTACGGGCCGCCCAAGGACCCGGACGGGGCCGTCGCCGTCCTGCGCGCGGCCGTCGCGGCCGGCGTGAATCACATCGACACCAGCGACTTCTACGGCCCGCACGTCACCAACCAGATCATCCGGCAGGCGCTGCACCCCTACCCGTCGGACCTGGTGATCGTCACCAAGGTCGGGGCCCGCCGCCCGGCCGACAAATCGTGGCAGCCCGCCCAGTCGCCCACAGAGCTGACGCAGGCCGTCCACGACAACCTGCGCAACCTCGGGCTGGACGCGCTCGACATCGTCAACTACCGGGCGATGGGGATGGGCGCCGGCCACGGGCCCGGCGAGGGGTCGATCGCCGAACAGGTGACGGCGCTGGCCGACCTGCAGCGCCAGGGGCTGATCCGACACATCGGCCTGAGCAACGTCACGGCCGCCCAGGTCGCCGAGGCGCAGACGATCGCCCCGGTGGTATGCGTGCAGAACCAGTACAACCTGGTCCACCGTGAGGACGACGCCCTCGTCGACAATCTGGCCCGGCAGGGTATCGCGTACGTGCCGTTCTTCCCACTCGGCGGGTTCAATCCGCTGCAGTCGTCGACGCTGTCGGACGTCGCGGGGCGGCTCGGGGCGACGCCGATGCAGGTCGCGCTCGCGTGGCTGCTCCAGCGGTCGCCCAACATCCTGCTGATCCCCGGCACCTCGTCGGTCGCCCACCTCCAGGAGAACTTGGCCGCAGCGCAGGTGACGCTGTCGCCCGAGACTCTGGCGGAATTGGACGGGATCGGCGCGGCTGCGGTGCAGCACTGACGGTGGCACGCACTCCGGTGCTCGCTCCCGGCGTACCGCGGGCGGGCGCCGGGGCGGCGCGAGGATCTCATGCCCCCCGCTGACGCCCCGCTCACCCGCGACCGGATCCTCACCACGGCCGAGGAGGTGATTCGCCGCTTCGGCCCGGCCAAGGCGACGGTCGTGGACGTGGCGCGGGCGCTTGGCGTGAGCCACGCGGCGGTTTACCGGCACGTCGCGAGCAAGGCCGAGCTGCGGGACCTGGTCGTCGGTCGCTGGGTGGAGGCGATCATGCCGCCGCTGCGGGCCATCGCCGAGGGGCCGGGGCCGGCGCCGGAGCGATTACGTCGACTGCTCGACGCGCTCGTCGCGGTCAAGCGCCGCCGGGCCGCCGAGGACCCGGAGCTGTTCGCCGCCTATCGCACGCTGGTCGCCGACGCCCGGTCCGTTGCCGCCGCCCACGTCGACGAGATGGTCGAGCTGGCCGCGACGATCATCCGCGCCGGGGTGGAGGAGGGCACGTTCCGCCCCGTGGACCCGACCGCCGCTGGCCGAGCGGTGCTGGTTGCCACCGCCCGCTACCATCACCCCGTTCACGCCGCCGAGTGGGGCGACGCCGCCGTCGACGCGGCGTACGAGGACGTGTGGGAGCTGCTGATGAACGGGCTCTGCGCCGCGACGCCCGCCCGTTAGTGCGCACCCGGTCGTGCGCACCCGGTCGTGCGGGGTGTCGGCCGCCACGTCGTCGCCGCCAATCTTAGTGCCGCGACGTCTTAACGTCGTGCGCGTGCCCCACTCGTCCGCACGCGCGGACGGCCGGGCGTCCCGCCGCGGGGACGGCGACCGACGCCGCGTTAGGCGCGACGGCGAGCGGCCCGGCGCAAGCCCATGGAAAACAATGACTTACACCCCAGACCCACGATTCGACCGCGGGGTTCGGGGCGGCATCGGCGATGCTTGATCTCCGGCTCGAGCGCCCGGCCGTCCGCCGCGACGCGTTGGATCTCGAGCCGAGGAACCCTCGCATGCGCACGCTATCGCACCGCCAACCAATCGTTCGCTCCCTGTTCACCGCCGGCGCCGCGCTCGCGACCGCCGCGCTGCTCACGACGCCGGTCGCCGCGCAGGGCCGCTGGGGCCGGGACGGCTACGGGTACGGCAATGGGAGCGGGGGCTACGACCAGGACGGCTACGGCCGCTCGACCGACGGCGCGCGCCCGCTCTTTTCGTGGAGCGGCCGCGTGGACCACGAGGCGTACATCGTCATGCAGAACGGCGACGTGCGCACGCGGATCGACAGCCACGCCAACGGCGCCGGCGGGCAGGTCCGGGTCGCGTCGGCCCTGCCCCAGGCGGACGGGATGATCGACGTGCGCCTCGAAGAGGGGCGCGGGCGCGTGGACGTGGTCGAGCAGCCCTCGAGCCGCAACGGGTACCGGGCCGTGGTGCGCGTGCGCGACGACGACGCGGGCGCGGGCTACTACCGCTTCGTGACAACGTGGCGGCCGAACGGCGGCTACGCCGGCGGGTCGGATCGGCGTGGGGGGTGGGACCGGGACGGGCGGGACCGGGACGGCGCCGGCCGCGACGGCGGGCAGGACCGCCGCGGGCGCGACGGCAACGGGGAGTACGGCGGCAGCGCCAGCAACGGGGGCTATGGCAACGGGGGCTATGACAACGGCACGTACGCGGGGTCGGGCACGCTGCACTGGCGCGGTCGGGTGGACGACGTCGAGGAGATCCGGCTGCAGGGGAACCGCGTCGACGTGCGGACGGTGAGCGGCGCGGGGGCGTCGGGGGTGCGGAGCCAGCTCTCGGGCGGGGCGCTGCCGGCGCGCGACGTCACGGTGCGCGTGAACGGCCGCGAGGGGCGCGGCCGGGTCACGGTGGTCCAGCAGCCGCACGCGTGGAACGGCTACACCACCGTCGTGCGGGTCGAGGACCGCGACGCCGGCCCGGGGTGGTACGACTTCGACGTCAGCTGGTGATTGCTCAGCTGACCGCCGCGGCGGGGGCCTCGACGACCGGCGCGTCGAGGTCCTCGTCGCGTTCCAGCACGTCGCGGAGCCGCCCCGCGTGGCCCAGCAGGTACGGCACGCTCGTCACGACGACGTTCGGCCGGAAGAGGAACGCGGTGCGGATGTAGAGCGCGGTCTTGTTGTGCAGCAGGTGCTCCCACCAGCGGTGCGGCACCACCTCGGGGACGACGACGGTGATGAGGTCCGTCTGCCCCGCCTGCAGGAGCCCGTTCACGTAGTCGACGAGCGGGCGGAGGACGGAGCGGAACGGCGAGGGGAGCACGACGAGGTCGACGCCGATGTCCCACGTCGCCCACAGCTCGCGGAAGCGCTCGGTGGCGTCGGGGTCGACCTCGATGTAGGCGGCGCGCACGTCCTCGGAAATGGCGGTGGCGTAGACGAAGGCGCCCGCGGAGGCCTTGGTGATCGCGCCGACGGGGACGACGACCGTGTGGTGCAGGAACATGATCGGCGCCTGCCCCGTGAAGGCGACCTCGCGCGAGAAGGTCTCGTAGTGCCGGTGGATGCCGACGAGCATCCAGATGATGAGCGGGACGAGGACGACGACGATCCACCCGCCGGCCTCGAACTTGGTGACGACCTGGATGACGGTGACGACCCCCGTCGCGGCGGCGCCGACCCCGTTGAGGGCGGCGCGCCACCGCCAGCCGGGCTCCTTCGTCGTGCGCCAGTGCACGACCATGCCCGCCTGCGAGAGCGTGAAGCAGAGGAACACGCCTAACGCGTAGAGGGGGACGAGCGCGTTCGTGTTGCCCTTGAAGAGCCAGACGAGCAGCGCGGCGATCGCGGCGAGGGTGACGATGCCGTTGGAGAAGGCGAGGCGGTCGCCGCGGGCGGCGAGCTGGCGCGGCAGGTAGCGGTCGTGCGCGAGGATGGAGCCGAGGCGCGGGAAGTCGGCGAACGCGGTGTTGGCCGCGAGCACGAGGACGGCGAAGGTGCTGTA
Source organism: Gemmatimonadetes bacterium T265 (assembly GCA_019973575.1). NCBI lineage: Bacteria > Pseudomonadati > Gemmatimonadota > Gemmatimonadetes bacterium T265. The sequence continues at coordinate 1,313,164 of BPUI01000001.1, forward strand.
CTGCAGCAGGTAGTAGAGCGGCCCGCCGCCGAAGACGTGGCGGCCGAGGATCGAGAGCACCGTCTCGTCGGTGGTGGGCATCACGGCGTAGTGCCGCGCGAGGAAGCTGACGCCCAAGAAGAACGCGGCGAGGATGGCGACCATCCACGAGAGGGTGACCGAGGCGTTCTTCTGGGCGGGGTGCTTGAACGCCATCACGCCGTTCGAGATCGCCTCCGTCCCGGTCATCGCCGCGCACCCCTCGGCGAACCCGCGCAGCAGCAGGTAGCCCAGCGCGAGGCCGGTGACGGGGCTGAGCGTGTGGCGCGCGGTCGTCGGGTCGACCTTGAGCGGCGCGGCGAGCGGGGCGAGCTCGTGCCCCGTCGCGAGGCGGTACAGCCCGGTGCCGATGAGCAGGCACATCGCCGCGATGAACACGTAGGTCGGCACCGAGAACGCCGCGCCGCTCTCGCGCACGCCGCGCAGGTTGACGACGCCTAACAGCAGGATGCTCGCGAGGCAGATGCCGACGGTGTGCGGCAGCAGCGCGGGGTACGCGGAGGTGATTGCCGCGACGCCGCCGGAGATGCTCACGGCGACGGTGAGGATGTAGTCGGTGAGGAGCGCGGCCGCGGCGACGAGGCCGGCGCCGGTGCCGAGGTTCTCCTTGGCGACCGTGTACGAGCCGCCGCCGCCGGGATAGGCGAACACCGTCTGCCGGTACGAGAGCCCGACGAGGACGAGCAGGCCGACGATGACGGCCGAGATCGGGACGACGTAGGCGACGGCGGCCGCACCGATCGCGCCGCCCAACACGAAGAGGATCTGGTCGGTGGCGTAGGCAACCGAGGAGATCGCGTCGGACGAGAGGACGGCGAGCGCGGTGCGCTTGTTCAGCCGCTCGTGCTCCAGCCGGTCACTCGGCAGCGGGCGGCCGAAGACGAGGTGTTTGGCGCGGGTGAACGCGGTAGGCATGGGGAACGGGATGGGCAATCGGCGCGCCGGGTGGCGGGCCGATCTGCTCCTTCATGCACGCTTAGTGTGCGGCGCCCGCGCCGCGCGTGGCGGTCCGGGCTATGACGCCCCGGCGACGGCCCGCTGCAGGTCCTTCCACCGCACGAGCACGACGCCGTTGTCCTTGAGCGCCTGCCGGAACTCGGGACTCCGCAGGACGTCGTCGTCGCGCTGGCGCCACGCGGCGCCCCACGACGGGTGGTGCACCGTGATGGCCTGCAGTTCGGCGTCGTCGCGGCCGAGGTGGACGATCATCTCGGTGAGGCCCGGCTTCAGATTGCGGATCGCGTCGAGGTAGAACGCCTTCCACCGCTCGGGCGGCAACTCGGCGTCAGCGGTAACCACCGTGTCGAGCACCACGTCGCGGTCCGGGTGCACGTCGGGGGGCAGACTCCGGGCGACGCCCCGTGCGGTGAGGAAGGGCAGGTGGTAGGCGCGCGCGACGCGGACCAGGGTGGCGAAGAGCGCGGGCGTGGTAAAGAGGGCGCCCATGTGGCTGTCGAGGTGCGTCGGGCGGAGGCCGAGGGCGAGGGCGCGCTCGACCTGGGCGCGCAGCTCGCGCTCGACCTGGTCGGGCGCGGCGTGTTGGGACACGGGCGGCGTGTCGCGCGCGAGGGTGCCGGTCGAGTCGAGCAGGGTGGGTACCGCGGCCGCCGGGGCGAGCGGGCCCCAGCGGTACGACTCCCACTCGCTCGTCAGGGTGAGGTGGAGGCCGAGGTCGTGGTCCGGGTGCGCGCGCGCCCACGCGGCGACCTCGGTCACCCACGGCGTAGGCATCATCACGCTCGCCGACGAGAGGACGCCGCGCTCGAGCGCGTCGAGGCTCGCCGTGTCGACGGCGTGCGCGACGCCGAGATCGTCGCCGTGGAGGATGAGGAGCTTGGCGTCGGCGGGGTAGCCGAGGCGCGCGGCGAGGGTGGGCGCGGGCGGCGGCGTCGCACCCGCCGCGGGGCGTGGGGCCGTCTGGGCGGAGAGCGTGCCTCCGGCCAGGAGGGCGTACAAGGTGGCCGTTGCGAGCGTGGACAGAGCGGGCAACCGCATGCGGGGCTCCAGGGTGGGAGGACGCTCGGGGGCACAGCGGGCCGGGCGGCGGGTGCCCGCGTGTTTCGCCCGTAGTATTCACCCCGTCCACGGCGCGCGCCACGCGAGCACGGCGTCGACCGTTGGCGGGCCGTCGCGGGTCAGATCGGCATGCAGAGTAGGTCGTCGACGCTGGTGAGGGAGAGCGAGAACGCGCCCGCGACGACGAGCACCCGCGCTGCGACGTCCGCGACGCCGGCGAGCGCGCGGCGAGCGGCGCCGGGCCGCGCGGGGCAGGCAGGTTCGCCGGCGTCGACCGGGGCCGGCGGCACCGCGTCGGCGGGTATGACCGACGCGAGCGATGGCTCGAGCGGCCTGCGGGGCGCGGGTCCGGAGCGCTCCGGGCCGCGGGTGGCACAGGCGGCGGTAAAGCGGGCCAGCACGTACGCGAGGCCGCCGGCGGCGCGCACGGCGCCCGCGCCATGGCCGGTGTAGCGCTTGAGCGCGTTGCGCAGGCCGGTGGTCGAGTCGAACTCGAGCTGGTGGGCGATGCTCTCGACGGTGCGGCCGGGTTCCTCAAGTAGCCGACTCGCGACGAAGAGCCGGCACCAGGTGCGGAGGACGCGCGGCGGCGGACAGCCGGCCGCGGCGAGGCGGTTCACGAGCGTCTTGCGGTGCACGCCGAGCAGTTCGGCGGCCTCGGCGACCGACGGCGGCACGCCGTCGGCGCGGAGGTAGAGCGCGACGAGCGGGGCGACGGCGGGAGGCAGCTGGTCTCGGATGCGATCGAAGACGAGCGCGGCCGTGCAGCGCTGTTCGGCGCCGCGGAGGGCGGCGCGGAACGCGTGGCGCTCGTCGTCCACGCCGCGCACGACGAGGGCGTGGGCGCCCGCGCCGACGAGGGCGAGGATGTCGTCCGAGCTCCCCGTGCCGCCGGCGCAGTAGGCGACGACGGTGACGCCCGGGTGGTCGCGGCGGACGTCGCCGACGAGGGGAGCCGCGGGGCGCGCGCACGCGTCGCGCGGTCCGACGACGAGCACGCGCACGTCGCCGCCCGCGAGCCGGGCGCGGACGTCGCGGACCTGGGCGATGCACTCGGCAGGGGCGGACCACCCCTTGAGCGCGTCGGCAAGGCGGAGCCGCAGGGCGACGTCGGTCAGCAGCGCGACGACGGCCATCGGCGGCGGGCGAATCTGAGTGACATGAATACGGCTGGCTGCGACGGTAAGATGGACGCAGCGTACTCGGCCGGGGGCCGAAACGGGAGCCCCCCGGTCGACGCTGCGAAATATTCACATGGCGTAACGAATCTGCCCGTGGCGCACGCCCGCAGGTGTGCCGACGGTCGTAGGGTGTGGGAGTTCGGGGCCCGTGTGGTCCCGTCTCCCCCTCGCCCCCCTGCCACGCCCGCCATGTCGGTTGCCCCGTGCTGCCCCCGTCTTGCCGTCCGTCGCTTCGCGATTTCGCGTGCTCGCCCGACCGCGCGCGTCGTACGGCGGGCGCTCACGATCCTCGCCGCGGTGGCGGCCGGTGCAACCGCCGGCGCGTGCGGCCGTGTGAATTCCCCGACCGAGCCGTCGGACGACACGCCTCGGTTCACCACGGCGCCGAGTGGTGGAGCTTCGGGGGGGCGCGCCGACGCGGCAGTCGTGGACAGCGTCGCGGGCCGTCGGCAGCCCACGAAGGGGCAGACGCCGATCTGGTGGTGAGGTGGAGTGTCCGGGGCGGGTGCGGTCACGGTCCGCTCCCGGACGTTGTGACAGAAGGCCGTGCCGGCCGTGGACACACCAGTCGTGGGCACACCAGTCGTGGTGCGCCTAAAGGGCGAGCAGTTCGGCGGCACTTGTCGGCAGGTGGGCGAGGGCCTCGAGCACGGCGGTCGCGCGGTGGTCGAGGGCTGGTGCCGCGTCCCACGTTCGGCGGGGTTCGCCGAGTGTGCGGTTGTGGAGCGACTCGCGGGCTTTCTCGACGTTGAACGACAGTTGGTGGTAGCCGTAGCGGGTGGCCAGCGTGTCGGCGGCGGCCAGGCATCGATGCGCGGCGGCCGGGTTTCGCCAGGCCGCATGGGTCTCGGCGAGGGCCAGCCATCCCGCGGCGTCTTCGTGGAGGTCGCCGCCCGTTCCGATGCACGCGGTGAGTTCGGCGGCGTAGCGTCGCGCGAGGGTGACGTCGCCGCTCGCCTGCGCGGCCTGGAGGGCGACGCGCAGGAGTGAGATGCGCAGGCGGACGAGCGGGGTGAGTTGGAGTGCGGCGTGTGCGGACCGGACGGCCGACTCGTGCCGGCCGATGCGGGTGCAGAGGTCGGCGAGGAGGCTGAGGGCTTCGGCGCGGGCCGTCGCGTCGGCGCGGCGGGTGCGGAAGGATTCCCAGCCGTGGCGGAGGGCACCGCCGTAATCGCCGGCCGCGGTCGTGCAGAGCACGAGGCCGTGGTGGGCGGCCTTGGCGAGGACGGAGTGCGCGGGCATGGTGCGTAGCACGTAGGCGAACGCCGTCCGTGCTGCCGGGTGGTTGCCGCGGAAGGTGTGGACGCCGCCGGCGCCGAGTGCGCTGCGGGCGCGGAGCCACGGGTCGTGGTAGGTGCGGCCGATGCGGAGGCCGGCTTCGTAGCGGGCGAGCGCGGCGTCGAGTGCGCCGAGTGTGCGGAGGGGGCGTCCGGATTGGGCGAGGACGTGGCCGGCGCGTCGGCTGCCGAACGGGACGAGGGCGGCGAGGGCGGCGAGTCCGGCGTAGGCGAGTCGCACGCCGCCGACGGATTCGAGTTGTTCGAGCGCCCAGAGCAGGTCGCGGACGAGGGTCAGCGACGGGTCGGCCGAGCGCCAGCGGGCGAGTCGGTCGCCGAGTTGGGTGTAGCGGGGTTGGCGCCAGCGGTCGGTGGCGGCGGTCCAGAGGTGGTGGGCGGTGCGGAAGTAGGCGGCGCGGTATCGGCGGCGCAGGCGGGCGAGCTGATCGAGCGCGCCCACGATCGGGAGCCACAGCTCCGCGTCGGCACGGAGCTGGCTCGCGGGGGTGAGCGCGTCGAGGTCGGCGCGGAGCGCGGTGGCCGGATCGAGCGTGTAGAGCGGTTCCGGGATGGTGGCCACGGGCTCGTCGGGGGCGCGGGGCGGGTCGTCGGATGTCACGACCGATCCTGGCTCGCGTCCGGTCTGCTGGTGGGCGTGCGGGGGACGTAGACGGCCCAGCCGAGTGGGTACGGGGTGCGCCAGCTGCGGCGTGGTGCCGATGTGGCGACCCGGCGTGTGCGGCGCTGCGGGGGGCCGCCGCGTCCGTCGGCCTCGAGGCTGGCGGCCGGCGAGCGTGTGAACGCGGAGGTGGGGGGGGCCGAGCGGTCGAGGGAAGCGGGGCGCGGCATTGGGCGGGGTCCTCGGAGGCGCGCGGGGGGGAGGCGGTTGGGCGACGGACGGGCGTCGCTGCTGGGGTACCGCCATGGTACGCGTGCCGTGGGGCCGGGCCGTGCGCCCGAACGGCCAATGGGGTTACGCCATGGGCAATCGGCCGGCGGGCGGTGCGGTGTGTAACTTGGGCGTCATGACCGCTTCCGAATCTGCTGCCCCGAGTGCGGCTTCCCGTAAGGCGACGGTGCCCTGTCCTGCGTGTCAGACGCTCAACCGGGTCGATCTGGACCGGATCGCGGCGGGGCCGCGCTGTGCGTCGTGCCGGGAGCCGCTCGCGCTCGACCGGCCGATGGCGCTCACGGACGCGACGTTCGCGCGGGTGGTCGCGGACGCGCCGGTGCCAGTGTTGGTGGATTTTTACGCCGACTGGTGCGGGCCGTGTCGGGTGATGGCGCCGCAGGTCGAGGCGATCGCGCGGCGGCATGCGGGGCGGGCGCTCGTGGCGAAGCTCGACACGGATCGCAGTCAGGGGACGGCGATGCGGTTCGGGATTCGGAGTATTCCGGCGCTCGTGGCGTTTCGGGAGGGGAGGGAGAGTGGGCGGGAGGTGGGAGTGGTGCCGGCGGCGCGGGTGGAGGCGTTGTTGGGGGTGGGGTAGGGCGGGGGGGCTGCGCTGTTGGTGAGGCGCTGTTGGAACGGCGCTGTTGGAACGGCGGCCCGAGCCGGCCGGGATCAGCGCCCTTCCAACAGCGCAGTATCAACAGCGTTTCACCAACAGCGCAGTACTAACAGCGCCCGACCAACAGCGCCGTCCCGCCACCCTTACCCGCCGAACGCCTGATTGAGCACCCTCGCCAACCGATACCCCGCCACCGCCCCCCGCGGCAGCACGACCGCCCGCGCCCGCGCGACGTACCCATCCGGAATCGGTCCGCCGTCGACGAGGTCGGGGGCGTACACGGCGGTCTCGTCGAGCGCCTGCCCTTCCCGCGCCCACACGTCGGGGCGCAACTCCGCGGTCTGAGTATCGACGGCCGCGGCGGGCGTGCTCCGCTCCATCGCGTCCGCGGCGCGCTCCGCCTCCGCCAACCGCGCACTCGGCCCCGGCGTGCCGCGCCCCTCGCCGCCGGTGCGGCGGCCGGGCGCGTCGTCGAACAGGTCGTCCCACACCGCGTGCAGGTTGGTCGAGCGCCCGTCGCCTAACAGGTGGACAGCGTTGCCGCCGCGGTCGCCGTCGGGGTACGTCGGGGTGACGCGCGAGGCGGTGTGGACCGGATTGTGGATGTCGCCCACGAGGTGGAGCACCCAGGCGAGGGCGACGGCGCGCGACTCCGCGGGGCGCGACGCGTCGGCGAGGGTGGGGCGCAGGGCGGCGATGCGCTCGACGACGTTCTCCGAGTCGGTCGGGAGGCCGGTGACGACGACCGGGTGGCCGGCGGAGTCGGGGCGCCAGTACCAGCTCAGGTAGTGCCAGGTCGCGTGGTGGTACGTCGCGTAGCGCACCGAATCGCGGCGGTCGCGGACGACGTCGGCCCAGGTGGCCGCGCGGGCAAAGAGGGCGAGGTCGCGCGCTTCGGGTCCACCCTCGTTCGGCCGGAGCTGCGCGAGGCCGGCGCCCGGCGGGGCGGCGCGGAGGAGCGCCACCGCCCGCGCCCGCGCCGCGGGCGTCATGTGGCGCCAGGCGACGATCGCGATCGCCATGTGGCCGACGTCGTCCCAGGCGCGGGCCGGCGCGGGGGTGAGGGCGAGCGCCGCGCCGGCGGCCGCCGCGGCGAACGTGATCCGGAGTGGGTGCGTACGCGCCATGGCGTGCAACTTACACCTCACCCGCTGGTACCCCGCTCGCCGGGCGGCCCCGGGCGCGACGAACCGGGTTAGAAGCTCCCCTCGTCGGCGGTCGGGCCGTAGACGGACGGGACGGGAACGTCGAGCAGGCGCAGGTAGACGGTAAGCTGCCCGCGGTGGTGGATGATGTGGCTGAGGATCATGCCGCGCAGCATCGCCACGCGCGGCATCGCCATCATCACCTTCTCGCCGCGGCGCACCGTGTAGGTGCCGCCGAGCGTCTGGTCGGTGGCCGCGTCGACGTCGGCGGTGACCCGCGCAACGCTCGCGTCGAACGCGGCGAGCGTGGTCGCGCGGTCGGGGTGCCGCGGCGGGGCGGGCGGTGGGCTCGCGAAGTCGACCTCCGACGCGCTCATCGTGTGCTGGGCCCAGAGCAGCAGGTTGGCCGTGTGCCCGGCGAGCTGGCCGAGGGTCATCGACTTCGCGTGCGGCTTCCAGTCCCAGTGCTCGTCGGGCACGCGCTCGAGGACGCGGCGGGTGGTGGCGAGCTCGTGGCGGAGGTCGCCGAGCGAGACCTGGGCGAGGCCGGCGGCGGGGGATGCGGGGGCGGCGGACATGAGCGTGGTGAGTGAGGTGGGATCGGGCGTGGCGAACGTAACGCCCGTGCCTACCGAACGCGATCGCTCACGCGGCGCCCCGCCTCACGACGCTCCTCTTCGCCCGCGTCCAAGCGCTCCGCCTCGCGCTCGGCGTGCGTGCGCAGCTCGACGAACTCCGCGCGGATCCGGTCCAACTCCGCGTCCGATCGGTTCTCGAGCTCGACCATCGACGTGCGCGCCGCCTCGACGGCGCGCAGCAGCTCGTCGAGCTTGAGGTGGACGGCGCGCGCGTCGCGATTCTGGGTCGCCTGGATCAGGAAGACCATCAGGAACGTGATGATCGTCGTTCCGGTATTGATGACGAGCTGCCAGGCGTCGGAGTAGTGGAAGAGCGGCCCGGTGACGCCCCAGACGACGATGACGACGACGGCGAGGGCGAACGCGCCTGCGGAGCCCGTCGCATTGGCGGTGCGCTGGGCGAAGCGGCGAAAGAGCTCCTGCGGCTCGTCGTCGCCCTGGGAGTGCTGCGGGTCCTGCAGGTGCCTGGAATCGTGCATGTGGCGCCGCCTCCGGCGTACTCTGGCGTGTGATACCCCGCCCCGATCGCCGCCGCCCGAGCTCGCTTAGTGCGCCATTCGTGCCGCGGCGCCGGCCGGCGCGCCCGCGGGTACGGCCGCGGTAGCGCGCGCTGCTGCCGCGAGCGCCACGTACCGCGCCAGGTACCGCGCGCCCATCTGCCGCTCGTCGAACCGCGCCCGCGCCTCGGCCCAACACGCGCCCCGATCGATGGCGCCCGCACGCGCGATCCCGGCGGCGAGGGCGGCCGCGTCGTCGCACAGGTAGCCGGTACGGCCGTCGACAACGATTTCGGGGAGCGCGCCGCGGCGGAAGGCGACGACCGGCGTCCCCGCCGCGGCCGCCTCCATCGCGACGAGCGAACTCGTCTCCTCCGCCAAGCTCGGCACGACGAGGCAGCGCGCGCCGGCGAGGAGGCGTGCCTTGGCCGCGCCCGCTACCGGGCCGACGAAGCGCGCCCGCCCGCGCCCGACGCGCGGCGCGAGTTCCTCCGCCCAGTACTGCTGGTGCGTCTCGTACGGAAAGAGCTGCCCGGCGATGACGAGCGGCACTCCGGCGCGCGCGGCCGCGTCGACGGCGAGGTGGTAGCCCTTCTCGGGGCAGATGCGGCCGAGGCAGAGGGCGTAGTCGCGCGGGAGCGCGGCGGGCGGGTGGTCGGGGACGGGAACGCCGTTCGGGATCGGCGGGAGCAGGGCGGCCCCCGCGGGGCAGCGGCGCTGCTGCGCCTCGGATACGCAGTGGAGGTACGTGTCGGGGCGCCAGCCGTCGCGGCCGCCCAGCGCCCAGATGTCGGACGGATACCAGTCCGGCGGGAGGTGCAGGGTGGCGAGCACCGGCACCCCCGCGGGTGGGAGGACGTCGTAGAAGTCGAGCCCGTGCATGTGCACGACGTCGGCGGGCGTGCCCGCGCGCTCGAGCCGGTCGAGCTCCGCGGCGAGGACGACGCGCATGCGGCGGTGCTGCGCGGCGCGCACCCAGTTGTCGAGCGTGCCGTACGGCGCGCGCACGGGGACGAGCGTCCCCGCGGTGCACGAGCCTTCGAGCGCGACGACGATCGACCGGTGCCCCGCGTCGACGAGCGCGCGGTCGAGCGCGGCGAGCACCTGCTCGGCCCCGCCCGCCGTGTCGGGGCGCACCACCGCGAGCGCGTACGCGACCGAGACGACGGTCAGGGTCATGCCAGGCCTAACGTGTGGGACGCGCCGCGCGCCGCGGCGCACAGGTCGGCGGCGGTGACGTGCCAGCCGAGCCGCTCGTACCAGACGGTCGTGGCGGGGGGGTGCGTGAAGTCATACGCCGGCGCGCGGCGGAAGCGCTCGGCCGCAATCGGGAACTGCGCCAACACCCGCGCCTGCGACGCGTACGCCGCGAACATTTCGGCCTTGCGCGCCCGCTCCGCGTCGTCGAGCGTCACGGTCGCGACCGGACCGGCGCCGGGCACGACGAGGAACGACGCCGTCGCGAGCCGGTCCGGGGCGTCCGGGTCCGGGTCGGCGTGGTAGGACGTCTGCTCGACTAACACGGGCGGCGCCGCGCCCCGGTCCGCGAGCACCGCGCAGGCGGCGTGGGCCGCGAACGCGGTCGCGTCGTGGTCGGGGTGGCCGCCCTCGTAGGGGTGCGTGACGAGCAGCGCCGGGCGCAGCCGCTCGATCAGCTCGACGACCTGCCGCGCGAGCCCGGCGAGGTCGTGCCACGCCTCCTGGTCGACGACGCCGAGCGTCTCCTGCTGCTCGGCGCCTACCCCCACCAGCGCGAGCGCGGCCTCGCATTCCTCGCGGCGGAGCGCGGCGTACGCCTCACGGGTCGCGCACCCCGCGTGCTCCGCGTCGCCCATCGCGCGCGGCGCGCCGTCGGTCACGTGGACCACGTGCGCCGCGGGGCCGAGGGCGGCGAGGAGCGTGCTCGCGCCGAGGATTTCGTCGTCGGGGTGGGCAAGGAGCACAAGGGTACGCGGCGGCGGCCCCGTGAGCCCAGCCGCCGCGTCCCACACCGGCGTCCTTAGTAGCTCTTTAGCAACCATGCGCCGCCGCGGAACCTGGTCTGCAGCACCGGTGCTGCGCTCACCGCGCGTAGCGGGCCGTGAAGCTCGCCGTGGCGAGGGCGTTCGCGTGCAGGTTGAAGCCGACGACCGCGGCGGTGCCCGTCGCGGGGAGGTCGAGGCGGTCGACCTTGAGCGCGTGCACGGTGAAGATGTAGCGGTGCGGGCCGTCGCCCTTCGGCGGGCAGGGGCCGCCGTAGCCCGGCGCGCCGTAGTCGGTGGTGGCCTGCACGGCGCCCGCGGGCAGCGTGCCGCCCTGGCTGCCGGCACCTGCGGGGAGCGACGTCGTCGTCGCGGGCAGGTTGTAGACGAGCCAGTGCCAGAACCCGCTGCCGGTGGGCGCGTCGGGGTCGTAGACGGTGACGGCGAAGCTCTTGGTGCCGGCGGGCGCGCCCGTCCACGACAGCGCGGGCGAGACGTTCTGCCCGCTGCAGCCGAAGGTGTTGGCGACCTCGCGTTCCGTTAGGCGGCCGTTCGCCGGGGCGTCGGCGCTCGTGAGCACGAAACCGGCGCGCGGCATCGCGGGGGAGCGGACGTCGTAGTGCGCGGCGGCCGGTGCCGTGCGGGCGGGTGCCGCCTGGGCGGCGGCGGCGGCCGCGAGTAGCGTCGAGGCGGCGGCGACGGTCATGCCCGCGCTCAGGGCGCGGCGAACGTGGTGGGGCATCGGGAATGGATCGAGGACGGGACGGCGGACTCTGCCGTCAATTGTTGGTCAAAGATGTCGCAAGAACCGTTCAGGCGCGGCGAGAAAGTCCCGCGTCAGGCGGACGTGCTCCAGCTCGTCGAAGTCCGTGGCGCGCGGCGGGTGCTCGTCGAAGCTGTAGAGCCGCGCGCCGGGATAGGCGAGCAGGATGGGCGCGTGCGTCGCAACGACGAACTGCGCGCCGCGGCCGACGTACTCCTTCATCATCGCCAACAGTCCGAGCTGCCGCTGCGGCGAGAGGGCGGACTCGGGCTCGTCGAGCAGAAACAGCCCGTCGGGGACGAGGCGCGCGTGAAAAAGGGTGAGGAAGCTCTCGCCGTGGGAGCGCGCGTCGAGGTCGCGGCCGTAGCGCCGGGTCATCTCGCCTAACGAGCCGCGGAGCGGCCCCTGCGCGAGCCCGAGCGCGTACGGCGACCTGTCCTTCGCCGTGTATTCCGCCTCCAGCTCCTTCAGCTCCTGCTCCATCTCGGCCCGCTCCCGGGCGAGGCGCTTGGCGAAGCCGAAGAAGTCCTCCGCGCGCAGAAAGAAGCCGCGGTCGGCCTTCATGGTCCACGTCAGCTTCAGCCGGCGGGCGAGCGCGCGGGCGGGCGCGAGCGTCGGGTCGCGCGGCAGGTCCTCGCTGCCGACCGCGGGCAGCCCGGCGGCGACGGCGAGCCCCTCCAGCAGCGTGCTCTTGCCCGAGCCGTTCTCGCCGACGAAGCAGGTGACGGGGCGGTCGAAGGCGAGCCCCGCGGGCAGCGTGGCGAGCGCGCGCACGGCGGCCACGTCGAACGGGTACTGGTCGGCGTCGCGGCCGTCGGGGAGTGCGACGCGGGCGGCGGTGAGACGGAGCACGGGCGAAGGATACCGCCCGGGCGCCCGCCGCCGACGTGCCGTCTAATTCCCGTCTACTTCACGCCGAGCGCGCGCTGGCGGGCCTCGATCGCCGCCACGAACCGCTCGCCGTCCGCGGGGGCGAACCGCGTGTGGTCGTTGCCGTGCTTGTCGCCGACGTTGACGGTGCTGTGGTGGAGCACGCCGCCGCTCGTTTCGATGCGGAGCTCGCCGTCCTCGTAGCGGGCCGTGCGGATGTCGCGCACGGGCGTCTTCATCACGAAGCTCATCGCGGACCCGACGGCGCCGGCGACGGTGCGCGCGAGGAACCCGCCGAAGTTGCCGGACGCGGAATCGGCGCCCGCATTCACCTTCTGCCGCACCGCGCGCACGACGCTGTCGCCGAGCTGCATGCGGACGGTGTCGCGGACGAGCGTGTAGACGACCGCGCCGTCGGTGCTGACGATGCGTAAGGAGTCGGGAGCCACGCCAGCGATCTGCGGCATGCCGATCCGGTTGGGGATCGTCGCGCGCCCCACGGGCGAGCTGTCCCGGGTGGCGAGCCGCACGGCCACCTGCGCGAGCGAGTCCACCTGATCGCGCTGCGCCTCCTCCGCACGCCGCTCGCGGCGGTTGCCGCACGCGCAGAGCGCGGCGAGCAGGGCGACGGACGCGGTGCGGAGGGGAAGACGGGTGGTCGAGGCGGGCATGGGCGGCTCCGGGTGAGAGGGGAGCGGGCGGGCGTCTGCGGATCGGCTACAACCGGTAGAGCGCGCGGTAGAGCTCCCGGTTGCGCAATACGATCCGGACGTAGTCGCGGGTTTCGGCGAACGGGATGCGCTCGACGAAGAGCTCGGCGTCGTCGGCGCCGGGCTGCCGCCGCCAGCGGGCGACGCGCGCCCCGCCGGCGTTGTACGCGGCGAGCGCGTACGCCGGGTCGGGGTAGCCCCGGAGCCCCGCCGCGAGGTGGCGCATGCCGAGCGCGAGGTTGACGTCGGGGACGAAGAGGAGGTCGGGCGTCCACGCGGCAGCGCCCTCGCCGCGCCAAAGCGCGCGCCCGACGTCGGGCATGAGTTGCATGAGGCCGCGCGCGCCGACCGGCGACACGGCGTCGGCGGTGAAGTTGGACTCCTGGCGGATCACGCCGGCGGCGAGCGCGGGGTCGACGCCGACGGCCGCCGCGGAGCGGCAGAGCGCGTCGGCGTAGAGGAGCGGGTCGAGGAGCTGCCACACGGCCGCGGTGCGCGGGGCGCCGCGCTCCACGGCGCGCGCGGCGAGTCGGATCCCGGGCCCCGGGCGCGGGCCGCGCGCGAGCGCGTGGGCGACGGCGAGCATGCGCTCGGGCGCGCCGCTGGCGGAGCGGATGAGGTAGTCGCGCTCGTAGCCGGCTTCGGGCGTGAGGCCCAGGCGCTCGAGCAGGGCGGCGCGGTCGGCCGCGGCCTCGGCGGCCGGGTCGACGGCGGGCGGGGAGGCGTCCGCCGCCGGTTCGGGGAGCCGCCACGGGCGCCCGAGCCGCCGGGCGGCGAGCCAGGCGTAGTACGACGACGGGTCGCGGGCGAGTACCTGCGCCCAGCGCGCGCGGGCCGCCGCAGCGTCGCCCGCGGCCGCCCACGCCCGCCCCGCCCAGTAGGTGCCCGCGGTCGTCAGCGCGGCGTTCTCGTCCCGCGCGCTATCGGCGAACCCGCTCGGCCCGCGCGCGCTGTCGCCGGCCACGGGCGCCGGCGCACCCGGACGCGCGGCGTCGTCGAGGTCGGCCGCGGCGCCGCGGGCGTCGTTTGCGGTGAGCGCGAGCAGACCCGCACGGAAGAGGGCCGGACGCGCCGAGCGCGTCCCGGGCTGCTCGCGCGCCACGCGCTCGTAGGCCAGGCGGGCAGCCGCATCGTCCCCGTCGTCGGCGGCTAGCTCAGCCAGGAGCAGGCCCGCGCTCGCGCCGGCGTTCGCGGCGGCCGTATCGCGAAGCGCCCCGTCGCGGGGCGCGGCGTCGGTGAGCGCGCGGAGGGCGGCGCGGGCGGCGGCCAGGTCGCCGGCGCGGAGGAGGGCGCGCGCGCGTTCGTACGCGGCGGCGGGGCCGGGCGCGCGGGCGTAGGCGGCCGCCGCGTCGCGCCAGCGGCCGAGCCGGGCCAACACGCCGGCCTCCGCGCGGACATCGTCGGGCGCAGTCGCGCCGAGCGACGCCCGGGCCGATGCGAACCCGGCGGCCGCGCGGCGCAGCGTGCCCGGGTCGCGGGCGTCGGCCAGCACCCGCGCCGCGCTCAGCCGCTCCGCGGGCGCGAGCGCGACGACGGGGTCGGTCGCGAACGCACTGTCGAGCACCAGCGCCGCCGTGCGAGCGCGCTCGCGGGAAGATTCGGCCACGCCGAGCCCGGGCCCGTTATCGGGCGGCGTCGCGGGTCCCGCGGTCGAGGCGTGGAGGAGGCCGAGCAGTGCCGTGCGGACGGCAACGCGCGCGCTGGGGTCGGTCGCGGCCCACAAGCGGAGCGAGAGGGCCTGCGCGGGGCGCCCGAGCGAATCGAGCGCGTTCGCGGCCCCCGACAGGTCGCCGCCCCGCGCCCGGGCGAGGGCGTCGGTGAGCGGCGCGCGCTCGCGGGCGGCGGGGGTGGTGAGTGTGCGGAGCAGCGCGGCGCGATCCTCCCGGTCGCGCGTGACGCCTGCGGCGCGCAGTCGCAGCCAGTCGGCGGCCGCGGGAACGAGCGTGGCCGCGGCGAGATACGTGCGGCGCGCCGAGTCGGCGAGGACGGGGTCGAGCGGGAGCGGCGCGGCGGTGGCGGGCGCCGCGTTCGGTCCGTTCCCGACGGCCGGATTGGGCCCGCGCGTGCCGCCGGTCGCCGCCGCCCGTTCGGCGTCCCGGGCGCGGCGGACGAGGTCTGCGGCACGCCGCACCGTCGCCGTGTCGGCGGGCGGGGTCGCGGGTGCGACGGCTCCGCTCGCGCACCGCCCGTCGACGGCGAGGAAGCTGGCGGCGCCGAGCAGGGCGGCGGGGAGGAGGCGAGGGGCGCGGCGGAGGGGCATCTCTCGCCCGGTACTCTCAGCGGCGGGACCGGGGTCCCGCGTCACGCAGCGGCGCCTGATGCAGGTACCGCCTTATGCGGGCGGCGCGTCGGCGCCGAGTTCGCGCTCGAAGACGACCGTGAGGCGTTGGGCGTCCTGCGACATCATCGTCGGGGCCCAGCCGCCGCGGCTGCGCTCGTTGAGCAGATCGGTGAGCGCGTCCTCGTCGTCGCGCAGGTGGCGCGTCAGACGGACGACGACCGCCTGGTATTCTTTCATGGCCGGGGGCAGAGGGCGGCGCCGTCGGTAAGGCGTTGCGAGGCGCAAGGTTAGGCAGGGCGGGTGCCGCCCGCAAGGTGCGTAACGCCGGCCTGCCCCTCGCCGTCGCCCCCTCCGCCGGTTACCGTGTCGACGGCGGAGCGCCACACCGGGCCGTCCCGCACCGGGTCGTCCTCCGGCCGTGTTCGCGCGGCCGCGTCCGCGGGCCGCCGTCGGTCCAAGCCCCAACGATTTCATGGCCGTCGTCCTCGCCCTCAAAGTGCGCGTCGTGCGCGCCCTCGCATCGCTCGGCTACGACGTCCGGCGGATCACGCCGGAGCCGTCGGGACCGACCGGGCTGCCGCTTCCACTCTGGGAAACCGACGAGGCGTTTCAGGCGCTGCGGCGGGAGATGGAGGGGCACACCGTGGTCACCGACGTCGATTCGTACCTGTCGTACGGCCTCGCGCGCCACGCGCGCAGCCTGCCCGGCGCGGTCGCCGAGGTCGGCGTGTACCGGGGCGGGACGGCGAAGATGTTTGCCAAAGTCTTCGCCCCCTCGGGGAAGACGGTCCACCTCTTCGACACGTTCGCCGGCATGCCGGCGGTGGACCCGACGAAGGATTTTCATCACGCCGGGGACTTCGCCGACGTCAGCGTCGACGGCGTGCGCGAGTACCTGCAGGACTGTCCCAACGTGCGTCTGTATCCGGGCTTTTTCCCGGCGACGGCGGGGCCGATCGAGGACGAGACCTTCTGCTTCGTGCACGTGGACGTGGACATCTACACGTCGGTGCGGGATTGCTGCCGCTTCTTCTACCCGCGGCTGGTCACGGGCGGGACGATCGTCTTCGACGACTACGGCCGCGGCACGTGCCCGGGGGCGAAGCGCGCGGTGGACGAGTTCTTTGCCGGCACGCCGGAGCAGCCGGTGTATCTACCGACGGGGCAGGCGTTCGTCGTCAAGTGCTGAGTCGCGCCGCTCTTTCGTCCGCGCCGACCGGGTGATGAACACGACCGCCGCCGAGGCCGCCGCGGGCGCGGCCGAGTTCCCGTCGCTCGTGCTCGTGCGGCACCCGCTCGTGCGGCACAAGCTGACGCTCCTGCGCGACCGCCGCACGTCGACCAAGATCTTCAAGGAGCTCGTCGACGAGATCGCGACGTTGATGGCGTACGAGGCGACGCGCGACCTGCCGCTCGAGCCGGCGCCGGTCGAGACGCCGCTGGAGTTGATGACCGGCGAGGCGGTGAGCGGGAAGAAGCTGACGCTCGTGCCGATCCTGCGCGCCGGGCTCGGCATGGTCGAGGGGGTGCTGCGGCTCGTGCCCGCGGCCCGCGTGGGGCACGTCGGGCTGTACCGCGACCACCGCACGCTCGAGCCGGTGGACTACTACTTCAAGGTGCCGGGCGACGCGTCGGAGCGGGAGTTCTTCGTGCTCGACCCGATGCTCGCCACGGGCGGGAGTGCGGCGAGCGCGGTCACGTCGCTCAAGCGGGCGGGGGCGAGGCGGATCAAGTTCCTCTGCCTGGTGGCGGCGCCCGAGGGGGTGCGGCGGCTCGCGGCCGCGCACCCGGACGTGACGGTCTACGCGGCGGCGTTAGACCGGGAGCTGAACGAGCAGGGGTACATCCTGCCCGGGCTCGGGGACGCGGGGGACCGGCTGTTCGGGACGCGGTAGGCGGGCGCGTCGGGAACTCAGCCGAACCACTCGCGCGGGCACTCACGCTGCTGGCGGGCGGCGTCGATCACCCACTGCTGGGTCGACGCGTCGACGACCTCGCCCGCGACGCGGTCGAACCACTCCCACGCCTGCGCGCGGTCGCCCACGCGGCGCCACAGCTCGCCGACGAGGTAGGTGAGCACGGCGCGCTCCTCGCGCGCCACGCCGTCGAAGCCGTCGAGCGCACTCGCGAACGCCCACGCGGCCTTGCGGCGGAAGAAGCGCTCGGCCTCGATGTCGCCCTCGTCCACGCAGCACCACGCCGCCCGCAGGAGCAGGTCCGCCACGTGCCGCGGCTCGAGATTTTGCCACTCGGCGACCTTCGCCGCCGCCTCGTATTTCGCAGAGCCGGTCACCGGGAGCCGCGCCGACGAGCCCACGGTCACGGGGACCCGGGCGAGCTGCGGGGCGAGTTCCGTCCACACGTGCTCCCGCACGAGCGGCGTCACGTCCGCCTCGTCGGTGAAGTCGCGCTCCGCGCCCGTGTAGCCGCAGTTCTGGCACATGTGCACCAGGTAAGGCAGCGGCTGCGTGCCGGCGGCGCGCTCGTGGAAGTCGGTGCGCTTGCCGCCGAACGAGTTGGTCGAGACCACGGCCTGCGAGCGGAACCGGGTCTCGCACACGGGACACTGAAGTTCGATCTGTTGCAGCGTGGTCATCGGACTGCTCCTGCCTGGTGCTGGTCGCCTGCCGCGTCGCGCGTTGCTGAGGGCCCCCGCCCGAGCCGAGCGCTCGCTGGTGATTGCGCGAGGGTGCGGAATGACACACCGCGGTTTCTGAGGGCACCGGAGGCCATTTCTGTGCCATGACCGCGCGGCTTGTCCCGCGCGCCGAGCGGCCGCTATCTTCGCCCTCCGCCTCGCTCCCAGGCAGTTCCGGTCGTCGATTCCGTTGCTGATCAACCTGCTGCCCGATTTCCTGGGCGTCCTCGCCAGCGAGGACCGCCCCGCGGCCTACCGCCGGTATTTCGAGGCGCACCGCCCGGTCCTCGCCGCGTACTGGGACAACTACGTCGTCGACCCCGACGGGCCGTTCTTCGACGAGGTCGCCCGCGCCGTCGTGCACGCGGAACGCGACGATCTGCACGCCCTGCTCGCCGACGTCGACGTGGCCGCGCTCGCGGCCGACGCCCACGCCCGTGCCGCGGCGCTGCTCGAGGCCGACGTCGAGACCGACGTCGTCGTGATGGTCGGCGTCGGCGCGGCCAACGCGGGCGAACTCGTCGTCGACGGGCGCGGCGTCGCGTTCGTCTGCGTCGAACACTTCACCGCCGTCGCCAACCCCACCACGCAGGGGCTCGGCCTCGACCCCGAGCTCGTCCCGCTCTGGGTCGCCCACGAGACGGCGCACGCCGTCCGCTACACCTCGCCGACGAGCCGGTCGGTGCTGCGCGACCTCGTGCAGGGCGCCGACGGCTACTACTCGTACTGGGAGACGGGGCGCCGCGCGCCGCTCCGCGAGCACCTCGTCAACGAGGGCCTCGCTGTCGAGGTCGCCCGTCGCGTCGCGCCCGACCACTCGGCCTGGGAGTACCTCGGCTACGGCCGCCGCCAGTACGCCCGCGTCCGCGAGCTCGAGCCGCAGCTCGCCCGCGCGGCGATGTCGGAACTCGACGTCGCGGCACTCGGCCTGCGCCTCCGCTGGCTCTCGGGCGGGATGAGCGAGGACGCGCGCGCGGTCGACGGGCGCTGGGTGCTGCCGGAGCGTGCGGGCTACTACGTGGGCGCCCGGCTCGTCGACCCGGTGCTCGACGCGATGGGCGCGGCCTGGGCCGTGCGCGCCTCCGCCGACGAGATCGTCGACGCGGCCCACGAGCTCACGCGCAGCGCGCGGCGGCTGACGATCGCCTAACGCACTCCCGCACGGCGAGGGTCAGCGCACGACGAGCTGCGTGCGGGTCTGCTGGGTGAAGCGCTGCACGACGCCGCCGAGCGTGACGGTGACGGTCGTGCGCCCCTCGCCCGTGCCGTCGACGAGCTGGCCGCGTGCGGGGTCGAGCGCGTAGACGCCACGCGCGGTGCCGGTCGCGACGACGCTCATCGGGCGCACGCCGGCCGCGCCCTGGCCGCGCGCCGTAGTCGTGCTCTGCCGCGTCACACGCAGGCGGCCGGGGACGGCGGGGTCCGCGGCGCTCTCGTAGCGCGCGACGGTCTGGGCGACGAGGAGCACGGGCCCGGCGCAGCTCGCGCTCACGGTGGTGTCGCGCCAGCGGACACCGGCGGCGAGGCCGGCCGGGATGCGCGGGAGCGCCTCGCGCACCGCGGCAATCGCGCCGAGCGAGGCGGCGGCGGCCGGGGCGGTGCAGTGGAGGTCGGTGGCGGGGTCGGCGGGCTCGACGCGCACGCCGCGCGCGTCGCTCGCGGCGCGGTAGCGGAAGCCGGTCAGGAGGGTGCTCGTCGCGGCGGGGGTCGCGACCGGCGTCGTGCTCGGCGTCGTGTTCGGCGCCGCGGCGTCGCCACGCACGCGCGCAGACGCGTTGACGACGAGCGAGTCGACGGTGCCCTGCACGCTCGTCGCCCCCGGCGCATCGGACGGGGCCAGGACGGCGGTGAGGTACGCCGTCGAGATCACGTGTTCGGCGTCGGGCGCCGCGGCGGGCGCGCCGGCGAGGGTCGATGCGTCGCGCGTGACGAGGGCGTCGGTGTGGACCTCGACGCGGCGCTCCCCGGCGCTCCACGTGAAGCGCGTCGCGCCGCCGGCTGTGGCGGCCACGGGGCGCTCCGCGGCCGGGGCGGCGACCGGGGCCGGAGTCGCGTCGGGGGCGGGGGTGCGCCCGGCGCACGCGGCCGCGCCGACGAGCGTGGCGATGGCGGACCGGGCGGCGCGGCGCGGAATCGACGTGAGGTGGTGGACCGGGGCGGAGTGTTCGACCGACACAGCGAAGGGGTGGAGCGTGGCGACCGGTCTGTAAGCCGGGTTCTGTCGAGGAGGAGCGTACCGAAGCACGCCCCACTCGGACGGTCATTTCTCTCGGAGCGCGGTCGCCCGCGCCCTCTAGCAGCCTACCCGCGGCTGGCTCCGGCTGCGGGTCAGGGACCCCCGCGCGCGCGGGCTGTGCGAGACGGGCCGTCTCTCGCCGCCTATTTGGCCTTGCTCCGACCGGGGTTTACCGGCCGTCCTCGTTGCCGAGGACGCGGTGGGCTCTTACCCGCCGGCGACGCGTGCCTGGTGGCGCGCGTGCCGGCCGCGGTCCGCGGCCGCGCACCCTTTCACCCTTGCCTGTGCCGCCCTCGCGGGCGGCCATCGGCGGTCTGCTCTCTGTTGCACTGTCCGTCACCCCCGCGCGGGACGGGGGTGCCCAGGGGTTACCTGGCGGTCTGCCCTGTGGAGCCCGGACTTTCCTCGAGCGGACGCGGCGCGCCGGTCGACTGGCGGCCACCCGTCTCGCGACCGTCCGACCGGCCGCCACGCGGCCAATATACCACGGGCATCACCGGTGCCCGCGCGGGGCCGCCCCGGCGGGCTCGACGGCGTGTGACGCTGATGTGACGCCGCCTCGTACGATGGACGCCTCTCCAGTTGGTCCTCCTCTGTCGTACCTCCTGCCCGCCCGCCGCATGTCGAGCACCCCGACCCTCCCGGCCGACGCTCCGCGTTGGCAGGTCGCGCCCGCGCGCGACCGCATCACGTACCAGCCGCGGCCGGACCAGGCGCGCGGGAATCCGACGGCGAGTAATCGTGATCCGGGTGCGATCGCGGACGTGGCCCTGCCGCGGGTGGTGGCGCTCGTCGCGGCCGGCGAGCGTGCGCCGTTCGACGCCGCGGTCCGTGGCGTCTGTGCGCCCACGCACCTGCCCGGCGTGGAGGCGCTCGTCGCCGCGTTGCAGGAGCGTCCGGCCGACGGCGTCGTCGTGTCGGCGAGCGTGCTCGCGGGCGGCGGGGCGCGGGCGCTGGCGACCGTGGCCGGGCTCGGGCGCACGTTCGCGGCGACGCCGCTCGTCGTGCTCGTCTCGGCCGAGGTCGCGCCGGCGGTGCTCATCGCACTCGGCCGGAGCGGAGCGCGGGCGGTGGTCGACGTGCGCGGGGCGCACGGGTGGGCTGCACTGCAGGGGCTCTGGCCGTCGTCGGAGCTGCGGACGTTGGCGCAGCGGGCGGCGGCGCGGCTGGCGGGGCCGTTGGCCGAGGTGTCGCCGGGGATGCGCCGCTTCGTGCTGACGCTGTTCGAGGTGCCGTCGCGGGTGCGGACGGTGCGCAGCTACGCGCCGCGGTTCGGCGTCCTGCCGACGACGATGATGAGTCGGTTCTTTCGCGCCGGGCTACCGGCGCCGCGGCAGTACCTCGCATTCGCGCGCCTGGCGCGGGCGGCGCAGCTGTTCGAGTCGCCGCGGTGGACGGTCGGGGCGGTGGCGGCAGAGCTGGAGCACTCGAGCGCGCAGGCGTTCAGTCGCCACCTGTACCTGCAGTTAGGCGTCCGGCCGCGCGAGTTCCGGCGGCGGTACGACGCGGGGCGGATGCTCGAGCGGTTTGCCGAAGAGTTGCTCGTGCCGTACGGGGAAGTGCTGACGACGTTTGAGCCGTTTTGAGGGCGGGGCGGCAGTACCGTCGGCGGTGGGGCGGCTGACGGTGCCGCCCCACCGTCAGCCGCCCCACCGCGAACGATCCTACCGCCCCGCCCTCGGCACTTCAAATCGCTCCCCAATCCCCACTACCCGCACCCGCCCCCCCAACGGATGCTCGGCCACCAGCCCCCGCAGCTCGTCGATCGCGCCGTACGCGTCCGACGTCACGTGGTTGAACGTCCCCCAGTGGTGCGGCACCATCCACCGCGCGCCGAGTCGCGTGAACAGTTCGAGCGCGTCGCCCGCGGTGAGGTGGCCCGCGCGGAAGCGCGCCCGCTTCCACGCCGGCGCGCGGCCGATCGGGAGGAGCGCGACGTCGAGCGGGCGCGCGCCGAGCGTCTCGTGCGTGAGGCGGTGGGTGCCGGGCGCGAGGCCGGTGTCGCTCGCGAAGAACGCCGTCCCTCCCGCGCCGGCGTCGAGCAGGTAGTGCTGCGCCGCCGTCCGCCCGCGCACCCGGTCCACCGCGCCCCACCGCGCGCCCACGTGCGCCGCCGCGGCGGTGTGCACCGCGAGCGGACCCGCGAGCGGGCCCACGTGGACGCCCGGACCCGCGCCGTCCGGCGCACCGACGTGCCACACCTCGCCCGGCGCGAGCGCCTCGACCGTCGCGAAGCCCTCCGTGCGCAGCCAGCGCGCGACCGTCGGCGGCGCGAGCACCGGCGGCCGCGGCGCCCCGCGCGCGTCCGCCCCCGCGTCGATCCCGCGCAGCGAGTCGAGCGAGAGGTGGTCGACGTGCGCGTGCGTGACGAGCACCGCGTCGAGCGGCGGCAGCGCGTCGAGCGCGACCCCCGGCGGGGCGACGCGGCGCAGCCGCGCGCCGAGCGCGACGGGGCCTAACGCCGCGTCGAAGTTGGGGTCGGTGAGGACCGTCGCGCCGCCGAACTCGAGGAGCAGCGTCGCGTGGCCGACGTAGGTGACGTGCACGGCGGCCTCAGGTGCACGCGCCGCGCCACGGGCCGCGCGCCGCGGGCGCGCGCACCCGCGGCCCCGCCGTCCCCGGACGGCTCAGGCCGTCCGCGGCTTCCGGACCGGCGACCCCTGCACGACCGGCTTCGCCGCGACCGCCGTGCCCCCGCCCGCCCCGCCGATTCCGGCCTTCGCCCGCTCCTTCGCCAGCAGCCACTGCTGCGGCAGCATGACGAGGTTCTGCGTCAGGTAATACAGGTTGAGCCCCGCGGCCATGTTCAGGAAGAAAAACAGGAACATCGCCGGCGCGACGTAGCCCATCATCTGCGTCTGCGGGTTCGCCGGCGCGCCCCGCATCCCGACCCACGAGATCAGGAACTGCGTCGCCGCCACCAGCACCGGCAGCGCGTAGAACGGGTCCTTCAGGGAGATGTCGCCCAACCACAGGAACGGCACGCCGCGGAACTCGATCGTGTTCTGGAAGACGTAGAACAGCGCGAAGAAGATCGGCAGCGGGACGAGCATCGGCAGGCACCCCGTGATCGGCGCGAACGGCGTCATCCCGTGCGCCGCGTACACCTGCACCATCTCCTGCTGCAGCCGCTGCGGGTCGTTCTTGTACTTCTGCTGGACGAGCTGAATCTCCGGCTGCACGCGCTGCATCTTGATCTGGTTGCGCAGCATGTTCTGCTGCAGCGGCCAGAGCACGAGCCGGACGGTGATCCCGAGCACGACGAGTACCCAGCCGTACGAGAGCTTGAGCGTGTCGTGCATCCAGAGGATCGCGCGGATGGCGAGCGTCGCGAACGGCTGCACGATCCCCTGCAGCCAGCCGCCGTACGGGTTCGACTCCTCGAACGCGCGCCCCTGCGCCACGAGCCGCCGCCACTCCTGCGGCCCCGCGTAGACGTCGAACTGGGCCGACGCCCCGCCCCCGGCCGCGGTCCCCGGCGCCGCCATCGGCACCACGAGCGTCGCCTGCGCTCGCTCGGCCACCTTCGTCGTCCGCGCGCCGCCCGTGAGCGAGAGCTCGCTGAAGGGGCGCGCGACCGCGTCCCCGCCCGTGCCGCGCGGCGCGAGCACGCCCAACAGGAAGTACTTGCTCTTCGCCACCGCCCAGTCGAGCGGCCCGGGCACGAGCTGCCGCTCGCCCGGGTCGAGCTTCGCGAACGCCTCCCCCTTCGCCGACCCGCGGCTCGGCTTCCACGAGTAGGCGAGGTGGCTGAAGTGGTCGAGCGTGTCGCGCTCGCTCACCGCGATCGTCGGCGGCAGGTCGACGAGCAGGAACGCCGGCGCGACCGCCGTCTGCACGTCGGCGCGCACCCGCACCGAGTAGCTGTCGGGCGCGAACGTGTAGGTGATCGCGACCGGGAGCGCCGCCCCCGCGCGCGTCGTCGCCGTCCCGTCGAAGCGGACCTCCTGCACGGAGGCGCCGTTGGCTGGCATGACTCCGGTCGGCGCGCGGCGGAACACCGTGCCCGCGAGCGGCACCGTGTCCCCCCCGACCACGAGCCGGTAGGCGAGCAGCGGGTCGCCCGGGCGCGCCAGCTGCACCCGCGGCGCCTCGGCCGGGGACGCGTCGCCCTTCTGCGCGCCGCGCAGCTTCGGCACCTCGCGCAGGTTCGCGAACCGGCGCATCTCCGCCCCGACGAGCTGGGCGCCCTGCGAGCTGACCGCGTACGCCGCCCGCGTCCCGGCCACGACCGTCGTCTCGACCGGCGCGGCCGCCTGGGCAAGCCCAGGCGCGGCGAGCCCGGTCGCCGCGGTCGCCGCCGTGCCGGGCGGCAGCGCGGGCGCGCTCGGCGACCCGGGCGTCACCGGAGCGACCGCCGGGGTAGCGGACGCCGCCGGCGCCGGCCGCTGCGGCGGCGCCGGAAAGAGGTACTGCACGCCGAGAAAGACGAGGATCGAGAGCGCGATCGCGGTCAGGAGGCGGCGATTCGTGTCCATGCGAGAAAAGAGTGAAGAGCAGCGGACGTCCGCCGCGAACGACGGACCGAGTCCGTCGGGAGTGTCAGAACAGTGTCAGAACAAGGAGATCAGGAGCCTGCGAGTGCGCCCCCGTGTGTCATCCTGAGCCGGAGCGCAGCGCAGGCGAAGGACCGGTCGCCTGGCTGACGAGCCCTCGATTTGATCGCCTCGGACAGCGATCCTTCGCCTGCGCTGCGCTCCGGCTCAGGATGACAGCTCGGCTGCTGGCGCACCGGACATGGTGTCCCCAGCTCACGGCACCGGATCGAACCCACCCGGCCGGAACGGATGACACCGCCCGATGCGCCGCACGGTCAGCCACAGCCCGCGCAGCGCGCCGTGCCGCTCCAGCGCCTCGATCCCGTAGGCCGAACAGGTGGGATAATACCGGCACTGGCCGCCGAGCAGCGGCGAGAGCGCGACCTGGTAGCCGCGCACGCCGAGCACGAGCAGGCGTGCGACGAGCCCGATCGGGCCGTTCGGGGCCGCGTGATCCGTCGTGCAGGGTGCGTCAGGCATGGTGCGTCATGCGGGGGTGATACCCGGCGGCGGCGCGTTCGGCGGATCGGCGGGGGACGGCGGCGTACGCGGCGGCGGACCCGCTGGCGCGCCCACCGACCGCAGCCACCGCGCCGCATCCCGCGCCGCCCGCTCCACGTCGCGCGCGAGCGCCGCGAACGCCGCCCCGTACGCCTCCGGCCGCGCCCGTAGCAGGACCACCCCGCCGGCGAGCCCGGGGCCCGACAGCGCCGGCAACAGGCGCAGCCGCGCGAGCTCCTTTAGCCGCCGCTTGAGCTGGTTGCGCTCGACTCCCGACCGCTTGTGCTTCGGCACGATGATCCCCACCCGCGACGTCGCCCCTTCCGGCGACTCGGCCCCGGCCGAACTCCCCGGAGCCGAGCCCCCCGGAAACGCGGGAAGGGAAGCGAGGACCCGGACGTCGAGATGCTCGGTCCGGACCCGCTTCCCTTCGCGTCGGAGGACGTCCAACTCGCGTCCCCGTGTGACTCGCTGCCGGCGGGGCAGGCCGTACCGCGCCGGCTCGCCGGCCTGCCCGTCGGTCAGGCGCCCGCCGTGTACTTGGTCGGGATCTGAACGGTGAGACGCTTGCGCCCCTTCTTGCGGCGGCGGCTCAGCACTTCGCGCCCCCACTTGTCCGCCATGCGCGCGCGGAAGCCGTGCGTGCGCGCGCGGCGCTTGTTGCGGGGGCGATAGGTGGGCTTGCCCATGACGAACTCCAACAGGTGAAACTGCCGTGAACGAACGTCGCTCGGCACGAACACGGCACGAACGACGTACGCCGGCGGCGGTGCGCCATCCGCACCTACCCACCGGCGTAGCCCGCAATGCTAGTCCGACCGGCCGCCGAGGTCAAGCAGATGACGCCACCGCCGCCGCGCGTGTCCGAAGCAGCGTCTGCTCGCGGGCGTTGCGGGTGAGCGCCGCCGCGCGCATGAACTCCGCCCCCGCCTCCTCCAACCGGCCGAGCCGTTCGAGCAGGTCGCCGCGCACGCTCGGCAGCAGGTGATAGCCCCGGAGCGGCCCGCCCGCGGCCGCCTCCGCCGCGAGCGCGTCGACCAGCACGAGCCCCGCGGCCGGCCCGTACGCCGTCGCGACCGCGACCGCGCGGTTGAGCGCCACCACCGGCGACGGGACCGACTCTGCCAGTGCGTCGTAGAGCGCCGCGATGCGCTCCCAGTCGGTCTCGGCCGCCGTGCGCGCCCGCGCGTGGCACGCGGCGATGGCGGCCTGCAGCGCGTACGCGCCGAGCAGGTCGCCCGCTGCCCGCGCGAGCGCCTCCGCCCGCGCGAGCGCCGCGAGTCCCCGGCCGATGAGCAGGTGGTCCCACCGTCCGCGGTTCTGGTCCAGCAGGAGCACCGGCTCCCCCGCCGGCCCGACCCGCGCCCGGAGCCGCGACGCCTGCAGCTCCATGAGTGCCACGAGGCCGTGCGCCTCCGCGTCGTCAGGCGCGAGCCCTGCCACCACGCGCCCGAGCCGCAGCGCTTCCTCGCAGAGTTGGGGGCGCGCCCAGCTGTCGCCGGCCGTCGCGGTGTAGCCCTCGTTGAACACGAGGTAGAGCACCTCGAGCACCGAGGCGAGCCGCTCCCTGAGCTCGGCCCCGCGCGGCACCTCGAACCGGACCCCGGCCGCAACGAGCGTGCGCTTGGCGCGCACGATCCGCTGCGCGACGGTCGGCTCCGCCGTGAGAGAGGCGCGTGCGATCTCGTCGGTCGTGAGCCCGCCCACGAGCCGGAGCGTGAGCGCCACCCGCGACTCGCGCGCGAGCACCGGGTGGCAGGTCATCAGCATGAGCCCGAGCCGCTCGTCGCCGCCCGGGTCGTCGAGCGCGGCGTCGAGCGCGGCCGCCGCCTCATCGGCTCGCGCGTCCTGTTCGGTGCCGAGTTGCGCGTGCGTGCGGTCGAGCATGGGGCGTCGGCGCAGGTGGTCGATTGCCCGGCGCCTGGCGGCGGCCATGAGCCACGCGCCCGCGTTATCCGGGACGCCGGCTTCGGGCCACCGCTCCAGGGCGAGCACCAGGGCGTCCTGCGCCAGGTCCTCGGCGAGCGCGACGTCGCCCGTGAGCCGGGCGAGCCTGGCGATGAGCCGCGCCGCCTCCACGCGCCACACCGCCTCGACGGCGCGGTGCGTGGCGCCCGCCAGCACGTCGGACGTCGGCGCGGGTGTCGCCACGGGCGGTCAGCGGTCCGCCGCCTGCGCGCGGAGCCGCTCCTCCTGCGCGCGGAGCTCGGGCGTGAGCTCGGGCCCGAAGTCGTCGGCCTCGAACACGGGGCGGAGCTCGAGTTCGGACTCGCCTGGCATCGGGTTCGGGCAGCGTCGCGCCCACTCGACCGCCTCGTCCATCGACCGCACCTGCCACAGCCAGAAGCCCGCAATCAGCTCCTTGGTCTCGGTGAACGGGCCGTCGACCACCGTGCGCTGGCTGCCGGAAAAGCGCACGCGCTTTCCCTTCGTGCTCGGGTGTAACCCCTCGCCCGCGAGCATGACGCCCGCCCGTACGAGCTCCTCGTTGTACCGGCCCATGGCCTCCAACATTTCCGTGCTCGCCGGGGCGCCCGCTTCGGACTCCGGACTGGCCTTCACGATCACCATGACACGCATTGTCTTGCCTCCATCATTCGTCGTTAGGGGAACGTGGTTGAGGGCGGAGTCGGGGCCGACCGGGCCCTCGCCCCGGGCCTAAATGGTACGAGCCGAACGGTACGCGAACGGTCCGTAGGCAACGAGCGCCGCGATCAGGCCGACCACCGCCGGAACGAGCGCCGCGGACGGGAGAGAGGTCGAGCGGTGCATGAGCGCAACTCCGGCGTTCGGGTCGGAGCCGCGACCCGCGCCTCGTTGGCCCGGGAATCACGCGGCTCTCTCGACACGTCGAACGAGCGGCTCGAAAATCGACACGTCCGAGCGGCGGCGTGGAAAGCGGCGTATCACGTGAGTGCGAGCAAGCCCGATGTGGAAGAATTGACTTTATCCACATCGTGCCCGTACCTTCGCGCCCCGCTGGCTGAACAGCGGTGGGGGTCCACCGTTCCCTGGCGACCATACAGCCCGCCACGATGTCGCTTTCGGCCGCCGAAGTCTGGGACCGCCTCCTCGCCCGAGCCCGCCAGGAACTCCCGGAACAAACCTTTCGCACCTGGCTCGAACCCACGGCCCCGCTCGCCGTCGACGGCCGTCGGCTGCTGGTCGGCACGCCGGACCGGTTTTCGGCCGAGTGGAATGAGTCGAAGCACGCGCCCCTGCTGGCGAGCTACGCGCCCATCGCGCTCGGCCACCCGCTCGACGTCGCCTTTCAGGTCGACGACGCGCTGAAGAACCGGCCGCAGATCGATTTCTTCGTCGAGGCGCCCGTCGCCGTCCCGATGGCGGCCCCGGCGCCCGCCGCCGTCGCGTCCGCGCCCGCCTTCGCCCCGGAGGCGGCCGGCCGCGCGGCGCCGCCACGCACCGCGACCTACGCGCCGGTGAGCGCGCCCGACACGCCCTCTGCGCCACTCAACCTCCGCTACACCTTCGCCAACTTCGTCGTCGGCAAGTCGAACGACGTCGCCGCGGCCGCCGCGATGGGCGCCGCCGAAGCCCCGGGCCGCGTCTACAACCCGCTCTTCATCTACGGCGACACCGGGCTCGGCAAGACGCACCTCATGCAGGCCGTCGCGCACGCCATGCTCGAGCGCAACCCGGCCACGCGCATCACCTACATCGGCACCGAGCAGTTCACGAACGAGTTCATCGCCGCCCTGCAGAGCCGGACGACGGCCGACTTCCGGCGCCGCTACCGCGCCACCGATCTACTCCTCGTCGACGACATCCAGTTCCTGAAGGGCAAGGAGACGACGCAGGAAGAGTTCTTCCACACCTTCAACGCGATCTACGAGGCCGGCCGCCAGATCTGCCTCACGAGCGACCGGCCGCCGAAGGAGATCCCCGGCCTCGAGGCCCGCCTCGTGAGTCGCTTCGAGTGGGGCATGGTCGCGCACGTGGACCTCCCCGCCTACGAAGACCGCCTCGCGATCCTGCAGCAGAAGGCCGGGCAGGACCACCTGCAGACCACGATCCCCGGCCGCGTCCTCGAGTTCATCGCTCAGCACGTGAAGTCGAGCGTGCGCGAGCTCGAAGGCGCGATCGTCAAGCTGCTCGCCTTCGCCTCGCTCAAGCGCCGCGACGTCACGCTCGACCTCGCCCACGAGGCGCTGCGCGACAAGCTGCGCTCCGAGGAGGCCGTCCAGCAGCTCGCCGAATCGGCGCGCACCGGCGTCCCCGTGCGCGCCGCGCACGGCATCGTCCCCGGCTCCCCGCTCACGCCCTTCGTCATCCAGCAGGCCGTGGCCGCCGAGTGGCGCGTGACGCCCGACGGGCTGCAGAGCAAGGTGCGGACGAAGACGCTCACCGTGCCGCGCCAGGTCGGGATGTATCTCTGCCGCGAGCTCCTCGCGCTCCAGCTCGTCGAGATCGGCAACGCGTTCGGCGGCCGCGACCACTCGACCGTGATCCATTCGCTCGAGCGCGCCGCCGCGATGATGAGCGAGGACGACGCGTTCCGCGCCCGTGTGGAAAAGGTGCGCGGAATGTTGGAAAGTCTGCGCAGTTAGGCGACTTCTCCACAGCGCGCGGAGGCGGCCGTCCACAGCCGCTCCACACCTTGTCCACGCCGGTCGCCGCACCGCCCGCGAGTTCTCCCCAACCCGCGCGGGAATGCCCGGCGCTCCACAGTCGGGGGCGGACGATTCCCACTACCGAACCCCCTGCACGGCCGTAACTTCCGCGCGTTCTCGACGCCCTCCACACCCCCTGCTGTTACCTCTGTTCTTTTGATCTAAAAAGACAGACTACTAACAGCAGCCCTCCGGTCCGTACGCGTGCGCTTCACGATCTCGCGGGAAAAGCTCCAGGAAGGACTCGGCGCCGTCGCGGCGAGCATCCCCGCCAAGACGACCCTCCCGGTCCTCGCCAACCTCCTCGTCGAGACCACCGAGCGCGGCATCCGCCTCGCCGGCACCGACCTCGACATCGCGGTCAGCACCGAAGTCGCCGCCGACGTCGAGACCCCGGGCGCGATCACGATTCCGGCCAAGAAGCTCCAGGAGATCGCTCGCGAACTCCCGCCCTCGCCCGTGAAGGTCGCCGCCGCCGGCGAGCAGCGCATCACGCTGGAGTGCGGCCGCGCCCGCTTCAAGCTCCTCGGCCTCCCGCGCGACGAGTTCCCTGCCTTCCCGGCCGTCAAGTTCGACGAGAGCTGGAAGATCAAGAGCGGCGACCTTCAGAAGCTGATCCAGCACACCGCCTTCGCCGTCTCGACCGAGGAGAGCCGCCCGATCCTCAACGGCGTCCTCTGGGAGCTGCGCCCCGAGCGCATGCGCATGGTCGCCACCAACGGCCACCGCCTCGCGCGCATGGAGCTCCCGGCCATCGACGGCGCGGGCGCCGGCACGCAGACGGGCGACCTGATCATCCCGCCCAAGGCGCTCGACCAGATCCGCAAGCTCTTCCCCCCCGACGTCGAGCTCGAGATCGCCCGCGGCGACAACCACCTCGGCTTCCGCTCGCCCACGACCGCGGTCTACACGCGCCTCATCGAGGGCCCGTACCCGAACTACGAGCAGGTCATCCCGAAGGACAACGACAAGGTCGCCTTCGCCGACAAGGGCGCCCTCATGTCGGCCCTCCGCCGCATGTCGGTCATCGCCTCCGACCAGACGCACCGCATCCGGCTCTCCTTCAACGCGGGCATGCTCAAGTTCGCCGTCCAGACGCCCGACCTCGGCGAGGCCGCCGACGAACTCCCGATCCGCTACGACGGCGACCCGCTCGACATCGGCTTCAACGCGAGCTACCTGCTCGAGATCCTGCGCTACGTGCCGACGGACGAGGTGAAGCTCACCTTCCGCGCGCCGGAACGCGCCGCGACGCTGGAGCCGGAAGGGTGGAGCGATCCGTCGAAGTACCTGTGCCTGGTGATGCCGCTGCGGCTGATGGACTGACACTCGTCGCGTAGCGGTCGCGCCTCGCCTGGATCACGAACTTCTGGGGCATTGCGGACGACGTGCTCGGGGATCGGCTGCGCCACGTAGATTGGCAGTGCTCGCCCGATGGCGGATCGTCCGAACGGTTCAGGAGTTGCTGCGATGCCCCGTGAGTGCGGTGCCGTGCTGCGCGGCCCCCCTGCCCGTCGGTCCCGCACGCCATGATGCGTGCGACTCTGCCGAACTGGACGCTGTGGCTGCAGAACGGGGCGAACTTCGCCAAGCTCATCGAGCTCGGCGCGTTCGTCTTCAGCGCGTACCAGTTCTGGGCCGGGCGCCGTGAGCGGCGGGCGGCCGACGCGGCCTCGGCCGATCGGGCCCGCATCGACGCGACCTACCAGGCGTGGCAGGTCATCAACAGCGCGCAGGGCAAGGGTGGAAGTGGCGGACGCATCGAGGCCCTCGCCGACCTGCTCCGGCACGACGTGTCGCTCGCCGGCGTCCGCCTGGATGATGCCTGGCTCGAGGACGTCCGCCTGCCCGGCGCGCGGCTCGTGCGTAGCAGCTTCCGTCGCGCGAACCTCGCGCGCGCGAACTTCGCGGGCGCGGACCTCGAAGGCGCCGACTTCACCGGCGCCGACCTCGTCTCGGCCGACCTGACGAACACCAACCTGCGCGGAGCCACGCTCGCGGCCGCACGCCTCTCGGCGGCCACGTTGGATGGCGCCGACCTGCGCGACGTGAAGGGCTGGACGGAGGTCCGCTCGTACGCCTACGCCAGCGTCGCCGCCGTCCGCAACCCGCCGACCGGTTTCACCGAATTCGCGCACCATGCCGGCGCGGTGGGTCCGGGGCGCGCGGAACACGCCGCAGACGACGAACGCAACTACTCGCGCGTGTTCCGCGCAGTGTAGCGCCGCACCGTCGCGCCGCTCCGTCGCGCCGCTCCGGCACGTGCCCCGCACCGTCGCGCCCCCGCGCCGTTCCGTTCCACATTTGAGCCGAGCCATGCCCACCGCCCTCTTCGCCCAGGCGCTCGCCCTCGCGACCGCCGCCGGCATCAGCACCTACGGCACGGTCGCCCTCCTCGGCGCCGCGGGCCACTTCGGCCTGATCGGTCCGCTGCCGGACGGCCTCTCGCTGGTCGAAAACCCGTGGATCTTCGGACTCGCCGCCGTCCTTTACGCGGTCGAGTTCCTCGGCACCCTGGTCCCAGGCGTTGCCTCGCTCTGGGAAACCGTCCACACCGCGATCCGTCCAGTCGCCGGCGCCGTCCTCGCCGCGGCCACGGTCGCCCACACCGACCCGCGCCTCACCCTCGCCGCCACCCTCCTCGGCGGCACCCTCGCGCTCGGCACCCACGTCACCAAACTCGGCACCCGCGTCGCCGTCGACACGAGCCCCGAACCGTTCTCGAACGGCGCCGCCAACGTCGCCGAACTCGGCTTCTTCGGTGCACTCACGCTCGCGGTGTGGCAGCATCCGTACGTCACCCTCGCGGTCGGCCTCGTCATCGTCGTCACCACCGCGCTCCTGGTCCGCGCGGCGTACCGCGCGATTCGCGGGACGTTGAGGCGGATGAGGCCGGGAAGAGCAGGGGTCGGGGTGTTAGGCGGACGGTAGGACCGTCAGCGGCCCCACCGCGAACGGCCCTACCGCCCCGCCTTCACCGATATCCCACCGCCTGCAGGCCGAACAGCTCGGCGTACTCTCCTCCCGCCTCGACCAGCTGGTCGTGCGACCCCTGCTCCACGACCCGGCCGTCGCCTAACACCACGATCCGGTCGGCCATCCGCACCGTCGAGAAGCGGTGCGAGATGAGCACCGCCGTCCGCCCCGCGACCAGCTCCGCGAAGCGCTCGAACACCTCGTACTCGGCGCGCGCGTCGAGCGCCGCGGTCGGCTCGTCGAGGACGAGGACCTGGGCGTCGCGGAGGTAGGCGCGCGCGAGGGCCACCTTCTGCCACTCGCCGCCCGACAGGTCGACCCCGTCCTCGAAGCGGCGGCCTAACATCTGGCGGTAGCCGGCGGGGAGCTTGGGGAGGAGCGTCGCGGCGAGCGAGCGCTCGGCGGCCGCGACGATCGGGGCCGGGGTGGGGGCGCCGTCGCCCCCGGACTCGAGCACGGCGACCTCGCCCACGCCGACGTTCTCGTCGAAGGCGAAGTCGTAGCGGACGAAGTCCTGGAAGATCACGCCCACCGCCGCGCGCAGCGAGGCGAGGTCGTAGTCGCGCAGGTCCACGCCGTCGAGCAGGATGCGCCCCTCGGTCGGCTCGTAGAGGCGGGCGAGCAGCTTCGTCAGCGTCGTCTTCCCCGCCCCGTTCTCGCCGACGAGGGCGATCCGCTCCCCCGCGCGGATCGCGAGGTCGACGTGGCGCACCGCCCAGCGCTCGCTGCCCGGGTAGCGGAAGCCGACGTCCTCGAAGACGAACCCCTCGCGGATCGGGGTCGGCACGGGCGGCGCGCCGGGCTTCGAGGCGATCGTCGGCCGCATCGCGAAGAAGTCGAACAGGTCGCCCAGGTAGAGCGCCTGCTCGGCCGCGTCGCTCGCCGTGCCGAGGACGCGCTGCAGGATGTCGCGCCCGCGCGCGAAGGCGCCGGCGAGGAGGGTGAGCGTGCCTAACGAGATCACCCCCGCCACGGCGCGCGCGAGGACGAGGACGTAGGCGGCGTAGTAGCCGGCCGTGCCGAGGAGGCCGAGCGCGCCGCCGACCCCGGCGCGGCGCACGGCGAGGCGCGCGTTCTCCGCGTCGAAGCGGTCGGCGAGCACCCGGTAGCGCCCGACGAGCCACGGCGCGAGGCCGAAGCTCTGCACCTCCTTGGCCGTGCGGTCGCTCGCGCCCACGTAGCGCAGGTAGTCGAGCTGCCGGCGCTCGGGCGTCCAGCGGAAGAGGAGCGAGTAGCCGAGCCCGGCGAAGTGCGTCTCGCCGAGGAAGGAGGGGAGGATCGCGGCGACGAGCAGGACCAGGAGGCGCCAGTCGAACGCGGCCATCGTCGCGACGAGCGAGGCGAGGGTGAGCGAGTCCTGCGCCATGCCTAACAGCTGCGTGAAGAGCCCGATGCGCCCGGCGGTCTGGCGGCGCGCGCGCTCGAGCTGGTCGTAGAAGGTCGGGTCCTCGAACTGCGCGAGGTCGAGCGTCGCGGCGTGCTCCATGAGGCGCACGCTCGTCCGGTTGCTGAACCGGTCGGCGAGCAGCGACTCGAGCAGCGAGGACGCGCGCGCGAGCAGGTCGCCGGCGACGACGAGCGCGACCTCGACCGCGACGAGGTGCCAGAGGCGGCCGACCGCCGAGTCTCGCGCCGCCGCGGACCCTCCGGGGCCCGCGGCGCGGGCCCCGCGGACGACGGCGTCGATGATGAGCTTCCCGACCCAGAGCGTGAGCACCGGGAAGCCGGCGCGCACGACGCGCAGCGCCGCGACGCTGGCCGCGTAACCGCGGTGCGTGTTCCAGACGAGCCGCAGGAGCGCGGGGACGTGGCGGAGGGCGCGGAAGCGCTCGCGCCACGTGGGGGCGGGCGCGGTGTCGTCGCGCGGCGGGCGGCCGGGGGTGACCGGGCCGTTTACGGGTCCGTTGACGCGGGTGCTGGGTCGGCCGTTCCGACCGTTCGAGCGCGGGGGAGGCATCACCCGCAACGTACCGCGCGCGGGCCGGCGCCTTCCATCGGACGTTCAGGTGAGGGACGCGCGGCACGCGTGGCGCACCCCGTGCACCACGCCTCGTCGTCACTCACCCCGCCCCGTGATCGTCCGCCACTCCCTGTCGCTCCGCCAGGCCTTCGCAACGGTCGGGCGTCCGCTCGTCGTCTACACGGCGATCGCAGCCGCCGTCAGCGCCGCGCACGTCGCCGGCTGGCACCAGGTCGACGTGCCGGCCCTCCCCGTGTCGCTCATCGCCGCGACACTCGGCATCCTGCTCGGCTTCCGCAACAACTCCGGCTACAACCGGTGGTGGGAGGCGCGGACGCTCTGGGGCGGGGTGGTGAACCAGTCACGCACCTTCGCCCGCCAGGTGCTCACCTTCCTGCCCGCCACGCCGCCGCCGGTCGGGGGCGAGGACGGGGAGCGCCGGGCGGGGTCGGCGGCGCTCGTCTCGTCCCCGTTGCTCGAGACCGCGCTCGCCGGGGCGGCCCCGGCTGCGGCGGCCCCGGCAGGCGCCGAACGGTGGAGCGTGGACGGGTTCGACGGCGCGGTACGCGACCGGGACGGGGCGGCGCGCGGCGTCGGGGCGTCCGCGGGGGCGACGCGGGAGGCCGGCGGCCCGCCCCCCGCGGCAAGCGCGGCGGTAACCGCAGAGGTGCGCGAGCTCGTCTACGCGCAGATCGGGTTCGTGAACGCGCTGCGTTGCCACCTCCGGCGCGAGGACCCAGTCCCCGAGATCGCGCCCTTCTTTGCGGCCGCCGTGGTCGACGCCATGCGCGGGGAGCAGAACGTGCCCGCCGCGGTGCTCGCCTGGACCGCCACCCGGCTGCGCCGCGTGCTTGACGGCCGCCGCGCCGACGACGCGTTCCGCCTCGTGGCGCTGGACCGGACGCTGACCGAGCTGACGAACCTGCTCGGCGGGTGCGAGCGCATCAAGAACACGCCGATCCCGCGCCCGTACGACTGGCTGCCGAACGTCATGGTGCGCCTCTACCTGCTCATCCTGCCACTCGGGATGGTGGCGGACCTCGGGCTGCTCACCCCGGTCGTGACCGCGGTGATCGCGCTGCTCTTTCTAGGACTCGACGCGGTCGGGCGCGCGGTCGAGACGCCGTTCGAGGGCCAGGCGAACGACACGCCGATGACCGCGCTCTGCCGCACGATCGAGATCAACCTCCGCCAGATGCTCGGCGAGCGGGAGATGCCGGCGCCCGTGCAGCCGGTCGACGGGGTCCTCTACTGACGGTCGTTCGGGATGCGGCCGCCTGGCGCGCGCGGCGGGTGTGGCCTACGCTCAGGAGCGTCCGCGTGCGGGCGGGCGCCTTCCTCTCCGACTGCTGATGCCAATGTTCTTCGTGCCTCGATCGGGTACGCGTGTGATTCTCCTACGGCGTTCCGGCGCTGCGCCGGCGGTGCTCGCCGCGGTCGTCGCGTGCGCCGCGGTGGCGTGTACCGCCGTCGCCACCCCGCTCGCGGCGCAGCGCGCGCGCGGGACGCGTGCGACTGGCACGCGCACGACCGGCACCCGGTCGACCGGGCGCGCCGCGGCGCCCGCCGCCGCGGCGCG
Source organism: Gemmatimonadetes bacterium T265 (assembly GCA_019973575.1). Classification (NCBI taxonomy): domain Bacteria; kingdom Pseudomonadati; phylum Gemmatimonadota; species Gemmatimonadetes bacterium T265. The sequence goes on from BPUI01000001.1 coordinate 1,349,112, forward strand.
CCCGGAGTCGACGTACCTGGCGACGCAGGTCGACACGCTCGCCGAGCCGAACCCGGCGACGTTCGTCCCGCGCTACCCGCCGGCGCTCCGGGCGCGCGGCGTGCGCGGGACCGTCGTCGTGCAGTTCGTCGTCGACACGGCCGGGCGGCCCGATATGGGCACGTTCAAGGTGCTGTCGAGCAGCGACACGGCGTTCACGACGGCGGTGCGGACCGCGGTGGCGCGGACGGATTTTCTCCCGGCGCTGCTCGACGGGCGCAAGGTGCGGCAGCTGTACGAGCAGCCGTTCACCTTCGCGGTCGACGAGGTGGCGCGCCCGCGCACGCGCGACACCTCGGTGGCGCGGCCGTAAGGCGTTCGGGACCGGCCGTCGCTGCCGGCGCGAGGATTCCTTAGCACCGGTGAGTGGTCGTCCCGCACCGCTGAATCGCCTGCCGGCACGCGCGAACGGCGTGGGCCGCGGGGGGGCGGTTACCCCCGGCGCGCCCGCGCGTGACACGGCGTAGGCTTCGACTATCCGCTCCTGCGTCCGCGTCCCGCGTGCGTCGGTGGCGCGTTCTTCCTGGTGTCCGAATGCCGCTCTCCGCTCTCCGGTTCGCGCGCCGCCCCACGACCGCACTCGTCGTCGCCGCGCTCGCCGCGTGCAGCGACGCGGCGACCTCGCCCGTGACCCCGCCGAAGACGGTGATCGATCCCTCGGCGCTGCAGGTCGGCGACCACGTGTCGCTCAACGTCAACACGCAGTCGGCGTGCGACCGGACCGCCTCGGGGATCCGGGTGGGGCGGGTGGCCGCCGTCGGGGCGCACGCGGTCATCGTCGCCGACACGAGCAACCCCGCGGGCGGCTTCACCGACGCCGACTACCAGAACTTCGCGGCGGCGTTCGACACGCTCGTCTACCCGGTGGACGTGCGACACTTCGGCCCGCCGGCCGACGCGGTGAGCGGCGGGCGCGCGCTCGTCTTCTACACGAGCGCGGTCAACGCGCTCACCCCGCCGAACGCCGACTACTACATCGGCGGCTTCTTCTGGGCGCGCGACCTCTTTCCGACCACGGGTACGAACGCCTGCGCGGGGAGCAACGCGAGCGAGATGTTCTACATGCTCGTGCCCGACCCGTCGGGGGCGGTCAACGGCAACGCGCGCGCGAAGGACTTCGTCGCGCGCAGCAGCATCTCGGTGCTCGGCCACGAGTTCCAGCACCTCATCAACGCGTCGCGGCGGCTCTACACGCTCGACACCGGGAACTACCTCGAGGAGCTGTGGCTCAACGAGGGGCTGAGCCACATCGCCGAGGAGCTCGACTTCTACCGCGCGTCGGGCCTCGCGCCGTTAGGCGAGCCCGGCCAGTCGCCGCGGGCGCGGCTCACGCCGGCGGCGATCGAGGCGTTGCCTGACGGGCTCGCCGCGCTCAACGGCTACGGGGTGCAGAACCTCGCGCGGCTCGGGCTCTACCTCAAGGCGACCGAGCAGTACGGGCCCTACGTGCCGGAAACCGCTTCGGGGGCGACGACGACGTACGACTACCTGGAGATGCGCGGCGCGATCTGGTCGTTCCTCCGCTACGCCGCCGACCGCAGCGGGAAGACGGACAGCGCGTTCTTCCAACCCCTCGTCAACAGCACGCAGACCGGGCTCGCCAACCTACAGACGGCGACGGGGCTCGGCGCCGCGCTCGCCGACTGGATGCGTGACTGGGCGATCTCGACCTACGCCGACGGCGTCGTGCCGGCGGCCGACGGCCGCTACCGGCAGGCGAGCTGGGACTTCCGCTCGGTGCTGACCGGCTTCGCGCTGCAGGGCGGGGGGCGGATCAACGGCGGCGTTTACCCGCTCGCCACGCGCGCGCTGAGCGACGCCAAGGCGCAGACGTTCACGCTCCGCGGCGGCACGAGCGCGTACCTGGAGTTCACGGTGCCGGCGGGCGCTCAGGCGACGCTCCGCACGCAGACGGGGTCCGGCGCGCTGCCGAGCACCTTGCGGGTGAGCGTGGTCGCGCCGGGCGCGGCGACGGCCGACGCGGCGGTCGTGAACGCCGACGCCGGCGCGGGGGGCGCGACGACCGTGACGAACGCCGAGTCCACGACGGCGCGCTACGCGCTCGTCCTCTTCGACGCCGACCCGGATTACAACACGACGCGGAGCGTCACGGTGACCGGCACGGGACTGGCCGCCGCGCCCACGCCGCTCGCCGCGTCGGACGCGGTCGTCGCCGGCCCGACGCAGGCGCGGCTCGCGGCGGGCGCGGCCGAGCCGCTCGTGACCGACGCGCCGGTGCTCGCGCGGTTGCACGCGATCGCGCGGCGCGAGCTCGCGCCGCGCGTCGAGGCGGCGCGCGCGGCGCTCCGTGTGCAGCGGCTCCCGGGGCCCGCGGTGCTGCCGCGGCGCTAACGGCGGTGCGCGTGCGGGGCGGCCGGATCCGCCGGCCCCGCCGGCCCGGCGCGTCACCGCGGCCGGCACACGCCGCTCACTCGTGCGCATGGTGCTCGTGTCCGCCGTGGTCCGTGCTGGCCATCCGCTGCCCGATCGGCCGCACGCGGAGGAACACCAATCCCCCCACCGGCGTGCGCGACCCGTACACGTCGCGGAGCGTCGACGGCACCACGTTGAGCGTGCCCATGCCTCCGAGCCCGAGCGTGACCCCGCGCAGGCGGGCGACCTCGCGGACGTAGCCGAGCGACACGGCGCCCACGGTGAAGCGGGTGCCGGGGGACAGTGCCGGTAACACACTGAGTGCCGCCGGCGTGAGCCCGCCCGCGGCGTCGACCGAGAGGTCGTCGGCGCTCTTCTGCACGACCTCCGCGCGCCCGAACACCGCGTTCGACCGGTCGAGCACGGCCTCGGCCTCGACGAGGCCGCTGTGTGACAAGCCGGGCTGGGTGCTGTACTTGTTGGCGCCCCACACCAGCGTGGTCGCCCACTGGCCGGCGGTCCCCAGAGGCGCGCCGTACATCGCCGACGCCGTGGCGCGGCGGATCGACTCCTCCGGGTGCAGCGCTTCGGGACTCGTGAGCGCGCCGTAGCTGCCGCTCAGGCTCCAGTTCACGGACGGGTTGACCGTGAGGCGGCCGGCGTACGAGTTCAGCCGGATCCGGTCGAACCCGTAACGGTCCTGGTCGGGCTCGCGGCCGTTGAACGCGGAGACCTCGAGCGTGGCGGCGCGGGTGAAGAGCCCGGCCGTGACCACGCCGAAGGTGGTGTGCGTCGCGTCCTGCCAGTGGTGGCCGATGGGCGCGGTCGGGACGTCCATCGCCGACGGCCGGTGCATGAACGCCACGGGGCCGAGCGCGGGGTCGCCCGACGGCGCCACGTATAGCGAGATGCCTAACGTGCGCGTGACCGGCCGCTCGTAGCGCGCGCTCACCTCCATGAAGACGTTGTGCGGGTGCTGCCGGTCGTAGAGCGGCCGGCCGTCGTAGCTCTCGCCGCTCTGCAGCAGCAGCGGATAGCCGCGCCGCGTGACCGTGGCCGGGTCGAGGCTCAGCATCGTGCGCGCCTGAAAGCGGCCGCCGACGAGTGCGTGCGAGGCCATGACCATGCCCCAGTTGAGGGAGCCGACCTGCGATCTGCCGCGCGGGCCGCCCTGGGCGTCGTACTGCCCGAACGCGGCGCCGTGGAGCATGAGGTCCCACGAGCCCGCGGCGGTCATGTACATCGGTAGCGAGACCGCGTCGGGCGTCCAGCTCGTGCCCGACCCCGTGCGGGCCATCGGGATGCCAAGCGGGTCGGGCGCGTGCATCGTCATGCCGGCCGCGGCGGTGTCGGAGGTCGGCACGTCGCGCATGTTCATGCCCGGCATGTCGGCCATGGAGGTGTCCGCCGGCGGGCGTGGCGGCGGGGGTGGCGGCCGCTGGCCGGCGAGGGCGGCGGGCCGCGCGGTGCAAAGGGCGGCGAGGGCCGCCGTCGTGACGAGGCGAAGCTGGGGCATCGAAGGGCCGAGGGGCGCCAGGGCCGCCCGTGCATGCGGCGGTCCCCGAAGGCGAGGGAGGCGCCCCGGCGCGCGGCGGGCCTCACGGCGCCGCCGGGCGCGTCCCGGGGCGGCGGGCGCGACCGTGTCTGCGGGCGCGTGGCGCCCGCGGCGTCCCTCAGCCCCGTGGCGGGGGCGCGACCGGCTCGACGGCCGCCTCGGACTCCCCGAGGAGCGGTCCGTGCGCGGACGCGCGCGTCGCCCGCCCGGCGTCCGGCCCCCGTGGTAGCCCCGACATTGCGGGTGCTGCCGCCACCGCGACGCAGTGGAGAAGGGCCGGACACGGTGCCCCGCGCTGATCGCGCATCGGGCAGTCGCGGTCGTTGCCCGGCGCGTGCGCGGCCCCGCGGGGCGAGGTGTGCGCGGCTACCGCGACCTCCATTCCGGCGCCCATCGCCGTGCCCATCCGGTGCCCCGCGGCGGCGTGCGCGGCCGTCGTCATCCCGCACACGGCCCGCGCCGACCCCACCCACGACAGGACGAGCGCGCACGCGAGCACCAGGGCCAGCGCGCGCCGGCCCGCGGCGCGCAGGCGTTCCCGCCCGCGCGCGACGAGTCGCGCCGATCCCCGTCGGTCCGCGACCGCCGTCCGGTCGTTTTGCGGGTAAGCCCTGTACACGATATGCGAGTCTACCCGGACGCCCGCCCGCGGTGCCGACGCGTCGAGTGCCGACGCGTCGGCCGCAGGCTCAGATCCCCACGTTCAGCCGCAGCTGGATGCTGCGCGGCCGCCCGACCGACGGACCGCTGAAGAACGCGCCCTTGAGCAGGTAGAGCTTGTCGAACACGTTCTCGACGTAGAGCTGCGGGCGCAGCACCGTCCCGTTGACGACGAACGTGTAGCCCGCGCTCGCGTTCAGGATCGCGCTCGGCTTGACGTGGATGCCGCGGTTGAAGTCGAACAGCCCCGTCCCGTAGTTGCTGATCTCCGCGGGGTCGACGCCGTTGGTCAGCCCGCTGCCGTAGATGCCCGTCGCGCTCACGAAGCCCCGCCCCGGCGCGTAGGTCACGCTCGCCACCGCCGAGAGGCGCTGGTCGTGGTCGAGGTCGAACTTCCCGGCCGGGAGGTCGACCGGGAAGAAGCCGCCGGTGACGGCGCCGTAGCCGTAGGCGTGGTTGAGCGCCGCGTTCAGGTAGGCGGAGACCGGGCCGCTCGGGCGGTACTCGGCCACCGCCTCGAGCCCGGTGATGCGCACCTGCTCGATGTCCACCGAGGTGACGATCGCCGAGCCCGGGACGGTGTTGTCGTCGATCCCCGGCGAAGACTGCTTGTGGTACGCCGAGAGCTTGAGCGTGCTGGCGAGCGCGGGGAAGCGCTGGATCAGCCCGGCCTCGTAGAAGTTGTCGCGCTCGGGAAGCGTCGGCTGCGGCGTGACCGAGTCGCCGAGCGCCGCGCTCGTGATCGCGCGCAGGTCCTCGACGTTGGTCGGGATGAAGAGCCGGCCGTAGTACGCGTAGAGTGTCGTCGACGGCGAGGGGTAAAAGTTGAGCCGCACGCGCGGGCTGACCTGGTGCTGGTTGCCGGCGAACGGCGCCCGGTGGTTGTCGTAGCGCACGCCCGTGCGCAGCTCGAACCACTCGACCGGCGTGATCGCGGTCTGCGCGTACACCCCGACGTCGCTGCCGCGCAGGTCCGAGTTGGACGACGGGCCGTCGCCGCCCGTCTGGGTCGTCGCGTTGAAGTCCTCGTGCCCCCGCGTGACCGACGAGATCGTGCCGACCTTGAACTCGACCCCCGCGCGTGGCCGCACCGAGTAGTCGAGGCGCAGGCCGTAGGTGTTGAACTGGCGCTGCTCGCTCAGGTTGTACAGCGTCGTGTCGGGCGCGAAGACGAACTGCGCCACGTCCCCCGCGCCCGGAGCGAAGTCGAGCGTCCCGCGGCGGTAGAAGAGCGCGGCGAACAGGTCCGCGGGCGCGCCGCCGCTCCCCGGCGCGAACTGGTGGCGGTAGCTCAGGTTGGCGAAGCCGTTGAAGTCGGTCTGCCGGTCGTTGAGGAACGCGCCGCCCGTCGAGTCGTAGGGCACGGCGAAGCGTGTGCGCGACCCGTTGAGGTCGAGGTTGAAGTTGTCCTGCGCGCCGGCCGCGTACTGCAGCTTGAGGAAGCCGAAGTAGTCGTTGCCCTCGTTGTGGAAGTTCGCGACGCGCTTGGCGGCCGGGTCGGCCACGAGCGGCTCGAGGCGCATGTCGGTGAACTGCCGCTCGCCCGAGAAGAAGATGCCGAGCTTGCCGTCGTTGCCGCTCGCGCTGAACGTCTGGCCGTTGAAGTTGCGGCCGCCCTGGACGGTGCTGCTGTACTGCCCGACGTAGCTGCCGACGTCGCCGTGGAAGCCGCCCGTGGGCACCCGGGTCGTCACGTTGACGACGGCCGCGTTCTTGTTGCCGTACTCGGCGTCCCAACCGCCGGTCTGGAACTGGATCTGGTTGACGACCTGCGGGTCGAACAGCTCGTTGTAGCTGCCCGACACGCCCGAGGGCACGGGCACGCCGTCGATGTAGTACGTGTACTCGGCGTGCTGCCCGCGGATGTGCACCTCGCCCGTGGGCGCGCGCGCGGCGCCGGCGATGCTCTGCTGCAGGATCTGCGACGTGGTGTTGGTCGGCGCGCCGTGGTAGTCGTTCTGCTTGAAGAGCTGGTCGCCGGTCCGGGTGTCGAGCGCGACGGGCACGGAAGCGGTCACCGCCACCGCGGCGAGACTCGCCGCAACGGTGGCGAGGCGGAAGTCCACGCCGCGGACGTCTCCCGAGGCGCCCACCGTCAGCGGCTGCGTCACCGCCCGGTAGCCGATGAAGCGCGCCGTGATCGTGTACGCGCCGGGCGCGAGGTTGTGCACGACGTAGCGGCCGAACGGGTCGGTCTGCGTGTTGTTGACCACGCGGCCGTTCTGCGAGACGCTGACCTCGGCGCTCTGCAGCGTCTGGCCGGAGGCGGAATCCTTGACGGTGCCGGACACGTCGCCGCTCGCCACGGCGCGCCCGGCCACGGCGCGCCCGGCGGTGGGACCCGCGCGCAGTGCGGCGGGCGCGAGGAGCACGGCGCCGGCGAGCGCGGTGCGGCGGACGGCGCGGCCGGCGGCGGGCCGGCGAACGGGACGCGGGGAACGGACGGGCATGCTGGCACTCCGGGGTGGGGCGGAACGCCCCGCGCCTAACAGTCCGGCGGGGGCGGTCGGGGCAGTGCCCGCAGCTTACGCGCGCCGGTCCCGGCCGCCGCACGCCCTCCGGTGAGCGGTCGCCCGCGCCCCACGAACGGTTGGCGGCGCCCGGTCCGCGGCGCGCCGGTCAGAGCCGCAGGAGCCGCTCGCGCACGTAGCGCGACCGGAGCCGGCTCACCGGCAGCTGCATGCCGTCCGCGAGCGTGACGACGTAGGTGCCCCCCGGCATCGGGCTCACGACCCGGATCGCGTCGAGGCGCGCGAGCGCGCCGCGCGAGAGCCGCACGAACCGCCCCGGCGGCAGCCGCGCCTCGAGGTCCTTGAGCCGGTAAGTGATCGTGTGCCGCTCGCCGGCGCTCGTGTGCAGGTGCAGCAGCTCGCCGTCGGCGACGACCGCGAGCACCTGCGCCACCGGCACCAGGAGCACGTCGTCGCGCCGACGGACCGGGATGCGCTCGAGCGGTGTGAGGTCCCCCGCGACGGCAGTCGCCGGCCGCGGGGCGGGCGGCGCGGCGCCCGCCGGTCGCGCCGATAGATCGGCGCCGAGCGGCCCCGCGGCGATCGCGTCGACCGCGGCGAGCAAGCGCGCCCCCTCGCTCGCCCGGTAGTCGGCGCGGTCCAGCCGCTCGTGCGCCCGCGTGAGCGTGCGCCGCAGCCGCGGGCCGTCGACGGGCTTGAGCAGGTAGTCGACCGCGTGCACCTCGAACGCGCGCACGGCGTAGCTGTCGTACGCGGTGACGAAGGCGACGAGCGGCATCGCGTCGCGCTTCAGCGCGCGCTCGAGCGCGCGCACCACGCCGATCCCGTCGAGCTCCGGCATCTGCAGGTCGAGCAGGGCGAGGTCGGGGCGCACCCGCTCGATGAGCGCGACGGCGGCGGCCCCGTCCGCCGCCTCGCCCACGACCTCGACGTCGGGCGACCCGTGGAGCAGCGAGAGCAGGAACGCGCGCGCCGGCCGCTCGTCGTCGGCGACGACCACGCGCAGCGTCGCGCCCGGCTCGCGGCGCGGCGGCGCGGCGGGTTCGTTCGGCATGCGGCTCACGGGCGGATTGCCGGAGGGCTCGTACGCGGCCCAGTCACGCGGGGACCGCCCGCGGGGCGGCCGCGCGTGTCGGCACCGCGCGCGCGGCCGCCCCGCGGGCGCGGTCGGTCGCGCCTGACGCGCCGCTCGGCACGACCGCCGGCGGTCCGTCCTCCGCCGGCGGACCGTCCTCCGGCGGCGCCGGCAGGGCGTGCACCGGGAACGAGAGCTCGACCGTCGTGCCCGCGCCGCGTTCCGACGTGAAGCGGAACGTCGCCGCGTCGCCGTACAGGCGCTCCAACCGCCGCTCCACACTCGCCAGCCCGAAGCCCGCCGCGCGCCCCCGCGCCAGCGCGGCCGCGTCCACCCCCGCGCCGGTGTCGCACACGCGCACGCGGAGCCGCGCCGCGCCGGTCGCGTCGGCGACCTCGACGCGCGCCCAGACGCGCACCTCCCCGCCCTGCCGGAGTGGCGCGATCCCGTGCTTCACCGCATTCTCGACGAGCGGCTGGACGAGCAGCGGCGGCACGCGCACCGCCCGCGCGGCGGCGGCGACGTCGACCACGGCGCGCAGCCGCTCCTCGAAGCGCGCCCGCTCGATGGCGAGGTACGCGCCGACAACGTCGAGTTCTTCACCGAACGCGACCAATCCGCCGGCCGCGGGGCGGAGCACGGCGCGCAGGAGCCCGGTCAGCTCGTAGAGCGTGGCGAGGGCGCGCTCGGGCGCGGTCTGCACGAGGTAGCCGATCGTCGTGAGCGCGTTGAACAGGAAGTGCGGGTTGAGCTGCGCCCGCAGCGCCCGCAGCTCCGCCTCGGCGGCCAGGCGGTCGGACTCCTGCTGGCGCGCCTCGCGCTCGTAACGCTCGTGGGCCACGCGCACGAGGTCGACCCGGCGCGCCGCGAGCAGCGCGGCCCACTCCAGCAGGGCGAAGTCGTCGGAGAGGAGCCGGCGCCCCGCGCGGAGCCCTTCCACGTGCAGCACGAACCCCGGCGCCTCGGCCACGGGCACATCGATCGCCGCCTCGCGTCCGCGCGCGTCGGCGCGCACGGCCACGTGTTCGGCGGGGACGTCGCGCGTCGTCCAGCGCGCCGTCTCCGCGAGCAGCGCGGGGCGGAGCGCGGCCGCCACGCCGTCGAGCACCGCCTCGACGTTGTTCATCCCCGTCACCCGCGCGGCGAGCGTGCGCCGCAGCGCGGCGTAGTCGACGCGGCGCAGGATCACGCGGTCGACGAGCGCGCCGACGCCCCGCCGCACTGGCGCGGCGAGCGCGAGCACCGCGCCCAACCCGCCCGCGAGCACCGCGGTGCCGAGCGGGTCGGCGGGGTTGCGGGCGAGCCGCGGGATGGCGAACGGGACGACGACGACTCCGTAGGCCGCGACGCCCGCCGCGACGAGGACGAGTGCGGCGAGCGCGCGCTTGAGAAAGAGGTCCGCGAAGGCGACGCGGTAGTCCTGGTACAGCACGACGAGCGCGAGCGGCAGCGACGCGTTGTCGCCCAGGAGGTGCGCGGCGAGCGACTCGCCCGCGGCGTGGTGGCCGAGGTGCACGGCCGTGACGGCGAACGCCGCGAGCGCGGCCGTCACGAACGGGGCGCGTCCGCCGGGCTGGCGGCGCAGGCGGAGCGCGAGCGCCGGGAGCAGCGCCGTGTAGCCGACCGTGAGGAGGAGGAGCGCGTCGCGCGACGGGACGGCGTCGGGCCGTCCGCGGGTGGCGGCCGCGCTCCACGCGTGCAGGGCCGCCGCCGCCCCGCTCAGCGCGAACGCGAGCCCGGTGAGCACGCGCCGGGCGTGTCGCGCGACGCGCTGCGCGGCGGCCTGCACGGCCACGGCGGGCAGGAAGCCGAGCGCCGCGAACGCGGCCACGCCGAGAACGGCGAGCCCGACGCCGCGTGTGCCGTTAGGCGCGAGGCCGAGGTCGCGCGACCCGTAGAGCGCGAGCGCGCCGGCGTTCCAGAGCACGCCGAGCGCGGCCGTGAGGACCGGGATGCGGTCGGCGCGCGGCGCGCCGACGGGCAGCGTCGCCGGCGCGGTGCGCACCGCCATGACGCCGAGCATGGCGTAGAGCGCGGCGCCCGTGCCGAACCCGGCGAGGTGGACCAGCGCGACGAGGGCGGCGGGCGCCGGGGCGGAGGTCGGCACACGTCAACACTACCGCGGCCCGTCGGGCTCGGCCATGCAGCGGCAGTCGACGGGCGCAGGCGGGCGATGAACGGGCGTGCTGGACGGATGAGTGGGAGGGCGTTCGCCGCGTGTATCCGGGCTCCAAGCCGAGGCTGGCGGGATGGCGAGCGCGGGCGTAAGGTGATCGGCGTCACGCGGGTTCATTCGACGCCACGTTCGGGATCAGGACCGGAGGGTCTTCATGCGGCGTTTCGTTCTGGCGGCATGCGCTCGTCCCTTCCCGCGCGCGTGTGCGGCCGCACTCGTGATGACAACGCCGGCGGTAGTGACCGGGCAGATGGTCACGGGCCGCGTCGTCGACAGCGCCACGCACCGGCCGCTGGCACGTCTCACGGTGCGCCTCATCCCCGGCGCCGACTCGGCGCGCGACACGGTATACGCGACCGCGACGACCGCCGTCGACGGCGTGTTCGCGCTCGCGGCGCCGACGCCGGGCACGTACCGCGTCCGGCTCGGCGAATCGCACGTCGGCCCGCCGCTCACCCTGGTCACGGCCGACGCCGAAGACCAGCACGAGTACGTGGTCGGCCCCGAGCCGATAGCATCGCCCCCCGCCGCCGCGCCGCCGGCCGGAGCGCCGGATGATGTCGACCGCGTCTACGAAGAAAAGGACGTTACAACGCGCGCCCGAATAATTCCCGGCGGGCGCGGGCCCGAAATGGACGCGAGCATGGCGCGCCGCATGATGGGCGTGGGGAACAGCGCCACATTCCGCGCGACGGTCGAGTGTATCGTCGGCGGCGGCGGTCGCTGCGAGCCCGGCACGGTGCGCGTGGTGAGTGCGAACGACGTGGAATACGGCGACCGCGTGCGCGACTTCCTGGCGGAGGCGTGGTTCACCCCTGCTCGCGTCGGTGCTCTGGTCGTGCGGCAGCGCGTCCATCTCGACATCAGGGCCGGGATTCGGGTCGAACGGCGGTAGGTGCCGTGAGCGCACGCGCCGCCGTCGCGCCACCGTCGCACCGGCGTGCCGGTCCGGCGGAGGTTCACGTTCCCTACGGAGGCGTTTGATCCCCGACCGCGTGTTCGGGCGCCAGGCGTAGATTCCGCACGCCCCTTCGTTCCCCGGACTCCCGCCATGTCGAGTAGCACCGTTGCCCGCAGCACCGTGCATCCCCGTTCCGCGGTCGTCGCGTTAGGCGTCCCCCGGCCCACGACGCGGGCGGGGTGGCACGCGACGCCCTGGACGACGGCGCTCGTCGTCGGTGCGGTCGTGGCGTGTGTGGGCGCCGCGGCGCTCACCGCGCCGGGCGTTGCGGGGCGGGTGGGCGCGGACCCTGACCTCGCGCGCCTGCTGCGCGCGATGGCGCTGGTCAAGGGCGTGCTGGTCGCGCTCGGCGCGGGCGCCGTGGGCTGGCGGCTCCGGCGCCCGATGCCGTGGCCGTTCGCGGCCGCGTACCTTACGCTGGTGTGGGTCGCGGGCGGGGCGACCGGCGTGCTCTGGCAGCTCGCCGGCGTGGGACGCGCGGCCGTCGCGCTGCACGCGGCGGGCGCGCTCCTCGTCGTGCTGGCGTGGCGGGACCGCGCGTTCGTCCCGCGCCCGGCGGGTCGGTAGCGCGGTCGGCGGTCGCGCACTGCTGCCCGTGACGGACGACGTGCTCGCGGCGGCCCGCGCCGCGGGGCGCCCGTGACCGGTCGGCGCCGGCGGCGCGGCCGGTGATCGTCGTCGACACCAACGTCGTCGCCTACTTGCTCCTTCCGGGCGACCAGACGGAGGCGGCGCGCCGCACCTTCGCACGGGACCCCGCGTGGGCGGCGCCCGCACTCTGGCGCAGCGAACTGCGCAACGTGCTCGCGCTCTAGCTGCGGCAGCGGTACGTGGCCCTGCCGGACGCGGCCGCCGTGCAGGCCGAGGCGCTGCTGGCCGGGCGCGAGTACGCGGTCGCGTCGGCCGAGGTGCTCGCGCTCGCGGACCAGTCGGGCCGTTCGGCGTGCGACTGCGAGTTCGTGGTCGTGGCGCGGGCCCTCGGCGTCCCGCTCGTCACGAGCGACCGGCAGCTGCTCGGGAGCTTTCCGGCGGTCGCGGTCGCCCTGCGCGAGTACGGCGCCGGCGCACCCGCACGGCCCGGCGGCTTGACCGCGGCGTTAGGCACCCAGCCCCGCTAGAACTCCCCCACCATCCCGATCTCCGGCTCCAGCCGGTGCCCCGTCTCGCGCTCCACCGCCGCCTGCGCGAGCGCGATCAGCTCCCGCACGTCCCTCGCCGTCGCGCGCCCGCGGTTGACGATGATGTTCGCGTGCAGCGGCGAGATCTGGGCCCCACCGTGGCGGTGCCCCTTGAGTCCCGCCTGGTCGACGAGCCGCCCCGCGCCGACGCCGTCGAGCTTCTTGAAGATCGAGCCCGCGCTCGGGTGGATCTGTAGCCACGGGTGCCGCGCGCCGCGCCAGCTCAGGTTCTCGTGCAGGACGCGGTGCATGCGGTCCACGTCGCCGCGCGCGAGGCGGAAGGCGGCCGAAAGGACGACGTCGCGGCGGTGGTGGAAGACCGTGTCGTCGTAGCCGAACTGCACGTAGGCCGCGTCGACCGTCTTGCGCTCGTTCTCCTCGCTCAGGATGTCGGCCGACGCGAACACGTCGGCGATGAACATCGTGCGCTCGCGTTCGGGGGCCGGCGAGAGGAAGTGCAGGTTCTGCCAGACTGCGCCGCCGACCGTGCTCGGGATGCCGATGAAGTGTTCGAGCCCGCTCCAGCCGCGCTCGACGGCGTCGAGAATGAGGTCCTGCATCACGGCGCCGCTCTCCGCGACGAGGCGGCAGCTGTCACCCTCGGCGAAGAAGCGGCAATGGTCGGCACGGTTGCGGATCACGAGGCCGCGGTAGCCCCGGTCCCCGACGAGGATGTTGGCGCCGAGCCCGAGGAGGAAGTACGGGATCCCGATCTCGCGGGCGGCGAGCACGGCGGCGGCGAGCTCGTCGGCCGTGCGGGCGGTGTAGAGGGCGTCCGCGGGACCCCCGATCCGGAACGACGTGTATTGGGCGAGTGCGACGCGGCGGCGCACGCGGCCGGCGCCGAGCCGGGCGTCGAGCGCGGCAAGGGCGTCGGGGGGAAGTGGCGCGGAGGGCATGTACGTAAGGAAGCGGCGGCCCGGGCGACGGGCCAGCAACGGTGCCGGGCGTGTGCGATGCGAGCCGTACGCCGTGTCATCCTGAGCCGGAGCGCAGCGCAGGCGAAGGATCGCTGTCCGGGGCGACCATGCCACCCGTTGTCGAACGCGTCGTCCCACGGACAGCGATCCTTCGCTGCGCTCAGGATGACACGCCGCGCTCCTTGCCGACACCTTTCGTTCTCCCGCGCGTTCCCCGCGCGTGGCCGCACGTCACCGCCCGCTCGCACCTTCGCCCTGTCTCGACCCACCGTGCGTTCCCTGCGCTCCCTCACCGCCGCGCTCCTCGCCGGCGCCGCCTGCCTCGCCACGGCCGCCGCGCCCGCCGCCGCGCGCGCCCAGTCCCGCGCCGAACTCGCGCGCGTGATCCGCCGCCTCGTGCTCGGCAACGGGCTCGAGGTCGTCGTCGTCGAGAACCACGGCGTCCCGCTCGCCACCGTGCAGATCGACGTCAAGAACGGCTCGTACACACAGACCCCGGAGTACGCCGGGCTCGCACACATGTACGAGCACATGTTCTTCAAGGCGAGCCGCGACTACCCCGCCCCCGACGAGTTCACCCAACGCCTCGGCGAACTCGGCGCCGTCTTCAACGCGACCACGCAGGAAGAGGACGTCAGCTACTACATGACGCTCCCTTCCGACTCGGCCCGCGTCGCGATGGAGGCGATGGCGAGCGCGGTCCGCTCGCCCCTCTTCCGCGACGACGAGCTCGCGCGCGAAAAGGAGGTCGTGCTCGGCGAGTACGACCGCAACCAGTCCGGCCCCGGCTTCGACTTTCAGCAGGAGATGACCCGGCGGCTCTACCCCGGGAGCTTCAGCCGCAAGAACGTCATCGGCGACCGCGAAGTCCTACGCACCGTGACGCCGGCCAAGATGCGCGAGATCGAGACGCGCTACTACGTGCCGAACAACGCGGCGCTCGTCGTCACCGGCGACGTGCGCCCGGACTCGGTGTTCGCCTGGGCGGCGCGCTACTACGGCGGCTGGGCGCGCGCGGCCAACCCGTTCCAGGCCAACCCGATTCCCCCCATCCCGCCGCTCTCGGCCGACCAGGGCGTGATCGCGGCCGCCCCGGTGAGCGCGACCACGGTGATCGTGCAGTGGCAGGGACCGAGCGTGCGGCGCGACCGGGCGAGCACGTACGCGGCCGACGTGCTGAGCGACGCGCTCAACACCGACGGCTCGCGCTTCCAGCACCGGCTCGTCGACAGCGGGCTCTGGCAGAGCGTGCTCGTCAACTACTACACGCTCGACCAGACCGGCCCGATCACGATCTCCGGCCAGCCCGCGCCGGGCCGCGCCCGCGAGGCGCTCGAAGCCCTCTTCGACGAGGTCGAACACATCGCCGACCCGGGCTACTTCTCGGCCGACGAGCTCCAGGCCGTCAAGGCGCACCGCACGATGGACGCCGCACTCGGCGTCGAACGCACGAGCGCGCTCACGCACACGGTCGGCTTCTGGTGGGCGGTGGCCGACATCGAGTACTTCATGGGCTACGGCGACACGATGGCGCGGCAGACGCCCGACGACCTGCGGCGCTACGCCACGACCTACATCGTCGGCCGCCCGCGCGTCACGGGCGTGCTGCTGCCCACGAGCGAGCGCTCCGCATTCAGCTTCACCGAGCCGGAGCTGGCGGTGTTGTGGCGCAAGGTGGTCGCGAGCCGGCCGGCGCCGAAGCCGGCGACGCCGGCCACCCCGGTGCGCACGACGACGGCCGGCCGCCGCGCGGGGACCCGCTGATGCGCCGCCTCCTCACGGGCCTCGCGCTTGCCGCGACCGCGGTCGGCGCCACGGTCACCCCGGCGCGCCCGGCGGGTGCACAGACGACGCCCCCGCAGCCCGCGCCCGCCCCAACGCCGGCGCCCACGCCGGCCCCCACTACGCCGCCCCCCGCGGCGCCGATCTCGTCGCAGCCGACGGCGGCGCCCGCCGCGGCCGCCGCCCCGCGCACGACCGCCCGCGACTCGAACACGTCCAGCTTCGAGATCGGCGGCATGCAGGTGATCCTCCGCCGCGTCACCGCCAACCAGGTCGTCGCCGCCAACCTCTACCTACTCGGCGGCACCAGACAGACATCATCACGACAGGCAGGGCTGGAGCCGTTGCTGCTGGAGGCGAGCGAACAGGGCACCCTCCACTACCCGCGCGAGCAGCTCCGCATCCAAATGGCTCGGCTCGGCACGAGCATCGGCGTCGGTGCGGACCACGACTGGACGACGTTCGCCCTGCGCAGCACCCCCGCGACCCTCGACTCGACCTGGGCGATCTTCGCCGACCGCCTGCTCCACCCGACCCTCGACTCCGCCGGCGTCGAACTCGTCCGCGCCCAACTCCTCGGCGCCGTCCGCCAACGCCGCGACGACCCCGACGCCTCGCTCGACTACCTCGCCGACAGCGTCGCGTTCACCGGGACGCCCTACGGGGGCTCGCCACTCGGCACGACGGCCTCGCTCGCCCGGCTGACCCCCGCCGACCTGCGGCGCTACGAGCGCGAGCAGATGGTCACCTCGCGCATGCTCCTCGTCGTCGTCGGCGACGTCACGCGCGAGCACCTCATCCAACTCATCACGACGACCATCGGCACCCTGCCGCGCGGCGACTACCGCTGGACGCCGCCGGCCCTTCCCGCCACCTGGAACGGCGCCCTTGCCGTCGAGCGGCGTACGCTGCCGACGAACTACGTGCTCGGCTACTTCCCCGGCGCGGCCGCCGCGGGCCCCGACTACGTCCCCCTCCGCATCGCAGCCGCGGTGCTCTCCGGCCGGTTCTTTTCCGAGATCCGCTCGAAGCGCAACCTGAGCTACGCCGTCGACGCCCGCTTCCTCGAACGCGCGAGCGGCGCCGCCGGTCTGTACGTGACCACGGTCGACCCGCGCACCACGCTGCGCATCATGCGCGAGGAACTCTCGAACCTGCAGGAAGGGTGGATCACGTCGCGCGGGCTCGAACAGCTCACGCAGCACTTCATCACCGAGTACTTCCTCGAAAACGAGACGAACGGCGACCAGGCCAACTTCCTCGCCCGCGCCCAGCTCTACCGCGGCGACTGGCACCGCGCCGCCCACTTCGCCGACGAACTGCGCGCCGTGACCCCGGCCGACGTGCGGCGCGTGTCGCGCCAGTACCTGCACGGGCTGCGACTGGCGTACATCGGCGACCCGAGCAAGCTGGATCCGGCGGTCGTGGGGACGTTCTAGGACATTTGCCAGAGAACCGGTCAGCCGATCAGTCATCCTGAGCGCAGCGAAGGATCTTGTATGCGGACGGGGGAGCGTACCCCGCCGGGAGAGTCCATCCCCAAACGGCGGTCCCCTTTGTATCGCACGCAAGATCCTTCGCTGCGCTCAGGATGACACACACGAGGCGTGGACCGCACGGACACGCGACGGCGTCGGCAAGCGTTCGACGGCACACCCTTCCCTCGGCCCACCCCTTGCCCCGACGCGAGCTCTTCTCATCCAGGACCCGTCCATGCCGCCGCGCCTTCAAGAGATCCATCCGTCCATCGTCCACTTCCCGATCGCCGTCCTCCCGGTCGCGATCGGCGCCGACCTGCTCGGGCGGCTGACCGGGAGTCGCGCGCTCTCCGAAGTCGGCCGCGTCCTCATGCCCGTCGCCGCAGTGGGCGCCGCCGTGTCCGCCGCGACCGGGTTGATCGCGCAGCAGGAGGTGAACGCCGAGGGCACCGCGGCCGACCTGCTCGTCACCCACCGCAACCTTAACATCTCGCTCACCGCGATCACGGCCCTCATGGCTGCCCGCCGCTGGAGCGAGGACGAGGCCGGTACCGCTTATCTCGCTCTCGGACTCGCCGGGCTCGGCGCCCTCAGCTACAGCGCCTACCTCGGCGGCAAGATGGTCTACGAGCACGGCGTCGGCGTGAAGCCCGCCGACGGGCTGCGCACCGGCGACAGCCCCGCACTGTCGTCGAGTGAGGCGCCGAGTGCGGCGCGCCGGGCGTGGGAAGATTTGAAGCAAGGGGCGGCGGTCGCCGCCGCCGACGTGCGGGCCGGCCGGCTCGCGCCCGCGATCGGCGAATCGCTCGAGAATCCAGCGGGGGCGCCGCCGACCGGCAACGGTCAGCACGCCGCCGTCGCGTACTCGGCACCTTCTGCCGCTACCGGGGGTACGGACCGTCTCGCCGATCACGGCGCAGGGTCGCCCGAAACGCTGCCCTGACGTAGCATACCCGCGCCCAACTGGCGCGTATTGTCAGCGCCCCGCGCGGGCGCGTCCCACGTTCCGCGGTGTCGCGCGCGGAGGGGGACGCGCCCGCGCGATGCGCTCATTTCTCCGCCGTCCTCCTCACGTCCTTCACGCCGGAGCGCGTCATGCCGACCCGTCCCAAGCCGTCCCCCAAATCCGCACCCGCCACGAAGGGGAGCGCCAAGACGACCGCGAAGCGCGCGAACTCGTCGGCCAAGGCGTCCTCGACCAAGGCAGCGTCGCGTTCGACGGCGAAGACGACCGGCAAAGCCTCCTCCACAAAAGCTGGCGCGAAGGCGGGGCCCAAGAGTGCGTTGACTGTGAAGAAGTCCGGCACGAAGGCCGTCGGCGGCAAGAAGGCGCCAGCGACGACGACTCGCGCCAAGGCGTCTGCCGCGCCTGCCGCCCCCAAGCGCGCCGCGACCAAGACGACGCCCGCCCTTCGGAGTGCGCCCAAGCCGACGACCGCTCGGCGGCCCGCACCAGCCGCCGTCGTCGAGCCGCCGGTCGAAGCGCCGCGTACAGTCGCGGTTCCGGAGCCGCGCGAGGTCGCCCCAGCGGTCGAGCCGGCCACCGTTCCCGCCACGGTAGCACCGGTCGCCGACATGGCGGTCGTCGAACCCACGGCCGAAGCGGCCGAACCCAATGCAGAGCCCGCGCCCGTCCGCCAGGTCACCATTACCGTCATCCCGAGCGAGCCGCCGACGCCGTCCCGGCCACCGCGCGAGGCGTCGGACGAGCCGCACCCTGAGCTCGGCGCCGAGGAGTGGTACAAGCGCGAGAAGGCCCGCCGGACCAAGCCGCTGACCAACGATCTGATGGCCGAAGCGCGTGAGCTGCTGCTGCAGGCGGTCGCCGAAGCCGGCCCGCGCCGCGGCCGGCCGGTGCGGGTGGGGGCAGCGGCCAAGCCCAAGCCCAAGGCGCGCGCCGCCGACGACTTCGACCTCGACGAGTACCGCCCCGGCGAGAAGAAAGCGACCTGATCGGGTCGGGGCGCGCCGACCCCGCCGTTTACCCCGCGCGCCCTGCCAGCGCCCGCCGCACGTCGTCGAGCGAGCCGCCGACGGCGCGCAGGGCGACGAGCGCGTGGTAGACGAGGTCCGCGCCCTCTTCCACCGCCCGCTCGCGGTCGCCGTCCGCGCACGCGGCCACCAACTCAGCCGCCTCCTCCCCGATCTTCTTGAGCCGGAGGTTCCGGTCGCCGAAGAGCCGCTGCGTGTAGCTCGGTCGATCCACTGCGGTCGCACCGGCCGCATCTGCGGCCCGGAGCGCGATCGTCGCGTCCAGCGTGGAGAGCGCGTCCGCGGCCGGCGGCGGTCCACCCTGCGCGAAGCAACTCGCCGCGCCCGTGTGGCACGCCGGCCCGGCTGGGGTTACGCGCGCCAGCACCGCGTCGCGGTCGCAGTCCGCGGCGAGCGCGACGACCCGCTGCACGTTCCCGCTCGTCGCGCCCTTGTGCCACAGGCCGCGCGTGCGCGAGTGGTAGTGCATCTCGCCCGTGGAGAGGGTGAGTTGGAGCGCCTCGCGGTCCGCGTGCGCCACCATCAGCACCGCTCCGGTCGTCGCGTCCTGGGCGACCACGGTGACGAGGCCGTTCCCCTTCGTGAAGTCGAGCGTGTCCAGATCGAGCATGGGGGCAAGCTAGAGCGAGTCGCGGTCGGCTGTCGCGAGCTCGGCACGATGTCAGGGCAGCGCCGGGCCGAGTTCCAGCCCTACCGTGCGGCCATCTCAGTCGCGGTCCGGAGGCAGCGGGGAGGGACGCGGATGGTGCGCCCGGCGTTCGAGACGTCGTGTGCCTCGGATGCGGTATGGAGTAGCGAGTGCCGGAGAGGCGACTACTTCGAGACGTTCACGCCGACGTGGCCGGGCGTCGGCCACGTGCGCGGCCTGGGCTTCCTCGACTTGCAGGTGGCCCAGGCCGACAGCCGACGGGTGGGGCGTCGAAGACCGGCGCCGCAAGTGACGCACTCACGCCGCCCTAAGCGCCGCATAAGCGCCCAGCGCGCGCGCTACGCACGGCGCAAAGCGGCCGGCCGCATTGTGGCCACGTCAGACCGCCGCGGCCTCCGGGTCGGATGACCCGTGTAGCGCGGCCAGCGCGGCTCCATCGTCGGGCCACACGATCCGCCTGACGTACCACCCCACCCCACGCACCCCTCTCGAGGACCCCGCCATGCGCACCGCCCAGACCACCGCCTGCCTCACCGCCGCCGCGCTCGCCCTCGGGCTCACCGCCGCGCTCCCCGCGGCCGCCCACGCCCAGGGCCGCGCCCACCCCGCGCGGGCCGTCACCGTGACCGCCGCACCCGCGGCCGCACCGGCCCCTGCGCCCGCCGCCGCGCCGGCCACGCCCGTAACCCGCGGCATCGCCGTCCCCGAGGGGACCGAGTTCTACGTGGTGACCACGGAGGACCTGTCGAGCAAGAACGCGGCGTCGGGCCAGCGCGTGGGCATGAAGGTCGACGAGAACGTGCTCGTCGGGGGCCAGCTCGTCATCACCAAGGGCACGCCCGTGCGGGCCGAGGTCAACGAGGCCAAGGGCTCGGGCATGTTCGGCAGGGCCGGCAAGCTCACGCTTCGGGTGCTCTCGACCACGGCCGTCGACGGCCAGAAGGTGGCGCTCACCGGCAGCCCGCAGGCCGCCGGAAAGGGGCGCGGGGCGACCGTGGCCGCGGTCAGCCTGCTCGTCTCGCCGGTCGGCGTGTTCATCCACGGCAAGAACGCCGAGATCGCGTCGGGCACGCGGCTGACGGTGTACACCGACGAGGCGATCACCATCGCGGCCGCCCCCGTCGCGGGGGTCGCGCCGGCCGCGGGCGCCCCGCAGTAGGGCGGGCGCCTAACGCTCGCCCCCCCACGAGACCCGACCACACCCGCGACGAACACCACCATGCGAATGCACTGGAGTGCGGCGCTCGCCGTGGCGGCGGCCGCGCAGACGGCGGCCCCGCACGCGGCGGCCGCGCAGGACGAGGGCGCGCTGCGGCGCGCCTTCGAAGGGCGCTCGGTCACGCTGCGCATCGACATGCCGGCCACGAGCCAGGGCGTCGACGTGCGCCCGCAGGAGGACATGCCGGTCGACTTCCGCCAGGTCGCCGACCGCCTCAAGGACAACGGCACGGCCGTCAAGACGGGCCAGTCGGTGATGGTCACAAAGGTGGTCGTGAAAAAGTCGCACATCGAGTTCCAACTCGGCGGCGGCGGCTACGGCACCTTCGGCGACTGGATGACCAGTGGCTCGAGCGTCTCGACGACGAACGCGGGCGAGAGCAAGGAGGAGCGCGACCTGCGCGACGCCGCCAAGCACGCCTCGGACGACGAGAAGAAGCGCCTCGAGCGCCAGGCCGACGCCCTGCGTTCGACCCGCGAGCGCGAGAACGGCCGCGCGCAGGCCGAGGCGCAGCAGGCGAACCTGGCGCGCGAGGCGGGGATCCGGAGCAAGCGCCTGGAGGCGGGGAGCCGCTTCAACATCCGTTACAAGGACGGCATCCCGGCCGACGGACTCACGCCCGCGGGCGTGGCGCGCGCGCTCTCGCAATACGCGG
The DNA here is from genome assembly GCA_019973575.1 of Gemmatimonadetes bacterium T265. Classification (NCBI taxonomy): domain Bacteria; kingdom Pseudomonadati; phylum Gemmatimonadota; species Gemmatimonadetes bacterium T265. The sequence continues at coordinate 1,370,295 of BPUI01000001.1, forward strand.
ACTTCTCCAACGTCCCCGGCGCGGGCGCGGTGACCGTGGCGTCGGCGGCGCCGGGCGCGTCGGTGGCGGCCTTCGCGGCGACCGGTGCCGCGGCCGGGGCCGCGCGGAGCGCCGCGGCCCCGGCCGGCGGGATCGGTGGCCTGCGGAAGGGTCTCTCGCTCGCCGAGGTCGAGGCGCTGCTCGGCCCCGCGGCGACTGCGGCCGAGTCGAAGGACGGTTCGATGACGGTCACCAAGCGCACCTACCGTCCGGAGGGCGCGCAGGTCGCGGCCAGCTTCGTCGGCGGCGTGTTGGTCGACTACGCGATCACCCCGCGCTGAACGCGGCCGCTGCCCGCGTGCCGCGTTCGGCTCCATACCCGTCCCCCGCCGGCGCCGGGCCCGGTCCGCCGGTCCCTCGTCCGGCGTCAGGCAGCCTTACTCATCCGGAGGACTGGCCATGCGACCCCTTCCCACGTGCGTCACCACGCGCCGAACTGCGGCCCGGCTTGCCTCTCCGCTGGCCGTCGTGCTGGCGGCCGCACACACCGCCGCGCCTGTGGGCCCTGCCCGCGCGCAGGCGCCCGCACGCCTCGCGGACGCGTCCGCGCCGACGACGGCGCGGGAGCGCGTCGGCGCGGCGCTCGACTCGGTCGCCGCGGGTTCGGTCGGGCGCGGCAGGGCCGCCGGATTCGTGGTGCTCGCGGTGCGCGGGCGCGACACGCTCGCGGCGCGCGCCTACGGGCTGGCCGACGTGGAGAACGGCGCGCCGTTAGGCGTCGAGCACGTCTTCCAGTTCGCCTCGATCACCAAGCAGTTCACCGCGGCCGCCGTGCTCACGCTCGTCGACGCCGGCCGCGTGGCGCTCGACACCCCCGTCGCGCGCTACCTGCCCGAGGACGCGGCGGCGCGCGCGGTGCTCCGCGGACGGCCCGTCACGGTGCGCCAGCTCCTCGGCCACACGTCCGGCGTGCCCGATTACGCCGAGTCGCCACGACTCGGCGCGGTCAGCCGGCTGGACCTGCCGAGCGACTCGCTGCTCGCGGCCGCGCGCGACATGCCGTTCTACTTCGCGCCCGGCGACCAGATGCGCTACAGCAACACCAACTACGCCCTCCTCGGCCGCCTGATCGAGGGCGTGAGTGGCGAGCCGTACGCGGCCTACGTCGAGGCGCACGTGCTCCGCCCCGCGGGCGCGACGCACGCGCACTTCTGCAACCCCGAGGCACTCGTCCCGCATCTCGCCCGCGGCTACGCGATGGGAGACTCGGGGCTTCGGCCCGCGGCGTACATCAGCCCGCGCCTGCCGTGGGCGGCCGGGGGGTTCTGCGGGACCGCGGGCGACCTCACGGCGTGGAATGTGGCCGTGCACGCGGCGCGCGGCGGACGCGTGCTGTCGCCCGCCGCGTACGCCGAGCTGACGCGCCCCGGCGTGGTGCGCGGCGGACGCCCGACGCGCTACGGACTCGGCGTGATGTTGAGCGACCTCGCGGGGCGGCGCGCGGTGGCGCACGGCGGCGACATCAACGGGTTCACGACGTACACCGCGTACCTGCCCGACGACTCGGTGAGCGTGACGGTCCTCGTCAACACGCAGGGGCCGACGCGCACCGTCCCGATCGCGGCGGCCGTGGTGGAGGCCGCCCTCGGCCCGCCCGCCGCGCCGCGCACCCCCGGGGCGACGCCGCCCGCGGCGGTCTTCGACGCTGCGGCCGGCCGGTACGGCGACGACGTGGTCGTGGCCGCGGCGGCGGATAGCGCCGGCCGCCGCGTGCTCCGGCTCACGCGAGGGCCGCTACCGCCGGTGCTGCTGCGCCCGGCCGCGCGCGGGCCCGACGGGTGGACGTTCACCGACGGGGTAGCGCGATACACGTTCGAGCCGTCTCCGGCGTCCGCGCCGGCCGGGGCACGCGCGGGGAGTCCCGCGGTGTGGGCCGATTGGGGCGTCGCGCTCCAGCACTGGCGGCGCGTGCCGTAGCGCGGCGCGTCAGTCCGGCGCGCTCCGGGCGGCCTCGCCGCTCCGGGCCAAGCGGCCGAAAGCGGCCGCACAAGCGTCCCACCGCACCTTCGCGGTTCGTACCGCGCCCCTGGCGCGACGACGCTTCCCTTCACCGGTGTGGCCCATGTCCTCACGCCGCAACGCGGCCCGCGCACTCCGCCGTTTCACCGTCGCCGCCGCGTGCGCGATCTGCGCCGTCGGTGGCGGTACGCGCCTCGCGTGCGCCCAAGGGGCGCCGCCGGGCGGCGCCCTCGCGCAGGAAGCGCCCCCGCAAAACGTGTGGCCTGAGACGCCGCTCGGGCGCCTCGCGCGGGAGCTGATCGCGGCCGTCAACGGCGGCGACAGCGCCGCGATCGCGCGCTTCGCCGCCCGCATCGCGCCTAACGCCCTGCCGGGCGGCGACGCGGCCACCCGCACGCGCACGCTGGTCGCGCTCGCCCGGCAGAGCGGCGGGCTCACGGTCGAGCACGCGCAGATGGCCGGCTCCGCGCTCCGCGTGTTCACCCGCGCACGGAACGTCCCGCGCGTCCTCGGGCTGGAGTTCGAGCCCGCGCCGGGCGACAGTACGCGGCTCGCCGACGTCGGCCTCCACCCGCTGGACCCCGCGATGATGAGCGGGCCACCCGCGCCGTGGGCCGCGGGGCCGCTCACGGACGACTCGCTCGCGGCGGTCGTGCGCCGGCGCGTGCGGCAGGCGGGCGACTCCGACCGATTCTCGGGCGTGGTGCTCGTGGCGCACGGCGACCGGGTGCTAGTGCACGAGGCGGTGGGCTGGGCCGACCGGGCGCGCCGGGTGCCGAACACAGCGGCCACGCTGTTCCAGACCACCTCGGTCGGGAAGATGTTCACCGGCGTCGCGGTCGCGCAGCTCGTGGCGGCGGGCCGGCTCGCGTTCGACGACACGCTCGCGCGGCTGCTCCCCGACTACCCGAACGCCGACGCCGCGCGGCGCACCACCGTGCGCCAGCTGCTGACCCACACGGCGGGCGCGCCCGAGCCCTTCCTCTCGGGCCGCTTCGGGGCCACCCCCGACAGCGCGTCGCACGCCACGCTCCTGGCCACGTTCGCCGACGCGCCGCCCGCCTTCGCGCCCGGCGCGCGGCACGAGTACAGCAACGGCAACTACGCCGCGCTCGGCGCCGTGATCGAGCGCGCGAGCGGCGAGCGGTACGAGGACTACCTGCGCCGGCACGTGTGGGGCCCGGCGGGGATGACGGCGGTCGCGCACCCTGCCTGGTCCGACGCGGCCGGCGTTGCGACCGCGTACGCGCGCTGGAGCGACCGCGACCCGCTAGGCATCGAGCCGCGGACGGCGGCCGAGCGACCGGCGCGGCCGCGCCGCGGCGCGCTCCGCGCGTTCGGCGGCGGGGCGTACACGGCGGAGGACCTGTTCCGGTTCGCGCGCGCGCTGCGCACGGGGCGGTTGTTAGGCCGCGCCCTCACGGACAGCGTGACCGCGGGCCGCGTCGAGACCGGCAACGGGCCGCCCGGCGCCGTGCGCTACGGCTTCGGCGTCTACAACCAGCAGCGCGACGGCGTCCGCGTGGTGGGGCACCCGGGCTCCAACCCCAACACGGGCTGGGACGCCGACGTTGATCTGGTGTGGGACCGGGACTGGACCGTCGTGGTGCTCGCGAACTACGACGCCCCGGCCGCCCTCCGGCTCTCCGGCCGCATCATCAACCTCGTCGCTCGCCAGCCGCCCATCGCCGCGGCTCACTGACGTGCGCGGGCTCGGAAGCCCGCCCGCCTCTCCCCGCAATCACTGCAGTTCCAAGCGGGGCGGCGTACCCTCACGCCCGTCGGCCGACCGGCCGGCACCGCACGCCGGCCTTCGTTAGGCCACACGGCGCCCGACCCGGCGCCGCCCACCCTGCCCCTCGGTTCCCGCCCATGCCCCGCCTCGCCCGCACCACCCGCCTCGCCGCCCGCGCCGCGGCGTCCGCCGCCGCCCTCGCCGCCCTGTTCGCCGCCGCCTGCGCCGACGCCACCGGCCCCAAGGCCGCCGACGGCGGCTCCGGCTCGGCGGACGCCTCCGTCCCGGCCGCGATCGTCGGCAGCTGGCGCTACGGCTCGGTCTCGCCGTCGAACTTCTGGGACGACCACACCGACGTGTACTCCGGCAACGCGTACGGCATCTCCGACCAGTACGTGTTCAACCGCGACGGGACCTACAAGGAGTATCTGTACGTCTACACGCAGACCTACGGCTGCCGGACCCAGGCGTGGGTGGAGATGAGCGGCCCCGTGCACTTCACCGACGGCAGCTTCACCACGCAGGTCGCGGACGGGCACTTCAAGACCATCGACCCCTGCGCCCCCTCCCACAACAAGGACCGCCCGATGACCGACGACGAGCGCAACGAGCGGGGGAAGACGCAGACCTACGCACTGCGCACCGACGACGCCGGCAAGACGTACCTCGCCATCCTCGACGGGCGCTACGACCCCGCAAACTGACGCGGACGCCCGCGCGCGGGCCGCTGGCGCGGGGCGCCCCGCGTGCACGCCCGCCGCCCCCGCGGCGCGAGGGGGTCTATCGCGCGGGACGGCCCGGCCGCAGACTGGTGGCGCTCGTCCGCTGCACGTCCCGCCGTGCCCTGGGTGTGATCATGACAGCCTCCGTCCCTGCCGACCTCGAGACGACGCCGGACGCACGCACCGCGACCGCGCGGGCCGCTCCGGCGGCGCCGACCAACATCCCGGCCGCCCTGTCCTCGTTCGTGGGGCGCGCGCGCGAGGTGGCGAGCGTCCGCGCGGCGCTCGAGGGTGCGCGGCTGCTGACGCTCACCGGGCCGGGCGGCGCGGGGAAGACGCGGCTCGCCCGCGAAGTCGCGGCCGCGCTGGCCGCGGCCGCCTCGTACGCCGACGGCGTGTGGTGGGTGGAGCTCGCGCCGGTGGCCGCGGGAGACGACGTGGCACCTGCCGTCGCGAGCGTGCTCGGCGTGCGCCTCGAGTCGGCCGGCGGCGCGGCCGCGGTGCTCGCGGCGGCGGTCGGCCCGCGCCACCTCCTCCTCGTCCTCGACAACTGCGAGCACGTGGTCGCCGCAGCGGCCGCGCTCGCCGACGCACTCCTGCGCACCTGCCCGCAGCTAACGGTCCTGGCCACGAGCCGGGAGGCGCTCGCCGTGGAGGGGGAGGCGGCGTGGGTGGTGCCGCCGCTCGCCCACCCGCCGCGGGCGCGCCAGGCCGACCCGTTCGACGCCGACCCGCGCGGGGCCCCGTCGGGCCGCACGGCGGCCGACGTCGGGGGGTACGACGCCGTGCAGCTCTTCGTCGAGCGCGCCCGCGGCGTGCAGGCCGCCTTCGCGCTCGCCGACCGCAACGCCGACGCCGTCGCCGCTGTCTGCGCGCGGCTCGACGGCGTCCCGCTCGCCCTCGAGCTGGCCGCGGCGCACGTCGGCGCTCTCGGCGTCGAGCAGCTGGCCGAGCGGCTCGACGACGTGCTCGGGCTGCTCACGCGCGGCCGGCGCACGGCGGCGCCCCGGCACCAGACGCTGCGCGCGGTGCTCGACTGGAGCTACGCGCTGCTCGCGCCCGCGGAGCAGGCGCTGCTCTGCCGGATGAGCGTGTTCCGCGACGCGGCCACGCTCGACGCCGTCGCGGCCGTGTGCGGGGCGGGCGGCGGGGGGAACGACGCGGCCACCGTGGCCGCGTTAGGCCGGCTGGTCGAGCAGTCGCTCGTGCAGGTGCGCGACGTCGCGGACGCGTCCGGGGGCGAGGTGCGCTACGCGCTCCTCGAGACGGTGCGGCAGTACGGCGCCGAGCGGCTGGCCGGCACGGCGGAGGAGGTCGCGCTGCGGGACCGGCACCTCGCGTGGGCGGCGGATTACCTGACGCGCGCCGAGGAGCGGTTCTGGAGCGCGCGATGGGTGGACGAGTCGGCCCGCCTCACGCCCGTGCTCGACGACCTGCGCGCCGCGGTGCAGTGGGCGGCCGCCGCGGTCGCCTCGCGCGCGGGCGGCACGCCGTCGCCGGACGACGCGGGCCGGGCGGAGGCGGCGCTGCGCGTCGCGGGCGGGCTGCTCTGGCACTGGATGGCGGCCGGCAACTTCGGCGTGGCCATCCCGCTGACGGAAACCGCGTTGCGGACGGCGGTCGTGGCGGGGCTGGCCGCGGGCGCTCCCCCGATCTGGGCCCCTGCGCCGGGCGCCTCGCCCGGGGCCCGTCGCGCGCTCGCCGGGGCGGTCACGGCCGTGGCGGGGCTGTACGTCATCGGGAACCGCGTCTCGGACGGGGTGGCGGCCGCGGAGCGCTCGGTGGCGTTGTGGGAAGCCGAGGCGCGGCGCGCCGAGGCCGAGGGCGGCGACCACAGCGCTTGGCGGTGGCTCGTCTATGCGCGCATCCCGCTGGCGGAGGGGCATTCCGCGGCCGGCGACATGCGCGTTCCGCTCGCGCTCAGCGCGGCGAACGTCCTCGAAGGGCGGGCGTTAGGGAGCCGCGAGGTCTGGTTCGCGCTCGCCCGCCACGGGCGCCTGCTCTACGCGGCTGGTGACCACGCCGCCGCGCGCCTGGCGCTCGACGAGGCGATCGCCTCGCTGGCGGCCGGGGGCGAGTTTACGATGCTCGCCAACACGGAGCAGACGCGCGCCGAGGTGGGGCTTGCGACCGGGGACCTTGCGGACGCAGCGGCGCACCTGCGGGCGGCGATCGCCGCGCAGCGCGACGAGCTCACGTCGTGGGTGTTCGTGCGCAGCCTCGACCTCGCGGCGCAGCTCGCGCTGGCCGGCGCGCTGCCGGGGGCGCCCGTCGACGCGGCGGTCCGGCTGCTCGGCGCCGCGGCCGGCATCCGCCGGCGCGCGGGCATCGACGTGATCTACTACGACCGGCCGGCGTACGACCGCACCACCTCGCGCGCGCGGGAGCGGTGCGCCGAGCCCGCGTTCCGCGCCGCGTGGGACGCGGGGGAATGCCTTGCCGTTCGCGCAGCCTACGAGTACGCGGTCGCGCTGCCGTGGCCGACGGCGCCCGCCGGCGCGGCGCCGCCCGGGGATGGCGCGCGAGCGGCCGACGCGCTGGTCGGCGCGGCACGCGGCACGTCGGCCGGCCCCTCCACGCTCGGCCTGCGGGTGCTCGGCCCGCTCGCCCTCGCCGCCAACGGGGTGCCGACGACCGAGCCGCTCCCGTTAGGCAAGGTCGCCGAGCTGCTGCTCTGGCTCGTGCTCCACCCGGCCGGCACCAAGGAGCAGATCGGGCTCGACCTGTGGCCGGACGCCTCGGCCGCGCAGCTCCGCTCCAACTTCCACTTCACGCTCCACCACCTGCGCCGCACGCTCGGCGACCGCCGATGGGTCGCGCACGAGCAGGGGCACTACCGCCTGGCGCGCGCGCTCGAGGCCGGAGGCGGCGGGTCCGCGGCGCGCCTCGCCTGCGACGCCGACGCGCTGTTCGCCACGGCGGACCTGCTCCGGGCGGCCGCCCGCACCCGCGCGCCGCTGGACGCCGCCGGGCTCGACGGCGCGGCGCTCGGGGAGGCGCGGCGCGTCCTCGCCGCGTCCGCCGGCGAGCTCGGCGCCGGGCTCGCGTTAGGCGACTGGGTGGTGCCGCACCAGGACCGGGCGCGCGCGGCGTGGGAGGACGGCATGGCCGTCGTCGCACACGCGCTCGCCGCGGCCGGCCGCCACGCCGAGGCGCTCGCGGCGTACGAGGCCGTCCTCGCGCGCGACCCGCTGCGCGAGGCCGCGCACCGCGCGGTGATGGCGGTCCACGCGGCGGCGGGCGAGCCGGCGCGCGCCCTCGCCCACTACGACGCGCTCGCCGCGCTGCTCGCGCGCGAGGTGGGCGCGCGCCCGTCGCGCGAGACGCAGGCCCTCGCCGAGCGGCTGCGGGCGGCGTAGGGCGCGGCCGCGCGGCGTTAGGCGCGCGCGCCCCGCCGGCGGGCCCCGGCGCACGCCGCGGCGGCGCCGAGGCCGGCGGCGAGGAGCGCCACCGTCCCCGGCTCCGGCACCGCCGCGATGCTCGCGGCGTACGCCGGGGTGCCCGGCGCGTCGTCGCTGTAGTTGCCGAACGTGAGCGCGAACGACTGGCCGTCCCACGTGAGCGGGATCGGCGTCACCGCCAACGTCTGGCAGCTGCCCGGCGCGCCGACGAGGCACACGCCGCTCGACACGCCGACCCCGGCGTACCCGGTGAACGTGGTCGGCACGAGGCCGCCGGACGAGACGGCGAAGCCCGGGGTGGCGCCCGTGAAGTCCGCGACGATGCCGGCGCCGTCGGCCAGCGGGTTCTGGATCACGCCGACCCCGTAGCGGCCCGGCGGCCCGAACGGCGTCGTCGGGTCGAAGATCGCGACCGCGAGGCCGGTCGGGTGCGCCGCGTCGGACGCCTGCACCGCGTACGTCCGCCCGCCGATCGTCAGCTGCAGAGCACTCGGCGTGTACGCGACGAACCCCGGCACGCCGACCGGCGCGGCGAGGTTCGGGCCGGCGGCGTCGAACCACGCTTCCAGCGTGAACGCGGAGGGGCCGGCGAGGGGCGTCGGGGCCCCGCCGGCGCCGAGCGCCGAGCGCCCGTCGAGCACGCCCCGAGGGCGCGCGGCCGGGCCGCGGCGGTTGGGATCGCGACGCGCACCCACGATCGCGCCCGGCGCTTGGGGGGACGCTTAGGCCGACCCCGCGCCGCCGCGCGGCCAAGCACCGCGCGGACGGACCAAGCGGCGGCCCAAGTGCCGGGGCGCAGTGTGGGGGCGCGGTCCGCCGCCACACTCGTTCACCCCTCGCCACCTTACCCATGCTCGCCGCGACCTTTCCCACCGCGACCCTCCCCACCGCGACCCTGCTCGGTCCGTCCAGCTCGACCACGTCCGCCGAGGCCGTGCACCTCGTGCAGGCGCAGGAGGCCCGCCGCGTCGAGGCCTTCGGCGACCGCCTCGACGTGCTGCTCTCGAGCGCGCAGACCGGCGGCGCGCTCGCCGTCGCCTTCGGCACGGTCCCCCCGCACCACGGTCCGCCGCCGCACGTCCACCACCGCGAGGCGGAGGTAATGGTGGTGCTGGAGGGCGCGCTCGAGTTCTCCGCCGGAGCCGAAGTCGGCCGCACGTGGACGCGCGTGGCGGCGGGCGGGGCGGCGTTCCTGCCGCGCGGCGTGGCGCACACGTTCCGGAACCCCGAGGACACGGCCACCCGCACGCTCATCGTCGCGCTTCCGGGCGGGTTCGAGGAGTTCTTCGCCGGCTGCGCCGAGGTGTTCGCCGCGGCGGAGCAGGGCGCGTCGCCCGACATGGCCGCGATCCTCCGCGTGGCCGACGCGCACGGCATCGAGTTCCTCGTCCCGCTCGGCGCGCCGCCGGCCGCCTAACACCGCCCCTCGCCCGCCGCCCCCGCCCTCTCGAGGCTCCCCGCCGAGCCGATGCCGGGATGCCCGTGCGGGTGAGCGGGCCGCCTCCGCGGGCTTCTGCGGCCGAGGGTCTGACGCACCGCCCTCCGCGGTGCCAGAATAGACGCGTCCCGGCCTCCCCCCGCCGCCGCGCCCGATGTCATCCCCGCCCGCCGCCCCCGCCCCGGTGTCCGACGTGTCGTCCCACCTCCGCGCGGCGCCGTCCCCGGCCGCGCGGGCGCCGGCCGCGAGCGTGCCCGCCGCGCTCTCGTCGTTCGTCGGGCGCGCGCGCGAGGTGGCGAGCGTGCGCGCGGCGCTCGAGGGTGCGCGCCTGCTGACGCTCACCGGGCCGGGCGGCGCGGGGAAGACGCGGCTCGCCCGCGAGGTGGCCGCCGCGCTCGCCGAGGAGCGCCTAACGCAGGACGTGTCGGCCTACCCCGACGGCGTGTGGTGGGTGGAGCTCGCGCCGCTCGTCGAAGGGGGCGAGCTCCCGGGGGCGGTCGCGACCGTGCTCGGGGTGCGCCTCGCGTCGGACCACGCGGCGGCCGCCGCGATCGCCGAGGCCCTGCGGGACGGCCGCGCGTTGCTGGTGCTCGACAACTGCGAGCACGTGGTCGCGGCGGCCGCGGCGTTCGCCGACGGGCTCCTGCGCGCGTGCCCGGGCGTGACCGTGCTCGCCACGAGCCGGGAGGCGCTCGCGGTCGAGGGCGAGGTGGCCTGGGTCGTGCCGCCCCTCGCGCACCCGCCCCGGGCGGACCGGGCCTACGCCCGCGGGGGCGACCCGCCCGCGACGTCGTTGGGCGCGACCGCGGCCGACGTCGGCGCGTACGACGCGGTGCGCCTCTTCGTCGAGCGGGCGCGGTCGGCGAGCCCGGCGTTCGGGCTCACCGACCGGAACGCCGGGGCGGTGGCGGCAATCTGCGCCCGGCTCGACGGCATCCCGCTCGCCCTCGAGCTGGCCGCCGCGCAGGTGGCCACGTTCGGCGTGGAGCCGCTCGCCGCGCAACTCGACGACGCGCTGGCCGTGCTCGCGCGCGGCGGCCGCCGCGCGGGGCCCGCGCGGCACCAGACGCTGCGCGCGCTGCTCGACTGGAGCTACGCGCTGCTGGGCGACGCGGAGCGGCGCCTGCTCGACCGGCTGAGCGTGTTCCGCAACGCGGCCACGCTCGACGCCGTGGTCGCCGTGTGCGGGCAGACCCCGCCGGCCGGCGGGTCCGCCGCGGGCGCGGCGGACCCCGCGCTGTTCGCGTCGTTAGGCCGCCTCGTCGAGCAGTCGCTCGTCGACGTGCGCGACGCCGGCGAGGAGGTGCGCTACGCGCTGCTCGAGACCGTGCGGCAGTACGGCGCCGCGCGCCTCGTCGGCACGGCCGAGGAGGTCGCGCTGCGCGACCGCCACCTCGCGTGGGCGGGGGACTTCATGACGCGGGCCGAGCCGCGGCTGTGGAGCTCGCGCTGGATCGAGGAGGCGGCGCGCCTCACGGCAATCATGGACGACCTGCGTGCGGCCGTCGCGTGGGCCGCGCGCGCCGCCGACCCCTCGCCCGCGGGGGCCGCGCGCGCGACCGACGCGCTGCGCGTGGTCGGCCCGCTCGTGTGGTACTGGGCGCCGACCGGCGGGTTCGACGACGCCGTGACGTTGCTGGAGGCCGCGTTCCGCGCGGCCGTCCGCGCCGGCGTCGCCGACGACGGCGGCGGCCGGCGTCTGACGCCGACCCCCGAGGCGTCGGCCGTCGCGCGGCGCGCCCTGACCGCCGCACTCACGACGTGGAACTCACTCGCGGCGCTGCGCAACGCGCTCGGCGACGCGGTGCCCGCCGACCACCTGATCGGGTTGTGGGACGCCGAATGTGCGGCCGCCGCCGAGGCGGGCGATGCCGCCCGGTGCGGCGCTCTCCAGAAGCGCTCGTTCGCGAAGAACGGCCAGTCCGAGATCGCCCTGATCGGCGGCGACGCGGTCGCCGCGCGCGCGCTCGGCGAGGGCGTCGTCGCCGACGCGCACGCCTCGGGCGACCCGCGTGCGATCGCGTTCGCCCTCGGGCGCCACGGGTTCGTCCTTGGCGCGCTCGGCGACCACGCCGCCGGCGCCGCCGAGCTCGAGGAGGGCGCTACGCGGTGGGCGGCGCTGGGCGACGGCGCGTTCCTCGCCCTCACGCGGCAGTCGCAGGCCGAGCATGCGCTCGCGACCGGCGACGCGTTCGCCGCCGCCGCGCACGCGCGCGCGGGCCTGGCGGCGCAGCGCGGCCTGTTCGCGCCGTGGCTGCTCGCACGCGGGCTGGAGATCGCGGCGCGCGCGCTGGTCGCCGCGGCGACCGACGCGGCCGCGTCGGCGGGCGGGGGCCCGGCGCTCGGCGCGGCCGCGGCCGGGGCGGCGCGGGTCCTCGGCGCGGCCGACGGCGAGCGCAGGCGCGCGGGCACCGTACTCCCGGACTTCGACCGCGCGGGCCACGAGCAGGCCGTCGCCGCCGCGGCGGCAGCGTTAGGCACTGAGGCGTTCCGCGACTCGTGGGCGGCGGGGGCACGCCTCACCGGGGACGCGGCGATCGACGACGCGTGGGCGGCGCCGTGGCCGACGCCGCCGGCGCCGATCGCGCCCGGCGCGGACGCCCGGCCCGCCGCCGGCGAGGGCCTGACGCCCGCCCCGACCGCCGCCGGTCGCGCCGGCGGCACGCTCACGCTCCGCGTCCTCGGCCCGCCCGCGCTCGCCCGGGACGCCGCGGCGCCCGCGGAACCGCTCCCCGGGAGCAAGGTCGCCGAACTGCTGCTCTGGCTCGTGCTCCACCCGGCCGGCACCAAGGAGCAGATCGGGCTCGACCTGTGGCCGGACGCCTCGGCCGCGCAGCTCCGCTCCAACTTCCACTTCACGCTCCACCACCTGCGGCGGCTGCTCGGCGACCGCGGCTGGGTGGCGCAGGACGGCGGGCGCTACCGTCTGGCGCGGGCCGTTGCCGACGGCGGTGCAGGCGACGCGGTGCGCCTGTCGTGCGACGCCGACGACCTGTTCGCGACGGCGGAGGTCCTGCGCGCCGCGGCCCGCCACCCCGCCCGAGGCGGGCGCGGGGCCCCGCCCGACGCGACCCGCCTCGACGACGCGGCGCTCGTCGCGGCGCGCGGCGTGCTGGACGCGTGCGGCGGCGAACTGGCCGACGGCCTAACGACCGCGGACTGGCTCGAGCGGCACCGGGCGCGCGCCCGGTCGGCGTGGGAGGACGGCATGGCCGTCGTCGCACACGCGCTCGCCGCGGCCGGCCGCCACGCCGAGGCGCTCGCGGCGTACGAGGCCGTCCTCGCGCGCGACCCGCTGCGCGAGGCCGCGCACCGCGCGGTGATGGCGGTCCACGCGGCGGCGGGCGAGCCCGGGCGCGCGCTCGCCCACTACGACGCGCTCGCCGCGCGACTGGCGCGCGAGATGGGCGCGCGCCCGGCGCGCGAGACGCAGGCCCTCGCCGAACGCATCCGCGGCGGCCCCTGAGCGTCCCCGCGGACGGTCGGCCGTCCGGGTCGGTCAGGCCTGCCCGGCGCCCGCGATCGCGCGCGCCGCATGGGCGGGCGCTTAGGCGCGCGCCGCGCGCGCGATAAGCGCGGGCCCAAGCACGGGGGCCCACACTTGACCCCACACCGCGGCGCCTCACAGCGCCGCGCGACCGCCGTGCGGCTACGCGCTCTCCGCGCCCCCTCCCCGTCCCGCCACCCTCCGTTGTCGTGTTTTCCCTCGAAGCCTCGACCACCTTCCCCTACGACCCCACCGCCGCATTTGCCGCGGTCAGCAGCATCGAGACCGCGGTGCGGTGGCAGGTGGGCGTTGTCGGCGTCCGGCGCGCCCGCGCCGTACACGGCACCCCGCATCCTGGCACTCCCGCGAGCACTCCCGCGAGCACTCCCGCGGGGGCCTTGCTCCTCGGCTACTACGCGCTCGGTGTGCGCCACACCCTGCGCGCCCGCGTGACGGCGTACGAACCGCCGAGGCACTTCGCCTACCGGGCGGAGTGCGCCGCGTTCACGCTCGACGTCGCCCTCGACTTCGCGCCGGCGTTGGGCGGGGCGGGGCTGATCTATCGCCTGCGGCTGACGGCGCACCCGGCGGCGCACCCGGCGGCGCACCCGGCGGGGGACGCCGCGCCCGCCGACCCGTCCGCGGGCGACAAGGCGGCCGCGTTCCGGCGGCTGCTAGCGCGGCGCGCGCCGCGCGACCTCGCGCGGCTGGAGCGTTACCTCGCGCGACGGCTCGGGCCGGCGGCCGTGCTCCCCGCGGCGGGCACCCCCCTCACCGGGGCCGTAGCAACGGCCGGGGTCGCGGTGCAGAACGGCCACGCGCTGCCGACCTCGCCGCTCCTGGCCTGAACTCACGCCGCATCCCGCCCCTTTCCGGCCCCGCGCCGGCCGACCCCACACCTGCCATGTCGACCTCCTCCCCCGCCCGCACGCGCCTCGCGCGCGCGGGCCGCCGCGCGCTCCGCGGCCTCGCCGCCGTCGCGGCGCTCGTGCTCGTGCTCCTGGGCGGCGTCTACGCGCTCACCGCGCGCCGGTTCACCCGGCACGTCGCGGTTCCGTCCCACGCGGCGCCGTCGGTGGCGGCGCTCTCGCCGACGCCCGCCGCGCGCGAGGCGCTCGTCGCGCGCGGCGCGCACGTGGTCGCCGTGCGCGGCTGCACCGAGTGTCACGGGGCCAACTTCGGTGGGGCGACGATCGTCGACAACCCGCTCATCGGGCGGCTCGGCGGTCCCAACCTGACCGCGGGCGGCCGCGGCCCCGCGCTCGACGACCGCGCCTGGGAGCTGGCGCTGCGCCACGGCGTGCGCCCGGGTGGGCGGCCGCTGCTCGTGATGCCGAGCGCCGAGTACGCCGGGATGTCGGACGAGGACGTGGCGGCGGTCGCGGCCTACGTGCGCTCGCTCCGCGCGGTCGGCACGCCGTCGCCCGCCCTCCAGCCCGGCCCGCTGCTCCGGGTGCTGTATACCGCGGGGAAGGCGGACATGGTCGCGGCGGCCAGCATGCCCCAACGCACCGCGCATGCGGCGGCGCTGGCCCCGGCGCCCACGGTCGCCTACGGCGCGTACGTCGCGACGAGTTGCAGCGGGTGCCACCGCGCCGACTTCGCCGGCGGCCCGATCGCAGGGGCGCCGCCCGACTGGCCGCCGGCCGCCAACATCACCCCGCACCCCACGGCCGGGCTCGGGCGGTGGACGGCGGCGGACTTCGACCGCCTGCTCGCCACCGGGGTGCGCCGCGACGGACGGCGGGTCGACACGGCGGGGATGCCGGTGCGCATGACACGCGCGCTGAACGACGTCGAGCGGCGGGCGCTGTGGGCGTACCTGCGCACGGTCCCGGCCAAGGAAACCCTCCGGTGAGTGCGTCCGCAGTGTGATGCGTTCGCTCCGCGGCAGCGCGGGCGCGCGGCCGCCGGCCCCGGGGCACGGCCCCGGTCGGCGGCCGCGCGCCCGCTGGCGCGGACCGGGCGCGGCACGCACAATGGTTCCGCTTCGCACGCGCCCCCCGCCTGACCGCCCGCCGCCATGACGCTGTCTCCCGCACTCCCGCCCGCGGCGACTCCCGCGGCCGCCCACGGGCCGTCCAACGTGCCGTCCAACGTGCCGGCGGCACTCTCGTCCTTCGTGGGACGCGTGCGCGAGGTCTCCGCCGTGCAGACCCTGCTCGGCGCGACGCGCCTGCTCACCGTGGTCGGCCCCGGGGGCGCGGGGAAGACGCGGCTCGCGCGCGAGGTCGCCGCGTCGGCGGCCAGCACCGTCGCACCCGACGCCGACGGCGTCTGGTGGGTCGAGCTCGCCTCGATCGCCGCGGGGGGGAGCGCGGACGACGTGCTGCAGGCCGCCGGCGCGGCGGCCGGCGTGCCCCCGGCGACCGGCGGCGGCGGGCCGGGCGAGGCGCTCGAGGCCGCGCTCGCCGACGGGCGCGCGCTCGTCGTGCTCGACAACTGCGAGCACGTCGTCGACGCGACCGCGCGCGTCGTCGAGCGGCTGCTGCGCGCCTGCCCGGGGCTGCGCGTGCTCGCGACCAGCCGCGAGGCGTTAGGCACCGAGGGCGAGGTCGCGTGGCAGCTCCCGCCCCTCGGGCGCCCGGCGCTCCGCCCCGCGGCCGGCGCGCCGGCCACCGCCGACGCGCTCGCCGGCTACGACGCCGTCACGCTCTTCGTCGACCGCGCGCGCGCCGCGAGCCCCGGCTTCGCCCTCACCGACGCGACCGCGCCGGCGGTCGCCGAGGTGTGCGCCCGGCTGGACGGGATGCCACTCGCCATCGAGCTCGCCGCGGCCGCGATCCCGACGTTAGGCGTCGACGGCGTGGCCGCGCGGCTCGGCGACGCGCTCGGGCTGCTCACGCGCGGGCGGCGCACGGCGCTGCCGCGGCACAAGACGTTGCGCGCGGTGCTCGACTGGAGCTACGCGCTGCTCGACCCCGCGGCCCAGGCGCTCCTCGCCCGCCTCTCGGTCTTCCGCGGCGCGTTCACCCTGGACGCGGCCGAAGCGGTCGGCGGGCAGGGGCCGGAGGGGGCCGACCTGCCGGGCGACGTGCCCGTGCTCGAAGCGTTCGGGCGGCTCGCCGAGCACTCGCTGATCGACGTACGCGAGCCGAGCGAGGCGAAGGTCGGGGGCGACGCCGAACCGGGCGGCGAGCCGCGCTACGCCCTCCTCGAAACTGTTCGCCAGTACGGCGCGGAGTGCCTGCGCGGCACGCCCGACGAGCCCGTCGCCCACCGCCGCCACGCCGCGTGGGTCGCCCAACTCGCCGAGGCCGCAGGGCCGGGGCTGTGGAGCCCCGCGCACCGGCGGACGGCCGAGCGCCTCCGCCCGCACCTCGACGACATCCGCGCCGCGCTGGCCTGGACCACCGCCCCCGAGCGCGCGCCCGACGACGTGCTCCTCGGCGCGCGCACCGCCGGCACGCTCGGCTTCTTCTGGAACACCAGCGTGCCGTGGGAGGAAGGGCGGCGCTGGGTGCGGCTCGCCTTCGAGGCGGGCGAACGCGCCGGACTCGGCGACCGGACGCGCCCCGTCGCCGTGCGCCTCGCGTTCGTCCCCGTGGTCGTCTTCGAGAGCGGCATGGCGAGCCACATGGGCGATGCCGCGACCGCGCTCGCGACCGCCGACCGCTTGACCCCGCTGCTCGAGAGCATTGATGACGACCTCGCCGGGCTACGCGCGGCGGGCGACCCGCGGTGGACGCGCGAGCTCGCCGACTGGGACGAGGTCGTCGCGTGGGGGTACACGTCCCTGGGCGACCTGCGCGCCCAAGCGCTCGTGCAGCTGGACGAGTTTGACCCGGCGGCCGCGGCCGCGCACTCGCACGCCGCATTCGCGCGCGGGCGGACGCTGCGCAACGCGTGGCACGGCACCCTGCTCCGCGGCCGATACGCATCGGTGCTGAGCGCGCTCGGCCGCCACGCCGACGCGGCGGCGGAGTGGGAGGCGACGATCGCCGGCTTCCGCGCGCACGACGACCCGTGGATGCTCTCGTTCGCCCTGCAAGGCATGGCGGCCAACGCGCTCGCCCTCGGGGCTCACGGCGACGCCGCGCGGTACGCGGCCGAGGGCGCGGCCGTGCTGCGCGCGGACCCCGACCCGTGGTTCACGGCGCGCGCGCTCGACACGCTCGCCGCCGCGTGCGCGGCGGCGCAGGACGGCGGGCCCGTCGAGGCCCGCCTGCGCGCGGCCGCGCGGCTGCTCGGGGCGGCGGGGGCGTTGCGCCGCCGCTTCGGGCTGATCGTGATCGACCTCGACCGGGAGCACCACGCAGCGGCGCGGGCCGCGGTGGAGCGCGCGCTCGACCCGGACGCGTTCGCCGAGGAGCGCGCGGCCGGCGCGGCGCTCTCGCTCGACGCCATGATCGCGCTCGCAACAGAAGCGGCGGCGCTCGCTCCGCGCTCCCCCGCCCAGGCGCCCGCACCGCGCCCGGCGCCCGTCCGGCGCGTGGACGCGGCCCCCGCGCCGCGCGCGCTCCGCATCGACGTGCTGGGCGGCTTCGCCGTGTGGCGTGACGGGCGCGCGCTCGCCGCCGACGACCTGCCGGGGGGCAAGGTGCGCGAGTTGCTGCTCTGGCTGCTGCTCCACCCGGGCGGGGGCACGAAGGAGGACGTCGGCCTCGCGCTCTGGCCCGACGCGTCGGCGTCGCAGCTGCGCTCGAGCTTCCACTTCACCCTGCACCACCTGCGGCGCGCGTTAGGCGACCCGCGCTGGGTGACGTTCGCCGGCAACGCCTACGCGCTCGACCGCGCGCCGGCGGCGGCGGGCACGGACCCGGGCGGCGCGCTCGACGCGGACGTCGACGCGGTGCTCGCGGCGGCCGCCGCGCTCCGCGAGGGCGTGCGCCGCGCGGGGGCGCGCCCGGAGGCGCTGGCGCACGCCCTGGACGCGGTCGCGCTCGACGCCGCGCGTGCCGGGCTGGCGCGCTACCGCGGCCCGCTCGCGACGGCGACCGGGCCGGGCGCCGCGGCCGGCGACTGGGCCGTCGCGCACGCCGACCGGGTGCGAGGCGCGTGGGCCGACGGCACCGCGCTGCTCGGCGTCGTCGAGAGCGCGGCCGGGCGCCACGCCGACGCCGTGGCGGCCTTTGAGCGCGTGCTCGCCGCCGAGCCGCTCCGCGAGGGCGTGCACCGCGCGCTCATGCAGGCGTACGCGGCCGCGGGCGAGCCGGGGCGCGCGCTGGCGCACTACGACGCGCTCGCCGCGCTGCTGGCGCGCGAGGTGGGCGCGGCGCCCGCGCGCGAGACGCAGGCCCTCGCCGAGCGGCTGCGGCGCGGCGCGTAGCGCGGGTTTCGTCTGGTGGGTGCGTGCGCGCCGCGAGTGGGGCCGCAACCGGGAGCGCGTGCCCGCTGACCGCCATGCCGTCCACCCGGGCCGCCCGGAGGCGCGTCTAACGCTTCAGGAGTTAGTCGCCGGCCGCGACCGCGCCGCCCGGCTCGCCGCGCACCCGGGCTGACGCCTGCCGCGCGCCCATCGCGCCCGGCTCTCAAAGGGCAACGCTCGCCGCCACGGGGCGGGCCAGGCCGTGAGCGCGTCCGCGGCGACCGCGAAGGCCGAGTGCTGCACGCCCGCCGCGCCATGTCTGGGCACGAGGCCGCCGGGGGTGGGAGAGCGGCCCCGCAGCCGGGCTGCCGGTCGCGAGAGGTGTCGCCGCGTGAGGCGCCGCTAAGCGCGCGCCCACACTCGTAAGCGCCGGACCAAGCGGTGGGCGACAACGTCCGCGCACCGCGTTGAGCGCACCGCCGCGCCCGGCGACACCCATCGCCTTCGCCTTTCGGAGCCCGCCATGTTCCCACGCCCCCGCCGCCTCGTCCTCCCCGCCGTTCTCCTGACCGCCGCGCTCGCCGCCTGCGCCGCGGGCGATGCCTCCGGCGGCTCGCCGACCGGGCCGACCACCACGACGCCGTCCGACCCGAACCCGACCGCGGGCGTCGCGACGGGCACCGTCGTCGACACCAGGGGGCAGCCGCTGGCCGGCGTGCAGGTGATCGCGGACTACCTGCTCGCCGAGAACACGAATGCGATCGGCGCCACCGACGCGCAGGGCCGCTACTCGATCGACGTCGGCCAGCCGGCGGGCACGTGGCACATGACCGCGCACCTCCGGCGCGAGTACCAAGGCGAGACGTTCGACCTGTACCTCGACCCCGACAGCGACGCCCCGTTCGCGGGCAACGCGGGCGTGGTCCGCAACTTCTGCTGGCGCCTCACGGGCCCGCGTGCCGACGGCCTCGGCTTCTACGGCGGCACCGTCCAGGTCAACGTCGACCGGCAGGGGTGGGCGGCGGACATCCACTCGCCCGACATCGAGTTCACCTTCGCGCCGGTCGGGCCGCTGATCGACGGCAGCACGGGGCGGACGCTCACGCTGCGCACGAGCCAGCAGGACGTCTACACGATCCGCGACGTGCCGATCGGCACGTACGCGATCACGGCGCGCTACGCCCCGGACGGACAGGCGCCGCGGCCGATGGTGCTCCGCTGGTACGGGCAGGGCACCTACGCGGACACGCTCACCTCGACGTGGCCGGTCCGGAACGCCACGCACTACCCGGACCTCCTCGACGTGCAGGTCGCCCCGGCCGGCGACTAACGGCAGCCCGACCCGCACATCCGCCGTGATCATGTCCTCCTTCCGTGCGCGGCACCGGTTGCCGTCGCGGGGTACCACGCGCCTCGGCGTGGCCGCCCTGATCGGGGCCGCGCTCCTGGGCGCGCGTGCGACGGCCGGCGCGGCCCGAGCTCTTCCGTGCGCGATGGGGCTGGCGGACGCCCGCTGGGTCGCGGCGGCGCTCGCCCATTGGCCGGTGGCCGTCCGTGACCTGCTGCGGCTACCGCCGGCGCCACTGCCCACGATAGTGACGTTCGACCGCCGGTGTGCGTTCATCGCCACGCCGCGTGCCGGCGGCGCGCGGGTGTGGCGCGGGACGCCGCACGGCGGCACGGTCACACTTCCGGACGGCAAGCGGATCCCGGCCGGTGTGACCTCGTTGGCCGCGCCCGCCGGGGACGCGTCGGGCCGTGCGGGCTATTTCGTCATGAGCCTCCCCTCGATGTGGCGCGCCGGGGGCGTGCGGAGCGGGCTTGGGCTTGAGCGCCTCATGGACGGCGTGCTCCTGCACGAGTTGATGCACACGCGCCAGTTCTACTTCGCGAACCCCGTGCTCGCCGACGTCACGCGGCGTTACGGGCTGTCGGAGGACTCGGTCGACGACGACGCGGTCCAGCGAGCGTACGAGAAGAACCCGGCCTACGTGGCGGATTACACGGCCGAGCGGGACCTGCTGTTCGCGGCCGCGGCTGCCCCGGACACGGCGGAGGCCCGGCGCCTCGCGCGGGAGGCGCTCGCGCGGTTGCGCGCGCGCCGGGCACGGTGGTTCGTCGGGAACGCGGCACGGTGGGGGCCGGTCGACGAGATCTTCCTCACGATGGAAAGCCTTGGCCAGTGGGTAGCCTACACATGGTACACCACAACCGAGGAGCCGCACCTCACCCCGGACGCGGCGTTGCGCGAGGTACGCCGCGGCGGGCGGTACTGGACGCAGGACGAGGGGCTCGCGCTCTTCCTCGTAGTCGACCGGCTGGTGCCGGGCTGGCAACGCCTCGCCTTCGCGCCCGAGCCGGCGACCGCCGAAGCGCTGCTCGCGCGCGCGGGCGACGAGCCGGCGGCCGTCGACGACCGCTCGTCGACCGCCCGGAGACCGGGGGCGTCCTCCCCCTCGCGGCCGGCGCCGTGATGGTGGGCGCCAGGACGTTCGAGGACGTCGCCGTGTACGATCGCGTGGCAGCCGCCACTCGGCGTCTCGTACGAGCTGCCCGGCGGCATGCCGCCGCATGACACGTTCCGCCGCGCACCGACCGCGCCGACGAGCTGCGGCAGACACACGCACCCTTACGGCCGTCGCAGGTCGGCGGTGCCAGTGCTCGCCGTCCATTCCACCGGCCCGACCCCGCCGGGGCCGCCTTGGCGCGCAAGAGCGCGGCCGAGAACGCTCTGCGGCGGCGCGCGGCATGGGCGGCGACCTCATCGCCGAGCGCGCGCCGGGCGTCGGCAGCACGTTCACGCTGACGCCGCCAACCGCCTAACGGGTGGGTGCTGCCGGCGCGTCCGGATTGGGTGGGGGCGTCGGCCCGCTCCGGCCAGATGCCCGACGGGTCGATTTTGAGTCGTTGGGCAGCGACGTACCAGAACTCGTCCTGGTCTCAACGGGTCAGTGCACCACCCGCTTCCCGTTCGCCCCGCGATTCGGTGCCGGTCGTGGCCTCGCGCGGGATCGCGACCCGGTGGGCCGCCGCGACGCGAGCCGCGGCCGGCGCACGCGCCGGTGCGAGGGTCGTGGAACGCCCGTTGCCCTGGAGTGCGGCGCCACCCTGCACAGGAGACCGTCGATGCTCAGCTTCGTCGCCAACGCGCTCATCACGCCGGCCGTCGCGCGCCGGCTCGCCCGCGTGATCCCGAATCCGTTCGTCCGCACCCTCGCCGTCGCGGCCGTCGGCTACGGCATCAACCGCCTCGTCGCGAACCGGTCGGCCGCGCGCGCCGTCGCCGCCCCGGGCCGCGCCGGGTATCTCGCCGCATCCTGACGCGACGAGATACCCGGCGCGGCGTAGCGCTGGGCGAGGCGCGTTACGGCGCTCCGCCCAGCGCCTGCCGTACGGCAGGGGCGAGCGCGGCATTCGTCGCGACCGCACTGCCGCCGAACGCCGTGCGGACGCCTTCCCAACTCGTGAACACGCCGCCTGCCTCCTCGACGACAGGCAGCAGCGCCGCCGTGTCCCAATCGCCGACGACGGCGTCGACCATCGCCTCCGCGCGCCCGGTCGCGACGAGCAGGTAGCCGTAACAATCCCCCCACGATCGCGACAGCCCGGCGCCGTCCTCGAGCTGCCGCCATGCCCCGCGTCGGTCGGGGCGGTGTGAGAACTTCGGGTCCGTGGTGCAAACGGTCGCCTGCGCGAGCGTCGCGACGTCGGAGACGCGTGCCCGCGCCCCGTTCCACCAACACCCCTCGCCCGGCGCAGCCGCGACGAGCTCGCCGACCGCCGGGAAGTACGCGGCCCCGGCCAACACCTCGCCGAACGCGCCGTCCGCGCCCTGCGCGACGCAGGCCACGAGCGTGCCCCAGAGCGGCACGCCGCGGACGAAGGTTTTCGTCCCGTCGATCGGGTCGAGCACCCAGCACCGCGCCGCGCCGCGCCCCGCGCGCCCGAACTCCTCGCCCAGGATCCCGTCCGCCGGGTAGCGCGCCGCGAGCCACGCCCGCGCGGCCTGCTCCGCCGACCGGTCCGCGATCGTCACCGGCGAGCCGTCGCCCTTGGTCTCGACCTCGAGCGCGCCGCCGGCCGGGCCGGCGCGGAAGTGCCGGAGCGCGACGTCCCCCGCCACCCGGGCGACGTCGGCGGCGGCGTGGAGCAGCAGGGCGGGGCGGTCGGGAAGGCGGCCGGCAGACATGTCGCAAGTATGTATGTGGTCACCGTCTTGCGCAGTGTCGCGCGCCGACGATCTTCGGCCGGTGCACACCCGGCCGCCCCGGTCGTGGCGCGGGCCCCACCAGCACTTCTTCGTCGAATGCGCATCCTCGTCCTCGATGTCGGCGGCACCCACGTCAAGGCGCTCGTCCTCAGCGGCCCGGACGCCGACGGCCCCATCGGAGACCCCGACGCGCAGCGCACGCCGCACAGCCGCGCCCCCGCCCCGACCGCGGCCGCCGCGCCGGGCCAGTTCGAGCCGGCCGGCGACACCCCGGCCGACCCGACGAACGGCCCGACGGCCATCCCGACCCCGGCCCGCATCGACTCCGGCCCCACGCTCACCGCCGCCGACATGGTGGCCGGGGTCAAGGCCGCGACGGCCGATTGGACGTACGACGCCGTGTCGATCGGCTACCCGGGCCCGGTCGTCGACGGCCGCCCGGCCGTCGAGCCGCACAACCTCGGCTCGGGCTGGGTCGGCTTCGACTTCGCGGGCGCCTTCGGCCACCCGGTCCGCGTCATCAACGACGCCGCCATGCAGGCCCTCGGCGGCTACCGCGGCGGCCGCATGCTCTTCCTCGGACTCGGCACCGGGCTCGGCTCCGCCCTCGTCATCTCGGGCCACCTCCAGCCGCTCGAACTCGCGCACCTCCCCTACAAGCGCGGCCGCAGCTTCGAGGAATACGTCGGCGAGGCGGCCCGCGAACGCGACGGTGGCCACCGCTGGCGCCGGAACGTGATCGACGTCGTCTCGCGCCTCCACGCGGGCATGCAGGTCGACTCCGTCCTCCTCGGCGGCGGCAACGCCCGGCGGCTCGAAAAGGTGCTCGGCAAACTGCCCCCGTTCACCCGGCTCGGCTCGAACGCCGACGCGCTGCGGGGTGGCGTGCGGCTCTGGGTAGGGCCGAGCGACCGGGCGGAGGTCGAGCTGTCGATGGGGGCGGAAGAAGCGGCGGCGCGGTAGGACGCGGTAGGGATGGACGTCTCCGGTCTGGAGACGGTCTCCTGCGCTACCCTTCCCCCCGCCCCCGCCGCGGCGGGTGGATCGTCTCGCCGCGCGCCAGCATCGCGACGAGCGCGGCAATCTTGTTGGCGCGCGCGAGCGGCGTCTTCGCCGCGTGTACCCGGAACAGGATCGCGTACCGGTTTGCGCCGTCCAGCGCGGCGAAGCACGCCCCCGCCGTCGGGTCCCCGTCCAGCGCCGCCTGCAGGTCGTCGGGCACGGTGGCGTTCCGCTGCGAGTCGTAGGCCGCGTCCCAGCGGCCGTCCGCCTGCGCCCGCGTCACGGCCAGCAGCCCGGCCGGCCGCATGCGGCCGGCCTCGGTGAGCAGGCGCACCTTCTCGCGGTTGATCTTCGACCAGATGCTCTTCGGCCCGCGCGGAGTGAACTTCTGCACCCACGACCGGTCGTCGTGACGCCGCTTCTGGCTGTCGATCCAGCCGTAGCACAGCGCCGCGTCGAGCGCCTCGGCGTACGACAGCGACCGCAGCCCGGCACCCTGCTTGGCCAGGCGCAGCCACACGCCCGGCGCGGTCGCGTGGTGCGCGTCGAGCCACTCGGCCCACCCCCGCGCGTCCTCGAACAGGAGCACGGGAAGCTCCGCGGCCGGTCCGGACCCGCTCATGGCGTCGTCCGCACGGCCAGGCCGGCGCCGCGCATCGCGCCCTTGAGCGCGGCCACCGTCGTCACCCCGTCGTGCAGGATGCCCGCGACGAGCGCCGCGTCCGCGCCGCCCTCCGCGATCGCCGCGGCCACGTGCGCCGCCTCGCCCGCGCCCCCCGACGCGATCACCGGCACGTCCACCGCCTCCGCCACCGCGCGCGTGAGCGGCAGGTCGTACCCCGTGCGCGCCCCGTCGCGGTCGATGCTCGTGAGCAGCACCTCCCCCGCCCCGCGCGCCACGCACTCGCGCGCCCACGCGACCGCGTCGAGCCCGGTCGGCTCGCGCCCGCCCTTGACGTAGACGCGGAACATCCCGGCCGCGTCGTCCCACTTGGCGTCGATGCTCGCGACGACGCACTGCGCGCCGTAGCGCCACGCGCTCTCGGTCAGCACCTCGGGCCGGCGCACGGCGGCGGAGTTGATGCTGACCTTGTCCGCCCCCGCCCGGAGCGCCCGCCCGACGTCGTCCGCCGTGCGCACCCCGCCGCCCACGGTGAGCGGGACGAACAGCCGCTCCGCCGTGCGCGCCACCACGTCGAGCAGCGTCGCGCGCTCCTCCGCGCTGGCGGAGATGTCGAGGAAGGTGACCTCGTCCGCCCCCTCGGATTCGTAGCGTTCTGCTAATAACACGGGGTCGCCGACGTCGCGCAGGGCGACGAACTGCGTCCCCTTCACGACGCGGCCGCCGCGCACGTCGAGGCACACGATCAGCCGGCGGGTGAGCACTAGGAGGCGTCCGGGGCCGCGGCCCCGGGCGACGGCGCGCCGCCCTCGACCACCGTGCTGACGGCCCCCTTGGTCGAGAACACCGCCCCCGTGTCGGCGAGCGCGTCGCGGAGCGCGAGGCCTAACGCCTTGAACGCCGCCTCGACCACGTGGTGCCGGTCGCGGCCGCGCAGCACGCGCAGGTGCAGCGTCGCGCGCGCGTTGAAGGCGAACGACTGCATCCAGTGGTCGTAGAGTCGCGCCGGCAGCGGCCCCTCGTACCACGCGCGCCCGCCGAGGTCGACGCAGGCGTGCACGAGCGCGTCGTCCATCGGGACCGTGCGGTCGCCGTAGCGCGCCGCGGTCGCGGGCGCGAACGTGCGGACCGCCTCGCCGACGGCGATGCCGACGTCCTCGATCAGGTGGTGCGCGAGGTCGCCCCGCGCGTGCACCGCGAGGTCGAGCCCCGCGTAGCGCGCGAGCGCCGTGAGCATGTGGTCGAGGAACGGCTCCGACGTGTCGACGTCGGCGACGCCGGTGCCGCGGGCGATCGTGACGCGGATCTGCGTCTCGCGCGTCTCGCGGACGAGGGTCACGGGCGCGCCCGCGGCCGACGTGTGTCGATCGGTCATTCGTCGCCTCCCCCGAACTCGTCGGCCACCGCGCGCGCGTCGAGCGCCCCGGTGTAGAGTGCCATCCCGACCACCGCCCCCGCCGCGCCGCAGTCGGCCAGCACGCGCAGGTCCTCAGCGGACGCCACCCCGCCCGAGGCGAGCACCGGCACCGTCGCCGCCTCGACCACGTCCTCGATGAGCCGCCGGTCGACGCCCTGCATCTGCCCCTCCTTGTGCACGGCCGTGACGAGGAGTCCGGCGAGCGGCACCCCCGCGAGCTCCTCGACGAGGTCGGTCACGCGCTTGGGCAGGGTGCGCTCCCACCCGCGCGTCACGACGAGCCGCCCGCGCACGTCGGCCGCGAGCACGAGCGCGCCCGGGTAGCGCTCGGCCGTCTCGGCCAGCCAGTCCGGGTCCTCGACGCCGCGCGTGCCGACGACCGCGGCCGCCGCGCCGAACGCGAGCACCCGGTCGATCGCGTCCTCGTCGCGCACCCCGCCGCCGACCTGCACGGCGTCGAAGCCGCCGTGGCGGACGAGCTCCTCGACCACGCCGGCGTTCGAGCCGCGCCCGGTCGCCGCGTCGAGGTCGACGACGTGCAGGCGGCGGAAGCCGAGCCGCGCCCACTCGCGCGCGGCGGCGAGCGGGTCGTCGAGGCGCACGCGCTCGTCCGCGTACGCGCCGCCGACGAGCTGCACGCACGCGCCCTCGCGGAGGTCGACCGCGGGGAGGACGATCACAGCGATCCCACCCACGCGGCCACGTACGCTACCCCCGGCGCGCTCGACTTCTCGGGGTGGAACTGCACGCCCACCGCGCGCCCCGCGCGCACCGCCGCCGGGAACCGGTCGCCCTCGTGCTCGCTCCACGCCGTCACGCACGCCGCCGGCGCGTCGGGGCGGCAGACGAAGCTGTTCGCGTAGTAGGCGGTCGCGAGCCCCGACGCCGCGACGAGCGCGTCGGGCGCCGCCGGGTCCGCCGGCTCGACGGCGTTCCAGCCGATCTGCGGCACGCGCCGCGCCGCGATCCGCGTCACGCGTCCCGGCAGCAGGGCGAGCCCCGCGCCGGGCCCCTCGTCGCTCGCCTCGAAGAGGAGCTGCATGCCGAGGCAGATGCCGAGCGCGGGGAGCCCGGCCGCGAGCGCCGCGCGCATCGCGTCGCGCCCCGGCGCGAGCCGCTCCGCCGCCGCCGCGAACGCGCCCACGCCCGGGAGGACGAGCGCGTCCGTGCCCTCGACCGCCGCGGCGGGGTCGGCTTCGACCCGCACGGCCGCGCCCGCGCGCTCGATCGCCTTCGCGAGCGAGTGCAGGTTCCCCGCGCCGTAGTCGAAGAGCGTCACCCGCGGCGCGCGCCGCGCCCCGCCGCTCACCGCCCCAGCTCCGCCGCGAGCGCGGCGAGCACGCGCTGCTGTACCGCGTCGGGTCCCGCGTTGACGCGGAGCGCCGCCCCGCCGCTCGCGGCGAGCGCGGGTACCGCCGCGGGGAGCCCGTCGAACACCCGCACGCCCACACCGTGTCGCGCGCGCATCCGGCCGGCGACCGCGCGCGCGTCGGGCACGGGCACGAAGACGAAGTGCGCCGCCGCCGGCGCGGGCTCCATGCCTAACGCGCGGAGCCCGGCCGCGAGCGCGTCGCGCTGCGCGACCGCGGCCCGCGCCCGCGCCCGCACCCAGCCGAGCGCGCCGTCGCCAGAGCCTAACGCGGCGCGCGCGGCCGCCTCGGCCGGGTAGGTGACCTTGAACGGACCGCGGGCCTTCTCCACGGCGCGCACCACCGCCGGGTGCCCCACGCCGTACCCCACGCGCAGCCCCGCCAGCCCGAACGCCTTGCTCAGCGTCCGCGTCGCGAGCACGCGCCCCCACCCGGGCGCCTCGGGGGTGAAGACCTCCGCGCCGGCCGCGTCGTCGGCGCGCACGTATTCCGCGTACGCCTCGTCGAGGATGACGAGCCCGCGGGCGCCCGCGACGACGCGCTCGACCGTCGCGCGCGCGAGCGCGGTCGAGGTCGGGTTGTTGGGCGAGCAGAGGTAGATCACGGCCGCGTCGGTCGCGAGCAGCGCGTCGGCGTCGGCGGCGTAGTCCGCGCCGGCGAGCGGGACGCCTAACGGCGTCATCCCGTTCGCCCGCGCGTAGGCCGGGACCATCGAGAACGTCGGCGCCGCGTGCGCGACCACGCCCCCCGGCTCGGCGAAGGCGCGGAGCGCGCAGTCGATCACGTCGTCGGAGCCGCAGCCGGTGACGACCTCGTCGGGGGCGGCGCCCGCGTACGCGGCGAGCGGCGCCTTCAGGTCGGCGTTGTAGAGCGCGGGGTACGTAAAGAGCGCCTCGGGCGGCACGGCGCGGAGCGCCGCGAGCGCGTCGGGCGGCGCGCCCCAGAGGTTGACCGTGTCGCTCGCGTCCGCGACGCACGGGGCCTCTGCGTCCCCGCCCGTCGCGGGGGCGTAGAGCGGGATCGCGTCGTACCCCGCGCGGGGCGCCGGCGTCGACGCGCCTACTTTCGTGCCTAACGCCGTCACCCGGCCCCGTCCTCCGCCGCGTCGCCGGCCGGGTCGTCGCCCAGCAGCTCGCCCCCGGCCTCCGCCGCGATCCGGCGCAGCCGCCGGCGGAACGCGCGCTCGGCCAGCCGCGTGCGCCCGCCGTCGCGGGTCTTCATCCACGCCCGCGCGGCCTCCGCGTGCCCCGGCAGCCCCTCCGCGTCCGCGAACCGCCCGACGTCGTAGGCGAGCTTCGCCGCGGCCTGCGGCGTGACGCGCTGGTACGTCGTCCAGCGCACGAAGTCGAGCGTCGAGAGCCCGCTGTAGCTCCGCGCGAGCCCGCCCGTGGGGAGCACGTGGTTGGCGCCGGTCATGTAGTCGCCGTAGGCGACCGAGGTCGTCTCGCCGAGGAAGACCGTGCCCGTGTTGCGGAGGCGGGCGAGGACCATCTTCTGCTCCGGCTCGCCGATCGCGAGCTGCAGGTGCTCGGCCGCGTAGTCGGAGGCGAACGCGGCCGCCTCGTCGTAGGTCTGCGCGACGAGCACCGCGCCCTGCCCGGCGAGCGCGGCCTCGACGATCGCACGCCGCGGCGCGTCGGGCACGAGCGCGGCGAGCGCGGCCTCGACCTGCTCCGCGGTCTCGTCCCCCACGGCCACGCAGACCACCGCGGCGAGCGGGTCGTGCTCGGCCTGCGCGACGAGCTCGCGCGCGACCGCCGCGGGGTCGGCCGTGTGGTCGGCGACGACGAGCAGCTCGCTCGGGCCCGCGGGCGAGTCGATGCCGCAGACCCGGGCGACCTGCAGCTTCGCCTCGGCCACGTACGCGTTGCCCGGGCCGACGATGCGGTCGACGCGCGGCACGCTCTCGGTGCCGTAGGCCATCGCCGCGACCGCGCCCGCGCCGCCTACCGCGAACACCCGGTCCGCGCCGGCGAGCGCGGCCGCCGCGAGCACGACCGCGCTCGGCAGCCCGTCCGCGCCCGCGGGCGGCGAGCAGACGACGACCTCCCCCACCCCCGCGACCTTGGCCGGGACGACGCCCATGACGAGCGAGCTGGGGTACGCCGCGCGCCCGCCGGGCGCGTAGACGCCGACGCGGCCTAACGGGTCGGGGCGGCGGCCGACGAGGACCCCGGGCTCGGGCTCGACCTCGGTGCCCCTGGGTTTGAACGCCTCGTGCACCGCGCGCACGTTCGCGACCGCGCGCTCCATCGCGCGGCGGAGCCCGGCGTCGACGTCCTCGAGCGCGGCGCGCCACTCCGCGCGCGGCACCTCGAGGCGCGGGGCGCCCTCCGCGCCCCCGTCCGGCCCCCCGGGCGCGCCCAACTCCGCCCCGTCGAACTCGCGCGCCATCGCGACGAGCGCCGCGTCGCCCTCGCGCCGCACGCGCGCGACGATCGCGGCCACGCGCGCGGGCACCGCGGCGTCGGCCGCGCCGGGCGCGCGGTCG
Source organism: Gemmatimonadetes bacterium T265 (assembly GCA_019973575.1). Taxonomy (NCBI): domain Bacteria; kingdom Pseudomonadati; phylum Gemmatimonadota; species Gemmatimonadetes bacterium T265. The sequence goes on from BPUI01000001.1 coordinate 1,399,436, forward strand.
AAGAGCACGCGCCGCTCGGCGGCCGCGAGCCCGGCGACGCGCCCGCGGACGCGGAGCCGGAGGCGCGGCTCGTCGGCCGCGTCGCCCGCGGTCGCCGCGAGCGGCACGGCGCGCTCCGCCTCGGCCGCGCGCAGGTCCTCCGCCACGCCGGCCGAGACCGTCGTCTTCCCGCCGCGATTCCCGCCCCGCCGCCCGCTCACGGCATCAGCCGTTCGATGCGCGTCACGAGGATCCCCTCGGCGCCTAACGCTTTGAGCTGCGCGATCGTGCGGTAGATGGTCGCCGCGGCGGCCACCGCGTGCACGGCGACGTGCTCGCCGCCGTTCAGGATGTCGATCACCGTGGGCCCGTTGAGGCCGGGGAGTACGCGCTTGACGTCGTCGAGCGCGGCGCGCGGGACGTTGGCCATCACGTAGCGCTTGTCGCGCGCGCGGAGCACCGAGGCGAGCGCGGTGACGAGCTCGCCCATCGCCTGCTGCTTCGGCGAGGCGGCCCCCCCCTCGGGCGCGGTCGCGCCGGGCGCGGCGACGAGGCGCGCGCTCGACTCGAGCACCGTCGCGACCTCGCGCAGGCCGTTCATCTTGAGCGTCGAGCCGGTGGAGGTGAGGTCGACGATGACGTCGGCGATGCCGAGGTGCGGGGCGACCTCGACCGCGCCGGACATCGGTACGAGGTCGAAGGCGCGGCCGGCGGCGGCGAAGTAGCGCCCGGCGAGGCGGGGGAAGACGGTCGCGACGCGCACGGGCGCGTCGTCGCGTCCCGCGTCGCGGGCGCCCTCGCGGGCGCCGTCGCGGGCGGCGACGACGACGCGGCAGCGGCCGAAGCCCAGGTCGAGGAGGGCGTCGAGCGTCCGGCCGCTCTCGCAGACGAGGTCCCACCCGGTGACGCCCGCGTCGGCCGCGCCGTCGGCGACGAACTCGGGGACGTCGGCCGCGCGGACGAAGATCGCCTCGAACTCGCCGCCTAACGACGCGGTGAGCGCGCGGTCGCCCCGCACGCGCGCGGGCAGCCCGGCGTCGGCGAACAGTTCGCGCGCGTCGTCGGCGAGGCGGCCTTTGTTGGGGAGGGCGATGCGGAGCATGCCCGCAAGATGGCGGGGGCGGGCGCCCTTGCGAAACTCGGGACCCGCGGCAAGGTTGCGCGCCCCGCACGACCCCCGCGCCCCCACACCCTCCTCACACCGCGGTCCGTCCATGAACAAATCGGAACTCATCCAGCACGTGGCCGACGAGGCCGAACTGTCGCGCGCGCAGGCCGCGCGCATCGTGAACCTGCTCTTCGACCCGACGGGCGGGGTGATCGCGAAGGCGATCAAGAAGGGCGAGACGGTCTCGATCACCGGCTTCGGCAACTTCGAGCAGCGGCAGCGCGGGGCGCGCACGTTCCGCAACCCGCGCACGGGGGACCCGGTGAAGGCGAAGGCGATGAAGGTGCCCGCGTTCCGGGCCGGGGCGACGCTGCGGGCGACGATCCGCGGGGCGAAAGCCGCCAAGAAGGCGACCGCGTAGGTCGGCCGGTCCGGCAGGCGGCAGACTCCTTGCGTAGCCTTGTCGCCACACCCGCTTGTGAATAGATTCACAAGCTCGCCGGCGACACCCGGCGGGTGCGGCCGGCACACGAGGTGCGGCCGCGCGACCGAACGGAATTGGAGACCCATCCACATGCGTTTCTCTGCGATTACGCTCGCGGCCAGCGTGCTCCTCCTCGGGGCGTGCGGCGGCGATAAGAAGGCCAGCACGGACACGGCCGCCGCCCCGGCGGCGGACGCCAGCGCCTCGGGCGCGGCGGCGGCTCCGGCCGCGGGCGCTGCCGCCGGCGGCGCGGCCCCGGCGGGCGGCGCGGTGGCGGCCAAGCCCGCGACCGGCGCGACCCACGAGGTCAAGATGTACGGCGACGACAAGGGCTACCGCTTCGAGCCCGCGAACTTCACCGTCAAGCAGGGCGACGCGGTCAAGTTCGTGATGGTCAACGGCGGCCCGCACAACGTCGCCTTCGACCCCGCCGGCATCCCGTCGGGCGCCGCGGCCCAGCTCAACGCCAACATGCCCAACGCGGCGTCCGAGCTCTCCAGCCAGATGCTCATGAACCCCAACGACGGCGTTACCGTCTCGTTCGCGGGCGTCCCGGCCGGCACGTACAACTACCACTGCACGCCGCACCTCGCGATGAACATGAAGGGCGTCATCACGGTGCAGTAAGGCCGCCCGACCCCGATTGCGGGCGAGCGCGCCGGACTTCGGTCCGGCGCGCTCGTCTTTTGCTATCTATGCCCCCATGATCCGCTGGGGCCTCTGCTGTCAGTTTGTCGACGCCACGTCCATCAAGTTCCGGACGGCGACCCACCGCTACGTCTCCGGCCTCGACCCGGCCGCGCGGCGCGACTACCTCGCCGGCATCGCGCGCGACAACGCCGCCGCCCTCGCCCAAGCCGTCGAGTTCTGCTACGTGCTCGGCATCGGCGCGTTCCGCGTCAACAGCCAGATCCTGCCGCTCGCCACGCATCCGGTCACCGGCTACACCCTCGGCTCGCTCGACGAGGCGGCCGACCTCGCCGCCGAGTTCGCCGCGGTGCGGCCACTCGCCGAGTCGCTCGGCATCCGCCTCTCGTTCCACCCGGACCAGTTCGTCGTGCTCAACTCCGAGCGCGAGAGCGTCCGCGAGGCGTCGCGCCAGGAGCTCGAGATGCAGGGCTACGTGGCCGAACTCGTCGGGGCGGACCTGCTCACCCTCCACGTCGGCGGTGCGACGGGCGGGGTCGACGCGGCGATCGACCGCCTCGAGCGCGCCCTCGACACGCTCTCGCCTCGCGCCCGCGCGCGGCTCGGCTTCGAGAACGACGACCGGCTGTTCGCGCCGAGCGATCTCCTGCCGCTCTGCGCGCGGGCGGGCGTCGCGCTGGTCTACGACTCGCACCACCACCGCTGCCACCCGGACGCGCTCACCGTCGACGAGGCGTCGCTGCGCGCGGCCGAGACGTGGGCGGGGCGGGACCCGGCGCTCGGGTTCGCGGCGCGCGAGCCGTACTTTCACGTTTCGTCGCCGCGCGACGGCTGGGACGCGAAGAACCCGCGCCCGCACGGCGACTACGTCGACCCGGCGGACGTCCCTGCGCTGTGGCGACTGATGGACGTCACGGTCGACGTCGAGGCGAAGGAGAAGGAGCGCGCCGTGCTCGCGATCAAGGCGGCGATCGACGGCGAGGACGCCGTGCTCGTGGGGGTGCCCGCGCCGGGGATGCCTGCACCGCTGATGGAGCTCGCCGTCTGACCGCGCCGGCCGTCGGCGCCCCCGCCGCTGCTGCTCCCGCCGCCGCCACCACGGCGCCGGCCGCCCTCCCGCCCGGTGTACGGATTCGGGCGGCATGGGTGCGCGCCCGGGCACGCAACGCGCTCCGGCGCCGCGCGCTCATCGCCGGCGTGGGCGTGGTGGCCCTCGCGGGCACGCTCGCCGCGCTCGTCCTCGTGCCGCGCGAGGCGATCCGCGAGGCGCGCAACGCGATGCCGCTGCCGGGCGAGAAGGTCGACACGGCCGGCTTCGTCGCCGCCGTCGCGGCGGCGCAGGACGAGTACCGCGTCGCCGCCGCCGCCGTGACCGCGAAGCTCGCCGCCGCGTCGCGCGCGACGGCCGCCCTCGCCGCCGCGCGCCAGCGGGCCGCCGCGGCCGCGGTGGCGCTCGTGCGCACGGGGGTGTCGCGTGACTCGGCGCGGAGCGCGATGGCCGAGCTCGACCGCCTCCTCGCCCGGGCGCGCACCTCGCCGCTCCCGAGTTCGTACCGCGCGCTGGCCGACGCACCGGGGCTGCGCGGGGATCCGCGCGTGCGCGCGCTCGTCGATTCGCTCGACGACGTGGAGCGCGAGCGCGAGTCGTACGGTGTGGGAGGGGTCGACCCGGTCTACGTCTCGCTCACGAACCGCGCGACGCAGCTCGGCCGTGCGGTCGAAGGCATCGCGGAGCGCCGGCGCACCGCTCTCGAGATGGAGCTCAGCGCTCCGGAGCCGTCGGTCGCCAGTACGGGCGCGCCGAGCGCGCCCGCCCCGAGCGTGGCCGGACCGCCGGCCGTGGGCGACTCGGCCGCGGGCGGGCGCGCGGGCGGCGTGCCGGTCGTCTCGCGCCTCGCCCCGACGGTCGTCGTCGCCGACACGGCCGCCGAGGCGGCACGGCGGGTGGTGACGGCGGCGCAGCTGGCGCGGACGCAGGGGGCGCTCGCCGCCGCACGCGTGAAAGATCTCGCCGCAGACCGGCGGGTCGAGGCCGTGCGCGCGCGCGCCGGCTTCGACACGCCGCCGCTCGCGGTCGCGGCCGCGGCCCTCGTGCTCGGCGCCGTGCTCGGCTTCGCGACCGCGTTCCTGACCGAGGTGCGCCGCCCGCGGGTGGCCGATGCGGAAGAGGCCGAGCGTGTCACGCGGGCGCGGGTGCTGGCGGTGGTGCGGCCGAGCGCGGACGTCACGCCCGAGCGCGGGCGGCGGCTCGTGGACGAGCGGGCGGGCGGGGCGGGGCCGGCGCTTCCGGCGCTCGTCGACCCGGCCGTCGAGGGCTACCGTCTGCTCTACTTCGGCCTCGCGCCGATCGGGGCGGCGGTGCCGCGCATGGCGATCACGGCGGCCGAGCCGGTGGTCGCGGCGGCGGTCGCGCTGAATTTGGCGGCTGCGGCGGCCGAGGACGGGCGCAGCACGCTCGTGGTCGACGCGGACGTGCGCGCGGCGGTGCTCTCTGCGGTCGTCGGCGTGCGCGACCGGATCGGGCTCGTGGACCTCGTGCGGGCGGGATTCGCGCCGCGCGAGGCGGTGATACCTGTGGCGGTCGGGCGCGACGTCTCGGTCGACGTGCTACCGGCGGGACTCACGGCGATCGCCGGGCGGGAGGCGCCGGAGGGCGTGCGGGAGGGAGATGACCCGCGGGCGGTGCTCGCGCGGTTGGCGAGGGGGTACGACGTCACGGTCACGACGATTCCGCCGGTCGCGGCGGGGAAGGCGGGCGCGGGCGACGGCGGGGCGCGCGCGGTGGCGGAGGGGCTCGCGCGGGAGGTGCTGTCGCGCGAGGTGATCGTGTGCGCGCGGGCGGGGCACACGCCGCTCGCGGCGCTGACAAAGGAGATCGCGCGGCTGAACGCGGCGGGGGCGCACGTGAGGGGGCTGGTGGTATGGGACGACGCCCTCCCAGCGCTGAGGAGTTAGGCGTCGCGGGGCTGGCGGGGCGGGTAGGGCGGCGGCCGGGTCGGGAACCGTGGGGGGGCTTGCCCTGCTCCTGTGGTGCAGCCGGCCGCCGTCTCCGTCCCGTGGCTCCGCTCCGGGGGTCTGCCCCGCTCCGCCCGGAACCGCCCCAACGACCTGCCCGCGTGCGCCCACCTGGCACGCCCCCCCCCCCACGCCCTACTCGCCCCGCCAGCCCCGCCCCGCCCTCGGTCGCGGCCAGCGTTCGAGCGCCGGAGCCGCGGTCAGCAGCAAGGCAGGCACGACCGATGCCGGGGGCCCACCTCTCACCTCCAACGATACAACATGCCCCTCGCCATCCGCTCCACCGCCTTCGTCGACACCGGCACCATCCCGACGCGCTACACCTGCGACGCCGACGGCGTCTCCCCTCCGCTGGAGTGGGAGCAGGTCCCCCCGGGCGCGCGCTCGCTCGTGCTGATCGTCGACGACCCCGACGCGCCCGACCCCGCGGCGCCGGAGCGCGTCTTCACGCACTGGGTCGTCTACGACCTGCCGCCTAACGTCGGGCGGGTGGACGAGGCGGCGAGCCCGGGCGGCGTCCCCGACCCCGGGCGCGAGGCGCGCAACGACGAGGGGCAGCCCGGCTACACGCCGCCCTGCCCCCCGATCGGCCGGCACCGCTACTACTTCCACCTCTACGCGCTCGACGCCGAGCTCGGCGACCTCGGCCCCGAGGCGGGGCGCTACCAGGTCGAGACCGCGATGCGCGGGCACGTCCTCGAGAGCGCCGAGCTCGTGGCGACGTACGGGCCGCGCGGGTAACACGCGGCCCGTCCGCCGGTCCCGCGCTCAGCCGCCGATCCGCACCCGCTCGACGCGGCGCGTCTTGGCCGGCGCGTTATAGACGCCGAGTGTGACGATGTCGCCCGCGCGGTAGCGGCCGAGCGCCGCGCGGAGGTCGGCGGGGCTCTGTACCGCCGTCCCTTCGACGCTCGTGATCACGTCCGGGCCGCCGCTCCCCGGCTCGGCCAGGCGGCCCGCGGCCGGGCTCCCGTCCTGCACGCCCGCGACGACCACGCCGCGCACGTCGGACGGCAGCTGGAGCTGCTGGGCCGTGGCGCCGTCGAGCGGCGCTACCTGGATGCCGAGGTGCCCGACCGGCGCCCGCGCGTCGTCGCCCGCGTCGGCCGGCGCGTCGGTGCGCGCGGCCGTGGTGCCGCGGTCGGAGACCGTCTGCAGCGGGACGCGCACCGTGGCGCGCGCGCCGCCCTTGCGGGCCACGTCGAGGGCGACCATCTCCCCCGCCTTCCGGAAGGCGACCTTCTCCTGCAGCTGGCTCACGTAGTCGACCTGTTGGCCGTCGACCGCGACGATCACGTCGCCCTGCTGCAGCCCCGCGCGGCGGGCCGGCGACCCGGCGTCGGGAAAGTCCTCGACGAGCACCCCGCGCGCGCTCGGCAGCCCGACGTAGGCCGCGTCGTCCGCGCCCGCGTCGCGGACCGAGATGCCGAGCGCGGCGCGCGAGACGCGGCCGTGCGCGACGATCTGGTCCATGACCTGGTGCGCGAGCGAGATCGGCACGGCGAAGCCGTAGCCCGTGTAGCTCCCCGTCGTGCTGGCGATGGCGGAGTTGATGCCGATCACCTCGCCGCGCACGTTGACGAGCGGGCCGCCCGAGTTGCCGGGGTTGATGGCCGCGTCGGTCTGGATGAAGTCCTGGATGCTGCGCGCCGAGCTGTTAGGCAAGTCGAGCGCGCGGCCCTTGGCGCTGATGATGCCCTGCGTGACGGTGAACGAGAGGCGCTCGCCCATCGGGTTGCCGACCGCGAGCACCCACTCGCCGACGCGCGTCGCGTCGCTGTTGCCGAGCGGGGCGGGGGTGAGCCCGGTCGCGTCGATCTTGAGCACGGCGACGTCGGTGCTCGGGTCGGTGCCGACGACCTTCGCGGTGAACTCGCGCCGGTCGAGCAGCCGCACCGTCACCCGCTCGGCGTCGGCGACGACGTGGTTGTTGGTGAGGATGTAGCCGTCGCTCGAGACGATGAAGCCCGAGCCGGCGCCGATCGCGCCGTGCGGCGCGCCGCGCGGGGTCCCGCGGCCGGGGAGGCGCCCACCAGGCGCCTGCATCCCCTGCGGCCCGCCGAACTGGCGGAAGAAGGGGGCGAACTCGGGCGGGAGCTGCGGCATCATCTGTTCGCCGTCGCCCTGCGCGACGGCGCGCGCGCGCTCGACCGCGGTGATGTAGACGACGCTCGGCTTGACGCGCGCCGCCACCGAGGCGAACGCGTCGTTCAGCTCTTCGAGGCGCGTCGTCGCGGGCGAGTTCGCGACCACCGGCGAGACGGTCGTCGTGCCGGGCGCGGGGTTGGGCGGGACGGCCGCGCGGACGAGCGCGCCGGCGCCGAGCAGGGCGGCGGCGGCCACACCGGCGCCGGCGACCTTGAGGCGGGACGTGGTGCGAGTCATAAGGGGTGCTGGACGGTTCGAAGTGGGGAGTGGGATCCCGCGTCGGGGGCGCGGGTCTGGCACGAGGCGTAGGTTAGTAGGCCCTCCCTCGACGTTCCGTGAACGGCACCTAAACGGCACCTTAACGGCCGGCACCCTGACGACGGTACTCACACGGCACGTGCGCATCCTGGTCGCCGAGGACGACGCGAAGCTCGCGGACATGCTCGCCCGCAGCCTGCGCGAGGAGGGGTACGCGGTGGACGTCGCGGCCGACGGGGAGCAGGCGCTCACGCAGGCGGCGGTGAACGCGTACGACGCGATCGTGCTCGACGTCGGGCTGCCGCGGCGCGACGGGCTGGAGGTGAGTCGCGCGCTGCGGGCGCGCGGGCTGCGCACGCCGCTGTTGATGCTGACGGCGCGCGACGCGGTCGACGACCGCGTGGCGGGGCTCGACGCGGGGGCGGACGACTACCTCGTGAAGCCGTTCTCGGTGCGCGAGCTGATGGCCCGCGTGCGCGCCCTGCTGCGCCGCATGCCCGAGCTGCTCCCCGCCACGCTCGCCGTCGGCGACCTCGTGCTCGACACGCGCACGCACTCGGCCGCGCGCGCGGGGCGGCCGATCCCGCTCACGGCCAAGGAGTACGGGATGCTGGAGTACCTCGCGCGGAACGCCGGGCGGGTGGTCGGGCGGGCCGAGCTGACGGAGCACCTCTGGGACGAGAACCACGACCCGTTCTCGAACGCGATCGAGGTCTACGTCAACCGGCTGCGCAAGAAGGTGGACGACGGCCACGCGTCGTCGCTCATCCACACGCGGCGCGGTGCGGGGTACGTGCTGGCCGCGCCAGGGGGTGAGGGTGCGGACGGGTGAGTGGGTGTGTCATCCTGAGCGCAGCGAAGGATCTTGCGTCCCGTGTGAGGGGTGAAGCACGCCAAGATGGACCGTCCCGGGCCCCGCGGTGCCGCGGTCCGCACACGAGATCCTTCGCTGCGCTCAGGATGACGGCCGCCACGATTCGTTAGGCATCAGTTAGTCGTCCGACGCATGCTCACCTCCATCCGCGCCCGGCTCACCGCGTGGTACGCCGTGGCGTTCGCGCTCTTCGAGCTCGTCTTCGCGGTCGCGGGCTACGGCTTCGTCGCCCGCGCGACCGGGGCGCGCGTCGACGAAGACCTGGCGCGCACCGGGGGCGCGGTGACGGCGGCGCTCGCGGCGGAGCAGGCGGAGGGCGCGTTCGCCACCGAGGCCGTGGCCGCCGTGATGCGCGAGTTCCGCCTGAGTGACGCCGCCGTCGCGGTGTTGGACCGCGAGACGGGAGTCGCGCTCATCGCGTCCGGCCCCCCCGGGGGCGGACCCCCCGGCGGCTGGCGCCGGCTGGTGGTGCCCCCCGCGCCCGCCGACTTCCGGGCGGTGCTCCTCGCCGCCCCGCCGGCGCCGGCGCTCGTCACGCTGCGCACGGCCGGCGCGCCGGTGCGCGTGTACACGAGCGCGTACCGCTTCGCCGGGCGCGAGCTGACCGTGGGCGTGTCGCGGTCGCTGGCGCCGCAGGTGCGCACACTTGCCGACGCGCGCACCGCCCTCACGGTCGGCGTGCCGCTGATGCTCGCCGCCGCGGTCGCGGGCGGGTACGCGCTCGCGCGGCGGGGGCTGCGGCCGGTGTCGACGATGACGCGCCAGGCCGCGCAGATCAGCGCGGGCACGCTGCACGAGCGCCTGCCGGTGTACGACCCGCGCGACGAGGTGGGCCGCCTCGCCGCGGTCTTCAACGACCTGTTAGGCCGGCTCGAGGCGGCGTTCGACCAGCAGCGCCGCTTCGTCGCCGACGCGTCGCACGAGCTGCGCACGCCGGTGGCGATCATCGCGGGCGAGGCGGAGCTCGCCCTCGGGCGCGAGGGGCGCGACGCGGGCGCGCTCCGCGCCGCGCTCGCGACGATCGGGCAGGAGGCGGCGCGGCTGCAGCAGATCGTCGCCGACCTCTTCCTCCTCGCCCGCGCCGACGCCGGCGAGCGGCCGCGCGCGGTCGAGGAGCTCTACCTCGCCGACCTCGTGGCCGAGGTGACGCACGCGGTGCGCACGCTCGCGGCGCGCAAGCGGATCACCGTCGCCGAGCGGGTCGACGGGGAGCTGCCCTTCCGCGGGGACGAGGCGCTGCTGCGGCGGCTGCTGCTCAACCTGCTCGACAACGCGATCAAGTACACGCCCGACGGCGGCGCGGTGACGGTGGCCGCGGCGCGGCGGGGGGCGGAGTACGTCGTCGAGGTCACGGACACGGGGCCCGGGATCCCGCCCGAGCAGCGGGGGCGGGTGTTCGAGCGGTTCTTCCGCGGGGCGCGGGGCGGGAGCGGGGCGGGGCTCGGGCTGGCGATCGCGCGGTGGGTCGCGGAGGCGCACGGCGGCGGCGTCGCGCTGGCGCGGACGGGGGAGGGCGGGACGACGTTCGCGGTGACGCTGCCGGCGGCGGACGCCTAACGTGGCCCGGCGCTACGGCGCCTTGTTCGCCGGCCGGATGGTCTGGAACTCGTAGCTGAGCACGCTCTTCGCCGTGTACTTGTCGCTCCCCGGCGTGAGCCCGACGACGAGGCCGAGGTTCCAGTCGAGCCCGGGGATGAAGCGGAGGTCGACGGTCGGCACGATCGCGTGGCGCTGGTCGCGCACGGCGAGCAGCTAGCCTAACGGTCCGACCTGGTTGTAGTACTCGACCCCGGGCTGCGCGAAGTGGTAGCTCCGCCAATACACCCCGCCCGCGAAGCCGCCCGAGAAGCGGCTCCCCGCGTTCTCGGTGCCGACCATCTCGCTCCCGCCGCCGTGCTCGCCGGTCGACGGCCCCCCCGACGAGCCGCCCGACGACGAACTCTGCTCGTTGCTGAACGTGCGCCCGACGATCGGGTTGAGCACGAGGCGGAAGTCGTTGAGGTCGCGCTGCAGGATGAGCCGCGCCTCGAGCTCCTGCGCCGCCTCGTACTTCGCGCGCGGCACCGAATACTCGAGGTAGAGCGCCGGGTCGAGGAAGCGCTGGTAGCGGCTGCCGAAGCGGTAGCGCCCCTCCACCCGCGCCGCCGTGTAGCGCAGCGGCAGCCCCGGGGCGCTCTCGAAATCCGCGTAGGTCGCCAGCGTGAACTGGTCCGTCATCCCGTACTCGAACTCGGCGCTGTGTGCGGTGACGCCCTGCTCGCGCACCGTCTTGCCGAAGTGGCTGTAGTCGAGGTCGCTCCTCGCGACCCACGAGTTCCAGAGCGCGGGCTCGGCCCACCCCTGCATGGGCGTGTCCCACTGGTAGACGCGGTAGCGCTGCGCCGCGGCGGGCGCGGCGAGGGCGGCCGTGCCTAACGCGACGGCCGCCGCGGCGTACGAAACCAGGCGCGTGCTCATTTCTGCCCCGTGACGATCTTGAGGTTGGGGACCTCGGCGTCCACCGGCCCGGCGAACAGGCGGTCGGCGAGCGGGCCGTAGCGGCGGTAGGCGGGCGGGTCGGCGTGCACGACCATCGCGTACCGCCCGCTGCGCGGGACGCGGAGGTTCATGCCGTAGTGGTGGATCCAGGGGTGCCATATGAACGGCGGCGAGAACGTGCCGACCGCGCGCCCGCGCGCGTCGAGCACCGTCACCCGCGGCTGCCCCACGGGCAGGAAGCGCCCGGTGAGCGTGTCGCGTACGCCGACCTCGAGGTGCGCGTTGCGCGCCGCGCTCTCGTCGGCCTCGATCGTGTAGCGCAGGCCGATGCCGTCGGGGGTCCGCCCGTGCGGCTCCCAGTACCCCTCCGCGCGCTCGAACGCGACGTAGGTGGTGTACTCGCCCGCGCGCGCCTGCGCGCCGCTCACCGCGACGTTGTTCGCCATCTCGTTGAGTGAGCGCGCGAGCGCGGCGCCCTCGTCGAGCGCGAGCCGGCGCTCCGCGGTGTCGGCGGCCGCGCGGGCCGCCGGGTCCGCGGCCGCCCGCGTCACGCGCGCGAGCGCCTCGGGCGCGGGCGCCACGTCCGCGAACTGGGCCGTCACGCTGTCGGAGAAGCGGTCGCCGTTGCTCGGGTCGTGGCGCCAGTAGGTCGGCGGCGCGACCTCGACGCGAAGCGTCACGGGACCGCCGGCCGGTCAGCGCAGGTTGTCGCCGTAGCGGTGCAGCACGGGGTACCACCCGAACGGCAGCGGCCGCGCGTCGAGCGTGCGCCCGCCCGCGTCGACGAGCGTCGTGCGCACCGTGAGGCCGGGGACGACGCGCCCGTCGGCCGCGTCGCGCACGACGACGCCCAAGTGCACTTCCCCCGGCGCCGGGTCGTGCCGCACGAGCCGGCCGCCCGCGCCCGGCTCGGCGTAGGGCAGCGCGGGCGTGACGGCGTACGCCAGGCGGTACTCGCCCACGGCCATCTCGGCGCTCGCGGCCGCCTCGTGCGCGCGCACCCAGACGAGCTCCTGCCGCACCGCGTTCCCCTGGTCGCGCGCGCGTTCGAGCTCCTCCGGCGTGGCCTCGTCGCTCGCCTCGAAGGGCGGGAGCGACGGCGCGGTGCCCCGCCCCGCCTCGGTCGTGCGCATGCCGCGCGGCGCGTTGGGGTTGACCGTGAGGCACGCGGCGAGCAGGACGGTTAGGCAGAGGGCCGCGACGCCGGCCGCAGCGGGCGTGCGGACGGGCATGAGGTGTTCCTCCGGCATCATCTCGTCGGACTGTATGGTGGAGTACACACGCGCCCTGCACGCGGCGTGCGCGGCGGCCTCGGCGGCGTCGACCGTTCCGCGCGCCGGCCGCCCGGCGGACCGGAAGCTGCGCTGCGCTACGTGGTCGACCGTGCCCGCCCGCTCCGAACGCCGTCCATGCCGCGCCAGATCCCGACCCGCGCCCTCGGCGCAATGTCCGCCGCCCTCGCGTTCGCCGCCGCCCGCCCGGCCGCCGCACAGGGCGACGCCCACCCGGGCGAGTCGCCCCCGGGCGGGTCGGACGTCACCGTCACGGGCCACACCTTCCAGCCCAAGCCGCTCCCCGCCCCGGACGTGTCGGCCCTGCACGTCCCCGCCGGCTTCCGCCTCACGAAGTTCGCCGAGGGGCTCGGGAACGCGCGCGTGCTGGCCGTCTCGCCCGCGGGGCGGGTGTACGTGACGCGCCGGGCCGACGGCGACGTGCTGATGCTGGGCGACGACGGCACCGGCCGCGCCAGGGGGGCGCCGGTGCGCGTGGCCAGCCGCCCGGGGCTCCACGGGATCACCTTCTTCGGCGGCAAGGTCTACCTCGTCACGGTGCACGAGGTGTACGCCGCGGACGTGCTCCCCGACGGGCACTTCGGGCCGCTCGCGATGCTCATCCACGACCTGCCCGACGCCGGCCAGCACAACGACCGCATGGTCGTCGTCGGCCCCGACAGCGCGCTCTACCTCTCGGTCGGCGCGACGTGCAACGAGTGCGCGGAGCCCAACCCCGAGAACGCCACCATCCTGCGCGCCGCGCGCGACGGCTCGTCGCGCGCGATCTTCGCCTCCGGCCTCCGCAACACGATCGGCTACGGCTTCCAGCCCGAGACCGGGGAACTCTGGGGCTGGGACCAGGGCATGGACTGGCTCGGCGACGACCTGCCGCCCGAGGAGTTCAACCACATCGAAAAGGGGAAGCGCTACGGCTGGCCGTACTTCTCGGGCAACAACCTGCCCAACCCGCACCGGCAGGTCGCGCCGGGCGGGATCCCCGACTCCGAGATCGCGAAGGTCAGCACGCCGATGGTGCTCGGCTACACGGCCCACGCGGCGGGGATGCAGCTGGCGTTCTACGCGGGCGCGGACTCGGGCGCCGCGCGGTTCCCGGCCGAGTACCGCGGGGACGCGTTCGTGTCGCTGCGCGGGTCGTGGAACCGCAAGCCGCCCGCGGGCTACGAGGTGGTCCGCGTCCACTTCGAGCGCGGCCGGCCGACGTCGATCCGGCCGTTCGTTACGGGGTTCGTCACGCCCGACGGCGAGTACGGGCGGCCGTGCGGGATGGCGGTGGCGCGGGACGGCGCGCTGCTCTTTACCGACGACCGCAACGGGGTGATCTACCGCGTGGCCTACGCGGGCGGGGCCGGCGGCGCGCCGGGCGCGTCGACCACGTCCGCGACGTCCGCGTCTGCGGCGCCTAACACGCCGCCGGCGGGCCCGGTCGAGGCGCAGGTGCTGCGCGGCTCGGGCGTGCCGATCGCGATCCGGCGCCCCGAGACCGACGTGGCGGCGGGCGCCGCGGCGCGCCTCACGGTCACCTCGTCCGCGTTCGCCGACGGCGCGCCGATCCCCGCGGCGTACTCGCGCTACGAGCAGAACGCGAGTATTCCGCTCGCCTGGAGCGCGGGGCCGGCGGGGACGCGGTCGTACGTGCTGGTCATGGAAGACCCGGACGTGCCCCGGCCGCCCGTGCCGGTCGTGCACTGGCTCGCGTGGAACGTCCCCGCGGGCGTGACCGCGCTCCGCGAGGGGCTGCAGGCGCAGGAGCGGCTCGACGACCCGCCGGGGCTGATGCAAGGCCCCACCAGTAGCGGCGCGCCGGGCTACCGCGGCCCGCGACCCCCGGCGGGCGACCCGCCGCACCACTACCACGTGCAGCTCTTCGCGCTCGACCGGACGCTCGACCTGCCGTTAGGCGCCGACCGCGACCGCGTGCTCGCGGCAATGCGCGGGCACGTGCTCGCGCGCGGCGAGCTGGTCGGGACGTTCCAGCGCCCCGCGGCGCCGGGCCGGCCGTAGCGGCCGCGAGCGTTAGGCGCCCGCGACTTACTGGGCCGCCGCGCTACTCGCCGCCGCGCTACTCGCCGCCGCGCTACTCGCCGCCGAGCGCGTCGTAGGCCGCGGCGGTGGCGAGGCCGAACACGGCGTGCGCGGCGAGCGACAGCTCGCGCTGCCGCGGCGTCTGGTCGCCGAACGCGGGCACGACGCCGGCCTTCGTGAGTCCGGCCGCCCGGGTGAAGTTGGCCGCGTAGACGAGCCCGCCTAACAGCAGGCCGTGGACGAGCAGCGGCGGGTGCAGCCGGCTCTGTACGGCGCCGTAGACGGCGCCCCACGCCGCCATCGCACCCCCGTAGAGCGCCGCCGAGGCGGCCGTGCGCTGGCCGTCCGAGAGGGTCGCGCCCGCCTTCGCGGCGAGCACGTCGACGGCGCCCCGCGTGGGCGAGGCGAACTCCGCCTGCGGCCCGAGCGCCAGCCGTCCCGACTCCCAGGCGACCTTCATCACGGCGCCGCCGACGAGGGCGGCGAGGGCACCCGTCAGCGCGGCATCGCCGAGCGACGGGCGGGACTCCTGGGCGTGGCGCATAGGGGCGGCGTCGCGAACGGGTGGGAGCGGAGGCGCGCGGTGCGACCGCCGTCTTCGCGGGCGCGTCCGTCGGCAACATTGCGACCAGCGCGGCAGGGCGGCGGCGTGTTCCCGGACCCGGGCGACCGCGGGGCGCGGTGGTGCGCGCCATGCACAGCCCCCGCGGTCGCCCGACCGTACCGGGCCAACCCCAACTCCCCGGAGACCCGACCCATGGCGTCCCTCAAATCGTTGCAGGACCTCTACCTCGAGCAGCTCCGCGACCTCTACAGCGCCGAGCACCAGATCGTCGAGGCGCTCCCCAAGATGGCCGAGGCGGCCACGCACCCCGAGCTCAAGCGCGCCTTCCAGACCCACCTCACCCAGAGCCAGCACCAGGCGCGCCGGATCGAGCAAATCTGCGACGGGCTCGGCGAGAGCCCCAAGGGCGAGACGTGCGACGGGATGAAGGGGCTGCTGAAGGAAGGCGAGAAGACGATGAAGACGAAGGCGAACTCGGACGTGCTCGACGCCGCGCTCATCGCCGACGCGCAGCGCGTCGAGCACTACGAGATCGCCGGCTACGGCTGCGTCAAGACGTACGCGCGCCTGCTCGGCCGCGAGCAGGACGTGCAGCTCCTGCAGCAGACCGAGGACGAGGAGGGGCAGACCGACAAGCTGCTGACCTCGCTCGCCGAGGGGGCGATCAACCTCGAGGCGGCACGCGCCTAACGTCTCACTTGCCGTCGCCGAGCATCGTGGCGATCCAGCGCGTGCGCGCGAACCGCTCGCACGCGCCCGCGACCGCCACGGTGAGCGGCACCGCGAGCAGCGCGCCGGTCGCGCCCCACAGCCACCCCCAGAACGTCGTCGCGACGAGCACGACGAGCGGGGACAGTGAGACGCGGCTCGCCGACACCTTGGGGTCGACGAAGTTGCCGATGAAGAACTGGATCGCGCCGAGTCCGAGGAACACCAGCGCGACGTGCCCCGGGCCGTCGCCCTGGATGACGGCGTAGAGCGTCGGTGGGATCACCGAGAGGAACGGCCCGATCGTCTGGATGTAGTTGAGCAGGAAGGTCGTGAGCGCCCAGGTGAGCGCGCCGTCGAGCCCCACCGCCCACGCGAACGCGCCGGCCGCCGCGCCCGCGACGAGGCTCGTCACCGTGACCGCCCAGAGGTAGCCACGCACGCGGTGGGCGATGTCGGCCGTGGCGCGCACGGTCTCGTCGCCGCCCGGCGGCCGCAGCGCGCGGCGCGCCTTATCGCGGAACGCGCGCACCTCGAGCACGCCGAGGACGTAGTACGCGAACGTGAGGCCGAGCAGGGTGAGCGTCTCCGCGGTCGAGCCGAGCAGCGTCCCGATCGCGGACGCGATCCCCGAGAGCACGCCGCTGTCGCCGCCGCCCTTGGGCGCGGGCAGCCCGTGCGCGGTGAGCCAGGTGCGGAGCTGCTCGCCGACCGACGTCGCGCGGCGGACGAGCTCGGGGCCGCGCGCGGTGACCTGCGCGACGCTGAGCGCGACCGCCCCCGCGAGCACCGCCCCGGCCAGCACGACGACGAGCGTCGACGCCAGCAGCGCGACCCACGAGCGCGTGCGCCGCTCCACCCACAGGTACAGCGGCCACGTGAACGCGATGAGGAAGACGGCGAGCACGAGCGGCAGCGTCACCGGCTCGCTCAGGCGCAGCGCGGCCACCGTGAGCACGGTCGCGATCACCGCGAGCGCGCGCGTACGGAGGCGGGCGTCGGGGCCCGGCGGCGCCGGCGGCGCGGACTCGGCGTCGGACGTGCTCATCGCGTTCTCACGGCGTGCTCATGCGTCGCGTCTCATCTCATACCTTTCCGCTCCATGTCACACGCATCGACTCCCCTGACCGTCTACGAGTTGCGCCGGCTCGGCAGCGACTATCTGTGGCGCGCGAACGAGGCGCTGGAGCACGCCCGGCGCGGCGGCCAGGGCGGCGGGGCCTACACGCCGGTCCCCGAAACGGCGGCCGAGCACGCGGGACAGTATGTGTTGAGTGAGGGGTCGCTGCGGGGCGCGCTCGCGGCGCTCGACTACCAGCTCGCCCACCTCGACCCCGGCGAGAACGGGCCGCTGTGGCGGGAGGCGCGCGCGATCCTCGCGGCGGCCGCCGCACACGCCGCGCCGCACCCCGCCCCGTCCGGCAGCCCTCACTCCGGGCCGCCGGGCTGAACGCGCCGGCCGGGCGACTAGCTGGCGCTCAGCTGCGCTCGGTCGGCTTCTGCCGGGCGTCGTGGTTGCCGCGGCTCTCCTGGAACGCGCGGTCCGCGTCCTCGGTTTCCGCGGTCGCCTGGCTGTCGCCCTGCGCATGCGGCGCCCGGCGCTGCGATTCGAGCCGCTTGTACGCGGGGTCTTCGGCGTCGGGGCCGCCCGCGGGGCGCGCGCCGCTCACATGCTGATCGTCGGCCACCGTTTGCTCTCCGGTGATGAGGAAGCCAGGGCGGGCGGCAGGCAACGTGCCGTAGGGCGGCCGGCGCGGCGGACCTCTTGCAGGAGAGATCTCGACGAAACTGTGTGGGTCGCCGAAGGGTTTCAGGGTGCGCGGGTGCCACGTGCGCGTACGGCGTGCTCGTCGCGTCGGCCCGAGCGCCCGCGGCCCCGCGCTCGTCTACGCCCCGTAGTTCGCGGCGCATCCGCGTCCTTTTTTCCGGCCCGTCCCCGGGACCGTCATGCCCATCGTTGGATTGTCCGCGGGCGCGCGTCGCCCGCTCGGCGTCGGGGACCCCGCGCCCGACTTCGCCCTCGCCGGCGCCGCCGGGCGCGCGCGCCGGCTCTCCGACCTGCGCGGCTCGCCGGTCGTGCTCGCCTTCCCGGCGCACGCGGGCGGGCCGTGGGACCCCGCCCGCGCGGAGTACGTCGACGCGTACAACCGCCTCGTCGCGCGGGTGCCCGGCGGCGCGGGCGCGCGGCTCCTGCATGTGGGCGGGGCCGCGGGCTGGCGCGAGCTGACCTTCGCCGACGACGCGGCGGCGATCCCGGTCGTGGCCGAGGACGACGCGGCGGTCGCGCGCGCGTACGGCGCGGCGGACGGGCCCGCGGTGTTCGTGCTCGACGAGGCGGGCACGGTGCGGTGGCGCTCGGACGACGCGCCGCATCCCGCGGCGCTCCCCCACCCCGACGCGGTGGCCGCGGCGCTCGCCGCGCTCGCCCCCGGGGACGCGGCGGGCGACGGCGCGGGGGACGCCGGTTGGAGCCGGCGCGCGTTCGTCGCGACGCTCTTCGGCGCGACGCTCGCGCTCGCCCTCGCGCCCGGGCGGGCGCGGGCCGCGCGCGGCGCGGCGGGCGCGCCGGCGGACGGCGGCGGCGCGGGCCGGACGTTAGGAGCGGCCGTCCCGGTCACCCTCCACGTCAACGGGCGCGACCTCGCGCTGCAGCTGGAGCCGCGCGTGACGCTGCTCGACGCGCTCCGCGAGTACGCCGGCCTCACGGGCACCAAGAAGGGGTGCGCGCACGGCCAGTGCGGCGCCTGCACGGTGCACGTCGAGGGGCGGCGCGTGCTCTCGTGCATGACCCTCGCGGTGATGCAGCAGGGCAAGGCGATCACGACGATCGAGGGGCTCGCGCCGGTCCCGGTCGCGCGCGCCGCGGAGGCCGAGCCCGCGGCGGGCCAGAGCCCGGCCGTGCTCCACCCGATGCAGCAGGCGTTCATCACCCACGACGGCTACCAGTGCGGCTACTGCACGCCCGGGCAGATCATGTCCGCCGTCGCGGTCACGCGCGAGCCGTGGGGCCCCGACGACGCCGACGTGCGCGAGGCGATGAGCGGCAACATCTGTCGCTGCGGCGCCTACCCCGGGATCGTCGCCGCCATCCAGGAGGTGCGCGGCCACACGGCCTCGCGCTCCGCCATGCAGCCCGCCGACTGATGCAGCCCCTCGACCAGTGACTCCTTTCGACTACGTCGTCGCGTCCGACGTCGACGCGGCCGTCCGCGCCGGCGCGGCCCCGGGCACGCGCTTCGTCGCGGGCGGCACCAACCTCGTCGACCTCATGCAGCTCGGCGTCGAGACGCCCTCGCACGTCGTCGACGTCAACGCGCTCGCCGGGCGCGACCCGGCCCTCGCCGCGGTCGCGGTCCTGCCCGACGGCGGCCTCCGCCTCGGCGCACTCGCGCGGATGAGCGACGTCGGGTGGGACGCGCGCGTGCGCGAGCGCTACCCCGCGGTGAGCGAGTCGCTCCTGCTCGCCGCGTCGGGGCAGCTCCGCAACATGGCGACGTTGGGCGGCAACGTGCTGCAGCGCACCCGCTGCCCGTACTTCCGCGACACCGGCACGCCGTGCAACAAGCGCGAGCCCGGCTCCGGCTGCCCGTCGATCCCCGGCTACAACCGCACCAACGCCGTGCTCGGCACGAGCAAACACTGCATCGCGACGCACCCGTCGGACTTCGCCGTCGCGCTGACGGCGATGGACGCCGTGGTGCGCGTGCGCACGCCGGGCGCGGGCGAGCGGACGATCCCCTTCCCCGACTTCCACCTCACGCCCGGCGACCACCCCGAGCGCGAGACGGTGCTGCGGCCGGGCGAGTTCATCACCGCGCTCGACCTGCCGCCGCTCGAGGCCGCGCGGCGCTCGACGTACCGCAAGGTGCGCGACCGCGCGAGCTACGCCTTCGCCCTCGCCTCCGCGGCCGTCGCGCTCGACGTCCAGGGCGGTACGGTGCGCGACGCGCGCGTCGCGTTAGGCGGCGTCGCCACCAAGCCGTGGCGCGCGCGCGAGGCCGAGCGCGCGCTCGTCGGCCGCCCGGCGACGGAGGCCACCTTCCGCGCCGCGGCCGACGCGGCGCTCAAGGGCGCCGTGCCCTACCGCGAGAACGCCTTCAAGATCGAACTCGCCAAGCGCACGCTCGTGCGCGCGCTGACGGAGGTGTCGGCATGAGTACCGACGTCACGGGCACCCCCAGCCTCGGCGCGCCGAGCCCCGGAACGCCGAGCCTCGGCGCGCCGATCGACCGCGTCGACGGGCACCTCAAGGTCACCGGCGGCGCGCGCTACACGGCCGAGATGCCGGTGGAGCGCGTCGCCCACGCGGTGATGGTGACGAGCACCATCGCGCGCGGCCGCGTGCGGCACGCCGACACCGCGGCGGCCGAGCGCGCGCCGGGGGTGATCGCCGTGCTCACCCCCGCCAACGCGCTCAAGCTGCCGACGTCGGACAAGGCGCTCGGGCAGCCGCCCGAGGGGCGCAAGCTCACGACGCTGCAGGACGACAGGGTCTATTACAACGGCCAGCCGGTCGGCCTCGTCGTCGCCGACACCCTCGAGCACGCGATGGCCGCGGCGGAGCTCGTCCGCTTCACCTACGACGCCGAGCGCCCCGAGCTCGACATGGCGAGCGCGCCGCGCGGCTCGACGGCGAGCGGGCGTCCGGGCGGCGGCGAGCCGCCGTCGTCCAACCGCGGCGACGTGGACGCGGCCCTCGCGGCCGCCCCCGTGCGCGTCGACCAGACGTACACGACGCCCATCGAGCAGCACAACCCGATGGAGCTGCACGCGACGCTCGCTGTGTGGGACGGCGACCACCTCACACTCTACGACGCGACGCAGGGGATCTTCGGTGTGCGGAAGACGATCGCGAAGGCGTTCGGGCTGCCGCCGGAGAACGTGCGCGTCGTCTCGTACTTCGTCGGCGGCGGGTTCGGCTCCAAGGGCTCGGCGTGGTCGCACGTGCTGCTGTCTGCTATGGCCGCGCGGCAGCTCGGGCGGCCGGTCAAGCTCGTCCTCACGCGGCGGCAGATGTTCGGCCCCGTCGGCGCGCGCCCGCGCACCGTGCAGCGCGTCGAGCTGGGCGCGGAGCGCGACGGCGCGCTCACCGCGGTCCGCCACGTGAGCACGTCCAACACCTCGATGCTCGAGGACTGGCTCGAGCCGTCGGCGGTGTCGACGCGCGTGATGTACGCGTCGCCCAACTGCCAGACCGACCACGTCCTCGCCCGCCTCAACCTCGGCACGCCCACCTTCATGCGCGCGCCCGGCGAGGCGAGCGGCACCTTCGCCGTCGAGAGCGCGATGGACGAGCTGGCCTACGCGCTCGGCATGGACCCGGTCGCGCTCCGGCTCAAGAACTACGCGGAGCGGGACCCGGAGAGCGGCAAGCCGTGGTCGAGCAAGTCGCTCCGCGAGTGCTACGCGTTAGGCGCCGAGCGGTTCGGGTGGGCGCGGCGCACGCCCGCGCCGCGCTCGATGACGGACGGGCGCTGGCTCGTCGGCTACGGGATGGCGACGGCGACCTACCCGACGCGTCGCGCCAAGGCGGAGGCGGCGGCGCGCATCCTCCCCGACGGAAGGGCGTGGGTGCGCGCGGGCTCGCAGGACATCGGCACCGGCACCTACACGGTGATGACGCAGGTCGCCGCCGACGCGTTGGGCATCGCGCCCGAGCGCGTCCGCTTCGAGCTCGGCGACACGAACATGCCCGAGAACCCGGGCTCCGGCGGTTCGCGCACCGCGGCGTCGACCGGGTCGGCGGTGCACGAGACCGCGCTCGCGGCGCGGCGCCTGGCCGTGCAGATGGCCGTCGCCGACGCCGCCTCGCCGCTCCACGGCGCGCGGGAAGAGGACGTGCGCGCGGGCGACGGCCGGCTCTTCCTCGCCGCCGACCCGTCGCGCGGCGAGACCTACGCCGCGCTGATCGCCCGCAACGGCGGCCGCCCGATCGAGGCGGCGAGCGCCGCGCAGCCGGGCGAGGAGGCCAAGCAGTACTCGATGCACGCCTGGGGCGCGGTGTTCACCGAGGTGCGCGTCGACCGCGACCTCGGCGAGGTCCGCGTGCCGCGCGTCGTCGGCGTGTACGGCGTCGGCAACCGGCTCAACGCGAAGACCGCGCACAGCCAGCTCGTCGGCGGGCTCGTCTTCGGGGTCGGCATGGCGCTCATGGAGGAGGTGCACGTCGACCCCCGCCTCGGCCGCTACGTGAACGCCGACCTCGCCGACTACCACGTGCCGGTCAACGCGGACGTGCGGGAGGTCGACGTCCAGTTCGTCGACGAGCGGGACCCGTACGTGAACCCGTTAGGCATCAAGGGGATCGGCGAGATCGGCATCACCGGCGTCACGGCCGCCCTCGCCAACGCGGTCTATCACGCGACCGGCAAACGCGTGCGCGACCTGCCGCTCACCCCCGACAAGCTGCTCTGAGTGCGCGGCGGGCGACCCCTGGTGAGCGGCCGTCGGTGAGCGGCTCTCGGTGAGCGACCAGCGCGCGGTGGTCGCCGAGCTGGCCGAGCTGGCCGTGCGCGGCGAGCGGGTGGTACTGGCGAGCGTGGTCCGCGTCGTCGGCGCGGCGTACCGCGGCGTCGGCGCGCGCATGCTCGTGCGCGTCGACGGCACCACGGTCGGCATGGTGAGCGCGGGGTGCCTCGAGGCGGACCTCGTCGCGCACGCCGAGCGCGTGCGCGCGGGGGACGCGCCGGCGCTCGTCACCTACGACAACGGCGCCGACGAGGACCTCGTCTGGAGCCTCGGCCTCGGTTGCGACGGCACAGTCGAGGTGCTGCTGGAACCGCTCGCGCCCGCGCGCGGCGCGTCGCTCGCCGCGCTGCTCGGACGCGCGCTCGCCGGCGACGAGCCGGCGCGCCTGGCGACGGTGGTCCGCGCCGAAGGCGCGGGGGCGCCGGACGTCGGCGCGCGGGTGCTGGTCGCCCCGGGCAACGTCCCGCGCTGCGACGGCGGCTGGGGCGACGGCGTCGTACTCGCCCGCGTGCTCGCCGACGCGGCCGCGCCCGTCCCCGCGCCCGTGCCTAACACGCTCGACGTTGGCGGCGTGCGGGTCGCCGTCGAGCGCGTCGACCCGCCGGTGCGGCTCGTCGTCTGCGGGAGCGGGCCCGACGTGGTGCCCGTCGTCCGGCTCGCGGCCGGGCTCGGGTGGGACACGACCGTGGTCGCGCCGCACGCGGCTCCGGCCGGGCGCGCGGACCGCTTCCCCGGAGCGCGCACGGTCGCCTGCGACGACCCGGCACGCGTGGCCGACGCGGTCGCGCTCGCCCCGCACACCGCGGCCGTCGTCATGTCGCACGACTACGCCCGCGACCGCGCCTACGTGGGCGCGCTGCTCGACTCGCCCGCGGGCTACGTCGGCGTGATGGGGCCGCGGCGGCGCACCGACCGCATGCTCGCCGACCTCGCCGCGGCCGGCCGCGCGTGGCCGGCCGAGCGCTTTGCGGCCCTCTACGCGCCCGTCGGCCTCGACGTCGGCGGCGACGGCCCCGACGCGATCGCCCTCGCGATCGTCGCCGAGGTGAGCGCGACGGCGGGCGGCCGCGCGGGCGGGCACCTGCGCGAGCGGCGCGCTCCAATCCACGCGCCGCGCGAGGACGCCCGCGCCGACGCGCCCGCCGGGGCCGCCGGACGCACGGCCTAACGGACGGGCCGGCGGTGGCGCGCGTCGGGGCGGTCGTGCTCGCCGCGGGCGCGTCGACGCGGCTCGGGCGCCCCAAACAGCTCGTGCCCTACGCGGGCGAACCGCTCGTCCGCCGCGCCGTGCGGGCCGCGGTCGACGCCGGCGCGCGGCCGGTCGTCGTCGTCCTCGGCGCGCACGCCGACGCGGTCGCGCCCGCGCTCGACGGCGTGGCGGGCGTGCGGGTCGTCGTGCACGCGCGGTGGCGCGACGGGCTCGGCGCCTCGATCGCGGCCGGGGTGCGCGCGCTCGACGGCGCGGCCGGCGCCGCCCTGGACGGCGTACTGGTGGCCGTCTGCGACCAGCCGCTCGTCGACGCGGAGGCGTTAGGCGCGCTGCTCGCGGCGTTCGGCGGCCCGGGCGCGGTCGTGGCCGCCGCCTACGCGGACACGCTCGGCGTGCCCGCCGTCGTCGGGCGCGACCACCTGGACGCGCTGCGGACGCTCGCGGGCGACGCCGGCGCGGGGCGGTGGCTGCGCGCGCACGCGGGGCTCGTCACCCCGGTCGCACTCCCCGCCGCGGCGCTCGACGTCGACACCCCGGAGGACGTCGCACGGCTGGCGCGGTAGCCGCCGCGGCTGTCACCGGGTAGAGCGCCGCCGCCGTGCGCCGCGCCGGTTACCGCGCCGGCGGCGTTCCCGGCGTGGTCGGGGCGCCCGGAGTCGTCGGGCTACCCGGCGTCGTCGGGCTACCTGGCGTCGTCGGCGTACCCGGCGTCGTCGGCGCGCCGGGGGTCGTCGGCGTTCCCGTCGTCGGGCCGGGCGTCCCCGGCGCGGTCGTCGGGGTGGGCGAGGTCGTCGGCGGCGTGGACGAGGACGTCGTCGACGCGCAGCGCGCGGCCGCCACGGACAGCGCAGCGGCCATCAAGCTCCGGCTGATCCGGCGGGTGGTATGACGCGAGATCGACATGGAGACGCTCTGGTGAGAGGGGAAGACCGCCGCTCCGGACCGGGAGCCGGCGGTCGGTCCCACCACGCCGAGCGTCGGCCGGGACCTGACGGAATCGTCACGCAAGACGACGTCCACGGCCCTTTTCCCTCATCGACTGCGTCACACGGCGGATGACGTTGTGGGCGGCGGGACCGCACTCAGCCGAGATCCAGCCGGTACCGACAGGGTCCGCCCTCCCCCGCGACGAGCACCCCGCCGAGCCGCTCGCACGTCCGCCGCGACGCGGCGTTGTCCACGGCGCAGAGGATCCACAGCGGGTCGAGCCCGTGCGCGCGGGCGAGCGGAAGCAGGAGCCGCCCCGCACGCGCCGCGTACCCGCGGCCGCGCCACGCCGGCTCGACGAAGTACCCGACGTGCCCGGTCGAGCGGTCGAGCGCGCCGCCGAGGTCCACGCGCAGCTCGATCCCGCCGACGCGGCGGCCGCCGACCCGGAGCGAAAAGTGGTAGGCCGGGATCCACCCACGGCCCGGGTCCGCGGGCGAGCGGTAGTCGAGGGACAGCGTCAGGTCGCCGTCGCACAACGGGCCCGGATCGCGGAACGTGAACGGGGCGCGCAGATTCGCCACCCGCGCCGGCCGGCGCATCCTCCGACGCCTCACGCCCCGCCCTCCCCCGCGAGCGCGCGCACCGCGGCGAGCGTGTCCACCTCGGCCGCCGGCTTGTCGTCGCGCACCCGCAGGATGCGCGGGAAGCGGAGTGCGTACCCCGCCTTATGGCGCGCGCTCTTCTGCACCACGTCGAACGTGACCTCGAGCACCACCTCCGGCCGCACCTGCTGGTACCGCCCGAACTTCTGGACGGTGAGCCCTCGCAGCCGCTCGGTCAGCTCGGCGATCTCCGCGTCGGTGAGGCCGTTGTACGCCTTGCCGACCGTGAGCAGTGTCGGGTCGTCCTCCGACGCGCGCACGGCGAACGTGTAGTCGGAGAGAAACTTCGCGCGCCGCCCGTGCCCCCACTCCGCGCCGACGACCACGACGTCGAGCGTGGCGAGCGCCTTCTTGAGCTTGATCCACAGCTTGCCGCGGCGCCCCGGCGTGTACGGCGAGCCGAGCGCCTTCGCGATGATCCCCTCGTTCCCCGCCGCGCGTGCCTCCGCGAACGCGGCCTCGACCTCCGCCGCCGTCGCGACGAGCCGCCGCGGCGTGAGGCGCGCGTACAGCACCGGCCCCTGCGCCTCGGGCCAGGGGAGCGCCGCGAGGCGCGCCCGCCGCTCCTCGTAGGGCTCCTCGATCACCAGCGCCCCGTCCCAGGCGAGCGCGTCGTAGGCGACGAACTGCACCGGCACCTCCGCGCGGACCGCCGCGTCGGGCGTCTTGCGGCCGAGCCGGCGCTGCATGGCGGTGAACGGGAGCGCGCGCCGGGGGTCGGCGGGGTCGTAGGCGAGCAGCTCGCCGTCGAGGATGACCCCCCCGCCTGTGCGCGCGCCTAACGCTTCCAGCGCGCCCGCGACCTCGGGGTAGCCGTGCGTGATCTCGTCGAGCGTGCGCGAGTAGAGGGCGGCGCGCACGGCGCCGCCCGCGCCCGGCCCGACGTGCGCCTGGGCGCGGATGCCGTCGTACTTGTCCTCGACCGCGAACGGCGCGGGGAGCGCCGCGGCGATCGCCTCCGCCGTCTCGAGCGGCTGGGCGAGCATGAACCCCACGGGGTGAAAGAGCGCGAGCCGCGCCTCGGCCAGCCGCCCGCCGCGCGCGAGCACCGCGACCTCGCCGACGTCGCCGCGCAGCAGGTTGGCGTGGCGGACCTCGCCTAACGTCCCCCCGAACGCCCGCGCGAGCGCCTCCTCGACCTGCGCCTCCTTGAGCCCGATCCGCAGCTCGCCGCTGCCGAGCAGGAGCTTGACGGCGTACTGCGCCTCCGCCGGGCCCAACGCGGCGAGCAGGTCGCGCACCCGGTCGCGCTTCGCGTGGGCGCCGCGCGTGGCGGCGAGCGCGTCGAACGCGGCGGCGACCTCCGGGAGCGTCATCCCGCTCGGCGCGGGCGGCGGCTCGCGCTCCTCCCACAGCAGCCGCGCGACGTCGCCCAGGTCGCCCACCGCGACCACCCGCGGGTGCAGCGCCTCGCGCGTGGTGCCCGCCACGGCGCACAACGCGTCGCTCACCGCCGCGCCGCCGACGCTCGTCGTGCGCTGGTCGTGGCGCGGGAAGGGCAGGCCCGAGAAGAAGCGCGCCGCGACCGCGAGCGCCGAGTCGTCGAGCGTCGGGAAGTAGGCCTCGAGCGCGGCGCTCTTTTCGAGGCGTTTGGTCGTCGCACGCACCGCGTCGGCGGTGGCGCACCAGCGCTGGAAGGTCGCGGGAGGGGGCGCGTCGGTCACGACACGGAGGGAGGCAGGACGCGCACCAGCGGGAGGAATCGGGAGGGCGGAGCGGGGCGTTCGGGGCGGGAAGGGCGACGGGTGGGGCAGAGCCAGCGGGGCGACACCCACGGCGCCCATGACGCGGGGCGGCAGCGGCGGCCGGGTCGGGCACGGCCGGGGAGAGCTGCCCCAACCCCTGTTGTGCAAGCGGCCGCTCGTCCCGTCCCGTGCGTTCGCCCCGCCACCCACGCCCCACCCGTCGCCCTTCCCGCCCCGAACGATCCGTCGCTCTACCCGCCCGGCCAAACACCCTCCGTTAGGCCCTCCCCCCGAGCACCCCTTCTGCCGCGAGCATTCCCCCCCTCGCCGCCCCTTCGAGCGAACTCGAATGCGCCGTCTCGCTCGCCCGCCACAACCCCGGCAGCTCCGTCCCCCCCCCCGTCCTCCTCCCCTTCGTCCCCGGCGGCTGCGCGAACTGCGCGTACCCCACCCGCTCCACCGCCACCGGGGCCAGCGCCGGCACCGGCCCGAGTCCCGCCGCGCGGCGCATCCCCGCCAGCTCCGCGAGCATCCGCGCCGCGAGCACGTCGTCGTCGAGCGCGGCCGCCGCCCCGACCGCGCTCGCGGCGAGCAGGTGGCGGCCGTGCGGCGCGTCCGCGGCCGCGTACTCGGGCGCGACGTCGGTGAGCGTGACCGCGTGGCTCACCGCCGGCCGCGGCTCGCCCCCAGTCGACGCGCCGTGCTCCGCGTGCTCGTGGCGCTGCTCGTGGCTCCGCTCGTGGCCCGACGCGTTGAGCCAGATCGCCCGCCCGGGGAGCGGCGCCTCGTGCGCGGCGAAGTAGAGCGTCGTCGAGCCGAGCGCGTCGGGGCGCCCGTCGAGGGCGACGCCGGCGGTCGCGGCGAGGCGGGCCGCAGCCGGCGGCTCGGCGGCGAGCACGACGTCGGCGGCCGCGAGGTGCTCGCCGTCGCTCGTCACCACGCCCCGCGCGCGCCCGCCGTCCGCGCGCACCGCGGCCACCGTCACGCGCGTGCGCAGCGCGCCGGGCGGCAGCCCCGCCGCGAGCCGCGCGGCCACCGCGCCGATCCCCGCCGCCGGGACGACCGCGTCTCCCTCGGACAGCATCTTGAACGTGAAGAGCAGGATCGCCGCGCTCGTGCCGAGGGCGGGGTCGAGCAGGATGCCGCCGTAGAACGGCGCGAAGAAGCGCGCGATCGCGTGGGGCGTGAAGCCGCGCGCGGCGAGGAACGCGCGGGCCGTCGTCCGGTCGTAGCGGTCCGCGAAGCACTCGTCGACCGAGAGCGACGTCGCGAGCCGCTTGAGGGCGAGCACGCGCAGCTTGTCGCCGAGCGGGAGTGCGCGGGCGAGCGCGGTGCCGGCGAGCATGCGCAGGCTGTCGAGCGGCGCGCGGAGCGGGGCGCGGAACGCGTCGCCCACGTACGACGCCCCGCCGGCCGTGACGACGCGGGCGGCGGGCGCGAACCGGCGGAGCGCGAGGCCCGCGTCGTCCTCCCGCGCGTCGCCCGCGAGGGGGGCGAGGCCCAGCGCGGCGCCTAACACCGGGTACGCGGTGAAGAGCACTTGGAAGCCGCGGTCGACCGTGTAGCCGTCGACGATTCGCGAGCGCGCGCGCCCGCCCGGCTCCGCTTCGCGCTCGAGCACGAGCACCCGCCGCCCGGCCCGGTGGAGCGCGCGGGCGCAGACGAGGCCCGCGATCCCGGCGCCGACGACGATCACCGGGTCGTCGATCACCGGGTCGTCGATCACCGGGTCGTCGTCCGGCGTCACGCGCCTCGGCGGCGCCGGCTGCGACGGCATGCGAGGTCGGTCATGGTAGGCCCAAACGCACGGCGGGGGGCTGGAAGATCCAGCCCCCCGCCGCGGTCCCGCTGACGGCCGCCTCGCGAATGCTTAGCGGGCGCCGACGCGTGAGACGTTCTCGGCCGCCGGGCCCTTCTGGCCCTGCACGATCTCGAACTCCACCGGGTCACCCTCGGCCAGCGTCTTGAAGCCCTGGCCCTGGATGGCGCTGTAGTGGACGAAGCAGTCCTTCGTGCCGTTGTCGGGCGTGATGAACCCAAAGCCCTTGGCGTCGTTGAACCACTTCACCTTGCCGGTCGTACGCATGCGTTCCTACTCCTCTGAGGTGTTGATTTGTCCAGGGAGCGGAACCCCGTACCCCGACAAACGTCCGCGGGACCTGCGCCCCCCACGGTGGACCGTCCGGCGCGTCCGCCGGAACGGGGCCAACATAGGGGGGGCTGGCACTTGACACAATAGTGCGTGCGGTGGGGAGCGGGGGTGGTGGGGCGGGGGACTACGCCGTTGATGGGGCGCTGTTGGTGTAACGCTGTTGACGGGGCGCTGTTGACGGGGCGCTGTTGATGGGGCGCTGTTGAAACGGCGGGTACAACCGCGGCCGCGCCCGGACGCGGATGCGTCTCGTCCCGCGCCGTTCCAACAGCGCGGCACCAACAGCGTTACATCAACAGCGCCCCATCAACAGCGCGGCACCAACAGCGCCGTCACTCCGCCGTACCACCCGCGCCCCACCAGCCGTCGACCGTCAGAACCGCACCCCCACCCGCAGCGGAACGAAGTTGGCGCTCACGCCGTCGGTGAACACGCGCGTGTAGCGCACGTCGGCGAACGCGGTCACGGCGACGAGCGGCACCGCGAGCCCGCCGCCGATGTTCACGCCCGCCTTCGTCCCCAACCCCTGGTTACCGCCGTAGATGCCCACGCCGCCGATCAGGTACGGGCGCACGAGGCTGAGCGCGACGGGGCTCGCCCGAAGCACCACGTTGGCCGTGCCCGAGATGAAGTGCGCGCTGCCGGATTCGTTCTTGAGGCCGAAGCCCGCGTAGCCGCCCTCGAAGCGCAGGCCGATCGGCAGCACGGGAAGCCGCGCCTCGACGAGCGCGTCGGCGGTGAAGCCCGTCTTCACGGCGTCGCCGAAGCTGCCCACGGGAAACGCGGGCCCGGCCTCGACGCCGAAGCTGAACGGGTTCACGCCGGGGACGCCGGGGAGTTGGGCGCGGATCGGGGCGGCGGCCAGGACGATCCCCGCGAACGTGGTCGCGCCGAGCGAGGCGAAGCGTGTGGTCACAGAGGGTGAAAGCAGAGGGTAGGACGACGGAGAGTCGCGCCGGCCCCGGCCGGTATCGCGGTCGTGCCGGGCGGTCGGTGGACCCAAGGAATAACACGACAGCCCGTCGTTCACCCGACTACCGACGGTAGAACGATCGCTAGCGCGGCACGGCCGGCGGTGCGGCGGCCGGCGCCGCCGGCCCGTACCCCGGGAACGGGGCGGCCGGCGCGACCCGCACGCTGTCGACGAAGTAGTCGGTCTCGCCGAAGCACCGCGTCGGGGCGTGCATGTGCTGCTTGTAGATCACCGTCACGCGCTGCCCGTCGAGCTGGCGGATGCGCTGCGCCACCGCGTCGTCGCGCACCGAGTACACGAAGATCTCGGGCGCCTGACCCGGCACGTTCGTGATCGCCAGCTCCCCCTCCCAGGTTTTGCAGACGAACCCCTTGCGCGAGATCTTCTGGTTGTAGCCCGTCCGGTCGCCACGCGAGTAGGTGAAGGAGAGCGCGGCCGTCGTCCACAGGGCGAAGATCAGCGCCGGCAGCACGACGACGATCAGCACGGCCGTCACGCCCCAGTGGCGGCGGAAGAAGGCCGGGCGGGCGGCAGAAGCGGTGGCGCGGGGAGCCGTCATCGGAGCAGGGCGCGGGGAGGCAGACGCGGGGTAGTATAGCCGTCCCCCTCGCCCGCTAGCTTCCCCGCCATGCCGCCGTTGATCCTCCCCGTCGCCGACTTCGCCACGCAGGCGAGCAGCGCCGCGCCGACCGTCTCCGAGCCGTCCCCCTTCGCGCGCCGCCGCGCGACCGTCACGTGCCGCGTGCGCACCGTGCCCGTCGGGTCGGCCCACCCGGTCGTCGTGCAGTCGATGACCAACACCGACACGGCCGACGCGGCGGCCACCGCCGCGCAGGTCGCCGCCCTGTACCAGGCGGGCTCGCAGATCGTGCGCGTGACGGTGAACAACGACGAGGCCGCGCGGGCCGTCCCCGAGCTGCGCCGACGCCTCGACGACCTCGGGCTCGACGTCCCGCTCGTCGGCGACTTCCACTACAACGGGCACCTGCTGCTGACGAAGTACCCGGGCGCCGCGGCGGCGCTCGACAAGTACCGCATCAACCCGGGCAACGTCGGCAACAAGCGGCGCGACGAGAACTTCGCGCAGATCGTGCGCGTCGCGGCCGACCACGACAAGCCGGTGCGCATCGGCGTCAACTGGGGCTCGCTCGACCAGGACCTGCTCACGGCGATGATGAACGCGAACGCCGCGAGCGACGCCCCGTTAGGCGCAAAGGAGGTCTACATGGAGGCGATGCTCGAGAGCGCCCTCCGCTCGGCCGCGCTGGCCGAGGAGTGCGGGCTCGGGCACGACCGGATCATCATCTCGGCCAAGGTGTCGGTCGTGCCCGACCTGGTCGAGGTGTACCGCCGCCTCGCCGGCCGCTGCGACTACCCGCTGCACCTCGGCCTCACCGAGGCGGGGATGGGGAGCAAGGGGATCGTCGCCTCGGCCGCGGGGCTCTCGATCCTGCTGGCCGACGGGATCGGCGACACGATCCGCGTCTCGCTCACGCCCAAGCCCGGCGGCGACCGCACCGAGGAGGTCTACGTCGCGCAGCAGGTGCTGCAGTCGTTAGGCCTGCGCAGCTTCGCGCCGCAGGTGACGGCGTGCCCGGGGTGCGGGCGCACGACGTCGACGTTCTTCCAGCACATGGCCGAGGACATCCAGGGCTACCTGCGCGACCGGATGCCGGCCTGGAAGCGCGCGCACCCGGGCGTGGTGGACATGAAGGTCGCGGTCATGGGGTGCGTCGTGAACGGGCCCGGCGAGAGCAAGCACGCGAACATCGGCATCTCGCTCCCTGGGACGTTCGAGGAGCCGGTCGCGCCGGTCTACGTCGACGGGCGGCTCGCGACGACGCTGCGCGGCGACCGGATCGTCGAGGAGTTCCTCGGCATCCTCGACGAGTACGTGGCGCGCACGTACCCGGCCGAGCGCGAGCTGGCGGGGGTGTAGCGCGCGCCGCCCCGGCGGACCGCTCAAAGGAACAGTGTGAGCCCGAAGCGTACCGGCCCGAGCGCTGCCCCGACGCCGTGCAGCCGGGTGACGTTCCCGAACGAGCCGTTCGGCCCGTTCTGCGCGATGGTGGAGTGCGTGAACGTTCCGCTGACGGTCCCGAGCCCCGAGCCATTGACCGTGAGGCGCCGCAGGACCAGGTAGGAGGCGCCGAGTTCCCCGAACGCGCCGACGCTGCCGGACGTGTTGATCGACACGTTGGTGTACGTGCCCTGCGCCGTCGTCTGCGTCTGGTCCTGTCGGTTGTGCGAGTACGCGGTGGTCAGCCCCGCGGTGCCGTAGGCGGTGATGCGGTCGCGCAGGCGCCCGTAGCGGCGGTAGCCCAGGTTGAGGCCGACCGAGCCGGTGTTGAGCGTCGTCGTGCTGCTGGACGTGCTGCCGGATTGATGCGAGGCGCCGGCCGTGAGCGTGACGCCGAGCGCCGAGCGAGGAGAGAGAAACCGCAAGACGCCGAGCGACGTCGACGTGGCGCCCACGCCCCCCTCGAGCGCGTAGGTGCCGGCGCGCGCGGGGAGCGAATCGCGGGCGCCGGCGTCCCCCGCGCGGGCGTCCCCGGCGCGAACGTCATGGGCGCGGGCGGCCGCGGCCGCGCCTAACGTGGCGCCGACGGCGAGGGTGACGAGGGCGGGGCGGCGGCGGACCGGACGGCGCTCGGCGGACATGGGCGTGGGGGCGCGGGGTGGGCGACACCGGCGGCGGCGCGGCGTCGTGTGCGCAGGGTCACGTCCGGCAAGGTGGCATCCACGCTACCTGCGGCCGGCGGCGCGCGGCGCGGATTCGGCCTAACACGATGCCACGGCGGACGTTCGCGGCCGGCACGGCGCCAACTGTTTTCAGACGCCGGCGCGGCGCGTGTCCCGCTTCGCGGACGAACACCGCCCCGGAAAGGGGACGCCGCCGCGGGCGCGCTCCGTGCGCGGTCAGTGCGCCGTCGCGTGCCCGCCCAGGTCGGTGGCGACGACGCGGAGCTCGTCCACGATCGCGGCGTGGAAGCCGGCGCCGGTCAGCCGCTCGGCCGCCTCCGCGTACCAGCGCAGCCGCGCCACGGGCCCCTCCGCCACGCGCTGCCACACCGCGTCGGGGAAGCTCGTCCGCCGCAGGTCGGCGAGGAGCGTGGCCGCGTCGTGGACCTCGTGCGCGGCGAACGCCCAGCGCGCCGCCTCGGGCGCGCCCGCGAGGCGGGCGAGGGCGTCGTGCTTCTGCTCCTCGTGCGACAGCTCCACGCCGTCGTCGTCGAAGCGGCGGCGCGCGACGCCGAGCACGGCGTGCACGGCGCCGGGGCCGAACTTGTCCGCCAGGCGCTCGCGGACGCCGTCCGCGCTCGCGCCGTCGCGCAGCATGTCCTCGACCGCGTGGCGGAGGATGCCGGCCACCACGGCGTCCTCGTCACACCCGTAGCGCGTGAGGATCACCGCCACGTTGGCGGGCGCGGTGAAGTACGGGGCCCGCGCGCCCTTGCGCACCTCGCGGTCGTGGTGCTTCGCGGCAAAGGCGAGCGCGTGGTTCACGCGGTCCGAGTATCCGGGGGCGGCCATCAGGAGCGAAGGTAACGCAGAGCCCGCGGCCCGCGCACCGCGACGCGCTCGGCCGACGCAGTCAGCGGCCCGCGAACCACCCGACGATCCGGGCCAGCCCCATCGCGTCGGCGGCGTCGAACGCGCCCACCCGCTCGCTGTCCACGTCCAGCACCGCCGCGAGCGCGCCGGCGCGGTCCCACACCGGCACGACGATCTCGCTCCGCGACCGGGCGTCGCACGCGATGTGTCCCGGGAACGCCTCCACGTCCTCCACCACGACCGTCCGCCTCTCCGCCGCCGCCGTCCCGCACACGCCGCGGCCGAAGGCGATGTCGAGGCAGCCGAGCGTGCCCTGGAAGGGGCCGACGCGGAGCAGGCGGCCGGGGTCGACGACGCGGTAGAAGCCCGTCCACAGGTGCCCGAACGCGTGGTGCACGAGGCAGCTCACCGTCGCCATCGCGGCGATCGGGTCGTCAACGCCATCGAGCACCGCGCGCACCTGTGTGTCGAGCTGGGCGTAGGCGTCGGGCTTGGGCAGGTGGCGCAGGTCCAACGTGACTTCGGCCATGGCGAAGCATACCGCGCCGCGCCAGGGTGCCCCGCCCGGACGCCGCGTCAGGACGCTGCGGTGTACACGTACTCGTGCTGCCCGTCGCGCGTGACCAGCACGCGCTGCCCGCCGCGGTCGCCGACGACGAACTCGATGCCGAGCGACGTGGGGTCGACGGTGATGAACGACAGCGTGCCGTCGTCGTTCTTGCGCGACGCGACGCGGCTGTGCCACAGGCCGAAGTCGAACACCACGTCCGCACCCTCGCGGCGGACGTCGATGTGACCGAGATCGGGGCTCGTGTAGCGCGCGGCGAGGGCGGCCGTCGGGTCGGCGGCCGGCGGCACCGTCAGGCGCTCGCGCTCCTTCGCGACCGCCGCGTGGCGCTGTGCCGCGGACGCGGCGACGTCGCCCGCCGCCTCGGCCCGGCCGGCGTAGAGCACCTCGAGCAGGCGCCGCATGAACGGCCGCAGCATCGCCCCGCCCTCGTCGGCGTTGGTCAGGAGCACCGCGCCCACGCCCGCGCCGGGGAGCACCCACCAGTTGCTCTTGTACCCGGCCATGCTGCCGCCGTGCTCGACCACCGACACGCCCCAGGTGTGGTCCTCGATGAGGCCCATGCCGTAGTAGCTGTCTTCGCCGATCGGCACGCTTTCCGCGCGCCGGGCCAGGAGGTTCTTGGCCGAGACGAGTTGGCGGCCGTCCGGGAGCCGGCCCTGGGTGATCTCGTTCTGGACGTACTTGACCAAGTCGTGCGCGCTCGACCAGGCTCCGCCCGCGGGGCGATAGGGGACGATGGAGTAGTTGAAGTCCACGCGCCCCACCCCGGGGCGGCCGTCCGCGTCCCAGCCGTGCGGGCTGGCGTGGTCGCCGGCGAGCGCGCGCGCGTAGTCGAACGTCGTCTCGCGCATGCCTAACGGATCGAAGACCATCGCCTGCATGGCCGCGTCGTACGCCGCGCCGAGCTCGCGGTCGGGGTAGACGAGGTGACCGCCGACGTAGCCCGCGGCCGACGCCATCAGGTTGTTGTACTGGAACACCTCGCCGAACTGGCTCGTCGGCTGCGTGGCGGCGAGCTGGGCGAACGTGGTCGACGCCGGCGTGTCGCGCCGCGTGTTGAAGATCCAGTCGAGGTCCTTGCGCGGCAGCCCGGTGCACGCGCACACGAGGTGTTTGACCAGCACGCTGCGCGTGGTGCTGTCGTTGCCGAGGCGGAACGCGGGGTAGACCTGCGTGACGGGCTGGTCCCAGGCAAGCTTGCCCTGGTCGACCAGCTCGGCCAGGAGCAGCGTCGACATCCCTTTCGTGTTGGACGCGATCATAAAGAGCGTGTGCGCGTCCACGCTGTCCGGCTTGCCGAGTTCCTTGACGCCGAGCCCGCCTTCGTAGACCACGCGTCCGTGGTCGACGAGCGCGAGCGCGGCGCCCGGCACGCCGAGTTGTCGCATCGCCGTCCGGACGAACGCCTTGAGCGAATCGACGCGGGCGGGGTCGAGCGGGCGCGCCGTGCGCCCGGCGAAGCTCTCGCGGCGGTAGCTGCCCGGGCGTAGGCTCTCCCCGATCAGCCCGATGGCGGCGCCGCGCTTCTCGGCCGTGGCCTCGCTGCCGTCGAGGAGCAGCACCGTCCAGCGCGCGCCGCTGCGCAGGGCGAACGCGCCCACCGCCGCGCGCTCGTTGGGCGAGGTTTCGTAGTTGACGCTCTGGCGCTCGTCCCAGCCCTCGCGCGCCGGCGTGGGGCTCACGAGCTTGACCGGCCGGCGGAAGTCGGGCCGGACGACCTTCCAGGCCGCCGCGGCCGCGGCCCCCGCATCGGCCGCCGCGCCGACGTCCACGATGGCAACGCGCGTGTCGCCCTCTGGCGCCGTGACGACCGCCGCGCGCGGCCCCGCGACGAGCGACCACCCCTTGGGCGCTGTGAACGTGGCACCCGACGCCGTGCGGCTCGGCGTGTCGGCCGTGAGCGTCGTACCGGCGGGCGCGGCGGTGGACGCGCCCGCCGGCGACGAGGCCGCCGGCTGGGTGGCCTGTTGCTGGGTCGGCTGCTGCGCCCGCGCGGCCGACGGCAGCAGGAACGCGGTGGCGATCGCGAACGCGCGCGAACGGGGGAGCGGCATGGGCGGGCCTCGGGCGGGTGGACGGCCGGCGCGCTCGGGCGGTGGACCGCCGGCCTACCATACGGCTCGTGGGGCGATGCCGCAAGCCGGCGCGCGCGGCCCCCGCGACCACCACCCGGCGCCCGCCGCGCTCCGTTAGGCCTCGGGCGCGGTCGCCACGTCACCGACGTCGCGCCGTTCCTC
The DNA here is from genome assembly GCA_019973575.1 of Gemmatimonadetes bacterium T265. Lineage (NCBI taxonomy): Bacteria > Pseudomonadati > Gemmatimonadota > Gemmatimonadetes bacterium T265. Next base: position 1,435,461 of record BPUI01000001.1, read on the forward strand.
GCCGGCGCGCCGGTCGGGCACCTCGCGGCGCTGGCCGTCGCGCCGCTCCTCGCCCGTGCGGCGGTCGACGTCGGGGCCGTCCGGGAGCACGCGCGGCAGCGTCAGCGCGAACACCGAGCCGTGCCCCTCCGCGCTCGTCGCGAGCGTGACGTCGCCGCCCATCCCGCGCGCGAGGTCGCGGCTGATCGCGAGGCCGAGCCCGGTTCCCTCCTGCTGCCGCGCGTACCCGGCGTCGAGCTGCACGAACGGCTCGAAGATCCGCACCCGGTCCTCGGCCGGGATCCCACGCCCCGTGTCGCGCACGCGGAACATGACTTCCGGGCCGGCGCCGCCTTCCTCCGCGCGGGCTTCGAGCGTAACCCGCCCGCCGGCGTCGGTGAACTTGGTCGCGTTGCTCAGCAGGTTGAGCAGCACCTGCGACGCCTTCTCCCGGTCCGCCCACACGACGACGGCATCGTCCGCGGGGACGTCGACGGTGAAGGCGACCCCCTTGGCCGCGAGCTGCGGCTCAACGAGCGACGCCACATCGGCCACGAAGTCGGCGACCCCGAACTCGGTCAGCCGGTAATCCACGCGCCCGGCCTCGATGCGCGCGAGGTTCAGCACGTCGTTGATGAGGCCGAGCAGGTGGCGCTGGGCGCGCTGGGCGCGGTGGAGGGCGTTGCGCTGTTCGTCGGTGACCGGGCCGTGGAGGCCGAGCTCGACGAGTTGGACGTGCCCCGAGATGGCATTGAGTGGGGTGCGCAGCTCGTGGCTCATCGTCGCCAGGAACTGGCTCTTGGCCCGGTTGGCGCGCTCGGCCTCCGCCCCCGCCCGCTCGGCGTCCGCCCGCGCGCGGCGTTCGGCGACGAGCAGGCGTTCGCGCTCCGCCTCGAGCGCGCGCTGCGCGGTGACGTCGGTGTTCGTGCCGAACCAGCGGAGTACTGGACCGCCGTCCGGGCTGCCGCTGCTGGCGGCGCGGATCGGGTTGGCGCGCGAGAGGAACCAGCGCCACTCGCCGTCGGCCGAGCGCAGGGGGAAGGTGTCCTCCCAGGGCGTGCCCGCCGCGACGGCGGCGCGGAAGTCGGACTCGACATGCTCGACGTAGTCGGGGTGGTGTACGGCCCGCCAGCCCCAGCCGAGCATCTGGTCGGCGGTGGTGCCGGTGTAGTCGTACCAGCGCCGGTTGTACCAGAAAATCGCGCCCGTGGCGTCGGCCATCCACGCGAGCTGCGGGAGGTTGTCGGCCATCTCCCGGAACTCGGCTTCGGTGCGGCCGAGGGCCTCGCGTGCGGCCTCGCGCTCGCCGCGGATGCGCTCGCGGTCGGCGGCAAGACGGTAGGCGGCGGCGCCGGCGCGCGTGAGGGTGGTGACCATCGCGACGGTGAAGGCGAGCACGAGCCCCGCCACGCCGGCGCGCGGGGCGTACCAGCCGAGCTCCTCGCCGCGGATGCGCAGCCAGCCGAAGACGATCGGCACGACCACGATGACGGGGAGCGCGCGCCGGAGGAGGAGCGCGCCGGCGTCGTCGCCCGAGAGCAACCGCGCCACGCCGCGCGCGGGGCGGGCGAGCGCGGTGCCGACGCCGAGCAGGGTGAGCGCGGTGGCGGTGTTGAGCGCCATGCCCGCGACAAGCGCCGACGGGTTGTAGAAGCGCTGGACGCCGAACAGGTAGCCGACGAGGGCGAAGTAGGGGACGAGCAGCCCCAACCCGGTGCACGCCCACCGCACGACGCGCCCGATGCGCGCGACGACGTTCCGGCCGACGAGGGCGGGCGCGTCGAGCAGGAGGAGCGACACGCCGAGGACGAGAATCGTGGACGCGGTGTTGACGGCGACGCGTCCGACGGGGGCAAAGTCCGCCGCCGGGCGGGCCGCCCGCACCGCGGCCGGGAACAGCAGGTGGTCGACGACGAGGTCGCGGCCGGTCACCCACTCGACGCAGATCGTGAACGCGATGAGGGCCGCGATGGCGGCGCAGAGGTGGGCCGCAGTGCGCAGGGCGCGCGCGTTCGACGACGGCGTTCCCTCGCGCGGGCGCAGGAGCCAGAGGGCGACGCCGAGCAGGAAGATGCAGGTCGCGCTGTTGGGCAGGGTGACCGCGGGCCCGACCAGCCCGCGGGCGAGCGTCGCGTCACCCAGCGCCCAGCCCGCGAGCACCGCACCGCCGATCGTGACGGCGACGAGTGCGCTGGCGGCGGGGAGGGCGCGGTAGAACCGCCGGCCCGAGTGGCCGGTCACGCGCGCGAGATCGCGCGCGGCGCGATCGGCGAACGGCAGCGACATCGGGCGGGGCGGCGGTGGCGACGGGAGGAGGTTAGAGGCTGGCCTGCAACTGCCGGACGAACAGTAGGTCGAGCAGAAACAGCGCGGCGCCCTGCACGATCACGCCGAGCCCGGCGCCCACGGGCGCGTAGCGGCGGCCGAAGAGCCAGCCGCAGAGGGCGAGCGTGACGCCGACGCCGATGTACCCGGCATCGAGGCCGAGGTTGAGCCAGAGGACGCGGTCGAGCTGGCGGGCGCCGGCGTAGTCGCGGAGGGCGAGGCCGCGCTGAGCCCAGAGAGCGAGGGCGAGGTCGATGGCGCCCCAGGCGACGGTCTGGATCGCGAAGTGACGGAGGAGGGAGGGAGAGCCGGCGGTGCGCTGGAGGGCCTGGAGGGCGAGGAGAAGAGTGCCGGCGACGACGCTCCCGGCGCCCCAGATCAGGAGGCGGAGGAGGTGGGAGCGTTCGAGGCTCAGGAGGGTGTCGGCGAACATGAAACTCGTGGGGGCGGAAGGCGGGGCGGGGCGTTCGGGGCAGGCAGGGCGGGGCGACACCCGCGACACCCGCGACGCCCGTGACGCGGGGCGGGACCGGCGGCTCGCGGCGGGATCGTCTGCGAGCGGCAACGATCGACGTGGGCGGCCGGTGCCCGGAGCGTGCCGCCGCGGACGGGGTACCGGGAATGTACGAATCGTGGGCACATTCGCCGTTCCCGTTCCGTGACTCCGCCCCGATTGCTCTGCCCCGCGGTGTTCGGAACCGCCCCAACGACCTCCCCGCGAGCGCCCACCTGGCACGCCCGCCCACCCACGCCCGACCTCTCGCTCTCCGCGCCCCGAACGCCGCGCCCCGCCGTTTCCACGACCGGCTCATGCTCCTTCGTCTGACCTCGTCGGGCCTGTACTCTCCCCCTTCCGCGCTCCACCTGGACGCGCGCGACGCCCCGGGCACGGTCTTCGTCTCGCACGCTCATAGCGACCACTGCTCCCGGGCCGCGCGCATCCTCTGCACCCCGGAGACCGCCGCGCTGCACGACGCCCGGCGCGGCGCGCGCGACGCGCTGACGCTGCGCTTTGGCGAGACCGCGGCCGTGGGCGACGCGGCGGTCACGCTCACCCCCGCCGGCCACGCGCTCGGTTCCGCGATGCTCGTCGCCGAATCGGCGGAGGGGCGACTCGCGTACACCGGTGACTACAAGCTGCGCCCCAACCCGTTCTCGCCGCCGGTGACCATCCCGCGCGTCGACGAGCTGGTAATGGAGTGCACGTTCGGCGAGCCGCGCTACCGGTTTCCGCCCGAGCCCGAGCTGATCGAGCGCCTGTTCCGCTTCGTCGACGAGAGCCTCGCCGAGGGCGCGACGCCGGTGCTGCTCGCCTACGCGTTAGGCAAGGGGCAGGAGGTGCTCTGGCACCTGACGCGCCGCGGGTACGACGTGGTGCTGCACGGCGCGATCGCCAATCTGTGCGACCTGCACGTGCGGTTGGGCTACGACTTTCCCGGCCCGGGCGCGTGGGGGCGGTACGAGCGCGGCAAGGTCGGGCGGCGGGTCCTGCTCACCACGCCCGGCACCCGCAAGACCGCGATGGTGCAGGGGCTGGAGCGCAAGCGCGTCTGCCACCTCACGGGGTGGGCGCTGCACCCGGGCGCGCACAACATGTACCGCGACTGCGACCTCGTGCTCCCCCTGTCCGACCACGCCGACTTCGACGAGCTGGTGCGGACGGCGGTCGAGAGCGGCGCGCGCAAGGTGTGGACGGTGCACGGGCCGGCGTCGTTCGCGGGCGAGTTGCGCGCGCGCGGCGTCGACGCGGAGCACCTCGCCGAGCATCCGCAGAGTGCGGGGAGCGCAGAGCGCGCGGGGGAGGAGGACGACGGCGGCGCGCGCGAGGGCGGCGCACCGGCGCGGCCGTCGAAACCCGCGGCGAAGGCCCGGCGGCGTACCGCGGCGGCGCCCGCGCCGGGCGGTGCCGCAGACGATCGGCAGATCGGGCTGGATCTGTGAAATAACGCGCGCCTCGGAGAACCCATCACGCCCGACGGGGGCGCCCGATTCTGGCGCCCCCGGGCGCGCCGGGGCGATGTTGCGGCGTGAGCGCTCTGCCTCCTGACACGCCGCAGCCGGGCGGCCCGCCGCCTGGCCCCGACGACGCCCGCCTCGCCGCCCTCGAGCAGGCCGTCGCGGCGCTGCGGCAGGAGGTCGCCGAGTTGCGCGCGAGCCGGTCGGTGGACGCGCCGCTCACCTACCGCGACGTGCGGACGCCGGCCGCGCGGCCCGGCGTCGCACGCCGGTTTCCCACCGCCGACCTCCGCACCGCCGCGCGCGACTGGATGACCGGGCTCGGCGTGCCCGAACTCCCCGCCGACGGGGGCGGGATCGAGACCCTCGTCGGCCGCTACGGCGCGGTCGCGGTGGGCGCGCTCGTCCTGCTGATGGGCGTCGGCGCGTTCCTCACCTGGGCGGTCGCCACCTTCACCCTCGCCCCCGCCACCCGCGTCGTGCTCGGCGGCCTCGGCGCGGCGGCGCTCGCCGCGCTCGGCGAACGACTCCGCCGGCGCGAGGGGGCGCGACGCTTCGGCGAGGTGCTGCTTGCCCTCGCGCTCGCCGTCGTACACGTCGACGCGTGGGCCGCGGGCCCGTACCTGCACCTGGTGAGCGCCGAAGCGGCGCTCGGCGTCGCGGCGGCCGCGTCGGCGGCGCTGACCGCGCCCGCGTGGCGCGCCGGGCAGCAGTCGCTGTTCGTCGTCGGCGTCGGCGGCGCACTGCTCGCCCCGTTCGTGAGCGGGGCGGGGGACGCCCACCCGCTCGTGCGCCCGGTTTACGGCTGGCTCGTGCTCACCACGGGACTCGCCGCCCTCGTGCACGGAAGCGACGCGCGCCGCCCGTGGCGCGCCGCGGCCCGCCTGCTCGCCGCCGGGACCGCGGGCTACGCGCTCGCACAGTTCGATGTCGGCGCGGGGCGGTGGTGCGGACGGGCGCGGGGCGGGCTGTTTCAGCTTCCGGTGTTGGCGCGCGACGTGCCGCCCGCGTTCGCACTCGCCTGCGCGGCCGGGCCACTGGCCGTGCTGCTCTGGCGGGCGCGCGATCGGCGGAACACGCCGGGCGCGACGGACGCGCTACTCGTCCAGCTCGTCCTGGCCGAACTCACCACCGCGACCGTCGTGCTCTGGGCGGCCGCGGGGGCGACGGCCGGCGAGACGCGCTCGCTCATCGGCTACGCCGTGGTCGCGACACTCGCGGCCCAGGCTGTGGCGGCCCTCCCCGCCGCGGCACGCGCGGGGAACGCCGCGTGGTCGGACGAGCGACGGCGCCGGTGGGCTCAACTGCGGATGTCCCCGCTCGTCCTCGCCGGGCTCGCCCTGCCGCTCGCCACGCTCGGCGCCGCACTCACGGCACTCGGCGGGGGCGCGCGGCCCGCGGCGGCCGCAATCGCGGCGCTGTGGAGCGGGCTCTCCGCGACGGCCGTCGTCGTCGCGTGGCACGGCTCGCGCACGGACGGCCCCGACCCGCGGCTCGGGCCGCACCTCGCCGCGGCGGGGCTCGCGAGCGCCCTCATCGCGATCGTCTGGACCAACATCCACGACGCCCTCCGTCTCGCGCTCCTCGGCGGGCACGCCGCGCTGACCGCGGCGGTGTTCGCGCGCGTGCCCGGGCGGAGCGCCGTGACCGGCGTCGACGCGCGCCCGCTGCTCGCCCTCGCGCCGCCGCTCGTCGTACTCGCAGGCGCGACGGTGTGGGACGCGGCGCTCCTCGCGGACCGGCCGGCGTTCGCTTACCGGCCGTTCCTCACCGCGCCGTCGGCCGGTGCGGCGGCGGTCGTGGGTGGGTGGGCCGTGTGCGCGGCCGTGGTCTGGCGCGCGGGTGACGACCTGCTGCCGCGCGCCGAACGGGCGGCGGTGGTGGCCGTCGCGGCAGGCGTCGCGCTGCTCTGGGGACGGCAGGAGCTCGCGGGCGCGGTGGCGCCCGACATGGCAACGTTCCTGCTCGTCGGCTACTTCGCGGTCGCTGGCGTGGCCACGCTGGCGCTCGGCCGCGCCCGAAGGATCGCGGCGGCGCGGCAAGCGGGGCTCGCGCTCGCGCTCTACGCGGCGCTCAAGGCGCTCGTCGAAGTGTCGCAGCTCGACGCGGTCGCGCTCCGGGTCGGGAGTTATCTGCTGGTCGGGGGATTCCTGCTCGGGGTGGGATACTGGTACCGGGGAGGCGAAGTCTCGACGGGATGAGCGGGGCGGGGCTGGCGAGGCGGGGCGGGGCGACACCCGCGGCGCCCGTGACGCGGGGCGGCAGCGGCGGCCGGGTCGGGCACCGCCGCGGGGAGCTGCCCGGCTCCTGTCGTCCAGTCAGCCGCCGGTCCCGTCCCGTGGCTCCGCCTCGGTCTTCGGCCCCGCGGTGTTCGGAACCGCCCCACGACCGATCCGCAAGCGCTTATCTGGCACGCTCCCCCACCCACGCCCCATTCGTCGCTTCGCCCGTCCCGCCTTACCCGTCGCCCGTCCCGCCGCGCTACTCCGCGATCGCCCTCTTCGCCTCCTCCAACTGCAGGAGAACGGCCTTCGGTCCCGTCCCCCCTCTGACTTCCCTCTGCGCCACACTCGCCTCCGCCGCGAGCGCCCCCTCCGCGCCCGCGAGCGCCGGGTGCTCCGCCACCATCCGTTCCGCCCCCAGATCGTCCAGCTCCACCCCCTGTTCCTCCGCCGCCCGCACGAGCGCCCCGACCGCCGCGTGCGCCTCGCGGAACGTCGCGCCCCCTCGCACCATGTGGTCGGCGAGGTCGGTCGCCATCATCGCCGGCGTCACCGCCGCGCGCAGGCGCGCCTCGTCGAACGTCAGCTCGGCGACCGTCCCCGCGACCGCGGGCAGCACGAGGAGCGCGAGGTCGACGGCGTCGAACAGCGCGCGCTTGTCGTCCTGCAGGTCCTTGTTGTACCCGCTCGGCAGGCCCTTGAGGGTGCCTAACATGGCGACGAGGTCGCCGAGGGAGCGCGCGGCCGCGCCGCGGGCGAGCTCCAGCGCGTCGGGGTTCCGCTTCTGCGGCATCATGCTCGACCCGGTCGAGAAGCCGTCGCCGAAGCGCACGAAGCCGAACTCGCTCGAGCCGAAGAGGATCAGGTCCTCCGCGAGCCGCGACAGGTGCGCGCCCATGAGGGCGAGCGCGAAGAGGAACTCGGCCACGAAGTCGCGGTCGCCGACGGCGTCGATGCTGTTCTCGCTGACGGCGTCGAAGCCGAGCGCGCGGCGGAGCGACTCGCGCGGGACCGGGAACGCGGAGCCGGCGACCGCGCCGGAGCCTAACGGCATCGTCGACGCGCCGCGGGCCGCGGCCGCGAGGCGCCGCCGGTCGCGCGCGAGCGGCCAGACGTGCGAGAGGAGCCAGTGCGCCGCCGACACGGGCTGCGCGCGCTGCAGGTGCGTGTAGGCGGGCATGAGCGCGTGCCGCAGCCCCTCCGCGCGCGCGACGAGGACGGCCTGCAGGTCGCGCGCGGCGGCGTCGACCTCGCGGCAGGCCTCGAGCGCCCAGAGCCGCGTCGCGGTCGCGACCTGGTCGTTGCGGCTGCGGCCGGTGTGCAGCTTGCCGGCCGCGGGCGCGCCGCCTAACGCCTCGTGCAGCAGCCGGTCGACGAAGGTGTGGACGTCCTCGTCCGCCGCGGTCGGCGGCTCCCCGGCCGCGATGCGCGCGGCGACGCGGTCCAGCCCGGCGACGATCTGGTCGCGCTCCTCGGCCGTGAGCACTCCGCCCTCGGCGAGCGCGGCGGCCCACGCCTGTGAGAGGCGGACGTCGTGCGGCCAGAGGCGGAGGTCGACGCCGATGCTGCGGTTGATCGCGTCGAGGAGCGGGGAGGGGCCGCCGGCGAAGCGGCCGCCCCAGAGTTTGTGTGTTGCGGGGGGAGTCATGCGAACTACGCTACACGGGGCGGCCGGGTGAGCGGAGGTGGGGCGCTGTTGGTCGGGCGCTGTTGGTCGGGCGCTGTTGGTCGGGCGCTGTTGGTGGAACGCTGTTGATGCGGCGCTGTTGGTGGAACGCTGTTGATGCGGCGCTGTTGGTGAAACGCTGTTGGTAAGGCGGCCCGCTCGGCTCGGCGCTCCCGCCGTTCCAACAGCGCCGCATCAACAGCGCCCGACCAACAGCGCCGTATCAACAGCGTTCCACCAACAGCGCCCGACCAACAGCGCCGTACCGCTCGCCCGCCCGGTCTAACGCCGCGCCCGCTCCCTCCGCTCAATCCCCCGCCAGCGCCGGCTCGCCCTGCTCCGCCCCGACGGCGGGGAACTTGGCGTCGCCGGACGCGATCGGCGCCTCGGTCGCGGCATCGTCGGCGGGGACGGCGGCAAGCGGCGCGGGGGTCGGGGCGACGGCCCCGGCCAGCTCCAGATCCTTGAGCGCGCGCACGCGCTGCGACAGCCCGTACAGCCGGATGAAGCCGGCCGCGTCGGACTGCTGGTAGACGTCGTCCTCGCCGAAGGTCACGAACCGCTCGTCGTAGAGCGCGTGCGGGCTCTCGCGGCCGATCACCTGGGCCGAGCCCTTGAAGAGGCGGAGCGTGACCGCGCCGGAGACGCGCGCCTGGGTGGCGGCGACGAACGCGTCGTAGGCCTCGCGCTCCGTCGTCCACCAGCGCCCCTCGTAGACGAGGTCGGCGTAGCGCGGCGCGATCACGTCCTTGGCCGCGAGTGTGCGGCGGTCCAGGACGAGCTGCTCCAGCTCGGAGTGCGCGGCGTAGAGAATCGTGCCGCCCGGGGTCTCGTAGACGCCGCGCGACTTCATGCCGATCAGCCGGTCCTCGACGAGGTCGATGCGGCCGACGCCGTGGCGGGCGCCGATCGCGTTGAGACGCGTGAGCAGGTCGACCGGGCCGAGGCGCTCGCCGTCGACCGCGACGGGGGTGCCCTGCTCGAAGGCGACCGTGACCTGGTCGGGGACGTCGGGGGCGGAGGTGACGGGGTCGGCGGTGAGCTGGAACATGTCCTCCGCGGGCGCGACCCCCGGGTTCTCGAGCTGGCCGCCCTCGTGCGAGAGGTGCCAGATGTTCCGATCCCGCGAGTAAATCTTCGTCAGCGTCGCCGCCACCGGCACGCCCTTCTCGGCCGCGTACCGGAGCGCGTCCTCGCGGGAGCGGATGTCCCACTCGCGCCACGGCGCGATGACCGGCAGGTCGGGGGCAAAGGCCATGTACGTCAGCTCGAAGCGCACCTGGTCGTTGCCCTTGCCTGTGCAGCCGTGGGCGAGCGCGTCGGCGCCGACCTCGCGGGCGATCTCGACCTGACGCCGCGCGATGAGCGGGCGGGCCATGGAGGTGCCGAGCAGGTACTTGCGGTCGTAGATCGCCCCGGCGCGGAGGGTCGGGAAGATGAAGTCGCGGACGAACTCCTCCCGCAGGTCCTCGATGTAGCACGCGTCGGCGCCCGAGGCGATCGCCTTCTGCCGCACCCCGTCGAGCTCGTCGCCCTGCCCGATGTCGGCCGCCACGCAGACGACCTTCGCGCCCGGATAATGCTCCTTGAGCCACGGAACGATGATCGACGTGTCGAGGCCGCCCGAATAGGCGAGCGCGATCGTGCGGACGGGCGGCTGGGACGGGGTGGACGCGGACGGGCGGGACATGGCGAGCTCCGATTAGTTATGCAGTGTTTGTGCATATCTAGCCGATCCAGAACCGAAGTCAACGAGAAACGGGCGGCTTCGAGTTCCGGGGAGTGGGACGGCCGGTGCTCGCTCGCCGATGCTGCAGACGGCCGCCGGCAACGCACGCTGAGCGGGTGGACTGGCGCGCGGGCGCGCGGGGCCCCACTGTGCAGGGTGCGCCGGGGTGCGGCGCGCACGGTGGGCCGGCGGCGGCCCGGCAGCAGCGAACTCGGCGAAGCCGAGGAGGGGGGCGAGATGCGCACGAGCACGGAGACTCGGCGGTGTGCGGTCGCGGGCGTGTGGGCGGCGGCGGTGGTGGCGGGGTGTGCGAGCGGGGGCGCGCAGTTGGCCGGCGTGCGGCGGACGGCGCGGGCGGGGGACAGCGTGCAGGTCGGCTACGGGGCGCAGGACCGGCGGCGCACGACGGGCAGCGTGAGCAGCGTGTCGGGCGACGAGGCGCGGACGCAGCACATGACGCGGGTCGAGGAACTGCTGCAGCGGGTGCCCGGCGTGGTCGTCACGCCGCGCGGCGACGGGAGCTACTCGGTGGTGATCCGGGGCGCGTCGACGCTCAGCGCGTATAGCCGCGCCGACCCGCTCTTCGTCATCGACGGCCAGCCGGTCGCCGACGGCGTCGGCGTCCTGAACTCGATCCCGCCGCAGGACGTCGAGCGGATCGACGTCCTCAAGGACGCCGAGGCGAGCATTTATGGGTCGCGGTCCGCGAACGGCGTGATCCTGATCCGCACGCGCCACGCGAAGGTCGTCCGCGACTAACGCCGGCCGCGGTCAGCGGGCGAGTTCTGGTGCGGGGCGGCGCGGGCGCCGCGCGCGCCGGACGACGGGTGCGGGCTCGAGCCCCGCGGCGGGCTCGCACACGGCGCCGACGACGCGCGTGAGCCCGCGCACGAGCCGGAGCGTGTCCGCCGAATCGGCGAGCAGGGCGGCGACGTCGGTCGGCGACGCGGCGGCGAGGCGTTCGGCGAGGAGCGCGAGCGTCTCGACGCGCGCGAGGGCCGCCTGCGCGGCGAGGAGGGCGCGGCGGTGCTCGGCGCGGTCGTACGCCAGGTTGCCGGCGGCGATCTGCGCGGGCACCGCCGCCGCGGCGCGCCGCAGGTCGTCGGCGAGGGCGCCGAGCCCGTCGGCGGGGAGCGTCTGCGCGAGGCGGTGGGCGTGGGCCGCGACGTCGAGGGCGCGTTGCCACGCGCGGAGAAGACGGTAGCCTGCGGCCGCGCGCGGCAGGACGTCGTAGGGTGGAGCGCTCGTCGGCGGGGCGGGCGTGGGGTGGGCGGCGGCTTCGAGGTTCGTCATGGTCGGCTCCGGCGGGACGGGATTCGGAGCGGCGATGGTACGCGCGTGCCGCGGTCCGGAGCGAGCCCGAAACGTTGCCGAGTGGGCCGAAACGTTGCGTCCCCGCCGCGCCTACGCCGCGGCGAGCTGCTCCAGGCGTTCGGCGACGCGCGCGCGGCCGTCGGCGGAGCGGCAGATGATGAGCACCGTGTCGTCGCCGCCGATCGTGCCGATCACGTCGGGCCAGCCCGAGGCGTCGAGGGCGGCCGCGATCGGCTGGGCGCCGCTCGGTACGGTGTGCACGACGACGAGCTCGCCGACGCCGTCGAGGCGGTCGAACAGCTGTGGGAGGAGGGAGGCGAGGGCCGCGCGCGCCTGCTCGGCGGCGGTGTTGGTGCCGTTCGCGCCGCCGGTGGTGACGTAGCGCATCCCGTCGTTCGTGGGGACGCGGGCGAGGCGCAGCTCGTGGAGGTCGCGCGAGAGCGTGGACTGCGTGACGTCCCACCCGCGGCCGTGGAGGTGACGGCGGAGTTCCTCCTGGCTGCCGACCACGTGCGCGCCGACGATGTCGAGGATGGCGCGCTGGCGGTCGCGTTTGGTCGTGGCCGACGGTTGGGCTGTCATGCCGCATAAGTTAGAGGGCGTGACCGCCCCGCCTCGTACGCCGGATCCGGCGTCCCCGCATTCGGCGTCCCCGACGCCGAGCCCGCGCGCGGGCGGGAAGACCGGGGCGCGGCCGATGGTCGCGCTGGACCGGGCGCTGGAGCGGCTGCCGCTCTTCCGCCTCAGCGATTCGGCGGACGACGGCGCGCTCACCTACGTGCCGCAGCCGGGCGCGCGGTGGCGGGTGCTCCCCGCGCCGGGGGACCGGCTGCCGGGGACGTTCGACCAGGACGTCTACGTCGGGCTGCTGCACCGGTGGGGTGAGGCCGGGCGGCCGGACGACGGCGCGATCAGCTTTACCCTCCACGCGTTCCTCCGCGCGCTCGGCCGCACGCCCGACGGCCGGACGTACGAGCAGCTGCGCGGCGCGCTCACGCGGCTGGAGCGGACGACGCTCGAGTCGACGGGGACGTACGCGGGCGCGTACGCGGAGGACGCCGGGGCGGTGGCGCCGGGGGCAGTTTCGTCGGGGGCGGTGGCGCCGGGGGCGGTGGCGCGGTTCGCGGTGCTCGCCTCGGTGGTGATCGAGCGGCGGCGCGTGGTCGAAGAGGAGCAGCAGGAGCAGCTCGCGCTCTTTCCCGAGCTCGCCGCCGTCGAGCCCGGGGACGCGCGCGTCGTGCTCGGCCCGGCGCTGCGCGCGAACGTGGCGGCGGGGCGGACGTCGACAGTCTCGTGGGCGCGGTATCAGCGGCTGCGGTCGCCCGTGGCGCGGCGACTGTACCGGTTGTTGACGGCGTTGTGGGCGGACGCGCCGGACGCGACGCGGTGGCGCGCGCCGCTCGAGCGGTGGGCGGAACAGCTGCCGCTCACGCAGCGTTACCCGTCGCACCTGCAGCGCGTGCTCGCGCCGGCGCACGAGATGTTGGTGAAGGCGGGCGTGGTGCGCGCGGCCGCGTGCGTGCAGGACGGGCGTGCGTGGTGGGTCGAGTACGAGGCGCCGGGCTGACGGCGGCCGGAGGGCGTCGGCCCGACGAGGCCGGGGGCGGACTTTGCGCCGATTCAGTGCCGATTCTCTAAGGAACCCGCCGGCGCCCGTTGCGGTATCCGCTACGTTGCTGGTCCCCCTCTTCGTCAAGAGCGTTTCGCGCATGCGTCTGACCCGTCGTCCCGGCCGGATGGCCGCCGTCGCCACCGTTGCCCTCGTGCCGCTCGTGGCCGGCGGGTGGCTCGCCCAGTCGCGCGGCGCGCGCGAGGGCCCCGCGCTCCTCGAGCAGGTCATGGGGCTCGTGTCGCAGCGTTTCGTCGACACCGTCGGCGCGGGGATGCTCTACGAGAAGGCGGCGCGCGGGCTCGTGAAGGAGCTCAACGACCCGTACTCGGAGCTGTTCACGCCGAAGCAGATCGCCGACTTCACGCGCAACACGAACGGGCGCTACGCGGGGATCGGGATGGAGATCACGGCGCCGCAGAACGGCTACGTGACGGTGGCGCGCGTCTTCCCGCACTCGCCGGCCGAGGGCGCGGGGGTGCAGGAGGGCGACCGCATCGCGGGGATCGACACGGCGAACGCGAAGGGGTGGACGAGCAGCCAGGTGCAGAACGGGCTGTTAGGCCAGCCCGGCACGCCGGTCACGGTGAAGTTCCTGCGCCCGGGCGTCGCGCAGCCGATCGTCGCGCGGCTCACGCGCGCGATCATCCACGTGCCCGCGGTGCAGTTCTCCGTCGTGCTCGACGGCACGGTGGGCTACGTGCCGGTGCAGCGCTTCAACGAGACGACGGCGCAGGAGATCGGCGACGCGATCCGCTCGCTCGAGCGGCAGGGCGCGAAGAGCCTCGTGCTCGACCTGCGCGACAACGGCGGCGGCATCCTCGACCAGGCGGTGGCGACGAGCAACCTGTTCATGCGCCGCGGCCAGGAGGTCCTGAGCCAGCGCGGGCGGCAGGGCGAGTCGCAGGTCTACGTGGCGACCGAGCAGCCGCTCGCGCCGACGATCCCGATGGTCGTGATGACGAACGGCGGCACGGCGTCGGCGTCGGAGATCGTCGCGGGCGCGCTGCAGGACCACGACCGCGCGCTCGTCGTCGGGACGACGAGCTTCGGCAAGGGGCTCGTGCAGACGCTCTTCCCGCTCGACGGCGGCTACGCGTTGAAGCTGACGACGGCCAAGTGGTTCACGCCCACCGGGCGCTCGATCCACAAGGAGCGCCGGCTGCAGGCGGACGGCCAGTTCGTCGAGGTGCACCCGGACTCGCTCGAGACCGACTCCGCCAAGAAGGCGCGCCCGGTATACCGGAGCGACGCGGGGCGCGTGGTATACGGCGGCGGCGCGATCACGCCCGACGTCTCGGTCAAGCCCGACACGCTCACGACGCCGGAGCAGACGCTGGCGAAGGCAGTCGCGCCGAAGTCGGTCGAGTTCTTCAACGCGCTCAACGACATCGCCTTCGAGCAGAAGGGGCGCGTGCGGCCGGACTTCACCGTCCAGCCGGCGTGGCGCGAGGCGCTGTACCAGAAGCTCGTGCAGGCCAAGGTCCCGGTGGACCGCGCGCAGTGGGACGCGGGGCACGCGTGGGCGGACCGCTACATCGAGCAGCGCGTCGCGCGGGTGGCGTTCGGCGACACGACGGCGTTCCGGCACCAGATGAAGGACGACGTGCAGCTGGAGCGCGCGGTGCAGATCCTCAAGCGCGGCGGGACGCAGCGCGACCTGTTCGCGGTGGCGCAGGCGATGGCGCCGGCGAGCACGGCCAACCGTACGGTGCCGCCGCGGCCGACGACGGCGTCGACGCCGGAGCGTTAGTCCGTCGCGGCGGGGCGGCGAAGCGGGCGGGCCCACGCGGGCCCGCCCGCTTCGCGTTTAGAGCAGCGGCAGCGTCGCGGACGCCGCCCGCGCGCCCTCGTGGCGCAGCAGCCAGCGCTTGCGCTCGACGCCCCCGCCGAAGCCGGCGAGCGACCCGTCGGCGCCGACCACGCGGTGGCACGGGACGACGATCGACAGCGGGTTCCGTCCGTTCGCGCCGCCGACCGCGCGCACGGCCGACGGCGACCCGACGCGGCGCGCGAGCTCCGCGTAGCTGATCGTCTCGCCGAACGGGATCGCGCGCAGCGCGGCCCAGACGCGCGTCTGGAACGGCGTGCCGCGCGCGGCGAGCGGTAAGTCGAAAGTCGTGCGCGTGCCGGCGAAGTACGCGTCGAGTTGCGCGCGGGCCTCCGCGACGACGTCCGACGCCGGTCCGGCGCGGTCGGACGCCGGCGCCGACGCGGGGGCGATCCGCGCGGGGGCGACCGCGGCGGCGTGCTCGTGCGGCTCGAAGTAGACGGCGCGCAGGCCGGCGGCGTCGGCCACGACGAGCAGCGGACCGACGGGGCTGGGGATGGTGGTGTGGACGGTGGTCACGTGGGGCGGCGGACGGGCGACGCGCTGTGGCGGCCGAGTATGGCGCCGTCCGGGGCGCGCCGCCAGCGGCGCCCGTCGCGCGGGCGCGTTCCCCGGGGCGCGTTCCCCCGCTAGCGTGCGTTCCATGATCGCGCTCCCGACCTCCATGCGCCGCCGCGTCTCGCTCGTCGCGGGCGCGCTCGCCGTCCTGGCGCACCGGCCCGGTCCGGCCGGCGCGCAGGCGCCCATGCCCGCGGAGCCGCTCCCCGCGGCGCAACGCATCCCCACCGGCTCCCGCCCCGTCCCGGCCGACAGCGGCGAGCGCCACCTCGCCAACGTCCGGCAGCTCACCTTCGGCGGCGAGAACGCGGAGGCGTACTTCAGCGCCAACGGCAACTATCTCACCTTCCAGGGCCGCGTGGACCAGACGGGCTGCGACCAGCAGTTCGTCGTGCGCGTGGCCGACGGCGGCGGGCTGACGCGGGTCTCGCCCGGCGAAGGCAAGACGACCTGCGGCTTCTTCTACGGCGACGACCGGCGCGTGCTCTTTGGGTCCACACACGACAACGCGCGCGGCTGCCCCGCCCCGCCCGACAGGTCGCGCGGCTACGTCTGGAAGCTCGACGCGTACGACATCTACACCGCGGCCCGCGACGGGGCGGACGTCCGCCGCCTGACCAACTACGGCACCTACACCGCCGAGGCGGTCGTCTCGC
The DNA here is from genome assembly GCA_019973575.1 of Gemmatimonadetes bacterium T265. Classification (NCBI taxonomy): domain Bacteria; kingdom Pseudomonadati; phylum Gemmatimonadota; species Gemmatimonadetes bacterium T265. The sequence continues at coordinate 1,451,306 of BPUI01000001.1, forward strand.
CCGACGGGCGCCGGGTCGTGTTCACGTCGCTCAAGGACGGGGACCTCGACATCTACACGATGAACGTCGACGGCACCGACGTCCGCCAACTCACCCACACGCTCGGCTACGACGGCGGCCCGTGGTGGAGCCCCGACGGCACCCGGATCGTCTACCGCGCGTGGCACCCGACCGACTCGGCCGACGTCGCGCAGTACAGGGCGCTGCTCGCCGACCGCCTCGTGAAGCCCAACCGGATGGAGCTCTGGGTGATGAACGCCGACGGCAGCGGCCAGCGCCAGATCACGCACCTCGGCGGGGCGAACTTCGGACCGAGTTGGACGGCGGACGGGCGGCGGCTCATCTTCTCGAGCAACTACCGGCAGCCGCGCACGGGGAACTTCGACCTCTACCTCGTGAACCTCGACGGGACGGGGCTGGAGCAGGTCACGACGAGCCCGACCTTCGACGGCTTCCCGATGTTCAGCCGCGACGGCCGGCGCCTCGTCTGGGCGTCCAACCGCCGCGGCGCCACCGCGGGGGAGACGAACCTGTTCGTCGCGGACTGGCGGGAGTGAGCGCGGCCGACCGCACCGCCTAACGGTCCGGCCACACCCCGGTCGTTGTGACGCGGCGCACACTCTGCCCGGCTCCGGGGCGGACGACGCCGTTGCTCGCCGCCGCGGGTGTGCGTCGGTAGCATACGGCAAAATGTCCCCCACCCCGGCCGTCATGCCTCCCGCCACCCTGCTGCACGAGATGGCCGCGCGCCGCCGCGACGAGGCGCGCGCGGCGGACCGCGACCGGACCCGCGACTTCATCCGCACGGGGCTGGAGTGCGTGGGCTGGGGCGCGATCGGACTCGTCGGGATCGGGTGGGCGGTGCACACGACGGACGAGACGCTCGGGACGGCGGCGTTTTGGGCCGGGCTGGGAATCGGGAACGGGGGATGGCTGTTCTCGGTGCTGGGGGCGTACCGCCGAGGGGAGCGGAGGGGGGACTGGTAGGATCGCGCCGGGTCTACCGGGGCGGGTAGGGCGACGGGCGGGGCGTGGGTGGGAGCGCGCGCCAGATAGGCGCTCGCGGGGAGGTCGTTGGGGCGGGGCAGCAAGGGCGGGGCAAGACCCGCGGCGCCCGTGACGCGGAGCGGGAACGAGCGGTGGGTCGGGCACGGCCGGGACCGGCCCTGACCCTGTCGTTCGGTCAACCGCCGTCCCCGCCCCGTGGCTCCGCCCCGGTCCTCTGCCCCGCCCGGCCCGGAACCGCCCCAGCGACCTGCCCGCGAGCGCCTATCTGGCGCGCTCCCCCACCCACGCCCCACCCGTCGCCCTTCCCGCTCCGACCGATCCGCGACGCTCGCCGCTCAAGTCTCGGAGCGGCCGTTCCACCTTTCCCCCTCGGCATTCGAGAACAGCAGTTCCGCGCGCCGGCAATCCGCATCAAGCTCTCCGCCCGCGAACCGTAAGCCCGTGACCGTTGCGTGGTCGACCCGGACCCGAAACGCGACCTCCTTCGGCAGGCCGAACGCGTGCACGAGCAGCGCCCGGATACTCCCCGCGTGCGCTACGGCCGCCACCTCGCGCACCCCGTCCGCCTGGGCCGCCGCGACCGTGTCGCGCAGCCACTCCGCCGCGCGCGCGATGACGTCGTCGAAGCCTTCCCCGCCGGGCGCCCTCGCGTTCTGCCAGTCCGCCATCCAAGCGCCTAACGCCGGCCCGTCCTCGCGCTCCAGGTCGGCCCAGGTGCGCCCGTCCCACCGGCCGAAGTTCATCTCGCGCAGACGGGCGTCGGCCGGCACCGGCGCCGCGGCGCCCCACTCGGCGGCGAGGACCGCGGCGGACTCGCGGGCGCGGGCGAGGTCGCTCGCGACGAGGCGCGGCGGGCGGGGGTGGGGCCACCCCTCGGCGAGCCGGGCGAGGGCTTCGCGCGCGCCCGGCGCGAGCGGCAGGTCGGCGTGCCCGACGCAGCGCCCCTCCGCCCCCGCGGCGGCGCCGTGGCGCACGAGGTACAGCGTGACGGCCGCGCCTAACGCCGAAGCCACGCCGAGGCGAGCAGGAGGTACGTCGCGAGCTCGACGAGCTGGTTGGCGGCGCCGAGGCAGTCGCCGGTCGTGCCGCCGATGCGTCGGCGGAAGTAGCGTGCGGCGAGCGCGGTGACCGCGGCCGCGAGGGCGAGGGCCGCGACGACGGCCGCGGGGCCGAGCGGCGCGAGGGCGGCGGCCGTGACGCCGGCGGAGAGCGCGCTGCCGGCGGCGAGGCGCGGGCCGGTCACGGCCGCCGCGAACGGCTTTGCCTTCGCGCCCGCCTCGTCCTGGCGCACGTAGGGCAGGCCCCAGATGAGCGGCAGGCTCGACCAGCGGCCTAACGTGTGCGCGGCGACGAGCGCGCGCGCCGCCGTCCCGGCGTCCGCGGCGGCGATCGCGGCCAGGGCGCCGACCTTCGTGAGCAGGACGAGGGCGAGGCCCACGGCGCCGTACGAGCCGATGCGGCTGTCCTTCATGATCGCGAGCACCTGCGCCGGTTCCCACCCGCCGCCGAAGCCGTCGCAGCTGTCGGCGAGCGCGTCCTCGTGGAACGCGCCCGTGACCCGCACCGTCGCCGCGGTCGAGAGCGCGGCGGCGACGAAGGGGGGCCAGACGCGCGCGGCGGCCCAGAGCGCCGCGCCCCCGACGAGCCCGACCACGACGCCGACGAGCGGGAAGTACGCCGTCGAGCGCGCGAGCCACGCCGGGTCGTGGCCGACCCAGCGCGGGCACGGGATGCGGGTCAGGAACATGACCGCCGTGAAGAACACCCGCAGCTCGGTCACGGCCGCCGTCCACACCGGTCCGCCGCGCCTCCGTTAGTCAGCCCCGCGCGCGTCGAGCGGCGGGTCGATCCCGGCCTCGGCGAACGTGCGCACGTCGGCGAGGAGCGCGCACGCCGCGCCGACGAGCGGGAGTGCGAGCGCCGCGCCGGAGGCCTCGCCGAGCCGGAGGTCGAGGGTGAGCAGCGGCTCCAGCCCGAGCCGGTCGAGCACGACGCCGTGCGCGCGTTCGGCGGAGCGGTGCGAGGCGACGAGGTAGTCGGCCGCGTGCGGCGCGAGGCGGACGGCGGCGAGCGCAGCGACGCCGGTGATGAAGCCGTCGAGCACGACGGGCGTGTGGGCCGCCGCGGCCGCGAGCACGGCGCCGACGAGCGCGGTGATCTCGAAGCCGCCGGCCTGCGCGAGGTGTCCCAGCACCTCGTCGTGCGGGTCGGCGTCGGGCGCGTTCTCCGCGGCCCGGGCGCGCGCGAGCGCGCGGGCGACGGCGGCCGTCTTGCGCGCCCGCGCGCGCGCGCCGACGCCGGTGCCCGCGCCGACGACGTCCTCCGCGGCGGCCCCGGTCAGCAGGGCGAGCAGCGCGGCGGCGCTCGTCGTGTTGCCGATCCCGACCTCGCCTAACGCGATCACGTCGGCGGGCGGGCCGTCGCGCACGGCGGCCGCGCCGGCCGCGACCGCGGCGGCGGCCTCGGCGCGCGTCATCGCCGGGCCGGCGGCGAGGTTGCGCGTGCCGCGCCGCACCTTGGCCGCGCGCACGCGCGCCCCCGCCCCGAACGCGTGGTCCACGCCGACGTCGACGACCTCGGGCGTGACGCCCTGGTGGCGGAGGAGCGCGTTCACGACGGCGCCGCCGGCCACCATGTTGTAGCAGAGGCGCGCGGTGACCTCGGCCCGGTACGCGCTCACCCCCTCGGCCGTGATGCCGTGGTCGCCCGCGAAGACGAGCACGCGCCGCCGCGCCGCGGACGGCGCGTCGCGCCCCTGCGCGGCGGCGAGGCGGACCGCGAGGTCTTCCACGCGCCCCATGCTCCCGCGAGGCATCGCGAGCGCGTCGAGCCGGGCGCGCACGCGCGCGGCGCGCGCGCCGCCGGGGTCGGCCGGGGGGACGGCGGCGGCGAGTGCGCGGGGCGACGCGTCGGGCTGGGCGGACGGGCCTAACGCGTCGGGGCCGTCCCGGTCGGCCGGGTCTTCCGTCCGGCGGAGGCGGACCCCCGCGTCCGCGGGGGTGGCGGGGCGACCGCCGTCGTTCACTCCGCGCGCGTCGTCCCACCGCTCTTCGTGGACGAGCGCGTCGAGCGGCAGGCGCCGCCGCCAGCCGGTCGCCTCGAGCATCGGAGTCGGCGCGAACTCGACCGGGTACCCGACGCAGAGGAACGCGACCGGGACCACGTGCGCGGGCAGGCCGAGCGCGCGCGCGAGCTCGGCGTTGTCGACGATGCTCACCCAGCCGACCCCGACGCCCTCGGCGCGCGCGGCGAGCCAGAGGTTCTGGACGGCGAGGCAGGTGCTGTAGCGGTCCGTCTCGGGGATCGAGTCGCGGCCGAGCACGTGCGGGCCGCCGCGCGCGGTGTCGCAGGTGACGCAGACCGAGAGCGGCGCGTCGAGGATGCCCTGCAGCTTGAGCGCGCCGTAGGCGGCGCGGCGGTCGTCGGCGTAGCGGGCGGCCGCGCGCGCGGTCGCCTCACGGAACAGCCGGTAGAGCTCCGCCTTGCGCGCCGCGCTCCGGACGAGGACGAAGTCCCACGGCTGCATGAGGCCGACCGAGCCCGCGCGGTGCGCCGCCTCGAGCAGACGTCGCAGCACGGGCTCGGGCACCGGGTCGGGGCGGAAGTTGCGCACGTCGCGCCGCAGCGCGATCGCGTCGTACACGGCCCGCTTCGCGTCGGGCGGGAACTCGCCGGCCGCTCCGTTAGGCGCCGCCTCCGCGCCGGCCCCGCCGCTCACAGCTCGATCCCCGGCTGCGCGCCGACGCCCTGGTCCTCGTACGGGTGCTTCACGAGGCGCATCTCGGTGACGAGGTCCGCGGCGGCGACGAGCGCGTCGGGCGCGTCGCGGCCGGTGACGACGACGTGCGTGCCGGCCGGGCGCGCGCGGATCGCGGCGACGACCTCGTCCACGTCGAGCCAGCCGTAGCTGAAGGCGTACGTCATCTCGTCGAAGATGAGCACGTCGTACTCGCCGCCGGCGAGCGCGGCGCGGCACCGCTCCCAGCCGGCCGCGGCGAGCGCGCGGTCGGCCGCGAGGTCGTCGGAGAGCCAGGTGAAGCCGTCGCCGAGCGCGACGATCTCGACGCCGAGCCGGGCGGCGGCGACGTGCTCGCCGTAGGGGTCGGCGGCGCTCTTGATGAACTGGAACATGCCGACGCGCATCCCGCGCCCCGCGGCGCGCAGCAGGATGCCTAACGCTGCGGTCGTCTTCCCCTTGCCGTGCCCGGTGTTGACGATGAGCAGCCCGTGGCGCCGCTCGCGCGGGGGGACGCGGTACGGGCCGGGCCGCTTCCGCTTGGGGCGCGGGGCGCGGCGGCCGCCGGGCGTGGTCGCGCCCGCGTCGGGGGGCGGGGTGGTCGGGTCGGTCGCGTCAGCCATCGGAGGCGGAAAGGTGGGCCTGGAGTCGCGTCCCGCGTTCAGAAGCCGGCCGTGACGCGTACCCGCACCGCGCGCCCCGGCAGGTTGTACCCGCGCTTCTCGTAATAATTCTCGTTCGTGAGGTTGTCGACGAGCGCCTCCACCCGGTACCGCTCCCGCAGGCGCACCCCGGCCGTCAGGTCGACGACGAGGAACGCCGGGTAGAGGATGTCCGACACGTCGTTGAAGTTCGAGAAGTCGTAGTCGAACCGCCGCCCCACGTACCGCCCGGCGAGGCGCGCGGAGAAAGGACCGGCGCCGGCGTACTCGGCCCCCGCGGTCGCCGCGAGGTTCGCGACGTTGCGGATGCGCGTCGTCGTGCTCGCCGGGCCGAGGACGATGCGCGAGAACACCGCGCGCGTGTCGAGGTGCTGCACCGCCGAGAGCCCGGCCGTGTCGACCGCGACCGTCGGCGTCGTCTCCTCCGCGCGGAAGTAGCGCGTGCCGCCGGCGAAGAAGGCGAGCGAGTAGGCATTGCCTAACGCGCGCCCGAGGTCGTAGCGGACCGTCGCCTCGAGGCCGCGGATGCGCGCCCGCCCCGCGTTGGCCGCGGTCTGGATGCTCGCGATCCGGTCGCCCGCGGCCGTCGTCGGGCCGGCGCCGGCGGGGAACGCGGCGAACGCGGTCGTGATGCGGTCGGTGACGTCGGTGTGGAAGTACGTCACGTCGAGGTCGAGCGCGCGCGCCGGGAGCGCGTACGAGAGGCCGCCGTCGACGGTGACCGAGTGCTCGGGGCGCAGGTTCGGGTTGCCGACCGTGATCTCGGCCCCGGTCGGCGAGGTGGTGAACGCGTACCCCGCCGTGCCGAACGCGTCGGGGGCGACGAAGGCGCGCCCCGCGGTGGCGTGCGCGCGGAGGCCGCCGCCGACCTCGGCCTGCAGCCCCGCGCTCGGGTTGAAGACGGTGAAGTGGTCGGTGCCGGGCGTGACGTCGGGGCGGAAGGGCGTCGCGCGCACGTCGAGCGTGATGCGGTCGAGCCGTCCGCCTAACGTCCCGGTCACGCGGCCGCCCGGGCTCCGCAGCCGCGCCTCGGCGAAGCCCGCGGCGCTCGACAGGCGCGAGTCGGGGCTGTAGGTGCCGACCTGGCTCGTCACGCCGTCCGTCTGCGCGAAGCTCTGCGACGACGCGTCGGCGCGCGACGCGTCGAACCCCGCGGTGAGCGACTGGCCCGCGTAGCGCAGCACGTCCTGCAACTGCAGCCCCGTCGTCGCGGTCGTGCCCGTGTAGTCGATGAAGCGCGGGCCCGTGGGCGTGTCGTAGTACTCGGCCCGCTCGCGGGCGTTGTAGAGGCGGAGCGTCGGCGCCTGCGTGAGGCCGGCCGCCCCGGTGTCGGCCGCGAAGGCCCGGAGGTCGCGGCCGATGGTGACGTCCTGCGTGCCGCGGCGCGTGTTCTTGCGGCCGTCGCCCGTGTAGTCGCTCCCGATCGCGTAGAGGTCGCCCGGGGTGAGCACGTTGTCGGCGCGGAACAGCTCGCCGCGCACGTCGACGCGCATCGCGCCCGGCAGCGCGACGCCGACGCGGGCGCTCCCGCTCCCCGTCGTGTAGGTCGTGAAGTCGCGCACGAGCCCGTTGCCCGCGGTGTCGCCCACCGTGCGCGACGGCGTGCTCGTGCCGGTGTAGACCTTCGTCGCGTCCGTGCCGCCGACGAGGGAGCGGAACAGCCCGTCGCCGCCGATGCGGTAGTTCTGCGCCTCCTCGTAGCGGCGCCCGGCGACGTCGGCGTCGATCGCGTAGCCGCCGGGGCGCGCCAGCACGCCGCCCGCGCGCCCGGTGAGCTCGCTCTGCGCGAAGGTGCCGTAGGCCGCGCTCACCGCGCCGTTGGGCGCGCCGTGCGACGCGCGCGTGATGAAGTTGACGACGCCGCCCATCGCGCTCGAGCCGTAGAGCGCGGACGCGGGGCCCTTGAGGACCTCGATGCGCTCGACGTTGGAGAGGTCGACGGTGGAGAGGTTGTAGACGCCCGACGGGCGCCCGTCGATGAGGAGCAGCACGGTCTGCTGGAGCGTGCCCTCGGTCGGCTGGAAGCCGCGGATGCCGACGCCGCCGAGGATCCCCGGGTACTGCACGACGTCGAGGCCGGCGATCTTCTTGAGCGCGTCGACCGCGTCGTTGACGGGCGTGCGCTCGATCTCGGCGCGCGTGATGGTGACGACGCGCTGCGGCACCTCGTCGGCGGGGGCCGGGGCGCGGGTCGCGGTGACGACGACGGGCGCGAGGCGGCGCGCGGCGTCGCGGACGGAGTCGCGCGCGGCCGAGTCCGGACGCTGCGGCTGTTGGGCGGCGAGCGGCGCGGCGGCGGCGATGCACGCGGCGAGGACGGCGGCGTGCGCCGGGCGGGACGACATGGACGACGACGGGGACACGGGTGACGGCGCGCCGCGTTAGGCAGCGGCGGGGACGGGGTCGAGCGGGACGATCTGCGGCGCCGCGCCGCGCGGGCCGGCGTGCGTGCCGACGGCGACGGGCCAGCCGTAGACGTGCGAAACGCGCTCGGCCGTGAGCACGTCGGCGGGCGCCCCGGCCGCGGCCACGCGCCCCTCGTGCATGAGCACGAGCTGGTCGGCGTGGCGCGCGGCGAGGTTGAGGTTGTGGGTGACGAGGAGCACCGTGGTGCCCGCGTCGGCGAGGGCGCGCACGAGGCCGAAGACCTCCATCTCGTGCGCGAGGTCGAGCGCGGCGGTGGGCTCGTCGAGGGCGAGCGCGGCTCCCGGGGCGGGGCCCCCCGACGGCCCCGCGGCCACCTGGGCGAGCGCGCGCGCCAGCCGCGCGCGCTGCCGCTCGCCGCCGCTCAGCGTGCCCACCGCCCGCTCGGCGAAGTCCTGCATGCCGACGCGGGCGATGGCCGCGTCGACGACCGCGCGGTCCGCGGCGCGCGCGGGCTCCCAGCGGCCGAGGTGCGGGTAGCGGCCCATTTCGACGAGGTCGCGCACGGTGAGCGGGAAGGCGAACTCTTCCCCCTGCGGCACCACGCCCACGCGCCGCGCCAGCTCGGCGCGCGGCCACGCCCCCGCCGCGGCGCCCAACGGCCGGCCGGCGAACGCGACCGAGCCCGCGGCCGGCGGCAGGGTGCCTAACAACAGGGCGAGCAGCGTCGACTTGCCCGCGCCGTTGGGCCCGAGCACGGCGGTGAGGCGCGCGGGCGGCACGTCGAGCGTCACGCCGTCGACCGCGGGGCGCGCGGCGCCGGGGTGGCGGTAGCGGAGCTCCCGCGCGGTCCAGCCGGCGGGCGCGGCGGCCGCGCCGGTCACGCCGCCCCCGGCCGCCGCAGCAGCCAGACGAAGAACGGCACGCCGACGAACGCGGTGACCACGCCGACGGGCAGCTCGGTGGCGCCGGCCGCGGTGCGGGCGACGGTGTCGGCCGCGACGAGGAAGGTCGCGCCCGCGAGCGCCGCCGCCGGCAGCAGCGCGCGGTGGTCGCTCCCCCAGACGAGCCGCACCGCGTGCGGCACGACGAGCCCGACGAAGCCGATCGTGCCGCTCGCCGCGACCGACGCGGCCGCGAGTAGCGTCGCGACGCCGAACGCGACGAGCTTGGTGCGCTCGACGCGCGCGCCGAGGTGTGCGGCGGTGGCCTCGCCGACGGCGAGCAGGTTGAGCGGGCGGGCGAGCGCGAGCAGCGCGGCGAGCGCCGGGGCGAGGCAGAGGCCTAACGCGCCCACCGAGCCCCACGTCGCGCCGGCGTGGCTCCCCATCATCCAGAAGACGGCCGAGCGCACCGCCTCGACGTCGGCGAAGGAGAGCGCGAGCCAGACCGCGGCGACGAGGAAGCTGCTCGTCGCGACGCCGGCGAGGAGGAGCACGCGCGCGTCGAGCGCGCGTCCGACGCCCGCGGCGATGCGGAGGACGAGCAGCATCGTCCCGGCCGCGCCGGCGAACGCGGCCGCGGGGAGCGCGAGCGCGCTACGCGCGGCGAGCCCCGTCGCGATGGTGAACACCGCGCCGGCCGCCGCGCCGCTCGACACGCCGAGCACGTAGGGGTCGGCGAGCGGGTTGCGGAGCAGCGCCTGGAACGTCGCGCCGCTCGCCGCGAGTGCGGCGCCGACGAGCGCGGCCTGTACGGCGCGCGGCAGCCGCAGCGCGCGGACGATCGTGACCACGGTCGGGTCGCCGCGCCCGGCGACCGCGCGGAGCACGGCGCCGGTCGAGAGCGACGTCGCGCCGAGCCGCACCGCGCCGACGAGCGCGGCGGCGAGCACGGCGGCGAGCACGACGAGGCGCGCCGCGAGCGTCCAGCGCGAGGGCGCACTGCCTACCGTCATCTACCGTCCCGCCGCCGCGGCGGCGAGCTCGGGGTGGAGCACCGCGCGCAGCGCGCGCGCGGCCTCGCCGACGTGCGGGCCGGGGCGGTTGACGAGGTTCTCGTCGACGGTGACGACGTGCCCCGCGCGCACCGCGCCCACGTCGCGCCAGCCGCCGCGCGCGCGCAGCTCGGCGAGCGCGGTGCCGGGCACCTCGTTGCGCGACCGCTCGCCGCGCGGCACGACGACGAGGTCGGGCGCGCGGCGGACGATCTCCTCCATGCTCACCGTCGGCCACGACTGCCGGACGTCGGGGAAGATCGACTGGCCGCCCGCGAGGCCGACGAGCTGCGCGACGAAGGTCTGCGGCCCCGCGGTCATCGGCGGGTCGTTGGAGACGACGTAGAACACGCGCGGCCGGGGCCGGCCGGCGACGGAGCGGCGCACGGCGTCGAAGTCGTGGTGGATCGACGCGGCGACCGCGGCGGCCGCGGAATCGCGCCCCGCGAGGCGGCCGATCGCGGCGAGGTTGCGGAAGACGTCGACCGTGTCCTCGGTGCGGAGCGAGAAGACGGGGATGCCTAACGAGGCGAGCTTCTCGCGCACCTCCCCGCGCCGGTCGTTCTCCCAGCCGAGCACGAGGTCGGGGCGGAGGGCGACGATGGCCTCGACGCTCGGGTCGAGCCCGCCGCCCACCGACGGGAGCGCCGCGACCTCGGGGGCGACGTCGTAGCGCGTGCGGCCGACGAGGCGGTCGGCGGCGCCGAGGGCGACGAGGGTCTCGGTCGCGCTCGGGATGAGGCAGACGACGCGGCGCGCGGGGCCGGCGAGGTGGACGGGGCGGCCGCCGTCGTCGGTGACGGTGATCGCGGCCGGCCGGCCCGCGGCGGGAGCCGCCGCCGCGCGCCGGTCGCCGCAGCGCGTGGCGGCGAGCACGCACGCGCCGAGCGCGAGTCGCGCGGCGCGGCGGAGTCTGGTGGCCTGGGGGGAAAACACGAACCCGTCCTTTCGGAAGCCGAAGGACGGGTGGGGGAGGATGGGGCCACGAGGGGCCGGCGCGGGGGCTCTGCCCCGACTCGGCCATCCACCCCGCACCCCTCCCTCGAGGGGCTTGCATGCGGGCGCGGGCGGGGCCGGTCTCCTGACTCGAGGCGGGGCCGCCCGCCTTCCCGGAGTGCCGAGGTGGCGCTCCAGTGGCGTGGTGGGCGGTCCGGGGGCGGCGCGCGTGCCGATGGGGCCGGTGCACACGCGTCGCGCCTCTCACAGTGGCGGGGCCGTGCCGGATTCGCACCGGCTTCCAACTACGTGACCCCGCCCGCACCATCAGTTGTGAGGTCAACCGTAGTCGGGCTGCGCGGCGCAGGCAAGGGAACGGCGGGCTCGTGCGCTGGCGGCCCGGCGACGGCCGGACCAGACGGTACGCTCCGCTCGAGGGGGACGCCCCGGGGCTGCCGTCCCGTGCACGCCATTGCTCCCGCCGTCCGCGCGGGCGATTCTCCCCGGATGCCCTCCGCCCCGCCCCCGGCGCCCGCGCGTGCCTAACGCATCCGGCGCTCCCGGCGCGCTCCCCCTCACCCTCCTGCTCGGCGGCGTGCGGTCGGGCAAGAGCGCCCGCGCCGTCGCGCTGGCCGCGGCGCTCGCGGGGGGCCGCGGGCGCGTGCTGTTCGCCGCCACGGCGGAGGCGTTCGACGACGACATGGCGCGTCGGATCGCGGCGCACCGGGCCGAGCGGCCGGCGCACTGGGACACGCTGGAAGCGCCGCTCGACCTGCCGGGCGCGCTGACACGCACGCTCGCCGCCGCGCCGGAGCCTTACGCCGCCGTGGTCGTCGACTGCCTCACGCTCTGGACCAGCAACCTGCTGCTCGCGCTGCCCGACCCGCGCAACGCGGAGGCGGTCGCGGCGGCGCGGGCCGGCGAGCTGCTCGCGGCGGCGGCCGCGGCGGCGCCCGCGGCGGCGCCCGCGGCGGGCGGGCCGCGCTGGGTCGTGGTGAGCAACGAGGTCGGGCTCGGCGTCGTCCCGCCGACGCCGTTAGGCCGCGCCTTCCGCGACGCGCTCGGCCGCGTGAACCAGCGGGTCGCCGCGGCGGCGGACGAGGTGACGCTGATGGTGGCGGGGCTGGAGGTGCCGGTGCGGCGCCGCGCGGGCGGCGCCGCACCGGCCTAACCGCGCGGGCGGCGGCCCGCACCCCGCCCGCCGGTCACGGCGGCGCGGCCGCGGCGCGCGTCGAGTCCTCGAAGCCGAGGAACCGGTCCAGCCGCCAGCGCCCGTCGGCCCCCCGGACCAGGGCGCTGGCGTACCGGCCGAACTCCGTCCGGCGCACGCCGGCCGAGTCGCGCCAGGACTGCTCGAACGCGCCGAACTCGGTCGCGTGGTCGGCCGCGAGCCGCCGCGCCGCGACGCGCAGCCGGAGCGCGAGGTCGCGCTGGCCGGTCCAGTTGTCGCGCGCCATCGCCGCCAGCGCGGCGGGCCCCCGCACGGCGGGCAACGCCGGCCACTCGAAGACGGCCGTGTCGGTGTAGAGCGCCGCGTACGCCGCGGGGTCGCGGCGGCGGTACGCGTCGACGAGGCGCGCGTTCAGCGCGTCGAGGCCGGCGCCCGCCGCGTCGGTCCGCGCCTCCGCCGTCGGCCGCGCCGGCGCGCACGCCACGACCGCGGCACAGGCGAGGAGGACGATGTGCATCAGTGGTCGTCGCATATGTCGCTGGTCCTCCACACGAGAGGTCGAGCTGCGAGGCGGCCCGCGCGGGACCGGATCGGCCGATATGGGTCGGCCGCCTTGTTAGATGCAATACTCTGTCAGGGTTGGCCGCGGAGGTGCCGGGCCCAGACGAGGCTACCGCTCGGCACGCCGAGGCGCTACGGTGGCCCGACCGCCTTCCGCGACTCCCCGTGCCAGCGGTCCGCGGCATCCACGGCCCGTTCCGGCTCTACTTCGTGAGCTTCGATTGCAACGAGCCGCCGCACGTCCACGTCCAGCGGGACCGGGCCACGGCCAAGTTCTGGCTCGACCCGCTCATCCTGGCGGCCGACCACGGCCCGAGCCCCCGCGCCCTCGCGGTCGAGGTGACCGAAGGTCGACGCGGACCTCGGCGTCCGCGGGATGCTCGGCGGCGTACCGGCCCCGCGGCCTCCGGGTCGGTAGGCGCCTCCGCCCGGCCGGCGTCGGGGAAGGACCGCCGCCTAACGCAGCGGTCGCGCCGCGAACCTCCGAGGCGGATCGGCGCCCGCGTGCGACGGTGCCGGCCGGCGCGCCGGGGCGTCGTTAGGCTCGGGCGCCGTCGCGGCGGGGTCAGCGCCGCGCGAGCGCCGCGCGCCCGCGCACGTCGAGCGGCACCGTGACGTCGCCGACGGGCGTGTGCGCGAGCACGACGTCGCCGAGCACGCGGTACTCCGCGTCGCCGGTCGTCGCGGCGCCGCTCAGCACGCCGACGCCCGCGCGCAGGAGCCCGGCGAGCGGCACCGTCACGGGCAGCACCAGCGTGGCCGAGTCGCGCGCCGCCACCGCCAGCGAGTCCGTCGCCTCCCCGCCCCCGACCTCGGCCGAGTCGGCCGTGAGCAGGTGGTAGCGCACGCGCGCCGCGCGCAGCGGGTACGGGTTGGGGTTGTGGACGACCGCGACTACGTCGATCGTCCCGCCGGTCGGCGACACGCCGCGCAGCGTCGCGCCGCTGAAGGTCACCGTCGGGCGTTGGAAGGCCCGGTCGACGGCCGCGCGGCAGCCCGCCGCGGCGAGCCCGGCGACCCCGAGCCCGGCGACGACGAGCCCGACGGACGCGGCCCGCGCGGACCGGAGGCCGGATGGGGAGGAAGGCATGCGCGTCCCCCCTGCAAGGGCCGGGCGCGGTCGCGTGGCGCGCCGGCGCGCCACGCCGGTGCACTATAAGGCGTGCCGCAGACAGGGACCCGGACGATCCAGCAGCCCGGCGGCGGCGCGAACAGGCCCGCGTGACGAAACCCTCACGCGCCGATCACACAACGAAAGCCGCGCGCCAGGTGACGACGGCGCCGCGATCCGTCATGTTACGCCGCTCCCGTCGTCCGCCGCCGCGCCCCTTCGTGCCGTCATCGCCCGTCATCGTCTCCGCCCCGACGTCCCACACGCCGGCCGCGTCCCGCGCGCCCGCGACCGCGTGGGTGCTCGACGCGCTCGACGAGGCGCTCTTTCTGGTCGACGCCGCGGGGCGGGTGACGTGGTGCAGCGCGCGCGCCGAAGAAATGCTCGCCGCGCCGCGCGACGAGCTCGCGGGACGCCCCGTGCGCGAGGCCGTGCCCGGGCTCCCCACGCTCGACGCGCCCCCGGCGCGGCCGGTGACGTGGCGCGCGCTCCGCCTCACGCGCCACGACGGCACCGCGCTCTGGGCCGACGTCACCGCCGCGGCGCGCCGGCCGCTCGTCGCCGCCGCGGTCGACGGGCCGGGGCTCGCGCACGCGCGCGCGCAGGCCGCGGGCGGGCACAACGGCGGCCCCCCCGGCGGCGCCTTCGGCGGGTACGCGAGCGACTACGTGACCGCGTACGCCGTCGCCGACGTCACGCCGCGCGTCACCGCGGAGGCCGCGCGGCGGCGCGCGGAGGAGCGCTTCGGCACGCTCGTCGAGCAGGCGGTCGAGGGGATCTACGTCGTACAGGACGACCGCTTCGTCTACGTGAACGCGCAGCTCGCCGCGCTCACCGGCTACACGGTCGAGGAGCTGCTCGCCCTGCCGTCGGTGGGCGTGCTGCTCGCGCGGGGCGCGTACGCGCGCGCGGCGGCCACGCTCGCCCCCGAGCAGGCCCGCCAGCGCAAGCGCGAGCGCGCCGCCGACCGCCGCCGCTCCGACGCGCTGCTCCTCTGGAGCGCGGGACGCCTGCCGCCCTTCGCGATGCGCCGCAAGGACGGTTCGCGCGCGGAGGTCGAGCTGCGCGGGCGCGTCGCGGAGTACGGCGGGCGCCCGGCGGCGATCGGCACCGCGGTCGACGTCACCGAGCGGCGGCGCACCGAGGCCGCGCTCCGCCGCCAGGCGCTCATCGTCGACGCGCTGCACGACGCGGTCGTCGTGCTCGGCCCCGACCTGCGCGTCGTCGACTGGAACCGCGGCGCGGAGCGCCTCTTCGGCTACGCGCGGGCCGCGGCGGTCGGGCGCGAGGCGGGCTTCGTCCACCCGCCGCCCGACGCCGCGGCGGACGGGTCGGTGTTAGGCGCGGCGGCCCCGGGCGGCGCCGCGGCCCCCACGCCCACCGAGGCGCGCCTCGCCGCCGTCGCGCGCGACGGGCGCTGGACCGGCGAGCTGCCGTTCGTCACGCGGCAGGGCGCGGAGGGCGTCGCCGACGTCACGCTCGTCGCCAACCGCGCCCCCGACGGCACGCTACTCGGCTACATCGAGGTCAGCCGCGACGTCACCGCCCGGCGGCGCGCGGAGGCGGCGCTCGCGGCGCGCGAGGTGGAGCTGCGCCAGGCGCAGAAGATGGAGGCCGTGGGGCGGCTCGCCGGCGGGATCGCGCACGACTTCAACAACCTGCTCGCCGCGATCTCCAGCTACGCCGAGCTGCTGCTCGACGCCTTCCCCGCCGACCCCGCCGCGGCCCCGCCCGGCGCGCTCGCGGCCGTCGTCGCCGACGCGCGCGAGGACGTGCGCGAGATCCGCCGCGCGGCCGAGCGCGGCGCGACGCTCACGCGGCAGCTCCTCGCCTTCGGACGCGGGCAGCTCCTGCAGGCGCGCGAGATCGACCTCAACGCGGTCGTCGGCGGCCTCGGGCGTCTGTTAGGCCGCGTGCTCGGCGCGGAGGTCGAGCTGCGCCTGGCGCTCGCGCCCGAGGCCGCGCCGGTGCTCGCCGACCCGGGGCAGCTGGAGCAGGTGCTGCTCAACCTCGCCGTGAACGCGCGCGACGCGATGCCCGGGGGCGGCGTGCTCTCGATCGGCACGCGCCACGTGGCCGTGGCCGAGGGCGCGGCGGGCGACCTCACGCCCGGGTGCTACGTCGCGGTCGACGTGCGCGACACGGGGGTCGGGATGGACGCTGCGACGCGCGCGCGGATCTTCGAGCCGTTCTTCACGACGAAGCCCGCCGGGCAGGGTACGGGCCTCGGGCTCGCGATGGTCTACGGGATCGTCGCGCAGACGGGCGGGCGCGTGACGGTCGACAGCGCGCCCGGGCGCGGCACGACGTTCTCCATCTACCTCCCCGCGCTCGCGCCCCCCGCGCCCGCGGCCGCCCCACCGGCGCGCGGCGCCGACCCCGCGCCCGAGCGCCCCGGCGCGGCGCCCGCGCCCGACGGCGCGGGGACGACGGTGCTCGTCGTCGACGACGAGGCGGCGGTGCGCGGCGCCGCGGCGCGGGTGCTCGCGCGGCGCGGCTACACGGTGCTCGAGGCGGGCGACGGCGTCGAGGCGTTAGGCGTGGCGGAGCGCTACGCGGGCCCGGTGCACCTGCTGCTGAGCGACGTGCGCATGCCGGGGATGGACGGCCGCGAGCTGGCCCGCCGCTTCCGCGTCGCGCGCCCCGAGGCGCGCGTGCTGCTGATGACCGGCTACCCCGGGTCGGAGGGGGAGGAGCACGCCGCGCTCGCCACCCCGGTCGACCGCCCCGTCAACCGGTCCGCCGACGGGCCGTTCGACCTCACCGGGGAGCTCGGCGACGCGCCCGCGCTCCAGAAGCCGTTCACCCTCGACGCGCTCGCCGAACGGGTGCGCGAAGTGACCGCGCGCGCCGAGCGGTAGGCGCCGCGGCGGCGGCCGCCGTCCCGGCCGCGATCCACGCCAGCCACGCGACGCGCTCGGGGCCGGTGAGCTCGCGCGCGGTCTCCCACGCCACGGCGGGCGCGGTGAGCGCGAGCGCCGGGGCGCGCCCGAGCGGGCCACCCGCCGGCGCGGCGCTCGGCACGGCCACCCGGGACCGCAGCACCGGCGTGACGAGGTCGCGCCGCCCGGCGCGCAGCGCGGCGACGACCGCCGCGCCTAACGAGTCCGGCGTCATCGCGCGCCAGCCGGGCACGCGCACGAGGTTCCACCCCGCCGTGGTCCGCCCCCAGCCGTGGTGGTTGGACGCGACGACGGGGACGATGCCTAACACCGACGCCCGCGCCGCGATCGCCGCGCCGTCGCGGTCGGCCTGGCCGTAGCCCCGCGGCGCCCCGTCGGCCACCTCGACGCCCCGCAGCGCGGCCGCCCCGTCGCGCGCCGCGGGCGTGAGCACGTCGAACACCGGGTCGGGGATCGTCGCGATCGTCACCGGCCGCGCCCCGCTCGGCAGCGCCCCGCCCCGCTCCAGCCCCGGGAGCACCCGCTCCATGTGGTCCTCGGGGAGGAGGGCGGAATCGGCGGCCGTCACACCGAGGACGATGACGTGCACCGTGCCGAGCCGCGCCTCGAGCGCGGGGAGAAGCGAGAGCCCGTCGCCCGCACGACGCGGGTTGCCCGCGGTGACCGCCGCGCCCGCGATCGCGCGGTGGTCGGAGACGAACGCGAGGTCGTAGCCCGCCGCGGCGTGCCAGGCGCGCCGCCACGCGGGCGTGATCCACGCCGGCACGTCGTGCGACGCCGCCGTGTGGCTGTGGAAGTCGACGCGGACGAGGTCGGGGTCGGCCACCGCGAGCCCGGCCATCGGGCGCGGGCCGAGCACCGCCGCGGCGTAGGCGACGAGGAGGAACGCGAGCGTGAGCGCGGCGGCGACGCACTCCGCCCCGAAGGCGCGCGGGAAGGAGCGGCGCTCGCGGATGCGCACGCCGTTCACCCACACGCGACGCCGCGCGGCCGCGACGCGCAGGGCGGCCGCCGCGGCGACGACCGTCGCGAGTACGGCCGCGTGCTGCGCGCTCGACAGGAGGCAGAGCGCGTCGGCCGTGCGGGCGAGCGGGGAGAGCGCGACGTACGCCGCGGGGAGGCTGAGCGCGACCGCCGGCGCCGGCGCGCCGGGAACGCCCGGCAGGCCCCGCACGCCCGCCGCCGGCGCGAGCGCACCCGCCGCGACGAGCACCACGCCGGTGGCCGCGATCGGGTGACGTCGGAGGGCGCGCGCGACCCGCACCGCGACCGTCACGGGCGCCGTCGTGCCGCCGGGGCGGGCGGCGGGCGCGTCTGCCGGCTCGGGGGCGAGGGGCGTCAGATCGGGGGCGACGGCGGCGGACACGGCGGACGGCGGGACGTGGCGGGGGCCGGAGGCGCGCGGGGGATGCGCAAACTACCCCGGACAACTTGGGGGTGGTCCGGCCGGACCGGACGGCGGGCGAAGTATTCTTCGCGCACCGTGCCCGCCCCGCCCGCCCTCGACCGCGTCTGCTTCGTCCTCCTCACCGGGCTCGGCGACGTCGTGCACGGGCTGCCGGTCGCGACCGCGCTCAAGCGCGCCGGCGTCACGCGGCACGTCACCTGGGTGGCGGAGCCGATGCCGGCGCAGTTGCTCGCGGGGCACCCGGCGGTCGACCGCGTGGTGCCGTTCCGCCGGCGCGAGGGCTGGCGCGGCGTCGTCGCGCTCCGGCGCGCGCTCCGCGACGCGGCGCGCGCGGTCGGCGGCTTCGACGCGGCGCTCAACTTCAACGTCTACTTCAAGAGCGCCTGGCCGACGCTGTTCTCGGGCGCGCCGCTCCGGCTCGGCTTCGGGCGCGAGCGGGCGAGGGACGGCGTCTGGCTCGCGGCCAACCGCCACGTCCCGCCCGGGCCGCGCCGGCACACGCAGGACATGTTCCTCGAGTTCCTGGACGCGTTAGGCGTGCCGCACCGCCGGCCGTCGGCGCCCGCCGACTGGGGGCTCGACGCGCTCACCCCCGCCGAACGCGCCGCCCGGGCGGCGTGGGCGGCCGGGCGGAGCGGGCGCCCGCGGGCGGCGATCGTGCCCGCGTCGGCGGTCGGAGCCAAGGACTGGCCGCCGGAGCGCTGGGCCGCGGTCGCCGACGCGCTCGCCGCGCGCCACGGGTTCGAGGTCGTGCTCGTCGGCGGCCCCGGGGCGCACGAGACGGCCGCCGCGCGCGAGGTCGCGGCGCGCGCGACGCGCCCGGTCACGTGGGCGATGGGCGACGGCGTGCGGCGCGTCGCGTGGACGTTGGGCGCGTGCGCCCTCGCGCTCGCGCCCGACACCGGGCCACTCCACGTCGCCCGCGCGTTAGGCGTGCCCGTCGTCGGGCTCTACGGGCACACCAATCCGTGGCGCGTGGGGCCGTACCGCGCGTACGAGGACCTCTGGGTCGACGCCTACACGCCGCCGGGCGCCGAGCCGGACCCGTCGCGCTTCGACCCGCCGCCCGACGACCGCATGCGGGCGATCACCGTCGACGAAGTGCTCGAGCGCGTGGAGCGGGCGGTGGCGCGCTACGGGGTGCTCGCCGGGGGCGTGTGACGCGGGCGTGACGCCCCGCCCGGCGGCCGAGTTGCGGGGCACCCGCGCCGAGCGCATTGTTGATGGACGACGTCGTCTTCTACCCGGACGTAATGGCCGCCTGCGGCCCGGAGCCGGAGAGCGAGGAGTACGAGGATGCGCCCTGCTTCGTGGCCGAGGTGCTCTCGCGCTCGACGCGGGCGACCGACCTGCGCGAGAAGGCGCCCAACTACCGCCGGCTCGCCCCGCTCCAACTGCTGCTGACCGTCGAACAGTCCGTCCGGCGCGTCACCCGCTACTGGCGCGACGAGGCGGGCGCGTGGCAGATGGAAGACGTCATCGGGCAGGGCGAGATCCCCGTGCCGTGCCCGGCGCCCGCAGACGGCCCACTCGTCCTCACCCTCGACGACGTCTACCGCGGCGTGAGCTTCCCGCCGCGTCGACAGGTGCGCGAAGCGTCCCCACCGTGGGGACGGGAAGAACTGCCCGGGTGGATGATCGACCCGGCCGACTTCCCCCCGGACGACGCACCGCTCGCGGACGAACGAGCGGCACCCGGTGCGGATCACGGTCCGTGACGGCCGCGTGTTGACCCTCACCGCGTTAGGCATCTCGGGCGACAGCGTGATCGGCCTCCGCCGTGGTGCCGGGCGGGACCCCGCGCGCGTGGCCGTCGCGCTCACCGACGTGCGCGCCGTGGAGGACCGGCGCGTCGATCCGGGGCGGACGCGGGAGCTCGTGGTCATCGTGGCCCGCGTCGCGGCCGCGCTCGCACTCCCCTTCATCTACGTCGTCGCGTCGGTGTCGACGACGTGACGCGCCGCCGCGCCCGCCGCGGACGTCGCCGCGTCCGCGGTGTCCGGCAGCTTGCGTAAGTCGATGCGCCGGTGCCTCGGCGGGAAACCCTCGAGCACGCCGCACGGCGTATAGCCCTCCCGGCGTCGACCCAGAGGGCGTCGTACAGCCAGCCCCAGGCCGTGGCGGCGACCAGCCCGCCGACGATGCGCCCGTCCGACGCGCGCGTCCGACGCGCGCACGCTCAGGACCAACGGCGCCCCAACGTGCGTCATACGGCTCCCAGGACGCCACGCGGCACACGGATTGACCACGCGTCGCGGCCGACCAGGTGGTACCACTTCCGGCCCGACGCATGCTCACCGCCCTCATCTTCGACCTCGACGGCACCCTCGCCGACACCAACGAGGCCCACACCCAGAGCTGGGTGCAGGGACTCGCCGAGCACGGCTACCAGATCGCCGCCGACCGCGTCCGCCCCGAAATGGGCAAGGGCGGCGACAACCTCTTCCCCGACCTGTTCGGCCAGGAGGCGGAGGAGAAAGACGGCGAGCAGGTCCGCGAGTCCGTCGGCAAGGCGTACGAGAAGATCGTCGCCGGGCAGAAGCTCAAGCTCTTCGACGGCGCGGTCGCGCTGCTCGACGAGCTGCGCCGCCGCGGCGTCCGCACCGCGCTCGCCACCTCGAGCGGCGCCGACGACCTGAAGGCCACCTTCGGCTCGCTGGGCGTCGACCTGCGCGAGCACGTCGACGAGGTCGTGATGAAGGACGACGTCGAGAAGAGCAAGCCGCACCCGGACGTCGTGCTCGCCGCGCTCGGAAAGCTGAAGCTCTCGCCGGCCGAGTGCGCAATGGTCGGCGACACCCCGCACGACGCGGAGGCGGCGAAGCAGGCGGGCGTCGTCACGATCGGAATCCTCGCCGGGCACATGAACGACGCGCCCACGCTCATGCGGGCCGGCGCTCGACTCGTCTACGAGGGCCCGGCCGACCTGCTGGCCCACCTCGACGAGGCGCTCGAGGCCGCGAGCCCGACCACGATCCGCCTCACGACCGAGCGCATGGCCGCGATGATGCGCGAGGCGCTCGCCGCCGCCGAGGACGGGACGGCCGCCGGCGAGGCGCCGATCGGGTGCGCGATCTTCGACGGGGCGGGGACGCTCGTCGCGCGCGGCTACAACGAGATGAACCGCACGCAGAACAAGACCGCGCACGCCGAGATCGTCACGTTCGCGAAGGCGGCGGGGAAGCTGCCGCTCGACGCGCGCGACTTCGTGCTGGTGTCCACGCTCGAGCCGTGCGTGATGTGCACGGGCGCGGCGATGGAGGCCGCCGTCGACACGATCGTCTACGCACTGCGGGCGCCCGCGGACGCGGGCTCGTCGCGCGTGCGGCCGCCGGAGAGCCCCGAGAGCCAGATGCCGCGCATCGTCGGCGGCGTGCTCGAGGACGAGAGTCGCCGGCTGTTCGAGCGGTGGCTCGACCAACACCGCGGCGAGCCGCAGGCCGCCTACGTGGAGCAGCTCCTCGCGCTCGTGCGCGAAGAGGCCGCGGCGTGAACGCTGCGCCCGCGAGCGCTCCGTCCGCGAGCACGCCGCCCGTCACGGGCGTGGTCGAGACGGCGCTCTACGTGGCCGACCTCGACCGCGCGGCCCGCTTCTACCAACAGCTCCTCGGCTCGCGCGTCCTGCTGGACGAGCCCGGGCGCCTGCGCGCACTGGACGTGGCGGGGCGACAGGTGCTCCTTCTTTTCAAGACCGGCGCGTCAGACCGGCAGAACCCGGTCCCCGGCGGCACGGTGCCGCCCCACGACGCGCGCGGCCGCATCCACGTGTGCTTCGCCGTGCCAGCCGCCTCACTCGACGCCTGGGAGGCCCACCTCGCCGCGTCCGACGTCGAGGTGATCAGCCGCGTGCACGCGGAGCGCGGCGGGACGTCGCTGTACCTGCGCGATCCGGACGGCCACCTCGTCGAACTCGCGACGCCGGGGCTGTGGGACGGCGTGTACTGACGCAGATACCGACGAGACCGACCGGGCAAACGGCGGGGGGCGCCGGCCAACGCGCCCCCGGCCACCGCCCGCCGACCTCAAACCGTCGACGCCCGCCCGCGCACGAAGTGCGCAATCAACGCGACCACGGCAAGAAAGAGCACGATATGAATCGCACCCACGGTCACGTGGAACGCGAGAAAGCCGAGCGCCCAGAGCACGAAGAGCACGATGGCGACGGTAAGCAGCATGGGGGTCTCCTGGTGTGAGGCGCCGCGGCGCGGGGAGGTCGAACGTGCTCAGGCATAATGCATAGCCCGGGCCGACCGCCGCCGACGCAGGCATGCCCGACGGTGGGCGGCGACAGAGCATCGCCCGTGTCCATGCACGACGGCGATGTGGTAGCATCCGCGCTGCGGCGGCGTAGTTTCCAGAAATCGTCGGCGCGTCCGCGCAGCCACTCGCACGCCAGTATCACCCCGTATGGCCCCGCAGACCGGTTCCGTCACTCCTTCGACCAGTACATCCGCCGTGTCACTCGACGAGGGTGGGTCCGCGGGTCGCGTCATCTTCGTCGAAGATGACGCGTTCATCGTGCGCTTCTTCCAGCGCGTCCTCCGAGAGGCACGCTTCGAGGTCGTCGCCGCCGGGAGCGTCGCCGAGGGGCGCCGAGCGTTGCTCGGCGCCCACGACGCCGTGCTGCTGGACGTCGAGTTGCCGGACGCGAGCGGGCTCACGTTGCTCGAAGAGCTCCGCGCGCGCGGCGACCGCTCCCCGGTGATCATCCTCACCGGGCGCGGCGGCGACGAGGAAGTCGTCCGAGGGCTCGACGCGGGCGCCGACGATTACATCGAGAAGCCGGTGGGCGGCGCGGTCCTGCTCGCGCGCCTGCGGGCCGTGATCCGCCGCGGCGCGCACCAGGCGACCGGACGACGCGAGGCCGGCGTCCTCTCGCTCGGCCCACTCACCCTGGACCGCCTCGCGCGGCGCGCGACCGTCGACGGCCAGGTGCTCGACCTCACGCCCAAGGAGTTCACCCTCCTCGAGTACCTCCTGCTCTGCGCGGAGGAGACCGTCACCCGGGCCGAACTGCTCGACCACGTGTGGGAGCTGCAGGGCGAGCCCGAATCGAACGTCGTCGACGCCCACATGGCGCGCCTCCGCGCCAAGCTCCGGGCCGTGTCCGACCGCCCGGACATCCTGACCGTCCGCGGCAAGGGGTTCGTCCTCACCGCGGCGTGAGCGCGCGGTGTAGACGCCCGGTGTAGGCGCGCGGTGTAACAGCTGCCGGAACGCCGCGCGCCGGAGGCGGTACGCAGACCGATGCGCCGCTCGCTCCGGGTCCGCCTCGCCCTCCTTTCGTGCGTCGTCATCCGGCCGGCAGCGTACGCGGCCGCCCAACGTACCCCGGCGGAGCCCGCGCCCGTCCACGACGCCCGCGCCGCGCAGCGCAACTTCGAGTTCACCCGCCGCGTCCGGCTGCCGCTGACGGACTACCGGTCCGACGCCTCGCGCAACGCGTACTACGGTGACGGGTGCCCGGTCCGCATCGGGCGCCTGTGCTGGTGGGATAACGACGACGAGGGCGCGCCCCCGCCCGAACCGGCGAGCATCACGGCGGCCCGCACCCGCCTCCTGGACGTCCTCGCCCGGGCGGCCGCGGCCGATCCGACGAACGACTGGATCACCGGGCAGCGGGTCCGCTACGCCCTCGAAGCGCGGCGCCCCGACAGTGCCCTCGCCGTGGCCGTCGCCTGCACCGGTACCCCCACCTGGTGCCTCGGCCTGCGCGGCGTCGTTCTCCACCTCGCCAACCGCGCCGCCGATGCCGCCGCCGCGTTCGACTCGGCGGACGCCCTCCGCACCCCCGCCGAACGTTGCGCCTGGTACGACGTCTCGCCCTGGCTGGAGTCCGGTCCGGCGCACGCCTACCACCGCCTCGCCTGCGGCACCCCGGAGCGGGCCCGCTGGGAGGCGCGCTTCTGGCGCCTCGCCCAGCCGTTGTGGATGCTGCCCGTCAACGACCTCCGCAACGAGTGGAGCGCGCGCCGCGTCATGGCCCGCATCCACGCCGACGGCGCCAACCCGTACGGGATGAATTGGGGCGACGACCTGGCCGAATGTGAGCTGCGTTATGGCTGGCCGACCGGGTGGAGCACGCGCGAGAGCGCGACGTCGTCGATGTACGTGTTCAGCGGGGACGCGGGCCGGAGCGTCGTCGGGCACGAACCGGCGCCGAGTTATGACTTCGTCCCCCACCGCGGCGCGCTGGACGGAGGCCGAGCGGGCGCCGATGTGCCGGACGACGCGTGGACGCTCCGCCCCTCCCCCGACGCGACACCGACGGAGATGCGCTACGCCCCGGCCTACGCCGGCGGCGGCATCGGCACACCCACCCACCAGCTGGCGCGCTTCCGCCACGGCGACACCTCGGTCGTTGTCGGCGCCTACGACGCCACGCGCGACAGTCTCTGGAGTGAGGGCAGCACCCCGCCCACGCTCTCCGCAGCGCTTGTCGTTCTCGACGACTCGGGCCACGCCGCCGCGGCCCAACGGCGCGACTCGGTCGGGCGCACGGGTGCGCTCGTCGCGCAGCTCCCCGTCGCGCAGCTCTCAGTTGGCACCTCTCGGACCGGTCAGTCTCTCCCACACCAGCTACTCGGCCTCGAGATCCTCCAGCGCGACACCGTCCACACCAGCGACGGCCGCCGCGTACTCGGCCGCGCGCTCCGGATCCGGACCCCGTGGCGGCCGCTCGCGTCGGACGCGCCGCTCTCGGACCTGCTGCTGCTCCGCCATTCCCCCGGCCCCACCCCGGCGTTCGCCGACGCGGTCGATAGCGCGGCGGGGACGCAGGCGGTGCGTCGCGGTGCCGCGATGGGGCTCTACTGGGAACAGTACGTGGCTCCCGTGACCACACCGAGTTCGGCGGCGACACCAGCCACGCCGGATACCATCGTCATCGCGGCCACGCGTCTCACACGCAGCCTGCCTCAGCGGCTAGCCGCCCTCCTCGGGCGGGGCACCGTCGAGCGTCCGATTGCCCTACGCTTCGCGGACCCGGGCGGCCCCGCCCCCGGCCGCGCCATCGGCCTCACCTGGCCCGACGTCCCGGCCGGTGACTACCGCCTCGACGTCACCCTCGTTCCCGGCACCCCCGGGCGCCAACCTGCGACGAGCGCCCTCGTCGTTCACATCACCGAAGACTGACCGCGGCAGACCAGTGCTGAACGACGAGGACGCTCCCACGACCGATCGGCCCGACGACGACGCGCCCGCGCGCTACCGCGTCTGGGACCCCGCCGCCTACCGGCGGTTCGTCGCCGAGTTGGACGACGACCTCGGTGCCGCCCGCGAGGAAGGCGAGGCCCTCGCGGACCAGGATCGCGAGCTCGGCTGGACCCCGTCCGCGAGCCCGATGACGCTCTGGGCGCTCCTCGCCGACACCGCGGGAGGCAGCGACCGCTCGCGCGCCGCCCTCGTCGCCTGCGTATCCCACGTGACGGGCGGCCCGAACACGATGCGCCCACTCACGGTCGTCCCCGACCCGGACGCGGCGCTCGTCCGCGCCCTCGGCGGCACGGAGCCCGCCGACCGCGCGGCCTGGCCGCAGTACCTGATCTCGCTCGCCACCGAGGTGACCGAGGGCGAGGGCCGGCGGCTCCCGAAAGGCCCGCTCGCCCACGTCCGGGAGCGAGCCGCCCAACTCATCGCCGACACCGAGGACGAGATCCAGGACGCCCTCGCGGCCGCCTACGAAGAGGGCGCGATCGCCGGCGCATGGGATGACGCGACCGAGGCCGGCACCCGCCAACACGAGGTGGCCGCCGGCACCGATGCGCTCGCCCGCGCGGTCGCCGACGCCCGCGTCGAGCGCGCGATCGCGATCGCCGGCGCGAACGCCCTCCCCATCCTCACCACCGGCGACGACCCGTCGGCCCTCGTCCTCGGACGCTTCCCGACCGGTTCGGCGGTGTGGCGCGAGCTCGTGCGCGCCGTCGTTGGCGGCGAGGTCGTCCCGGGCAGCACCGGGTGGCGCGGCGCGCTCTGGGCGCTCCAGGTGGCGTTCGTCGCCGGCACGGACGACGTCGCGTCGGTCCGCACCGGCAGCCGCATCGTCCGTCAGGCCGCCGAACGGGCCGGCGTGGCGGCCGTCGTCACGGCGTGACGGTCGGGAGAGCCTGAGCGCGGCCGCCCGTCAGCCCGCCGCCCGCCCGACGGGCGCCGGCGCCGGCCCGCGCACCCACACGTCCACGGTATAGCCGTCCCGCGCGAGCAGCGTCCGGAGCAGCGCCACCGCGTTCGCCGACGCGCGCTGCGTGAGCCCCATCTCCCGCCCGGCCCGCAGCAGCTGCGCCCGCACATCGGCCTGGATGCTGTCGCGGTCCGCGGGGTGGAACGGGTTGAGCAGCCCCGCGTGCTCGTCGTACGTCCGCACGCTGAGCACTTCGACGCCGAAGATCTCCGCCGGCGGCAGCGCCACGCTGATCCGGCGCGCGCCGTCGTCCACGCGGACGTCGACCCCGCCGCCCGCGCGCGTCGAGTCGAGGTCGATCCCCGCGCTCACCCGCCCGGTCACGACGAGCAGCGCGCGCTTGGTCGACAGAAACCGGGTGTTCTCGTACGCGACGACGTCCCGCACGGTCGCCTCGGCCGAGACCAGCTTCGCCACCGACCGCACCTGCTCGACGACGAGGTCGTGCGAGATCCGCGGCGGCGCGGGCGGCGGCACGACGCGGTCCGCGAGCCGACGACCCGCGACGAGCGCGAGGGTGAGCACGACGCCGATCGCCGCCACCGCGAGGGCCGCGGCAACCAGGCGACGCGTCCACGGATCGGCGGGACGGGGCACCCCGCAGTATACCGCCCGTATGCCGCCCGCCGCGGCGCCCCGGTCCGTGCCACGCACCGCGGCGTCGGCCTTGCGCGGGGCGCTCGGCATGCCGACCACCGTCCAGCGTCGCGACGACGGGGCGACCGAGGCCGCGCGGCGCGTCGCGATCGCCACCGCCGTGTTTTCCGTCGTCCACACGATCCTCGCCAGCCACCGCGCCAAGCGCCTCGCGGAGCGCGTGGTCGGCGAGCGCGCGGCCCGCGGTGGCTACCGCCTCGCCTACAACGGCGTCGCCATCGGGATGACGCTCGGACTCACCGCCTACGTTCTGCGCCGCCGCGGTCCGATGGTCTACGCGCTCCACGGCCCCGCAGCCGCGCTCGTCCGCACGGGGCAGCTCGCCGCCTTGGGGATCGCCCTCCGCGCGGCCATCGACGCGGGCTTCGCCGACCTCTCAGGCTTCGGGCCCGCCTGGCGCTGGATCGCCGGCGCCCCTCTTTCGCCAGCGCCCGACGGGCAGGGCCCCTCCGAACGTCGCCCCGGCGAACCGACCCCCCACGGCACGTTCGCCCGGACCCGGAACCCACTCAACTTCTACGTCGTCCCGGTCCTCTGGCTCGCCCCGCGCGCGAGCGCGGGCCGGATCGGACTCAACGCGGCCTTCACCGCGTACTGCGTGCTCGGCTCGTGGCACGCCAACCAGATGCTCGCGGCGCGGCACGGGGCGGGGTGGGGAGAATACGAAGCGGCGGTGCCGCTGTTTGTGCCGCGGGGACGCGTTAGACACGGCGCTGTCGATGCTGCGGTGTTGGTGAAACGCTGTTGATGTCACGCTGTTGGTAGGGCACTGTTGATACGGCGGCCCGCGCCGACCGGGGGCAGCGCCGTTCCAACAGCGCCGTATCAACAGCGCCTCACCAACAGCGTGACATCAACAGCGCCCGACCAACAGCGCCGTCCCCCGCCCTCACGCCGCCACCGCAACCACCGCCCGCCCAACCCTCCCCTCCGCCCACTCGAACGTCCGCCGCTCCGCGTAGTAATCGGCCCGCCACGGCACCCGCCCTCCTACAAACCCGACATGCCCCCCCCGGGCGTGGAACTCGACCGCGAGGCACCGATTCCCCTCCGCCACCCCCCGCACCTCGTCCAACACCTCCGGCGGCAGAAACGGATCGTCCACCGCGCTGAGCAACAGCGTCGGCGTCCCGATCCGCCCCAGGTACCCCAGCGCGCTCGACCGGGCGTAGTAGTCCTCCGCCCCCGTGAACCCGTGCACCCCCGCCGTCAGCACGTCGTCGAAGTCCCACAACGTCCGCAATTCGGCGAGTCGCGCCCGGTCCACGAGGTCCGGGTAGACCTCCAGCTTCCGCTCTACCTTGGCGACGAGCGACCGCAAGAAGTTGCGCTCGTACACCCGCGAGAACCCCTTGCCGATGTGCCGCGCCCCGCGCGCGAGATCGTAGGGCACCGAGATCGCGACCGCCCCCTTCACATTTGCCGGCACGACCTCGCCGGTCACATTAGGACTGCCTGGTCCGAGCGGGCCGCGCTCCCCCAGGTACTTCAGCAGGACGTTTCCGCCGAGTGAAACGCCAGCGAGGAACAAGGGCCGGTCCGGGCGTTCGGCCGCTACCCGGGCGACGACGAGGGCGAGGTCGCTCGTCTCCCCGGAATGGTAGAAGCGGCGCTGCCGATTCATGTCCGCGCCGCAGCTGCGGTGGATCAGCACGTCCATCCCCCACCCGCGCCGCCGCGCCTGCTCGAACATCCCCTGCACGTAGTGCGACCGCTCCCCTCCTTCCAGCCCGTGGAGGAGCAGGAACCGCGGCGCCGCACTCTCGGCGTCCAACCGTACCACGTCGACGAAGTCCACGTCCGGCGTGTCCCATCGCTCCGTCCGGACGCGCGCATCGCGCGCCGGCGCCCGCCGACCCTGGCGGACGAACTTGCCGTACAACGTCTGCGCGTGCGCGCCCGGCACCCACCAGGCGGGACGGTAGCTGGGCGGCGGCACGGCTGGCGGCGGAACGACAGGGGGCATGCGAGATTATACCCGCTCCGTGCCGCCCCGATACGTCCCCCCATGCTCCCCGCCGCCCCGCTCGCGACCCTGATCGCCCTCGCCGGCGCGGCCGCGCCCGCGGCCGTCCTGCACGTCGCCCTCCGCCACGCGATGCGGGCCCGCGGACTCGCGCGCTGGCGCCTCGCCGACACGCTGCTCGTCAGTCCCCTCCTCTTCCTCAGCCTGTTCACCGCCTTCGGCGCCCTCGCCCACGCCCTCGGACGCGCCGTAGAAGAATCCACAGACGGCGGCGTCACGGGCGCCCACCTCGCGGGCACGCTCGTCGTCGCGGCGGGCGCGTTCGTCGCCGCCGGCTTCGGCGCGCGCGCGATCGGCAAGCTCTATTGAGCGCCTCGACGGACGACCTCCCGCACGCGGTCCTCTTTGATTTCGGCGGCACGCTCGACGCTGACGGCCTGCCCTCCGTCGCCCAGTTCGACCTCGCGTACCGAGCCGAAGGGGGAACGCGGGACCCGGGAGCGTTCGCGGACGCATTCCGCACCTCCGACTGGCAGCTCGCCAGCCTCGCCCACGTCGCCGGCCTGGCGTTCACCGCGACCGTCGACGCCCAGATCGCCCTCCTTGCCGCGCTCCTCCCCGGCGAATCGCACGTCGACTGGCGCGCCGTCGCGGCCCGTGTCACAGCCGCCGCCCACGCCGTCGCCGCCCGCAACCGCCCGCTACTTCAGTCTCTCCACGCCCACGCCCGACTCGGCGTCGTCTCCAACTTCACCGGCAACGTCGACCGCTGCCTCGACGAGCTCGGCCTTCTCGACCTCTTCGATGCCATCGCCGATTCGGCCGTCGTCGGCCACGCCAAACCGGACCCCGAGCTCTTCCGCACCGCACTCCGCGCCCTCGACACCCCGCCGGCCAACGCGATGATGGTCGGCGATAACCCCTTTGCCGACGTGCGCCCCGCCGCCGCGCTCGGCATGCGCACGTGCTGGCTCGCCCCGCTCCAAAGGCCGGCACCCGACGGTTGCACCCCGACGCACCGCATCGCCCGCCTCCCCGATCTGCTCGCGGTGCTCGGCGTGGATCCTCGCGTCCGCGGGGATGACGGCCGTGGTCGCAGTCATCCCCGCGCAAGCGCGAATCCACCCTTGGTCCGGTGAGGGACCGTCTCCACGTGAACGGCCCCGTCCTCCACGGCCTCCTCCTCGCCGGCGGCGAGGGTTCGCGCCTCGCCGCCGACGGTGTTGCGACGCCCAAGGCGCTCGTCCCCGTCGGCGGGCGTCCACAGCTCGTCGGGCTGGTCGAACGGTTCGCCGCGCTCGGCTGCCCGTCGGTCACCTGCCTCGTGCACGCCGACGTCGCCCCGCAGGTCGACCCCTCCGCACTGCGGGCGGCCGCCGCGGGCGTCCCCGTCCGCGTCGTGCCGTGCCGCACCCCGTCGTCGCTTCACACCCTCGTCGCCGGGCTCGCCGCCGTCCCGCCCGGTGCCGTGTTCTGCTCGATGATCGACACGGTGATGGCCCCCGCCGACTGGGGCGTCGTCCACGCCGCCGCCGTGCGCGCCCTCGGCGCAGGCGCCGACGCGCTGCTCGCCGTCACCCCCGACCCGGAGGACGATGACGCGCCCCTCCGCGTTCGCGTGCGGGGCGACGGTCGCGTGACGCGTGTGGGCGGCGACGCGGCCGAGTACGCCGACCAGCGCACGGCCGGCGGGCCCGTGCTGATCACCGGCGGCGTGTACGCCTTCGCGCCGTCCGCGCGCGAGCGGGCCCACGCCCTCGCGGCCGCGGGCGGCGCGCGCATGCGGGCCTTCCTCGCCGCGCTCGTCAACGACGGAGCCGACGTGCGGGCGGCCGTCGTCGCGCGTATTCTCGACGTCGACCACCGGCGCGACCTCGACGCCGCCAACGCGTACGCCACGGAGTGGGCCGCCGCGGAGTAGGCCGCCGCGGACCGAGGGGCGGTGTAGCACCGGACGTCGCGGAGACCCCCGTCCGACGCCGCGACCAGAACGTCGCAAATCCGTCGCGCAAGCGTTGCGTATGCCGCCCGGGCCCGATTGCATACGCTCCGGCTAGCCTCAGCCGAGCCCACGTTCCGGTCATGCCCCGCGTCGTCGCCCTCTTTCGCAAGTCGTCCTACTCGCCCGCGCAGCACCGTACCAACGACACCGCCATCCTCGACGACACCCTCGCGCACTTCGTGGCCGCGGGGTGGGCGGTGGAGCGGATCGACGAGGCGGTGCTCGACGCAGCGGCCCGGGACGACGGCGGCGCGGTACCGGAGGCGGTGCCCGCCGACGCCGACCTCTACCTCAGTATGTGTCAGGGTCCCGCGACCGCGCGGCTCCTCGGCCTCGAGGCGGCCGGCGCTCGGCTCATCAACCGGCCCTCAAGCGTGCTCGGCTGTCACCGGCACCGCCTCGTGCCGGCGCTCGCCGCCGCGGGCGTGCCGTTCCCCGCGACCGACGTCCTCGACCTCGCGACCGCGGATGCCGCGACCGTCGCGGCCTCGCCCGTCGTGCGCGCCGCGTCCGCCGCGGGCGGGCGCGTCTGGATCAAACGCGGTGACGTACACGCCGAGCGGGCGGACGACGTCGTCGCGGTGCCGGCAGCCGATGCGGCGGGCGCGGCCGCGGAATTCCGCGCGCGAGGGATCGGCCGCATCGCCCTGCAGGCCGACGTCGCGGGGCCGGTGATCAAGTTCTACGGCGTCGCCGACGGGCGCTTCTTCCGCTGGTACGACGCGGCCGCCGGGCTCGACGGCCCGCGTCCCGTGGTCGACGAAACCCAACTCCGGGCGCTCGCCTTCGCGGCGGCGCGCGCGCTCGGGCTCGAAGTATTCGGCGGAGACGTCGCGCTCCCCGCGCCCGACGCGCCCGTGTTGATCGACCTCAACGACTGGCCGAGCTTCGCGCCCTTCCGTGCGGAGGCCGCGGCCGCGATCGCCACGTACGCGCTCACGCGCGTAGACGACCCCGCCGCGCTCACGCGCATCGACGAGCCCGCCGGGCTCGCGCGCGTTGACGCGTCTCTCGCGCGGGGGCGGGCCGCGGCCGACGCCCAGCACGGCCTCCCCTTCAGAACGTCCGACGGGGCCAGCCGGCGCGTGCGGTCCGCGGCTTCCTACGCTTACGACGAACTTACCTGACCCGACCATGGCCGGCGGCGTTCTCTTCGATACCGACCTTTCGTTCACCGACGCGCCCACGGCCGCCGGCCCGCGTTCGCTCGCGATGCACGAGGCCGAGGCGGAGTACCTGGCGCCCGGCACGCAGAGCGTCGCCCTGTTCAGCAAGCTGGCCATCGACCACGGCCAGGGCGCCTCGCTGTGGGACGTCGACGGCAAGCGCTACACCGACCTCCTCGCCGGCGTCGGCGTCGCGGTCCTCGGCCACGCGCACCCCAAGTTCGTCGCCGCGATGCAGCAGCAGGTCGCGAAGGTGCACGTCGGCAGCTTCACCACCGAGCACCGCGCCGCGCTCGTCAAGCTCGTGGCGGAGGTCGCCCCGGGCGACCTCACCCGCACGCAGCTCTACTCGAGCGGCGCGGAGGCCGTCGAGAGTGCGCTCCGCCTCGCTAAGGCCTACACCGGCAAGAGCGAGTTCGTCGGCTTCTGGGGCGGCTTCCACGGCAAGACCGCGGGCGTGCTCCCGCTCCTCTCGGGGAGCTTCAAGCACGGGCTCGGCCCCCTCATGCCGGGCACCTACAGCACGCCCTACGCGGGCTACGGCCGCTGCCCGATCTGCCGCACCGGCGGCGCGTGCGACTGGTCGTGCATCGACTTCCTGCGCAAGAAGATCTATAACGAGACCGCCAACGACGTCGCCGCGATCATCGTCGAGCCGATCCAGGGCACGGCGGGGAACGTCGTCCCCACGCCCGGCTTCCTGCGCCAGTTACGTACGTTGTGTGACGAAATCGGCGCGGTGCTGATCGCCGACGAGATGCTCACCGGCTTCGGGCGCACGGGGAAGATGTTCGCGGTCGAGCACGACGGCGTGGTGCCCGACATCATGACCATCGGCAAGGGCTTCGGCGGCGGCTACCCGATGACGGGCCTCATCGCCCGCGACGAGGTCGCCCGCGCCAAGCCGTGGTCCAACCCGAGCGGCTCGTCGTCGAGCTACGGCGGCAACCCGCTCGCCTCCGCCGCCTCGCGCGTGACGATCGAGACCATCCTCGAGGAGGACCTCGTTGGCAACAGCCGCCGCGTCGGCGCGCGCATGCTCCAGGAGGTCGAGCGCTGGGAGCGCGAGCTGCCCATCGTGCGCGACGCGCGCGGCCGCGGCCTGATGATCGGCCTCGACCTCGTCTACCCCGACGGCCATTCCAGCGCCGGCCGGCTGCTCGACAAGCAGGTCACGCGCTGGATCTTCGACACCGCGCTCGACCGCGGCGTGATGGCGATGGTCTACAACGCCGAGGTGCGCCTCAACCCGCCGCTCGTGATCGGCGAGGCGGAGGCGCTCGAGGCGTTAGGCGTGCTCGAGGGCGTGCTGCGCGAGGCCGCCGAGCGCCTCGGCGCCTGAGCGGACCGTCCGGGAGCGCGCGGGACGGCATGGCGGGCGAGCCCGACGCACTGGCGAGCAAGGGCCGGGCGGTCGAGGAGTGGGTCGACCTCCACTTCTTCCGCCCCGTCGGCGTCCGTCTCGCGCGCGCGCTGCTTCCCACCCGCGTCTCGCCCGACCACGTCACGCTCGGCTGCCTCGTCCTCGGCCTCGCCGCCGGGTGGTGCTTCGTCCCGGCCAGCCCCGCGGTCAACGCGCTCGGCTTCGCGCTCTTCATCGCCTCCGACCTGCTCGACAGCGCGGACGGGCAGCTCGCGCGGCTCCGCGGCACGTCGACGCGCTTCGGACGCATCCTCGACGGCGTCTCGGACAACACGCGCTTCATCAACCTGTACCTCTCCGTCCTCGCGCGCCTGACGGTCACCGACCGCTGGGCGTTCTGGCCGGCGCTCCTGCTTGCGCTCGCGGCCGGGGTCAGTCACTCGTACCAGAGCGCGGCGGTCGACGCGATCCGTAACGCGTA
Source organism: Gemmatimonadetes bacterium T265 (assembly GCA_019973575.1). NCBI lineage: Bacteria > Pseudomonadati > Gemmatimonadota > Gemmatimonadetes bacterium T265. The sequence goes on from BPUI01000001.1 coordinate 1,484,916, forward strand.
CCTCGAGGTGGCCGAGGGCGGGCAGGGCGAGTTCGAGCTGCCCGGAGATGTGTTGCCTAACGGCGTGCCGGCGTCGTCGGGGAACGTGTTCCTCCGGCTCGCGCAGGGCGGCTACGCGGCCTACGTGCGGCGCCAGGCGCGGCTCCTTCCCGCCACCGTGCGCCTCGTCCGCCGACTGCGTACGCTCGGCGACGCGCCGGCCGCGACGGCCGCGCGGGCCGCGTACGCCGGCCGCGAGGCGCCCGTCGTGCGGCAGTGCGCGTGGCTCGGGCAGAACATCCGCTTCCCACTCGTCGCGCTCCCCTGCATCCTCGGCCGGCCGGCCGCGTTCCTGTGGCTGACGCTCATCCCGCTCAACCTCGTGCTCGCGGCCGTGCTCGTCGCGCACGAGGGGCGCGCGTCGCGGATCGCCGCGGCGCTCGTCGGCGCGACGTCGCCCGTCGACGAGCGCGAGCCGGCGGCCGCGGGCGCGTATGCCCGGGGCTGAACGTGCTGACGCTGACGCTTCGATCGTCACCTCCGCGCAGGCCGTCACCCCCGCGAACGCGGGGGTCCATCTGTCCGGGGTGACGGGGCCCACTTCCCCGCAAGGACAGGTGGATTCCCGCTTCCGCGGGAATGACAGCCGCCGCCGCTGGCGCGGTGCCGTCGTCGGGCTTGGCGGGATCGCCACCGGGTCGCACCTCCCGGCCTTCCGCGCCACGCCCGCGCTCCGGGCGCGTGTGGAGATCGTCTGCGCCGTCGACCCGCGGCACGCCCCGGCGGGCGCCGTCGACGGCCTGCGCGTGCTCCCCGACCTCGACGCGTTAGGCTCGCCCGCCGGCGTCGGCGTCAATTTCGTCGACCTCGCGACGCCGAGCGCGACGCACGTGGCGCTCGCGCGCGCGGCGCTCGGGCGCGGGCTGCACGTGCTCTGCGAGAAGCCCGTCGCCACGCGCCGCGCCGACGCGCTCGCCCTCGCGGCGCTCGCGCGCGAGGCGGGGCGGGTGCTCGTCCCCTGCCACCAGTACCGCTTCAACCCCGTGTGGCGGCGCGTCGGCGAGTGGCTGCGCGCCGGCGCGATCGGCCGCTGGCACCTGATCGAGGTGAGCGTGCACCGCGCGGGCGCCGACCCGGGGCAGCAGGGCGCCGACGAGGCGCTCCCCTGGCGCGTGCGCCGCGCCGACGCGGGCGGCGGCGTGCTGATCGACCACGGCACGCACCTGCTCTACACGCTCCTCGACCTCGCGGGCGCGCTCCCCGCGCGCGTGAGCGCGTGGACGGGACGCCTCGCGCACGCCGAGTACGAGGTCGAGGACACGGCCGAGGTGCGGCTGGAGTACGCGGACGCGGCGGGCGGGCGCGTGGCGCGGCTCTTCTGCACCTGGGCCGACCGGCGGCGCGAGACGCGGGTGAACGTGGTGGGCGAGCGCGGCGCCATCCGCTGGACCGACGGCCTGCTCACCCTGGAGCGCGGGGGGGAGACAGAGACGCAGGACGTCTCGCGCGAACTCGACAAAACGGCGTACGCGGGGTGGTTCGCCCGGCTGTTCGAGGAGTTCGTGGGCGTGCTGGACGCGGGCGCTGGCAGCGAGGCGGCGGAGCGCGCGCTCGACGACGTGGTGCGGGTGGCGACCGTCCTCGAGGCGGCGTACGCGTCGGCGGCGCGGGGGGCGGTGGTAGCCGTGGACGCCCCGGCGCGCATCTATTAGCGCCGACTCGCGACGAGCGGACCCGGCCGGACGGCCGGGCCCCGCCGCCCGCCCCTCGCCCCGGAGCGCCCCGATGCGGTACCGCCCGTGCGTCCTCGCCGCCCTCGCGTCTGCGGCGGCCGTCCATGCGCAGCAGCCCGCCGCGCCACCCGCATCTCCCCCCGCGCCACCGGCCGCCGCGCCGGCGCCGTTCACGCGGCAGGAGGTGATGATCCCGGTGCGCGACGGCGTGCACCTGCAGACGGTGATCCTCACCCCCACGGGCCGCACGGGCCCGCTCCCGATCCTCCTCGACCGCACGCCCTACGGCGTCCCCGAGGCGGCGCCTGCGGCCGTGCCGCCGTCGCTCCGGGAGCTCGCCGCCGACGGGTACATCTTCGTCTTCCAGAACCTCCGCGGGCGGTTCAAGTCGGAGGGACACTTCTCGTTAGGCACCGACGCGGCCGCGGCGGCGCCCGGCGGGACGGACGAGACCACCGACGCCTACGACACCGTCGACTGGCTCGTGAAGCACGTGCCCAACAACAACGGACGCGCGGGGATGTTCGGCGTGTCGTACGACGGCCTCACGACCGCCCTCGCGCTGCTCGGCCCGCACCCCGCGCTCAAGGCGGTCAGCGAGCAGGCCACGCCCGTCGACCAGTGGATGAACGACGACATGCACCGCTACGGCGCGCTGCGCGAGAGCTACGCCGTGGAGTACGCGGTGCTCGAGGAGTCGGACAAGAACGCGAACACTAACTTCGCCTTCGACGTCTACGACACCTACGCGTGGTACCTCGCGCTCGGGCCGCTGTCGAACGTGAACGCGCGCTACCTGCACGGCCGCATCCCGTACTGGAACGAGATGGTCGCGCACCCCGACTACGACGCGTTCTGGCAACGCTCGGCGTGGACCCGGCGGCTCCGCGGCTCGACGGTGCCCAACCTCAACGTCGCGGGATTCTGGGACCAGGAGGACCCGTGGGGCCCGTGGCAGGTCTTCCGGCGTGCCGCCCAACATGACCCCGGGCACACGAACTTCATCGTCGCGGGGCCGTGGTACCACGGCGGCTGGCGCGCGCCCAAGGGCGACAGCCTCGGCGCGATCGCGCTCGGCGGTCACGAGACGGCGCGCGAGTACCGCGAGACGATCGAGGCGCCGTTCTTCCGCTACTACCTGCACGGGCAGGGCGAGAAGCCCGCCTGGCAGGCGACCACGTTCCAGACGGGGAGCAACCGCTGGCGCACCTACGCCGCGTGGCCCCCCCCGGCCGCGACCGCCACCAACCTCTACTGCCACGCCGACGGCACGCTCTCCTTCGACGCGCCTCACGCGACGGCCGGCGGCGCCTCCTACCGCGAGTACGTCTCCGACCCCGAGAACCCCGTCCCGTACCGCCAGCGCCCGATCTCGCCCACCTACCCGGAAGGCGACTGGCGGCGGTGGGAGGTGGCCGACCAGCGCTTCGTCGACAACCGCCCCGACGTGCTCACCTTCGTGAGCGCGCCGCTCGACCACGACCTCACGGTCACCGGGGAGGTCGCGGCCGACCTGTTCGCGTCCACGTCGGGGACCGACGCCGATTTCGTCGTCAAGCTGATCGACGTCTACCCGGAGAACGCCGAGCGACCCGCAGCGGCCCCCGCGCCCGGGCAGTACGCGCACTCGGTGAACGGCTACGAGCTGCCGATCGCGATGGAGGTGCGCCGCGGCCGGTACGGTCCCGACGCCGAGCACGCGAACTACGACCACCCGCGGCCCCTCACGGCCGACGCGCCGGCGGAATGGAAGATCCCGCTGCGCGACCGCGACCACGTGTTCCTCGCCGGACACCGGCTGATGCTGCAGGTGCAGAGCACGTGGTTCCCGCTCATCGACCGGAACCCGCAGACGTTCGTGCCGAGCATCTACGGCGCGGCGGCGGCCGACTTCGTGAAGGCGACACAGCGCGTGTACTGCGCGCCCGACCGGGCGTCGCACGTCGTGCTCCCCGTGGTGCGGTAGGCGCTTGCGACCGTCCCCCCCGCCTCCCCGCGCCGCGTGACGCGACGGCTGCAGGCCGTCGCGTTCGTCGCCGGCGTCGCCTTCCTCGCCTGGCTCGTCGTCACCACCGGCCCGCGGACGATCCTGCGCGACCTCGCGCGCACGGGCTGGACCTTCCTCCCGATCGTCCTCGTCTGGGGCGGCGTCTACGCCGGCAACACCGTCGCCTGGCTCGCGCTGCTGCAGGGCGCGGCCGCCGACGACCATGTGAGCACCGGGGGCGCGGTGAACGCGGAGGAGGCGCGCGGCGTCATCCCGTTCCCGCGCGCCTTCGCGATCACCGTTTCGGCGTTCGCGCTCAACTACGTCACGCCCTTCGTCAGCCTCGGCGGCGAGCCGTTCAAGGGCGCGGCGGCGGCCCGCTGGGTCGGCCGTCCCCGCGCCGCGGCCTCCGTCGTGAGCTTCCGCGTCGTCCACTCGCTCGGGCAGTTCCTCTTCTGGGCGCTGACGATCCCGGTCGCGTGGGTCGTGTTGCCGCCGGACCGCGCGACGCGGACTCTCCTGCTCGTCGCGGCCGTGGTGCTCATTCCCGCGAGCGTGGGCGCGGTCTTTCTGCTCCGCGCCCGCGTGCTCGAACGCGGCCTCGACGCGCTCCGACGCGCCCGCGCGCTCGGCGGCCTCGGCACGCGGTTGTCCGCCCGGCTCGAACCCCGCCGCGCCGCGCTCGCCGCCGTCGACGCCGAACTCGTCACCGTGGCCCGCCACCCCGCCCCGCTCGCCCTCGCCCTCGCGGTCGAAGTCGCGGGGCGCTTCCTCGCCGCCTTCGAACTCGTCCTCGTCGCCCGCGTCGTCGGCGCGCCCTTCGGCTACGCCGACGCGGTCGTCGCCGCGGGCGTGTCGCAGGTCATCATGAACCTGCTCTTCTTCGTCCCCTTCGAAGCGGGCACGCGCGAAGGCGGTTTGGTCCTCGTCGCGCGCCTCCTAGGCCTCGCGCCGACCGTCGCGGTGTACGCCGCCCTTGTCACCCGGCTGCGGGAGTTGACATGGATCGGAATCGGGCTGGGGTTGATTTGGGCGGCGGGGGAGAGAGGAGGAGGGGACGGTGGTACCGTTCGCGGTCGTGCCGCTGACGATGGGGCGGCACCCGGGGTGGGCCGTCGCGCCGGCCCGTGACCGGCCGGGGTCGGTACCGCAGCGGGGGTGCTGCAGGGGATGGTGGGGCTGGGGATGATGGGGCCGGGTCGAAGGCGAGCGCAGCGCATCAGATCCGGGGGGACTCACGGTTGGCGACGCGGGCCGCGGCGGGTCGAGGCCGTCCCCCGCCCCGGCAGTACCGACCCCGGCCCGATCATCCCCTGCAGGACCCCCGCTGCCCCATCGACCCCGGCCGGTCACGGACGCGCGCGACAGACCACCCCGGGTGCAGCTCTATCGTCAGCGGCCCCACCGCGAACGGTACTGCCGGCCCCGCCTCACGCCTTCACAACTCGCGATCGTAGAGCCGGTATCGCTTCGTCACCACCGCCCCGAGCTTTTCCATCGGCGTCCGCATCGCAAGGTTGTCCTCGAGGATCCACGAGAACTCCCCCGTCCGCATCTTTTTCCGGAGGCCGGTGCGGAACAGGTAGAGGTAGAGGAGCTCCGCCGCGCCCGTCCGCCGGTATTGCGGCAGCACGCCGAGCGTGAGCACCCGGAGCGCATTGATCTTGCGCCCGTACCAGAGGCCCTTGGCCCAGCCGATCGGGAACAGGCGGCCGTTCATCGGCTTGAGCGCCTGGTTCAGGTCGGGGAGCGCGATCGCGAACCCCGCCGTCTCCCCCTTGACCTCGACGAACGCGATCAGGTCGAAGTCCGCGACCGGCTTGAGCTGCTTCGCGAGGTGATCGAACTCGTCCTCGGTGAACGGGACGAAGCCCCAGTTCGCCTCCCACGCGCCATTGTACAGGTCGCGGATGCGCTTGACCTCCGCGTCGAAGTTGGCCTTGTCGAACGGGCGGACGACGACGCCGAAGCGCTCGCGCGCGAGGCGTTCGAAGTTGCGCAGGCGCTCCGGGATGTACGGGTCCGAGTCCGTCGGAACGATGTTCGGTGGCACGCCGAGCGTGTCGGCCGAGAGCTCGTAGGCGAGCACGTCCTTGGCCTTGTGGAAACCCGCGTCCTCGATCAGCTCCGCGTAGTAGGGCGGGTTGTACGGCATCATGATCGACGGGTCGCGGTCGAAGCCGTCGACCAGGAGGCCCCAGTCCTCGTTGGACGAGAAGTTGGCCGGACCGCGCATGGTCGTCAGGCCGCGCTCGCGGAGCCAGTCAGCGGCCGCGTCGAGGAGCGCGCGCGCGGTGTCGTGGTCCCGCTCGCACTCGAACAGGCCGAAGAAGCCGACCGACTCGCCGTGTGTGTCCTCGTGCAGGCGGTTGCGGATCGCGGCCACCCGCCCGACGACCGCGCCCGACCGGTTGCGCGCGAGGAACAGCTCGACCTCGGCGTGCGCGTGGAACGGGTGCTTCTTGGGGTTGATGAGCGCGGCCACCTCGCTCCGCAAGGGCGGGACCCAGTGCAAGTGTCCTCGGTGCAGGCGGAACGGCAACGAGATGAACGCGCGCCGGTCGGCCGCGGTGCGCACCGGGGTGATCTGGACGCGGGACGCGCGAGCAGGCGACGGCGTAGCGACGAGCGAAGTAGCCACAACGGGGCGGGTAAGAGGGTGACGGAATGTGCGCCACGCCGATCCGCCGCGCCACGCGCGGGTGGCACAATGCGGGCAAACAATCCGCCAAATTCCACTCGGAATAGATCGTGCGCGCGCTCGACGCGGCCCTTGTACCCTCCATCTCATCCTTCTCTCCCGTACTCCCCATGGCAAGCTCATCCATTCCAACACCGGCGGCGACGGCCGCGACGGCCACGGCCGGCCCGGTCCCGGCGCGTTGGACCGACCTCGTCCTGTTCGTGCTCCGCCTCGTCGCCGGCCTCATGTTCGCCTGTCACGGCGCGCAGAAGCTGCTCGGCTGGTTTGGCGGGATGCCCGGCCCGGGCGGCGGCGGCGGTACGGTGCCGCTGTTCTCGATGCCCGGGATCGCCGGCGCGCTCGAACTCGTCGGCGGCGTGCTCATCGTCCTCGGGCTGTTCACGCGGCCGGTGGCATTCGTGCTCGCGGGAGAGATGGCCGTGGCCTACTTCATGGCCCACGCGCCGCAGGGACTCCTCCCGATCGCGAACCACGGCGAACCGGCTGTCCTCTACTGCTTCATTTTCCTCGCCCTGTGGGCCATCGGGCCGGGGGCGTACAGCATCGACGCGCGGCGCGGGGTGGCGCGGGTGTAGCGTCCGGGTGACGGGTCGGCCGCGGTGACCGATACGCTCCGCCCTGTGCTCGTCGAAGCGTGCGTCGACACCGTAGAGTCGGCGCGCGCCGCGGCGGCGGGGGGCGCCGGGCGCATCGAGCTGTGCGCGAACCTCGTCGAGGGCGGCACGACGGCAAGCGCGGGCACGATCGCGCTCGCCCGCGAGCGACTCGACGTCCCAATCGTCGTGCTCGTGCGCCCGCGCGGCGGCGACTTCCTCTACGACGCCGACGAGGTCGAGGTGATGCGCCGCGACCTGGAGGTCGCGCGCCGGCTCGGCGCCGACGGCGTCGTGGTCGGCGCGCTCACGCCCGACGGGCGCGTCGACGCGGCGGTCACGCGCGCGCTCGTCGACGCGGCGCGGGACGCCGCGCGGCCGCTGCCGGTGACGTTCCACCGCGCGTTCGACGCCGCGCGTGACCCCGCGGAGGCGCTCGAGGTGCTCCTCGCGCTCGGGGTCGACCGCGTGCTGACGTCCGGCGGCGCGGCGAGTGCGCTCGCGGGGGCGGCCACGTTGGCCGCACTGGTCCGGCAGGCCGACGGGCGCCTCGCGGTGCTCGCGGGCGGCAGCATCACCGCGGCGAACGTCGGGCAGGTGGTCGCGGCGAGCGGCGTGCGCGAGGTGCACGTGCGCGGCGCCGAGCGCGTGGGCAGCACGATGCGCTACCGACGCGCCGGAGTCGCGGTCGGCAAGCCGTACACGCCCGACGACTTCGCGCGCGTCGTGACGAGCGCCGAGCGGATCCGCGACGTCGTGGCGGCGTGTGCCGGGGCGGACGCGGCGGCGGCGGCCAGGGTGTAGGCGATCGCGCCGGACGGCGTCGGCGCCTCGAGGTTACGGCGGACCAGCCGCCCGGGATGAACGTCTTTGTGCCCACCGCGCGGCAGCGTTACGTGCCGACCACGTCGCGCGCTGATCGGTCGAGACGACCGTCGTTTACCGGGTGCGCGGCGACGCCTCAGGGCTGGCCGGCGCGCGCCCGCATGCTTCGGGCATCTCTGCCTTCCTGCCCATGCGCCCCGCCATTCGGCCCGCGCCCGACGCAGGCCTCCTGACCCCGGCCCTGCTCGAACGCGAGCCGGCCGTCGCCGCACTCGTGGCGTGCCTGCGTGATCGTCGACTGAGCGCGCGGCGCTCGCCGGGGTCCAACCCTCAACTGCCTGCGCGGTTGAGAGATCACGTTATCGTATCGACCACGGCACCGATGACGGGCCGGGGATCGGCGCGGCCCGAACACGGACCCGCAAAGGGGCCGGCGACTACGTCGCGTCGCCGATCCCGCCGTCGCTCGGCCGATCCGCGCACGTCTGTGCGAGTCTGTTGCAGCAGATCCTTCCCCACCCGTCAGCATCTGGAGGAGCGTAACGGTGAACAAGAACACGATCTGTCTGTGGTACGACCATGACGCCGAGGAGGCCGCGCGCTTCTACGCCCGGACTTTTCCCGACAGCACCGTCGGCGCGGTGCACCGGGCGCCATCCGACTTCCCGGGCGGCACGGCGGGGGATGTCCTGACGGTCGAGTTCACGGTGTGCGGCGTGCCGTGCCTCGGCCTCAACGGCGGGCCCACGTTCCGGCACAGCGAGGCGTTCTCCTTCCAGATCGCCACCGACGACCAGGCGGAGACCGACCGGTACTGGGACGCGATCGTCGGCACCGGCGGCGCGGAGAGCGCGTGCGGCTGGTGCAAGGACAAGTGGGGCCTGTCGTGGCAGATCACGCCCCGTGTGCTGACCGAGGCGATGGCCCGGGGCGGCGACGTGGCGCGGCGCGCCTTCGCGGCGATGATGCCGATGCGGAAGATCGACGTCGCCCGGATCGAGGCGGCGGTGCGGCCGGTCCGTTCCGCGGGCGCCCACTGAGGCTCACGCGGGTCGCGGTCGCCACCCCCCGACTGCCCTGAACCGTTCGTATGGAAGTCCAGATCTTCGGCCACAAAAAGGACGCCGCCACCCGCGCCGCGCAGCGCTTCTTCGCCGAGCGGCGCGTGAAGGTGCACTTCGTCGACTTCATGGACCGCTGGCCGTCGGCGGGGGAGCTGAAGCGCTTCGCACAGAAGTTCGGCGCCGAGTCGCTCGTCGACCGGGCGGGGAAGCGCTTCGCGGAGCGCGGGCTCGCGCCGGCGCGCTACGGCGAGGAGCGGTGGCTGGAGGTGCTCGTCGACGACCCGTGGCTGTTGCGCGTACCGCTCGTGCGGTGGCAGCACAAGCTCACCGTGGGGGCGGCGGAGGCGGAGTGGAAGGCGTGGGTGGACGCGGACCGGGCCGCGGGCGCGACGAAGTAGAAGACGAACTGACATCACATCACTCCAGTTCGAACGCCGCCGCGCCGTGGGCGCGGTAGCGCCGGCTCCAGAGGAGCGCCGTGCCGTCGCGCAGCACGACGCGGTAGTCGCCGTGCGACCAGGGCTGCAGCTCGCGCACGGCGTCCAGCCGCACCACGTCCGACCGGTTGACGCGCAGGAAGGTCGCCGGGTCGAGTCGCGCGGCGAGCGTGCCGATCGTACCGCGCACGCGGAAGGCCCCCTGCGCCGTGTGCAGCGCCACGTAGTTGCGTTCGGCCCGGGCGAGCTCGATCGCGTCGACCGCGAGGAGCCGGGCGCCGTGCGCGGGGCCGCGCGCGTCGTGCACGAGGAGCCGGCGGAGCGGCCGGTCGGCGGCCACCGCGGCGAGGGCGTCGCGGCGCCCACGGCCGACCGCGGTGCCTAACGCATGCGCGCGGCGCGCCCGCTCGACCGCGTCGCGGAGGCGCGCCCCGGCCACGGGCTTGAGCAGGTAGTCGAGCGCGCGCACCTCGAAGGCGCGCAGCGCGTGCTCGTCGTACGCGGTGACGAACACCACCGGCGGCATCTCGTCGACGCCCACCGCGGCGACGACGCCGAAGCCGTCGAGCACCGGCATCTGCACGTCGAGCAGGACGAGGTCGGGGGCGAGCGCGGCGATCTGCGTGACCGCCTCCTCCCCCGACGCCGCCTCGCCCGCGACCTCGACGCCCGGCACCTCGTCGAGCAGGCGGCGCAGCTTGCGGCGGGCGGGCGCCTCGTCGTCGGCGACGAGCACGCGGAGCGGCGCCGGGGCGTCCGGAAGCCCGTCCGGAACGCCGTCCGTCACGCGGGCGCCCCGGCGGCCGCCACGGGCGGCGCGCCTAACGAATCGGTGGTGTGGGCCGCGGACGGCGGGCGTCCGTCCGGGTCCGCCCGGCGCGCCGGGATCTCGAACGCGACCTCGAAGCCGCCGCCCGCGGCCGGGCCGGCGCGCATCGCGTGCGCGTCGCCGTAGAGCAGGCGCAGGCGCCGCGCGGTGGTCGATAGCCCGGTGCCGCCGCCGGTCGCGTCGCCCGCCAGCGCGTGGTCCCCCGCCGGCGCCGCGTTCGGCGGCGGCCCGTCGTCGTACACGCGCACGGCGAGCGCCGGCCCCCACGGCGCCGCGGCGTGCCCGAGCGTGACGACGACGCGCCCGCGCCCGGTGCGCGACACCCCACCGTGCCGCACCGCGTTCTCGACGAGCGGCTGCAGCACCATCGACGGCACGAGCAGCTCGGCCACCTCGGGCCCCGCGCGCACCGTGGCGTCGAGCCGGTCGCCGAAGCGGGCGCGGAGCAGGCCCAGGTACTGGTCGAGCAGCGCCAGCTCGTCGCGCGCCGGGACCTCGTGCGCGTGCGTCGTGCGGAGCGAGGCGCGGAGCAGCCCGGCCAGCTGCTCGAGCTGCGCGTCGGCCGCGGCGACGTCCTCGTACATCGTCGCCGAAATCGTGTTGAGCGCGTTGAAGAGGAAGTGCGGCTGGAGCTGCAGGCGCAGGTTGCTCAGCTCCGCGCGCAGCAGCCCGCGCTCCAGCGCCGCCGCGCGCCGCTCGCGCGCGCGTTCGGCCAGCACGCTCTCCGCGAGCGCGACCAGCGCGAGGATGGCGACGAGCGGGAAGACGTCGTTGGCCGCCTCGTAGGCGTAGCGCGACGCGGTGAACGCGTACGCGTACCCGCGCAGCCCGAACACCGGGGCGAGTGCCCCCCGCACCGCGATCATCGCCGTGGTGTGCGCGACCGTGAAGGCGCCGAACGCGGCCGCGTAGACGGCCGCGGTGCCGCGGCGGAGCGGGCGGGCGAGCGGCCAGCGCCGCGCGATCCAGAGCAGCCCGGCGAGCAGGGGCGCGGCGAGCACGATACCCGTCGTCTCGTCGAAGACGCGCGCGGCGACGCGCCCGGTCCGCCCCTCCGCTAGGTCGAACGACGTGACGTACGCCAGGCGGGTCGCGAAGGCGATCAGCAGCCCCACCGCGTACGCGCGCCAGAGCCACCGCCCGCCGAGGTGGCTCGTCGCGGGCGGCGCGGCGCCGGTGGGCGTACGAGTGATGACGCCGTCGACCATGGCCGGAGTGTAGTGCGCCCGCCGGCCGCCGCGAGGGACCGCGGGACGAGCGGGAGTGGGCGGGGACGAATGGGACCGGGACGAGCGGGCGCTCCCGCGGTCCCCACGCGGGTCCCGCTCGTCCCGGCCCACTCCCGCTCGTCCCGGAAGCGTGGTCGGCGCGCCCGGGCGCGCGGAGCTTGGACGCACCCGGATCACCCCACGACTACTCACGAAGGCCAACATGCCTCCACGCACGGCCGTGTTGTCACTCGCCCTCGCGCTCGGCGCGCTCGCCACCACGTCGCCGGCGCAGGGCGTTCCGCACCAGGGCGGGCCGCCCGGGCGCGAGCCGCACGCGGCCCACCTCGAGCGCGACTGGCCGAGTTACGGCGGCGACGCCGGCGGGACGCGCTTCTCGCCGCTCGCCCAGGTCACGCGCGAGAACGTGGCGCGCCTCGCCGTGGCGTGGCGCTTCCGCACCGGCGAGGCCGACGCCGCGTACGCGACCGACCGCCGCACCTCGTTCGAGGCCACGCCGCTCGTCGTCGGCGGCACGATGTACGTGAGCACCCCGTTAGGCCGCGTCTTCGCGCTCGACGCCGCGACCGGGCGCGAGCGGTGGCGCTACAACCCGGGCGTGCCGCGCGTCGCCCACTTCGGCGACTTCACCAACCGCGGCGTGTCGTACTGGGCCGACTCGGCCGCCATGCCTGACGCACGCTGCCGCGCGCGCGTCGTCCTCGCCACCATCGACGCGCGGCTCGTCGCGCTCGACGCGGCCGACGGCGGCACCTGCCCCGGGTTCGGCGACGGCGGCATGGTCGACCTCAGGCGCGGGCTGCGCAACGCGCCCTGGGAGTTCGAGGAGTACGAGGAGACCTCCCCGCCCGCCGTCGTGAACGGCGTGATCGTCGTCGGCTCCGGCATCGCCGACAACGGCCGCAGCGAGGCGGCGAGCGGTGAGGTGCGCGGCTACGACGCCCGCACCGGCGCGCTCCGCTGGACCTTCGACCCCGTCCCGCAGGACTCCGCCGACCCGGCGTGGAACAGCTGGCGCGGCCCGCGCGCCCACCACACGGGCGCCGCCAACGCGTGGAGCGTCATCGCCGCCGACCCCGCGCGCGACCTCGTCGTCGTCCCGACGGGGAGCCCGAGCCCCGACTACTGGGGCGGCGCGCGGCTCGGCGACAACCGCTACGCCAACTCCGTCGTCGCCTTGCGGGCGAGCACCGGGCGCGTGGTGTGGGCGTTCCAGACCGTGCACCACGACCTCTGGGACTACGACAACGCCTCGCCGCCGGCGCTCGTTACCGTTAGGCACGACGGGCGCGTGGTCGACGCCGTGCTCCAGGCGACGAAGACGGGGATGCTCTTCGTGCTCGACCGCGACACCGGGCGCCCGCTCGTCCCGGTCGAGGAGCGCGCGGTGCCGGCGAGCACCGTCCCCGGCGAGGTCGCCTCGCCCACGCAGCCCTTCTCCGCAATCGTCCTCAGCCCGCACCGCTTCGCCGGCGCGGCCTTCGGGCGCGACAGCGCCGACCGCGCGGCGTGCGCGGGCGTCATGGGTGCACTCCGCAACGAGGGCGTCTTCACCCCGCCCAGTCTGGAGGGGACACTCGTCCTCCCGTCCAACATCGGCGGCGCGCACTGGGGCGGCGTCGCGTTCGACCCCGCGCGGCAGCTCGCGATCGTGCCGGTCAACGAGGTGGCCGCGGTCGTCCAGCTCCTGCCGCGCGAACCGCTCGGCGACGCGGGCAGCCGCGGGCGCGTGCTTGACGGCTGGGAGTACGCGCCGATGCACGGCACGCCCTACGTGATGCGGCGCCGGATCCTGCTCTCGCCCGCCGGCGTGCCCTGCACCCCGCCCCCGTTCGGCTCGCTTGTCGCCGTCGACGTCGCCGCCGGGCGCGTTGCCTGGCGCGTGCCGCTCGGCGGCGCGCCCCACGGCTCGCCGAACCTCGGCGGCGCGATCGTCACCGCGGGCGGGCTCGCGTTCATCGGCGCCACCCTCGACCGCCAGCTGCGCGCCTACGACGTCGAGACCGGGCGCGAGCTGTGGCGCGGCGCGCTGCCGGCGGGCGGCAAGGCCACGCCGATGACCTACGCCGTGGGCGGGCGGCAGTACGTGGCGGTCGCCGCCGGCGGCGACGGCGCCCTGTTCGGCCGCGGCGACGAGGTGGTCGTCTTCGCGCTGCCGTCGCCCTGACGTCGCGCGGATGCGCGCCGGGGCGCGGCCGGGCGCGGTTAGCTTCCACACATGACCCAGTTGGCTCTTTCCGACGTCGGCGTCGAGTTCGGCGCGACGACGCTCTTTACCGGCGTCACGTTCACCGTCGCCGCGGGCGAGCGCTGGGGCGTGATCGGCCGCAACGGCACCGGAAAGACGACGCTCTTCCGCCTGCTCACCGGGCAGATGCAGCCGAGCACGGGGCAGATCGCGCGGCAGCCGGGGCTCAAGGTCACGCTGCTGGAGCAGCACCGCGACTTCGGCGACGCGCAGACCGTCTGGGACGCGGTCGCGGGCGGGCTGGCCGAACTCGTCGCGCTCGAACGGTCGCTCGCCGCGCAGGCCGCGGCGCTCGAGCACGACCACTCGGAGGAGGCGCTCGCGAAGTACGGGCGCGACCTCGAGCGCTTCGAGCGCGACGGCGGCTACAGCTATCACGCGCGCGTCGACCAGGTGCTCGAAGGGCTCGGCTTCGACGCCGAGGAGAGCAAGGTGCGCGGGCTCGACAAGCTCTCGGGCGGGGAGCGCGGGCGCGTCGGGCTCGCGCGGCAGCTCGTCCTCGCCGGCGACGTGCTCCTGCTCGACGAGCCGACCAACCACCTTGACCTCGAGACGGCGCGCTGGCTCGAGAGCTACCTGCGGAACACCGACCGCACGGTGATCCTCGTCAGCCACGACCGCGCCTTCCTCTCCGGCGTGGTCGACCACGTGCTGCACGTCGAGGCGGGGACGATGACGCCTTACGCGGGCACGTACGAGCATTTCGTCGCGCAACGCACCGAACGCCGGCTCGTGCAGCAGCGGCAGTTCGACAAGCAGAGCAGGACCATCGCGGCGCAGGAGGACTACATCCGCCGCAACCTCGCCGGGCAGAACACGAAGCAGGCGAAGGGGCGCCGCAAGCTGCTCGCGCGCACGCCGCGCCTCTCGCCGCCGCCGGGGGAGGAGGACGTGATGGCGCTGCGGCTGGAGAGCGCGCACCGCGGCGGCGATCAGGTCGTCGTCGCGGACCGGGCGACGCTCGCCGTCCCCGTGGCCGGGGCGCTCGAGGGGAGCGCCGAGCGTCGCACGCTGATCCGCGACTTCTCGACGCGGCTCAAGCGCGGCGAGGTCGTCGGCTTCGTCGGGCCGAACGGGGCGGGGAAGAGCACGCTGCTCAAGGCGATCGTCGGCGAGCGCGACGCGCTGGTCTCGGGTTCGCTCCGCGTCGGCGACTCGATCGTCGTCGCGCATTACCGGCAGGACCTCGCGCAGGTGCCGTTCGGCCGCACGCTCTACGACGTCATCCAGGACCTCCGCCCCACCTGGGAGCGCCGGCTCGTCCAGGGCCACCTCGGTCGCTTCGGCTTCTCGGGCGACGAAGTGCTGCGCAAGGCCGACACGCTCTCCGGCGGCGAGCGGGCGCGCGTCGCGCTCGCGATGATGATGCTCTCGCGCGCCAACCTGCTGATCCTCGACGAGCCGACCAACCACCTCGACGTGGAGAGCATCGAGGCCCTGGAGGACGCGATCGAGGCGTACGACGGCACCGTGCTGCTCGTCAGCCACGACCGCGCGATGCTGCGCGCGCTCGCGACGCAGGTCTGGGCGCTGCACGACGGGCGCGTGCACGTGGTCGAGGCGCCGTTCGAGGAGTGGGAGGCGAACGGCGGCGAGGACGAGCTGGCGCGCAACGCCGTGCAGCGCGCCGCACTGGACGCCGCGAGCGCGGCCGAGCGCGCGCGCGTGGAGGAGGAGGCGCGCGCGCGGCGGCGCGAGGAGGAGCGGGCGGCGAAGGCGCGCGAGGCGGAGCAGCAGGCGCGGCGCGCGGCGAGCGATTCGCGGCGCACCGTCGACCGCGAGGGGCGCAAGCTGCAGCGCGAGGCCGAACGGCGGGCCGAGCGCGCGGAGCGGCGCGCGGGGGAGCTGGAAGGGCAGGCGGCGGCGCTGCAGCGCGAGCTGGACGACGCGGGGCTCTACACGACGGGCGAGGGCGTGCGAAAAGCGCAGGAGCTGTCGAAGCGGTTGGACGGCGTGCGTGCGGAGTTGGAGCGCGCGATGGAAGAGTGGGCGGCGGCGAGCGAGGCGGTCGAGAGTGTGGCGTAGCGGGCGGGCTTCGGAGCGTGGGGTGGAGGGGGACGGGATGCACGAGGCAGAGATGCCCGAGGTTGGGATAATCGCGGGGCGTCGGCTCGCGCTCGCGTGGGTGGTCGGCGGCGCGGCGCTGGCGGCCGCGTGTACGGCGTCGCGCCCGGCGCCGGCGCCCGCCCCCACGCCCGTCGCGGCCGCGCCGGCGCCGCCCGAGACGACGCTCGCGGCGCTCCCGGCGCCCCGGGACACGGCCCTGGTACCCACGCCGGCGCCCACCCCGCCTCCGGCCGCCCCGGCGCCGCCCCAGCCCCTCGCGCTCGACTCGGCGCCCCCGGTCGATCCCACCGACGCGAGCGGGCGCGTGCGGTGGATCGGGCGCGAGGCGGACCGCACCCTCGCGCCCGAGGACCGCACGCTCCTGCGCACGGTGTTCGGGATCGACGACGTGCGGCGGATCTACATCCCGACCACCACGCCGGACGACGTCCTGCGCTACGCCGCGCACGCACCCGGCTGCCCGGACGGTGGTGGCCCGAACGACGGGCAACCGACGACGCGGGGCGGGGCGTGCCGGATCGTCGGCGTGCGCATCGGCCTGGCCGCGCCGCGCGACCCGGGCGAGACGTGGGACGCGTTCACCGGGCGCGTCGAGCACGGCGGCCCGCGCGCCTGGACGTCGGCCGGCGGCCGCACGGCCTACGCGGGCCTCGACGCGCTCGACCCCGACGCGCGCCCCGCGTTCGAGCGCATGATCGCGGACGCGCGCGACGCAGGGTTCCCGGTGCACGTGCGCGAGACCTACCGCACCCCCGAGCGCCAGGCCGCCATCCTCGCCCGCAACGACGGCCGCACCACCACGCTGACCTCTGCGCACTCGCTCGGGCGCGCGGTCGACATCTCGATCGGCGACGGGCGCGTTAGCCGCCGCTCGACGCACCGCACCTGGGTCGAGTTCCGCCGCTGGGTGCTGGGGCAACAGAACGGGGCGTTCCGCCTCATCGGCACGCCCGAGAGCACGTGGGACTGGCCGCACATCGAGTACGTCGGCGCGACCAGCGGCGCACCCCTCGGCTACCGCACCCTGGACGCGCTCGTCGCCGCGGCACGGGCGTGCCGCGCGGGGGCATCGACCGACGCGGAAGCTGCCGAACGGTGCACGCGCGCGTCGCCCCGGCCGGCGGAGGGCGTGGCGACGATGACGGTGTCGGACGACGAGCCGGTCGCCCGCTCGCGGCGGGGGCGGCGGCACGGGCGGCACGGCAGCCGCCACAGCGGCCGGCACGAGAGCCGGCACGCCGGGCGCGCGCACGGGGCACGATCGGCGGGAGGCGGCACGCACCACGGCGGCACCAAACACGGGTCGCACGCGGGCTCGTCCAAATCCTCCAAGTTGTCGAAACACCGGCGGCGGTCGTGACACCCGCGGGGCGCCGGAGCTGTTGGGCCGCGCTGCCCACGGCCGTCCTCGTCGTGGGTGCGCTCACGGCGGGGGCGAGCGCGCAGGACGACGCGCAGGCCCGGACCGCCACCTGCGGCGGCCAGCGCTACTCCTACACGCTCGAGACGCCGGCGAGTGCCGGGGACGGCGCGCCCCGGCCGGCAATCCTGCTGCTCCGCGGCGCGGGCGGGTGCGGCGCCGGCATGCTCGCCGCCTGGCGGCCGACTGCCGCGCGCGAGCGCCTCGTCCTCATCGCCCCCGACCTGCCGACCAGCGCCGCGTTCGAGCCCGTCGCGCCCGCCGTCTTCCGGTGCATGGTCGCCGACGCCCGGCGCGTCGCGGCGATCGACTCCGCCCGCGTCTACCTGTCCGGCTACTCGATGGGCGGCTACCTCGCCTTCGACGGCGCGCTGCTCGCGGGCGATGTGTTCGCGGGGGCCGCGGTGTACGGGGCGGCCATCGCCGACGAGTACGCGGGCATCGTGGACAGCGCCAGCCGCCGGCCGCCGTTCGCGCTCTACATCGGCGACCACGACGCGTTCTACTCGACGGCGCAGGTGCGGCGCACGCGCGACCTCCTGGCCGCCCGCGGGTTCCCGGTGCGCTACGTCGAGTTCCCGAACCAGGACCACGCGTACGCGTCCGTGGCCGCGCAACTCAACGCCGACGCCTGGGCCTACCTCGGCGCGCAGCCACCGCCGGCGCCCGTCCGCCGCTCTGCCAGCCCCGCCCCGTGAACCCCTGGATCCTCGGCGCCCGCCCGCGCACCCTCCCCGCCGCCGTCGTCCCCGTCGTCGTCGGGACGGCCTGCGCCGCCCCACACGTGACCGCGTGGCGTGCGCTCGCCGCCCTCGTCGTCGCCCTCGCCCTCCAGGTCGGCGTCAACTACGCCAACGACTACAGCGACGGCGTGCGCGGCACCGACGCCGCCCGCGTCGGCCCGGTGCGCCTCGTCGCCTCGGGGCTGAAGCCAGCCGCCGCGGTCAGGCGCGCCGCCTTCCTCGCCTTCGGCGTCGCCGCGCTGGCCGGGCTCGCGCTCGCCCTCGCCGCCGACCCGCGGCTCGTGCTCGTCGGCCTCGCCTGCATCCTCGCCGCGTGGTTCTATACCGGCGGCTCCACACCCTACGGCTACCGCGGCCTCGGCGAGCTCTCCGTGTTCGTCTTCTTCGGCCTCGTCGCAACAATTGGCACGGCCTACGTCCAGCAGCCCGGCTGGAACGTGGCCACACAGCTCGCCGCCCGCGCCGCCGGCCCGGTCGGGCTCCTCGCCTGCGCGCTCCTCGTCGTCAACAACCTGCGCGACGTGCCGAGCGACGCAGGGGCCGGCAAGCGCACGCTCGCGGTGCGGATGGGGGAGGCGCGCACGCGCGGGCTCTACGCGGTGCTCGTGCTGCTGCCGTTCACGGGGTTGTTCTCGTTCGTGCTCTCGCGTCCGACGGCACTCGCGGCCCTGCTCGCGCTGCCGCTCGCCTTAGGCCCGATCCGCCGTGTGCGGGCGGGCGCACGCGGGCCGGCGCTCATCCCGGTGCTCGGCGAGACGGGGCGGCTGCAGCTCGCGTTCGGCGCGCTGCTCGCGGTGGGACTGGTGGTGGGGGCGCGCTGACGCCCCGCCCGTGCCCCCCCTCCTCGCCCGCCTCGGCCTCCGCACGCCCGCGCTCCGCGCGTGGGCGCTCTACGACGTCGGCGTGGCCGGCGTGTTCATCATCGTCGTTACGGCCGTCTTCCCGATCTACTTCGCCCGGGTGGCGGCCGCCGGCCTCCCGCCCGGCGTCGCGAGCGCCCGCTTCTCGCTCGGCAGCGCGGCCGCCCTGCTGCTCGCCGTCGTCCTCTCGCCGCTGTTAGGCGCCGTCGCCGACGCGCGCCCGCTCAAGAAGCGCGTGCTCGCGGTCTCGATGGCCGTGGGCGCGCTCGCCTCCGCCGCGCTCGGGCTCGTCGGGCGGGGCGACTGGGCGTTCGCCCTCGTCGCATTCGGGGTGCTCAACGTCGCGGTGAATGGCAGCCAGGTCGCCTACGACGCGCTCCTCCCCCACATCGCCCGCCCCGACGAACTGGACCGCGCCTCCACCGCGGCCTACGGCGTCCACTACCTCGGCGGCGGGCTCGTGCTGCTCGCCGCCCTCTTCGTCATTCAGCACCCGGCCGCCGTCGGACTCGGCGCGCCCGCGGCGCGCGACGGCACGCTCCCCACGCGCCTCGTCTTCGTCGCCGTGGCCCTGTGGTGGGCGCTCTTCGCGGTGCCGCTCCTGCGGCGCGTCCCCGAGCCGCCGCCCGCGCCGCGGGCGCCGGGCGCGCCGGAGCCGACGTTAGGCCAGGCGGCCGCGGGGGCGTTCGCCACGCTCGCCGGCACGGTGCGCACCCTCCGCGCGCTCCCCAACACGGGCCGCTTCCTGCTCGCCTTCATCCTCTACAACGACGGCGTCAACACGATCATCCGCCTCGCCGCCGTCTACGGCGCGGAGCTCAGGCTGCGCGACTCCGCGCTCATCGTCGCGATCGTGATGGTGCAGTTCGTCGGGATCCCGTTCGCCTTCGCCTTCGGCGCGCTCGCCGACCGCGTGGGCGCCAAGCGCGCGGTGTTAGGCGCGATCGCCGTCTACGGGGTGATCAGCGCCGTCGCGTACGGGATGAAGACGGAGCGCGACTTCTTCCTCCTCGCCGCGCTCGTCGCGACGGTGCAGGGCGGGGCGCAGGCGCTCTCGCGCTCGCTCTACGCGAGCCTCACGCCGGCGTCGCGCTCGGGGGAGTACTTCGCCCTGTTCTCCGTCTTCAGCCGCTTCGGGGGGCTGATCGGGCAGACGGCGTTCTTCGTCATCACGACGCTCACCGGGTCGAGCCGGCTCGGCATCCTGTCGGTCGTGGTCCTGTTCGCGGGCGGCGCGGCGTTGCTCGCGCCGGTGGACCTGGCCCGCGGGCGGGCGGACGCGCGCGCGCTGGACGCGGGGCCCGGCGCGGCGGCGGCCGTCTAACGCGCCGCCCTGCCGGCGCGGGCCGTCCGGGCGCGCCGGCGCGGCGGGGCTCGACAGCCGGGCCGCGCCGCGACAACGTGGGGCATGCCCGATTTCACCATTCGCGCCGCCGAGCCGCCGGACGCCGCGCCGCTCAGCGCCTTCGCGGCCCACGCCTTCGCGGCGACCTTCGGCGACGACAACGCGGCCGCCGACATGACGCGGTACCTGGCCGAGGCCTTCACGCCCGAGCGCCAGGCCGCCGAGATCACGGACGCGGACGGCGTCGTCCTGCTCGCGGAGGCGGCGGGTGGCCGCACGGCGCCCCTCGTCGGGTACGCCCACCTCGTGGCCGGCCCCGCACCCGCGGCGGTGACCGGCCCGGCCCCGATCGAGCTGAAACGCCTGTACGTCGACCGGCGCTGGCACGGGCGGGGCGTCGCGGCCGCCCTGATGGACGCCGCGCTCGTCGCGGCCGCGGCACGCGGCGCGCGCACGGTGTGGCTCGGCGTGTGGGAGCGCAACGCGCGGGCCGCCGCCTTCTACGCCAAGCACGGCTTCGCCCGCGTGGGGGAGCACACGTTCCTGCTCGGCAGCGATCCGCAGACGGACTGGCTGATGGCGCGCACGGTAGGCGCGTAGCCCGCGGTGACGCCGGCGCGTCCCGGCGAGTCTGCCCTTCTTGTGGCACGGACGTGCGGTCGGCGCTGCAGCTGACCGATGCAGCTGACGTCGTCCCCGCGCACGTCCGCGCCCGAACGCCGTTCGGCGCGGTTCGATCTGGTTCGAACGCGCGCGGCCTGGCGTCAGGCCGCGCGCGGTAGGTGAACACCCCCACCGCAGGAGGAGACGTGAGGCACCTTCGGAGGCTGCTCCCCGCCGCCGCGGCCGTCGCCGCCGTGTCGGCCGTCGCGTCGGAGGCCCGGGCGCAACGCCGCGTGACGGGCGTCGTGACCGGCGAAGGCGGCGCCCCGCTCCCCAACGCGACCGTGCAGGTCGTCGGGACGGCGGCGGGCACGTACACGAACGAGGCCGGGCGGTTCACGATCCCGGTCCCCGCCGGCGCCGGCACGATCCGCGTGCGGCGCATCGGCTACCGCGCGCGCACGGTCGCCGTCGCCGCGGGGCAGGCCGACCTCGGCGCCGTCGCCCTCGAGCGCGACGTGCTGCAACTGGAGGCGCAGGTCGTGACCGGCGTCGGGACGACGATCTCGCGCCGCAACGCCGCGAACGACGTGGCCGTCGTGTCGGGCGCGGAGCTCAACACCGTGCCGCAGCCGACGGTCGACAACGCGCTCCAGGGCAAGATCGCCGGCGCGACCGTGACGCAGAACTCCGGCGCCCCCGGCGGCGGCGCGCAGTTCCGCATCCGCGGCGCCAACTCGATCCTCGGCAACACCGACCCGCTGCTCATCGTCGACGGCGTCATCATCTCCAACGACGTCATCCAGCCCGGGACCAACGCCGTGCTGCAGGCCGTCGGCGGACTCAACTCGAGCAGCCAGGACAACGGCGTCAACCGCATCGCCGACCTCAACCCCAACGACATCGAGAACATCGAGGTGCTCAAGGGCGCCTCGGCGTCGCAGATCTACGGCTCGCGCGCGTCCAACGGCGTCATCATCATCACGACGCGCAAGGGGCAGACGGGGCGGCCGCAGTTCAACCTCACGCAGCGCGTCGGCGGCTCCAACATCCTCCGCACGATCGACGAGCGGCACTACTCGCTCGCCGAGGCGTACGCGAGCGGCGCGGGCGCGGGGCTCGACTCGGCCGCGGTGCAGGCGAGCTACGCCGCGTGCGGCGGCTTCTGCGACCACCAGCGCGAGCTGTTCAACAACGCCGGCACGTCGTACGAGACGGACCTCTCGGTGCGCGGCGGCGGCAACACGGCGCAGTACTACGTGTCGGGGCTCGCCAAGCGCGACGGCGGCCTGGCGGTCAACACCGGCTACGACAAGCAGTCGCTGCGCGCCAACCTCACCACCGCGCTCGGCTCGCGCCTCAACGCGCAGGTGAGCGCCAACCTCGTGCACTCGCTCGCCGCGCGCGGGTTCACCAACAACGACAACGTCAACGTCACGCCCTACTTCGTCTTCCCCGCGACGCCGAGCTGGTTCGACCTGCGCGCGGCGAACGGCACCTACCCCAACAACCCGTTCACCTCGTCCAACCCGCTGCAGACGTTCGCGCTCTCGCGCACGCCGGAAGAGGTGTGGCGCCAGATCGGCGCCGTGACGGCCGACTACTCGGTGCTCGCGAACGACCGTCACACGCTGACGCTCCGCTTCAACGGCGGGGCCGACTTCTACAACCAGCAGGACAACATCAGCGTCCCGGCGTACCTGCAGTTCCAGGCGTCGCAGCCCAACCCCGGCATCCTCACGCTGCAGTCGGGGAACAACATCTACGGCAACTCGGCCCTCACGCTCGCCCACGTCTACCGGCCGGCCGCGGGCTCGTCGTTCACGACCTCGGTCGGCACGCAGTACGAGTACCGCTCGCAGCGCGTCGGCAACATCGTCGGGCAGAACGTGCTCGCCGGGCAGGAGAACGTGCAGAACGCGTCGACGATCAACGCGTTCGACTTCCGCCTGCGCCAGATCGACCTCGCCTACTACGCGCAGGAAGAGTTCCTCACGTTAGGCGAGCGGCTGCTGCTCACCGCCGCCCTCCGCGCGCAGCGCTCGACGGTGAACGGCAACCAGGACAAGTACTACGTCTTCCCCAAGGCCTCCGCGTCCTACCGCATCCCGGGGCTGCCGAGCGCGATCAACGAGGCCAAGCTGCGCCTCGCGTACGGCGTGGCGGGGAACCCGCCGCTCATCACCTCGCAGTTCACCCCCGTCACGACGACCGTCTACGGCGGGCAGAACGCCGTTGTCCCGGGGCTCCGGCTCGGCGCGGCCAACATCCACCCCGAGCTGCAGCGCGAGGTCGAGGGGGGCGTCGACCTCACCTTCCTCAACAGCCGCGCGACGCTCGGCGTCACCGGCTACAACCGCTCGATCAGCGACCTCCTGCTCGAGCCGACGGTCGCCGCGTCGCGCGGGTTCACGACGATCGACCTCAACGGCGGCCGCATGTACAACCGCGGCGTCGAGGTCAACGCGTCGGGGACGCTCGTCCAGACGCGGAACGTGACGTGGGTGCCGCGCCTGACGTTCGCGCGCAACGTGAACAAGGTCACGGCGCTGCCCGACCTCGTCGGCCACGTCCAGTGCCTCAACGCGGCGGGCACCGCGCTGCAGGCCAACCCGCTGCTCTGCCCGCGCGGCTTCACCGCCGGCGCGTACGGGTTCGACCTCGGCCAGGGCCGCGTCGAAGAGGGCGCGTCGCTCACGCAGGTCGTCGGCACCGACACGGTGCCGGGCACCGGCTGCTCCACCGCCGGGTCGACGAGCTGCGTCACCTACGCGCGCAAGTACGGCGACACCGAGCCCAAGTTCACGCTCGGCTTCTCGAACGAGGTCACCGTGCACGGCGTGCGGCTCTACGCCCTGCTCGACTGGCGCTACCGGTTCTCGATCATCAACGTCACGCAGAACACGTACGACTTCTTCCACGCCCTGGCCGACACGGCGGGCACGACGCGGCGGCTCGCCGCCTACCAGGTGACCGCGCCCTACATCCAGGACGGCACCTTCCTCATGCTGCGCGAGGTGACGGCCGGCTACACGCTGCCGGCCGCGCTCTCGCAGCGCATCCTCCGCGGCCATTCCAACACCCTCTCGGTCGAGGTGAGCGGCCGCAACCTCGCGATCAGCACGAGCTACGCCGGCCTCACGCCCGAGGTCAGCAACTTCGGCAACACGAACGTGGTCCGCAACCAGGACCTCGCGCCGTTCCCGCAGTCGCGCACGTTCTTCGTCTCCCTCAACGTCGGGTTCTGAGGCGCGCCGATGACTTCGCTCTCCCACGCCCGCCGCCGCGTCGTTGCGTTAGGCGCCACGTTCGGCGCCGCCGCGCTCGCGGCCTGCAACACCGACAAGGTGACGGCCCTCAACGGGCCGGTGCTCAACAGCTTCCAGCCGATCACCAGCCGCGGCCAGGTGCAGCAGCTCGCGACCGGCCTCCTCGACCGCGACCGGTCCAACTACACGACGCAGCTCATCTTCTTCAGCATTCTCGGCCGCGACCTCTACCGCATCGACCCGTCCGAGCCGCGCTGGACGACGGTGCTCCTCGACAGCCGGACCCCGGACAACAGCATCTTCGTCGGCGCGGGGATCTGGACGACGCCGTACCAGACGATCAACGGCGCGAACTTCCTCATCAAGGGCGCGAACGCCACGGGCGTGCTGAGCGCGGCGGAGAAGTCGGCGACGGTCGGCTTCGCGCAGACGATGAAGGCGCTCGAGTACCTGTCGCTCATCCGCTCGCGCGACACGGTCGGCATCGCGATCCAGGCGGTGCAGGACTCCACGGTGCCGATCCGGTGCAAGCCGGCGGCGCTCGCCTACATCAGCGCGCTCCTGGACAGCGGGTCGACGGCGCTCGCCGCGGCGGGGACGGCGGCGTTCCCGTTCGCGCTGCCGTCGGGCTTCGCGGGGTTCACCGCGCCGACGTCGACGACGGGGACGAGCTTCCGGCAGTTCAACCGCGCGCTCAAGGCGATCACCGAGATGTACCTCGGCTTCGTCCCGCTCGAGGCGGCGGGCAACCCGCTCACGCCGCCCGACGCGGCGCACATGACCGCGGCGCTCGCCAACTTCGACTCGTCGTTCTACAACGCGACGCCGACGACCGCGTCGCTCAACACCGGGATCTACTACACGTTCAGCACGGCCTCGGGCGAGACGCAGAACCCGCTCACCAACACGTCGGTCTACCGCGTCGACCCGAAGGTCGTCGCGAGCGCCGAGCCGGGCGACCCGCGGTTCGCGGCGAAGGTGGACACGAGCGCCGCGACGTCGGCGCTCAGCATCCCGGCCCAGTCGGACACGGTGACGTCGCGCTACGGGGTGCTCTACCCGCGGGCGGCGACCGACCCGCTCGCCCTCCTCAAGAACAGCGAGTTGGTATTGAGTCGCGCCCAAGTGCTCTGGACGCTCGGCCGCGACGCGGAGGCGCTCGCGCTGGTCGACGCGGTGCGCCAGGCCAACGGGTTGCCGGCGAAGACGAGCGCGAGCTTCACCGACCGCGTCGACTTCCTCGTCAACGGCATCCTGCAGGAGAAGCGCTACGAACTCCTGTTCGAGAGCCCGACGCGCTGGGTGGACTTCCGCGACATGGGGATCCTGAGCCGCATCGGGGTCGAGCTGCCGCTGTCGGGGGGGAAGCTGCCCTTCCCGGTGTTTCCGATCCCCAACGGCGAGACGACGGCCCGCAACGGGAACGTCGCCTGTCAGCCGTAGGGCAGTCGTAAGGCGGCCGCCGTTCACGAGTCGACGCGGTTCCGCGGCGGCGCTCGGCACCATGCCGGGCGCCGCCGCGATCGCTTCTCCCCGGCGGATCGGCGGCGCGGCTATCCTCCCGGACGTCTGTCGGAACCCGCCCGCCTTCCCTCTTCTCCGTCGTGCTCCGTACCGCGCACGCGTGCGCGCTCCTGCTGCTGCCGGCCGTCGTCGTCGCGCAGACCGGTCGACCGGGCGGCGTCCGCGCGCCCGCCGACACGCTCCCGACGTACGCGTCCGCGGCGCTCCGCGCACTCGTCGCCGACGCCGCGCGCGGCAACCGCGTCCCCGACTCGCTCGCGAGCTACCGCGCCGCGGTCGAGAGCGAGATCGCCGTCTCCGCGCGGCGGGAGGACGGGCAGGAGGCGCTGTTCGGCGTGGAGCAGGTCGCGTCGGTGCTGCGCTGGACGCGGGCCGGCTACTACGACCAGCACGTCGTCGGCGACCGGGCGCGGCAGTCGGGACTGTCGTTCTCGCTGCTCTCGGTGGCGCGCACCGGGTGGGCGACGCCTCTCCTCTACGGCAACCGCCTGCGCCTGCGGCGCGAGGAGCCCCGCCAGCCGCCGAAGGACAAGGCCGCGCGCACGGTCGACAAGATCGAGAACGGGATCGGCGGCCGGATCTTCCGCGGCGGGAGCGGATCGGCGGCGGGGGGCGGACGAGGGACGGCGGACACGCTCCCCGTGATCCACCCCTTAGCCGAGGACCGCGACGCGTACTACCGGTACACGGGCGGCGACACGGTCGTGACGCTCCGCGTGCCGACGGGCGGGGGAGGGGTGCGCGTGATCCCGATCGTGCGCGTGCACGTCGAGCCGCGCGGACCGGTCGGGGAGCGGACGGGATTGTTCGTCGGCGACCTCGACCTCGACGCGGTCCAGCACGCGGTAGTCCGGCTCCGCGGCCGCTTTCTCGTCACGGCACGACCGGACCGCTCGTTGATTGCCCGCCTGCGCGGCGCGGTGGCGCCCAGGGGCTACGCGTACGTGGAGTACGTGAACGCGGAGCGGACGAGCCCGGGCGGGGCGCGCTACTGGCTGCCGGCCACACAGCGCGTCGAACTGCAGGCGACGGCGCCCGCGGTCGGCGACGTGCGGGCAATCGTGCGGATCGTCTCGCGGTTCACCGACGTCGCGATCAATGACACGACGCTCACCGCGGCCGAACTCGCGGCGAACGCGGACTCGATCCTCCCCCTCGCCCGCCGCCGGCTCACGCTCGCCCGCGGCGACTCGCTCGGCCGCTACTCCGGCTGGCGCGCCCCGATCGGCACGGCCTCTGGCGACGTGCACGCCGACGACTTCGACGACCTGGCCCCCGGGATCGCGCAGGTCACCGGGCCGCCGGTCGCGGCGCTGTTCTACCCGCGGATCTCGGACCTCGTCCACTTCAACCGCGTGGAAGGGCTCTACCTCGGGCTGGGCGGGCGGGTGCGCTTCCGCGACGCCGCGCCGGGGCTGACGGTCGCGGCCACGGCGGGTTACGCGTTCGGCGAGCGCACGGTGCGCGGGCGGGTCGAGGCAGAACAGAAGCTCGGCGAATCGGGCCGCCGCCCACCGGATGCGGGCGGACCGGGGACGCTGGCCGCGGCCGACGCGGCGCGGTGGTCGCTGCTCGCCCGCGCGGGGCGCACGCTCGACATCACGAACGACTTCCGCGCGCCCTTCGACTCGGGCTCCTCACTCGGCGCGCTCCTCGGCGCCGACGAGTACGACTACGTGGACCGCCGGTTCGCCACGGTCGGGGTGGCCCGCGCGGCCGCGGGGAGAGCGTCGCTCCTTCGCGCGGACGTCGGGTTCGCGGACGACCGCGGCGACAGCACCCACGTGCGCCATCCGATCTTCAGCCGCCACACGCTCTACCGCCCGAACCGAGGGGTGGACGAGGGACGTTACCTGCGCACGTCGGTCACGCTCGCGTGGCATCCGGACGTGGCTGCCGAGTTCGTGCGCCCGGGGCTCGGCGCGCGGCTGTACGCGGAGAATGGAGTTGGGGATCTGCGCTACACGCGGATCGAAGGAATGCTCACGGGGCGGCGAGACCTGCTCGACGGGGCGACGGGGCGATTCCTCGGCTTCCCGCTCGCGGGAAGCACGCTCGCGCTCGTCGGGAGGGTGGACGCGGGAGTGGTGCTCGCGCCGGCTGACCGCGGCCCGCCGTCACAGCAGCTGTTCGAGCTCGGGCGGGCGCAGGGGCTCCTCGGCTACGGCTACAAGGAGTTCGCGGGGGATCGGGCGGGGGCGGCACGCACGGCGTTGCTGTTCACGGGGCCGTTTCTGCGCACGCCGATCAGGGTGCGACGGCTCCTGCTGCCGGCGGTGGCGCCGGGGCTCGCGGTGACAGGGCAGCTCGGGGTCGCGGACGTGTCGGGCGCGGCGGCGCGGCGGAGTGTGGCGCGGCTCGGATTTCGGAACGATACGATCGGGGGTGGAGGGGCGCTGGTGCCGGCGGCGCGGCCGAGTGGCGGCGGGCGGGCGAGTGTCGGGGCGGGGGTGACGTTGTTCGGGGGGGCGGTGTTTGGGGGGGTGGCGCGGGCGGTGGATCGGCATGCGGACCGGCCGAAGGGGGTGAGAGGGGTGGTGACGTTCAATCAGCCGCTGTGAAGGGGGCGTTTGTCGTTCTGGGGCAGCCGTTGTCGGCCGGGTGCGGGACTGAGAGGTCGAAGACCCGGTGGTGCAGGCTCGGGTGGGGCGACGGGTGGGGCGGGACGTCGCGGGGCGTGTACGTCGGGGGGCGCAGCGGGACGTGCGAGATGGCGCGTCTGCGGGTGGGGCACTCCGGGTGGAGCGAGACGGGCACCACGAGACGGAACGGGCGGTTCGCCGGGGCCTTACGGCGGGACGGGACGGGCGGGGGCGGGCGCCGTTCCCGCCCCGCGGTACCCGCCGCGTCGTGCCCGCCGCCCGCCGCTTTCGCCCAACCAGCCGCCCTACTCGTGTCGTGGCACCCGCCCGGTCCTACCCGAATCGCCCTACTCGCAGACGCGCCACCTCGCACGTCCCGCTGCGCACGGCGTGTACACGCCCCGCGACGTCCCGCCCCACCCGTCGCCCCACCCGCTCCTGCACCACCGGGTCTTCGACCTCTCAGTCCCGCTCTCCCTCACGCTACGAGCTTGCGGCGCCCGAGCGCTGCCGGCGGCCCTGCCCGCCCCGCCACGCCGGCCAGCACGACGAGTGTCACCACATACGGCCCCGCCAGAAATAGCTGGTACGGCAGCGCCCATCCCATCGCCTGAAACAGGTACTGCAGAGCCCCCGCCGCCCCGAACAGCAGCGCCGCGGCCATGACGCCGAGCGGCTGCCATCGCCCGAGCACGACCACGGCGATCGCGATGAAGCCGCGCCCCGCGCTCATTCCCTCGACGAAGGTGCCGGCCTGTGCGACGACGAGCGTCGCGCCCGCCACTCCTCCGAGCAATCCGCCCACGAGGACCGCGGCGGTCTGGAGTGGCCGGGTCCGGACGCCGGCCGCGGCAGCGGCTTCGGGCCGTTCGCCGACCGCGCGCAGGGCGAGGCCCGCGTGGGTGCGGCGGAGCGCCCAGGCGAGCGCGGGGGCGAGCAGGTAAAGCGTGTAGGTGATCGGGGGTTGCGCGAAGAGGGCGCGGCCGAGGAGGGGGAGGGCGACGAGGCCAGGGAGGGGGAGCGGACCCGACGTCGGAGTTACGAGGGTGGCGCCCGTGGTGCCGTAGAGGGCGCGGTAGAGCGTGCCGGTCACACCGAGCGCGGCGAGGGTAACGGCCGTGCCGGTGATGATCTGGTCGGTACGCAGCCACACCGCGAAGGCCGCGAACAGCGCGGCGGTCGCGAGCCCGGCGAGGGCGCCGGCGGCGAAGCCAAGGGCGATCCCCGCCGACCCGGGGGCGAGGCCGGCACCGACGAGCGCCCCGAACGCGCCGGCGATGATCACACCCTCCAGCCCGACGTTGATCACGCCGGCGCGCTCGACGAGCGTTTCGCCGAGGGCCGCGAAGGCGAGCGGGGTGGCGGTGCGGACGGCGGCTTCGAGGAAGCTGCCCGCGGCCGCGAGGGCGGGGAGGGCGGCGGTCACGCGCCCGCTTCCGCCGACCGGCGGCGGCGCGTCTCGATCGCGAGGACGACGAAGACGAGCGTGGCCTCGACCACGCCGGCGACCGTGGCCGGGACGCCGGCGTCGCGCTGCATCGCGCTCGCGCCGGCCTCGAGGGCGCCGAAGAGGACGCCGGTCGCGACCACGCCGAGCGGGTGCAGTCCGGCGAGCAGGGCAACGGCGATTGCCGTGTAGCCATAGCCCGGTGAGAAGTTGTCGTACAGCGCGAAGGTCACGCCCGTGACCTCGACCGCGCCGGCGAGCCCGGCGAGGGCGCCGCTGAGGACGAAGGCGCGCGCCGTCACGCGTGGGACGTCGATCAGGCCGGCGCTGGTCGCGGCGGCGGCGTTGAGGCCGACGGCGCGCAGGCGGAACCCGGCGGCGGTCGCGCGGAGGACCCACCAGAGTGCGGTCGCGGCGACGAGGGCGAGGGCGAGCCCGACGTGCAGGCGCGAGTTGGGAATGAGCAGGGGCAAGCGCGCGCCCGGGGCGAGGGTGGCCGACTGCGGGTAGACGTGGGTCGGCTCCTGCAGCGGACCGCGGACGAGCCAGCCGACGGCGTAGAGCGCGACGAAGTTCAGCATGATCGTGCTGATGACCTCGAGCACCCCGAATCGCTGCCGGAGCCAGGCCGCGATCCCCGCCCAGCCCGCGCCGGCCGCGGCGCCGGCCGCGAGGGCGATGATGACGGTCGCGCCGCCGAAAGTCGGGACCAGCAGGGCACCAACGGTCGCAGCCGCGGCGGCCCCGACGAGCAGCTGGCCTTCTGCCCCCAGGTTGAGCACGCCGGCGCGGAAGGCGATCGCGACGGCCAGCCCGGCGAGGATGAGGGGGGTGGAGCGGACCAGGGTTGCCGAAACGATCGCGTCGGTCGACCCGAACGCGCCCTGCCAGAACGCGGTGAGCGCCTGCGGGACGGACGCGATCAGCCGGGCCTCGCCGTCGCCCGGCAGATCAGGATCGGGGTATGGCCGGCGGTTACCACGGGCAGCCGCCGCCGGTGCCGGCGAATGGTAGACGCCGGTCGCGGTCGACGGCGGCGGCGCGCAGGATCGCGTCGCGCAGGCGGTTGACA
Organism: Gemmatimonadetes bacterium T265; assembly: GCA_019973575.1. Classification (NCBI taxonomy): domain Bacteria; kingdom Pseudomonadati; phylum Gemmatimonadota; species Gemmatimonadetes bacterium T265. The sequence continues at coordinate 1,515,476 of BPUI01000001.1, forward strand.
GGCGGGCTGGCCAGCTCCGTCCGCCACGGTCCGCCGAGGAGAGGTTGCGCGCTCCACCCCCACCACGCGCCGCCGGCCGCGGCGGCGCGCAGGGCGCGGGCGCGGACCAAGCCGCGGGCGCGCGCGTCGGCGGTGAGCCAGAGCAGGTGTCCCTGCCACGGTGCGGGCGCGCCCCCACCGGGGCCGGTGCGGCACGACTCTCCCCGCGTGCCGCCAGCGTTCGGCCAGACCGTGCCAGCGCCGGTCGTGAGCCCGCCCGGGACGCCGACCGCACGCAGGATGCCCTCGGCATCCCACACAGGGGCGGCGCGCAACACATCGCCGACGACCGCGAGAGGCGTCCGGGTCCCCTCGCGTCCGAAGCGGGCGAGGTACCACTCCCGTGCGGTAGAGGGAACGAGGGTCATGCCGGCGAGCACGTCGACGAGCGCTTCCGCCGTCCCGTCGCCCGGGTCGGGCGCGCGGACGCCGGCGTAGCCGACGAGCAGCGGATCCTGGACCGCGGTCAGGGTGGCGTCGCTGCGCCCCTGGCGGGCGAGCGCGACCGCGACGAAGAAGTCGACGCCACGCGCGAACAGCTCCGCCGGTCGGTCCTCGTCGCCGCGCCGGCCGGGTGGAGGGGCGCCGAGGGCGGAGCCGGACGCGCCGGGGGGGAGCGTCGTGTGGACGCCGGCCATCACGCGGACGGCGTCGGCGAGCGTGCGAAGGCCCGCGGTGTCCCGGGCCCCGTCCGCGCCGATCATCCAGCGGCGATGCGGTGGTGTCCGGTTCGCGGCCAGATCGACGCGCGTTGCCCGGTCGGTCGCATAGACGCCGCGCACGCCGAGCCGACCGCGGGCGGTCTGCCAGTCGAGGTCGTGGGCGAGCTCGTGGGCGAGGGTGCCAGCGGAGGTAAGTGGCGGGAGGTAGACCGTCCGGCGCGCGGGGTCGTGCAGCGCGAGGGCGAGATCGTGTTGGGGGCTGTCGCCGACGCGCAGGGAGAGTCCGTCCAGCGCAAGCTCGGGCAACACCCTGCGCAGGTTGGCGGTGGCCGCGCTCACGGTGTTCGCGACGTGCAGCCCCCAGGTCGGCGGGATGTTGGCATCGACGCTCACGTCGCGCACCCCGTCGCGCCACTTGAGCGCCGCGACCGCGGTGCGCCCGTCCTGGGTGGCCGTCGCGGTTGCGAACGCCGGAGCGGCCTGGGCGTCCGCGCGCGCGGCCACCGCCGCCGCTTCGACGGCCCGCGCGAGCTGCTGCCGTTCGACGTCCCCGGCCGGGAGCGCGGCGCGCACGAGGGTCCACTCCGCGACGAGTGCCTCGTCCGTTCGCGCCCGCGCGAGCAGGCGAGTACGGAGGAGCTCGCTGTTCGTCGGCGTGTGCCCGGGTACGACGCCGAGGTCGCGGTGAAAGCCGCCGAGCGAGACAACGATCGGGGCGGAGGGGAAGCCGAGCCGGACGCTGGGGAGCGCGCTGAGGCGGGCCGCGGCGTCGAGCGGGAAGGTCGCGCGCGTGATACCGGCTGCGCTCGTATCCGGCGGCGCGCTCGCCACGGTCGGCAGGGTCGGCGCGAGCGTGGCTGACCGGAGCACGTCGAGGGCGCGCGCCGCGTCCTGGACGGCGCGGGTGTGGTCGGGCGCGAGGTCGTCGGCGAGCAGCGGGCGCTCGGAGGCGAACAGGCGCGCAATACGCCACGAACGCGCCAGTAGCAGGCGAGTTGAATCAGTTTCCGACAGCGGAGCAGCAAGGAGCCGCTCGACGTCGGATTGTGCGAGCCGGCGGTCCCGCGCCAGCGCTGCCGCGTTGACTGCCGCTACCGCGGTCTGCGGCGTCACCAACCATTCGGCCCGTGCGAGGGCGTACGTGAGGCGGACCGTTTCCTCGCCCGTGCGGGCCGCGGGTGCGGCGCGGACGAGCGAGTCGATGAACGCGCGGTGCCAGCCGCCGTCGACGAGCACCGTCGGCGGGGCGTCCGGGCCGTCGCCGAGTGCGGTCGAGTCGACGACGAACGCGTCGCCGCGGCGGACCTGGTCGACGAGGGCCCACGCGACGCGGTCGCGCAACTCGACCGGCAGACGCGGGTCGACCGAGGCCTGTTCGAGGAGTCGAAAGGGGGCCGCGACGCCGACGCGCAGCCGTTCGAGGTAGCCGAGCGCGACCGCACCGGCGTCGGTCACCGCAGGGGCGGTGCGGAGCGAGTCGACGACGCGTGCCGCCTCCGCCAGTTGGCGTCGGTCGTCCTCTCGCACGCTATTGCGTTGGCACGCACCCGCCACGATGGCGAGTGCGCCCCAGGTCAGAGTCCGGACGACGGAAGGCCTGACAAGACGACGTGGGCGGGCGGGGGAACGGCGGGTCACGACGGGGCAGATCAAGAGGAAGCGCCGAGCGACTCAGGAGGAAGCGCCGAGCATCAGGCGGCCGACGACGCGACGGTCGACCGGGGCACGGCGGACCGTTCCGTCGTACACCACGATCATCTCGTCGGCGAGCCCGAGCACCTCGTCGAGGTCGCTCGCGTACACGACGACGGCGGCGCCGGCCGCGGCCGCCTCGCGCAGGCGCGTGCGCAGGCCTGCCGATGCGCGAACGTCGAGCCCGCGCGTCGGGTTCTCCGCGACGACCAGCGTCGGTCTGGCGTCCAACTCGCGGGCGACGACGAACTTCTGCTGGTTCCCCCCGGACAGGGCGCGCGCAGGCGTCGTGGGTGTGCCGCCGCGCACGTCGGCGCGGGCGACGAGCGTGCCGGCGGCGTCGCGCACGCGTGGCCAATCCAAGCGGCCTCGGCGCGCGCCGGCGCCCGCGAGCGCGAGGTTCTCGGTGAGTGTGCCGTCGAGGAGGAGTGCGTCGCGGTGCCGGTCCTCGGGGATGAAGGCGACCCGCGGCGGGCGCTCGACCGTGCCCGTCGACGGCGCGAGGCGGCCCGCGAGCACGCGGAGCAGCTCGTGCTGGCCGCTCCCCTCGACGGCCGCGACGCCGACCACCGTGCCCGCGCGCAGCTCCAGCGTCGCGTCGCGCAGGCGGATCACGCCGGCGGCGTCGGTCACGCCCACTGCACTGACCCGTGTCACGATCGGTCGCCCGTCCGCCCCCGAATCGCTCGGCGCCGCCCCGGTCGAAGCCATACCTGCGTCGGTGCCGAGCATGGCGGCCGTGAGCAGATGCTCGTCGACCGATGGTTCTGGCCCGCGGTGGGCGGCCGCGCTCGTGTTCGGGGTCGTGAGCACCGTCCGGCCGCCGCGAAGGACGGTGATCGCGTCGGCGTAGCGGAGTGCGTCCCGGAGCTTGTGCGTGACGAGCACCGCGGTCCCGCCCGCGTCGACCCACCCGCGGAGCCAGCGGAGCAGCTCTTCCGACTCCGCGGGCGCGAGCACCGCCGCGGGTTCGTCGAGGATCAGCAAGCGGGCGCTCACTGCGGGCGCATCCGTGCCGCCCACCCCGTCGGGGCCTCCGCCGCGGGCGAGCGCCTTCAGCACCTCGAGTCGTTGCTGGGCGGCGACGCCGAGGGTGTCGGCGCGGGCGTTGGGGTCGAGCCGCAGGCCCGTAGCGTCGCCGAGTGCGCGGACGCGGGCGGCGGCCTGGCGCGGGTCGTATCGTCCGCGGCCACCGAGCGCGACGTTTTCGGCCACCGTCATCGTGGGGACGATGGTGAAGTGCTGGTGGACCATGCCGAGCCGGGCGGCGATCGCGTCGCGCGGGGTCTCGAAGTGGCGGGGGGTGCCGTCGACGCGGATCTCGCCCGCGTTCGGACGCACGAGTCCGAATGCGACCCGCATGAGCGTCGTCTTGCCCGCGCCGTTCTCGCCCAGCACGGCGTGCAGCGTGCCCCGACGCACGGTGAGCGACGCGCCGTCGAGGGCGCGCACCGCGCCGTACTGCTTTACGATGCCGGTAAGGGTGAGCGCCTCGTCGGCCCCGGCTGTCGGTGGATGCGCCACGCGCTCACCCGCGGGGCGCCGCGGAGCGAACCGCCGCGGTCCAGACCCACCACATGATCACGGGCTGTAGCGGCAGTCGCGCAACGAACAGGGCCTGCACCCACGCCTTCGCTCGGCTCCGCCGGGCCGCGGCGAGCATCTCGACGTTGGCCGGGAACACAGCCGCGAGCAGGAGCACCAGTCCCCACCCTGCCGCGGTGCGGGTGGGCGCGTAGAGGACGCCGAGCGCGCCGAGGATCTCGCACGCGCCGCTCGCGAGGACGAGCGCGCGTCGGCCAAGGGGACCCGTTGGTGGTACCCACGGGGGCATTACGCTCTCATACAGTCGCGGTCGCACGAAGTGCAACGCGCCGGCGAGCCCAAAGACGAGGGCCACGACCCACGGCGCGCCCGGCTCGGGGGCGTGCTCAACGGGCGGAATGATGACGAACACCGCGGCAACCTCGCCCATAGCGACCAAAGGCGCCAGGGCGCATGTTGGCGGGAAAGGTCTGTCACGACGGGGTGTGTCGGGCAGGCCGTCGTGCAATCAGGGCGAGGAGGAGCGGACGAGTTGACCGGGACCGAAGCGGAGCAGGAAACGGCGGTCGCGCTGAAGGCGATCGTGACATACCTCGACACGTTGCTCCGGGTGGGCGAAATCCCCGACTACGGCGGCGCGGTGAACGGGTTGCAGGTCGCCAACTCGGGGCGGGTTCGCCGCGCGGCGGTCGCGGTCGACTTCTCGCGCCCGACCATCGAACAGGCAGTCGCGGCGGGCACGCAGCTGCTCGTCGTCCACCACGGGATGTTCTGGGGTGGCGCGCAGCCAGTCGTCGGCCCGTCGTACGAGCGCTTACGCCTGCTTCTCACCGCCGACGTCGCCGTCTACTCGGCGCACCTCCCACTCGACGTGCACCCGACGCTCGGGAACAACGTCCTCCTCGCGTCCGAGCTCGGCCTCACGCCCACGGGCGGGTTCGTCCGCTACAAGACCATCGACGTCGGCGTGAGCGGCGAGGACGACCTAGACACGGCCGAACTCGCCGGACGGGCCGCGATGTTCGCGGCGCGGTGGGGGCACGCGGCGCGGCACACGCCGATCGCGCCCGGGCGACGCACGCGGCGGTGGGGGATCTGTACCGGGGCCGGCGCGTCGAGCGAGTCGCTGGCGGAGGCGGCGGCGAAAGGGCTCGACACGCTGATCGTCGGCGAAGGCCCGCACCACACGGCGGTCGAGGCGGTCGAGCGCGGGATCGTCGTCATCTACGCCGGCCACTACGCGACGGAAACGCTGGGCGTCCGCGCGCTCGGCGACGAACTCCGGCGGCAGTTCGGGATCGCGTGGACGTTCGTGGGGGAGCCGACCGGGCTGTAGGGCAGGTCGCGTTCACACCGTGAGGACCAGCCGCCCGCTCCGGTCGTCGGCCCACGCCTGCTTGACGTCGGCGAGCGGCACCGGGTCGGCGGCGATGGTGAGCCCCGCGGGCCCGACCGCCCGCAGCATGGCGCCGATGGCCCGCACGAGCGCGGCGTTCGAGACGCTCCCGAGGCCGCTGCCTAACAGTTCGAGCCCGGAGCTGCGGAGCGCGGCGCCCGGGAGGGTTACGGTCGGCGCGGCGAGCGTCCCGATCTGGACGAAGCGCACGCGCGGCTCGGCCGCCCCCGCGCCGTGGCCGGCGCAGGCCGTGATGAAGTGCTCGGCCGACGGCCCCCAGAGGTAGTCGAGCACCACGTCGATCCCCTCCTCCCGCAGCTCGCGCCGGAAGAGGTCGACGAGCACGTCGGCGGGCTGGTCGAGCGGGATCGTCCGGTCGGCGCCTAACGCGGCGAGCGGGGCGACGCTGGCGGCGGTGCGGCCGGTCGCGACCACGCAGCGCGCGCCGAGGTGGCGGGCGATCTGGATCGCGAGCCGCCCCGAGGCGCCGGTCGCGCCGTTGACGAGCACCGCCTCGCCCGCGACGAAGCGGGCGCGCTCGACCAGCGCGGCCCAGGAGGACATGCCGGGGTTGGCGATCGCAGCCGCCGTGACGTCGTCGACGGCGTCGGGCACCTCGACCCATGCGTCGCGCGGGACGACGGTTCGCTCGGCCATCGTCCCGTGCGGCACGCGGGGGAAGGCGCAGTAGACGCGCCGGCCGTCGTCGAGGCGCCCGACGCCGTCGACGCCGGGGACGAAGGGCAGGCGCGCGGGGCTGCTGTAGTGCCGGCCCGCGGCCTGCGCGCGGACGAGCTGGCTCGCGGCGGCGGCCGCGACGTGGACCACCACCTCGCCGTCCGCAGCCGTGGGCGTGGGCACGTCGCCGTAGCGCGGTGGACGGTCGAACGCGTCGACGATCGCGGCCTTCATGAGCGGGCACCCGGCTTCGCTTCGCTCACTTTCACCCCCGACGCGTTCTTCTCGCCGCCATAGCGCGCGTCGTCCGGGATGGGTTTGAGGCGCCCCGTCTCGATCGCCTTGTCCGCGGAGTCGATGGCCGCCGCGACGCCGCTCGGGACTTTGGCCGCGAGCGCCGGGTTCATCACGAGGGTGACGACCTTCGTGTCGAGTCCGAGCCGAACGACCTGGCCATGGAAGGTGCCCGCCTTGACCTCGCGGGCGACGCGCAGGAAGGCGCGCGGCAGGTCGATAACCACGGAGCCGAGCACGACGTCGGGCGCGACGGCGTTCTGGTTGGAGTTGGAGCCGAACGCGTAGACGCCCCGCTCGCGCGCTGCCTGAAAGACGCCGAGCCCGGCGGCGTCGGCGTTCTGGAAAATCACGTCCGCGCCGCGCCCAATCTGGGCGAGCGCCTGCTCCTTGCCCGCGCTCACGTCATCCCAGTTGCCGATGAACGAGGAGAGGACGCGCACCTTGGGGTTCGCGGCCTTTGCGCCAGCGGCAAAGGCCGCGAAGCTCGACTTCACGGGCGGGAGTTCGGTACCGCCGATCACGCCGACGACGCCCGTCTTCGTCGTCCGTCCGGCGACGATCCCGGCGAGGTAGCTGGGTTCCTCGAAGGCGAAGGTCATCCCCCCGACGTTGCGCGTCGCGGTATTGCCGGAGGTGGTCACGTAGAACGTGTTCGGATACGCCGGTCCGACGCGTACGGCGGCATCCTGGAACTCGAAGCCGTGCCCGAATACGAGGTTGTACCCCTGGGCCCCGTACTGCCGAAAGTTCTCCTCGAATTCGGCGGGCGTCTTGGTCTGGACGTGGCTGATCTGGGCGCCGAGCGAGTCGCGGATGGCGAGGAGCCCGTTGTACGCGCCGCCGTTCCACGACTGGTCGGAGATGGGGCCGGGGGTCAGCAGGGCGACGCGAAACACGCCGCTGTGCGCCGGCGTGGTCGCGGCAGTTCCGGTCGTCGAGTTCGTGCCGCCGGGGGCCGCGCGTTGCTCGCCGGCACGACCGCAGGCCGTCGCGGCAACAGCGCCGGCAATCATCCCCACGATGTGGGAAACTGTGGAAAGACGACGGATCGGCATGTGGGAAAGTACGGAAATCGGCGGCTGGCAACGACTTGGCCGGATGTGGACAACACGTGCCACATCCGGCCGTCGTGCGAGTGGACGCCGCTCAGTTGGGGCGAGTGCCGAGGGCAGAGAGCAGGCGGTCGAAGTCGTCGGCGGAATAGAACGCGATGCGGATCTCGCCCTTTTCTTCGCCCGAGAGGCGGATCGAGACGTCGGTGGCGAAATGGCGGCGGAGGTGGTCCTCGGTGCGGCGGACTTCGGCCGGGCGGGCGTCGCTTGCGGGCGGGGCGGGGCGGGGGGGACGTTCGAGGATCGCGCGGACGCGCCGTTCGACCTCGCGGACGCTCGAGCCGTTGGCGACCGCTTCGCGGGCGAGTTCGGCCATCGGGCGTTCCTCGCCCAGTGCGAGGAGGGCGCGGGCGTGGCCGGCGGTGAGTTCGCGGTCCTGGACCATGCGGCGGACCGAGGCCGGCAGGGCGAGCAGTCGGAGGGTGCTCGCGACGGTCGAGCGGTCCTTGCCGACCACGTCGGCGATCTGCTGCTGGGTCAGCCCGAACTCGTCGAGGAGCCGCTGGTAGCCTTCGGCCTCCTCGAGCGCGTCGAGGTCGGCGCGCTGCAGGTTCTCGACGAGAGCGAGGGTGAGCAGCGTGCGGTCGTCGATCGGCTTGACGACGGCGGGGATCTCGGTCCAGCCGATGTTGGTGGCGGCGCGGAGACGACGTTCGCCGGCGACGAGTTCGTAGCCGCGCCCTTCGGCGGCGGGCCGGACCGTGACAGGTTGTAGAAGCCCGGTGGAGCGGAGGCTGGCTTCGAGTTCCGCGAGTTCGTCGGGGCGGAAAGTGTGGCGGGGCTGGTACGGGTTGGGACGGATGTCTGCGATCGGGATGGTACGGAGCGCGCTCCGTTCTTCCGTGGTCGGTTCCGCGGCGTCGCGGGACGCGAGCAGGGCCTCGAGACCGCGGCCGAGCCGGCGGGGCGGGGCGGGGGGCATCAGCCGACCTCCGCTGGTTCGGCGACGCTCGCAACATCGCGCGCCGTCGTCCGTTCGATGAGTTCCTGGGCGACCGCCATGTATGCCTGCGCGCCCACGGAGGCAACGTCGTACAGCACGATCGGCTTGCCGAAACTCGGCGCTTCGGCGAGTCGGACGTTGCGGGGGATGATCGTCTGGAACATCTGCGGTCCGAAGTACTCGCGGGCGTCGGCGGCAACCTGGCGGGAGAGGTTCAGGCGGGCGTCGTACATGGTCAGGAGCACGCCGTCGATGGCGAGCCGCGGGTTGGTGCCCTGTTGGACACGCCGGACCGTGTCGAGCAGCTGCGAGAGCCCTTCGAGGGCGTAGTACTCGCACTGCACGGGAATGAGGACCGCGTCGGCAGCGGCGAGCATGTTGACGGTGAGTAAGCCGAGCGACGGCGGGCAGTCGATGAGGACGTAGTCGTAGGCGTCGCGGGCGGTCGCGAGCGCGTCGCGCATCGCGTGCAGGCGATCCGGGCGGTCGACGAGCTCGACTTCGGCGCCGGCGAGGTCCGGGGTGGCGCCGAGGACGTCGAGGTGGGGGAACTGCACGGCGTGCAGGACCGCGTCGGCGAGCGAACGTTCGCCGAGTAGGACGTCGTAGAGCGACGCGTCGATGCGGCCGCGGTCGACGCCGATGCCACTCGTGGCATTGCCCTGCGGGTCGGCGTCGATAAGGAGCGTGCGCTGTTCCGCGACCGCGAGGCTCGCCGCGAGGTTGACGGCGGACGTGGTCTTCCCGACGCCGCCTTTCTGGTTGGCGATGGCGAGGACGCGGGTCACGGCAGCGGCGGCATAGCGGCGGGCAGAGGGTAGGGCGACGAAGATACCCGGTTCGCGCGTTGGATCGTGGTGTGGCACGTGCCACACGCGTCGCGTCGTCTGCCCGCGTTACCGGCCGGCGAAGAAGCGCCAGCGCGCGGTCACACTGGCGGTGACGGTTTCGGTGCCTTCGCTGATCGGGGTCGCGGGGGCGGGCGCAGCGCGCGCCATCATGTCCATCATCACCGGGCGCGGGCGTACGTCGGTCGCGGAGCTCAGTTCGAGCAGGTCGCCAAGTCGACCGCCGGCGGCGGCGGCCATGGCGTCGGCGTCGGCACGGGCGCGCTCGACGGCGCGGGCGAGGGCGCGGCGTCGGGCGGCTTCGGCCTGCGACGAGTAGAACTGGAGGGACGAGACGGTGTTCGCTCCCTTCGCGAGCACTGCGTCGAGCACGGGGCCGACCTGGTCGATGCGGCGGAGCTCGACATTGACGGTGTTCTGCACGGTGTACCCGGTCACGCGGGTGCGGCGCGTCTGCTGGTTGTAGTCGGTGACGGGCGAGACGTTGTAGCCGTTCGTTGAGATCTGCTCCGCGGGAACGCCCTGAGCGCGAACGGCGTCGAGGACGGCGCGTTGAAGTCGTGCGTTCTGCTGGGAGGCTTCGGCGGCCGTCGCGGCCTGGGTAGAAACGCCGAGCGAGAGGCGGGCGCGGTCGGGGACGACCTCGTCCTCGCCGGTGCCGGTGACCGTGACGGCGGGTGGGAAGGCACCGATCGGCACTTGGGCGTGGAGGCGGGGGGTGAACACGAGGGCTGCCGCGAGGAGTCCGGCGGCAACCGCGGCGGTGGTCGGCGTGGTGCGGGGGTGGTAGGAGAACGCGCGCGGCATCGGAGAGTGGCGGAGGGGTGGAGCGAGGTGACGAGTCGTCGCGGGGTGGTCAGCCGACCGGGACTGCGGGACCGTCGGGGGTGGCGGCGGTTGGACGCCAGCGGGCGGCCTCGAGCAGCAAGTTCTGGAGGTCGCTGGCCGACACACCCGGAATGCGACCGGCCTGGGCGAGCGTCGCGGGGCGGAGCGCGGCGAGTTTCTGGCGCGCTTCGGTGGACAGCGAGCGGAACTGCTCATAGGGGAGCGCGGCGTCGAGGCGGACGTCGCGAAGGCGGGCGACGCGTGCGGCCTCGTCACGCTCTCGGGCCATGTAGGCTGCGTACTTGAGTTCGAGATCCGCGGAGTGGACCGCTTCGGGGTGGAGCGTCCCGCCGACGGCGCAGGCGTCGAGCAAGGCCGCAAGCGACACGCCGGGGCGGCGGACGAGTTCGTCGGCGCGGACGGCGTGCGCGGGCGCGCCGCCGACCGCGGCTCCGGCGGCCGCGGCGGCCGCCAGGACGGGGGCCGCGGTCTCGGGTCGGACGCTCGTGCATTCCGCGAGCGCGATCGCGTCGGTTTCGTCGCGGGCGCGGCGTTCGACGGTCGCGCGTTCCGCGTCCGAGTAGAGCCCGAGGGTTTCCGCGAGTGGGGCAAGGCGGCGGAGGGCGTTGTCCTGGCGGATGGTGAGGCGGAACTCGGAGCGCGAGGTGAAGAGGCGGTACGGTTCGTCGACGCCACGGGTGACGAGGTCGTCGACGAGTACGCCGAGGTAGGAGGACTCGCGGCCGAGGGTGACGGGGGGGAGGTGAAGGGCCGCGCGGGCCGCGTTGAGGCCGGCGACGACGCCCTGCGCGGCGGCCTCTTCATACCCGGTTGTGCCGTTGATCTGGCCGGCGAGCCAGAGCCCGTCGACGGCGCGGACGCGGAGGGTCGGGTCGAGTTGGGTCGGGGGGCAGTAGTCGTACTCGATCGCGTAGCCCGCGCGCGTCATGCGGGCGTGTTCGAGCCCGGGGACGGTGTGGAGGAGTTCGAGTTGGACGGCGGCGGGGAGCGAGGTGGAGAGTCCGTTGACGTACAGCTCTGCCGTGTCCAGCCCTTCGGGTTCGAGGAAGAGTTGGTGGCGGGGGGCATCGGGGAAGCGGACGACCTTGTCCTCAACCGACGGGCAGTAGCGCGGGCCTCGTGCGCCGATCGCGCCGCCGTACATCGCGCTCTCCTGCAGGTGGGCCGCGATGAGGGCCTTTCCGGGCTCCTCGAGGTAGGTGATCCAGCAGGGGAGCTGGGGGAGGGTGGGGGTCGCGTCGTCGAAGTGGCTCCATCGGTAGCCCGCGGGTCCAAACTCGGGGCTCGTGCGCTCGCTCTCCTGGCGGCCGAGGCGCGCGTAGTCGACTGAGCGGCCGTCGATGCGGGGCGGGGTGCCGGTCTTGAAGCGGGCGACGGTAAGGCCGAGTGCGTCGAGCTGTTCGGCGAGGTGGATGGCGGCGGGGTCGCCGGCGCGTCCGCCGCTCATGCTCGTCGTCGTGCCGATGTGGAGGCGACCACGGAGGAAGGTGCCGGTCGTGATGACGACGGCCCGCGCGCCGAAGCGGCGTCCTTCGAGCGTCTCGAGGCCGACCACCGTCCGGCCGCCGTCGGCGAGCAGGAGGTGGGTGGCGGTGCCCTGGACGAGGTCGAGGCGGCTGTGGCGTTCGAGTTCGGTGCGGACGGCGCGTCGGTAGAGGGCGCGGTCGCACTGGGCGCGCGGGGACCAGACGGCCGCGCCCTTGCCGCGGTTCAGCATGCGAAACTGCACGGCCGCACGGTCGGTCGCGCGTGCCATGACCCCGCCGAGCGCGTCGATTTCGCGCACGACGGTCCCCTTCGCGACGCCACCGATCGCGGGGTTGCACGACATCTGGCCGATCGTTTCGAGCGCGCTCGTGACGAGGGCGGTACGCGCGCCGGCGCGGGCGGCGGCGACCGCGGCTTCCGCGCCCGCGTGCCCACCGCCGATCACGACCACGTCGTACGGTGTTTCGAGGCCTGTGGCGCTCTGCGGACCGGTCATGGCCGGGAAGTTACGAGGCAGCGGTCGCGCGGCACGATTCTCCCCATGGCTCTATCGCGCTTGGTTCTCGCGCCGTTGGTCCTCGCGCTGCGCGCGGAGTGTGGCACGTGCCACACTGAAAGACCCTGAACGTTCCGGTCCGCCGTATGGCTCTCGCGATAGTCTCTGGGCATCCCACGCTGGTCATCCGCCGCGCCGCGTACGAGCGCGCCGGGCTCGTCAGGGCGGCGCTCGACACCCGACTTGGTCTGACGCCGGAGGAGTTCCGGGTGGACGGCGGCCTCGTCGCACTCGGCCCCATCCACGACGAGGACGCGCTGGGTGGGGTGGTGGCGGAGCTCGAGGCGCTCGGACTCGCGTACTTCGAAGATTTCTTTGAAGTGCCGAGCAACTGGCCGGAGTGGCTGCGCGTGTACGTGGGGGACGGCGCGGCGTCGGGTGTACCAGGGGCGGGACCCGCGTCGCGACAGGCGCCACGGTGACTGAGGCCGCGCGGGTCAGAATTTTGGACGTCGCGCGCGGCCGGATCAACTTTTCCCCGACTTCATGCTGAGAACTTCCCCGCGCCGCCGCGCGCTCGCGACGACGGTGATGACCCTGGGCGCGGCCGCCGGCGCGGTCGCGGCATGCGCGTCGAGCCCCGCGCCGCTGTCGGTGACGTTGTACGGTGAGGCGCACGTCGGGCGACCGCCGGCCGCAGCGTTCACGAACGCAAACGGCTCACCCCGCATCACGCGGGCGAGCGACCGCGACGCGTTCTACACGCGGATCGTCCCGATCCTGGAACGTGACGCCGTCAACCCGCGCATCCAGGTCGACCCGAATTTTGTGGCCGCCATCTTCATCAAGGAGAGCGGACTCGACACGCTGGCCGTGAGCGCGGTCCCCGCGCTCGGCATCGCGCAACTCACGCCGCGCGCCGACGCCGACCTGCGCGCAATGGCGACCTCGGCGTCGTTCGCGTGGATGGCACCGGAGGTGAACGGGTGGCCGCGCGATCCGGCCATCCACGCCGACTCGACCGCGCCACAGATCAGCGCGGATTCGGTCCGCGCACGGCTGGCGCGCGGAGCCGTCACGAGCCGCACCGAGTACCTGTTTGACCCTGCGCTCAGCACGCGCGCGGCGGAGTACTGGATCAAGCTGCTGGAAACCAAGTGGACGATGGACGCCTGGCCCGGAGGCTACGGCACGTTCGCCGCCCAGAAGCTCGGCGGGGGGCAGCCGGTCAGTGGCGATCGGCTGTTCGAGCTCGTGACGGTGAGCTACAACCAGGGATACGTTTGGACCCGGAGCGCGGTCGACCGGCTGGGGGTCGACTGGGTCAAGCGGCTGCCGGAGCTCGGGGCGGCCGGCGTCGAGGCGGCGGATTATCTCGCCAGGGTAAGGGCGTACACCGTCGCGCTACAGCGAGGGGATTACCAGAGAGTGCAGCCGCGCCGGCGTTAGGCGCGTCGCGGGTAGTTCGGGGCGGGTGGAGCGACGCCGCCCACCCACGCCCAACCCGTCGCCCTTCCCGCCCCGAACTACCCGCGACGCGTCAAGTCGTCTTCTTAATGACGATTTTCGGAGGCGGCAGCTGCACATCCGTCGACTGCGGCGTGGTCGGCCCACTGCGCAGCAGCCCGTGCCAGCCGCACCGCATGCACCAGCTCGGTCGGAACCAGGGCAGCCACTTGTGCCAGAACACCCGCTGGACGCGCAACGTTGGCGCGTCGCAGTGGAGGCAGCGGTCGCCTTCGGGGAGGAGGTAGAAGAAAAAGACCGTAGCTGCCACGAACCGGAGGACGAACAGTCCGCCGATCACGAGTACGAAAATCGCCGCGTCCGACATCGCCCACCCCCCCGCCTCGCGTCAGAGGCGTGCTTCCACCTGCGCCCACTGCTCGACGTACGCCACCCCACCTTCCACCCGGTCGATCGCGACGTCCTCGCCCACCGCGACCGGCGCGTCGTCCCACCCCCTGGCATCGACCGTCCACCGGCGGCCGTCGACTTCGTACGCGATCTCCCCGACGCCGCCCGCCGGGATTGCCCGCGTGACCGTGGCCGGGTGCCCCTGCATCAGGTACCGTGCATCGACCATGTCACGTCGCGCGCTCGGTAAGGCCCATTTGGCGAGGAGCACCGTCGAGAGCACCGCGCTCGCAAGCCCGGTGGTCGTCGCGACGGTGAGCGTCGCCACGCTGCCCCAGCCCGCGCGGAACGCGAGGTAGCCGGCCGCGCCAAAGACGAGCGCGAACGCGGCCAACGTCTGCACGTTGAGCACCCGCGACGGCTCCGTGCGCGGGTCGTGTGCGCCCGTCTCCTCGTGTGGAGCGCGCCCCGACGGCTGCGGGGCGCGCTCCACCCCGTGGAGCATGACGTACACGCCGAGCACGAGCCCGGCGACGAAACAGGCGACGTAGAGCAGCGACATGCGGCCAATGTACAGCAGGAACAGCGCACACGATCCTCGCAACGTTCCCGGCGAGGAGACCCGGCCGTCGCCGACGGCGAGCCGGCCCGCCGAGCCCGGTTAGGCGCCGAGGTACTGCTTGAACCAGGCGACCGTCCGCGGCCAGGCCTGACGCGTCGCGTTGAGGTTGGCGCCGGACGAATCACTTTGCTGCCGCAGGAAGCCGTGGCCCGCGCCCGGATAGACGACGAAGTCGTGGGTGCGGCCGAGCGCGCGGAGTGTCGAGTCGGCCGGCGGGAGCGTGGAGACGACACGCGCGTCGTTGCCGCCGAACAGGCCGAGGATCGGGACGCGCTCGCGGGCGAGTTCTGAAGAGCGAGGCGCGGTGCCGTAGTAGACCACCGACGCCTTGAGCGCGGGCGTGAGCTGCGTCGCGGCCGCGACCGCGTGCCCGAACGCGATCGACCCGCCCCAGCAGAAGCCGACCACGCCGTATTGGGGCAGCGCGGACGGCAGGGCGGTCGCGTAGTCCGCGGCCATCGTGATGCGCCGCTGCACCTGCGACACGTCGAGGTTCGAGATCTGCTGCACCGCGGCCTGCATCCCGACGTTATCCGGGTTCGCCTGCGCCGGCGAGTCGGTCAGGAAGTCGGGCGCGATCGCGATGTAGCCCTCGGCCGCGAGTTGGTCGGCGACGCCGCGGACCCAGCTCGAGAGGCCGAAGATCTCGTGGACGACCACGACCACCGGGGCGCGCGAGGATCGCTGCGGGTAGACCACCCATGCGCGCACGGAGTCGCCGCCCGCGCGCACGGTGACGTACTCGCCGTGGCGGGGCGAGGCGTTGAGGCGCGCGACCGCCCCCCCCGCGTCGGCCGGGAGGTTGGCGGCGCCGACGCCCGGCGCGGGCGCGGCGGTCGGTGCGGGGTTCATCCCCGCCATCGCCCCGTGGTCGTGGACCATGCCCGAATTCGACGCGCACGCGGCGAGGGTGACGAGGGCGAGGGCGGGGAGCGGACGGCGGTGCGGGACGCAGGGCGACATGACGACCGGAACGAGAAAGGGCGAGGTCAGCGGATGACGAGATCGAACCGACGTGGGTCGGGGACCGGATAGCTGAAATGCCACCACTCCTCCGGAAGGTTCACGAAGCCCGCGGCCCGCATCGCGCGGACGAGACGCGCGCGGTTGGCCGCGACCTCCCCGGTGGCGTTGGCGGTGTGCGCGGCGAGGGAGAACGTGTCGAACGCGGTGCCCATCTTGAGCTCGCGGCCGGTCGCGCGTTCGACCAGCGTCAGGTCGACCGCCACGCCGAGGTTGTGCCGGCTCTGCTCGGCGATGTACCCGTCGCGGAGCAGGTCGTCGCGGTGCACGCGGTGCGTCCACGCGACCATCGCTTCCGTCGCGCGCACGGGGCGGTACGCGTCGAAGACCTTGAGCCCGAGCCCGTCGGCGGCGAGCGCGCGCTGCACGTCGGCGAGGGCGGCCGCGGCCTCGCGGCGTAACAGGGCGCGGGGCGCCTCATACCCGGGGAGCACCGCGCCCGTGAAGTTGTAGGGCGTGGCGTAGCGCAGGTCGATCTGGATGGTCGGGTCGGCGGCGCGCACGTCGGCTAGCAGCGTCGCGGCCGTGGCGTCGTCGGCCGGCGGCGCGGGCGGCGCGTTCGGCGTCGCGAGCGACGCGTCCGCCGGCGACGAGGCGGCCGTCGGTGTCGGCGCCCCCGTCGTCGGCGCCCCAGTCGTGGGAGCGCCGGGGGTCGGCGCGGGCGCGGCGGCCGGCGCCGTCGCGCACGCGGCGAGCGCCGCGCCCGCGAGCGCCGCGCCGGCGAGCGTTAGGCGGCTGATCGTTAGGCGCGGCGCGGCCGTGCGCCGGAAGCCGCGGTCAGCTCGCACGCGCCGCCCCGGCCGCGCCGGCGCCGCACACCGCGCTCGTCCAGCGCGCCCGCCACCGGCCCGGCGCCTCGCGCTCGAGCAGGGTGTAGCGGCTGCCGTCGTCCCCCTCGCGGCCGAGGACGAGCGCGGCGCGCGCCGGCCGCGCCGGGCCGTTCGGCAGCGCCGACGCCGCGCCCGCGGGGAGCTGCACGGCCGCGAGCACGTCCGTCGCGGGCAGCGACTCCTCGGCGCCGGCCACCGACTCCGCGTAGGTGAGCTGCCACGGGCGCCCCGCGCGGTGCTCGCCGACGAGGAAGATCTGCTCCGCGAACGGCGCGGCCTCGGTGTTGACCGTGCGCGTCAGCACGGCCGCGACCGCGCCCGATCCGTCGGCGAGCGTGAAGCGGTGCGCGTCGCGCACGCGAAAGGGCACCCCGCGCAGCGCCGGGCGCCGCGCGCTGCCGCGGCCGGTGTCGGGTAGCGACGCCGCGAGCCGCGTCACGGCGGCGGCGAGGGCGGCCGAATCACGGGAGGAGAGCACGTCGAGCGAATCGAGGGGGAGGGCGGAGGGCTGCGCCGAGCCGGGGGGCACCACGAACCCGACCGACCACGCGGGCATCGCGTCCGCGCCCGACGCCGGCCCGAGGCGCACGGCCGACCACGTCGCGCACCCGCCCGCGAGCGGCGCGCCGCCGGCGGCGGAGTCGGCGCGCGCGTGCCCGAGCATGCCCGCGCGCCCAAACAGCACGACGCCCCCGCCCGGCGCACTGGCCGCGCTCCGGACGGTCCCGCTCTGCGCCTCGGCCACGTCCGGCGTGACGAGCATCTCCGCCCCCGACCCCACCCGCACCACGAGTCCGAGCCCGGCCGCGTCGTCCCACGTGTGCTCGTGGCCGCCTGCGGGCGCGTTCGCGGCGACACTGGCCGGGGCGACGTTCTGGGCGGAGGGGCGGGGTTCGTCGCGCCCGCAGGCGGCCGAGGCGACGCCCAGGACGGCGACGCCGCGGACGGCTAGTGGTAGGGCGCGTGCGCGTCCCCGCCGCCGGGGTGCGGGTCCGTACCCGGCCGTCTCGCGCGCCCCGCCGCTCGTGGTCGACACGGGCAGTAATGTGGGCGGGCGCACCCGCCTGACGCTACGCACGCCCGTGACGGCGGTGACGGAGCCGACGCAGGAACAATCGATGACGTGCCACTCGGCGCCTACCACATCACCGCGCGGCCCGTACAGGGCGGGTGGCGCGCCCGCTCCCGGGGCGCCACGAAGCACGATCTCAGACGCCGGACTGGACGCCCCGGCCGGCGGATGGTAGGATCGGGCGGTGTGGAACCAGGCCACGCCCGTCGCACCGCCCGGTGACCGCCTCCCGCCGCCTCCTCGCGGCCAGCGCCGTCGGCAGTCTGGTCGAGTGGTACGACTTCTTCGTCTTCGCCACCGCGGCCGCGCTCGTCTTCGACCGCGCGTTCTTCCCGCGCGCCGACCCGCTCGCGGGCACGCTGCTCGCGCTGATGACCTACGCCGTGGGCTTCGTCACGCGCCCGTTAGGCGGCGTGCTCTTCGGCGCGCTCGGCGACCGCCGCGGGCGCAAGCGCGCGCTCGTCGCGAGCCTGGTGCTGATGGGCGCGGCGACGGTGGGCGTCGGGCTGCTGCCGACCTACGCGCAGGCCGGGCCGCTCGCGCCGGCGCTGCTGGTCTTCCTGCGGCTCGTGCAGGGCGTGGCCGTCGGCGGCGAGGTCGGCGGGGCGGTGCTGCTCGTCGCCGAGTCGTTAGGCGTCGGGCGGCGCGGCGAGTGGGTCGCGTGGCCGCAGACCGGCGGGCCCGCGGGGAACGTCGCGGCCGCGGGGGTGCTCGCGCTGCTCACGGCCGGGCTCACCGACGCGCAGTTCGCGGCGTGGGGCTGGCGCGTCGCCTTCCTGCTCTCGGGCGCGCTCGTGGGCGTGGGGCTCTGGATGCGCACGCGCGTCGAGGAGTCGCCGCTCTTCGCGGCCTACCAGGCCCGCGCCGGGCGCCCCCGCGCCCCGCTCGGCGCGACCGTCGCCGCGCACTGGCGGGCCCTGCTCACCGTGTTCTGCGTGAAGGCGGGCGAGAACGCGCTCTTCTACGTGTTCACGACGTTCTTCGTCGTCTGGGCGACGAAGGTGCTGCACCGCCCGCGCGGGATGGCCCTCGCGGCCACGCTCGCCGCGTCGGCCGTCGAGGTCGGCGTGATCGTGCTCGCCGGGCGGTGGTCCGACCGCGTCGGGCGGCGCCCCGTCACGGCCGTCGGGCTCGTCGCCGCGGCCGGGTGGGCGTTCGCGCTCTTCTGGTTGGGAGCCCCCGCCGGCGCGCTCGGCCTCACCCTCCTCGCCGTGGTCGGCGGGGCCGCGCACGGCGTGATCGTCGGCGGCATGTCGGCCTTCTTCGTCGAGCTCTTCCCGACGGCGGCGCGCTACACCGGCTTTTCGTTAGGCTACCAGCTCGCCTCGGTCGCGTCGGGGGCCGTCGCGCCGGTGGTCGGGGTGGCGCTGCTCGACCGCTACGGGTCGACGGTGCCCGTGTCCATCTACGCGGCGCTGATGACCGTGCCCGCGCTCGTCGCCCTCGCCCGCGCGCCAGAGACGCGCGGGCGCGTCCTGGTGTAAGCCGCGGGGCCGCGTCCTCGATTCGCCGCACTGGCGCCCGCCCACCGCTCGGCCTATGCTCGGCCCACCCGACGCCACCCCGAGCAGGAGACGAAGTGTGAGCGAGGCGGAGCGGCTGTACACGGCGGAAGAGTACCTGGCGTTCGAGGAGGCAGTGCCCGAGCGGCACGAGTTCGTCCGCGGGCGCATCTACGCGATGAGCGGTGGCACGGACGCGCACGAGGCCGTCAAGATCAACGTCACCACCGCCCTCCGCACGGCGACCCGTGGACGGGGGTGCACCGTTCGCGGCTCGGACCTGCGGGTCTGGATCCCGGCTGCCGAGGCGTTCAAGTACCCGGACGCCTCGGCGCTGTGCGGCCGCGCCGAGTTCAGGGAGCCGGCGCGGAACGTGAGCCTGCTCAACCCGTCGCTGATCGTCGAAGTCCTCTCCCCGTCGACCGAGCGATACGACCGGACGGGGAAGTTCGCGCTCTACCGGCGTCTCGACAGCCTGCGCGAGTACGTCCTCGTCGCGCACGACCGCATCCGGGCCGAGCGCTTCGCGCGCGACGACGGCTGGCGGCCGACCGTCCACACCGACCTGTCCGACGTCGTCGACGTCCCGTCGTTAGGCATCGGCCTCCCGCTCCGCGACGTGTACGACGAGGTGCGCCTCAGCCCGCCGCGCCCGCGCCCGCGGCGCGTGCGCGAGCCGATCGCCGACATCCACGCGTACGCCGCGCGGCGCTTCCGCGGCGGCGGCGTGGTGGCGTCCGAAGCAGAGGCCGACGGGGAGGTCGAACACCTACCCGTCTGACCGCGGCGGCAGGAACCGCCCCACGAGGTCCCAGTGCCACGCGTTCCGCCGCTCGCCCGTGCGGGGGTCCTTCAAGGGCTTGAACTGCAGGCGCCGCGGGTCGAGGCCGACGGCGCGACCGTAGGCGAGCAAGGCCTCGCGGTCGGTCGAGACGAGGTGTGCCATTGGCGTGCCGCGCCAGACGTGGCGGTGAAGCCAGAGGCCGCCGGTCATGGCGTGCAGCATGCCGTCGCGGCGGAGGCGGAATTCGAGGAAGGGGAGCGCGGGCACCGCAGACACTGGCGTCGTTCGGGGCGTCTGGTTCGGGGCGGGGCGTTCGGGGCGGGTAAGGCGTGGGTGGGGGACCGTGCCAGGTGGGCGCACGCGGGCAGGTCGTTGGGGCGGGGCAGAAAGGCGGGACGAGCACCACGGCGCCCGTCCCGCGGGGCGGCAGCGGCGGCCGGGTCGGGCACAGCCGGGACAGGCCGACCGCGGTTCCCGTCCCGTGGCGCCGCCCCGGTCCTCTGCCCCGCCCCGAACTACGGCCTTACTGACAGGTAATCACGCCCTCTACCCCCGCCGGCGGCAACGGCGTCGCCTTCCCATAAAACACCGCGCAGGTGACCGGCACCGTGGCCGGGTGCACCGCCATCGCCGAGTACCCGTCCGGTCCCGCCTGCACGATCGTCACGTTCACGCCCTGCGACGCCTGAAGCCCGAGCAGCGCGGCGCTCCCGGCGTAGGTCGCGTGCTCCGAGAAGTAGCCCTCCTCGGCGAGCACGAGGTTGTGCAGGTCGGACTTCACGTTCGCGAGGTCCGCCTTGGCCGTCGTGTTGGAGAACTTCGGGATCGCGGCCGCGGCGAGGATCCCGATGATGACGACGACGACGAGCAGTTCGACGAGCGTGAAGCCCGGGCGGCGGGCGGTGGAGCGGGGCATGGGCGGGAACGCGGGAGGGGACGTCCAGGGCAGACGCCCAGCGGCGGCGCCGGTCACGCCGGCGCGGGCTACCCGGGGGTGGGTCACTTCGCGTCGAGCCAGTTCTCCCCCGCCCCCGTCTCGACGACGAGCGGCACCGAGAGCGTCGTCGCCCCCTCCATCTCCGCCTTCACCAGCCCCGTGACCTCGTCGAGCTCCGGGCCCGGCACCTCGAGCACGAGTTCGTCGTGCACCTGGAGCAGCATGCGCGCCTGGAGCGTCCGCGCGCGGAGCGCGTCGTGGATGCGGATCATCGCCACCTTGATGAGGTCCGCGGCCGAGCCCTGGATCGGCGCGTTCTGCGCGACCCGCTCGCCGAACGCGCGGATGTTGAAGCTCCGCTCCTTGAGCTCCGGCACGTAGCGCCGCCGCTTGAACAGCGTCTCGACGTAGCCGTGCGCCTTCGCGAACTCGACCCGCGTCTCGAGGTAGCGCTTCACCCCCTGGAAGCGCTCGAAGTACGTGTCGATGAACTGCCGCGCCTCCGCGTTCGAGATCTTGAGCTGGCGCGAGAGCGCGTGCGCGCCGATGCCGTAGATCGTCGCGAAGTTGATCGTCTTCGCGCGGTTGCGCATCGTCGGCGTGACCTCGCCTAACGGCACGTCGAAGATCACCGCCGCCGTCTGCCGGTGGATGTCGCCGCCGGACCGGAACGCCTCGACGAACGCCGGGTCTTCGGAGAAGTGCGCGAGCAGCCGCAGCTCGATCTGCGAGTAGTCGGCCGAGAGGAGCCGCCAGCCCTTGCGCGGCACGAAGCCGCGGCGGATGTCGCGGCCTAACTCCCGGCGGATCGGGATGTTCTGCAGGTTCGGGTCGCTCGACGAGAGGCGGCCCGTCGAGGCCACGGTCTGGTTGAGCGAGGTGTGGATGCGCCCCGTGTGGGGGTTCACCAGCACCGGGAGGGCCTCCAGGTACGTGCCCTCCAGCTTGAAGAGCTCGCGGTACTCCATCAGCAGCTGCGGCAGCGCGTGCCCCTCGTCCGCCAGCTCCTGCAGCACGCTCGCGTCCGTGCTCGGCCCCGTCGCCGTCTTCTTCTTCGAGGGGAGCTGCAGCTTCTCGAAGAGGACCGTGCGGAGCTGCAGGTTGGAGTTGATGTTGAACTCCTCGCCGGCCTCCGCGTAGATCTCGCGCTCCAGCCGCTCGCGCTCCGCCTTGAAGCGCTCGCGCAGCGTGCCGAAGTAGGCGACGTCGATCGCGATCCCCGCGGCCTCCATGTCGGCCAGCACGTCGACGAGCGGGACCTCGATCTCGCGGAAGAGCTGTGAGAGCCCCTGCGACTGGAGCAGCGGCTCGAAGAGGCGCCGCAGCCGGATCGTCATGTCGACGTCCTCGCACGAATAGTCGCGCGCGGCGTCGATCGGGACGACGTCGAAGGGGAGCTGCGTGCGCCCGCGGCCGCACAGCTCGGTGTAGGACGTCATCACGTGGTCGAGGAACTCGAGCGCGAGCGTGTCGAGCCCGTGCGAGCGGCGCCCCGGGTCGAGCACGTAGCTCGCGAGCATCGTGTCGAAGTCGACGCCGCGGAGCGTGACGCCCGCCTGCCGCAGCGCGAGCACGTCGTACTTCGCGTTCTGCAGCGTCTTCGACACCGCCGCGTCCTCGAGCAGCGCGACGAGCGGACGCATCTCCGGGCCGTCGAGCGGCGGCAGGTTCTTGACCGGGTAGCCCCGCTCCGCGAGCATCCGCCCCGCGATCCCGCTCGGCTCCGGCACCTTGGGCGCGGCCGCTTTCTTCGCCTTCGGCTTCTTCACGGCCGCGCCGCCATCGGCAGCCGCGCCGTCGCTGGCCGCGTCGGGCTCCGCGTCGGCCGGCGCGTCGGTCGCCATGCGGTCGGTGTCGGGCACCGCCTCCGCGGAGAGCAGCTCCGTCTGCTCCGGCCGGTACTCGCGGTGGGCGAGCGGCAGGTAGTACGCCTCCGCCGGCTCGAGCGCGAGCGAGATGCTCACGAGCCGCGAGCGCAACGGGTCGACCTTCACCGGCGCGCCGGCCTCGATCACCGTCTCGGTGTCGACCGCGATCGTGCCCCCCGCGACGACGACCTTCCGCGCCCGTGCGACGAGCCGCTCGAGCGCCTGCACGGTGTCGACGGTTTCGTAGCGGACCGTCTCTTTCGGCCTCGGTTCGCCGACGCCGGCGCCGACGTTCGCGCCGAAGTCGAAGGAGACGTCGGGGTCGTCCGCGGCGCTCGCGGCGGCGGCGGCCGCCCCGGCCGCGGCCTCGCGCGCGAGCGTGTTGAACTCGAGCTCGACGTAGAGCTGCTTGAGCCGCTCGCGGTCGGGCTCCTGGAGCCGCATCGCGTTGAGGTCCCAGGGCACGTTCACGTCGGTGAGGATCGTGACGAGATCCTTCGAGAGCCGCGCGTCGTCGGCGTGGGCGAGCAGGGCCTCGCGCGGGCGCTTCGCCTTGATCCGCTCGACGCTGGCGAGGATGTCCTCCAGCGGCCCGAACTCGGTGATGAGCGCCTGCGCGCCCTTGTCGCCGATCCCCTTCACGCCCGGCACGTTGTCGCTCGCGTCGCCGACGAGGGCGAGGTAGTCGACGGTGCGCTCCGGGGGGACGCCGAGCCGGTCGCTCGCGTTCTCCATCCCGACCCACTGCTCGTCGATCGCGGCCGGCCCGCCGCGGCCCGGGTTGAGCAGCCACACGCCGGGGCGCACGAGCTGCTGGAAGTCCTTGTCGCCGCTCACGACGACGACGTTCAGCCCCTCGTCGGTGCCGCGCACGGCCATCGTGCCGATCACGTCGTCGGCCTCGTAGCCGCGCACCGAGATCATCGGCACGCGGAACGCCTCGAGCAGGGCGTGGATGCGCTCCATGCCGCGCGTGAAGTCGTCCTGCAGCTCGTCGGTGAGCTTCTCGCGCGTCGCCTTGTAGGCGGGGTACTGCTCGTGGCGGAAGCTCAGGCCGCTGTCGTTGACCCAGGCCAGGTACTCGGGGCGGTGGGTGGCGACGAGGCGGTTGAGGAAGTGCACGACGCCCCACGCCGCGGAGGTGTTCTCGCCGCGGCTCGTGCGCAGCGGGCGCGAGATGAGGGCGAAGAACGCGCGGTAGATGAGCGCGTAGCCGTCGATGAGGAAGAGGCGCGGGGCGGGGGGCGGGGTGACCGCCGGGGTGACGTCAGCCATGCGGGGATGATACGCGCAAGGGCGTCGCGGAGGCGCCCCCGCGCTGTCGCGACCGCGCCCGAACGGCCGCGCGGGCTCGGCCGGCTGTCCCCCAGCTTCGGGCGGCATCCGACGGGGCTCGGGGGAGAGCGGGCGAGCCCCGAACACCTCACGATCCACGCGGACCGCAAGGGTGAGACGCTGACGCGTTGGGCGAACCGCACGTTGGTCGCAGAAGCGGACTCCCTGTCGGGTGTCGTGTCCCGCTCGGTCCCGGTGCCGGACGTCATCGGCCGTCGCGCGGAAACGCCGGGCGGGGCGCGCCCGGGCGCGCCTCACTGCGGGGCCTTGTAGGTGATGGTCACCGCGCCGGGGCCGGCCGTGGTGGCGACCGCCAGGCTGTTGCTGCCGGCGGCGAAGGTGAAGCCGGCGCCGGCCGCCGGCGCCGTGTTGACGTATGAGCCGCCGCCGCCGCCGGGGCCGCCCGCGCCGCCGCCGCCCCCGCTGTAGCCGCCGCCCCCGCCGCCGCCCTCGTTCGAGCCGCCCCCGCCGCCGAAGCCGCCGACGCTGCCGCCGCTTGCTCCCGCCGCCCCGCCGCCGAAGCTCGGCGTGCTGGCGTACGTGCCGCCGCCGCCGGCCGGACTGGCGAGGCTGGCGTTGATGCCGTTGCCGCCAGCGCCGAACAGCCCGCCGCCGCCGCCGCCACCGCTGTTGGCGAAATAGATCACCGTGCCGCCACCGCCCCCGCCCCCGCCGGTCCCGCCGGCACCCGCGGGCCCGAAGCCCTCGCCCGTGTCGCCGGCGGCGCCCGCGCCGCCCGCGTCCGTCTGCGCGGCCCCGCCGGCGCTGGCGAAGGCCCCGCCGCCCCCGCCGCCGACCACGAGCGGCGTGGGCTGGCTTCCGGCCGCGGCCGGGGCCAGGAACACGAAGCTGCCGCCCCCGCCCGCGGTGCTGCCGCCCACGCCGCCGACCACGACGGTCAGCACCGTGCCGCGCGTCAGCACGAAATCGCCCTGCGCCGTCGCGGCCGCGCCGCCCGGGAACGTGGTGTAGTCGTCGTAATGGGTGCCTCCGGTCGCGCCGGTGGCGGTGAGGGTGTAGCGCCCGCTGGCGAGCACCGCGTACGTGGTCCCCTGGCCGGTGGGGCCGAACGCGGCCGGCGGCGGCGCGACGGTGACCGTGACCTGCTGCACGTTGCCCTTCTTGTCGGCCACGGTGATCGTGGCCGTGGCGCCGGCCGTCGCGCCCGCCGGCACGCTCACGGGCACGCTCGCCGTGTAAGGCCCGTCCGGCCGCGCCTCGGTCGGCGTCACGCGCGCGGGCACGGCGGCGACCGCCGGGTCGGAGGACGTGAGGGTATACACGCTCTGGTACTGCGTGCAGGCCGTGAAGCTCGCGCTCTGCCCCGCCGCGATCACGAGGGCCGCCGGCGTGACCGCGAGCGCCTTGACCGGTGTGGCGCTGCAGCTCGTGGCGGCGCTCTGGGGGGCCTGGGCGCGGGCGGGGCCGGGGGCGGCGGCACGGACCGCCCGCGGCCCGGTGGCCGGGTCGGCGCAGGCGGCCAGCCCGGCCGCGAGGGCCGCGGCGAGTGTGGCGGCGCCGGCGGCGTAGGGGGGCGTGGGCGCACGGGTGGGCCGAGACGGACGGGGGTGGGGCATCGAGGAACTCCGGTGAGGGGCGCAGGCGCCGGCCCGCAGTGGGTGGTGGCCGCCCCCGGACGGGGCGGCCCGGGACCGGCCGGCGAACACGCCCGTCCCACATGGGCAATCGCCAACCCGCGCCGATTTCCCTCACGCCCGCGTCCTGTGGTGCCGGACCAGACCGCGCAGGTCGCGCGGGCGATCTTCCCGAAGGGCAACGCCGTCATGCGGCTCTACGACGACCTGCCCGTGGTCGTCGCGGACCGCGACTGCGCCGACCTGTTCCCGGCTCGCGGGCAGCCGGCCGAGGCGCCGGTTCGCCTCGCCCTCGCCACCCTCCTGCAGTTCCTGGAGGGGCGGACCGACCGCCAGGCGGCCGACGCGGTCCGGACGCCGTACGTGGGGCACGCCAAGACGCATCTCGCCCACCTGATGACCGCAGCGGCGCTCAACCTCGTCCGCCGGCTCCGATGGCTGGCCGGCGGACCGAAGGCGCAGACGCGGCAGTCCGCCTTCGCGCGCGGGCCGGCGGGGCGCCGACGCCGGCCCGCGCCGCGTTACGCCGTCGCGAGTGCCGGCGCCCCCGCCGCGTCCGCCGGCGGCACCGAGGCCGCCCGCGTCCCGCACGACGGGCAGTACGGGTAAAACGCGTTCTTGCGCGTGCCGCACGCCGGGCACTGGTCGAAGAGGTGCGTGCCGCAGAACGCGCAGTAGTTGGCCGTCCCGGGCGGGGCCACCCCCTCGGCCGCGCCCGCGACCGTGCCCGACGCGGATGGGCGCCCGGCGATCGGCCGCTCGCACGCGGGGCACACGCCCGCGCTCATCCGCTGCAGCGCCTCCTCCACCCCCAGCGTGCGCCGCCGCTCGGGCTCGGCCTGGCGCTCGATCGCCTCGCGCCGCGCCACGTAGCGCCGCATCGCGCGGATCACCCACACCCCCGCGACCACGCTCAGCGCCGCGCCCACCCCGTACCGCACGTACCCGCCATAGCTCGGCAAATAGGGGACGAGCTCGACGAAGAACGCGAAGAGCGCGAAGATGACGAACCCGCGGTAGAGCGGCCACCGCTCGTCCCCGCGCTTGCGCGCCACGAGCCAGCCGCCGACCACGAGCAGCGGGAGCGTGAGCAGCAGCCGGATCCCGAACACGCGGAGCTCCTGCCGAAACCGCGCCCGCTCGTATCGCCCCTCGGCGGCCCCGCGCAGGGCCGCCTCGCGCCGCTCCGCCGCGTCGGCCGCCTGCGTGGTCGCGAGCGCCGCGGCATCGAGCCGCTCCAGGCGCGCCTGCGCGGCGCGCTCCGCGTCCTGCAGCGCGTCGAGCTCGCGCGTGCGCCGTACCACTTCGGGGTCCTGCCGCGGGTCGACGGTGGCGGTGCGCGTGGCGATCCAGTTCTGGAGGCCGTCGCGCGCGGTGCGGTACGCGTTGCCGGCGGCGGTCGAGTCGAGCACGGCCCGGTCGCGCGCGGCCTGCTGCTCGCGCTGCGTCCGGGCGAGCGAGTCGCGGAGCGCGGCCGCCGGGCGCGACGCCCGCGGGTCGACGAACTGCTCGAGCGTGAGGTCCTGGGTAACGCCGGGCAGGTCGCCGACGAGCTTGCCGCCGAAGCCGATCAGAAACCCGGCGAAGACGAGCGAGACCAGCCAGCCGGCGACGCGGAAGAGGCGCTCGGGGGCGCGCAGGGACTTGACCATACGCGCAATATGGCCGGGGTCGTTGGGCGCCGCGCGCGGGGGCGCCGCGGGCGGATGACGCGCCACGTCCGGCACCCTGCTCGCGATCGATCGCGCGGCGTTCGGCCGGCGCGCTGCCGCGCGGATAAGTTGGCCGTCGGGTGCCGGGCGAGGCTCAGCGCCCGCCACACGCGCGTCCTTCGCTTCGGCTCATGCGGTTGCATCGCACACTCCTGCTCGTGGGGCTCCTGACGGCCCCAACCCACGCCGCGCGCGCCCAAGCCCCGGCGCGTCGCCCCCAGCCGGCCCCAGCGCTGGCGGCGCCGACAGATTCGGCGCGGCGGCACGCGGCCCTCTACTGGCCGACCGACCCCTTCTGGTCGACACGGGCCCCGGACACGGTGCTGGTCGACATCGCGACCACCCGCGGCCGGATCACCGTCGCGCTCCGACGCGCATGGGCACCGCACGGGGTCGATCGCGTGTACAACCTCGCCCGCGCCGGCTACTTCGACGACTCACGCTTCTACCGCGTCGTCGACGGCTTCGTCGCGCAGTTCGGCCTCGCCGGGGATCCCGCGATCGCGGGCGTCTGGAGTCGGGCGACGCTGCCGCCCGACGTCCGGCGCGTGTCGAACGCCCGGGGCACGGTCAGCTTCGGCCAGTTCAAACCCGACGACCGCACCACGAACCTGTTCATCAACCTGCGCGACAACTCCGAGCTCGACGCGCTCGGCTTCGCGCCGATCGGGCGCGTGGTGCAGGGCATGGCGGTCGCCGATCGGCTGTATGCCGGCTACGGTGAGCGGCCGATGGCGAAGGCGAACACGACCCGGCTGTACGGCGAGTCGAACGCGTTCCTGGATGCGAAGTACCCGAAGCTCGACCGCATCCGGACGGTGACGGTCCGCACCCGCTGAGTCGCTCGCCAGCATGGAGGCCGGCGCACGACACCACCCGCCGCGAGGGCGCGCGGGTTCTGACACGAGTTTCGGGACACCTCACGGACAAGAGGCCGACCGTGACACGTCAATATTTTCCCCCATGCGCGTCGTCTCCCTCTGCCCCTCGCTCACCGAACTCGTCTTCGCCCTCGGCCGCGGCGACGCGCTCGTCGGGCGCACCAAGTTCTGCGTGCACCCGGCCGAGCGCGTCGGCGCGGTCGAGGCGTTAGGCGGGACCAAGGACCCGAAGGTCGCCCGGGTCGTCGCGCTCCGCCCCGACCTCGTGCTGCTGAACGAGGAGGAGAACCGCCGCGAGGACGCGGAGGCGCTCGCGGCGGCCGGTCTCCGGCTGCACGTGAGCTTCCCGCGCGATGCGCCCGAAACGGCCGGCATGGTCCGGGGCGTCGGCGAGGCGTTAGGCGCGTCCGGCGCGGCCGAGCGGATCGCGGGCGAGATCGAGGCCCGCACGGCGCGGGTGCGGGCGGGCGCGGCGGCGCGCGCGGCCCGCGGCGAGCGCCCCGTACGCTGGGCGTACCTCATCTGGCGCCGCCCGTGGATGGCCGCGGGCGGCGGCACCTTCGTCTCGGCCCTGCTGGAGCAGGCGGGCGGGACGAACGTGTTCGCCGCGGCAGAGGTCCGCTACCCGGAGGTCACGGCCGCCGCCCTGCGAGCGGCGGACCCGAACGTGGTGTTCCTCTCGAGCGAGCCGTTCCCGTTCGCGGAGCGCCACGCCGAGGAGCTCGTCGCGGAAACCGGGCTGCCGCGCGAGCGGTTCCGCTTCGCGGACGGAGAGTTGCTCTCGTGGCACGGCTCGCGGACCGTGGCCGGGGTAGACTACGCGGACGCCTTGCTGGAGGACGTGCGATGTCGGACGTGATCACCGGTCGGCTGACCGTCGAGGAATTCCTGGCGCTGCCCGACGACGGGCGGCGCGTCGAACTCGTGCGCGGAGAGGTCCGCGAGTTGGCCCCTTCGTTTGCCGTAGCCGCCGTCGTCGGGTCGAACGTGATCGGCCTGCTCCGTGATCACGTCCGCCCGCGCAAGCTAGGCCGCGTGTTCATGGACGGCGCGACGTTCGTCCTGCTCCCGCACCGACACAGCGCGCGCTCCCCGGACGTCGCGTTCATCCGGACGGATCGCCTGCCGCCGGTTGGCTTCCGCCACGGTGAGCCCGTCCGGATTCCGCCCGACCTCGCCGTCGAGGTGCTGTCGCCGAGCGAAACGGCGTCGATCCTGGAGGACAAGCTGGCCGACTACCGCGAGGCCGGCACGCCGCTCATCTGGGTAGTCGACCCCGAGCGGCGCCTCGTCGTCGTGCACCCGGCCGACGCGCCGTCGTACACGCTGCGCGAGGGCGACACGCTCACCGGCGACCGCGTGCTCCCCGAGTTCCGCCGCGCGGTGGCCGAGCTGTTCGAGGGCGTCGCGCGCGCGTGAGCGCGTCCCGCTGATGGCGCCGCCGCGCAAGCAGGGGCTGGCCTCGCTCGCTCAGGCGTTCGACGAGCTCTCCTTCGGCCCGTCGCGCATCCTCAACCTCCGCGCGCACCTCCCCACCCGCGCCCAGGCCGTCGCGCGCTGCGAGAGTTGGCTGCGCGAGCAGCAGGCCGGCGGCGTGCGCGAGGTGCTCGTCATCACGGGGCGTGGCGAACGGAGCGTCGACGGCGTGAGCGTGGTCCGCCAGGGCGTGCTCGACCTCCTCTCCTCCCTCTCGCGCCGCCACGTCGTGGCCGGCTACCGCGAACACACCGCGGGGTCGTTCGTCGTCGACCTGCAGCCGTTCGCGGCGGTGCACGCCTCGCGCGCCAACGCCCCCGCGCCGGCGCCCGCCCCCGCCGACCCGCGCACGCTCGCCGCCCTCGCGGCCGAGACGCGCGACGCGCTCCGCACCCTCGCCGTGACGCACATGCAGGCACTCGGCGCGCACTCGCCGACTCGCCGGATGGTCGAGGCCGAAATGCTCGCGTGGTTCGAGAAGCTGTCGGCGACGGTCATCGCGCGCGAGCCCGCGCGCCCCGCGCCGGCACGCGACGCCCCGACACCGCCGCGCGCGGGGCGCGCCCGCCCGCCGCGCCCGTCGGGGGCCCGCGACGTTCCAGGCGACGCGAACCGCGAGGCCGCGCTGCGGCGCGCGATCCAGGACGCGCTCGAAGCGATCGGCGCGTGAGGCGGCGCTCACACGCTCGACCACGCCCGACCGCGGCTTGGCTGGCTGCGCCTTACGCCGCCGCGAGGGCCACGGGTTCGGCCGCGGTCCTCGCCCCGTGCTCCGCGAGCCATGCTGCGAGCGCGCCCGGATCGAGCGGCCGCGCGAATAAATAGCCCTGTCCGTACACGCACCCGATCCCCGCGAGGTGCGCCCGCTGCGCCTCGGTCTCGATCCCCTCCGCGACCGTGCGCAGTGCGAGAGCCTCGCCGAGGGCGATGAGCGTGCGCGTGACCGCGGCCGGCGGTCCGCCGCGCGTCACACGGTCCACGAACGCGCGGTCGATCTTGAGCACGTCGAGCGGGAACTGCTGCAGGTGGCCGAGCGCGGAGTAGCCCGTCCCGAAGTCGTCGATCGCGATCTGGACGCCGTGGTCCCGCAGCTCGGTCAGTCGCGCGCGCATCACGTCGGGGCGGGCGACGACCGAATATTCGGTGATTTCGACGGTCAACGCCCCCGGCGGCAGGCCGGTCTCGCGCAGCACGTCGAGCACCTCCGCGACGAACCCGGGGTGCTCGATCTGCTGCCCCGACACGTTCACTGCGATGGCCAGGGAGCCGCCGTGCGGCGCGGCAAACCCCGCCGCCCGCCACGCCGCCGCCTGCCGGCACGCCTCGCCCATCACCCACCGGCCGAGCGGGACGATGAGCCCCGTTTCCTCTGCGAAGGGGATGAACTCGCCGGGCGGAACGAGTCCGCGCTCCGGGTGGCGCCACCGCACGAGCGCCTCCACGCCGACCGCGCGTCCCGTGTCGAGCGCGACGATTGGCTGGAAGGCGAGGCACAGCTCCTCGCGCTCCAGCGCCTGGCGGAGGTCCGCGGCGAGCGCGAGGCGACTGAGCGCGGCCTCGTGCATGTCCGGTTCGAACACCGCCCAGCGCCCCTTGCCCGACGCCTTGGCGCGGTACATCGCGGCGTCGGCGTTGCGGAGCAGGGTGTCCACCGCGGCCTCCCCCATTCCATCGACCAGCGCCCCGCCGCGAGCAATGCCGATGCTCGTGCCAACGAACGCGCGCCGCGCCTCGATCGTGAACGCGGGGCGCAGCGCGGCGAGCACGCGTTCGGCGACGCGGATCGCGTCCGCGTCGTCGCCCACGCGTTCGAGCAGCACGGCGAACTCGTCGCCCCCGAGCCGCGCGACGGTGTCGCTCCCCCGCGTGGCGTCGAGCAGGCGGGCCGCGACTTCGACGAGGAGCGCGTCGCCCGCCGCGTGGCCGAGCGAGTCGTTGACCGTCTTGAAGCCGTCGAGGTCGAGCACGAGGACCGCGACGCGCTCCGGGTCGCCGACGCGCGCCGCGCGCGCGAGCGCCTCGCCGAGCCGCTGGGCGAAGCGCACGCGGTTGGCGAGGCCGGTGAGCGCGTCGTGGTACGCCTGCCGGGCGAGCGCCTCGGCCGTCGCGCGGGCCTCGGTCACGTCCCGGATCAGGCAGAGCACGTCTCGCACGTCGCCGCCCGCGCCGAGCGGGTGCGCGACGACGTCCACCCAGCGCTCGACGCCGTCCGCGCGGCGCATGCGGGTCTCGAACTGCCGCGCGCGCCCGGCGAGCACCATCGCGAAGCTCGACTCGCGCGTCTGTTCCGACTCGGGCGCGATGAAGTCGTGGAACGTGCGGCCGACGAGCGTGCCGGGCGACACGCCGAACCCCGCGGCCGCGGCCGGGTTGGCGGCCGTAATGCGCCCCGACCGGTCGACCGTGCCGATCATCACCGGCGCCTGCTCGACGAGCGTCTGGTGCCACTCGCCTGCCTGCCGCACGAGTCGAATGAAGGCGTGCAGGAGTGCGGCGACGCCGGCCAGCATGAGCGCCATGAACCCCCAGACCGTGACCGCCTGCGCGAGCGTCGGCGTCGGCGGCGTCGAGCCCGACAGCGGGTATGGGCGCAGGATCCCGAACGTCTCGGCGAAGAGCGGGATGCCGTACGCGACGGCGCACCAGGCGGTGAGTGCCGCGAGCCGACGGCCGGGGAGGGCCACGGCCGAGACGACGAGCAGGAATGCGTACGCGCTGGTGCCGAGCCAGACCGTGCCGCCGACGAGGTACTGTGTAACCGCTACCCCGGTGATGTCGCCGAGGATGATGAGCGTGCGGTAGCGCACGCGCCGGTCGGCGTCGTGCACCCGTTCCATCATCCATCCCAGGGTGACCCCCGCCGCGAGCCAGATGGCCAGGGTCAGGATCGCCGCCCGGCTGGTGGGCACGCCGAGCGCCCCCTCGATCGTGACCTTGATGAGGATCAGCGCGAGGATGATGTTCCGATGCCGGTCCGAGCGGCGGAGCCATTCGGCGGCGGCGGCGGCGTACGAAAACATGAGCGAGCGTTGGAGTACGCCGGGGCGGCGGGGCGGGATCGTCTGCTGTGGACGCCGGGTCCGGGGTGACGTCACAGCTGCGGCACGAGCGGCTTGCACGGCGTGTGGTAGGGCGGACGGGTTTGCGCGCACGTTTCGGGACGCGGGCCGCCGTGCGGCGCCGCATCATCTGTCCCCATGACAGACATCCATCGCATCACCGACCCCGACGCCCGCTGGGCCGCCGTCCTCGACCGCGACGCCGCCGCGGACGGACACTTCGTTTACGCCGTGCAGAGCACGCGCATCTACTGCCGTCCGAGTTGTCCGTCGCGGAGGCCGCGGCGCGAGCGGGTGACGTTCTTCGACGCGCCGGCCGCTGCCGCGGGCGCGGGCTTTCGGGCCTGCCGCCGGTGCGCGCCCGACGCGGCGGGTACGGCACCTCGCACGCGCACCGCGGCCGCGGTCGAGCGCGCGCGGGCGCTCCTCGACGCCGCGGCCGCGGCGGGCGGCGACCGCGTGTCGCTCGGCGCGCTCGCCGGGGCGACGGGGGTGAGCGCGGCGCACCTGCAGCGTGCCTTCACCCGGATCGTCGGCGTCTCGCCCGCGCGCTACGCGGCCGCGCGGCGGGCGGCGCGATGGAAGGCGGCGCTCCGCCGCGAGGGGAGTGTGAGCCGCGCCACCTACAACGCGGGGTACGCGGCCGCGAGCCGCGCCTATGCCGTCGCCGATGCGCACCTCGGCATGACGCCGGCCGCCTACCGCCGCGGCGGCGCAGGCGTGCGTCTCTGGTGGACGACGTTCGACACGCCACTCGGCCGCGCCCTCGCCGCGGCGACGGCGCGCGGCGTGTGCGCAG
Source organism: Gemmatimonadetes bacterium T265 (assembly GCA_019973575.1). Lineage (NCBI taxonomy): Bacteria > Pseudomonadati > Gemmatimonadota > Gemmatimonadetes bacterium T265. The sequence continues at coordinate 1,548,873 of BPUI01000001.1, forward strand.
TGCTGCTCGCGGGCGTGGGAGAGGACGACACGGCGCTGGAAGCCGCGCTCGCCGCGGAGTACCCCGCCGCGGAACGCCACCTGGCCGGGGACGCCGCCGATGACGACGGCGAGGTGGTTGCGGCGCTCGCCCTCCTGGACGCGACACTGGCGGCCGTGCGGGCACGGGCGGGTGGGCGGTCAGAGGCATCGCTGGCGACCGGAGACGTGCTTCCGGTCGACGCGGCCGGGACCGCGTGGCAGCGGCAGGTCTGGGACGCGCTCCGCGCGATCCCGGCAGGCGAAACGCGCACCTACGCCGAACTTGCGGCCGCGCTCGGCCGACCGACGGCGGCGCGGGCGGTCGCGCGGGCGTGCGCGACCAACCGCGTCGCGCTCGTCGTGCCGTGCCACCGCGTGGTGCCGGCAGGAGCGGCCGCGCGCAGGTTCGCGGCCGCCGCGGTGAGTGGTTACCGGTGGGGGCCGGCGCTCAAGGCGCGGCTCCTAACCATTGAACGCGCCGTCGCTCGCGACGACGCCCGAGGTGGCGCCGCCGAGGTCGACCGTCCCCAGCGCTGACGCGCGCACCCAGTCGGCGACCGCCTCGGGCGCGAGCGGGCCGGCGAACAGAAACCCCTGCCCGAACGGGCAGCCGAGTGCCGCGAGGGCGTCGTGTTGCGCCCGGGTCTCGATTCCTTCCGCCACGACGCGCGCGGAGAGCGCGCCGCCCAGTGCGACGAGCGTGCGGGTGACCGCGGCGGGCGACCCGCCGTGGGTGATCTGCTCGACGAACGCGCGGTCGATTTTCAGCACGTCGAGCGGGAATTGTTGGACCTGGCTCAGCGCCGAGTAGCCGGTGCCGAAGTCGTCGATCGCGATCCGGACGCCGAGCGCGCGGAGCGCTGTGAGAACGTCGCGCACCAGCTCCGGGTCGCCGACCACGGAGTGTTCCGTGATCTCGAGCGTCAACGCCACCGGCGGGAGCCCCGACGCGCGCAGCGCCCCGGCCACCTCGGCCACGAATTCGCCGAACTGTAGCTGTTGGGCGGACACGTTGACAGCGACGCCGAACGGCGCGCCCGCCTCCACGCCCTCCCACCCTTCGGACTGCCACACTGCGGCCTGTCGGCAGGCCTCGCCCAGCACCCAGCGGCCCAGGGGAACGATGAGCCCCGTCTCCTCCGCGACGCCGACGAACTCCGCGGGGAGGATGAGGCCCCGCTCCGGGTGTCGCCAGCGGACGAGCGCCTCGACGCCGGCCGCACGCCCGGTGTTGAGCGAGACGATCGGCTGGTATCCCAGGCAGAACTCGTCGCGGTCGAACGCGCCCCGCAGGTCGGCGGCGAGCGCCGCGCGCGCGACCGCGGCCTCGTGCATCGCGGGCTCGAAGAGGACCCAGCGCCCCTTCCCGCGGGCCTTGGCCTCATACATCGCGACGTCCGCGTTGCGGAGCAGCGCGGACGCGTCGGGCGGTACCGTATGGCCGGGAACGCCGTCGGGGGCGCTCGTCCCGCGGGCGATCCCGATGCTCACGCCGACGACCATGCGGCGGCCACCGACCGTGAACGCGTTGCCGAGTGCGGCCAGGACGCGCTCGGAGACCGCGGCCGCGTCGGCGTCCTCCTGCACGCGCTCGAGCAGGACGGCGAACTCGTCACCGCCGAGCCGCGCGACGACGTCCCCGCCGCGGGTCGCCTGCAACAGGCGTTCGGCGACCTCGACGAGGAGCGCGTCGCCGGCCGCGTGGCCGAACGAGTCGTTCACCGTCTTGAAGCCGTCGAGGTCGAGGACGAAGACCGCGACCCGCCCCGGGTTCCCGGCCGCGTCCGCGCGCGCGAGCGCCTCGCCGAGCCGGTCGGCGAAGTAGGCGCGGTTGGCAAGGCCGGTGAGCGCGTCGTGGTAGGCCTGTCGCACGAGCGCCGCCTCGAGCTCGGCGCGCTCGGTCACGTCGCGCGTGTTGAACACGAGCCCGCCGACCGCGGGCTCGGCGCGCAGGTCGCGCCCGACGCTCTCGACCTGGCGCCATGAGCCGTCGGCGTGGCGCACCCGGTAGCGCAGCGTCACGGGCGCGCCGCGGGCTGCCCGAAGCGCGTCGGCGAACATCGGGACGTCGTCGGGGTGCACGAACTCGTGCATGCGTCGGCCGACCGCCTCGTCGGGGTCGTAGCCGAACTGCGCGTGCACCGACGGGCTCACGTACAGGTAGCGCCCGGACGGGTCGGCGATGGTGATCGCGTCGGACGAGTGCTGGACGAGGGCGCGGAAGCGAGCCTCGCTCGCCTCGATCGCGCCCGCCGCGGCCCGCGACTCGGTCACGTCGCGGACGAGGGCGAGCACGCCCGTGACCGGGTCCCCGTCGTGGGGCTTGCCCACGTCGTGCACCGGATGAAGCGTGACGTCGGCCCACAGCTCGCCGCCGTCCGCGCGCCGCAGGCAGGTCACGTACTGCTGGGGGCGGCCGGCGAGCGCGGCGGCGAGATGCGTCCGGATCTCGTCGCGCCCGTCGTCGGGCACCCAGTCGAGCGCCGAGGTGCCGAGCAGGGCCGCGACGGTGGCGCCGAGCCCTTGGGCGCCGGCGGGGTTGATGGTGGTGATGCGCATCGCCCGGTCGAGCGTGGCGATGATGATCGGCGCCTGCTCGAAGACCAGCCCGTAGCGGCCCGCGGTGCGGCGCAGCATGCGGACGAAGGTCGTCATCAGCCGCGCGAGGACGGCGAGAAAGACGGCGGCCCCGGCCCACACCGCGAGGGCCTGCCCGAACGTGGGCGGGTCCGCCGGAGTACCGGCGAGCGTGACCGGCGGCAGCACGCCGAGGGCGGTGGCGAACAGCGGCACGCCATACGCGACGGCCGCGAGCGCGGTGAGCGCGTACACCGCCGTCTCGGAGAGCGTCGCGGCCGAGAAGGCGATCGTGAAGACGTAGGGCAGCGCGCCGATCAGGCCGATCGCGCCGCTCGCGTACTCGACGACCGCGACGCCGATCAAGTCGCCGATGAACACCGCCACCCGCCAGTGCTCGACCTGGCGCGGGTCGCGCAGGCGCTTCATGACGGATGCCGCCGCGACGCCGGCGGCGATCCACACGCCGAGGGTCACGAACACCGTGTGGTGGATGCGCAGTCCGCCCGCCGCCTGCGCCGCGGCGGCGAGCAGCACGGCCGCGAGCACCGCACCGCGATAGCGGTCGGCTCGGCGGAACCACTCCGCGCTGGCAGCGACGAAAGGGGTCATCTCTGCGGCATCACTCCGGCGGGCGTCAGGTGCTGCGGCGGACCGACCCAAAAACAACGACCAACACAAGTCGGCCGTCATACTTCGCAATGCGCGGGCCGGTGTCGGCCGTCACTGCGGCGCGCACGCCTCCGGCGCTGCCCGACACCACGTGGCATGCCACGCCAGCGCCGGCGGTGGCCGGCGCGTTACTGTGCGCGCGTCCGGTACGCCCCCGCGCGGTACGCCCCCACGTGGGTGCCTTTCTCTCTCCCGACCCGCCCTTCGTGCCTCGTCCCCTTTCGACGGCTGGTACCTCGCTGGCCGTCGCCGCCGCGTGCCTGTGGCCGACCGTCCGTCTGGTCGGTGCCCAGCCCACGACCACGCAACCTGCGGCCACGCAGCCGGCGGGTGCCGCGCCGGTCACCCTCGTCGGCTACACGCCCGCGCACGCGGCCGCCGAGCAGGCGCTCGAAGCGAGCGCCGTCGCGCGCCCCGACCCGGCGCGCGCGGAAGCGCACTCGCGCGCCCTCTCGGCGGAGGCGCACGTGGCGGGCACGCCCGCGCAGGCCCGCACGCGCGATTACGTCCTGGCGCAACTCCGCGCCATGGGACTGCCGACCGAAACCCGCGCGTATCGCGTCTTCCTGCCGCACGCGACGTCGGTAACCGTGTCGTACGGCGGCGCGGCGGCCGACAGCGCCACGCTCGACCTGCGCGAGCCCGCCGTGGCTGGCGATACGACGAGCACGCTCGCGCAGTACCCGACGGTCAACGGTACGAGCGGCGCGGGCGAGGGGGTGGGCGAGGTCGTCTATGCCAACTACGGCCTCATCGACGACTACCGCGTCCTCGACTCGCTTGGCGTGTCGGTGCGCGGCAAGGTCGTCGTGGCGCGCTACGGGCGGAGCTTCCGCGGGATCAAGGCGCGCGAGGCGGAGAAGCGCGGCGCGGCGGCGCTCCTCATCTACAGCGACCCGCAGGACGACGGCTACGTGCGCGGCGACGTCTACCCCGAGGGGCCCATGCGCCCCGCGGCCGGCGTGCAGCGCGGCTCGGTCTACAACGGCGACGGCGACCCGAGCACTCCAGGCTACGCGAGCGCCGAGCACGCGCCGCGGCTCGCCGAGTCCAAGATGGACATCGCGCACATTCCCGTCGTGCCGATCTCGTACGGCAACGCGCGGCAGCTACTGGCCGCGGTGCGCGGCGCAGGCATCCCGCAGCCGTGGCAGGGGGGCTTGCCGTTCCGCTACCACGCGGGGCCCGGCCCCGTGCGCGCGCGGGTGCGCGTCGCCGACGACCGGGCGACGAACGCGTACAAGACGATCTGGGACACGTTCGGCGTCGTGCGCGGTACCGACCTCGCCGACGAACTCGTGCTGATCGGCGGACACCGCGACGGCTGGGGCCCGGGCGCGGCCGACAACGTGAGCGGCACGACGAGCGTGCTCGAGGCGGCGCGCGCCGTCGCGGAGGAGCTCAAGGCGGGACGGCGGCCGCGTCGCACGATCGTCTTCGCGACGTGGGACGCCGAAGAGTGGGGACTCGTGGGATCGACCGAGTTCGTCGAGGACGACACGCTCCGCCTGGCACGGCACGCGGTGGCGTACCTCAACCAGGACGTCGCGGCGCAGGGGGTGGTGTTCGGCGGCGGCGGGTCGCCGTCGCTCCGCGGCGTCCTCCGGAACATCGTCGGCCAGGTCCCCGACCCCGCGGGGGGCAGCGTACTTGACGCGTGGCGCCGCCGCGCCGCGCCGCGCCCGTCGGTCACGCCGGGGGTGCCGCGCGCGGACGCGCCGACCGACCCGGTGACGGGCGACCCGGGCGGCGGGAGCGATTTCGCGGGTTTCTACAACCATCTGGGGATCCCGATCGCCGAATGGGGCTTCGGCGGTCCGGCCGGCGTCTACCACTCGCAGTATGACTCGTTCACCTGGATGCGCCGCTTCGGCGACCCGGGGTTCCGCTATCACGCGGCCGCGGCGCGCATCGGGGCGGCGATGGTCCTCCGCCTCGCGGACGCGGACGTGCTGCCCTACGACTACGCGGAGTACGCCCGCACGCTCGTTCGGGCATTGCCCGCGCTCGACGCGCGCGGCGCGACGGCCGGCGCGGGCCCGACGGTTACCGCGCCGGTCGCCGCGGCACTCGGCGCGATGGAGCGCGCGGCGACGGCGTTCGCGGCTGTGCGCGATTCGGCGCTCGCCGCGGCGACGCCGCCGTCAGCCCGGTCGCTCGCAGCAGCGAACGAGGCGCTCAAGCGGGTGGAGCGCACGATCACGCGCCCCGAAGGGCTGCGGACGCGGACGTGGTTCCGGAACCTGGTCTACGCGGCGGACGAGGACAACGGCTACGCGACGGTGGTGTTTCCGTCGATTGCGGAGGCACTGCGGGACGGAGACGGCGCGCGGGCAGGGCGGGAGGCCGCGGATCTGGCGGGGCGGATCGGGGCGGCGACGGGGGAGATTGAAGCGGCGGGGAGGGCGTTGGGCGGACGGTAGGACCGTCCCCAGCCGTGTTACTACGGCATCACCAATACCTCTACCTTCGACCCCTCGATCCCGCCGTGGTACACCCGCATCGTCGCCGCCTTGAAATCCTCCGGCCGTGCGAAGTTGATGTTCGGGACGAACGTCTGCGGGTTCCGGTCGACGAGCGGGAACCACGTACTCTGCAGTTGCACCATGATCCGGTGCCCGCGGCGGAAGGTGTGGTTCACGTCCGGCGTCGTCCACGCGACGCGCGTCGGGGTGTTCGGCGTCATCGGCTTGGGCGTCGTGAACGAATCGCGGAAGCGTGCCCGCATCGGCTCGCCGCGCACGAGCTGCTGGTAGCCGCCGTAGTGGAATCCCTCGGGGAGCCCCGCCGGGTCGGGGGCGGAGTCGGGGAAGACGTCGATCAGCTTGACGACGTAGTCGGCGTCGGTCCCGCTCGTGCTCACGCGCAAAGTCGGCGCGACCGGGCCCGCGATCGTCACGTCCTCCGCGAGCGGCGCCGTCTGGTAGACGAGGACGTCTGGGCGGCGCGAGGCGAGGCGCTGGTCCGCCGTCATGTACTCGCGCGGCACCTCGGGGTCCAGCTCCTCCGTGAACGGCACCGGGTGTGCCGGGTCGCTCACGTAGGTGTCGGTGCCCGTCGCCGCGCGGGCGGCGGCGCACGCGGGCGTCAGCGTCCCGTTCGCGCCTCCACGCGGGCAGAGGGCGAGCGTGCCCGCCGGGCCTAACGTGAGCGCCATCGGGCGCGCCGCGGCGGGCGGCCACTGCGGGTAGCGGCGCCACGCGTTCCGCCCCGTCTCGAAGACCAGCGCTTCGGGCAGGTCGGGCGCGGGCGCGCCCTTGAGGTGGTGCAGGAAGAAGGGGAACTCGACCGAGTCGCGGTACCACGGGCCGGTCGCGGCGTCGAAGCGCGCGTTGCCCAGCCGGTCCGCGTCGCCGCGCGACCACTGGCCGTGCGACCACGGGCCCATCACCAGGCGCACGTCGCCGCGCGGGCTCTGCGCGTTCGCCGCGCGGTACGTCGCGAGCGCGCCGAAAAGGTCCTCGGCGTCGTACCAGCCGCCGACGACGAGCATCGCCGGGCGCATGTCGCGCAGGTGCGGGCGCGTGTTCTTGGCCGCCCAGTAGGCGTCGTAGTTCGGGTGGGCGATCAGCTCCTCCCAGATGCGCAGCGAATCCCCCGACGCGTAGTTCACCGGCGTCTTGAGCCCGCGCGCGAACCCCTCGGCCGCCATCCGCCGGCTGCCCGGGCCCACGGGGCCCATCGCGAGGTAGAAGGCGTAGCCGTCCGGCGTCCCCGGGTCGAACGGGCAGGCGACCGGCGGGGCGGGGTTCGGCACCGGGCGGCTGAAGCACACGTCGAAGCCGAAGTTGGCGGCGAGCATCTGCGCGCCGCCGTGCAGCACGTCGTCGCCCGAGGCCTCGTCGGTCATCGGCGCCTGCGGACTCGAGGCGACGAGCGCGGGGTGGGCGTCGATGCTCCCCGCCGCCGTGTAGAAGCCGGGGTAGCTGATCCCCCAGATGCCGACGCGCGGGGCGACGTGCGGCACGTTCTTCAGAATCCACTCGATCGTGTCGTACGTGTCGGTGCTCTCGTCGGTGAGGATGCCGTTCACCGGTAGGCGGCCGCCCGCGGGCACGTCGGCCGCCGTGCCGCGGTGGACCGTGGTGGCGGGGTGCGCCCGGTCGTTGTGCGGCGTCATCTCGTAGAACGCGCCCTCGCTCATGTAGCGCCCGCGCACGTCCTGGTAGACGAACACGAAGCCCTCGCGCGTGAAGGCCGATGACGGGCCGAGCGAGGGGCGGAAGGCGTCGGCACCGTACGGAGCGACCGAGTACGGGGTGCGGTCGAGCATCACCGGGTAGGCGTGCGTCGTGTCGCGCGGGACGTAGATGCTCGTGAACAGCTGCACCCCGTCGCGCATCGGGATGCGCACCTCGCGCTTGAGGTAGTGCGCGCGCACGTAGGCCGAGTCGACCGTCGGGGCGGACTGGGCGGACGCGGTGGAGGTCGCGGTGGCGGTGGCGGTTGCGGCCGCGGAGGTGAGCAGAAACAGGGCGGCGGGGAGCGTGCGGGGCGTAAGCATGAGGTCGGGCGGGCGTGGACCCTCCGCGTGCGCGGGGGTGACGGGACGGGGACGGTCCCCGCCACGCGCGGGGGAATGGGCGGCAAGCAGTCACCCCCGCGCACGCGGGGGGCCACCCCTCCGCCACATCGTAGCTTGCAACGGCCAACCCCCCGCCGCCGTTGTCCGCTCCCATGCCCGACCTGCTCGCCGACACGATCGCCGCCCTCGCTACCGCGCCCGGCCGCGGCGGCGTGGCCGTGCTGCGCGTGAGCGGCTCCGACGCGCTCGCGGTCGCGGGGCGCGTTGCGGGTGCAGACGGCGCTTGGCCGCCGCCGCCGCGCACCGCCGCCCTCCGTGCCGCCCGCGATCCGACGACCGGCCGCTTGCTCGACCGGGTGCTCGCGACCGTCTTCCCGGCCCCGCGCTCGTACACGGGCGAGGACGTGGTCGAGCTCTCCACCCACGGCGGCCTCGCCGCCCCTGCCGCGGTGCTCGCCGCGCTCGTCGCCGCCGGCGCGCGCCCGGCCCTCCCCGGCGAATTCACCCGCCGCGCCGTACTCCACGGCAAGCTCGACCTTGCGCAGGCCGAGGCGACGGGCGACCTGATCGACGCGCGCACCGACGCGATGCGCGACGTCGCGCTCCGCCAACTCGACGGCGGCCTTTCGCGCCGCATCGCCGCGCTCCGCGACCGCGTGCTCGACGTCGAAGCGCTCCTCGCCTACGACGTCGACTTCCCGGACGAGGACGACGGGCCGGTGCCGCGCGCCCGCGTCCTGGCCGCGGCGGAGGCGGCGCTCGCCGACGTCGACGCGCTGCTCGCGACGGTGCCGGCCGGGCAGATCGCGCGCGACGGGGCGACGGTCGTTCTCGCCGGCCCGCCGAACGCGGGGAAGTCGTCGCTGTTCAACGCGCTCGCGGGCGAGGCGCGGGCGCTCGTCACGCCGGTCGCGGGCACGACGCGCGACGCGCTTGAGGTCACCATCGAACAGGCGGGTGGCGGCACCGCCACGGGCCGCCCACCGTGGCCGCTCCGCCTCGTCGATACGGCGGGCCTCCGCGACACGTCCGACCTCGTCGAACGGCTCGGCGTCGAACTGAGCGAGCGCTGGGTGCGTCGCGCGCACGTCGTGCTCGCGTGCGGCGAGCGCGCGGCCGACGTTGCCCGCACCGCGGCCCACGTCGCCGCGCTCACCGACGCGCCGGTGCTCCTCGTGCGCACGAAGGCCGATCTCCCGCTGGACGAACTCGACGATTCTGCACTGCTTGCAGTGAGCGCAGAAACTGGCGCCGGACTGTCTTCATTAACGGCGGCCGCGGTCGACGCGGTGTCCGCCCGCTACGGCGCGCCCGACCCCGACCTCCCCCTCGTCACGCGCGAGCGCCACCGGCGCGCGCTCCGCGACGGGCGCGACGAGTTGGCGCTCTTCATCGACGCGTGGCGGAGCGACACGCTCCCGGCCGTGGTCGCCGCGGTCCACCTCCACGCGGCCGCCGGTGCACTCGGCGCCGTGATCGGCGGCGTCGACGTCGAGGACGTGCTCGACCGCGTCTTTCAGTCGTTCTGCGTGGGGAAGTGAACCGTGCGGGCGCGCCGCGCATCGCCCACGGCCGCCGCGCACGCGGTGGCCGCCGCCGCGGTCCCCACCGCCTCCTCCCACAACCCGCCGAGTGAGGTGACGAGGTCCCGGACCGGCCCGCGGGCGTCGTCGAGCGCGTCGCTCGCCCGGCGCGCCGCCGCTCCCGCCCGCGCGGCCTCGTCCCGCGCGTCGGCCATCTCGGCGGCCGCCGTTCGCGCGGCTGTGGCCGCGTCCTCCGCGAGCCGCCGCAACGCGTCTGCCACCGCCGCGAACGCCCGCCCCTCGTCCCCGACGCGCGCGGCCTCGATCGACGCGTTGAGCGCGGTCCGCTGCGTCTGGCGCGCAAGCCGCGCGAGCGCGCCGACGAGCGCCTCCCCGCGCGCGACGGCGGTCCCGATCTCGCCGACGGCCGCGACCGCGGTTCGCGCGTGTGCCGCCGCGGCGCCGAGCGCGGCGTCGGATTCCGCCGTCGCGCGTCGGTGGTCGGCAAGCGCCGATGCGACGGTCCGCGCGCCGTCCACGACGTCCTCCGCGGCCGTCGACACGTCGGCGAGCGCCTCGTCGACGACGTCGCCATTCGAGTTGCCGCCGATCGCGGCGAACTCGCCGCCGACGATCCCGGCATGGGCAACCGCTGCGCCCGAGTCGGCAACTGGCCTAGCTCTGGCACTGTAAGATCCCGTCCGGAAATCGTTCACCATGTCCTCGTAGTGTGCCTGTGCAGCATCGCACGCTTCCGCAGTTCGTCGCGGCAAGCCTCATCCTTCGTGCTCCGTTCCTGGCTCGGCACTGGCAGGACCGTGCCCGTGCGGCGACACCGCGGCGACCCGCCGCGGGGGGCCGATCGCACCCCGAGTCGCTCGTCGCAGACGCCCGGCCCGTCGCCGGGGCAGTGCCGGACAGCCTCGACGCCGAACACGTCCTCCGGGCCCTCGCCGACGAGGTAACCGCGTCCACCGCCGCCGCACTCCTCGCGGCGGAACACCCGCTCGGCGCCGTCGACGCGTTCAACCCGCTCGACGACCCCGAGTCTCCCGACAAGGACGCCCGACTCTCGGCCGAAGTCATCCAGCTCGGCTGGCAGGCCGGAGGCCGCGCGTTCGCGGCCGGACTCTCGGTCCACCACGTCGTCCGCGACGCCGACCTCCTCCTCGCCATCATCCTTGCCGATCTCGAACGCGAGGTCGAGGCGCTACCCGCCAACGTTGTCGCGACACCAGCCGACACGTTCGGCGCAGCACGGCGCCTGCAGCGCGGCATGGGCCGGTACACGCAGGCAGCGGCCGCCGGGTTCGTCCACGCGCTCCTCGCCAACATGCGCGAGCGCTACCGCATACTCCGCCACGATCTCCGCAACCCGCTCGGCACGATCCGTAGCGCGCTCTCGCTCATGGACGACGAGACCGTGCCCGAGGAGATGCGCCACGGACCGGGGATCCGCTCGATGGTCGCGCGCAACGCCGGCTCGCTCGACGACCTCATCGCGACCGGGCTGGACGACGCGGCCGCCACCGCGCTGCTCGTCCCACCCCAGGACGTCGCCCTACGCGACATCGCGATCGCCGCGCGGCGCGAGGTACGCGACGCGGCCCGCCTCGCCGGCTGCGAGGTGGTCGTCGGCGACGTGCCGTCCGCCCCGCCGTCGTACGTCGACGCCGTCGCGCTGGAACTCACGCTCACCGCGCTCCTCCTCGCCGCGCTCGCCCGCGCTGATTCGGGCGCCACCGTCCGAATCGACTGTACGGACCGCGCGATGACGGGCCGCGGCGCGAGCGCGTCGGCCGACGGGCGGCCGTACGTGGTCATGCGCGTCACGCTCGTGCGCGCAACAGCGCCTCGGTCAGGCGACGACCCTGAGACCCGCTGGGAACCGCACGGCCTCGCGCTCGCCGCATCGCTGGCCGTCGACCACGGCGGGAGCCTGAGCGCCGACCCCGCCGGGTCGGCCGCGGCCGACCCGGCGGCCCTCGCCAACGCCGACGCGCTCTACCTGTGGCTGCCCCTCTCGGACACCGCCGCGCCGGCCCCCGCGGCCGTGTGACCAACCCCGCCGACCGCCGCCGGACGCCCCCGACCGGCTAACCCGAGCGGCGTCCGCTTCGGTAGGTACGATCAGCCGGGAAGGCTCAACCGGCCAACGACTTCCGCGGCGCGCACGAGCGACAGGACGGGGACCCCAGCCGCTTGCTCGATCGCCTCACGCCCTCCTTCCTCCCGGTCGACGATGGCGAGCACGCCGACGACCACGCCGCCGGCCGCCCGCACCGCCTCGACGGCCTGCAGCGCGGAGCCGCCCGTCGTGATCACGTCCTCCACCACCGCGACCCGGTCGCTCGACCGGAACGGCCCCTCGATGCGCTGCCCGGTGCCGTGCGCCTTCGGCTGCTTGCGCACGGTGAAAGCGCGCACCCACTCCCCCGCCCCGCGGGCGACGGTGCTCGCGTACGCCACGGCGTAGGCGATCGGATCCGCGCCGAGCGTGAGCCCGCCGACGGCGTCGACCAACCAGCCGGACTCGGCGAGCAGGTCGAGGCCGAGTGGGCCGATGAGCGCGAGGCCGTCAGGACTCATCGTCGTGAGCCGCGCGTCGATGTACAGATCCGACGTGCGCCCCGACGCCAGCGTAAAGGTCCCACGCCTCGCCGACCGCTCGGCGAGCAGGTCGGCGAGGCGCGCGCGCCGCTGGGCGGTCGAAGCGGATTCGGCGGAGAGCGTGGACATGCGGGCAGAGTGGGGGGCCGGGCGACCGCAGGTCGGGCGACCTCGGTTCGCGGTGCGCGGGAGCTTACGGATGACCGCCTCCGTTGACAACGTTTCCCTTGACAGACCGTACTCCTCCGGTTGTTTCGCTCGTTACCGGTGTCATCGCCCGCCGCCACTACTTCGGCCGACCCGACTGGCTCGCCGTCCGGGTCCATGGCCGCCCCGCCGCTGCTCACACCGACGCTCGCCGAACGCGCGGTGCGGGCCGGTGCGGCGTCGTACACGGACGCCGCGCGCGCCGCCGCCCTCGCCCTGCTCGCGTCGTGCGCCGGCGTCGTCGCGGCGTTGTGGACGGCTCACCGCGGACTCGCGGCAGCCGCCGACCTGCTCCCGCCGGCCGATGCCGCGGTCATGGGCCGCTACCGCACCGCCAGTTGGCTCCTCGGCGCCGCCTCGCTCGGCGCGCTCGCGGTCGGCCTCGTCCACGGCGAACGCATGCGCCGCCGCGCCGCGGCTCGTGCCACCGAGTTGGAACGCCTGTCGGCAGAACTGATCCGCGCCAACCGCGCGAAAAGCGAGTTCCTCGCCAACGTCTCGCACGAGCTGCGCACACCCCTCAACGCCGTGGTCGGGTTCGCGGAACTCATCGAGGACGGCGTCTACGGCGAGCTCACCCCGCAGCAGGCCGGGCCCGTACGACGGATCGCGGCAGCATCAACCCACCTACGCCACATCGTCGACCAGATCCTCGACCTCGCGAAGATCGCCGCGGGCCGCCTCGAGGTGCACACCGAATCGGTCGCGCTCCGCCCGTTCGTCCTCGAAGTCGCGGGAGAGATCGAATCGTTGGTCCAGGACAAGGGGCTCGCCCTCTCAATCGCCGTCCCGAACTCCCTCCCGCGCCTCCGCAGCGACCCGCTTCACGTCCGCCAGGTACTCGTCAACCTGCTCGGCAACGCCGTCAAGTTCACGCCGGCCGGCGGACGAGTCGGCGTGCGGGCGTCACTCGTCGACGCGCCGCCGGGCGCCCCCCCGTTCGCGCCCAAGCAGGCCGCAGCGGACGACGAGGCCTGGGCCGGGATGCGCCGGCTGCTCCCCGGCCGTCGCGCGCCGGCCATCGACGCGAGCTCGCCCGACGGCGGTCGGTCTTCCGTCGTCCCCTGGATCGCGCTCCAGGTGAGCGACACCGGCGTCGGCATCCGCCCCGCCGACCAGGCCCGCGTCTTCGACGAGTTCGAACAGGTCGGCCCCCGCACCGGCGACGGGGCCGACCGCGGCACGGGATTGGGCCTCGCCATCTCGCGCCGCCTCGCCCAACTGTTGGGCGGCGATCTCACGCTAGAGAGCGCACCCGGGCAGGGCTCAACGTTCACCCTCTGGCTGCCGGTCGACCCGGTCGATGTCCCCGCCGACGCCGACGGGATGGAGCCCGGTCACGCGGCGCGCCCACCCGTTGCGGGCGAGCGCCGCGCGGGGGACCCGCGCGCCGGCGGGCGGCGGCGCAGCGACCGGAACGACGCAACGCCGGCGGGCGGCTCTCCCGTGCAACGGTAGCGTACTGGCGGTCGCGGTGGTTCAGTGCAGCGCGGCGAGTCGCGCGTCCGTCCCCACGAGCGGCGGCAACCCGTTCTCGGGTCGGTCGAGGTAGAAATACGCGACCGCCGACACGTCGTCCGCGCGGTAGAACGTCACGCCGCCCTGGGTCGGCAGGCCCGGGTTCGTCAACGGCACTGGCGCCCCCGCGGCGTTGAGCGAGTGGAACGACGCCCGGCTCCCCTGGTCGATTGTCAGCGGGCGCAGCCGGACACCGGCGGCCTGCATGCGCAGGACTTCCGCCCTTGATGCGCTCCCGATCTGCTGGAGCACGACCTCGCAGTCGCGGGCGAAATAGATCGGGTCGGGCACGTGGTACCGGTAGAACGCCCAGCGCCGTTCCCGGTCGTTCGCGATCAGGCTGCCCTGGTACCGGTTCGCGTACACCCCCTGCCCCCACCCCGAGCCGATGTAGTCCTCGGATCCCGTACCGACGAGCGTCGCGGCGTCACGGTCGCCGTCGAGGTACATCTTGACCGCTCCCTCTCCCCACCACGTCATGCCGTACGACGGGTCCGGGCGCACCCCCACGTTCATGCCGAGGAAGCGCCCGCGCCCGGTCACGCGCGGGAGAACGCGGAAGTCCTCCCCGAGCCGGGTCGGGCGTTCGCGATGCCAGTACGCGTGGAAGTAGAGCGCGCCGGGTGGTTGTGCGGCCACCCGCGTGTAGTCGACGTCGTAGTAGACGTTCTGCAGGTCGCTCCCGGTGTCGTTGGTGAGCACGACGCGCGCGCGCGTGCGGAACGGCATCGGTACGTACGACTCGAACGACCGCCCTTCGGGGCTGGCGAAGAGCGCCGACTCGAACGGGACCATCTGTCCGAGTCCGACGCCGAAGAAATCGCCGAGCGGGGCGGAGACGGCGGGCGTCGTGGCGCCGTCCCAGAACATCTCGATCCTGACCCCGCGCAGCATCTCTGGGGCGCGGTTGTTCACCGTGATCCACACGCGACGGATCGTCCCCGCGCCCTGGACGTCGGCGAGGACGAGCGACTTGAAGGCGGGGAGCGTCTCGAACGGGTGCCCCTTCCCACCGCTGTTCTCGCGCCCCCCCTGCCCCTTGGCGCCGGTCGGGTTTTCTGCGCTGCTCCACCGCGACTCGACGCCGGCCGGGTACTCGTAGAGCGCCGGTTCCGATGCCGCGGGCTCCCGGGTGGCCTGCGCGCCGGCGCTGCGGCCCTCGACGCACGTGAGCAAGGCCAGGAAGTACGACGCCGCACGCCATCCGCGTGCGCGTCCTGCGCGAAACCGCCCTGAGCGAAACCGCATGTGCCTCCGGCGTGTGGCGGCGTCGGGCGCTCGCCCAGACGCCGCGCGACTCAGCCGCGCTTGAACATCCCGCGCAGCCGTCCGATCAGCCCGCCCGACTCTTCCCCCTCGTGCGCCGCCGCGCCGCGCGCGGGCGTGGTCGGCGCCGGCTGCGCGATCGCGTCGCGGAGCGCGGCCGCAAAGGCGCGGACGTCCGGGTAGCGGTCCTCGGGCTTCTTCGCGAGCCCCTTCATCACCACGGCCTCGACCGCGGGATTGAAGAGCACCCCCTCCTTGGCTTCGCTCAACGGCTGCGGCGGCTGCGAGAGGAGCTGCGTGAACATCTCGCGCGGCGACTTGCCCGTGTACGGGTGACACCCGGAGAGCAGGAAGTACGCGATCGTCGCGAGCGAGTACTGGTCCGCCGCCGGCGTGACCATCTCGCCCGAGAGCGCCTCGGGCGCGACGTACATGAGGGTGCCGACAAAGAACCCGGCCCGCGTGAGCCGCTCGTCCGCGGTCTGGTCGGCCGCGGCGGCGATCCCGAAGTCGAGCAGCTTCACCTGCCGCGTGACCGGGTCCCACATGACGTTGTCGGGCTTGAGGTCGCGGTGCACGATCCCGGCGTCGTGCGCGGCCTGCACCGCGGCGGCGATCTGCCCGACGATCTCGCCGACTTCGGCCGGCGGGATCGGGCAGTGGCGCTTCGCGTACTTCTCGAGGAGTTCGCCCCCCGCCCACTCGATCGCGAGGAAGTGGAGCCCCGGCCCGCCCTCCGTTACCGGCGCCTCGCCGATTTCGAGCGTGCGCACCACGTTGGGGTGCACGACTCGGCCGCCGTACGTCGCCTCGCGCACGAAGCGCGTCACGGCCGTGTGGTCCGCGCGCAGCTTGTCGCGCAACACCTTGAGCGCGACCGTGCCGTGCGTGGGGTGGTCCGCGCGGTACACGGCGGACGTCCCGCCCTCCCCCACGACATCGCGGATCGCGTAGCCGGCGAGCGTCGCGCCCACCAGGGACTCTCGGGACATGGCGCGAACCTACTGCGGCGCGGGGAGGGGGGCAAGCAAGCCCCCCTCCCCGCGCTCGTTGCAATCCGCCCTACCCGCGCAGCGCCGCGAACGCCTTGCCCATGTACGCAAACATCTCGGCCGTCGGCACCTCGCCGAGCTTCTCCTGCAACGCCGGCCCCTGGTGCTCGTACATCGTCCGCACCGCGTTCGCGATCGCCGGATCGCCGGCGGTGAACTCGTCCACGAGCGCCTTCCACCGCCGCGCGACGTCGAGCATCTCCGGCGACGCGGGATCGACGTCCTGCACCATCGCGGCGCGCACGGCCGGGATGATCTCGTTCCACTCGTCGCGGACCTCGCGGGCGCGGGCCTCGCCCATCCGGGTGCGGCGCTCGTCGAGCGTGGCCAGCTGCTCGGGGGTGAAGTACTGGGTGATCTGCTCCATGGTCGTCATCTCCTCGATGAGACGGCAGAGCTCGTCGACCGAGACGGTCTCCGCCGAGTCCAGGTGGCGGTCGAGCGCGCGGAGGCGCTCGGCCAGGCGGGTCTGCACCGCGATCTGCTCGGCGAGCCGGGCGAGGTGCAGGGTGATGAGCTGCCGGGGTGAGAACGCCGCCCCGTCGAGCAGGCGCTTCACCTCGTCGAGCGAGAGTCCCATCAGGCGCAGCGACTGGATCTGCTGCAGCCGTTCGACGTCCGCGCGGTCGTACAGGCGGTGCCCCGAGCGCGTCCGCCGCGCGGGCGCGAGGAGCCCGAGCTGGTCGTAGTGGTGCAGCGCGCGGACCGACAGTCCGGTCCGGCGCGCCAACTCCCCGACCTTCCAGGGCGGCGGCTGTAGGGGCGCGCTCCCGTGCGCGGCGTTGCCGACGGATCGTGCGGGTTCGTGTGTGGCCACGCCGCCAGGTTACGCCCTCACGCGGCGTGAGGTGCAAGCGGGCCGGCCGCGGTGTTTCTTGCCGCCGTGCCGTCGACCCTCCGCCACGAGCTCGCCCGCAAGGGGATCCACCTCGCGTCGGCCGTCGTGCCCGTGGCGTACGTGGTCGGCGCGCCGCGCGCGGTGGTCGTTGGCGTGCTCGCGGCCGCCGGCGTAACGGCGGCCAGCATTGAGATCGCGAGGGCGCGGTCGTCGCGCGTGCGCGCGGTATTCGACGCGGCGGTCGGCCCTCTGCTACGTCCGCACGAGCACGGCCGCTGGTCGGGCGCGACGTGGATGTGTGTGGCGTACCTGCTCGCCGCCCTCGTCTTCCCGCGGCGCGAGGCGGCGGCCGCGATGCTCGCCGTCGCGCTCGGCGACGCCGCGGCCGCGGTCGTCGGCCGATTGGCGAGCGGGCGCGCCCGCGCCCGCCGCGCCGAAGGCCCGAACACCCGCGCAGCCGGGCGCAAGACGTGGGCAGGCAGTGCGGCCTGCTTCGCCGCGAGCACGCTCGGCGCGCTCCTCGTCGCCGGCCTCAGCGCGCCCGCGGCGCTCGCGTGCGGCGCGGCCGCAGCGCTCGCGGAACGGCCGCGGTGGGCGGTCGACGACAACGTGCGGATCGTCGTGGCCGCCGGCGGGGCGGCGTGGGTGGCGCAGGCGTGGGTCGTCCACGCCTGGTCCGGCGTCGGCGGCTGACGGCCCCGGACCGTTCATCCGGATCCCACGAGTGTGACGTTCTTGACACATTCGCCCGTCGGTCCTATATAGGCGCCGCGCCGGCCGACCGGTTGGCGCCGCCGCACGCGCGTGGGCGCGCGCGGCGCGAGCACCCGCATCACCGGTTCGCACCGTCGCACCGGCAGGAGACAGCGCGCATGGCCAGGGGCAAGGTCAAGTGGTTCAATGACGCCAAGGGGTACGGCTTCATCGAACAGGACGGCGGCGAGGACGTGTTCGTCCATTTCTCGTCGATCACGATGGACGGGTTCAAGACCCTCGCCGAGGGGCAGGCCGTGGAGTTCGAGATCAAGAACGGCGACAAGGGGCTACACGCCGCCAACGTCCAGCGGGTCTGACCGCGCGCTGAGGTCGGCTCTACCGACGACCGCTCGACGCCGCCCGCCCGGGTCCGCCCGGGCGGGCGGCGTCGTTAGGCACCGACACGGGGCGCCGACACGCGCGACGCATCACCGGCCCGGCTTCGATCGCTCAGGCGTACGGCGTCCCTGCCATGGCGGCTGACAGGCCGACGGTCCCCTTGTCAATGACCGCGAGGAAGGCGGCGTTCGCCTCCTCCGGATCTCGCCGCTGTCGAAACGTCCGGTGCGCCTGAACGAGGGCCGTGGTCCACGTCGCCACGAGCAGACCGGCCGCCAGCTGGGCGTCGGGGTCGGTCGGGTCCCGTCCGACGCATTCGGCGAGCGCCGCCGCGACAAGGTGCGCGAGCTCGTCGCGGATCGCCCGGGCCCGCGCCTTGAGGGTTTCGCTGCCCTCGATGGTCGCGACGAAGCCCTGGCTCGCGGCCGAGAACTCGACGTAGGGGCGCCGTTCCGCCACCAGTCGGTGGGCAAGCCGGCGTAACGCCTCGCTCGGCGGCACGCGGGGATCGCGCCGCCGTAACGCGTCGCGCAGGGTCTCGCGGGCCTCCTCGTCGCGGTCGAAGAACAGGTCCTCCTTGCGTGGGAAGTGGTTGAACACCGTCATCCGGCCCACGTCGGCGGCCGCGGCGATCTCGTCCACCGTTACCCGATCGAAGCCCCGCTCGAGAAACAGGCGCGTGGCGGCGTTGGAGATGGCCTGTCGCGTGGCGAGACGCTTCCGGGACCGACGGTCGGACGGCGTTGACATGGCGCCATGAGTAACCCAAGTTGTGGACCGAGTACAATGTACTGAGTACACATTGAGATGCGGTCCATGGATGAAGCGGTCGACGTAGTGGTCGTGGGCGCCGGGCCGGTCGGCCTCCTGACCGCCATCGAGCTGACGTTGGGTGGCGCGCGCGTCCTCGTGCTGGAACGTCTGGCCGCCCCGAGCACGGCCAGCAAGGCGATGGGGCTCGGACCGCTCGGAATCGAAGCGCTGCAGCGTCGCGGGATGGCCGCGGCCATCGACGCCTCGGAGGCGCGCAGCTTCGCGGCGATGCAGCCGCTCACCGGGCAGGCCGGCGCGGACCTGCGGTCGTCGAAGTTCAGCGGCCATTTCGCCGGCCTGTCGCTCATCCGCAAGGACGCGCAGAAAGAGCCGGCCCGGCGTGCCCGCGCCGTGGATCAGCAGAGCCTCGAAGCCATGCTGGCCGACCGGGCGCGCGCGGTCGGGATCGAGGTGCGCCGCGCGTGTGACGTCACCGGCTTCGTGCCGCAGGCCGACGGCATCGACGTCGCGTGGGCATCGCCGACGGGCGGAGGTCATGTCCGCTGCGCCTACCTCGTGGGGTGCGACGGGGGGCGCAGCCCCATCCGCAAGACGGCCGGCTTCGCGTTCCCCGGCACGCCTCCAACCTTGACGTTCTACCAGGCCGTCGCCGAGATCGACTACCCCGAACGCCTGTTGCCCAGGGGTTGGCACCGCACATCGGGTGGCGTGTTCTCCTACGGGCCTGTCCCTGGTCGGGTGGTCATGCTGGACTTCAGCGGTCCGCCGGCAGATCGGGAGGCGCCGGTCACCCGCGAGGAGATCGAAGCCGTGCTCCGCCGCGTCAGCGGCACGGACGTCCGGGTCAAGGCGCTCGAGAGCGCGAGTCGGTGGACGGACAACACGCGGCTGGTCGACACCTACCGCCGGGGGAGAGTGCTGCTCGCCGGTGATGCGGCGCACGTCCATACGCCGTTCGGTGGCCAGGGCCTGAGCCTCGGGCTCGTGGACGCGGCCAACCTCGGCTGGAAGCTCGCCGCCGTCGTTCGCGGCGAGATGCCCGAGCGCCTGCTCGACAGCTACACGGCCGAGCGGCGGCCCGTTGCCGAAGCCGTGCTGGCGAACACCCGTGCCCAGGTCGCCATCCTGCGGCCCGATCCGCAGTCGGGGGCGATGCGGGACCTCGTGGCGACCCTCCTGCAATTCGACGACGTCAACCGGTTCATCGGCGAGATGATGAGTGGCCTGTTCACCCGGTATGACCTCGGGTCGGCGCAGGACGATCGGGACGACGTTGGACGGCTGATCGGCGATACGCGGATCCGCCACGGCGGTGCCGAGGTCTCGCTCTACGACATGATGCAGGATGGCATGGGCGTCCTGCTCGACGCCTCCCCCGAGGGGGCGGCTTCCAAGCTCGTGGCGGTTACCACGCAGCGGGTACGGTGCGTCGCCGTCGATGCGGGGCCTTCGATGCTGATCCGTCCCGACGCCTGCGTGGCATGGGCCGGTGGCGAGAACAGCACCGACGGGCTGGCGGACGCACTCCGTCGCTGAGTCCAGCCATCGCCGGATCACGGGTCCCTGGTGCGATCCGAACAGTGATCGCTGCTACCGCAGCCCGAGCCCCACGCTTCGGTCGACACGGAGGTTTTCGAGCTCGGTGAGCCCATGGGGTGGGTTCTGCCCCGACCGCGGCGACCGCCGCCGCGCTACCGTACGCGCATGCGTGTCGAGCCGGCCCGCCCCGCCGACCTCCCCGCCGTGCAGGCTGCCTACGCCGCCGCGCGCGCCCTGCAGCGCGCTCGCGGCGCGGCCGTGTGGCCGGACTTCCCCGACGCGGGCGTCCTGGCCGAGGTCGGTGCGGGGCGGCTCCTGCGCGTGCTCGACGACGACCGCGTCGCGGGCGCAGCCGACACCCTCGCCGGCGTGTTCTCGGTGACGTACGAGGACGCAGCGATCTGGGGCGCCCGCGAGCGGGGCGCCCACGTCTACCTGCACCGGGTCGCGCGGGCGGCGTTCCGCGGGGGCGCCCCGTCCGGGGCCGGCCCGTCCGGGCGCGGCCTGTTCGGGGCCGTGCTCGCGTGGGCCGACGCGCACGCCCGCGCGATGGGGCGCGCCGGGGTGCGTGTGGACACGTGGGCGGACAACGCGGCGCTCGTGGGCTACTACGAGCGCGCGGGCTTCGCGCGGGTCGGCGGGCGGCGGCTGCCGGCCGACCCGCGGCTGCCGGCGCACTACCACGGGCTCAAGGTCGCGCTGCTCGAGCACCCGTGCGCGACGCCCGCGGCGGCCGCCGAGTAGCAGCGCGTTAGGCCGAGTCTGGACCGGGCAGAGTTCTGACGTCGACGTGCACCGCCGGCCGGCTCGCCTCGAAACGCGCTACCGCGTGAGACGAACACGTGCCGGGCGCGCCGCCGACCGGCTGCAGAACACGAGTGATCGTGACACACCCGAGCAAGCCGCCCGAGCAGCGGCGATCCCCGGGCGCGCCTGGGGGCGGCGCACCCGGGGCATCGCCCGTGGACCGTTCACCACGGGACCGTCCGCCCGAAGCGATCCAAGTACTGGAGGCCGGGGGTTCCGCGCGTCGCGACCAGCACGTCCACCACGAGCGGCACACTCTCCTCGATGCTGAACGGGGCATCCGGACCTCCCAGTTCGGTCCGGACCCAGCCCGGCGCCATCAGCACCATCGCCCGCGGCGTCCCGGCCTGGCGGGCCGCGAAGCTCCGCATGGACATGTTCAGCGCCGCCTTGCTCGCGCGGTAGACCTCCCGCATCCCCCGCTCGTTGTTGGCGATGCTGCCCTGCCCGGACGACATCGCGCCGATGAGCCCCGCCGCGGCGACGAGGTCCTGCAGCGTTTCGATGACGCGCATGGGGCTCAGCGCGTTCGTCACCATCACGCGCGTGAACTCCTCCGTGGTCACGTCGCCGATGGGCACGTGCTCGTCACGCGTGGTGGTCCCGGCGTTCACGAACAGCACGTCGAGCACCCGGCCTGACAGGCGGTCGCGCAGGGCCGCGATCTGGTCCGGCGCGTTGATGTCGAGGGTCTCGACTTCCACCCGGCCTTCGTGATCCTCCGCCAGCTCGTGCAGCCGGGTCCGGGCCCCGGCCCTGACCGTCCCGATGACGTGCCACCCCCGCGTCAGGAACTCGGTGGCCATCGCGTGGCCGAGGCCGCGCGACGCCCCGACGAGAAGGACCGTGGGGACGGATGGAGTCGAGGCGGCAGGAGACACGGGCGCGATGTCCTTCGACCGGAAGTGGCGGCTCATGACACGAACGTTGACGGTGGCGCCGGATTGGACCAGTGCCCCAAGTGGCAGGTTGTGGCCGCGCGACGGCGCAGGGAGCGGCACCAATTCGCGTAGGCACTCGGCGAATTCGGTCCCAATGTCAGTGTCGCCGTCCGGGGTGACGGAATCTTACGGCGTCCCGAGTCCCCCGCCGCGGGCCGGCGATCTGTCGTCGCCGCTGCGTCGCGGCTCGGGATGACGTATGCTGCGCCGGCGCCCGCCCCGTCGCGGCCGCCGGCGCGCGCTCCCTGTCCGGTACCCGTTGTCTCCCGTCCCCCGCTACCCCGTCGCGGCATTCTTCGACACCGTCGCCTACCACGACGCGTCGTTCTCGCGCGACAGCGCGCACGTGCTCGTCTCGGGCACCCCGACCGGCGTCTTCAACGTCTACCGCGTCCCGACGGCCGGCGGCGCCCCGGAGCCGCTCACCGCCTCGGCCGGCGACGCCACGTACGCGGTGAGCTACTTCCGCACCGACGACCGCGTGCTCTACACGCACGACGCGGGCGGCGACGAGTTGCACCATCTCTACGTCCGCGAGGCCGACGGGACCGCGCGCGACCTTACCCCGGGGGAGAGGCTGAAGGCGGGCTTCCTGGGGTGGTCGCAGGCCGGCGATCGCTTCTACGTGACGACGAACGAGCGCGACCCGGGCGCCGCCGACGTCGACGAGTACGCCGCCGCCGCCGGGTACGCCCGGACGCGGCTCTACACGAACCCGGGCGCGTTCCGCCCCGCGGCCGTCTCGCTCGACGGCCGGTACGTCGCGCTCGAGCAGGCCGTCGGCGCGGACGACGCCGACGTTTACCTCTACGACCGGCGGACGGACACGACGGAGCAGCTCACGCCGCACGCCGGCGCCGCCACGCACCGCGTCGCCGCGTTCGCCGCCGACGCGGGCGCGCTCTACGTCACGACGGACGAGGGGAGCGAGTTCGCGCGGCTGGAGCGACTCGACCTCGCGACGCGCCGGCGCACGGTCGTGCTCGCGCCGCCGTGGGACGTGACCGGCGCGGTGGTCGCGCCCGACGGGGCGACGCTCGCCGTGCTCGTTAACGTCGACGCGCGCTCGGAACTGCAGCTGTTCGCGCTGCCGGCGATGCGCCCGCTGCCGTCCCCCGCGCCCGCGGGCGCGACCGTCGGCCCGGTCGTGTTCTCCCCCGACGGGCGTCGCCTGGCGTTCTACGCGAGCGCGAGCCGCGCGCCGAACGACCTCTACGTGGCCGACGTCGGCTCGGCGACCGCGCGCCGCCTGACTCACTCGCTCGCCCCGGCGCTCGACCCCGCCGACCTCGTCGACGCGCGGGTCGCGCGCTTCCGGGCCGACGACGGGGTCGACGTGCCCGGCCTGCTGTACCTGCCGCACGGGGCGTCGCCCGTCGCGCCCGTCCCCGCGGTCGTGATGGTCCACGGCGGCCCGGGCGGGCAGGCGCGGCTCGGCTGGCATCCGGTCGCGCAGCTCCTCGCCAACCACGGCTACGCCGTCTACGACGTCAACAACCGCGGCTCGTCGGGCTACGGGCGGACGTTCTACGGGCTCGACGTCCGCCGGCAGGGCGAGGCCGACCTCGGCGATGTGGTCGCGGCGCGCGGACTGCTCGCCGCGACGGGCGTCGTCGACCCGGCGCGCGTTGCGGTGCTGGGGGCGAGCTACGGCGGGTTCCTCGTGCTCGCTGCGCTCACCACGTACCCGACGGCGTTCGCGGCGGGGGTGGACCTGTTCGGGCCCAGTGATTGGGTGCGCACGCTGGAGCGGCTCCCCGCGTGGCTCGGTGCGCAGCGCGACGCGCTGTTCGCCAAGGTCGGCGACCCGGCCGTCGACGGCGAGCGGCTGCGGCGCGTGTCGCCCATCGCCCACGCCGACCAAATCCGGCGGCCGCTGCTCGTGCTCCAGGGCGCTAACGACGCGCGCGTCCTGCGACAGGAGAGCGACGAGATCGTCGCCGCCGTGCGGCGGAACGGCGTGCCGGTCGAGTATCGCGTCTTCCCGGACGAGGGGCACGGGTTCGTGCGGCGCGAGAACCAGCTCGCGGCGTACGGGGCGGTGGTCGGGTTTCTCGGGCGGTATCTGCCGGACGCGCGGCGGTCGACCGACGCGTGACGGGCGTGTGGTGGATGAAGAGATTTGCGACGGGGCCCGCTCACGCCGCCGGGGATCTTCCGCCGCGTGCACGAGGCAGGGCCACCTATTGTTAGGCGACCGGCCGCTCGACGACGAGACACCGGGCGCGGCGGGCGGCGCCGGCGGCCGATGCTGGCCCGCGCCGCGCGTCGTGGGTACGTTTCGTCCCGGCGGCCGCCTACAGAATGGTTCGGTGCGCGGTACAGAATGCCTGACGCGGGGGAGCCATGGTAAGTGCATCGAGACCGGCGCCGCGGCGCGCGGGCGTGCGGGCGCGGAAGAACATGGACATCGACGTCGCCAAGCTCGCGCGCGCACGCGCCGTGCTCGGCACGGCCACCGACACCGAGACGGTGGACCAGGCGCTCGACTTGGTCAGCTTCCGGCACGAGCACGCCGCGGCGCTCGAGCGGCTCGCCGCCGCCGGGGGGCTCGTCGACGGGTTCGGGCGCGAGGCGGCGCCGGCCGCGGCGCCGGGCCGGGTCGAGGGCGACGATCGCGTCGTCCGTCGTAAGGCGGGGCGGGCGCGCTCCTAACGCCCGTCCGGCGCCGATCGCTCGGTGGCAACGCTGTACGCGCTCGACGCGAACTGCTACATCCACGCGCTCCGGGACGCCGAGGAGCGGCGGCGGCTGAACGCCTTCGTCGCCCGGGTGGACACCCGCCTCCGGCTGCACGCCGTGGTGCACCTCGAGCTCCGGGCGGGCGCGCGGACGGCGGCGCAGCGCGCGGCGCTCGACGCGTTGGTCGGTACGTACGCGGCGCGGGAGCACGTGGTGACGCCGGACGCGGCCGCGTTCGCCGAAGCGGGGCGCGTGCTGGCCGATCTGGCCGTGAAGGAGCACTTCGCCGTCGCCGACGCGCCCCCTTCTTTTCGGTACGCCGCGCTCCTGGCCGCGTCGTGCCGGGAGGCGGGGCTCACGCTCGTGACGCGCAACCACGCCGACTTCGTGCGCGTCGGACGTCACCTGCGCGGCTTCCGCGTCGCGGCACCCTGGCCGTCGGGGTGACCGCGCACGTTTGACGTTGCCCCGACCAGGGGGCGGCGGCATCGGGCGTGCACGACCCCCCGCCGGAGCGCGGCCCACCGCGTACCGCCTTCACTCAACCTGACCATGACCGCTCCCGCCGCCCCCGCTCCCGCCGCGCCCGCCGCGCCGGACGACGCCGACCTGACCGCGCTCAGCATCAACGCGCTGCGCCTGCTCTCGGTCGACATGATCCAGCAGGCCAACTCCGGCCACCCCGGGCTCCCGATGGGCGCCGCGCCGATGGCCTACGCGCTCTGGACGCGCTTCCTGCGCTTCAACCCGCGCGACCCGCAGTGGCCCGACCGCGACCGCTTCGTCCTCTCGGCCGGGCACGGCTCGGCGCTGCTCTACAGCCTGCTGCACCTCACCGGGTACGACCTGCCGATGGAGCAGATCAAGCGCTTCCGCCAGTGGGGGAGCGCGACGCCCGGGCACCCCGAGCGCGGGCACCACACGCCGGGCGTCGAGCTCTCGACCGGCCCGCTGGGGCAGGGCTTCGCCAACGGCGTGGGGATGGCGATGGCCGAGGCGTGGCTCGCGGCGCGGTACAACCGGCCGGGGCACACGGTGGTCGACCACCACACGTACGCGCTCGTTTCCGACGGCGACCTGATGGAGGGCGTGACGCAGGAGGCCGCCTCGCTCGCCGGGCACCTGCAGCTCGGCAAGCTCGTCTACCTCTACGACCAGAACCACATCACCCTCGCCGGCCAGTCGAGCCTCACCTACACCGAGGACGTGGCGAAGCGCTTCGACGCCTACGGCTGGCACACGCGCACGGTGCCGGACGGGAACGACGTCGAGGACGTCGCCGCCGCGATCGCCGAGGCGCGCGCGGAGACGCGGCGCCCGTCGCTGATCCTCGTGCAGACGCAGATCGGCTACGGCTCGCCGAAGAAGCAGGGCACCTACCACGTGCACGGCTCGCCGTTAGGCCCCGACGAGGTGACGGCGACCAAGGCGGCGCTCGGCTGGCCCTCGCAGGAGCCGTTCTACCTGCCGCCCGAGGTCGTGGAGCGCTTCCGCCGGGCGGTGCCCGCGGGGCAGGCGGCGCAGGCCGAGTGGCAGGCGCGCATGGACGCGTACGCGGCGGCGTTCCCCGACGAGGCCGCGGAGCTGACGCGCGCCTGGCGCGGCGAGCTGCCCGCGGGCTGGGCGGACGGGCTGCCGACGTGGGACGCGGGGTCGAAGCCGGTGAGCACGCGCGTCGCGGGCGGGCAGGTGCTCAACGCGCTCGCCAAGACGGTGCACAACATCGTCGGCGGGTCGGCCGACCTCAACCCGTCGACCAACACGGCGATGACCGGCGGGGGCGACTTCCAGCCGTCGTTAGGCGCGGGGGCCGCCGCGGCGGTGACCGACGCGCACGTGCAGGGCGCGGTCGGCGGGGCGTGGGGGTACGCGGGGCGCAACATGGCGTTCGGCATCCGCGAGCACGCGATGGGCGCGGCGGTCAACGGCATGGCCGCGCACGGCGGCGTGATCCCCTTTGCGGCGACGTTCTTCGTCTTCAGCGACTATCTCAAGCCGTCGCTGCGGCTGGCCGCGCTCTCGGAGCTGCACGCGGTCTACGTGTTCACGCACGACTCGATCGCGGTGGGCGAGGACGGGCCGACGCACGAGCCGGTCGAGCAGCTCGCCGGGCTGCGCGCGATCCCGCAGCTCGTGACGATCCGCCCCGCAGACGCGAACGAGACGGCGGAGGCGTGGGCCGTGGCGGTCGCGCGGCCGTCGGTGACGGCGCTCGTGCTCTCGCGGCAGAACCTGCCCATCCTGGACCGGTCGGGCGCGCGCGACGCGGGCGTGGCCAAGGGCGGCTACGTGCTCGCCGACGCCGCGGGCGGGGCGCCGGAGGTGCTGCTGATCGGGACGGGCTCCGAAGTTGCGCTCTGCGTCGACGCGCGCGAGCGGCTCACGGGCTACGGCGTGCGCGCGCGTGTCGTGAGCCTGCCGAGCTGGGAACTGTTCGCCCAACAGTCGGCCGAGTACCGGGAGCAGGTGCTGCCCGACGCCGTCCGCGCCCGCGTGGCGGTCGAGGCGGCCGCGTCGCTCGGCTGGGAGCGCTTCGTCGGGATGGACGGCGCGATCGTCGCGCTCGACCGCTACGGCGCGTCCGCGCCGGGCGAGGAGGTCATGCGCCGGCTCGGCTTCACGGCGGAGCGGGTGACGGCGGCGGCGCTGCGGCAGCTCGGGCGGGACGCGGACGCGGCGAAGGAGGAAGCGGGGAGCCAGGAGGACGGGCAGACGGCGGTCGCGCCGACGCCGTCGCCCGCGGGGCACTCGTGAGGCGCGCCGCGCCCGGCGCTTCGTTCGGCGCGGCGCTCGGCCTCGTGCTGGGCGCCGCGGGCGCGCGGGCGCAGGCCGCCCCGCCGGGCGGCCCGCGGGGCGGCCCGTCGCCGGACGCGGAGATCGCGCGGCGCGCGGAGACGGTGCTCCCCAAGGTCGTCGCCTGGCGGCGGGACCTGCACGAGCACCCGGAGCTCTCCAACCAGGAAACGCGCACGTCGGCGATCGTCGCCGCGCACCTCAAGGCGTTAGGCCTTGAGGTGCACGAGGGCGTCGGCGGCCACGGCGTCGTCGGCGTGCTGCGCGGCGGCAAGCCGGGCAAGATCGTCGCGCTCCGCGCCGACATGGACGCGCTGCCGGTGACCGAGCAAGTCGACCTGCCGTTCAAGTCGGCGGTGCGCTCGACCTACAACGGGCAGGCGGTGGGCGTGATGCACGCGTGCGGGCACGACATGCACACGTCGATGCTGATGGGCGCGGCCGAGGTGCTCGCGGGGATGAAGGCGGAGCTGCCGGGGACGGTCGTCTTCCTCTTCCAGCCCAACGAGGAGGGCGACCCGGGGAAGCCGAGCGGGGCGAAGGCGATGCTCGCCGCGGGCGCGATGGACGGCACCGGCGGAGCGTTAGGCGTCCCGAAGCCGGACGCGGTGTTCGGGCTGCACGTCGGGATCACGCCGGACGAGGTGGGGCACCTCACCTACCGGCCGAACGGCTTCATGGCCGCGGCGGACTTCTTCCGCGTCGTCGTCCGGGGCCGGCAGACGCACGGGTCGACGCCGTGGGCGGGCGTCGACCCGGTCGTCGCGGCGTCGTACGCCGTCACGGCGCTGCAGACCGTGGTGAGCCGGCAGACGAACCTGACGGTCGGGCCCGCGGTGGTGACCGTCGGCGCGCTCAACGCGGGGGTGCGCAACAACATCATCCCCGACAGCGCGGTGCTGCTAGGCACGATCCGCACCTTCGACCCGGCGATGCGGCGCGAGATCCACGACCGTGTTAGGCGCACGGTCGAGCTGGCGGCGCAGGCGCAGGGCGCGACGGCGGAGGTCACGATCGAGGAGATGACGCCGGTGACGGCGAACGACCCCGCGCTCACCGCGCGCATGGTCGCGACGCTACGGCGCGTGGCCGGCGACGCGGGGGTGAGCGAGGGGCGGCCCGTGACGGGCTCCGAGGACTTCGGCTACTTCGCCGAACGGGTGCCGGGGCTGTTCGTCTTCCTCGGCGTGCGGCCGAAGGGGAGCCCGGAGACGGCGTTCGTAAGCAACCACAGCCCCAAGTTCTTCGCCGACGAGGGGGCGCTGCCGGTGGGGGTGCGGACGCTCGCGTCGCTGGCGGCGGACTACCTGGGCGGGCGGTAAACGCCGAGTAGCGGCCGAGTAGCGGCCGAGTAGCGGCGGGGGCGCCGAGCCGAGAGATTGGCGGCATGACGAGTCCGCGCCCCCGCCGCCAGATGACGCCTGAGGAGTACCTCGCCTTCGAGCGGCGCTCCCGGTTCAAGCACGAGTACGTCGACGGCGTCGTGTACGCGATGAGCGGCACGACGCGCCGGCACGGGAAGATCGTCGGCAACGTCTACCGACGCCTGTGGCCGGCCGCGAAAGGCGGCCCATGCGAGGTCTTCGTCCAGGACCTCAAGGTCCACGTCGACGCGACCAAGTACTACTACCCCGACGTGGTCGCGGTCTGCGGGCCGGAGGACGACGACGCGGACGTCATCCCGGACCCGTGCCTTGTGGTCGAAGTGACGTCACGCAGCACCCGCGCGACCGACCACCGCGAGAAGCTGATCGCGTACCGCAAGGTCCCGACGCTCCGCGCCTACCTCATCGTTTCCCACCGGGAGCAGGTGGTCGACCGCCACTGGCGCGACGCGGCCGGCGCGTGGCAGCACGAGGTGGTCACGCCCGAGTCGGGCGGGCGGGTCGCGGCGCCGTGCCCCGAGACGGTCCTCACGCTCGACGCGATCTACGAAGGCGTGACGCTCCTCCCCCGGCTGCGGCGGATCAAGGAGCCCCCGGCGTCCTACACGCCCGGGTGACGGAACGCGTCGCGCGTTAGGCGTGGCGCGTTCCGTCGCCCCGTGGTCCCGTCACCCCGCGACGAGCTTCCGCAGCGCGTCCACCGCCTGCACCACCTGCCCGCTCTGCCCGCCCTTGGCGGTCATCGCCTGCACGAGGGTCTGGTCGCGCGCGTACAGGTCGTTGCCGAAGTAGAGCTGCCCGTTCTTCAGGTAGGTCGTGAAGTACGCGATGTAGACCGGGACCTTCTGCGGCAGCGGGACGCTCCGGTTGTCGGCCGTCGTGTCGTTCATCGCCTGCTCCACCTGCGCCACCGGCCAGCCGAGCACCCACGACGCGAGCTCGGCCGGCTTTTCGAGCCGGATGCAGCCGTGGCTGAAGCCGCGCACGTCCTTCGCGAACAGCTGCTTCTCGGGCGTGTCGTGGAAGTAGATGTTGAAGCTGTTCGGGAAGAGGAACTTGACGAGGCCTAACGAGTTCTTCGGGCCCGGCTTCTGGCGGAGGTGCGTGCGGCCGGCCTCGCGGAACGTCTCGAGGTCGTTCTCCGCCATGTAGTTCCGGTTGGCGTGTATCTTGGGCCACGTCTCCTTGGCGGCGATCTCGTCGGTGATGTTCCAGTACGGGCGGAAGACGACCGTCTGCATCGAGTCGGCGAACACGGGGGTCTTCTTGTCCTCGTAGTCCTTACCGACGACGACCTTCATCTCGAGCGCCTTCTTGCCGCCGTCCCACGCCTCGAGAGAGAACGCGGGCACGTTGGCGATGACGTAGCGCGCGCCGAGAGTGCGCGGGAGCCAGCGGTAGCGCTCGAGGTTGGCCGCGATCTGCCCCATGCGGTAGTCGACCGGCACGTTGAGCGCGTTGACGGTCTCGGGGCCTAACAGGCTGTCGACGGCGATGCCGTGGCGCGCCTGGAACGCGGCCACGCCGCCGGCGAGCCCGGCGTCGTAGGTGGCCTGGCCCGCCGCGGTCTGGCCGGCGCGCGCCGGAGCGCGGGCGGCCCCGCGGCGCGCGGGCGGCGGGGCGGCGCGGCGCGGCCGGTCGGGCGTGCCGCTGTCGGCGGCGGCCGAGTCCCGCGCGCTGTCCCCGGCCGCGGCCCGCGCGGCGCCGGCCCGCGCGGCGTCGGCCTGCACGGAGTCGGCGTCCGGCGCGCCGGCGCCGCCCAACAATCCCTCGGCCGAGAGGCGGGCGCGCAGGGCCGAGAGGCGCGCGGGGCTGTCCGCGTCGCCGGGTTTGAGGGCGCGGCCCGCGGGCACCCGCGGCCAGTCGCCCTTTGCGGCGAGCGCACGGTACTGGACGAGCTGCTGACGGAGCGCCCGGTAGTCTGCCTCCTGCGGCCGCATGCGGTCGATGCCGCGGCTCACGTCGGGGTCGCCGAGCGAGCGCACGAGCGCGCTGTCGATGCGCGACTCCTGACGCGAAATGAACCAGTCCTGCTTCTCGACCTGCTTCGGGTCGACCTGGCCGGTCAGCAGATCCTCGGCGAGCGCGGCGTAGGCGCTCGTGAACATCACGTCGGCGGCGGCGATCTGTTCGGCCGTGGCCTTCGGCGTAGCCCCGTTCGCCCCGTTCGTGCTCTCGACCGACTGGAGGGCGCGGGCGAGCTCGGGAAGGGGCAGGCGCTCGAGGTTGAGCGCGTCCTGGTCGGCGCTGACGAGCGCCTTGAGGAGGGCGGGGCTGCGGACCTTGTCCGGGCCCTGGTCGCTCATCCAGAGGGGCGCGCCGTTGAACGCCTTGTAGAGGCGCTGGACGTGCTGCCACGCGTCGGCGTCGAGCGAGGCCGGCCGGCGGCCGGCGAGCTGGCGAGCGATCGCCTGCTGAACGGCGGACGCGGGAATGCCGGCGATCGTGGCCGGCACGCTCGGCTTCCACCCGATGGCGGCCGGAGCCGCGGGCGCGACGGCGTTACTCCCGGCCGGGTTACTCCCGACCGGATTGCTCCCAGCCGGGCCGCCGGACGACGGCGGCGTACTGACCGGCGGGGCCGCGGCGTCCGCCGTCTTGCTTTCGGAGACTGAACACGCGGCCGCGGAGAGTGCGACCGCGAGGAGCAGAAGACCCTGCGGCCCGCGCGCGGACGAGCGGGCGGACGCAGGCGTGGAAACAATGGAGATCATGCGACAGCGTGCGAAGTCGGAGAAACGATACGGGGCCGGCACCGAGGCGAAGGCGAATTGTGCGCCAGCGCACATACGTACCCCGGACGCCGCGCGGCAGACGTACCAACGCCCCTGATCGCGACGAGCGACCAGAGGCGTAGATACCAGCGCGACGGAGGCGGGCGACGCCCCGGCACGCAGAACCGGCGGAGGGGGGCTCCCGACCCGTATCCCCCGCGCGGGCCGTGCGGGTCAGGCCGAGCGGGTCCTCCGGAGCACCAACGCGCCGGCGAGGCCGACGACGCCGGTCGCGAGTAGCACGTAGGTCGAGGGCGCGGGAACCGTCGGGGCGAGCAGCGCGGCGAGGTGGTCCGGTCCGATGACGGCGGGGACTCCGCCCCGCACGCCGGCCGGCACGGCGATCCCGGCGCCGGCGGCGAGCAGAGCGGTCGACTTCGTCACGAACCGCGCAACGGTTTGCATCGTGAAAGCTCCTAACGTGGGGGGACGCACGAGGGCGCGTCCGGACGCGGCTACACAATCCGCCTCACGGGGCGTCCGCGCAACCCCGCCGTGTGACTTGTCCCGCAATTGGTTACGACGGGCATTCTTCGAACTGGTTCGGTCAGGTCCAAACAGGGGCCGACGGTGCGGCGCGCGGACCCCGTCAGCTGCCAGCGCCGCGCGTCGTTAGTCGAACGTCCACGCGCCGGCGGACGCGTACACGACGAGCGTGAGCGCCCGCCACGACTCCGTCGCGAGCGCCCAGGCGGCCTCGAAGGCGTCGACGGGAGCGCCCGCGTCCCGGCCCGCACGCCAGGGCGCCCCCACGGGCACGCGCGCCGCCCACACCCCCGCGCCCGCGACCCGCAGCCGCCGCACGCGTACCACGGGCGGCCCGAGCCCCGCCGCGGCCTCGCGGCGCAGCGCCCGCCGGCGGGGGACCGCGGGCACCGCGTGCATCGCGCGCACGTCGAGCAGCGCGGCGCGCAGCGTTGCCGGCGCGCCGAGCAGCCCACGCCCGAACACCTCCGCGGCGAGCGCGTCCGCGGCGGCGAGCGTGCGCAGCGCCGCGCCCGCGAGCGCGTCGACGGCGACGAACAAGCCGGGCGCGACGCCGACCGTGTCGAGCGCGGGCGTGTGGAGGAGCCGCGCCACGCGCGCGGCGGTCGCCGCCGCCCGCGCGTACCGCTCCGCCGCGTCGAGCGCGTGCTGCTCGGCCGCGTCGACTAACGGCCGCAGGCGGAGGGCGGCCCGCCGCAGCGCGGGCTCCGCGGCGTCGTGGCCGCCGTCGACCGCGTCGCTGCCGACGGCGGCCAGCACGTCGAGCGGTGGGCGCCACCCGAGCGCGCCCGCGGCAGAAACGAGCGTGAGCCGCTCCCCGCGTCCGGCGTCGGGCGTCGCGAGCGCGACCGGCCACACGCCGTGCGTGGCGAGCCAGCGGTCGACGGCGGCCACGCCGAGCGCGGGCCGTGGATCGTCCGTCGGCTCGTCGCCATTCCCCGCGTCGTCGGCCGCCGCCTGCCACCGCCCGTCGCCCGCCGACGCCCACACCACGCCGCCCGTGCAGAGCACGCGGGTCGGGATGGCGTCGGTCGCCGCGAGCAGCGCGGCGACCGACGGGCGGGCGACCGGGGGAGACACGAACGACGCGGGGTGGACGGATCGATACGGACGACCCCGGCATGTTAGCACGTACTGCTGCATTACGTACCTAGCAGCAGTCCTGCTACGGACGGCCGCCTATTTTCTGCGCATGCGTGCCCGCCGTTCCCTCGTCCTGCGCGTCGCGGCCTTCGCGGTGCTCGCGCCCGTCGTCGCGTGCGCCCGCGCCCGCGCCGCCAACCCCGGCGCGGCGCCGCTGCCCGCCGCGATCCCGTCCGTCGCGGGCCCGGTCGTCACGCAGTACGCGATGCGCTACGTCGACGTCGCCGTCGGAACGGGGGCGCCGGCCGAGCCAGGGCAGGTGTACACGGTGCACTACACGGGATGGCTGCGCGACGGTACCAGGTTCGACTCGTCGCGCGACCGCGGCGAGCCGATCCGCTTCGAGCAGGGCCGGCGGCGCGTCATCGCGGGCTGGGACGCGGGGTTCGAAGGGATGCGCGTGGGCGGCCGCCGCCGCCTCTTCATCCCCTACCAGCTCGCGTACGGCGTGCGCGGGCGCGGCCCGATCCCGCCGCGCGCGGAGCTGATCTTCGACGTCGAGCTCGTCGGCGTGTCGCCGGCGCCCGCGGCGGACAGCGCGCGCGGCCGGTGAGCGCGCTCCCCACGCCCGCCGCGGCGGCCGGCGCGGCACCGGCCGTCGTGCCCGGTCGCGACGGCGTGGACGACGTGGCGGGTGTGCCGCTCCCGCCGGCAGGGACGGCGGCCTACGTGGGGCCGTTCGCGGTGTTCATGGCGTGGCTCGCGCTCGACCGCTACGTGCCGCTGGCCAACCCGGCCAAGGAGGTCGTGCGCGACCTCGTCGTGCTCGCCGGCATCGTCGGCTTCGCGCGGCCGCTCCTGCCGCGCGCGCTGCGCCCGACGCGGCCGCTCGCGGGCGTCGCGTTGGGCGTCGCGGTGTGCGCGCTCTGGGTCGCGCCCGACCTGCTCGTCCCCGGCTGGCGCGCGCACTGGCTGTTCCAGAACCCGATCACGGGCGGGCTCAAGACGTCGATCGCGCCTGCCGAGCTGACGCCCGTGATGCTCGTGCTGCGGACGGCGCGCGCGGCGCTCCTCGTGCCGGTGCTGGAGGAGCTGTTCTGGCGCGGGTGGCTGCCGCGGTGGCTGCAGGACACGCGCTTCGAGCGGGTCTCGTTAGGCAGGTACACGCCGTTCGCCTTCTGGGGGACGGCGGCGCTCTTTGCGGCGGAGCACGGGCCGTACTGGGAGGTCGGGCTGCTCTGCGGCGTCGTCTACAACTGGTGGATGGCGCGGACGCGCGCCCTCGGCGACCTCGTCCTCGTGCACGCGGTGACCAACCTCGCGCTGTCGCTGTTCGTGATCGCGACGGGGCGGTGGACGTTCTGGATGTGACGTTAGGCGCCGGGCGTTACCCGCTCCGCCCCGCCGCGCAGGCCGCCCGCCACGGCGCGAGGCGGCCGTCCCGCTCCGCCCGCGCGACGAGCCGCCCCGCCCGCCACCGCGCGAGGTGCCGGGTGCGCCAGTCGGCGCCGTCCGCCGCGCGCCGTGCGGCGTCGAGCTGGCTGACCACGGTGCAGGCCTCGTCCGCGGGCGCCGCGGCGGGCGTCGTCGACAGGTAAGCGAGGAGCCCCGGCACCGCGTCGGCGCTGAGCCACGCCGCGTAGGCGGCGTCGAACGGACGGCCCCGGGTCGCGCGGGCGGCGTTCACGCCGACGATGCGTGCGTCCGGGTTGGCTGCGTCGAGCACGAGCACCCAGCCCCACGCCGAGACGAGGGTGCCGAGCGCGAAGGGCGCCGGCCGGTCGCGCAGGATCGTCGCCGCCGCGCACGCGCCGACGACCGCGAGCCACGCCATGAACGCCGTGGCGTAGAAGCGGAGCTCGGTCAGCCCGTACGCCCCCTCGTAGAGGCGCATCCGGTCAGCGGCCGAAACGAGCACCACGCCCACGCAGCCGAGGAGCGTCCCCGCGGCGACGCGGAGCGCGCGGTGCAGGCGCCGGCGGGCCCGCGGGTCCGCGGCGGCGAGCCGGCGCACTCCGGCCCCGTACGCGCCGAGTGCGACCGGCAACGCGAGCGCGGCGACGGCGACGAGCTCGAAGAAGCCGCGCCTGGCGTACTCCGCATACGTCACCGACGTGGACGCGACGAGCGCGCGCCCGCCGAACAGCCATCCGACCTGCACGACGCCGAAGACGACGAACAGCACGTCGACGAGCGCGAGCGCCACGCACCACTCGGCCGGCCCGTCGCGTCTGGCGCCCAGGGGAGTAGCGCGGCCGACGCCGGCCGTCCCCGGTTCGGGCGGGGAACGCAGGGCGGCGTACAGGTACCCCGCCGCCGCCCACGCGCCCGCCGCCGTCCAGAGCACGTGGGCGACGGCCACGCCCGCATCCCAGTCGACGAGCACGTGGGCGAGCCGCGCGAATGCGCCGTCGGCGGCCGCGAGCAAGGTGCCGAAGACGACCAGCGCAGGAAACGCCAGCGCCGCGCCCCGCGCGCCGATGCCGAGCGCGGCGCCGACTTGCCGTCCGCGTCCGGAGGCGGCGTCGAGGGCGAGGCGGGCGAGGGCGCGCGCGCCGCCGGCGACGGCACCCGCGGTCGATGCCGCTCCCCCCACATACGCGCGCGGCCCGAAGGATTCGAGCGGGAGCGCCGCGCCGTGGCGGACCATCGCGGCGAGCGCGCACGCGGTGGTCGCGAGGGCGGCGACGTTCAGGACGAGGAGTGTGGGCGAGTCACGCCACGCGACGGCCGCGGCGAAGGCGAGCGCGAGCGCCCCGACTCCCGCGGCTCCGACGGTCACAGGCCGTCCGCGCTCGCGTGCGAGCCACGCGAGGAGCGCGAGGCCGAGCGCGGTGCAGAGCAGCACGTTGAGGGCGGGCGCGCCGGCACGGAGCAGGAGGTCGCCCGCGACGCCGAGGACGAGCGCGGCCCCGAGGGCGTCGAGCGCGGCGCGCGCGGGCGTCCCGCGCGTCAGGGGTCCGGCGCCCCGCTCG
Source organism: Gemmatimonadetes bacterium T265 (assembly GCA_019973575.1). Taxonomy (NCBI): domain Bacteria; kingdom Pseudomonadati; phylum Gemmatimonadota; species Gemmatimonadetes bacterium T265. The sequence continues at coordinate 1,585,015 of BPUI01000001.1, forward strand.
CGGAACCCGCGACGCGTGATGCGGACATCGCCGTCGAGCGCGGCGGCATGTACGTCGGCGCTCATGCAGACCACCGGGCCGGTGCCGCGTCGGCCACGATCGCGCCGAACCGCCGGTCGCGGCGGCCGAAGTCGGCGAGCGCCTGCGCGAGGTCGGCGGCCCCGAAGTCGGGCCAGAGTGTCGGGGTGAACCAGAGCTCGGCGTAGGCGGCCTCCCAGAGGAGGAAGTCGCTCAGCCGCTGCTCGCCGCCGGTGCGCAGGAGGAGGTCGACGTCGGGCGCCGGGGCGGGCTCGTGGTACGCGGCGCCGAGGGCGGCGGCGAAGCGGGCCGGCTCGTCGCCGTTCGCGGCTGGTGTGGTGGCGGCCAGGGCGCGTGCGGCGCGCAGGATGGCGTCGCGCGCGGAGTAGTCGATCGCGATGCGGAGGTGCATGCGGCGGCCGGAGGTGGTCGCCTGCTCGGCGCCGTCGATCGCGCTGCGGAGTGCGGGGGCGAGCCGGTCGCGGCGGCCGATCACGGTGAGGCGGATTCCTTCGCTCACGCACCGCGCCGTTTCCGATGCGAGGAAGCGTCGGAAGAGCCGCATCAGGCCGTCGACTTCGGTGGCCGGGCGGCGCCAGTTGTCGCCGGAGAAGGCGTAGAGGGTGAGCGTCTCGACGCCGAGTCGCGCGGCGGCTTCGATCGCGTGGCGGGTCGCGCGGGCGCCGGCGAGGTGGCCGGCGGTGCGGGGGCGTCCGCGGCGCGTGGCCCAGCGGCCGTTGCCGTCCATCACGATCGCGACATGGCGCGGGCAGACCCGCACGTCCGAAGTTCTCTGCATTGCAAAGCTGTGGGGTGAGAAGAAAGCCGCGTATGCGCGGCGTGTGTCGGTTACCGGGCTCGGGTCGCTCGGATGAGGGCCTCCATGTGGTCGAGGTAGCGTTCGAGGGCGGCGCGGCCGGCGTCGGTGAGCCGGTACTCGGTGCGGGGCACGCGGCCGTCGAACCCCTTGGTGCAGGTGACGTAGCCCGCGTCCTCGAGCTTGCGGGCATGGACGGAGAGGTTGCCGTCCGTCGTGCCGAGCAAGCGCTTGAGGTCGGGGAACGCGAGTGCGTCGTTGACGGCGAGGGCTGAGACAATGCCGAGCCGGACCCGCTCGTGGATGAGCTGATCGAGCGTGGGGGCCGTGGCGGCCGCCGCGCCGCCGACGATGGCGCGCTCTGCCGTAGCGCGTTCTGCCGACCGTGCGTCGGGCGGGGCATCGTGGCCGCGCAGGTCGCGGGCGGCGTTGCTGGCCCGGGCCATTTCAGCCGCCGTGGCGGCGCGCGATGTAGGCGCCGAAGCCGAGGTGGACGAGGCCGAACCCGGCGGCCATGCAGGCGTTTCCCCAGGCGCCGGGCGCGCCGGCCGGGGGCGTCGGGACCAGCAGGTCGCCGAGCAGGGCGAGGGTGCCCAGGGCGAGGAAGGCGAGGCCCATGAACGGCACCGCGCGCACCGAGAACGCGCCGCCGGTCGAGACGCCCGCGCCGTAGCTCAGGAGCCAGAGCGCGGGGAGCGGCGTGTACAGTCCCGCGTGGGCGAGCGCGCCGGTGAGGAGCGCGCCGACCGTGAACGGCGGCAGGAAGCTGAGCAGGAGGCGTCGTCCCGAGGCGGCGAGCGCCGGCGTGCCGCGTGCCCGGGCCGTGCTGCGCGCCTTCCAGACCGAGGCGCCGGCCGAGAGGGGGAGCGAGAGGGTGGCGGCGACCATCCAGGCCGCGGTCCAGCGCGGCCCGTCGTGCACGTGGGCCGTGCGCGCGGCGGCGGCGAGCGCGACGACGCCGCTGGCCGCGATTCCCCACCCCGAGACCACGGTGACGGTGGCCGCGCGGGCCATCGTGTCGCGGATGAACTCGAGGTTGTCCATCGCGCGCCGGTGGAGCGCGGGCGCGTCCAGCGCCGGCGGGTCCGCGGCGGCACCGGCGATCGCGGACGACGGGAGGGCGGCCATGCCGGGAAGAAAACGTCGAGCGCGGCATTGTCAAGAACTTCTCGCGACAAAGTACGGGCGACGTGTGTAAGCCGGATGCGCGCCGGCGTCTCCGGGGGACAAAGCAGCCGCTTTCACCCTCCAACCGCCCCCGCGCCCTCGGCCCATGCGTTTCCGCCCTCATCCGTCCTGCGGCGCCCTCGCCCTGTTCGCGACGCTGTCCTGTGCCGGCAACCGGCCGGCGCCCGGCGGGTCGCCCGGCGCGCTCGCGCCGTTCGCCTCCGAGCCGGCGCTCGCGGCCTACCTGCGCGACTACGCGCCACCGGCCCAGCTTGGCGGCGCGGAGATGGACAGTGCGGAACCCGCGTCAGCGGTCCCGACCGTCGCGCCCACGCCGGCGCTCAACGCGGCCGCGCCGGCCGTCGCGGGCGCAGCCACGCCGGTCGCCGCCCGGGCGGCCGCGCCGGCGTCGCTGACCAACGTCCAGCACGCGGGCGTGGACGAGGGCGGCATCGTCAAGCGGCACGGCGACCACCTCGTCATCCTCCGCCGTGGCCGCCTGTTCACCGTGGCCGTGGGCGGCGGCGCGCTCCGCCCCGTCGCGGCGGTCGATGCGTTCGGGCCCGGGATCAACCCGCAGTCGGACTGGTACGACGAGCTGCTCGTCTCGCGCGACCGGGTCGTCGTCGTCGGCTACAGCTACGCGCGCGGCGGCACCGAATTCGGCGTCTTCGAGATCGACGACGCGGGGCAGTTGCGCTACCGCGCAACTTACGAACTCCGCTCCAACGACTACTACTCGTCGCGCAACTACGCGTCGCGCTTGATCGGCACGCGGCTGATCTTCTACAGCCCGCTCGCGCTCCGCCGCGACGGGCGCGACCTGCTCGCCTCACTCCCCGCGATGCGGCGGTGGGACGGCGGCGCGGGGCAGTTCCGCCCGATCACGACGCCGCGCCACGTCTACCGCCCCGCGCGCCCGCTCGCGCCCGGCGAGCAGGCGATGCTGCACACGGTCACCGTGTGCGACCTCGCCTCGACCGACGTCGGCTGCGAGGCGCGGGTGGTGATCGGGCCGAGCGAGCGGGTCACCTACGTGTCGCCGAGCGCGGTGTACCTGTGGACCACGGACGGGTGGACGGGCGATCCCTCGGCGCGCGACCGGTCGGGCGCCGACGCGCCGCGGGCGACCGTCTACCGCATACCGTTGGACGGCGGGGCGCCGCGGGCGATCGGCGTCGTGGGCAGCCCGATCGACCAGTTCTCCTTTCTCGAAGGGGAGGACGGCTACCTGAACGTCCTCGTGCGCTCCGACGCGTCGGGGGACGGAATGTGGCACGCCGAGCTGGCCGCGGCGGCGGGGAGCGCGGCGCTCCTGCGCGTGCCGCTGGCGAGCTTCGGGGACGGGAGCCGCTCGGCGCCGGTCGCGGACTACCGCGCGCTCCCCGCCACGCCCGACGGCATCACGCACGACCGGTTTGTTGGCACGCACCTCCTCTACGGCGTCGGTAGCGGGTGGGGGCGCCCGCGTGCCGACAGCGCGTCGGTCTACGTCGTCCCGATCGCGGGCGGGGCGGTAAGCACCGTCGCGCTGCCGCACGGCGTCGACCGGATCGAGGCGATGGGTGGCGACGCGGTCGTCGCGGGCACCGACGGGCGGGACCTGCACTTCAGCGGCGTCCGTCTGCGCGGGCGCCCCGCGGCGGTGCAGCACTTCGTGCTCCCCGACGCGGCGCAGGGGGAGCTTCGCAGCCACGGCTTCTTCTACCGCGACGACGGGGCGGATTCGGGCGTGATCGGGCTCCCCGTGCGCACGGCCGGGCGCCCGGGCTACGTGCACCTCTACGAATCCTCGGCCGCCGTCCAGTTCGTCGGTAACGCGAACGGCCACTTCACCAACCTCGGCGCGCTCGCGGCGCGCGAGGACCAGCAGGACGACGCTTGCCGTGCGTCGTGCGTGGACTGGTACGGCAACGCGCGCCCGCTCTTCCTCGACGACCGGCGGGTCCTCGCCCTGTTAGGCTACGAACTCGTCGAGGGCGCGCTCCGCGGCGGGCGCATCGACGAGGTGCGGCGCGTGACGTTCGCGCCGCGCCAGATTGCCAGAGCCGAGTGGGAACGATTCCCCGAGGCGCCCGACTCCGCCGTTCCAGTGAATGGTGCGCCCGCCGGCGATTCGGCGGCCCAGCCGCACGTGCCCGAGGTGCCGGTGCCGTAGCGACTTCCGGTGGACCCCACCGCCGTTGACGAGTACGCCGCGGGGATGACGACGCGCGTTAGGCCGTCGTCCCCGCGCAAGCGGGGGTCCACCCGTGATCGACGCGATCGCCAGTTGCTCGAACGGTCAGCCCGGCGGCGCCTCGACCGTGACCGTCCAATCTTCCCCCGCCCAGGCGCGCGCGTCGGCCCAGCGGATCGTGAAGCGGACCTCGTCGCCCGGGCGCAGCACGCCCGCGTCGAGGTCCGCGGCGAACAGGTCGAGCGTACCGACCGGGCGCGCGGCGGTGTCGTGCGTGGTCGTCCAGTTGTCCGTGGTCCAGTGCACGAGCGCCGCGTCGAGCGTGAGCACGCGCAGCAGCTGCCCGGCGCGCATGGTGCGCACCTTCTGCTGCGGCGCCCAGAGGGCGACGCGTGGCGCGGGCGGCGCGGCGCCGGCGCTCGTGTGGCCGGAGCCGCCGGGCGCGCCGCCGCGTTCGAGGTAGCGCACCACCGGCTGCGGCGGCAGGTCGAACACGGCGCCGTCGGCGAGCGAGCGCGCCAGCTTGAGGTACTCCGCGTGCGCCCAGGCGAGCGGCATCGCCGAGCCGGCGGGGCGCCCGCAGTAGAGGTCGCGCTCGGGCAGGTCGGGCGCGTCCCAGACCTGCTCGGGGATGAGGCCGCCGTCGCTCGCCTGGCGCGCCATCGTGTCGAGCAGCCGCCGCGCGTCGGCGGCGTCGCCGGCGAGGAGCGCCCAGTGCCCGCGCTCGCCCGCGAACAGCGGCCACCCGCGCCCGATCCCGGCGCCGTCGAAGGGCGAGCCGTCCTCCTTTTCGCCGTAGCCGTCCTCGTTGTAGCGGTGCCAGACCGGGCCGGTGGGTGTCTCGGTGCGAAGCACGGCGTCGATCACGCGCACCGTGTCGAGGATGCGCGGGTCGCGCGCGTGCCGCAGGCCGAAGCGGACGAGCGCGAGCGCGTCGGGGCTCACGACCGCGTCGTAGCGGGCCGCGAGCCCGGGGTCGACGCGGTTCTTGATCGGGACGAAGCCCGCGTTCGGCCCCGTGGGCGAGGGCGCGTCGGCGACGTCAGGCGGCGCGATGCGCGCGTAGTAGCCCGCCACGCCGACCCGGCGCGCGAGCGGGGTGTCGGTCACGTACGTCCACCGCTCGACGCCCGCGTTCCAGACGTCGGCCGCCTCGCGCAACACGGTCGCCGTCTGCGGCTCGCCGGCGCGCTCGGCGACATCGGCGGCGGCGAGCAGGGCGGCGATCTCGACGGCGAGGGTGAACGGCGAGTAGCCGGCGTCCTCTTCCCAGCGGTCCTGCTGCGTGACCGGCCCGTGGCGGAGGAGGAACGCGGCCGCGGCGCGCACCATCGGCCACGGGTCGAGGTCGTCGAGCGCGCCGATGCGGAAGGCGAGGTCGGCGAGGAGGATCGGGAACGCGGCCTCGTCCATCTGCACGCCGTCCCAGTAGGGCGTGCCGTCGAGCCACATGTTCTGCGGCCAGTGCCCGTCGGCCTCCTGGGTGGCCATGAGGAAGCGGAGCGTGCGTTGCGCGCTCTCGTAGTGCCCCGCGGCGAGCAGCCCGCCCGCGCACTCGACGAGGTCGCGCGGCCAGATAAGGTGGTAGCCGCCGAGGTCGTGGTCGCCCTTGGACTGGCCCCAGGGGATCGAGAGCGAGGCGATCATCCCGCCCGGCGCGCGCTGGTCCTCGTGCGTGCGGAGCACGGCGGTGCTGACCGCGACGAGGTCGGGCGCGCCCCCGGCGGCCGCGCCGTCGGGGGCGGCGTGGAGCGTGCCGCGCACGAGGAACTCGCGCCAGTCGTCGACGTACGCCGCCGCGACCGCGTCGAACGGGTCGAAGAGGGCGAGCCGCGCCCGCTGCGCCGCCTCGGCGGAGTTCTGGCCGAAGCCTAACGAGAGCACGAACTCGGCGCGCCGCGAGCGGGACGTTAGACCCGCGGCCGCGAGGTCGACCTCGCCGCAGAGCGCGACGTTGCCGTCGCGGGCGACGTTGGCGCCCGTGGTGAGGCGCCCGTGCGCGCGCACGTCCTGCCACCCGTCGCTCGTCCCGACGTAGCCGGCCGTGGCGTCGGCCCAGCCGCCGCTCGCCGCGAGCGCGAGCGCGGTGCCGCCGCGCGCGGCGAAGAGGGCGCGCATGCCCTTGTAGTCGGCGACCCACGCGTCGTTGCCGGCCCCCTGGTTGCCGACGTGCGGCGAGAGGAGGGCGAAGACGCGCCAGGCGTCGGGCGCCCCTCCGTCGGCCGCGCCGTCCGGATCGCCTAACAGTTCGAAGGCGACGTGCTGGAGGAGGACGTCGTGCTCGGGGTGCGAGACGACGGTCTTCGTGACGCGCCAGCGGCCGTCCCGCGCGGTGTTCACGAGCCGGTACCCGGGCACGCCGGGGGCGAGCAGGCCGACCACGCTCGCCGCGTCGCGCTTCTCCTCGTAGAACGTGTCGTTCGGCCCGACGACGAGCAGGCCGAGGTCGCGCGTGACGGCCTGGTCGACGCGCGGGTAGTAGACCTCGTTGACGACCCCGTGCGAGAGGGTGAACCAGACGCGGCTCCGCGGGTCGAGCGCGGTGCCGACGCCGCTCTTCGCGCTGGACGTCCAGCGCGGCTCCATGCCGGGCGCGCCCGCGGCCGGGCGGAGCGTCGAGTCGTCGCGGCGCTCGCCGGAGGGGCGGCCTTCGATGCGGACGGGCATGGGGGGCGGGAGAAAGGGTCAGGCCGGGCGCGCGTCGACCGCAACGGGAATTATACGCAGAATAGGTCGAAAATCTTCGACGTTGCGGGTGAGCAGCGTCGCAGAGACCCGCGCGCACGACGCCGCGATCAGCAAGTCGTTCCAGAATGACCGCCCGCGCGTCGCCTCCTCGCCTCCGAGACGTTGCAGCGCGGCCCCCGCCGCCATCCAATCTTCGTGGGTAGGGGTACAGTAATCGCTCGGCGCGACGCCGTCGGTCACGAATGCCGTGAGGCGCGCGCGCTCGTGCGCCCGAGCGCCGATAAGCAGTTCCGCAACGACGACGCTGCTGAGACCTATAATTTCACCGCTCGCCTCGACGGCGTCGGCGAGTCGGTTCGCCAGTCCGGAGTCGGCGAGGACGTCGATGTAGACGTTGGTATCGAGGATGAGCACGGGCCCGGGCCCGCGGCTCAGTCGTCGACGATGCGGGATTCGTCAACAAGACGCGTTCCACCCATCGCCCGCAGTCCCTGTGCGAACCGGGCGTTCGCGACGACTCGCTGCAAGGCGATCGTCACCGCCTCGGTCTCGTTGTCGGTGCCGAGCGCGCGCTTGGCGGCGTCGAGGAGCGACTGGTCGAGTCGCATGTTCTTACGCCCGCGGGCGATGGGCTGGAGGGAGGCGGGCTGGCGTCCGGTGCGGAGTGGAGTGCGGGTCGGCACGGGCGGATCTCGAAGCGGAAAGGGTGATGGCCTCGTTGGCTGTACGTTCGTCGCAACATGGCTGTACGCACGCTGTCGGACAAGTGAGGACTCGCCGAGACGCGCAGTCGTTCCAGGCAGCAGAGTCCCGCGTCGACGGTGGCCCGGCGGCATCAAGCCAGCTCAATCCTCAGGCGCACGCGCTTCGCCCGGGTCCGCGGTCGGGGCGGCCGCAGGAGGCGGCGGATCTGCCTCGAGCTCTCTCGCGAGGAGGCGCACCACCTCTTCGGAAATGGAGCGATGGCCGCGCGCAGCCTGGATGTGCAGCCGCTCGTAGACGTCGTCCGCGAAGTCTTCAACCTCGATGTCAGGCGTACACTCCTCAGAACCCCCGCACCGCGTGCGGCCGGTACGGCGCCTCGAGCGCCGCGACCTCCTCGTCCGTCAGCTTCAATTCCAGCGCCGCGAGCGCGACCTCCAGGTGCGGCGGCTTCGTCGCCCCGACGATCGGCGCCGCCACGCCCGGCCGGCCTAACAGCCAGGCGAGCGCCACCGCGCCCATCGGCGCCCCGCGCGCCTCCGCCACGCGCTGCACCGCGTCCACCACCTCGAAGTCCTCGGGCGCGTCGTAGAGCGTCTCCGCGTACGGGTCGCTGCCGGCGCGCGTCGTCCCCGCCCCGGCCACGCGCGAGTCCGCCGGGCGCGGCCGCGCGAGCAGCCCGCGCGCGAGCGGCGACCACGGGATCATCCCGACGCCCGCTTCGAGGCAGAGCGGCACCATCTCGCGCTCCTCCTCGCGGTAGACGAGGTTGTAGTGGTTCTGCATCGAGACGAACCGCGCCCACCCGCGCCGCTCGCTCGCCGAGAGCGCCTGCGCCATGCGCCACGCGGGCCCCGAGCTCGCGCCGAGGTAGCGCACCTTGCCCGCGCGCACGAGGTCGTTGAGCGCCTCGAGCGTCTCCTCGACCGGCACCGAGGGGTCGAAGCGGTGGATCTGGTAGAGGTCGATCGTTTCGACGCCTAACCGCTTGAGGCTCGCCTCGCACGCCTGCACGACGTGCTTGCGGCCGAGCCCCTTCATGTTGGGCCCGGGGCCCATCGGGTTGTAGACCTTCGTCGCGATCACGACCTCGTCGCGCGGCGCGAGCTCGCGGAGCGCGCGCCCGGTGACCTCCTCGCTCGCGCCGACGGAGTACATGTCGGCCGTGTCGAAAAAGGTGACCCCGGCCTCGACGGCGCGCCGGAAGAAGGGGCGCGCCGCCTCCTCGTCGAGCACCCACGGGCGCCACTGCGACGAGCCGTAGCTCATGCAGCCGAGGCAGAGGCGCGAGACGACGAGGCCGGTGTGGCCGAGGGTGGTGTAGTCCACAAAACGTTAGGCCGTGAGGAGGCGCGCGCCCGGCAGGCGGGACGCCGCGCGGTCGAAGGTCACGAAGTCGAGCCCGGCGTCGGCGTAGTCGGCGTGCAGCAGGCGGTCGAACAACCCCGCCCCGCCCACCCCGTCGCCTACCTGCTCGAGCACGCGCGCGGCAACTCCGGTCGGGCGAACGCCGGGGTCCGACGTGAGATCGCGTAGGAGTCGCACCGCCTCGTCGGGCGGCACGGCGTAGTGGTGACGCAACGCGCAGTACGTCTCGGCGACGGCCAGGTCGGAGACGGCGACCGGCCCGCCCGCCGCGGTGAGCAGCCGACGCGCGGCCGCGGCCTGTGCGGCGGGCTCGTCGACGAGCAGGCGCAGGATGACCGCCGTGTCGAGTCCGATGCTCACGAACCGGAGCGCTCGGCCCACTCGGCCGCGCGGCCCCGAGCGATGCTCTCGCGGATCGACGCCATGTCATGGACGCCGTTCGCGTGTTTCGCGTAAGACCGGAGTGCACCTACCCATGACGGCAGCGGCCGCTCGGGCGAATTCGCTTGGTCACCGACCACGGCGTCAGTGGTCGCCGAATGCTCCCGGCGGTTCGAGTGCGCGCTCGGCTGATCGGGCGCGTTGAGCACCTGGCGCACGCCGTCTGCGACCAGGTCGCGGATGGTCCGGCCCCGCCGCGCTGCCTCGATCTTGAGGCGGCGATACAGCGCGTCGTCGAAGTCGATGGTGGCCTTCATACGCGGCAAGCTAGCTGGTTTGCTGGGTCCTCTGCTGACGCGGGTAGATTGCGATCCGACCGCACCTCACACCCGCGAACCCCACGCCATGGCCCCGCCGGGCACCAGCTCCTCCGGCACCCTCGTCGGCCTGCAGGACGTCACGCTCGCCTTCGGCGGCCCGCCGGTCCTCGACGGCGCCACGCTCGCCCTCACCCGCGGCGAGCGCGTCTGCCTCCTCGGCCGCAACGGCACGGGCAAGAGCACGCTGATGACGCTGCTCGACGGCACGCAGGCGCCCGACGCGGGCGAGGTCGTGCGGCAGACGGGCGTCACGGTCGCGCGGCTCGCGCAGGAGATCCCGGCCGGCATCGAGGGTACGGTGTACGACGTCGTCGCCGCGGGCCTGGGCGAGACGGGGCGGCTGCTCGCGCGCTACCACGCCGCGGGCGCGCGGCTCGCGGCCGACCCGACCGACGCGGGCGCGCTGCGCGACCTCGACCGGCTGCACGCCGCGCTCGATGCCGCGCTCGGCTGGGAGGTGCAGAGCCGCGTCGACACGGTGCTGCAGCACCTGGGGCTCGACGCGGACGCCGAGTTCGCGGGGCTGAGCGGCGGGCGCAAGCGGCAGACGCTGCTCGCGCGCGCCCTCGTGCGCGAGCCCGACGTGCTCCTGCTCGACGAGCCGACCAACCACCTCGACGTCGACGCGATCGGGTGGATGGAGCAGTTCCTCGTCTCCTTGAGCGCGGAGCGCGGCACCGCGGTGCTCTTCGTGACGCACGACCGCGCGTTCCTGCGGCGCGTCGCGACGCGCATCGTCGAGCTCGACCGCGGGCGCCTTACGGACTGGGGCGCGGACTACGACGCCTACCTCGAACGCAAGGAGGCCGCGCTCGCCGCCGAGGCGCGCGAGCGGGCGGAGTTCGACCGCAAGCTCGCCGCCGAGGAGCGCTGGGTGGGGACGAGCATCACCGCGCGCCGCACGCGGAACGAGGGGCGGGTGCGCGCGCTCGAGGCGATGCGCCGCGAGCGGGCCGCGCGGCGCGAGCGCGTCGGGTCGGCGTCGCTGCAGGTGCAGGAGGCCGAGCGGTCGGGGCGCCGGGTGGTCGAGGCGCGCGGCGTGTCGTTCGCCCGCGGCGCGCGCCCGATCGTGCGCGACTTCAGCACGACCGTCGCCCGCGGCGACCGCGTCGGCATCGTCGGGCCCAACGGGTCCGGGAAGACGACGCTCCTGCGCCTGCTGTTGGGCGAGCTCGCCCCCGACGCAGGGACGGTGCGGCTGGGCACGAACCTCGAGGTCGTCTACTTCGACCAGCTGCGCGAGCAGCTCGACCCCGACCGCACGGTGTTCGACAGCATCGCCGGCGGGGCGGAGTGGGTCGACGTCGGCGGCGCCGGGGGGCAGCGCAAGCACGTACACGGCTACCTGCAGGACTTCCTCTTCCCGCCGGAGCGGGCGCGCACGCCGGTGCGGGCGCTCTCGGGCGGGGAGCGCAACCGGCTGCTGCTCGCGCGGCTGTTCACGCGCGCCTTCAACCTGCTCGTGCTCGACGAGCCGACGAACGACCTCGACGTCGAGACGCTCGACCTGTTGGAGGGGCTGCTGCTGGAGTACGGCGGGACGCTGCTCCTCGTGAGCCACGACCGCGAGTTCCTCGACCACGTCGTGACGAGCACGCTCGTGCTGGAGGGGGGCGGGCGGGTGGGCGAGTACGCGGGCGGGTACTCGGACTGGCTGCGGCAGCGGCCGGCGGGCGGCCGGCCGTCGCCTAACGGGGCGCCCGCGCCGCCGAAGCGCCCCGCGGCGCCGCGCGCCCCCGCCGCGGTGGCCGGGCGCCCGCGGCGGCTCACCTTCGCGGAACAGCGCGAGCTCGCGGGGCTGCCCGACGCGATCGACGCCGCGGAGCGGGCGCGCGGGGCGCTCTACGCGTCGCTCGCGGACCCCGCGCTGCTGCGCGACGGCGCGGCCGCGGCCGGGGCGAAGGCGCGGCTCGCCGCGCTCGACGCCGAGGTCGGGGCGCTGACCGCGCGGTGGGAGGCGCTGGAGGAGGCCGCGGCGGCCGCGCCCGCCTAACGGCCCCCCGGCCCGGCCCGGTCGCGCGCGATCTCCGCGCCCGGCGCGACCGACCAGCGCGCCATCCCCGCCCACCACGCGTCGGGCCGCACGTCCGTCACGCGCAGGCGGCGGGCGATCGCCAGGGTCGGCCGCGGCTCGAACAGCCACACCGCGGGCGCGTCGTCGACGATCGTCTGGTACGCGCGGTGGAACCACGGCGCCGCGGCCTCGCGCGTCGGCGCCGCGAGCGCCCGGTCGACCGCCGCGTCGAACGCCGGGTTCGCGTAGCCCCCCGAGTTCGTGCCGCGGGGCGCGTCGGCCGAGGCGGTCCCCCAGTCCTCACGGAGCTCGCGCGCGCTCGGCTCCATGATGCGCGCGTCGACCGCCGCGTCGAACTGCCGGTCGCGCAGGCGGGTCGTGTAGGCGACCGATTCGAGCGGCTCGATGTGCACCTCGACGCCGACCCGGCGCAGCTGTTCCTGGATCAGCACCGCGTAGCGCACGCGGGGCTGGCTCGTGCTCGGGGCGAGGAGGGTGAAGCTCAGCCGCCGTCCGCCGCGCGTGCGCACCCCGTCGGCGCCCGCGCGCCACCCGAGCGCGTCGAGCGCGCGCGCCGCGCCGGCCGGGTCGTAGACGGGCTGGACGATTGTCGTGTCGGCCGACGCCTGGGCGCGCGTGAAGGGGCCGAGCGACACCGCGCCGAGCGTGTCGAAGACGTTTCGCACCATCGTCCGCCGGTCGAGCGCGGCGGCGAGTGCGCGGCGCAGGGCCCGGTCGCCGAACACCGGGTGCGGGCGGGCCGGGGTCGCGCCGGGGTCGCGCAGGTTGAAGAGCAGATAGCCGCTGTACATGCCGGCGGTCGAGATCGTCGTCAGCGACGGACGGCGAGCGAGCGTCCGCATCTGCTCCGGGCGGATCGCTTCGTAAATGTCCGCGTCGCCGGTCAGCATGCGTGCGACGGCCGCGGCGGCGTCCGGCGTGACGCTCCACACGACGCGGTCGAGGAGCGGGCGCCCGAGGTGGTACGCCGTGTCGGCGACGATCTCGATCCGGCTGCCGGGGCTGCGGGAGGCGAAGCGGAATGGGCCGCTGCCGATCGGCGCGCTCGCGAACGCCGACCGGCCGAGCGCCGCCGGCTCCAAGCCGCGGAGCCGTCCGGCGGGCATGATGCGGAGCGTCTCGACCGCCGAGTAGAACTGTTCGGGCGAGCGGCGGTGGAACCAGAAGACCGCGGTGAGCGAGTCGGGGGTCGCCACCGAGTCGATGCCGGCCAGATCCGTTTGGGCCGCCGCACTGATGGCGGGGTCGCGGTAGAGGTCGAAGCTGAACCGTACGTCCACCGCGCGCACGGGCGTGCCGTCGTGGAAGCGGGCACGCGGATCGAGGTGAAAGGCGATCGCGAGCGAGTCGGCCGTCCACGTCCATCGCTGCGCGAGACGCGGCCGGAATCCCACGTCGCCGACCGTGTTCAGCGCCGGCTCGATCGCGGCGAGCGGCTCGAAGACGAGGTCGGTGACCTGGCGCGCGGTGAGGCCGACGCTGAGCGGCGGGACGAGCGATTCGGCGTCGCCGGCCGTCGCGATGACGACGGTGCCGCGCCCCGAGGCGCCGGAGCGCGCGGTCGCGGCGCCCCGGTCGGGCCCGCACGCGCCGGCCCCCAGCCCCGCGCCGAGCACGATCGCGGTGACGGCGCGCACGGCGGCGCTCCTCCCGGCGAGCATACTCCACGACGGGCGCTTCGACGGCCGGCGTCGCATCGGAGGCGGAGAGGTCGGCACGGCTCAACGATCACGGACATGGGGCGCGGGCGCAACGGCGGCGGCGACCCTGTGTTGTGTCCCCGCCACGCCGACGTAGGTTGGGGCGACGCCCGCGGGCGCCGGGACGTCCGGGTGCTTCCCTCTGAAATCCGCGAAACGTCGCGCGGCGGCTACGTGGTGGCCGCCCGTGCACCGCCTTTGCATCACGCTCGTGCCGCACGACTCTGTGGCGACGCGCCTGTCGCCTGGCCCCGTCGTGATGCCCCAACGCCATGTCCCTCCGAGACGAGCACCCGCGCTTGCCAGCGGTCGACCTGCCAACGGCCGACCGGCCGCCGGTCGACCCGCATGCGGTCGATCCGCATGCCGCGACCGCGATGCGGCTCGAGGCGCTCGGCCTGCTCGCGGGCGGCGTCGCACACGACTTCAACAACATCCTCGCCGTCATTCGTGCCAACGTCGAGTTGGCGCGGGGCGCGCTCGGCGGTCGTCCGCCCGACGTGCCGGTCGCCCTCTCCGACCTCGGCGAGGTGGACCGGGCGGTCGAACGGGCGTCGGGGCTCGTGCGCCAGCTGCTCGCCTTCGGCCGCCGCCAGCGCCTCACGCCCGAGCCGCTCGACCTGAACGCGGTAATGCGGGAGACGGTTGCGCTCGTGCGCGTGCTCGTCGGCGACGCGGTGCAACTGCTCGTCCGCCCGGCGCCCGACCTGCCGCGCGTGCGCGCCGACCGGCCGCAGATCGAGCAGGTGCTCGTGAGCCTCGTGCTCAACGGCCGCGACGCGATCGTCGACGCGCGCTCGCCGCAGGGGGGCACTCTGACCGTAACGACCCAGGCGCGCGACGTCGCCCCGGACGACGTCGCACGCCTGGGCGTCTCACGCCCCGGCCGCTACGCGTGTTTGCAGGTGCGGGACGACGGGGTGGGGATGGACGTCGCGACCCGGGCGCGCATCTTCGAGCCGTTCTTCACCACCAAGGCGGTCGACCGCGGCGCCGGGCTCGGGCTCGCGGCTACGTGGGGCATCGTGCGCCAGTCGGGCGGCTCCATCCACGTCGACAGTGAGCCAGGCGCCGGCAGCACGTTCACGGTCTACCTGCCGGCGACCGAGGCGGCCCCCGAGCGCAACGCGCCCGCGTCCCCCGTCGCCGCTTCCGAGTCGCCGGCGCGCCCGGACGAACTGCGCGCTCCGGGCAGCCGGGAGGTCGGCGACTCGGCGTCTGGTCCCGGCGCGCCGGTCGACGCCACAGCGCCGGCTGCCGCGACGGTGCTGCTGGCCGAGGACGACCACGCGGTCCGCCGCGCGGCCAGCCGCATCCTGCGTGGCGCGGGGTACCAGGTGCTCGAGGCCGGCGACGGACGGAGCGCACTCGCGCTGTGGCACGCCCGCGCGCGGGAGATCGATGTGCTCGTGGCCGACCTTCGGATGCCGCACCTGCGGGGCGACGCGCTCGCGCGCGCCGTCCGGGCCGACGAGCCCGACTTCCCCGTCGTGTTGATGACCGGATTCGGCGAGGAGCCGTCGCTGGATCCGTCGTTCGCGGGCGACGGCGCCGCGGCACAGCCGGCCGACCCGCCGGTGCTCGCGAAGCCGTTTGGGGCGGCCGAGTTGCTGGCGCACGTGGCCGCGTCGCTCGCGGGCGTGCGCGGCGGCCGCTGATCGCCCGCCGCGCCCGCTCTCCCGTGTTCCCCGCGGTCAGGACGGTACGAGTCCGTCCTCGTCCGCGCCGACGGTCGCGTGCACGCCGAGCACGTCCATGGCCTCGGCCGGCTGCGCACGGCGCTCGGTGAGCGCGTCGTAGAAGGCGATGCGGAGCGCGGCGCCGCTGTCGCGGCGCAGGTCGGCCGGGCCGAGGTCCGCGTAGCGGCGGAGCAAGTTGCGGAATGCGTTCGCCGACGCGAAGTCGAGGGTGAGCGCGACCTGATCGACCGAGCGCCCCTCGCCCGCGAGTAACTCGGCGGCGAGCAGGAGGCGGCACCACACGGAAAGCGCCCGCGGTCCCGGCAGCCCGGCGGCCCGCATGCGCGCGGCGAGCGTCTGGCGGCTCACGCCGAGGGCGCGGGCGAGGGCCGGGACGTCGGGCGCGGCGGTCGTGTGCTCGAGGCAGTAGCGCAGCACCGGGAGCGCGGCGACCGGCACGAGCGGCATGATGTCGGCCAGGACGCGTTCGGCGGTCGAGCGCCGGGCCGCGCGGGCGAGCGTGGTGCGGAGGACGTGGGCGACGTCGTCGAGGCCCGCGACGACGAGTTCGTGGACGCCCGCGCGGGCGAGGGCGAGCACGTCGGCCGAGATGCCCGGCTGGGCGGCGACGTGCCCGATGACGGGCACCTCGGGGTGGCGGGCGCGAAGCGCGCGGACGGCCTCTTCGGTCGGGACGCCGTCGGCGTCGCGGGGCTCGACGACGACCATGGCGTAGGGCCGCGCGGCGAGGGCATCGCGCAGTTCGGCAACGCGCGAAACCGTCCGCAGCGAGGCGCCGACCGGCGCGCCGATTCCCTGGAGCGCTCCGGGCCCCCCGGCACGCAGGGCCTCGGCCAGCCGTGCGGCCGCCCCCCGTTCGCGGACGAGGGCAAGGACGACCGGCGTTTCGAGACGGCCTGGGAGAAAAGTGAGCGGCGTCACAGATGAGGCCTCGAAATCTGTCGCCGTGTGTGACGGGTTTCCGCCGTGTGTGCGCGCGTGGCCGCCGTCAGTTGCATCCTTTCATCACCTTCCTTCAGGAGCTTTGGATGCGCGTTTCGACCGTCGCCCGTGTGGTTCGGATTCCCGTGCTCGCCGCCGCCGTGGTCGCGCCGATGTTCGTCGCCGCCTGCAGCAACGACCCGCTCGCGCCGAACGCCGGTGCCTCGCGGATCAGCGCTAGCGCCTCGGGCGGGTCCCAGCCCTGGTACAGTCAGGCGAGCACAACCCAGGCGGGCACGACCCAGACGAGCACGACGGCTTCCGGCGGCTCGCAGCCTTGGTACAAGGGGCAGACGGGTACGTCGAGCACGGCCCCCACGCCCCAGGCGACGGGCGGCTCGCAGCCCTGGTACTGAGCCGGGCGCTGTCCGGGTCGCGTCGGCACTCCCCTGTGATGCGCCGTCAGACATGGGGTGCGAACTCCGGGGAGGGTGGCCGGTGGGGTGGGCCCTCACGATCAGCACGCCGCGAGCCTCTCGTACCGTTCGGCCGCCGGCATCGCCGCGAGCGTTCGGAGTACGGCCTGGGCGCGCGGCGAGCGGGCCGCCGTGTCGCGGGCGTGCTCGCGACCCGCATCGGCGTCGACGTACCCGTCGATGATGTGGGCGGCGCGGGTCGCGACCTCGTAGAACGTGCCCGACGCGGCGAGCGACTGCGCGCGCGCGGCGTAGCACAGGGCGGCGTCGTTCCGGTAGCCGTCGAACGCCTCCGCCAGCTCGACGAGTGTCCGGGCGTTTTCGAACTGTTGTCCCGACCGCGCCACGGTGCGCTCGACGTCGCGCGCAATGAATTCGAGCAGCCGGTGTTCGCCGAGGGAGGCCGCGGCGCGCGCCGCCGTCCCGAGCGCGGGCAGCCGGAGGCGCGGCAGGTCGGTCAGCTCGATCGCGCTCAGGCACGCGCCGAGGGCGGCGCGGTGGTCGCCGGTTTGGCGGCCCACCTCGCCGAGGTTGAGCAACATTTCCGCGCGCTCTTCGGCGGCGTCCTCGGGCAGGCCGCGGATGGCGGCCCAGCCGTGGGCGAGCGCCGTGTCGGCGTCGTTGGCCGCGAACGCGGCGAGGAGCAGGCCCTGATGTCCGGACCGGCGGAGCACGGCGGAGCCCGCGTGCGAGGCGGCACGGAGCGCGCGCCGGAAGAGGGTGCGCGCCTTCGGGTAGTTCCCGCGCATGTTGGCGAGGACGCCGCCGCCCAGGAGGGCGCGCGCGACGACGTCGGGGGCGCCGGCGCGGTGGCCGGCGCGCGCGGCGGCCCGGTAGAACCGCGCCGCCATCGCGAGCGCGCCGAGCTGGCGCGCCACGCGCCCCTGCTGCGCGAGGAGCAGCCCGCGGCTCCGCGCGTCGAGCACCGGGGTGAGCGCGCGGCGCATGGCGGCGAGCGTGCTGAACGCGAGCAGGAACGCGCCGGCCTGTTCCTGCTGGCCGACGACCGCCTGCAGCGCGCCGGCCGCCGCGCGTGCCGATTCGGGCTCGCCCGCGCCGGCGAGTCGGTCGCCGGCGGGTCCGTTGCGGGTCGACGCCGCGCTCAGTCGGACCGCGATGGCGGAGAGCCCGTCGACGACCGCGGCGACCGTCGATCGCTGCCGGTCGTCCCCGCACTCGGACGGTGTGGGGGGGGACAGGAGGACGGCGACCGTGCGCGCGCCGGCCGCGCACACCGCCGCGCGGTCGGCGCGGGGCAACGCCGCCGCGCGCTCGAGCGTATGGGCGAGCATCAGCCACGCGTCGTCGGCCGCGCCGAGCGGCGCGCGGCCGTCCAGCCGCTCGATGTCGGCGGCGTACGCCTCGTGGGGCGCGAGGGGGACGAGCAGCGCGTCGGGGCTGATCTCCGGACGCGCGTCCGGGCGGGCGCTGCGGGGCACGACGGCGGGCATGCGAGGGCTCGGGGCCGGGGGGAGGGGGCCGCGGCGCGTACGACGCGCCAATCGGTGCAGAACGATACTAGCGCTCTCGCTCGGCGCCTAGAGTGCGCGTCGCGGGAACGGCGGGCGGCGGGGTCGTGACCGCGTACGTCCCGATCCTCGTCACCGACGCCGGCCGGCTCGGCGGTCTCGCCGCCGCGCCGGACGCCGCGAAGGCGCGGCTCACGCCGTTGCTCGACGTGACGCCCCCCCGCGGGCGCCCCCTCGAGGTCCACCTCGACGCGCTCGTCGAGGCGATCGCGGGCGCGTTCGGCGCGCGCCCCGCGCTCGTCGACGCGCGCGACGCCGGGAGCGAGCGCGGCGACGACTGCGCGCGGACGGCCGACGGGCGCGTCCACCTCGCCTACCTGCTCGACGCGGCGCGCGCGCGGGGCCTCGCGCTCGTGCCGGTCACCGGGCTCCGGCGTCCCGACGCCTACCAACTCGCCGTGGCCGACGCCGCGCAGATCGACCGGCGGGGCGTCGCGCTTCGGCTGCAGCGCCCCGACTTCCGCGACCCCGCCACGCTCCACGCCCGCGCGCGCGCCGTGCTCGACGTGCTCACGATCGAACCCGAAGCGGTCGACCTCGTCCTCGACTTCGGCGGCGTGACGGCGGGCCACCTCGCCGCGTACGAGGCGACCGCGCGCGCCGTTCTCGCCGCGCTCACCTGCGACGTCGCCTGGCGGAGCGTGACGATCGCCGCCGCGACCCAGCTGCTCGCGCTCGGCCGCGGCCCCGAACGCGGACCGCGCGCCGTGCCGCGCACGGACTGGCTGCTCTGGCGCGCGCTCACCGCCGGCGCGGACGCCGTGCCGCCCCTCGCCGCGTACGCCCGCGCCGGCGCGCTGCGGTTCGGCGACTACGGCCCGCTCCTCTACGGCCCCTACCCCGTCCGCGCCGACCGCGCCGCGGAGTGGGTCGGCTACGCGCACGGCGCGGAGTGGATCGTGAGCGACGTCGTCGGCGATGCGCACCGGGCGGACGGTCCGCGACACGAGGCCCGCTCGCGCGACGGCGCGCGACACGACGTCGCCGTACGCGCCGACGGTTGCTGGGGCGACGCGCGGCGCCCGGCGCGCGGGCGCCGCGCGTCGTCGGCGGCCGCGCACGCCGAGGTGATCGGCGGCGCCGCGGTCTGGCCCGAGCCGCCGCCCGACGCTTGGCCGACGTCGAACGGCGCGGCCTCTGACCTCCGGCGCAGCGCCGCCGAGCGCGCGACCTGGCGCGCCGCGGCGGTCACGCACCACCTCACCGTCGCCGTCGAACAACTCGCGCCGCTGCTGCGTGTTGTGGACGGCGACTGACGCGCGCGTGGGCGCCGGTACGGCCCGGGTGGCCATCACCCCTCCTTCTTCGTCTAGCGTTCATGCCATTACCTGAGCGCGCGCCCACGGGCCCGCGCGGAACCCGCGGTCGGCCGCGGCTCCGGACCTACGTACTACTCGCCGTCGGCGACGCGGCCGGGGTGACCGAATTCGCCCGCCCGCTCGGGACGCTCGTCGCCACGACGCGCACCCGCGCGCGGGCGGCCGCGCGCGCGCTCCACGCCGACGTCGACCCGGGCGACCTCCGCGCGGTCGCGGCGGGGAGCGCGCCGCCGGGCTATCTCGCCCGCGCCCTCGCCCTCGACGGCGAGCGGCTGCTCCGCGGCGGGTACGACCGCGCGGGTACCGCGTTCGAAGGCGCAGCGTAAGGCGGGACGTGACGGACTCCGGCGCCGCGTCGCGTCCCACCGCGGTCGTCACCGGCGCGTCGCGCGGCATCGGGCGCGCGACCGCCCGACGGTTGGCCGCGACGCACGCCGTCGTCGCCGTCGCCCGGTCCGCGGACGAACTCGCGGCGCTCGCCGCGGAGGGAGATGGGGCGCGCGTCGAACCGCTCGTCGCCGACGTCGGCGACCCCGGCGCGGGCGACGTGCTCGCCGCCGCACTCGGCGATCGCCCGGTGGACGTGCTCGTGCACAACGCGGGCGTCGGCGTGCTCCGGCCGCTGCTGGAGCTCGCGCCCGAGGAGTGGCGCCGGATGGTCGACGTGAACGTGAACGCGCTCTTCTATCTCACGCGGGCCGTGCTCCCCGGGATGGTCGCGCGCGGGCGGGGGCACGTGGTGCTGATCGGGTCGGTCGCGGGGCGGAGCGCGTTCGTCGGCGGGGCGGGCTACGCGGCGACGAAGCACTTCGGGATGGGCTTCGCCGAGTCGCTCATGCTGGAGGTGCGCGACGCGGGGGTGAAGGTGAGCGTGGTGAGCCCGGGTTCCGTCAAGACCGGATTTTCCGGGCGGAACGAGCCCGCGCGCGACCCCGACTGGCAGCTCGTGCCGGAGGACGTGGCCGAGGCCGTCGCGTACGTCGTCGCGACGCCGCCCGGGGTGCTGGTGCACCAGGTCGAGGTGCGGGCATTATCCCCGAAGCGAGCGCGCAGCTGACCACGGCGGGTCGGGCGCGTCCCCCTTCGCCCCGCCCCTCATGCGTACCCTGTTCGCCGCCGCCCTCGCGCTCGCCGTCCCCGCCGCCGGCCGCGCGCAGCGCGAGGACCCCGACCCGGCCGCGGTCCACGAGTTCGTCCTGTCGAACTTCCGCACCGAGAGCGGCGTCGTGCTGCCGCGGGCGCGGGTCGTCTACGGCACGTACGGGCACCTGAACGCGCGGCACGACAACGCGGTCCTCCTACCGTCGCACTACATGGCGACGCACCGCGGCTACGAGTGGCTCATCGGCCCCGGGCGCGCGCTCGACACGACGCGGCTCTTCCTCGTCGCGACGGAGCTGTTCGGCAACGGGCACTCGTCGTCGCCGAGCAACACGCCCGAGCCGTTCCACGGGCCGCGCTTCCCGGTGACGACGATCCGGGACAACGTCGAGGCGGTGCACCGCCTGCTCGTCGATTCATTAGGCATCACGCACCTGCGCGCGGTGGTCGGGTTCTCGATGGGCGCGCAGCAGGCGTTCCAGTGGGCGGTGAGCTACCCGGCGTTCATGGACCGCGTGGTCGCGACGTCGGGCACGGCGAAGACGTACCCGCACGGGGTGGTGCGGCTGGAGGGGCAGATCGCGGCGCTCACGGCGGACGAGGCGTTCAAGGGCGGCGACTACACCGCGCCGCCGACGAAGGGGCTGGAGGCGTTCGCGGTCGTCTGGACGGGGTGGCTGTACTCGCAGGAGTGGTGGCGGCGCGAGCTGTGGCGCACGGGCGCGCCCGCGGGGACGACGTTCGCGCAGGTGCTCGACGAGTACCGCACGCACTTCATCCCCGGCGCGGACGCGAACGACCTGATCCTGCAGATGCGCACGTGGGAGCGGCACGACGTCGGCGCGACGCCGGGGATGGCTGGCGACGTGGAGCGCGCGCTGCGGTCGGTCCGCGTGCCGGTGCTCTACATGCCCTCCGAGACGGACCTCTACTTTCCGTTAGGCGACGCGCGGTACGAGCAGGCGCTCATCCCCGGCGTCACGTTCGCGCCGATCCCGTCGCTCTGGGGGCACACGGCGGGGGCGGCGAGCAACCCCGAGGACGCGCGGTTCCTGAACGCGACGATCGGGCGGTTCCTGGCGGGGGACGCGGCGGGCGGCGGGGCGCCGGCCGGGCCCCGCCGGGCGCCCGCCGGACGTTAGGCACTCGAGGGGACCGCGGGTGGACGCCCCCTTTCTGCAGACCGCCCGGCTCGCGCTCGTGCTCGAGCCCACCGAGGCCGTCCTGGCGCGCGTCGACGCGATGCCGCCCGCCGACCGGGCGGAGGTCTCGCCCGACTGGCTCGCCCGGCTCCGCGCGTCGCCGGCGTCGAGTCCGTGGACCCACGGCTTCGTGCTCGTGGAGCGCGCGACCGGCGCGGTCGTCGGCAGCTGCGCGTTCAAGGGCCCGCCGGACCCGGACGGGGTGGTCGAGATCGCCTACGGGCTGGACCCCGAGTACCGGGGGCGCGGGTACGCGCGGGAGGCGGCGGCCGCGCTGGCCGACTTCGCCCGCGGGGCCGGCGGCGCGCGCGTCGTGCGCGCGCACACCCGGCCGGAGAACGAGGCCTCGGCCCGGGTGCTCGCGGCGTGCGGGTTCGCGCGGGTCGGCGAGGTCGTGGATCCGGAGGACGGCGTGGTCTGCCGGTGGGAACTGGCCGACCCGGGCCGGGCGCCCGCGTGACCCCCGAGATCCGGCCGGCCGCCGCGGCCGACGTGCCCGCGCTCGTCGCGCTGATGACGGCGTTCTACGCCGAAGCCGATTTTCCGCTGCCCGCCGGCCCGGCCGCGCGCGCGTTCGCGGCGCTGCTCGCCGACGCGCGGCTGGGCGGCGCGTGGATCGCCGAGGCGGACGGCGAGGCCGTGGGCCACGCCGTGCTCACGGTCGGCTTCAGCATGGAGTACGGCGGGCTGCGGGGGTTCGTCGACGACCTGTACGTGCGGCCCGCCGCGCGCGGGCGCGGCGCGGGCGCGGTGTTGCTGGCGGCGGTCCGGGCGTCGGCCGCGGCGCGGGGCGTGCGCGCGCTGCACGTCGAGGTCGGCCCCGACAACCACACCGCGCGGCGGCTCTACGCCCGCGCCGGGTACGCCGACAGCGGGCACCTCTTCCTGAGCCTCCCCCTCGCGGCGCCCGTGCACGCCGCCTAACGTCACCGCGTGCGCATGGACGTCCGGCCCTACACCCCGCCCGACCGCGCCGAGTGGCTGCGGGTGCGGCGCGCGCTCTGGCCCGACTCGGACGCGGAGGACGCGCGGGCGTGGCTCGCCCGCGACGACGTGGCGGTGTTCGTCGCGGCGCGGCCGGGCGGCGCGGGGCTCGCCGGCTTCGCCGAGGTCGGGGCGCGGGCGTACGCCGACGGCTGCGCGACGAGCCCGGTCGGGTACCTGGAAGGGTGGTACGTCGACCCGGACGTCCGCCGGTCGGGCGTGGGGGCGGCGCTCGTGCGCGCGGCGGAGGCGTGGGCGCGCGGCCGGGGGTACGCCGAGCTGGCGTCCGACGCGCTGCTCGACAACGTGGGGTCGCAGCGCGCGCACGTCGCGCTCGGGTTCGACGAGGTCGAGCGGTCGGTCACGTACCGTAAGGCGCTGTAGCCGGCCCCCCTTCCCTCGCGGGCGCGCCCGACGCTCTTTGAACGGCCCGAGGTTCCGCCCCACCCGCCCAACGCGAGTTACGCCCCCGCCATGCGTCTCCTTCCCCGCCTCGCCGTCGCACTCCTCGGCGCCGCGTCGTTCCTCTCGCACGCGGGCCCCGCGCCGGCGCAGGCGCCGTCGGCGGAGCGCGCCGCGCTCGACTCGGCCTTCACGCGGCAGGAGGTCAAGATCCCGATGCGCGACGGCGCGGGCCTCTTCACGGTGATTCTCACGCCGCGGCGCGCCGGGGCGGGGGCGCTGCCGATCCTCCTCTCGCGCACGCCCTACGGCACGAACAACTGGGGCGGGACCTCGGGCATCCTCTACGGCTTCCGCGAGCTGATGGACGACGGCTACGTGTTCGTCTTCCAGGACATCCGCGGGCGGCACCAGAGCGAGGGCGCGTACGTGATGAACCACCCGCCCGCCGACCACCGCGACCCGAAGGCGGTCGACGAGAGTACCGACGCCTACGACACGATCGACTGGCTCGTGAAGCACGTGCCGGGCAACAACGGGCGCGTCGGCGAGCTCGGGATCTCGTACCCGGGGTGGCTCACGAACATGGCGACCCTCGACCCGCACCCGGCGCTCAAGGCGGTGAGCCCGCAGGCGACGATGGGCGACGGGTGGGTAGGGGACGACTTCTTCCACAACGGCGCATTCCGCCTCTCGGTCGGGCTGGAGTACGCGTGGCAGATGGAGGCGAGTAGCGACGAAAGCGTCGTGCCCGCGCCGGCGCGCTACGACACGTACGACTGGTACCGCTCGTTCCCGACGCACCGCGACCTCGCGCGCGCGGTGGGCGCCGAGCACTGGCCGAGCTGGCGGATGTTCGAGGCGCACCCGGCGTACGACACGACGTGGCAGGCGCGCGCGGTGACGCGGGCGCTCACGCACACGCGCGTGCCGACGCTCACCGTGGGCGGCTTCTGGGACCAGGAGGACGTCTACGGCCCGCAGGCGACGTACCGCGTGCTCGAGCGCACGGACACCGCAGGCACCAACCACCTCGTGCTCGGGCCGTGGTACCACGGCGAGTGGTTCATCGAGGCGGGTGACTCGTTAGGCAACGTGCACTTCGGCGGCCCCACGGGCGCGGAGTTCCGGCGCGACCTGGAGGCGAAGTGGTTCCGGTACTGGTTGCACGGTAAGGGGGACGGGCCCGATAACGGCTTACACCTTCCGGAGGCGACGGTGTACGACGCGGGGGCGGGGCGGTGGCGCACGTACGACCGCTGGCCGGCGGCGGGCGCGCGGCCCGTGAAGCTGTACCTGCGCTCGGGCGGGCGGCTGTCGTTCGACGCGCCGACGGCGGACGAGCCGGCGGACGCGTTCGTGAGCGACCCCGCACACCCGGTGCCCTACCGCCCGCGCCCGGTCGAGTGGGAGTACGACCCGCGCGGCTCGCGCTGGACGCGCTGGCGCACCGAGGACCAGCGCTTCGTCGAGGGGCGCCCGGACGTGCTCACCTGGCAGACGGGGCGGCTGGACCACGACATGACGGTCGCGGGGGACGTCACCGCCCGCCTGTTCGCGTCGACCACGGGCACCGACGCGGACTGGGTCGTGAAGCTGATCGACGTCTACCCGGACTCGGTGCCGGAGCGGCCGGCGATGGGCGGGTACGAGCTGATGGTCGCGAGCGAGATCACGCGCGGGCGCTACCGGACGAGCCGCGAGCGGCCGGCGCCGCTCACGCCTAACGCGACGCTCGCCTACGCGGTCGACCTGCACCAGCAGGCGTACACCTTCAGGGCCGGGCACCGCATGATGGTGCAGGTGCAGAGCTCGTGGTTCCCGCTCTACGACCGCAACCCGCAGACGTTCGTGCCGAACATCTTCTACGCGCGGGCGGGGGACTACCGGGCAGAGACGCACCGCGTGGCGCACACGCCGGCGGCGCCGTCGCACGTGGAGATGTTGGCGCTGCCGTGAGGGCGGGCGGTAACTTCCCGGCAACCGCCGACCCGTTGGAGGGAGCGATGGCGACCAGCGTCACGACGAAACGCCTGACCGCACGTGAGTACTACGAAGCGCCCGACGTCCCCGACCGCGCGGAACTCGTGCACGGGGAGGTCCGCGTAATGCCCCCGGCCGCGAACGCGCACACGCTCGTGTGCCGCACCGTCTTCCTGGCGCTCTACCGGCACGCCGCCGCGCACGACCTCGGCGAGGTCTTCCCCGACGGCTTCGGCTACGAGCTGCCCCCCTGGGACGACGTCGTGCGGGTCCCGGACGTGTCGTTCGTCCAGACGGGGCGGCTCCCCGCGGCGTTCGGGTTGAAGGGGTGCGTCCGCCTCGCGCCCGACCTCGCCGTCGAGGTGCTCTCGGAGAGCGACACGCCCAAGGTCATGCGCGAGAAGCTCGCGGACTACCTCGGGGCCGGCGTGCGGGTCGTCTGGGTGATCGACTTCGACGACCGGACCGTGGCCGTGCACACGCCCGACGGCGCCGCGCGCACCGTGCCCGAAGGCGGCACGCTCGACGGGGGCGACGTCCTGCCGGGCTTCTCGCTCCCGGCGCGCGACATGTTCTTCGGGATCGCGGCGGAGTGACCGCCGCCCCGGTGGTCCGCGCCCCCCGCGGCCCGACCCGCACCGCCCGCGGCTGGATTCAGGAGGCCGCGAAGCGCATGCTCATGAACAACCTCGACCCCGAGGTGGCCGAGCACCCGGAGCAGCTCGTCGTCTACGGCGGGCGGGGGAAGGCGGCGCGCGACTGGGAGAGCTACCACCGCATCGTGCGCACGCTCGACCGGCTCGGCGACGACGAGACGCTCCTCGTGCAGAGCGGGAAGCCCGTGGCGGTGCTCGAGACGCACCCGATGGCGCCGCGGGTGCTGATCGCCAACTCCAACCTCGTGCCGAAGTGGGCGACGTGGGAAGAGTTCGACCGGCTGGACGCGTTAGGCCTGATGATGTACGGGCAGATGACCGCCGGGTCGTGGATCTACATCGGCACGCAGGGGATCCTCCAGGGGACGTACGAGACGTTCGCCGCGGCCGCCGCGCGCCACTTCGGCGGCACGCTCGCCGGGACGATCACACTCACCGCGGGGCTCGGCGGGATGGGGGGCGCGCAGCCGCTCGCGGTGACGATGGCCGGCGGCGTCGCGCTCTGCGTCGAGGTCGACCCGTCGCGCATCCGGCGCCGGCTCGACACGCGCTACCTCGACGAGGTCGCGACGTCGCTGGAGGACGCCGTGCGGCGCGCGGAGGCGGCGAAGCGCGAGCGCCGCGCGCTCTCGATCGGCCTGTTAGGCAACGCGGCGGAGGTGCTGCCGCGACTCGTCGCGCTGGGGTTCACGCCCGACCTCGTCACCGACCAGACGAGCGCGCACGACCCGATGATCGGCTACCTCCCGCCGGCGGGGGCGGACGAGGACGTCGCCCGGCTGCGCGCGGAGGCGCCGCAGGAGTACCTCGCGCGGGCGCGCGACGCGATGGCGACGCACGTGCGGGCGATCCTGGAGATGCGGCGGCGCGGCGCGGTGGCCTTCGACTACGGCAACAACCTGCGCGCGCAGGCGAAGATGGCCGGCGTCGAGGACGCGTTCGACTACCCGGGGTTCGTGCCCGCCTTCATCCGCGACTCGTTCTGCGAGGGGCGCGGCCCCTTCCGCTGGGTCGCGCTCTCGGGCGACCCGGCCGACATCGCGGCGACCGACCGCGCGCTGCTCGAGCTCTTCCCCGACGACGCGCGGCTGCAGCAGTGGTTAGGCTGGGCGGGGGAGCGAATCGCGTTCCAGGGGCTCCCCGCGCGCATCTGCTGGCTGGGGTACCGCGAGCGGGACCGGGCGGGGCTCCTGTTCAACCAGATGGTGCGCGACGGGCGGCTCAAGGCGCCGGTCGTGATCGGGCGCGATCACCTCGACGCGGGGTCGGTGGCGAGCCCGTACCGCGAGACGGAGGCGATGCTCGACGGGTCCGACGCGGTGAGCGACTGGGCGCTGCTCAACTTCGCCGTCGGGGTGGCGAGCGGGGCGGCGTGGATGAGCTTCCACCACGGCGGAGGGGTGGGAATGGGGTACTCGCAGCACGCGGGACTCGTGGCCGTCGCGGACGGGTCGCGCGAGGCGGACGAGCGGCTCCGGCGGTGCCTGACCAACGACCCGGCGATAGGCGTCGTTAGGCACGCGGACGCGGGGTACGACAAGGCGCGGCGGGTGGCGCGCGAGCGCGGGCTCGACCTGCCGAGCGTGGACGGGGGTGGCGAGCAGTGACTCGAGCACGGGCGGCCACGCCGGCGTCCCGAGCACGGCCGCTGTCATCCTGAGCGCAGCGAAGGATCGCTGGCCCCCGGGTGGACGTTGTGCGTGGTCGGTGCCGCGGGACGCTCGCCCCGGACAGCGATCCTTCGCCTCCGCTGCGCTCCGGCTCAGGATGACATCGAGCCGTCCCGCCGGCACGTACAGACTGCCCCCCCATGCCCCTCCTTCCCTTCTCCGGCATCGCCACCTTCGCCCGCGCGCGCCACGCCCCGCTCGGCGCCGAGTGGACGGCGGACGCGGCGGTGTTAGGCGTTCCGTTCGACGCGGCGGTGGGCTTTCGCCCCGGCCAGCGCTTCGCGCCGCGCGCCGTCCGCGAGGCGTCGCTTCGCTACGCGCTCCCGCCCGAAGGGTTCTACGACCTGCGCACCGACCGCGTGCGCCTCGCCGGGCTCGCGCTCGTCGACGCGGGGGACGTGGACCTGCCGAGCCTCGAGCCCGAGCTGGCGCGCGCGCGGATCGAGGCGGATGCGCGGGTGCTCCGCCGGCAGGCGCGGCTCCCCGTCTTTCTTGGCGGCGACCACAGCGTCACCGCGTCGACGCTCCGCGCCTTCGACGACGTGCCCGCGCTCCACGTGGTGCAGCTCGACGCGCACCTCGATTTCACCGACGTGCGCAACGACACGCGCTGGTCGAACTCGAGCCCGTTCCGGCGCGCGGCGGAGGCGATGCCGAACCTCGTCCGGGTCACCACGTTAGGCCTGCGGGGGCTGCGCTTCGACCGCGAGGCCGTGACCGCGGCGCGCGCGCGCGGGCACGTGCTCGTGCCGATGTGGGAGCTGGGGGAGGAGGCCGGGGTCGCCGCCGCGCTGGAGCGGCTGCCCGCGGGCGAGGCCGTGTACCTCTCGCTCGACGTCGACGCGCTCGACCCCGCGGTCATGCCCGGCACGTCGAGCCCGGAGCCCGACGGGATGACGGCCGCGCTCGCGCGGCGGATCGTGGAGGCGACGGCGGCGCGGAACACGGTCGTCGGCGTCGACCTGGTGGAGCTGGCGCCGGGGCTGGACCCGAGCGGGAACAGCGCGCTGCTCGCGGCGCGGCTCGTGATGGACGTGCTGGCGGCGGTGTTCGGGTGAGCGCATGAGCGCGGTCGCGTGAGCGTCCCCGCCGCCGACCTCCTCGTCGCCAACGTCGGCCAGCTCGCCACGCCGTTAGGCCCGGGCCCGCACCGCGGCCTCGCGCAGCGCGCCCTCCGCGTCGTCCCCGACGCGGTCGTCGCCGTGGGCGACGGCGTCGTCGCCTACGCCGGCCCCGCGCGCGACTGGCGCGGCGAGGCGCGCGCCACACTCGACGCGGGCGGTGCGGCGGTCGTCCCCGGGCTCGTTGACCCGCACACGCACCTCGTCTGGGCCGGCGACCGGCTCGCCGACTTCGAGGCGCGCGCGGCGGGCGTGCCGTACGAGACGATCCTCGCGCGCGGGGGCGGGATCCGCCACACGGTGCGCGCGACCGCGGCGGCGACGGTCGAGACGCTCGTCGCCCTCGCGCGGCCGCGCCTCGCCGAGCTCGCGCGCGGGGGCGCGACGACGGTCGAGATCAAGTCGGGCTACGGCTTCACGCCGGACGCGGAGCTGCGCTCGCTCGAGGCGATCGGGGGTCTGCGCGCAGAGGCCGGCGAGACGACGGTCGTCCCGACGCTGCTCGTCCACGTGCCGCCCGCGGACGCGGCCGAGCGGGCGGCGTACGTCGCCGACGTCTGCGGCGCGCTCGTGCCGGAGGCGGCGCGGCGCGGGCTCGCCACGGCGGTCGACGTGTTCGTCGAGCGCGAGGCGTTCACGGTGGCCGAGGCGGACGCGATCTTCGGCGCGGCGCGTGCGCACGGGCTCGCCGTCAAGCTGCACGCCGACCAGTTCCACGCGGTCGGCGGCGTGGAGCTGGCGGTGCGGCGCGGCGCGCTGTCGGTCGACCACCTGGAGGCGTCGGGGCCGGCGCAGGTCGCGGCGCTCGCGGCCTCCGCTACCGTCGCGACCGTGCTCCCCGGCGTCACGCTCCACCTCGGCCTGCCTCCGGCGCCGGGGCGCGCGCTCGTCGACGCGGGCGCGGCGGTCGCGGTCGGCACCGACTGCAACCCGGGGTCGAGCCCACTCTTCTCCCCCGCGCTCGCCCTCGCGCTCGCCGTGCGGCTGAACGGCCTCGCCCCCGCCGAGGCGCTCGTCGCGGCGACCGCCAACGCGGCGGCCGCGTTAGGCCTCGCCGACCGCGGCTGGCTCGGCCCCGGCGCGCGCGCCGACCTCCTCGTGCTCGACGCCGCCGACTGGCGCGAGCTGCCCTACGCGCTCGGCCGGCCGGTCGTGGCGCGCGCGGTCGTCGGCGGACGCGCGGGCGCGCCCGCGGCGCTATCCTAAGCCCCCATGCGCCCCGCCGCCCTCCTCCCCGCCGCGCTCGTCGTCCTCGGCGCGCGCGCCGCGCTCACCCCCGCAACGCGCCCCGCCGCGACGCCCGCCCCGCCGCGCGAGGGCTACGTCGTCGCCGCCGACTCGACGCGGCTCTACTACCGCGTCGAGGGGAGCGGGCACGACACGATCATCGCCGTGCACGGCGGGCCGGGGGTCGACCTGGAGAGCATTCGGGCCGACTTCGCGCCGCTCACGCGCGCGCACGTCGTCGTCTTCTACGACCAGCGCGGCACCGGGCGCTCGACGCTCCCCGCCGACACGACGCGGCTGAGCGCGACGACCCAGATCAGCGACCTCGACGCGGTGCGCCGCCACTTCGGGCTCGCGCGGGTCGCGCTCGTCGCCCACTCGTACGGCCCGCTGCTCGCCGCGACGTACGCGCTCGCGCACCCGGCGGCGGTGTCGCGGATGGTCTTCTTCGGCGGCGTGCCGCCGCGGCGCGGCGACTACGAGCAGGCGTACGAGCGGACGATGAACGCGCACCTCGACAGCACCCAGCGCGCGCGGCTCGCCGACGCCGGCCGGCGGCTCGCCGACCCCGCGGCCGACGCGCGGCAGGCGTGCCGCGACTACTGGGCCGTCGCGCTCCGCCCGCGGCTGGCCGAGCCGGACCGGACGCTCCCGCTGCTCCGCTCGGACCTCTGCACGGCCGACGGGCGCGCCATCCGGTATGGCCTAACGGTCACCAACCCGACCGTGATGGCGACGTACGGCGACTGGGACCTGCGGCCGGGGCTGCGCACGCTCGACACCCCGACGCTCGTCGTGCACGGCGAGGCGGACGCGATCCCGCTCGAGAACGTCCGGGAGTGGGCGGCGGTGATGCCGCACGCGCGGCTCGTGCCCGTGCCGAACGCGGGGCACTTCGCGTACGCCGAACGGCCGGACGTCGTGTGGCCGGTCGTACTGCGATTCCTCGCGCGGTGAAGGGGGCGCGAGTGGTCGGGCGGGTGGTACGGCGCTGTTGGTGAAACGCTGCTGATGCCGCGCGGTTGTCGGGGCGCGGTTGGAACGGCGCTGTTGGCAAGGCGGCGCACCCAGCCGGCTCTGACTGCTTTATCAACAGCGCCCCCTCAACCGCGTTTCACCAACAGCGCCCGACCAACAGCGTGGTATCAACAGCGCCGTGTCACCCGCCGGACTCACCCCCCCGGACACCCTGTGACATCCACCCCCGGCGTCGACCGGTCCTCGCACGCCGCCGCGGCGAGCGCGCGCAACCGCTCCGCGCGGAGGCGCAGGGCGCGCACCGACTCCGACGAGGTCTGCCCGTCGCCGCGCAGCGCGTCGACGGCGTCGAGCGCCGCGGTCGCGGTGCCGTAGGCGCGGCCGGGCGCGTTGGCGCCGTAGCTGTTGCTCGCGTCGTCGAGCATGGCTTCGACGTCCGCGGCGGTGCGGCCGGCGGCAGCGGGCGGGGGCGCGGCGGGCGCGGCACGGCGCGCGGCCGGGTTGGCGCGGGCGGGCGCGTCGGACGACCCGGCGGGGGACGGCGCGGCGGGCGGCCCGGTCGGGACGGGCATCGCCGTCGCGTCCAGCGGGTCGGTGAGCTCGTGCGGCGACGACCGGCGGTGCGCGCGGCCGTCTTCGGGCGTCGAGGCGCGGCCCGTCGCGCCGCGGTGCGCGGGCGGGTGCCGCGCCGGCTCCGGCGACTGGCGGTGCGTGACGTAGTAGCCCGCCGCGGAGAGCGCGACGAGCCCGAGGAGCAGCCGGCCGCCGCCGCCCCGGCGCGCGCGCGCGGGCGCGGCTTCGCGGGCCACCGCCGCCGGCGCCGCGGGCCGGGCGGGGGTGACGGCCGGCCCGGGCTCGGCCGGCACGTATGGTGGCACGTACGGCGGCGGCACGGCGGCCGGCGGCGCAGCGGCCCGCGTCGCGCGGGCGGGACCCGCGGGCGGCGCGTACGCGGCCGGCGCATACGCGGGCGTCGCGCGCGGCGCGGCGGCCGGCACCGGGGGCGCGCCCGCGGCGCGGCCGACGTCGGCCGCCGCGAAGTCGCGCACCACCGCGGCCAACTCCGGCATCACGTTAGGCTCCGTCATCGCTCGACGCTCCTCCGCACGACCGCCACATGACAGAGACCCCGCCCGGGCCCCGTCCCGTCGCGGGAAGATAGATTGGCCCCGCCCGGCGCGAGCACGCGCGACGCGAGCACGCCGACCGCCCTCACCCCGTGAGCCCGATTCTACCCGAGCGCGTAGCGCCCAGGCTACCCACGTACGCCTACCCACGCCCGGTACGGGGCCCCATACGGCGCCCGGCCGCCGCGCGCGCGCGCGCCGCGCCGGTCGCCGTCGCGGTGATCGCCGCTGCGCTGGGCGCCGCCGGATGCCACGGCGAGGACCGCGCGGTGCGCGACGCGTCGCGCGCGCTCGCGACCCGCGCAGCCGCCGAGGGTGGGCCGGCCGCCCCCGCCGCGGCGCGCCCGGGGCCGGCCGGCGGCGGCTACGTGCTCTACGTCGACGGCAGCCAGTCGATGGCCGGCTACGCGGGATGCCGCGTCGCCCCGACCACGTTCGACGAGACGATCGATCGCCTCGCCGTCGACCTCGGCGTGACGACGCTCCAGCGCTTCGGCACGGGCGGCAGCGCGCGCGCCATCCTCGAGCCGACCGCGATCTCCCCCGCAGTCCACTGCCCGGCCTTTTACGACCGGGCGCAGAACCCGGACGCCGAGCTGTACCAGCGCATCCTCGACGACTCCGCGGGGCGCGTGCACGTCTACGTCACCGACGGCGTGCAGTCGGACCTCTCCGCCACGCAGTCGCCGAGCGTGCGGCTGCTACGGGCGTGGATCGACCGCGGGCGGCCGCTCGCCATCCTCGCGCTGCGCAGCCACTTCGACGGGCGCGGGTGGTCGGAGGCGCGGAAGCAGTGGACGGGGCGCTGGCAGGCGGACGCGCGCCCGTTCTACGTGCTGCTCTTCGCGCCGACCAACGACCAGCTCGACCGCACGCTGGCGCGGCTCTCGGCCGCCGTGCGCGAGCGCGCGCAGCTGCTCCGCTTCGGCGACGGCGCGCTGCGCTGCACGACGGAGCCCGGCACGCTCCCGCGCCTCGCCGAGAGCGCCGCGCCGGCGTGGGACATGTACGGCGCGCGGACGACCCGCGCGCTCGTGAGCACCGGCGCGGCCGTGGCCCGGCTCGCGTGCGCGGCGCGCGACGGCTTCCCCGTCGGCGGCGTGCGGCTCGTGACCGACCGGGTGACCTACGGGCGGTGGACGGGGAGCACCTTCACGTACCCCGCCGACGCGCCCGCGGGCGTGAGCGTGACGGCGGACTCGGTCGTCGCCGTCGCGGGCGGCTTCCAGACGTTCGTCCGCGCCCGGCTCGGCGACGACCCGGCGACGCGCTTCGGCTTCTTCGCGGCGCGCCTCGCGCCCGGCGCGGCCAGCGTGAGCCCGGCGGTCGCGGCGCTCTCGACCGACTCCGACGCTGAACCCGCGTCGGCCGATCGTACGTATCGCTTTGCGTGGGTCGTCGAGCAGCTGCTGCGCGCGCAGGTGGAACGGTCGCTGCCGCGGGCGGACGTGGCGTTCACGGTGACGTACCGGTGAGCCCCGTCGGCTAGCGCGGATCGTGCACCGGCGCGCGTGCAGGGAGGCGGTCACGACCTGCGGGCTGTCATCCTGAGCCGGAGCGCAGCGCAGGCGAAGGATCGCGGTCCGAGGCGACCGGCCCGATCCGACCCCGCGCCGGACCGTTGCCAGGACAGCGATCCTTCGCTGCGCTCAGGATGACCGTTGGCTCGCTCGCCTTTCTCGTCTTCCCCGTCGCGCCTCACATTCCGCCTCCTCCCGTGCGCCCCATCTACTGGCTGCTCGCCTTCGTCGCGCTCGCCCTCGCGATCGTCTCGTTCGGCTTCTTCACCTCCCCCGAGAGCCAGCAGGTCGCGGCCGAGTCGCTCGACCAGTGGTACCTGCAGGCGACGCTCTTCGCCGCGCTGTTAGGCGGCCTCGCGGGGCTCGGCGGCGGGCTGCTCGTCCCGCGCGCGGTGCACAGCCGCCCGGGCGAGCCGACCGCGGTGCTGCACCGGCGCGTCGTGACGTGGGGGCTGCTGAGCGGCGTCGCCGCGCTGCTGCTCACGCTCCTGCTGACGCTCGGGCTCGCCTACAACAAGGCCGACTGGCAGCTCACGCCGTCGGGCCG
Source organism: Gemmatimonadetes bacterium T265 (assembly GCA_019973575.1). Taxonomy (NCBI): domain Bacteria; kingdom Pseudomonadati; phylum Gemmatimonadota; species Gemmatimonadetes bacterium T265. The sequence continues at coordinate 1,618,913 of BPUI01000001.1, forward strand.
CGTCGGGCTGGTCGCCGGGGGCGGGAAGTACCTCGGCGTGCTCGGCGCGGCGTGGCTCGTCGCCGCGCTGGTCTTCGCCGGGCTCGTCACGGCCCGCCCGTGGGAAGGGCGCGCGGCGGTCACGGGACGTTAGGCACCTTCTACTGCCCATGGCCACCACGTCCAACTTCGTCCTCGCCTTCGGCGGCACGGGCGCGCGCTGCGCCGAGGCGCTCGCGCACCTCGCGGCGGCGCGCGTGCTCGCCGAGCCGACCTACGTGCTGCTCGTCGACCCGGATGAGAACAACGGCAACACGCAGCGCGCGGTCGACCAGCTCGTGCGCTACCACGAGCTGCACGCCGCGCTCGACGCCGACGCGGCCGGGGCGGCGTCGCCCTTCTTTTCGACGCCGCTCAACCTGCGCCCGGGCGACGCGACGGCGACCGAGGGGCGCGATTCGTTCCTCTGGAAGTACGGCAACGCCACGCGCCGCTGGCGCGACCTGCTGCACTACTCGCCGAGTACGGAAGGCGGCGGCGGGGTGAACGCGCTCTACGAGCTGCTCTACGACGAGGGCGACCTCGACATGACGTTCGAGCAGGGCTACGTCGGCCGGGCGCACGTCGGCGCGCTCGACATGTTCCAGACCTTCCGGCGCGCGGCGAGTACGTCGGCGACGGCGCCCGCGGCGGGCGAGCGGGTGAACGACGCGCTGACGCGCTTCCTCGACGCGCTCGAGGCGGCGGCCAAGGGGAGCGGCGCGCGCGTCGTCGTCGTCGGCTCGATCTTCGGCGGGACGGGCGCGTCGGGGCTCCCCGCGGTGCCGCCCTTCCTGCGCGAGCACCCGCGCTTCCAGGACCTGCAGCGCAACCTGCGCGTCGGCTGCGTGCAGCTCGCGCCGTACTTCTCGTTCAACGCCGCGGAGGACCCCAACCTCCCCGACAGCCGGCTGCACCCGATCACGACCAAGTCGTCGCTCTTTCATTACGGCACGACGCCGGTGGGCTACGACCGCGTGTACCTCGTGGGCGCGCCGGAGCGGAGCCCGACCAACGACGGCGCGCCGGTGCGCGGCGGGACGGCGCAGAAGAACCGCGCGCACTACGCGGAGCTGGCCGCGGCGCTCGCGGTCGTGAACTTCTTCCGCGACCCGCCGGCCGAGCGCGCGCCGGAGGGGGAGGCGCCGCCCGTGTACGCGGCGTATTCGGAGGGGACGACGTACGACGCCTTCCCCGACGCGGCGCCGCTGCAGCTGCGGCGCAACCTCGTCTCGTTCGCGACGGCGTGCGCGCTGCACGCGATGTACCTCGCGCCCAACGTCGGGGCGCTCGGCGACAGCGCGTTCATGGCGGTGATGCGGCAGGAGACGGGGGCGCGGATCGAGCCCGGGAACGCGGCGTTCGACGCGTTCACGCGCTTCGCGGCGCGCTTCCTCGACTGGATGACCGAGGTCGACGCGCAGGCCGACGGGCTGCTCTCGGACTCGTTCCCACGCGACGTGCGGCGCTACCTGGAGAACCCGGACGGCTACTACCGCGACCGCCCGGACGGCGGGCCGCTCGCGCAGGTCGCGCCGGGCGCGGCGGCGCGCGGGCAGCCGTACACGGAGCTCTACACGAAGCGCATCGGCGGCGTGCGGCGCGGGCAGATCCACCAGCGCACGCCGGTGGGCTTCTACCTGGAGCTGCTGACGCGCGCGGCCGACGACTTCTGCGCGACGTTGTATCCGAACTGGTGAACGGGCGCGTGCCACCCGGTTCGGGGTCGTCCCGACTGCGCCGTCTGTCATCCCGAGCGCAGCGAGGGATCGGCGCGCGCGGCGGAGCGATCCTTCGCTGCGCTCGGGATGACAGCCCCGGGACCGTGATGACGCAAGGCCATACACCCGCGACGTACCTGCCATGACCGCCCCGACGACCCCGTCGCCCGCCGCGCCCTCCGCCGCGCCGCCCTTCCTCCCGCGGCTCGACCCCGACTTCCCGGCCGGGGCGCGCGCCGCGCGCTGGTCCGCGTTAGGCGGCGACGAGCTCGTGAAGTTCGCCGGCCACATCACGCTCCCCGAGGACGCGGTCGGCCCCGACAAGGTCGAGCGCCTGAGCCTGCCGTCGCCGTGGGCGCGGGCGCTCCTCTTCGAGCACACGCTGCTCTACCGCAACCCGCACCCGGCGCGCGCGCAGATCCGCGGCGAGTGGCGCGGGCTGTTGGGCCTGATCGCCCTCTCGGAGCTGTTCGGCCAGGGGCAGCTCACGGTCCAGCACGTGCCGCTCCGCGGGACGCCGCTCGCCGAGATGTACCCGGGCGGGTGGCCCGCGGCGGCGGAGATGTCGCTCCTCTACTGGAACCGGCAGCTCGTCGGGTCGTCGTCGCCGGTAACGCTGGTGTTCACCGGGCGCCGGCCGCTCGACCCGGCGCGCGTGCAGCTTCCCTTCCTGCGCGCCGGCCGCCTCGCCGACCCGCTGGAGGTGTACCGGCCGCAGCCCGGCGAGGTGGCCTCCGCGTCGGCGCGGCGCGTGCTGCTCGTGCTCACGGCGTGGGTGCGCCGCACCTACGAGGCGGTGCGCGACCGCGCTGCGCTCGACGCGGCGCTCGGCCGGCTGGCGGGGGAGGGCGGGGGCGTGTCGCGCCGCCGGCGGCTGGAGGAGGAGCTCCGCGCGTGGTACGGCGAGTGCGCGGCCACGTTAGGCGGCGAGGCCGAGGCGCGCGAGCGGACGGCGGAGCTGGAGCTGGACGCGGGCGCGGAGCTCTTCCGCGCGCCGCTCGACTTCGTGCACCCGCTGCGCGTCGAGGCGGCGGTCGAGCCGCACCCGTTCGCGCTCGCGAGCGCGCCGGCGACGATCGTCGACCCGGCGGGCGGGCGCCTGCTCGACCGCGCGGGGAACCCGGTGCACGGCCGGCTGCCGGTGCGCGGCGCGGTCGAGGTGGACGTCGCGCACGGCGAGGTGCACGGCTCGGTCGCGCGCACGCTCCTCGCCGGCGAGCGCCGCCTCGCGCTGGACGACCTGTTCGAGGAGCGGCTCATCAAGCTGCTCGCGCCCGACGAAGAGGTGGACCCCGCGTTCGCGCGCCTGCTCGTCGCCGGCGGGACGCGCTACTTCCTGCCGCTCCGGGTCGAGGTCGCCGCGGGCGCGCTCGACGACGCGACGCTGGCGACGGTGACGGCGGAGGACCGGCGCGACCGCGGCGTGGTCGCGGTCCGGCTGGACCTGCCGCTGCAGGGCGAGCGCGTGCTGCGCTTCGAGCGCGAGTACCCGCGGCACGGCGGCGTGGTCGAGGTCGCGCTCAGCAACCTGTGGGTGTGGCCCAACTTCGAGCGCGCGGGGTGGAAGAGCTACTTCTGGGCGAACGCGGCCCCGCCGGCCGCGGCGTCCAACGCGGCGCGCTTCGAGCCCGTCGCGCCGGCGGCCGGGGAGACGCGGGCGGAGTTCGCGCCCGACGGCGCCGCGGGCACGCGCTGGGGGCTCTCGGACCGGCCGCTCCGGCTCTGGCAGGTGACGGCGGCGCAGGGCGCGGCGCGCGCCGGCGCCGGGTACGGGAACGGCTCGGCGCCGGTCGCGCGCGGGCTGCTCGTCGTCCGGCCGCCGAACGTGACCGCGCCCGGCGCGCCCGACGACCTGGAGCTCTGGCGCAAGCCGTGGCGCGTCGCGGTCGACTTCGGCAGCACGCACACGCTCGCCTTCGTGAAGCCCAAGGGGGCCGACGAGGCGCGCGAGCTGCCGCTCGCCAACCGCACGGTGCGCGTGTTGGGCCCGGGGCGCGACGTCGAGTTCAACTTCTTCACCTTCCGACAGGAACCCGCCACCCCGCCCGGCGCGCCGACGCTGCTCTGGATGCCCGCGGACCGGCCGGTCAACCCGCGCGACTTCCCGCACAAGCGCTGGCTGCCCGGGCACGGGCTCGCCTTCTACGGCACGGACGTGAAGGGGCGCTCGTGGACGAGCCTGCGCTCCGACCTCAAGTGGCGCCCGATGGCCGGCGGCCCCGAGAAGCTCGAGGCCGACCTCGCGTTCAAGAACTACCTCTCGCACTTCTGCCTCCTGATCGGCGCGGAGGCCGCGGCGCGCGAGGCGCGGCTCGAGACCGTGTACGCGTCGTACCCGGGCGTCTTCTCGCAGAACCAGCGCGAGGCGTTCGAGGCGACGCTGCAGGCGGCCGTCGCCGCGGCCAACCCCGCCCTCCCCGCGGGCGTCGAGGTCAACTCCGACGGCGAGGAGGAGACGACGAACGCGACGCCTAACGGAGAGCGCGCGGCCGAGGTGCAGCGGATCGCCGTCGAGCTGCCGTGCGACGAGGCGACGGCGCTCGAGGCGTACTTCGCGCACCGGCGCGTCGACGTCGAGGGGCAGGGGCTGTTCGCCGTCGACGTCGGCGGGAGCACGTCGGACTTCGTCATCCGCCGCGTCGACGCGGAGCCGGTGTACGCGTCGATCCGCTTCGCGGGCAACGTCGTCAACCGGATCATCGGCGCGGACCGGCGCACGGTGGAAGCCGTGGCGTACGCGCTGCGGAGCGACTTCGTCGGCCTCCCCGCGCCGCAGGTGGAGCGCATCTCGCGCCTCCTCACCGACCCGGAGAAGCGGGCCGTCGGCGCGGGGCTGCTCATCCGCACGCTCGCCGCGACGGGCGGCGACGGCGAGACGACGCGCAAGTTCGCCAAGGCCCTACTCTCGGCCGGCCCCGACGGGCAGCGCGTGCTCGCCGCGGTCGCCTACCTGTTCGCGACTAACGCGTTCTTCATGGGGCTGATGGCCTACCCGATGGAGCCCGGGCGCGAGGAGGAAGGCTACGTGCTCCACCTCGCCGGCCGCGGCGCGCTCCTCCTCGACTGGATCTCGGCGCTCCGCAACGCGCGCGACGCGAACGGCGCCACGGCCGGCGAACAGCTCGTCGCGCACTTCTTCCGCGCGGGACTCAGCGTCGACGACACGATCGCGGGGCGCCCGCCGGTCGCCTGCGCGGTCAAGGTCCGGCTCCCCGAGGCCGACTCGGCCAAGCGCGAGGTGGCGACCGGGCTGCTCAACCTCCCCGACTCGCTGCTCCACGGGCGGGGGCTGCGCCGCGGCGACGACGGGCGCCACGCCAACCCGATCGCCGAGTTCCGGCTCGCGGCGGAGGACGGCACCGAGGTGCCGTGGAATACGCCGCTCACGTACGAGGTGCTGCGCACGCTCCGCGCGCCCAAGCTCGGCTTCAAGGCGGGCAAGCTGCCGGTGTTCGCGGCGTTCGTGCAGGCGTTCGGCACGCTCAACCTCGGCATCCGCGAGCTGGACTTCGTGCGGCTGCTCCGCCTCACGCCCGCGACGCTCGACGACGCGGAGCTGAGCGGGCGCATCCGCGCGGTGTTCTTCGGCGAAGGGTCGGCGTGGAAGGAGGCGCAGACCGAGGAGCGCGCGGACGAGATGCTCGTCATCGAGCCGTTCTTCGTCTCGGCGGCGAAGGCGATGCTGGAGTTCGGGCTGGGAGTGCAGCAGCCGCTGTTCACGGCGGCGGGGCGGGGGTGACCGCGGCACGCACCGACGCTCCGTATACGTTGTAAACAGCGTACACATATGGACACGGGGCAGGGGGGCCGCATGGCGACGGTCACGGCACGACTTGAGGATTGGCTCAAGGAGGACGTCGAAGCATTCTGGCAGTCGCACGGCGAGAAGCCCTCGCCCGGGCTCCGTCGTGTCGTGCAGGAGTGGTGGGCCGCCCAACGGCTACCTGCGATCACGTTCCGCGACGGGGTCAGCGGTCGCCGCGCCGTCCTGCGTGACGGGCCCGACGTATGGGAAGTGGTGCTGGTGGCCCGCGACTACGGCGATGATCGCCAGGGGCTGTACACCCATTTCGCCGGGTTCGTCGCGCCCGAAGCCCTCGACCAGGCGCTCGCCTACGCCGAGCGTTTTCCGGAGGAAGTCGCGACGATGCTGGCCGAGAACGCGCGCGTTGAGCGGCTGCTCGGGGGACGGGGTGAGGCCGCCGGCGCGGACGTCGCCCGCGGGTGACGTTCCGGTTTCTCTTCGACCAGCATGTGAACGGCCCCGCGCTGCACGCGCTCGGCGCGCAAGGAGTGGACGTCGTGCACGTGGCCGATGTGGGAATGGCACGTGCCGACGACGCGGCCGTCCTGCAATGGGCCCGGGACGAGGGTCGCATCGTGGTAACCCGCAACTACCGCGATTTCGCACCGCTCGTCGAAGCGCTCGCGGGCCGCGGCGAGTTGGTCCCCGGTGTGTTGTTCTTCGCGACGTCGGTGCGCCAGTGCGACGTCGGGGCGCACGTCCGTGCCCTCAGCACCTGGATTGCCCAAGCCGAGACGGCGGACGCCAACCCCGTGCAGGGTGGGTTTGCGTGGCTCCGCTGATCGGCCGCCCCGCGCCTAACGCCCGCACTCAGGGGGCCGCGGTCGCCAGCAACTCCGTCACCAGGTCCTCCGGCGGGTACGCGTCCGCCGTGAAGCGCAGCGCGAGGTTCGCGTACGCCGCGCCGTCGTACGCGTCGCCCGCCGGGTCGGCCGCGAGCCGCACCCGCACCGCGGGCACGGTCGCGTCCTCGAACGCCCGCTGCACCGGGTGGTGCGGGTCGGACGGGTCGAAGGCGAGCGCGAACTGCGCGTCGGCCGGGTCGCGCGCGCGCAGCCGGTCGACGAGCGCGGCGAGCGCCCGCGGCCCGAACGCGTTGTACGCCTCGTCGTCGTAGTCCGCCGCGCCCTCGAACCGCGTGGCGTGCACGACGACGAGCGGCGACGCGCCCTCGCGGTCCTGTAGCCAGTTGTCGATGTACCCCGGGGCGAAGGTCTGGACGCGCTCGGGCAACGCGCGGAGCGCGGGCGGGATCCGGCGCGTGTCCTCGAACTCGTCGACCACCAGCACCTGCTGCGACGCGTCGCGCGCGAGCACGAAGCGGAGCGCGAGCGCGTTGAGCAGCGACGACGCGCGGTCCGCGAGCGCCGGCGGCCGGGCGAGGAGCAGGTGGCGCGCCGACTCGGTGTGTCCGACCGTCGCGGGCAGTCGCAGCGGCCGTCCCGTGGCGCGCTGTTCGTAGCGAAGCGTCCCGATCCGCAGCGCCCCCGCCATTTCGGGACGCGCGCCCGCCCCTTCGCCGCGTGCCAGGTCGCCCCACGCCATGAGGGCGAGCGGGCGCCGGCGGACGACCTCGTCGGCCCGCTGCTGGAACGCGTCGGTGGGGTTGGACATGCGGGGAAGGCGGGCGTCGCGGGCCGAGCCCTCGCCCGGCGGGCGCAGTCTACCCCGGCCGCGAACGGGCGGGCAAGCGCGCCGCGGCTATACTCTCCGCCGTCCGGCGGCGCACGATCGGCCGCCGCCGTCCGCGTCTTCCCCGACCCCGCGTGCCCGCCCAGCGTTCGGTAGCTCCCGCCCGGCCCCGCGACCGCCAGTCCGCCGGCGCCGCACCCGTCGTCGTCGGCGAGCCGATCACGCTCGACGACGTCGTGCGCGTCGCGCGCCACCGCGCGCCGGTCGCACTCGCCCCCGCGGCGCTCGAGCGCGTGCGCGCGAGCCGGGCGTTCGTCGAGCGGATCGTCGCCGACGGGCGCACGGCGTACGGCATCAACACGGGCTTCGGCCGGCTCGCGCACGTGCGCATCGCGGCCGAAGACGTGCGCGCGCTGCAGCGGCACCTCGTCCTCTCGCACGCGGTCGGCGTCGGCGCGCCGCTGCCGGCCGAAGTCGTGCGCGCGATGCTCCTGCTCCGGGCGCAGAGCCTCGCCGTCGGCCACAGCGGCATCCGCCCCGAGACGCTGCAACTCCTGCTCGACTGCCTCGACCGCGGCGTGCACCCCGTCGTCCCCGCGCAGGGCTCGGTGGGCGCGAGCGGCGACCTCGCCCCGCTCGCGCACGTCGCGCTCACGCTCATCGGCGAGGGCGAGGCGGAGTTGGGCGGCGCGGTGCTCCCCGCGGCCGACGCGCTCGCGCGGGCCGGGCTCGCCCCCGCGGTGCTCGACGCCAAGGAAGGGCTCGCGCTCATCAACGGCACCCAGGCGATGACCGCGCTCGGCGCCCTCGCCGTCGCCGACGGGCTCGCGCTTGCGACCTGCGCCGACGTGGCGGGCGCGATGTCGCTCGAGGCGCTCCAGGGCACGCTCGCCGCCTTCGACCCGCGCGTCGCGGAGCTGCGGCCACACCCGGGCGCGGCCGCGGCCGCGGAGAACGTGCGGCGGCTCGGCGCCGGGAGCGGCATCCACGCCGCGCACGCCGACTGCCCCAAGGTGCAGGACGCCTACAGCCTGCGCTGCATCCCGCAGGTGCACGGCGCCACGCGCGACGCGCTCGCCCACGCGGCGGAGGTGTTGGAGCGTGAGGCGAACAGCGTCACCGACAACCCGCTGCTCTTTCCAGATGACCGTGGGCCGGACGACCGCGGGCCGGACGGCCGCGCGGGCCGCGTGCTGTCGGCCGGCAACTTCCACGGGCAGCCGGTGGCGCTCGCGATGGACTATGCGAAGCTGGCGGTGGCCGAGCTGGCGAACATCTCCGAGCGGCGGACGGCGCACCTGCTGGACCCCGCGGTGTCGGACGGGCTGCCCGCGTTCCTCACGCCGCGCCAGGGGCTCAACTCGGGGCTGATGATCGTGCAGTACACGGCCGCGAGCCTCGTGAGCGAGAACAAGGTGCTCGCGCACCCGGCGAGCGCCGACAGCATTCCGACGAGCGCCAACCAGGAGGACCACGTCTCGATGGGAACGACGAGCGCGCGGCACGCGCGGCAGGTCGTCGAGCACGCGCAGTGGGTGGTCGCGATCGAGCTGTTGTGCGCGGCGCAGGCGCTGGAGTTCCGGCGGCCACTGGAGCCGGCGCCCGGGACCGGGGCGGCCTACGAGGCCGTACGCGCCGTCGTGCCGGCGCTCGACGGTGACCGCGCGTTGCAGGCGGACCTGCGCGCGGTGTACGCCCTCGTCGCGGACGGCGCGGTGGTTCGCGCAGCGGAGGCAGCAGTCGGCGTGCTGCGATGACGGCGTGGTGGTGGCTCGTGCACCGCGTGTTCGGGTTGCCGACTGTTGGACCGATCTCTAGCTTGCAGTCCTAGTACGCCGTCCGGGGCTCTCGCGCTCGCGAGAGCCCTTTCGAGTTTTCGGCACCGATAGAACCGAGAGAAAGGCATGGCGCGGGCTCCGCGCCGGAGGCACACGCGATGGACGACGAAGTGGTAGGCGTGCACGGCGCGACCGCGTCGCGCTGGGAGGACCGTCCCACGGCGCAGCAGCGTACCGGTGTGCAGCACGCGGTCAATGCGCTCCTCGACGCCCTCGCGCCCGAGCGCCCGCCCGCGCGTGGGGGCGAGACCACGCCCGAGGTGCAGCGCGTGCGCACGCCGCGCGGGTGCATCCTGCAGGGGCCGACGCGCGCCGTGAGCGTGTCGTGGTTCCCGCCCGGCGCCTCCGACCTCCAGCTCGGCGAGTTGCAGATCGTCACGTGGAGCGGGCGCGTGGCGCGGCCCGGGGCGGCCCGTGCGCCGGGGGCGGGCGGCGGTGCGGAGACGCTGGCGCAAGAGATCCTCACGCCCGCCCTCGCCGACGGCGGCGCGTGGGAGTGGAAGGCGGCCGACGGCGCCCGCTACACGCGCGACGCGCTCGCCGCCCGTTGCGAGGCGATGCTCGTCGGCTGAGCCGTCGTTGCCCGGGCGGTGACCACCGGGGCGGCCCGCCCTGGCGGCCGCGTCAGGCGCCGTCCGCCTCGTCGGCGGCCGGGTTGGCCCCGGGCAGCACGGTGATCGGCCGCCCGTACTCGTCGAACCCGGGCTCGCTGCTCCCGCCGTCGTCGCGGCCCTCCTCGCGACGCTTGAGCTTCTCTTCCTTCTTGTTCTTGCGGTCGAGCTCCTTCTGCCGCTTTTCGAAACCGTAGTTCGGCTTTCGGGCCACGTGGCGGACTCCGCGAATCGGGGGTGGGCGGCGCGCGCGGGGCGCCCCGGGACGACGCAACCTAGCGGCAACGAGCCCGGGCCGTAGTCCGGCGCGTCGTGGGCCGGCGCGTCGTAGGCCGGCGTGTCGTAGGCCGGCGTGTCGGGCGGACCCGCCCGCCGGCGTAGTTCTTCCACCGCGGCCGGGCATGCACCTCGTGCCCGTCGACCCCGACCACGTGCCCGCGCTCGCCGACGCGGAGGCGACCCCGCCCGACGACGCCCCGCACGGCAAGGCGCTCGCGCGGGCGAGCACCGAGCGCCTCGAGGCACTCGCCGCGCTGCACGCGCGCTTCATCGCCGATGGGTCGCACGCGCTGCTCGTCGTGCTGCAGGCGCGCGACGCGGGCGGCAAGGACGGCACCGTGCGCCACGTGTTCTCGGGGCTGGACCCGAAGGCGTGTCGCGTCACCGCGTTCGAGGCGCCCGCGGGCGAGGAGACGCGGCACGACTACCTCTGGCGCGCGCACGCCGCCTGCCCGCCGCGCGGCGTCGTCGGGATCTTCAACCGCTCGCACTACGAGGACGTGCTCGTGGCGCGCGTGCGCGGACTCGTGCCCGAGGCGGTGTGGTCGCGCCGGTACCGCCACATCGCGGAGTTCGAGCGCCTGCTCGCCGACGAGGGGACGGCGGTCGTCAAGCTGTTCCTGCACGTGTCGCGCGCCGAGCAGGCGCGGCGGCTGCGCGCGCGGCTGGACGCGCCGGACAAGAACTATAAGTACGACCCGGGCGACCTCGACGACCGCGCGCGCTGGGACGACTACACGCGCGCGTACCGCGACGTGCTGCGGAAGACGGCCGCGCGGCGCGCGCCGTGGTACGTCGTCCCGGCCGACGACAAGCGGGTGCGCAACTACCTCGTCGCCGGGGTGCTCGTGCGCGCGCTCGAGGCGGTGTGCCCGGCGCCGCGCGAGTTCGCGCCCGCGCGGCTGGCGGCGCTGCGGGCCGGGCTCGAGGCCCGGCTCGCGGAGGAGGGTGCCTAACGAAGCGCCCGCCCCGTCAGGCACCGCCCGCGCTCAGAAACGGAGCGAGAGGAACCGGTACGAGGCCGTATACTCCTGGTTGAACTGCTTGGAGCCCGTGATCCAGGCGCCGTAGACGCCGCTCGCGAAGGCCGCGTCGCCCTTCGCGTAGTACGACGCGTCGCCGGTCTGCTGGGCGACGAACGCGTAGCCCGACGAGATCAGGTTGTTGAGGTCCGAGACCGGCAGGCCGGTGCCGCCGCTGTTCGTGTTGCTGCAGTCGGCGTCGAGGTAGCGGAACCCCGGCTTCGAGGCGACCCAGTCGTGCGTCCACATGAAGTCGACCGACCGCTTGACGGCGTCCACGATGCGTGCGTCGGCCTGGAACGAGACGTGATACCGGATCAGCGCGTCGTCGACCATGCCGCTCATGAACGGCTTGTTGTAGTTGCACTGCCCCGGCCAGCGGAACGCGCCGTAGCGCCCCTGCGTGGTCAGGATCCGGGCCATGAGCGGGGGCAGGATCGCCGCGTAGTCGTAGCCGCGCGGGCTCGTCACCTTCAGCAGGTAGGCGTCGAGCACGGCGGAGAGCACGCGGGCGGAGTGGCGGCTGTCGCCGTCCTGGTCGTGCAGGTGCCCCGCGACGTACGCCCACCACCCGTTCGGGTTCCCCATCACGTCGGCGACCTTCGCCACCGTCGTCGCCGAGCGCTGGTCGCCGGTGACGAGCGCGTGGAGCGCGACGCCGTCGATCATCATGTTGTACGACGGCGGGGTGTAGTTCGTGTTCTCCAGGTACGTCCGCGCGTTCAGGGCGAGCTTGTTGGCCCGGTCGAGGTACGTCGCGTTCCCGGTCCGCGCCCACCACACGTAGTAGATCATCGCGCGGTCGTAGAAGTTCGCGTCGAACGACGTGCTGTCGCCGGCCCAGTGCGAGTCGGCGTACTTGACGAAGTCGGACTCGTAGCGGGCGTAGACGCCGCCCCTGGCCTGCAGCGCGGCGACCGTGGGCACGTTCGACGCGGCCATGAAGGCGAGCACCTGCGCGGCGGTGCCCGTCGCGGCGGCCCGGGTCGCGCGGACGACGACCGCGACGCTCCGGGCCGCCGAGCTGTTGGCGGCCGTGACGGTCGCCGAGCCGGCGCCGACGGCCGTGACGAGCCCCGTCCGCGAGACGGTCGCGACGGCGGCGTTGGACGAGGTCCACGCGGGGGCCGCGTGGTCGGTCGCGAGGAGCGCGGCCGTCAGCTGCACGGTGCCGCCGACGGCGAGCGTGTCGGCGGCGGCGTTGTTGGCGAGGCCGAGCGCGGCGGACGGGCCGGCGGCGTTCGCGCTCGCGACCGGCGCGGTGGTCGCGTCGCGGCAGGCGGAGGCGGCGAGTGTGAGGGCGGCGAAGAAGGCGGGGAGTGCGGCGGACGGGCGCGGCGGGCGGGCGGGCGGGCGGCGGTGCGACGTGGGCTGCATACGGCGGGGCTACGTGGAAGGATGCGGGAACGTCCGTGCGGATGGACGCCCGCGCGGAACGACCACAACGAACCCGAGCCGTAACCGACGCCGCGTGCTGTATGTCACCATACGCAGTCACGCGTGCTACGTCCCTCCGCTGCCGCGTGACGAACGTCGCACTCGGCCGTGACGTCCGCGTAACGCCGGGGCCGCCGTGATGCCGGCGTAACCCCGGCGGCGTCATGCGCCTAACGCGGCCACCGCCTCCCGCACGCGCGCGACCGCCGCGTCGAGGTCCGAGCGCGCCGACGCGAACGAGAAGCGCAGGTGCCCCTCGCCGCACGGCCCGAACGCCGCGCCGTCGATCGCGGCCACGCCGTGCGCCTCCAGCAGCCGGCCGGCGAAGGCGCGCGACGTCAGCCCCCGGGGCGCGAGCGCCGCGGAGAAGTCGGGGAAGACGTAGAACGCCCCCGCCGGGGCGGCGCAGCGCACGCCCGCGATCGCGCCGAGCGCCGCGACGAGAAAGTCGCGCCGCGCGCGGTACGCCGCGACCTGCGCCGCGACCGCGTCCTGCGGCCCGGCGAGCGCCGCCACGCCCGCCCGCTGCACGAACGGCGGCACGCACGTGTGCCCGTTCACCGCGAGCGTGACGAGCCGCTCGGTCCACGCCGGCGGCGCGACGAGGTACCCCAGCCGGTAGCCCGTCATCGCGTACGTCTTCGAGAACCCGTCGACGAGCAGCGTGCGCTCGGGCGCGAACGCCGCCGCGCTCGGCGCCCGCCCCCCCTCGTAGACGAGCCGCGAGTAGATGTCGTCGGCGACGACGACGAGGTCGTGCCGCCGCGCCAGCTCGGCGAGGCGCGCGAGGGCCGCCGGGCCTAACGCACCGCCGGTCGGGTTGCCGGGCGCGTTGAGCGCGAGGGCGCGCGTGCGCGGCGTGACCCGCGCGGCGACGTCGTCGAGGTCGGGCGCGCCGTCGGCGTCGTGCGCGTAGCCCACCGGCACCCCGCCCGCGAAGCGCACCACTGAGGCGTAGATCGGGAACCCGGGGTCGGGCACGAGCACCTCGTCGCCCGGCCCCACGGCCGCGAGCAGCGCGTAGAACACCGCCGTCTTCGCGCTCGGCGTGACCAGCACCCGGTCGGCGTCCGCCTCCACGCCGCGCGAGCGCACGTCGGCGGCGATCGCCTCGCGCAGCTCGGGGAGGCCCTGCGGCGCGACGTAGCGCGCGTCGCCGGCGCGCAGGGCGGCCACGGCCGCGTCGACGACGTGCGAGGGCGCGTCGACGTCGGGGGCGCCGAGCTCGAGGTGGATGACGGGGCGCCCGGCGCGCTCGAGTTCCTGCGCGCGGCGGAAGACGTCGAGCGCCCCCTCGCCGGACAGGAGGGCCAGGCGGGCGGCGGGGGCGGGGGAGGTGAGGAGCGTGTCGGTCATCGGGCAGCCGTGTGGTCGTGAGGCAGCTGTGTCATCCTGAGCGCAGCGAAGGATCTCGTGTCCCCGCCGCGAGACTGCATCCGGTCGGGCCGGCCCGTCCCCGTCTACCGGGGCTCCGTTGGCCGCACGCAAGATCCTTCGCTGCGCTCAGGATGACACGGGTGTCCAGAATCTTCCGACAAGCACGCTCACACCAGCGCCCGGATCCACCCCCCGTCCACCGGGATCGAGGCCCCCGTCGTGTAACTCGCCTGGCGCGAGCACAGGAACGCCACCATCGCCCCGAACTCCGCCGGCTCGCCGAGCCGCCCCATCGGGATCTGCCGCTCCCAGCCGCCGAACTCGTCCGCCGGCGTAGTGCCGCGGAGCGCCGCGTTGCGCCGCGCCAGCTCGTCGACGCGCGCCGTGCGCGTGTAGCCGGGCATGACGTTGTTCACCGTCACCCCGAACGGCGCCACCTCGTTGGCGAGCGTGCGCGCGAACCCGGTCACCGCGGCCCGCACGCTGTTCGAGAGGATGAGGTTGTCGACCGGCTGCTTGACGGCGATCGACGTCACGTTGACGACCCGCCCCCACCGCCGCGCCTTCATGCCGGGGAGCACGGCGCGCACGAGCTCGACGACGCTCGCCAGGTTGACGCGCACCGCCTCCTGCCACGCGGCGGCGTCGTGGCTCTCGAACGGCCCGGCCGGCGGCCCGCCGGCGTTGGTGACGAGGATCTCGACCGGGCCTAACGCCTCCGCCGCGCCGACGACGCGCGCCACGCCCGCCGGGTCCGCGACGTCGGCCGCGACGTCCGCGACGCGCACGCCGTACGTCCGGCGCACGTGCTCGGCCGTCTCCGCCAGCGCCCCCGCCCCGCGCGCGCAGAGCACGAGGTCCGCGCCCTCCGCCGCGAGCGCCTCCGCCGTCGCCCGCCCGAGGCCGCGGCTCGAGGCGGCGACGAGCGCGACCTTGCCCCGGATGCCGAGGTCCACGCCTAACGCTCCGGCGCCGACGCCGCGGCCGCCGGCGCGGCCGCGTGGAAGTACGTGTCCGTGCCGTCCAGCCAGTCCGCCCGCGGCGGGCAGAAGATGTCGACGTCGAGCGTGTCCTCGAGCGCCTCGGCCGCGTGCGGCAGGTGCGACGGGATCACGAGCACCTCGCCCGCCCGCACGACGACCTCCTCGGCCCCGTCCTCGCCGAGCCAGAAGCGGAGCGCGCCCTCGACGATCCAGGTGATCTGTTCGTTCTCGTGCGAGTGCTTCGGGACGACGCTCCCGCGGTCGAGGTAGACCTGGGCGAGCATCATCCGCTCGCTCGTCACGAGGCGGCGGGCGAGCTGCGGGGTGACCTGCTCTCTCGGCAGGTCCTCCCAGCGGAGGTGTCGGGCGGTGGTCTCGGCGGACATGGCGGCGCGGGCGTGGTTGGGGCGGGGTGACTACGTCGGTATTATGCTAGACGTTTGGCCCCGGGGTGTGGCGGTCTGACCTCCGCGGCGGGAACGGCGCAGCGACGGTCACCCGACCACCTCGTCCTGGGACCGAGCGGCTAAATCGCCATGCCGCCGGAGACCTCGATGCGCTGCGCGTTGACCCAGCGGTTGTCCTCGGAGAGCAGCGACGCGATCATCGGGCCGATGTCGTCGGGCAGGCCGGCACGCCCCAGCGCGGTCATGCCGGCGACGGCCTTGTTCACCTCGGGATTGTCGCGGACCACGCCGCCGCTGAAGTCGGTGGCGATGGCGCCCGGCGCGACGACGTTGACCGCGATCCGGCGCGGCCCCAATTCCTTGGCCATGTACTTCGTCAGCACCTCGACCGCCCCCTTGATCGAGCCGTAGGCGGCGCGGTTCGGCATCACGATGCGCGTGAGACCGGTCGACAGGTTCACGATCCGTCCGCCGTCGTTGATGAGCGGCAGCAGCTTCTGGGTCAGGAAGAATACGCCCTTGAGATGGACGTTGTAGAGGGCGTCCAGCTCCGCCTCCGTGGTCTGCTCGAAGCTCTTCCCGTGCGAGGTGCCCGCGTTGTTGACGAGGTAGTCGAACCGCTCGGCCCCGAGTTCGCCGAGCGCCTGGCGTACGCGCTCCGCAAAATCGTCGAAGGAGCCGACGTCGCCGGCGTCGAGCTGCAGGGCGATCGCCCGTCGCCCGGCCTCGGTTACCAGGCCGATTACCTTGTCGGCTTCTGCTCGGTTGGAATGGTAGGTGAAGATCGAGTCGACGCCGCGCTCGGCGAGGCTCAACACGGTGTTGCGGCCGAGCCCCCGGCTGCCGCCGGTGACGATCGCGGTCTTCCTGGGTGTGGCGTCTGGATTTGCGGCAGGCATCGTGCGCTCCGTGGGAATTGGTAACCGCGCGCAACCTACCCCGGTCCTCCGGAGCCCCGGAATACCGGAAGCTGCCCGGGTCTTGCCTATTCCTACTCCGCGGGCGACCGTCGCGCGGTGGCACGCGACCGCGGGTCTGTCACAGGGTGTTTGTCACAGGAGGATCGACTATGTCAGTCCGTGCGTTGGCCGACGCCGTCCGGCGCTACACCGACGCCCGGGGCGGGTCGGGCACGTTCGCCACGGCGGTGGACGGGCTCACGCTCCACCGCGCGGATCACGAGCGGCGGCCCGCCTACCGGGTGTTCAAGCCCGCGCTCTGCGTCGTCGCCCAGGGGGCGAAGACGGCGGTCATCGGCGAACGGCAGCTCGAGTACCGGGCGGGGCAGGCCCTCGTGGCGAGCGTCGAGGTGCCGGGCGTCGGGCGGGTGGCCGAGGCCAGCCCGGGCGCGCCGTACCTGGGCGTCATCGTCGAGCTCGACCTGGCCGCCATCCGCGAGGTTCTCGAAAGCCTAACGTCGCCGCCCGGCCCGGCCGGCGGCGCGCGCGACGACGCACGTGACGCATCACGCGACGACGCGCGCGCGGGCGTCGTCGTCGTGAACGTCGAGAAGCCGCTGGCCGACGGCGTGCTGCGCCTGGTGCGCCTGCTCGACACGCCCGCGGCGATCCCGACCTTGCGGCCGCTCATCATGCGCGAGCTCTGCTACTGGCTGCTGACCGGCCCGCACGGGGGCGTGGTCGCCCGCATGGCGCTGGCGACTACGCACGCCGTCCCCGTCCTCCGGGCGGTACACGTGCTCCGCGACCGGTTCGCCGAGCCAGTCCGGGTCGAGGAGCTGGCGCGGGTCGCCCGGCTGAGCCCGTCCGCCTTCCACCGGCAGTTCCGGGCCGTGACCGCGCTGACACCGTTGCAGTACCAGAAGCAGCTCCGGCTGCTCGAGGCCCGGCGCTTGATGGTGGCCGAGGCGGTCGGCGCCGAGTCCGCCGCGTACCAGGTCGGGTACGAGAGCCCGTCGCAGTTCAGCCGCGAGTACGCCCGCATGTTCGGCGCGCCGCCGCGGCGGGACGCCGACGCGGTCCGGGCGGTCGTCGCCGACGAGTCCTGAACGGGCGGACCGTGTTAGCACCTTCCGCCCTCCCGCTCGTCGGCGTCCTGCTCGTCGTCGTCGGCTTTGTCCGCCGCGTGAATCCGCTGCTCGTCGTCGCGGCCGCGGCGCTCGCGACGGGGCTCGCCGCGGGCCGGCCGCTCGGCGCGGTGCTCGCCACGCTCGGCCACGCCTTCGTCGAGAACCGCTACGTCGCGATCGTCTGGCTCGTCGTGCCGGCGATCGGCCTGCTGGAGGCGGCGGGGCTCAAGGAGCACGCGCGCGCGCTCGTCGCCCGACTGCGCGGCGCGACCCCCGGGCGCGTGCTGCTCGCCTACCTCGCGCTCCGCCAGCTCACCGCCGCGCTCGGCCTCACCTCGCTCGGCGGGCATCCGCAGATGGTCCGCCCGATGCTCGCCCCGATGGTCGAGGGCGCGGCCGGCGCGGCCGATGGGGCGACGCGCGAGGGGCTCCGCGCGCACGCGGCCGCCGCGGACAACGTCGGCCTCTTCTTCGGCGAGGACGTATTCATCGCGATCGGCTCGATCCTGCTCATCCGCGGCGTGCTGCAGCAGAACGGCGTGCACGTCGAGCCCACGCACGTCGCGCTCTGGGCGGTGCCGACGGCGGTCGCCGCGTTCGTCGTCCACGGCGCGCGGCTACTCCTGCTCGACCGGCGGCTCGCGCGAGGCCGCGGCGCGTGATCGGCCTCGGCTTCGTCTACGCGCTCATGGGCGTGCTCACCGCGGTCGTCGCGGTCGCGAACGCGCGCGACGCGTCGCACCCGCGGCGGTGGCGGGCGGCGGCGTTCTGGGGGCTCTGGTCGCTCACGTTTTTCGCCGGCCCCGCGTTAGGCGACGTCGGCGCGGGGCTCGTCGTCGTCGCGCTCGGCGCGCTCGCGGGCCTCGGCGGCGGGTTCGCGCGGCCGGCGGGCGCCCCGGCGACGGCGGGCCCCGCGCCGGGCGGCCCGCCGCCGGACGGCCGGTCGTACGGCAACCGGCTCTTCGTCCCCGCGCTCCTCGTCCCCGCCGTCACGGTCGCGGGCACCTGGGCGTACAGGCGCCTGCGCGTCGGCGGCGCGCCGCTCGTCGACCCCGCGCAGCCCACCCTCGTCGCGTTAGGCACCGGCGCCCTGGTCGGGCTCGCGGCGGCGGTCGCGCTCGTCCGCCCCGCGCCCGCGGCCCCCGCGCGCGAGACGCGCCGGCTCATGGACGCGGTCGGCTGGGCGGCCGTCCTCCCCCAGGCGCTCGCTGCGCTCGGCGCCGTGTTCGCCGCGGCCGGCGTCGGCCGGATCGTCGCCGACGGCCTCGAGCGCGTCGTCCCGCTCGGCATCCCGTTCGCCGCCGTCGCGGCGTACACGCTCGGGATGGCGCTCTTCACGGCCGTGCTCGGCAACGCGTTTGCCGCGTTCCCGGTGATGACGCTCGCGCTCGGGCTCCCCGTGCTCGTCGGCCGCTTCGGCGCGGACCCGGCCGCGGTCGCCGCGCTCGGCATGCTCTCCGGCTTCTGCGGCACGCTCTGCACGCCGATGGCCGCCAACTTCAACGTCGTCCCCGTCGCCCTGCTCGACCTGCCGGACGAGTGGGCGGTGATCCGCGTCCAGGCGCCGACCGCGCTCGCGCTCCTCGCCGCCAACACCGCGATCCTCTATGCCGTCGTCGCCCGCCCCTGACAGGCCCGCGGCCGCGCCGGTCGCTGACGACGGCCTGCCCGTGCTCACCCCCGCCCTCGCGTCGCGCTTCGCCGCCCTCGCGCTCGGCCACGTCACGCGCGAGTACCCGAACAAGCTCGACCACGTGCTCGCCGGGCCGGAGGACGTGCGAGGGCCGCGCGCGCTCCACCCCGTGTTCTACGGCAGCTTCGACTGGCACTCGTGCGTGCACGGCTACTGGCTGCTCGCGCGCCTGCTGCGGCGCGTGCCGTCGCTCCCCGAGGCGGGCGCGGTGCGCGCGCTCTTCGACGCGCACTTCACCCCGGCCCACGTCGCGGGCGAGGTCGCCTACCTCGCGCGCCCGGAATCGCGCGGGTTCGAGCGCCCCTACGGCTGGGCGTGGCTGCTCGCGCTCGCGGCCGAGCTCGGGCGGGACGAGACGGCGGACGGGCGGCGGTGGGCCGACGCGCTCCGGCCGCTCGCCGACGCGTTCGCGGCGCGGTTCCGCGCGTTCCTGCCGCAGGCGGACTACCCCGTGCGCGTCGGGACGCACTTCAACACCGCGTTCGCCCTCCGCCTCGCGCTGGACTACGCCGACGAGGCGGGCGACGGCGCGCTCGGCGCCTTGGTCCGCGACCGCGCGCGGGCGTGGTACGGGGGCGACCGCGACTGCCAGGCGTGGGAGCCCGGCGGCGACGACTTCCTCTCGAGCGCACTCGTCGAGGCCGAGTGCATGCGGCGCGCGCTCCCCGCGGGCGAGTTCGCGTCGTGGTTCGAGCGCTTCCTCCCGCGCCTCGCGCGGGGCGAGCCGGCCACGCTGTTCGCGCCCGCCGCGGTGAGCGACCGCACCGACGGCAAGATCGCGCACCTGGACGGCCTCAACCTGAGCCGGGCGTGGTGCTGGCGCGCCCTCGCCGGGGCGCCCGGCGGTCCGTTAGGCGCCCCCGCCTCGTGGCACGCCGCCGCCCTCGCCGCGGCCGGCCGGCACCTCGCGGCGGGGCTGCCGCACGTGGCGGGCGACTACATGGGCGAGCACTGGCTCGCGACCTTCGCGGTACTCGCGCTCGACGGCGGGCCGGGCGCCTGAGTCGCCCGGCGCCCGCGCCTGCCCCTCTGGCGCGGCGCGGTGTCGGGGATCACTGTTGCACGATGGCGCACGACGACGCAGCCCGGGAGGCGGCCCGCTTCCGCGCCCTCATCGAGGCCACGGCCGACGTGGTGTGGCGGACGGACGCGCACGGCCGCGCCATCGACCTCGGGCGGTGGGAGGCGGTCATCGGCTCCGCCCCCGACGACGCCGGCGGCTACGGGTGGGCGCACGCCGTCCACCCCGACGACCTGCCGCGCATGCAGGCGGAGTGGCGCGACGCCCTCCGCGAGCGCCGTCCCTACACGTCGACCTACCGCCTCCGGCTTGCCGACGGCGGCTACCACCGCTTCCACACGCGCGGGGTCCCGATCCTCGGCCCCGACGGGCGGGTGGCCGAGTGGGTCGGCGTGTCGAGCGACGTCGAGGAGCGGCTCGCGGCCGAGGAGGCGGTGCGGGCGAGCGAGGCGCGCTACCGATCGCTGACCGAGGCCGCGGCGCAGATCGTCTGGCGCACGACGGCCGAGGGGCGCCCGCTCGACGGCTACGGGGCGTGGAGCGCGTTCACCGGCGTCCCGGTGACGCCCGAGAGTCCGGCCGCCGACTGGTACATCCCCGTGCACCCCGACGACCGCGCGCCGCTCGCGGCCGCGTGGCAGGCCGGCCTCGCGGCCGGGGCGATGTACGAGCACGTCTACCGCCTCCGCGCGGCCGACGGGGCGTGGCACCACATGGTCGTCCGCGCGGTCCCCGTGCGTGCCCCGGACGGTACCATCACCGAGTGGGTCGGCACGCACACCGACGTGACCGAGCGCGAGTCCGCCCGCGCCGCGCTCGAGCGCGAGCGGGGCCTGCTCGCCGAGGCGCAGCGCATGGGCCGGCTCGGCAGCTGGTCGTGGGACATCACGACCGGCGAGACGTGGGTGAGCGACGAGGTGTACCGCATCTTCGGCGTCCCCCCCGAGGTAGTCCCGACGCTCGGCCGCAACGCGGTCGAGGCGTTCGACGCCCTGCTCGTCCCCGAGGACCGCGCCGCGTCCGACGCCAAGCGCCGGGAAATCATCGACGCGCGGCAGCCCGCGGCCAGCGGACGATGGCGCGTCGTGCGCCCCGACGGCAGCCGGCTCGTCGTGGTCACGTACAGCGAGTGGCGCTACGACGACGCGGGGCGCCCCGTGTACGCGTCGGGCACGGTGCAGGACGTGAGCGAGCAAGTCGCCGCCGACGAGGCGCTGCGCGCGAGCGAGGAGCGCTTCCGCCTCGCCTCGCGCGCCACGCGCGACGTGCTCTACGAATGGGACGTCGCGAGCGGGCGCGTGTGGGCGAGCGCCCTGATGCGCGCCACCTTCCGCCTCGCGGCGGACACGGTGATCGACCACGCGTGGTGGATCGCCGGCCTGCACCCGGACGACCGCGCGCGCGTGCTCGCCTCGCTCGACGCCGGGCTCGCGGGGGGGGACGCCGTCTCCTCGATCGAGTACCGCTTCCGGCGCGGGGACGGGACGTGGGCCACGGTCACCGACCGGGCGTACCTGGTGCGCGACGACAAGGGCCGGGCGTGCCGTGTCATCGGCGCGCTGCGCGACGTGTCGGAGCAGCGCGAACTGGAAGCGCAGCTGCGGCAGGCGCAGAAGATGGAAGCGGTCGGCCAGCTCGCCGGCGGCGTGGCGCACGACTTCAACAATCTCCTCTCCGTGATCCTCGGTAGCGCGGAGCTGGCCCGCGGGACGGCGGCGTCGGGCTCGGTGCTCGCTGCCGACCTCGACGAGATCACCCGGGCGGCGCGCCGCGGCGCGCGCCTCACGCGGCAACTCCTCGCCTTCAGCCGACGGCAGGTGCTCCGCCCGCGCCTGCTCGACGTCGTCGGGGTCGTCCGCGGGGCCGAAGCGCTCCTCATGCGTCTCCTCCCCGAGACGGTCGCGCTCGACCTCGCGCTCCCCGAGGCCCCGCACGTCGTCTACGCCGACCCCGGCCAGCTCGAGCAGGTGCTGATGAACCTCGTCGTCAACGCGCGCGACGCGGTCGAGGCCGTGCCGGGCCGCGCGCACGGGCTCGTGCAGGTCGCGGTCGACGCGGTGCGTCCCGCGGCCGCCGCCGGCGAGGCGAAGGGCGCGGCTTCGGAGTACGTGCGACTCGTCGTGCGCGACGACGGGGTCGGGATGGACGCCGAAACGCGCGCGCGCGCGTTCGAGCCTTTTTTCACGACCAAGGAGCCCGGGCGTGGTACCGGGCTCGGCCTTTCGACGGCGTTCGGCATCGTCACGCAGAGCGGCGGCACGGTGCAGGTGGAGAGTACGCCGGGGGAGGGTGCGACCTTTACGGTGCTCCTGCCGAGCGCGGGCGACGCCACGCCGGCCGCGGATCTCGCGCGGGGCGCGGCCGGCGCGCCCGCGGCCGTCGGCAAGACGGTGCTCCTCGTCGAGGACGAGACCGCGGTCCGCCACACCGCGCGCCGCGTGCTCGAGCGGCACGGCTACCGGGTGCTCGAGGCGCGGCACGGCGCCGACGCACTCCTGCTCTGGGACGAGCGCGCGGGCGCGGTCGACGTGGTGCTCACCGACCTTCGCATGCCCGAGCTGGGCGGTTACGAGCTGTTGAAGCAGCTGCGGGCGCGCTCCCCCGCGCTCCCCGCGGTGGTGATGTCGGGCTACGTGCACGAGCCCGAGGCGCCTGACGCGGCGCCGGGTCCGTCGGTGCGCACGCTCGACAAGCCGTTCAGCCCGGCGCAGCTGCTGGACGCGGTGCGGGGGGCGCTGGAGGCGAAGACGGAGGGGGGGTAAGCGAGGGAGTACGGCCGAGGGCGGGCGCGACGGCCTGCCGCAGTGTGTCTGCGTAGTGCGTCAGCCACCCGCCGCCGTGCTCGGCGCACCCGATCCGCCGCGGCCTACGACGGCCGCCGCGAGCACGGCCCAGACGGTTTGTGGGGCGAGGAACCCCGCCAGGTTCCCGGGCCCCAGCCAAACGTCCGCGCCCAGGAGTCCCACCACGGGCGTCACAGCGCACACGAGCCCGACGACACCGGCGACCCGGTCGACCGCGCGCGCCGCCCCGCGACCGGCCGCGCCGGCGAGCACCGCGAGCGCCCAGGCGCCCGTCCCCGCGGACATCGCCATCAACCCCGCCTTCGTGAAATCCTGGATCACGACGGCGACGAGCCGGAACACTGCACCGTCGGCCGGGCCGCATCCCTGCGCGGCGCGCAGACACGCCGCCGCGAGGTCCGGGGCGACGAAGCCGTCGAGGAGCGCGGGAACCGCCGTGACGGCCGTTCCCGCCGCGTACGCCAGGAATCCCGCCGCGACCGCCGCACGGTCCCACCCCATCCGGGCGGAGAATCGGAAAAAGCCGAGCACCTGCACGGCGAGCAGCACGAGCACGCCCCCGTGCATGAGGCGGAGCGCCGGACTGATGGCCGCGACCCCGGCCGCGACCCCCGCGGCGCCATGCGCTCCGCGGAGCACGGGGTGGTGCAGGACCAGCACGAGGGTGAGCAGGGCGGGCCCCGCGAGCAACGCCGCCGCGAGCCGGTCGGCCGGTCGGTCGGCCGGCCGGTCGTCGGGCGGGATAGCGGCCGGGGGACGCGCCGTGGGGGGTATGGCGGTCGGCGCGAGCGGAGGGGCCGGGGCGCTGGACATCGGTGGGGGCGGGAGTGATCGTGAGCCGTCGCCGTCGCGCGCCGGATGCTGCGGCGCGTCCGGTAACCTGCCGTCTGATCTCCGCCCCCCGCTGCCGATGACGAACAACGTCCCCGCCCGTGTTCGGCATCCCCTCGACGCCACCCGCCCCGACGTGGCGCCGGACGACGCGGCCTGGGTCGACCCGCGGGTGGCGCGCACCACGCGCGCGCTCGGCCGCGCCCTGGTCGCCTTGCTCGAGGAGCGCGCCTTCGACGCGATCACCGTGCAGGACATCCTCGACCGCGCGGGCGTGGGCCGGACGGCCTTCTACGCCCACTACCGCAACAAGGAGGACGTCCTCCACTCGAGCTACGAGGGCGTGTTTGCCTGGCTCGAACCACTGGTCGAGCGGCCGCTCGGCGCCGCGCGGGCCGGGGGCGCGGCCGGCGCTCGGCTGTTTCCGGTCGCCGAGTTGTTGGCGCACGTCGGCGAGGAGCGGGCGCTCGTCGACGCACTCCGGCGCGACGGCCTGCTGGACGACATGTGGGGACTGCTCGCCGGGTACGCGGCCCGGATGATCGCGCGCCGGCTCGACGGCTGGGTGAGGCACCCCGCGGGGGCGCCCGCCGCGGGGGCTGCGCTGGGGCCGGTGGCCGGCGTGCCGCACGGGGACGCGTGTCCGCCGGCCGCACGCGACCTGCTCGCGCACATGCTGGCCGGCGCTCTCGTCGAGAGTGTCCGGTGGTGGCAGGACCACCCGACGGCGGCGACGCCGGCCGGGGTGGACGCGGCGTTCCACGATCTCGCGTGGGGCGTCCTCCGGCGGCCGCGCGCCTAACGAGAACGACCGTCCGCGCGGCGGGTCGCGCGGGGGCCCTTGCCTCAGGGCAGGCCCGGTGCCCTCAACTCGCCGCGGCCTCCCCGCCGCGGCCGCATGCTGACCTCGAAGGTGATCGGGAGCTCGACCAGCTGTCGGACCTTGTGATGACCGATCTCTGCGGGGCGGAACCGGGCCGACGCCAGCGCGGTCCGCGTGACCTGGACGAACACCGGGTCGGTCACATCGAGGACGCGGAACGTGCTCAGGTCCGCGGCCCCCGCCGTGTCGACGACGAACTGCACCACCAGGCTATCGCGGCGGGCGCCCCCGTTGAGCAATACCTCGGGGTACTCCACGCGCAGCGTCCCCGGCACCGTGGCGGCCAGTCGCTCGCCCGGAACCACACAGAGCGTCGCCTCACTGCCCAGGTGCAGCATGCGTGCGCCGCGCGCGGTATGCTTGGGCACACGGAACGTCGAGTCTTGGGCGATGGCGGTGAGGACCGCCTCGCTCGTGCACGGCGGCGGCGCCGGCGTCGCGCCGCTCGGTGATGGGGCCGCCGGTCCCGCCGGCGTGACCGCGACCGCCGGAGGGAGCGCGGCGAGGAGGTACTCGCGATCCTCGAAGCTCTCGGCGTCGGCGAGGACGATCGGCTGCGTGACGAACCCCTCGCCGATCTGGGCGCGGTACGTCCCGGGCGCCGGGGCTGCGAGCAGGAACGCCCCGTCCGGGCCCGTCGTCGCGCGGGCGAGGGGGATCGTGTCCCGGCCGGCCGGGTCGTGACGGCCTGTGTCGGCCGGGGCCGCCCGGAGCAGACGGACCGGGAGCCCCGCCACCGGCTGGTGCGTCGCCGCGTCGAGCACCCGCCCACCCAGGACCTGCGCGAGGACGGCGTGGGGAATCGACGCGGCGCCGGTGGCGAGGATGAGCGCCACCGCAATCCGAGGCAGGGATGCGAGCATCGGGCGAGGAACGGGTCGGCACCGTGGACGAAATTTCGCGTGACCGTGCCCGGCACTCCGTCGAGGCGGGGCCGCGGACGGCCGACGCGGCCCGTCGATTCCGGCCCTTCGCCTGACAGGGGATGCACGAGGCCGCCATCGCATTTGTAATGTGCGTCACAATGTCGAGGCTGGCGACATTTCCGGCAAGGACGCGACGATTTACCCGGCCCGCGCGCGGCGCGGCCGCCTCGCCGACGCGATCTGGCGCGACGACGTCGGTGCCGTCCGCGCCCTCGTCACCCGGCACCCCCGCCTGCTCGGGGAAGACGTGCGCTTTCGCGAGGACGGCGAGCGCAGCAACTGGGGGCCGCCGCTGTCCTACGCGGCGACGCTCGGGCGCGACCGGATCGTCACGTTGCTCCACGCCCTCGGCGCGACCGACCTCGACGCCGCGCGCGCGCGCGCGACGCTCACGAGCCACGTCGAGACCGCCCGCACGCTGCACGCGCTGCTCGGCGCGCCGCGCCCGCCGGCCGACGCGTTCGGCGGGCCGGCCTACACGCTCAGTACGGCGGGGACGGCGCTCCTCTTCGAGTTCGGCGCCCAGGTCCGCGACGCGAGTGGCGTCCGGACCGCGCCCGTCGACGTGGTGCTCGAGACCGACAGCCGGAACCCGGCGGCCAAGCCCGCGATCCTCGAGTCCTACGTCCGCCACGGGGTGGCCCTGCCCGACACGCCGCCGATGGCCGTCCACCGCGGCCGGCTCGACCTGCTCGCGGCGCACCTCCAACGCGACCCGGGGCTCCTGTCGCGCACGTTCTCGCACGAGGAGATCTACCCGCCTGAACTGGGGTGCCACGACGAGGTGCTGGCGACGCACGGGACGCCGCTGGCCGGGGCGACGCTGCTGCACATGGCCGTCGACTACGACGAGACGGAGATCGCGCGCTGGCTGCTCGACCGCGGGATGGCCGTGGACGCGCGGGCGGCCGTGGACGCCGACGGCTTCGGCGGGCACACGGCGCTGTTCGCGACCGTGGTGTCGCAGCCGAACTTCTGGATGAATCACGACGGCCGGGCACAGGTCGCGCCGTTCACGCAGTTGCTCCTCGACCACGGCGCCGACCCGAACGCGCGCGCCTCGCTCCGCAAGCAGCTGCACCCGGGCTACGGCCCCGACACGCTCCAGGCGTACCGGGACGTGACGCCGCTCGCGTGGGGGGAGCGGTTCCACCGCCGCGTGTTCGTGAGCGCGCCCGCGATGCGGCTCATCGCGGCGCGGGGCGGACATGCCTAACGGGCAGGCGCACCGCGGGCGGCGCCGGCGTGAGGTCTTTTCGCAGGTGGCAGTGGGTGTGCCCCGACGGGAAGCCGGGGAGCGCCGCGAAGACCGTGTAGCCGTGGCGTTCGTAGAACGGCCGCGCCCGCCACGCCCGTGCGTTAGGCCCGCGCGGCGCGGCGGACCGCCTCTTCGGCCCACGCCCGGGCCGCCACGTGGGCCGCGACCGCGTCGTTGGTGAGCGCGGCCCGGGTCGGCTCGCGGGCCGCCCGGCAGGAGAGTCGGAGCGCCCGCGCGTAGGCGGCGACCGCGCGGCCGAGGGCGTCCTCGTCGTCGGGCCGTCGCCCGTCCGGGTCGCCGCCCGACCCCGTCGGGCGGCCGGTCACGGGACGGCGCGGGGCGCGTGCCTAACGCGCTCTCCGCCTCCGCGTCTCGCGCCGCCGCGCGCCGCCACGCTGCCAGCCGACTCCGGGATGTCCACGACGCCTCCCGCCGTGATTCGGGTTTTGTTCGGGACGGCGAATGTGGCGCAATCCGGGTCGGCGCGCAAGGGCGCGGGTCACAGGCGGCGGGTGTTAGGCCTGGACGACGCCGGGGCGGCCGGCAGCCGGCCGGCGGCTTACCGGGCGTTGATGTCCCGGGTCTCGAGCACCGGCGTCGGCGCGCCGCCTCGCGCCACGGCGAGCATCGCCCGGCCGACCTGCGCGGTCGTCGTCACCGCCTGCAGGAAGCGGCGCCGCAGCAGCGGCAGCGCGGGCCCCAGCGCGGCGTAGAGCGCCCGGTACCACCACGTCCGCGACCGGATCCCGTCCAGCGGGACGATGAGCCCCGGCCGGAACAGGTAGATGGCGCGGAAGCCCACGCGCTGGAGCGCGTTTTCCGTCCGCCCCTTCACGCGCGCCCACATCGTGCGCCCCCGCTCGGTGGCGTCCGTGCCCTGGCCCGACACGTAGACGAACGTCAGCGCTGGGCTGGCGCGCACCAACGTCTCGGCGACCGCGAGCGTCAGGTCGTAGGTCAGCGCCGTATAGCGCGCCTCGGACAGGCCCGCCGCCGACACGCCGAGGCAGAAGAAGCAGGCGTCGAAGTCGGTGAACTCGGCGGCGACGCTCGAGAGGTCCGCGACGTCGGGGATGACGAGGTCGCGCAGCTTCGGGTCTTGCCGACCGGTGGGACTGCGACCGACAGCGAGTACGTGCTCCACGCCCGGGCCGCGCAGGCACTCCAGCAGGACACCCTGGCCGACCATGCCGGTCGCGCCGAAGAGGACGACACGCCTGACCGTTCCTACCGCGGGAGGAGGCGTCATGCCCGGGCGGAGGCTGGCCGTCGGTGGGCGACCCGGCGCATCAGCGCCCATGCTCCGGGTTCGGCGTGTGCGGCGCGCGCCCGAGGTCCTGCCACCGCGTCTCGCGTACCTCGACGCCGAAGTGTTGGGCCGCGGCGAGGACGTTGGCCCACGCGAGATCGCGGTCCGCGTCGGTCACGCCGGTCACCTGGTCGAAGCGGGCGAGCGCGGCCCGCACGTGCCCCGCGTCCGTCAGCGGGAGCTTGCGTTGGGCGGGCAGGCCGTAGGCGGTGTCGGGCAGTTCCTCGCGCTCCGACGCCTCGAGGCGGTGGTTGTGGTTGTGGTCGACGTCCGCGGGCGGCGGACGCCAGGTCGGCGTCGACGGCATGGGCGGCAAGGGAGAAGGGAAGGAGGGAGTGATCGGGTCCTGGTCCCGCGCAGAGCGCATGCCCGCGCGCCGCGCGACACCGGCGGCGTGACGCTCGCGTACGAGGGGAAGGCCCCACTCTCGCCCGCCCCGTCGTCGCCCCATGGCTCCCCCCTTTGCCCCGCCCATGATCGCAACACGCGTCGTCGTGCCCGCGCTCCTCTTCAGCATTGTGGCAGTCGGACCGTCCCCAGCCGTCGCACAACCCGGCACCCCGGCGGCGTCCGTCCCGGCCGGCGGCGCACCTGCGCGGGCGGCCGTGGTCGCGCGCCTCGACTCGCTCGCGACGGCGTTCCTGCGCGAGGCGCCCGCGGCCGGTCTCACGCTGGCCGCCGTGCATGGCGCCGACACGCTCGTGCTCCGCGGCTACGGGTGGGCCGACACCGCCCGGCACCGCGCGGCGGGGCCGACCACGGTGTACCGCGTCGGTTCGATCACGAAGCAGTTCACCGCCGCCGCGGTCCTCCAACTGGTCGAGCAGGGCCGGCTGTCCCTCGCCGACACGCTCGGCCGCTTCCTGCCGCAGTACCCGCGGTGGGAGCACGTGACGATCCGCCACCTCCTGAGCCACACCTCCGGCATCCCGACCTACACGGCGTCGCCGGCGTGGACCGCGCGCATGACGGAGGCGCTCGCGCCCGACACCGTACTCGGCTTCGTCGCCGGGCAGCCGTTCGACTTCGCGCCCGGGACGCAGTTCCGCTACGACAACACCGGCTACTTCCTGCTCGGCCGCGTCCTCGAGCGCGTCACGGGGCGGCCGTACGCCGCGCTCCTGCGCGAGCGCTTCTTCGCGCCGCTGCATATGACGCAGAGCACGTACTGCCCCGACGTCCCGACCGACACGAGCTACGCGGCCGGGTACGACCGGGCGCGCACCGGCCCCCCGGCGTACGGCCCGACCACGCTCATGAGCATGACGTCGCCCTACGCGGCGGGCGCGCTCTGCCTCACGGTGCCCGACTACCTGCGCTGGCAAGCCGCGCTCACCGGCGGGCGCGTGGTCACGGCGGCCACCTACGCGCGCATGAGCCGCTCGGACACGCTCGCCGACGGGAAGCCGACCGGCTACGGCTGGGGCCTCGCGCCGGGCCGGCTCGGCGCGCACCGCTTCGTCGAGCACGGGGGCGACATCAACGGCTTCTCCGCGCAGCAGCTCTGGTTCCCGGACGACGCGCTCCGCGTCGTGGTGTTCACCAACACGTTAGGCAGTGACCCCGACCGGCTCGCGGCCAACGTCGCCGCCGCGGTGCTCGGCCTGCAGTTGCGGCCGGCGCCGACGGCCGAAGCGCCCGCGGCCTCCGTCCCGCTCCCGGCGGCGCTCCGCGATGCGGCCCCGGGCACGTACGCGCTGCAGCTCCCCGGGCGGACGCTCCTCCTGACGCTCCGGGCCGAGGGCGACGGGCTCGTCGGCCAGGCGACCGACCAGCCGCCGATCCCGCTCGTCTACCGCGGCGACAGCACGTTCGGCGCGGCGTTCGACCCGGCCATGCGGCTCCGCGTCGTGGTCGAGGGCGGCCGCGCGACGAAGGTCGTGCTGCAGCAGGGCGGGGCGACCGTCGAGGGCCCGCGGCAGCCGTAGGGCGCGACCCCGCGCGCCGTCGCGCGCCGCCGCGCGGGGCGGCGTCGGGAGCCGCGGGCGTCAGCGCCGCCTAACGAATCCCCGCCCGCTACACCGCGTCGCTCAGGCTCGTGAAGCTGAAGTCGTGCGCCTTCACCGGCGGCATCACCACCGACGCCCCCGGGCTCCCGTCCTCGCTCGCGCTCACGCGCACCGGCCGGCCCATCGCCTCGAGGTTGTTGAGCAGGAACACCGGCGACTCGTTCCAGCGCAGGTTCTTCACCGCGCGCGTGATCTTCCCGCGCTCGATGAGGAACGTGCCGTCGCGCGTGAGCCCCGTGTAGAGGATCGTGCGCGGGTCGACCGGGCGGATGTACCAGAGCCGCGTGACGAGCAGCCCGCGGTCGGTCGAGGCGATCAACTCGTCGAGCGAGGCGGTCCCGCCCGACATGCGGAGCGAGCCCGGGCCGCCGAAGAAGCCGCCCCCGCCGCCCCCCGTGTTCGCCGGCCGCCCCTGCCGCTGCGCCCAGTACCGGTCGTAGGCGAGGTCCTTCACGACGCCGTTCTCGATCCACGCCGTGCGGCCTAACGGCAGGCCGTCGGCGGTGAACGGCGCGGCCGGCGCCTCGGGGTCGAACGGGTCGGTGACGAGGGTGACGCGCTCGTCGACGACCTTCTGCCCGATCTTCGTCCCGCCGCCGGGTTTGGAGAAGAACGAGCGCCCCTCGTCGGCCGCGCGCGCGTTGAGCGCGAAGGCCATCAGCTGTACGAGGTTGGCGACCGCGGTCGGCTCGAGCACCACCGTGTAGCGCCCGGGCTCGACCGCGACCGGGTTCGCCGAGCGGCGCGCCTTGTCGATCGCGCGGGCGCCCAACGCGGCCGCGTCGATCTGCGCGGCGTCGTTGTCCGACGCGCCCGCCCAGCCGGAGCCCGTGCCGTCGGGCGTGCGCACGGTCGTCGTCAGCGACGCGCGCGTCTGCCGGGTGTAGGCGAAGAGGCCGCGGTTGTTCGCGACCGCCGTCGCGCCGGTGGTGTGCTCGAAGTAGCCCGTCGCGACGAGCCCCGCGGCGCGCGCCGGCTCGGTCACCGCGCGCACCGCGGCCGCCCTGGCCGCCGCGTCGAGCGCCGCGGTCGCCTCCACGTACCCCGGCGCCTCGCGGTACTGCTGCGCCCCGAGCTCCGCCACCTGCTCCGGGTCCTCCGGCGCGAGCCGCGCGAGCGACTCGGCGCGCTGCACCACGCCCCGCAGCGCGTCGTCGGTGAGGCCGTTGGTCACCGCGCTCGCCGACCGCGCGCCGAACGTGCTGCGCACCGCGACGACGACGTCCTGGTCGTCGCCCGCGGTCGAGATCTGGTTCACCGCGAAGCGCGTGTCGCCGCGCGTGCCGCTCGCGAGGCTCACGCGCGTCTCGTCGGCCGTCGCGTAGCCGAGCACCTGCTTGGCGAGCGCCTCGCAGGCGTCGCGGGAGAGGACCGGCGCGCTCACGCGGTCCGCCCCGTGTTGATGACGTTCACGTTGCGGAAGCGCGCCGGCACGCAGCCGTGGCTCACCGCGTTGCTCTGGCTCGGCTGCCCCTTGCCGTCGTTGTTCGCGCCGCTCAACAGGTACGACTTCGGCCCGCCGATCATGTCCATCCCGGTCCAGAATTCGGGCGTCCGCATCTGGTACGCCACGTCCTTGAGCATCCCGACGACCTTGCCCCCGCGGATCTCGTAGAAGAGCTGCCCGCCGAACTGCGCGTTGTAGCGCTGCTGGTCGATCGAGAAGCTGCCGTCGCCGACGATCGCGATCCCGCGGTCGGTCGCGGCGATGAGGTCCTCGTACGACTGCTCCTTCGCGCCCGGCAGCAGGCTCACGTTCGGCATGCGCTGGAACTGCACGTCACGCCAGCTCTGCGAGTACGAGTTGCCGTGGCTGCGCACCGGCCGCCCCTGCTGCGCGTACCACCACGCCAGGTAGGGCGCCTGCTCGCGCGTCGTCTGGTAGTCGACGACCACGCCGTCCTTGATGAGCGCGTACGTCTCGGGCTTCACGCCCTCGTCGTCCCACCCGCAGGCGGCGAGCGACCCGGGCTGCGCACGGTCGGCCTGGATGTTCATGAGCGGCGAGCCGTACTTCAGCTTGCCTAACACACGCTCGGGCGGCGTGACGAAGCTCGTCCCCGCGTAGTTGGCCTCGAAGCCCAACACGCGGTCCAGCTCGGTCGGGTGCGCGACGCTCTCGTGGATCGTGAGCCAGAGGTGCGACGGGTGCAGCACGAGGTCGTAGCGCCCCACCTCGACCGGCTTCGCCTTCAGCTTCTCCTGCGCCTCGGCCGCCCACCGCGCGCTCTGCCCGACGAGGTCCGACCGCGTCACGTGCTCGTAGCCGAGCCCTCGCGGGGCGACCTCGGCGCTCTGACGCGTCTGGAAGTCGCGGTTGTCGCTCGATACCGCGGTGACGAGCACCGTGGGCGAGCTGCGGTAGAGCGTCTGCACCGTGTAGGTGCCGTCGGTCGAGGCGAAGCTCTTCTCCTCGCGGAGGAAGGTCATCCCCGAGTTGACGAACTTGGCGCCGCCCTTGAGCGCGGCCTCGTTGGCGGCGAGCAGGAGCGCGACCTTGTCGGCCACGGGGACCGTGAACGGGTCGACCTCGATCGGGCTCCGCCACTCGCCCGCCGCGGTGGGCGTGACGGGCGCGAGCGTGACCGGGCGGACCTGCGCGGCGCGGTTGGCGCGCGCCTGCGCGACCGCCTGGCGCGCGGCAGTCGCGACGCCGTCGGGGGTGAGGTCGCGGCTCGCCGCAAAGCCCCACGCGCCGTCGACGAGGGCGCGCACGCCGATCCCCTGCGTCTCGGTGTCGGCGAGCGCCTGGACGCGGCGCTCGCGGGTGAACACGGCCTGCGACCGGTTCTGCCCGACACGCGCGTCCGCGTAGCTCGCCCCCGCGCCCTTGGCCGAGTCGAGGGCGCGCATGAGCAGGTCGCGCACGCCCGGGTCGCCCGGCGAGGCGCCGTGCAGTGGCACGTAGCCGGCTGTGGCGTACGGGTCGGGGGCGAGCGACGTGGCGCCGACGCGCCGCGCGAGCGCGGCGGTGGCGGCCGCGGCGGCCGTGCCTTTGAGGAAGTCGCGACGGTGAAGGGACACGGGCGGGGCAAGGGTCAGCACACGGCGTCGGGCCCGGCTTGGGCGGACGACGTCAGATACGCACGGTCATCGCGTCGGCTACGCGGCAAAGTTCGGAAGCGCTGACGTACAAGTCAGACGTGTCGAAAAACAGCTAGAAGTTCTACACATTTCTTTGACACGTCGACGCCGACGACATACCGTTGAAACATGTCGATAAATCGCGAGATCATAGATATTTCGACAGCGCCGTGGCGACCGGACCGGCCGTACGATGCAATTCCGCTGTTGCCGCCCACCGCCGAACTCGAGACACGGCCAGTGCTGAAGCAGTGCCTCGCGGCCCGGGTGGCGCTCGCCGAACTCAATCAGGCCGCCGAGCTGATTCCGAATCCAGCCGTGCTCATCAACACGCTGCCGCTGTTGGAGGCCCAGGCCAGTTCGGAGATCGAAAACATTGTGACGACCGCCGATCAGCTCTTCCGCCACGCGCAGGGTGACGCGCCGGCGGACCCCGCGACGCGCGAGGCACTCCGCTATCGGCGCGCCTTGCTCGAAGGAGGCAACGCGATCCAACGGCGCCCGATCACGACCGGCACGGCCGAGGTGATCTGTACGCACATCAAGGGCGTCGAAATGCGCGTGCGTCGGGTGCCCGGAACGGCGCTCGCGAACACGGCAACGGGGTCGGTGATCTACACCCCGCCAGAGGGCGAGGCACGCCTCCGCGACCTGTTAGCCAACTGGGAGCACTTCCTCCACGACGAGTCCTCGCTCGACCCACTCGTTCGCCTGGCGGTCGCCCACTACCAGTTCGAGGCCATCCACCCGTTCACCGACGGCAACGGGCGCACGGGGCGCGTGCTGAACAGCCTGTTCCTCGTCGAGCAGGGGTTACTGACGCAGCCCATCCTTTACCTGAGCCGGTACATCATCCGCCACAAGGCGGACTACTACCGGCTCCTTCTCGACGTGACGCGCACGGGCGAGTGGGAACCCTGGCTGCTCTACATGCTGCGCGGCGTGGAAGAGACGGCCCTGTGGACGTCGGCCAAGATCGCCGCCGTGCGCCGCCTCGCGGCCGCGACGGCGGCCTACGTGCGGCACGCACTTCCCAAGGTGTACAGCCGCGAGCTGGTCGACGCCGTGTTCGCGCAGCCGTACTGTCGCATCGGCAACCTCGTCGACCACGGCATCGCGCGGCGCGAGACGGCATCGCGGTACCTGAAGGCGCTGACCCAGATCGGCGTCCTGCGCGAGGAGGCGGTCGGGCGGGAGCGGCTGTTCCGCAACCCGCGGCTCGTCGACCTGCTGACGCGGGACCCCAACGACTTCGCCCCCTTCCCGGCGACGCCGATTTCGTGACGCCCGGGCGGGCCCCGCCGTCCACGGCTCGTGCCTACCCCGCCGCCGCCCGCCGTCGCCCGGCAGAGCGCGTACGTCCTCGCCGGGACGGCGGTCGGGATGTTCGCGTACGAACTGGCGAAGTCGGTCCTCCTGCCGGGGCTCACGCTGTGGCAGTCGCACGCGATCACGATCGCCGTCAGCAGCGTCGGGGCGGCCGTCGCGGCGCACCGCGCGCTCGGCGCACAGGCGCGGCTGCACGCCCTCGCCGCGGCCGAGGCGAACGCGGCGCGCTACGGCGTGCTCTTCGACGCGAGCCCGCGGCCGATGTGGGTCTACGACGTCGAGACCACCGCCTTCCTCGCCGTCAACGAGGCGGCGCTCCGGCAGTACGGGTACACACGCGACGAGTTCCTTGCGCGCACGATCCGCGACGTCCGCCCGGACGCGGACGTCGCGACGCTCGACGCGCACCTCGCGACGATGCCGCCCGGCTACAACCCATCGGGCACGTGGCGGCACCAGACCAGGGCGGGCGCCGTGCTCGACGTCGAGATCACGTCGCACCCGGTCGAGTGGGAGGGGCGCCCGGCGCGCCTCGTCCTCATCAACGACGTCACGAGGCGCGCCCAGCTCGAGGCGCAGCTCGCCTACCAGGCGTTCCACGACGGGCTCACCGGCCTCGCCAACCGCGCCCTCTTCCGCGACCGCGTCGACCACGCGCTCGAGCGCGCCCGCGGCGCGCGCGCCGGGGCCACGGTGGAGTACGTCGCCGTCCTCTTCCTCGACCTCGACAACTTCAAGGCGGTCAACGACTCGCTCGGCCACGCCGAAGGCGACCGGCTGCTGCGGCACGTGGCCGACCGTCTGCGGCGCGCCACGCGCGGCTTCGACACCGTGGCGCGGCTCGGCGGGGACGAGTTCGCCGTGCTGCTCGAAGGGCTCACGGCCCCGGACGACGCGCAGGTGGTCGCGGCGCGCGTGCAGGCCGCGCTCGCCGCGCCCGGCGCCGGGGCCGAGCGCGACGCCCGCGCGCAGGCGAGCCTCGGGCTGGCGCACGCGACGCCGGAGGTGACCGCCGACGAACTGCTGCGCAACGCCGACACGGCGATGTACGCGGCCAAGTCGGCGGGGAAGGGGCGCTCCGCGCTCTTCGTGCCGAGCATGCACCAGGCGGTGGTCGCCCGACGCGAGCTCGAGCGCGACCTGCGCGACACGCTCGAACACCCGGCGTACCCGGGGCTCTCGCTGGCCTACCAGCCGGTGGTCGAACTCGCGGGCGGCGGGGTGGTCGGGGTCGAAGCGCTCTTCCGCTGGCGGCACCCGGAGCGCGGCCCCGTGTCGCCCGCGGACTCGATCCCCATGGCCGAGGAGTCGGGGCTCATCGTGCCACTCGGGAGCTGGGTGCTGCGCGAGGCGTGTCGCCAGCTCGCCGCGTGGCGGGCGCAGCGTGCCGCGGCGGCCGGCGCGGTCAAGATGTCGGTGAACGTCTCGGGGCGGCAGCTCGAAGACCCGGCGTTCGCCGATGAGGTGGCCGCGGTGCTCGCGGAGTTCGGCCTCCCGGCGCACCGCCTCACGCTCGAGGTCACCGAGACCGCCGTCATGCGCGACACCGCGCGCTCGGTCGCCGCCCTGCACGCCCTCAAGGCGCTCGGCGTCGGCGTCGCGCTCGACGACTTCGGCACCGGGTACTCGTCGCTCAGCTACCTCCAGCAGTTCCCGATCGACGTGCTGAAGATCGACAAGCGGTTCGTCGACGGGGTGGCGTCGGGCGGGGAGGACGCGGCGCTCGCCCGGACGATCGTCGCGCTCGGGCAGACGCTCGGGCTGCGCACGGTGGCCGAAGGCGTCGAGACGGCCGAACAGCGCGACGCGCTCGCGGGGTTCGGGTGCCTGCTGGGGCAGGGGTACCTGTTCGCGCGGCCGCTCCCGGCGGACGAGGCGGGGCGGCTGCTCGCACGGCCGGCCGGGGTCGCGCGGGGCGGCTGAGGGGCGCCGCCGGCTGCTGGGCGAGCGGGTGCCCGGGATGTACCGGCCCACGGCGGACGAAATGTGGGCCGACGAACGGTGACGCCGGGACGCGCGTAGTAAGCGCGTAGGCACCTACGACGCGCCGGCGGACCGCCGGCGGGCCCGGCGGCGCAACGTTCTGCGCCGCCGGGCTGTCGTATGCGCGACCCCCGTTGCGCGTCCCGCTCTCCGTCCCTCTCGACTTCATGTCTTCCCGTCGCGGGCTGCTCGTCGCCGCGTCCTGTTTTGTCGCGCCCGCGGCCGTGCGGGCGCAAACGCGCGGCGAGTTGCGCGGCACCGTGGTCGCCGCCGTCTCGGGGCAGCCGGTCGCGTCGGCGTCGGTCGCCGTGCGGCGCGTCGCCGGCGGAGGAGGCGCCGCCAGCGGGGGCGCCGACACCGCGCTCGCCGGGGGCGCGACCGCCCGCGCGGACGGCACGTTCCGCGTCGAGCGGCTGCGCCCGGGGCGGTACACGCTCCGCGTGCGCGCGCTCGGCTACGCCCCGCTCGTGCGCGCGGTGACCGTCCCCGACGCGGGCGGCCCCGTCGACCTCGGGCGCCTCGCGCTCGCGACGGTCGCCGCGCAGCTCGGCGGCGTCAAGGTCGAAGGGCAGCAGGAGCAGGCCACGCTCGCCCCCGACCGCAACACCTTCCAGACCAAGGACCTCCCGGCCGCCGCGGGGGGCACGGCGATCGACGTGCTGCGCAACGTGCCGCAGGTGGAGGTCGACACCGACAACAACGTGTCGGTGCGCGGTAACCAGAACGTCACGGTCCAGATCAACGGTCGCCCGACGCCGCTCAAGGGACAGCAGTTAGGCAACTACCTCGCGCAGCTGCCGGCCAACCTCGTCGCCAAGGTCGACGTGGTCACCAACCCGTCGGCCAAGAACGACCCCGACGGCCAGGCCGGGATCATCAACATCACGCTCACCCAGCGCACGGACCTCGGCACGAGCGGCGGCGTCCAGGCGTCGACGTCGACCACGGGCCTCGTCAACCTCAACGGGAACGTGGGGCGGCAGCAGGGGCCGTGGACCGGGTTCGCGAGCTACGGCTTCTTCCACGACAACCGCCACTCGTCGGGCACGTCCGACCAGTTCAACGGCGGCGACGTCCCGTCGACGCTGGCCTCGACGCTCACGGGGCGCCAGCGGCCGCAGTTCCACAGCGCGACGCTCCGCGGCGAGTACAAGCTCGCCGAACACGACGCGCTCGCGGCCGACGTGGTCTTCAACACCGGCGCGTTCCGGCGCACGAGCGACGCGGCCTACGTCGCCGCCGACGCGTTCGGCACGCCGACGGCGCGGTACGCGCAGTTCACCAGCTCGCGCTACCCGAGCACGACGGGCGACTACGCGCTCGCCTACCGGCACACGGTCGACCCCGAGAAGAACGCGCTCTCGGTCGAGCTGCGCCTGAACGACGCACAGCCCGGGTTCGACAGCCAGATCGTGCCGCAGTCGGTCGCGACCACACAGGCGGCGACCGCGCCGGCGGCCGGCGTCCCGACGCGCACCACGGAGCGCGAGCGCACGCCGACGTGGCGGTTCCAGACCGACTGGACGCGCGGCCTCGGCGCGAACACGAAGCTCGAGGCCGGCCTGCTGGGCATCCGTCGCCGCCAGTCGGCCGCGTTCAGCGCGGCGGCCGATTCGGGCGCGGGTTACGCCGACCTCGCGGGGCAGGACAACGCGTTCACGTATCACGAGAACGTCGCGTCGGTGTACAGCGTGCTGACGCAGAAGGCGGGGCCGTGGCAGTTCCAGGGCGGGCTCCGGCTGGAGCAGGCGACGACCCGCTTCGACCTCGCGGCGGCGACCGCCGGCGCGGAGGGGCAGCACTTCGACAACGGCTACAAGAGCGCGTTCCCGAGCGCGCTCGTCGCCTACAACCTCGACCCGACGCAGCAGGTCAAGGCGAGCTACTCGCGGCGCATCAACCGGCCGGACCCGTCGCAGCTCAACCCGTTCGTCGAGCGCCAGGACGCGTACAGCATCTTCCAGGGCAACCCGACGCTCCGCCCGGAGTACACGGACTCGTACGAGCTGGGCTACCAGCGCTCGTTCGCGAAGGGCTCGCTGCAGATCAGCCCGTACTACCGCCACACGCCGCACGCGGTGCGCTATATCCGCACGGTCGACACGGCGGGGGTCACGCGCGCGACGTTCGCCAACGTGGCGCTCAGCACCTCCTACGGCACCGACCTCAACGGGACGCTGCGGCTCGCGCGGTTCACGCTCTTCGGCGGGGGGAGCGTGTTCGGGGTGTCGACGGACGCGCACAACGTGACGCCTGACGTCTCGTTCCGCGGGGCCGGGTGGAACGCGCGCGGCAACGCCACCTTCAAGGCCACGCCGCTCGTCGACCTGCAGGCGTTCGTGTTCTACCGCGCGCCGCAGGCGGTCGAAGGGGGGCGGATGCGCGGCTTCACGTGGAACTCGCTCGCGCTCAAGCGCAAGCTCGGCGGCGACCAGACGACGCTCACGCTCTCCGCGCAGGACCCGTTCAACCTCGTCGCGTTCGGGATGCGGACGGTGAACGGGCCGCTCGTGCTGACGACGGACCAGCACTTCGGCGCGCGGTCGCTCCGCGTCAGCTTCAATCACACGTTCGGCAAACCGCCGCAGTTCCGCCCGCAGACCAACGACGCCGGGGAGCAGCAGCCGCAGGGCGGCGGGGGCGGGCCGCCGGGGTGAGCCGCGGTGTGCGGGGGGAGCCGGCTCGGCTACCTTGCGCGGACAGGCACCCGTATACGGAGGAGCGCACATGACGACGGCCGTCGGCACCGAGCGGATTACCGCGGCGGACTTCCTTCACCACCCGGCGGCCAAGGGGCCGTCGGAACTCGTGCACGGGGAGATCCGGATCTTGGCACCCGCAGGCGGCCGGCACGGGGGAATCGCCGGCAACATTTTTCGTGCGCTCGACCGTTACGTCGAGCCGCGCGCCCTTGGCCGATGCTTCCCAGACGGGACCGGCTTCGCCCTCCCGCCCGACGACGACGTCGTCCGGTCGCCGGACGCTGCGTTCGTGCGTGTGGGACGGCTGTCGGACGACGAGCTACCCGATGGGTGGATTCCGCTCGCGCCCGATTTCGTCGCGGAGGTGCTCTCGCCGAGCGAGACGCACTCCGAGGTCATGGAGAAGATCGACGACTACTTCGCCGGCGGGACGGCGTTGGCCTGGATCGTCGACCCGCGCCGGCGCGGGGTGGAGGTGCACGCGGCCGGTCAACCGATTCGTTGGGTGCCCTGGGGCACGACGCTCGACGGCGCGCCCGTGCTCCCCGACTTCCGCGTCGCCGTCGCGGATCTGTTCAAGGGTGTGATCCCGCAGC
This sequence comes from Gemmatimonadetes bacterium T265, assembly GCA_019973575.1. Classification (NCBI taxonomy): domain Bacteria; kingdom Pseudomonadati; phylum Gemmatimonadota; species Gemmatimonadetes bacterium T265. Next base: position 1,658,500 of record BPUI01000001.1, read on the forward strand.
CCTGACCGCCGCGCGCCACCGACTGCAACGGCCGGCGCGCGCGGGCCGTAGGTAGGCCGATGACGACCACGACGACCCGTGCCGCCGCGTCCGCCGACGCGTTAGACGCCGACTTCGCGCGCGCCGACGCGCTGCTCGCCGCGGCCGGCGCGCTCCGCTCGCAACTCGCGCGGCGCGTCGTCGGACAGGAGGGCGTGGTCGAGGAGATCCTGCTCGCGATCGTCGCCGGCGGGCACGCGCGGCTCGTCGGCGTGCCGGGGCTCGCGAAGACGCTCCTCGTGAAGAGCGTGGCCGAGGCGATGCGGCTCGCGTTCCGGCGCATCCAGTTCACGCCAGACCTGGTGCCGAGCGACATCACCGGGACCGAGGTGCTGGAGGAGGAAGAGGGGACGGGGCGACGCGCGTTCCGCTTCGTCGAGGGGCCGGTGTTCGCGAACATCGTCCTTGCCGACGAGATCAACCGCGCCCCGCCGCGCACGCAGGCCGCCTTGCTCGAGGCGATGCAGGAGCACGCGGTGAGTGCGGCGGGGCGCACGCTGCGGCTGCCGGAGCCGTTCTTCGTGCTCGCGACGCAGAACCCGATCGAGCAGGAGGGCACCTACCCGCTCCCCGAGGCGCAGCTCGACCGCTTCCTGTTTGACGTGCGGGTGGGGTACCCGGACGCGGAAGCCGAGGTGGCGATCCTGCGCGCGACGACCGGGGCGGCCGCGGCGCCGCTCGAGTCGGTGCTGGACGCGGAGCAGACGTTGGCGCTGCAGCGGCTGGCGCGCGGCGTGGCGGCGAGCGAGCCGGTGCTGCGCTACGCGGCGTCGCTCGTGCGCGCGACGCGGCCGGACGACGCGGGGGCGCCGGCGCTCGTGCGGCGCTCGGTGCGGTGGGGGGCGGGGCCGCGCGCGGGGCAGGCGCTCGTGTTAGGCGCGAAGGCGCACGCGCTGCTGGCGGGGCGGTTCGCGGTGGCGCCCGACGACGTGCGGCGGGTGGCCGCGCCGGTGCTGCGGCACCGCGTGCTACCTACGTTCGCGGCGGAGGCCGAGGGGGTGGACGCGGAGCAGGTCGTGGCCGCGGTGTTGGACGCGGTCGCGGCGCCGGCGTCGGGCATCCGGGTGTGAGCCGCTACGTCGTTCCGGGCATCAAGTGTGTCATCCTGAGCGTAGCGAAGGATCCTGCGTGTGGAACGTGGGGCAATGTGTTCGCGCGGGGCGGGCGGCCGGGACGGCCGATCGCCCCGCGCCGCGCGGGGGCGGGGATCGGCGGTACGCCTAACATCGTGTCCGTGGGCGCGACGCTGACGGCATGAGCTACGCGCCGCTGCTCGACGAGTTGCGCGGGCTGCGATGGCCGGCGCGGCGGCGGGTGCCCGGGGTGCTGCCCGGCGCGCACCCCGCGCGGCTGCGCGGGCCGGGCGGGGAGTTCAGCGAGTACCGCGCGTACCGGCAGGGGGACGACCCGCGGCGGCTGGACTGGCGGCTGCTGGCGCGGAGCGACCGGGCGTACGTGCGGCTCGCGGACGATCATGCGCTGCTGCCGACGGTGTGCGTGGTCGACGCGAGTCTGTCGATGGCGTACCCGGACGCGGAGACGGTGCGGGGCGATGCGGGGCGGCTGCGCGCCCCGCAAGTGCGTACCAAGTGGCAGGCGGCGTGCGCGCTCGCGGTCGGGCTCGCGGGGGTGGCGCACGCGGCCGGAGACCCGGTGGGGCTCGTCGTCGGGGGGCGCGCGGGCGACGGACGCGACATGCCCCGGGTGCTCGCGCCGCGGTCGCGGCGCGGCGTGGTGCTCGAGCTCGCGCGGGCGTTGGACGCGACGACGCCGGCCGCCGCGGGTGGGCTCGCCGCGTTGATGGCGCGGGTGCCGGGCGGTGTGGGCACGCGCGTCGTGCTGATCGGCGACTTTCTGGACGACGATCCTGGCGCCGCGCGGCGGGCCGCGGCCGCGCACGTGGCGGGTGGGGGTGAGGTGTACGCGGTCCACGTGGTCGCGGCCGAGGAAGTGGAGCCGCCGCCGGGGCTGCGGGTCGCGGTCGACCCGGAAGACGCGCGGGTGCGCCGAGCGATGGACGCGGGCGCGAGGGCGGAGTACGCGGCGCGGTTCGCCGAGTGGCGGCTGGAGCTGGCGCGCGCGTGGCGGGGGGCGGGGGCGGCGTACGCGCTCGTACGGACGGACGAGCCGGCGGGGCGCGTGGTACGGCGCGTCGTGCAGGGCGCGACGGGCGACGGGGCCGCCGCGTGAACGGGTTCACGCTGCTCGCACCCTGGGGGCTCGCGCTTGGCGCGGCGGTCGCGGGGGTACTCGTGCTGCTGCACGCGATCACGGTCGGACGGCCGCGGCCGGCGTGGCTCCCGACGGCGCGCTTCGCGCCGGACCGGGCGCCGCGCGCGGCGCGGCGGATCGCGCGGTCCACGGACCGGGGGTTGCTCGCGCTCCGGGTCGCGGCGGTGCTGCTCGCGGGGCTCGCGCTCGCGCGGCCGGTGCGGGAGCCGGTGCGACGGCGCGTCGCGCGACTGGTGCTCGCGGACGTGTCGGACGGCGCGACCGGCGCGGCGGTGCGCGACAGCGTGCGGGCGCTCGTCGGGGCGGGGGACGCGCTCGTCGCGTTCGCGGCAGTGCCGCGGCCGGTGCTGCTCCTCCCCATCAACGCGCCGGCGGCCGATGCTGGCGCGCGCCGTGCCGCGCTCGATTCGGCGCTCGCGGCTGCGGGGCAGGACGCGGATGCGCCGGCGTCGCTCTCCGCGGCACTCGTCGCGGCGCGGCGGGCGGCGTTGGCGCTGGCGGCCGGTGCGGACTCGCTCGAATTGGTCGTCGTCTCGCCGTTCGGGCGCGAGGTGGTCGACGCGGGCACGCGTGGGATAAGAGCTACCTGGGCGGGACGAGCGCGGATCGTCCGGGTTGCCGCGGCGGTGCCGATGCCGCGGGCGGCGCCCGACCGGCGCCTGGTGGTCGCCCTGCGCGAGGGACCCGCGGACGATGCGCTCGGGGCCGCCCTCGGGCGTGCGGGTATCGCGCGGGACGACGCGGCGCCGGTTCGCCTCGTACGCTCGGCCGCCGTGGTGGCGGACCGGGACTGGGCGGCCGCTCTCCCCGGTCGCGTGCTTGTAATCTGGCCTGCGGGTGGCGCCCAGGTGCATGTTGGAAGCGCTGGACCTGTTGCAGAGGGATTCCTCGTCAGCGGGCGTGCCGTGGTCGGGGCGTACGGGCGTTTGCCGCTCGACGCGGCGGGCGACCAGAGACGTGCGTCGCGCACGGTCGCGCGCTGGGCCGACGGGACGCCGGCCGCGGTCGAGCAGCGCACGGGCAATGACGGTTGCGTGCGGACGGTCGGCGTGCGCGTACCGCAGACCGGCGACGCCGCGCTCCGCCCAGGCTTCGTCGCGGTCCTGCCCGCGCTGCTCGGCGCGTGCGGCACGACGCGCGACCGCGCGCCGCTCACCGCCGCCGACCTCGCCTCGCTGGCCGGTACGGGACCGCTCCTCGCCGCAGCGCCGCTCCGCGCCCCCCATGCGGCCCACGCGCCCGACCCGCTCGGCGCCGCGCTGCTGGCTGTGTCGGCGGCGCTGCTCTTGTTGGAGCTGCCACTTCGTCGGTTCTGGCGCCGGACGGATGATGCGGGCGAGCGCGATGTGACGAACGCGGCCACGGATTCGGTCGCGGTCGGCACCCCGGCGCCCGCACGCGCCGAGGCCGCATGACGACGGGAACGCCAGCGCGCTCCGCGCCGCCCGCGGCTGACGGCAGCGCGCCCACGGGCGATCGCGGTGAATCGGATCGGGCGCGGGCTGCCGTGGCGGAGCGGCTCCGCGGCACGCGCCGCCGCTTGCGCGCGGTCGTGCTCGCCCGGGCGGTGTTGTGGGTCGCCGCGGCGCTGACCCTGTGCGCCCTCGCCGGGGCACTCGCGCAGCGCGTGGGGTGGCTTCCGCCGCGCGGGCTGGTCATCGCGGCGGCGGGCGCGATCGTCGCCGCGGGCATCGCAGCCGTCGCTCGGCCGTGGCGCGCGTGGACGCTCGCGGCGGTCGCGCTCTGGATCGAGGCACGCGTGCCCGCCCTGCGCTATGCCCTCGTCACCCTCGCCGACGCGGGGCCGACGGCGGCCGTGCTGCCCGCCCCCGTGGCGCGTCTGCTCGCCGACCGCGTGCGGGCGGTCCGGTGGGACGACGTACTGCGCGACGCCGCCCGGCGCGCGCTCGTCCGACCCGCCGCGGTACTCGTGGCTGCCGCCGGACTGCTCGTCGCCGCCCACCGCGCGCCCGGGATCGGCGGCCGCGAGCGTGGCGCGCCGGTTTCCGTGGGCAACGCACCCGCCGGCACCGCCGCACCCGGGCCGGCCGCGGACCCGCTCGCCCACGTCCGCGCGACCGTGACGCCGCCCGCGTACGCGCGCCAGCCCGCGCGCACGCTCGACGACCCGCCCGCGATCACCGCCCTCGTTGGCAGCTCACTCGTGATCGACGGCGCGGGAGACGCCGCGCGCGTGCGGGCCTCGATCATCGCGGCGCCCGGCGGCCCTGTGGCGAACGGCTCCGCTTCCACGCCGCTGACGGCCGCGCCGACCGCGGTCCCGCTCGCGGTGCGCGCTGCGGGCGGACGCTGGCGTGTCGCGCTCGCAATGCCGGGCGCGCCCACGGCGCTCCGCCTCGCCGGCCCCGTGCGCGACCGGGTCGTCGTGCTCGACCCGCGCCCCGATCTGCCGCCGCGCGTCGCGCTCCTCGCGCCGACGCGGGACACGGTCGTGCGCGCCGCGCAGGGCGTCGTCGCCCTCCGCGCCCGCGCCGCCGACGACCTCGGCCTCGTGGACGGCGCGTTCGAGTACGTCGTCAGCTCGGGCGAGGGAGAGAACTTCACCTTCCGCACCGGCCGTGTCGGCGCCGCGCACTTCGGCGGCACGGCATCGGGCGCACTCGGCGCGTCGCTCGACCTCGCCACGCTCGCCCTCAAGCCGGGCGACCTCGTGCACGTGCGCGCCCTCGCCCGCGACGCGCGCCCGGGCGCCGCACCGGGTTCGTCCGAGACGCGCGCCATCCGCGTCGCGCGGGCGGGCGAGTACGACTCGATCGCCGTCGAGGGCGCGCCGCCCCCCGAGGCCGACACGAGCGCACTCGGCCAGCGCATGCTCCTCCAGCTCACCGAGGCGCTCGTCGCGCGCGCGGACGCGCGGCGTGCGCCCCTCCCCCGCCCGGAGGTCGTCGCCGAGTCGCGCCGGATCGGTGGCGATCAGGCGCGGTTGCGCCGGCGCGTGGGCGACGCGGTGTTCAGCCGACTCGGCGGTCACGCGAGCGGCGAGGAGTCCCAGGGGAGCGACGACGCCTCCGAGCGGCGTGGCCGGCTCACGCCACAGGAGTTGTTGGCCGAGGCGAACCGGGCGACGGGCGCGGGGGCGGGCGGGGCGTTGGAGGGGGACGAGGCCGAGGCGCCGGTGACGGCCGTCAACAAGCCGCTGTTGGAGGCGTACAACGCGATGTGGGACGCAGGGCGCGCGCTCGAAGTCGGCGAGCCGCGGGGCGCGCTCGCCCCGATGCGCCGCGCGATCGTCGCGCTCGAACGCGCGCGGCAGGCGGAGCGGATCTACCTGCGCGGCCGCCCGCCGGTGGTGGTCGTCGATCTCGCCAAGGTGCGCGGGGCCGGGCACGTGCGCGGCGACACGCTGCACCCCGCCCCGCGCGACCTCGGATCGGGCGCGCTCTACGCCCCGATCGACCCCGCCGCGCGGGCGCGCGCCGCCGCGCTCGACCGCGCGCTCGCCGCCCTCGCCGGCGGTCCGGCCGCGCGCGCGGGCGCGGCCGACTCGCTCGCCCTGCTCCGCGTCGCCGCGTTAGGCACCGCCCCCGCCCTCGCCGCCGCGCTCGGCGACGCGCTCGCCGCCCTCGCGCGCGGCGGCGACGCGACCGCCCCGCTCGCCCGCGCGCGCCGCGCCGCGCTCGGCCCCGCCGCGCCCGCGGGCCCCGGCGCGGGCGCGTGGGCGGGCGGCTGGCAGGACCTGCGGCCGTGACGCGCCCCGCGCCGCCGGCGGGCGGGCCCCCCGCCGACTTCGTCTTCGCGACGGTGCAGTACGAGAGCGGCGACTGGGACGCCGCGCCGCTCGTCCCCGCCAACCTCATCGACACGCTCGCCCGCTACACCACGCTCCGCGTCGCGCCGAGCGGCGTCGTCGTCCCGCTCGCCTCGGCGGCGCTCTTCCGGTACCCGTTCGCGTACCTCACGGGGCACCTGCCCGTGCGCTTCTCCGAGGCCGAGCGGCGGACGCTCCGGGCGTGGGTCGACCGCGGCGGCTTTCTATTCGCCGACGACCACAACCACGACGTCGACGGCGTCTTCCACAAGTCGTGCACCGAGGAGATGGAGCGCACGTTAGGCCCGGTGGTCGACCTGCCCAACGACCACGCGCTCTACCGCGCCTTCTTCCGGTTCCCCGACGGCCCGCCGACGACCAGCCACGAGCTGAACGGGTGGGGGGACAACCTCGTGCACAAGCAGCTGCGGGCGGTGATGCGCGGCGGGCGCGTCGCGGTCCTCTACAGCAACAAGGACTACAGCTCGGAGTGGGGCTACCACCCCGACAACAAGCGGTTCCAGAGCGTGGACAACACGCGGTTCTTCGTGAACATCGCGACCTATGCGCTCACGCGGTAGGGCGGGGGGTCGACGCGGACGGGTGCCGGTCGTTCGGAGCTGTCATCCCGAGCGCGGCGGAGGGTCTTGCGTCCTCGCTGCGAGGCCGTCCGGGGCGGGACGGCGTCCGCCTAACGGCTCGACGCTCCCGGGTAGGCGGCCGAGGTCCTTCGCTGCGCTCGGGATGACACGCCTCATGGTGACACGCCTCGGGGCGACGCGCCGCCCGGTCCCGTTCCGCACGACGCCCGTCCTTCACGCAGTCCGGTGGTGAAGAACTCCCTCCGCCCCGCGGCCGAGCACGCGCTCCGCGTCCTCGCCGTCGCGGCCCTCGCGCTCGCCGCGTGGGAGCGCCTGCATCCCGCGCCCGCGGCTTCGCCGACATTCGAGCGCGCCGACGCCCGCACGCTCCCGGCTGCCCTCGCGCGCTGGACGGCCGAGCCCGTGCCCGCGGTCCACGCCGCGCTCGACACCCTGCCCGATGCACCGACACGCGCGTGGCTCGCCGCCCTCGCCGCGGCCAGCACGCGCGTGACCTGGGGCGCCGCGCACGCCCCCGCGCTCGCCGCGTCCGCCGAGTTCGTCGCCGACCCCGCTGGCGGTGTGCGCGTCGACGCGACGGCGCCGGACGGGACGACGCTCGCCGCCGCCGACGCGCTCGGACCCCTCGACAGCGCACGTGCGGCCGCGGGCGGCGCGACGTTCCGCCTAGCCGACGAGGGCCCGGGGTTCGCCGTGCGCACCGCCGGCACCGTAGCCCGCATCGCCGCACCGCGCCCGCCCGCCCGGCTCGGCGCCGCCGTCGTGCTCGCGCGGGCCGGGTGGGAAGGGAAGTTCACGGCCGCCGCCCTCGAAGAGCGTGGGTGGACCGTGCGCACCCGCTTCGCGATGAGCCCGGACGTGACCGTCGAAGGCGATCCCGCCCCGCGCCTCGACACGAGCGCCGTCGCGGTCGTCGTCGCGCTGGATTCGAGCGCGGCAGCGCTCGCCCCGTCGATCGCCCGCTACGTCCGCAGCGGCGGCGGCCTCGTGCTCGCGGGCGAGAGCGCCCTCGCTTCAGGGCTCGCCGCCCTCGCCGCTGCCGTCCCCGCGCTCGCGCCGGTCGATGACAGCGCGGGCACCGTCCGCCCGCTTGACCGCCTGCGCTCGGACGCCGTTCCCCTCGCCTGGCGCGTGATTGCCGACCGGCGTACCCTCGTCGCGGCCGCGCGCCGCGTCGGCGCGGGGCGCGTTGTTCAGATTGGCGATGAGGCCACGTGGCACCACCGCCTCCGCGCCGACGCCGCCGCGCCCGCCGCCCACCGCGCGTGGTGGGCTCAGGTGCTCGCGGCCGCCGCGTACGCCGGCGCCCCGCGCCCGGACACGGCGCCACCCGCTTCGTTTCTCACGCCCCCACCGACCGACCCCGCCCCGCTCGCCGCCACCGTCGCGACCCTGGGTCGGCCGTCCTCTGCCCCTCCGTCAAACGGACGCCCTACGCTCCCCACGCACCGTCGAATCCCCGACACCGTCCTGATCGCGACCGCCCTCCTCGCCCTCGCCGCCGAGGTCGCCAGCCGCCGCCTGCGCGCCCGCGCGTAGGGCAAACAGCGCGTGCGCTCGGCGGAGGTGGACCCCCGCTTTCGCGGGGATGACGAGCGTGTCGGGCTGTTACCTCCGCGGAGGTAGGTGTCTAAATCGCTATCACCTTTGGCGCACGGCGGGGGCGGGGCCGAAGCGCGCGTCGGCGTCGCGGCCCACACCGGACCTGCCCTCGCGACGGCGCATGGGCCGTGCGTCGTTGAGCACGCGGAGCGCCCCGCCCCCGCCGTGCGCGGCGCGACCCCGGCCCGCCATCCCCCGCCACGCCGCGCGTCGCCCGAAACGCCACTCCGCCCCGCCCCGTACACCGATCGCACCCACTCCCTTCGCCCATGACCTCCAGACGCGACTTTCTGCGCCAGAGCGGCCTCGCCCTCGGCGCCCTGGCCACCGCCGGGGGCGCCCTCGGCGCCGTCCCGCGCCTCCTCTCCGCGACACCGGCTCCGGCCGGCCGCGCCCTCGACACCTTCGCCGACCCCGCGGCGACGAAGGCCCTCATGGCCGCCGCGCTCAACGCCGCCAAGGCCGCGGGCGCGAGCTACGCCGACGTCCGCGTCAGCCGCCAGCGCCAGAACTTCGTCTTCACCCGCGAGCAGCAGATCCAGAACGTCGTCGACACCGACACGTTAGGCATCGGCGTGCGCGCGCTCGTCGACGGCACGTGGGGCTTCGCCGCCACGCGCGCCCTGACCGCCGACGGCGCCGCGTCCGCGGCCCGCGAGGCCGTCGCGATCGCCAGGGCGAGCCGCCTCGCGCGCGACCGGGCCGTCGAGTGGCTCCCGTCGCCGGTCTACGCCGACGTAACGTGGAAGAACGCCGCCGAAAAGGACCCGTGGGACGTGCCCGTCGAGCAGAAGGCCGACCTGCTGCTCCGCGCCAACAAGGAGGCGCTCAAGGCGAAGAACGTGAAATTCGTCTTCTCCGGCCTGTTCTTCGTCAAGGACGAGCGCAACTACGCCAACACCGACGGCTCGGTCATCCGGCAGGACGTGATCCGCTCGTGGCCGCTCATGCAGATCACCGCGGTCAACACGGCGTTCACCGACTTCCAGACGCGCGGCAACGTCGTGCCGCCGGCCGGGCGCGGGTGGGAGTACGTCGAGGCGAGCGACCTCGCCGGCCACGCGGCGCAGTGGGGCGAGGACGCGGCCGCCAAGCTCACCGCCAAGCCCGTCGACGTCGGCCGCTACGACCTCGTGCTCGACCCGAGCAACGTGTGGCTCACCATCCACGAGTCGATCGGGCACCCCACGGAGCTCGACCGCGCGATGGGCTACGAGGCCAACTTCGCCGGCACGAGCTTCGTCTCGCCGCCCGACAAGATGCTCGGCCAACTCAAGTATGGGCGGCCGCTGATGAACATCCAGGGCGACCGCGCGCAGCCGGGCGGCCTGTCGACGATCGGCTACGACGACGACGGCGTGAAGCCCGACACGTTCCTCATCATCAAGAACGGCGTCATGAACGACTACCAGACCACGCGCGAGCAGGCGCCGTGGCTGCGCTGGTGGTACGCCAAGGAGGGGCGCCCGGTCGCGAGCCACGGCTGCTCCTACGCGCAGGGGTGGAGCGACGTGCAGTTCCAGCGCATGCCCAACGTCTCGCTGCTCCCGGGGGAGCAGGACCTCACGCGCGACGACCTCGTCGCGGCCACCGACCGCGGCATCCTCATCGTCGGCGACGGCTCCTTCAGCATCGACCAGCAGCGCTACAACGCGCAGTTCGGCGGCCAGACCTTCTACGAGATCAAGGGCGGCAAGGTCGCCGGCATGCTCAAGGACGTCGCCTACCAGATCCGCACCCCCGACTTCTGGAACAGCATGGACATGATCGGCGGCCGGCGCTCCTACCAGCTCGGCGGGAGCTTCTTCGACGGCAAGGGCCAGCCCGAGCAGTCGAACGCGGTGAGCCACGGCGCGCCCGCGGCGCGCTTCCGCAACGTCAACGTCATCAACACCGGGAGGAAGGCCTGATGCCCGCGCGAACGGCGGACCCGCAGCACGCGATCCTCTCGCGCGAGGAGGCGCAGGCGGTCGTCGCCAAGGCCGTCGCGCTGAGCAAGGCCGACGGGGTCGAGGTGCAGCTCGACTCGAACTACACCGGCAACGTCCGCTTCGCGGCCAACCAGATGTCGACCTCGGGCGCGAACACCAACGCGCAGCTCGCCGTGCAGTCGAGCTTCGGCCCGAAGCACGCCGTCGTGACGACCAACGACCTCTCCGATGATTCGATCCGCCGAGCGGTCGAGCAGAGCGAGCGCGTCGCGCGCCTCGCCCCCGACGACCCGGAGGCGATGCCCGCGCTCGGCCCGCAGCAGTACGCGCCGGTGGACGCGTACTTCGAGAGCACCGCCGCGCTCACCCCCGAGGACCGCGCGCGCGCGGCGCTCGCGGCGTTGAAGCTGACGCGCGCCGCGGGCGACCTCGCCGCCGCGGGCTACCTCCAGGCCGGGATGAGCGCGTCGGCGCTCGGCAACAAGGCCGGCCTCTTCGCCTACCACCGGCGCACGTCGAGCAACTACACGCTCACCGTGCGCAGCGCCGACGGCACGGGCTCCGGCTGGGCCGCGGCCGACCACCCCGACTGGTCGCAGGTCGACGTCGCCGCGCTCGCCGAGCGGGCGACGACGAAGGCGCGCCTGTCGCGGAACCCCGTCGCGATCGAGCCGGGCCGCTACACCGTGATCCTCGAGCCGCAGGCCGTGGGCGACCTCGTGCAGCTGATCGGCAACTACGCCGGCGCGCGCGAGGCCGACGAAGGGCGCTCGCCCTTTGTGAAGCAGGGCGGCGGGAACAAGATCGGGCAGAAGGTCGCCGACGAGCGGGTCACCCTCTTCTCCGACCCCGCCGACCCGCAGCTCCTCGCGCAGCCGTGGGACGGCGACGGGCTGCCGTTAGGCCGTCAGGTGTGGATCGAGAACGGCGTCCTGAAGCAGCTCTACTACTCGCGCTTCTGGGCCAAGAAGCAGGGCAGGACGGCCACCGGCGCGCCGAGCTCGCTCAAGATGGCCGGCGGCACGCAGGGCGTCGACGACCTGGTCAGGGGCACCGCGCGGGGCGTGCTCGTCACGCGCCTCTGGTACCTGCGCGAGGTCGACCCGCGCACGATCCTCTACACGGGCCTCACGCGCGACGGGACGTTCCTCGTCGAGAACGGCAAGATCACGAAGGCGCTCCGCAACTTCCGCTTCAACGAGAGCCCCCTCTTCATGCTCAACAACCTCGAGGCGCTCGGCCGCGCCGAGCGGCTGGCGGGCACGGAGCAGGGGGGCGACGTGGTGATGCCGAGCATCAAGGTGCGCGACTTCGACTTCACGAGCCTCTCCGAGGCGGTGTAGGCGCCGCCGCTCGCGGGGGCGTGCGGGGGCGGGGCGCGTCGTGCGCCCCGCCCCCGCACGCGTTTGCGGAGGTGCGGAAGATCCGTCAGCAGCCGAGGGACGCGGCCGCGCGGCGGCCGAGGTAGAGGCCGACGCCGGTCCCGACGACGCTGAGGAGGAACGCCGCGAAGATGCCGGCGCCCTCGCCGAGGGCCCAGCCGGCGGAGCTGCCGGCGCACGCGCCGAGGGTGCCGAAGAGTTTGGTCATCCCCCGGAGTGTCGGCCGCCCGCCGCGCGCGCCGAGCTTCGGCGTGCGTTCGGGCGCGCGGGCCGCGTTGGGCGGGCGCCCGGGGGCGCGTTGGGCGGGGCGCGGCCGGCCGTTGGGCGCCCCCGCGTTGGGCGCGGATGTTAGGCGATGGTTGCGGAATGCGCCCCATCCCCGCAGTTTCCCCCGCGTTAGGAATTTTTCCTAATCGTGTGGTCTAACGTGAACCCCCGCACCCGGGAGCCCGCCATGCCGAGCGCCGACCGCTACTCCAAGTACCGCGCCGACCAGACCACGGTCTGGATCAGCAAGACCGCCGCCGAGTTCATGGCCCGCGAGCGGGCGGGCGGCGAGGGGACGGCCGCCGTCCTCGACCGGCTCATCGGGGAGCTGCGCCGGCACCGCCGCGCCAACCCCGCGCTCGCCCCCGAGCCCCGCCCCGCCGCCAAGGGCGCGGCCAAGTCGGCCGGGAAGTCCGCCGGCAAGACCGCGGCGAAGGGCGCCGGGAAGACGGCCGCCAAGGGCGCCGCGAAGTCGGCGGGCAAGACGGCCGCGAAGGCCGCGGCCAAGGGCGCGAGCAAGACCGCGGCAAAGGGGGCGGCGAAGGCCGGCGCCAAGCGCGCGGCGAGCCGGTCGGCCTAGTCCCACGGACGCCACGCCGGACGGCGTGACGACCGCGCCGAGCGGCCCCGGCGCCCCCACGCCCGGCGCCCCCACGCCCGGCGCCATGCCCGGCACCGCCGCGCCCGGCCTCCTGCTCGGGGTCGGGCTCGGTGGGTTCGTGGACGGCATCCTGATCCACCAGATCCTGCAGTGGCACAACATGCTCTCCGCGCGCGTCCCGCCCGTGACGATGGACGCGATGCGGACGAACATGACCGCGGACGGCTACTTTCACGCCGCGGTCTGGGCGGCGACGCTCGCCGGGGTGTGGCTGCTCTGGGCGGCGGGGCGCCGCGGCGCCGTGCCCGGCGGCCGCCGGTTCGCGGGGCAGATGCTCGCCGGGTGGGGGCTGTTCAACCTCGTCGAAGGGGTGATCGACCACCACCTGCTCCAGCTGCACCACGTGGTGGACGTGCCGGTGCACGTCCCGCTCTACGACTGGCTGTTTCTCGCGGTCGGCGGGGTGGCGTTCCTCGTGATCGGGGCGGGGGTCGCGCGGGCGGCGCGGTACGACGGGCAGTAGACTCCCGACCGCCCATGTCCACGCCCGCCGTTCCTTCGCTCACCGGCGTCGGCCGGGTCGCGATCGTCGCGCGCGGGGGGGACGTCGCTGGGCGCGCCGCACCGCATCGCGCGCCGGCCCGGGATAGATCCGGCCGCCGCCCGGCGGCCTAGCTCCGGCGAGTCGGGGCACTCGGGCCCGTTACGCAGGTGACCGCGTCGCCAGGAACGCGCGGGGGAACGTCGCCGAGGTCCCGACGTACGACGTGTGGTAGTCGAACGGCATGACCCACGTCGTCGACAAGGTCCGGTGCCCGCCATGTAAGGCGGACCGCCCTTCCCCAGCCGCAACCGTCAGGAGCACCCGGTCGATGCGATGTTCATTCCTTTCCCGCGCCCCGCGCGCACTCGCGGCAGGTCTCGCCGTCGCGTCGGCCGGCGTCGCCCACGCCCAGCCGGCCGGCCGCGAGCCGGCGCCCGCCGCGCACGCGCGCGTCGCGTCCGCACCGAAGTCGTCCGCGAAGGCGTACGCCAAGCCGGACACGGCCGCGCTCCGCCGCCGCCTCACGCCGCTGCAGTACGCGGTGACCCAGGAGAGCGAGACGGAGGCGCCCTTCCACAACGAGTACTGGGACAACCACCGCGCCGGCATCTACGTCGACGTCGTGAGCGGGGAGCCGCTGTTCAGCTCTCGCGACAAGTTCGAGTCGGGCACGGGGTGGCCGAGTTTCACGCGCCCCCTCGAGCCGGCCAACGTGCGCCGCGCGACCGACAACACCCTCGGCATGACGCGCACCGAGGTCCGGTCGGCGCACGCCGACTCGCACCTCGGCCACGTCTTCGACGACGGCCCCGCGCCGACGGGGCTGCGCTACTGCATGAACTCCGCGGCGATGCGCTTCGTCCCCGCCGACCGGCTGCGGGCGGACGGGTATGGGCAGTACGCGAAGCTGTTCGAGCCGAACGCGGGGCGCTGAGCGCTGGCGCCTGGGCGCGGCACGGTGAGCGCCGCGCCGACGGTCGCTCGCGCGCCGTTGCCGCGCCCGTTCGTCGCCGGGGGCGGCGTCGGTGACCGGCCGGCCTCGGCCGCCACGGCGCGACGGCGCCGCGCACCAGCCCGTCCCGCGGGCTCCGGAACGCGTAGACGCCGCCCGCGCTGCGGGCCGGCTCGATCGGGTGATCGAGCCGGCCCGTGTCTCGCCTCGTGAGTTCGGGGCGAGCTAACGCGTCCTACACCGCCCACCCCGCGCGCGCCTCGCGCTGCAGCCACTGGTTGGCCTCGGGCGCGTTGGTGATCTGCATGTGCTCGCCGTCGTAGTGGATCGGCCGCCCCTGCCCGGCGCGCAGGGCGACGAAGCCTAACAGCATCGTCTCGGTGAGCGGCCCCGCGTAGTCGAACGGGCAGATCGCCTGGCGCTTCTCGCGGATCGCGTTCACCCAGTTCATCTCGTGCGAGACCACGGGCGCGGCGCCGCTCGCGCTCGCGCGCGCCCCGGGGGGCGAGGCCGGCGCCGCGGCGACACCGGCGGCCTGCGCGCGCTGCCGCGCCTCCTTCTCGGCGCGCTCGCGCTCCAGCTCCGCCACGTACTCGGGCGCGACGCTCTGGAAGAGCGACTCGGGGTAGATGCGCGGGTTGCTGCCGTACGTCTCGTGCATGAGGACGCCGCGCTCGCCGACGATCAGCACGCCGCCCCCACGGTCGAGCACGATGTCCTCGGGGAGCTGCGCCGGGCGCGCCGGCATGAGCCCGCCGTCGTACCAGGTGAGCCGAACGGGCGGCTGGCTCCCCCGGGCCGGGAAGTCGTAGTGCACGACCATGCTCTGCGGGTACGACGCCGGGTGCAGCTGGTCGCCCCCCCACGGCGTGCTCGTCGCCTCGATCGTCGTGGGGTAGGTGAGGCCGAGCGCCCAGTACGGGTGGTCGATGAGGTGGGCCGCCATGTCGCCGAGCGCGCCCGCGCCGAAGTTGGTCCACCCGCGCCAGTTGAACGGGTGGTAGATCGGGTGGTACGGGATCATCGGCGCCGGACCGCAGTAGAGGTCCCAGTCGAGCGAGGCCGGCGGCGTGCGCGGCGCGCCGGCGGCCAGCGCGGCGGCCAGGTCGTCGCTGATCGTGCGCGACGTGTAGCCGTTGCCCGTCCACCCGACCGGCCGCGTGGGCGCCGTGCCGGCGGCCGGCCCGCCGACGCCCGCGGTCGCGACCGCCGGCTCGGCGGGGTAGGGGATGCCCTGCGGCCAGATCGGGCGGTTGGTCCACGCGTGCACCTCGCGCACCGGGCCGATCGCGCCCGAGCGCACCCACTGATTGATGAGCTGGGCGCCGCGGCTCGAGTGGCCCTGGTTGCCCATCTGCGTGACCACGCCGGTGCGCCGCGCGGTCTCGCGCAGCATGCGCGCCTCCTGCACGGTGTAGGTGAGCGGCTTCTGCACGTAGACGTGCTTGCCCAGGTCCATCGCCGCCTTGGCCGCGACGGCGTGGATGTGGTCGGGGCAGGCGACGACGACCGCGTCCGCCTTCCGCTCGCGCTCCAGCATGCGGCGGAAGTCGGCGTAGCGCGTCGCGGCCGCGTACTGCGCGACCATGCGCGCGCCGTCGGGGTTGGCGACGCCCGTCCGCGGGTCGGGCGTAGCGCGCGCCCTGGCCGCGCGGTCGGCGTAGGCCTGGTCGACGTCGGCGATCGCGACGATGCGCTGCCCGCCCTGCACGAGGGCGAACGCGTTGCTCGCCGCCATCCCGCCCCCGCCGACCATCAGGATGTTCAGTTGGTCGCTCGGCGCGACGTAGCCCGGGCCGCCTAATACGTGGCGGGGGACGATCATCACGCCGGCGCCGAACGCGGCGGCCTGGGAGAGAAACGTGCGGCGGGTGGTGGGGGCGGTCATGGGCGTGTAGGAAGCTGGTAAATGAGTGCTGGCGTCCCGAGCGCAGCGAGGGACCTAACGTCCGGGGTGACGGGGCCGAGCGTGGTGCGCCTTGGACGTCCCGTCACCAAGGTGAGTAGGCCCCTCCCTGCGCTCGGGACGACAGGCGTACGACGTCGCGCTTTCGTCAGACGCGCACCTTCCCGCTTGCCGGCGTCACGCGCGTCGCCATCAATTCGTACCCGACGCCGAGCTTCGCCACGGCCTCGGGCGGGCACCCGTCCCACGAGGGCCGGGCCACGTTGCCCTGGTACTGCAGGTCCTTCCACCCCACCTGGCTCGAAAAGAACCCCGACGCCGTGAAGTCGCGGAAGGTGTTGAAGAACGCCACGCCGCGGCGCATCTCGGGGCGCGCGCGCTTGGGATAGGCGATGTCGTCGAGGATCGCGCGCCGCTGCGCGTCCGTCGCCCGCGCGAACGACACGCCCCAGCGCCGCCCGCTCTCGGCGTTGAGCCAGCCGAGCCCGCCGCGCACCGCGAGCCGGAAGTGCGGCTCGGTGTCGGGGTGGGCGAGGAACTGGTCCATCCACGCCGGCACCCCGGCCTCGGTCGCACTCCCCGAGCGCTCGTCGCGCGGGATGACGTAGTCGACGAGCACGTTCACGGTCTCGCGCTCGCGCGGCGTGAAGAACGGTGTCGCCAGCCCGGGGACGACCTCCTCGCGCTCGAACGCGTCCGCGACGAGGCCGGGCCGGGTGGACGGCGGCCCGGCCGCGGTCGCGGCGCCCCCGTGGGCGTGGGACGCGGCCGGCGGGGCCTCGGGCGTACACGCCGCGGCGGCCACGCCGCCGGCCGCGAGCCCCAGCACGCGCAGCGCGTCGCGGCGGGAGACCCCGCGCGGCTGCGGCTCCGCCTGCTGCCGCGGCGTCTGTGATTCCTGGTCGCTCATACCGTCCCCTGCTTGCGCAGCTCGGTGATGTGGTCCGCCGTGCGCCACGCGAGCGCGAGGATCGTCCACGTCGGGTTCTTGTCTGCCTGCGACACGAACGGCGCGCCGTCGGTGACGAACAGGTTCTTCACGTCGTGCGCCTGGCAGTTGGCGTTGAGCACCGACGTCCGCCGGTCCTTCCCCATGCGCGCCCCGCCGGTCTCGTGGATGATGTGGCCGCCCGGGGCGATCCCGTAGCCCTTCTCCTTGGTCGGCATCGGCGAGAGCGGCGTGCCACCCATCTCGTGGATGAGCGAGCGGAAGGTCTCCTGCATGTGCTTGACCTGCAGGATCTCGTGGTCCGAAAACTTCCAATGGAAGCGGAGCACCGGGATCCCCCAGCGGTCGACGACCTCGGGGTCGATCTCCGCGTAGGAGTGGCTGTTGGGGATCATCTCGCCCCGGCCCGAGAAGCCGACCACGGCCCCGTACTGCCGCCGGTACTCCTGCTTGAGCGCCGCGCCGTAGCCGCCCTCGACCCCGGGCCGCGTCTGGATGCCGCCGCCGAAGCCGTACCCCGGCTCGCCGAGCCCGCCCCACACCTCGATGTGGTAGCCGCGGGGGAAGTCGAGCTTCCGGTTGTCGGCCCACCACGGCATGTAGACGTGCATCCCGCCCACGCCGTCCTCGTTGTGCGGCACGTGGTCGAGGAGCGCCGGGATGTGCCCCGCCACGTCGGTGCCGGTGGTGTCGGTGATGTACTTCCCGGCGGTCCCGCTCGAGTTGGCGAGCCCCTCGGGGAAGAGCGTCGAGCGCGAGTTGAGCAGCAGCCGCGCGCTCTCGAGCGCGCTCGCCGCGAGCACGACCACGCGCGCCCGCACGTGCTGGTCGCTCCCGTCGCGCTTGTCGACGTAGCTCACCCCCGTGGCGAGGCCGTCCTGGCCGACGGTGACCTCGCGCGCCATCGCGTTGGTGACGAGCGTCAGCTTCCCCGTCTTGAGCGCCGGCGCGATGAGCACGCCCGGGCTCGAGAAGTTGGCGTTCACCCCGCAGCCGCGGCCGCACTGCCCGCAGAAGTGGCACCCCGCGCGGCCGTTGATCGGCTTGGTGAGGATCGAGAGCCGCGACGGGATGCACGTCACGCGCAGCCGGTCCGCCGCCTTCTTCACCAGCAGCTCGTAGCAGCGCGGCTTGGGCGCGGGGAGGAAGTCGCCGTCGGGGTGGTTGCGGAGCCCCTCCTTGGAGCCGAACACGCCGATCAGCCGGTCGACGCGGTCGTAGTACGGCGCCATGTCGTCGTACGAGATCGGCCAGTCGTCGCCGAGTCCGTCTTTACTCTTCTGCTTGAAGTCGTCGGGGCCGAAGCGGAGCGAGATGCGCCCCCAGTGGTTGGTGCGGCCGCCTAACATGCGCGCGCGCCACCAGTGGAAGTAGTTCCCCGGGGCGAAGGTGTACGGCTCGCCCTCGATGTCCCACCCGCCGATGCAGCCGTCGTGCTCGCCGAACGGCTTGCGCGGGGAGCCCGCGCCGCGGCGTACGGTGGCGTAGCTCGGCGTGAGCATGTCGGAGTCCCGGGTGCTGTACCACTCGGGGCCGGCCTCGAGCATCACCACGTTCGCGCCGGCCTGGGTCAGGACGTAGGCAGCCATTCCGCCGCCGGCGCCGGAGCCGATGATGCAGACGTCGTAGGGAGAGTCAGGCACGGGGGGCGGGGTGGAGAGAGCGACCGCACGACGGGTGGGGCGCTGTGAGTACGGCGGGGGGGACGGCGCTGTTGATGACGCGCTGTTGGGCGACTGCTGTTGATGCGACGCTGTTGGTGCGGCGCAGTTGATACCGCGGGTAGAGCCGGCCCCGGGCAGCGCCGTTCCAACAGCACCCCGCCAACAGCGCCGCATCAACAGCAGTCGCCCAACAGCGCCGTTCCAACGGCGCCGTCCCCCGCGTCCCACCACCGGCGCCCCACCGACCTCCTCGTCCGGTCACTGCGCCCCTCGCTCGTCCAGCCGCCGGATCCGGATGTTGCGGAACGTCACCACGTCCCCGTGGTCCTGCAGCGCGATGAACCCCGTACGCTCGGTGGCGAAGTCCGGGTACACGTGGAACTTGCTCGCGGCGATGAGCTGCCGCCCGCGCGGGCTCGCGAAATCGAGGTCCGCCGTGAGGCGGCCGTTCACGTACGTCTGCACGTGCATGCCGCGCATCACGATCCGCGCGCGGTTGAACTCGCCGACGGGCCGCGTTACGCCCGGGGGCGGCGCGATCAGATCGTAGAGCGCGCCCGCCCGGTGCGACGGCAGCTTGCCGTCGGCGTGCCGCGCGTCGTCGAGCACCTGCATCTCCGGCCCGGTCTGCCAGGTCGTCGGGGCCGTTTCGGCGACGCGGTAGATGAGCCCGCTGTTCCCCCCGGGCGAGATCTTCCACTCGTACTCGAGCTCGAAATCGCCGTACTGGTCGCGCGTGATCAGGTCGCCGTGCGCGGCGCTGTCGCCGCCGGTGCCCAGGGTGAGCACCCCGTTTTCGACGTGCCAGTTGGTCGGGACGTCGTTCCGCCGGTAGCCGCGCCAGTGCGCGGCGAGCGAGGCCGGCGTGCCGTCGAAGAGCACGGTCCACGCGCCGTCACGCGCTGCCCAACCGGCGGCCCCGTGGGCCGCCGGTTGGGCCGTCGTTTGAGCGGTCGTTTGGGCGGCGAGCGATGCGGGGGCGAGGGCGCCGACGACGGCGGCGCCGACGAGCGTGGCGCCCGCGAGGGCGAGGGTCAGACGCGGTGTCATGCCGAGAGGGGGGAAGGAGGATCTTGCGCGACATGCCCCGCGCGCACGGTGAGCGGCCAGCGCACGACGACGCGCCGCTCGGGGTCGCGCCAGTGCGGCGCGAGCGCGCGCTCGAGTCCCGTGATCGGGTCGCGCCCGGTCGCGCGCACGTACTGCGTGGTCGCCGACCAGGTCCCGACGTACCCGACCAGCTCGGCGAGCGTGCACGCGCGCGTCATCGGGAACGCCGGCGCGGCGACCTCGGTGAACGGAAACGGGATTTCGCGGTACGCCTCGCCGACGAGCCGCCGTTCGGGCGGCCAGTACGGCGCGAGCACCTCGCCCGCGTAATGCTGGAAGGCGGCGTCGAGCGCGGCGTCGGCCGGTCCGGCGGCGCCGAGCACCGCGTCGCCGTACGACCACACGACGACCGCTCCGCCCGGCACGAGCACGCGCCGCGCCTCGGCGTAGAACGCGTCGCGGTCGAACCAGTGCAGCGCCTGCGCGACCACGACGAGGTCGGCGCTCGCGTTCGGCAGCCCGCTCGCCTCGGCCGGCGCCGCGCGGTACGTGACGCGCGGGTGCGGCGCGGCGTGCGCGAGCTGCGCCGGGCTCGCGTCGGTCGCGACCACACGCGCGAAGTGGCCGGCCAGCGCGACCGCGGCTTGGCCGCTCCCGGTCGCGCAGTCCCACGCGCACGCGCGCCGCGGCGCGAGCGCGGCGACGAAGTCGAACAGCGCCGGCGGGTACGTCGGCCGGAAGGCCGCGTAGCCCGCGGCCTTCGGCGAGAAGTAGTCCGCCGGCGCGGTGGTCACGCGCCGGTCACGCGAGCAGCGCCGCCAGCGCCTGCTCGCTCACGCGCGCGCTCGCGAGCGGGTCCTTGGTGTCGTCGCGCTCGACGAAGTAGTGCTGGAACTGGGCGTGCGCGAAGATGTTGCGGAAGTCGATCGAGCCCTGCCCGACGTCGGCCATGTGCGGCGTGCCGCCGGTGCGGCTCAGGTCCTTCACGTGGCAGAGCGGGTAGCGCGCCGGGTCGGCCGAGATGTAGGCGAGCGGGTCCTTGCCGGCGAAGGTGATCCAGTACAGGTCGATCTCCATCTTCACGAGCGACGCGTCGGTGCCGGCGAGCATCAGGTCGTACGGGAGCTTGCCGTCCGGGAGCGGCTTGAACTCGAAGTCGTGGTTGTGATAGGCGAGCTGCATCCCGCGCGCCTTGACCTCGCCGCCGATCCGCCCCAGGTCGTCGATGATGCGCCGGAAGCCGTCCGCGTTGCGCTGGTCGGGCATGACGAAGGGGCAGACGATGTACTGGTGGCCGAGCACGGCCGCGGCGTCGAGCGCCGGGCCGAGCCCGGTGCGCAGCACATCGAGCGGGATGTGCGCGCTCGGCGCCGTGAGCCCGAGCCCGTCGAGCGTGCTGCGGAGCGCCTTCGGGTCGCGGTTGTAGTAGCCCGCGAACTCGACCTCCTTGTAGCCGATCTTCGCGAGCGCGCCGAGCGTGCCCTCGACGTCGGTCGCCATGAGGGAGCGCGCCGTGTAAAGCTGGATGCCCGGGACGTGCCCCGCGGCCGGGGCGCTCGCGGGCGCCGCGTGTGCCGCGGCCGCGCCGAGCGTGGTGAGGGTGCCGAGGGCCGCGGCGCCGAGCGCGGTCGCGCCGAGCGTGCGGAGGAAGTCGCGGCGGGAAGAGGCAGGCGTCATGGCGGAGTCGGCGGAATGGGTGGGGGAAGGAAGCTGGTGTGGCGAGAGCCCGTTCGGGCTCACGGCTGCAGCTCGGCCGCGATCGCCGGGCCCGTGCGCGGCACCCGCCCGTCCGGCTCCGCCGCGCGCTCGCGGAAGAAGATCCCGAAGAAGATCGCGACCGCGGCCGCGAACGTCGCCGGGAACCACCAGAACTGCTGCCACTGCGCGAGCGAGAGCGCGGAGGCGCCGCGCAGGAAGCTGTTGTACACGTACCCCGCGACCTGCGCGCCGATCAACATCCCGACGCCGTAGGTGACGAGCACGAAGAAACCCTGCGCCTGCCCGCGGATCGCGGGCGTGCTCTTCTTATCGACGTAGATCTGCCCGGTGACGAAGAAGAAGTCGTAGCAGGCGCCGTGGAGGAGGATGCCGAGCGCGATCATCCAGAACACCGCCGAGGGCGCGGCGACGGCGAACAGGATGTAGCGGAGCACCCACGAGACCATGCCGGCGAGCAGCATCCACTTCACGCCGAGCCGCGCGAAGAGGAAGGGCATCGCGAGCATGAAGAGCATCTCCGACATCTGCCCGAGCGACTGCGTGGCGGCGATGTTCTCGACTCGCGCGGCCTGCAGGTAGAGCTGTGTGAAGTTGTAGTATGCCGCGAGCGGGATGCAGATGAGGAGCGCGCTCGCGACGAACACGTAGAACGGCCGGCTGCCGAGCTGGTCGAGCGCGTCGAGCCCGAGCACCGAGCGGGCCGAGACGCGCTGCCCGGCGGCCGACGGCGGCGTGTGCGGCAGCGTCAGGCAGTATGCGCCGAGCAGGAGGCTCGCGACGCCCGCCATGCGGAGCGGGAGCGACGTCTGCTCGGCGGGCCCGGCGGTGAAGCGGCTGAGCACGAAGCTGATGACGAGCCCCGCGACGATCCACCCGATCGTGCCCCACACGCGGACGCGGGGGAACTGCTTCTCCTGGTCCCGGATGTGTTGGAAGGCCAACGAACTCGAGAGCCCGAGCGTCGGCATGTAGCACAGGTTGTAGACGAGCAGCAGAAGGATGAACGACGTCGGGTTGCCGGCGAGTGCGGGCGCGGCGAGGAGGAGCACGCCGCCGACGAGGTGGAGCACCGCGAGCACCTTCTGCGTCGCGAAGTAGCGGTCCGCGATGAGGCCGACGAAGAAGGGCGCGGCGATCGCGGCCACGGGGTTCACCGTGTACGGCCACTGGGTGAGGGTGCCCATGCCGTGGTTGGACATGAACACGGCGATCGTGGTATACCACGCGCCCCAGATGAAGAACTGGAGGAACATCATCGCGCCGAGCCGCGTCCCGAGGGTCGCGGCGGCGGTGGGCGAGGCGACCTGGGGGGGCGCGGGGCGGGCCGCTGCGGTCATCGGGGCCGGGCTCGGGAGAGGGAGGGCGGGCGGCGTGCGCGGCCGCTCTGGCGCGCACGGCTCCAGGCGAACATCGCTTCCGGTACGCACGGCGTCAACGCAACGTTAGGTTGTTCGGCCGCGGTTTGCCCCGGTCCAAACCCGTTCGAACCCTCTGCCCCCCGCGCGTGGCCCTCGCACGAAAGCTTCGGTACGGCATGATCGGCGGCGGGCCCGGCGCGTTCATCGGCGCCGTGCACCGGCGCGCGGCGGCGCTCGACGGGCTCGCGGCCCTCGTCGGCGGCGCGTTCGCCTCCAACCCCGAGCGGTCGCGGGCGCAGGGCGCGGAGCTCTTCCTCGACCCCGCGCGGGTCTACGACGGCTGGGCGCAGATGGCCGACGCCGAGGCGGCGCGCCCGGCGGACGACCGGCTCGACTTCGTGAGCGTCGTCACGCCCAACCACCTGCACTACCCTGTAGCACGCGCGTTCCTCGAGCGCGGCTTCAACGTCGTCTGCGACAAGCCGCTCGCGACGACGCTCGAGGACGCGGAGGCGCTCTGCCGGCTCGTCGCGGAGCGGGACGCGGTCTTCGCGGTCACGCACAATTACGCGGGCTACCCGATGATCAAGCAGGCCCGCGCGCTCGTCGGGTCTGGCGTGCTCGGCCCCATCCGCAAGGTCGTCGTCGAGTACGCGCAGGACTGGCTCGGCACCGCGGCCGAGCGCGCGGGGTCGAAGCAGGCGGCGTGGCGCACGGACCCGGCGCAGGCCGGCGCGGCGGGCGCGGTCGGCGACATCGGCACGCACGCCGAGCACCTCGTGCGCTACGTGACGGGGCTCGAATTAGAGTCGTTATGCGCCGAGTTCACGACGTTCGTCCCCGGGCGCGCGCTCGAGGACGACGCGAACATGCTGCTGCGCTACCAGGGCGGCGCGCGGGGGGTGCTCTTCTGCTCGCAGGTGTCGACGGGGGAGGAGAACACGCTCGCGCTCCGCGTCTACGGCGAGCAGGCGTCGGTCGCGTGGTCGCACCCGCGCTGCAACGAGCTGTGGGTGCGGCGCGCCGGCGCGCCCGCGGAGCTGTGGACCCGGGCGCAGTCGTACCTCGCGCCCGCGGCGCAGCGGGCGTGCCGTCTCCCGCCGGGGCACCCGGAGGGGTTTCTCGAGGCGTTCGCGAACGTGTACGCGAACGCGCTGCGGACGATGGCGGCGCGCGCGGCCGGCGACGCGCCCGACCCGCTCGACCTCGACTTCCCGACGGTCGGGGACGGGGCGCGGGGGGTGCACTTCCTGCTCGCGGCGGTCGAGAGCGCGCGGCGGGGCGGGGCGTGGGTGGACGCCGCGTACGCGCCGCCCGGGGAGGCGACGACGGATGCCTAACGCTGCGCGTGCGGGCGGCGGAACCGCGCCGTAGGCAGGCGTGTCATGAGGCGTGTCATCCTGAGCGCAGCGAAGGATCGCCGTCCGAGGCGACCACCCCCGCAGCCCCCGTTCCGCGGGGCGCCGTCCCACGGGTAACGATCCTTCGCTACGCTCAGGATGACAATCCGTCCTCTCCACACACCCGCCCACACCGACTAACGCGCCCATGCCCCGCCCCGTCACCCTCTTCACCGGCCAGTGGGCCGACCTCCCGCTCGAGACGCTCGCCGCGAAGGCGGCCGACTTCGGCTACGACGGGCTCGAACTCGCCTGCTGGGGCGACCACTTCGACGTCGGGCGCGCGCTCGAGGAGGACGGCTACTGCGAGGAGCGGCACGCGCTGCTCGCGCGCCACGGGCTCGCGGTGCACGCGATCAGCAACCACCTCGTCGGCCAGGCGGTGTGCGACCCGATCGACGACCGGCACGGCGCGATGCTCCCGCCGCACGTGTGGGGCGACGGCGACCCGGAGGGCGTGCGCCAGCGCGCGGCCGAGGAGATGCGGCGCACGGCGTGGGCGGCGGCGAAGCTCGGCGTTGGGGTCGTGAACGGGTTCACCGGGTCGCCGATCTGGCACCTGCTCTACAGCTTCCCGGCCGTCCCCGAGGCGACGATCGAGGCCGGCTACGCGGACGTGGCGCGGCGGTGGACGCCGATCCTCGACGCGTTCGGCGCGGCCGGGGTGCGCTTCGCGCTCGAGGTGCACCCGACGGAGATCGCCTTCGACGTCGTCACCGCGGGGCGCACGCTCGACGCGTTAGGCGCGCACCCGGCGTTCGGCTTCAACTTCGACCCGAGCCACTTCGCCTACCAGGGCGTCGACTACCTCGCGTTCCTCGAGCGGTTCGCCGAGCGGGTGTTCCACGTGCACGTGAAGGACGTGTGGTGGGCGGAGGGGCCGCGCCTGTCGGGGGTGTTCGGCGGGCACCTGCCGTTCGGGGACCCGCGGCGGTACTGGGACTTCCGCTCGCCGGGGCGCGGGCGGGTGGACTTCGAGGGAGTCGTGCGGGGGCTCACCCGCGCGGGGTACGCGGGGCCGCTCTCGGTCGAGTGGGAGGACCCGGAGATGGACCGCGAGCACGGCGCGCGTGAGGCGTGCGCGTTCGTGCGGCGGCTGGACTTCCCGCGCGCGGCGGGCGCGTTCGACGCGGCGTTCTCGCGGGACCTGCAGCCGGGCGCGGACGCGGGCGCGCAGCCCGCGGGGAGGGCGTGACGTGGACCGGCGTGATTTTCTGGTCGCGGGTGCGGCGCTCGGTGCGGTGCCCTTCGGTCGTCCCACCCGCGAAAGCGAGGGTGACGACATGAGCGGCGACACCGGGCGGCTCAAGCAGTCGGTCGCCCGCTGGTACTTCTCCAAGCGCTCGGTCGACGAGACGGTACGCATCGCCAAGTCGCTCGGCCTGCAGTCGGTCGACCTCCTCGAGCCCGACGAGTGGGCGACGGCGCGCGCGCACGGGCTCGTCTGCGCGATGGGCTACGCGCCCGCGGGCGACCCGAAGACGCGGCTCACGGTGGGGTGGAACCGCGAGGCGAACCACGCGTGGCTGCTCCCGGGCTACCGGCGCGGGCTCGAACTCGCCGCGGCGGCGGGGGTGCCCAACATCATCTGCTTCTCGGGGAGCCGCGGGGGGCTCGGCGACGCCGCGGGGCTCGCGACGTGCGCGGCGGGGCTCCGCCAGCTCATGCCCGACGCCGAGCGGCTGGGGGTGACGGTGTGCATGGAGCTGCTCAACTCCAAGGTGGACCACCCGGACTACCAGTGCGACCACACGGCGTGGGGCGCGGCGCTCGTCGACCGCGTGGGGTCGCCGCGGTTCAAGCTGCTCTACGACATCTACCACATGCAGATCATGGAGGGCGACGTGATCCGCACGATCCGCGAGCACCACGCGAAGATCGCCCACTACCACGTGGGCGGGGTGCCGGGGCGGCACGAGCCGGACAACTCGCAGGAGCTGTACTACCCGGCGGTGATGCGGGCGATCGCGGACGGCGGGTTCACGGGGTACGTGGCGCAGGAGTTCGTGCCGACGGGGGAGCCGGTGGCGGCGTTGGCGGCGGCGGTGCGGATTTGTCGCGTGTGAGGGCGAGGCGCGTTGGTGGGACGGGGGAACGGCGCCGTTGACGAACGGCTGTTGATGCCGCGCGGTTGGTCGGGCGCTGGTGGAACGGCGGCTCCCGGCCGGGCCTGTCCGGAATTTTGTGTGCGGGGTCCTACTCCGTGACCACGGGAGGTCAGGATGCCCCGACGCAAGCTGCCGCAAGATGAGGGCGGGGGGCCGGCGCGGCCGGCCCTCCGGTTCAGCCCGGCCGCGCTCGACGCGCTGCTCGCTGAGGTCGGCGGGCTCGCCGGGCCGGGCGATGTCGAGCCGCTATTCCGCGCGCTCAAGCAGGCCGTCGTCGAGCGCGCGCTCGGCGCGGAGCTGACCCACCACCTGGGCTACGCGCCCGGGACGGAGCGCCCGTCTGGGCAGCCGAACCACCGCAACGGGAGCACGCCGAAGACGGTGCTCACCGACGACGGCGCGTTGCCGCTGGCGATCCCGCGCGACCGCACCGGCACGTTCGCGCCGCAACTCGTGCCCAAGCACGCGCGCCGGCTGCCGGGCTTCGACGCCAAGGTGCTCTCGTTGTATGCGCGCGGGATGACCGTGCGCGAGATCCAGGCGCACTTGGAGGAACTCTACGCCGTCGAGATCGCGCCCGACCTGGTGAGCACCGTGACCGATGCGGTGGTCGACGAGGTGGCGGCCTGGCAGCAGCGGCCGCTCGAGCCGGTGTACCCGGTCGTCATCTTCGACGCGCTGCGGGTCAAGATCCGCGACGAAGGCACGGTGCGGAACAAGGCCGTGTACCTCGCGCTCGGCGTGGACCGCGAGGGCCACAAGGACGTGCTCGGGCTGTGGGTCGAGCAGACCGAGGGCGCGAAGTTCTGGCTCCGGGTCCTGACGGAGCTCAAGGGCCGCGGCGTGCAGGACGTGCTCGTGGCGCTCGTCGACGGGCTGACCGGCTTCCCCGACGCGATCCACGCCGTGTACCCCGAGGCACAGGTGCACCAGTGCGTCGTCCACCTCGTGCGCCAAAGTCTCGCCTACGTGGGGTGGCAGGAGCGCAAGCGCGCCGCCGCGCAGCTGCGCCCCATCTACCACGCGCCGACCGAGGCCGCGGCACTCGCCGCCCTCGACGCGGTGGCCGCCAGCCCGCTCGGGCAGCGCCTGCCCATGATCCCGGCGCTCTGGCGGCGGCACTGGGCCTACGTGGCGCCGCTCTTCGCCTACCCGCTCGCGGTGCGGCGCGTGCTGTACACGACCAACGCGCTGGAGAGCTTGCACATGCAGCTCCGGAAAGTCACCAAGGCGCGCGGGCACTTCCCGACCGACGCGGCCGCCACCAAGCTGCTCTACCTCGCGCTCCGGAACGTGGTCGCTCGGTGGAAGATGCCCGCGCCCGAGTGGCGCGCCGCGCTGCCCTACCTCGTCGTGCTCTTCGGCGAGCGCTTCCGGCTGGACGCGTGATCCCTATGCGCCCCGCTCACACCACCCCGCACACAGAAATTCAGACAGGTCCTCCCGGCCGGCACTGCCCGCCGTTCCAACAGCGCCGTTCCAACAGCGTTCCACCAACAGCGTAGCATCAACAGCGCCCGACCAACGGCGCCCTCACCCCCGCTCCTGAACGCGCCCCCCATCCCTTATTCTGTCCCCCACCCCTCTCCCCCAGCCGCGATGCGTACCCGTCTCCTCCCGCTGACCGCCCTCCTCGGCTTCGTCGCCGTCCCCGCCTGCGCGCAGCAGCCCTCCGCGCAACCCGCCGCGCGCCACGAGGACACCGAGGTCTACACCCCCGTCCCCCCCGTCGTCACGCCGGCGGCCGGCGCCGGCCTCACGGGTGCACCGCCGAGCGACGCGGTCGTGCTGTTCGACGGGCGCGACCTGTCGCAGTGGGTGACGGTGAGCGACGGCTCGCCCGCGCGCTGGACGGTGGCCGACGGGATCGTCACCGTCAACAAGCCGACGGGCAACATCGAGACGAAGCGCCGCTTCACGAACTACCAGCTGCACCTCGAGTGGCGCGTGCCGCCGGACGTGACGGGGAGCGGCCAGCTGCGCGGCAACAGCGGCGTCTTCCTCGCCTCGACGGGCAAGGGCGACGCGGGCTATGAGCTGCAGATCATGGACTCGTACAACAACCCGACGTACGTCAACGGGCAGGCGGGGAGCATCTACAAGCAGTACCCGCCGCTCGCCAACGCGAGCCGCCGGCCGGGCGAGTGGCAGGGCTACGACGTGGTCTGGACCGCGCCGACGTTCAACGCCGACGGGACGCTCAAGACGCCGGCCTACGTGACGGCGTACCACAACGGCGTGCTCGTGCAGAACCACGCCGAGCTGAAGGGCCAGACGCTCTACGTCGGCCGCCCCTCGTACACGGCGCACGGGCCCGCGCCCATCAAGCTGCAGGCGCACGGGGACCCGAGCCCGCCGCTCAGCTTCCGGAACATCTGGGTGCGCGAGCTGCCCGCGGGGCCGCAGGCGCCGGTGCCGCCCGTGCCGTGAGCCGCGGCGCCTAACGCGGCGCCTAACGAAGCGCCTAGCGAAGCGCCTGACGCGGCGCGCGCGGCCCGCCCCCCGCGAGCCGCGGGAGCGCGTCCCCGTCCACACGCATGATCCGCCACTCGGTCATCATGCGCGCGCCGATCGCCTCGTAGAACCCGATCGCGGGCGCGTTCCAGTCGAGCACGCTCCACTCGAACCGCCCGCAGCCGCGCGCGACGGCCACGCCCGCGAGGTACTCCAGCAGCGCCCGCCCGACCCCGCGCCCGCGCGCGGCGGGCCGCACGAAGAGGTCCTCGAGGTACAGCCCGCGCCGCGCCTCCCACGTCGAGTAGTTGTGGAACCAGAGCGCGAACCCCTGCGGCGCGCCGTCGACCTCCGCGATCACCACCTCCGCCTGCGGCCGCGCGCCGAACAGGCTCGCCGCGAGCGCCGCCTCGGTCGCGTGGCACTCGTCGCGCGCGCGCTCGTACTCGGCCAACTCCCGCACGAGCGCGAGAATAAGTGGGACATCGGCCGCGGTCGCGGGCCGGAGAGCAACGCCGGGGGGAAGGGGGGCAGGCATGGGGGCAAGTTCGCACGCCGGCCGTCGCGGTCCAACCGCCCCACCAACCGCGACGCTCCAGCAGCGCCTTCTCAACAGCGCCTCACCAACCGCGCCCGATCAACCGCGCCCCCCGCACGTCTTCCCGAGTCCGGGGTACGGCAGTCCATCCCCCCCCGGGCAGCGCCCGCAGCCGGTCGCCCGTATGAGGGGGTACGTCCGGGAGGAGCCCGCCGTCCATTGCCGCCGGCCGGCCCACCTCCGCCGCCTTCTCTTTCCGACCTCATGTCCCGTTTCGCACGCCTCGGCGCTCTCTCTGCGGCGGCCGTCCTCGCGCTCGCGCCCGGCGCGGCGCGCGCGCAGGCCGCGGCCGACGCCGTCCCCGCGCCCGCCGCGCCGCTCCCGCTCAAGCACGCCCCGCAGCCGACCACCGGCGCGATCACGGCCGCCGACCTCATGACCCGGCTCTACATCTTCGCCGACGACTCGATGATGGGGCGCGAGGCGGGGACGGAGGGCAACGTCAAGGGCACCAACTACATCGCGAGCGAGGTCCGCCGCCTCGGCCTCAAGCCGGCCGGCGAGGACGGCGGCTACTTCCAGACGCTGCCCTTCAAGAAGATCATGCTCGACCCGTCCTCGTCGATCGTGATCGGCGGCACGGGGACGCCGGCCCGCCTCGCCGCGGGCACGGACTGGGCCGCCGCGGGACGGAAGAGCGTGAGCCTGCACGACCTCCCCGTCGTCTACGGCGGCACGCTCGGCGACTCGACGGCCATGATCAGCGGCGACCAGGCCGCGGGCAAGATGGTCGTCTTCGCGGTCTCGAACGTCCGCGCCCCGCAACTCCGCCGCGGCTTCGGCGACACGTACGCGAAGGCGGCCGCGATCGTGGTCTCCGGCCCGTTCCTCGATCCAATCGTACCGCGCTATGCGCGCCCGCAGACGTTCGTGGACGACCCGTCCAGGGTGGCGCCCACGCCGAACGGGCCGTCGACGCTGCTGCTCACCACGGCCGCAGCCGGCCAACTGTTCGCGTCGCCCATGGCGGGGCTCGCGCCCGGCGCGCCCGGCCGCCCGGTCACGCTCGAGCTCAAGCTCGACATCACGCCCGTGCCGTTCCCGGCGCGCAACGTCGTCGCGATCCTCCCCGGGCGCGACCCGGCGGTGGCCGGCGAGTACGTCGCGATCGGCGGCCACAACGACCACATCGGGACCAACACCCGCCCGGTGGACCACGACTCGATCCGCATCTACAACCACCTCGTGCGGCCGGGCGGCGCGGAGGACCAGCAGAAGCAGGCCACGCCCGAGCAGCAGGCGCAGGTGAACCAGATGCTCGCCGACTGGCGCAAGGCGCACCCGAACTCGATGCGCGCCGACAGCATCAGCAACGGCGCCGACGACGACGGCTCGGGCTCGGTGAGCGTGCTCGAGATCGCCGAGAAGTTCGCCTCGCTCAAGGGGAACGACCGGCCGCGCCGCTCGATCCTCTTCGTCTGGCACGTCGGCGAGGAGAAGGGCCTGTTAGGCAGCGAGTACTACACCGACCACCCGACGGTGCCGCGCGACTCGATCGTCGCGCAGCTCAACATGGACATGGTCGGCCGCGGGCGTGCGAGCGACGTCACCGGGCAGTCGGCCGCGGGGCAGGCGCTGCACGGCGGCCCGGACTACCTGCAGCTCGTCGGCTCGCGCCGGCTCTCGACCGAGCTCGGCAACCTCGTCGAGCAGGTGAACAAGGACGACAAGTCGGGCTTCGTGTTCGACTACTCGATGGACGCGAACGGGCACCCGATGAACATCTACTGCCGCAGCGACCACTACGAGTACGCGCGCTACGGCATCCCGATCGTCTTCTTCACCACGGGCGGGCACTCGGACTACCACCAGGTGACCGACGAGCCGGAGTACATCGACTACGACCACATGGCGCGCGTCGACAACCTGGTCTACGACATCGCGCAGAAGGTGGCGAACCTCGACCACCGCGTCGTCGTCGACCAGCCGAAGCCCGACCCGCACGGGGTCTGCCGGCAGTAGGCCGGCGATAGGGCGCGGGTACCGTCCGTGGCCGGACGCCCCCGAATGGCCTCCACTCGCCCCGTCCCGCGGGCCACCCCCGTCGCGACGTGCGTGACCGACGTCGAGATCGGGCGCCTGCTCGCCCCGCTCGACGGGCTCGGGGCGTACGGCGCGGTCCGGGCGGTCGCCCGGCTGGGCGGCGTCCCGGTCGCGGGCGTCCAGCTCCCCGTGCGGGACGGGCGGGTGGGGGTGGAGGCGCTCGTCGACGCGCTCGCGGGCGGGCACGCCGCGGAGCTGACGCGGTACCTGCTGCGACGATGGCTGGCGCGCGCGGCGGACGTCGGCGCGCCGGCGTGGGACGCGATCGCGGGCGGCGACGTCGCCCCGCTCGCGGCCCTCCCCGACCCACCGGACCCGCCGCTGCCGGCGGTGACGGTGGCGGTGTGCACGCGCGACCGGCCCGACGACCTCGCGCGCTGCCTGACCGCGCTCGCCGCCCTGGATTATCCCGAGTACCAGGTGCTCGTCGTCGACAACGCGCCGCGCACGGACGCGACCGAGCGACTGGTCCGCGACCAGTTCGGCGGGATGCGGTACGTGCGCGAGCCGCGTCCGGGGCTCGACTGGGCGCGAAACCGGGCGATTGTCGAAGCAACGGGGGAGGTGCTCGCCTTCACGGACGATGACGTGGTGGTCGACCCGGGGTGGCTGCGGGCGCTGGGACGGGTGTTCGGCGCGTCGCCGGCGGTGATGGCGGTGACGGGGATGATCGAGCCCGCCGAGCTCGAGACGCGTGCGCAGGTCGATTTCGAGGCGTACTGCGGCTTCGGTCACGGCTGGGCACGGCGCTGGACGTACCAGCCGCGGCGCGCCGGGCACGCCGAGTACCGGCACCACAGCGGCGGCGCCCTCGGGACCGGCGCGAACATGGCATACCGGCGCGCGCTCTTCGACACGCTCGGCGGATTCGACCCCGCGCTCGACGTCGGGACGGTGACGCAGGGCGGCGGCGACATCGAGATGTTCTTCCGCGTGGTGCAGGAGGGGCAGCTGCTCGTCTACGCGCCCGAGGCGTTCGTGCGGCACCGCCACCGGCGCGGTTACGACGAACTGCGCCGGCAGCTCGGGACGTGGGGGAGCGGGTACCACGCCTTCCTCCGGCGCAGCCGGCGGGCGTACCCGGAGGAGCACCGAGCCTTCGACCGGCTCGCCTGGTGGTGGTGGGGTGAGTACGTCGTGCCCGGCATCCTCCTCGGCTCGATCGGTCGCCGACCCGCGATCGCGACGCTGCGGCGCCACGAACTGTTCGGCACGCTCCGCGGGCTGCGCTCCTACGACCGGGCGGCGCGGCGCGCCCGCGATCTGCTCGCCCGGTATCCGGACGAGCCGACCGTCCTGCCGCGGCCGAGCGCTGCGCGGGGGGCCGCGCCGGACCTCGAGCGTCGCGCGACACGGACCGTGTCGATCGACGCGCCCGTGGCGACGCCGCTCGAGGACGTCGGCGAGGTGGCGACAGTCCAGCTGCTGGTGACCGCGCACGGGCGTCCGGTGGCCGAAGCGGTCGCGGTGCCGGAATGCGGACGCGTTTCTGTCGCGCAACTGCACGACGTGATCGCGGCGGCGCTCACCCGGCAGCTCCTCACCGATGCGTCGAGTGCCGAGGCCGCGACGCGGTCACTCGCCGGCTGGCTCGGCGGGAGCGGCGGGGCGGCTTCGTAGGCGTGGCCGGACGGCGGCGACGAGCGTGTCGACAACGCCGAGCCGCAGCCGTCGGTCGAGCAGCGCGAAGGTCAGTCCCGTGACGGCGAGCGCGCCGACGCCGCCCGCGACGAGTCCGGCCATGCCGGGCACGGGCCGGACGACCACCGCGGCAGCACACGCGCCCGCCAGGGCTGCCGCCGCGATCGCGCCGAGTGGGCGGAACAGACCCTGGAACGGGCGGTCCAGGGCGCGCCGGGCGAACTGCACGCAGCCCACCCAGACGACCAGTTCCGCGCCCAGCCGGGCGAGGGCCGCGCCGGCGATGCCGGCCGCGTGGGCGAGCGGCCAGACGAGCGCGACGGTGGTCACGCTGGCGAGCGCGTAGAGCGCCACGACGGTCTGGGGCCTGCCCCGTCCCTGGAGGAGCGGGGACGTCGCGTCGTAGAGGAGGGAGAGCGCCGCCATCGCGGCGAGCAGCTGGACGACGACGGCGGTGCCCCGCCACGCCGGCCCGAACAGGGCGGTGAGCCGGGGCGCGAGCACGACGAGCGCGGCGTAGGCGGGGAGCAGCACCGCGCAGAGGGCGACGATCGACGCCCGGTACGCGCGTCCGGCCTCGCGGTCGTCGGTCTGGAGCCGGGCGTGCACGGCGAAGGCGACCGTCTTGATGGTCGGGCGGGTCAGGTCGCGGGGCGTCGTCGCGAGGGTCGTCGCGAGCGCGTATCGGCCGAGGGCGTCGGTCCCGAGGGCGCGCGCGATCACCGCGCGCAGCGTCGCCTCGCCGATCATCCCGACGATGCCGCCCGCGAGCACCCAGCGCCCGAAGCGCAGGAGTTCGCGGGCGCGCCCGGGGTCGACGACGAAGCGCGGGCGGTAGGGTGCGTACACGTACGAGGCGACGGTGCCCACGACGACCGTGCTCAGATTCCCGGCCACGAGCGCCCAGTGGCCGCGCGACAGCGCGAACCCGAGCGCGACCGCGGTGCCGAGGACCGACGCCGCGAGGTCGATCCCGACGAGCGCCCGGTAGCGGAGCCGCCGCTCCAACTCGGCGACCCGTACGCTCGCCACGGCGACGAGCACGGGCCGGATGGCGAGCGCCCGCACGAAGACCGTCGCGCGCGGGTCGCCACACGCGGCGGCGAAGACCGGCGCGCCGGCCGCGAGCACGACGCCGATGAGCGCGCCGCGCAGCACGCCCACGGTCCACGCGACGTCGTAGTCGCGGCGCGCCACCTCGACGCGCTGGACGAGCGCCGGCGCCATGCCGACGTCGGTGAGGCCGAGGAGGAATTCCAGCGGGACGAGCGCAATCGCGAACAGCCCGAAGTCGGCCGGCGCGAGGAGGCGCGCCAACACCAGCGTGCGCGCCAGCGCGACGAGCTTGCCGCCCAGCACGCCCATCCCCCGCCACCCGACGGCCGCACCCGCCCGCGCGAGCGCGCCGGCCGACGCGTCGGGCGCATCGAGGTCGGGGTCGGCGTCGGCGCTCTCCGCCGGGCCCCGGCGCTCGACGGCCTCGGGGGGGGCGCTCATATTGCGCCCGCCGTGCGCCGCCTCATCCGCCGATCCCCCGGTCGTTGCCGTCGTTCCCCGCCCGGCTGAGCGCGGGCGCGGTGCGGGCGTGCCGCGCGCCCGCGGTGAGGCGCGGCGCGCTGCGCGTCGCGGCCGCCCGCGGGCGCGCGCTCGTCCTCCTGTACCACCGCGTGACGCCGGCGGGTGCGTCCCCGGCCGACGTGGTGCCGGTCGTGTCGACCGCACGGTTCCGCGCGCAGCTCGAGGCGCTCGCGGCGGCCGGCGACGTCGTACCGCTCGCGGCGCTCGACGAGCCGGCGGACACGCGGCGCCGCCCGCGCTTCGCGCTCACCTTCGACGACGACGAGCCGGCGCACGTCGAGCACGCGCTGCCGGTGCTGCGCGCGCTCGGCCTGCCGGCGACGTTCTTCCTCATGGGGCGCGCGCTGCACGGACTCGGCCCCCCCTGGTGGGTGCTGCTCGAGCGCGAGATCGCGCGCCGCGGCCTGCGCGCGACGGCCGACGCGCTCGGCGTCGCCGCCGGAACGCCCGGGGAACTTGCGGCCGCGTGCGAGGGGACGCTGTTGGCCGAGCGCGTTGCGCGCGCCTTCGCGCCGGGCGAGGGGGCCTCACTCCTCTCCGCCGCCGACGTGCGCGCGCTGGCCGCCGCGGGCATGGAGGTGGGCTTCCACACGCTCCACCATCTCGTGCTCACCGGGCTGTCGGCGGCTGACGCGCGCGCCGCGTTGCACGACGGCCGCGCCGCGCTCGCGGCGGCCGCGGGCGCGGCGGTCGAGCGCGTCTCGTACCCGCACGGGTGCGTCGACGCCCGGGTCGCGGCGCTCGCCCGTGACGTGGGGTACCAGGCCGCGTACCGGACCGGCGGACGCCCGGTAGCCACGCCGGTCGGGGCCCGCGCCGATCGATGGTCGCTCGGCCGGTGGGAGCCCGGCCCGCTCGTGCCCGACACGCTCGTCGCCCACGCCGCGTTCCGCCTCACCCTGCCGGCCGGCGCGCCACGACGATCCAGTTTGCCGGCCAGCGGCGCGCGAGCGGCCGGAGCGACACGTCGAGCAACGTCCCCACCCCGCTGAGCGCGAGCCCGACCGGCGGGAGCACCGCGCGGAGCGCCGGCCAGCGGCGGGCGGCGCCGAGCGCGAGGCTGCTGGGGAGGTAGGCGAGCCCGCTGCCGACGCCCCCGAACCCGCGCACGTCGGCGTCCCAGCCGGCGAACAGCGCGCGCAAGTCGGCCGCGGTGAGGCGGCGCTCGCTCGGGACTTCGCGGCGGAAGACGTGCGGCACGGTGGCGACCGCGTGCGCGCCGGGCGCGAGCACGCGGTACATCTCGCGCACCGCGCGCGCGGGATCGTCCACGAGGTAGAGCGCCTGCGTGCAGAGCACGAGCGAGAAGGTGCCGTCCGCGAACGGCAGCGGCAAATCGGCGACGACGTCCGCGCGCGCGAAGTGGCGGTCGCGGTCGACGCCGACCACGGTTTGCCGGGGGAGCATCTCGCGGTAGGGCTGCGTGCCGCAGTAGAGGTCGAGCGCGGGCCCGTCCGCGTGGGGGAGCCGTGCGAACGCCGCGGCGAGCGCGCGTCGGAGCCCGGCGAGGTGCAGGTAGTCGGGTTGGGTCGGGCGCGGGGTGTGGCGCTCGCGGCGGATGCGCTCGACGACGTGGTCCGGGAGCGGGGGCCGGTCCGCGACCCGTCCACGCGCGGTCACGCCGGGAGCGCGCGGAGCCACGCCTCCGCGCGCGCGATCCAGGCCGCGTCGGCCCCGTGCCGGGTGAGGGTGCGGTGGACGATGCCCGGGTGGACGAGCGCGACCGCCGCGCGCCCGACCGAGACGAGGTCGCCGGACGCGAGCGCGCGGGCGTAGGCGCTCATCGCGGCCAGCCGCCGCCCGGCGCGCAGGAGGTTCCACGCGGCCCAGCGGTGGGCGAAGGCGCGGTCCACCCCCGCGCCGAGTCGCGCCTCGATGTAGGTGATCTCGTGGTCGACGACGTCGCTGTCGCGCGACGCGTTTCCGGTGTGAAGCCGGTATGCCACGGCGGGCTCGGGTACGACCGCGGGCGGGCCGAGCCGCGCGAGGCGGATCCAGAGGTCCCAGTCGGCCATGTGGCGCAGGACCGGGTCGAAGCCGCCCGCGGTGCGGAGCGCGTCGGCGCGGACGAGGACGTTCGACGCGCCCGCGGGCACGGCGTTGCGGCGCGGCAGGCGCTCGACGATCCGCTCGGCCGGGGGCGGCGGGGTGCCGGCGACGATCCGGAGTCCGCCGCGCGGCGTTTCGGTGAACGACACGCTCCCGCTACACGCCCACGCGCGCCCGAGCCGCTCGGCCGCCTCCACCTGGCCGGCGAGCTTGTCCGGAGCCCACAGGTCGTCGTCGTCGAGGAAGGCGACCCACCCGCCCGAGGCCGCGGCGATGCCGGTGTTGCGCGCGACGGAGACGCCCTGACGGCGCGGGTGGCGGAGGAGCGTTAGGCGGCGGTCGTCGAAGCCGGCGAGCGTGGCGGCGGTGTCGTCGGCCGAGCCGTCGTCGACGACGATGACCTCGAGCGCGACGCCGCGCTGGGCGAGCACGCTGCGGACGGTGCGCGCTAGGAGGGCGCCGCGGTCGCAGGTGGGGACGACGACGCTGACGGACGGCGTGGACGGTTCCTGCATGCGTCAACCGTTCCGCAGGCCGACGCGCGCGAACCGCTGCCGGTACACGCGGCGCAGCGTGTACCACGGCGCCGCCGCCGCCGCGAGCGCCCCGAACCGCAGCGCGCGCCACCGCCGCCCCTCGCCGTGCCAGAGCGCGGCCGAGCGGTACCACACCTCGGCGCGGTCGCGCCACCGCTCGCGCCAGCCGGGGCGGTAGGCCGCCGCGAACGCCTCCCAGGTCAGCTCGCCCCCGGCGTCCCGCACGCCGAGCCGTTGCCGGACGAAGCGCGCGTACTGGTTCACCAGCAGCCGCCGGCGCGCCATCGCGCTCTCGGGGTGGATGCGGTAGGAGCCGAGCACGCGCGGCACGCAGCGCACGCGACCCAGGCGCGCCAGCCGGGCCATGAACTCGAGGTCCTCCGCCTCGCGCAGCGCGGGGTCGAACCCGCCGAGTGTGTCGAACGCCGCACGCCGCACCACGAGGCACGACGACACGGGGAAGGGCGCGAGCTCCGCGCGCGCAACGAGCGCGTGCGCCGCGTCGTCGATCTCCTGCCCCGTCTCGCCGAGCACGCGGCCGGTGGACGAGATGTAGCGCATGAACGAGCCGACGCCCGCCGCGTCGGGGTGCGCCGCGAGCCAGGCGAGCTGCGTCGCGAGCTTGTCCGCGTCCCACACGTCGTCCGCGTCGAGGAAGGCGACGTACGCCGACGGGCGCGCCGCGGCGACGCCGAGGTTCCGCGCCCGCGCGCGGCCACCGTTAGGCACATGGAGAACGCGCACGCGGCGGTCGTCGAGCGCGCGCGCGACCGCGAGGGTGTCGTCCGTGGACCCGTCGTCGACGACGACGAGCTCCAGCGCGGCGTGCGTCTGCGCGAGCGCCGAGCGCGCCGCCTCGCCGAGGTAGCGCGCCGCGTTGTAGGCGGGGATGACGACGCACGCCGCGTCGCCCGGCACGCTGTCCGCGTCCGTCACCGCGACCCCACGACCGCGCCGTGCTCCGGCGCCGCGCCGGAGTGCACCGCGCGTGGGTGCATGGGGGCCGCTGCACCCGCCGCGAGGGCTTCGCGCAGCGAGTCGCCGAGTTGCCTCACCGCGGCCGCCTGGTCGAGCGTGGGGCCGGTCGCGGTCGGGGGCGTGCGACTGAAGTGCGTCATCGCCGCCGCGAGCCGGCGCGCGGTCTCGCGCGGGCGCCCCGGCGGGACGAGGGCGACGCGCGACGCGTCGGTGTTTGCCGCCGCGATCGTCCGCGCGCCGCCGTTGGCGAGCACGATCACGGGCGCGCCGCGCAGCATCGCCTCGGCCAGCGCGAGCCCGCCCTCCTCGCGCATCCCGGTGAACAGCGCCGCCGCCGCCGTGTCGAGGAGCGCGAACAGCCGCTCGCGCGGCACCAGACCGAGGAAGGTCACACGCCCGGCCACTCCGAGCCGGACGGCGAGCCGCTCCAGCGCGCGGCGCTCCGGGCCGTCGCCGAGGATCGTGAGGCGCACGTCGTCCGGGGCCTGCGCGACCGCGTGGACGGCGAGCCGCGGCCCCTTGCGCGACTCGAGCGCGGCCGCGAACAGCAGCTCCCGCCCGCGTGCGGCGGGCGCGGGCGCGGGCGGCACATCGACGAGGAGCGCGTGGTTGAGCACCAGCGCCCGCGCGCGGAGCGCCGCCGGCAGTTGGGCGCGCGTCTCCTCGTTCTGCACGACGCGCACGGTCGCGCGCCGCCACGTGCCCCGCGTCGCGGGGCGCAGCGCACACAGGCGGACCGCCGCGACGTCGGCGACCTCGCCGAGGACGCCGCGGGCGCCGAGCGCGGGCCAGAGGGCGGGCGGTGTGGTCGCCGCCCCGCCCACGGGGCCCCAGACCGACGGGATGCCTAACGAAGCGACGGGCGACGGCAGCCAGTAGGTCGAGTACGAGGCGTGGCACGCGACGTCGAACGGGTGCTCGGCGTGCAGACGCGCCGCGGCCCGCGCCGCGTTGGGCAACCAGCGCAGGTAGGCGACGAACCAGCCGAGCCGCC
The DNA here is from genome assembly GCA_019973575.1 of Gemmatimonadetes bacterium T265. Lineage (NCBI taxonomy): Bacteria > Pseudomonadati > Gemmatimonadota > Gemmatimonadetes bacterium T265. Next base: position 1,697,446 of record BPUI01000001.1, read on the forward strand.
CTCGCCCCGCCCGCCGCGGCGTACGCGCCTCGGGAACGACGACGAAGCGGAGGCGCGCCGCCGCGCCCGGGTGCGCCTCCGCCCAACGCCCGACCCCGTCGGCGTGCTCGGGTCCGACCAGCACGGTGCAGTCCGCCGACTCGGCCAGCGCGCGCACCACGCCCCACCCCGCGCCGGGCTCGGACCCGCGCCCCGGCTCGCACGCGTACGCGAACACCACGGCGCGCGGGCCGGCCGCGGCCGGTCCGCTCACCGCCGCTCCGCCGCGCGCGCCGTCGCGCGCTCGTAGATGTCCATCAGCCGCGCGTAGGCGTGGTCGGCCGTATAGCGGGCCTCGAACTCGCGCCTCGCGGCCGCGCCCATGTTCAGGCGCTCGCACGGGTGGTCGAAGGCCCACTCCGCGGCCCGGGCGAGCGCGTCGACGTCGCCCGGCACGAAGTGGCGCCCCGTGCGCCCGTGCTCGATGATCTCCGCCGCGGCGCCGTGCCCGGCGGCCACGACGGGCAGCCCGGTCGCGAACGCCTCCGCGAGCGCCATCGGGAAGTTCTCGTAGCACTCGGACGGGAAGACGAGGAACGCCGCGTCGCGCATGAGGGCGAGGACGTCGGCCCGGGGGCGCGCGCCGAGGAACTCCACGCCGGGGACGGTGCGGTCGAGCGTGGACTCGAGCGGCCCCGAGCCGACGATCTTCAGCGGCCGCGGCTCGGCGAGTCTGTGCCAGGCGCCGAGCAGGGTGCCTAACCCCTTCTCGGGCGAGAGGCGGCCGACGAACAGCGCGTACCCGGCGTCGTGGCGCCCGGCGCCCGGGTCGTCGCCGACGAAGCTCGGGCGCACCATGATGCGGTCCGCAGGCAGGCCGCCTTCGACGAACTTGCGCCGCGCGAACTCGGTGTGCGCGACGTACACGTCGACCGCGCGCTCGTACGTGCCGGCCGTCCAGTGGACCGCGAGCATCCCGGCGGTCGCGGCCGACGCGGGGCGGCTGTCGCGGTAGCACGCGTGCGCGACGCCCGGCCACTTCACGCGGCGCGTGAGGCAGTCCTCGCAGACGCGGCCGTCGCGGAAGAGGACGGCGTTGGGGCAGAGCAGGCGGTAGTTGTGGAGCGACTGCACGACCGCGACGCCCGCATCGCGCGCGGCGGCGTAGGCGGCGGGGGAGACGAGCGGGAAGGTGTTGTGGAAGTGCGCGACCGCGGGGCGCTCGCGGGCGAGCAGGGCGCCGAGATCGTGCCTAACGTCGGGGTTCCACACGGCGGCGCGGGCGGCGGCGGCAGCGGTCATCGCGGCGATCGCGCGGTTGTCGACGTCGTAGCGGGCGACCGGGTGGCCGCGCGCTTCGAGGAGCGCGACGTCGACGGCCACGGCGGCGTCCTCGCCGCCGGGTTGGAGGTAGCGGTTGTGGACGACGGCCACGCTCCACCCCGGCGCCGGCACGCACAGCTCTTCGCCGTGGGAAACGATCATGAAGCTGCTTGTTGATCGGGCCTATGTCCGCGCACCCCGGCGCATGCAGGTGCTGGCGATGGTAGTACGTACCTGGCTCTGTTGGCAGCGGCGGCAGCACAGAGGCGTCCGCGCATGGACAGCGTTCGATCGAGTGATCATCCAGCTTCTCACGCCGACGGTGTTGCGCCCGCCGGCGAGCACCTCCCGCACGAGAGGGATGAGCGCGCACAGGCTCTTGCCATCGATCGTATCCAGTGCTTACCGGCGGCGCGCCGAGATATCGCTCCCAACCGATCACCGCGAATCCCGTTCAGCGACTCACCGCGAATCCCGTTCAGCGACTGTTCCAGAGCTCCTGGCGGAAATATGCACCTGTAACGAGAGTGCGAGACGCGACCGGGGTAATACGCAGCGAGTACTACGCATGGGCACGCCCTCGCCAACGTCGCACGGCGTGGCGGCCGAGCGTCCTCAGATTGCTCGGCAGTGCGTACTCGCCAAGGTGAGCTTGCAACTCCAACCGGCTCCGCCGCCCCGGCGGGAGCCGCTGCAGAAGGCTCGCGCTCCAGTCAGCTATGCTGTCGAAAGTCGCTTCGGGCGAGAAGTAGGCCTCCCAAGTCGCGCGTGCGATCGTACTCATTGTCTCGAATCGCTCTTCGAGTGACTCCAGCAGCGTAGGTAGTGCGTCGACGTTCGCTTCCGGAACACGAACGCAAAACGCGTCCCATTCCGGCCCGGTCGGAAGTACGATGTCATCGGCAATCACCACCGGTACACAGCCCGCTTCCATCGCCTCGAACAGGCGGATACTGGAAGCAGCGACACCACGTGGGCAGAGTGCGAACTTCGTCTGACTCAGGCCTTCGCGGAATCGCTCGTACAGTTGCTCGACTGTGTGCAGCTCTCGGTGGTACCACGGGTCTCCTCTACTGGCCGACGAGTCCACCAGGAGGGCGCGCGGATGCCGCAGCTGAAGCAACTTTGCGCGGATGCGGTGTGTCCAACTCGAACCGACGAAGCTGAAGAGGTAATGTCTTTGCGGCGAACCCAGCACAGGGTCGAAACCGTGCCGGCGTATATGACTCGATATGTAATGACCGCCGCATACCCAGCCTTGCTTCGCCCAGAAGGGTGTTGCCGCAGGGTACACGCCTGGCAGGGTCGGGTAAATTCGGTCGTCGGGACAGTAGCAAAACAGTTTGTTTCTGTACTCGTGATAGATCGCGCTCGTCCGCAGATCCAGAAAATGTGGACCGAACGCCTCACCCTGTACTGGGGCGAGAATCAGGTCGGCATGTTCCATCCGACTAACTCGGCGGTGCCGGTAGGGCCGATCGCGTGCCGTACTGCCGACCAGACCGTCGTAGCACGCCCGCTCATAAGTAGACGCGGACGATCTGATTAGCGCCGGGTCAAGGATGTAAACGTCCATCGGTCACACGCTGGGTGAACGATCTAGACAAATGGAGCCCCAAGTACGAAGCGATCGCGGTCGTCGACAACGTCTTGGACGTACGTGGCCAAGCAGAACGTCGCGCGTTCGCACGATGCGCCAGCACGCGTTGCTAGACCGGCTTGATCAGCCGTCCGGCCCCAGGCGCTCCGGCGCCTTCGTCAAGTTCCGGCGACAGTCCGAAGGAAGAAACCGTTAGGCTTCGCAAACGCGACCATTCTGTAGCCGTTGTCTGCGAGTAGAGCGACAACCGATTCGTGCGTGGCCGAGTATAGATCGAAGCCGTGCAACTCGACAACGATCACGTAAGGGCGGTATTGAGGCATTCGCAACGACCGCAGGACTTCCAGATCGTGACCTTCGACGTCCACGGTGAGCAGCTCAAAATCATGCGGAGCGTTATGAGCGTCCAGAATGTCAGCCAACGGCTGCGTAGTTACCCGGTGCCGGGCGCGGATGCTTCGATGCCGACTCCATTCGCTGACGTGCGAATCGTCGAGCGACGAAACGAGATTGTCGTCGAATTCGGTGAAGGTCCGCAGTTCCACACCATTCGACACAGCTGCATGAACGCTGGTGTCGCGCGGTCGGATGCGGCGGTGCAAACGTACGAGGTTTGAGTTCGCGTCGACGGTGACACCGCGCCATCCGCGTTGATACAAGGCAAACGTGTTCGAGTACCTCACCGGATGGTTGCTTCCTACATCGACGTAATAACGTGTCGGTGTGGGGATCGAATTCAGGATCGACCCGATTATGCGGTCTTCCCCGTACTGTCCGTACGACGGGATCGAGTACCGGTCAAGTAAATAGCGAGTCACCCAGGCACCGGCTATAAGGGTGGCTGACGCCGGACCGAACTGCCCATACAGCGTACGCATCTGATGACTTCGCGTCATAAAGGGCGGAGTTACGTGAAGTGTAGGTCGATGCCGCCGAATCATGGCGGAAGACCGCTGTCGGCGAATTCCGTTCTATGTGTGAGCAGCCAGTCCGAGGGGGACGCAGTCAGTCATCATCACGCACTCACGCGCGCGACACCGAGATGTAGCTGTACGCGCGATCGGTTATGCCCAGCGACATGCTGTGGAGATGCTTGATCCATCGGCTAGGTGGAGAGCATAGGAAGGGCATCAACACCGCGGAATGCTTCAGTGTCGATCTTGGCACACCAACGCCGTTGGCCTACCCGGCGCCCGATCAGAGTTTGACCGCCGTACAATCTCGGCTTACACCTCTGAGGGCCGCGGTCGCCGCCCGGTCCCGTCCAGGTAATACGTCATCGTATTCTGCAGAGCGCTCCGCAAGCTGTGCCGCGGCGTCCAGCCTATAGCACACATCTTGGCTACGTTAGGCGCCTCACGGTCCCCGTCCTCGTACCCCTCGCCGTAGAAGGCCTCACCGCTCACCACCTCCACCGTCGACCGCGCCGGCTCGCCGGTGAGCTCCTCCCACAGCTCCCGCATGAGCGCCGCGAAGTCCCGGACCGTCACCTCGTTGTCCGGGTTCCCGACGTTGAAGATCTGGTTGCGCGTCCGCTCCGGCTGGTCGAGGATCGCGCGGAACGCCGCCGTCCCGTCGCGCACGTCGAGGAACGCGCGCCGCGCCGTCCCGCCGCCGACCAGGCGCATGGGCCCGCCCGTGAGCAGGGCCGACATGAAGTGCGGGAACACGCGCGGCCCGCCCGTCGCCCCGGCGGGCACGAGGTAGTCGATGCGCGGGCCGAGGAAGTTGAACGGCCGGACGATCGTGTAGCGCAGCTCCCCCGCGGCGCCGTGCGCGTAGAGCACGCGCTCGAGCAGCTGCTTGCCGACCGCGTAGATCCACCGCTGCTTGTTCACCGGCCCGAACACGGAGTCGGTCGCGTCCTCGGTGTACGGCGCGCCGGTGATCTTCCCGTACACCTCGGCCGACGAGTACTGGATGAGCCACTTGTCTGCCGCGACGCAGAGGCGTGCGACGTCGAGGTTGCGCAGGAAGTTGAGCTCGAAAACGTCGAGCGGGTGCGTGACGTAGAGGCTCGGGTTCGCGTGCGCGATGAGGTCGACGACGACGTCCGCCTGGCGCACGAGCGTACCGACGAGCGACATCGCCTCGCGGATGTCGGCGTGGTGGAACGTCCACCGCCGGCGCGCGTCGGGCGGGAGCGCGTCGAGCACCTCGACGAGCTTCTCGTCGGTGCGGTCCAGCCCGACCACCTCGTGGCCCCAGCGGAGCAGGCCGTCGACGAGGTGTGAGCCGATGAAGCCTCCGGCGCCGAGCACGACGACGTTCATGCCACTCCTCCCGGGACAAGTGCCACTCGCGACCACCGCGCCCTGAACGCTAGTGCGGGTCGCTCGATGCAGAAATACGACGCGAGGGACGTCGCCGCGATGCCCGCGAGTGCGGCCGGCAGCGCGCGCACGACGCCCGGACCCGCGTGGACGCGGGTGAGGAAGGGCTGCTGCCAGAGGTAGATCGAGTACGACAGCCGCCCGATGCCCGTCATCACGGGATGCTCGAGCGCGCGCGTGTCGATCCCGCCACCGACGAGCACCCGACCCAAGACCGCCACGGCGAGCAGCGTTTCGACAGTGAGGTACACGGGCAGCAGCGACTCTACAACGCTCGCCGTGAGGACCCACGCGAGTAGGGCCGGCACCATTAGACGCAGCGGGAGCGCGCGGAAAACCGCGCAGAGCCGCTCGCGGTAGGCGCGGCGGGCTGTCGCCAGCGCGAGGCAGCAGCCGACGAGGATCGAATCCATGCGGAAGTCCGTGCGCAGGTAGAACACGTCGCTCTCGTACGGATACAGGCGTCGGGCGATCGCGTAGCCGCGCCACGCCGCGCAGGCGAGTGCGACACCGGCCGCCACGCCGAGGGCGCGCCGGGTGCCGACCCCCACCAGTACCGCGGGCCACACCGCGTAGAACTGTTCCTCGAGCGACAGCGTCCAAATGTGGCTCAGCGTCTGCCCGCGGCCGGCCCAGTTGCGGACGAAGAGCAGGCACGCGAGCACCGCCTTCCACGTCGCGTCCGTCACGACGCCGAGCAGCATGAGCGTGCACACCACGGCCATGAATACCCAGAAGGCCGGGAGGATGCGCAGGGCGCGGCGCGCGTAGAACGCGCGCAGGTCGATGCGGCCGGTGGCGAGCTGCTCGCGCTGGAGGAGGCCCGTGATGAGATACCCGCTCAGGACGAAGAAGAGGAGCACGCCGAGTCCCCCGAGCTCGCCGACGCGCCCGCGGCCGAACGTGTAGTAGCCGACGTGCCCCGCGATCACGAGCAGGATCGCGACGGCGCGCAGGCCGTCGAGCCGGGGGACACGCGCGTCGCCGCCACCGCGGTACTCGACGGTCACGTGAAGCACGCCTCACGTCGTACCCGCCCGGACGTAGACGACGCCGGCGCCCGGGCGCCGAACGCGGGATACACGCGCGCGAGGAGGTCGAAAAACCTCGCACGAAACACCTCCTCGCCGTACGACTCTGCGTGCCGCCGTAAGGCGCGCGCATCCCACGCCGCCGACTCCGCCCGCCGCACCGCGTCGTCCAGCGCGGCCGGCGTCTGCTCGTCGAAGAACACTCCCGTCTGCCCGTCCACGACCGTGTCGAGCACCCCACCGCGCCGGAATGCGATCACCGGCCGTCCGGACGCGTTCGCCTCGAGCGGCACGATCCCAAAATCCTCCTCGCCGGGGAAGACCACCGCGCGGCAGCGCGCGTAGTGGTCGGCTACGACCTCATCCGGCTGGCGCCCGAGAAAGCGCACATTCGGCCGCGCGCGCGCTTCGAGATCCGCCCGCTCCGGGCCATCGCCTATGACGACGAGCCGCCGACCCGACCGGCTGAACGCGTCGACGACGAGGTCGACGCGCTTGTACGGGTTGAGCCGAGACACGAGGAGGTGAAAGTCGTCGGTGACCGGCGACAGCTGATAGCGCGACAGGTCCACCGGCGCCGGGATGACCTCGCTCTCGCGGCCGTAGCACCGCCGGACGCGCTCCGCGACGACCGTCGAGTTCACGACGTAGACGTCGGGCCGCGACGCCGTACGCGCGTCCCAACTCCGCAGGTACGCGATCATCGCCGGCAGCGCCACCCGCATCGCGCGCCCGTACGACTCGCGCGCCACGTATCGGTCGTAGTCCCACGCGAAGCGCATCGGCGTGTGGCAGTAGCAGACGTGCAGCGCGGACGGCGGGGCGATCGCGCCCTTGCCGAACGCGCTGCTGCTGCTGATCACGAGGTCGTAGCCCGACAGGTCGAAGCTCTCGATCGCGCGCGGGTAGAGCGGGAGGTACTTCTTGAAGTGTCGCCGGAGTCCTGGGAGCCGCTGCATCCACGACGGGCGGATGTCCGCGTCGCGGAGCGACGGCCAGAGCGACGCCCGGTCGAGGACCGACGTGAAGATCGGCGCGTCGGGGAACATGCCGTGCAGCGTCCCGACGACGCGCTCGGCGCCGCCCGCCTGGTTCAGGTAATCGTGTACAATCGCGACTTTCACTGGCCCGACACCTCGGTGATCTCGCGCGACACGCCGGCGAGCATCGCGTCCATGCTGAAGCGCGCGGCGGCGTCGGCGCGCCCCGCCGCGGCCACCACCGCCCCGGCGTCGGTGCGCAGCAGGGCGGCGATTGCCGCGGCCAACCGCGCCGCGTCCTCGGGCGGCACGAGCGCGCCCGTCTCGCCGTCGCGCACGATCTCGACGGCGCCCCCGCCGCGCGTCGCGACGACCGGCCGGCCCGCCAGCATCCCCTCGACGATCACGCGCCCGAACGGCTCGGCGCTCACCGACGTGTGCACGACCACGTCCGCGACCCGCATGAGCGTCTCGACGTCGGCGCGGAAGCCGAGGAAGTGCACGCGGTCCGCGACGCCGAGCGCGGCGGCGCGTGCGCGCAGTCCGGTCGCGTAGTCCACCTCGCCGAAGAGCGCGTCGCCCACCACGAGCGCGTGCACGCCCGGCAGGCGCGGGAGCGCGTCGAGCAGGACGTGCTGCCCCTTCCACGGCGACAGCCGGCCGAACACACCGACCGCCGGCGCGTCGCCTAACCCGAGCGCCGCGCGCGCGGCCGCGGCGTCCGCGTCGCGCACGGCGGCGAACGCGGCCGCGTCGATGCCGTTGTACACCACGCGCACCTTGCCCGCGCGCCCGCCGCGCCCGACGAACGCGTCGGCGGTGGCGCACGAGTTCGCGACCACGCGCGCCGCGCGGCCGTTGGCGAGCGCGACGACCGCGCGCACGTTGGTGCGGCTGAAGTGCTCGCCGCTGAGGATGTCGCGCAGGTGCCAAATCACCGGGCGCCGCGCCGCCGCCCCGGCCGCGGTCGCGACGACGAACGCCTTCTGCGAGTTCGCGTAGATGACGTCGTGCGCGCGCGCGAGCCGCGCCACCGCCCGCGCGACGCCGAGCAGGCCGGCGAGCGCCGCGGGGCTCGGGACGGCGCTCTCGCGGCGGAGGCCGCGCGTCGCCGCGGACGCGGTCAGGAGCACCGTGCGCACGCCGGCCGCGCGGAGCCGCTCGCCGAACGGCCCGTCGGCCATGAGCGCGACCGTCGAGCTCCCGGCGTGGTGGCGCGCGATGTCGAGCAGCGACAGCTCCGCGCCGCCCAACACGCCGACGTGGTCGAGGAAGAGCACGCGGGCCGTCACCGGAGCGCCTCCTCGTACACGGCGCGGATCTGCGCCGCGACCACGGGCCAGCTGTAGCGCTCGCGCGCGAAACGCTCGCACGCGGCCGCGTCGGGGAGCGGGAGCGTGCCGTCGAGGGCGCGGCCGATGCCGTCGGCGATCGCCGCGGGGCCGGTGGCGCCGAGGACGAGGTCGCGCGACAGCCCCTCGACCACCTCGGGCAGCGACCCGACGGGCGTGACGAGGGCCGGCGTCCCCGCCGCGAGCGATTCGGCCACGATGAGGCCGAACCCTTCGAGCGCGACCGTCGGGACGACGCTGACGGTCGCCGCCCGGTACGCGAGCGGCAGGTCCTCGTCCGCGACGAAGCCTAACATTCGGACGCTGTCCTGCACGCCGAGCCCGTCGATGCGCCGCTGGAGCTCGCCGGCGATCGCACCCTTGCCGGCGATCAGGACGAGCACGTCGGGGACGCGGCGCCGGATCTCGGGTACGGCGTCGACCAGATCCTCGAGCCCCATCCGGCGCGCGAGCCGCCGCACGGCGAGCACGATCGGCTGGTCGGCGGGCCACCCGAGCCGGCGGCGCGCCTCGCCGCGCGACGCGCCGGTCGCGAACCGGTCGACGTCGACCGCGCCCGGGACCACGCGGATGCGGTCGCGCGGCACGCCGTAGCGCTCGTGCAGGACGCGTTCGAACGCGCGCGAGAGGACGACGCAGCGCGACGCGGTGCGGTATACGGCCGTCTCGAACCGGTGCTTCGTCCTGACGCTCGCCCAGCCCGCGCCCTCCACCTCCGACTCCAGCGCCCACGGCCCGTGGAAGTGCACGACGAGCGGCCGCCCGCGGAGCAGGCCGAGAGCGGGGTAGGTGTAGAGCGCGAAGTGCGAGACGACGAGCTTGCGTGTCGGGTCGGCCACGAACTGGCGCACCGCGTCGCGCGTCCGGCGCCAGCGCTCGCGCAGCGGCGCCGTTTGTGGGGCCATCGCCTCGACTGCGCCACCCGACGTCTGCACGACCGCGTCCGATCCTGCGACCACCCCCCGTACCCGAACGCCGACGTCCGGCAGCGACGCCGTGAGCCCGTGGTAGTAGCGGTTGAGTCCTCCCGCCTCCTCCCCGAACCACCCCATGCCGATCTGCATCGTCTCGATCGGCGCGGCGCCGGTGTGCCTAACGAATGGACGCGCCGGGCCGTCGGCGCCCTCCCGGAGCGCGTCGATCGGATCGTTGCGGCCGAGCGTACGGTCGATCGACTGCCTGGCCCACGTCTCGAGTACGAGCAGCGTCCATAGCTGCTCGCCCCAGTCGCGGGCGCCGCGCGCGTGCTCGTCGAGCATCCGGCGCACGAACGCCGGCCGGACCCACCCGCGCCGCTGAAAGGTGCGGCCGTCGAGTACCGCGCGGAGGAGGGGCGCGTGGGCGGTGCTCATCCACTGCCCGACCGGCGCGACGAAGCCCCGCTTGCGACGGTAGATCACATCGTGCGGCAGGTAGCGCTCGGCGAGCCGCTTCAGGAGGTACTTGGTCGCGTACCCCTTGAGCCGGACCGCGGTCGGGATCCGCGCGGCGAACTCGATCAGCGCCCGGTCGAGGAAGGGCGAGCGCGCCTCGAGCGAGTGCGCCATCGTCGCCACGTCCATCTTGACGAGCAGCTGGTCGGGCAGGTAGGTCGCAAAGTCGCCGTAGAGCGCGCGGTCGACGTCGTCCTCGCCCGGCGCGCGGTCCCACACGGCGCCGTACAGCGCGTCCGGGTGCTCGGCGCCCTGGAGCGCCGGCCCGTACGCTTCGTCGCGAAACGACCGAAATCCACGGTCGTACACGAACGCGTCCCGTGCCGACCCGCGCCCCGCCTCTGCGAGCATCCAGGCCCGCCGCAGACGCCCGTGCGCCTGGCGGGCGAGCGCCCCGGCGATGACCGCGCGCGCGGCGGCCGGCGCGCGGCGGTAGGCGGCGGCGGCGCGCGCGACCACCGGGCGCGCGTAGCCGCCGAACACCTCGTCGCCGCCGTCGCCGTTCAGCGCGACCGTGACGTGCCGGCGGGCGAGGCGCGCGACGGCGTAGCTCGGCACGATCGAGACGTCGGCGAGCGGCTGGCCGTAGTGCCAGACGATCTCGGGGAGCGCGCGCAGCTCGGACGGCCCGATCACGTCCTCGTGCAGGCGGACGCCCCAGCGCTGGGCCACGGCGCGCGCGTATTGCCGCTCGTCGAACTTCGGGTCGTCGAAACCGATCACGACCGCCTCGACGGCGCTGCTCGACTCCTGCGCCATCATCGAAACGATCAGACCGGAGTCCACACCTCCCGAGAGGAAGGCGCCGAGCGGGACGTCGCTGACGAGGCGCTTGCGGACGGACGCGCGCAGCAGCGTGTCCGTCTGTTCCAGAACGTCCTGCTCCGACTCGCGCAGCTTCGGGGCGAACAGCAGGTCCCAGTAGCGGGTGACCGTCGTGGTCCCGCGGTCCGCGTCGAACACGAGGGCGTGTGCGGGCGGTAGGTGCTCGACGCCTTCGTACATCGTCATCGGCGCCGGCACGGCCTGGTACGTCAGGTACGCGTCGAGCGCGGCGGTGCTCACATCGGGCGTGCACGGGAGGAGCTCGAGTACCGCGTGCAACGTGGAGGCGAAGTAGAGGCTTCCGCCCCGACGACTGAAGTAGAGCGGCTTCTTGCCGACGCGGTCGCGGGCGGCGTACAGCGTGCGGGCGTGCGCGTCCCAGATCGCGAACGCGAACATCCCGTCGACGCGCGCCAGCAGCCCCTCCCACCCCCACTCGGCGAAGCCGTGGAGCAGCACCTCGGAGTCGGTGTGCGATTCGAAGTGGTGACGCGCCTCGAGCGCGCGGCGCAGCTCGCGGAAGTTGTAGATCTCGCCGTTGAAGACGAGCGTTAGGCGACCGTCGCCGGCCTGCATCGGCTGGTGGCCGGCGGCGCTGAGGTCGAGGATCGAAAGGCGGCGGAAGCCGAACGCGACGTCCTCCCCGACGCTCAAGCCCGCGTCGTCGGGCCCGCGGTGCCGCATCACCTCGCAGGCGCGCGCGAGGCGCGCCTCGAGGCTGCGCGACGCGGGCCCGACTACGCCGACGATGCCACACATGGAACGGGCGGCCTCAGTGCGGAGCGGGAGAGGAGAGGCCGCCGAGCGCCTCGATTTCCGCGGCCATCGCTTCCCACGTGTGCGTGCGGAGCGCCGCGGACAGCGGGGCGAAGCGCTGCTTCCAGGCGGTCATCTCGGAGCGCCAACTGCGGAGCGTGCGGACGAGCCCTGCGACGTCGTCTGAGGACGCGAGGAGCAGACCTTCCTGCAGTGGTCCGTAGCGTTCCGCCGCCCCGGCGACGCGGGACACGACCGCCGGCACCCCGCGGCAGATCGCCTCCTGCACGTTGAGGCCGTACGGCTCGTAGCGGACCGGGCTCACGAGCAGGTCGGCCGCGGCGAGGAGGTCGCGGACGCGTTGGGTGAAGCCGAGGAAGCGGATTCGGTGTGACAACCCGGCGCGCGCCGTGCGCTCGACCCAGCGGGGGAGCCCGCGACCGCCGCCGGCGACCCAGAGGTCCGCGTCCCAGTCCGGGGTGGCGCAGAGGGCGCGCCACGCGGCCCAGAGCGTGTCGAAGCCCTTGCGCTCGTCGTACCCCATGGCGCCCACGAACACGACGACGGGCCGGCCGGGTGTCGCGCCGAGCCACGTGCGTGCGGCCGCGATCTCGGGCTCGGACGCGGGCATCCACGTCGGGTCGCTGCCGAGGTAGACGACGCGGACGCGCTCCGGCTCGATGCCGAGGCGCGTGACGAGGTCGTCCCGGGTGCGCTCGGAGTTGGCGACGAGCGTCCTGGCGCGCCCGAGCGCACGCCGCTCGCCGGCGCGCGCTCGGGCGCTCGTGATTCGGTGTTTGACGCGGAACCACGCGGGGGCGGACGCGTCGTAACGGTTGGCAGCGTGGTGGACGTAGTGCACCCAGTTCAGGCCGGGCCAGTTACAGTTGCTGCCGTTCGCGACGACGCGCGTGGCCGGCGCGCGCGTCGTGACTTCCCGCGCGATGCGACGGCCGAGCCGGTGCAGAACGGACTCGCCGAGCAGGAACGAGCCCGCGGGGTGCGCCGCGAGGTGGACGCACGCGTTCGGGCGCCGCGCGAGGTCGTCCGTCACCGAGTGCGCGACGAGGTGGACCTCCGACCCGCGGTCGAGCAGGTGCCGCGCGAGCGCGGCGTTCGCCTTGTCCATGCCGCCGTGGTCGTGGAAGCTGCCGGCGACGATCACCCACGGCGCGGACGCGTCAGGCGCGCGCACGTTGGTCACCGAGGTACGGGACGGCATGCTGCGGGCCGGCGAACTGCGGGACGGCGTCGACGCGCGGACTCGCGCTCCACGGGCGCGCGCCGGCCACGACGCCGCGGCGCGCGCCGTCGCGCCCGGTCAGCATCCAGCCCGTGCAGAGGAGGAGCAGCGCCGATTGCGGGATGGCCGTCAGCATCCCGAGGCCGATCCAGGCGGTCGAGAAGTACGTGGCCCCGACCGTCCACGCGAGGCGCCGGCCGAGGAACCAGGGGTCCCCCGCCGCGCTCGGCCGCCGCATGAACGCCCAGCCGAGGAACACGACCCAGAGCGTCAGCCCGGGGAACCCCTGCTCGAGGGCGATCTTCGCGTATTCATTCTCGATCGCTACTAAATCGTGAACACGGTTTCGGAGGAAGTACGGCATGTTCGTGCCGCCCCCGCCGAGGCCGTTCCCGAGCGGGTGCTCGGCAAGGATCGTGAAGACGTCCCGGTTGGCGCTGTACCCGACGCGCGTGGAGACGTACTCCGTGTCCTGCAGCGTCTTGAACCGCTGCAGCCGCGAGTCCTTCGCGACGAGGACGCCGACGGCGAGGATCGCGACGACCGCTCCGACGCGGTAGATCACCCGAACGCGCCCCGAGAACGTCGCGACGAGCAGCACGACGAACATCACGAGGGCGTGGTACCGCGACGCGGCGAGGAACACCCCGAGCCCGCTCGCGACGAGCGCCGACATTAGCAGGAGGCGCTGCCAGAGCGCGCTCCCACGGCGTGCCCACGCCCCGATCAGCAGTGGCAGTGTGACGACCATCGTGCCGCCATAAGCGTGCGACGTGGGGAAGGTCGACGGGATGCGGTACGAGCGCGCGACCCCGGCTCCGAAGCCGCCCGCGTCGTCCTGCAGGAAGTTGAGCTCCGTTACCGCGTTGTGCGGCAGGAACTTCTCGAGCCCGAACGTGAACTCCGCCGCGCCGAAGGCGAACGCGACGACGTTGAGTGCGGCGCACCAGAGCGCTAGCCGGTACACGTCGCGCGACGTGAGGCGGCCACCGAGCAGCATGAATGGCAGCACGAGGACGGCGGCGCGCAGCCCAACGAGTTGTACCAGCGGCTCCTGCGTCGGCACCGCCATCAGCAGGACCGGCCACGCAGCGAGCGCGATCGTCCACAGGCGCGTCCCCTTCGACTCTCGCGGCTCCCCCTCCGCGGGCATCCTGAAGAGCTGAACGACGTACAGCCCAATCACCGCGCTGTCGAAGACGAAGTGCGAGGCCGACGACGGCACGACCGCACGCAGGTACCCGTACCAGTAACCGACCGCCATCGTCGCCCCGAGACCGCCGACGAGCGAGCGCCGCCCCGCGATGACCGCGATCACGAACGTGGAGACGCACAGGATGAATCCGGTCATGCGTCCTCAGCCGAAGGCGGCAGATCGAACGGCCGGCATCGCGATCGAGGTGAAGAGTCCGGCGAGGCGTGCTAGCTGTCTGACCGGGTTGCACAGATGCGCAGCGCGCGCCGGACCGGCGGCGCCGAGCCGCGCGCGCATCGCGTCGTCATCGACGAGCCGCGTGAGCGCAGCCGCGAGGGCATCCACGTCGCCCGGAGGTGTACGGACGCCGCAGCCGTCGTCGACGATCTCCCGCGCGCCGCCCATGTCGGTGGTCACGACCGGCAGGCCTGCGTAGAGTGCTTCGACGTACACGATCCCGAACGGCTCTGCTCCTGCATTCGGCTGACAGAAGACGTCGGCCGCCCGCAGCAGGCGCGGCACGTCGGCGCGCTGCCCGCAGAAGCGTATCCGATCCACGACCCCGTTCGACGCGGCCTCGTCGCGTACTGCGCGCTCGTACGCCTCGTCCTCCGGCCGCTGCGCGGCACCGACGATCCACGCGACCCACCCCGGGCGCGCGCGCATCGCGCCGAGGGCGCGCACAAGGTTCAGGTGACCCTTCCACGGCTGCATGCGACTGACCTGTATGATCACAGTCGCGTCGGGCGGCGTCGCGAGCGCCTCGCGCACGGACGTGCGGACCTCGGCTCGGGCGGGCGCGGTCTCGTCGGGTGCGTCCGGCGGCACCGGATAGTACATGATGTCTACGGGCGATTGCGGATACAGTGCCCTGAGCGTTTCCGCGCTGAACGCGCTGTTCGACACGGTGTGGTCGGGCGGCGAGCGCCGCGCCCAGCGCTCGGTCCAGTGGCGGCCGGACAGGCGGTCGTGCTGCCAGAACACGACCGGTATTCCCACCGCTCCGGCCACGGGTGCGAACACAGCCTGTGGCCATGCGGCGTGGCACACCACGACGTCGAACGCGCCCGACGCGAGCAGCCGGCGTAAGTCCGCGCGCGCCCGTCGAATCGACAGCGGGCGACTGGCTCGCGCCTCGCCTAACACGTGGACGGGGGCCCCGGTACGTCGGAGCTCGTCGACCAAGCGTCCCTCGTAGCAGACGCCAAACGCCGGCGCCATCGAGGGGCAAAGATGTCGGAAGCGCGCGAGGGTGACGAGGAGAGTCTCAATCCCCCCAAAAATGCGGCCGTGGGCGACGTGCAGCACGCGCGTCGTCGAACGAATGAAAGTCATAGCGTCAGGCGGCAAGGCGCTGCTCGAAGAACTCGAGGTGTTGCCGCGCGATGACCGGCCACGCGTACACAGAATGCGCGCGCTCGAGCCCTTGTCGCGCCATTTCGGCGCGGGCTCGCGGGGAGGCGAGCAGATCTTCGAGCGCCGATACCCAGCCAGCCTCATCGCGCTCTCCAACAACGCGGCCGGCATCGGCGACGACGAATGGGATCTCCCCACTGTCGCTCGCGAGGACCGGAACTCCGGACGCGAATGCTTCGATCAGCATGCGCCCGAGTTGCTCGCGCCACGCGGGCGTGGTCTGGCTCGGCGCAGTGAGCAGGTCCATCGCGCAGAGGTACGCTGGTACCTCGGCGTGGCGTACACCGGTGACGATACGTACCCGATCTCCGTGGCGCGCGGCCCAGCGTTCCAGGTGCTCGCGCATCGGACCGCTACCCACGAACAGGGCTCGCCAGCCCGCGTGCAACTTGTCGAGCGCACCCGTGAGCAGGTCAATCCCCTTCTCGGGTACGAACCGGCCGAGGTAGCCGACCACCGGCGCGCCGTCGGCCGTCCACCCCAACATTTCGCGCACGCTACGGCCGGCCGAGGCGTTCGGGCCGAAGTAGTCTGTGTCTACGCCGAGCGGCACGACCTGGTAGGGCCGCCGGTCGTAGCCACGTGGCACGAGAGTTCGAGCTACCGACGTTCCGGCGGCCAGCCACCCGGACGCGCGACGAACGCAGTAGCGTTCGAAGGCCGAGAACGGCGGCGGGTACCGCTTGTCGATGTTCTGAAACGTGTAGAACACAAGCGGCGTGCCCGCGGGGGTCCACCACGCAACCTGCGCGGCGGAGACGTTGAACGGCTCCTCCCAGCAGTGCACCAAGTCCCACCCTTGCCGTAACACCTGGCGCAAGCGTGTCCCGTAACTCAGGAGATGCAGGTTCCGCGTCAGGTAGGCCGGTACGGGCTCGACGTGGCAGCACTCACCGTCGGCGGGCTCCAGCGGAACGGGACGCAGGTCGCCGTGGATGAACGACGGAGCCACAGCGGTCACCTCCCATCGCCCCGCGCCAGCGCGCCCCATCTCATGTGCGAGGCGGCGGTTGAGCGCGACCCCGTAGGAGTGGGCGATCGAAACGAGACGGAGCGGACGACGGCGCGACAAGGGACTCGGCAGTGAGCGGACGGAATTACAGGTGCGCTCCGGCACTCGCCGGAGCATGTGGCGGTGCGACGTGGAGTACCCTCGCCGTCGTCGCCGGTGAGGACCGGAGCGCGGCGAGCGTGTGTGAGAGTGCGAACCGCCGCTCGTACAGTGCCGCGCCCGCGAGCCCGATCCGCTCGCGGGCGGCAGCGTCGCTGAGTAGCTGCTCGGCAACGCCGAGCAACGCGGCGGCTGAGTCATCCGGCGCGAGCGCAACGGCGCCGCTATCCCGCCAGAGGCTCTCGGTAAGACGACCGTCGACCGTCACGATCGGGACGCCGAGCGCGAGCCCGGCGAGGAGACTCGTGCGCCGGCTGCTCACCCCATCCGGGTACGGTTGGATGAGCAGGTCGCACGCCGCGAGATGCGCGGCCACCTCCTCGAGGGGTAGCGTCCCCGCGACGTGTAGCCGGTCCGCAACCGCCGGGTGTGCGCGGCGCATACGCGCCCCGAGTTCGTCCGAGCGCCGCCCTACAAGGAGCGTTGAACAATCCGGGTGCCCAGCGAGGATGCCGGCGAGCGCGCCGGCTACCTTCATGCCGCCCGCGTGCCCCGCGACGCCGAAGTGCCCAACGAGCAGGCCCTCCCCACTCGCGACGAATTGATCGCGCACGTTCCGAACCTCGTGCGGGCCCACCATCGTGGGGACCGTACTCGGGACCGGCAACCAGTCGGCGCTGCGCTGCTCGTGGGAGACGGCGTCGAGCATGGTCGCCCAGGCGGGAATGGACACGAACGTCCGCGACGCCGCGCCACGTGTTAGGCGAGCCATGAATCGCGTAACGTGCGCCTGCGCCCACCGGTGCGCGCCGCGCATCTCGGACGGCGTGAGGGCGACCTCGTGGAACATCACCCACGGTCGATCGGCGTGCCGGTGCCGAAGCCAGAGCGGGAAGAGCAGGTTCATGCCTTTGCCGCCGAAGCCTTGAGGCACGTACTGCACGAGTAACCGGTACGGCTGCCGCAAGTCGGCCAACTCGCGATCCAACGCAGCGAGCGCGCGCGGGCCGTACCGTCCGGGTAAGCGGTGCACGGTCACGCCCGGACTGCTCGGAGTCACACCGGCGGCCGGCGGGGCCCACACGTGTACCTCGTCACCCGAGGCGGCCAGTCCGGTCGCGACCGCGTGCGTGTAGTCCGCTACGCCGCCGAGCTGAGGCGGGTACTCGACGGTGATGATGGCCCACCGCTGGGCACCCATCCGCCCCGGTTGCGACAGGCCGCTCGAATCGTGGGTCACGTGACGTCGCCGCCGCGCGTGGCCTTTGCGTCGCACTTCACGCCGGCACCGCTAGCCGTTGCGCTCGGCGTGCGACGTAAGTGTCCGCCGTTGCCCGGGCGATCGCGGCCCACGAAAATTCCCGTGCCGTCCGCCGCGCAGTCTCACGCGCGCGTGCCAGTGCCGTGCGGTCGAGTAGCAGCTCCGCCACCCGAGAGGCCATGCCTAACGCGTCGCCCGGGGGCACGAGGTATTCCGGGCCGAGCATCTCGCCGGGTCCGGGCGCGTCGTACGCGATCACGGGGATGCCAGCTGCCAGCATCTCGAGGACGCCAAATCCGAATCCTTCCAGGTACGAAGGGAAGACGCCAACACTGCACCCGGCGAGCAGCGATGCCAATTCGTCCGGCCGGAACCGCGGATGAATCTCGAGGCGGGACTGCAACCGCCGCGGGAAGGCGTAACGGACCGCGTCCGCGGTCGGGAAAAGGCCGGCAGTGCCGAGCAACCGGAACCGGACCGTGGGCACACGATCGGCGACGTGCTCCACGATGGCCGGAAAGTCCAACGCTCCCTTCCGGTAATCGAACGTGCCGACGAAGACGACCGTTGGAGGAGCTGACGGTTCGATCAGCGGTTCTTCGAGGAGCGCGTGTTGCGCCGCCGGGATCCCAAACGGGAGTACGACGACCTTCTCGTGCGGAACCCCGCGGCGAGTCAGCTCGTCACGGTCGCGGCGGTTGCTGACGTTCACGAGGTCCGCCTCGCGCACGGTGCGGTCCCCGCGTGCGATGCGCGACCGCTCCTCGGCAGACCGCTCGCGTCCATGAAGTAGGCGTCCCACCGCGTGCCGCATCCCGCGCGGCCGCGGAATCTGTACCGTTCCCAGGTGTTGCACGAGCAGCACGGATCGCGCGACGACGAGCGTATCTGGAGGGAACAGGCGCCGGTCGTACGGCAGATCCTCGTGGTCGACGTCGAGTACGTCGTAATCGGACCCGTGTTCAGTCAAATAGTCGCGGAGCCGTGCGGTGTAGCGGTCGCGGTCGGCTGGGGCGCCGGCGCGTTGCACGCCCAGGTCAGCAGGCTGCAGGAGATCGCAATGCCACCCCAGCCCCCGCAGTTCGTCGGCGAGCTCGATGAGGACCTTCGGCGCGCCGAGCTGGCGGGTGAGCGGGTGCGGACTACAGAACAGGATGCGCGGCTGACGCGCGGGCACGGTCAGCACGTGCGCTGGCCGCGGAACATCGCGGACTCGTCGTGCGATCTGCTCAAGGCATCGCGGTAGGTCTGCTCGATTTGGTCGATGACGCGAGGCCAGCTGTACCGCTCGACGGCGACAGCGCGGTTACGCTCGCCCATCTGGCGCATCATGTCGGGACAGGCCAGGAGGTCGACCAACGCCTGTGCAAGGGCATCGGCATCGCCGGGGGGGACCTTGCGCCCGCCGTCCGCTCGGACAAGGTGCTGAAGTCCACCCGCGTCGGTCACCACGACGGGCTTGCCGCACGCCATCGCCTCGAGCGCGCTGAGACCGAACGGCTCGCCATCCGACGGAAGGCAATACACGGAAGACGCGCGCATCAGATCGCGCACCGTTGTCCGGTCGACTGCCCCCAGCAGTCGTACCTGGTTGCTGGCGCGCAGTCCGTTCAGGCGCGATTCGACCTCGCCGCGGAGTGGACCGTCCCCGGCCACGACGAGCCGGCAATCGGGGATGCTCTGCACCACTTGGTCGAACGACTCGAGCAGGGTGAGGATCCCCTTACGTTCGTGCAGGCCCGCCAGAAAGAGGATCACGGGCACGCCGTCGGCGGGGCCGCATTTCGCGTCATCGGGTACGAAGAACTCTGTGTCCACGCCGTACGGGACCACGCGGACTCGCCCGACCACGTCGTCCGATGCCGCGAGCAGGCGCGCGCTCGCGCTCGGCGTGGACAGCACGAGCGCCGCGGCGTTCTTCTGTTGATACCGCTCGGCCCACGCGACGAGCGGCCCGGTGACGGCCAAACCGACGTGACCCGCTGCAGATGTCGGAATGCGAACCGAACTCGCAGATGCGGGCCATTGCGGCACGTACTGCCCGAGGATGAGCGGCAACCCCGTGCCGACGAGTGCGGCGCTCAGGCCGGGATTCACCGGGTTGAGCTGATGAATGAGATCGACGTGATGTCTACGACGCACGTGGTTCAGCACCCGCCGCACCCGGACCATGTACTCGACCGGACGTGCAGTCGCGAATGGCAACCGCATTCCGACCGCGTGTAGCACCACGCCGGCCGGCAACGGCCCGCGCAGATCCGAACGGTCGACCGCGATATGAAGTTCGTGCCCGCGCTCTGCCAACCGGCGTATGACCTCGTACGCGGCCAGCCCGTCGCCGTATGCTTGGCAGTCCGTGAGGAAATCCGACGGGTGGGATATGAAGATCGAGAGCCGGGGCACACTCGGCTGCGCGTACGAGTTCCTCCGCCGCCCTGCTTGCGTGAGTGACATGCGTCGGCGCCGTTCGCGTATGCTCAGCGGCCGGGCGTCAAGGCCGGCGCGCGGTCGGCGCGTACGTCGGTGCGATCGAACCACTCGATTGTCCGGAGCAGTCCCTCACTCAGCGGTATACGCGGGTTGTAGCCGAGCTCCCGCAGCGCATCGATCGACACCTCCCACCGCTGCGCATCTCCGGCCCAACTGCTGCCGGTAAAGCAGATCGCTGCGGTGTCGGCCAACCCGCGCGCGCGCAACACCATGCTCGCCAAACTGGCGACCGAGTAACTCGTGCCCGACGACACGTTATACGACTCGCCACATCGCCCGCGCGCCGCGAGCACGCAAAGCCCGCGCACGGTGTCGGAGACGTACGTGAAGTCGCGTGTCTGCCGGCCCGACCCCAACACTTCGAGGCGGGATGGGTCGCGTCGCAACTTCTTGAGGAGGTCGAGTACGACGAACCGCGTCATGCGCGGGCCGTACGTGTTGAACAGGCGCGCGACGACCACAGGCGTCCCGTACACCTGCCAGAACATTCTCGCTGTGACCTCGGCCTGCAGCTTGCTGGCGCCGTACGGCGAAATGGGAACGAGCGCAGCGTCCTCGCGCATCGGAAATAGCACCGGCTCGCCATACACCGCCCCCGACGACGCTAGCACCACCCGCGCGCTGCTCGCTGCGGTGCGCAAAACATCGAGGACGACGAACGACCCGCCGCAATTCGTCGTGAAGTCGTACGCCGGATCTTCCACCGACCCCGGGACTGAGGCGTTGGCGGCTAGGTGAAACACGAGCCGCGGCTTCGCGTCGGCGACGACGGCCGCGACGACGTCGCGGTCGCGCACGTCGCCGCACACCACCGCGATCCGATCGGCGACCTCATCGAGGTTGGCGACCGCGCCCGCGCGCATGTTGTCGAGCACGGTGACGTCTGCCCCTGCCGCCACAAGCTGCTCGACAAGGTGTGACCCAATGAAGCCGCACCCGCCGGTGACGAGCACGGGGAGGCCGTGGAACGGCGTGGGCGAGTCGATAGCGTCAGCCACGCGCGCCCGCCTTGCTGTGCCGAACGGTGGCCGCCGCGTACACGGCGAGCAACTGCTTCGCGACCGTCGGGACCGCGTACCGCCGCTCGACGAGATCGCGACCACGTAGCCCCATCTCGCGTCGCTCGACCGGCGCGGTGAGCAGCCGCGTGAGAGCCCCGGCCACATCCGCCGCGCTCTGCGGCACACTCAGGCCGCCGCCGTTTCCCTGGACGAGATCGCGCAGCCCCGGCGCCTCGCCCCCGACGACGGGTTTGCCGTAGCTCCACGCCTCGAGGTACACGGTGGGCAGGATCTCGCTGACGGACGGCATGCAGAACACGTCGCAGGCGGCAAGTGCGTCTCCCTTCTCCTGACGGCTCAACGGGCCGAGGTAGCGGATGCGCGGGTCGACTTGCGCAAACCACCGCCCGGAGTCGCGATTGGCGGGGCCGATGAATACGAACCTCGCGTCCGGCACCCGCTCCCACACCCGCTCGGTCGCGGCGAGGATGGCTGGAGCGCCCTTGGCCGCAACCATACGACCCACGAACAGAACGACCGGCGCGTCGCCGAGCCCATGTCGCGCGCGGAACTCCGCCGGCCAAACCGCGGCCGGCAGGTCGGGCGAGACACCCACGACGTGGAGCAATTCGTTCGGCACGCCGATCTCGCGTAAGTGATCGCGGTCCGTGTCGACGAGCCCGATCACGGCGTTCGCCCGGCGGTAGTACGCCACGTCTTCGGGGCCTTCGCCCCATTGCTGCGGGTGCACGAAGGGGGTGCAGACGAACGGCACACCGGCGCGGCGTGCGGCCTCCTCGGCGGCCCAGCCGAGGTAGTCACCGGCGAGCGAGTGCACGATGTCGGCACCGCGTACGATATCTCCGAGCTTCGGGAGGAAAACCGCACGATAGGATCGGTAACCGAAACGATTCAGCTCGTGATAGCGGTAGCGCGGGAGCACCGGCACGGCACGGACAGCGATGGGTAGGAGTCGGAGCCGTTCGGCGGGCGTGGGAGTGACCGCGTAGACCGGAACCGCTCCGTCGTCGTAGCTGGCGGCTGCTGGGGCGAGCGTACTGTGGTGTAGTGACGCTAGTCGTGGCGGAAGACGGTTTGCCGTGAAATTGCCCGCCACGACGCTGACGTCGTGCGCGCTCGACAGCTCGTGAGCGACTTGCCGCGCGTGCGTTTCGACGCCGCCGATAAACGGGTGGTAGTGCTGGGTGACGATCGTGATTCGCATTCAGGTACCGGCGATCGAGCGATGCGCGCCGACCGCTCCAGAAGACGAGATCGAGATCAGCCCCAGGACATACCTGCGGACGGCGCCGGTGCAGAACTGAGCGGCGCGGGTGAACTCCCCGCGCGCGAGGTAGCGACGCGCCGCTGCCAGCCCGACGTAGGGCATGAGGCGTTCCTGCCGGAATCGGTCGGCCGCGTCAACGACAGCGCGCTCATGGGGACGTAGCCCCGACTTGGATTTCCAAGTCTCGTAAAGCTTCCGCTCTTGTTGTGCGAATCTTCGCGTGTCAGCCGTCGCCTGCACCGAGTGGCGGCGGTAGCGGACGAGGCGCCGGTCGAGACGGTGTACCGTCGTGCGCAACGCGATGCGCAAGAATAAATCGGTATCTTCAAACGGCTGCCCGAACGACTCATCCCAGCCGCCCGAATCTTCGTACACGGTGCGGCGAATTACGGCGAGCGACGGGAGAAGCGCCGCCTGACAGAAGATTGAGACGAACGACGTCTCCGGCTCACACGAAGGCACGGTTGTAAGGCCCAACCGCGTCGGGACGTAGCGCGGTACGAGAAAGTGCTGGCCAGGTCCCACTCCCGTCGCGATCGGCGATCCGTCCTCGCGCGTGTACTGCGGGACGCAGTAGGCGAGGCCTACGTGCGGGCGTTCGTCAAGGTACGAAACTAATTCCTCCAGCATCGTCGGCTCGAGGCAGTCGTCGGCATCGAGAAAGAGTAGGTACGCGCTCTCGGGCGAGGCTGCATGCACGCCGCGGTTGCGCGCCGCGGCAACACCGCGCTTCGCTTGCCGAACGACCAGCATGCGCGGCTCGGCAGCCGCGAGGGCCAGTGCCAGGTCGGCGCTCGCGTCCGTGCTCCCGTCGTCGACGACGATGTGCTCCCAATCCGTAAGCGTCTGAGCCTGAACGCTGCGCGTCGTCTCGGCGAGGAAGCGCGCGCCGTTAAAGCAGGGGGTGACGACGCTGACCTTACGCATGTGCCGTCGGCGGCGTGTAGCCCGGCTCGCTCCAGCGGACGCGGCGTAGCCAGACCAGATTGTCGACGTGTCCGGAGAACTGCCAGAGCCCGCTCGCGAGCGCGTCGCCGATCGTCCGGGCTACGCCCTCGAACGCGACAGCGTCGTGGAAGGCGAGAGTGCCACCATCGGCTATCCACGGGGTCACCAGCGCGACCTCGGCGCTGACAGCATCGTAGCTGTGATCACCGTCGAGAAATACGAGGCTTAGCGGAACCCGGACGTCCACCGCGCAGAGCTGGTCGCTTCGCTTGCGGATCGGAGTGATGACGCGGCGAAACGCCTCGGTGTTTCGAGAGAATTCAGCGAATGTGTCCCGTTCGCCGCCCGGTATAGTATTATTATGCCAAGTATCAACGCAGAACAGGTGCCCGCGACGCTGTGCCAGTCCGGACGCTAGCACACAGCTTGACGCTCCGAGGTACGATCCGATCTCGAGGACCTTCGCGCCGTCCGGGCAGTTGACGGCGAGGTCGAACAGCGCCCTCAACTCGCGCAGAGTCGTCCACGTCGGCACGCGCGCAACGGTCGGCGCGCCGAGGCCGCGGAGCGTGCGTCGGAGTAGGATCTCGTCTATTCGCTCCGCCCCATTCTTCAGCCTGTACGATGTGTGCCGGAGCAAGCGCGGAAGGAGGTGCGGGTCGGTCGGTCGGGTCATCGATCTGGTGTCCCGGCGGGAGACTGAGGATGGTACTCGACCGTGGTGTGGGGCACGACGTAGCCATGGTCCGGTGTGTGTGGGTACGTCCGATTCCGCGTAGGTGACGCTTGTACTTCAAAGCCCACACAGCCTTTGACTTCGTCGAGCGTCTCCGTATTGTGAGTCCCCGCCCAGACCGTGACGAGGTAGCTGCCGGGTATTAGGGGGGGCAGGTCGACGTCGAGCCGCACCTCATGCGTGCGCACATCATCCCGGATGAATCCTTGCACCGTCGGGAGCGGCTGCATGATTGCTATGCCGCCCGCGTCGAGAATCTCGAGCGCGACGAATGCGGGCCTGTGCGGCGAATTCGTCGCGAACCGAACGTCAACGGCGAGTCGGTGCGTCGGCTGATCCCCGGTGAGAGTCACGTCGACGCTCTCGATTGTTAGAGGGCGTGTGACGTCGAGCGTACGCGTCCAATGGCCGCCCGTGCGGTAACGAGCGTCCGCGCTATAAATCCGCAGGCAGTCGTCGACGGTGCCGTCGCACACTACTTCGCCCTTATGCAGTACGAGTCCGCGGGAGCAGAGTTCGCGGACCGCGCCGAGGTTGTGGCTGACGAAGAACACCGTGCGGCCGCTCGCGGCGACGTCCTTCATCTTTCCGAGGCACTTCGCCTGGAACTCGGCGTCGCCGACGGCAAGCACCTCGTCGACGAGCAAGATCTCGGGTTCGAGGTGGGCGGCGACAGCGAACGCGAGGCGGAGGTGCATCCCGCTGCTGTAGCGCTTGACGGGTGTGTCGAGGAACTGCTCCACCCCGGCGAACGCGACGATCTCGTCGAACTTTGCGCGCACCTCGCGGCGCGACATGCCGAGGATGGTCCCGTTGAGAAACACGTTCTCGCGCCCGGTGAACTCGGGGTGGAAGCCGGTGCCCACCTCAAGCAGACTACCAACGCGGCCGTACAGGTCGACCGCGCCGCGGGTCGGTTCCGTAATGCGGCTCAACACCTTCAGCAACGTGCTCTTGCCGGCGCCGTTTCGGCCGATCACTCCGACGACGTCCCCTGAATCGATCCTGAACGACACGTCGGAAAGAGCCCAGAACGTTTCGCGGCTCCGCGCCACAATCGGTCGGCGTACGCGATGCATGATCGCGCTGCCGAGCGTCGAGTGACGCTCGGTGGCGTGGCTGATGGTGTACGCCTTCGACAGACCGTCGACGACGACCGCGGCGTCAGATGACATCGGCGAGTTGCGCCTCCGCGCGCCGGAAGACCCACGCACCGAGTCCGAACGCGGCGACACCCATGAGCACTGAATAGCCGAGGGCCGGCCACGACGGACGCCCGGTCCCGAGTAGCGTCCATCGGAACGCCTCGAACAGGCTCGTCAGTGGATTGAACAGGAAGGCGCGCTGCAGATGTGGCGGCACCGCGGAGATCGCGTACGCCACGGGGCTCGCATAGAGTAGAAACTGCGTCGCGACGGGAAGCAGGTGCTGTACGTCCCTGTATCGCGCCGCTGCCGTGGCGACCACGAACCCGATACCGAGTGCGAATAATTGCAGGCTCGCAAACAGAAGCGGCACCGCGACGACCGCCGGATGTAACCGGACGCCGTACCAGACGAGGAGCACCGCGAGGAGCGCACTTCCAACCAGGAAATCGAGCGTCGTCGCGAACAGTGTCGAAAGCGGGAGCAAGAGCCGTGGGAAGTAGACCTTCGTTAGCAAGTTCTGATGCTGCACGAGCGACGTGCCCGCCCGGGTGAGCGTGCTCTGGAACGCGTTCCAGGCCAAGAACCCGACGTACGAAAACAAGAAGTACGGAACGCCGTCGCTCGGCAGCTTGGCCACCATCCCGAACACGACGGAAAGGATGCCGGCAGCGACGAGCGGCTGGAGGACGACCCACGCCACGCCGAGCACCGTCTGCTTATAGCGCAGCCTAACGTCGCGCATCCCGAGCGCGACGAGTAGGTCGCGCGCTGCCCACACCTCGCGCAGTCCCAGTGCTGCCCGACGCCGGCCGGCGCGGATCGCGACGTGGTGCGCGCGCTCGCGTGACGTCCGCACCTCGGGCGAGCGGTCCAGACCCGGTAACTCTGACTCCGACGGGCGAGGCGGGCGCGTCACCGAGTCGAGCGCCCGTGGCGCACCAGAAGCCGCGGTCACGCGCCGGCCCGCGCGACGAGGGCAGTCCGGTGTGCGCCAGTCCGCTGATGCCCATTGCCAATCACCAGAATGCTCGAGGATACATGGCCGTGATGGCACAAAATCCGATTACCGCGACGCGACGGTGCGGCGTCGCTGATCCGGCGGTGCGACGCGGCTGTAGACGCGACGCGGCGAGCCCAGTACGTCAGAATGACGACGCGCATCACGACGCTGGTTGAGTAGCTGGGCCACGACGGCAGCGCACGACCTGCCGGTACGAGTATTGTCGGAGCGCGGGCACGTTGAAGACGAGGCGGTCCAAGCCGCTGCAGACCCGGCTAACGATCTTGCGCCGGTACCTGAACAGTTTCGCATCGATGTAGAAGAAGCAGAGAAACCGTGGGTACTCGACCTCGGTCGTTGAGAAGGCACGCCCGAACTCGCGCAGCCTACCGCGCGTAAGCGGGTACTCGTCGTCGGAACTCCATTTCGGGATGCCCCAGCGGCCGCAGACGTTGTCACGGGCGAACATTAGTAAGCGGTTATTCGCGCAGTTCTCGAGGAATACCGCGCTGCCGTCGGGCGCGAGCACGCGAGCGATCTCTCGCCCGAACCCCCCTGCATCGGTCATGTGGTGGATGATGTCCTGGCCGTGAACGGCGTCAAAGAAGCCGTCGGGGAACTCGAGCGCCATCGCAGACATCACCGCCGCGTGGACGCGCTCGCTGAGCCCGTGTAGTGCGGCGCGGCGCTTCGCGACCGCGACACTCCCCGGCGAGATGTCGACCGCCCACACTTCAGCGCCACGGCTCGCCAAAACCACGGCCCACTCGCCCGTGCCGCAGCCGACGTCGAGCACGCGGCGACCATGAAGATCTCCCAGGAGGGCCAACGCGCGTACCGCGAGCGCGTCGCCCGTGTTCGGTATACGCCGCAGGTCGTCGTCGCTGACCCGAGCCGCCTGTGCGTCCCAATACGCCGCCTCACGGTCGTCCACCGTCGGCAGGGCCAACGCAGTCGCACCGTCGCCGGCTTCCGCGAATTGGCCCGTCATAGCGCCCCCGCCCGCCCGAACACCGCCGGCACCGTGCGCGCCAGGATCCCAACGTCCCGCCACAAGGTCCACCCCCGCATGTACTCCGTCTCTAGCCGCACGACCTCGTCGAAGTCCGTGATCGCGTTCCGCCCCGCCACCTGCCACGGCCCCGTTACCCCCGGTTTCATGTCGAACCGCACATAATCATGGTCGTCGTACACCGCGAGTTCCGTGAACATCGGCGGCCGCGGCCCGACGAGCGACATGTCGCCCCGCACCACGTTCCACAGCTGCGGCAGCTCGTCCAGGCTCGTCGCCCGCAGCACGCGCCCGAGCGGCGTGACGCGCGGGTCGTTCTTCACCTTGAACAGCCGCCCGTCGCCGTAGATGTTCTGCGCGTCCAGCGCCGCGCGCCGGGCGTCGGCGTCGGCGACCATGCTGCGGAACTTGTACATCTTGAACGGCCGGCCGCCCTCCCCCACGCGCACCTGCCGGTAGACCGCCGGCCCGCGCGACGTCGCGCGCACGAGCGCCGCGAGCGCGAGCAGCGCCGGCGAGAGCGCGACGAGGCCGGCCGTCGCCAGCGCGAGGTCGAACGCCCGCTTCGCGGCGAGCTGGCCGCCGCGGAGCGTCGGGCGCGTGAGCTGGACGACCGGCAGGCCGCCGATCGTCGCGTGCGCCGCCTGCAGCCCGGCCGTGCCCGACAGCCGCCGCATCGCGAGCACGCGGCACCCCGCGGAGTCGGCCAGACCGACCACGTCGCCCATCGTCCCCACGCCGATGTCGCCGCACAAGAGCACCGCGTCGACGCGCTGCGCGAAAAGAATCCGCACGAGATCCGGGACTCCGCCGGCCGCGTCGGCGTCGGGCTCGGCGTCCGTGTGCACGTAGCCGACGATCGTGCAGGCGCGCTCCTGGTCCACGTGCCCCCGCAGCGCGCGGCGGCAGTCTTCGGCCGGGCCGACGGCAAGGACGCGCACGGTGGACACGGGCATCGCGCGCAACCACCCGACGCACCGATCGACCAGCAGCCGTTCGACGAGCAGGACGGCACTCACCGCACACGCGCAGAGGACGAAGCTGAGCGCGCTGTAGATCGAGAACGCGCTCGCCGCGCCGTGCAGCGTCACGCTCGCCCAGAACCGGTCCCAGGAGATCAGTGCGACCCCGAGCGCGGTGCCGACCACCACGGCGCGCCCGCTCTTCCGCCCCTTACCGCCCGTGTAGGCGCCGACGGCCCACAGCCCGAGCACGAGCGCGGCCGTGAACTCGTACGGGTAGAGCGACCCCTTGGGCAGCAGCAGCCGCGCGACTTCCTGGATCCCCGTGCCGAGGAGTCCCCCCTCGCGCAGCTCGCCGAGCGCGAAGCGGAGCGCCGCGAGCGCGGCGAGGTCGGCCGCGAGCAGTCCCGCGCGGCGCGCCGCCGCGCGCAGCATGTGCTTGCGCATCGCGGCCCGCGCCCGCATCTGGAGCAGGACCGGGTACGGTAGCGTCGGCGTCCGGGCCCCCGCGCCTTGCGGGAACACACGGGCGTCGGCGGCGCGCGGCAGCGCGGGCGCAAGACTGCTCATCGCAAGCGGGGGTGTGGGGCGGGAGCACGGCGGCCGGAGGAACCGGCGCGGCGCGCGGGACGGGCGGCGGGCGGGCGCCCCGCCGGGCGTGACGCGGCCCGGAGCGGCGCCGCGTTAGGAGGCAGTCGCGTTAGGCAGCCGCTGGCGAGGTCGTCGAGTAGTAGGTGTAGTAGTTGTAGTAGTACGGGCTGTACTGCGGCACGACGTTGTCGGGGTCGTTGAGCGCGACGCCGAGCAGGCGCGCGCCCACCGTGGCGAGCTGGCCTGCCGCGGCCTGCGCCTCGTCGCGCGCCGTCGTCCCGGCGCGCACGACGAGCAGCACGCCGTCGGCGTTCGTGCCGAGGATCGCCGCGTCGGCCACCGCGAGCACCGGCGGCGTGTCGAGGATGACGAGGTCGTACCGGTCGGAGAGCGCCTGCAGGAGCTCGCCCATCTGCGGGCTGCTGAGCAGCTGCGAGGGGCTGCTCAGGACGTGGGCGGAGAGCAGGAGCGACAGATTCGGCACGCCGGCCGCGGGCAGCACCGCGGCATCGATCGAGGCGTGGCCGAGCAGGACGTCGCCCAGCCCGACCTCGGGGCGCACGTCGAACGCGTAGTGCAGGCTCGGGCGGCGGAGGTCGCAGTCGACGAGCAGCACCCGCTGGCCGTGCGCGGCGAAGCACGCGGCGATGTTGGCGGCGATCGTCGTCTTGCCGTCGCGCGGGGCCGGGCTCGTGATCACGAGCCGGCGCAGCTGCTCGGACGGGCGCGAGAACCGCAGATTGGTGCGGAGCGTGACGTACGCTTCGGCCTCGGGCGAGCCCGAAGTCGCGGTCGTGGCGACGAGCGCGTACTTGCGCGCCCGGCGCGTGCGGCGCCGCGCGGCCTTCGCGAACGCGCGCGCGGCCGCCCGCGGGTCGGCGGGGCCCTGGTCCGGACGGCTGTCCCGGGCACGGTTCCGGCGGACCGCCGCGACCGCGGCGGTCATGTCGGCGGACGGGACGACGGTGAGGAGCGGCGCGTGCAGCAGCCGCTCGACGTCCTCACGGCGGTAAATCGAGGTGTCGAGGCCCTCGCGCGCGTACGCGCCGCCGACGCCGAGCACGAGGCCGACGAGCAGGCCGACGAACAGCTTGGGCAGCGGACCGCTGCCCACGGGACGCGTGGGCAGGACGGCGAGGTCGACGACCTCGACCTGCCCGACGTCGACCGCTTCCGCGATCTTCGCGCGCTGGTACTCCTCGCGGAGCTGGTCGCCCATCTTGCGCAGCGCGTCCGTCTGCGTCGACAGGCGCACCTCTTCCGCCTCGGTCTGCGGTAGTTGACTCAACGCCGCCGCGCTGCGCGCCCGGTTGCTGTCGAGCACCGAGATCTTGGCCGTGAGCGACGAGACGTGGCTGCGCACCGCGCTCACCAGGCTCGCCCGCGTGCCGGCGATGAGCGAGTCGAGCCGCACCACGTCCGGGTGCGTCGCCGCCGAGGCCCACGGGCCGGTGGTCAGCGAGTCGCGCATCGTCTGGTACTGGGCAAGCTGCGTGTAGAGCGGGGTCACCACCGGGTCCCCGGCGATGCCCGGCGCCGACACGAGGGCCCGCACGCCGGCGTCCACCGCGGCCCCACGTGAGGCGTGCTCGAGTCGCGCGAGCAGGTCTTGCGACACACTGCGATCGGCCGCGAGCGCGTTGCGTTGGTCGCCGGCCTCCATGAGCCCGTGCTGCTCGGCGGTGTACTTGTCCTTCGTCCCGAACGTCTGCGCGCTGCTGCGGAACGAGGCGAGCGCACCCTCGGCGCTCGCGAGTGTCGCCTCGTTCTGCCGCAGCTGGCCTTCGACGAACTCGCGGCGCCGACGCGAATCCTGCACCGCGCTCTCCGTGCTCGCGGTCCGGAACGCTTCGATCGCCGCGTTGACGGCGCGCTGCGCCGTGTACGGGTCGTCCGCGGTATACTCGACGTCGATGACGTCCGACTCCGGGCGCGGCGTCGCCCGCAGGCCGCCGACGATCTGGGTGATGACCTGCTCGCGAGGCGCGACGTACACCGCCCCGCCGTGCTTCTCCGCGTCGGTGCCGGGCGAACCGGTGACGACGAAGCGCACGTCTGGGTAGTCGACCGGTACGCCGTACGCGGCCTGCCGCGTGCCGCGGTGCCCGCGCACCGTGACGCCGGCGGGGCCGAACCGCACCGCGAGCGTCTCCGCCGCCGCCCGCGGCGAGACGGTGACGCTGTCGAGGACGGCCGGCGAGAAGCCGAGCGGTCGGAGAAGCAGGACCGGTACTTGAGAGACGACTGCGGCCGCCACGGTGCGGCTCGTGAGCACCTGGATCTGCGTCTTGATCGGGTCGCCGTACGTGGTCGCCGACGCCTGACGGTCGTCGTTGGCCAGCCGCCCGGCGAGCGCCTCCCGCGAATTCGTGAGGCGGATCGCGGCCGTGGCCCGGTACACGTGAGGAGCCGAGAGCGCCCAATACGCCGAGGCGGCGGTGACGGCGGCCGTGACGATGACGATGAGCCACCGTCGCCGCGTGAGGAGCGCGACGAGTTCGCGCAGCTGGACGGACTCGGTCGACGACGGCTCGCCGGCCGGGAAGGCGGGCGTCTCCGGGACGGGTGTGTAGTTGTTAGGCCGCTGCTGCGTGATGGTCGACATGCTGCATTCGGACGGCGGGAAGGACGCGGTCGCGGGACGGGTGGCCGCTATCGCCTGATGATGAGCACGGTGATCGACGCGATGGCTGCTCCCAGGCTCGCGAGCGGGGCGATGGTGTCGCGCAGGACGTCGCGTTGCCGGCCGACGAAGATCCGGTCGCCCGACTGCACGGGCATCCGCACGGCCGCGCCGTCGGCGCTCGTGAGGTCGAGCAGGTACGTGCGACCGCCGCGAAGGAGACTCACGCGGTCGAGTCGCCCGCGGTCGTCCGGACCGCCGGCCAGGGCGACGGCCTGCGCGATGTTCGTCTCGGGGGCGAGGCGGTACAGATTCGGCGTCCGCACGTCGCCGCCGACCGCGACCTGGAAGAGCGGGTCGAGCGAGATTTGTGGGGCGGCCTCGTAGCGAAGGAGGTACGTGCGGACGCGCTCCTGCGCCGCCGCGACCGGCAGCCCCGCCACCTTGACGTCCTGGTACAGCGGGTGCTTGAGCGAACTGTCGGCGGCGACGAGGAACTCGCCGCTGAGCTCCGCCTTACGCCAGACGGTGACCCGGACATAGTCGCCTGGCGCGATTAACACACCACGCGACGAGTCCGTCGCCGGCGAGTGCACGGCGGCCCCGGCGGGCGGGGCGATCGGACTCGCGGCGGGTTGGGCGAGTGCGGCCCCCGGCACTCCGAACAGTGCTAGGGCGCGGATGACGAGCGATCGCACGTGGCGGGCGAGGCGGGGACGGCGGGAGCGTGACCGGTGGGCGGTCGCGCGGAGCAATGCGGGGAGACGGCCCGGTGACGTGGCGTCAACGACCGTCGGCCGCTCTGACCGGGAGCGACATTGCTGCATGTACACTGCACAAGCAGTTGTTTGCCTGCTTGTGATGGCAAACACCAGTCTGTGGCTCCTGTGATGCTCTGTCAAGGTGACGTCTGCGTCACGTTTCTGCTGCATCACGGGCAATCGCGCGTGCACGGGGTTCGGCACATAACCGATCCAAAGCACTGACGCGTGTTCTGCGCTGCACAGGTGCTCGGTCTCCGCGGGCGTGCCGGCTGGTCAGGACGGCGCGTGTTAGGTCGCGGTAGGCGGACGCCGCGTGACAGGATTGCGCGGTCTTGTCATTCGCGGCCGCGTGCCGTATCGTGGCGCATGGGGCATGCTGCAGCCGCGACCTGCTCCGGCCGAGTGCACACGTCGCGCGGTGCGCCGTCGCCCGTCGCGTCGCCACTCACGCTGTCGGAGCGGTTACCGCTCCGCCGATGTCTCGAGCGCGGCACGTGCGTCCTCACGTGCATCGTGTTGCACGTTCGGAAAGAACGCCCGGTTGAAGCGCGTCAGGAATTCGGGCGCGATGTTCCCCACCCACTTCGACGTGATGACGCCGTGCTCGATCAGCACCGTGGTCGGGACCGCCGATACCAGGCGGTCCAGCCGGGACCGTCGGAGGGAGACGACGGGGAAGCGGATCCCATGCTCCGCGACAAATCCCTGCCGGGCCTCCGCCGGGGCGCCCACGACGCCGACGACGTCCGGGAGCTCGGGAGACCCGTGAACCACGTTCAGGACGCGCACCCATTGATGGCAGAACGGGCAGTCGGTGCCGAGATACGCGACCAACCGTTCCTGGGGCTCCGAGGACACGGCTCCAGCGGCCCACGCCGCACGCCACCGCCGTCCGGGCTTGAGCGGGTTCAGGTCGATCAGCGGCCGGCCGTTCGCGCTCTCGTGATGCTGTGCGACACCGGTGAGCACCCCTGTGACTACAGCGAGTCCGACCACGAGGCACACCTTCCAGAAGGAGCCCGGCTCGCGAGCGCCGGCCGTCCAGGCCAGCAGCAGAAGCGTAGCGTAGAGCGCGTTCAACCCGACGCTCTGGGCGACCGACGGCGTGAAGTACCCACCGTAGCAGCCGCAGTCCGTGACTCGTCCGCTCCGCACGCTCCAGAAGCTGGCAGCGCCGAGGAGCAGGACGCCGACGGCGGTGACCGGCAGGGTAGGTCCGGGTGTCAGCCCGACGAGCAGCGCGACGCCGAGGCCCGTCTCGACGGCCGCCACGGCGACGACCGTGGCCGCGAGGAGGCGGGCCGGGATCCAGCCGAGTCGCGAAAGGTGCGCCTGGAAGTTCAGTGGTGCGAGGGCTTTGACCGCGCCGGCATAGACGAACACCGCCCCGACGAACGCCGGGCCGAGGCGGGCCGCCATCGTCAGCTTCAATAGAGCCGGCGCGATGGCCGACGTAGCAGTGATGACGCTCATGGGGTCACAAGGCCGGCGTGCGGAGTCGAAATGCAGAAGCGATGCGGAACCTACATGCCGACCAACGCGCCCGTAGCATGAGCGTCGCGGTGGCTCGCTCGCCGTCGCCGGAGGAGCGGCTGGTCCTCGCGACCTGCCGCACGCCGATGACCGGCGCGGCGCGACGGCGCGCGGAGGCGTTGCTCGACGGCCCGCTCGACTGGCAGGCGGTGTTCGCGTGCGCCGGGCGGTGGCAGGTGGAGCCGGTCGCATTCACCAACCTGCTCGCGATCGCCGGAGAAGCGCTGCCCCAGGCGACGCGCCAGGAAGCGACGACCCGTTGCTGGACGGCACGCGCGCGATCGTGGAAGCTAACAACCGTTCTGCTCGACCTGCTCCGCCTGTTAGAGGGCGCCGGCATTCCCGTCATCGTCCTGAAAGGGCCTGCGATCGGCCTCGTGGCCTACGGCGACGTGACAATGCGGACCTTCAACGATCTCGACCTGCTGGTCCAACCCGCCGACGTTCGCCAGGCCCGTTCGCTGCTCGTCGACGCGGGTTACAGGGCGTATTACGATCCGCGCCAGGAGCTGTCCCGATTGAAGGGTCAACACCCGCTCGAGTTCTCGGACGGCCGCACGCACGTCGATCTTCACACGACGCTTTTCTCTCGCTACCTGAAGCTCGACATCGACGCCGCCGCCGCGTGGCGCGACGCGCGCACGGTGCCGTGCCTCGATTCGACCATTCGCGTGCTCGCGCGGCACCACCTCTACGTGTACCTGTGCGCTCACGGCGCAAAACATCAGTGGCAGCTGTTCCGCTGGGTGTGCGACGTCGCGCAACTGGACGCCTCGCTCGAGCCGACAGACGTGGAGCGCATCACGGCCCTCGCCACCACGGTCGGGGCACGTCGCCTGGTCGCGTTGGGGACGCGGCTCGCCGGCCGGATATCTGGCGGTGCGCCGACGAACGTCGACGCCGACCGCATGGAATCGGAGGCGGCGACGCGTGCGCTCGTCCGGCAGGTCGAAACCGCCTGGTTCGGCGCGCCGGCCCGGGGTGATGGCGGACTCCTGGCCGTGCTCCATCCGTCGCTGCGTGGCCTTGGCTACTGGATGGCCGCCCGCGAGCGGGTGTGGGATCGTCTGATCGCTCCGATGCGGCTCGCCGTCTCGTCGTCGGCCCGTGACGCGCGCGCCGGCTCTCTACGCGGCCTCTGGCGACCGTTGCGGCTGGCAGCCGGTGTGGTGCAACGCGCCGTGCTGCACAGGTAGCAATCACGCCACATGCCGGACCTCTATTTGGACTTCGACGGACGCCAGCTCCGCGTTCGCACCGACGTGCCGGAAGTGCACGACCACATCGCGCGCGTGCACGCGCCCATGCTCGTGCCCGAAGTCACTCGACTGGTGGGAGACCTGCTGGTCGACGCCGTGCCGGGTGGGCATCGCATGCGCGGCGCGTCCGAACTCACGCTGCAGGGCAGGGCCGACGACCTGTTCATCCACATCAAGGCGGACATCATCTACCAGATGATCACGTCGCGGCCCGATCTGCTCTGGCTTCACGCAGGCGCGGTAGAGAAGGACGGGGTCGCGGTGGTCGTCTCCGGACCTCCAGGGCGGGGCAAGAGCACGCTCGTGACGTTGCTCGCCCGGGCGGGATGGCGCCTCATGTCGGACGACGTCCTCGCGCTGGACATGTGCGCCGACGTCGTCGTCCCGTTCCCGCAGCTCCCGAATCCGCGCGTCTTCCCAGGGCGGGAGGTGACCGGCGACGACTTCTACGCACTTCAACGGGAGCTGGCCGTCATGCCGGCCGAGGCGTTCCATCGGGAGCGGACCCGCTTGGGCGCCGTGATCTTTCCCTGTTTCCAGCCGGGGGCCGAGCCGGATCTGGTCCGCCGCCGACCGGGTGAGGGCGCCCTGGACATGTTGCGCAATTGCGTGAATGTTGCAGACCACAAGGCGGCGGCGGTGGCCCGGGCGGCCGGCCTCGCCCGCGTCGTCCCGATGTACAGCCTGACGTACGGCGTGGCCGCCTCCGCTGTTGACCAGATTCAGCGCCTTCTCGACTCCGTGCTCGTCCACGCCGCATCAATGTGCGACGGGGTCGGCCCCGCAGTTGCATCACTCCCACCGAAACCCACCCCATCGGAGTCGACATGATGTTCCTGCCCCGCCCCCGTAATGGCCTGCGTCGCCATCGTATCGAGGATCAGGTCCTGGTCTACGATGCGCGTACCGACCGGACGCACCTCCTCGACCACGCTACGGGAACCGTCCTCGACTTGCTCGAGGAGGGCGGGCGACCGCCCGAGGCGCTCGTTGTCGAACTCGGGCGTCGGATTGACCGGCCTGCCGATGACGCTCTGGTGACGCTGGCGCTCGATGAGCTGCGCAAAGCGGAGCTGCTCGACGAGGACCGGTCCCCGGCTCCGCTGAACGAGGTCAGCCGCCGTCAGCTGCTGCGGCGCGCCGGCCTGGTCGGGGCGACGGCGCTCCTCGTTCCGACGATCGTGTCGCTGACGGCGAACCCATTGTATGCGGCGAGTCCGTCGCCGTGTTCACAGTCTTCGGGTAGGCTGGCTGGATGTAAGTGCAGTATGCTCACCGGAAGCAGCGTTTGCGCGAGCGGCTGCTGTAAGTCGAACGGCAGCTCTGGCAATGGCGAGAACACCTGCGTGGCTAAAGGTTCCGGGATCCAGTGCTACTGAGGCTGAGTCGAGAGGTATAACTCGGTACCCGGGAGCGCCGGTGGTCAAGCACTTCGAACGACCTGTCAATTTGCCCTCATCTAGCTGACCGGGTTACAGCTTGATGCCGGGCAGCGCTCCGCGCTGCTCATCCTCGACGAGGCGACGAGTGCGCTCGACTCGGAGAACGAGCGGCGCATCCAGGCGGCGATCGCCGAACTGCACGGGCGCCCCACGATCCTCGTCATCACGCACCGCCTCGCGGCCGTGCGCGACGCGGACCTGATCCACGTGGTCGAAGGCGGGCGCGTGGTGGAGTCGGGCACGTGGGACGCGTTGCTGGCCGACGCGGGGCGGTTCCGCGCGCTCTGCGCCGCGCAGGCGATCGTCGCCGACGCTGCAGCCGAGCACGGAGCGGTCGTCGGCGAGCCGGTCGCGTAATGGCGCGGCGCCCGCGCGGGGGCGGCCGCGGGCCGCGCGGCGGCGCGCGCTTCAGCCGTGCGCGCTTCGCGCTCGTCGCGGCCGGCGTCGCGGCCACGGGCGCCGCGGGAGTGGCCACGGTCATCGCCGGGCGCACGCCTGGCGACGAACGCGTCGACCCGCTCGCGCTCGCCGCGGTGGCCGCGCTCACCATCGACGTTCGCGCGACGCGCCTCGCACCGGGCGATACGGCCCGGGTCGTTGCGACGGCGCGGAACGTGGTCGACCAACCGCTCCCGGGCCGGCTGGTCACCTGGACGACGAGCGATTCGGGCGTCGTCACGGTCACCCCGCGCGGCGACGTGCGCGCCGTCGCGCCCGGCACGGCCGTGCTCGAGGCGGCGTGTCAGGGGCAGTCGACCGACGTCGCGATCACCGTCGTGGGCCGGGTCGACACGGTCGGCGTGCGCCCGGGCGACGAGCTGCAGGTGCTCGTCGCGGCGGCGGAGGAAGGCACGGTCTTCGTCATCAGGGCCGGCGTGCACCACGGCGACAGCGTCGTGCCGAAGAACGGCATGACCTTCGTCGGCGAGCCCGGCGCGGTGCTCACCGGCGACGACCGCGCGCCATTCGCGTTCTCGGGCAACGCGGACCCGTACCCGCGCAACGTCGTCATCCGCGACCTCGTGATCGAGCACTACGCCTCGCCCGCGCAGGCGGGCGCGGTGCGCGCCGACGTCGAGGCGGGCGCGTGGACCGTCGAGGACTGCGAGGTGCGCGACAACGCCGGGGGCGGGATCCTCATCGGGCCGCGCGCGCGCATCCTGCGCAACCGCGTGCACCACAACGGGCAGATCGGCGTGTCAGGCAGCGGCGACGGCGTGCTCGTCGAAGGGAACGAGATCGCCTACAACAACCCGCGCGCCGAGTACGACATGTACTGGGAGGCCGGGGGGACGAAGTTCGCGCGCACGCGCGACCTCGTCGTGCGGGGCAACTTCGTCCACCACAACCACGGCCCGGGGCTGTGGACGGACATCGACAACGTGCGCACGCTCTACGAGCGCAACCGCGTCGAGGACAACGCCGAGTCGGGGATCTTCCACGAGATCGGGTACGCGGCCGTGATCCGCCACAACGAGTCGCGGCGGAACGGCGCGGGCGCGGTGCCGCGCGGGTGGGTGTCGGGGGCGGGGATCCTCGTCAACTCGTCGTCGGACGTGGAGATCTACGGGAACCTCGTCGAGGGCAACCACAACGGGATCACCGCGATCGAGGCGAACCGCGGGCGCGGGGCGTACGGACCGTACGTGCTGCGCGACCTGTACGTGCACGACAACACGGTCGCGATGCGCGAGGGGGCCACCGGGGTCGCGACGTCGGGGTGGCGGCGGCTCGTCGACCGCGCGACGTACGCGGCGCACCACAACCGCTTCACGGCGAACACTTACCGGCTCGGTCCCAACCGGCAATACTTCCGCTGGAGTAACACGTGGCTCACGGCGGCGGAGTGGCGGGCGGCGGGGCAGGACGTGACGGGCACGTTCGCGCCCGACGCCCGGTGACGGCGTTCTGATCTTCCCGATCATGCTTCCTCTCTGCCATGCCGCGGCGGTCGCCGTCGTGACGACGTGCGCCGCCCGCGCGACGCCCGACACGGTGACGCCGCCGGCGCGGGCCGTCGGCGCACGCCCAACGGACAGCGCTGCGGCGTCGGGGGGTCCGGTGGAGATGCTCGGGGTGGTGTCGGCGGCTCAGCTCCGCGACGGCCTCGGCTTCGCGGTCGAGCCGAGCCGTCCCTGGGAACTGCAGCTCGCCCGGGACGTCGGCGCGCGCGAGGTCCGGATGCAGTTCGGCTGGAACGACGTCGAGCCTGCGGCCGGCCGACTGGTGCTGACCCCGGTGATGCGCGAGGCGCTCGCAACGGCCGCCCGACTCGGCCTGCGGCCGCTGATCGTCGCGGCGTACGGACCCGCGTCGACGCGCCTGCCGCTGTTCACGCTGCGCGCCCCGGCGGCGCGTGGCGACAGCGTGCTGTCGCTCGAGTTGTCGCCCGCGCTCGCCGACGTCCGGCGCGGGCATTCCTACGCCCAAGCCCCCGACGGATCGCAGTTGGTCGCCGAAGGCTACTGGGCCTACCAGGGCGCGTACGTCTCGTCGGTCGATCGCGACTCGAACCGCGTCGTACTCGCCGCGCCGCTGACCCGGACTCTGAACGCCGGGGAGCGCGTGGCGATCAACAACCGCCTCTACCCGCCGCCGGTCGCCGGTGCGCCTAACGATTCCGGACTCGCCGCGTACGTGCGGTACGCGCGGTTTCTGGCGGCGCAGCTCGCGGGCGCCGGGCTCGCCGGCCACGTCGAGCTCTGGAACGAGCCGGCCTGGGCGCACGACCGGTGGGACGGCGGCGAGGGGTGCTTCTTCGCGTCCGGCGTCGAGCGGAGTACCTGCCGCTCGATCAACTACGACCTCGCGAAGGCGCTGCTCGGCACCGCCCCTCCGGGCGGCGTCCGGTACACGTGGGGCGGGACACACAAGACCGGGTTCGCGACGCTCATCACCGGAGCGTCCGGCGGCATCCGCACCGCAGTCACGCGCGAGCAGATCGAAGGGAGCGTGAGCGAGGAATCCTTCCACCCGTACGGCCGCACCCCGGAGTGGCACGCGTGGAACCCGGACTGCCTGTCGCGGCCCGGGGTCGCCAACGTGTTTGCCACCTGCGCGCTCGTCGGTACGAACCCGACGTCGAACTTCAAGTGGGCGCGCAAAGTTGCGATCGACCATCTCAACCTCGACGGCTGGACGATCGACCAGACCGTGTCGGAAGCCGGAATCCGGATCGCCGACGCGGCGACCAAGGCGCGCTACCTCCTGCGTTTCTACCTCGCGCACCACGCGCTGGGGTTCCGGCGGATCGACTTCTACCGCCTGGCCGATGCGCCCGCGTCGGGCCCCAACTACGGCGTCGTCGACGCGAACACCCGCGAGCCGATGCTGCCGTACCGGGCGCTGCAGGCCTTGATGAATCAGTTGGACGACGTCGGAACCGCCCCGCCGGCGGAGTACGACAACGGTGGCCTACCGACGGTCGTCAAGGCGCAGACGACCTGGCCCGTCACCACGGTCGTGGTCGCGGGCCGCCGGTCCGGCGCTGTTCGGAACACCATGCTCCTTACTCTCTGGCAGCGGCCCTACCCGAAAACGGGCCGCGAGGAGTTCGAGCAGATCTCCCGGCCCGACCCGGGGCGCGTTGCGGTCCGCGTGCCGACCGGGTACCACGTCGTCCGCGCATGGTCGCTCGTCGATCAGAGCCCCGTCGCGGTCGTGCCCGTCCGGGCGGGAATCGCCGAGGTGCGCGTGACGGACGATCCGGTTGCGATGCGCTTTGCGCCACGATAGGCCCGCACAGGTTCCGACGCTCAGCCCGCGCGTCCGCCCTGCCGCTCGTCGCTCAGAATGGCCGCGGAGACGATGGGGTGCGCCCACACCGGAATCTCCACGGCGGGCGCGACCGCGATGATGCGGCCGGTCGCGATGTGGAGCAGCAGTCGGAGCGCCGGCGCCACGCCCGCATCGGGGTCTCCCTCGACGCTGTTGTCATAGACCAAAAGGGACGTGAGCCGGGGCAGGAGCGCGACCAGATGCTCGCGACTCCGTCGGTAGCGTTCGCGAATCTTCGCCTCGGGGATGTCGTGACCACCCCGGGCGACCCGCGCCCGCACGCGGGCAATATGGCGCTCCGGCGAGTCCAGGCCGACGTAGCGCATCACGACCTCGATCCCGGTATCGAGCGCGCGTCCGAGGAGCATCGCGATGGTGGCGCCGCCGAGCGTCGTCTCGAATGCGAAGTCCTCGCGGCGCGCGATGGCCCGCTCGAGCCCTGCACGTCCCGCGTCCCAGGCGCGCGCGTTGGCTGCCGCGTGGGGCAGCCCCGGGTCCTCGGCCCGGAGCGCGCGCGCCTCCTCGTCGGGGTTGAAATAGGCGCCGCCGCGCGCCCGGATCGTCTCGCCGACGATACTGCTCTTGCCCGCGCCGTTGACGCCGGCGATGACGGTGATCCGTGCGAAGCTGTGCGGAGGGCCGGGGCCTTGCGCCCCCTCCGTCACGCGGCCACGGCTGCGCAGCGGCGGGCGGCGTCCACCGCCGCCCGGCCCATCTCCTCGGGGGAGGCGTTCACGGCCTCGGCGGTCGCTGCGCGGACGGCCGTGTCCTGCATGCGCGCGTACAGAGCTTCGAATCGCGCGCCGAGTGCCTCGAGCGTGCCGGCCTCCTGCGCGACGAGCTGGCGGTAGCGGTCGACCGGGACTACCACGGCGCGCACGGCGTTGTGGCGCGTGACGGCGACCACCTGGCCACCCGTGACGGCGTCGAGAACCTGCCCGAAGGCGTTCTGCACCTCCGTCGCTGGAATCGTCCGCGCGATTCCGGGGAGCGCGGGTGGTGCGGCGGCGTCATGTGCGGAGTCGGACATGGGACCTCCGGAAGCGGACGATCGGCAACGTGTCGATTTCGCCAATATGGCGAACCTGCCGCGCGCCGGCCAGCGCTCCTCACGCGAAGCCGTCCGGCATCTGTCGGCTCTTGGAATGGGCGAGAACCGGACGATCGGTTACGACCGCCTGTACGCCGTCGACCTCACTATCCGCGCCGTCGCCGCCGGATCGGGTACCGCGGTTCCCACGCCCACCGCGCGTCCATCGGATCGGCCAGCGTCCCGCGCGGCGCGAGGGGCGTCGCGCCCGGCGCCGGACGCCGCCCGCCCGCGCTCAGCGCCCCCGCGCCCAGCCCTGCCCCCACGAGCACGCCCACCGGGCCGACGACGAACGGGTAGATGATCGCGTTGTCGGTCACCATCGGCAGCATGAGGCCGACGAGCGCGAGGAGCCCCGCGAGTGCGAGCTGCCCGGACGCGTCGTCGCCTGTGGCGTCGCCCTCCCCAAAGCCCTCGGCCGCCCCGGACCGCTCGGCGCGCCGCCAGTCGCGGACCAGGGCGCGCCCCCAGGTCACGAAGGCCGCGACGAGGGCGACGAGCCCGACGAGGCCGAGGTCGTGCCAGATGCGCAGGTAGTCGTTGTGTGGGTGCCCGACGTCCGGCCAGCGGTCGTTCATCACCGCCTGGCTCGACCCGATGCCCTTGCCGACGATCGGCGCCTCGAGCGCGGAGGCGGTGACGTGCGCCCAGAAGAGGGGCCGGTCGCTGTCGTTGATCTCGGCGTTGTCGAGCGTGACGGTCGTGCCCGGCCGCGCCGCGTCGCCGCGGAACACACGCGCGCGGAACGGCCCGACGGTCAGGACCGCGCCGAGCGCGAGCGCCAACCCGATGCCCGGCAGCGCGAGCCGCGGCAGCCCCGCGCGCGGCCGGGCCCGGTAGTGCAGCACCGCCGTGGTGGCGACCAGCACGAGCGCAGTCGCGGTGGCCATGCGCGACAGACTCACGAACATCGCCGCCACCCAGAGCGTGACCGGGATGAGGTCCCACGCGCGGCCGTAGTACCAGCGGGCGAGGTGCCACGCGAGCGGCGCGAGGCCCGTGAGGGCGACGGCGCGCGGCTGCACGAGCCACCGGGCCTCCTGCATCGCGAGCGTCCACCCCTGCCGGGCAAGGCTCGCCGCGACGAGTCCGAGTGCGACGACGTCGAGGACGCGCACGCCCCACTCCAGCACCAGTTCGGTACGCGCGCGGCTGCGCGCCGCGAGGGCGCCCGCGCTCGCGACCGAGGCGCCGAGGAGCACGTAGGCGACGAAGTTCTGCAGCCCGTGCACGTCGGGGGGCGCCCACGCGAGACTCGCCAGGCCCCAGGCGAGGAGCGCGCCGAGTGGCGCGAGCCGGGTGAGCAGCCGCCGCGGGTACCGGGCGCATGCGAGGAGCACGAACGCCGCCACCACCGACTCGCCGACCGTCAGGGCGCCGAGCCCGCTCATCGGGCCGACGGCGCGTGTCCGGGGCACGTCGACGATCCCGCCGAGGGCGAGCGGAAGCGCGCCGAGGGCGAACAGGGCCCACGGCGGCGGGCGGCGTCCCGAGCGGCGCGGGGCGGCGTCGACGTCGGTGGCGGCGAGCGCCGGCGGCGCACTCATGCGCCCGTCAGGGCGCGGAGCGCGCGCGCCGCGGTGCCCACCAGGATGCGGGCGTCGAGCGCGGCCGACGCGCACGCGGCGTAGGCGAGGTCGTACTCGAGCTGCTCGTGCATCGGGCGGGACCGGTCGCCGCAGAGCTGCCACAGCCCGGTAATGCCCGGCGTCGCGCGCAACCGCTCGCGCTCGAGCGGGGTGTAGCGGTCGACGATGAACGGCATCTCGGGGCGCGGGCCGACGAGGCGCATCTCGCCGCGGAGCACGTTGTAGAGCTGCGGGAGCTCGTCGAGCCCCGCGGGCCGCAAGAGGCGGCCGACGCGCGTGACCGCGGGGTCGGCGTCGCCCGGCGAGCGCGCGTACGGCGGCGCGTCCGCGCGCATCGTGCGGAACTTCCAGATGCGGAAGCGCCGTCCGTCGCGCCCGACGCGCTCCTGGGCAAAGAGCACGGGGCCGGGCGAGTCGGCCCGGATCGCGGCGGCGGCGAGCAGCCACACGGGGGCGGTGAGGACCGCGAGGAGCGCCGCGGCGCCGACGTCGAAGGCGCGCCCGAGCCGCCGCGACCGGGGCACGCCGCCGCCGACCGGGAGGACGAGCACGTCGCGCCCGGCGACGTCCGTGCGCCAGGCCGCCGGAAGCCGGCGCGGCCCCGGGCCGGCCGGCACGATGCCGACCCGCGCGCCCCGCGCGCGCGCGGTGGAGCAGGCCGTGCGCAGCCGGTCCGGATCGAGGGGCGCGGTCACCAGCACCACGTTCACGGGCGGCGCGTCAGACGCGCCGGATGACGGTGTACGGCCCCGTGCCCGCGGCCAGGTCGTCCACCACGCGGCCGTCGACCTCGACCCAGGCGTGCGCGGCGAACGGCTGGGCGCGCACGCCGATGACGACGTCGGCCGGCACGCCGCGCCGCCGCAGCACGACGGCGCACGCCGCCGCCCGCTGCAGGCAGGCGACGTGAGTGACCTGGCCGCGGAGCGCGCGGTCGAGGGCGGTCCGCGTCTCCGCGATCACGGCGCGGCGCCGGTCGGGCGGGATGGGGCGGACGCCGCGCTGGACGGCGAGGAGGCGCTCGACGCCGCGCAGCCCCGCCGCCGCCAGCACCCCGCGCACGAGGACGAGCGCGCCCCACGCGTGACCGGCCCGGGCGACCGCGCGCAGCGGCCGGCGTCGCGCGGGAGGGGCCGCCGTCGCGGCGACCTCCATCAGCTCGGGACGGCGCATGTGTCGGGTGCGGGTGGGACGTCGTGGGCGGCGGACCGGCCCATGGTACTACGCACGCCCCGCCCGATCGATGCCGACGTCGGCGCCGCGTCGACGCTCCGCGCCTCGGGCCATCGCCGGGGAGGAGGGAGCTGGCGCGGCCGGTCCGCGCAGCAACCCCCAGGCCGCACTCGCGAACTTGAAGTCGCGCATCCACAGCTCCGGCGCGGTCCCCATGGCCCGGGCGAACCGGTACCGCAACTCGCAGGT
Organism: Gemmatimonadetes bacterium T265; assembly: GCA_019973575.1. Taxonomy (NCBI): domain Bacteria; kingdom Pseudomonadati; phylum Gemmatimonadota; species Gemmatimonadetes bacterium T265. Next base: position 1,741,959 of record BPUI01000001.1, read on the forward strand.
GATGGCCCGCCGCCACGCCCACCGTGGCCGGCCGAACAGGCTCGCGACCCCGGGCGGCACGTCGAGGCCGGCCGAGGCGCCGGCGCCGAGGTAGAAGCTGCGGAGATATGCGAGCGTCTGCCGGTCCGCGCAGATCAGGTGCTCGACGGGCGCGTTCGGCACCCACCACCCCGTCGCGCCGGCGTCGAGGATGGCGCGCACCACGGCGGTCTCCTCACCCCCGCCCATCCCCGTGCCCACGCGGCCGAGCCGGGGCGAGTACGGGTGGCGGCGCTGCTCGTCGGCGCGCACCACGTAGTTGGCGCCGAAGGGGATCTGCTCGCCGCCGAGCGGGACCGGGGCAGGCCCGAGGTCGAGGAGCGCGAGCGCGTGGCCCACGTCGGGGAGCGCGCGGACGAGCCAGGACGGCGGGTCGGGCTCGAAGCGCGGGCGGATCGGGCCGCCGAACAGCGCCGCGTCGGGGTGCCGCCGCACGGCCTCGGCGTACCCGGCGAGCCAGTCGCGGCCGACGAACACGTCGTCGTCGGTCCACACCACGTACGCGCCGCGCGCCGCCGCCACGGCCGCGTTGCGCGCGTGCGAGAGCCCGAGGCGTGTCTCGAACACGCGGCGCAGCGGCAGCCGGTCGGTGTAGGCGTCGAGCACGCGCGCCGTGTCGTCGGTCGAGTGGTTGTCGACGACGATCAGCTCCCAGCGGAGCCCCGCGGGGACGTGCTGCGCGACGTGGCTCTCGAGCGTGCGGCGCAGAAACGCGGCGCGGTTCCACGTGCACACGGCCACCGAGAAGAACGGCGCGTCGGCGTCGTCGGCGGGCGTCACGCCGTCGGCGGGCGTCAGCACGGGCGGTCGCCCCCCGGGGCGCCCCGGGCCGTGCGGCGGGCGCCGGGGCGCGTCGCGTACCGCGTCACGTAGTGCGCCCCGCCGATCAGCTCACCGACGACGCGCGACGCATACCCGCGGGTGCGCCCGCGCACGCCGTCGCGCAGCAGCAGGGCCCAGGCGCGCGCGCCGATCCGCCGCGACCCCGGGCGGAGCAGCAGGGCCGCGTGGTACGCGCCGCGCCCGCGCGTGTACGAGCGCTCGAGCGCCGCCACGCCCGGCCCCGCGCGGCGGCCGTGGTGGTGGCGCACGGTCGGCCCCGGGAAGTAGCCGCCCGCGACGCCGAGCGCACTCGCGCGCGCGGCCATGTCGACGTCCTCGCAGTTGAATGGCGCGCCCGGCCCCATCGCGGGGTCGAAGGCGCCGGCCGCGCACACCACCGCGCGGCGGAACGCCATGTTCGCGCCCTGGACGAGCCCGGGCCAGACGTACCGGTGCGGGTGGATCCGGAACGCGGTCTCGTCGGTGCGGACCGTGATCGGGTAGTCGGCGGGGTCGTGCAGCAGCACCCGGCCGCCCCCGTAGCCGACGGCCGGGTCGACGAACACCTCGGCCCACCGGTCGAGGAAGTCGGCGGCCGGGTAGCAGTCGTCGTCGGTGAAGCAGAGCAGCGGGGCGCGCGCCGCGGCCACCCCGGCGTTGCGCGCCCGCGCGAGCCCGGGCGTCTCCTCACGCACGACGGTGACGGCCGCGGGCGCGCCGGGCACCTGCGGCGCGCGCGCGGCCTCGGCGGCGAAGCGCGCGAGCAGCGCGGGCGTCGCGTCGCGCGAGCCGTTGTCGACGAGCACCAGCTCCCACACGTGCGCGGCGCGCAGCGCGCCGAGCGCGTCCAGCGTCGGGGCGAGGCGCGCGGCGCGGTCGCGCGTGCAGACGACGAGCGCGAGCGCGGGCGGCGCCACCCCGACGTCACACACGGGACGGCCCGGGGGTGAAGAGCGACGTGCCGGCGCGTTCGGCCTCGAGCAGGATCGGGACGACGAGCCCGTGCCCGATGACGTCGGCGAGCGCCTCGCGGAGCGGGCGCATCACCGGCCCGGGCAGCCGCACCGTGCCGAGCGGGCGCCCGCCCGCGGTCACCGCGATCTCGCTCGGCCCGTGCACCCAGAAGCCGTCGGGCGCCGCGCCCAGGCCGCCGCGGACGTCGACGTGCTGCACGGGCAGCGTGGCCTCGCGCCGGAACGCGTCGAGCGCGTCGAGCGAGCCGAGCACGTCGTAGACGCCGCGCCAGTAGTAGTAGGCGCCCATCCGGTCGAGCCGGCGCTTCCAGCGGACGCGGCGGCGGAGGCGTTCGTCGAGCGCGAGCCACGCCGCATTGGCGCGCCGCACGCGGGCCGACAGCTCGACCGGCGCGAAGGCGGCGTGCAGGATCCGGCGCTCGTCCGGGTCGTCGGGTTCGGGGGTCGCGGCGCGGATGCCGGCGCGCAGCTCGGGGTGCTTGCGCCCGAGCAGCACGTCGGCGCTCCCCTCCTGCCGCCGCGTGCGGAAAAAGGTGGCGTAGCTCGTGAAGCGGTGGTGGTGCATCGCGTGCGCGCGCCGGTCGGCGACGAACCGCACGCCCGCGCGGAGCAGGCGGTAGCCGAGGTCATAGTCTTCGCCGCCGTAGCCGCGGAAGGCGGGGTCGAAGCCGCCGCTCACGAGGTAGTCCTCGCGGCGGAGCGAGACGTTGCCCGCGCAGAAGTCGACGTAGCAGGGTGCGCGGCCCGGGCGCGCGCGGGCCGTGTAGAGATCCTCCCACCACGACCACATCTGCTGCGTGTAGAAGGGGTGCGCCGCCTCGCGCACGATCTCGCAGTCGCCCAGCACGGCCACGCGCGCGCCGGGCGGGTGGCCGGCGAGGTGGCGGGCGACGAGGTCCGGCTCGGGGACGACGTCGTCGTCGAGGAAGAGGAGGAGCGGCGCGGCGGCCGCGCGGGCGCCGGCGTCGCGCGCGGCCGCCTGGCCGCCGTTGGCGCGCGACTCCCAGCGCAGCCGCGGGAGCCGGCCGCCGCGCTGCCACGCCGCGAGCATCGCGTCGGAGCCGTCGGTGCTGCCGTCGAGGACGACGAGCACCTCGAAGGCGTCGGGCGGTACGCCGCGCTGGGCCGCGAGCCCGCCGAGGACCATCTCGAGCGTGTGCCGCCGGTTGTAGCTCGGGACGACGACGCTGATCGCGGGGGCGCCGGCCGGCGCACGGGGCGCGGCGGTCACGCGACGCTCCGGGCGACGGCGCCTCCCGCGGCGGCGTGGTCGGTGGTGTTCGGGGCGGCCGCGGCGTCGGCCAGGCGGTAGCGGCGCTCGCGGCCGCGGCTGCGCAGGTACGCCCACGGCCCGACGGCGATGCCGCGCACGTACGCGAACACGAGGTCGCGCGGCAGCGCGCTCGGCCGGCGCAGCAGCACGCGGGCGAGCAGGCGCACGTGGTCGTGGCGCACCCACTGGAGCGCGGTCCGCGCGGCGCCGAGGTCGCGGTGCTCGACGAGGCAGCGCGTGAGGAAGGCGAAGCCGCCGACGCTGTAGCCGTAGAGCGTGCGCTTGAGCGGCGCGTACTCGCGGCGGTGGCGGTGCCAGACGACCGCGTCGGGCGTGTAGACGACGTGGTGGCCCGCGGCGAGCAGGAGGAAGAGGGCGTACGTGTCGCCGCCGGTGAGCGTGACCGTGCCGGCGTCGAGCTCGACGTCGAAGAGGCGCATGCCGACGACGAGCGACCGGCGGAAGGCGACGTTCGCCCCCGCCCCGGCCGCCCCGGCCGCGCTCGGCGGGAAGTGGCGCGGGTCGAAGACGCGGCGGGTGTACCCGCGGCCGAACCCGCCGTAGCGCTCGAACAGCCACTGCGCGGAGGTCTCGATCTCGAGCGGCATCGTGAGCCCGGTCACGGCCGCGACGCGCGAGTCGGCGAAGGGCTCGAGCATGCGCCCGATCCAGGGCGGGTCGACGACCACGTCGTCGTCGGTGTAGACGACGATCTCGCCGCGCGCGGCGCGCGCGCCGGTGGCGCGGGCCCAGTTGAGGCCCGGCCGGTCCTCGCGCAGGTAGCGGACGACGGGCCGGGCCGCGCCGCGCGCGTCGGGCGGGGCGGCCGCGTACTCCGCGACGACGCGGGCGGTGGCGTCGTCGGCCGAGGCGTTGTCGACGACGACGATCTCGCCCGCCGGGGCGCCGGGCGGGACGTCCATCGTGGTGAGCGCGCGCAGGCAGCGGCGCAGGTCGTCGGCCCGGTCGCGCGTGCAGACGACGACGCTCCAACTCGGCGGCGCGTCGGTCGCGGCGGGCGCGTCCCCGTCGCCGTCGAGCAACCAGCTCCGGACGGCGCGCGTGGCGAGCGTCGCGCGCGCCCAGCCGTCGGCGGCGATCATGGCGCGGACGGCCGCGGCGTGCACGACCTCGTCGGGCGCGGCGACGTTGACGGTCGTCAGCGTGCGGCCGCGCCAGCGCACGAGAATGAGCGCGCGCCGGTATCCCGCGACGTCCCAGTGGTCGGGAAGCGGGTCGGCGAGGTCGACGTCGAAGACGCGGGTCCGCTCGAAGTGCGGAGAGGTCGGCGGGATCACGCAGTGCGGCGCGGTGCCGGATGCTGGGACATGACGAACGGGCGGAGGCGGGCGAGCGCGCCCCGGCGTCGCGCGAACCGGATTACGTGGTCGTCATCCGTAATCCGGGATGATTCTTAACCGCGCGTCGCCGCTCCGGGCAACGTGTGGCAGCGGTGCTCCGCCGGGGGCGGCGGCGGGCGTCGCGGGCCGTGCGCGCTACCCCTGCCGACGCGTGCCCAGCGTGCCCAGCGTGCGCAGCGCGTGCAGGGCGCGCGACCCGTCGGTCCCGAGCCCGGGCACGAGCTGGAGCGCGCCGCAGACGCTGAACACGACGGCGTCGAGCAGGCTCCAGTGCACCAGGCCGGCGACGGAGGATGCTGCGGCGCCCGGCAGCGGCGTGACGGCGGCCGCAAGCGCGACCGCGCAGGCCAGACTCGCGAGCGGGCCGGCGAGGGCGATCGCCGCCTGCGCGGCGGCGCAGCCGTCGAGCCCCGGACCGTGCGCGCGGGCGTGGCCGGCGGCGGGGCAGAGGCGCACGTGGAGCGAGAGCCAGTGGAGGGGCGGCCACGGCAGGCGGATGCGGACGCCGGGGCCGAGGCCGACGACGACGCGGACCCGCGTCGCGCCGCGGGCGCGGGCCACGAAGGCGTGCGCGAGCTCGTGGGAGAGGGAGCCGAGCACGGCCCCGATCCACGCCGCCGCGAGGCACCCGGCGAGTCCCGGCCGCGCGCCGAGCACGGGGCCGAGTGGGGCGACGAGCGCGAGCACGGAACGGAGCATCGGGCGGCGGGGCGGAGTCCACGGGAGTGCGGGGCGGCACGCGCGGGGCGTGCGCGTAACGCGACGCCCGTGCCGCGCACGCGCAACCGCCGCCGCCGCGACCGCCGCGCCGGGGCCGCCGCGTCTGCGACGTCGCGCCGCAGCAGGATCGCTCCTCTGGCGCCGATCGTTCCCTGGCTGCACTGTAGGGTGCTGTACTTCCTGCCTCAGTTCGGCTCCGCAGTTCCCTCCGCCGCGCGCCCGATGTGCCGTTCCCGCCTGCTCCGCTACGGCCTTGCCGTCATACCGCTCGTCACGGCCTGTGACCGAAACCGCGTCACCGGACCGAACGTCTCCGGCCTCGATCCCCTCACGATCCAGCGCGTCATCGTCCAGCCGGACGTGGACACGGTGGCGGTCGCCGACACGATCACCGCCGCGGCGCGGCGCCAACTCAAGGCGGCCGTGGTCCTGAAGACCGGCGAGACCGTCACCAACGTCGCGGTCGCCTGGTCGTCGTCCGACCCGCGCGTCGCGGTCGTGGACACGGCGGGGCTCGTCACCCCGCGCGACACGGGCACCGTGCGGATCCGCGCGAGCGCGAGCGTGGCGGCGGAGGCGACCGTCGTCGTCCGCTACGCGACGGCGCGCGTCACGCTCGCCGCCTCGGCGTCCCCGGTGCTCCAGGGCGACTCGTTGACGCTGACGGCCCGGGCGCTCGACGCGTCGGGGCAGCCGGTCGGCGGCGTGCGCTACGTGTTCGGGTCGTCGGACCCGGCGCGGGCGAGCGTCGACTCGACGGGGCGCGTGCACGTCGCGGCCGGCGCCGACACGGGCCAGGTGACGTTCACCGTGGCGGGGGGCGGGAGGACCGCGTCGACCACGGTCAGCGTGATGCGGCGCGCGTTCGCGGTGAGCACGAGCGCGCTCCCGTCGGCGGCCGGGATCGTCGCGGCGGGCGACTTCACGTGCGGGCGCCTGGCGGTCCGCGGCACCTACTGCTGGGGGCGCAACGACAGTACGCAGCTCGGCACGGTGATTCGTGACACCGTCTGCGTGGACGACATCGCCGACCCGACGCGGCCGAGCATCGCGTGCGCGCTCGCCCCCGCACGGCAGGGCGCGGGGCCGGCGTTGGTGCAGCTCGCCGCAGGCGGCGCACACGCGTGCGGGCTCGACGCGGGCGGCGCGGCCTACTGCTGGGGCGCGTCGAGCATCGGGCAGACGGGGACGGGCAAGCGCGTGGCCGCCGTCGCCCAGGCGACGCCCGTGTCGACGAGCTTGCGCTTCGCCTCGATCTCTGCGGGGCGCGCGCACACGTGCGCGCTCGACGTGGGCGGGAGCGCGTACTGCTGGGGCGAGGACTTCGCCGGCCAGCTCGGCGACGAGCGCCGGCTGGCGAGCACGACGCCGATCCCGGTCGGGGGCGGGCACACGTTCACGCAGATCACCGCGGGCCTCAATCACACGTGCGCGCTCGACGCCGCCGGGCGCGCGTACTGCTGGGGCGCGGGCCGCTCGGGGCAGCTCGGCCAGAACACGCGCGCGTTGGCGGACACGCCCGTCGTCGTGACCGGCGGGCTCACGTTCGTCCGGCTGAGCGCGGGCGGCATCTCGCCGCAGGACCTCGCGCCGGCCGTCGGCGACACGACGCGGGGCGCGACGTACGCGCCCGACCTGTTCGGCACGGACCCGGGCCCCGCCGACACGCTCAACGCCGTCACCTGCGGCGTCACGACGTCGCACGACGCCTACTGCTGGGGCGCGGGCGTGCGCGGCCAGCTCGGCAACGGGTCGAACACGTCGAGCCTCGTCCCGGTGCTCGTCGCGGGCGGCGGCGGCTACACCGACGTCAGCGTCGGCGGGTCGCACGTCTGCGCGCTGCGCAACGGGGAGGCGGTGTGCTGGGGCGCGTACGACCTCGGGCTGCAGCCGAGCGTCGGGATCGGCAACGCCCCGTTCCGGGTGATGCCGGGGACCACGTTCGCGACGATTTCGAGCGGGCGGCGCCACGCGTGCGCGACGACGCCTAACGGCGACGGTTACTGCTGGGGCTCCAACGTCTTCGGCCCGTTCGGCGACGGGCTGCAGGCGCTGATCCGCCGGGCGCCGGCGCGCGTGCTCACGCCGCCGTGACCGCGGGCCCGGCCCGGCGCGCGGTCCCGCGGCGCGCCGCCGCGCCGCGCGCCACACCCGGGGCGTGGTCGTGGGCGGTCGCGGGGCTGTGGCTCGCCGCGCAGCTCGTGTTCCCCGCGGTCCAGCTGTCGCACCGCCCCGCCCGGTTCGGCTGGCACATGTACGCCGACCTCCGCGAGTTCCCCGTGCTCGTCGGCGTCGTCGCGCCGCGGGGCGACGCGTCCGCCGCGGGCCGCCGCGACACGATCGACGTCGCCGCGTTCCTCGCCTTCCAGCGCGGCGACGTCGGCCCCGACTTCGTCCGGCGCCTCGTCGCGCACGTCTGCGCGCGGCGCCCGCAGTACGCGGCCGTCGAGGAGCGCGACGCCGCCCACGCGCACGGGCCGCCGGTCCGCGTCACGCCGTGCCGCTGACCCTCGCCGGCCTGCGGGCGGTCGTGGACCGCCCGCCCGGCGCGTGGGTGCCGCAGGTCGCCACGGCGCGCGCGCTCGCCGGCGTCGCGTCGCTCTGCATGGCCGTCGCCGAAGTGCGGCCGCTTCGACGGCTCGGCCTGCCGGACGTGCTGCGGCTTCCCTACGCGCTGCCGGACTTCGCGGTCACCCCGGGCGTCGCCGCCACCGCCCTCGGCGTGTGGGTCGCCTGCGGCGTGTGCTTCGCCCTCGGCTGGCACGCGCGCGCGGCGGGCGTGGGGCTCGCGCTGGTGATGAGCGGCGTCCTGCTCCTCGACGAGCAGACGTACAGCAACCACCTGTACCTCGCGGTGCTCGTCGTCGTGCTGCTCGTCTGGGCCGACGCGACGGCGCGCCGGAACCCGGCGGTGCCCGTGCTGCTGCTCCGCACGCAGGTGTCGCTCGTCTACGGCTGGACGGCCGTCGCGAAGCTGAACGCGACGTTCCTGAGCGGGGCCGCCGTCTTCGCCGCGCTCCCGTGGGCGGTGCGGACGCCGCTGCTCGCGCGCGGGCTGGCCGCGCCCGTGGCGATGCTGCTCGCGGTGACGACGGTCGTGCTCGAGCTCTGGATCGCGGTGTCGCTGTGGCGGCCGGGCGCGCGGCGGGACGCGTGCGTGGCGGGGGTCGCGCTGCACGCGGGGATGGTCGCGCTGCTCGCGGTCGGGGGGCGCGTGGCGCTCACCGGCTTCGCGCTGCTGATGTTCGCCGGCTACGTCGTCTTCTTCGACGAGGTCCCCGCCGTCCGCGGGCGGGTCGGCGCGCCGGGCCGCGCCTAACGGTCGGGGCCGCCGCCGTCCCGCGGCCGGCGCGCGCCGCGGAACACCGCGAGCACGTTGGCGAAGTCGTCGCGCCACGCGACCGGGGCGGCCCGCAGCGCCGCCCACCCCGGCCGCGAGGCGAGCGTGCCCTCGTCGCCGGGCTGGCGCGCGATGGCGATCCACCGCGCCTCCTGCACCCACCCGCGCTGCGCCGCCGCGTCCGGGGTCGACGTCCGCGTCAGCGCCGTCCACCCCAGCGCGTCGGCCGCCCCGGCGACCACGCGGTCGAGCGCGAGGTACTTGTTGCTGACGTGCACGGCGAGCACGCCGCCGGGCGCGAGCACGCGGGCGTACTGTCGGAACGCCTCGGTCGTGAGCAGGTGCGTGGGCACCGCGTCCGAGGTGAACGCGTCGAGCAGCAGCAGGTCGAACGTCCCCGGCGCGACGCGCGACAGCGCGACCCGCGCGTCGCCGAGCACGACCGCGGCGTGTGGGGTGCAGCGCTGGAGGTACGAGAACGCGCCGCTCCCGCGCGCGATCTGGACGATGAGCGGGTCGATCTCGAAGAACGTCCACCGCGACCCCGGGCGCGCGTAGCACGCGAGCGACCCGGTCCCGAGCCCGACGACGCCGACGCGGCCGCCCGTGACGCGCGGCGGGAGCGCGGCAAAGAGGTCGCCGACCGCGCCGGAGCGCGCGTAGTACGTGAGCGGCTCGCGCGCGCGGGCGGGCGCGACGTTCTGGGCGCCGTGCACCGTGGTCCCGTGCACGAGCAGCTGGAAGGTCGCGTCCGCCGTCGCGACGCGGCGGACTTCGTAGGCGCCGTAGAAGCTGCGCGCCCGGAGCTCCACGCCGTCGACGCCCGCGTGGGCGAGGGCGAAGCCGAGCGCGACCGCGCCGGCGCCGAGCGCGAAGCGGCGCGGCCGCTCGCCGAGGGCGAGGAGGCCGAGCGCGGCGACGCTCACCAGCAGGAAGGCGCCGAGCCGGAGGCCGATCGCGGGGTGTGCGAGGACGCTCCGGCCCGCGACCCAGGCGACGAGCCCGAGGCCCGCGGCGACGCCCGAATCCTGCCCCCACGACGTGAGGCGACCCGCCGCGGGGAGCGTCGCGCGCGCGAGGCCCAACCCCGCGACCATCGCCAGCGGGTACTCGTACACGCCGGCAAAGACGGCCGGGGCGACGAGCGCGTTGACGACGCCGCCGAGCACACCGCCGGCCGACATCCACACGTAGTACGCCGTCAGCGCCCCCACCTCCGGCCGGTCCGCGGCCAGCCGCACGTGGCAGACGAGCGCGGTCACGAAGAAGGCGAGCAGGTGCCAGACGAGTGCGGGGAGGATGGGCACCTGGAGCGCGAGCGCCGAAACGAACAGGAGCGGCACGACGAGCAGGGTCTGCAGGCGGGCGGCGGCCTGCGTGCTCGCGCGGCCGGGTCGCGCGAACGCCCAGATGAAGGTGACGAGGTAGAGGGCGAGCGGCACGACCCAGAGCAGCGGGACGGGCGCGACGTCGGTGCTCAGGTGCGTCGTGACGCCGAGGAGGAGACTCGACGGGACGGCCGAGAGCGCGAGCCACCGGCCGCGGCGACGCCAGGTGATCGCGGGCGCGTCGGCCGCCGCCGGCCGGCCCGCGGCGCCGCGCGCGGTCCACACGACGGCCGCGCAGCACGCGAGCCCAACTCCGAGCGCGAGGTACGCGACGGACCACGCGCGCGACTGGGCGTGCACCGCGATGCGCGGCTCCACGAGCGTCGGGTACGCGAGGAGCGCGAGGAGGCTCCCCGCGTTGCTCGCGGCGTAGAGGAAGTACGGGTCGTGGCGCGCGGGGTGGTCGGTCGCGGCGAACCACCGCTGGAGCAGCGGGGCGCCGGCCGAGAGGCAGAAGAACGGCGCGCCGAGCGAGACCGTGAGCAGGCCGAGGAGCCAGAGGACCGGCGTGCCCGCGGCGGGGGGCGACCAGCCGCGCGCGAGCGCGACCGGGAGTGCCGCGCACGACGCCGCGACGAGCGCGAGGTGGAGCGCGCCGTGGCGGCGGGGGCCGAGCCAGCGGGCGCCGAGGTGGGCGTAGGCGTAGCCCGCGAGGAGGACGCCCTGGTAGAACAGCATGCAGGTCGTCCAGACCGCGGACGAGCCGCCGAGCACCGGCAGGACGAGCTTGCTGAACAGCGGCTCGACGAGGAAGAGCAGCGCCGCGTTCGCGAACGTCGCGGCGACGAACACGCACAGCACGGCGCGTGTGGCCGCGTGCGCCGTCGCCGGGTGTGCGGTCGCCGCGGGCGCCGTGACGACGCCCACGGCGGCCCGTGCCACGGCGGGCGGTGCCACCGCGGGCGTCGTCACGGCTCGCGCCAGAAGGCGACCGCGGTGGTGTCGCCGGCCTTCGTGTGGACGGTGAGCCGGGCCGGCCGGTAGTGCATCCCCGGCCCGCGCACCTCGACGCGGTGCGCGCCCGGGGTGGTAGCGACGACGGCGGGCGCCGCGCCCCAGCTCCGGCCGTCGACGACGACGAGCGGCGCCCCTTCGGTCGCGCTGACGCTGAGGAAGCCGGACGCCGGCCGCGCCCGCCGCGCCGGCACGCCGGCCGGGTGGGCGACCGCCGGATGGGCGACGGCCGGCGCGCGCGCGGGTGCGGCAGCCGCGCGTGTCGTGGCCGGCGCGCCGGCCGCGGGTCTCGCGACGATCGGCGCCGGGGCGGGGCGCACGAGGACCACCGCCGCCGCGCCGAGCGCGGCGACGACCGCGCCGCCGGCGCCGACGTACGGCAGCGGGGCGGCGAGCCGCGACCGGCCGCGCGCGGGGCGGCCCGCGCCGGCGCCTAACGCGTCGACGAACGCGGCGACGGTCGGGAAGCGGTTGACCGGGCTGGCGGCGAGCGCCGTCCGGAGCGCGGCGTTGACGCCCAGGCCGACGCCCGGGCGCACCGGCGTGAACACGGAGACCTCGATCGGCGCGACGGTGGCGACCCCTTCGACGTCGGGCGCGCGGTGCGGGGCGCCGCTGAGGAGTTCGTAGGCGACGACGGCGAGCGCGTACTGGTCGCTCGCGGGCTCGGCGGGGTGACCGCGCCACTGCTCCGGCGCGGTGTAGGCGCGGAGGAACGCGCGGCCGCGCGCGGCGGGGAGGAGGGCGGCGACGCCGGCGACGCCGAAGTCGGTGAGGCGCGCGCGCCCGTCGGCGTCGGCGAAGATGTTGGTCGGCGCGACGCCGCCGTGCGCGAGGCCGCGGGCGTGCGCGTGCGCGAGCACCGCGGCGACGTCGCGGAGTAGCGCGACGACCGCGTCGAACGGGAGGGGGTCGGGGGCGGCGAGCACGTCGGCGAGGCTGCCGCCCTCGATGTAGGGCGTGGCGACGAGCACGGCGTCGCCGGCGCCCGGCTCGACCGCGAGCGGGGCGACGATCCCGGGGTGGTCGGCGGCAACGGCGGCGGTCTGGAGGCGACGGACGGCCGCGAGCACGAGACCGGCGTCACCCGCGGGGGCGTCGATCACGCGGAGCGCGACGTCGCGCTCCGCGGTGAGATCGGTCGCGTGCCACGTGTCGCCGACGGTGCCCGCGCCCGCGTACGCGCGCACGGCGTAGCGCGCGCCCGCGGCGGCCGCGGCGCGGACGGGATCGGTCCGTGCCGCGGCCTGGCCGGCACCCGCCGACAGCCGCCCGGCGGGAGACCCGTTGCGCTGACGTCGCCGCACGTGGCCGGCGACTACTGGACCATCCCCCCCTTCATGATCGGCCCGACGCCGGGCGAGAACGACCCGTTCCCGGTCGCCCGCAGGGCGGTGAGGTACCCGACCACTTCGCCGCCGTTCGTGAGGCCGGTCAGGTAGAACTCGCCGAGGTACCGGACCTGGACGGCCGACTTCCCGCTTTTCTGAGCAGCCTGACCATAAATGGGCACGGTGATCAGGAGTGGCGGGCTGCAGGTGTCCTTCCCTCCGCACAGCGCGTCGACGCCTTGCTTCGTGGGGCCGGTCATGTTCCCGGGGTCGGTCTGGAGCCAGTCGCCGATTTTCACGGCCACCGAATCGTCGCACGCAGCCGCAATTGCTTGCTTGTACGCGCTCCCGCTCGACGACTGCGGTCCCGGCGAGTACAGGTTGCCGCTCACGTCCATGAGCGGCGGGAAGTCCACCGCGTAGTAGTTGCCGGCGACGACCGTCCCGCCGACTGTTCCCGGAGCCCCGTTCGGGAGGGTTTTGAACTGGATGAGTGTCTGGTTGTTCACCAACGACGTGACGTCGGCCGCCGTGAGCGAGGTCGTGTCCGACGGATTCTGCCCGAGCGTCGCCTTGATGTTGGAGTACGGCACCGCCCACGGCTTGAGGCACGACTGGGACGTGACCGCGCCGAGCGCCGCGATCGTGCTATCGCGGAGCGCGAAGGCCGACTTCCCGAACACGCGCGCGAATAAAGTCGCCGTACTGTACCAGGCCTTGACCTTGATGGCATTCACGCCCGCGTCGGAGAACTTCGTCGGCGTGGTGTCGGTCGTCCGGGACGTGAAGTTCCACTTCACCGGCTTCACGAGGACGCTGTCGGCGTTCCGGTTGACAAGCGCGACTCGCTCCACATAGTTGAGCCCTGCGTACGCCCTGGCCGCGTTCGGGACGGCGGTGTCGAGCGCGGCGCCGGTCGCGTGGATCATGCTCACCGCGCCCGCCATCGCCGCCGCGTCGGCCACGGTCTTGAGCCGCGTGCGCGCCGCGTACGCCTTCGCGAAGTCGATCCCGACTGCCGCGAAGCCGAGCAGCATCATGAGCGAGACCGCCACGAGCACCAGCGTCGCCCCGCGGCGGTCGCGCGCGAGGTGGTCCCTTCGGCTGCTCCGCGAAGACGGCGCGGCACGTTGCATGGGTCGCTCTCGGACGGGGTAGGGGGTCAGTGCGTGTTCTCGAACAGGTCGCCCATCTTCAGGATCGCGGGCCCCAGCAGCACCACGAAGATGACCGGGAAGATGAACAGCGCGAGCGGGATCATCATCTTCAGCGGCGACGTGGCGGCCTTCTTCTCCGCGGCCTGCTTGCGCCGGCGCCGCAGCCCCTCGGCGTAGACGCGCAGCACCGTCGCGATCGACGTGCCCCACTTCTCGCTCTGGATCATGTTGGCCACGAGCGCGCGCAGCTCCTGCACGCCGGTGCGCTGGTACATGCCGTGGAGCGCCTGCTCGCGGGCCACGCCCGCGTTCACGCGCCGCGTGACCTGCAGCAGCTCGGCCGAGAGCTCGGGGTGCACGGTCGCCAGCTCGCGCGCGACGCGCATCATCGCCGCGTCGAGGCTCACGCCGGCCTCGACGCACACCACCAGCAGGTCGAGGCAGTCGGGGAGCTGCCGCTGCAGCCGCTCCTGGCGCCCGCGGGCGAGGTTCTGCACCACCGCCGCCGGGCCGAGCAGCCCCGCCACCGCGGCGCACGCCACGAGCGCGACGTAGTAGAGCCGGTTGTCCCGCGGCGCGAGCACGAGCGCGAGCAGCGGCGGGATGGTCACCGCCGCCACGCGCGCCGCGGTGTAGACGAGCGGCGCCGACGCCCCGTCGAAGCCCGCGTGCACCAGCGTCTGCGTGATCGCGCCGCGGGCGGCCCAGCGCGTGGGCAGCCGGCGGGCGAGCTGCCGCGTCAGCCGCTCGGCGACGCCCGCGCGCGGCGCCTGGAGCACGAGCGCGTTCGCCCCGAAGCCGCCCGCGCGGGCGAGCACCGTGCGGCGCTGGCGCTCGGCGAGCAGCGCGTAGGCGGCGGCGCCCGCCGCCGCGGCCAGCAGGCCGACGAACGCGACCAACGTCAGCATCATGTCTTGCGTCCCCCGGCCGTCAGAAGGTGATCTTGCCCATGCGCTGCAGCACCACGAACCCCACGGCGAGCGACACCACCGAGTACGCCAGGAGGAGCCGCCCGGTCGGCGTCTCGTAGAGCGGCGCGACGTAGTCCCGGTTCACGACGTTGAGCACGCCGAAGAGCACGATCGGGATGAGCGTGAGCACCACCGCCGACATCTTCGGCTCCGCCGTGAGCACGTCGATCTGCCCGCGCAGCGCGGCCCGCTCGCGCATCAGGACCGCGAGGTTGGTCATGATCTCGGCCATGTTGCCGCCCGACTCGCGCTGGATGAGGAGCGCGATGACGAACATCCGCACGTCGAGCGTCGCGTTGCGCTCCTGCATGTTGGTGAGCGCCGTCCGCACGTCGATGCCGAGGCGCTGCTCGTCGTAGAAGCGCATGAACTCGGGGCCGAGCGGCTCGCCCATCTCGTCGCCGATGAAGCGCATCGCCGCCTGCAGCGAGTAGCCCCCGCGCATCGCGTTGACGAGCATGTCGACGGCCTCGGGGAGCTGGGCCTCGAACTGCCGCGCGCGCTTCCCCTGGCGCTGCTTGAGGACGGCGAGCGGGACCAGCGCCCCGGCGGCGGCGAGGGCCGCGCCCGCGGCCGGGCCGACGAGGCGGGTGCCGACGAAGGCGGCGACGACCGCGCCGAGGGCCGTCGCGAGCACGAACGTGCCGACGGTCATCGTCGACCCCGCGCGGTCGAGCTGCGCCTGCAGCGCGGCGGTCGGGCCCTTGCCTTCGAGCAGCCGGTTGAAGAACGCGACGGCGCTCGCGCTCCGCTTGCCGCGGATGATCTGGTCGGGGAGGGCGACGACCGCCGGCGCGAGGCCGCCGAGCAGGCGTTGGCGGACGAGGGCCTCGTCCGAGAGCCGGCGGCGGTTGACGAACGCGTACGCGCCGACGACGAGCAGCAGTGACGCGCAGAACACGGCCGCGAGCACCACGAGCTGCACGGCGGCGTCGAGCAGGTCCTGCAGGGTCCCGTACATGATCACTTCTCGGCGAACAGGTGGGGCGGGATCTCGACGCCGGCGAGCTTGAGCCGGTCGACGAACAGCGGGCGCACGCCCGTCGCCTCGAACTGGCCCATGACCTTCCCCTCCGACGAGATGCCGCGGCGGCGGAAGCGGTAGATCTCCTGCATCGTGATGACCTCGCCCTCCATGTTCGCGACCTCCGCGATGCTCGTCACGCGGCGCGTCCCGTCCGAGAGGCGCGACGCCTGGACGACGACGTCGAGCGCCGACGAGATCTGCTCGCGCATCGCGCGCGTGGGCAGCGCGGTGCCGGCGAAGAGGATCATCGTCTCGAGGCGCGCGATCGCGTCGCGCGGCGTGTTGGCGTGCACGGTGGTGAGCGACCCCTCGTGCCCCGTGTTCATCGCCTGCAGCATGTCGAGCGCCTCGGCGCCGCGCACCTCGCCGACGATGATCCGGTCGGGGCGCATGCGGAGCGCGTTCTTCACGAGGTCGCGCGACAACACCTCGCCGCGGCCCTCGCTGTTGGGCGGCCGCGTCTCCAGCCGTACGACGTGCTCCTGCTGCAGCCGCAGCTCGGCCGCGTCCTCGATCGTCACGACGCGCTCGTGGGCGGGGATGAACGAGGAGAGCGCGTTGAGGAGCGTCGTCTTGCCCGCGCCCGTGCCGCCGGCGACGAGCACGTTGAGCCGCGCCCGCACGCAGCCCGCGAGCAGCACCGCCATCTCGTCGGTGAGCGCGCCGCGCTCGACGAGGTTCTGCATCGTGATCTCGGCGCCGAAGCGCCGGATCGACATCACCGGCCCGTCGAGGGCGAGCGGCGGGATGATCGCGTTGACGCGCGAGCCGTCGGGGAGGCGCGCGTCGACCATCGGGCTCGCCTCGTCGACGCGCCGCCCGACGCGGCTCACGATGCGGTCGATCACCGCGAGCAGGTGCGCGTCGTCGCGGAAGGTGACGAGCGCGCGCGAGAGCCGCCCGCCGCGCTCGACGTAGACGTTCTTGGGGCCGTTGATGAGGATGTCGCTCACCGTGCGGTCGCGGAAGAGCGGCTCGATCGGCCCGAGCCCGACGACCTCGTAGACGATCTGGTCGACGACGTCGTCGCGCTGCGACTGGCTGAGCGGGGTCTGGTCGGCGCGGAGCAGCCCCGCGACCGCCTGGCGGATCTGCTGCGTCGCGGCCTCGGGGTCGGGGATGCGCTCGAGCGCCTCGAGGTCGAGCCGCTCGATGAGCTGGCGGTGCAGCTCGACCTTGAGCGCGTCGACCGCGCTCATCGGCGCGTCCGACTCGCGGCGCGCGTTCATCATGCTGCCGCCCGGGGCCGGCGCCGGGGCGGGCCCCGGCGCGGCGGCCGCCTGCGGCGCGCTCGGCGTGGGGGTGTAGCCGCCCGCGCGGCTGAGCAGGCGGTCGCGGAGACTGACGCCCATTAGCGTTTCCCGATGCTGAAGATGCGGCCGAGCCGGGAGGTGTTCCCGTGCCCGTTGTGCTTGCCGTTGCCGTTGCGCGCGCCGTCCGCGGCCCCGCCCGCGCCGAGTTGCGCGGCGAGCGCGCCGTAGGCGCGCGCCAGCTCCGTGCTGGCGGCGTGCACCACCGCCGGCACGCCGCGCGTGAGCGCCTCGGACGACGTGTGGTAATCGTTAGGCAGGCTCGCCGACGCCGGGCGCCGGAGCACCGTCGCGGCGTCGCCCAGGGTGACCATGCCGCCCGACTGGTGGCGGTTGACCACGACGACGATCTTCTCGTCGGCGTAGCCGAGGCGCTGGAAGAGCCCGAGCGTGCGCTTCGCGCTGTGCAGGGCGGCCACGTCGAGCTGCGTGACGAGCAGCACCCGGTCCGCCGCGTCGAGCGCGGCGAGCGTGCGGTCGCTCATGTGGTGCTCGCAGTCGAGCACCGTGTACGGAAAGACGCCGCGGAGCTGCTCGACCAGCCGCGCCGTCGCCGCGGCGCCGAGCCCGTCGGCGACCTCCTCGTCCTCCGCGGCGGGCAGCACCCAGACCCCCTCCGTGCACGGCGTCATGAGCGACTGCAGCAGCTCCGCGTCCAGCTGGTCGATCTTCTTGAGCAGGTCGCCCACGTCGTAGTGCGGGCGCAGGTTGAGCGCGACGCGCAGGTCGCCGCCGGCCACGAGCTCGGCGAGGCCGACGCGCCCGCCGCGCTGCGCGGCGGCGAGCGTGAAGGCGAGGTTCGCGGCCACGCTCGACGTGCCGAGGCCGCCCTTGCCGCTGAACACCGCGAACAGCACGCCCGTGTGCTTGTCCGTGTGCAGGCGCCGCACGATGCGCTCGACCGCGCCCGCGAAGTCCGTCGGCTCGGGCGGGTAGACGAGGAACTCCTGCACGCCGAAGCGCATGCCGCGCACGATCAGCTCGGAGTCGGCGTGCGGGGCGGTGCCGATCGCCGCCGCGCCGGGGTAGCGGCGGAGCTCGCGCTCGAGCGCCGCCAACTCGGCGGCGTCGAGGTTCTGGAGCGGCACCACGACGAGGTCGTACCGCTCGCCGCGCAGCAGCGCGGTGGCCTCGGCCACGCTGAGCGGCGACGCCGCCGGGCCGAAGCCGAAGCGGGCGAGGACGCCGTTGGCGACGTCCTGGGGGCCGGCCGCGCCCCCCACGATGATGGCCTTGCGCTGCTGTGCTGCCATGGACGGGTGCTCAGTGCGGCAGCCGCGGCGACATGGCGTCGCGCGCGGGGAGGGCGGTGTCGGGCTTGATGCGGAGCGTGTTGCCGGGCTGCGTGCCGGGCGTCGGGCGCTCCGGGTCGAGGATCACGGGCGTCACCACGACGAGCAGTTCGGTCTCGTTGCGCTGCCACTGCGTGCTGCTGAAGAGCGCGCCGAGGATGGGGATGTCGGACAGGTACGGCAGGCCGGTGCGCACCCTCTGCCGCGAGTCGTTCATGAGCCCCGAGATGATCAGGCTCTGCGCGCTGTGCACGTCGACCGTGCTCGCGACGCGGCGCGTGGTGAACGCGGGGATCCGGAAGCCCTGCAGCGTGATCGCGTTGCCGTAGTCGAGGGCCGAGACCTCGGGCGCGACGCGCAGCTTGATGAGGCTGTCGTTCAGCACCTCGCCGTTGAAGGTGAGGCGCACGCCGAACTCCTTGAACACGATCGTCACGGCCGAACTGCCGTTGGTCGTCGCCGCGCCGCCCTGCACGATCGGGATCGGGATCTCGCCGCCGGCGAGGAAGCTGGCGTCCTCGCGGTTGGCCGCGAGGATGGTCGGCTCGGCGAGGATGCGCGCGGTGCCGCGCTGCTGCTCCGCCTGGATGAGCGCGAGCAGGTTGCGCGACCCGAAGGTCGTCAGCACGGTGGCGAAGCGTACGTCGGTGCCGAGGTTGATGCTCCCCTGCGGCGTGCCCGTCGCGCCGCCCGTCGTCGGGGTGAACGGGGCGTCGGAGTTGAACGTCCCCGTGCCCGCGCGCGTGCTCCCGCCCGGGTCGCGGTACAGGCCGCTCACGCCGAAGTTGGCGAGGAAGTCGCGGCGCACCTCCGCGAAGCGGACGGCGAGCGCGATCTGCCGCCGCTCGGTGCCCGAGCGCACGGTCACGCGGTAGTGGCGCCGCGGGAGGTTGGGGCCGAGCACGATGACATCGGTCTCGCCGGGGGCCTTGCCGTTGACGACGACGTCGCGCTCGCCGACCACGACGACGTCGGCCACGTCCGGGTTCGCCACGGTGACGCGCGCGATCGCGCTCGGCGTCGTGATCGGGTACGAGCGGCCGGAGACGAGGTCCATGTGCGTCACCACGGGCTCCTGCATCTGGGCGACGGCCGGGCGTGCGCCGGGGCCCGCGGCGAGGGCGGCGAGCGAGGTGAGGATGGCCGCGACGACGGCGCAACGGGGGAACGGCTTGCGCACGGCGGGCGGCTCCAGACTGGGGGACGACGAAGGGACGGGGGCGTGCGGTGGGCGGGGCGGGGCGGGGCTCACGGGCGCTGCCGGGCGTCCGTCGTCTCGAGGTGCTCGAACCGCTGGGCCGTCACCTTGTCGCCGCGGTAGACCTCGACGGTGAGGGAGTCCGCGCGGCGCGGGGCGGGCGCCGCGGCGGGGGCCGGCGCGGGCGCGGCGGCGGGGCGCGGGGCGCGGACGGCGGCGCGGCGCGGCGCGGGCGTTAGGCGCACGGCCGTCGCGGGCCGGTGCGCCTCGCCGGCCTCGAGCTGGTTCAGCACGTCGGCGTAGGTCGCGCCGCGCGTCTTGACGGAATCGGGGTCGCCGTAGCCCCGCAGCACGAGCTGGATGGAGCCCTGGTTGGTCGCCACCGCGAGGCGCTCGGTCTCCTCGGGGGTGACCTCGAGGGTGGCGACGGTGGCGTTGATCGGCTTGCCGTCCGCGCCGCGCTCGACCTGCGTGCCGACCGAGAGCACGCGCATGTTGCTCATGAAGAGCTTGGCGCGCTGGTTGTTCTGGTTAACCTCGTCCTTGAGGGTGACGAGGACGTCGACGCGGCTGTTGGGCTGGATGAGCCCCGCGATGCCGGTGACGTCGTTGATCTTGACGGCCATCGCGCGCTTGCCGGGCGTGATCTTGACCTCGATGCCCGGGCCGGTGCCGGCGGGGGCGAGGCGGCCGGGAACGACGGGCTCGCCCTGGAAGACCGGGATGCGGGCGACGCGGCCGACGACGGAGTCGGCGACGGCGAAGGCGCCGGCGGGGACGGTCGTGAGGGGCCACTGGACGACGCTCACGTCGAGGCGGTCGAGGCGCACGCCCTCGCCGACGTCGCGCGCCGCGATGACCACGGGGGCGGTCGGCACGTGGTTGCTCGCGCGGACCTGCTCGAGGACGTGGTGCACGCCGTACGTCGCGCCGACGGCGACGACGATCGCGGAGGCGAGGACGACCTGGTAGCGCTGGTGCTCTGCCATCGACTGCTCGGTGAAGCGGAGGGAACGGCGGGACGTGCGGGGGACGTACGGAGGCGTCGGACTCAGGAATTAGGCACTTTTAGGACCCATCCGGCGCGCCCTCGAAGCGCGAGCCGGCGGACTTGGCGAACGTCAGCGCGCGGAGCCCCCACGCGGGGAGCGGGATCAGCGGCTGGAACTGATATCCCGAGATCGTGACCTTCACGTCCGTCACGTCGGTGGTTGCGTCGTTACCTGCGGCGTTGACGCAACGCATGTTGAGCGTGTACTGCGGTGTGACGTTGCTGAAATCGCGCACCCACGCGCTCACGCTGTCCCGAACCGTCGCGGAGCTCGCGCACGGGTTCGGGGAGGGCTGGACGGCGGCGAGGCGGGCGGCGCGGCGCGCTGCGTCCTGCATGTTGTTGTACACGAAGAGCGCTCGGCCGAAGTCGACGATGCCGAACATGAACACGAGCAGCACCGGCGCGACGACCGCGAACTCGACCATCGACGCGGCGTGCTCCTCGCGGGCGAACGCGTGCACTCGGCCCTCGCGTCGCATCGTCACCATTCGCGGCGGAAGGTGGCGCTGGCACCGATCGTCATCGTCTGCGGGGCTACGATCGGCAGCCACGGGCTGAACTTGTACCCCGTAATCGTGACGACCACCTTACTGCTGGTCACCGTGTCCGAGATCTGCGCCCCTGCCGCCGCGGGCTGTTGCGAGGCGGGGAGGGCACCGAGGTACTGCGGAACGATGGTGTTCTGGATGTGGGTCTTGATGCTCGCGATGTCGGGCGAGCTGAGCGCCGCGCCGTAGCGCGCGCCGTCGTGCGCGATGCTGTTGAGGGCGCTGTAGATGTAGTACGCGCGCCCGAAGTCGATGATGCCGAAGGCGAGCGCGAACAGAAACGGGGCGACCATGGCGAACTCCACCATCGCCGCCCCGCGGTCGTCGCGGAGCAGGGGAATGCGGCGCAATCGTGTCATGCGAATTCCACCCGAGGGGCGAGGACCCCCGGGCCGTTGCGAGGTGCTAGAAGATGAGGTGCGGGAACCACGCGGCGGCTGCGAGGCCGAGCGCCATCGCGACGCCGTAGGGCAGCTTCCGGGCGCGCTCCGGGGCGGGCGCGGGGAGGCGGACGCCGGGGTGCGCGGCCTGCAGCGCGGCGTGCGCGGCCGCGCGGCGCACGCCGCCGTAGGCCGCGAGCCACGCGAGCGCGAGCACGCCGCCGGCGAGGGCGGCGACGAGCGCCGCGCGCAGGGCGAGGCCCGCGCCCAGCCACGCCGACGCAGCGGCGAAGAACTTCACGTCGCCGGCGCCGAGCATGCGGAGCGCGTAGAACGGGACCCAGAGCACGAACCCGACCGTTAGGCCGGCCGCCGCCGCGGCGGCGCCGGGGAGGACCGACGCCGCGGCCACGGCGTACGCGAGGCCCGACGCGGCGGTCGCCGCGACGAGCCAGTTCGGGATCCGCCGGGTGCGGACGTCCCACGCGCAGGCGGCCAGCAGGAGCAGGCCGAAGACCGCACCGGCCGCGGGCCCGAACGCGGGCCCGGCGAAGACGCTCCGCCCCATCGGCGGCTAGTTCAGGGCGGTGCTGGTGTTGCCGAACGACGTGTTCGACTTGGTGCCGATGAGCGTGACCGCGCCGATGCAGACCACGGCGATGAGCGCGAGCATGAGGCCGTACTCGACCATCGTGGCGCCTTCCTCATCGCGGGCGAACGAGCGGACGGCGGCGGCGAGCTGGGACATGGCGGTTTCTCCGAGAGCAGGTAGGGCGTTGGGTGCGGTCCGGGCGCACGGGCGCGCCGTCCGCGGTGGGGAGACGCGCGGCGGACGCCGCGCGGGGTCGGCGCGCCGCCGGGGAGGGGCGACGCGCCAAGGGGAATAGTCGCAATACGCGACTATCTAGAACGAGCCGCACGCGCGCGAGGCGCGCGTCGCGGGGACGCGGCGTGCCGGACTGCGGACGGGGTAACACGGCGCCCGCGACGAGGGTCGGCGGCCGCGCCGTGCGACGGGCGGGAGGTGCGACGGGAGGGAAGGTACGGGAGCGCGGGCGGCCGATGCGCGGGCCGCCCGGCCCCGACGTGCTACCATACGAAACATTCATGAATCGCGCAAGAGCGCCCGAGTGTAAATATTCTCGTTGCGCCTCTATGCAGCGGTTTCGCTACGCCCGCGGCGCGAATCCCCCTACACTGCTGCGCGGGAACGTCCGCAGTCTGGCGCAAACATGATGCGGCGGACGAGGCGCGGCCGTTGACCCGCCGCCCGCCCCCGCCCCGGCGAACGCCCGCGGCCAGCGCGCCAGTCGGCGCGGGGATCCGGCACGTCGGCGCCGTGACCGCGCCGGACGAACCGGTCGCCCGGGCAGGTCCCTTGCTGAACGCGGCCCGCATGCAGCGTCCCAAAGTGCTCGCCCTCGTCCTCGCCGGCGGCGCGGGCTCACGCCTCGGCCCGCTCACCGCGCGCCGCGCGAAGCCCGCACTCCCCTTCGCCGGCGTCTACCGGCTCGTCGACTTCGCGCTCACCAACTGCGTCCACAGCGGGCTCGGCGACGTGTGGGTCGTGGAGCAGTACCAGCCGCACGCGATCAACGACCACCTGCTGAACGGGCGCCCGTGGGACCTGGACCGCAACGTCGGCGGCCTGCGCATTCTGCCGCCGTTCACGGGCGCGCGAGGCGAGGGGTTCGCCGCGGGGAACGCCGACGTGCTCTGGCGCTCGCGCGACCTGCTCCGGGAGTTCGCGCCCGACCAGCTCGTCGTGATGAGCGCGGACCACGTGGAGCGCGTCGACTTGCGCGAGGTGCTCGACGCGCACCGCGACGCGTCGGCGCGCGTCACGCTCGTGACGACCGAGGTCGCCGCCGAGGACGCGCACCGCTTCGGGATCGTCGCCGTGGACGGGGGCGGGCGCGTGACCGCGTTCGACTCGAAGCCCGAGCGCCCGCGCGGGACGACCGCGGCGACGGAGGTGTTCGTCTACGACGCGCCGCACCTGCTCGCGACGCTCGACCGGCTACACGCCGACGTCGTGCGCGACGCGGGCGGGGACGACGCCGCGCACCTCGGCGACTTCGGCGACCACCTGCTGCCGGCGCTCGTCGCGGAGGGCGGGGCGCGGGCGTTCCCGCACGCGGGCTACTGGCGCGACGTGGGGACCGTGGAGAGCTACTGGCGGGGCCACATGGATCTGTTAGGCGAGCGGCCGGCGCTCGTGCTCGACGACCCCGCGTGGCCGGTGCGCACGGCGGCGGCGGCGCGGATGCCGGCGCGCGTGGCGCGCACGGCCGCGGTGGACGACGCGCTCCTCTCGCCGGGCGCGGCGGTCGCCGGGCGGGTCGAGCGGTCGGTGCTGGGCCCCGGGGTCGTCGTCGAGGCGGGGGCCGAAGTGCGGGAGAGCGTGCTGCTCGACGGCGCGGTGGTGCGGCGGGGGGCGCGGGTGACGCGGGCCGTGGTCGACCTGGGGGCGGTCGTGGCGGCGGGCGCGGTGGTCGGACGCGGCAGCGGAGAGCCGGCGGTCGTCGGCGCGGGCGAGTAGCTCGGCGCCCGCGGTCGACCGCAGCGGCGCTGCTACGTCGTCGAACACGCGCGGTACGGATTGGGGCGTCGTTGCTGCGGCAGCATGCACGAAGTGGAATGACGCAGCGGCACTATTGCGAGAATGACGAACCGGTAACAAATATGACTCGGTGACGGCGCGGCAGATCCACGTCTTGTGCGGCCCCGCCCCCCTTCCCCCTCCGCCGATGCCGCGACTCGTCCGCCCCGTGTCCCGCGCCGCGGCGCGTTGGGCGGCGCGTACCGCCGGGGTGCAGGGGGGCATGAAGACCCCGGCTGATTGGTCGTCCGATATGATTCCGGCGCGTGAGTGACGACCCGGCAGCCGTGCGCGCGGCGACGCCCCAGGTGTTCGTCGCGACCCTGCTCCGCCCGGCCGGCGGGACGGGCATCCAGACCCACTGCCGGCTCCTGTTGCGCGAGGCGCGCGCCCTCGGCGTCCCGGCGCAGCTGGTCACCCCGTTCGACCTGAGCCCACTCGTCTTCGTCCCCACGTTCGGGTTCGGGCGCGTGCTCAAGCTCGTGCGTCCCGCGTGGTGGGCGTGGTGGTACCGGCGCGGGCACTTCGCGCTGCTGCGCCGTCGGCTGACCGCCTGCCTGCCGCGGGAAACGCGGACCGTGGTGTACGCGCAGGACCCGCTGAGCGCGCGGGCGGCGCTCGACCTCCGGCGCGCGGGGTGGGACGTCCGCGTGGTGCTCGTCATTCATTACAACCGATCGCAGGCGGACGAGTGGGTGGCCGGGGGATTCATCCGGCGCGGCGGGCGCCTGTATCGTGAGATCGTCCGACTGGAGCGTGAAGTGCTGCCCGCCGTCGACCACCTCATCGTTCCGTCCGACTTCATGGGGCACGAAGTGCTGGCCCGCGTTCCCAGCGTGGCCGGCGTGCCGACGACCCGCGTCCCGAACGGGGCCGGCGACCCCACCGCGGGGCTGACGCGGGTCGACCGGAACGCCGCGGCGGCTGCACCAGGGCCACCCGCGGGTGATCTGCTGTCGATCGGTGCGCTCGAGCCGCGCAAGAACCACGCGTTCCTGCTCCGCGTGCTCGCGGCGTGTCACCGGGCGGGCCACCCGTACCGCCTCGCGATCGCCGGCGAGGGCCCACTCCGCGGCGATCTCGAAGCCCTCGCCGCGCGCCTCGGCCTCACGCGGCACGTCACCCTGCTCGGGAACGTGCCCGACGCGGCCCGGCTGCTGCCGCGGTACCGCGCGTACGTGCACGGCGCGACCCTCGAGAACCTGCCCATCGCGTTCCTCGAGGCGCTCGCGGCGGGGCGGCCGCTGTTCGCCGCGGCGGTCGGCGGCATCCCCGAAGTGTTCACCGACGGCGTCGAGGGACGCCACTGGAAGTTGACCGATCCGCGCGGCGCCGCCGAGATGTTGAGCGCCGTCCTCGAGAGCCCGACCGTCTACGCGGCGTACGCGCGCGCCGCGCGCGCGCGCTACGAGGCGTACTTCACGCCCGCGCACGTGGTGCCGCCGTTGCTCGGCGCGGTGCTCGGGATCGAGACGCAGAACCGTTACGCGTGGCCGGTCGCCCACGCGTCCGAGCCGCTCCCGCCGGGGGCGGCGCCCGCCGCCGTGCTCGCGTGAGCGCCAGCGCGGGCGCCCTCCCGATCGGGCCGCCGGGCGCCGAACGCGCGCGCGCCGAGCCGGCGCCCGGCGCCGCGGCGCCGGCGGACCGCGCCGAGTACCTGATCGCGCCGCCGCCGCGCTGGCCGCGCCCGCGCCTCGCCGAGCTGTGGACGGCGCGCGACCTCCTGCGCTTCCTCGTCTGGCGCGACGTGAAGGTGCGTTACGCGCAGACGGCGCTCGGCGCCGGGTGGGCCGTGCTGCAGCCGGTGATGGCGATGGTGGTCTTCACGGTCATCTTCGGGCGGTTCGCGCGCGTGCCGTCGGACGGCGCGCCGTACGCCGCGTTCTCGCTCGCCGCGCTCGTGCCGTGGACGTTCTTCGCGTCCGCGCTGACGGGCGCGAGCAACAGCCTCGTGCTGCACACGCACCTGCTGACGAAGATCTACCTCCCGCGCCTCACGATCCCGGTCTCCCCGGTGCTCGCGGCCCTCATCGACTTCGGGGTGGCGTTCGTGGTGCTGCTCCTCTTGCTCGCCGGCTACCGCATCGCGCCCTCGCCGTGGACGGTCGTGATGCTGCCGGTGCTGCTCCTCCTCGTCGCGACGACCGCCGCCGGCGTCGGGAGCTGGCTGGCCGCGCTGCACGTGCAGTACCGCGACGTGCGGCACCTCGCGCCGTTCCTGCTGCAGGTCTGGATGTACGCCTCGCCGGTGGTGTACCCGACGACGATCGTGCCGCGGCGCTACCGCCTGCTGTACGCGCTGAACCCGATGGCGGGCGTCATCGACACGTTCCGGGCGCTGCTGCTCGGCACGGGGCCGGTCCCGTGGACGGAGCTGCTCGTCGGGGGCGCGTCGGGCGCCGTGATGCTCGCGGGCGGGGTGCTGTACTTCCGCCACGTCGAGCGCGTCTTCGCCGACGTGGCCTAACGGGCGGCCGTCGTGTCCCGCGCGATCGAGGCCGTCGGCCTCGGCAAGCAGTACCGCATCGGCGCCGCCCGTCCGGGGCGCCACGGCACGCTGCGCGAGTCGCTCGCGCGCGGGGCGGCGCGGGTCGTGCGCGCGGTGGGAACGCGCGCCGGCCGGCCCCGCCCCTTCATCTGGGCGCTGCACGACGTCTCCTTCTCGGTGCACGACGGCGAGGTGCTCGGGCTCGTCGGCCGCAACGGGGCGGGGAAGAGCACGCTGCTCAAGATCCTCTCGCGCATCACGCCGCCGACCGCCGGCTACGCGCGCGTGCGCGGGCGCGTGGGGTCGCTGCTCGAGGTGGGGACCGGCTTCCACCCGGAGCTCAGCGGGCGCGACAACGTATTCCTCAACGGCGTCATCCTCGGGATGGAGCGCGAGTACATCCGCGCGCGGTTCGACGAGATCGTGGAGTTCGCCGGCGTCGGCGGCCTGATCGACACGCCGGTCAAGCGCTATTCGAGCGGGATGTACCTGCGACTCGCGTTCGCGGTCGCGGCGCACCTCGAACCCGACATCCTCATCGTCGACGAGGTGCTCGCCGTCGGGGACGCCGAATTCCAGAAGAAGTGCCTCGGCAAGATGGACGACGTCGCCAAGGGCGGGCGGACCGTGCTGTTCGTGAGTCACAACCTCGACGCGATCCAGCAGCTCTGTCCGCGCACGGTGCTGCTCGACGGGGGCACGGTCGTTGGCGACGGCCGGACCGCCGACATGCTCCACCGCTACCTGTCGACGGTGCACGACACGCACGCCCCGGAGCGGTGGATCGCCCTCGACGGGGCGGCCCGGCAGGGCACGGGCGGCGTGCGCATCCGCGCCGTCCGCTACTCGAGCGGGGCGTCCGCGGTCGCGAGCCAGCCTTACCCGAACGGGCCGCTCGAGTTCTCCCTCGCGCTCGACTCCGACGTGGCGCGCCACGTCGGCAGCATCGTGGCGCTCATCTCGACGACGACCGGGACGCCGCTCGTCGCGGCCGACTCGGCCGCGGCGGCGTCGACGGTCTGGCTGCGCGAGGGGCGCACGTACGTCGACCTGCGCCTCGGGGCGCTGCACCTGACGCCGGGGCGGTACCGGGTGACGCTCGCCGTCGGCGACGCCCTGAGCGCGCGCTCCGCGGCGCTCGCCTTCGACCACGTCGAAGAGGCGATCGAGATCGAGGTGGCCCCGCCGCCGTTCGACGGCGGCAGGATCGGGCGCAGCGGCCTCGTGACGTGCGAGGTCGCCGTGTCGGACGCGTCGCGCCGGTACGCCGAGGCCGGCGGCGGCGCGCCCGCGTGAGGCCGGGAGGGACCGCGTGACGGCGCCGGTGCCGATCCTGATGTACCACGAGGTCTCGCCGACGCCGCGGCCGACCTTCCGGAAGTACGTGGTCTCGCGCCGCGCGTTCGCGCGGCAGATGTCCTGGCTCCGCGCCGCGGGCTACACGCCGGTCACGCTGGACGCGCTCCTCGCGGCGCGCACGGGCGGGGCGCGCCCGGGCGCGCCGCCGCTGCCCGGGCGGCCGGTCGTGATCACCTTCGACGACGGGTTCCACGACTGCATGCAGTACGCGGCGGAGGTGCTGGAGCGCCACGCGTTTCCGGCGACGTTCTTCCTCGTCGCGGGCCTGGTCGGCGGGACGAGCCGCTGGCTCGTCCCCGAGCGCGGCCTCGAGCTCCGCATGGGCGACTGGGCGCGCGCCCGTGAACTCCTCGCGGCCGGCTTCGACTGCGGGTCGCACAGCCTCACGCACCCTCGGCTCGCGGCCCTCGGCGCCGACGCCTGCCGGCGCGAGCTGGCGGAGTCGCGCCGCGTTCTCGAGGACGGGCTCGGCCGTGAGGTCCGCCACCTCGCGTATCCCTACGGCTCGTACGACGCGCGCGTGCGCGACACCGCGGCGGAGGTGGGCTACCGCACCGCGTGCACGGTCGAGCCGGGGCCCTCGACGGCGGACGACGACCTCCTCGCGCTCCGGCGCGTGCCCGTGAACGGCGCCGAGTCGCTGCTCGCCTTCATCTGGCGCCTGCGGCCCGGCCGGGGGCGGGGGGCCGGCGGGACCCCGTCGCGTGTCGCCTAACGTGTCCGGCGCGGCGGTGCCCGACGTCAGCCTCGTCGTCCCCACGTACGAGCGGCGGGCCTCCGTGGAGCGGCTGCTCGACGCGCTGACGCGCCAGACGCTGCCGCCGCACCGCTTCGAGGTCATCGTCGTCGCCGACGGGTCGTCGGACGGCACGGCGGCGATGGTGGCGGCGAGGCGGACGCCGTTCGCGCTGACCGGACGGTGGCAGCCGAACGCCGGGCGCGCGGCGGCGTGCAACGCGGGGATCGCCCGCGCGCGGGGCGAGGTCGTCGTCCTGCTGGACGACGACATGGAACCCACCCCCGGCCTGCTCGCGGCGCACGCGGCGGCGCACCCGCCGGCGAGCCGGCGCGCCGTGGTCGGCGCGGCGCCGGTGGTGGTCGAGCCCGACTCGCCCGCGGTCGTGCGGTACGTCGGGCGCAAGTTCAACCGGCACCTCGAGGTGCTCGCCACGCCGGGGCGCCCGTTCGGGCTGCGCGACTTCTACAGCGGGAACTTCTCGATCCGGCGGGCGGTGCTCGACGAGGTCGGCGCGTTCGACGAGCGGTTCCGGATCTACGGGAACGAGGACGTGGAACTCGGCTGGCGGCTGCGGCGCGCGGGGGTCGCGCTCGTCTTCGACGCCGCGGCCGCCGCGCGGCAGTACTACACGAAGGACTTCGGCGCGCTCATGCGCGACAACCTCGCCAAGGGGCGCACGGCCGTCCTGCTGACGACGCGGCACCCCGACGCGCTCGGCGAATCCAAGCTCGGCGACGCCGGACGCGGGTCGCGGTCGCGGCGGCTCGTGCTGGGCGGGTTGCTGGCGGCCGGGCGGGCGTGGCCCGCGACGACGCGCGTCGTCTCCGCCGCGGTCCCCGCGTTAGGCCGGGCCGTGCCGCCGGCGGTCGACCGGCTGTACGCGCTCGCGGCCGACTACCACTTCTGGACCGGCGCACGCGCGGCGCGGGCGGAAGCGGGGCGGCCGGAGGCCGGCGGCCGCGGGGCCGAGGGCGCGCGCGAGCTGGAGCACAACGCCCGGCTGCGGCGTGCGGACTGGCGCTTCCTGCTCGACGACCCGGCGCCCGCGACGATCGTCTGCTTCGGCGGGGGGCGACTGCGCGAGGCGGCGTCCGTGCTGTCGCCCCGCGTGGCGGCGCCCGACGCCGCGCCGGCGGAGCGCTACGATCTCGCCGTCGCCGCGGACGCCGGCGCGGCGACGCTGCGGGCCGCGTTCGCGCGACTCCGCCCCGGGGGGACGTGCTACGTCGAGTGCCGCGGGCTATCGGCGCGCCCCGGGGTGGTCCGGCGGCGCCTGCTCGCCGCGGGGTTCGCCGACGTGCGGCGCTACTCGGCGTGGCCCTCGGTCCGCCACGCCCTTGTCTGGCTGCCGCTCGACGCGCCCGAGGTCGTGTCGGCGTACCTCGACCGGGACGGGCGCGTGCCGCACGGACTGCTGCGCCGGCTGGTGCGCCGCGGCCGGCGGCGCCTCGTGCGCTGGCGCGGCGCACTCGGGGTGACGGGGCACCTCGGCGCGATCGCGACGAAAGCCCCCGCAGGGCCGGCGACCGGATTTCTCCCGCGGCTGCGCGACGGTCGGCCGGACGGCGCCGGGCCGCCCGCGTCGTCGCGCGCCGCGTACGTGATGTTGACGGGCGGGGAGCGCAGCATCAGCAAGGTCGTGATCCTCGCCTACGCCCGCGCGGACCGCGAGCCCGGGGCCGTGGTGAAGATCGCGCGGGTGCCCGAGGCGGCGCGCGGGCTCGAGGCCGAGGCGCGGACGCTCGACGTCGTGCACGCGCTGCGGCCGCGCGCGCCGGCCGGGGCGCCGCGGGTGCTCTTCCGCTGGCGCTCGGGCGGGATGCTCGCCGTCGGCGAGTCGGCGCAGTCGGGCGTGCCGATCACGGGGACGCTCGCCCGGGCCCGCTACGAGGAGATCGCGCGCGGGGCCACCACCTGGCTCGCGGAGCTCGCCCGCGCCTCGTGCGCGCCCGCGCCGGACTGGGCGGACGTCAGTGGCGGACTGCTGCGCGAGTTCGTGACCTCGCACGGCGCGGCGCTCGACGCCGCGTTGCCGGACGCGATCGTGCGGCGCCTCGCGCCCAACGTCGCGCTCCCCGGGGCGCTCGAACACCGGGACTTCTCGCCGTGGAACGTGTTCCTCGACGACCCGCTCACGGTGCTCGACTGGGAGTCGGCCGTGCGACACGGCCTTCCCGCCCTGGACCTGGTTTACTTCCTCACGTACCTCGCGTTCTACCGCGACCGCGTGCTGGGCTCGCGGTTGCGGCGCGCGGACGTGCGCGCGCACCGGGCGTCGTACCGCGCGGCGTGGGATCCCGCGGCGCCGAGTGGGCGCGTGAATGATGCCTGCCTGCGCGATTACGCGCGCGCCGTCGGCTTCGACCCCGGCGCGCTTCCCGCGCTGCGGCTGCTGACGTGGCTCGTCCACGCCCGGTCGGAGTACGCCCACGCCGTGGCCGACGCCGGCGGCCCGCCGTCTCCGGAGACGCTCCGGCGCGGGCTCTTCGTCAACCTCGTCGGGGAGGAGCTGCTGCGTGGCGACCCCGCGTCCTGAGGCGCGCGTGAGCCGGCGCGCGTGAGCGGGCGCGCGTGAGCGGTGGCCTCCTCGGGTTCCTGCGCGGGCGGGTGCCGCCCGCGGCGCGCGTCGCGGTGCGCCAGCGCCTCCATCGCCTCCGCCGGCCGGCGTGGCTCGGCACGCTGCGGCGCACGGCCCCGCTCAGCGACCACTGGGGGCGCGAGCGGGGCACGCCCGTGGACCGCTACTACATCGAGCGGTTCCTCGACGCCCACCGCGCCGACGTCCGCGGGCACGCGCTCGAAGTGATGAACCGCGCGTACCTCGACCGGTTCGGCGCCGCCCTGACCCACGTCGACGTGCTCGACGTCGACGCCGCGAACCCGCTTGCCACGCTCGTCGCGGACCTCGAAGCCCCGGGCTCGCTGCCGGCGGGCCGCTTCGATTGCATCGTGCTCACCCAGACGCTGCAGTTCGTCTTCGACCTGCCGACCGCGATCGAGCAGCTGCACCGCGCGCTGCGTCCCGGCGGCGTGCTGCTGGTCACCGTGCCGTCGGTCACGCGCGTCGACCGCAACCTGGGCGACCGCGAGTTCTGGCGCTTCACCGTGCCGTCGTGCCGCCGGTTGTTCGGCGAGCGGTTCGGCGCGTCGGCGGTCGAGGTGCGCGCCGACGGCAACGTGCTCGCCGCGATCGCCTTCCTCGCCGGGATGGCGCGCGAGGAGCTGTCGGCGCGCGATCTCGCGGCGCGCGACGAGCGGTATCCCGTGATCGTGACCGTGCGCGCGGTGAAGGCGCCGTGCGGCTGACGCCTGCGCTGACGCCTGCGCTGACGTCCGCCGCGCGTCGCCCCGGGTCAGGCCGCCGGCGTTCCGGCCGGCCGCGTGCGGAGCAGGGCCAGCAGGCGCCGGGCGGCGCGCGAGGCGCGCGCCCGCACCGGCGAGCGGTACGGCTGCAACTCCTCGCGGAGGGCGCGCCACACTGCCCGGTCTGTAACGCCCTGCGCGGTGAGATACCGCTCCGCCCACTCGAGAAACATGCGGCGGGCCGCGACCCACTCGCCCGTGCGCTTGGCGACCGAGTAGCACGACGCGGCGTGCCGCCGGTACTGGTCCCACCGGCCGTCGCCGACGTACACGGGTGCGGCGAGGAACAGCTTGAGGTGCCAGACCTGGTCCTCGTACATCCCGGTAAAGGCGTCCTCGAAGCCGCCCGCCTGCTCGATCATGGAGCGCCGCACGAGGGTGCTGCTCATGCTGGGGGCGCTCACCCGGCGCTGGAGCATCGCCGGCACGAGCTGACCGGCCGGGTAGATACGGCCCGCGGCGACGCCGAGTGCCGGCACCACGTCGCGCGCGACATCCTCGGGCTGCCCCGTCCAGCTGTACCACTCCAGCGTCGACCCGTACACCGTGCCCGCGTCCGGCCGCGCCTCGAGCAGGACGACCTGGTCCCGGAGCTTGTCCGGATGGTACACGTCGTCGGCGTCCAGAAACGCCACGTACGCCCCGTCGGCCTGCCGGAGCCCCGCGTTGCGCGACGCGCTGACGCCGCGGTTGGCGTGGCCGGGATGCTCGACGTAGCGGATGCGATCGGGATCGCGTCGCGCGTACTCGCGGGCGAGCGTCGTGCTCCCGTCGGCCGACCCGTCGTCCACCGTATAGAGCACCCAGTGCGGGTAGCTCTGGGCGCGCACGCTCTCGATCGCCTCGGCCATGAAGCGCTCGGCGTTGAAGAACGGCATCACGATCGAGACGCGCGGGCCGCGGGACATGGGGGCGGGGGCGGGGCGATGGCGGCCCGCGACGGGGCCGGGCGTGCGTGGCGGGGGCGGTGCGAAGATGCCGCGCCGTCAGCCCGCGCGCGACCGCCGGGCGTCGAGGATCGCGTCGTAGACGGCTTCGGTCTGCGCCGTCATCGTCGCGACACTGAACTCGCGGTGCACGCGGGCGTGGCCGGCGGCCGCCAGGCGCCGGGCGAGCGCCGGATCGCCGAGCAGCCGCCGGATGGCCGCGGCGAGCGCTTCGGGGTCGCGGGGGGGGACGAGCAGCCCGGTCTCGCCGTCGACGACCGCCTCGTCGGTGCCGCCGATGCGCGTCGCGATCACCGGCGTGCGCGCCGCCATGGCCTCGAGCACCGACAGCGGCAATCCCTCGAAGAGCGACGGCAGGACGAACAGGTCCGAGGCGGCCAGCAGCGCGGGCACGTCGTCGCGCGCGCCGAGGAAGCGGACGCGGTCGGCGATGCCGAGCGTGCGGGCGCGGGTCTGGAGCACGTCGCGCAGCGGGCCGTCCCCGGCGAGGACGAACGTCGCGTCCGGGACGCGGGTGGCCGCGTCGAGCAGCACGTCGAGGCCCTTCTGCTCGTGCAGCCGGGCCGGCGTGAGGACCAGCGGACGTCCGCCGCCGTCGAGCGCGGCGCGCAACCCGGGCGGGGCCGGCCGGTCGAAGCCCTCGAGCGGGACCGCGTTGCGCACGACGGCGATCTTCGCGCGCGGAAAGCCGAAGTTCGACGCCAGCCCGCGCGCGACCTCGTCCGAGACGGCGATGTAGCGGTCGACGCCGGTCGAGATCAGCCGCTGGAACTGGATGCCGCGCCACCGCCGGATCTGCACGTACAGTTGCTCCGTCGCGACCACGGCCGGCGTCCGGGCGAGGGCCGCCGCGATCAGTCCGAACTTGCAGCTGAGCGGCCAGTTGAGGTGCGCGTGGAAGACGGCGGGGCGTTCGGCGCGGAGCGCGCGGGCAAACTGCGCCGTTCGCGGCAGCGTGCGGCGCCCCCGCATGCGCGGGAGTGCCCGCGTCGCGACGCCGAGTTGGCGTGCGCCCGCGAGCAGCGGGGCGAGGCTCGGCTCGGGGTGGTGGAAGAGGACGGGCCGCCAGCGTCGGCGGTCGAGCGCGCCGAGGAGGATCAGGAGCGCCTTCTCCGCGCCGCCGAAGGCCTCGCCGTCGAGGTAGTACACAACAGTCTGGATCATCGCGCCCACCGGTTGGCATCCTTCGGCCGCGCGTAACGCCGCCGTCCTCCTCTTCGAGCCCGTGCGCGTCGTCTACTATACGTTCCCACACCTGCTCGAGCCCGCGCTGCTCTTCGCGCGCGCGATGGGACGGCTGGCGGAGTTCCACCTCGTGCTCGAACTGGCGCCCGGCGCGTGGAGCGCGGTGCTCCCCGACGGCGCCGCACCGGCCGACGCCGCGCGCGGCGTCGTCCCGGCCGACGCGGTGCTCGGCCCGGGCGTCCCGGCGGGCGTGGCCGCGTGCTGGCGCGACCTCGCAAGCTTCCACGTGGTCCGCTACGCGAACCGCCGCACGTACCACCCGGCGACGCTGCCGGTGAGTCGTCGGGCGCTCCGCTTCCTGAAGGCGTTGCGGCCGGACGTGCTGCACTTCGACGACGTCTCGCCGCGCCTCGCGCTCGACGTGCCGGAGCGCCCGCGGATCGACCTGCTCAACGTGCACGACCCGGAGGTGCACCGGGGCGAGGAGGACTGGCGGCGCGACCTCGCGCGCGCGCTAACGTTCCCGACGGTCGGCCGGTTCGTGCTGCACAACCGCGTGCAGGTCGCGGGCTTCCGCGCGCGGTACCGCGTGCGCCCCGAGCGGGTGGCCGTGAGCCGCCTGGGCGTGTACACGCTCTTCCGCGAGTGGGCCGACGGCCCGGCGGCGCGCGGCCGGCGCACAGTGCTGTTCTTCGGGCGCCTGTCGGAGTACAAGGGCCTCGACCTGCTCTACCGCGCGATGCCGCTCGTGGCCGAGTCGGTCCCGGGGGTGCAGTTCGTGGTCGCGGGGCGGCCGGCGTTCGGCTACCGGCCGCCCCTCCCGCCGGCGCTGCCTAACGGCGGGACAGTCGGGCTCGTCGAGCGGCACGTGCCGAACGCCGAGCTGGCGGCGCTCGTGCGCGCCGCCGCGGTGGTCGTCTGCCCGTACGTCGGCGCGACGCAGAGCGGGGTCGTGCTCACCGCGTACGCGTTCGGCACGCCGGTCGTCGCCACGCGCGTCGGGGGGCTGCCCGAGTACGTGCGCGACGGCGAGACGGGCCTCGTGGTGCCGCCGGACGACCCGCCGGCGCTCGCCGACGCGCTCGCACGGGTGCTGCGCGACGAGACGCTGCGGCGCGAGTTGCGGCTGGGGGTCGAGCGGGCGGCGGCCGGCGAGCTGTCGTGGGGCGTCCGCGCGCGCGACGTGCTCGCGCTCTACGAGGGCGCGCGACGGCTGCGGCGGCGACGGTGAACCGCGGTGGCGGGCGACGGGTCCGGAGCCCCGCCGCGCCCGCTCACCACCCCATCCGCCGCCGCAGCCCCGCCACGTGGGCGGTGTGGTGCGCCCCGTGCCACGCGTAGATCGCCACCGCCGTCCGGAGCGGCACCTCGCCCAGCTCCGGGTGCCGGTAGGCCCGCGCGAAGTCGTCCGGGCCTAACGACCGCAGTACCGCGTCCCAGCGCAGGTGCAGCGCGTCGAGCAGCGCGAGCGACGGCCCGACCGGCAGCCGCGCGTCGGGGAGCTCCGCCCACCGCGCCTCGTCGTACGGCGCGATGAGCGGCGCGTCCTCGGTGAGCGCCTTCTTGACGCGCACGTACGCGTTCATGTGGGAGTCGGCCACGTGGTGCACCACCTGGCGCACCGTCCAGCCGCCGTCGCGGTACGGCGTGTCGAGCTGCGCGTCGCCCAGCCCGTCGACGGCGGCGCGCAGCGCGGCGGGCGTCGCGGCGATCCGGTCGACGAGCGCGTGGATCGCCGCGAGGGGCGTGTCGGGCGGGAGCGGCGCCCACGTGCCGGTGGGGTAGCGGAGCGGGTCGAGGGCGGGAGCGGTCATGGGCGCAAGGGCGGAGGGGTTCGGCCGGCGGCGCCCGAAGTGTACCGGGGCGCCCAAGCGACGCGTACGAACCCGGCGCCCTTCTTGCGCCCGCGCCCCGCGATCCCCTATCCCCGCCCGGCGACGGGCAGACCCGACTCGGCAGCGGAGGCGCGCCTCATGGCCCGATGCGAAGTGTGCGGCAACGACTACTACCTCGCCTTCGAAGTCGTTACCGCGGGCAACCGGCACGTGTTCGACAGCTTCGAGTGCGCCATCCACAAGCTCGCGCCCGTCTGCGCCCACTGCGGCGTGAAGGTGATCGGGCACGGCGTCGACGCGAACCAGGACTTCTACTGCTCGGCGTCCTGCGCCCGCGCGGCCGGCGCCCGCGACGCCACCGACCACGCGGCGAGCTCGCCGATCGGGCGCTGA
The DNA here is from genome assembly GCA_019973575.1 of Gemmatimonadetes bacterium T265. Lineage (NCBI taxonomy): Bacteria > Pseudomonadati > Gemmatimonadota > Gemmatimonadetes bacterium T265. The sequence continues at coordinate 1,778,009 of BPUI01000001.1, forward strand.
GCACCTCGCCTCGGCCGAGCCGCGCCGCGCTGGTCGCGGCGGGCCAGGCGGACGTGCGCGTGCGGGACGTGATCGCGCCCGGACTCCGCGTACTCTTTTGCGGCATCAACCCGGGGCTCTACACGGCCTACACCGGGCACCACTTCGCGCGCCCGGGCAACCGGTTCTGGCCCGCGCTCCACCGCGCCGGCTTCACCGAGCGCCAGCTCGACCCGAGCGAGGAGCGCACGCTGCTCGACCGCGGGTACGGGATCACCAACGTCGTGCCGCGCGTGACCGCCACGGCCGCGGAGCTCGCGCCCGAGGAGTACGTCGCGGGCGGGCACGCGCTGCGGGCCAAGGTGGCCGAGTACGCGCCGCGGGTGCTCGCGGTGCTCGGCGTCGGCGCGTACCGCACGGCGTTCGACCGGCCGAAGGCCACACTCGGTCCGCAGCCCGAGACGTTGGGCGCCACGCGGGTCTGGGTGCTCCCCAACCCGAGCGGGCTCAACGCCCACTACCAACTCGACGCGCTCGCGACGCTGTTCCGCGAGGTGCGGCTCGCGGCCGGCGCCGGCTCGGCGGACGCGCTCTGACCGCCGCGGCTTCTGTCGCGGCGGCCATCGCTGGGCGCTTACTGGTCGTCGACCGTCGGAGGCGCGATGAGCGCCTGGGCGAGGCCGTCGAGCATGGCCGCGTGGGCGGCCAGGTACGTCCCGAGGCGGACGCGGGCGGGGTGCGGCATGCGGCGCGTGCCGAGTCGGTAGGCCTCGAGCGTGGCCCGCGGCATCCCGATGTCGGCGGCGATGCGCTTCACGGTGAGGCAGGTGCGGTCGAGCGCTTCGCGGGCCGGATCGCTGGGACGCGCCGGAGCCGGCGTGGGCGCACCCGACACCTGTTCGTCCGCGTCCTCCCCGCAGGACGGGGCCTCGTTGGCGAGCGCGGCCGCCGTCGTGAGCGAGTAGTCGCGGACCATCCGCCCGTGATCGAGGCGGATGTCGCTCAGGCGCCGAGCCAGGCGGTCGTGGCTCGCGGGATCCAGCGCTTCCAACCGGCGGGCGGTGTCGTGCTCCATGGCGAGAGACGCGGTGGAGTAGAAAGACATCGTGCGACTCAGTTGTCGGGGTGGGGCGCGGCGAGTCCGACGGTGGCCGGGACCGCGTGAGGTGGGGCGGCGCGGTCCAAAGCAGTCCGCGGGCCGTCCCGCAGCGCCCTGCCGCCGTTCGCCGCGGCGTCCGCCAACCCGTTCCATGACAAGAGTTTAACGCGCCTGCATGGCGGTCCGACCGGCGTCAGGTATTTGCAAGAGTGTCCTTCAGGGTGGACGGGTGACACCTGCTGCCGCGTCAGCCCCGAGCGTGTGGAAGCGCCATGCTCGATGTTCCGCGGTCGGCAGACGCGGTGTGCACGGGGCGTGCGCTTTGGTGGGCCATGACGAACGTCTCTCCTTCAGCACCCGGGCTGTTCACGCCCTTTCGTCAGCGCGGCCTCACGCTGCGGAACCGCATCGTCGTGAGCCCGATGTGCCAGTACTCCAGCACCGACGGCCTCGTCACCGACTGGCACTTCGTCCACCTCGGCAGCCGCGCGGTGGGCGGGGCGGGGCTGGTAATGCTCGAGTCGACGGCGGTTACCGCCGACGGGCGGATTTCGCCGCGCGATCTCGGGATCTGGGACGACCGGCACGTCGACGGGCTTGCCCGCTGCGTGCGCTTCATGACCGACCAGGGCGCGGCCGCGGGCGTTCAGCTCGGGCACGCGGGGCGCAAGGCGAGCACGTCGCCGCCATGGGAGGGAGGGCGCCCGGTCCCACCAGAGGACGGAGGGTGGCGCCCGGTAGCGCCGAGCGCGGTACCGTACCGCGAGGGGGAGCCGGTCCCGCACGCGCTGGGCGTCGAGGAGGTGCGCGAAGTCATCGACGCGTTTGCCGCGGCGGCGCGGCGCGCGCGCGCGGCGGGGTTCCAGATGATCGAGCTCCACGCGGCGCACGGGTACCTCCTCCACCAGTTCCTCTCGCCGCTCACCAACCGGCGGACGGACGAGTACGGCGGCAGCTTTGACAACCGGGTGCGGCTGACGCTCGAGGTGGTCGACGCCGTCCGGAAGGGGTGGCCCGACGAGTGTCCGCTCTGGATCCGGCTGTCGGCGACCGACTGGGCAGACGGCGGATGGGACGCGGAGCAGACAGTCGAACTGGCACGGCGGCTCGCGGGGCGAGGGGTGGACCTCGTGGACTGTTCGTCGGGCGGCTTGGTGCCGGGCGCGAAGATTCCGGTCGGGCCGGGCTACCAGGTGGGCTTCGCGGAGCGGGTGCGACAGGAGGGGGGAATCGCGACGGGGGCGGTGGGACTGATCACGACGCCGGCGCAGGCGGACGGGATCGTGCGGGAGGGGAAGGCGGAGGTGGTGCTGCTGGCGCGGCAGTTGTTGCGCGAGCCGTACTGGCCGTTGCGGGCGGGGAAGGCGTTGGGGGTCGAGGTGAAATGGCCGGTACAGTATGAACGGGCGGCGGATTGACACGGGGGCGTCGCGGGGCGTTCGGGGCGGGTGGAGCGACGCGTGGGGGCGTGGGTGGGCGGGCGCGCCAGATGAGCGCTTGCGGGGAGGTCGTTGGGGCGGTTCCGAACACAGCGGGGCAGATCACCCGGGCGGAGCCACGGGACGGGTACCGCGGCTGACTGTACGACAGGATCAGGGCCGGTCCCATGCCGTGCCCGCCCGGCCGCCGCTGCCGCCCCGCGTCATGGGCGCCGTGGGTGTCGCCCCGCTCTTCCTGCCCCGCCCCAACGACCTGCCCGCGTGCGCCCACCTGGCGCGCCCGCCCACCCACGCCCTCCCCGTCGCTCTACCCGCCCCGAACGACCCGCCGCGTAAGACCATCCGACGACCGCCATAACTTCTCGACCATGTCGTCCGCCCCCCTTCCGCGGGTCGTCGTCACCCGTCGCCTGCCCTCCGGCGTCGAGTCCGCGCTCGCCGCACGCTACTCGTGCACGTTCAACCCGTCCGACCTCCCCCTCGCCGGCCCCGCCCTCGCCACTTCCCTCGCCACCGCCGACGCCCTCGTCCCGGTGGTGGGCGACCGCCTCGACCGTCTCGTCTGGCACACCGCGCGCGACATCACCGGCGGCGCTCCGCTCCCCTGCCGCGTCGTCGCCAACGTCGGCGTCGGCGTGGACCACATCGACCTCGACGCGGCGCGCGTGGCGGGAGTGCCGGTGACGAACACGCCCGACGTGCTCACGGAGGACACCGCCGACCTCGCGCTCGCCCTCCTGCTCATGGCGGCGCGCCGGCTCGGCGAGGGGGAGCGCCTCGTGCGCGCCGGGCGGTGGGCGGGGCTCGCGCCGACCGGGTTCCTCGGCGCCTCGCCCGCGGGGAAAACGTTAGGCATCGTCGGCTACGGGCGCATCGGACGGGCGCTCGCGCGCAAGGCGCACCACGCGCTCGGCGTGCGCGTGCGCTACCACACGCGCACGCCCCCCGCGCCCGCCGTCGCGGCGGCCGAGCCGTGGGCGACGCCCGCCGAGTCGCTCGAGGCGCTGCTCGCGGAGTCGGACGTCGTCTCGCTGCACTGCCCGGCGACGCCGGACACCTACCACCTGATCGACGCCGCGGCGCTCGCGCGCATGCGGCCGGGGGCGGTGCTCGTGAACACCGCGCGCGGGTCGGTCGTCGACGCGGCCGCGCTCGCGGTCGCGCTCCGCGACGGCCCGCTCGGCGCGGCGGGGCTCGACGTCTACGAGGACGAGCCCAACGTCCCCGGCGAGCTGCTTGCGCGCGAGAACGTCGTGCTGTTGCCGCACCTGGGGAGCGCGACGGTCGAGACGCGCACGGCGATGGGGATGCGCGCGCTCGCCAACCTCGACGCGGTGTTCGCGGGCGAGCCGCCGCCCGACCGGGTGGCGTGAGAGGTGCAACCGAGCCGGAGGTCGTTGCCCGCCAGTCGCGCCGTCTGATCTCCCTCCTTCTCTTCCCCCAGGAAGGCATCATGCGCATGCTCCCCCGCCGTTCCGTACCCCGCGGCGCCGTGGCCGCTAGCGTCGCGCTCGTTGCGGGCGCCGTGCTCGTCGCCGCCGCGCGCCCTGCGCCGGGCGCGGTGCGCACCCCCGTCGCACAGCCCGACAGCACCCGCCCACGCGTGTCGGCCACGAACGACTCGGTCGCGGGCGCGTACCTCACCGTGGTCGGCGGCTGCAACGACTGTCACACGGCCAACTGGGACCAGACGATGGGCAAGACGCCCGAGGCCGACCGGCTGGCGGGGAGTAACGTCGGCTACCGCGGCCCGTGGGGGACGACCTACGCCGCCAACCTGCGCCTCGTCGCGAGCCGGGCGTCCGAGGACCGCTGGGTGGAGATCCTCACGACCGCCGACGGCGGGCACGGCAAGCCGCCGATGCCGTGGCAGAACACCGCCCAGACGAGCGACGCCGACCTGCGGGCGATTTACCGCTATCTCAAGGCGCTCGGTCCGACGGGCGAGCGCACGCCGCGCGCGGTGCCGCCGGGGCAGGAGCCGACGACGGCGTACATCTCGATGGTGCCGCAGGGCGGGCGCGCGGGTGGCGCGTCGAGCTCCCCCGCGTCGGGGCGGGCCGCGCCCAAGACGCCGAGCGCGGGGCGGGGGAGCGGGAAGCCGTAGCGCCGCGCGACGCCGGAGAACGGAGCCGATCTCGTGACGGACACGACGCACCGCGACGGCGCCGCGTCGGGCGGCGCGGCGCCGCCCGGTGCGGTGTCCGCGCGCGACGACGGGGCTGAGCGGCGCGACGCCGAGGCGGCGCTGCGCGAGCACGCCACCCTGCTGGACCAGACGCACGACGCGGTGCTCGTCTGGACGCTGCGCGGGGTGGGCGCGCCCGGGCCGATCACGTACTGGAACCGCGGTGCCGAGCGGTTGTTCGGCTACACGCGGGAGGAGGCGCTCGGGCAGCTCGCGTACGCCTTCCTCCGCACGCGGCCCGCGGACCCGCGGCTCGCGGTCGCCGACGTCGAGCGCGCGCTGCTCGCGCACGGCGAGTGGCGGGGTCGACTCATCCACCAGACGAAGGTCGGCGAGCGCGTGGTGGACAGCCGCGTGGTCGTGGTGCGCGAGCCTGACGGCCCCGCACCGCGGCCGGGGCCCGGGTGGCCGCCCGGCGCGGCGCGCGTGCTCGAGACCGCGCGCGACATCACGGCCAAGGTCGCGGCCGAGCGGGCGCGGGCGGCGACGGAGGCCCGCTACCGCGCGCTGGTCGAAGCGTCGGCGGCGGTGGTCTGGAGCACCAACCCGGACGGCGCGATCGTCGAGGAGACGCCGAGCTGGGGCGCGTTCACCGGGCAGACGTGGGAGCCGGGGCCGACGAGCTACCGTGCCTGGGGCTGGGTGGAGGCGATCCACCCCGACGACCGCGCGGCCGCCCTCGAACAGTGGGAGGCGGCGCGCGCGGCGCAGGTCCCGTACACGAGCGAGTACCGGCTCCGGCGCCGCGACGGCGCCTACCGGGTGACCGCCGTGCGCGGCGTCCCGGTGTTCGCGGCGGACGACACGCTCCGCGAGTGGATGGGCACGAACGACGACGTCACGGACGCGCGCGCGGCCGAGGCGGACCGCGAAAAGCTGTACCGGCGCACGCGGCTGCTTTACGAGGTCACGGCGGCGCTGGCCGGCGCGCGCACGGCCGCGCAGGTGGCGGACGTGGTCGTCGCGCGCGCGCTGCCCGCGTTAGGCGCGAGCGGCGGCGCGCTCGCGATGCTGCGCGCGGGGGGCGCGGACGGCGGCGCGCCGGACGGCGGCGCGCCGGAGGCGCAGGTCGAGGTCGTGCGCCAGTTCAGCAGCGAGGCGCGGCTCGGGGCGGAGTGGCGCACGTTCCCGCTCGCCGCGCCCACGCCGCTCGGCGCGGCGATCCGCACGGGGGCGGCGGTCTCGCTCGCCTCGCCGGCGGCGATCGCGGCGGCGTACCCGGCGATCGCGCCCGCGCTCCATGGGATCGGCGCGCGCGCGCTCCGCGTCGAGCCGCTCGTCCCCGACCCGTCGGACCCGGGGCGGGTGATCGGCGCGCTCTCGTTCTCCTTCGCCGCCCCGCACGCGCTCACCGACGGCGAGCGGGCGCTCGTCGAGGCGCTCGCGGGGCAGTGCGCGCTCGCGCTCGACCGGGTGCGGCTGTTCGACGCGGAGCGCGCCGCGCGGGCGGCGGCCGAGCTGGCGCGGCGGCACGCGGAGGAGGCCAACCGGACGAAGTCGCAGTTCCTCGCCAACATGAGCCACGAGCTGCGCACGCCGCTCAACGCGATCGGCGGGCACGTGCAGCTCGTCGAACTCGGCATCCACGGGCCGGTCACGCCCGCGCAGGCCGAGTCGTTAGGCCGCGTGCAGCGCGCGCAGCGGCACCTGCTGGCGCTCATCAACGACGTGCTCGACTTCTCCAAGGTCGAGGCCGGGCGCGTGGCGTACGACCTGCGCCCGGTGCCGCTGCGCGAGGTGCTGGCCGACGTGGGCCCGCTCGTGGAGCCGCAGCTGGCCGCGAAGGGCCACGCCTACGACGTGCGGCTCCCCGCCCTGGGGGTCCGCGTGGTGGCGGACCGCGAGAAGTTGCGCCAGGTGCTCGTGAACCTGCTCGCGAACGCGGTGAAGTTCACGGCGCCGGGCGGGTGCGTGGGGGTCTCGGTCGCGGAGCGCGCGGAGACGCCGGACCTCGTCTACCTGCGCGTGAGCGACACCGGCGTCGGGATCGCGGCCGACCAGCTCGAGGCGGTGTTCGATCCGTTCGTGCAGGCGCACGCGGGGCTCACGCGGCCGCACGAGGGGACGGGATTGGGGCTGGCGATCTCGCGGGCGTTCGCGCGGGGGATGGGGGGAGAACTGCGCGTCCGGAGTGCGGTGGGGAAGGGGTCGGTGTTCACCGTGAGTTTGCAGAAGGCGGGACGGTAGGACCGTTCGCGGTCGCGGCCCCACCGCCGCCCCTTAGTGGTACAACCGATACGGCTCCGCCTCCCGCCCGAACCGCCCCGCCTCTTCCGCGTACCGCGCCAGCAGCGCGGCGACCTGCTCGTCCCCGCCCTCCACCGCCTGCCGCATCCGGTCGCTCCCCGCGAGCCGGTCTGCGGGCGCCGTCCGCCAGGCGAACTCCCGCGGGTGCGCCGCGTAGATCGTGCGCAGCATCCAGAGCCCGACCGCGTCAGGGCGCACGCGGTCGCGGTCGGTGACGACGACGCGGAGCATGGGGAGGGTCTGGCCGCCGAACTTCTCCGTGCCCGCGGCGACCGCGCGCGCGACGGCCTCGAAGCGGACGCCGCCTAACGCCGAGTCGCGCGCGGCGCGGGCGTTGAGCGCGGCCGCGAGCGCCGGCGCGTCGGCGAGCCACGGGGCGCCGACGAGGGTAAAGGGCGCGTCGGTGCCGCGCCCCTCGCTCACGTTCGTCCCCTCGAAGAGGACCGTGCCCGTGTAGAGCAGCTCCGCGTCGGCGTCGCGCAGGTTGGGCGAGGGGTTGAGGCGCGGGAGGCGGGTGTCGGCGTACCACGCGCAGCGCCGGTAGCCGCGCATCGGGACGACCGTGAGGTGCGAGACGTGGACTCGGCCCGTGCCCGTGAGATAGCGGAGCAGCTCGCCCGGCGTGAGGCCGTAGCGCATCGCGACCGGGTACTGCCCGACGAAGCTCGCGAAGCGCGGGTCGAGCACGCCGCCCTCGACGCGGTCCGCGCGCACCGGGTCGGGGCGGTCGAGGACGACGAAGGGAACGCCCGCCGAGTCGGCCGCGGCGGCGGCGAGCGCCATCGTCCAGACGTACGTGTAGACGCGCGCGCCGACGTCCTGGATGTCGTAGACGAGCACGTCGACGTCGCGGAGCATCTCGCGCGTCGGGGCGCGCGTGGCGCCGTAGAGCGAGTAGACCGGGACGCCGGTGGCCGAATCGACCGAGGAGGCGACGTGCGCGCCAGCGGCCGCGGTGCCGCGGATGCCGTGCTCGGGGCCGAAGAGGGCCGTGAGGCGCACGCCCGGCGCGCGGGCGAGCAGGTCGGCGGTGCTCGTTCCCACGCGGTCGCGGCCGGTGGGGTTGGTGATCAGCCCGACGCGCCGCCCGCGCACGAGGTGGAGCGAGTCGCGGAGCAGGACTTCGACGCCGGGAACGACCCCAGCCGGGACGACCCCGGCCGTGGCGACGGCCGGGGTGTCGGCGACGACGGCGGCCGGTGGGGGGGTGTCCTGCATGCGGCGCAAGGTACATCGTTCCCGCATGCGCATCGTCATCGCTTCGGACCACGCGGGCTTCCGCTACAAGTCGCTCATCATCCCGATGCTCCGCGGGTGGGGGCACGACGTCACCGACTATGGCACCGACTCGGAGGAGCCGGTCGACTACCCGCTCTTCATCCGCCCCGCCGCCGAGGCGGTCGCGCGCGGCGAGTTCGAGCGCGGCGTCGTGCTCGGCGGGTCGGGGAACGGCGAGGCGATCGTCGCCAACCGCGTGCCCGGGGTGCGCTGCGCGCTCTGCTGGAACGTGGACGCGGCGCGCTACGGGCGGCAGCACAACGACGCGAACGTGCTCTCGTTAGGCGAGCGCCTGGTCGCCGAGGCGGACCTCGAGGCGATCGTACGCACGTGGGCCGAGACGCCGTTCGAGGGCGGGCGGCACCAGCGGCGGATCGACGAGATCGACGCGCCGCGCTGAGCCCCGCCGACCGCACGGGCGCCGGCCGTGGCGGCCGAACCGCCGTCGCTCGACGGCACCACGACGACGACGCGCCTCGAGGCGTTCAGCGACGGCGTGTTCGCGATCGCGATCACGCTCCTCGTGCTCGAGATCAAGGTGCCGCCCGTGGGCGAGGGCGGGGCGGCGGGGCTCGGCGGCGCGCTGCTCGCGCGCTGGCCGTCGTACGTGGCCTACGTCGTCAGCTTCCTCACGATCGGCGTGATCTGGGCCAACCACCACGCGGTCATGGACCACGTGCGGCGCGCCGACCGCGGCCTGCTCATGGTGACGGTGTTCTTTCTCATGGCCGTCTCGCTCCTCCCGTTCCCGACGGCCGTCCTCGCCGAACACCTCGCGGGCGCGCCGGGCCGCGACCGGACGGTGGCGACGCTGGTCTTCGGCGGGGCGTACGTGTGGATGGCGGTCGCGTTCAACCTGCTCTGGGGCTACATCCGCCGCTCGGGGCTGCTGCACGACCCCGCGCACCCCGGCGTGCAGACCATCTCGTCGAGCTTCCGCTACGGTCCGTACACGTACCTCGCCGCCACCTTGCTCGCCCTGCTGAGCGTGCCGGCGAGCGTCGCGGTGCTCGCCTTCCTCGCCGTGTACTGGGCGTTCCCGCAGTCGTCGGGGACGGCGCGGGCGCCCGGGGGACGGTCGTGAAGGCCGGGCGGCCGCGGCGGGGGTTCGGCGACGACTCGATCACACCTGCCTAACGGGATCCCATGACGACTCACGCGTTCCCGGCGGCGGCCGCCGTCGCGCTCCTCGCCGTCGCGGCCTGCGGACTCGCGGCCTGCGGGCGCACGAACGCCCCGCTCATCGGCCCGCCCGTGGGCGGCGAGCCGTTCGACCGCTCCCTCCTCGCCGGCGGCCCCGACCCGTGGCGCACGCTGCCGCGCCCGTTCTGGACCGCGCAGCCCGCGCCCGACGCGGGCGGCGCGTCGCTGCGTGGGGTGCGCGCGGTGAGCGCGCAGGTCGCGTGGGCGAGCGGCAGCGGGGGCACGGTCCTTCGCACCACCGACGGCGGGACGACGTGGCGTCGGCGCCTTGTGCCCGGGGCCGACGCGCTCGACTTCCGCTCGGTGTGGGCGTTCGACTCGCTCACCGCGATCGTCGCGAGCGCGGGCGACGGGGCGGCGGGGCAGGCGCGCCTGTACCGGACGGCCGACGGTGGGCGGAGTTGGACGCTCGTGCGGCAGGACACGGCCCGCGGGGTGTTCTACGACGCGGTCGCGTTCTGGGACCGGCAGTACGGCCTGGTGCTGAGCGACCCCGTGGGCGAGGGCGCGGCGCGTCACTTCTTCGTCCTCGCGACGAGCGACGGCGGCGCGACGTGGCGCCCGACGCCGGCCGAGGGGATGCCGACCGCGCTCCCGGACGAGGGGGCGTTCGCGGCGGGGAACGCGGCGCTCGCAGTCGGCGCCGACACGCGTGCGTGGTTCGCGACCGGCGGGCCGAACGGCGCGCGCGTGTTCACGACGACGACGGGCGGGGCGCGCTGGGACGCGGTGGCCGCGCCCGTCACGCCGCGGGGGACGAGCGCGGGGCTGTTCGCCGTCGCGGGCGCACCCGGCGGGGGCGGGACCACGGTGACCGCGAACCTCCGCGAGCGCACCCTGCGCGCGCTGCCGACGCCCGCGCTCGCGGTGGGCGGTGACTACCGGCAGGCGCGGACCGGCACGGGGCAGATCGTGCGCACCGACGACGGCAACCGGTGGGAGCGCACGGACCTCGGCGGGACGGCGCCCGGGTACTGGTCGGGGCTGGCCTACGTGCCGGGGCTCGAGCGCACGGCGGTCGCGGTCGGCGGCGCGGGCGCGGCCGTCACGCGCGACGACGGGCGGACGTGGACACCGGTCGACAGCACGGAGTGGAACGCGGTCAGCTTCGCCGGGGCGTCGGCGGGGTGGGCGGTGGGTCCGCGGGGGCGGATCGCACGGGTCGCGCGGTAGCGCGGCCGTCCGGTCCCACGACCGCCCGTTCGACGACCGCGGCAACTCCCACCCCGAGCGCGTAGGCCAACAGGTCGCGCGGGTCGAAGTCGGAGCCGAGCACCAGATGGCCGAGCGTCGTCGCGCGCGCGGCGTCGATCCCGGGTGCGTGATAGCACTGGCTGAACTCCACCCCAAACGCGACCGCGAGCGCGGCCCCTGCCCGGTGTGACGTCGACGCGCGCGGCCACCCCACGCCGATCCACCAGAACACCATCGCCGCCCAGAGCGCGTCGCCCGAGACGTCGCGCGCCGCCGGCGGCAACGGGATGCCGCCGCGGTGCACCGCGAGTCCGAGCGCGATGGTCGCGAGCGCCCCGGCCGCGTACCCGAGCCGCCGCGTCACGGGCCGGTGGGGGCGGCCCGCTCGCGCGCCGCCCCGTCGTGGTGCACGTTTCCGGTCATGCCCTACGATAGCGGCCTCGTCGAGCGCGTCGCCGACGCCCTCGCCCCCCTCGGCGTGCGCGGCGCCCGCCAGCGCAGCATGTTCGGCGGCCGCGGCTTCATGCTCGGCAAGCAGACGTTCGTGATCGTCTGGGGGGAAGGAATCATCGTCAAGGTGCCTCGCGGCGAGTACGAAGTCGCGCTCGCCGAGCCCGGGGCGACCCCGTTCACCCCCGGCGGCGGCCGGCCGATGAGCACGTGGGTCGTCGTCACGGCGGAGGCGGTCGCCGACGACCCCGAGCTGCAGGCGTGGGTCGCGCGCGGGATCCGCGCGGTGGCCTGATCGCGCGACCGCGCGGGACTTCGTACCCGCGATTGCGGGGGGCCGGTGATTGCGGGCGGCGGGCGTCGCGCGTCCGTCACCGTGGGCGGTCGCAATCGACCGCTTCCGGGCCTGGACCGCTGTCCGGGAGCGCGGGGGCACACCGGCCCGCACGTCGCGCCGCCCACCCCTGCCGTACCCTGCCGTGCCGTTTCCCACCCCCGCGTACCCGTTCGACCCGGCCCTCATCGAGGCGGGGCTGCACGACGCGCCCCGCCGGACGCCGCACGTCCCCTTTCCGGCCGTGGACGGCACTCCGCTCGTGCTCGGCGGCGTGCTGCGCAGCGACTCGCCGTTTCTCGACGCGACGCCGCTCGAGGCGCTACCGCCGGTCGACGGGATCCTCATCGTCCCGCTCACCCCGATCGTTTCCGAGCCGCTCGACGCGGCGGAGCTCGAGCCTCCCGCCCCCTTTGACCGCGCGGCCGTCGAGCGCGCCCGCGCGCGGGCGGCGCGCCCGGTCGAGCGCGTGGAAGCGACCGTGTGGAGCGACGACGGGGTGGCCGAACACGTCTGCGACGTGACGGCGTGGCTCGCCGGCGCGACCGCGCGGGAACTGGCCGCCCTCGTACGGGCCGCGTGGACGGGCGACGAAGCCGAGGAGGTCGCCGCGGCGCTCTCGGACGACGACCCCGAGGTGGCCGACGTGCTGCGCCACGCCCGGCGCACCGACGCCGGCGTGGTGGTGGAGATCGACGGCACGGCGGCGGTGGCGTGGCTCGCGCGGCACCGGCCCGCGGTCGCGGACGCGCTCGACGACGCGGCGGACCACCCAACGGACGACGCGGCGGACGAGGACTGACGGGACATCCGGGTGGGCGGCCGGGTACAACACCCGTGCCCACCGCCGCCCTTCCGTCGCGTTCGCTCCCGCTCTTCGACCCCGCCCCGGCGCCCGCGCCTAACGCCGCGGCGCCCGACGCCCCGGCGCCCGACGCGGGCGCCCGCGTCCGCCACCGCTGGATGCCGGAGCGCGTCCTGTTCACCAGGGACGCGCTCGCCGAGCGGTGGGGGCGGCAGATCTTCGGGCGGGTGACCGCGTTAGGCCTGCCGGCAGAGGCGCTCCGCGGCAACCGGCTGCCGAGCGTCGCGGGCGACGACCCGCGGGCGACGTACCGGGCCGCCAAGCGCACGCTCGCCGTCGTGAACGCGCCCGCCGGCCAGCTGAAGCTCGCGCCCATCCCGCCCTCGGCCGACTGGCAGTTCCACCTCGCGCAGGGGTGCCCGGCGCACTGCCACTACTGCTACCTCGCGGGCTCGCTCGCCGGCCCGCCGCTCGTGCGCGCGTACGGCAACCTCGACGCGATCCTCGGCAACCTCGCCGGCTACGTCGGGCGGCCGACGGGCGCGCGCGCGGCGGCCGAGTGGGGCGGCGACGGCGCGGGGCTCGACGGCGGGGCGCTGACTACGTTCGAGGCGAGCTGCTACACGGACCCGCTCGCCCTCGAGCACCTCACGGGCTCGTTAGGCGAAGCCGTCGTGCGCTTCGGCACCGACCCCGCGCTCGAGCGCGCGCGGCTCCGCTGGACGACGAAGTTCTCGTCGCCGGCGCTCGTCGCGCCGCTGCTGGGGCTGCCGCACGCGGGGCGCACGCGCTGCCGCGTCAGCCTCAACGCCGACCCGGTCGCGCGCCGCTTCGAGGGCGGGACGGCGCCGGTCGCCGAACGCCTCGCGGGGGCGGCGCAACTCGCCGCGGCGGGGTACCCGGTCGGGCTCGTGCTCGCGCCGATCATGCCGGTCGAGGGGTGGGAGGCGGAGTACGGCGCCCTGCTCGACGCCGCGCGCGCGGCGCTCCCGCCCGAGGCGCTCGCCCCCCGGACCCGCCTCACGGTCGAGTGCATCACGCACCGCTACACCGAGGGCTCGCGCGGGGTGCTCCGCGGGTGGTACCCGAACACCGCGCTCGAGATGGACGACGCGAAGCGCACGGCGAAGCGGACGAAGTTCGGGAACGCGAAGTACGTGTACCCCCGCGACGTGATGGCCGAGTTGAAGGGATGGTTCGCGGCGGCGGTGCGGGAGCGGTGGCCGGAGGCGGGGTGGTTGTACTGGACGTGACCTCGTCACCGCCCGCGCCGGGGCGGCGACGCTCAGGCTTCGGCGTCGCGCGCGAGGATCGTCGCGACGGTCATGTCGCCGGTCACGTTGACTAACGTGTTGAACACGTCCGGAATCGCGTCCGCCGCGATCAGCAGCCCGATCCCGTCTAACGGCAGCCCCACCGCGAGCAGCACCGGCGCGGTCACGACGAAGAGGCCGCCGCTCGGGATCCCCGGGTTGCTGAAGCTCATCGCCACCGTGACGAGCGTCATCGTCGCGATCTGGGCGGGGCCGAGCGGGACGCCGTAGAGGTGGGCGAGGAAGAGCGGCCCGGCGAGGTCGGCCACCGGCGTGTCGAGCTTGAACGTCGAGACGGCGAGGGGGAGCACGAAGCCGGTCACCGCGGGGCGCTCGCCTAACGTCGCGCGGAAGCCGGCGATGAGCGCGGGGAGCGAGGCGAGCGACGAACGCGAGCTGACCGCGACGGCCTGGGCCGGGAGTACCGCGCGCGCGAAGGTCCGCATCGAGACGCGCCCGAACGCGGCGGCGACGGGGTAGCAGAGCAGCGTTACGACCGTGACGAGCCCGCAGAGGATCAGCACGTAGCCCCCGACCGCGCCGATCGCCCCGGCGCCGAGGTCGCGGCCTAACCCGGCGGCGAGGGCGAGCACGCCGATTGGGGTGAGCGCGAGCACCCAGCCGACGACGACGAGCATCGCCTCGCTCACCGCACGGAAGAACCCCGTGACGAGCGCGCGCGGCTCGGGCGCGAGTCGCGTCACCGCGGCCGCGAAGAGCAGGGTGAAGACGATGAGCGGGAGCATCGCGCCGTCGACCGCGGCCTTGAGCGGGTTGGCGGGGACGAGGCCGGTGAGGAAGCCGCCGAGCGTGGGCACCTCGGCCGGCGTGCCGGCGGCGGCGGTCGCGTGTGCGCGGAGTGCGGCGGCCGCGCTCGCGTCCACGGGCACGTAGCGGAAGAGCGTGGGCGCGGCGAGCGCGGCGATCAGCGCGCAGCCGGCGAGCAGGACGACGAACCAGACGAGCGCGCGGACCCCGAGCCGCCCCACCGCGCCGACGTCGGCCACGCCCGCGACGCTCGTGACGAGCATCGAAACGACGAGGGGAACGAGGGTCATCCGGATCGCGTTGACCCAGAGCGCGCCGAGTGGCGCGAGCGCGTCGACCACGCCGGCGAGCGCGCCGTTGTGGGTGCTCGTCGCGACCGCGCCGAGTGCGGTGCCGGCGGCAAGCGCGAGGAGGGCGAGGACGGTCGCGCTCGGCAGACGGCGGGCGCGGGCGACGGGCTGGTCGGTCGAATCTGGCACGGCGGTGCGCAGGGCAGGTTGGGGACCGTTGTACGGCGCGGACGGCCGGTCCATCATCCCCGGATGACCGATTTCCGGATGACGGATTCGCCGATGACCGACGCCCACGCCGACACGCCCGCAGAAACGTGGGAGATCTGGAAGGAGTTCACGTTCGAGGCGGCGCACCGGCTGCCGCACGTGCCCGAGGGGCACAAGTGCCGGCGGCTGCACGGCCACTCCTTCCGGGTCGAGGTGCACGTGCGTGGGCCGCTCGCCGGGCCGGCCGGGTGGGTGATGGACTTCGGCGACCTCAAGGCCGCGTGGGCGCCTGTCCACGCGGAGCTCGACCACTACTACCTCAACGACGTGCCCGGACTGGAGAACCCGACGAGCGAGGTGCTCGCGCGCTGGCTGTGGCGGCGGCTCCGGCCGGCGCTGCCGGGGCTCGCGCGCGTCGTCGTGCGCGAGACGTGTACGTCGGGGTGCTCCTACGCCGGGGCGCCGCCGCCGTGAGCGACGTCGCCACGGGCGCGCTCGCCGCCGCGCAGGCGACCGTGCTCGTGCGCGTGCTCTGGCGCCTGCTCCCCGGCCTCGCGCGCACGCCGGCGGTGGCTCCGCTCGTCGACCCCGCGGACGCGCGGTGGGCACACGTCGCCGCGGCGGGCCACGCGCCCGCGCGCGTGACGGTGCTCGTCGCGACGCTCAACGAGGCCGCCCGGCTCGGCCCCTGCCTCGACGGCCTCGCGCGGCAGGGCGCGCCGCTCGCCGAAGTGCTCGTCGTCGACTCGCGTTCGACCGACGGGACTCGCGAGATCGTCGCGGCGGCGGCCGCGCACGACCCGCGCGTGCGGCTGCTCACCGACCCGGCGCTCCCGCCGGGGTGGGTGGGCAAGGTGTGGGCGCTCGAACACGGCCTCCGGCACGCGACGGGCGACTGGGTGCTCGGCGTCGACGCCGACACCGCGCCCGCGCCGGGGATGGTCGCCGCGGTCGTCGCGGCCGCGGCGGCGTACGAACTCGACGTCGTGAGCTTCGCGCCGCGCTTCGCCGGGCAGTCGGCCGCGGAGCGCCTGCTGCAGCCGGCGATGCTCGCCACGCTCGTCTACCGGCTGGGCGCGCCGACGCCGCGCCCGCGCACGCCGGGCGACGTGCTCGCCAACGGCCAGTGCTTCCTCGCGCGGCGCGCGCTGCTCGTGCGCTACGGCGGCTACGCGCCGGCGCGCGCGAGCTGGGCCGACGACGTCGCGCTCGCCCGCCACCTCATGCGCCGCGGCGCGCGCGTCGGCTTCCTCGACGGCGCGCGGCTCTACGACGTACGCGCCTACGCCTCGGTCGGCGAGGCGTGGCAGGAGTGGGGGCGGAGCTTCGACCTCGCCGACGCGAGCGCGCCGGCGCGCCAGGCGCTCGACCTCGCGGTCGTCACGCTCGCGATGGGGGCGCCGCCGCTCGCCGCGGCCGGCGCGCTCGCCGCGGCCGCCGCGGGGTGGCGGCCGGGCGCGTTCGGCACGGCGCTCGTCGTCGTCAACCTCGCGCTGCTCGCCGTGCGGCTCGGCGTGCTCGCCGCGACGCGCGGGTCGTACGCGCGGCGCGGGGCGGCGTACTGGTGCAGCCCGCTCGCCGATCCCGCGGCGACGGCGCGGCTGTGGCTCAGCACGCTCCGGCGGCCGCGGGCGTGGCGGGGGAGGGCGTTCGCGCTGGGGGCGCGGTAGGGGGGAACTGCGTGTGGTGGGGCGGGGGAACGGCGCGGTTGATCGGGCGCGGTTGATGAGGCGCTGTTGATCGGGCGCTGTTGGACTGGCGCTGTTGATGAAGCGCCGGGCTCCGACCGGCCGGGTCGCCGCACCAACAGCGCCTCACCAACAGCGCCTCGTCAACCGCGCCGTTCCCCCGCCCCACCACACACCGCCCTCTTACTGCCGTCCCTCGCGCCGCCCCCACGTCGGCGGCGGCGGCTCGCTCGTCCGGCGGTCGACCGGGTGTTCGGCCAGCAGCCGCAGCGCCTCCTGCACCGCCCGCTCGAGCTGCGGGTCGTGCCCGGCCGCGACGTCCCGCGGCCAGTTCTCGACCGCGATGTCCGGCGCGACCCCCTCGTTCTCCACCGCCCAATGCCCGTCGCGCGTGAAGAAGCCGCCGCGCGGCGCGATCATCGACCCGCCGTCGACGAAGAGCGGCGTGTCGGCCGTGTGTACGAGCCCGCCCCACGTGCGCTCGCCGACGAGGGGGCCGAGGCGGCGACGCTTGAACATGTACGGCATGAGGTCGCCGCCCGAGCCGGCCATCTCGTTGATGATCATCACCTTCGGCCCCCAGATGCCCGCCTCGGGGCTCGTGAACGGGACGCGCTGGTTGATGGCCGAGTTGAAGTAGCCGTCGAAGTCGCGCTGGAGGAGGTCGATGATGTAGTCGGCCGCGGAGCCGCCGCCGTTGTAGCGCTCGTCGATCACCGCCCCCCGGCGGTCTTGTTGGGCGAAATAGTAGCGGTTGAAGCTCTGGTAGCCCGGCTGCGCCGTGTTGGGCAGGTACACGTAGGCGAGCCGGCCGCCGGAGAGCGAGTCGACCGTGCGGCGGTTGCGCTCCACCCACGCGCGCGTGCGCAGCCCCGCCTCGCTCGCCACGGGGAGCACGGTGACGCGGCGCGCGCCCTCGAGCGTGGGGCGCGCGTTGACGAGCAGCACCGTCTGCCGGTTGGCGGTGCCGTCGAGGAGGCGGTAGACGTTGTCCGTGCCCGCGAGCTCGGTGCCGTTGACGGCGAGGAGGTAGTCGCCCGGCCGGACGTCGATCCCTGGGCCGGCGAGGGGCGCGCGCAGCTCCGGGTTCCAGCTCTCCGCGTCGTAGATCCGGGTGACGCGGTAGCGCCCGTTCTCGACCGCGAGGTCGGCGCCTAACAGGCCGACGCCCGGCGCGCCGTTGCCCGTCTCGGGCAGGTCGCCGCCGCGCACGAACGAGTGCCCGATGGCGAGCTCCGACCCCATCCAGTCGAGCAGGTAGTTGAGGTCCGCCCGGTGCATCACCGAGGGGAGCAGCGCGCCGTACATGCGCCCCACGGCGGGCCAGTCCGCGCCGTGCATGTTCTTCACGTACAGGTAGTCGCGCTGGTTGCGCCACCCCTCGTGGAAGATCTGCGCGAACTCGGCCTTCGGGTCCACCCACATGCGCAGCGAGACGGCCAGACGCCCCTTCGCCGCGTCCGACCCCGTGGTCGCGGGCGGCGCGCCCGTGGCGTCGACGACGAAGAGCGTGGGGGCGGCGCCCGGGGCCCCCGGCGCGCCGGCGGCGGCCGGCGTGCGGTAGAGTACCTTCTGCCCGTTGGCGCTGACGACGAACTGCGCGACGTTGGGCGCGAACGCCACCGCGCGCCGGTCGCGGAGCGTGTAGCGGTGGAGCGTGCCCCCCGGCGCCGGCGCGTCCGCGGTGCCGGTCGGGGTGACCGTCTCGAGAAAGAACACCGCGCCCGGCGCGCCGCTCCGGAGCCCCTCGTAGTCGCGCGCCGCCACGCCCGGCACGGGCAGGATGCGCTGGCGCAGGCCGTCGACGTCGATGCGGACGGCGCGGCTTCCGTTAGGCGCCGGCGTGCGCGCGCTGTCGCGCCCGCGGGTGGTGTCGGCGCGCATGCTGTCCACGCGCGCGCGCACCGCGGCCCGGCGCGCCGTCTCCTCCTCGCGCGGCGGCTCGCCCGGGCGCTGCGGCGCGGGCGGCGCGCCCGCGAGGCTCGCCTCCTCGTCGCTCTCCGGCAGGAGCGGCGAGGGCTCGCCCTTCTGCAGCACGGCCATGTAGAGCGCGCGTGTCACCGGCCGCTCGTAGCTCGACATGTCGAGCCACTGCGAGGCGAGCGCGTAGTTGGTCGACGCCAGGAACCACAGGTACTTGCCCGACGCGTCCCACGCCGGCGCGACGGCGTCGGCGAGGCCGTCCGTGAGCTGGTGCTTCTCCCCCGTCTCGACGTTCGCGACGACGACCGCGCGGTAGAGCGACGGCAGCCGCTTGGCGTAGGCGAGCCAGCGCCCGTCGGGGCTCCACACCGGCTCGAGCTCGCGCCGCGGCACGAGGTACGTGTCCTGGTCGACGACGGTCGCCTTCCCCGTGGCGACGTCGAGCGACCAGATGCGGAAGTCGGTGTCGGTGTAGGCGATGCGGCGCCCGTCGGGGCTCCACGCCGGCGCGTAGTAGTGCGTCGGGTTGGGGAGCGCGATCTCGCGCGCGGGGGTGACGCCGTCCTGCGGCGCGATGTACAGCCGGTACTCCCCCGACCGGTCCCCGAAGTACGCGACGAACCGGCCGTCGGGCGACCACACCGGGTCACGCTCGGCCGACCCGCTCGCGTGGGTGAGGTTCCGCGCGTCGCCCTTTTCGGCCGGGATGGTGAAGATCTCGCCGCGCGCCTCGACCGCCACCCGCCGCCCCGTGGGGGAGATGGCGAGCGCGGTCACGCGGCCGCTCACGTCCTTCCACTGCGGCATCATCCACGGGAAGTCGCCCGCGGCGGTGATCGGCACGACGTGCTCGCGCCCGCTCGCCGGGTCCAGCTCGTGGACCACGCCGGCCTGCTCGAACACGACCGCGTTAGGCGTGGCGTCGAGCGACTTGACGTCGAAGTCGCGGTAGTGGGTGACCTCGCGGAGCTGCTTGGTGCCGGTGGCGTAGGCCCACACGTTCTGCACGCCGTCGCGGTCGGAGAGGAAGTAGACCGCGTCGTTGCCGACCCAGACGGGGTCGAGCTCTTTGGAGTCGGTCCACGGCACGGTCTCGACGGCCATCGTCTGGAGGTCGAGGATCCACACCGGGCGGTTCTGTCCGCCGCGGTAGTTGCGCCGCTCCTCGTCCCAACTGTTGGGCATGCGGTAGGCGAGCCGGCGTCCGTCGGGGGACAGCTTCCCCTGGTACGCGCGCGGCATCGGCATCGGCACCTCGGGCCCGCCGTCGAGCGCGACGGTCCAGAAGCGCGGCACGGGCGTCGGCGCGTCGGTCGCGCGCCCGGACGCGAAGACGACGCGCCGCCCGTCGGGCGTCCACCCCTGGACGAGGTCGGCGCTGGGGTGCCAGGTGAGGCGGCGGGGCTCGCCGCCGAGTGCGGGGACGACGTAGACGTCGGTGTTGCCGCCGACGTCGGCGCTGTAGGCGACCCAGCGGCCGTCGGGAGAGAGCTTGGGGTTGGAGGCCTCGCCGGGTGTGCTCGTGAGGCGGCGCGCGGCGCCGCCGGCGCGGTCGACGATCCAGACGTTGCCGCCGTAGGCGAAGGCGATGTGCTGCGCGCTGACGCTGGGGGTGCGGAGGAGGCGCGTCCCGGCGGCCGGCGCGGGCGGCGTCGCAACGGCGGACTGGGCGCGCGCGCGCGGGCCGGGGGGCGTGAGCGCGGCGAGGGTGGTCGCGAGGGCGGCGGCGACGCGGATCGCCGGGGGCGCGGACGGGCGGCTGGGCATGGGTGCGGACGCGGGGGTGAGGGCCGTTGCGTCTACGGGGCGGGGGGCGGGGGCGCTGAGGCCGACGGGCGGGAAGCACGCGCGGGAAAGGTTGGCGATGTTGTCGGGCCGCGCCGCGTGTGGTGGCCGCGGCGCTCGGTAGCTGCGGGACGGCCGCAGCTGAATAGGCGTTGGGCGTCAACAGAGGTCCGGTGCCGGGCCGGGCTCGTCGCCGGGGCGCCGGCCGCCGGGTTGCCGGCCCTGCCGCTCGGCCCACACATTCCGGCTATGGCCACTTCTGTCCTCGACTTCAGCCACCTCACGCCCGACGAGCGCCTTCAGCTCGTCGAGGACCTCTGGGACAGCCTCGCCCTCGGGTCGCCCGAGGCGGTGCCCGTCGCCGAGTGGCACGTGCGCGAGGTCGAGCGGAGGCTAGCGGCGTACCGCCGCGACGGCGACCGCGGGCGCCCCTGGCAGGAGGTCCTCGACGAGATCGACGCCGGACTCGGGCGGCAGCCCGGCTAATGGCCGCGCTGACGCTCCGGGCCGAAGCCGGGGCGGACATCCGAGAGGCGGCGGACTGGTACGAGGGGGAGCGGCCCGGGCTCGGGCGGGCGTTTACGCGGGCCGTGCGGGCGCTCTTGGCGACCGTGGCCCGGTCGCCCGAGCGGTTCCCGCGCGCCTACGGGGGCGCGCACGAGGACGTCCGGCGGGCGCTGCTGCGGCGGTTCCCGTCCGCGGTGTACTTCCTGGTCGAGCCGGACGGGGTTGTCGTGCTCGCCTGCGGGCATTTCCGCCGCGACCCGCAGGTCTGGCAGTCGCGCCGCTGACGCCTAACGCCATCAAGGAGTTAGGACGCAAGGGGGCGCGTGCGAGCTCGGCGCGGGGGGCCGCGCCTACGCGGGTCGTGCGGTCCTGCGGCGTGCGGTGGTACGACAGCGGCAGCCGGTCAGCATCTCGGCGGCGGACGTAGACAGCGGCGTCCCTACACCATTACGGGCTCTCCCGGCGGAGTCCCAGAGGTGGCCGACGGCGTGACGGATCCCGTCCCAATCAAAGGCGACGGCGGTCGCGCCGCCCGCGAGCGAGTCGCGAGGGCGCGCCGAGTCCAGTTCGGCGGTGGGGCTCGGGGTCCGGGGTGGCCCGTCCACGGGCCACTGCGCTTTCTTCGTGCGACTGAGCGTCGCACCCTTGAACGTGCCGTTGAAGGACTGCGGCTTCGCGAGCACGTGGTAGACGATGCGGGCGAGTTCCTTGGCGACCAGCGCGCGGGCGATCATGGCGCCCTTGGTCCGCCGGCGCGGCCGGTACCACGCCTGGATCTCCGGGTAGTACTGGATCGCGCGCACGGCCGCGTGACTGAAGGCGAGCTTCAGGTACCGATTGCCGTCCTTCGTGCGCGCGCGCACGCGCTCCGTGCCGGTTCTTCCCGCCGGAGTTCTTCGCGCCCGGTACGAGGCGGCAGTACGAGAAGAAGGCACGGACGTCGGCGAAGCGCCGGACGCCGTCGATCTCGAGGTGGGGCGTGAACGCGGCGACCTTGCCGATGCCCGGGATCCAGCGGAGGCGTTGGACGTCCGCGTCGGGGACGAGCGTCGGCCGGAGTTCGCGCTCGAGTCGCTTGATCTGTGCCGTCAGCCGCGCGCGCTGCTCGGCGTGCAGGTCGCACTGGAAGCGCGGGAGCGCCGGGAGCTCGGCCGGCGTCGCGACGTTGTGCTGGGCGAGCAGGCCCGTCACGGCGTTCTTGCAGCGCGTGCGCTTGGCGACGAGGACGAGGCGCTGACGCAAGGCGCTGGCGCAGCAGGTCGCGGGGCTCGCGCAGGTCGGGACTGATCATGAGCTACGCTCATGCGTGCGCCTCGGGGATCAGGTCCGATCGGAGCAGCTGCGCCAGCGTCGCCGCACCGACGGCGTCGGTCTTCACCTTGGCGTCGCTGATCGCCTTGATGTACTTGCTATGCCCAAGCGTGAGGTCGATCTGCTGCTCGCGCACGAGGTCCGCGAGCCAGTACCAGGTCGCGGTCGACTCGACCACGGCGCGCTGCTCAGAGGCGTCCGCCCCGGGCCCGGCGAAGTACTGCGTCACCGCGGCGCGCGTCGTCCGCAGGCGGGCGGTCTTGACCGGCTGTCCCGCCGCGTCGACCGTGGGCACGGTCAGATCGCGCTTGTGCAGGTCGATCCCAGAGTGCAGCATGAACTCTCCTCGGAACGGGGATGCCGAACGATGCGGCGCCCTGGGCGCCTTGGAAATATCAAGGCGTTGCAGCGGCCCGGGTCCGCCGGGACGCCCCGCGACGCCCCTCGGCATCCGCCCGCCTCGGCGCCCGCGCACCCGCACCACCCGGCGGCAGCTTAATCCTACAGTTGCACGCCGTCAGTTAGGCGCTCTGCGGCGGTCGTGCGCGACTTGCGCGCGCCACTGGTGGCGCCGGCGCCAGCGCGACCACCGGAAGATCTCCAGCGGCGGGACGACCCGGGTGAGCGCGAGTCGGGCGAGCAGGTGGCGCACCGCGGGGACGGTCAGCGGGAGGAGCGCGTTGGCGTGCGCGGGCCGTGCCGGGTCCCCTGTTTTCGCGGCGCCGCGCGGGCGCGGGCGACGGCGAGGAAGGCGTGCGCGAACAGCGCGAGCGTCACGGAGCGAGACCAGCCGTCGGATTTGCGGACCTCGTCCTCGTCGAGCCCGACCTCCTGCTTCGCCGCCTCGAACGCCGGCGCGATGCGCCACCGCGCCCCGGCGACCCGCACGACCTCGGCAAGCGTCGCGGCCGCCGGCGCGAACACCACGTAGTACGCGCGCTGTACGCGCGCTCGCGCGCGCCCGCGGCGGCGGGCGCCAACGACTCGCGCGCCAGCAGGGCGTGGCGCCACGCGCGGGACGCCGCATCCTCGTCCGGACGGCGTACTTCCGCCCACGCCCAGCGAAACGCGCGCGGGCCCTTCGTGCCGGCGCCGGCGCTGAGCACCCGCCACGCGCGCCGCGGGAGCGCGTCGGCCCGTGCCGCGGCCCGCGGCGTCCCGCGCACGCCCAGGTGGACCAGCGCCTCGGTGCGACGCACGGCGAGCACGTAGGGCTGGTCACGGGCTTCGAGCAGGACGCGCAGCCGGTGGTCGCTCCCGTACACCTCGTCGGCGGTCACCCACGCCGGGCGCACGCCGGCGTCGAGCGCGCGCTCGAGCATCCCGCGCGCGAGCACCGGCTTGGTCCGGAACGGCACGGCGTCGGGGACGCCCACCGCGCGGCACCGCGCGCGGTCGTCGCCCCACTCGCGCGGGCGATAGAGCGCGCGGTCGACGAAGGCGTGCCCCTTCCGGCTCGCGTCGGCGAGGAACACGCCGACCTGACAGTTCTCGATGCGCCCGGCCGTGCCCGAGTACTGGCGCTGCACGCCGGCCGACCGGTCCCCCTTCTTCAGGAACCCGGTCGCGTCGACGATCCGCACCCCGCCCGGCGCGCCCAGGTGCTCCAGCACGTAGGCCCGCAGGTCGTCGCGGACCGCGTCGGCGTCCCACGTCGCGCTGGCGATCAGGCGCTGCATGCCGTACGGCGTGGCCTCGCCCGCGGCCGCGGCGAGCTGCCACCCGTTGCGCCGCGCCGCGCCGGCGAGCAGTGTCTGGAGGTACGCGCGCGCCCGGGCCGCCGTCGGCCCCCGTCGTACCGCGACCTCGCCACGCCGCGAGGGCCCGGCGGCTCAACTTTGGTGTCAGGCGCTACCAGCATTCGAGGACGTGATGGCCCGCCCAGCTTCCCTCCCGTTCCTGCGTGCGCGGTCTGCCGCCGCTCCGGCGGCGTGCGCGCTGGCGTTCGCCCGCTGCGGGCTCGTCGACCCCGTGCCCCCCGGCGCCGAGCGCTTCGCGCCGCCGCCCGTCTACGCCCGGTGGTGGGCCATGGTCGAGGCGTGCAGCGGCGTCACGCGCCCGCTCGGCGCCGTGCAGTTCTACCGCGTGCCGCACGCCGCGATCGTGCCCGTCCGCGCCGGCGACGTGAACGCGGCCGCCTACTACTCGTCGGCGAGTGACCGGATCGTGGTCGCGGACGTTTGGGCCCAGGAGGGCAGCACCGTGCGCCACGAGATGCTGCACGCCCTGCTCCGCGTCCCCGGCCACCCGCGCGCTGCGTTCCTCGGCCGGTGCGGCGGCGTGGTCGCCTGCCCCGGGGCGTGCCTCACCGACGCGGGCCCCGCTCCCGATGTCGGACGTGCGGTACCAGCTCCGGATCGTCGGCCCGCCCGGCACCCGGATCACGGCCGTCGAGTCGCGCGCGGACGACCCGACCGGGTACGCGTACGCGCCGGGGGAGACGCGGCAGCGCGTGTACGACGTCCTACTCGACGCTGGCGCGACCGGGTGGGACACCCGGGTCCCGGGGCGGGCGTACGGCCTGGTGCTCGGGCCTGGGCGGTGCGCGCTCACCGGCGGGTACGGCAACTTCTACGGCGAGCGCTGGTCCGATTCGGCCGTGGTCACGTTCCGCCCGTGAGCGGCCCTCGGCGCGGTCTCGCCTCGGCGCCGTCCCCCCCCGCCGCCCCCGGCTTCTCGTCGACGTTAGGCGTCACCCATCGTCGCGTGCGATCCGTCCTGCTCGCCACGGCCGGCGTCCTGGGCGGCGCCGCGCCGCGCGCAGACTCCGTCGGACACCGCCCCGGCCCGCGCCGTCGTCACGCCCCGGGTGCGCGCGCTCGCGGGGTGTTACCGGCTCACCGTCGGCTCGTGGCAGCGTGCGCCCGCTGGTGGCCCGACGATGACCAGCCAGCAGCCGCCCGCGCGCTTCCGCCTCGATACCGTCGTACTTCCGCCGCCGTTCGACCACCGGTTTGCCGTGCAGCCTGCCAAGGTCGCCGGGGGGAACTGGCCGGCGGGGCGGTCGGTCGCGGGCGACTCGGTGGACCTGTGGTGGTCGACGGGCTTCACGGGCGTGCGCCTGCGGCTGGCCGCGCGCGGCGACACGCTCGTGGGCCGGGCCGAGACGCACCACGACTCGCACGTCGTCGGCGAGCCGCCCGACCCGGAGGCCCCGGTCCGCGCCGTCCGCACCCGCTGCGCCGGCGGGCGGCCCCGCGCCTAACACTAAAAGACGAGGCCCCCGGCCGGCGGGCGTCGAGCGGCCGACGCCTAACGTGTCACGCCCGCCGGCGCCGCCGCGCGACCGCGGCGACCCCGACGAGCCCGGCCGCGGACAGTGCCAGGGCGCCCGGCTCCGGCACTGCCTGCAGACTCGCCGTGAACGTCGGCCCGCTGGCCGTGGCGTCCTCGTCGTAGTTGCCGAGGAGGAGCGAGAAGGACTGGCCCGCCCACGTCATCGGGATCGGGGTCATCGCGTACTGCTGGCAGTCCGCGCCGCCGCCGGCGACGCAGGCACCGCCCTGCACGCCGACGCCGAAGTACCCGGTGAACGTCGCGGGCACGACGCCGCCCGACCCGAGCGAGAACGCGGGCGTCGCGCCCGTGTAGTCCGGGACGATGCCGGCGCCGTCGGCGAGCGGGTCCTGGATCAGGCCGACCGCGTAGTGGCCGGGCGGTCCGAACGGCGTCGTGCCGTCGAAGATCGCGACCGAGACGCCCGTCGGGCCGAGCGCGTCGAACGGCTCCATGCTGTAGGTCCGGCCGCCGAGGGTCAGCTGCACCAGGCTCGGCGTGTACGCGACGAAGCCGGGGACTCCGACCGGGGCCGCCAGATTCGGACTCCTCGGGTCGAAGAACGCCTGGATCGTGAACGCGGACCCGTCGGCGAGCGGCGTCGTCGTGCTGCCGCTGATGAGCGAGGAGCGCCCGTCCAGCACGCCCTGCATCACGAGCTCGAACGACTGGGCGCGGGCCGGTGCCGTCGCGCCCGCGAGCAGGAGCGCGACGCCCGCCGCCGCGGTCATCCCCGCGCGCGTGATCACGCGCCGCCGCGGGCGCAGGTCGAACGCGCGTCCGCCGCCGGAGCGGCTGGTTCCCGAGAGATCTGCCATTATGGTGTCCTCGTCCATCGTGGAAGGTGGCCGCCGAGGGCGGCCGGGCGGGGCGTCGCGAAACGCCGTGCCGCGGCGCGTACGGCGACGGGCCCAACGTGTGCTGCGGATGAGACCGGCGCCAGAGGCGTTCGCCACGTGGGCGGCGTTTGGCGCGCCGGCGGCCGGCGACGGCGCGCAACTGCGGAAGTGACAGTGCACCAGCGGGAGGCTCGACGCGCGCCGCCCCGTCGCGGACCCCCGTCGCGCGCCCGACGGGTCCCCGGCCTGACCCGGCACGCCGCCTGCCCAGACGACCGCGCATGGCGCGCCTCCCCGTGCTCGACGCCGACCACGACACGCTCGACCTGTTCGACCCGCCGCCGGCCGCGCCGCTCCCGGCCGCGGCCGACGCGCCCGAGAGCGCGGCCGACGCACTCGCGGCCGACGCGCTCGCCGCGCCCGCGGCGGCCGGCCGCCTGCTCCGCGTCGGCCGCATCTACGTCGAGCCGGGCGTGACGGGCTACGCCCGCGGCCGCGAGATCCTCGTGCGCTTCCCCGACGCCGAGCGCGTCGAGGTCGCGTCGCACTGGAACATCCCGGGGCTGCACGGCAACGCGGGGCTCGTGAAGGACTGGACGCGCGTCAAGCGCGACACGCTCGTGTTAGGCGTCCGCAAGTCGCTCGCCTGCCGACCCAACGGGCGCAGCGCGGACTACATCGCCCCGGGGCTCTCCAACGGCTGCGCGATGGCCTGCGCCTACTGCTACGTCCCGCGCCGCAAGGGCTACGCGAACCCGATCACCACGTTCGTCAACAGCGACGAGGTGCTCGGCTACCTCGAGCGCCACGCGCGCCGGCTCGGCCCCAAGCGCGAGCCCAACCAAGTCGACCCCGCCGCGTGGGTCTACGACGTCGGGGAGAACGGCGACTGCGCGGTCGACGCGCTCGTGAGCGACAACGTGCGCGACACGGTCGCCCGCTTCCGCGCGCTGCCCAACGCGAAGGCGAGCTTCGCGACGAAGTACGTCAACCCCGCGCTGCTCGCCTACGAGCCGGCCGGGCGCACGCGCGTCCGCTTCTCGCTCATGCCACCCCGGGTCGCGCGCGTGCTCGACGTGCGCACGTCGCCCGTGCGCCGGCGGATCGCCGCGGTCAGCGACTTCGTCGCTGCTGGCTACGAGGTACACGTCAACTTCTCCCCCGTCGTGGTCTACGACGGCTGGCTCGACGACTGGCGCGCGCTCTTCCGCGACCTCGACGACGCGCTCTCGCCGGCGGCCCGGGCGCAGCTCGCCTGCGAGGTCATCTTCCTCACCCACAACGAGGCCCTCCACCTCGTCAACCTCGGCTGGCACCCGGCCGCGGAGGCGCTGCTCTGGACGCCCGAGAACCAGGAGGCGAAGGAGAGCGAGCAGGGGCAGCGCAACGTGCGCTACCGCGCCGGCACCAAGGGGCGCTACGTGCGCGCGCTGACGGAGCTGTTAGGCGCGGAGCTGCCCTACTGCCGCGTGCGCTACGCGTTCTGACCGGCGCGCGCGCGCCGGGCTGGCTCGGGGCGCGCTGGCTCTTCCTGCGCGCGCTCGGGCTCGTCTTCGCGTCGGCGTTCTACGCGCTCGCCTTCCAGGTCCGCGGCCTCGTCGGCGCGCGCGGCATCCTCCCCGCCGCGCCCTACCTGGCGGAAGTCGCCCGCGCGCTGCCCGGGCCCGCGCGGTTCTGGTTCGCGCCGACGCTGTTCTGGGCCGGCGCTGGCGACGGCGCGCTCGCCGCGGTCGTCGCCGCGGGGCTCGCGTGCTCGCTCCTGCTTGCTCTGAACGTGTGGCCGCGGGCCGCGGTGGCGGGGTGCACGCTCGCGTTCCTCTCCTGCGTCGGCGTGCTGCAGGACTTCTCCGCCTACCAGAGCGACGGCATGCTGCTCGAGGCGGGGTTCCTCTCTTGCTTCGTCGCCCCGCGCGGCCTCCGCCCCGGGCTCGGCGCCGCCGACCCGCCGCCGCGCTTCGGCCTGTTCCTGCTACAGTGGGAGTGGTTCCGGATCTACTTCGAGAGCGGCGTCGTGAAGCTCGCGAGCGGCGACGTGCGCTGGCGCGACCTGACGGCGATGGACCGCTACTACGAGACCGGCCCGATGCCCGCGTGGCCGGGGTGGTACGTGCAGCACCTGCCGCACTGGTACCACGCGGGCACGGTCCTCGTCACGTTAGGCTTCGAGCTGGTGCTCGTCTGGGCACTGTTCCTCGGGCGGCGGGCGCGCGCGGCCTGCTTCCTCGCGGTGACCGCGCTCCAGGTCGGGATCATCGCGACGGCGAACTACGCCTTCCTCAACTACCTCGTGCTCGCCCTCGGCGTGCTCCTCCTCGACGACCGCACGCTCGCGCGTGTCGTGCGGGGGCCGGACGTCACGCCCCCGGACGTCCCGCCGACGTGGCGCGACCGGGCGCGGGCGGGCGTGCTCGCGTGGGCGTTCGTCGCGACGCTCGAGCCCGTGCTGCCGGCCGCGCTCCGGCTGCCGGCGCGCACGCTCGCCCCCTTCCGCGTGGCCAACACCTACGGGCTGTTCGCGGTGATGACCGACGCGGAGTACGAGATCGAGTTCCAGGGCACGCGCGACGGGCGGACGTGGACCGCGTACCCGTTCCGCTACAAGCCGCAGGACCCGCGCGAGGCGCCCGGGATCTACGCGCCCTACCAGCCGCGGTTCGACTGGAACCTCTGGTTCGCCTCGCTCGGGCCCTGGCAGGACGCGCCGTGGGTGCTGCTCGCGCAGGCGCGGTTGCTCGAAGGGAGCCCGGACGTGCTCGCCCTCTTCCGCGGCAACCCGTTCCCGGGCGCGCCGCCGACCGCCGTGCGCACGGTGCGCTGGCGCTACTGGTTCACCGACGCGGCGACGCGGCGCGCGACCGGGCGGTGGTGGGACCGCGAGCTGCTCGGCCCGTACGCGGGCACGCTCGCGCGCGCGGCGGACGGGCGCATCGTGCGGCTCGACGCGCCGCAGGCCCGCTTCGAGTAGGCCCGTGCCCGGCGACCGCGTAAGTTCGCCGCCGTGGACAACGTCACGCACACGCTCGCCGGGTTCGTGCTCGCCGAGGCGGCCTGGCAGGCGCGGCTCGCCGGCACGCCGGCCGCGGAGGTACCCGCCGCGGGCGACCGGACCGGCGCCGCGCCGAGCGCTCTAGCGCCGACGGCTGCCTGGCGCCCCGTGGCCGCGGTCGCGGCGGTCGTCGCGGCCAACCTGCCCGACGTCGACGTGCCGTACGCGGTCCTCGCCCGCCTCGACCCGCTCGCCTCACTCCTCCAGCACCGCGGCTACACGCACACGCTGCTCGCGGCGGCCGTTGGCGCCGTGGTGACGTGGGCCGCGGCGCTCGGCGTCTGGCGCCGGCGGGCGCGGCACGCCGGCGGCCCCGGCGCGGCCCCCGACACCGCGGCCGACCGCGGCTGGCTCTTCGGCCTCGTCGCCGTCGCGGTGCTGAGCCACCTCGCGCTCGACTGGACCAACGACTACGGCGTGCACCCGTTCTCCCCCTCGGACAACGCGTGGCACTACGGCGACGCGGTGTTCATCGTCGAGCCGTGGCTCTGGGCCGCCGCCGTGCCGGCGCTCCTCCTCGCGGCGCGGCGGCCGGCCGCGCGCGTCGCGTTAGGCCTGGTGCTCGCGGCGGGGCTCGCGCTCGCGTGGGGGCTCCCGCTCGTCCCGCGCGCGGCCGCGCTGGCGCTGACGGCGGGCGCCGCCGCGTCCCTCGCGCTCGCCGCCCGGCTCCGCCCCGCGGCGCGGGCCGCGGCCGGCGTCGGCGGCTGGCTCGCCGTCGAGCTGGTGTTCTTCCTCGGCGCCCGCGCCGCGCGGGCGCACGTCGTCACGGCCGCCGCGACCGACCTGCACGCGCGGCTCGTCGACGTCGTCATCACCCCGACGCCCGCGGACCCGCTCTGCGCGCGCGCGATCGCGGTCGAGACGGTCGGCGCCCGGTACCGCGTCACGACGGCGTGGGTCGCGGCGCTCCCCGGCGTCGTGCCCGCGGCCCGCTGCGCCCTCCCCGCGGCCGCCGTCGGCGCGCCGAGCCTGCCGATGCGCGACGCCGCCCGCCCGCCGACCGCGGCCGTCCGGTGGGGAAAGACGTGGGACGCGCCGCTCGCCGAGCTCGTCGCGCTCGGCCGCGGCAACTGCGTCGCGGCGGCCGTGCTGCGCTTCGCGCGCGTGCCCGCGTGGACGGCGGCCGGCGCGGACACGGTCGTGCTGGAGGACCTGCGCTACGACCGCGGCGGCGGGGCGGGGTTCGCGGGCTTCCGCGTGCCGCTCCGCCCGGCCGCCTGCCCCCGCGGCGTCCCGCCCTGGCGCCCGCCCCGCGCCGACCTGATCGGCGCCTAACAGAACGACGCCTAACGATCCGGGCGCTTCCGCACGACCCACGTCGTCATCGCGCGGCGGCCGTGCACGACCGTCGTCCTGAGCGGGTCCAGCAGGGCGCCGCCCAACGCCTCCGTCGCCGCGCGCAGCCGCGCCTCGTCGACGAGGTAGCGCTCGGTGCCGTCGGGGAGCGCGTAGCGGCCGCCGCCGCGCGGGTGCGCGAGCCCTTCGAGCCCGGTGCGCCCCGCGAGGCGGCAGAAGAAGAGGCCGCCCGGGCGCAGCACGCGCCACGTGCCGCGCAGCATCGCGTCGAAGTGCGCGTGGTCGCGGGCGAAGTGGAGCACCGCGCTGCTGACGACGACGTCGGCGGCCGCGTCGGGGAACGTCATCGCCTCGACCGGCTCGACGCGGAACGCGTCGGCCGGGGTGCCGGGCGCGAGTTCGGCCGCGAGCCGGCGGACCGCCGCGACCGCCTCGGGGTCCACGTCCGCGCCCAACACGCGGTAGCCCGCGCGCAGCAGGTAGACGAGGTTGCGCCCCGCGCCGCACCCCGCGTCGAGGACCGTGCTCCCCGGCGGGACGCGCCCGCGGAGCAACTGGTCGAAGAGGTAGACGTCGATGTCGCCGAAGGCCGCCCGCGGGTCGGGCGCCGGGGGGCCCGCGGTCAGGGCCGCACCTCCCCCCGCGCCCGCCCGGCCGCGTCCAGCGCGTCGTACTCCGCCCGCCGCACGCGCTCGCGCGGCGCGACCTCGGGGCCGAGCTCGAGCGAGGCGTCGGTCGCCGCGTCGTAGCGCGGCCAGCGCGGGCGCGCCGCGCGAGCGCCGGTCGACGCGTTAGGCAGCGCCCCGTTCGGGTCCCCCGTCGCCGCGAACGCGACCCAGTAGTCGCTCATCGTCTCGGCCAGCGTCGAGTCGTACGCCGCCCGCCCCGCGGCGGCGAGGATCGGCCGCGGGCGCCCGAAGACGAAGGTGATCTCGGCGCTGTGGTACGCGCCGCGCGCGCGGGCGGCCGAGTCCTCGCCGGCGCGGGTGAACTGGTAGACGTAGGCCGGCACGCCGCGCGCCGTCAGCAGCCGGGCGAACGAGCGGGCCGGCGCGCCGAAGATCGTCGGCGGCTCGTCGCGGTTGCTCCCCACGATCGACGGGACGAGGTTGGCGCGCCCGGCGGCGAGCGCCGAGTCGACGGGGAGCGGCAGCACGCGGCCGTCGACGTCGGGCCAGAAGGTGGGGCTGCCCTCGCCGCCGTGC
Organism: Gemmatimonadetes bacterium T265; assembly: GCA_019973575.1. Classification (NCBI taxonomy): domain Bacteria; kingdom Pseudomonadati; phylum Gemmatimonadota; species Gemmatimonadetes bacterium T265. Next base: position 1,809,682 of record BPUI01000001.1, read on the forward strand.
GCGCGCGAGTCGGCGCGCCCCGCGGCGAGCAGCGACTCGACGGGGAGGGCGCGCAGCCGGGCCGCGGCGCCGTCGCCCGTGATGCCTAACGCGGCCGCGACGCGCGCGCCGTGCGCGAGCGCCGAGTCGCGGCGCGCGAAGACGCCGCCGATGCCGCTGCCGCTCTCGAGGATCGCGCGCTCGAACAGCCCCTTCGCCAGCGCCGACGCGACGAGCGCGCCGACGCTCATGCCGCCCGCGCTCTCGCCGAAGATCGTCACGCGCGCCGGGTCGCCGCCGAAGCGCGCGACGTTGCGCCGCACCCACTGCAGCGCGGCGATCTGGTCGAGCAGGCCGTAGTTCCCCGCGAACCCGCCCGGCTCCCCGGCGAGCGCGGGGTGGGCGAGGAAGCCGAACACGCCGAGGCGGTAGTTGAGCGTGACCACGACGGCGCCCTTCTGCGCGAGGCGCGTCGGGTTGTGGCGCTCCTCCCCGCCGAAGCCCGCGAAGAAGCCGCCGCCGTGGATCCAGACCATCACCGGGCGCGCGGGGCCGGCGGTGCCCGCGGTCGCGACGTTGAGGTAGAGGCAGTCCTCCGAGACGCCCGCGGCGTACGGGTCGATGTCGTCGTAGGGGTGCGGCTGCAGGCAGTTGTGGCCTAACGTCGTGGCCGGGCGCACGCCCGTCCAGCGCGCGGCCGGCGCGGGGGGGCGGAAGCGGAGCGGGCCGACCGGCGGGGCGGCGTAGGGCACGCCCCGGAAGAGCAGGACGCCGGTGGCCGAGTCGCGCGTGCCGCCGACGGCGCCGTCGGCGGTCGTGACGCGGGGGGCGGGCTGGGCGGCGAGGGGCGCGGCCGCCGCCGCGCAGGCGAGGAGCGCCGCGCAGGCGCGTGTGCGGTTCGACATGAGATGACTCCAGATCACTCCGCGGGCCGGATGCGCACCGCCTGGCCGCCGCCGGGCGCGAGCGCCACGTGCAGCCGCGTCGTGGCGTCGACCCGCCGCGACGAGATCGCGACCGGCAGCGGGTTGGTGAGCCAGTGGGCGCCCGGGCCGTCCGCATAGACCTCCGCGACGTAGCGGCGCCCGGGCGTGAGGAAGTCGAGCGGCACGTCGAACGTCCGCGCCTCCTCGTCGGTGATCGCGCCGAGGAACCACTCGTCGCGCCCGCGCGCCTTGCGCGCCACGACCACGTAGTCGCCGATGCGGCCGTCGACCACGCGCGTCGTGTCCCAGTCGACCGCGACGTCGCGGATGAACTGGAACTCGCGGTGACCCGCGTAGTTCTCCGGCAGGTCGGCCGCCATCTGGACGGGCGAATAGAGCACGACGTAGAGCGCGAGCTGCTTGGCGACCGTGGTGCGCACGCGCGGCTGGTCGGGGCGCCGCGCGCCGCCGACGGCCTTCGTCTCCAGGACGTCGAAGATCCCGGGCGTGAAGTCCATCGGCCCCGAGAGCATCCGCGTGAAGAAGAGGATCGTCTCGTGCTCGGGGGGGTTGCCGCCGTCGAGGGACCAGGCGTTGTACTCCTGCCCCCGCGCGCCCTCGCGGCTCATCATGTTGGGCCAGGTGCGCCGCTCGCCGGTGTCGTGGATGGGCTCGTGCATGTCGACGGCGATGCCGTACCGGGCCGCGGTCTCGATCACGCGGCGGTGGTGCCGCACCATCGCCTGCCCCTGGTGCGAGTCGCCGGCCTGCGTCGTGTCGCCGACGTAGCCGGTCTTGAGCGCGGTGATGCCTAACCGGTGGTAGAGGGCGAAGGCGCTGTCGAGCTGCCGGTCGTAGTTGGCGATGTTGGTCGCCGTCTCGTTGTGCGCGATGAGGGCGACGCCCTTGGAGCGGGCATACCGCGCCAGCCCCGGCAGGTCGTAGTCGGGGTACGCGCGCGTGAACGAGAACACCGCGCCGTTCTTCGGCCAGTCGCCGTCCCAGCCCACGTTCCACCCCTCGACGAGCGTGCCGCCCAGGCCGTTGGCGGCGGCGAAGTCGATGTAGGCGCGCGTGTTGGCGGTGGTCGCGCCGTGCTTCGGCCCCGACGCCCAGGTCATCAGGCCGAGGTGCATCCCCCACCAGATGCCGTCGTACTTCATCGGCCGCGCGAACGACGGGTCCGCGATCCGGCTCGGCGGGTTGAGCTTGAGGCCCAGCACGGAGGGCACGAGGTCCGCGGGCCGGTCGGCGAGCTGGATCGTCCGCCACGGCGACGCAAAGGGCGTGCGCCCCTTCACGGCGGTGCCGTCCTTCCAGCGGAAGAGCGCGGCGCGGAGCGTGCGGTCGGGCGGCCCGCCGGTGCGCGCGAGCGCGAGCGCGGCGTAGTCCTCGAGGTCCGCCTCGTGGAGCACCAGCTGCGTGCCCCGTGTGGTCTGGATCGTGATCGGCGTCTGCACCGTGTCGAGCCGCGTCACGGGGCCGGACGTGTAGAGCATCTCCTGCCGGTCGGCCCACGGCACGTTGGCCGGGATCGACCACGCCGTCGCGTTCTCCGCGAACGCGAACTCGGTGAGCTCGTCGGTGATCTCGAAGGCGCCGAGCCCGGGCTGGGCGGGGACTTCGTAGCGGAACGCGACCCCGTCGTCGAAGGCGCGGAAGGCCACGGCGAAGCGGCGGTCGGGCGCCGCGGCCTCGGCTACCGTCACGCGGAGCTCGCGGTGGTGGTCGCGCACGCGGGCCACCTCGCCCCAGGGCTGCGTCCAGGTGGTGTCGTACTCGGCGCGTGCGGTGTCGGCCAGGCGGAGCGGCGCGCCGCCGGCGCCTAACGCCGGCGCGCCGCGGAAGGCGAAGCCGAGCCGCGAGGGGAGGAGGAGCGGGCGGCCGTCGCGGGCCAGGGCGTAGGTGAGCACCCCGTCCCGCAGCTCGACGGTGACGACGTTGCGGCCGTCGGGCGAGGCGAGCCGGAGCGGGGCCGGGGCGGGAGCGGCCGGCTGCGTCTGCGCCCGGGCGGCGGGGGCGAGCAGCGCGGCGGCAGCGGCGGCCGCGAGCCGGGGGACGAAGCGAAAAGAGCGCACGAGGTGGGGCGGTGGTGGGTCGGGCGGGCCGGGGCGGAATCTAGGGCGCGCCGCGCGACCCACGTCATCGTCGCGGGCTGCCGGCCGATTGGGTTGTTGCACTTCTTCACCTCGCGGTCGGCCGGGAAATGCCGCTCATGCGAACGCGTCGTTGTCCTGCGGCCCCCGCCGCGCCCGCCGCCCGCGTCGCGCGGCCGTCCGGACGCCCGCCCGCGGGTGCCCGTCGAGGAACACCCCCGCCGCGCGCAGCCGCCGCAGGAGCCCCGCCTCTTCCGCCGGCGCGCCCGCGGCCAACTCGAACAGCGTCGGCGTGAGGCGCTGCGCCTTCGCGCCGAGCGCGGCCAGCACGCGCGCCGCGGTTTCCGCGTCGGGGCACTCGAGCAGCGTGGCCACGCGCACGCGCGCCCGCCGCACGCCCGCGAGCCACCCCTCGACCTCGCGCGCCACGTTCGCCGGGAGCGGCCTGGACGACGCGCGCGCGAGCACGCCTAACAGTTCGTCGCGCCCGAGCCCCGCCTCGGCCGCGGCGAGTACGGAGGCGCGTGTCAGCCGGAACGCCACGCCCGGCGCGTGCCCCACGCGCTCCGCGAACCGCGCGAGCTCCGCCTCGACCGCCGGGTTCGGGGCGAGGAAGACGACGTCGAAGTTCGGCTGCACGACGACCGCGCCCGCCTCGTCCGCGCCGTAGGCGAACGTCGCGGCCGTGCCGAACAGGTAGCGCCCCGGGTCGGCGAGCGCGACGCAGAGCGCGCCGTCCGCGGCGCGGCCGAGCCGCACGCCGCCGAACGCGGCGAGCCGGTCGACGAGGAACTGTTCGAGCATCTGCCGCCAGAGCGCGCGCAGCATCTGCCGCGGGTCCGCGTGCGGGCCCGTATAGTACGTCATCTGCGCGCGCCCGAAGGCGCCGCCGTCGGCTCCGCCCGCCGCGTGCAGCGCGAGCAGCGGGTTCGCCGCCCGCGCCTGGTGGTCGAGAAATTCGCCGAGTGGAACGAAACTCCCGTCGGTCGTGCGGAACGCGTCGGCGAGCGCGCCGGGCAGATCGAGCCCGTTCGGCACCTGGTAGAACGGCAGCACGTACGGGAAGAACCGCGCCGCCCCCTCGCCGCCGTACGCGCTCGCGTACGACGGCGGGTTGCGCTCGGCCGAGCAGCGGAGGGGGGCGAGCAGCGCGTCGAGCCGCGCGTGCGGGGTGCCGGCGAGCCAGCGCGTGCCCGCCGCCGTCGCCTCGAGGTGCGGCTCGCCGCTCCCGGTCCCGCGCACCCGCGCGAGCCCGCGCTGTCGCAGCTCGGTCACCGCGACCGCGACGCGCCGCTCGGGGTCGACGGGGAGCAGCGGCGCGGCCCACTCGGGGAGCGCGACGAGGCGCGCGTCGATCGCCTTGCGGGCGCGCGCGAACACGGCGAGGTCGTTCGCGCGCAGGCGGACGGGCTCCGCGGCGGCCGCGGCGAGCACGGTCGTCATGTCCTCCATGCGCACCGCGAGGTCGAACGTCTCGTCCGGGACGACCGGCGCGGGCGCCGCCGCCGCGGGGCGCCGCAGCTCGCGGGCCGCGGACGGCCAGACGCCGACGAGCGGTTCGAGGTCGTCGCCCCGCATGCCTAACAGCACCACGGCGAAGCGGAGCCCGGCGTGGAGCGCGTCGGCGAACATGCCGCGGTCGTCGTCACCGCGGTCGTCGCCGCCGCGGACCGCCGGGTCGGCCGCCGCCTCGCGGAGCGGCAGGCCGTCGGGCGCGTCGAGCAGGCGGCGCACCAGGCGCTGCAGGGCGCGCAGCACGTGGAGCGACTCGTCCGGCGGGTCGGTGAGGGCCGCGCCGCGGGCCGTCGCCCACGCGCCGAGCGCGGCGTCGGCGTCGGCCGCGAGCAGGTCGCCCGCCCACCCCTCGAAGCCCACGCGCGCGGCGAGCGCGGGCCGGCTGCCGTAGCCGCCGACCCACCCGCCGGACGGACCAGCCCAGCCGCCGAGCCGCTGTACGTCCTCGGTCGTGAAGTGCTCCTCCAGGTAGTGCAGGAGCGCGGCGGGCGTGGGCGCGTCGAAGACGCGGTGGCGGTCCGCGGCGCGCAGCACGCGCACCAGCTCGCGCGCGTCGTCGGCGACGAGGGCGCGGCGGCCGGCGGGGTCGAGCCGGACGAGCCCCGCGCCTAACAGCGCGTCGCGGGCCGGGCCGAGCGCGGCGGCGGCGACGTTGGCGGAGGGCTTGAGCTGGTCGAGCGCGACGCGGCGGGCCGCGACGGGGAGCGCGTCCCAGCGCGGGAGCTCCGCGAGCACCGCCGGCCAGCGGACGTCGAGCAGCTTCACGGCCCCTCCCGCGTGGTGTTAGGCGTCGCGTCCGGCGTACGGCCCGGCGTCGACGATCTCGTAGCCGTACCCCTGCTCGCAGAGGAAGAGCTGGCGCCGGAGCGCGACCTCCTGCTCGACCGTGTCGCGGCTGACGACGGTGTAGAAGTGGGCCTGGTTGGCGCCCGCCTTGGGGCGGAGCAGGCGCCCGAGCCGCTGCGCCTCCTCCTGCCGCGAGCCGAACGTGCCCGAGACCTCGACGGCGAGCGACGCGTCGGGCAGGTCGACGGCGAAGTTGGCGACCTTGGAGACGACGAGCACCGGCAGCTCGCCGGCGCGGAAGGCGTCGAACAGCACGTCGCGCCGGCGTTGGGCGGTCGCGCCCGTGAGCAGCGGCGCGTCGAGCGCGCCGGCGAGCGCGCGCAGCTGGTCGAGGTACGTGCCGATGACGAGCGCGGGCTCCCCCGCGTGTTCGGCGAGGATCTCGCGCACGACGGCTTCCTTGGCGGGGTTCTCCGCGGCGATCCGGAAACGGTCGCGCGGCTCGGCCACCGCGTAGGGCAGGCGGAGGTCGTCGGGGATCGGCACGCGCACCTCGCGGCAGACCGCGGTCGCGATCCACCCCTGGCGTTCGAGCACCTTCCACGGCACGTCGGCCTTCTTGGGGCCGATGAGCGCGAACACGTCGTCCTCGCGCCCGTCCTCGCGCACGAGCGTGGCCGTGAGGCCGAGCCGGCGGCGCGCCTGCAGGCCGGCGGTCACCTGGAAGACGGGCGCGGGGAGGACGTGGACCTCGTCGTAGACGATGAGCCCCCACGCGCGCTCGTCGAAGAGTGCGAGGTGCGTGAACTCGGCGTCGGCGCGCGCGCGGTGCGTGAGCACCTGGTACGTCGCGACGGTCACGGGGCGCACGTCCTTCGTGTCGCCGGTGTACTCGCCGATCGCGTCCCACGGCAGCGTGGTCTTGTCGCGCAGCTCGGCGATCCACTGCCGCACCGCGGTGACGCTGGTCGTGAGGACGAGCGTCGACGCGCCGACGGCCGCCATGCACGCCATTCCGACGACGGTCTTGCCCGCGCCGCACGGAAGCACGACGACCCCCGACCCGCCGCGCGCCGACCCGCCGGCGTGGAACGCGGCGACGGCGTCGGCCTGGTAGGGGCGGAGCGCGAACGGGGCGCCGCCCAGGGTTTCCGAACGCAGCGTGATGCCTAACGGCTCGGCCTCGGCGTAGCCGGCCATGTCTTCGGCCGGGAAGCCCGCGCGGACGAGCCCCTGCTTGAGGCGGCCGCGGTCGTCGGCGCGGACGCGGAAAGTGGTCGGCCCGGCGCGGTCGGCGAGCAGGGGGGCGAGCCCGCGCCCGCGGGCGAGTTCCTCGGCCAGGGCGGCGTCGCTCGCGCGAAGGAGCAGCGTACGCGCGCCGGCAGGGTCGTCGTCCTCGTCCGCCTCGCGGTCCAGCCGCACGCGGCCGTAGCGGTCGGCGAACTCGCGCACCCGCGCGGCAAGGTGGGGCGGGACGGGGTACTTCGCGTACTCGTCGAGCGCGCCCGCGATGGCGTCGACGGGCACGCCCGCGGCGCACGCGTTCCAGATCGAGAGCGGGGTGATCCGGTACGTGTGGACGTGCTCTGGCGACTTGACCAGCTCGGCGAAGCGGGCGAGGGCGTCGCGCGCCTCCGCGTAGCGCGGGGCGTCGACCTCCGCGAGCACGGTGAGGTCGCCCTGGACGATGAGGGGGTTGTCGGGGCGGGGCGGGGGCATGCGCGGCGGTGGGGCGCCGCCGCAAGGTGGCGACGCGAGACGAGACACGCTCGGAAGCTAGGCCGCGAGCCGCCGGACCGGCGCCCCTCGCTTCTCCGCCCGGTGCGTCGCCTGCCGCGCCATCTTTCGCCCATGCGCTTCGTCGACAACCGCGGCGTCCTCGACGCCCGCCGCAACCTCGCCCTCGAGGAGTACGTCCTCCGCCACACGCCGAGCGACGAGGACTGCCTCCTCTTCTACGTCAACGCCCCGGCCATCATCATCGGCCGCAACCAGAACACGATCGAGGAGATCAACCCGGCGGTCGTCGCCGAGCGCGGCATCACCGTCGTCCGCCGCCTCTCCGGCGGCGGCGCGGTCTACCACGACCTCGGCAACCTCAACTTCAGCTTCATGACCCCCGCCGCCCCCGACCGCTTCAACCGCTACGAGGCCTTCCTCCGCCCCGTGCTCGACGTCCTGCGCGCGTTAGGCCTCGACGCCGAGCTCGGCGGCCGCAACGACGTCACGGTCGGCGGGCGCAAGGTGTCCGGCAACGCCCAGTTCACGACGACGCGCCGCATGTTCAGCCACGGCACGCTGCTCGTCGACGCCGACCTCGACGCGGTCACCGCCGCGCTCAACCCGAAGCCCGGCAAGGTGGAGTCGAAGGGCGTGAAGTCGATCCGCGGCCGCGTCGCGAACATCGCCGAACTCGTCGCGGCGCGCGGCGGCGCGCCCGGCGGCGGTCCCCCGGTCACGGTCGACTCGCTGCGCGACGCCATCCTCGAGCGCCTGTTCGGCACGCACGACCTCGCGCGCGTGCCCCAGGTCGAGATGACGGAAGAGGACTGGCGCGCCATCGAACGGCTCGCGGTCGAGAAGTACGGCGCGTGGGCCTGGACCTACGGCGAGGACCCGCCGAGCGACGTGCGGCGCTCGCGGCGGTTCGCGGCGGGGGAGTTGGACGTGCGGCTCGCCGTTGCCGCCGGGCGGATCACCACGGCGCGGGTCTACGGCGACTTCCAGGGGCCGGAGGACGTGCGGGGGTTCGAAGAGCGGCTGGTCGGGGTGCGGTACGACCGCGAGGCGGTGGGGCGGGCGCTGGCGGACGTGGACGTGACGGCGTACTTCGGCGCGGTGAGCGAGGAGGAGGTGCTGGACGTGGTAGTCGGCTGAGTGACGGTGTGACTGGCCCGCCTAACACACCTCGTCCGCCCCCCTCAGCCCCCGCCCCACCCGCCCCGGCCCTTCGAACTCCTCCGCACTCGTCGCCCCGAGGTCCCGCAGCCGCCGCGCCTGCGGCAGCACCCGGTGTTCGAGTGACCCCACCGCGGCGTTGTACGCGTCGCTCGCCCGCTCCAGCCCCCGCCGCATCTCCCCGAAGTGCCCGGCGAACACCCGCACCCGCTCGTACAGCTCGCGCCCCGCCGCGCTCACCTGCTCCGCGTTCCGCGCCACCCGCTCCTGCTGCCACCCGTACGCCACCGCGCGCAGCAGCGCGATGAGCGTCGTCGGACTCGCCGCGATCACCCGCTGCGCCACCCCCGCCTCGAGCAGCGCCGGGTCGTGCGCCAGCGCCGCCCCGAACACGCCCTCGCCCGGCAGGAACATCACGACGAACTCGGGCGTCTCCGCGAACTGCCCCCAGTACGCCTTGGCCGAGAGCTTCGCGACGTGGTCGCGCACCTGCCGCGCGTGGTCGCGGAGCCGCTCCGCGCGCAGCCCGTCGTCGCCCGCGTCCGTCGCGGCGAGGTAGGCGTCGAGCGGGGCCTTCGCGTCGACCACGACCACCTTGCCCCCGGGGAGGCGTACGACGAGGTCCGGGCGCAGCCGCCCGTCGTCGAGGCGCGCCTGCTCGACGAAGTCGCAGTGCTCGAGCATCCCGGCCATCTCGCAGACGCGCTTGAGCTGGACCTCGCCCCAGCGCCCCCGCGCGTGCGGCGTGCGGAGCGCCTCGACGAGCTGCTGCGTGCGCGCGCCCAACGCGCGCTGCCCCTCGGCCAGCGCGCGCACCTGCGCGAGCAGCCCCTCGTACGCGCCCGCGCGCGCGACCTCGACGGCCTGCACCGCCCCGCCGACCCGCTCGAGCGACTCGCGGAGCGGCGCGACCAGCTCGAGGAGGCGCGCGCCGTCCTCGCGGCGCGCGTCCGCGCTCGCCGCCCCGAACGCCTCGCGCAGCTGCGCGCGCGCCTCCGCCTGCCGCTCGGCCTCCCCGGCCGCGGCGCGCCGCTCGGCCGCGAGCTCGGCGCCTAACGCGGCGGCGGCGCGCTCGGCCTCGCCCCGCGCGGCGGCGTGCGCGGCGCGCTCGGCGTCGGCGCGCCGCAGGGCGTCCTCGCGCTCGCCGAGCCGCGCCGCGAGCCCGGCGGCGTGGGCCGCGGCCCGCCCCCGCGCCGCGGTCCACGCCAGCGCGCCCGCGCCCGCCGCGCCGAGGAGGAGCCCGCCGGCGGCGCCGGCGACGAAGTCGGGAGTGGGCATCGGAGGGGCGGCGGTGAGAGGGCGGCGCGGGCACGCGAAGCTACAGCGATTCCCGCGCGCGTGTAGAACAATTCGCGCCTGCGTTTGGCACTTGCGTAAGGCAGCGGTGGACCCCCGCTTGCGCGGGGGGCCACGCTTGACCAACGCAATCGCCGGTTGCTCTCGCGCTCGGTAGGGCAGCAATGGTTCCACCCGTGATCAACGCGGTCGCCGGCGGCGCTACTCCGCCGCAGTCGTCGGCGCCGCCGGCGACACCCCGCGCTCGTCGAACGCCTCGACCGCGAAGTAGTACCGCTGCCCGGCCGTGAGCGCGCGCACCTCGAGCCGCGCCGCGCGCGCCGGCCCCTCGTCCGCCCAGAGCTGGTACGTCTGGTACAGCCGGTCCGGCGCGAGCCCCCACCGCACGTTGTAGCCGACCGCCCCCGCCACCGGCGCCCACGTCACGACCGCGTCGCGCGGGTCGCCCGACTCGGCCCCCTCGCCCCCGCGCCGCGCGCGCGCCCACGCCGGCGCCGCGGGCGCGGGCCCGTCCGCCGTGCCGAACACCCGGAGCGCGGAGAGCGCGAGGTGCGCGCCGGCCGTGTACACGTGCTCGTAGCGCACCCAGCGCGCGCGCGCCGGGCGCGGCAGCTCCACGTACGCGTTCGGCCGGTCGCGCCGCGGCCCGCGCGCGAGGTCGGCGACCCGCGTCCAGCGCCGCCCGTCGGCCGAGGCCGACAGGCGGAACCGCGTGTAGACGGCCGAGTCGCTCGCGTAGAGCCCCTGCCGGTAGTCGGCGTAGTCCACCTGCACCGCGCGCACCGTGCGCACGCCGCCCAGGTCGACCGCGAGCCACTCCCCCGCGCGGTTCGCCCGCGCCGCCCAGAACGTGCGCGGGTCCTCGTCGACCGCGCGCGCGGCGGGGAAGGAGTCCAGCGCGGACGAGGCGAGCGCCGGCCGGCGGTACGACAGCAGCATCCACCCCGCGAAGCCCCCGCCGCCAGCGTTAGGCACGACGTAGTGCGGAAAGTCGCCGAAGCGCGTGTCGGCGTGGTACTGCCCGTCCGCGTCGAACGCCGCGGGGAAGAGCACGATCCGCCGCTCGAACGGCCAGTTCGCGCCGACCCACCCCGTGCCCGTGAGCCACCAGCCGCCGCGCGCGTCCCGGAACGTGCTCCCGTGCCCCGCCCCGGTCATGAAGCCGCCGGGCTTGTACGCGACCGGGTTGTTGGGCGCGTAGGCGAACGGGCCGAGCGGCGCGTCGCCGACGTAGGTCCCGGTGGCGTACACGTTGTACTCCGTGCCGGGCGCGGCGTACTGGAGATAGTAGCGCCCCGAGTGTTTCGTCATCCACGCGCCCTCCACGAACGGGCGCGTCGTCGTGTCGCGGTGGTCCCGCCCGAAGCGCTCCCACCCGTGCCGCGCCGGGTCGAGGCGGAGGAGCCGCGCCGGCCGCGCGCCCGCCGCGTAGGCGAGCCGCCGCGCCGGGTCCAGCGCGATGCCGTAGAGCGGGTACGCGTTCGACGAGCCCCAGTACAGGTACCAGCCGCCGCCGCGCCCGTCCTCGTCGAAAAAGAGCGCCGGGTCCCACGGCCCGGGCTGCACCGAGTCCGGCGACACGAGGGCGTTCGGCGGCTCGGTGCCCTCGCGCACGGCGGTGGGGAGCGGCGGGAGCAGCCGGTTGTAGAACTCGAGCCGCCCGGTCTCGGGACGGGTGGTGTAGAGGACGGGGCGCGGCGCCGTGGCCGACGCCATGAGCAGCACGGTGTCGCCCTTCGTCCACGCCGCCGGCGCGACGACGTCCTCGAACGGCCACCGGCTCGGCCGCACGAACCGCCAGCGCAGCAGGTCGGTCGAGCGCCAGTAGCCGTCGCCGATCGTCTCGAACAGGTAGTACGCGCCGCGGTGCACGACCACCGCCGGGTCCGCGCCCGAGCGGTACGAGATGCCCTCGTTCAGCTGCTCGAAGTTGTACTTGTAGTCGAGGTCGAGCGGGTTGCAGTACGTGCGCGGCCCACGTGCCGGCGCGGCCCGCCCGTGCTGGGCGCGTCCATGCGGCGCGCGTTGGGCGCCGGCCGCGACCGCGACGGCCAGGCCGGTGGCGAGGGCCGCCCGCGCGACGCCCAGCGCGACGCGTCGCGGGCGCACGGGACGATCAGCTCCGCCGTCGCTCCTCGCCCCGCCCGCCCTGCGGCACCGGCACGCGCGCCTCGCGCGCGCGCGCGACCAGGGCGTCGAGCGACTCCTCGCCCTGCCGCGACGCCCAGCCGAGCGAGAGTGCGCCCGGCGCCTTGTTGAACGCGAGCAACTGCACGCGGCGGGCGACCCGCTCCGTGTCGCGCGGGCCCGCGCCGGGGACGAGCACGAGGAACGCGTCGTCGCCGGTCCGCAGGAGCGGCTCGGTGCCGCGCACGTGGCGCATGAGGAAGCGCGCCGTCTGCACGCGGAGCGCGTCGCGCAGCACCGCGTCGGGCACGCCCCGGTCGTCGCCCGCCGAGCCCTCGCCTTCGAGCAGGATCACGATCGCGCCCACGGGCGCGCCGCCGGCCCTCGCGAGGCGCGCGCCGAGTTGGGCGAGGTGGGAGCCCGTCAGGCAGCCGGTGAGCGGGTCCCGGTCGCCCGTGAACGCTTCCGGCACGGCGAGCGGGTGCGGCGATCCACGCACCACGGTGCGCTCGTGCGCCGGTACCGAGTGCAGAACGATGGCGGGCTGCGGGACGACGGGCGTGAACTGCGACATGGAGGACACCTCGCTCGCTGAGACCGGGCGGTAACCGGGTGCGGGAATGTGGGGGGAGGACCACCGTGCGGCAAACCAGCCGCCCGGCCGCGGGGTATGACGACTGTGACTCACGACCCAGCACGCCCGCCCGCCGAGTCGCCGCGCCTCGCGTCGCCGCGCCTCTGGTCGCTCGGCTCCGGCTCCAAGGGCAACGCGATCGTGCTCGCGCACGCGGGGCACCACCTCATGTTCGACGCGGGCTTCGAGCTCCCCGTCCTCGTCGAGCGGCTCCGCGCGGCGGGGCTGCACCCGTGGGACGTCGACGACGTCGTGCTCTCCCACGGCCACCGCGACCACGTGGTCGGCGCGGCCGCGGGCGCCCGCATCTACGGCTGGCGCGTCTGGGGCGCGCTCGGCACGGTCTGGCGCTGGCGCGCGCTGCGCGAGATCCCGCTTCGACCGTTCGAGCCCGGCGATTCGTTCGCGGCCGGCCCCTGGACGGTCCACACCACGCCCGTCCCGCACGACGTGGATGACGCGGCCGCGTTCCTCGCCGTCGCCGACGGCGTGCCCGCAAACGCGGGCCTCCGCGTCGGGTACGCGACCGACCTCGGCCGCGCGCCGGACGCGCTCGTCGACCTGTTCCGCGGCGCGAGCGCACTCGTGCTCGAGAGCAATCACGACCGCGAGTTGCTGCGCACCGGTCCGTATCCACCCGACCGCCAGGCGCGCGTCGGCGGCGAGCATGGGCACCTCAGCAACGACCGCGCGGCCGCCGTGCTGCGGGCCGTCGCGCACCCGGGGCTCGCGCAGGTCGTGCTCGCGCACGTCAGCCGCCACAACAACACGCCGGCGCTCGCCCTCGCGTCGGCGCGCGCCGCACTTGACGCCGCAGGCTACGACGGCGCCCTCCACGCCGCCCCGCAGGACACCCTGCTCGGCCCACTCGACGTCGCGCCGCTCGCGGAAGCAGCGATGGACGGACCGATCACCGCCGCGCGCGGTATGATGAGCATCGCGTGACGCACACGGCAACGTGGGGCGCCACGCGCACGTGTGATGAATGTCCGCCGCGTCCTGTTCGCCGTACCGTCCCTGCGCGGTTCCGACCCTGCTGCTCCGGAGCATCCTGATGTCCCTCGCCCGCCGCCACGCTCCGCGCTACGCCGCCGCCCTCCTGGCAGCCGCTGCGCTCGCCGCCTGCCAGGGTCACTCCTCGAGCGGCGACACCGCGCTCAAGCACGACCTCGACGCCGCGACCGGTGACGGACTCGCGCTCGCGCCGCGCGGGTCGCAGACGCAGGTCGTCTCCGCGCTCGAACTCGGCGAAGGCAAGGCCAACCCGTCGGGCGCGCCCGCGCGTGCCAACACCGGGACGCCCGCCCCGCAGCGGCTCGCCGCGCGCGCGCCGGCCACGGCGCCGCGCATCGTCGAGCGCGTCCGCATCATCGAGCGTGTCGTCGACCCGGCTCCGGAGCCCGAGCCGCAGGTCGCCGCGGCCCCGGCGCCCGCCCCCGAGCCGACACCCGCCGCTTCGGAGCCGGCGCCGGTTGCCGCGCCGTCGCCCGGATCGCGCCGCCTCCCGACGACCGACGCGCCCGAGCGTGGCCGGCGGCGCGGCACGTGGGACATGGGCGACGTGGTCCGCAACGCGCCGTTCCCGATCAACCCGTAGGCGCCGGCTCGCCCCCCTAACTCACTCGGCCGCACGGACTTGCACCGTGCGGCCGAGTTGCGTTGGGGGGTGCGCCGAGCGTAGAATGGCGCCCCGCGCCGAGCACCGGACGTGCGCGGGCCACCCCGACTGGAGTCGCCGATGACGAGTCCCGCCCCACTTGAGCCCGATGACGCCCGTGACCTCGACCGTAATGCCAATGACGAGGTCATGCCGGTGGGCGAGATGACGTTCGCCGAGTACCTCGTGTTCGATGACGGCTCGCGGGAGCGACGCTACGAGTACGTCGGCGGGGTGGTCTACGGGATGAGCTACAGCACCCTCGCGCATGGTGCGATCGCCGCCAATGTCGCGTTCCGCCTGACCGCGTCAGCACCCGACGGAAACTGCTTCGTGTTGAGCAACAGCGCGCGGGTGCTGACGCCGCGCGGCAGTACCTATGTGCCGGACGTCGTGGTCGACTGCGGCCCGCAGCCGCCCGCGGTGTCGTTGTACCGTGAGCACCCGTGCCTTCTGGTCGAAGTGCTCTCGCCCAGCACACGGCAGGTCGACCTGACGGACAAGCTGGAGGAGTACCGCGAGATCGAGACGCTCCAGGCGTACTGGATCATCGAGTCCACCTGGCGTTGTGTGTACCGCCACTGGCGCGACGTGGGCGGGGCGTGGCGCTACGAGGAGATCGTTGGTGACGGCGCAGTCCCCGTACCCTGTCCTGTCGCAACCTCACTGACGCTGGACCAGATCTACCAGCGTGTCGATGTGCCGCGCGAGCCGCCGCCGCCGCACCTGCGGCGTGTGCGCGAGGTGGGCGCCGAGTACGCGGTTGGGGAGGTCGTGCCCGTGTCCGCGGACGCCGGCTGACCCGGGGCACACGCGTTGCACCCGCGCCCCGTCTCCCCAACGACGGAGCGCGCGATGAAGGACACCCCCGAGAACGACCGCAGCGAGTACACCGACACCGGCTTCCGCGACGGCGACGCGCGCCAGGGCTTCGGCGACGACGGCGGCACGCGCGTCGGGCGTCCCGACGGCGTGGGCTCGAACGCCAGCGCCGCGCGCCCGGCGCCGTACGACGGCCAGGGCGGACATCAGATCCCCGGACAACCGGGCACCAACACGACCCCCGTCCCCGACGGCATCGAGGGCTCGGAAATCGAGGACATGGAGCAGGGCCAGCAACAGTCGCGCGTGCAGGACGCGGCCAAGGGCATTACGCCCGGGCCGGCCGCGGGCGACGACCGTCCGACGTACGACCTCTAGGCCGCCCGCCGATGCCCGGATCACAGGACCCCGGCGGCAAGTCGCTCGGCATGGGCGGCGAGGCCGTGGAGAACGTGCACGCGGCGCAGCAGGAGGCCGCGGGGAACCCGCCGTCGCCGGGCGCCGCGAGTCAGCAGAACGCGGCCACGACCGGCACCGCGGGCGGCGAGAGCGCGGGCTCCGAGCCCATCGCCGGGCGCGAGACCGAGCACGTCTCGGGCTACGGCGGCAAGCTCGGCGCCGCGCGCACGAGCGCCGACGAGCGCGAGCCGGCCGACCCGACGGGGAACACCAACGTCGGCGGGGGCAATCCGTCGCCGAGCTGAGACGAACGTTCTGCGGGCTGGATCGCCAGCGACATTCGCCGTCGTGTCATCCTGAGCGCAGCGAAGGATCGCTATCCCGGCACAACTCCTCGAAACGACGGCGGGCGCGTCGCCTCGGAGGGCGATCCTACGCCTTCGCTTCGCTCCGGCTCAGGATGACAAACGCGGCCGGCCGGGCTTCTCTTCCACCCGTGCCCGCCTCCGTCCCTACGTCCGTCCCCGACGCCACGCCGGTCTGCGCCCGCTGCGGCGCGGCGTACGGCCCGCTGACGCTGCTCGCCGAGTGCCCCGCGTGCGGCGGCCTCCTCGACCTGCACGTCCCGCCGCCCGACGTCTGCGGCGCCGACCTCCGCGCCCGCTTCGACGCGCGCCGCGCCGACCGCGACGCGCCCGTCACTTTCGCCGCCGACCCCGGCCCGGCGCGCCGCTCGGGCGTATGGCGCTTCCGCGAGCTGATCCTCCCCGGCGCGACCGACGCCGAGTGCGTGAGCCAGCCCGAGGGCGACACGCCGCTCGTCTATCGCGAACCGGTCGCGCGCTGGGCGGGGCACGACGCGCTCCTCCTCAAGCACGACGGCTTCAACCCGACGGGCTCGTTCAAGGACCGCGGGATGACCGTCGCGCTCACCCAGGCCCGGCGCGCCGGCGCGCGCGCGGTCGCCTGCGCGAGCACGGGCAACACGAGCGCCGCGCTCGCCGCCTACGCCGCGCTCGGCGGCATGGCGGGGCTCGTCCTCGTGCCGGCGCCGCGGGCCGGCGCGGGCGGCGGGGCCGTCCCGCAGGTCGCGTTAGGCAAGCTCGCCCAGACGCTCGCCTACGGCGCGCGCACCCTGCTCGTCCGCGGCGACTTCGACCGCTGCCTCGCGCTCCTCCGCGCCCACGCCGAGTCGCTCGGCGTCTACCTCGTCAACTCCGTCAACCCGTACCGCGTCGCGGGGCAGCAGAGCGTCGCGTTCGAGGTCGCCCAGCAGCTCGGCTGGTCCGCGCCCGACTGGGTCGTCCTCCCCGCCGGCAACCTCGGCAACACCTCGGCCGTCGGCGCCGCGCTCCGCACGATGCGCGCGTTAGGCCTCCTCGCGCGCACGCCGCGCGTCGCGGCGGTCCAGGCCGCGGGCGCCGCGCCGTTCGCGCGCGCCTTCCGCGAGCAGTTCGCCGCCCGGCACGCCGTCGAGGCGGACACCGTCGCCACCGCGATCAAGATCGGCGACCCCGCGAGCTGGGAGCGCGCCGAACGCGTCGTCCGCGAGACCGACGGCGTCGTGACCGACGTGAGCGACGCCGACCTGCTCGAGGCCAAGGCGGCGGTCGACGCGTCCGGACTCGGCTGCGAGCCGGCGAGCGCGGCGAGCGTGGCCGGCGTGCGCCGCCTCGCGCGCGAGGGGGTGATCCGGCCGGGCGAGACGGTCGTCGCGATCCTCACCGGGCACGTGCTCAAGGACCCCGGCCTGCTGCTCGACTACCACCGGGCGGGGAGCACGGCCGCCGGCGCCAACCCGCCCGTCGAGGTCGACGCCACCCCCGACGCCCTCGCGCGGGTGGTCGACGCCGCGCTCGCGCGGACGCCGGGCGGGGCGGGCGCGTGAACGGCACGTCTAACGTACCCTCGCCTAACGCCCCGGCCCGCGCGCGCGTCCGCGTCCCCTGCTCGACCTCCAACCTCGGCGGCGGCTTCGACTGCGTCGGGGTCGCGCTCGACCGCTGGCTCGCGGCCGAGGCGTGGGTCGGCGGCGCGGGCGCGGCGACGCTCGCGCGCGCGGGGACGTTGGCCGAGCTCGACGCGGAAGGCGTGGGGGCGGACGACGACCTGATCGTGCGCGGGGCGCGGCTCGCCTGCGCGGCGGCCAGGCGGGCGCTCCCGGACGGGTTCTCGGTCGCGGCCACGTCGGACGTGCCGGTCGGGCGCGGGCTCGGCTCCTCGGCCGCCGCGCTCGCGGCGGGCGCGCTGCTCGCCGACGCGCTCCTCGGGCTCGGGTTCGGCATGCGGCGCGTGGCCGCGCTCTGCGCCACCGAGGAGGGCCACCCCGACAACGTCGCCCCGATGCTCTTGGGCGGCGCCGTACTCGGCGTGCCGGCCGCGGCGTGCGAGGGCGGGTGGGCGTTCGCGCCGCTCGCCCTGCACGCGGACGTGGGCTTCGCGCTCGCGGTGCCCGACTTCGGGTCGTCGACGCGGGCGATGCGGGCCGCGCTCCCCGCCGCCGTGCCGCACCGGGCCGCGGTGGCCGCGGCGTCGAAGGCGGCCGCGCTCGTGCGCGGGCTCGCGGGCGGCGACGGCGCGCTCCTCGCCCACGCCCTCGACGACGTCGTGCACGTGCCCTACCGGCGCGCGCTCGTGCCGGGGTACGACGCGGTGGCCGCGGCCGCGTTAGGCGCGGGCGCGTGGGGGGCGACGCTGAGCGGGGCGGGCTCGTCGCTCATCGCGCTCGCGCCGCGCGGGCGGACGGCGGCGGTGGCGGACGCGATGGCCGGCGCGTGGCGAGCGGCGGGGGTCGCGGCGGCGGCGTGGGCGGCGCCGGTCGCAGGCGGGGCTGCCGTCGCGGCCGCCTAACGGTCCGCCGCGCCGCTCACCACACCCGCACCACGCCGAAGGCGTCGAGGGCGGCGTCGTTCGAGACGAGCGGGAGGCGGTGGTTGAGCGCCTGCGCGGCGATCATGCGGTCGAACGGGTCCTTGTGCGGCTGCGAGAACGCGCCGGCCAAGTCGCCGTCGGAGAAACTCACCGGCAACTCCCGGAAGTCCTCGCTCCTCAGCACGACCGCGAGGTCCCGCACGATGAGCGGCGACACCTCGGGGAGTTTGCCGATCCGGTGCTTCGTGCGCAGCTCCCACGCGGTCACCGCGCTCACGTACACGTCGTCGGCGGCGTCGATCCGGCGGCGCGTGTCGGCCGGCAGGTGCTCGTCGCCGAGCGCCCACCACAGGAAGGAGTGAGTATCGAGCAGCATCCGGTTCATCCGAGTCCTTCCATTTCGTCGTCGGGCAGCGGCTCGAAGAACGCGTCGGTCACGCGCCCGAGATGCTTGTAGCGGCCGAACTCGCGCTTCGGCTTGTCTACCGGCACCAACCGCACGGCCGGCGTGTTCCGGCGCGCGATGACGATTTCCTCGCCGTTCACCGCGCGCTCGACGAGATCGCTCAGGCTGTTCTTCGCGTCGTACAGGTTGTACGTCGCCATCGGGAACCTCCGGTGCTAATTGGCCTAGTATGTTAGCCAGATCGAATGGCTGGTGCCACTCGGTCCCGCCACACACGTTATAGTCGGCCCCGCTCCCGGCAGGGCCGATTCTTTGCACCCTCCTACATCCGAACCCATGCGCCTCTCCGCCTTCGCTTCCGTTCTCGCCCTCGCGCCCGCCCTCGCTGCCGCGCAGATGACCGCGCAGCCGGCCAAGGGCGCCAACGCCGACCCCGACCAGCAGGTCGCAGGCGGGCTCCGCATCCCCGGCTGGACCGCACACTTCGATCGCCCCGGCACCGCCCCGACCGCGGTCAAGTTCTTCCCCATGGGCCAGGGCTACCACGTGATCGCCGGCCCGGCCGCGATCTACTACGACTCGACGAAGACGGGCACGGGCGTGTACACGGCCCGCGCGAGCTTCACGCAGATGAAGGCCCCGATGCACCCCGAGGCGTACGGCCTCTTCGTCGGCGGGCAGAACCTCGCGAGCGACGCGGCCGCCTACCTGTACTTCCTCGTCCGCGGCGACGGCAAGTACGCGATCAAGCA
The DNA here is from genome assembly GCA_019973575.1 of Gemmatimonadetes bacterium T265. NCBI lineage: Bacteria > Pseudomonadati > Gemmatimonadota > Gemmatimonadetes bacterium T265. Next base: position 1,828,846 of record BPUI01000001.1, read on the forward strand.
GCGCGCCGGCGCGAGCGACGTGCGCACGCTCGTCGACTGGACCGCCTCCCCCGCCGTCCACGCGGCCGACGCCTCGGGCAAGGCGACGAACGCGCTCCGCGTCCAGGTCGGCGCCGACTCGGTGCGCTTCTTCGCCAATAACCAGCCCGTGACGGCCCTCGCGACCGCCAAGACGGGCGCCCTCGCCGGGACCGCGGGGCTCCGCGTCAACCACAACCTTGACGTGCACGTCGACGGCTTCTCGGTCTACTCGGGCCCGGCTCGCTAACGGCCTACGCCCGCCAATCAGCCCCTGAGCTCGCTCACCCCATGACTCTCCCCCTCCGCCGGCTCGGCGCGACCGGACCTGTCGTCGCCGCGCTCGGGCTCGGCTGCATGGGGATGAGCGAGTTCTACGGCCCCACGGACGACACCGAGTCGCGCGCGACGCTCGACCGCGCGCTCGACCTCGGCGTGACCCTGTTCGACACGGCCGACATGTACGGCCCGTTCACCAACGAGGAACTCCTCGGCCGCTGGCTCCGCGACCGCGGTGCGGCCTCGCGCGTCGTCGTCGCCACCAAGTTCGGCATCGTCCGCGACCCGGCCGATCCGACGAACCGCGGCCTCAGCGGACGCCCCGAATACGTGCGCGCCGCGTGCGAGGGCTCGCTCCGCCGACTCGGCGTCGACCACGTGGACCTCTACTACCAGCACCGCGTCGACCCCGACGTGCCGATCGAGGACACCGTCGGCGCCATGTCCCGCCTCGTCGAGGAGGGCAAGGTGCTCCACCTCGGCCTCTCCGAGGCGGGCGCCGCGACGATCCGCCGCGCCCACGCCGTCCACCCGATCGCGGCCGTCCAGACCGAGTACTCGCTCTGGAGCCGCGACCCGGAAGACGAGATCCTCCCCGCATGCCGCGCGCTCGGTGTTGGCTTCGTCCCCTACAGCCCGCTCGGCCGCGGCTTCCTCACCGGCGAGATCCGCACCCCGGACGACCTCGCCCCCGACGACTTCCGCCGCGGTAACCCGCGCTTTCAGGGCGAGAACTTCGCCCGCAACCTCGCCCTCGTCGAGCGCGTCCGCGAACTCGCGCGCGAACGCGGTTGCACGCCCGCGCAGTTCGCGCTCGCCTGGCTGCTCGCCCAGGGCGAGGACCTGGTGCCGATCCCCGGCACGAAGCGCGTCGCCCGCCTCGAAGAGAACGTCGCGGCGGGCGAGATCGCCCTCTCGCCGGACGACCTCGCCCGCATCGACGCGGTCGCACCCAAGGGCGTCGCGGCGGGCGACCGCTACGCGCAGGGCGGGATGGCGATGGTCGGGCGGTAGACGCCCGCCGCGCAGGACTCGGTGACCGTCGTCCGACCGCCGGCCGCGGAGCGCACCGCGGGGCGCGTCGCGCCGCTGGACACGCCGGCGACGCGCGCACCACTCTCCGACGCGCAACGCGCGACCCTCGCGGCGGTCGTCGGTCGGGTGCTCGACGGCTCCCTCGCGCTCGCCCCCGCGCTCGACGCCCCCGGTCTCGTCGAAGCCCGCCTCGCGCGCGCCCCCGCGCACCTGCGCCAGGACTTCGCCCGCGTGCTCGCCGTCTTCGGCGGCCGCGTGGCCGCGTTGGCCACACTCGGCGTCCCGACCCCGTTCGCCCGGCTCGACCTCGCCCGCCAGGACCGGATGTTGGCCCGCTGGGCGGGGTCGCGCATCCCGGTGCAACGCACCGTCTTCCAGGCGCTCCGCCGTCTGACGCTCGCCGCCTGGTACGGCCACCCCGCCGTGCAGACCGCACTCGGCCATCGCGGTCCCTTTCACACCCGCGTGCCCGCCCTCTCGTGGGAGGGGCCTGCCGTGGGCGAGAGCTTGCCGAACGAACCCATCGCCCGGGTCGGCGCGCCGGAGCGCGTCGCGCCACCGGTGCGGAGTACCGCGCTTCCAGTCGCCGTCACCCCGCCGGCCCCCGCGCGCGCAGACGCGCCCGGCAGCGCGCCCTCGCCTGCCGCGTCGGCCGGACACGTCGTCCCCGGCCGAACGCTGCGGGGCGAGGTGCGGCGCACGGCCGACGTCGTGGTCGTCGGCAGCGGGGCCGGCGGCGCCGTGGTCGCGGCACGGCTGGCCGAAGCGGGGCACGAGGTCGTCGTGCTCGAGTCGGGCGCCCTGTGGACCGCGGCCGACTTCACGGAGCAGGACGCCCAGATGGGCGAGCGGCTCTACGCCGACCAGGGGCTCCGAGCGACCGAGGATCTGGGCGTCGCGATTCTCCAGGGCGACACGGTCGGCGGCAGCACGACGGTCAACTGGATGGCCATGCTCCGCCCCGACGCGCACGTGCGCGAGGAGTGGACGCGCCGCTTCGGGCTCGACGTCATCGCGAACGGCGCGTTCGACGCGGCCCTCGACCGTGTCTGGGCCGACGTCCACGCCCGGCGCATGCCGGACGACGCTCACTCCGCGAACAACCGTTTACTGCTCGACGGCGCGGCCGCGCTGGGCTGGCGCGTGCGCGCGCTCGACCTGAACGCGCGCGGCTGCGTGCGCGCGGGGTTCTGCGGTCAGGGATGCCGGTACGACGCGAAGCAGGGCACCCTCGTGACCTATGTGCCGCGCGCACTCGCAGCCGGCGCGACGGTCTACGCCGACGCTCAGGTGCAGCGCGTCGCGATCCTCGGTCCAAATCACCCGCGCGGTGTGAAACGGGTCACGGCGACCGTACAGGACCAGGACACGAGGGCGCCACGTGCGACCCTCACTGTCGATGCCCCGCTCGTCGTCCTCGCCGCGGGCGCGATCGGGACCCCGGCACTGCTCCAGCGCTCCGGGCTCGGTGGTGGGGCGGTCGGGCGCTACCTCCGCCTCCACCCGACGACGGCCGTGACCGGCGCGTACGCCCGCGAAGTGAACGCGGGCTCGGGTGTGCCGATGTCGGCGATCTGCGACGAGTTCACCGGCGCGGGAACGGACGGCTACGGCTTCTGGCTCCAAACCCCGCCCGCGCACCCGCTCCTCGCCGCGATCGCGACGCCCGGGACGGGGCGCGCACACGCCGAGTTGGCGCGCGACTACCTGCGCACGGGTTCGATCATCGCGCTGGTCCGCGACGGAGCCGACCGCGAGCGCTCGAACGGAAGCGTGACCGTCGACCGCGGCGGGCGCACACGGGTGCGCTACCGACTCGGCCCGGCCGACGCGCGGCACCTGCGCGAGGGCATGGCGGCCGCCGCGCGCGTGCACCTCGCCGCCGGGGCGCGGGAGGCGCGTACGCTCCACACGCGCCCGGTCGTGGTCCGGGGCGAACGGGACGTGGCAGAGATCCTCCGCCGCTCCACGGCGCCGAACGACGTCACGGTGTTCTCGGCGCACGTGAACGGGACCTGCCGCCTGGGGCGCGACCTGCGGACGAGCGGCGCGGCGAGCGAGGCCGACCGCTTCGGCGAGCGGTTCGGGGCGAAGGGCGTCTACGTCGCCGACGGGTCGTTACTGCCCACAGGGGTCGGTGTGAACCCGCAGGCGACGATCATGGCCTTCGGACACTTGGTGGCCGACGCGATCGCCTGATTCGGTTGCCGACTGCGTTAGTCCGCGTACTCCATCTGCCCCTTCGCGTCGCGGAGCATCACGCACGCCGCCGCCTCCGCCGTGTGAAAGAGGAGCGACCCCGCCGCGGGCGCCCCCAGCACGAGCGTGAACGTCGTCCCCTTTTGGGTGACGTCCGAGACCGCCGCCCCGATCGCCCGGTCGGCTCCCGTGGGCGCCGTCCCGTCGGTGCGCACCGCGAGCGTCGACCCGTCCCCGAACCGCACGTGCCACGTCGCCGCGGGGCTAGGCGCGAACCGGCTCGCCGGCGCGGGGGCCGCGGGCGACGGCGGCTCGACCGCGGCGACGACGCGGCCGGCGAGCAGGGGGGTGAGTTTCTGGTTGTGGGCCATGTGACGGTCGGGGCGACGGTCCGGGCGCATCGGTCAGTTCGCCCCGGGCGGCGCGCCGATCCGCTTGCGGTACGACACCACCCAGTTGCCGGCGATCTCCTCCTGCGCCGTCGCGAGGTCGAGTTGGCCGGCGCACACGAGGCGGTGCAGCTCGTTCTCCAGCCGGTCCTTGACGCGCGCGTTCCAGGGCTGCGTGCGGAACGACTGCGGCCAGAGGTTCCGGATCGAGTTCGACCCGCCGAGTTGGAGCGAGATGAGGTGGTCGACCTCGTACTCGCCCGGCTCGCGCGACGCGATGCCGTACTCGTCGTACGCCTGCCGCTTCACCGACGACGGCACGTTGCGCACGCGCTTCGAGTAGCCGGGCACGCAAATGTCTTGCGCCGTCACGTCGAGCGTCGCGCCGGGCGTCATGGTCGTGTCGGGGAGGATCGGTGGCCGGGCGGCACGCAGCGCGGCCGGGTCGTCGCTCGCCGGGGGTGCGGGCGCTGGTCTGCCGCCGCCGGGTCGCCCGCGCGAAGGGTCGTTTCGTGGCGGTCCGTTGCGCGGCGGCCCGTTCTCCGCGCTCGTCGACGTCTGGTGCGACGGGCGGAGTAGCGCGATCGCGAGCAGGAGCAGGGTGACCACGCCCAACACGACGAGTATCCCGCCACTGCCGGCCCCTCGACGACCCTGCCGCATGCGACGCCCCGCGCTGAAGTTGGAAGTCGGACGACCGACGGGGAAGCTACCGCGGTGCCGCCGAGCTCGGCGAGAGACCTAGCGCACGACGTACGTGAGGCGGCGGCGGTTCGGGTGCGCGGAGCAGTAGCCGCCGTAGACGCCCGGCGTGGCGATCGTGAAGTCGCGTGCCTCGCCCGCGTCGGCGGAAAAGATGCCGAGCGTCGTGCGGGCCGTGTCGTGGTTCACGACGCGCACGGTCGTCTCCCGGCCGCGCACCTGGAGGTAGAGCGTGTCGGGGAGCGGCCGGCGGCGGCCGAGTCGGTCGACGACCGCGCCCACACCGCCGCGCGCGACTTCCAACTCGAGGTCCGGGTGTGGCCACGTCCACCACGCGGCGAGCGCCGTCGCGGCGAGCACCCCACCGAGGGCGAGGGCGCGGCGGATCCCGTCCGTCATCCGCCGCCGAGCACCTGGCGCAGGTCCGCGGCGACGTCGGCCGCGGGCACGCCGAGCGGGTAGATCGTGCGGAGGCGGCCGTCGGGGCCGACGAGAAAGACCTGCGCGGGGTGCGAGACCGCGTAGTCCGTCGCGGGCGCGCCCGCCGGGGCCGGGTCGCGGTACGACGACACGTGCCACGCGCCCTGCACCGCGTCGACCGCCGCGCGCGAGCCGACGAGGCCCACGAACCCCGGGTCGAACTGCGCCACGTAGCGCGCGACCGTCGCCGCCGAATCGCGTTCCGGGTCGACGGTGACGAAGACGAAGCGCACGCGCGCCGTGTCGGCCGCGTCGCGCGCGACGAGGGCGCGCTTGACCCGGGTCCAGTCGGCGAGCGTCGTCGGGCAGACGTCGGGGCAGTGCGTGTAGCCAAAGAAGACGAGCGCGGCCCGCCCCGCGCCCGCGCCGTCGCGCGCGAGGTCGAAGGTGTCGGGCGCGCCCGCCGCCCTCGCGCGCGGCAGCCGGAGCGGCGGCGCAGGCTCGGCGGTGGTGTACGCGGCGCCGTGCAGCGCGGGCGCGGCGCCGACCGCGGCGCGGACGCGCTCGCAGGCGCCGGTGCTTAGCGCGACCGCGGCGGCGAGCGCGGGGCCCGGCGCGGTCTGCCGGGCACGTGAGGCGGAAACGTCGGGGAGCGGCATCCCCCGAAAGATGTCAGGTTCCGGCGTCCGCCGTGGCGGCGCGCGGTTACGCCGCGCGCGGCGCGAAGTGGAGCGGGGCGACGCGGACCAGTGTGAGCACCGCCCCGGCCACGAGCACCGCGGCCGCGAGCCAGCCGAGCGCGTCGAGCACCGGCGTGCGGCGGATCGGCGTGCCCGCGCGCGGGATCGTTAGGAATCCGATCAGCGCGCCGGCCGCCGTCCCGCCCGCGTGCCCGGCGTTGTCGATCAGCGCGAAGCCGATCACGCCGAGCGCCGCGGTGAGCCCGAGCGTCGAGAGCATGCCGCGGCGGAGGAACGGCGGGAAGTCGTCCGGCCGGCGGAAGCCGAGGACGAGCAGGTAGCCCACGAGCCCGAGAATCGCGCCCGACGCGCCGATCGTCGTCTGGTTGGGCAGGAGCACGAGGCTCGCGCAGTTCCCGGCGAGGCCGGCCGCGAGGTACACGAGCGGCAGCCGCGCGCGCGGCGCGTACGCCTCGACGAGTGGTGCCAGTGCGCGCAGCGCGCCGAAGTTGAACCAGAAGTGGAGCAGCCCGCCGTGGAGGTACGTCGCGGTGAGCAGGCGCCACCACTCGCCGGCGCGCGCCGCGGGCTTGACGAGCCCCGCCGCCTCGATCGACGCGTCGAGCACGCCGAGCTGCGCGGCGGAGGCGACGGCCACGCAGGCGAGCAGGCCGTACGTTAGGCGCGGCGGCCGTGCGGCGAGCAGGGCGTTGTGGCGGGCGGCGGCCGCCGCCTGCGCGCGGGCCGCGACCGCCTGCGCCGCCGCGGCTTCCGCGCGCGCTGCCGGGTCGGCCGGGACGACGGGCGCGCGCCGGAGCTTCCACCAGCCGGTGACCGCGTCCGCGGTCCAGAGCAGCACGATCCCGACGCCGAGGAACGCGAACGAGCGCACGTTCCCGCCCGTGAGCGCGACCCACAGGGCGACGGCGGCGACCGCGGCGGCCGTCCAGCGCACGACGCGGCGCCGCGCGGCCGCGAGTTGCCCCGCGCGGCCCGCGGTCGGGTCCGTCGCGGCCGGGTCCGTCGCGGCCGGATCCGTCGTGGCGGGGAGCGTCACGCGCCCGCCGGGCCGACCGTCACGCGCCACGTCGTCTGGTCTTCCACGCCCCACAGGTACTTGTAGCGCTCCCCGCCGCGCAGGAAGTCGAGCGTGCGGCACCCTTCGGCGATCGCCGCCTCGACCGTCGCGCGGACGATCGCCACGCCCGGGCTGTAGTACTCGAACGCGGGGTCGAGTCCGCTCAGGTAGCAGTACGCCCGCGCGTGGTGCACGAGCCCGTAGAGCACCGCGGCGGGGCCGCCGTCGATGCGCAGCACCCGGAGCCGCAGCCAGCCGCGCGCGAGGAACCCGGCCGCGGCCTCGGCGTGGAAGTCGACGAGCCGCTCGTCGGCGAGCACCCCCGCCTCGCCGCGCGAGCGCCAGCGCGCCTCGTGCAGCGCGAACAGCGCGTCGAGCGCCGCGGGAAGCGTGCGCGCGTCGGCGGTTAGCAGCTCCACCTGCCGCGCCCGGCCGAGCCGGTTGGCGCCGAGGTTGAGCTTGCGGCGGAAGGTCCCGCCTAACGTCGCGGCGAACGCCTCCCACCCGCCCTCCCACGCCCCCGGCAGCGGGCGCGCGGGGGCGACGCTCTGCACGGCGCGCGCGGCGGCCAGCCCCGCGGGCCAGTCGGCCTCGAGCAGCGCGCCGGCGAGCGGCGACTCGTCGCGCAGCTCGTCGAACGCGGCCGCGTCCCAGCACCCCCCGCGCGCCTCGGCGGCCAGGTGGCGCACGGCGGCGCGGAGCGCGCCCTGGCCCGCGGCCGGGTCGGCGAGCGCGTCGCCGTAGTCCGTCACCCCCGCGCCTAACAGCGCGAACGTGCGCGTCCCGCCGCGCGCGGCGTCCGCGAACGTAAACCCGGGGAGGAGCGCGGCGAGCGCGCCCGTGGCCGCGTCGCGCACGGCCACGGCGCGCAGCTCCCCACCGCCCAGATGTCGCCACCAGGCGAGCAGCCACTCCGGGCTCTGGAACGGCGTCGCCCACGGACACCGCTCGTGCAGCGCGCGCCACTCGGCGCCGAGCCGGGCGAGCGCGTCGGCGGAGGTCACCGTGTCGGCGGCGAACGCGGCCGAGCGCGGCGCCGCCCGCCGCTCGGTGCGCCGGCGCAGGTGGAAGACCGCGCCGTCCCAGTGCGCGAACGGCTGCGCGCCCGCGACCAGGAGGTCGAGCCCGTGCCGCGCGGCGAGCGCCGCCGCGTCGCGCCGGTCCGCGGCCAGGTCGCTCCGGTACGAGAAGTTGACGATCACGACGTCCCCCCCCGGCCGGACGACGCGCGCCATCTCGGCCACCGTCGCGTCGGCGAGCGCGGGGCCGCCGGCGAACACGTAGGGAAACGCGTCGACCGCGAGCACGAGGTCGAACGCCGCGTCGCGGAACATCGCGAGGTCGCGGCCGCCCGTGCGCACGAACGCCGCCGCCGCGCGCGCCGCGGCCGGGAGCGCCGCCGCCCGCCGGTGCGCCGCGGCGAGCATCCCCGGCGAGACGTCGACGCCGAGGGCGAGCGCGACGCGCCCGGCGAGCGCCTGCTCGAAGCGCCCGATCCCGCACCCGATCTCGAGCAGCGCGCCCCCCGCGCGCACGAGCCCCTCGGCGTCGAGCCACGCGACCACCTCGCGCGTCGCGCGCGCGAGCAACCCCGGGTCGCCTAACGAGTAGAGCGCGACGCTCGCCTCCTCGCTCGCCGCGACCGCGTCGTCGAACAGCCGCCGTACCGCGTCGGGGTCCCCCGCCGTCGGCCCGCGCGCCATCGCCGCCACCCGCGCCGCCCCCTCGGTGAGCGCGGGCATGAGCCCCGCGAGCGCGTCGAGCCGTGCGCCCTGCTCCGCGTCCACCGCGTCCACCGCGTCCACCGCGTCCACCGCGTCCACCGCGCCGGCCCGCCGCGCGCGCCCGACGGCCGCCGCCGCGCCCGCCGCGCCCTCGTCGCCGAGCATGAGCAGCGAGACCGCGACCGGGGGCGGGATCTCGCCCCGCAGGCAGCGCGCGACGACGTCGTCGGCCGCTTGGGCGGCCGTCGCCTGGGCGGCCGTTGCGGCGTGGTCGGGGGACGGCGGCGGGGGCACGGCGGCGGGCGGCATGGGCGGGAAGATGACAGGGTGGGGGCATCGGGGGCAGGCGGGGTGGAGAAGGGTGACGGGTCCCGCGGATTCCGAGCGCTGTTGCTACCACGCTGTTGGGGGGCTGCTGTTGATGTCACGCGGTTGGTCGGGCGCTGTTGATACGGCGGAACGAGCCGGCCCCGGGCAGCGCCGTTCCAACAGCGCCCGACCAACAGCGTTCCATTAACAGCTGTTGTACCAACAGCGCCACACCAACAGCGCCGGCCCCGCGCCGTCCACATCTATCTTCCGGCATGCGCCCCCTCCTCGCCGCCGCGCTCCTCGCCGTGTCCACGACCGCCGCCCCCGCGGTCGCCCAACCCGCCGGCGCCGCCGCGGCCGCCCTCGCCGAACGCGTCCTCCGCGACCACCCCCTCGTCGACGGCCACAACGACCTCCCCTGGGCCATCCGCGAACACAACGCGCGCCCCCTGGACATCGTCGCCTACGACCTCCGCTCCCGCACGCCCGGCGCGACCGACCTCGCGCGGCTCAAGGCAGGGCACGTCGGCGCGCAGTTCTGGAGCGTCTACATCCCGGGCGAGCCCGACGACCCCGCCTATGCGTCCAACGGCACCGTGACCGGCACGCCCGGCTACGCCCGCGTCCAGCTCGAGCAGATCGACGTCGCCCGGCGCGTCATCGCCCGCTACCCGGACCGCCTCGCCTTCGCCACGCGCGCCGCCGACGTCGCGCCCGCCTTCGCGGCCGGCAAGGTCGCCTCGTTCCTCGGCATGGAGGGCGGGCACGCGATCGAGAACTCGCTCGGCGCCCTGCGCACGTACTACGACCAGGGCGTGCGCTACATGACGCTCACCCACAACGTCACGCTCGACTGGGCCGACGCCGCCCTCGACGCGCCCAGGCACGGCGGCCTGACGCGCTTCGGCGAGGAGGTCGTGCGCGAGATGAACCGGCTCGGCATGCTCGTCGACCTCTCGCACGTGAGCGACGGCACGATGAGCGCCGCGCTCCGCGTGAGCGAGGCGCCGGTGATCTTCTCGCACTCCTCGGCTCGCGCCCTCTGCAACCACCGGCGCAACGTCCCCGACTCGATCCTCGCCAAGCTCCCGCACAACGGCGGCGTGGTGATGGTCACCTTCGTCAACAGCTTCGTGTCGCAGGCGGTCAAGGACCGCGACGACGCGCGCGCCGCCGAACGGGCGCGGCTGCGCGCGCGCGGCGGCTCGACCGACGCCGTGCGCGCCGGCCTGGCCGCGTGGGACGCCGCGCACCCGGCCGTGCACGCGACCGTGGCGCAGGTCGCCGACCACGTCGAGCACGTGCGCCGCGTGGCCGGCGTCGACCACGTCGGCATCGGCGGCGACTTCGACGGCACCACCCCGGCCGACCTGCCGACGGGGCTGGAGGATGTGTCCAAGTACCCGGCGCTCTTCACGGAGCTCGCGCGGCGGGGCTGGACGGAGGACGACCTCGCCAAGCTCGCGGGCGGGAACGTGCTGCGCGTGTTAGGCGACGCGGAGCGCGTCGCGGCCCGGCTGCAGCGCGAGCGGCCGGCGAGCACCGCGACCATCCAGCAGCTCGACGGCGGCGCGCGGCCGTAGCGGCCCGCGCGACCGCCGGCCCGCGACCGGCGCGTCGTCCCGCGCCGCCGCCCCGTGACCGACTGGAGGGGGAAGCGCGTGGCAGATCGGCCCCCCCGCGCCGCACACGACCGCGCGAAGGGTGTCTGGCGGCATCGTAACCCGGGCGCGCGGCGCGGCCGCGGCGTAATGGTTGCCGCGTAACGCGCCCATGACGACCACGACCACCCCCGCCGCCGCGAGCGGCACCTTCTCGATCGGCGGCGACCTCCCCGTCCACCGCCTCGGCTTCGGCGCGATGCGCGTCACCGGCCGCGGCATCTGGGGCCCGCCGGCCGACCACGACGAGTCCGTCCGCGTCCTCCGCCGCGCCGTCGACCTCGGCGTCACCTTCATCGACACCGCGGACTCCTACGGCCCGAACGTGAGCGAGGAGCTGATCGCCGAGGCGCTCCACCCCTACCCCGACGGACTCGTGGTCGCGACCAAGGGGGGCCTTACGCGCCCGGGCCCCGACCGCTGGACGCCTAACGGACGCCCGGAGTACCTGCGCGCGCAGTGCGAGGGCTCCCTGAAGCGCCTCAAGCTCGACCGCATCGACCTCTGGCAGCTGCACCGCATCGACCCCGCGGTCCCGGCCGACGAGCAGTTCGGCCTTCTGGCGGACCTCGTGCGCGAGGGCAAGGTGCGGCACGTCGGGCTGAGCGAGGTCTCGGTCGACGACGTCGAGGCGGCGCGCCGCGTCGTCCCGATCGCCTCCGTGCAGAACTGCTACAACATCGCCGACCGCGCCGCCGAGCCGCTGCTCGAGTACTGCGAACGGGAGCAGATCGGCTTCATTCCCTGGTCCCCGCTCGTCGCGGGGCGGCTGGCCGCGCGGGGCGGCGCGCTCGCCGACGCGGCCCGCCGGCACGACGCGACGCCGGGCCAGGTCGCGCTCGCGTGGCTCCTCGCCCGCTCGCCGGTGATGCTGCCCATCCCCGGCACGTCGCGCGTGACGCACCTGGAAGAGAACGTGGCCGCGGCCGCCCTGCAGCTGACGCCGGACGAAGTCGCCCGCATCGGCGGCGAAGCGGGCGGCGAAGCCGGCGCCGGGTCCGGCGCCGCCGCGCAAGGCGGGGCCGCGTGAGCCGCGGCGGCGCGCGCGTCTGGGGCAACACCCACCCCGCCGCGCAGCTCACCGAGAAGCGGGTGATCCGCTACCGCGACCTCGTCCGCAGCGGCAAGGCGACCGTGGGCGAGCTCGCGGCCCGGGAGGGGTGCTCGCACGGCCGCATCTCGATGGCCGTGCGCGGCGAGACGTGGGCGCACCTGAACGCGGTCGCGCCCCCCGTCCTCGCGGCGGCGCGGCGGACCGCGGCCAAGTCGGCGCCGACGAAGGGCGGCCGCAAGGCGACGCCCGCGAAAACCGCACGCGCGAAGACCGCGCCCGCGAAGACGGCGGCGAAGTCAACGCGGGCCAGGACCGCGCCGGCTAAGACGACGCCGTCGAAGCGCGCGCCGTCGAAGCGCGCGCCCGCGAAGGCCGCGCCCGCGAAGCGCGGCGCGGCCACGGCCGGACGCCCCGCGCCCGCGAAGAAGACCGCACGCCGTTAGGCTGGCCGCCCCGTCAGCGCGACAGCCGCGCGAGCAGGCGGGTGGCGACGCGCTGGAGCACCACGAGCACGAGCGTCACGCCGAGGGCGAGCGAGAAGAGCACGATCGCGCGCGTCTGGCCGTCGCCGAGCGCGAAGCTGAGCGCCGTGCTCACCGCCGGCGGGTGCACGGCGTCGGCGGCGATCATGAACACGATCGTCGCGACCATCGCGCTCGCCCCCGCCGCGTACCCCGTGCCGAGCAGCGCGACGAGCGCCCAGCCGAACACCGCCCCCGCGACCTGCGCGAGCAGCACCGTGCGCACGCCGTTCGACGGGTGTCCCGGGTCGAGGTAGATCAGGAACGCGCTCGAGGCGAGCGAGGCGAACAGCAGTCGCTGCCGCGCGACCGCCTCGACGAAGGCCAGCACGAGCAGCACCGTCGCGGTCGGGAGCGCGGCGAGGGCGAGCTCGCCGCGCAGGCCGAGCCGGCGGCGCGCCGTGTACGGGGCGTCGCGCACCGGCGTCGCCGTGGTCGCGTTGGCCGGCCGGGCGTCAGGCATCGGGGCGCCTCGGCGCGGTCCCCGCGCCCGCCGCGCTCCCGCCGCCCGCGAGGCGCGCGGCCTCCTGCGGCGCGGCGCCCGCCGCGGTCAGCCGCGCCGTCTCGTCGCGCATCTCGCGGCCGAGGAAGTAGTTCAACCCGGTCCGGATGATCGCGATCGCCGCGAGGTTGCGGATCGTGTTCCAGCTCGGCGCGATCGCCGTCGAGAGCAGGTCCGCGCCTAACTGGAACTCGAGCGCGACCGCGAGGAAGCGCGACAGCCGCAGGCGGACGTCCGTGTAGCCGTCGGGCTGCCGCGCGAACGACGCGCGCAGGAACTGCGCGACCCCGACGACCACGCCCGCGGCGATCACGAGCGCGCCGATCGTCTCGACGGCGAGCCGTAGCCAGCTGAAGACGACGCGGGTCGCGTCCTCGGCCGCCCGGAACCGCGGGTCGGTGACCACGTCCGACGCGGTGTCCGCGGCGGCTTGCGCCGCGTGCTGCCCGATCACCTGGAGGAACATGCCCCGCGCGCTGGGCAAGCCCGGGGCCGACGGGCGTCCCGCGCGTCGCGTTCGGACAGTAGCCTTCCGCCATGCGCCCGCTCCGCTCTCTCGCCCTGCTCCTCGGCACGCTGCTCTGCGTCGCCACCACCGTCGGCCTGTTCGCCCGCGCCTACCCGATGGTCGACGTCGGCCTCGCGCTCGACCGGGCGGGCGCGATCGCGCGCGGGCGGTCCCTCGCGGCCGCGGCCGGCTTCGCGCCAGCCCGCGCCGACGCCGCGGCGCTGTTCGAAACCGACGACTCGCTCAGCACCTACGTCGACTTCGCCGCCGGCGGCGCGGATTCGGTGCGCGCCCTCGCGCGCGGGGGCGACGTGCCGCTCTACCGCTGGGTCGTCCGCCTCTACCGCCCCGGCGACGTCCACGAGACCCGCGTCGCCTTCGCCCCCGACGGGCGGGTCGTCGGCCTGACGCGGCAACTTCCCGAAGCCGAGTCGCGGCCGCTCGTCACCGACACCGCGGGACACCTCGCGGCCGACGCCGCGCTCGCGCGCTGGGGGTCGCAGGACCTCGCGGCCTGGCGGCTCACCGGGCGCTCCGTCGTCACGCAGCCGCGGAGCGCGCGCGTCGACCGCACCTACCGCTACGAGCGCGTCGGCCGGCGCATCGGCGACGCGCCGATCCGGGCCGACGTGACCGTCACCGGGCCGGCCGCGCCCGCGGTGCTCCGCGGCGGCGCCGTCGCGGTCGTCGGCAGCTACGCCGCGGAGCCGCTCGCCGTACGCGTCTACGCCGACCTCCCCGACGCCTGGACGCGGCGCTACGGCGAGATGCGCTCCGCGAACAACACCCTCGCCCTGCTCCCCTACCCGACGCTCGCCGTCTTCGTGCTCGGCGCGCTCGGCGCGCTCGTCTACTTCGGCCGCCTGCGGCGCGTGCGTTGGCGCCCCGCGGCGGCGGTCGGCGGCACGGTCGGCCTGCTCATGGCGCTCGCCGGGCTCAACGAGCTCCCGGTCGCCTGGTTCCACTACGACACGGCGACCGCACCGAGCGCGTACGTCGCGAGCATCACACTGGGCGCCCTCGCGGGCGGCGTACTCGCCGGCGGCTGGGTGATGCTCGCGGTCGCGGCCGCGGAGGTCTGCGCGCGGCGCGCCTTCCCCACGCACTACGACTGGTTCTCGTACCCGCGCTTCGCCGGCGCGCCGCCGCTCGCCCGCCGCATCCTCGGCGCGTACGCGCTCGCCGCGTTCGGCTTCGCCTACGTGACCGTGTTCTACGTCGCCATGCGCGGCACCTTCGGCTGGTGGGTGCCCGCGGGCACGCTCGACGACCCCAACCAGATCGCCACCCCCGCGCCCTGGGTCAGCGCGGCCGGCCTCGCCCTGTTCGCGGGCACCTGGGAGGAGGCGATCTTCCGCGGCGTCCCGCTCGCCCTACTCGCTATTTGGGCGCACGACCGGAAGGCGCGCCGATTCTGGCTCGCGGCGGGCGTGGTCGTCACCGCGCTCACCTTCGGCTTCGGGCACGCCAACTACCCGTCGTGGCCGGCCTACTCGCGCGGCGTCGAACTGTTCCTCGAGGCGGTGCTCTGGGCCGTGCTCGCCCTCCGCGTCGGCCTCCCGACGACGATCATCGCGCACGCTCTCTACGACCTCACCTGGTTCGGCCTTTTCGCGCTGCACGGGCGCGGCCCGGCGTACCGCGCGACGGCCGGCGCGGTGCTGATCGCGTTCTCCCTCCCGGCGCTCGTCGTCGCGGTCAACTGGTGGCAGCGGCGCCGGGCCGCGGCCGCCGGCCTCACACTCGAAGCGCCACCGCGCTTCGCGGACGTGACGCGGGCGCTCGACGAACAAGAGCCGCGCGTCGTGCGTGGTGGGGTCGCCGTCACCCCCGCGCACGCGAGCGTCCATCTGTCCCCCCCGCCGGAGGCCGGCGTCGCCGGCGGGGAAAGGTGGACCCGTGGAGCAACACCGGCCACGGCCGTTCCCGACGTCGTCGCCGCCCCCCGCGTCGGGCCCCGCACCCGCGTCGCCGCCGCCGTCGTCACCGCGCTCGCGCTCCTCGTCGCGCTCCTCGCCCCCCGCGCGCCAACGTTAGGCCCGGCGTTTACCGCCTCCCGCACCCGCGTCGCCGCGGCCGCCGACAGCGCCCTCCGCGCCCGCGGCGTCGACCCCGCCGCGTGGGACCACACCCTCGTCGTCGGCGGCACCGAGAACGACCGCGCGCTCCGCTTCCTCCGCGAGTCGCTCGGCCGCACCCGCGCCACCGCGCTCGCCCGCCGCCTCGGCGACACCTACCTCGCGCCCGCCCTCTGGCAGGCGCGCTACGTGCGCCGGCACGCCACGCGCGACGTGCGTCGCGAGGAGTGGACGGTCGTCGTCGCCCCCGATGGACGCGTCCGCACCGTCGTCCACGACGTTGCCGACGACGCACCCGGTGCGGCACCGAGCACCGACTCCGCGCGCCGGCTGGCGGCGACGGCCGTGCGCACCCGCGGCTACGATCCGGCGACGCTCCGCGAGACCGAGCTCCGCCAGCAGAACCGCCCCCACCGCCTCGACACCGAGATCCAGTACGTCGACCCCGCCGTCGCCCTCCCCGCGGGCGCGACCGCCCGCGTCGGCGTCACGCTCGCCGGAACCGAGCCGGTCCGCGTCGCCCGCGAACTCCGACTTCCCGAGAGCTGGACCCGCGCCGACGAGCACCGCGCGAGCACCTACGGGCCGATTGCCGGCCTCTCGAGCATCGCCCTCCTCGGCCTCTTCATCGCCCTCACCGTCCAGGGTATCCGACGCGCCGAGCCCCGCCTGCCCACGCTCGTCGACCGCCGCGCGGCGACCGCAATCGCGCTCGCCGTCGCACTGCTGACGGCCGGCCGCACCCTCTCCTCGCTCCCCGACCGACTCGCCGCGTGGAGGACGACCGACCCGTGGTCCAACTATCTCGCGACACTCGTCATCGGCGGCCTGCTCGGCGCCGTGTTCGCCGGGGTCGCGACGGCCGGCGCCTGGGCGCTCGCCGACGCCCTCCGCCGCCGCGCCGGCGTGCCGGTCCTGCCAACCGACGACTCCGACCCGTCGAACGGAGCGAGCCACCGCGTCCGCGACGGCGTCCTGCTCGGCGCGGCCCTCGGCACCGCGCTCCCGGCCCTCGCCGGACTCGGCGACTTCGTCCGCAGCGCGGCCGGTACGCCGCCCGCGCCCTCGACGGCGCTCGACGCCCTCTTCCCCTGGGCCGCCCCCGCACTCGGCGCCGCCGCGTCGGCCATCACCGCGCCCTTGGCAGCGCTTCCTGCGCTCGCCATCGCGGCCGGTGCGCGGACCCCGCGCGCACGGTGGCTCGCGCTCGCCGCCGTCGCCGTGCTCGCCGCGGTCTCCGCGCAGGTGGCCGCCGACGCGAGCCTCGGCCGCGTGACGATCGCGGCCGCCTCAGTCGCCAGCATCGCGCTCGTGGCCGGCGTCGTCTGGGCGTTCGGTCGCGCGGCGGCCGTCTCGTGGCTCGTCGCGGGGCCCGCGGCCGGACTCGTCGCCGAACTCCGCGCCGCGCGCACCGCCGACAACCCGACCGACCGCGCCGCCGCGCTCGTCGCGACAGTCGCGTCGGCCGCCCTGATCCTCCTCGTCTACCGGCTGGCGACACACATGGCCCGCGCCGACGCCGAGTTGCCCGCATCGGTCCCCCAGCCCGCCGATGCTGCCGCGTAGCCCGACCATCCGCGTCCTCTTCGCGATCACCGCGGGCGCGCTCCTCGGCGCCCTCGCCCCCGCCGCAGGCGTCGCGACGAAGCCGCTCGCCGACGCCTTCGTCGCGCTCGTCAAGCTCGTCGTCGGGCCAGTCGTGTTCTGCACCATCGTGCTCGGCATCGCTGGCATGCGCGACCTCCGCACGGCCGGCCGCGTCGGCGGCAAGGCGATCCTCTACTTCGAGGTGATGACCACCTTCGCGCTCGCGCTCGGGCTCCTCGTCGTCAACCTGACGCGCCCGGGCGCAGGGCTCGACGCGACGGCCCTCGCCAAGGGCGATGTGTCGAAGTACGCCCAGGCCGCCCGCGAAGGCGGCGTGGTCGACCTCCTCGTCCACGCGGTGCCGTCGAGCGCGGTAGACGCCTTCGCCCGCGGCGACGTGATCCAGATCGTCGTCGTCGCAGTGCTCACCGGCGTTGCCCTCGCCGGGATGGGCGACCGCGGCCGCCCACTCACCGCCGGGCTCGGCCGCGTCCAGGAACTCGTCTTCCGCGTTGTCAGCATGGTGATGGCCGTCGCCCCCGTCGGCGCGTTCGCGGCGATGGCCTACACCGTCGGCAGCTTCGGCGTCCGCACGCTCCTGCCGCTGGGCCGCCTGATGCTCGATGTCTACGCGACGATGGCGCTCTTCGTCTTCGGCGTACTCGGTCTCGTTGCGCGCCGGTGGGGGTTCCGCATCACGACACTCCTGCGCCACATCCGCGGCGAAATCGCCCTCGTCATCGGTACGTCGTCGAGCGAGGCCGCACTCCCCCGCCTCATGACGCGGCTGGAGGAGTTCGGCTGCGCGCCGCAGGTCGTCGGCCTCGTCGTACCCGCGGGCTACTCGTTCAACCTCGACGGCACGAGCATCTACCTGTCGATGGCGGTGCTCTTCATCGCCCAAGTGTTCCGCGTCGACCTCTCGTTCGCCCGCCAGCTCGAAGTGCTCGGCCTGCTCATGCTGACGAGCAAGGGGGCGGCCGGGGTGACCGGGAGCGGGTTCGTCGTCCTCGCGAGCACGCTCGCCGCGACGCGCGCGGTCCCGGTCGAGGGGCTCGCGTTGGTGCTCGGCGTCGACCGGTTCATGAGCGAGGCGCGGGCCGTGGTGAACCTGATCGGCAACGCGGTCGCGACGGTGGTAGTGGCAAAGAGCGAGGGGGCGTTCGCCGAAGCGGACGCCCCCTCGCGACGGTCGGGCGGCCCCGACTTGTGGGCCGCCTGACGGACTCCCGTGCCTAACGCGACGGCCTAGCGGAAAGCGAAGAACGAGCCGCCCGCGAGCAGGCCGACGCGGGCGGCCTTGGACGTGAAGTCGTAGCCCAGGTTCGCCTCGCCGCGGAGCGCGATGTTGGGGCGCACCGGAAGCTTGAGCCCGAGGCCGGCACCGAGCGTGGTCTGGTGCGCGCTGGTGCTTGCAACGTCGTCGACGCTGCCGCTGTGCGTGCCGGTGTAGTTGACGAACGGCCGCACGTAGGCGACGGTCGCGCCGGTGACGCCGGAGACGTACGTGGGCGCGCGGAAGTGGTACAGGACGCCGAGCTCGAGGTTGTAGCGGGACAGCGAGGCCGCGTCTTTCTGCTTCGAATAGTTGAAGCCGACGGCCGGCTCGACCTCGATCCGCGGGTTGTCGATCAGGCCGAAGAAGCCGACGCGGAAGCGCTCGCCCGGGATGAAGAAGTTCGTGTACGAATACTTGCCGAGGCCAAAGTTGGCGCCGACGTCGGCGCCGAACTCGACCTTGGCGGGGTTGTTGACGATCGCGGCGTTCTGCGCGCGCGCCGCGGCCGGCAGCGCGATGGCGAGGACCGCAGCAGCCGGTGCAACACGAGCGATAATCGAAGTACGCATATGAAAGTGCAGGGTGGTGAATGCGAGAGTTTGATGCCGAACTGAACAATGACTGACCCGTCAGTCGGTAACGTCTCTTTGGCAAAGTCTGGGCCGTTTCCCAGGCGCCGCCAAACTCATCGTGAGTCGCCCCCCAGCTCAAGCGACCCACGGAGTTACACGCACTATGCAGCGATTGTGCTGCACGGCACGAAGTACCTCGGGGAGCCGGCTGTCGTGATCGGCTGGCGTCAACACGATGAAAACGAACCGCGGGGCAGACCGGTGTTGGTCTGCCCCGCGGGATGAGGCGGATGACCGCCTCACCTTGTTTGGTCGCCACCCCTGCGTAGGCGGGGGTCCGCTCATGCCAGACGCAATTGCGCGGTGCCCGAGCCGCGCGCGGACCGCCCTGTTGCAGCGTCTACCGCGTCGGCAGCGGAATGTTCACGACACGCTGCTGATCGCGGTACGACACGAGCAGCGACACGACACCATTCGACGACGCAGCCGACAGCGTGCTCTGCAGCTCAGCCGCCGTGCGAATCGGGCGCGAGCCCGACGCGCTGAGCGCCGCGCGGATGACGTCGCCCTGCTGCAGCAACGCCGCCGACGGGCCGGTCGGGTCGACGTCGGTCACGACGAGCCCTTGGGGCGGGCCGGAGAGGCGGAACTGCTGCGCGATCTCTGCCGTCACCGGCGCGAGCTGGATGCCGAGCTTCGGTGCGGCGCTCCCGCGCTCCGGCGCGCTCGCCGGCGCTGCGGCGGTCTGCTCTTCGCGTGGCGCCTCGCTCAGCGTAACCGTCGCGGACCGCTGCGACCCGTAGCGCTGCGTCGTGAGCGAGACCGTGCTCCCCGGCGCCCGACCATAGATGGACCGCTGGAGAACGGCCACGCTCGCGACCGGCTGGCCATCGACCGCCGTGATGATGTCGCCGGGCTGAAGTCCGGCAGCACGCGCACCGCTCCCATCGCTCACCGATTGCACGAGCGCGCCACGGATTTGCGACAGCCCCGCCGCCTGCGCGTCGGCCGCCTTCACGTCGGTGATCGCGACGCCGAGCAGGGCGCGGCGTACGCGGCCGTACTTGAGGAACTGATCCATCGCCGTGCGCGCGAGCCCGACCGGCACCGCGAACCCGTACCCCGCGTACACGCCCGTCGGGCTCTCGATCGCGGAGTTGATCCCGACGACGCGCCCGGCCAGGTCGACGAGCGGGCCGCCCGAGTTGCCGGGGTTGATGACCGCGTCCGTCTGCAGAAAGTCGGCAACGGCGAGTTGCTGCCCTTCGAACAGGCTGTTCAGCTCGGCGCCGCGCTCCTTCGCCGAGATGATGCCGGTCGTCACCGTGGAGCGCAGCCCGAGCGGGTTCCCGATCGCGACCACCGGCTGGCCGACCTGGACCTGACGGTCGTCGCCGAGCGTCACCGTCGGGAAGTTCTGCCCATCGATCTTGATGAGCGCGACGTCGGTTGTCGGATCGCGGCCGATCACGCGGGCGGGGAAGATGCGACCGTCGGTGAGCGAGACAGTGATCTTGTCCGCATCCGCGACGACGTGGTTATTGGTCAGGATGTATCCGTCCGGGGCGACGAGAAACCCGGACCCTGACGCCCGCGCCGGGCCGCGCTGCTGCGGGTGCGAGAAGCCGGGGATTTCGGTGCCCGGCGGCAGCTGGAACCCGAACGGCAGCCCGCCGCCCTGTTCGCGGTTGGCGACGCGGCGCGGGATCTGGACCTCGATGTAGACCACCGCCGGGGTGACGCGGCGCGCGACGCCGACCACGCCGCTGTCCGCGCGCGGCGTGGCTTCGTCCACCCGAACACTCGGCGCGGCCGTCGTCTGCGCGGCGGTCGTCTGGCCGTCGGCCGGACGGCAACCGGAGAAGATCGCGGCACCACCGACGGCGGCGGTGAGGAGCGCGGCCGTCGCGGCTCGGCGACCGGCGGAACGTGACAGAGTCTGACGTGACATCGGGGACGCTGAGCGGGCGACGGGGCGGAAAGTCGACAACGCGTGGCCGCGCTGCGGGTTCCATACCACGCGCGAGGACGACCGACTGCTTACGAGTCCTCGGGATCGCGGGGCGACGACCACGATCGTACCCGTGAACGCGACCCACGTTGCGCGGCACGTCGCGCGGCGCATCCGCCGTCGTGCGCCGGCCGCCGCGCCCTACCGCTCACGTGTAGAGATGGCCCGATCGGCGGCACCGCGCCGGAGAACAGGACGGCGTCGCCGTAGACGAAGCCGACCGCGGGGTCTCGCTCGATCTCGTCGACGAGCCAGGCGAGTGCGGTCGGGACGAGCAGGTCGTCGTCGTCGAGGAAGAGCAGGTACGCGCTCGTCGCGAGTGCCGCCCCGGCGTTGCGCGCGGCCGACATGCCCGCGTTCGCCTGGCGCACGTAGCGGATGCGCCCCGCCTGCGCGAGCGGCGCCAGGCGCGCCGCGGTGTCGTCGGGCGAGCCGTCGTCCACGACGATGACCTCGCGCGGCGGCCGCGTCTGGCCGAACACCGAGTCGAGCGCCGCCTGCAGATACTCGGCGCGCCGGTAGGTCGGGATCACGACGCTGACCGCGGCGGGGGGGGGCAATTGTCGGCGTCGTCGCGGAGCAAACATACTACGGGCCGACTACGGCCCGAAGACCGACGTCGCCCGCGGCGGTCGCGGCCCGCTACCCGTGGCGCAGCACCGCCCAGACGTGGCACGCGCTGCCGCCCGCCACGAACAGATGCCAGACCGCGTGCCCGTACCGCACCCGCCAGTCCGTCGCGTAAAAGGCCACGCCGGCCGTGTAGCACACCCCGCCCGCGACCAGCCACCCCACCCCTGCCGGCGACACCCGCTCGAGCAGCGGCTTGAGCGCCACGAGCGCCAGCCATCCCATCCCGACGTACATCCACGTCGACAGCCGCGGCCACCGGAACCCCCAGCGCAGCTTCGCCACGATCCCGACCGCCGCGAGTGCCCACTCGGCCGCGAACAGGCTCCACCCCCACGCCCCGCGCAGCGCGCCTAACAAGAACGGCGTGTACGTCCCGGCGATCAGCAGGTAGATCGCCGCGTGGTCCAGCGTGCGGAGCCGCTCTTTGCGCCGCGCCCGCCGGCCGTCGTGCGGCGCCGACGGGTCGGCGGGCGCGCCGGGGCAGAGGTGGTAGAGCGTGGAGGTCAGGTACATGGTCACGAGCGTCGCCGCAAACACCGTCGCACCCGCGACGTGCCAGCCGTCCGCGCCGCGCCGCACGGTCGCGCCGACGACGAGTGGGCCCGCGACCGCGGCCGCGGCGAGGCCAAGTCCGTGCGTTAGGCCGTTGACGAGTTCCTCGGGCGGCGATTGTGGGCGACCCCGGACGAGCATCGGTAGCGCGGACGTTACAGGGAGATGACGAACTGATGCACGACGACAGGCACTACGACGTTCCAGCCGCGAGCGCGTTTCGTGCCGCCGCGCCGGCGGTCGAGTACCGCCGCCCCGACCGGCCCGGCGACCGCGCCGGCCTCGCGCGGCTCGACGCGTCGTTGGAGACCGACGTCGTCTACGACCTCCGCGACGACGCACCCGCCATCCGCTTCTACCAGCGGCACGGCTTCGTCTGCTGCGGGCTGGACGCCACCCTCTACGACCCGCGGACGGCGCCCGGCGCGGCCGAGCGTTAGGCCGTGGCCTTCCCCCGGTCCTGCCGCAGCCACTCCGCGACCTGGTTGTGATGCCGCTGGATCACCGCCCAGTTCCGTTCGACCACCGCGCGCGTCTCCGGGGCGAGCGCCTCGCGCAGCGCGAGCGCGTAGTTCCGCTCGGCCTGGTCCAGCCCGCTCTCGACCTCGCTGAGCGTCGCGCTGTCGTCCTGCCCCGAGACGGCCGACTTCACGTTCTGCAGCGCGCGCCGCGCCTTCGCCTCGAACTTCCCCCCCGACTCGGGGTCGGCGCCGAGCCGCCGGATCTCCGCCTCGAACTCGGCCGCCTGCGTCGCGGTCTCGTTCGCGAACTCGCCGAGCGCGGCCTTGATGTCGGCCCGCCGGACCGACTCGGCCGCGTCACGGTAGTTCTGCGCGCCGTCGCGCGAGCCGGTGAGCAACTCGTTCAGCGCGTCGACCGCGCCGGAATCCTGGGACGCCATGTGGGACCTCTGCGGAGTGGGGGAGCGTCGCGCGCGGTCGGCGCCGCCGGTCAGAGCGGGGCGAACAGCTCCGCGAGCGCGTAGCGGAACGGCACCGCCGCGCCGGCGGGTTCCCACACGAGCGCTTCGGTCTCGACGTGCGGCGTCTCGTCGTGCGGCCGCCAGACCTCGGCGTGGCGTCGGTCGCCGTCGATGACCCAGTAGAGTGGCACGCCGCGCGATTGGTACAGCGCGCGTTTCGTGAATCGGTCGCCTCGGCGGCTGCTCTTGCTCAACACTTCGGCGCAGAGCAGCGGGACGGTGAGCTTGAACCAGTCGAGTTCCCGCATCTCGCCCATCGACGCCGCCCAGACGTCGGGCATCGTGTACGTGTCCCGACGCTGGAACGTGAACTTGGACTCCAACCCGGACACGTACCCTGCCGTGGGCTCGGTGAGGGCATACAGGCGGAGCGCGAACACCAAGCGGTCAACAATTATCTGATGCCAGAGCCGCGGCGGCATCGTGACGAGGAGCTCGCCGTAGACCGTCTCGTACCGCACGCCGGTACCCCGCGCCGCGTCGTTGAGCGCGTCGACCATCTCTGTGGTGTGGAACACCGGCCTGGTCCGCCGCCGGGGCGCGTCGGTACGGGACGAGGTAGCCATGCACGTATCATCGGCTCGGCGCGGAGAGGCGGCAAGAGGAGGCGGAACTCGCGTCACCCCCCGACGGTAGCCGCCCGCCGCTCGACGGCGTGCATCATTTTGTTGCACAGTGGGCCGAAACGACGCGCGGGCGGCACGATGCGGCCCGCGCGTGACCGTGCGGGGGCCTACGCCGCCCGCCGCGCCGCCGGCCGCGCCTCGCCCACCGCGAGCCCCGCCGCGGGCGCCGCGCGGAGCGTCACCGCGGCGACCTCCGGGTACGCCCCGATCCGGAACGGCACCCCCCAGAACCCGGTCCCCGGGTGCACGTAGAGCAGCGCGTCCCCGCGCTGGTAGCCGCCCATCGCGTGCTCGAGGAACGGCGACGCCAGGCTCCACCCGCGACGCGGGAGCGCGAACTGCCCCCAGTGCGTGTGCCCGCTCAGCGTCAGCGCCGCCCCCCGCTCCGCGAGCGCGGGCCAGAGCGCCGGGTTGTGCGCGAACGCGACCACGGGCACCCCGGCCGGCACGCGCGCGAACGCCCGCCCGAGGTCCACCGCCGCCGACTCCGCGCCGCCCGGCGTCTCGACGACGCGCCGCTGCGCGCCCGCGCCCCCCGCGGCCGGGTCGCCGGTGCCTAACAATGCGAGCGAGGCGCCGCCGCGCCGGACGACGTGCACGTCGTTGACGAGCACCTTGCCCGTCGTGAGCCGCCTGAGCCCCGCGGCCACCGCCGCCCACCCCGCGTACACGTCGTGGTTGCCGGGAATCAGCACCGTGCCGAGCTGCGGGGCGGCGAGCGCCTGAAGCTCGCCGACCCAGGCCGCGAAGCCCGCCACGTCCTCCGCGCGGTCGTCGACGAGGTCGCCCGTGAGCACGACGAGGTCGGGGCGGAGCCCCGCCGCCGCGCGCGCCGCGCGCGCAAGAAAGTGCCGCGACGTCTGCGGCCCCACGTGCAGGTCCGAGAGCTGCACGACGCGCAACCCGTCGAACGCCGCCGGCAATCCGGGCACCCGGGCCTCGACCTCGCGCACGACCAGCCGGCGCGAGCCGAGCCAGCCGACGAAGGAGGCCAACGCGCCGACGGCGAGCGCGACCACGGCGGCCCACCGCCCGGCCTCGAGCGCGTGCCCAAACGCCGCGCCCACCAAGAGGCCCACGAGCGCCACCGCCGCGACGATCGGCAGCAGGAGCTGCGCGTACAGCGTCGGGCGGACGACGAACAGCCGGAACGCCGCCGTCGGGTAGCGCCGCCACGCGCCGCGCCGCGCGAGGAAGGCCACGAGCGGCGCGGTCGTGTACGCCGCGACGAGCGTCGTGGCGACGCCGAGCGCGGTGTGCGCGCCCGCCGCGAGCGCGATGAGCAGCCCCCACGAGGCGATCAGGTAGGCCGCGAGGCGCACGACGGCGGGCGGGAGGCGGGTGCCCATGCGCGTCCTACCCCGCAGGCCGCGCGCCGGCCCGGCGCGCCCGCGCGCGACGCGTCGCCGCGTTACGCATCACGGCGCACCGCGCCGCCCGCGTCCAGCACGTAGCGCGTGAGCCCCGCCACGGTGCGGATCCCCAGCTTTCGCATCAGGCTCTCGCGGTGCGTCTCGACGGTGCGGTGGCTGATGCCGAGTTCGGCGGCGATCTCCTTGTTCGTCGCGCCGCGGGCGATCCCGTCGAGCACGTCGCGCTCGCGCGCGGTGAGCACGCCGAGCGGCGGGGCGCCCGTCGCGTGCGGCGCGTCGCCCGCGCCGTCCGCTCCGTCCGCGCGCTCGGCGCCGCCAGCCGGGGGTGCGGACATGCCGCTGAGGCCGAGCGCGGCGGGGGTGCTGAAGTACGTCCCGCCGGCGTGCACCGCACGCACCGCGAGGCGCAGCTCGGCGGCCGCGGAATCCTTCAGCAGGTACCCGCTTGCCCCCGCGCGCACCCCCTCGCGCACGTACTCCGCGTTGTCGTGCATCGAGAGAATGAGCACGCGCGTTCCGGGCACCGCGGCGCGGAGCTTGGGCGCGACCCGGAGCCCGCTCTCCCCGGGCATCGTCACGTCGAGCACCACGACGTCGGGTCGGTGCGCGGCCGCGAGCGTCAGGGCCTGCTCCCCGTTCGCCGCCTCGGCCACGACCTCGAATCCCGGCTCGCCCGCGAGCACGTGGCGGATGCCCTCGCGCACGACGGCGTGGTCGTCGCAGACGAGGACGCGGATCGGCGGTGCGGTCACCCGGGCGTGCCGCCGCGGCGCGCCGCACGCGCGGGGGGCGGCGCCACGCCCTCGTAGATCTCGTCGAAGGTCATCGTCACAGAAACGCCGTCCGCACCGGGCGGGCACGGAAACGTGATCGCGCCACGTCCGACGAGGTCCGCCACGCGCCAGCTGCGGTCGTTGGGGTCCCGCGCGTACCACTCGACGCGGCGCTCGGGCTGGTGGACAATGACGTACGCTTCGAGCGAGTCGAGTGCGCGGTACGCGGCGCCTTTTTCGCGGCGATCGGTCCGTCGCGTGCTGAGCGAGAGCACCTCGACGAGTACGCAGGGCGCGGTTTCGACGTACGAGTCGGGGGAGCGTGGGCCGCACGCGACCATCACGTCCGGGTAGTACTCGCGCTCCGAGGTGACGACGAGTCGCACCGATTCGAATGATACGCGGCAAGACGACCCGCGCCTCGCCTCGCGCAAACGTGCGTAGATGTTGCCGGCGATCATGTTGTGATCGAGGCTCTCGCCCGACATCGCGTACGCCCGGCCGTCCACGTACTCGTGCCGGACGTCTGAACGGCGCTCGCGGGCGCGGTACTCCTCGACCGTGAGCAGCGGGCGGAGAGCGAAGGCCGTCGTCATGCGGGCAAGCTACCGCCGAGCGGGAAGCCCGGAAAGCGACGCGCGCCGTGCCCCGGCTGTAAGATGTCGCAGGCCTTCCCGCCATCCGTCGCATGCCGATCCGCCTCCGTCCGACCGCACCCGTCCTCTCCCTGGCCGCCGCCCTCGCGTTCGCCGCCGGATGCGGCGGCAGCGACGCGACCGCCCCGACGACGTCCCCGTCCGGGGGCGCCGCGACGTTCACTTACACCCGCCCGCCCGACCCCTCGCCGTCGCTCGCCGGGCGCGGCGGCGTCGGGGCGGTCACCGCGGCGTTGCCACTGCCGCGCGCGGCCATCGCGACGCTGCTAAGCGCCGACGGGGCGAGCGGCGCGTTCGCGGCCCGCTACGACGTGCAGCCGTACAGCGTGACGTACCAGACGGTCGGCGTCGACGGCGCGCTCGTGACCGCCACGGGCGCGCTCTACCTGCCCGCGAACCAGCCCGCGGGCACGACGTTCCCGGTGCTCGTCTACCAGCACGGCACCGTGACCGACCGCAACGCCGTCCCATCGCGGCTCGCCGTCGGCGGCGAGGGAGAGCTGATCGGCGCCGCCTACGCCGCCGACGGCTTCGCGGTCGTGCTCCCCGACTACCTGGGTTACGGCGGGAGCACGGCGCCCTTCCATCCCTACCTCCACGCCGCCACCGAGGCGAGCGCGGCGGTCGACCTGCTGCTCGCCGCGAAGTCGGCCGCGCTCACCCTCGGCACCCCGCTCGACGCGGGGCAGGTCTTCGTCACCGGCTACTCCCAGGGTGGGCACGCCGCCGCGGCACTTCAGCGCGCCCTCGAGCGCGACTACGCCGCGACGTTCACCGTTCGTGCGTCGGCGCCGATGTCGGGCCCGTACGACCTGAGCGGGACCGGCGCGCGCCTGCTCACGACCAACCCGAGCTACGAGCCGAGTGTGGTGTACGGGGCGCTGTTGGGGGCGGCGATGACGCGGACGTACGGGCTGACCGCGCAGTTGAGCGGCGTGTTCGTGCCCCCGGCCGACGCGGCCGCGGGCGCGCTCATCACGGGCAGTGTGAGTTCCGCCCAGCTCGCCGCGCTGCCGGCGCAGGTGCGCGCGGAGTTCCAGCCCGCGCTGCTCACCGCGCTCGCCGCCGACAGCGCGCACCCGTTCTGGCGCGCGCTGCGCGACAACGACCTGCTCGACTGGGCCCCGCGCGCGCCGACGCGGCTCTACTACGGCGGCGCGGACCGCGACGTCGACCCGTCGAACGCGCCCACCGCCGTCGCGCGCCTGCGGGCCGCGGGCGCGGCCAACGTCGCCGCCGTGAACGTGGGCGCGTCGCTCGATCACGGCGGGGCGGTGGTGCCCGCGGTGATCGCCGGGCGGCTGTTCTTCGACAGCGTGCGCGCGGGGCTCGTGCACTGACGTGATCCGGCGAATTTGAGTGACACGTTGACATGAGGCTGTCGTCCCGAGCGGAGCGAGGGACCTACTTCCCTGGGTGATGGAGCCAAGCGAGGTGCGCCCGGGACGTCCCGCCGCCCCGGACGGTAGGTCCCTCGCTCCGCTCGGGACGACAAGGGGGACGTGCCACCCTGACTCCGCGACGCACGTTAGACATCGTCGCGGCGGCCGCCCGCCGGGCCCTCGGCCGCCGCCCGCCGCCGGCGCGCCACCGCGGAGACGACGAGCAGCCCGGCGCCGACGAGCGCCCACGTCGACGGCTCGGGCACGGTCGACGTCGCGACGACCGCGGTCGGGGCCCGGTCGAAGACGACGTTCGCCCCGGCGAAGTGGACCGCGGGCCCGCCGTCGACCGTCGTCGGGAAGGCGTCCGGGTCGAGCGTGTAGCGGCCGCCGCCGACGAAGTCGAGGAACCCGCCCGTGGTGATCGTGCCCGGAAAGGGCCAGTAGCCGTTGTTGGCCAGCCGCTCCTGCGGGTCGCCGTAGCCCGTGGCAACGAGGCTCCCCTGGAACCCCGCCGGCAGGCGCAGGGCCGTCGCGAGGTCCGCGATGCGGTAGCCGCCGCGCAACATGGCGCCGGTCCCGGTCGGGAAGGTCAGCGAGGCGAACAGGGACTGCGTCGTCCGCTCGTACAGCCGGACCGTGATCGGCGAGCGGAGCCCGTCCTGGCCGTCGTCGAACGCGCCCAACGCGCTGACCACGATCGGGGCGGCGCCGACGTCGAAGTCGATGCCGAACGCGCCGCCGAAGGCCTGGTTGCCCGCGAGGGGCGTGCCGACGGTGAACGCCTGAAACTGGGCGCCGGCGGGGCGTGCCGCGGCGACGGACAGGGCGGTCGCGGTGAGGGTCGCCGCCGCCAGTGCGCGGGCGAGCGAGCGGGTGTGGGAGGGACGGACGGAAGGCATGGGGAAGGGGAGTGGGGGTGCGGGGAGGCCCGCGCGCTCGCGCGGCGCGTCGGGACGCCGGCGGGCCGGCGTGCGCACGACAGTACCGCGGGCCGCCGGCCGCCCGTGCATCGTT
Organism: Gemmatimonadetes bacterium T265; assembly: GCA_019973575.1. Classification (NCBI taxonomy): domain Bacteria; kingdom Pseudomonadati; phylum Gemmatimonadota; species Gemmatimonadetes bacterium T265. The sequence goes on from BPUI01000001.1 coordinate 1,857,449, forward strand.
TCGTTGCCGGGTGGGGCGGAATCGCGCGAACCCGTTAGACGGCCCGCCCCCCGCCCACCGGTCAGCCCCGCCGCGGCACCCGGACGCGCACCTCCGCCCCGCCGCCCCGCGCGGCCCCCACCGCGACCGCGCCGCCTAACGCACCGATCCGCTCGCGCATCCCCACCAGGCCCATGTGCCCCTCGCGCTCGTACCGCGCGAGGTCCGCCGGCGCGGCGAGCCCGGCCCCGTCGTCGCGCACGGCGAGCGTCACCTCGCCCGCGTCCGCCGCGAGCGCGACCGCGACCCGCGTCGCCCCCGCCGCGTGCCGCGCCACGTTCGACAGCGCCTCCTGCACCGCCCGGAACAGCGCGAGGTCCGCGTCCTCCGGGAGTGACGGCAGCTTGTCCGGGACCGCGAGCGCGACCGCGATCCCCGTCCGCTCCTCGAAGTCCGCGGCGAGCGCGCGCAGCGCCGGGAGCAGGCCGAGGTCGTCGAGCAGCGACGGCCGGAGCGCGTTGGTCACCCCGCGGATGCTCCGGATCCCGGTGTCGATCAGGCCGAGCACGCGGTCGAAGCGCGCCCGCTGCGCGTCGCGGTAAGCGTCGTGCAGGGCGTCGCGGGGCGCCTCCCCGTCGGGCCCGCGCCCCGCGAAGTCGCGCAGCACGCCGAGCTGCATCTTCACCGCCGTGAACACCTGCGCCGTCTCGTCGTGCAGCTCGCGCGAGAGCCGGCGGCGCTCGTTCTCGTGCGCCCGCAGCATGCGCGACGACAGCCGCTCCAGCTCAGCCGTGCGCGCCTCGAGCGCGTGGTAGAGCGCCGCCGAGTGGAGCGCCGCGCCCACCTGCTGGCCTAACGCACGCAGGAAGCCCTCGTCGAGCGCCGTGAACGGGTCGCGCGCCTCGCCCGCGAGCACGAGCGCCGCCGCCGGCGCCCCGCCGGGCGCGCCCTCCGCGGGCACCGGCAGCGCCGCGACCGACGCGTGCCCCGCGATCCCCTGCGCGACCTCCGGGCGCCCCGTCGCCCGCAGGCGGTCTAACAACTCCGCGAGCGCGCCCGACGGCGCGGTCCCCGTCCACCGCGCGCACGTCCCCGCGCCCGCCGCGCACACGAACCCCGGCCCCGGCGCCCCGCCGCCTGCCGCCGCCCCGCCCGCCGCGGCCCCGCCCGCGGCCGCGTAAAACGCCGTCCCGCGCACCGCGGGGAGCGAGAGCGGCCGCGCGAGCAGCGCCGCGAGCGGGTCCGCCAGCTGCGGCGCGCGCTGCAGGTCGCCCGAGAGCGCCGAGAGCGCGCCGAGCCCACGGCGCAGGTCGTCCATGACGAGGAGCATGATCCCCGCGCCCACCGCGAGCTCGAACGCGATGTCCAGGTAGTAGCCCCACGGACTCCACGCCCCCCGCGCCCGGAGGAACGGGTAGTCGAGGTGGTGCGCCGCCCACAGCCCGAACGCGACGCCTAACAGCAGCGCCCCGGGCGACCCGACCTGCCGGTGGTAGCGCCAGAACGCCGCCCCCGCCCACGCCGTCGCGACGGCCAGAAACACCACCATCGGCGCCGCCGCGAGCGCGAAGTTGTCGAGCCGGTAGATCGCAACGAGCGACCACGCCGTCGGGAACGCCGCGATCCACGCGTACCGCCACCGCCACGCGAGCTGCCGCGAGAAGACGAGCGCCGCCCAGAGCAGCGTCAGCGCCGTGAGCCCGGTGACGACCTGGTGCGCGTAGAGCCACTCGCGCTCGCCGTGCAGCAGGAAGCTGCCGATCAGCGCGAGCCGCACCACGTACAGCGTCCACGCCGCGGCGAACCACGCGAAATACGGCTTCCCGTGCCGGCGGTAGAGGAATATGCAGAGCACCGCGAGTCCCGCGGTGATCGCGGTCTGCAACGCCGCCGCCGCGAACTCGGTGCGCGCCAGGTCGGACAGATGCCAGGGCATGGTCGAAGGTACCCCGCCCCCACGGCGGCGCGCCGCGGAGCCGGGGCGCTACCCGGGGCGGCTATGATTGCGGCATGACGTTGGCGCTCGCACGCTCGGCCGCCGTGGCCGCTGCCCTGGCCCTCGCCGCGCCGGCCGCCTGTCGCGCGCCGGCCTCCCCGCCGCCGGCCCCGCTCCCGCCGGCCACCGTCGTCCTTGTCTCCCTCGACGGCTTCCGCGCCGACTACCTCGACCGCCGCCTGCCGCTCCCCGCCTTCGCGCGCCTCGAGGCCGTCGGCGTCCGCGCCCGCGCCCTCGTCCCGAGCTTTCCGAGCAAGACCTTCCCCAACCACTGGACGCTCGTCACCGGACTCCGCCCCGGCCACCACGGGATCGTCGCCAACGCGTTCTGGGACCCCGCCCGGCGGCGCGAATACCGAATCCGCGACACGGCCGCCGTCCGCGACGCGTCGTGGTACGGCGGTACGCCGGTGTGGGCGCTCGCCGAGCAGGCGGGCATCCGCACCGGCACCGTCTTCTGGCCCGGCTCCGAGGCGCCCGTCGGCGGCGTGCGCCCGTCGCACTGGCTCCGCTACGACGGCGCGCTCCCCGACTCCGCGCGCGTCGACACCGTCGCGGCCTGGCTCGCGCTGCCCGCGGCCCAACGCCCGCGCTTCGTCGCCCTCTACGTGAGCGTCGCCGACGACTCCGGCCACGCCGCCGGCCCCGACGCCCCCGCGACCGACAGCGCGATCGTCGAGGCCGACCGCACTCTCGGCCGCCTGCTCGACCGGCTCGACGCGATGCCGGGTGGCGACCAGGCGAACGTCGTCGTCGTGAGCGACCACGGCATGGACCGCGTCGCGCCCGACCGCACGGTCGACCTCTCGCAATGCGCCGAACGCGAGGCCTGGGCGGGCGCGCGCACCGGCGACCCCGGGCCGGCGCTCGCGTTCTGGATGGACGATCCCGCGCGCGTCCCCGCCACCGAAGCCGCCCTGCGCCGCTGCCTCGCGCCGGCCGCCGCCGGCGCGGCGTCCCACGCACACGCCTACAGCCGCGCCGACGCCCCCGCGCGCTGGGCGGTGCGCGATCAGCCGCGCGCGGGCGACCTGCTCGTCGTCGCCGACTCGGGGTGGGTCGTCGTGCCCGGCCCCCCGGCCAACCCGCCCCACGGCGGCAACCACGGCTGGGATCCTGCTACCGATCGCGCCATGCGCGCGGTGTTCGTCGCCGCCGGGCCGCAGGTGCGCGCCCGCGGCGAGATCCCCGCCCTCGACAACGTCCACGTCGCCCCCTTCCTCGGCGCCCTCCTCGGCCTCACGTGGCCGAACGGGACGACGGACGGGGACGCGCGCGTGCTCGCCCCGCTGCTCGACGTGCGGCGGCTCCGCGCGCGGCGACGACCCTGACCCTCCGCCATGTCCGCAATCATCCCGACCGCGTTGCCCCCGGGCGAACCCGTGTCGAGCCGTCTGTTCCCGAGTTATTTCCTCGCCGGCTTCGAATGCTCGACGCACCGGCTTCGCGCGCACCGCCCGGGGGGCCTCGGCCGCCGCCTCGACGTCGTCGCCTCGAGCGGCCACGAGGCCTGGGCCGCCGCCGATTACACGCGCTGCACCCGGATCGGCATCCGCACCGTGCGCGAGGGGCTCCGCTGGCACCTCGTCGAGCGCACCCCGCGGCACTACGACTGGTCGCGTGAGTTGCCGCGGCTGCGCGCCGCGCGGGCGGCGGGCGTCCACGTCATCTGGGACCTCTTCCACTACGGCTGGCCCGACGACCTCGACATCTTCAGCCCCGCGTTCGTCGACCGCTTCGCCGCCTTCTCGCGCGCCTTCGCCGCGCTGCACCGCGAGGAGTCGGACGCGCCCGTGTGGGTCGCGCCGGTCAACGAGCCCTCCTTCATCGCCTGGGGGGGCGGAGACGTCGGCTACCTCAACCCGTTCCAGCGCGGGCGCGGGGGGGAGCTCAAGCGCCAGCTCGCGCGCGCGGCGGTCGCGGCCTGCGCGGCCGTGCGCGACGTCGACCCGCGCGCGCGCCTCTGCCACATCGACCCGGTCATCCACATCGTCCCCAACCCGGCGCGTCCCGGCGAGCGCGGCGCCGCCGACGCGCACCGGCTCGGCATGTTCGAGGCGTGGGACATGATCGCCGGGCGGCGGGAGCCCGCGTTAGGCGGCGACCCGCGCTGGCTCGACGTGGTGGGCGTCAACTACTACGAGCGCAACCAGTGGGTGCACCGCGGCCGCGTGCTGCCGCCCGGCGACCCGCTCCACCGCCCGTTCGCCGACATCCTCGCTGAGGTGCACGCGCGCTACGGGCGGCCGCTGTTCGTCGCCGAAACGGGCCGGGAGGGGGAGCTGCGGCCGGCGTGGCTGCGCTACGTCGCGGGCGAGGTGCGCCGCGCCGTCGCCGCCGGGCTGCCCGTCGAGGGGATCTGCTGGTACCCCATCCTCAACCACCCCGGCTGGGACGACGACCGCCACCTGACCTGCGGGCTCTGGGACTACCCGCCCGACGCCGCAGGCGGCCGGCCGGTCTACGAACCGCTGCTCGAGGAGCTCGAGCGGCAGCAGGCCCTGTTCGGCGGGGAAGAAGAGGGGACGGCGGTCGGGGTCGGGGACCACATGCCGGGTTGCTGAGCCGAGTGAACGACGCACGGGCCGACGCGCCCTCCACGCCCGACCTCGCCAGCCGCCCATGTCCCGCCTAACGCTCCGCCGCGTCGCCGCCGCGCTCGCCCTCGCCGCCGCCCGCCCCGCGCGCGCGCAGGCCCCCGCCGACTCGGCCCGCTACGCGTCGTACCAGGCCGCCGCCGACCGCATCGTCGCCGCCGCCCTCGCCGACAGCAGCGCCTGGCGCCGCGTCGCCGAGCTCACCGACGCCTACGGGCCGCGGCTCTCCGGCTCCGACGCCCTCGAGCGCGCCATCGACCGCATGCTCGCCATGCTCCGCGCCGACGGCCTCGCCAACGTGCGCGGCGAGGCGGTCACGGTCCCGCACTGGGTCCGCGGCGACGAGAGCGCGGAGCTCGTCGTCCGCGACTCGGCCGGCGCCGTGACGCGCCGCAAGCCGCTGCACGTCCTCGCGTTAGGCGGCAGCGTCGGGACCCCGGCCGCGGGCGTGACCGCGCCCGTCCTCGTCGTCACGAGCTTCGACGACCTCGCCCGCCGCGCCGCCGACGCGCGCGGCAAGGCCGTCCTCTTCGACGTCCCCTTTACGACCTACGACCAGACGGTCCGCTACCGCGGCCTCGGCGCCGTCGCGGCCGCGCGCGCCGGCGCCGTCGCCGCCCTCGTCCGCTCCGTCACCCCCAACTCGATCGACTCCCCCCACACCGGCGCGATGCGCTACGACAGCGCCGTCGCCCGCGTCCCCGCCGCGGCCGTCACCGTCGAGGACGCGCAGCTCATGCACCGCCTCCAGGACCGCGGCCTGCCGCCCACCATCACGCTCCGCCTCGGCGCGCGGACCCTCCCCGACGCCCCGTCGCGCAACGTGGTCGCCGAGCTGGTCGGCCGCGAGCGCCCCGACGAGGTCGTGGTGTTGGGCGGCCACGTCGATTCGTGGGACGTCGGCCAGGGCGCGATGGACGACCTCGGCGGCTTCGTCGCGGCGTGGGAGGCGGTGCGCCTGCTCAAGCGCCTCGGCCTCACGCCGCGTCGCACGCTGCGCGTCGTCGGCTGGACCAACGAGGAGAACGGCACCCGCGGCGGCCGCGGCTACCTCGCCGCGCACCGCGGCGAGCTCGCCAAACACGTCTTCGCGATGGAGAGCGACAACGGCGTCTTCCGCCCAACCGGGATGCGCCTCGTCGGCACGCCGGCGGCCGTCGCCCAGGTCGCCCCGGTCGGACGGCTGCTGCGCGCGCTGGGCGCGTCCGCGGCCGCCGCGGGGGAGGGCGAGGCCGACATCGACCCCCTCCTCGCCGCCGGCGTGCCCGGCGCCGCGCTCGACGTTGATGGCTCGCGCTACTTCTGGTACCACCACACCAACGCTGACACGCCCGACAAGCTCGACCCCGCCGACGTCGCTCGTTGCGTGGCGACGTTCGCCGTCTGGGCGTACGTCGTCGCCGACGCGCCCGACCGGCCGCCGCACGGGGCTGCGGCGCCAGCCCGATGACCGGGCGGCAGGCGCCCGGCGGTCCGGAACGGTCGTAGGAGCGCCACCCCTCCGCCCGCGGGCCGACCGCGGGCGCGTGATAAAGGGTCCACCTCGGTGGGCGTCTTTGTAAGTTCTTTGTGATCGATTGGTCGCAAACGCCTCCGCAGCGCGGGAGTATTCGCGCGCACCCCGGTCCGAGCACCGGACGGTGTGCCCCCTTCTCCCTCCCACCCCGCCATGGCCCTCCGCCTCCCGACCGCTCGTCGCGGCACCGTCCGCACGTCCGTCGCCCTCGCAGCGCTCGCCGCCCTCGCCGCCTGCTCCGACAGCGTCACCGCGCCGACGTCGGGCCTGCGCGCCTCCGCGGTCGCCCCGTCGCTCGAGGCCTCGCCCGAGCTCAACCCCGGCGCGCACCGCATGCACCGCGTGCGCGAGTACTACGCGAGCCACAACGCCGGCAAGACGGGCAGCGGGACGGGCATCTCCTACCACGGCGGCGCGCTCCTAACCGCCAAGACGAACGTTGCCGCCGTCTACTGGGCCGCGGCGCCGGTCTTCACCAACGGCCCGACCCCGGGCACGTACGGCGCCGCGTCGGGCGACGCCTCGCTCGTCGGTTTCTTCCTGAGCCACATCGGCGGCTCACCGTACTTCAACATCAACACCACGTACTACAACGGCTCGGGCACGCACGTCACCAACCAGGTGAACTACACGCAGTACTGGGCCGCCAACACGAGCGTCCCGGCCGCCGGCGCGAGCGTGACCGACGCGCAGATGATCGCGCTCCTGCAGGCCGGCTTCAACAGCGGCGCCCTCACCTACGACGCCAGCACGGTCTACGCCATCTTCTCGGCCGGCACCGTCAACCTCGGCGGCGGCTTCGGCACGCAGTACTGCGCCTACCACACCACCGGCACGGTCACCGTGGGCGGCGTCTCCAAGACGGTGATCTACGCGGCGATGCCCTACAACTACGCCTACCCGTCGTCGTGCACCTCGGGCCTCGGTGCGCCTAACGGCGACCCGGGCGCAGACTACGAGGTGAACACCCTCGTGCACGAGGTCGAGGAGAGCACCACCGACTACCTCGGCAACGCGTGGTACGACCGCCAGGGCTACGAGAACGCCGACAAGTGCGCGTGGACCTGGGGCACGACGTCGACGGCGGCCAACGGGGCGAAGTACAACATCACCATCGGCGGGAAGAACTTCCTCGTCCAGCAGAACTGGGTGAACGCGGGCTCGGGCGGCTGCGCGCTGAAGTACTGAGCGGCCACTCCCGACCGCGACCGGCGGCCGGTGCGGCCGCGGGAGCAGCGGGGGCGTCGCCGCGGCGGCGCCCCCGCTGCTATTCCGGCCCCGGCGTCATCCCGGTATCTCCTTCCCGCGCGCGCCCCACTCCCACATCCCGAACCCCGCCGCCTTGGGCAGCGGGTGCCCGACCTGCCGCGCCAGCATCGCGATCTGCCCGCGGTGGTGCGCCTCGTGCGCGACGAAGTACGCCACGAACCCGACCACGTCGGGCTTGAACCCCTTCACGCGCCCGTCGCCCGCGAGCGCCGCCGCGAGCACCGCCCGCAGCGCCGCGTGGCTCTCGCCTAACGCCTCGAGCGCGTCCGCCCGCGTGGCGGCGGCCGCGTCGAGCGGCGCGGGCACCTCGCCCCCCACGGCCTTGAGCCACATCCCGCGCACCGCGTGCACGTGCGCGACGACCGCGGCGATCGTCCGCCCCCGGACGGCGCGGCCCGCCACGCCGCGTCGTCGAGCTGCTCGACCAGGTAGCGGGTGATCCGGTCGCTCGTGTCGAACGCGCGCAGGACGGCCGCGCTCGCGTCGAACGCGCCGGCGGCGGGGGAGGTGGGCGGCACGGAGCACCAGGGGACGAGGGGTGAACGTGTGGGACCGACTCTTCCGCTGGCGATCCCCGCGCCCAACATTGAGCGCCCGCCCGCCGCCGTCCAGATCCTCCGGCCGCCGCCCGCCGTGCCCGTCGTCGTCCCGAGCCCCGTCCCGCCCGCCGCCCGCCGGCCGGTCGTCCAGGACCCCTACGCCCCGCTCCGGCTTTACGACGGCGCGTGGCGCGTCCGTCGCGCCGACGGCGGCGTCGACCGGCTCGTCAACCGCTGCGCGCGCGTCGGCCGCTACTTCACGTGCGAGCAGACCGCGAACGACACCGTCCGCGCGCTCGTCACCTTCATCCCCGCCGACACCGCGGGCCGGTACGCGACGCAGGCCGTCCTCCCGAACGGTGCGGCGGTCGGCCGCGGCGCGCTCGTCATCGACGGCGCGCGCTGGACGTACGACAGCCGGGACAGCACCGGCGGCCGGACGACGCACTACCGCACGGTGAACGTGTTCACCGGCCGCGACCGCATCCACTTCGAAGTCGCGCGCTCGGACGACGGCGTCCACTGGACCACCACGCTCGCGGGGGACGAGGAGCGCGCCGTTTCGCCGCCCCCGGCCGCGCCGGGCCCGCCTCCTGCGTGAGCCCGCGCGCATGAGCGCTTCTTCCGTGCACGTCGACCATCGCCCCGCCGACCACCGCTTCGTCGCCGACGTCGCTGGGGGCGAGGCGGTCCTCATCTACGAGCCGCTCCCGGGCGGCGACCTCGACCTCGAGCACACGGTCGTCCCCGAGGAGGCCCGCGGCGGCGGCGTCGGCGACGCCCTCGTGCGCGCCGCGGTCGCCTACGCGCGCCGCGAGGGGGTGCACCTCGTCCCGACCTGCCCGTACGTCGAGGCGTGGCGCGCCCGCCACCCCAAGGACGGCGACGTGTTCGCTGCCGACGGCGCGGAGTAACCGGCGTTAGGCAGCCGGCGGCAGCCCCGCAAAGAACGCCGCGACCGGCGTCGAGAACCCCGGGAGCAGGTCGCCGCCGTCGAGCACGTCGTCTCCGCCGAGGAAACGCGGGAACTGGCCGACGACGTGCGCGGCCACCGTCCGGGTCGCCGGGTCGACGAGCCACACCTGCCGCGCGCCGTAACGGAAGTACTCCGCGAGCTTGCCATTGACCTCCGTGGCCGTGTTCGACGGCGAGACCACCTCGACGGCGAGGTCGGGCGCGCCCTCGTTCGCTCCCACGCGGAGGACCGCGGCGAGCCGAGCGGCCGTGACGAACGCAAAGTCCGGACAGCGCACGAGGTCGGGATCCCGCTTCAGGCGGAACGCCGTCTCCGCGCCGAACGCCGCGCCAAGTCCGCGCTCGTCGATCACGTTGCCGACGACGCGCCCGACGCGCATCGTGACGAGGCCGTGCACCCCGCCGGGTGCGGTCATCTCGACGTACACTCCCTCGACGATCTCACCGTGCGTCCCCTCCGGCATGAGGAGCAGCTCCTCCGCAGTCGTCGGTGGGCGGAGCGCGTCATCCACCCGAATCGCGGTCGCCATACGTCCCCCCTCGCGTGAGTCCGCCCGAGTCTACGCTCGGCGTCCGCCCACGCGCCAGCGGGCCGGCGTCACGCCGCGGGCAACGCCCTCGCCCGAACGACCATCCCCGACCACCGCGAGGCCCGCGCCCGCAACTTCGCCGCGGCGCCCGCCGTACGGGGGACCACCACACCCGCGCCCACCCATCCGATGACCGCCCCGCGCTCCGTCTTCGAGGAAATCCCCGTCGCCGGCCACAAGCTGGTCGAGACCGTCCGCGCCCTCGTCCGCGCCGGCAGCGTGCGCCGCATCGTCGTCCGCAACGCCGCCGACCGCGTCGTGCTCGACGTCCCGCTCACCGCGGGCGTCGTCGGCGCCGCCCTCCTCCCGTTCTGGGCCGCGCTGGGCGGCCTCGCCGCGCTCTCCGCCCGCTACACCGTCGTTGTCGAGCGCGACGCGGGCGCCGCGCCGGGTACCTAACGCATAGCACGCCTAACGAACGGCCGCGGCGCCCCCGCCCGGCACCCCGACGTAGAGCGCGAACAGCCGCCGGAGCGCCGCGGCCGGGTCCGCGCACAGGCCGCCGTGCACCGGCGCGCACTGCAGCACGTCCGACCGCGGCGCCGTGACCCAGTGGAACCGCTCCGACGTCGGCGCGAGCGCCACCGCGTGCACCCACGGCGGCGCGCCCGCCTCGCCGCGGCACACCGCCCGCGCCGCCCGCAGGTACCGCGCGAGCATCCCCGCGTCCGCCCCCGGCACGCGCGCCGCGAGCCACGCCTCGTCGTCCGCGACCGCGAGGTCGAGGAACTCCGCCGTCCGCGCGTGCACCACCACCCCGACCGGCACCGACGCGACCGCGGCCCCGAGGTGCGGGTGCGCCACCGCCCGCAGCACCGCGTAGTCGTACGCGACGAGCGCCCCCCCGCCGTCCGCCACGCGCGACCCCCGCCGCCTACCGCCGAGCGCGCAGCCGCTCGGGCGGCGCCGCGAGCGCCGCCTCGCGCGCCGCGACCGCCGCGTCGAGCCACGCCGCCCGCCCGCGCAGCCGCTCGCCCAGGTACCACACGTAGCGCGCCCGCGCCGCCCCCGCGTCCGCGAACTCCCCCGCGCCCACCGGCCCCGACGCGTCCTCGAACAGCGCGTCCGGCACCCGCGCCAGCACCGCGCCTAACAGGTCGTCGGTCACGAGCGGCGCGAGCGCCGCGTCCGCCGCGCGCAGGTCCGCGCTCGCCGCGAGCAGCACGTGCTGCCGCACGAGCGGGAACGGCGCCCGCGCGCGCGCCGCGTCCACCCCCCGCCAGTCGTGCTGCACGTAGAGCGCCGCCCCGTGGTCGATGAGCCACGGCCGCCGCTCCCAGACCATCAGGTTCGGGTTCCGCGCCGATCGGTCGGGGTTCGTCGTGTACGCGTCCAGCCACACCACGCGCGCCGCGAACGCCGGGTCGATCAGGCCGCCCGCCGCGAGCGGGTCGAAATTGAACGCGCCGTCGAGGTAGCGGAGCCCCACGTTCACCCCCTCGCTCCGCCGCAGCAGCTCCTGCACCTCGGGGTCGCGCTCCAGCCGCCCGAACTCGGCCGGCAGCCCGACGGTCGCGAGCGCCGGCACCGGCAGGCCTAACGCCTGGGCGAGTAGCCCCACCACGAGCTCCGCGATCAGCACCCGCGCGCCCTGCCCCGCGCCGCGGAACTTCGCCACCCAGAGCAGGCCGTCGTCGTCCTCGACCACCGCGGGCAGCGAGCCGCCCTCGCGCAGCGGCTGCACGTAGCGCCGCGCCGTCACGGCCGCGACCGCCGGCGCCTCCGCCCGGGCCCCCGCCGCCCCGGCCGTCACGCGCGCTCCGCCCGGTCCCGCACCCGCAGCCAGCGCACGATCCCCGGCAGCGCGGTGTCCATCGGCATCGCCGCCTCCGCGCTCGCCGCGGCCCCGGGGTCGGCCCCGGCCTCGACGAACTCGCGCCGCGCGCGCGCCGCCAGCGCCGCGCCGACCTCGCCTAACAGGGCGGGCGTCGCCGCCTCGACCCCGCCCGCCGCGTCGAGCCGCCCCTCGACGTACCCCGCCCACGCGTAGAGCCGCGTGAGGCAGTCGTCGAGGTGCCACCCCACGTCGTCGAACGCGCCGAAGTGCGTGAGCAGCAGCCGCCGCGGCGCGAGCGCGCGGATCCGCGCGACGCTCGCGCGCCACGCCGGCAGGTCGATGTCGGGCGGCGGCGTGGGAGGCCGCACGAGGCGCACCGGCGCGACGCGCACCCCCGCGACGTCGCCCGCGTACACGTCGCCGCGCTCCGCCTCGTGCAGCACCACGTGGTGCACCGCGTGCCCCGGCGTGTGGAGCGCCGCGAGCGTGCGCCGCCCGCAGCGCACCACGTCGCCGTCGGCGAGCACCTCGACCCGCGCCTCCGGTACCGGCTCGAACGCGCCCCACAGCCGGTCCATGTCCGCGCCGTAGATGCGCGTCGCGCTCGCCACGAGCTTCGACGGGTCGATCAGGTGCGGCGCGCCGCGCGGGTGCACGTACAGCCGCGCCCGCGGCGCCCGCGCGAGCACCGCCCCGGCCGCGCCCGCGTGGTCGAGGTGGATGTGCGTCACCACCACGCCCGTGAGCTGCTCGAACGTGAAGCCCGCCGCCCGCACCCCCGCCTCGAGCGCGCCGAGCGTCGAGCCCGGCCCCGTCTCGACGAGCAGCAGGTCCTCGCCGTCCGCTAGCAGGTAGGCGGCGACCGCCCGGGGGCGCCCTTGGAAGTGCAGGTCGATGCACCACGTGTCGACACTGCCGAGTGAGGACGCGGACGCGCCCGGGTACAGGTCGGTCATGCGGAGGTGTGGGGGCGCCGAGTGGACGCGCGGCGAACACCACCCGGCGAACGCCGGCCGCGCGCCGGGGTACTCTAACGCAGCCGGCGGCAGCTCGGCACGACCCTCGCGTTGTACTCCGGCGTTCGGTGTGCTCGCGTCGCCAGTCCCCGGCCTTTCCACCCAGGAGACGACCCATGCCCCGCTTCCAGTTCTCCCTCGCCAACGACGGTACCGTGCGCGAAGCCGGCGCGGTCACCAGCGACTCGTTCCGCGAGGCGCTCGACGCGATCGCCGAACAGTCCGAGGCGCACGTGGGCGACACGCTGGAGATCGGCGTCCACGGCTTCCCGCCCGCGCGCTTCGAACTCATCAAGACCGGCCGCCGCTCGCGCGGCTGGCGCCCGACCAACAGCACCCAGCTCGCCGCCTAACGCAACGCCTCGCGTCGAAAGGGCCCCCGCCACCGCGGGGGCCCTTTCGTATTCCCCTCAGAGATTGTCGAGCAGGTCGTCGATCGCCTTGCTGTTTGCGTCCGCGAGCGGCCCGCCCGTCAGGATCTTGTGCAGGATGTCGACGGCCTCCGCCGCGAGGTCGTCCGGGTGCTTCCGGTCCCCCGCGAAGCGCACGATGTGGCCGAGCAGGATCGTCTCGAGCGACGGGCCGTCCTCGTCGTCTTCGTCGTCGTCCCCCCCGCGCGACAGCCGGTCCTCGTAGCTCGGCACGCTCGCCTTCCACGGCTCGTCGGCGTGCGCCGCCTCCTCCAGCATCCCGCTCGGCACGAGCGCGAACAGCCGGCACTGCAGCCCGGGCTCCTCCTCGTACGCGAACAGGCCGAGCGGCACGGGCGTGTCGAACAGCCCGAGCGCGAGCAGCCGCTCGATCGCCTCCGCCGGCATCGCCGATCGCGCGACGAGCCGCCCGTCGATGAACGCGCCGAGCGCGGCCCCGTCCGGCGCGCGCTCGTCCTCGATCCGCGTCACCGAGACGTCGACCGGCTGCGCCGTCGTGATGAACACGGCCGGCCGCTGCGGCTCGCCGTCTTCGTCCTCCTCGTCGTCGGCGTCGTACTCGTCTTCCTCTTCGTCGTCGGGCTCCTCGTCGTCCGGCCCGGGCTCGTCCGGCTCGTGCTCGTCGGCGAAGTGGTCGTCGCGGTCTCGGGGCATGCAATCTGGCGGCTGGGGAAACACGCCCCGGGAAGATAGCGCGCCGCGGAGAGGGCGACGCCGCGGGCGCGTCGCCGCGGCCCCAGGTTTGCCACAAGACGGGCCCGTCACCCGGCGGCCCACGCGCCGCCGTCACCGGGTGACCCCTTCGCAGGCGACGCAGCACGATCTTCCAAGGAGACTCTAATGGCCGACGACCGCACCTACGATCAGGGCGTGAATGACTCGCTCTCTGGTAAGGGGAACGACCTCAAGGGCAAGGTGAAGGACGCCGCCGGCGGCCTGACCGGCGACAGCCAGCTCCAGGGCGAGGGCAAGCTCGACCAGCTCAAGGGCAAGGCGCAGGACGCCCTCGGCAAGGTCGAGCGCAAACTCTCCGAGTAAGCCACGGGAGGACCGCTTGTCACGCGGCGGGGTGGGGGGGATTGTTCGCAATCCTCCCCACCCCGCCGCATGTCAGACGCGCCCACCCCCGCCCGGTTCGACCCCTCCGCCCTCGAATTCGCGATCATCGCCGTGCCGTTGTTGCGCGCGATGGACCGCGACCCCGACGCGCTCCTCGACGTCATCATCGACGTCAACCGCGACGCCGCCGTGCCGCGCGACGTCGCCAAGCAGCGCATCGTCAACCTCGTCGTCGCCGCCGTCCCGCCCGACCGCGCCGCGGGCGCCGTCCGCGCCGACCGCACGCGCCGCAGCACGCAGTACGTCTACGCCCGGCTCCGCCCCGACGAGATCCGCGCCGTCGCGCGCGACCAGACGCGCTACCCGCCCCGCGCCACCACCGGCGTCACCGACAGCACGACGCCCGAGCCGACCGCGCGCGTCGTGCACCGCATCTGGCTCGACCACCCGCTCAAACCGCTCATCACGCACACGGCCGCCACCGTCAACCTCGACGCCGCGCGCGCCGCCTTCGACGCGCTCGGCGACGGCGTCGTCTGGGCCGTGATCGACTCCGGCGTCGACGGCGCGCACCCGCACTTCCAGACGCACGGCACGCTCGCCGTCGCCGCGCCGCTCCGCCACCACTCCTTCATCGACGGCGAGACCGACGCCGACGCGCTCCGCGACGACTGCGGCCACGGCACGCACGTGGCGGGCATCATCGCGGGCGAGCTGGCCGGCGGGTCGCCCGTCGTCACCGTCGCCCGCCGCCTGCTCGAGAGCGGCGACGCCGTGTACGACGTCGAACGCCTGCCGGCGATCAGCGGCATGGCGCCGCGCTGCACGCTCGTCAGCTTCAAGGTGCTCGACGCCGAGGGGAACGGCCTCACGAGCAACATCCTCGCCGCCATCGACGAGGTGCTCCACGTCAACGGCGACGGCCCGCCGCGCATCCACGGCGTCAACCTCAGCGTCGGCTACGACTTCGACCCCGAGTGGTTCGCCTGCGGCCAGAGCCCGCTCTGCGTCGAGGTCGACCGCCTCGTGCGCTCGGGCGTCGTCGTCGTCGTGGCCGCCGGCAACACCGGCTTCGGTTACTACTCGTCGGCCGCCCGCGGCCCCGTCGCCGCCGCGCTCGCGATGACGATCAACGACCCCGGCAACGCCGAGCTCGCGATCACCGTCGGCTCCACACACCGCGACGAGCCCGAGACCTACGGCGTCTCGTACTTCTCGAGCAAGGGCCCCACCGGCGACGGGCGCCACAAACCGGACCTGGTCGCACCCGGCGAAAAAATCCTCTCCTGCGCCTCGGCCGCCAAGCGTGCCGCGCTCGCCCCGCAGCTCGCCGACGCGCTCGCCGCGATCAGCGCCGAGGGCGGCGACCCCGCCGCCGCCGGCGTCTACGTCGCCGACAGCGGGACCAGCATGGCCGCGCCCCACGTCTCGGGCGCGATCGCGGCCTTCCTCTCCGTCCGCCCCGAGTTCGTCGGCCGTCCGCACGACGTCAAGCAGGTCTTCCTCGACGCCGCCGTCGACCTCCGCCGCGACCCGTACTTCCAGGGCCGCGGCCTCGTCGACGTCATGGGCGCGATCCAGGCCGTCTGAGCGCCGCGCGCCCCGTCCCCGTGCCCGACCTGAGCGGACTCCCCTACGCCGAGATCGCCTTCGACCACGACGGCACGCCCGTCGACCCCGGCCAGGTCGACGACGCGCTCGACGCGGCCGCGGCGCCTAACAGCCCGGCCGACGACGTCGTCGTCGTGTCCCACGGCTGGAACGACAGCGCGGACGAGGCGCGCGCCCTCTACGCGGGGTTCGGCGCCAACTTCGCCCCGGCGCTCACCGCGAACGGCGTCCTCCCCGGCCGCCGGGTCGTCGTCGTCGGCCTGCTCTGGCCCTCGAAAGAGTTCGCCGACCCGCGCCTCGTCCCCACCGACGCCGTCATCCACGGCCAGCTCGACCGCGTCGAAGCGCTCTCCGGCGCGGACCTCTCGCTCGCCCGCGCGCAGGTGCCCCGGCTTCGCGCGAGTCCGGCCGCCCGGCGTGCCTTCATCGACGACGTGCTCGCCATCTTGCCGCCCACGGCCACGCAGGAGGAGGCGCAGCCGGCGCACGTCGTCCAAGTCTCCGGCGACCCTCAGTTCCTCGAACGACTCGGCACGCCGCTCGTCGCGCCCCCCGCGGCGCCGCGGGGCGGCGCCGCCGACGCGATCGGCGACCGCCCGATCGACGACCGTCAGTCGCCCGCGCCCGACCTCCCGCCGGGCGCGGCCCTGGGGATCGGTGGCTGGCTCGCCGGGGTCGAAGTGGGCGCGGTCAGCCTGCTCAACTACACCACCTACTACCTGATGAAGGACCGCGCCGCCCGCGTCGGCCGCGCCGGGCTCGCGCCCGTGCTCGCGCGCCTGCGCGCCGCGCTGCCTAACACTGCCACGCACCTCGTCGGCCACAGCTTCGGCGCGCGGCTCGTGACGGCGGCCGCGGCCGACGCGGCGGTCGACGCCGTCGACTCGCTCTCGCTCCTCCAGGCCGCCTTCTCCCACTACGCGTTCGCGCGCGGCTGGGACGACGGCGCCACGCGCGACGGCTTCTTCCGCGCCGTGGTCGCCGCCCCCGCGCCGCGCGTCCGCGGCCCCACCCTCGTCACCTTCACGCGCAACGACCACGCGGTCGGCGTCGCCTACGCGATCGCCTCGCGCGTCGCCGGCCAGATCGCGAGCGCCGTCGGCGACGCGCACGACCCCTACGGCGCCCTCGGCGCCAACGGGGCGCAGAAGACGCCCGAGGCGACCGTCCTGCGCCTGATCGCCGACGGCGCGCCCTACGCCTTCGCGCCGGGCGCCGTCTACAACCTCGACGGCAACGGCACGCCCGGCGACCCCGGCGTCATCACCGGCCACACCGACGTGCGCCGCCCCGAGGTCGCGCACGCGGTGGCCGAGGCGGTGCGCGCCGCGGCCCGTTAGCCGTTAGGCAACGTTAAACGCGGCCCGCCGCCGCGGCCGGCGCCGCGAGCGCTTCCGCGGCCGACGCGGTCCCCGGCCGCCCGAAGAGGTAGCCCTGCGCGAGGTCGCACCCGAGCGCCCGCAGCGTCGCGTGCTGCGCCGCCGTCTCCACGCCCTCGGCCACCGTCTGCAGCCCGAGCGCGGCCGCCATCTGCACCACCGCCCGCACCAGCCCCGACGCCTGCGCCCCCGCCGCCCCGCCGAGCGCCAGCCCGTCGACGAAGCTCTTGTCGATCTTGAGCGCGGCGAGCGGGAACCGCTGCAGGTACGACAGCGACGAGTAGCCCGTCCCGAAGTCGTCGATCGCGAGCTGCACGCCCAACGCCGTGAGCGCGTTCAGCGTCGCCAGCACGCGCGCCGGGTCGCGCATCGCGACGCTCTCGGTGATCTCGAGCGTGAGGGTCGACGGGTCGGCCCCCGTCTCCTCCAGCACCGCGCGCACGGTCTCGACCAGTGTGCCGCGCTCGATCTGCCGCCCCGAGACGTTCACCGTGACGCCGATCGGCGCCGCGCCGGTCTGGCGCGCCGCGTCGGCCCACGCGCGCAGCTGTCGGCACCCGGCGCGCAGCATCACCGTCCCCAGCTCCTCGATCAGCCCGGTCTCCTCGGCGACCGGGATGAACACGCCCGGCGACACGGAGCCCCGCGTCGGGTGCTGCCAGCGCGCGAGCGCCTCGACCTTCACCGCCGCCCCGCTCGCGGCGTCGACGATCGGCTGGTAGACCGCGTACACCGCCCCGCCGTCCGCGTCGCCGCGCAGCGCGGCCCGCAGGTCGCTCGCGACCTCGAGCCGCTCGCGGGCCGCCGCCTGCATCCCCGCGTCGTAGACCGCGTGCCGCCCCTTGCCTAACGTCTTCGCGCGGTACATCGCGAGGTCCGCGTTCCGCAGCAGCTCGGCCGGCGTCGCCGCCCCGTCCCAGTGCGCGATCCCGACGCTCGCGACCATCGTGATCGAGCGGCCGTCGAGCACGAGCGGGTCGCCCAGCGCGGCGAAGATCCGCTCCACCACGACCGCGGCGTCGTCCGGCGAGGTCAGCGCGTCGAGTAGCACCGCGAACTCGTCCCCGCCGAGCCGCGCCGGGAGGTCCGCGCCGCGCGTCGCCCGCCGCAGCCGCGCCCCCATCGCCGCGAGCACCTGGTCGCCCGCCGCGTGCCCGAGTCCGTCGTTGACGAGCTTGAAGTCGTCGAGGTCGAGGAACACCATCGCGACCCCCGACGGCCGCTCGGCGCGGCGGCACGCGCGCGCGGCCGCCTCGAGCAGCTGCGTGCGACTCGCCAGCCCCGTGAGCGGGTCGGTGAAGACGCGCGCCTGCAGCTGCTCCTCGATCACTTGGTAGACCGTCACGTCGCGCGCGATCCCCTGCAGCCCGACGATCTGCTCCCCGACCGTCACCGGCACGAGCGTCACGTACGCGATGCTCACCGTGTCGTCCGGCCCGACGAACTCGGCCTGCCACGACTGCGCGCGCCCCATCGACGCGAGCGCCCACGCCTGCTCCGCCGACGCGCGGTGCCCCGGCAGCACGAGCGACGCCAGCGACTCCCCGACGAGCGCCGCGCTCGGGCGCCCGACGAAGTGCGCGAACGCGCGGTTGCTCTCACGGATCGTCCCCGACCGGTCGAGCGTGAACGTCGGCTCCGGGTGCGAGTCGAGTAGCGCGCGGTAGAGGAGGGCCGCCTCAGGGGTCGCGGCCGCCGGCGCGCCGAGCGAGGTGTACGGCACGGGGCGCTCCTCAGCCAGGCAGGCCCGCGGCCTCGGCGTCGCCCGACTCGCTCAGGTCGACGACCTTCACCCACACCGAGCGCGTCGCCTTCGAGTAGAACAGGTGGATGCGCACGTCCTTCGGCGGGCGGAACGCGAAGCGGAAGTTGAACACCGCGTCGAGCTGCCGCGCGCGCACGCCGTCCTGAAAGCGGCCGAGGAACTCCCCGACCTGCGTGCACGGCGCGACCTCGCGGAAGAAGTTCCGCCCGACGGTCTCGCCCGCCGACAGCCCGCTCAGGCGCGCCTCCGCGCTGCTGTAGCGCAGGACCGTGCCCCGCGAGTCGAGTTGGATCATGCCGTACGGCAGCGCGTCGAGCTCCGCGGAGCTGAGCGCGTCGGCGGCGTAGACCACGTGGTCGAGGCCGCGCTCGGGAGAGGTGTGGGTCGCCATGTCTCGCAGGGACGCGGGACCGGGCCCGATGTCACCGCAGGATGTACCGCAGGGAGTCACGCCGCCGACTCGGGGGGGTCGGTGCGGTCGAACACGCGGCCGAGCCAACGGACGACCGGCCAGAGCACGGCCACGGCGCCGAGCGTGAAGAGGACGGCCGGCGGTACGGCGATCCACGGCCCGAGTCGCGCCGCGCTCGTCCGTTGCAGCGCCCACGCGATGCCGACGGCGACTCCCGCCGGCACGGCGAGCAGCACCGCCGACGTGGCGAGCGTGAGCGCCGATCCGACGAGGTTCTGCCCCGTCGCCTCGATGCCGCGCGCCGCCGCGCCCGGCGCCCGCGTCCACGCGGGGAAGAGCAGCGCCATTCCGTTCTGGACCGTGAGCGTCGCCGCGTTCAGCCCCGGCAGGGCGAGGGCGAGGGCGAGCGCGTACACCAGCCGCTCGCCCACGGTCAGGCCGAGTCCGTCGCGCGACCCGGCGGCCGCGGCGAGCAGGAAGAGCAGCGCCGCCACCTGCACCGCCGTGAGCGCGAGCACCGACGCGCCGATCTCCGCAGCGACGAGCGTGCGCCCGGCAAGCGGGACCGCCTTGAGGAAGGGCAGGTGCGGCAGGTCGTGCCGCAGGTCGTAGCGCACCCAGAGCGGCCCCGCCGCGACGAGCAGCGCCCCCCACGTCGCCGCGACGAGCGTCGCCAGCTCGGCGAAGCGCGGACTGCGCGCCGCGAGGACGAGGGTGCCCGCGGCCGCGACGCCGAGCACGGTGAGGATGCGCACGAGCGCCGTCGCGCGCGTGAACGCGAGCCAGTTCTTCCAGACGAGCGCCACCGCCGGCGCCCCGCCGGGCGCGAGTGGGATCGCGCGCCGGGCGGCGGCGCCCGGCGCCCGGGTGCGCGCCCGCGCGCGCGCCCGGCGCCGCGCCGCGCCCGCGTCGAGCGCCGCCTCCGTGATTCGCGCGTCGACGCGCACCACCCACGCGTAGTGCGCGACGACGAGCAGCACCGCGGCCGGGAGCGTCGCGGCCCACGCCCGCCGCGCGGCCCCGGCGCCGAACGCCGCCGCGCCATACGCGCCCGCGCTCGGTCCGCCTAACGCGAAGAACGGCCCGAGCAGCGCGCGCGTCGGCCAGAGCGCCCACCGCGCGGGCGTCCGGTCGAGCGCCGCGCCGAGCGCGGTCCCGAACACGAACGGCCCGGCGTCCCACGCCGCCGCGAGCGCGCCCGCGCGCGGCGCGAGCGTGAAGGCGACCGCGCCGCCCAACGCCGCGAGGACCAGCGCGGGCGCCCAGCGCGCCGCGCGCGCCGGCGCCGCGCCGTCGCCGGCCGGCGCCGTGACGAGCGCGGCGGCCAGCCGGTGCAGCTGCAGCGTCGAGAGCAGCAGCCAGACCGCGAGCGCCCGCGCCCACGCCCCCGCGTGCCCCGCGCCGCCGCGCAGCAGCACCGTAAAGAGCACCGTGTTGAACAGCACCGCGAGCTGCGCCCGCCACAGCTTCCAGTGCACCAGCCCGCGGCGCGAGACCGGGGCGGGGAAGAGCAGGTGCTCCTCCGCCGGCGTGAACGCGAGCACCGCCGACGCCGCCGTCCCGCCGCGCGCGAGCCACCAGAACGCGGGCAGGCCTAACACGACGAGCGCGGCCACCGGCAGCGCCCACCCCGCGCCCGAGAGCAGCGCCCCCGCCGCGGGGCGCGCCGCCGGCCGGAACAGGAACCACCACATGTACGCCGCGCCCGCCGCCCCCGCGACGAGCGCCCGCGGCGAGCGCAGCCGCCGGAGCTGCACCACGACTCGGTTCTTGAGCGACGCGGCCGTGAGGTACGCGACCGCGCGGAGCGGCGCCCCCGCACCCGCCCCGCCACCGTCCACACCGCCGGTCACACTACCCCGGCCGCCCCCGGCGCCGCCCCCGACGTGAGCGCCTCGAACACCTCCTCGAGCGAGCGTCCGGCGAGGTCGGGCCGCTCCGCGACGAGGTCGGCGAGCGCGCCCTGCGCCGCCACCGCCCCGCGGTGCAGCACCACGACCCGCGTGCAGAGCTCCTCCACCAGGTGCAGCAGGTGCGACGAGAGCACCACCGCCGCCCCCGCCGCCGCCCGCGCGGCGATCGTCGCCTTCATCCGCCGCATGCCTAACGGGTCCAGCCCCGTCAGCGGCTCGTCGAGCAGCAGCAGCCGCGGGTCGTGCAGCAGCGCGCACGCGATCGCGAGCTTCTGCCGCATCCCGCGCGACAGCTCGCCCGGCAGCGCCCCCCGCTTGTCCCCGAGCTCCAGCTCGCCCAGCAGCGCGGGCGCGCGCGCCGCGGCGTCGCGCACCCCGTACAGCCGCGCCACGAACCGCAGGTGCTCGTCCACCGTCAGGTAGTCGAACAGGTGCGGCTCGTCGGGCACGAAGGCGAGCGCGCGCTTCGCCGCGACCGGGTCGCGCGCCACGTCCACCCCCGCCACGTACACGCCCCCCGCGCTCGGGCTGAGGATCCCCGCCGCGCAGCGGAGCGTCGTCGTCTTGCCAGCGCCGTTCGGACCCACGAGTCCGACGATCTCCCCGGCCGCGACCGCGAACGAGACGCCGCGCACGGCCAGGTGGCCGTCGTAGCGCTTGCGCAGGTCGCGGAGCTCGAGCACGGTGTCGGGCGGCACGTAGCACAACGTAACCGCCCGGCCGGCCGCGCTCCGGACGCAGTCCAGGCGCGCCGCCCGCCGGGTGCCCGGGGGCGTGCCGTTACGCCCCCTGGCTCGTCCCAAAGCGGCATTCCCCCCTCCGCCCGCCGCCTCCCCCCCGCGCCAATGCGCACCCTGTTCCGCCGCGCCGCGCCCGCCGCCCCCGCCGTCGTCCCCGCGCCGCCCGCGGCGCCCGCCCACACTGCGGCCGCGGACGGCGTGGGAGGGATCCACGACGTCTTCGTCGCGCGCCAGCCCATCTTCGGCGAAGACGACCGGCTGTTCGCGTACGAGCTGCTCTACCGCAGCAACGCGGTCCAGACGTTCGCCGACGGCGTGTCGCAGGACCAGATGTGCACCGACACGGTGCTGCACACGCTCATGACGATCGGGCTCGCGCCCCTCACCGGCGGCACGCTCGCCTTCGTCAACCTCACGCGCGAGTTCCTCCTCAACCGGCTCTACGAACTGTTCGAGCCGAGCACCGTGATGATCGAGCTGCTCGAGACCGTGGAGCCCGACGACGAGGTCGTCCGCGCGTGCGAGCGCCTCGTGTCGAGCGGGTACTCGCTCGCGCTCGATGACTTCGTCAACCGGCCCGCGTACGAGCCCCTGCTCAAGCTTGCGAGCGTCGTGAAGATCGACGTGCTCGGCAAGAGCGAGGCGGAGCTCAAGCGCACGGCCGACGAGCTGCGCCCCTACGGCGTCCGCCTCCTCGCCGAACGCGTCGAGACCTCCGAGGTCCGGGACAGCTGCCGGCGGCTCGGCTACACGCTCTTCCAGGGCTACTTCTACAGCCGCCCGCAAGTCGTCTCCCACCGCGAACTCGGCGTCGAGCACTCGACGCTCGTACGCCTGATGAACATGCTCGATGACCCGGCTGCCGCGGACGCCGACATCGAACAGGCATTCAAGGGCGACCCGTCGCTCTCCTACAAGCTGCTCCGCATCGCCAACTCCGCGGCGTTCTCGGGGCGCGAGGTGTCGTCGATCGGGTTCGCCCTGCGGATGGTCGGGCGCAAGCCGCTGCACCGCTGGCTCACCCTCCTCTTCGTGTCGAGCATGGCCGCACGCAGCGGCATTTCGCGCGAGCTGGTGCTGGCCGCACTCGCCCGCGGCCGCCTTTCCGAACTCGTCGGCGAGCGCGGCGCGCAGGCGCGCGGCCTGCGCGCGAGCATGGTTGCGACCGGGCCGCTCTTCCTCACCGGCCTCTTCTCGCTCCTCGACGTGCTGCTCCGCATGCCGATGGACGGGGTGCTCGCGCGGCTCGCGATCTCGGCCGAGGTCAAGGCCGCGCTGCTCACCCGCTCCGGGCCGTACGCGGCGACCCTCGCGCTCGTCGAGGCGCAGGAGCGCGGCGACTGGGACGCGGTGGGCGACGCGGCGGCGGCGGTCGGCGTCGCGCCGTCTGTGGTCAGCAGCGACTACACCACGGCCCTCGGCTGGGCGCGCGACCGGCTCGCGAGCGCGGCGTAGCCGTCCCGCTACGGTCGTGCGGCCGCGGGCCCGCGACCGCCGCCGCGGTACGCCCCATGCCACCCGCCGCGCCCATGTCCGACGACGCGTCGCAGCCCCCGCCTCACGTGCAGACCGGCGCGTGGTCCCCAGACCGCGTCCGCACCGCAAGCCTCGTCGTCCTCGCCGCCGTCGCCGCGTGCGCTGGGCTCTGGGCGGGGCGCGACGTCTTCGTGCCGCTCGCGCTCGCGGCGGCGTTCGCGTCCGTGCTCCGGCCCCTCGTGCGCGGGCTGCGCGACCACGCGCGGCTGCCGGTCCCGGCGGGCGCCGCGCTCGTCCTCTGCGCCCTGCTCGGCGCGTTAGGCGCGGCGGGCGTCGCGCTCGAGGAGCCCGCGCACGACCTGATGAACGACGCCCCGCAGCTCGTCGCGAAGGCGCGCACCCGCATCGACGAGCTCAGGCGCCCGCTCCAACGCGTGACGCAGGCGATCGACGGGAGCGGCGGCCGCGCGCGCGGCGGTCGCCGCTCCGCCGACGCCACCGCCGCGGGCGCCGCGGGCGCCGCGGGCGGCTCCGGGATCGGCCCGATCGCCGGGCCCGTGGCGGGGATCGCGGGCGTGCCCCCGAACGAAGTCGGCGTCGCGCTCGGCCGGCTGTTCGGGACGACCGCCGGGCTGATCGCGAGCGCGGCCGAGGTGCTGCTCCTCATGTACTTCCTGCTCGCCGGCGACGACCGCTTCCTGCGCCGCCTCGTCGGCGGCCTGCACGACGCGGGGGCGAAGCGCACCGCCGTCGAAGTTGTGCGCGAGTCGGAGGCGCACGTCGCGCGCTACCTCGGCACGCTGCTGCTCATCAGCACTGGACAGGGCGTCGTGGTCGCCCTCGCGCTCTGGGCGCTGCACGTCCCGAGCCCGATCGTCTGGGGGCTCGCGACGGTGGTACTCGAAACGCTCCCGTACCTCGGCGCGGCGGTGATGGTCACGGGCCTCACGATCATCGGGCTCGCGTCGACCGGGTCGGTCGCCGGCGCGCTCGCGCCGCCCGCGACGTACCTCCTCGTGAGCACGCTGCAGAACAGCTTCGTGAGTCCGATCGCCTACGGCCGCCGCCTGCGCCTGAACCCGTTCGCGATCCTCGTCGCGGTGCTCGCCGGGTACGCGCTCTGGGGCGTCGCCGGCGTGTTCCTCGCCGTCCCCGCCGCCGCCGCGCTCAACGTGCTCGCCGAACACGTCGAGGCCCTCGCGCCCGTCGGGGCGTTCCTGCGGGAGTGACCCGGCCGCGCTGAGCGCGTCGCCGGGGCCGGGTGCGTGACCCGTCGGCGGGGGCGCGCGTCCCGGGTACGGACCCGTCCGCCCCCGTCGTCGTGCCGCCTGCCGTCGCCGCCCCGCCGCGCCCCCGCGCGCGTCCGGGGTATTCGCTCGTCGAGCTGTTCCTGACGCTCGTCATCATGGCCGTGGCGCTCGCCGCGGTCACCCCGCGCGTCAACCGCGCCGCGTACGACGCCGACGCCGCCGCGCGCGTCGTCGTCGGCACGCTCCAGGTCGCGCAGCGGCTCGCCGTCACGCAGCAGTCCACCGTCGTCGTCGGCTTCGACACCGCGCGCCGCCGCATGCGCGTGCTCGAGGACCGCAACGGCAACCTCCAGTACGACCCCGCCGTCACCGACTCCGAGCGCGTGACCTGGCGCCCGGTCGACCCGCCGACCGCGGTGTTCGCCACGCCGCCGTCCGGCGTCAACGGCGCGGTCGCCGCCGCCCTCGCGAGCTTCACGACCCCCGCGGCGACGACCGACGGGTTCCCGAGTGTCGCGTTCCGGCGCGACGGCGCGGCGAGCGACAACGTCGAGGTCTACGTGCGCGTCGTCCGCGGCGCGCTGACCGAGTGGCGCGCGGTCACCGTGGCGCGTGCGACCGGGCGGGTGACGTGGTGGTCGCGCCCGACGGCCGGCGGCGCGTGGAAGCGGAGGAGCTTGTGAGGCGCCGCTCGGCGCCCGCGGCCCGCGGCGGGTTCACCCTCGTCGAGGTCGTCTTCGCGGTCGTGCTGCTCGGCGGCGTGTTGCTCGGCTTCGCGGCGTTCACGCGCAACTTCGTCCGCGCGTCCAACGCCGCCGCACTCCGCGCCGCGGCGAGCGACTGCGCCGTCGAGCGGATCGAGGCGGCGAAGGCCGCGACGACCTACGCCGCGCTCGACACGCTCGCCGGCACCGAACCGACCGTCCTCTGCGCGGCCGGCTACGCCCGCCGCACGGTCGTCCGGCAGACGCGCACCGCGCAGGTCGACTACAAGACCGTCACCGTCACCGTCACCCACCCGGCGCTCGGCACGACGGTGAGCAAGACCACCGCGATCGCGGCCTTCTGACCATGCGGCGCCCACCACGGCAGTTCGGCAGCGGGCGGCCCGCGCGCCCCGGGTTTACGATCGTCGAGCTGCTCGTCGCCGCGGTGCTCACCGCCATCGTGGTCGGCGCGGCGCTGCCGTTCGTGACCGGGCAGCCCAAGGTCATCGCCGCCGCGGCCGCGCGCGGCGAGGCCGGGCAGAACGCCCGCTTCGCGCTCACCACGCTCGACCGCGAGCTGCGCATGGTCGGGACGGGCACCACCGCCACGCAGCCGATGCTCGTCGCGGCCGACCCGTACGCGATCACGTTCAACGCCGACCTCGTCACCTCCGACCCGGCCGACATCTGGGGCGTGAGCTACGACCCGAGCGTCGACACGACGGCGACGGTCGCGCTCCAGCCGCCCGCGGTGACGCTCCCGCGAGCGTTAGGCACCTACCCGCAGGCGGCGTTCCTCGACCGCGACGGCACGGTCGCCGGGGCGGAAACCATCTCGTACTGGGTGAGCGCCGACTCGTCGAGCCCGCGGCCCAACGAGTACGTCCTCTTCCGCCAGGTGAACCGCCTCGCCCCCGTCGTCGTCACGACGGGCGTCGTCCTCCAGCCCGGCCAGGTCTTCTTCAAGTACCTCTGGGCGAAGGATTCGAGCGCGACGATCGACACGGTCCCCGCGAGCGCGTTCCCGCTCCGCCACCTCGCCGCGACCCACGGCTCGGCGGCCGACACGGGCGAGAACGGCCGCATCGCGGCGCAGGTGGACCGCGTGCGCAGCGTGATCGTGTACGCGACCGGCCAGTACCGCGACCCGCGCCGCGGCGGCGCGCTCGGCCAGCGCCCGGCGCGCGCGAGCACGACCCTCATCAACGTCACCGCCCTGCGCCGCACCTCGTGCGGCACCGCGCCCGACCCGACGACCGTGAAGAGCGTCGTGCCCACGCCGACCACGGGCCCGCCGACCTCGGTGACGCTCACCTGGTCGGCGGTGACCGACGACGGGGCCGGCGAGCGCGACGTCGACCGCTACCTGATCTACCGCTCGATCAACGGCGCCCCGTTCCAGAACCCGATCGCCGACGTGCCCGCCACCGGCCGCGCGGGGCAGGCGTACACCTACGTCGACTACGACGTGAAGCGCGCGCCGGTGGCGCCGCAGACGTCGACCGACAAGAACAGCTTCGTCTACGCCGTCGTCGCGCAGGACTGCCAGCCGCAGGTCGGCACGCCCGTGCCGACGCCGGCGCTGCAGCTCCAGGTTTCGCCGTGACGCCCCGCCACCCGCGTTTTGTTAGGCATCTCCCGCCCGCCGCCATGCGCCGCCCCGCCCCCCGCCGCCCGTCCCGCCGCCCCGACCGCCGGGGCGGCGCGCTGCTCCTCGTCCTCTTCGTCACCGTCGCGCTCGGCGCGGTCGCCGCGTCGGCGGTCGCGCTCACGCGCACGACGTCGCTCGTCGGCGCGTATTACGAGCGCGAGCGCGACTTCCGCTACGCCGCCGAGGCGGGGCTGGCCGTCGGGCGCAGCCGCGTGCAGCGCGACACCACGCTCGCGCTCCCCGACAGCGGCTTCGTGACCGTCGCGCGCGCGCCGGTGCTCGACGCGAACGGCGTCGCGCTGCCCCGCGCGGGCGTCACGCTCTACATCGGTAAGTCGGGGATCACGACCGGGCAGTACGGTCAGTTCGTCACCGTCGTCGCGCGCGCCGACGACGGCCGCAACACGCGCTACGTGCGGCGGCTCGAGCTCGCGGCCGAGAACTTCGCGCGCTTCGCCATGTTCACCAACACGTGGGCGAACGGGCTGGCGTACGGCACGGGCGAGTTCATCCGCGGGCTCGCGTGGAGCAACCAGACGTGGGCGTCGAACGGCGCGCCGACGTACTACGACACGGTCGGCGCCGTGGGCGCGATCACGGCCACCGGCGGCCCGCCCACGTACGTGAAGGGCCCGGGGGCGGTGAAGCCCAACCAGCCGGCGATCCCGATGCCGACCGTCGCGCGCCTTGCCTTCATGCCCGCCTACGCCGCCGGCGCGAACCTGTCGTTCACCCCCGCCGCGAACGCCGCCATGCGCCTCGAATTCGTCGCGGCCGACCTCGACGGCAACGGCGATTCCACGGGCGTCGCCGACGGCTTCCTCCGCGTCTTCCAATCTTCCGCCGGCACGTCCAACGGCGTGAAGTTCAGCGACCGGGTCACGCTCCCCGACTGGAACTACGCGAGCGCGAACAACATCCCTGCGTGGAGCGATAGCCTGTGCGGCGACTTCCACGGCGGGAAGTTCTACCCCGCGGTCGTGCATAAGCAGTCGTGGTTCAAGGCCGACCTGACCAACCGCGGCATCGCGTCGACGTTCGAGACAGGGATCGTCACCGACGACAGCAAGGCGTACGCGCCGCTCCCGGCGAGCGAACACGACCTCGTGATGCGCAACCCGACGGCGCGCTGCTACCCGGCCGGCGCGCCGCAACTCGTCGCGGTCGACCGCGTCCCGGGTGCGGATAACGGGAGCGGGGGGAAGTGGGCGGCCGGCAGTCAGCAGGTCGGGGGCGACGAAACGACGTTCACGCCCAACGGCCGCTGGGGCTCGTGGAAGGCGTGGCCGGCGACGGTCGACACCTCGGTCTCGAACGGCAAGCGCGCGGCGCAGGCGAAGTGGCTGTTCCCGCTCAGCAAGCAGCTCAACTCGGGGTGGCGCGGCATCATCTACGTCGGCGGCGACGCGTACGTCTCCGGGCTCGTCCGGTCCCGCGTCACGCTCTACGGCGCGGGCGCGCTCACCTTCCTCGACGACCTCACGTACGTCGTCCCGCCCAACGCCCCGGGCGCCGACTGCAACGCCGACAACGCGAACATGCTCGGCGTCATCGCGGTCAACAACATCATGATCGACGACAACGCGCTGCAGCGGCCGGTGCGCATCCTCAACAGCAGCCCGCCGGCCGCGTACGACACGAACCAGGTGCGCTTCATGTCGGGCACCGGGCCGAACTTCCGCCTCAACGGCGTGCTCATGTCGCTCACCGGCACGGTCGGCGTGACGAACCCGCTCACCGGGCCGAGCGTGACTGCGGGCAACTGCGCGGGCCAGGCGACGTCGGGCGGCTGCATCGCGCAGGTCGGTGGCGTGATCGAGCAGTCGATCTCGGCGACGTGGACCGGCAAGGCGACGGGCTTCGCGGAGAACCGCGAGGTCGACCGGTGCATGCTGGTCACCTCGCCGCCGTACTTCCCGACGACGGGCCGGTACCTGATGAACCGGTACTACGAGAGCGACCCGTCGCGCTTCGACCCTGTGGCCCTGTTCCGGTCGCTGCAGGCGGGGTGACGGCACGCGGCGGCGAGTGCCTAACATAACGGAAGACGACGGACGGCGGGCACACCGCCGTCCGTTTCGCGTTCCGGGGGCAGTAGCGACGGTGTTGCCGGATCCGTAGCACGGCCGCAACAGGTCGGCGCCGGGGTGGGGGCGCGCGCGCGCCGGCGTTCGATGTAAGCCGAACGGACGCAACGAGTTACGGCCGTAGACGCGCCCGGTCGCGTGCGCCCCGGCGCACGGCCCGGCAGCTGCTTTACGAGGGCGCGTCCCACCGGCGCGACGAGGTCGCGCCGCCTCCTGCCTAACGTCCACGCACCCGAGCCGCCCCGATGTCCGTCCGCAGCCTCGCCCACGCCGCCGCCCGCCGCCCGCTGGTGTCCGTATGAGCCCCTTCACCTTCGCCGCCAACCACACCGCCGACCTCGTCCCCGCGCCCGCGCGCGCCGACGTGCCGGTGACCCGCCCGACGTACGCCGAGCCGGTGACACCCATGCGACGCCGCCCCGACCCGCGCGACGCGAGCGTGCACGCGGCGCTCGACGTGCCGCGCCTCACGATCACGCGCATGGCCGACGTCCTCGGCGTGCCCCGCGCGACCCTCGAGGCCTACCGCCTCGGCACCCGCCGCATGCCCCCCGCGGTGCGCGCGCGGCTGGCGGAGTTCCTCGCGCGCCACGCCGAGACGATGCGCGAGGTCTCCGCGGCGCTCCTCGCCGACGACACGCCGACCGACCGTTAGTCGCGCGGCCCGCCGGCCGCCGGACGTCCGCGGTCGAGCGCGGCCAGCTCCGGGGCCCCGGCGTCGTCGGGCGCCGGGGCCTGGCCGCGGTACGGCAGCAGGATGCTGATCCGGCGGTTCGCGGCCGCGTACGGGTCGTCGGGCACGCGCGGGCGGCGGTCCGCCATCCCGCGCACCTCCTCGACGCGCGCGGCCGGCAGCCCGGAAGCCTCGAGCACGCGGCGCGCGGCGTTGGCCCGCTCGGCGGAGAGGTCCCAGTTGTTGTACGCCGCGCCGGCGCCGTACGTCGCGGCGTCCGTGTGCCCCTCGATGACCACCGGGTTGCCCAACGTGCTGACCGCCGGCGCGATGAGCTGCAGCGCGATCACCGCGGCGGGCTTCATCGCCGTCGACCCGACCGGGAAGAATGTCTCGCCGTCGCCGCTCTCGACGAGCTCGATGCGCAGCCCGTCGTTGGTGACGGTCACCTCGACTTTCGCGTGCAGCTGCCTCAGGCTTGGGTCGCCCGTGATGAGCTGCTTGATCTGCGCCGCGGCCTTCGACATGGCCTGCGACTCCGCGCCGCGCATGAGGATGCGCACCTGCTGGGTCGCCGCCTTGGCCGGGCTCGCGCCGCTGGAGATGGGGCTCGCGCCCGCGCCGTACCCCTTCTTGTAGCCGACCGGGTTGGAGAAGTAGCCCTCGACGGCCTGCTTGACCTTATCGTCCATGCCGAGGATCCACATCACCATGAAGAAGGCCATCATCGCGGTGACGAAGTCGGCGTAGGCGACCTTCCACGAGCCGCCGTGGTGCCCGCCGCCCGCGACCTTCTTCTTGCGGACGATGACGATCTTTTTCGACTTGTCGGCGGCCATCGGTTAAGCGGCCTTCTTGCGCGTGAGCTCCTCGAGTTCGGTGAAACTCGGGCGCTCGTGCGGGTCGATGTTGCGGCGCGCGAACTCGACGGCGGTCATCGGGGCGTCGCCGCGCGCGAAGGAGAGGAGCGCGGTGCGGATGCAGCACATGTAGGCGTGCTCCGCCTTCACGCGCCCCTCGATCGCCTTCGCGATCGGGCCCATCACCCCGTACGACATGAGGATGCCGAGGAACGTGCCGACGAGCGCGGCGGCGACGTGCTCGCCGATCTCGCTCGCCGCGCCGCCGATCGCGCCCATGGTGATGATCACGCCGAGCACCGCGGCGACGATCCCGAACCCGGGCATCGCGTCCGAGACGCCGTTGATCGCGTGCGGGACGTGCATGTTGGCCTCGAGCTGCTGGTCGAGGTCGACGTCGAGGATCTCGGCGAGGTTGTGGTCCTCGACCGCGCCCGAGAGCAGCACCTTGAGCGTGTCTGCCAGCATGCAGAGCGCGTGGTGGTTCTTGACGAAGCTCGGGAACTTGGAGAAGATGTCGCTCTTCTCCGGGTCCTCGATGTGCGACTCGAGGCCGACGAGCCCGTCCTTGCGCGCCTTCTGGAACGTGTCGTAGAGGACCTGGAGGAGCTCCGAATACCCGGCCTTCGCGTACGGGTTAGGCTTGAGCAGCCCGACGGTCGCGGCGACGGCGCTCTTGAGCGTACCGAGGCCGTTGGCGATCACGAACGCGCCGAGCGCGGCCCCGCCGATGACGATGAATTCGTTGACCTGGACGAGCACGGCGAGGTGGCCGTGGTTCAGGACGTACCCGCCGATCACGCTTCCGAAGACGATCAGCAGTCCGATGGCGACGAACACGGGGCGTGGGGCGGGAGTGCGGCGGGCGGGCGTACGGCGGGGGGACGTGCCGGGGGCGAGCCCTGTGGAGTATCGGCCACACCAGGGCCCCGCTGGACCGCATGCGTAGCAGCGACGCCGCGGATTCCGTCACACCGGGCGGCCTCGGACCAGACGATCCCACGCCGGACGACGCCACGGCGTATACGTCGCTCCGCACATGGGTGGCCGCGCGCGACGCGGTGCTGCGCGGCCTCGTGCACGCGCTCAGCAACCGTGTGGGGACGGTGGTTGCCGCGGGCGGGATGCTCGAGGCGGGGAGCGCCGAGGTCGCGGGCCGGGTGTTGGGCGGGGAGGCGGAGCGGCTCGAGGCGTTGCTCGCGCAGTTTCGCCTTGCCACGGCGGATCCCTTCGGCGACGCGGCCGCGCCCGAGCCCCTGCTGCTGGCTGAGGTCGTCGGCGAGGCCGTCGCGCTGCACGGGTATGCGGACGCGGCGGGCGAGGGGGCCGTGGCGCTGGCGAGGGTGGGCGAGGCGCCGCCGGTGTTCGTGTCGCGCGTCGGGCTGCTGCACGCGCTGCTGGTCCTGCTCGCCGACGCGGGGGGCGGGACGACTACCCTGCGCGCCGACGTTGGGGGGGCGGGGGTCGTGGACGTGAGGACCGATCCGCCCCCGGGGGGCGCGGGCGCGAGCGCGGCCGCGTGGCTGCTGCGGGCGTCGGGTGTGCGGGCGGCGGGTGGCGCGTTGACGCTCCCGCAGTTGGGGGCTGAGCGCGCGCGTTGACGACGCCGATTCGTCGGTGCGGGGAGCCGCGGGCGGCATGGCACATGCCCCTCGCCCGACCACCATGACCAAGTTCGCCGTTGCTGTTGCCACGACGGCGGCCGCCGTGATCGCGGCCGCGCCGCACGTTGTGCCGAAGTCGCCCGCCGTCAGCTCTCGGAGTGCCGCGGTGCGCGCGCCGGCGCACCTCGCCCAAGTCGCGACGTTCCCGCACCAGGTGACCGGCGTGTCGGTCACCCGAGACGGCCGAATCTTCGTCAATTTCCCGCGCTGGACCGAGGACGCGCCGGTCTCGGTCGGCGAGGTGATGAAGGACGGGTCGGTGCGGCCGTATCCGGACGCCGAATGGAACGCGTGGCGGAACGCGAAGAAGAATCAGATCTCGCCCGCGGACCACTTCGTCTGCGTACAGAGCGTCGTCGCCGACGGGCGCGGGAACCTGTGGGTGCTCGACCCGGCGGCGCCGGCGAACGGCGCGCTGGTCCCCGGCGGGCCGAAGCTCGTGCGCATCGACCTCGCGACCAACCGTCCCGCGCAGACGATCCGCTTCGACACCACGGTCGCGCCCAACGGCTCGTACCTGAACGACGTGCGCTTCAGCCCGGACGGGCGGACCGCGTACATCACCGACTCGGGCGGGCAGGGCGCGCTCGTCGTCGTCGACCTGCAGGCCGGGACCGCGCGGCGGCTACTCTCGGCCCACCCGAGCGTGCAGGCGGAGAAGGACGTCGTCGTGCACGCGGACGGGCGCGAGCTGCGGCGCCCCGACGGGCGCGGCGTCGAGTTCGCGTCCGACGGCATCGCGCTCTCGCCCGACGGCGAGTACCTGTATTACCAGGCGCTGACAGGGCGCACGCTGTACCGGATCGCGACGGCCGCGCTCCGCGACACGTCGTTGCCGGCCGACCAGCTCGCCGCGCGCGTGGAGCGCGTGGGAACGACGAACGTGGCCGACGGGCTCTGGATGACGCCCGAAGGGCGGCTCTACGTGAGCGCCCCGGAGGAGAACGCCGTGAAGGTGCGCGAGGCCGACGGCCGGATGACGACGGTGGTCCGCGACGCGCGCCTCCGCTGGCCCGACACGTTCTCCCAGGGGGCGGACGGGGCCGTGTACGTCACCGCCTCGCACATCCAAGACATGAACTGGTACAAGCCCGGCAACCCGAAGGCGCTGACGACGCAGCTCTTTCGAGTCGACGGGAGTCGTTAGGCGTGCTCGGACGACGGCCGGGCGGCGGTCGCGCCCGGTGCGGGCGGCAGCAGGGCGGCGAGCGCGGCGGCGGCGGCGGCGGCCGGCGCGGCGGCGCGGCGGTTCTCGTCGGCGACCTGGCGCACGATCTCGCCGCGCAGGATCGTGACCTCGTCGGGCGCGGAGAAGCCGAGGCGCACGCCCCCCTTTTCGCAGGCGAGCACCATCACGGTGATGCCGCCGTCGATGACGACGGTGTCGCCCGGCTTGCGGCCGAGGATCAGCATCAGACCATCTCCACGAGCGTCTTCATCATGTCGTCGACCGTGGAGACGATCTTGGCCGCGGCGGCGTACGCCTGCTGCGCCTGCATCAGGTTCGTCAGCTCCTCGTCCGTGTTCACGCCGTCCACGCTCTGGCGGCGCGTGCGGGCCTGGCCGGCGAGGGTCGTGTGGACCTGCGCGTCGTCCGTGGCGGCCTTGACCTGCACGCCGAGGCCGGTGACCGTCGCGTTGTAGAAGTCGGCGAACGTGGTCGCACCCGTGGAGGCCGCCCGCGCGGGCGTGGTGGTCCCGCCGGTCGCTGTGGCCGGCCGGCTGCGGTCGGGCACGGTGAAGCTGACGGTCACACCGCCGACCGACGACGTCGACGCGGTGCGCAGCCCGGCCAGGGCGAGCGCGAGGTCGTTGTTACTCGGCTGCTGCACGCTGGACGAGGTCGGCAGCGCGGTGGCGTCGGCGACGAGGCTCGTGTTGACGCTGATCGTGCGCGCCGTGACGGTGCCGGCCGACGGCGGCGTGGCGAACGGGTCGGCGGTCGGCGTGAACGTGCTGTCGAGCTTGCTGACGAAGAACGGCCCCGCGCTCGCGCCCGAGGCGTCGTGGCCCTGCGCGACGACCTGATTCACGGCGGCGGCGAGCGTGTTGGCGAGCGCGTCGAGCTGGTCCTGCACCGACTGCGCGCCGCCGTTGAGGAAGTCGGCCATCGCCTGCGTCGAGCCGCCGGACGGCGCGAGCGCGTGGTTGGGCTGGTCGGCGAAAGCGAGCGCGACCTTGCCGTTCGCGTCGGTCGTGCGTTGCAGCTGACGCGCGTCGATCCCGTCGACGAGCGTGTAGGAGCCGAAGGTGACCTGCATGGAGCCGTCGGCCTTCGTGAACGTCCGCACGGCGCCGAGCTTGGCGAGGTCGTCGACGGCGTTGTCGCGCGCGTCGCGGAGGTCGTTCGCCTGCTGGCCGCCCGCCTCGCTCGAGACGATGCGGCCGTTCAGGTCGGCAATCTGCTTGGCGAGGGTGTTCGCGCCCGCGAGGCTGTTGTCGAGCGCGGTGGTCGTCTGCGTGCGGAGGTCGGCGAGGCGCGAGTCGAACTGGTTGAGCATCGTCGCCGCCGCGGCGCCGCGCTGGACGACGACGGCCTTCGCCGCGCCGCTCGCCGGCTGGGCGGCGAGGTCGGACCAGCCGGACCAGAAGGCGTCCATCGCCGACGCGAGGCCGGTGTCGGACGGTTCGCCTAACACGTCCTGGACCGAGCTGAGGAGCGACTGGCTTTCCGTGGCCGCGCTCTCGCTCCCCGTCTCCTGGCGGACCGACGTGTCGAGGAGCTGGTCGCGGCTGCGGGTGATGCCGGCCACGGTCACGCCGCTCCCGACGGCGCCGTAGGTGAACTCGATCGGCGTGGAGGCCGCAAGGTCGACCGTCTGGCGCGAGTACCCGGGCGTCTGCGCGTTGGCGATGTTGTTGCCGACCGTCGAGATGACGACCTGCTGCGCCGTGAGCGCGGAGCGCGCGGTGCCGAGGACCGAGTTGAGCGACATGGGCGGGTGGCGCGCGGCGCGTCAGGCGCGGCGGTCGACGAGGGCCGCGGCGGCGCCGCCGGTCGCGCCCGCGGCGGGGAGGCCGCGCAGGGCGCGCGCGTGCGCGTCGCCCCCGGCGAGGGCGTCGCGCAGGACGCGGCGGTTGACGTCGACCTCGCGCGCGAGCGCGGTCGCCCCGGCGAGCAGGGCGTCGCAGGCGGCGCAGAGCGCGTCGGCGCCGGGGTCGACCACGGCGGCGGCCGCCGCGCGCTCGCGGAGGCGGCGGACCGGCACGTCGTCGCTGCCGGCGACGAGGCGCCCGAGCTGGCGGCGCCGCAGGCGCGCCTGGCCGAGCGTGGCGAGCAGGCGGTGCGTGGCGAAGACCGTGTCGTCGACCGTTTCGAGATCGTCGCCGCCCACGGCCGCGCGCTGGCGGCGCATGGTCGCCGCGAGGTCGTCGACGAGGCGCTGCTCGGTGCGCAGCGCGTCGAGCAGCGCGGCGACGACGGCCGGCGCCGCGGCCGCGGGTGCGGACGTGGGAACGGCGGGTAGGGGCAGCGTGACCATGGCCGGGAGGACGGGGGAACGCGGACGCGGCGCGCGGGGCTAGGGCGTCGTGCGCTCGGGCGACTTGCGCAACGACGCCCCGCCCGTGGGCGGCGTCACGCCGGGGGCGGCCGCCGGGGCGGCGGCCGTGCCGCGGGCGCGGAGCAGGTGGTGGTAGATCGCCTCGCCGATGCCGTGCGTGCTCGCCGCGCGCGGGTCGCTCGCGAGGTGTTCGTCGAGCAGGCCGGTGAACATCTCCTGCGCGCTACTCCCGCCGACGACGCCCTGGTCCTCGGGAACGGTCTCGCGCATGGCCTTGAAGAGCTGCTGCGTGAAGACGCCTTCGAGCTGGCGGGCGGCCTTGCGCAGCCGGCCGTCGTCGGTCGCGCCGGCGGCCGTCGAACTGCCGGGACCGGCGGGCGGGCGCGCGATCGGGTCGGTCATCGCACGGTCACCTCGGCCGCGAGCGCGCCGACCTCGCGGAGGGCGGCGAAGATCGCCGCGATGTCGCCCGCCGGAGTTTGGACCGCGTGGAGCGCGGCCGCGACCTGCTGGACCGAGGTGCCGGGCGCGACACGGACGTCGCCCGACGGTGCGCCCGGCGCCGCGGCGCCGCCGGCCGCGATCGAGAGGGTGACCGCGCCGTGGCTCACGACGGCGGCGCCGACGACGAGGTCGCCGCCGGCGACGACGGTGCCATCGCGCGCGTCGATGACGACGCGGGCGGCGCGGTCGGGGCTCACGCGGAGGTCGCCGAGGCGGGCGAGGGCGGCGGCGCGGCCGGCGGCGGGGAGGTTGAGCGTGACGGCGCCGGGGTCCTCGACCGCCGCGGCGGTCGGGCCTAACGCGGCGTTGACGGCGGCGGCGATCTTCGTCGCGGTGCCGATGTCGGGTTCGCGGAGGAGGAGGCGGTTGCTCTGGGCGAGCGTCGGGCGCGGCAGGTCGGCCTCGAGCTGGCCGCCGCCGGGGAGGCGCACGGTGGTCTCGACCGCGGGCGGGCCGTAGCGGTTGCGCGGGTCGACGCCGTCCGAGATCATCAGCGCGCCCTGCGCCGCGGCGACCGGGCGCCCGCCGGCCTCGGCGAGCAGGGGCGTCATGTAGAGCATCCCGCCGCGCAGCGAGCGCGCGTCGCCTAACGACGCGACCTGCACCTCGAACCGGCCGCCCGCGCGCAGGTAGGGCGAGACCTCGGCGGTGACGAGTACCGCGGCCGCGTTGCGGGTGCGGACGAGCGCCGAGGGCACCTCGACGTTGAAGTTGCGGAGCAGGTTGACGACGCTCTGCACGGTCATGCCGCCGGTGCCGGCCGCGCGGTCGCCGGAGCCGTCGAGGCCGACGGCGAGCCCGTAGCCCATGAGGCGGATCGGCGCGGCGCCCTCGGCCTGCGTGAGGTCGCGGATGCGCACGCCGCCGTCCGGTCCCGCCGCCTGCGCGGCCGCCGGGCGCGCGCCCGCGAGTGCCGCGCCGAGTGCCGCGCCGAGCGCCCAGACGAAGGCGAGGGCGTAGCGCCGGCCGCGCCCGGTCGCGTCGCGCACGATGTCGACGCCGACCGGCGGCGTGAGGCGCTCGCGGTCGGCGACGCCGGGGATGCGGAATCCGACCGGGCGGTCGCCGGACGTCGCGGCGGGGCCGTCCGCCGACGGGCGGCCGGCCGCGGCGTTGCGGCGGGCCTCGTCGGCGCGTTCCTGGGTGCGCTCGGGGGCGAGGCGGAGGAGCGCGCCGCGCGCCGCCGCGTCGGTCGCGCGGCGCGCGGCGAGGCGGCGGGCGTCTTCGGCCGCGAGGGCGCGGCCGATCGCGGCGTAGTCGGGGCGCGCGGCGGGGGCGGCCGGCGCGCGCCGGAGCGCGGCGCGGAGGCGGCGGGCGAGGGCGCGGAGCATCGGCGCGGTCAGGGCCAGAAGATGCTGATGACGCGGGTGAGGAGGCCCTGCTTCGGCTTGCCGAGCGGGCCGGGCGACTGGTAAGTGAGTTGCGCGTCGGCGAGGCGGGAGCTCTCGACGGTGTTGGCCGCGCTCACGTCCTGCGGGCGCACGTAGCCGGCGAGGGCGACGTTCTGCTGCCCCTTGTCGACGTCGATCCGCCGCACGCCCTTGACCTGGAGCGTGCCGTTAGGCGCGACGGCGACGACGCGGACGCTCATCTCGCTCTGGAAGCGGTTCTCGCGGCGCGCCTCGCCGCGGTTCTCCGCGTCGGCGTTGTTGTTGGAGTTGACGCCGGCCGAGGTGGAGAGGCCGGCGCCCGGCTTGGTGATCGTGAAGCCGAGGTCGCGCGTGCGGCGCTGCGAGTCGAGGTCGTCCTTGATCGCCGTCGAGATGGTGTAGTCGTCGACGAGGACGGTGAGGATGTCGCCGACGGCGAAGTCGCGCCGGTCGCCGGTCCAGGCGCGGAGGCCGGGGCGGAGCGGGGCGGGGGTCGCCGCGAACGCGGGCTCGGCCGGCGCCGCGGCCTGCGCGGCGACGTTAGGCGCGCCCGCGCCGGGTTTGGGCGCGGGGGCCTGCGCGGGCGCGATCGCGGGGGCGAGCGCGACGCCGCCCAGGCAGAGGCCGAGGCGGACGGGGAAGCGGAGGCCGAAGCGGGACGCGGTCACGGCAGGGTGACCACGCCGGGGGCGGCGACCGTCCCCTCGAGGCGGCGGCGGGCGTCGACGCGCACGGCGACGCGGGCGCCTAACGCGGCGTCGGCGGCCGCGGTCCCGGCGAGGCGGAGGGCGACGCCGCCCTGCCGCCAGACGACCGCGACGGCGTCGCCGGCGCGCACGGCGGCGGGCGGGACGACGGCCGGGGCGCGGAGCACCTCGCCCGCGGCGATCACGCGGCGCGTGGTCCAGCCGACGAGGCGCGGCGCGAGCGTGTCGCCCGGGGCCGCGTCGATGTCGGCGGCGGCGAGCGCCTCGCCGCGGGCGAGCGCCCGGGCGGCGCGCGGCGCCGATGCGGGCCGCGCGGACGTCGTCGGCGCGGACGCGGCCGGCTGCGCGAGCGCCGGGCGCGGGAGCGCGAGCCCCGCGGCGAGCAGCGGGAGCGGCGCCCAGCGGAGCACGGGCGGGACGGCGCGGCGAGCGGCGGTCCAGCCCGCGGGCCGGTAGCCGCGCCGCGGGCCGCGGGGCTGATGGAGGTGCTGGTCGACGGCGGCGCGCATCACTTCACCAGGTTGTCGGCGATCTCCGACATGTCCTCGCTGTTCTTGATCGCCTTGGAGTTGATCTCGTAGGCGCGCATCGCGGTGATCATGTCGACCATCTCCTGCACGATCTCGACGTTGCTGCCTTCGAGCGACCCCTGCACGAGCGAGCCGATGCCGTCGTCGCCCGGGAAGCCGGCCTGGGCCTCGCCGCTCGCCGGCGTCGGCGAGTAGAGGTTCTGGCCGTCGGCCTGGAGGCCGGCCGGGTTGACGAAGCGGGCGAGCTCGAGGCGCCCGAGTTCCTGGGGCTTCGACGTGTCGTTGCCGCGCGTCGCGGTCACGACGCCGGTGCGCGAGATGCTGACCGTCGTCGCGTCCTGGGGGATGCGGATCGACGGCTGGACGGTGTAGCCCTCGCTCGTCACGAGCACGCCCTGGTCGCTGATCTGGAGCGAGCCGTCGCGCGTGTAGGCGACCTGGCCCTGGCCGGTCTGGACCTGGAAGAAGCCCTCGCCCTCGATCGCGACGTCGAGCGGGCGGTTGGTCGTTTCGAGGGTGCCCTGCGTGTGGAGGCGGGTGACGGCGGTGAGCCGGGTGCCGCGGCCGACCTGCACGGCGGGGGTGGTCTGGCTCTCGGCGGCGCCGATAACGGCGGCGCCCTGGACGTTCTGGTAGAGCAGGTCCTCGAACTGGGCGCGGCTGCGCTTGAAGCCCGTCGTGTTGACGTTGGCGAGGTTGTTGGCGATGACCTCGCTGCGGGTCTGCTGGGCCATCATGCCGCTCGCGGCGGCGCGGAGTGCCGGATCCATGCGGGGGTCTCCTGGTTCCCGTTAGACGGGTTTGCCGAGTTCGTTCGCGGCGAGGCCGCGGACGGCGTCCATCGTGGTAACGGCCTTCTGGACCGAGGCGTACGCGCGCTGCACGGCGATCATGTCGACGAGCGCGCCGACCGGGGTGACGTTGCTCTCTTCCAGGAAGCCCTGGCGCACGCGGCGGTCGGCGGGGGCCACGCTCTGGCGGGCGGCGGGCGGGACGAAGCGGGTCGCGCCGTCGTGGGCGAGCGAAGTGCCGGCCGGGGCCCGCTCGACGCGCAGTTGGGCGATCACGCGGTCGCCGCCCGGCCCGCTCGCGCGCACGGTGCCGTCGGGGCCGACGGCGACGGTCGTATTGGGCGGGACGGTGATCGGACCCGAGGTGCCTAACACCGCGCTGCCGTCGGCGGCGACGAGCCGCCGGTCGGCGTCGAGCTGGAAGGAGCCGGCGCGCGTCCAGCGCTCGGCGGTGGCGTCTTGGGCTCCGGCCGGCCGGACGACGAAGAAGCCCTCGGACTGTAGGGCGACGTCGAGCGGGTTGCGCGTCTCGCGGAGCGAGCCGGCGGTGAGGTCGACCGCGCTCTGGACGGCGGCGCTCTCGCCGGCCGTGCCCGCGCCGACGAGGCGGGCGAAGCCGCGGTCGCCCTTGAAGCCGTCGGTCGAGACGTTCGCGAGGTTGTTGGCGACGAGTTCCTGCCGGCGCTCCCAGTAGCGGAGCGCGCCGGCGGCGCTGGTGAGGCCGGTGGGGCGAGGCATGCCACGAGCCAAGGCAAGCCATACGCCCCCGACGGTCAGTTGGTCGTCACCGGTTAACTCGTTGTGATGACGCGACTTGACCGAACAGCTGGCGCAGAGGCGAGCGGGATTCCACTCGGCAGGAACTGCCGATCCGGCCGGAGCTGCCGATCACGGTTGCCGCAGCTCCAGCACGACCGCCTGGTACGGCTGCATGGCGAGCGTGCTCCCCTGCACGGGCGAGCCGGCGAGGTTGTTGAGGAGCGTGCGCCCGACCGTGTAGCCGGCGGGCACCGGCGCGCGCCCGCCGGCCGCGCTGAAGCTGAGCGCGACGAGCAGCGTCCGCCCGCCGAGCGTGCGCGTGTAGCTGAAGACGTGGGGGTTGTCGCGGTCGAGCAGCTGGTAGCGGCCGTAGACGAGCGTCGGCTCGGCGTGGCGGAGCGCGACCGCGCGCCGGAAGTAGTGCAGCACGGAGCCGGTGTCCCGCTCGGCGGCGGCGACGTTGATCGCGTCGTGGTTGGCGTTCACCGCGAGCCAGGGCGTGCCGGTCGTGAAGCCCGCGTTGGGCCCGGCGGTCCACTGCATCGGCGTGCGGCCGTTCTCGCGGGCGACCTCGGCCTGGCCGCGCAGGAAGGCGCGCAGCGAGTCCGCGCCGACGCCCTCGCGCTGCATGCGCGCGTAGCGGTTGCGCGTCTCGATGTCGCGGTAGTCCTCGATGCGCGCGAGGCGCGGGTTGGTCATCCCGATCTCGTCGCCGTTGTAGACGTAGGGCGTCGCGCGCATCGTCAGCAGCAGTGTGTGGAGCATCTTGGCCGACGCGACGCGGTACTGGGGCGCGTCGTTGCCGAAGCGGCTCACCGCGCGCGCCTGGTCGTGCGTGCCCCAGTACACGGTGCCCCACCCGCGGTCGGCGAACACCGAGTCCCAGCGGGTGAAGATCGCCTTGAGGTCGGGGAGGCGCCGGTTGGCGCTGTCGGGGTAGGCCCCGTCCGTCGGGTTGCGCCCCCAGCCCTGCACGTCGAAGTGGTAGAACGTCTGCAGCTCCTGCCGCGCCGGGTCGACGAACTTGAGCGCGTCCTGGATCTGCACGCCCGCGCCCTCGCCCACGGTCATCACGTCGTACTTGCTGAGGACCTCGCGGTTCATCTCGTGGAGGTACTCGTGCAGGTGCGGGCCGCTGGCGTAGAAGCGGCCCCAGTCGCCGCCGTACTCGGCCGGAATCGGCGGGTAGGTCGTGTCCTTCGAGATGAACGGGATGACGTCCATGCGGAAGCCGTCGACGCCCTTGTCGAACCAGAACTTCATCAGGGCGTAGACTTCCTGCCGGAGCTTCGGGTTCTCCCACTTCAGGTCGGGCTGTTTGCGGCTGAAGTAGTGCAGGTAGTACGCGCTGGTCGTCGAGTCGAAGCGCCACGCGTCGCCGTTCACGTCGAAGAAGCTGACGCGTTTGGGGGGCGTGCCCTTTTCCGCGGGCCACCAGTGGTAGTAGTCGCGGTACGGGTTCGTGCGACTCTTCCGGGACTCCTGGAACCAGCGGTGCTCGTCGCTCGAGTGGTTGACGACGAGGTCCATGACGAGCTTGATGCCGCGCGCGTGCATCCCCTTGAGCAGCGCGTCGAAGTCGGCCATGGTGCCCATCTGCGCCATGATGCCGCGGTAGTCGCTGATGTCGTAGCCGTTGTCGTCGTTGGGCGACCCGTAGATCGGGTTGAGCCAGACCACGTCGACGCCGAGCGACTTCAGGTAGTCGAGGTGCCGGATGATGCCCCGGAGGTCGCCGACGCCGTCGCCGTTCGTGTCCTGGAA
The DNA here is from genome assembly GCA_019973575.1 of Gemmatimonadetes bacterium T265. Classification (NCBI taxonomy): domain Bacteria; kingdom Pseudomonadati; phylum Gemmatimonadota; species Gemmatimonadetes bacterium T265. Next base: position 1,899,309 of record BPUI01000001.1, read on the forward strand.
CGAGCGCGGGTAGATCTGGTAGACGACGGCCTCCTTCCACCAGGCGCGCTGCGGCGCGGCGCCGCCCGCGAGCGCGCGGGGCAGGCCGTTGCCGCGGGTCACGCGCCGCGTCGGCGCGGCGGGGGCGGGGGCCGTCGTGCCCTGGGCGCGTGCGGCGGGGGCGACGGCCGCGAGCGGCGGGGCGGCGAGCAGGGCGGCGGCGAGCAGCGGGCGGGCGCGGGGCATCGGGGGGCGTGGTCCGTCGGCACGAGGGCGGGCGTCGGGCGGGCGCCCGCAGCTTGCCCGCCGCGCCACGTGCCGTCAAGCGCCCCGTCGAGCGGCGGGGCGCGGCCTACCCCACCCGCCCTACGCCACCCGCGCCCCGCGGAGCGGCGCGAGCTGCCCGCGTAGCTTGCCTAACGCCTTGCTGCGGATCTGCGAGACGCGGCTCTCGGTGAGCTCGAGCACGGTCGCGATCTCGTGCAGCTTGAGCTCCTCGAAGTAGTAGAGCGAGAGCACGACGCGCTCCTGCTCCTTGAGCTTGAGGATCGCCTCGCGGAGGATGGCGACCTCCTGCTCGTGGTTGATGCGGTCGTCGACGCCGCCCTTCTGCTCCTCGTGCGCGAGCACGTCGGCCGGGGCGGGGGCCGCGCCGTCGCGCTCGCCCGGCCCGCGCTCGAGCGGCACCTGGTGCGCGCTCTCGATGTCGCCCTTCCACTTCCAGAGCGTCGCGACGTCGATGCCGAGGTGTTCGGCGACTTCCTGGTCCTCGGGGGCGCGGCCGAGCACGCGCATGAGCGTCTCGCGGGCGGCGTGGATCTCGCGCGTCTTGCGGCGCACCGAGCGCGGCACGTGGTCCTGCCGCCGGAGGTCGTCGAGGATCGCGCCCCGGATGCGCGGCGCGGCGAAGGTGCTGAAGGCGAGCCCGCGGCCGTGGTCGAACGCCTCGATCGCGGCCATGAGTCCCATCGTCCCGGCGCTCACGAGTTCGTCGAAGTCGGCCTTCACGGCGAGCGTGCGCGACATCTGGCGCGCGACGTGGTGGACGAGGCCGAGGTGCTCGGTGATGAGGTGGTTGCGGGCGGCGATGTCGCCGGCGGCCATGCGGGCCCACCAGTTGGGCTCGTCGCCGGCGGCGGGGCTGAGTGGGGGCGGGCCGGCGGGGCGGACGCGGGATGGGAGTGCGGCGGAGGTCATCGCGCGGGGGCGGCGGCGAAAGCGAGGGGGCCGGAGAGGCCGGGGACGGCGGGACGGCGGGTCGCGGGCGCGGCCGGGCGCGGGGCGGCCGCACGCGCGGTCGTGGGCGCGTGACGTGACGGCGCGGCCGCCGCGTCGGTCACGGGCGCGGCGGCCGGCGCGCCCGCCCAACGCTCAGCGAGGGCGGCGAGGGCCGCCGCGGCGGGCGAGCCGGCCGCCGCGTCGTGCACGGACATGCCGGCGGCGAGCGCGACGGCGAGCGAAGGGTCTTCGGGGACGTGCGCCGCGAGGGCGAGCGGGCGGTCGAGGAAGCGGCGCACGCCGGCGGTGAGCAGCGCGAACGCGTCGCGCGCCTCCGCGGCGTCGCCGCCGACGACGACGACTTCGGTCGCGGTGGTGAGCCCGCGTTCGGCCGCGACCTTGATGAGCGCGTAGGCGGCCGCGAGCTGCGCGGCGTCGGTGCCGGTGACGACGAGGAGTCCCGGCGCGAGCCCGGCCGCGAGCGCGGCGGCCAGGGCGCCTAACACGGTGCCGAGCCGCGCGCCGGCGTCGACGAGGACGGCGGCGCCGGCCGCGGCCGGCGGGGCTTCGAGCAGCGGGAAGAGCGCGGAGACGTCCGCCGCGGCGGCGGTGAGGGTCGGGCTGACCGCGGCGGCCGCGTCGTGCGCGCCGACGAGCGGCAGCAGCGTGCCGGACCGGGTCGCGTCGACGAGCAGCACGTCGCGGCCGAGCGACGACGCGGCGACGGCGAGGATGGCGCTGGCGAGGGTGGTGCCGCAGCGGCTCGCCCCGCTGGCGGCGACGAGGACCGAGGGCAGCGGCTCGTCGCCCGTCCGAGTGCGCGCGGTGCCGCCCGGCGCATGTCTGCCCGGCGCGTGGCCGCCCGACGACGTGGCCGGGCGGGCGGTGCGGTGCGCGGGCACGGAGGAGCTGCTCACGACGGCGGGGGACGGGGAGGATGTCGCGCGCGGGCTACGGCGCCGGCGCGATGGCGGGGCGGGGCCACAGTGAGATCGGTCACAGGACGAACGAAGCCGGGGCTGGCAAAATCGCCCGCGCATCTGCTCCCGCAATCGCGTGCATGCTGCGGCGGGGCCATACGCCGGGCGCCACGCGGCGCGGTGCGGGCGTGTGCATGTCTTGACACGCGCGGACCGCGTCCCCACAATCGGCCCGTCTTCGCGGGCCCTGCGCCGCGACCGGCTTGTCGAGGCCGGCAGGCCGTGCGTGCCCTCCGCCGGCCCCGACCCACGCCCAGCTCGGGAGCGGCGCGCGCCGCCGACATCGCCCATGCGGTCTACGACGCCTGCCACGTTTTGTCCGTCCTGCGGATTTACCTCCGGGGCGGACGCACGCTTCTGCTCGAACTGCGCGACGCCGTTGGTCGTCCCCGGGGCCGACCCGCTGTTCACGCGGGTGCGCAACGCCCTCGCCCACGAGTTCGAGGTGTTGCGCGAGATCGGCCGCGGGGGGATGGCCGCCGTGTTCCTGGCGCGCGAGCTGACGCCGCGGCGGATGGTCGCGATCAAGGTCATGCTGCCCGAGCTGGCCTACTCCGACTCGATGCCGCAGCGGTTCCTGGCCGAGGCGCAGACGGCGGCGATGCTCGAGCACCCGAACATCGTGACGATCTTCCGCACCGGCGAGGCGGGCGGGGTACGGTACTTCGCGATGCGCTACATCGACGGCGCCTCGCTCGAGCAGTTGCTGCTCGTCGGCGGCCGGTTTCCGGTCCGGCTCGCCTGCTACGTGCTCGCGGAGATGGCGCGGGCGCTCGACTTCGCGCACGGGGAGGGCGTCGTGCACCGCGACGTGAAGCCCGGCAACGTGATGCTCGACCGGCGCTGGGGGCGGGCGATCGTGACCGACTTCGGGATCGCGAAGGTGGCCGACGGGGCCAACCTGACGCGGACCGGGCTCACGATCGGCACGCCGTCGTACATGAGTCCGGAGCTCTGCCGCGGCCTGCCGCCGACGAGCGCCTCGGACCAGTACGCGCTCGGCGTGGTCGCATATCAGCTCTTTACCGGCGCGCCGACCTTCGTCGGCACGCCACTCGATGTGCAGAACGCTCACGTGCGCGAGGCGCCGCGCCCGCTGCGGGACCTCTGTCCGGAGTGTCCGGAGTCGCTTGAGCGTGCGATCCAGCGCATGCTGGAGAAGCGGCCCGAGGACCGGTGGCCGCGCCTCGCCGACGCCATCCCGGCGCTGCTGGCCCACGTCGGCCCGGAGGCGGAGTGTCAGGAGGAGTTGCGCGCGCGGCTCTCGCGACTCGGGCACGCGTGGGAGGGGTCGCCGTACGACCGGCGCACGCACGAGCGGCGGTCGGGGCAGGACGAGGTGGTGGTCGACGCCCTGCCGGGCGCACCGGCCGTCGCGCCCGCGACCGCCGAGCCGTTACGGGCCGACCCGGTGCCGGCCGCCTCGGTGCCGGCCGCCTCGGTGCCGGCCGTCTCGCTGCCGGCCGACCCGCTGCCGGCCGACCCGCTGCCGGCCGACCCGCTGCGCGACGCGCGGCCCGTTCCGGTAGCGTCGGTCGACGTGTTGCCGCGCGTCGTCCACCTCGCGCCGGGGCAGACCGCCACGCTCCGCGCGCTCGCGCTGAGCGCGGAAGGCGTCGTGCTCGACGGGCGGGAGGTCGAGTGGTCGGTGAGTGACCCGGCGGTGGCCGTCGTCGATCGCCAGGGGTCGGTTCAGGCGACGGCGCCCGGGCGCGTGCTCGTCCGCGCGGCCTGCGGGCCGGCCAGCGCGACGGCCGAAGTCGCCGTCGCGCCGTCGGTCGCGGCGCCCCTGGTGGACGACGGTTCGGCGGCCGACGGGGTCGGGAGTGCGGCGCCGGGCGTTCGACCGGCGTCGGTCGCGCCGGCGCTCAACCTCACCTACGTCCAGGCGCCGCGTCCGGCGACCCCGGACGTCACGCACGGGGGGAACGGGATCGCGGCCGAGCCGCTCACTCCGCCCGCCGCCGCCCCGTCGTCCGCGCCAGTTCCTCCACCGCTTCCTCCACCGCTCCCGACGCCGTCCCTGGTGATGCCGGCGGCTCCCGAAGTCCCCGAGCTCGACGACGAGGGCGACCTCGGGTCGGGGCGGTGGCACGCGCCGGCGGACGTGTGGCGTGAGCCGGCGGTGCCGGCCGCGGCGTGGACGGAGACGGCGGGGCCGCGACGGGCCGGTCGCGCCGTCGCGCTCGGCGGCGCGGCGCTCGCGGTGATCGCGTTAGGCGCCGCGGTGGTCTACGGCAGACGTGGGGTGGACGGCGGCGACGTCAAGGCTCCGGGGGCCGCGCCCGTGGTCACCGCGCCCGTGCTCACCGCGCCGGTGGTCACCCCGCCGGCCGTGCCCGCGGGCGCCGCGCCGTCGACGCCGGCCGTGGACAGCGGCGTGCCGGCGGCGGTCGCGTCCACGCCCGGCGCGGACAGCGCGGCGGCCGCGGCCGCGCACCGCGACAGCGTGCGGCGCGCGGCCGCGCGCCGCCGAGCCGACCCGCTCGCCAAGGCGCGCGTGCTCATCGAGCGGCACACCGGGGTCCCAACCCTCCACGTCGGCGAGACGATGCCGCTGGTCGCCTGGCTCGTCGACAGCACGGGGAAGGTCGTCGGCTCGGGCACGGTCCACTGGACGTCGAGCGATCCGTCGGCGCTCGACGTCTCGGGCGGGGTCGCGCGCGCCAAACGGGCCCAGGCGGACGAGGTGGTCGTCACCGCGCGCATCGGGAGCAAGCGCGGCCAACTGCGAGTGCGGACGGTCGCGGCCGGCGAGGGCTGACGGGCGGCGGCGGGCGACGCGCGGTCAGCGCGTGACCTGCGCCGCGCAGGCCATGCCGCCGAGCCACCCGCGCTGGAGCACCGGCGCGCCGTTGGCGAAGGTGAACTCGACCGCGACGGGGCCCTGGCCGCCGGCGTTCCACTCGGCCCGCCAGGTGCCGCCGCCGCCCTCCCACTTGGTCGCCTGCGCGACGACGCGGAAGAGCGCCCACTCGCCGCCGGCGCGCGCGACGGCCTTCGTGCGCCCGAAGACCACGAGGTTCCGGTAGCCGACGTCGAGGCGCGCCTCGCGGCCGCTCGTCGACGGCCAGACGAACTGCGCGGGCGGGGCGTCCTTGCCGAAGTGCGCCACCTGTGCGCCCTGGACGAGCGTGGCGGCCTTGTCGCCCGCGCCGCGCGCGGTGAAGACGACGTTCGGCGTCGGCGCGTCGCCGTAGAGCGCGGTCGACACCTGGAGGGCGCGGTTGAGGAAGGCGAGGAAGGGGGCCGAGAGGGCGACGGGTGCGCCGGGGCGCGGTACGAAGCGGGCGCCCTGCTTTTCGCCCTGTTTCTCGACGAGGCCTTCGAGTCGTTCCTGCTCGAGCGCCCAGAGCGCGCCGGTGCCGGGGGCGAACATCGCGTTCACCTCGGCGAGCGACGCCTCCGCCGGCGCGTCGGGGTTGAACGGGAATTTCGCGAGCACGGGCGTCATCGCCGCGCAGAGGGCGCGACCGCGCTCGTTGAGGGCGGCCGCGAGGGCGGCGGCGTCGCCGCGCGGCACGGGGGCGGGGCCGCCGGTCGCCGCGGCGACGCGCGCCGGCGGACGCGTGGCCGCGACGCCGCGCAGTACGCCTTCGGCGCTCTCGATGGGCGCGACGAGGAGCGCCGCGACGGCCGGACCGACGGCCGCCGCGGCCGTGTCGGCGGAGAACTTCTGCGCGAGCTGGCGCGCGGCCACCTTGGCCTGCGCGGCCTGCCCGAGCGCCTGCTGCCCCGCCTGCGCCACCTGCAGCGCGCTCGCCGTGTCGACCGGGGGCGGCAGGTTGCCGACCTGCTCCACCGCGCCCTGGAGGGCGAGCAGCGCTCCCGCGTACGGCCGGTTGGCCTCGGTGACCAGCTCGCCGGCCGGCGCGGACGACGCGACGGCGTGCACGGGCTGGAACGCGGCCTTCATCGCGGAGTCGACCGCCGTGTTGCGCGCGGCGAGCGCGAGCCCGGCGAGGAGCGGCGACTGTGCACCGCCTAACGTGCCGAGTTTCTGCGCGGCGTCGCGCGCGCCGGCCGCGCGCGCGACCGCGAGGCCGCGCACGTACGAGCGCCAGCGCGCCACGTAGTCGGCGCGGTAGCGCGCGCGCAGTTCGGCGAGCACACGGTCGCGGTCCTGCCCCTGCGCCGCGACGGCGTCGCCGACGACCCAGCGCTCCCCCGCGAAGAAGCGGTCGGCGTGGCGGAAGGCGTCCTGCATGAACGCCCAGCCGCGCGCCGTGAACGCGCCGGGCATGTCGCCGGGCGTGGTCACCACGCCCGCCGCGAGCGGCGCCACGTCGGCGAGCCGCGCCGGTGGGACGCCCTTCGAGGCCTCCGCCAGCATGTACTGGTAGATGCGCTCCGGGCCGGTAAAGCGGGCGAGGAAGTCGCGCGCGTGTCCGACGAGCGCGGCGTCGGCCGCGGCGGGCCACGGGTTCGCCACGGGCAGCTCGCGCGCGTAGAAGTCGAGTTGTCGGCGGAGCAGCGCGTTAGGCTCGGCGCCGACCGGCTGGTCGCGCGTCCAACTCGCGAGCAGCACCGGGGTGAGGAACTCGGGGGTGCTCCGCACGGGCTCCGCGGTCGTGACGAGGTACGCCTTGAGCTGGGCGTAGGCGCGCCCGTAGTCGTCGCTCGGGGTCGGCGCGTCGGGGAGGGCGCGGAGCGCGGCGGCGAGGGTGCGGCGGGCCTGGCCGAGGCCCTGGCGGTCGAGCGCGGCGAAGTAGGCGGCGCGCGTGGGCGCGGCGAGCGGGTCGCCGGCGTACAGACCCCAGCGTAGCCCGAGCGGCGCGCCTTCACGCGCGTAGTCGTCGAGCAGCGCGGCACGCGCGCGGAGGGTGTCGAGGCGGCGGAGCGACTCCGTGCTCGGCAGGTCGGCGCCCGGCGCGGGGAGCGCGGCGACGTCGGCGAGCGCGGCACGCGTGTCGTCGGCGAGGGCGCGGTTGTTGGCGTACGAAACGGTGAACGCGACGGCCAAGCCTAACGCGAGCGCGGCCGCGCCGGCGCCGATCGCACGCCGGGCGAGGCGGACGCGCACGCCCGCGCCGGTGACCGCTGCGGCCGCCGCGTCGGCGAGCAGCAGCTCGTCGAACAGCCGGCCGAGGAAGAGCCAGCGCGGCACCTTGCGGGGCGGGCGGAGGGGCGTGGCGCCGTACGGCGCGGCACCGTAGGGCGAGGCCGCGAGCGCGGGCGCCTCGGCCACGGCGCCGAGGCGGAAGACGCCGGTCGCATCGGTCGCGCGGGCAACCGCGGGGCGTCCACCGACGGCCGCGGCCGCCGCAGGAGCCGGCGCCTCGTCGCGCACGACCACGGCCTGCACCCCGGAGAAGTAGAAACCGCGCAGGAACGGGCTCACGCCGAGCTGGCTCGGCCGGCACAGCTCGACGAGGAAGCGCGTGACCGGGGGGCCGAGCTTGCGGAACTCGCGCGGGAACTCGAACGCGTCCCAGCGGCGCTCCTCCGCGTGCTCGCGGGCGAGCAGCGGTGTGCGCCGCTCGGCGAGAGCACCGAACAGGCGGGCGAACGCGTCGCCCACGCGAGCCGTCTCGCGCTCGGCGTAGAGGCCCGCGTCGGCGGAGGCGGGGAGGGGGAGTGTCTCGCCGAACACGGCGAGCGACTCCTCGCGCGTGAGGGTTTGGGTGTATTCGGCGAAGAAGCGGACGCGGTCGAGCTTGGTGAACAGCACGTAGACGGGCACGGGCACGCCGAGCTGCTCGGAGAGCTCGGCGAGGCGGGCGCGGAGGGCGCGCGCGGTGGCCTCGAGCGCGCCGCCGTCGGGGCGAAGCAGCTCCTCGCAGCTGAGGCAGACGAGCGCGACGCGCTTGGCCGCCGCGCCGCGGCCGACGACGGCGGCGCGGCGGTCGGGCTGGAGGCGGCGCACGACGTGCGCCCACCGCTCGGGCGCGCCGCTCACGGCGGGGCCGGCCTCGACGAGCACGGTGCCGCGCGCGTACCAGACGTTGACGGTCGGCGTCGGCGCGACGAGGTCGTCCTGGTAGACCGCGCCGGCGAGCAGTTCGGGTTCGAGGCCGGAGTGAACGACGCTCGTCGTTTTCGCGCTCGCCTCGGGGCCGAGGACGACGACGGCCGGCAGGCGCGCGAAGGGCGCGCGGCCGAGGGGGCGGTCGCCCGCGCGGCGCGTGGCGAGGCGCTCGGCGGCCGCGGCGAGCAGGGTGTCGACGTCGTCGGCGACGGGGCGGACGGTCTTGCGCGGGAGCAGGAACCAGAGGAGCGCGACGGCGGCTACCGCGCCGAGGGCCCAGAGGACGTCGGTGAGCACCGCGCGGTCGGCCGGCCCCGCCAGGCGGCGCCCCGCCCACCACGTCGCGGCCGCGTAGGCGACGAAGCCGAGGACGACGCCGATCCAGACCTTGAGCGTGCGCGACATTGGAAGCGGGCCGTGCCGCCTAACGTGAAGCCGCGGCGGCCGCGGGCGCGACCTGGGCGGCCGCGGCGTCGGCGTCGCGCACGTCGCCCGCGAGCGCGACGCGGTACGCGCCGAAGAGCACGGCGGCGAGCCCGGCCGCGGCGGCGGTGCCTAACGCGAGGCGGCGCGCCCAGGGGTCGCGGGGCGCCGCCGGGCGCTCCCCGTCGGGGAGCCGCCACGCGGGCGAGAGGTCGTCGGGCAGCGCGCGCGCGCGCCGGATCTTGTCGTCCACCGCGGCGAGGAGGCCGTGGAAGTCGCCGTTGTCGCCGGCCCCGTAGCGGCCGCGGAAGCCGAGCAGCAGGCAGAGCTCGTAGACCTCGAGCAGGTCGGCGGACGCGGGGTCGTCGGGCCCGGCGAGGAGTTGGCGCAGCTGGCGGAAGAAGTGCTCGCCGCCGACGTGGCCGCCGAACAGCTCGTTCTGTAGCGGCTGGCGCGCCCAGTCCGCGAGCGCGGGCTGGGCGCTGTTGAGCACGGACTCGTCGAGCAGGGCCGTCACGGCGTAGAGCGCCAGCCGCGCGTGCTCGGCCGAGTACCCGGCGCGGCGCGCCTCCTGCTCGGCGGCGAGCAGCAGCTGACGGATCTGGTCGCGGAAGGCGGCCGCGTCGGTCACGGCCTGGCGGCGCGCGCGGAGGCGCACGGTGGCCGTGAGGACTTCCTGCAGGATGAGCGCGAGCGGCGCGGGGCCGCGCCGCGCCGTCGCGCCGTTGGCCGGCGCGTCCGACGACGCTCGAACGTTCACGCGTGCGTCCTCCCGTGCCGGCGCGCGTGCCGGGTTCGCGTTAGACGCCCGCCGCCGGCCGGGTGCGCGGCCGCGGGCGCCCTACATTGGGGCGCGCCGCTCGGCCTGGCAAGCAGCGGCGGACCGCGCGCGCGTCGGCGCGATCGTCCGCGTGCCGACTGTGTCAGCTGTCGAGCAACACGGCCAGCTCGAGCTCGGCGCCGGGGAGTTCGGCCGGCACGAACACGCCGACCGCGCGCGTCATGCGCACGTGCTCCCAGCAGGGCCCGTCGGTGTTCACGGCGAAGTAGCGCGTGTCGACGCGGGGGGCGATCGCGGCGGGGGGCACGGGCAGGTACGTCAGGCCCATCCCGGGCAGCGCGCGTTGGACGAGCTTCGCGACGCCCTCGGCCGAGCAGACCTTCAGCAGCCGCGGCACGCGCTCGGCGACCTCGGCCTCGCCGAGCCGCGCGCGCACGCCGAGGATCCAGCGCGACGGCCCGAGCGTGCGTGCGTCGGCGAGGGCGCCCTCGCGCAGGTACTCCGCCGCGGCGCGCAGCGGCACGCGCACGCAGGTGGTGGGCACGACGAGCTCGAGGTGCGCGCGCACGTGCCGCTCGAGCGCGTCGACGCACTCGCCAAGATGTTCGTGGTCGTACGCGGGCAGTTGGGCCGGGTCGGCGTCGAGGGCGAAGGTGCAGAGCGCGCCGGCGAGGCGGGCGAGCTCGACGTAGAGGCGCTCCGGGTGCAGCTCGCGCGCGGCCAGCAGGTGGCGGAGCGGGGGGAGCGCGCTGTGCACGGCGTGGAGGAGCCAGTACGTCGTGATCTCGTGCGTGCCGAACGCGGCGGCCATCGACGCCGGTCGCTCGCCGAGGAGGGCGAGGCGCTTGGCGTCGAGCACCTCGACGGTGCGCCGCAGCCCCGCGAGGAGCCGCGGGCTCGCCCCGATTTGGAGCGAAGGTGGGACGTAATCCGCGTCGTAGGCGAGTGCGCCGCCGGTGCCGCGCCGCACGCGCGCGATCGGGAGGGTGACGAGGTCGGTGTCCGCCGCCTCGCGTGCGAGCTCGTGCGCGAAGAGGAGGCGGAAGTTCTTGCGGCCGAGGAGTACCGGGCGCACGTCGCGGCCGAGCACGTCGTCGGGCACGTCGCGTGGGACGGCGGTGAAGCGCGCGCCGTCGGGTTCGTCGCCGTCGGCGACGTTCGCCCCGTCGGCGCGGTACGGCGGGATGGCGAGCAGGAGCAGCGACGCGTCGGCGCGCGGCGCGAGCGCGTCGGCGGCGGCGCGGGACGGCGGGAGCGGGTCGCCGTCGGGCATGTCGAAGGCGAGTCCGTCGGGCATCACGCCGCGCGCCTGGCGCAGCGCGACGACGCCGTTGCCGAGCGCCTCGGCGTCGAGGGCGAGCGCGGTCACGCCGTACGCGGCGTAAAAGAGTCGCGTCAGCGCGAAATCGACGGACGCCTCGAGGTGCCGGGCCTGCGCCTGGAAGTGGTGCTGGGCCAGGTGCATGCCTTCCTGCCAGACCACCTTCGAGAGCCGCGTCATCGCTGCCTCCACTCTTGCTGCCCGCGCCGGCGGCCTGCATTGTTGGGCGCCCGCGGCCGAGGCGCGGGCGCGGTCCCCAACGTAGGCGCGATCACCGGCCCATGACAAGCGAACAATTCGCGCGCGAGTACGAACTCCTCCGGCGGCTGACGACCGCGGGCGTCCAGACGTTCGAGGCGCGCCGGGTCGGCGCGCCGGCGCTGCTGCTCGCGCACTGGATGGGGAGCGGTGGGGACGACGCGACGCAGGCGCTGCTCACGCGCGTGCTCGGCCTCCCCGCGCCGGCGTGCGACGCGGTCGAGGCGATCGTCGACGTGGAGGGGGCGACGGTCGTGATGACGACTGCGCTGCCCGGCTTCACCTCGGTCGAGTCGTGGTTGGACGAGGCCGAGCGGCCGGCCGCCGCGCCCGCCCCGCCGCTCGTGCCGCAGCTGGTCGTACCGGAGCCGGCCGTGCCGGAGCCAGAGCAGGTGTTGCATCACGCGCCGGTTGCCGGCGAGTTCACGCAGCTCTTCCAGGGACTCGACGCACGGGCGCCGGCTCCGAGCCCGCCTCCGGACGCGAAGCCGGCGCCTGCGCCCTCGGACGGGATGCGGCCGGTTGACGGCGAGCCCGGCACGTTCACTCGCCTGTTCCAGCCGCTCGCGGCTGCGCCACCCGCTGCACCACCGGCGCCGCCGCCCGCGGCACCCGCGGCACCGGCGATGCCGGCCGCGCCGGCGAGCGAGCCCGGCGAGTTCACGCGGCTTTTCGCGGCCGGCTTCGGCGCGTCGGACTTGGGCAGGTCCGAGCCGGCGCGCCCGCCGGCGCCGTTCGGCGACGGGCGACCGGCCGCGCCCCCGCCCGCGTGGCCGGCGTTCGAACCGCCGCCCGCGGCCCCGCCCGCGCTGCCGGTGTTACGCGCGGTCCCGCCGCCCGCCGCGCCCCCGGCGGCGCGCGGCGGGTCGGGCGCGACCGGCGTGTTCCGCGAGCTGCCGCGTGCCGCGCCCGGCCCGCTCGGCGCTTTCGCCGGGAACGGCGACGCCGGGCCCGGCCCGGTCCCCTTCCCGCGCGCCGCCGACGGCCTGCGCGCCCCGCCGCTCGCGCTCGACGACGCGCTGTTCGCCGCGCCCGCGGGGCCGAGCGAGTTCACGCGCGTGATCGCGACGCGGCCGAGCACGTCGGCGCGCCTGGCCGACCCGTTAGTCACGGCACCGCCCCGGACGGGGGCGGCGGACGCGGCCGGCGGCGCCGGCGCGCCCGCCGGCGCGCGCCGGCGCTCGATCGTCCCGCTGGTCATCCTCTTGAACGTGCTCCTGCTGATCGTCGTCGTGCTCCTCGCCGTGTTCGCGATGCGCCGCACGCGTCAGTCGCCGTCGGGGAGTACGACGACGAGTTCGAGCCGCGGGTTGGGCACGTCGGCCGGCACGTACGCGGCCACGGTGCGCGAGCGCCGGATGGCGTCCCAGGCGGGGCCCGACTGGTTGAGCGAGAAGTACTGATATTCGAGCTGCACCGGCACGGCCGCGGCCGGGACGGGCGCGTGCGCGAGCGGCACGCCGGGGAGCGCCTGCCGGATGAGCGCGTCGACGCCGTCGGCCGAGCAGACCTTGACGAGCTGCGGCACGCGCTGGAGGAGCGTGGGGCGGTCGACGTCGGCGGCGACGGCGAGGTAGAGCTGCGGGGCGGCGAGGTAGCGGTCGTCGTCGAGCGCGGCCGCGTAGACGGACGCGCGCGTCGGGCGGAGCGGCAGCGAGACCGCGCGCGTCGGCAGCGCGGTCTGGAGCAGCTCGCGCACGCGCGCGTCGAGCGCGCCGAAGCAGCGGCCTAACTCGCCGTGGTCGTACGCCGGCAGCGCGGCCGCGCCGTCGGGGGCGAAGGTCGCGAGCGCGCCGGCGAGTGAGAGCATCGTCGCGTAGAGCGTCTCCGGGTGCCCGCGGCGCGTCTCCGCGAGGTGGCGGACGACGGGGAGGAAGCTGTTCACCGTGTACAAGAGCCAGAACGGCGCGACGTCCGCCGCGCCGAATTCGGCGAGGCCCTGGTTGCGCTGGCGGCGCCCGGTCGCGAGCGCCGCGCTCCGCGAGGCGAGGAGTTCGGCGAGGCGCTGGGCCATCGCGACGAGCGCGTCGCTCCCGGCGAGGTCGACGAGCGGCGGGACGACGGCCGGGTCGAGCTCGTAGGCGCCTGCCGCGCCGCGCCGCACGCGCGCGACGCGGATCGCGGCGCTCCCCTCCAGCGGCTCGCCGTCGAAGAGCAGGCGCACGTTCTTGCGGGCGAGCTGGACCGGGCGCTCGGCGAGCCCGGTCGTCTCGTCGCGTCGCATGACGACCTCGATCGTGTAGCGCGTACCGTGGCCGTCGCGCGAGTCCGAGGTGACGTGGCCGCCGGCGCGCTGCTCGGCGATGGCGAGGTAGACGTCGAGCGCGGCGCGGTCGGCGTCCCACGCCGGTTCGACCGGGCGCGGCGGCGGGAGCGCGTCGGCGCCCGGCGCGTCGTAGAGCAGCCCGTCGGGGAAGATCGCGGCCGCGCGCGTGAGGGCGAAGCGCCCGGCGGCGAGCGCCTCGCGGTCGATCTGGAGACGGTGCATCCCCCACGCGTCGGGCGCGAGCGTCGCGAGCCGGAACGCGAGCTGGTCCTCGAGGAAGCGGTCCTGCGTCTGCAGGTGCTGCGGCGTGAGCAGCACCCCCTTGGTCCAGAGGACCGGCTGCATCTGGCGCATGCGCCAAAGTACGCCCGGCCCCCGCGCGCGCCAGGCGTGGGGCCGCGCCGGCGCCGGCGGCCGCGAGTTAGGCGAGGCCGACGACGGCGAGCTCGAGGCTCGCGCGCACCCGGACGAGACAGTAGCCGGGCGGTACTAACGAGCCGCGGTCGTGCGCGGGCGAGAGGTGCGCGGGCGACGACGCGCCCGGGCGCGCGGCCCGGCGCGCGAGGAACGCGGGCGTGACGTGCCCGACGACGCGCCCGCGCTCTTCGAAGCGCTCCCACGCGGGCGCGAACCAGTAGCGGTCGGCCGCGCCGCCCGCGGGCGCGCCGCTCGCGGCGCCGGCGCGCCCTGTGAGGCGGGCGTACGCGGCCGCGGCGTCCGGCGTCATCGCGTCGAACGCCGCGGTGTCGGGGAGGAGCACGTCGGCCGTGAACCACGCCGCTGGCGTGCCGGCCGCCGGCGCACCGGCGGGCGCGCACAGCGTGGCGTCGTCGAGGGGCGGCGCGGCCGGCGGCGCGCCGGTTCCGGCGACGAGCACGAGCCGGTACGCGGCCGCCGCCGCGAAGGCGGGGCCGTCGCCCGGTGCGCGCGCGATCACCACGCGCGTAGGCTCGCAGAGCACGAGCGCGCGCCACTGCGCGCCCGCGCGCGCCAGGGGGGCGCGTGCGCTCGGTGGGAGCGCGTCGAGCACCTCACGCGCGCGGCGCTCGTCGGTGTCCGTCCGCGTGTCGCGGCCGAGTGCCGCGGTGTACGGCGGGACGGCGCGGCGCGGCGCGGCGAAGTCGCCGCGCAGAAGGCCGCGGGCCGCGGACGCGACGCCCGGCGGCAGCGACGCGGCGTGCCCGGGGTTGAGGACGACGAGCTTGCCGTGGAGCGCGCGCAGCGCGCGCGCGAGCGCCGGCGGCACGGGCAGGCGCGGCGATGCGCGGTGCGTCGCGTACGTCCCGGCCCAGGTGGGGAGCCGGCGGGGGCGGCCGAGGAACGCGCCGAGCGCGCCGGCGCCCGGCGCCCCGGCCCAAGCGGCCGGGGCACGCGCGGCCGTGCGGTCAACGACGTGAAAGGGCTGCGGCCTCATGCGTGCGCGTCAGATTTCACGCGATGTGACACGATGTGAGGTGCGAAACGCGCCGCAGTTGGTGGAATTGCAATAAAAGCTGCTTGACAATTTCGCGTATGCACCCGCAGTGTAGCGCCGTCGTTGCGGGTGATGCCGCGCCGGCCGCGCGGCGCCCGCCCCGGCGGCGCGGCCGCCGAGCCGCGACGGACCCCGCCGCCCGCGCCCGTTCACGGGCGCCGCGGCCGCGCGCGACGTCGCGCGGCGCCCGCGCGGGGCGCCCTACCGCCGCGCGCCGACGTCCGCCGCGCCCACCGACCAGCCGAGGACCGCCGTAGATGCCCGAGAGCACGCAGAAGAAGTTGGAGCGCGTCCGCCCGCCGCGCGTGAACATCACGTACGAGGTGGAGACGGGCGGCGCGATCGAGCTGAAGGAGCTGCCGTTCGTGATGGGCGTCCTCGCCGACTTCACCGGCCAGCCGACGGAGCCGCTGCCGCGGCTCAAGGAGCGCAAGTTCGTCGAGGTCACGCCCGACAACTTCGACGAGGTGCTGGCGAGCATGGCGCCGCACGCGGCCTACACGGTCGAGAACGTGCTGAGCGACGCGCCCGACGCGCCGCGGCTGGCCGTCGACCTCACGTTCAAGTCGCTCGACGACTTCAGCCCCGACGCGGTGGCGCGCCAGGTCGGCCCGCTGCGCGAGCTGCTCGAGCTGCGCACGAAGCTGGCCGACCTGCGCGGGCGGCTACAGGGGAACGACCGGCTCGACGACGTGCTGCAGGCGACGCTGCGCGACGCGGACAAGATGGCGCAGCTGCGCGCCGAGCTCGGCGGGGGCGCCGCGAACGGCGCCGCGGCGAACGGCGCGACGCCTAACGGCGAGGGCCCGGCCCATGGCTGAGACCCAGGCGGCGCAGCCGCAGTCGTACGCGCCCGACGCCGCGGCGGCACCCGCGCTCCTCGACCAGATCGTCGCCGAGGGGCGGCTCGGGCGCGGCGACGAGGCCGCGCGGGACCGCGGGCGCGAACTCGTGCGCCGCTTCGTCGAGCAGGTGCTCGAGGGCGCGATCACCGTCGGCCGCGACACCGAGGCGATGGTCAACGCGCGCATCGCGCAGATCGACGACCTCATCTCGCGCCAGCTGAACGCGGTGATGCACGCGCCGCAGTTCCAGAAGCTCGAGGGCACGTGGCGCGGGCTCAAGTACCTGATCTCGCAGACGGAGACGAGCGACAAGCTGAAGATCAAAGTCCTCAACGTCTCGAAGAAGGAGCTGCTGAAGGACCTCCGCGGCGCGTCCGAGTTCGACCAGAGCGCACTCTTCAAGCGGGTCTACGAGGAGGAGTACGGCACGCTGGGCGGGGCGCCGTTCAGCGCGATGGTCGGCGACTACGAGTTCGACCGCGGCGGGCAGGACGTCGAGCTGCTCGAGCGCATCTCGCAGGTGGCCGCCGCCGCACACGCGCCGTTCCTGACCGCGGCGGCGCCGGCGATGTTCGACATGGACAGCTTCTCCCAGCTCGACCAGCCGCGCGACCTCGCGAAGATCTTCGACACGACCGAGTACGCGAAGTGGAAGGCCTTCCGGCAGACGGAGGACTCCCGCTACGTCGCGCTCACCTGCCCGCGCGTGCTGCTGCGCGTGCCCTACGGCCCGGGGGAGAACGAGGAGCCGGTCGAGGCGTTCGACTTCCACGAGCACGTCACCGGCCGCGCGCACGACGACTACCTGTGGGGGAACGCGGCCTGGGCGCTCGCGGCCCGGGTGACCAACGCGTTCGCGCTCTCGGGCTGGTGCGCGATGATCCGCGGCGTGGAGGGGGGCGGCCGGGTCGAGGGGCTCCCGGTGCACACGTTCCAGACCGACGCCGGCGAGACGGTGCTCAAGTGCCCGACCGAGGTGCAACTCACCGACCGGCGCGAGCACGAGCTGGCGAACCTCGGCTTCGTCGGGCTCGTGCACGAGAAGGAGACGCCCAACGCGGTGTTCCTCAGCGTGCAGTCGGGGCAGAAGCCCAAGCTCTACGACACGCCCTCGGCCACCGCCAACGCCCGCCTCTCGGCGCAGCTGCCCTACATCTTCGCCGTGTCGCGCTTCGCGCACTACCTGAAGGTGATGATGCGCGACAAGATCGGCAGCTACACGTCGCGCGCGGAGACCGAGGCGTTCCTCAACCGCTGGATCTCCAACTACGTGGTGGGCAACGCCGACGCGCCGATCTCGGTGAAGGCGAAGCGCCCGCTCAGCGACGCGCGCGTCGAGGTGGCCGAGGTGCCGGGCAAGCCGGGCGCCTACCGCGCGATCGCGTACCTCCGGCCGCACTTCCAGCTCGACGAGATCAACATCTCGATGCGCCTCGTCGCCGAGCTCCCGTCGGCGAAGTAGCGCCCCCACGACCACCACCCCGACCACCGCACGAGGACCACCGACAATGGCGTTCGACACGTACATGAAGATCCAGGGCATCGACGGCGAAGCCACCGCGAAGGGCATGGAGAAGCAGGTCGCCCTCCAGAGCTTCAGCTGGGGCGCCTCCAACCCGACCAACCACAACCCGGGCACCACCGGGCTCGCCGCGAGCCGCGTCACGGTGAGCAGCTTTAGCTGCCTCAAGCAGACGGACAAGACGAGCGCGCCGCTCTTCCTCGCCTGCTGCAAGGGGACGCACATCCCCGAGATCGACGTGACGATGCGCAAGGCGGCCGGCGACGCCGGGCAGGCGCCCTTCCTCGTCTACAAGTTCAAGAACTGCCTCGTCGAGAGCGTGCAGTGGGCGGGCTCGAGCGGCGGCGACGACACCCCGACGGAGTCGGTCTCGATCGCCTTCGACGAGGTCGAGATCACGTACAGCCAGCAGGACACGAAGGGCGGCGCGGTCGGCAAGCCGGCCGTCGGGGCCTGGAATCTCGCCACGTTGGACGGCAAGTAGGTGCCGCCCGCCGTGCACGCCCAGGAACTCTTCCGCGCCGCCCGGCTCGACGCGGCGATCGAGGCGTTGGGCGGCGAGCTGCGCGAGCGCCCGTCGGACGCGCGCGGGCGCACGTTCCTCTTCGAGCTGCTCGCCTTCGCCGGCCAGTACGACCGCGCCGCCCGGCAGCTCGACGTGCTCGGCGCGGCGGGGCCCGGCGCGGAGGGCGGCGCGCTGCTCTACAAGAGCGCGCTCCACGCCGAGCGCGAGCGGCGCGAGCTGTTCGAGCGCGGCGGGGTCCCGGCGGCCGCGGACGGGGGCGCGGAGGCGGAGGGCGCCGTCGCGTCCGACGGGCCCGGCCTAACGAGCGACGCCCCAACGGGCGGCACCCTCAACGGCCGGCGCTTCGCGTCGATCGCGGACGCCGACCCGCGCATCGGGGCGCGCCTCGAACTCTACGCGGCGGGGCGCTACCTGCTCCTGCCCTTCGTCCACGTCGCCTCGGTGCGCCTGGAGCCGCCGCAGCGCCTGCGCGACCTGCTGTGGGCGCCCGCCGTGGTGCGCACCGGCCCGCGCTTCCGCGGCCGCGAGCTCGGCGAGGTGCTGCTCCCGGTGATGACGCCGCTCGCGAGCGCGCATCCGCACGACGAGGTGCGGCTCGGGCGCGTGACAGAGTGGGTGGCGCTCGACGCGCCGGCCGGGGGCGAGGCGCCGGTCGGGCAGAAGCTGCTGCTCGTCGACGGCGACGAGGTGCCGCTGCTCGAGGTGCGCGAGCTCGTCATCGACGCGCCCGACGTTCCGGCCGTGCGGCACGCCGCGCCGCAGGCCGCCTGACCCGGGCCGCGCGTGCCGCTTCCCGCCGACCTGCTGACGCCGATCCCCGGGGCGAATCCGGCCGGCGTCTACCTCGCGTACGACTCGGCCGACGACACGTACGCCCGCATCCAACAGGCGCGGCGCGAGGAGGTGGTCGGCAGCCTCGACGGCCCGGCCCGGCCGGCCGACCAGGGCGAGGTGATCCGCCTCGCGGCCGGCGCGCTCGCGGCGAGGACGAAGGACCTGCAGCTCGCCGCGTGGCTCGCCGAGGCGCTGCTCAAGCGCGACGGGTTCGCCGGACTGCGCGAGGGCCTCGGCGTGCTGCTCGCCCTTGTCGAGCGCTTCTGGGACGTGGTGTACCCGGAGCCCGAGGACGGCGACCTGGAGCTGCGCACCGCACCGTTAGGCATGATCGCGACCGGCCTCCTCGCCGCGGTCCGGCTCGCGCCGCTCACGCCGTCGGGGTACGGCTTCCTGAAGTATGCCGAGTCGCGCGACGTCGGCTACGAGGCCGACGCGGACGACGACGAGGACCGACGGGCGCGCCGCGCGGCCCGCCTCGCGGACGGGCAGCTCGCCGCCGAGGACTTCGACCGCGCCGTGTCGGCCGCGCCGATGGCGTTCTACGAGCAGCTCGTGGCCGACCTCGGCGCGTGCCTCGGCGCGGTCGACGCGCTCGAGCGGGCGGCGGCCGACCGCGCGGGCGACGCGGCGCCGAGCTTCGGCCGCCTGCGCGACGCGCTCGGCGAGGTCGCGCTCGCGGCGCGCGCGCTGTGCGTGCGGCGGCGCGCGCAGGAGCCCGGCGCGGCGCCCGCCGACGCCCCGGCGCCGCCCGCGCCCGAGACCGGCGGGGCGCGGGCTGTGCCGATGCCT
Source organism: Gemmatimonadetes bacterium T265 (assembly GCA_019973575.1). Taxonomy (NCBI): domain Bacteria; kingdom Pseudomonadati; phylum Gemmatimonadota; species Gemmatimonadetes bacterium T265. The sequence continues at coordinate 1,918,496 of BPUI01000001.1, forward strand.
AACGTGCAGGCGCTGGACGGAGCGCCGTCGGGAGCGGCGCCCACCGCCCCCGCGCCGGTCGCCGCGCCCGCAATCACCGCCCCCGCGATCCCGGGCGGGCCGGAGGGGCAGCTCGTCGCCGCCGCGCACGCGCTGCGCCGCGCGCGGCCGCACGACCCGGCGCCCTACCTCGCGCTCCGCGGGCTCCGCTGGGGCGAGCTGCGCGCGGGGGTGCCGGACGGCGGGCCGTTCGGGTCGCCCGCGGCCGCCCCCGCGCCCACGCTGCTCGAAGCGCCGCCGACCGCGGTGCGCGCGCACCTCAAGACACTCGCCCTCGCTGAACGTTGGGCCGAGCTGCTCGACGCCGCCGAGCAGGTGATGGGCGCGGCGCACGGGCGCGGGTGGCTCGACCTGCAGCGGCACGTGCTCGCCGCCTGCGCCGGCCTCGGCACCGACTACGACGCGGTCGCGCACGCGGTGCGTGGCGCACTCGGCGCGCTGCTCGCCGACTTCCCGGGGCTGCCGGGGGCCGCGCTCATGGACGACACGCCGGCGGCCGGGGCCGAGACGCGGCGCTGGCTCGCCGCGGTCGGGCTCGCGCCCGCGTCGGACGGCGCGACGTCCAACGGCCTCGCGCCCGCCGACGAGGGGGCCGCCGACGACGCGCCGGCGGCCTACACCCGCGCGCTCGCCGCCGCCCGCGGCGGGCGCCCCGAGCGCGGCGTCGCGCTGCTCGCCGACGCGCTCGCGCGCGAGCGGAGCCCGCGCGGGCGCTACCTCCGCAAGACGGAGATCGCGGCGGTGATGGTCGAGGCCGGGCTCGACGCGGCCGCGACGCCGATCCTCGAAGAGCTGATCGAGCTCGCCGAGGCGCACAAGCTGGAGGCCTGGGAGGCGGGCGACGTGGTCGCGCGCCCGATCGTCCTCCTCTGCCGCTGCCTGGACCGCGCGGGCGGCGACGCCGACGCGCGGCGCGCGCTCTACCTGCGCGCTTGCCGCCTCGACCCGCTCGAGGCGCTTACCCTGCCGGGCGGCGCGACCGCGGGCGCGTGACTTCGGCGCATGCCTAACACGCCGGCCCCCACGCCGTCCGCCCGCCGGGGAGCGCTCGAGCGCCCTGTCCGCCCGTCGCTGCTCGACCGGCTCACTGACGCCGCGCCGCACGCGGCGGCCGAGCGCATGCCGACTCGCCGCGAGTCGGTGGAGGCGTACACGCAGGCGCTGCGGCGCGACCTCGAGTGGCTCCTCAACACGCGCCGCCAGCTGGCCGACGTGCCCGAGGGCCTCGACGAGCTGCGGCGCTCGCTCGTCCGCTACGGCCTCCCCGACAGCGCCTCGCTGCTCCGCGACGCGCCCGAGGCCCGCGCGCGCCTGCTGCGCGCGGTCGAGGAGGCGGTGACCGCGTTCGAGCCGCGGCTCGCGGGCGTGCGCGTCGTACTGCGCGACGCGGCCGACGGCGCGCCGCTGCCGGCGAACCCGGGGGGCGCGCGCGCGGCCGGGGCGCTGCGCTTCACCGTCGAGGGAATCCTCCGCCTGGAGCCGGAGCCCGAGCGCGTCGTCTTCGACACCGTATTTGAGCCGAGTCGCTCCGAATACCAGGTGCGCGGCGGCGGGGGGCTCCCGGATGCGTGAGGACCTGGTCGACTACTACGAGCAGGAGCTGCGCTTCCTGCGGCGCATGGGGGCGACGTTCGCCGAGCGCTATCCCAAGGTGGCCGCGCGCCTGCAGCTCGAGCCGACCAAGTGCGAGGACCCGCACGTCGAGCGGCTGCTCGAGGGCTTCGCGCTGCTCGCCGCGCGCGTGCACCTCAAGCTCGACGACGACTTCCCCGAGGTGAGCGAGGCTCTGCTCGGCGTCGTCTACCCGCACCACCTCCGCCCGCTCCCCGCCTGCTCGGTGGTCCAGTTCCAGCTCGACCCCGAGCAGGGGCGCCTCACGACCGGGCTGCGCGTGCCGCGCGGGTCGGTCTTGCACTCGCCGCCGGTGCAGGGGACGCGCTGCGCGTTCCGCACGTGCTACGACACGACCGTCTGGCCGGTGACCGTCGCGGCCGCGCAGTGGGTGGCGCCCGAGGCGCTGCGCCCGGCCGTGCGCGCGGGCGAGGCCGTGGGCGCGCTCCGCCTCGAGCTGCGCTGCGCGCCCGGGCTCACCTTCGCCGCGCTCGACCTGAGCGCGCTGCGCCTCTACCTGCACGGCGAGGGCGGGCTGCCGGCCACGCTCTACGAGCTGCTCTGCCGGAGTTGCACGCGCGTGCTCGTCCGCGAGCCGGGGGGCGGGCGGGTCGTCGAGCTGTCGCCGTCGGTCGTGCGCCCCGTGGGCTTCGAGGAGGACGAGCGCCTGCTGCCGTACCCCGGCCAGTCGCTCGCCGCGTACGGGCTGCTGCAGGACTACTTCGCGCTGCCGCAGAAGTACCAGTTCCTCGACCTCGCCGCGTTCGACGCCGTACGCGCGGCGGGCTTCGGCGAGGCGGTCGAGGTGGTCTTCCTGGTCGGCGCCTTCGAGCGGCCCGAACGCCGGCAGGCGCTCGCGACGGCGGTCGACGAGCGCGTCGTGCAGCTCGGCTGCGCGCCGGTCGTCAACCTCTTCGCCCAGACGTCCGAACCGATCCTGCTGACGCAGAAGCGCGAGGCGTACCCGTTAGTCCCGGACGCGCGCCGGCGCCTCACGGTCGACGTCTTCTCGGTCGACGCGGTGACGGCGGTGACGCCGGGCGAGGGGGAGCCGGTGCGCGTGGAGCCGCTCTACGCGCACCGGCACGGGGGCGACCAGTCGCGGGCGCGCGTGTACTGGTACGCGCGGCGGCGCGCGGCGGACTGGCGGCCGGACGGCGGCACGGAGGTCACGCTCTCCTTCGTCGACCCCGCCGGCCGGCTCGCGCGCCCCGACCGCGACGCGGCCACCGCGCACCTCACCTGCCACAACGGCTCGCTCCCCTCGCGGCTGCCGTTAGGCGGCACGGCGGGGGACCTCACGCTGCAGGGCGGCGGGCCGCTGCGCCGCGTGACCGCCCTCGTGCAGCCCACCGACGTCGTACACCCGCCGCTCGGCAAACCGCTCCTCTGGCGGCTCGTCTCGCAGCTCTCGCTCAACTACCTCTCGCTCGCCGACGGCGACCCGGCGCCGCTGCGCGAGCTGCTGCGGCTGCACGTCGTGCGCGACGAGCCGGCCGCCGAGCGCCAGATCGCGGGCGTCGTCGGCGTGCGCGGCAGCCCGGTCTACGCGCGCGTGGCGAGCGACTACGGGCTCGGCTTCGCGCGCGGGCGGCGGATCGACCTCGAGCTCGACGAGGAGCAGTTCGCCGGCGGGGGGGCCTACCTGTTCGCGAGCGTGCTGGAGCGCTTCCTCGCGCTCTACGCGTCGCTCAACAGCTTCACCGCCCTCACCGCGCGGACGCGCCAGCGCGTCGCCCCGCTCGGCGAGTGGGCCCCGAGGGCCGGATGCCGGGTCCTGGTCTGACGCCCGCCTCTGAAGTGTCTAACGTCGTGGCGGGCGACGCGCCGGGGCGCGTGCCCGCGCGCGACCGGCTGCGCGCGCTGCTCGCGGCCGAGGACACGAGCTTCGGCTTCTTCCGGGCGGTCGAGCTGCTGGAGCAGCTGCACCCGGAGCGCGCCCCCGTGGGCGGCTTCGGCGACCCGGCCGACGAGGTCGCGCGCTTCGGCGCGAAGCCGTCGCTCGCCTTCCCGGCCGCCGAGCTGCGTGTGGTCGACCTGCCGGCCGACGCGCCCGCGGCGCTCGAGGTGACGTTCCTGGGCCTCACCGGCCCGTCGGGCGTGCTGCCCAACTACTACACCGAGCAGGTGATGGCCCGCGTGGCCGCGCGCGACACGACCCTGCGCGACTTCCTCGACCTGTTCCACCACCGCCTCGTCTCGCTCTTCTACCGCGCGTGGCGCAAGACGCGTCCGCAGGGGACCGGGGCGGGCGCGCTCGCCGGCGGTTCGGCGTGGCTCACCGCGCACCTGCGCGACCTCGTCGGCCTCGGCACGCCGGGGCTGCAGGACCGGCTCCCGGTGCCGGACGAGGCGCTGCTCTACTACGCGGGGCTGCTCGTCCCGCAGCCGCGCTCCGCGTCCGCGCTCCGTCAGCTGCTGTCGGAGTACTTCGGCGTGCACACGGAGGTCGAGCAGTTCGTCGGCGGCTGGTACGCGCTCGCGCCGGGCACGCAGTGCGCCCTCGGCGAGGACGACGCGTCGACCCGGCTGGGCGACGGCGCGGTCGCGGGCGACGAGGTGTACGACCAGCAGGGGCGCGTCCGCGTGCGCCTCGGGCCGCTCACGCGCGCGCAGTACGCCAGCTTCCTGCCCACGGGCGGCGCGCGCGCCGCGCTCGGCGCGCTGGTGCGGCTGTTCGCGGGCGACGCGCTCGACGTCGAGCTGCAGCTCGTACTCGCCCGCGACGAGGTGCCCGCGCTCGTGCTCGGCGACCCGGACGCGCCGCCGCTCGGCTGGTGCACGTGGCTCCGCGCCCGGCCGATGGCGCGCGACCCCGACGACGCCGTGCTCGCCCTGTGATCCGCCTTCGTATTTGCCGCGGCGCCCCGCGCGCCTAACGCTTCCCCCATTTCCGAGCCGCCGCATGTCGGTCGACCTGCGAGCCCTGATCGCGAAGCTGAACGACGAGACCCGCGCCACCCTCGAGGCGGCGGCCGGGCTCTGCCTCGCGCGCACGCACTACGACGTCGAGGTCGAGCACTTTCTGCTGAAGCTGCTCGACCAGCCCGCGGGCGACGCCGCGCCGATCCTCCGCCAGTACGGCGTGGACCGCGCGCGGCTCGCCGCCGACCTGCAGCGCGGGCTCGACCGGCTCAAGTCGGGGAACGCACGCACGCCCGCGCTGAGCCCGTCGCTCGTGCGCATGCTCACCGTCGCGTGGACGGCGGGCTCGCTCGACTACGGCGCGCCACGCGTGCGGACGGGGCACGCGCTGCTCGCGCTCGTCACCGACGAGGAGCTCGGGCGCCTCGCCCGCGACGTGAGCCGCGAGTTCCAGAAGATTCCGCCCGAGGCGCTGCGTCGCGACTTCGCCGCGCTCGTCGCCGCGTCGCCCGAGGGCGAGGCGGGTGCGGCCGCCGCGGGCGACGGCAACGCGCCTAACGATGCGCCGCGCCCCGGCGGCCGCACGCCCGCCCTCGACCAGTACACCGTCGACCTCACCGCCCGCGCGCGCGACGGGCGCATCGACCCCGTGCTCGGCCGCGACGCCGAGGTGCGGCAGGTGGTCGACATCCTGACGCGGCGGCGGCAGAACAACCCGATCCTCGTCGGCGAGGCGGGTGTCGGCAAGACGGCGATCGTCGAGGGGTTGGCGATGCGGATCGCCGCGGGCGACGTGCCGCCGCCGCTGCGGAGTGTCGCGCTCCGCACGCTCGACCTCGCGCTGCTGCAGGCGGGCGCGGGGGTGAAAGGGGAGTTCGAGTCGCGCCTCAAGGGGCTCATCGCCGAGGTCGCAGGCTCGCCGACGCCGGTGATCCTGTTCATCGACGAGGCCCACACGATGATCGGCGCGGGCGGCGCGGCCGGGCAGAACGACGCCGCCAACCTGCTCAAGCCCGCGCTCGCGCGCGGCGAGCTGCGTACGATCGCGGCGACGACGTGGAGCGAGTACAAGAAGTACTTCGAAAAGGATCCCGCGCTCACGCGCCGCTTCCAGGTCGTCAAGGTCGACGAGCCGGACGAAGAGCGCTGCCTGCTGATGATGCGCGCCGTCGTCCCCGCGCTCGAGGCGCACCACGGCGTGCGCGTGCTCGACGCGGGCGTCGAGGCGGCGGTGCGCTTCTCGCACCGCTACCTCCCGGACCGCCAGCTCCCCGACAAGGCGGTGAGCGTGCTCGACACCGCGTGCGCGCGCCTCGCATTAGGCCAGAGCGCGACGCCCGGCGCGGTCGAGGACGCGCGCCGCCGGCTCGACGACCTCGCCGTGCAGGCCCGCGTGCTCGGCCGCGAGCAGGCGACCGGCGCCGACCACGGCGAGCGGCTGGCGCAGATCGCGGCCGCGCGCGCGGCGGCCGAGGCGTCGCTCGCCGACCTGGAGCGGCGGTGGGAGGCGGAACGCACGCTCGTCGAGCGCGTCCGCGCCGTGCGAGAAGCGCTCGAGCGCGACCGGTCCGAACACGAAGGGGGCGAGGTCGTCGCGGCGGGAGCGGACGGCGACGCGCGGCGCGCCGAACTCGGCGCGCTCACCGCGGAGCTCGACGCGCTGCAGGGCGAGTCCGCGCTCGTGCGCGTCTGCGTCGACGCGCACACCGTCGGCGAGGTGATCTCCGGCTGGACCGGCGTGCCCGTCGGCAAGATGCTGCGCGACGAGTTAGGCGTGATGCTCGAGCTGGAGCGTCACCTCGGCCAGCGCGTCATCGGCCAGACGCACGCGCTGGAGCAGATCGCGCGGCGCGTGCGCACGTCCAGGGCGGGCATCGAGGACCCGTCGAAGCCCAAGGGCGTCTTCCTGCTCGTCGGCCCGTCGGGCGTGGGGAAGACCGAGACCGCGCTCGCCCTCGCCGACCTGCTCTACGGCGGCGACCGCAACCTCGTGACGATCAACATGAGCGAGTTCCAGGAGGCGCACACCGTCTCGACGCTCAAGGGCTCGCCGCCCGGCTACGTCGGCTACGGCGAGGGCGGCGTGCTCACCGAGGCCGTCCGGCGCCGCCCGTACTCGGTCGTGTTGCTCGACGAGGTCGAGAAGGCGCACCCCGACGTGCTCGAACTCTTCTTCCAGGTGTTCGACAAGGGCACGATGGAGGACGGCGAGGGGCGCGCGATCGACTTCAAGAACACGGTCATCCTGCTGACGACGAACGCGGGCACGGACACGATCATGAAGCTGACTGCCGACCCCGAGACGGCGCCGTCCGCGGAGGCGCTCGCGCGCGCGCTCAAGCCGGAGCTCGACAAGGTGTTCAAGCCCGCGTTCCTCGGCCGGCTCGTCGTGGTGCCCTACTACCCCGTACGCGACGAGGCGCTCCGGCACATCGTCCGTCTCAAGCTCGCCCGCGTGCGGCGGCGCCTGTTCGACGCGCACCGGGTAGAGCTGTTGCACGACGAGGCGCTCGTCGACCAGGTCGCGGCGCGCTGCACGGAGGTCGAGAGCGGCGCACGCAACGTCGACAACATCCTGACCAACACGCTCCTCCCCGAGGTCTCGCGCATGCTGCTGGCCGCGATGGCGGAGGGGACGCGCCCCGGCGCGATCCGGGTCGCGGTGGACGCGCGCGGCACGTTCACCTACGAACCGGCGCCGCTCGTCGGCGGGGCGCTGGCCGCGCCCGCCCACGCGGCGCCCGCGCTCGCCGCCACATGACCACCGGCCCCGTGGCGGCCCGATGAGCGCCCCGTCGCAGAAGCACCGCCCGTTCGCGGTTCGCACTCCGTTAGGCGACGACGCGCTCCTCCTCGAGCGGTTCGAGGGGGAGGAGGGCGTGTCGCGCCCGTTCCGCTTCTCCCTCGACCTGCTCTCGCCCGACCCGTGCGTGAACGCCGAGCGGCTGCTCGGCCAGCCGGCGTCGCTCGTCATGGCGCTCGAGGACGACGCGGAGCGCGTGCTGCACGCGCGCGTGAGCCGCTTCGCGCAGCTCGGCGCGCGCGACGGGATGACGGCGTACCGCGCGGAGTTGGTCCCGTGGCTCTGGTTCCTCTCGCTCGGCAGCGACTGCCGCGTCTTCCAGCACCGGAGCGTCCCCGAGATCGTCGAGCAGGTCTTCAAGGAGCTGCCGTTCGCCAAGTTCGAGAGCCGGCTACTCGGCTCCTACGCGCCGCGCGAGTACTGCGTGCAATACCGCGAGACGCACCTCGCCTTCGTCTCGCGCCTGCTCGAGGAGGAGGGGATCTACTACTTCTTCCGGCACGAGCCGAACCAGCACACGCTGGTGCTCGCCGACGCGCCGAGCGCGGCGCGGCCGGCGTGGGGCAAGACGACGGCGTCGATGACGCCCGCGGGCGGCACGTGGCACGAGGACCGCGTCATCGAGGCGTGGCGCGAGCACGCCGTGCAGCCCGGGCGCGTGACGCTGACGAGCTACGACTACCTGAAGCCGAGCCACGCGCTGCTGAGCACCGTGGGCGACGGCGGGGCCGAGGTGCACGACTACGCGGCGGACTTCCTCGAACACGCCGAGGGCGACCGCTACGCGCGGCTCCGGCTCGAGGCGCGCGAGGCGCTACGGCAGGTGGTCTACGGGCGGAGCGCCTGCCGCGCGTTCCAGAGCGGCGCGTCGTTCGAGCTGCGCGACCACTACCGGCCGGACTTCAACGGGGCGTACCAGCTGCTCAGCGTTAGGCACGCCGGCGCGAACGGCTCGTACGGGGGCGGCGACGACACGCCCGCCGCGTACTCGAACGCGTTCGAGGCGGTGCCCGGCGGGGTGCCGTACCGCCCGCCGTGCGCGACGCCGCGGCCGTTCATCTACGGCACGCAGAGCGCCGTCGTGGTGGGCAAGGCCGGGGAGGAGATCTGGACCGACGCGCACGGGCGCGTGAAGCTGCACTTCCACTGGGACCGCCACGGCAAGCGCGACGAGAACAGCTCGTGCTGGGTGCGCGTGTCGACGGCGTGGGCGGGGAAGGGGTGGGGGCAGTTCTCGGTGCCGCGCATCGGGCAGGAGGTGCTCGTCGAGTTCCTCGACGGGGACCCGGACCGGCCGGTCGTCGTCGGGCGCGTCTACAACGCGGAGCAGACGCCGCCGTGCAACCCGGGCGCCGGCGGGGTGGTGAGCGGGATGCGCTCGAAGACGCACAAGGGCGGCGGCTACAACGCGATGGAGATGGACGACACCGCGGGGAAGGAGCAGATCGCCGTGCACGCGCAGCACGACATGGGGACGACGGTGCTGCACGACTACGCGCTGTCGGTGGGGAACGACCGGCAGGAGACGATCGCCAAGAACCGCACGAAGAAGGTCGGGGTCAACGAGTCGGTCACGATCGGCGCGAACCGCACCGAACAGGTGGGCGCGGACGAGAGCATCGCGGTCATCGGGTCGCGCACGCGCAGCGTCGGGGGGAGCGAGACGGTGAAGGTGGCGCGGTCGCGGACGCACAGCGTGGCGATCAACGAGGCGATCAACGTCGGCGCGGCGCAGGAGGTCTCGGTGGGCGGCCTGCGCGCGGTCACGGTCGGTGCGGTGCAGACCATCACGGTCGGGGCCGCGCAGATGATCACGGTCGGCGGGCCGCAGATGATCACCGTCGGCAGGTCACAGAAGACGACGATTGGCGGGTCGCACGCGGAGAAGGTCGCCGCCAACCGGACGCTCGCCGCCGGCGGGAAGATCGGCGCGAAGGCCCGCGGCTCGGTCACCATCGTGTCGAGCGACCAGATCGTGCTCAAGGCCGGCGCCGCGTCCCTCACGCTGAAGAAGGACGGCACCGTGCTGCTCAAGGGAAAGGACGTGACCGTCAAGGGCAGCGGGGACGTCACCCACAAGGCGGGCGGGAACGTCACGATCAAGGGCTCGAAGATCGCGGAGAACTGAGATGACGCCTTACGCCACGGAGTCGGCCCCCGCGCCGGACGCGCGCGCGCGGCGCGCGGGGGCCGGCGAGACGCCTAACGTTTCGACCGGGCCCGCGGGGCGCCGCCGGCGGCGCATCGACGGCCTCGTGGTCGGCACGCTCACCGCCGTCGACGTGCGGGGGCGGCCCCGGGTCGCGTGGCCCGCGACGGCCCCGGGCGCGCCCGTGCCCGCGCGCTCGGTCGTGCCGCTCGGCGCGCCGCACGTCGGCCGCGAGGTGGCCCTCCTGTTCGACGGCGGCGACGCGCGCCGGCCCGTGGTGATGGGCGTGCTCGAGCCGCCCCGCCGGGAGCTGCCCCACACGGATGACCGTGACGCCGCCGACGTGGTGACTGTCGAGGCGGACGACGAGCGCGTCGTGCTCACGGCCGAGCGCGAGATCGTCTTGCGCTGCGGCGAGGCGAGCATCACGCTCACCCGCGCCGGCAAGGTCCTCATCAAGGGCGAGTACGTCCTCACCCGCGCCAACGGCGTGAACCGGATCCGCGGCGGCTCGGTCCAGATCAACTGACCCGGCACAGCCATGTGGATGGTGGAGAACGAGACGCCGTTCGCCGCGGACCGCAACTGGGCGATCGACAAGCACGGCGCCAAGAGCTGGATCGTTGTCGTGCGCGCCACGTTCGACGTCCTCCCCGACGGCTCGACGCAGCCCGCCGCCGAGCAGCCGCCGCCGCTGCTCGACGGTGCGTTCCGCGGCGACCCCGCTACGTCGAGCCTCGTCTACGAGGCGGACCTGATCTACGACAAGCAGCGCACCGACGTCCTGCTCAACGGGCACGCCTACGCGCCGCGCGGCGCGGCGGCGGCCGAGTCGCTGGTCATGTTGCGCGTCGGCGCGCTTTCCAAGACGCTGCGGATCACCGGCGACCGCGTGTGGGAGGACAGCGTCGTCGGGCCGGTCCTCACCGAGCCGCAGCCGTTCACGCACATGCCGATCACGTACGAGCGGGCGTTCGGCGGCTTCGACACGCTTCCGCCGGACCCGAAGGACCACCGGATGGAGCCGCGCAACCCGGTCGGCACCGGCTTCGTCGTCCGCCGCGAGCACCTGATCGGACGGCCGGCGCCTAACGTGGAGCTCCCCGACCGGCCGGGCGCGCCCGCCGGCTTCGGCGCGATCGCGAGCTTCTGGCAGCCGCGCCAGCGCTACGCCGGCACGTACGACGACGCGTGGATGCGCGACCGCATGCCGCTGCTCGCCGAGGACTTCGACGAGCAATACTTCCAGTGCGCGCCGGAGGACCAGCAGACGCGCGGCTTTCTGCGCGGCGGCGAGGCCGTCGAGCTGACCAACCTCACTCCGGGCGGCCGCTCGGCGTTCGCGCTCCCGCGCGTCCACCCGTCGTTCGTCACACACTTCGGCCGCGAGACCGTGGCGCACGGCGGGCGGCTCCACACCGTAATCCTGGAGCCCGACGGCCCGCGCGTGACGCTCGTCGTTCACACGCGGCTCCCCTGCCACCACAAGGTGGACCGGCTCGACGTCACGGTCGTCCGCGACCGGACGTGGGCGCCGGGCCGGGCCGCGGCGGCGGCACCGGGGGCCCGGTCGTGACCGAGCCGGTTGCCGTCGTGGCCTGCGGCGCGCGAACGCCGCTCGGCGCGAACCTCGCCGCGTCCGCGGCGGCGGTGCGGGCCGGGATGTCGGCGGTTCGCACGCACCGCGCGCCGGTCGACGCGGCGGGCGAGCCGATGTCGTACGCGGCGGATACCTTCCTCGCGCCACACGCGCCGGTCGACGAGCGCCTCGCGAGCCTCGCGGCGACGGCGCTCGCCGAGGCGCTCGCGCCCCTCGCGGGGCACGTGCACGGTGGCGCGTTGCCGCTCTTCCTCGGCCTCCCCGAGCCGAAGCCCGGGCTACCCCCGGGCCTCGGCGCCCGGCTCGCGACGTCGATCGACCAGCGCGCGCCGCACGGCGCTCGCGTCACGACGGCCGTCGTCTTCCCGTACGGACACGCGGCCGGGCTGATGGCGCTCGAGCACGGCTGGCGTTACGTCCAAGACGGGCACGCGGAGCTGTGCGTCGTCGGCGGCGTGGACTCGTACCTCGCACCCGAGACGCTCGAGTGGCTCGACGCCGAGGGGCAGCTCATGTCGGCCCGCCATCGCGCCGGATTTCCGCCCGGCGAAGCGGCGGGATTTTGCTTGCTCGCCAGCGCGCGCGCGACACGCCGCTACGGGCTCCGCGCACCGGCGTATGTCGCGCGCGTCGCGACCGCGCTGGAGGCGTGCCGCATCAAGACGGAGACGGTCTGCGTGGGGCTCGGCCTCACGCAGGCGATCCGCGACGCGCTCGGCGCGCTGCGGCCGTCACAGGAGCGCGTCGCGCGCACCTACTGCGACCTGAACGGCGAGCGGTACCGGAGCGAGGAGTTCACGTACGCCGTGCTGCGCACGCACAAGGCGTTCGTCGACGCGAACGATTACGTGCACCCGGCGGACGGCTGGGGCGACGTCGGCGCGGCGACCGGGCCGCTGCTCGCGGGGCTCGCCGTCACGGCAGCCGCGCGGGGGTACGCGAACGGGGCGAACGTGCTCCTCTGGGCGAGTTCGGAAGGCGGCCAGCGGAGCGCGGCCGTGCTGCGCCTCGCCCCGCGGGAGTGAGCGCGTGTCCATTTCCGTCGCCGTCAACCCGCCGAAGACGCCCGTCACCGAGGGGAGCGGGGACAAGGCGCTCGCCACGTTGCCCAACGTCTGCAAGATGCCCGGGCCGCCCGCGCCGTTCGTGCCGACGCCGCTGCCGAACGTCGGCGCGTCGTCCGACCGGCTCGGCGACGGCACGACGTCGGTCACCATCGAGGGGAGCAAGGTCGCGCTCAAGGGATCCTACTTCATGAGCATGCCGTCGGGCGACGTGGCGAGCCAGGGCACGGGCGGCGGCGTGCTGTCCTCGTGCGTGCAGGGGAAGACCGAGTTCACCGCGCCGGGGTCGATGAACGTCAAGGCCGAGGGGAAGAACATCCAGCTCCTCGGCGACGCGATGACGAACAACGGCAGCTCGAAGAACACCGGCGCCACGCTCCCCGGGAACATCCAGCCGGCGCTGATCGCCGCCCTCGGTGACGAGGACGCGAAGGCGCTGTGCGAGGCGATGTGCGCCGCGAAGAAGGACCCGAAAGCCGTACGGAAGCAGGACGCCGTGACGAAGGCGATGAGCAGCGACAAGTACCCGAGGTGGCAGGCGAAGGACGGCAGCCGCATGATCCCCGAGGTCAGCTACGAGATTCCGTCAGGCCCCGGCAAGGGGGCGCTCACCCTGCTGCGCTCGGCCGAACGCGTCGTGGAGAGCGGTCAGAAGGCGGCGGCGTCACTCTTCAGCGGGTTGCAGCAGGCGGCGGCGCTCGGCAAAGGCAACGTGGTCCGCTGGGACTTCGTACAGGTCATCAACCCCGACCGGGCGCCGACGCCCGGGAACGTCAGCAAGTACGTCGAGTGCAAGTTTGAGGACGAACTCACCCCAAACCAGCAGCGGGCGAGCAACAAGATGCGCGACCGGGACAAGCTCCTCATCGTCCGGCCGGAGGACTGCGGATGTTGAACGTCGACCCCCTTCCGCCGCTCGAAACCTTCGTGCGGCAACGTGACGGGGTGCCGATTGTGGTGCCCTGCCTGGAACTCGTCGCCTTCTCCAAAGCGCCGGTCGAGAAAGCGGGGGCGGGCTTCGCGAGGTTCTTCGCCGCCTTCCGCGCGCGCTTCGGCGACCAACTCGCGCTCTACAACACCGCGGACATGAAGGGGATGAAGCGCGTGGGGGCGGACACGCTCGACATGGTCCCGTTCTGGTTCGAAGGCGGCCGCGGTACGCCGAAGGGAAACCTCGCGTTCTACGCTCACAGCGGCGCGAGCCCGGAGGCGGTGTGGCCGCCGGCGTTCGAGATGTTCTGTGACCGGATCTCGGACGTGCCAAACGCATTCTTCCGCATGGTCCTGCCGGCCGACCGATCGGGGGGCGACGCGGATCCGTTCCTCGCCCTCGTGCACGACGCCCTCGACGAGTTCCCGCTCCTCTCGGGCTACGCGGGCTACTCTTTTCTCTGGCGCACGCTCAACGTCGGCGTCAACGCGGAGGCGATCGCGCACTACGCGCCGCTGCTCCGGCGGCACCCCGGCTTCGTGCACGGTAAAACGATGGAGTTCATCGAGACGGCCCTGTTCGGGGTCGTGACCGTGGACTGGTTGACGCTGCTCGGCCCGGAGCTGGCGAAGAAGGCGGGCGGAGCCGAGAAACTCGCGGGCGCGCTCGCGCCGGACGCCACGGTCCAACCGTTAGGTAAGGGCCTGATGCTGCGGGCCGGGCCGCGGCCCCAATTCGGCGACGTCAACCGCCACGACCGGCTGCCGGCGTACCAGAGGGTGGCAAGGGCCCTGAAGAAGCTCCGCGCGCCGGCCGACCAGGCGTACATCGAGGGGCTCACCGAAGAGCAGCGGGAGGAGTGGTTTGCCCGCTTCGACTGAGCGTCAGTTAGGCGGCAGCTTCCGCGTCGAGTGCCGTGCCGCGGCCGACCTCCCCGACGACGCGCTGCAGAAGCTCGACGCCGTGCTCCAGGGCTTCGTCGACTCGATCCCGGCCGGCCTGTTCTACCCGGCGCGGTCGGGGGACGCGGCCGTACTCCCCCCCGCGCCGGGCGACGAGCGACGCTACCGCGGCCGAGTCTTTTCCGCGGAGCGCCTCACGCCCGGCGCCTTCCGCGTGCTCAACGGGATGCTCGCATCCTTCCACACGATGACCGCCCCGCTCGCCACGGCCGCCGCGTACCTGAACGACGGCCCCGTGAACCTGCTCCGCGTGCGGGCGCCCTACCCTACGGCGCCGACGGCTCTCCCGTTCGAAGTAGAGATCGCCGAGCCCGCGGAAGGAGTCGCGCCGCCGGCGAGCGTCCGCGTCGAGTTCGTCACCCCGCCGCCGGCCGAGGAGCGTGAGACGTTTCTGCCCCCGTTCGCGACCTGGAACCGCCTAGTCTGGGGCGGCTACCCGGTCGACGACGACCCGCCCGGCGAGTCGGGCGTCGGCGCGACCGAGACGCACTTTCTCACGCCGCGGGTGTTGGAGCACGCGATCGAGAGCTACCGGGCCGACGCGCGCTGCTTCGACCTGATCGTCAACCTCGCGACCGCCTGGTCGGCGCGGCACCAGATCCGCGCGGTGTACGTCGAGTGACCGCCGGCACCGCGCACGACCAAGTGATCGCCCGCTTCGTCGCCCAACACGCCGACGACGCGGCCTTCCTCTGGTCAGTGCGTGACGGCCGCCTCCGCGCGCCGCACGTCGCCCTCTCCGACCTGCGCCGCCACGACGAGCGGATCGAGGCGCACCTCGACGGGCTGCGCATTGCTGGCGACGCCGGGTGGGCCGTCTGCCGCGAGGCGCTCGCCGAGCAGGAACCCGGCGAGGTCTTCGCCGCGGCGGTGCTCGCCTTCGAGAGCGCGCGCGTCGACCGGATCCGCGACGCGCTCACCGAGGCCCGCGCGGGCCCGCCGCTCGCCCGCGCCGCCGTCTCAGCGTTAGGCTGGCTGCCGACGCGCCCGGCGTGCGGCCTCGCCGAACGCCTCACGACCGCCGCCGATCCGGTGCTCCAGCGCATTGGCCTCGCCGCGCTCGCGGTGCACCGGGTCGACCCCGGCGTCGCGCTCGGGCGGGCGCTGACCGCCGACGACCCCGCGCTGCTCGCCCGCGCGCTGCGCGCAGCTGGCGAGCTCGGGCGCGCCGACACGCTGCCGCTCGTGCGCGCGCACTGCGTCGCGGAGAACCCGGCCGTGCGGGTCGAAGCGGCGTGGTCGGCCGCGCTGCTCGCCCGTGATCCCGCCGCGGTCGCCCTGCTGCTTCGCGTCGTCGAGGTCCCCGCGCCGTCCAACGGTGCGAACCGGGACGTTCGCCGCCGCGATCGCATGCTGCACCTCGCCGTCCGCCGCCTCGATCCGGCGCCGGCGCTCCACTGGGTGCAACACCTCGCCGCGCATGTCGACCTGCAGCGCGACGCGATTGCCGCCGCCGGCGCCCTCGGCGACCCGGCCCTGGTGCCGTGGCTGCTCGACCTGATGCGCGCCGCACCGCTTGCGCGCGTCGCCGGCGCGGCGTTCACCGACATCACCGGGGCCGACATCGGCCGGGAGCAATTACGTGGCAGTCCACCGCCCGACTTTCACGCCGGCCCCACCGAAGACCCCGACGACGAGAACGTCACCCTCGACCCCGACGAGCACCTCCCCTGGCCTAACCCCGCCGCGGTCGAACACTGGTGGACCCACCACCGCGCCTCCCTCCCCGCCGGCACCCGCCACCTCCTCGGCCGCCCGATCACCGACGACTGGCTCGCGCACGTCCTCCGCCACGCCCACCAGCCCCAGCGCGCCGCCACCGCCCTCGAACTCGCCCTCCGCCACCCCGGCACCCCGCTCTTCGAGGTCCGCGCCCCCGGGTCCCGCCAGCAGCGCGCACTCGGCGCCTAACAGCGCCGCCTCCGTCCCGCGCCTCTCGCCCGACCAGCCGCTCTCCTCGCGTCGTGGCACTCGCCACGGTTCGACCCGGAACGCCCCACCCGTGCCGCGCCATTTCGCACGTCCCGCTGCGCCCCCCGGCGTACACGCCCGCCCAATGTCCCGCCCCGCCCGTCACCACACCCGACCCTGCACCACCGGGTCTTCGATCGACCAGTCCCGCCCCGACCCGCCCCGGGCTCTACGCCCCCATCTCCCACATCCCCTCGCTCTGCAACGTCACGTGCGCCGGCAGCTCCGCCAGCGACACCACCGCCAGCGCCGGCAGCACCGGCTCCACCAGCCGCCGCACCCCCACCCGCAGCGACGGCGGCACGATCAGCGGCAGCGGCCGCCCGTCCACCGACCCCGCCGTCGCCTGCGCGTTCAGGTCCCGCAGCATCCCCGCCAGCCCGTCCGGCGTCAGCAGCGCCATCGCCTGCTGCTGCCCCCCCGCCCGCGGGGAGAACAGCGCCGCGAGCGCCTGCTCCAGCCGCGGGCCTAACGTGATCCCCCGCACCGCCCCCGCCGGGTCCGCGAACAGCCGCGCGATCACGTTCGCCAGCGCGCGCCGCGCGTGCTCCGTCAGGTGCTCCGGGTCCTTCGTCGACTCGGCCGCGTCGCCGAGCGCCTCGAGGATCGTCACGAGGTCGCGGATCGGGATCCGCTCCCGCAGCAGCCGCTGCAGCACCCGGTGCAGCGTGCCGAGCGAGACCTTGTTCGGCACCACCTCCTCCACGAGCGCGGGGTGCGACTTCTTGAGCGTCTCGACCATCTCCTGCACGTCCTGCCGCCCGAGCAGCTCCGCCGCGTTCCCCTTCAGCACCTCGATCAGGTGCGTCGCGATCACCGTCGTAGGCTCGACCACCACGTAGCCGTTCCCCTCCGCCTCGGCGCGGCGCGAGGCGGGGATCCACTTCGCCGACATCCCGAAGCTCGGGTCGACCGTGTCCATCCCGTCGACCGCCTGCACCACCCCGCCCGTGTCCAGCGCCATGAGGAAGCGCGGCAGCACCTCCGCCCGCGCGCACTCGCTCCCGCGCAGCTTCACGAGGTACTCGTTGCTCGGCAGGCGGATGTCGTCGCGGATACGGATCGGCGGGATCAGAATGCCTAACTCCAGCGCGCTCTGCTTGCGCAGCAAGGAAATCCGTTCCAGCAAGTCGCCCCCCTGCTTCTCGTCGACGAGCGGGATCAGCGCGTAGCCGACCTCCAGCTCGATCGGGTCGAGCTGCAGCAGGTCCCGCATCGGGTCCGGCGCGGGCGGCGGCGCCTCGGCCGGGGCCGACTCGGCCCGCTCGACCACCGCGCGGCGCTTCTTCTGCGCCGTGTCGGCCACGCGGCCTAACATGCCCATGCCGCCCGCGAGGGCGAGGAACGGCACCGCCGGCAGCCCCGGCGCGAGCGCGAACGCGCCGAGCACGCCGGCCGCGAGGTACATCGCCCGCGGGTGCGCGCCGAGCTGCCCGGTGATCACCGACCCAATGCGCGCCTCCTGCCCCGCGGCCGTGACCATCAGGCCCGCCGCCGTGCTCGTGACGAGCGCCGGCACCTGCGACACGAGCCCGTCGCCGACCGTGAGGATCGTGTACGTCGCGGCCGCCTTGCCGATCGGCATCCCGCGCTGCACCACGCCGATGAAGATCCCGCCGACGATGTTGATCCCCGTGATGAGCAGCGCGGCGACCGCGTCCCCCTTCACGAACTTCGACGACCCGTCCATCGCGCCGTGGAAGTCGGCGAGGCGCGAGATCTCCGACCGCCGCCGCCGCGCCTCCTTCTCGTCGATCAGCCCCGCGCCGAGGTCCGCGTCGATCGCCATCTGCTTGCCCGGCATCGCGTCGAGCGTGAACCGCGCCGCGACCTCCGCGACCCGCCCCGCGCCCTTGGTGATGACGACGAAGTTGATCCCGATCAGGATCAAGAAGATGACGAGCCCGACGACGTAGTTCCCGCCGATGACGAACTGCCCGAACGCCTGGATCACCTTCCCCGCCTCGCCCTTGCTGAGGATGAGGCGCGTGCTCGAAATGTTGAGCGCGAGGCGGAACAGCGTCATCACGAGCAGCAGCGCCGGGAAAGAGCTGAACTCGAGCGGGTCCGACGTGTAGAGCGCGACGAGCAGCACGACGAGCGAGAGCCCGATCGAGAGCGCGAGCGCGAGGTCGAGCAGCACGCCGGGCAGCGGCACGACGAGCAGCGAGACGACGAGCAGGACGGCGAACGCCATCCCCGCCTCGGCACGGCGCTTCCCGGCGGCCCCGTCGGCGGCCGCGGCGGCGGGGAGGAGGGCGGTGCTCATGCGGGATCCGTGATCGGGTTAGGCATCGGCGTCATCCGTCGCGGTCGCGGGCGTCGCCCCGCGGCGGCGCAGCACGAAGGCGAGCACCTCCGCGACCGCCACGTACAGCTCGGCCGGGATCACGCTCCCGAGCTGCACCCCCGCGATCAGCGCGCGGGCGAGCGGGACGTTCTCGACCACGGGCACGCCCGAGGCGAAGGCGATCTCCTTGATGCGCTCGGCGACCTTGCGGCGACCGACCGCGACGACGTACGGCGCGGGCGCGACCTCGGGGTCGTACTTCAGCGCGACCGCGATGTGGACCGGGTTCACGACGACGACGTCCGCCTTCGGCACGTCCTTCATCATCTGCCGCCGCGCGCGCGCCCGGGCGAGCGCGCGCATGCGCTGCTTCACCATCGGGTCGCCGTCTTGCTGCCGCGACTCCTGCTTGACCTCCTCCTTGGTCATGCGGAGTGACTGCTCGTGCCGCCAGAGCTGCCAGCCGTAATCGGCCGCCGCGAGCGCGAGGTACGCGGTGCCGGCGTGGGCGAGGAGTTTGACCCCGTGCGCGCGCGCGACCTCGAGCAGCGCGCGCGGCGACTCCTGGCCTAACGCGACCACGTCGGGCCACGCCGCCTCGAGCACCCCCCGCACCGCCCACCCGACGACGACGAGCTTGACGAGCGACTTGCCGAGCTCCACGAACCCCTGCGCGCCGACGACGCGCTTCCCGTTCTCCGCCGGGTTGAGCCGCGAGAACTTCGGCGCGAGCGGCTCCCAGGTGAACGTCCCCCGCGCCTGCGCCGCGCCGACGACGAGCGCCGTGAGCGCGAGCGCGGCGAGGAACCCCGCGCTCCCCGCCATCGCCCGCCAGCCGAGCGCCCGCACGAGTTCGACCGCGCCCGCCGAGGTGAGCTGCCCCGCGGCGCCGAAACCTAACCCCTGCCCGACGACGTCGCGCAGCGCCCGTGCGAGCGCCGGCCCCGCCGCGCTGAAGGCGAGCGCCGAGGCGAGGAGGAGCGCCGCCGCGTTGATCTCCGGGCTCCGCGCGACGCGCCCCTCCTGCGCCGCGTCGTCGCGCCGCCGCTGGCTCGGCGCCTCGGTCTTCTCCTGCTCCGTCTCCGCCAACGTCTAACGCCTCACGGGACGAGCGCCGCGAACACGCGCGCGAGCGCGCCGCCGTAATGCCCGCTCCACCCCACCAGCCACGTCGCCGTCATCGCCAGCGCCGCGACCACCGCGGTCAGCCCGAGCGCGGCCTGGAGCGGGAACGCCACGGTCAGCACGTTGATCGCCGGCGCGACGCGCGTGAGCACGGCGAGCGCGGTGTTGCCGATCATCGCCGCCGCGATCACCGGCGCGGCGAAGCGCAGCCCGAGCACGAACAGCGCGCCCCCCGACGCGACGAGCGCGGCCAGCCCCGCCCGCAGCTCCACCGCGCCCCCGACGGGCAGCGCGCGCACGCTCTCCGCCACCGCGTCGAGCATCACGAGGTGCCCGTCGAGCGCCAGCAGGACGGTCACCGCGAACAGCTGCGCGAACTGCGCGAGCACCGGCGACGCACCCCCGCCCAACGGGTCGAGCAGCGACGCGCCCGAAAGCC
Source organism: Gemmatimonadetes bacterium T265 (assembly GCA_019973575.1). NCBI lineage: Bacteria > Pseudomonadati > Gemmatimonadota > Gemmatimonadetes bacterium T265. Next base: position 1,938,345 of record BPUI01000001.1, read on the forward strand.
CGACCGTGGTCGACATGAGGTCGCCCGCCGTCTCGACCGCGCCGACGAGCACCGCCGCGCCGAAGCCGAGCGTGAATCCGACGACGAACTCCGCCGCGCACGTCGCGGGGTCGACCACGACCGCGGCCGCGCGCGCGCCGAGCGACCGCACGGCCACCGGCGCGAGGAGCAGCGTGAACACGAGCAGCAGCGCCGTCCGCGCCCGCACCGGCACCGTCTTCGCCGAGAACACCGGCGCGACGACGAGCAGGCCCGTCAGCCGCAGCGCGAGCAGCACGAGTGCCTGCGGGACGCCTGGGGCGAACAGGTCGACGGGCACGAGACCGGGGCGGCGCCGGCGCTACCGCACGAACGACGGCAGCGAGCGGAACAGCTCGGTCGTGTACTTCACCATCAGCTGCAGCGCCCACGGCAGCGCGAGGAGGAACGTCGCCGCGACGGCGACCAGCTTGGGCACGAAGGCGAGCGTCTGCTCCTGGATCTGCGTGACCGCCTGCACCACGCTCACGACGAGCCCGACGCCGAGGGCGATGACGAGCATCGGGCCCGCGACCATGAGCGCGAGCAGGATGGCGTTGCGGGCGAGGTCGACGACGAGTTGGTGGGACACGATCGGGCGGGCGGCGGGAGGGAGGGGTAAGCTCAGCCGCGTAGGGCAGGGCCGGTGCCGCGCGCCGGTGCCCGCTGGATCGTCATAAGTCGTTGCGCCGCAACGCGAAACGGGCCGCCCGCGGGATCGCTCCCGCGTGGCGGCCCGTGCCGGCCGGCAATTCCGGCCGTCTATACCCGGCGCGCGTTGCCGCGTGCCGTAAGTGCCGTTACCCTCGCGAAAGCGGGGGGCCCACCTCCGCCCCGGGTCAGTACCCCACGCGAGCGCCTAACATCCGGAGCCGCGCGCGGGGCGCTGCCGCGACGTGGTACTTCGACGCGCGGTGCTTCACGTCGCCCACAGACGCGCTCGCGCGCGGTGACGCCGCCGGAGGCGAGAGGCTGAACAGCGGCGACGGGATCTCGGCGCGCGACGCCGACACCGTCCCCCCGCACGCGGTCTGTGTCTGCAGCCACGCCGTGGCCGCCTGCACGACCGCGTCCGACGACGCCGACGTGGCCGGTTCGACGGCGTTGCCCGAGGGCCCGGACACGGCCACCGTGGGGGGGATCGACCCGCCCCACGTCTGCCCGGTGCGGTCGACGTCGATGGCGCCCACGATGTTCAGGTAGCTACTGTCGGACCCGGGGTCCAGGTCGACCATGTACGCCCCGTACGGCGCCGTCGTCACGCCGTAGGTGCTCGCACCGAAGGTCCGCACCGGGAACGACACCCCGCGGAACGCGAGGACGATCTCCTCGCCCGCGCTCGCCGTGTACCCGCCCTGCAGGATCGCCACCGGCGAGCCCGGGCGCTTCAGCGTGTAGTTGCTCGACGCGCGGGTGTACACCGTGTCGTACCGCGGGTCGTTCTGGCCAGGCGTGGTGATCCCCGCCATGCCATTCTGCAGGAAGAAGTACGACTTCACGCCGTCGCGGTCGACGATGCTCAGGAAGCCCTGCTGTCCGCCGCCGTACGGCGCATTCCCGAGGATCGGGTTGATGCCGTCGAACATCGCCGCCCAGGTACCGCCGGGGTTGTAGCGCAGGTCGATGATCCACCCGCACGGCGCGCTCTGGTCGAGCGTCCGGATGACCGTCTGGATCGAGTCCGCCCGCCCGGTGTCGTTGGTCCCGTCGTACGTCGGCAGCCAGAGGTAGGCGACGTTCGGCGCGGTCGTCCCGCCCAGCGCGAAGTTGCGCCCCGAGGTCAGGTAGAGCGCATTGTTAGGCGAGTTCACCACGCCCGGCGCGTCGGTCGCCGGGAAGAAGGCGCTATGTTGGTCGCCCCCCGACGCGGGGTCCGCGTTCACGAGCCACGGGTCGATGCTCCGGTCGACCGCGCTCCACGTCTGGCTGTCGACCTGCGCCGCGCCCGCGGTCTTGAACACGTCCGCGCGTTGCGACGTCGAATCGACGTTCTTCCACCAGTAGTCGACCGCCGCCTCGAAGGTCAGCGCGGAGTCGAGGTACGCGGTCGCGACGCTCGAGATGGTCGCCGGCGGGGTGGTGGTCGTGGACGTGCCGGTCACGCGATCGCTACTGCAGGCGGCGAGCGCGACGGCCGTCGCGAGTGCGCCGAGGCCGGCAGCCGCACGCCGGCGGCGCGACGGCGCCCGGAGGCGCCGATGCATATCGGAAGTCATGGCGGGGCGAAGTGAGACGTATGCTGACGCGCAGTGCTACACGCAAACACCCCGCACGCGATCGCACCCCCACCTCGCCATCCCGCCTTCCGCCCCGCCCTTAACGGAAACTTTGTACGAGCGACTGCACGACCAACGTCCACCCGTCGACGAGCACGAACAGCAGCAGCTTGAACGGCAGCGACACCATCGCGGGCGGCAGCATCATCATCCCCATGCTCGTGAGCACCGCGCTCACGACCACGTCGATGACGATGAACGGCAGGAAGAGCGCGAAGCCGAGTTGGAAGGCGGTGCGCAGTTCGCTCGTCACGAAGGCCGAGGTGAGCACGACCAGCGGCACGTCGTCGGGCGTGCGCGGCGCCGGAGCCGCCGTGTCCGCGCGCGCGCGGCTCAACTCGAGGAAGGTCTCGACGTCGCGCTCTCGGGTCTGCCGCAGCATGAACGCGCGCAGCGGCTTCGCGCCGCGGTCGAGCATCTCGACCTGCTGGATCTGCCCGCCGAGCCACGGCTGCAGCGCGGTGCGGTTGATCTCGGCCACCGTCGGCGCCATCACGAAGCCCGTGAGGAGCAGCGCGAGTCCCGCGACGAGCTGGTTGGGCGGCGCCGTCTGCGTGCCGAGCGCCTGCTTGAGAAACTGCAGGACGACGAGGATGCGCGTGAACCCCGTCATCATCAGCACGAGCGACGGGAGCAGCGTCAGCAGCCCGAGCATCACCACGACGCCGACCGTGCCGCTCAGGCGCAGTCCCTGCGCCGCCCCCGCGCCACCGCCGACGCGCACGTCCATCGTCGGCGCGAGCTTCGCGACCATCGTGTCGACGGTAACGACGCTCGTCGGGGGCGGGGGCGCGGTGGTCGACGGCGGACGTGCGGCGAATCCCGGCGCCGGCCCGGACAGCGTCGGCGGCGTGGGACTCGGTGCCGCCGGCACGCCCGGCGCGCCCCGCGTCGTAGCAGCCGGCGCCCCCGCGCCGACCCGCGCCGGCGCCGCGCGCGTCACCTGCTGCACCGCCGCCTGCCGCAGCGCGGCTTGGGCGAGCGCGCTCTGCACGAGCGCGTTCTGCGTCGAGGCGGGGAGCGCCGCGGGCGCAGGGGCGGCCGGCGCGGCCGGCGACACGGCGGGCGGGCGCGGGGCGGCCTGCGCCCCGCCCCCGCGCGCCGCCCCGGCGATGAGCAGCAGCCCGCCCGCCGCCCGCGTCGCCTGCGTGAGCGCCGCGCGCAGCGCCTCGCCGAATCGCGCCCCCGCGCGCCCTTCGTGCGGCGCGCCCGCCGGCGCGCCCGCCGGTGCCGGCGCGAGCACGCCCGCGAGGTCGGCCCCGTCCAACTCGGCCAACGGCTGCACGCCACCTTCCCCCGTTCCGACGACGAGCACGCGCGCGCCGACCCGCACGACCGCGACGCCCTGCTTCGGGCCGAGCGACAAGCGCTGGACCACCTCGAGCGGAAGCCGCGCGCGCCCGCCGCCGGCCGCCGGCGCGAACCGCTGCAGCACGCGCAGCGTGACGAACAACAGCGCGAGCACCACGCCGAGCGCGACGAGCACGCCGGCGACCGCGCCCGCCGTCATCGCGCACCAACGCGGCGAGCGCTCACGCGGCGAGCGCCGGCGCGGCCGCGGCGGCGAAGATCCGTACGATCCGCACGCCGAAGTGCTCCCCGAGCACGACGACCTCGCCCTCGGCGAACTTGCGGTCCCCGACGTAGATGTCGAGCGGCTCGCCCGCGAGCCGGTCGAGCTGGATCACCGACCCGCGCGCGAGGCGCAGGATCTCCTGCACGGTCATCGTCGTCCGCCCGAGCTCGATCGACACGGGGAGCGACAGGTCGAACAACATGCCTAACGGGACCTCGCTGCCCGGCGCCGAGGCGGCGAAGTCGGCCGGGGGGCTCGCGGGCTCGGGCGGGGCGGCGGGCGCGACGGCCTGGCCGCCCGCCTTGGCGGCCTGCACGCTCGCGACGAGGGCGTCGATCTCTGCGGGGTTCATCCGGGGGAGGCGTGGGGGGAGACTCGGTCGGGCGGGGCGCGGCCGGCCGCGGCCGCACGGTGTCGGGCCATTAATCGTTAGGCGTGTGCCGGGTCCTCGTCGCCCGCCGCGCCGGCCGGGGCGACGGAGTCCTGCAGGCGCACCGCGAGCCGCCGGCCGATGCGGCCCGCCGACCCGGTGTAGCGCGCCCGCCCGCCGACGAGCACCGTCAGCTCGGCATCGCGCGGGATCCCCGTCGCGAGCACCTCGCCGGGTATGAGCGCGCCGAGCTCGCGCAGCGACAGCCGGAACGCGGGCAGCCGCGCCGACACCGCGACCGGCGTCGCCCGCAGCGCGCGCTCGGCGCGCTCGCGCGCCTCGTCCCGCTCGCGGTCGTTCCCGGCCGGGCCGCTCGCCCGCCGCGGGCCCCCGCCCTGGAAGAACTTCTCCAGCGCCGCGAACGGCAGGCAGACGAGCAGCAGCGACGCGGCCTGCCCCACGTTCACCTCGATGTTCGCGACGAGCACCGGGTCCTCCCGGTTCGCGACCTGGAGGATCTCCGGGCTGGACTCGAAGCCGGTCACGTGTAACGCGAGCGGCACGTGGTCGCGCCAGATCTCCTCGACCAGCTGGCACGTGCGCTCGGCCACCGTGCGCAGCGCGAGCCGTTCGACGGGCGACAGCGCCCGCGCGAGGAGCGCCGCCTGCCCCCCCCCGCCGAAGAGGCGGTCGACGAGGAAGAAGGCGAGCTCGCCGCCGACGTCGACCACGCCCTGCGTGCCGCCCGGCCCGCCGACGTCGAAGATGTACGTCGCGCTCGGCGTCGGCAGCGACTGCGTGAACTCGCCGAAGGTGAACTGGTCGACGCTCTGCAGCCGCAGCTCGACGTGCCCGCGCACGCGCGAGATGAGCCAGCCTTCGAGCGCCTTCACCATCCGCTCGTACATCGCCTCCAACGTGCGCAGGCGCTCCTTGCTGATGCGGTGCGGGCGGCGGAAGTCGTACGCCTGCACCTCGGCGTCGGCGTCCGGCGCGCCGAACATGCCGCCCAACGCCGCCGCGGGCTGCGCCAGGCCGCCCGTGGCATCGAGCAGGCGGTCGATGTCGTTCTGCGAGAGCGACTGCATCGAGACGCCGCGACTACTGGATGACGAACTGCGGGAAGTACACGCGCCGCACCCCGCGCGTGTGCAACGCCTTCGCCGTCGCGGCGCGCAACTCGGCCTTGAGCGAGTCGCGCGCGGTCATTTCCGAGAGCTGCTCGACGGTCTTGCCGCCGAGCGTGACGAGGATCGCGTCGCGCAGCTCCGCGTCGCGCGACTTGATCGACTCGAGCGCGGCCGCGTCTTTCATCTCGAACGCGATCGACAGGAGCAGGAACCGCGTCCCGCCCGAGCCCGCGGGGTTGAGCACGAGGTTGTCGATCGTGTACACCGACGCGGCCGCGCCCTCCTTGCCACCCTTCTTCTCGCCACCGTCGCCCTCGTCGTCGGCGGCCGCGTCGCCGTCCGCGTCGCCGCCGTCGGCCTCCGCGTCGGCGGACTTGGCCGCGTGATGCTTGACCTGCGCGGCGGCCACCGACGGCGTAATCCCACTCGCGAGGGCGGGACCGACGCCGAATGCGCCCGCGCCGCCGCCGAGCGCGAGCCCGGCGACGACGGCAAGAATGACCGGCAGTGGCTTCGGTCCGCCGGCCGACGGGGCGGGCTCGGCGGCGGCGGGAGGAGCAGCGTCGGCGGACACGGGCGGGGCGGCGGGGAGGGGACGGCGGGACGCGACCGGGGAAGGCACGGCGGGTGCCGCCGGCGCGCGGGCGGTAACGCGTTGCGGGTCAGCACGTTAGGCGCGGTCGGCCGCCCGTGGCCCAGACGACCGAACGCGCCGGGCGGCAACGTGTGCCGCCCGGCGCGTGGCCGATTCTTCCGGGGCAGGCGCGGCGACGCCCCGACCCTGTTACTGCTTGATCTGCATCAGCTCCTGCAGCATCTGGTCGCTCGTCGTGATCACCTTCCCGTTCGCCTGGAAGGCGCGCTGGGCGATGATCATGTTCGTGAACTCCTGCGCGAGGTCCACGTTCGACATCTCGAGCGCGCCGGCCGTGATCTGCGACTGGCTCCCCTCGAGCGCGTAGCCGAGCACCGCGCCGCCCGAGTTCGCCGACTCCTGGAACATGTTGTCGCCCGTCTTCAGCATCCCTGCCGGGTTGTTGAAGTCGGCGAGCACGATGCGCCCGAGCGGCTGCGTCGTACCGTTGGAGTACGAGCCGTTGATCACGCCGTAGCGGTCGATCGAGTAGTTCTGCAGCGTCCCCGCCGTGTAGCCATCCTGGTCGCGGAGCACCGCCGTCGACGACGTCGCGGACTGCGTGAGGCCGCTCGACCCGCTGCCGAGGTCGAGTTTGACGTTGACGTCGTCGGCGCCCGGGACCGAGAACTTCAGCACCGGCGCGTCCGACCGCGTCGGGTCGAGGTTGCCCTCTTGGTCGAAGGTCAGGACGCCGCCGTTCACCCCGTGCCAGGTCGACGGGTCCGTCGCGGTCGTGCCGCTCGCCGGGGCGGGCGTGATCGAGTAGTTGATCGTCGCCAGCTCGTTCCCGTTCACGTTGATCGACGGGTCGATCTTGTAGTCGCCCGTCGCCGAATCGTAGCTGATGTACTTCGGGTCGATCTGCAGGCCGCTCGCGGTCGTCGCTCCCGCGACGGTGACGGTCGTCCCGCTCCCCGCGGTGGGGATCGAGAAGTGGTGTGCGCCCGCGGAGTCCGCGGTGCCGATCATCGCCGGCACGCTCACCGTCGGCGACGTCGGGTCGAGGCGCCACGCCCACTGGTTGGCGTTCGTCTTCCAGAGCTGGAGCTTGACGTCGTGCTGGTTGCCGAGCGAGTCGTAGGTCGTGAGCGACGTCTCGGTCCACGACCCGGGGTTGGACGCGCGGTCGGTCGCGCTCGCGATGTCGAACCCGGACGGGACCTGCGTCGCCGACGCGTTCAGGTTGCCGCCGAGCGCCATCTTGTCGGTCGCCTTCGCGGCCACCTTCTGCCCGAACGGGATCGTGATGTCCTGCACGCCGTCCTGCGCGATGCCGTTCTTGTACATCTCGCCCTGCACGACGAAGCCGTTGGTCGGCGAGACGAGCTTGCCGTCGCTGTCGACCTGAAAATTGCCCGAGCGCGTGTACGAGCTCTGCGCGCCCTTGCGCACCACGAACATCGCGTCGCCCTGGATCGCGAGGTCCGTCGCGTTGCCGGTCGTCTCGAGGTTGCCCTGCGTGTACATCTGGTCGATCGACCCGATCTGGCTGCCGAGCCCGATCTGAATCGGGTTGGTGCCGCCCTGGTCGCCCGGCGGGCGGCTGCCGCCCTGCAGGAGCTGCGCGAAGCCCTCCTTGAACGTCACGCGGCCGGCCTTGAAGGCCGTGGTGTTAACGTTTGCGATGTTGTTGCCGATAACGTCCATGCGGGTTTGCTGGTTGCGCAAACCGGAGACGCCGTCGAAGAGGGAGCGGAGCATCGGGCGGGGGCTGAAGGAAGGATTAGACGGATTGCGCGACGATTCCGGGACCGCCCGCGCGGGCGCCCGGACGGGGACCGGTCGGGGCCGGTCAGGACCCGGTCGTCTTCGACGTCGATCCCGAGGACGTCGAGGACCCGCCGTTCGCAACGCGGAGCGCGTTCGAGATCTGCGTCAGCGTGTCGTTCGCGTTCTGCAGCTGCTCGACCGTCGAGAACTGGGCCAGTTGGGCGGCCATCTGCGTGCCGTCCATCGGGCTTTCCGGGTCCTGGTTCTTCATTTGCGCGACGAGCAGCTGGAGAAACTGGTCCTTCCCCATCGCCCCGCCGGGGCCGGCGTTAGTCGACGTGGCGGACGTGGTGGTCGTCGTCGCTGTCGGGGCCGCGGGGGCGACGGGCGGCGTCGTCGCCGCCGCGGCGGCGGTCGACGCCCGCAGGGCGTGGAGCATGGGATGCTGGGCAGAAGGTGAGCGATCGGCCCCCGCGGAACCGGGGACTGGTATGACGCGATCAGCGCGTCGGGCGCCCGGCGCGCGGAGTGGGCGCGTCGAGATAGGCGTCTGGCGCGGGCCGCCGATTCTGACGCCGGTCTCCCGCGCGTGCGTCGGCCGCCCCGCCGTCGCCGCGAGGGCGGTCGTCGCCCCGGGCATCGGGACGAGCGTCGGCGTCGCGCGGCGTCTGTCCGCTCGCGCCGCCGCCGCCCGGGTGCTGCGACGACGTGTCGAACCCGGCGCGAGTCGCGCCGCCGACAGAGGCGGAGAGCACCGTCGCGTCGATCGCGAGCGCGGCTGTCGTGCGCACGCGAACGTCGTCGGTCGTGAGGCCGTGCTGGGCGAGCGCGGCCCGCAACTCGGGCGTGCGCGTGGCGAGGTGGTCGGCCGCGTCAAGGTCGGCGACGTCGATCCGCGCGTCGACCGCGCGGCCGCGTACGTCGAGACGGATCCGATCCTCGCCGCCTTCGGCGCGCTCGACGCGGAGCGTGAGGTGCGACACGGTGCGGGGCGCCGCCGCCTGCTGTGCGTCGAGCACGCGGGCGATGCGCTCGGCGGCGACGGCCCCGAGGGCCGGGGCGGCGGTCGACTCGGAGGCTGCTGGTGCGGGCGTCGCGGCCGTCGCGGCCGGGCCGGAGTCGGCCACCGTCAACAGCGGCGCGACGAACCGCGGCCCCGGTCCGGTCGTGTCGAGCCCCGTTCGAGTGTCGCGCGCGTCTGCGCGGCGGTCCGGCGTGTGGCCGCCGGATGCGGCCCCCTCGCCGTCGGGTGCGTCGTTCGTTGCGTGCGAAGACGCGCCCGCGGTCACGGCAACCGGCGTGCGTCCGGGGTCCGCCACCTTTGGGTCTCGCGCATGCGACCGCCGCGCCGGTGCGACGTCGCGCGTCGACCCGTGGTCCGCGCCACGGTCTACCTGACGGTCCGCCTCCCGCGGAGCGCGGGTGGGCTTCGGCGCGACTGCCGTCGTCGACGTCATCGACGCCGAGAGCGCCGCCGGTGCGGCCACGCTCGCCACCGTCGCGACCGGCGCCACGCCGGCAACGGCCGCGACCCGCGCGACGTGCGCCGTCGGCGCGACCGCCGCCGAGTCGATCGCGGCGTTCATCGCCGCGATGGCCGACGCGACGCTCGACGGCTGCGCGGGCGCGCCCGCGCCGGCGCCCGCGGGCTCGGTAGTCACGCCGAACGACTCCACCGTGACGCGCGCGCCCGCGGCGTCGCCTAACGCGGCGACCTCGCCCGGCACGTCGCGCGGCAGCTCCAGGTGCCCGGGGTCGCGCGGGCCGAGCGTGCGGAGCCCCTCGACCCGCGCGACCTGCTGCAGGCGGGCGAACGCCGTCGGGTCGGTGTAGCCGCCGTCGACGGTGACGTCGACCGCCCGGCCGCGCGTGTGGGCGGAGTCGCGCGTCCAGGTCACGACGGGGCCAGAGCGCGTCCGCCCTTGCGCGTACAGGTAGTCCTGGCGCGCCTGGGTGCGCCCGGTCTCGGCGATCTGGACGTCGTGTCCGTAGTCGCGCTTCATGCGCGCGACGACGCGCCCGAGCCGCTCTTGGAGCGCCGGCGCGAGGGCGTTCGGGTCGCGCGACGCGCGCTTCACGCCGGCCGCCTTTGCGGCGCCCGTGGTCGCGGGCGTGACCGGGTCCGTCGCCGGACCGGTCGTCGCGGCCGTCGCCGGGACGGGCGCACCCGCGGCGGCGAGCGCGGCGAGCAGCGCGGGCGCGGCGGGTGCCGTGTTGCCGTCCGGGTTCGGGCCCGCGGCCCCGTCGTCCGACGCGGACGCATCGTCCTCGGCGGCGCGGGCGGCGTCACCGGGCTTGAAGCTGACGAGCCGCGTCGCGAGCATCGCCGCGAACGGCGCCTGCGCGCCGGCCGCCGGCGCGGCGCCCGCGCGGCCGCCGGCGGCACCCGCCGCGGGCGGGGCCGGGTTCGGCACGTCGGTCGCGCCGAGGAGGGAGGCGAGGGCCGCCGGCGTCCCAACCGCGCGCATCACCGCCCCTTCGCCGACACGCGGAGCGTCGCGCGCCCGACCGCCGCTGCGCGCTGGGCGGAGAGGTTGCCAAGGATCGCCGCGGCCTGCCGGTCGCCGACGTATCCGAGGATCGTCTGGATGTCGTGGTCGTCCATCTGCTCGAGGATCTTGGCGGCCTCCTTCGGCGGCATCGCACCGAAGTACTTCGCGAGCCGGCGCTCCGGCGGACCCGCGGCGTCGCTCACCCGCGGCGCTTGCGGCGCGGCCGGGGCCGGCGCGGCGACCGCCGCGGCGGGCGCGTGGGCGCCGGCGTCGCGCTCCTCGTGCGCGGCGTGTCCGGCCGCCGCGCGCGCCGCGGCGGTGGTCGCGGCGACGTGCGCGGCCGACGCGCTTGCCGCGTGCCCGTCGGCGGTCCGATGCGCGGGCGGGCTAGCCGGAGCGGCGCCGGAGTCCGCGCGAGCCGACTCCGCGTGCGCGGGCTCGGCATGCACGGGCTCGGTATGCGCGGGCTCGGCGTGCGCGAGATCGGCGCGCGCCGCATTGGTGGCTGCGGGCTGGGCCTCCGCCCCGGCGGGGCGTGCCGCCGCGCCGGGCGCCACGGGCGCGGCCGCCGCGACGACGCCTAACGGAGCGACGGCGTGCTTGGCGCGCTGGACGACGACGATCGTGGCCCCGCTCAGGCCGGTGAGGAACCCGACGAGGAGGGGCATGACGAGGCGGAGCATGCGCGGGAAGGGGAGCGCGTGGGGAAGGGACGAACGCGGAAGGCGCGGTCAGACGCCGCCGGCCGGCCGGACCGCGCGCTGCGTGAACCGCGTGAGGGCGATCTCGTCCATCTGCTGCCGGTCCGCCGCGACCGCGCCCGCCTGCCACGTCGTGTGGTGCCGCTCGCGCAGGCGGTCGAGCGCGCGCCGGTCGCGGTACGCCGCGTGGAGCGCGTGCTCGCGGTCGGACACGGCCGCTGCGGCGGCTTCGGCGACAGCGCCCGCGGCCTCGGCCTGCGCGTCGAGCCGGCCGACGAGGAACGCCGTCGTGCGGAGCGCGCCGACCGGCGCGCCGGCGCCGGCCGGCGCGAAGCCCGCCGCGGCGAGTTCGACGCGCGCGCTCAGGATCGCCGCCTCGGCGCGGCGTGCGGCGTCGGCCGCGTCCTGGGCCGCCGCGAGCGCTGCGGCGGCGTCGCGCTGCTGGCGCTCGCGCAGGTCGAGCACGCGTTGCAAGGGGAAGCGGAACACGTGGTCAGGACGGCCGTCGCGTGCGCGGCGTCACGCCGCGCGCCGCGTCGCGGCGGCGTCGATCTGTACGCTGAGGTGGCGGAGTGCGGCGCGCGTCATCGTCAGCGGCGAACTCTCCTCCGGCCGCTGCTGGAAGAAGCCGAGCGCCTGCTCGCGGAGCGCCACGGCCGCGTCGACCATCGGGTCGCTCCCCTTCTGGTACGCGCCGACGAGGATCAGGTCCTCCTTCTCGCGGTACGCCGCTTCGGTCTTCAGCAGCAGGTTGGCGGCCGAGCGCTGGTCGGGTGGGATGATCTGGTCGCGCACGCGGCTCTTCGAGTCGAGCACGTCGATCGCGGGGAAGTGCCCGGCCGCGGCGAGCTTGCGCGTCAGCACGACGTGTCCGTCGAGGATCGAGCGCGCCGCGTCGGCCACCGGCTCGTTGAAGTCGTCGCCGTCGACGAGCACAGTGTAGATGCCGGTGATCCCGCCGCGGTCGCCGTTCCCGGCGCGCTCGAGCAGGCGCGGCAGCGCGGCGAACACGCTCGGCGGGTAGCCCTTGGTCGTCGGGGGCTCGCCCACGGCGAGGCCGATCTCGCGCCACGCCATCGCCACGCGCGTCACCGAGTCGACCATCAGCAGCACCTGCTTGCCCTGGTCGCGGAAGTACTCGGCGATCGCCGTCGCGACGAGCGCGCCGCGCGCGCGCACGAGCGCCGCCTGGTCGCCGGTGGCGACGACGAGCACCGAGCGCGCGAGCCCCTCGGGGCCTAACGAGTGCTCGATGAACTCGCGCACCTCGCGCCCGCGCTCGCCGAGCAGGGCGATCACGTTCACGTCGGCGCGCGCCTGGCGCGCGACCATGCCGAGCAGCGTGCTCTTGCCGACCCCCGAGCCCGCGAAGATCCCGACCCGCTGCCCGCGCCCGAACGTGAGGCACCCGTCGATCGCGCGCACGCCGGTCTCGAGCACCTCGCCGACCATCTCGCGGGCGAGCGGGTTCGGCGGCTCGGCCGAGAGCGGGACGCGCTCGTCGGCGTCGAGCCGGCCGAGCCCGTCGATCGGGTGGCCGAGCCCGTTGAGCACGCGGCCGAGCAGCCCCGGGCCGACGTCGACGCCGAACGAGCGGCCTAACGCGCGCACCGCGCTCCCCGGGTGCAGCCCGTCCATCTCGCCGAGCGGCATGAGCAGCACGCCGCCCTGGTGGAAGCCGACCACCTCGGCGAGCACCGAGCGGTCGCCGGTGAGCGAGGTGACGCGGCACAGCTCGCCGAGCCCGACGTCGAGCCCCGCGGCCTCGATGACGAGGCCGACCACGCGCGTGACCTTGCCGTAGCTCGCGAGCCGCGGCACGACGGCGAGCGCGCGCGTCAGCTCGGCGAAGACCGGCGCGGCGGCCCACGGCATGCCGACAACCGGCGTTGCCCGGCCGCCGATGCGGTGCCCGCTCACGCGACGTGCCCCGCGAGCGCGCGGTATAACCGCTCGAGCGCGGTGTCGACGCGCCCGTCGACGATCCGCTCGCGTCCCTCGACGACCGCGCCGCCGCGTGCGACGCGCTCGTCCGGCGCCCAGCGCACGGCGCCCTCGCGCGCCGTAGCGTCCCACGCCGTCTTGAGCGCGTCGAGGTCGTCGGGGTGCACGCGCGCGACGAGCGCTTCCTGCACCGGGAACTCGGCCACCGCGCGCGCCGCGAGCGCGACCACGAGCGCATCGTCCGCGGCGACCTCGCGCCCGACCACGTGGTGCGCGACCGCGACGGCGAGCGCCGCGACGTGCGCGCGCAGGTCGCCCATCCACCGCTCCTCGTGCGCCCGCAGCTCGCGCGCGGCCGCGTCGAACGCGGCCGCCACGTCGGCGAGCGCGGCGCGGGCGTCGGCGTCGCCCGCCGCGCACCCGGCCGCGTGCCCGTCCGCCCACGCGAGCCCGAGCGCCTCCGCGTGCGCGGCCTCGTGCACGGCGAGCTCCGCGGCGCGTGCCGCTTCCATGTCGAGCCGCACCTGCGCCTCGCGCTCGTCCGCCGCGTCCGCGACGAGCGCCGCCCAGGCGCTGTCGCCGGCGTGCCACGCGGCCCGCATCGCCGACGTCGCGCCGAAGTCGGGGAGCGCGTCGAAAGCGTTAGGCGTCGGCAGCCGGGCCGGCGGCGGGGCCGGCGCGGCAGCCCAGTCGCCGGCGAACGTCCCCGCGGCCGCCGAGGGTGCGGGGGCGCCGAGCGCGGGCGCGTCGTCCCACGCGGCGGGGACCCAGGCGGCGGGCGGCGCGCCCGCCGGACCGCGGTTCGACGTCGTCGGCGGCATCGCGTTAGACGAGCACGTCGTCGCCGCCCGCGCTGAGCACGATCTCGCCGCTCTCCTCGAGCTTGCGGACCTGCGTGACGATCGCCGTCTGCGCCGTCTCGACGTCGCGCATGCGGACCGGGCCCATGAACTCCATCTCTTCCTTGAGCGCGGCCACCGCGCGCTGCGACATGGCGCCGAGGATCTTCCCCTTGAGGTCCTCGCTCGCCGCCTTGAGGGCGAGCGCGAGCTGCTTCGCGTCGACCTCGCGCAGCAGCCGCTGCAGCGACTTGTCGTCGAGCGCCACGAGGTCCTCGAAGACGAACATGAGGTTCTTGATCTGGTCGGCGAGCGCCGCGTCGCGCGCGGCGAACCCCTCGACCAGCTCCTTCTCGAGCGACCCGGAGACGAGGTTGAGGACGCTCGCCACGGCCGCCGGCCCGCCCGCGGCCGCCATCCCGGTCGTGAACGTGAGGTCGGCGTCGCTCGACAGCGCGCGCTCGACGAGCTGCAGCATTTCGGGGGCGACCTTCTCCATCTTCGCCATCCGGTACATGACCTCGCCGCCGAACGCGGGCGCCAGTTCGCGGAGGATGGCCGCCGTGTGCGCCGGCTCGAGGTGCGCGAGGACGAGCGCGGCGGTCTGCGGGTGCTCGCCGCGCAGCGTCGTCGCGAGCTGCTGCGGGTCGAGCTTGCGCAACTTCGGCATCCCGACGGTGTCGGCGAGCTGGTGCTGGATGCGCTTGAGCATCACGTCGGCCTTCGCCTTCCCGTACGCGCGCTCCAGCACGTCGCGCGCGAACTCAAGCCCGCCGGTCGTCAGCGACGCGACGCTCAGCGTCGCCTCGAGCCACTCCGCGAGCACTCCCTCGACGACCTCCGGCGCCACGCGGTCCGTCTGCGCGATTTCGAGACTGATCTGCTCCAACTCCTCGGGCGTGAGCCCGACGCCGAGCTTCGCCGTGACCTCGGGGCCGACGGACATGAAGACGATCGCGAGCTTCTGGCGCCCGCTCATCGGGCGCTCGGCGGGGAGGGCGAGGGTCATCGGCCGGGTAGGTGGCGGTCAGTCCTGCCGCAGCCACGCGCGGACCACGCGTGTGGCGGCTTCGGGGCGCTGCTCGATCATCGCGACCACCTGGTCGCGCACCGGGTTGCTGAGCTCGCGGAGCACGGTCGACGTGCCGTCCGGCCCCGCGACGAGCACGCCGCCTCCGGACTCGCTCACCGCGAGCTGGCCGCCCTCCCCCGACCCGAGGGCCGGCGTGCCGACGGGCGCGATCTCCTCGCCGTCGACGTCGACCGCCGCGGAGCCTGCCGTCCCGGCGCCGAGCGCCGCGACCGCCGCCTCGGCCGCGGGAGCGGCAGCCGGCTTCAGCGCGCGCATCGTCACGACCGCGACGACGAGCAGCGCCGCGAGCGCCAGCCCCGTGACGAGCGGCTTCTCCGCGCCCGAGAGCTTCTGCCACACGTCGGCCTTCGGCTCCGCCGCCGGCGTGAGGCCGCCGTCGAAGGCGACGTTCACGACGCTCAGCTTGTCGCCGCGCGCGGAGTCGAGGCCGACCGCGTTGCGCACGAGCGTGTCGAGCCGCGCGAGCTCGGCCGGGCTGCGCGGCACGGGGGCCGGCTTGGCGCCGGTCGAGAGCTTGTCGTTGACGAGTACGGCGACCGTAAGGCGCCGTACGTTGCCGATCGCCCCCGAGAACGTCTCCGTGCTCTTCGTCGTCTCGTAGCTCGTCGCGACGTTGGTGCTCGCCGCGCCGCCCTGCGCGCCCGGCGTGATCTCCGCCTTCTGCTCCGTCGCGACCGCCTGCTTGTCGGGGTCGACGGCCTCGGTCGTGCGCTCGACCTTGTCGAAGTTGACGAGCGCGCTCACCTGCACGCGCGCGTTCTTCGGCCCGACGACCTGGGCGACGATCTCCTGCGCCTTCTTTTCGAGGTAGCCCTCGACCTCGCGTTGTACCGCGAGCTGCCGGCTCGTGAGCCCCGCCATCGAGCCCGCCTCGCCGTCCATCGTCAGCATCCGCCCGGCGTCGTCGACGATCGTCACGTGGTCGCTCGCGAGCCCGTCGACGCTCGCCGCGACGAGGTGGGTCATCCCCTCGACCACGTCCGCGCTCGGCCGCTCGCCATTCGTCAGCTTCAGGACCACGCTCGCCTCGAGCGGGCGGTCGCCGCGCCGGAAGAGCTGCGTCTCGGGCATCGCGACGTGCACCTGCGCCTGCTCGATCCCGCGCATCTTGCCGATCGTCCGCTCCAACTCGCCCTCGAGCGCGCGGCGGTAGTTGATCCGCTGCGTGAAGTCGGTCATCCCCCACGACGGCTGGTCGAACAGCTCGAGCCCGGGGCGCCCGGCGTTGGGCAGCCCGCCGTCGCGCGCGAGCGTGACGCGCGCGCGGGCGAGGTCCTCCGTCTTCACCTGGATCTCGGTGCCGCCCTTCTCGAGGTGGTACTCGATGCCGGCCTCGCCGAGCTTGTCGGTCATCTTGCCCGACTGTTCGACCGGCACGTTGGCGAACACGGGGACGAACGTCGGCGCCGTCGCCCAGCGCGAGACGCCGAAGACGAGACCCGCGGTGAGGAGCCCGACGAGGAGGATCAGCGCGCGGCGGGGTCCGCCCAGCCGGTCGACGGCGGGCTGGAGGGGCGCGAGGGGGGCGGGGAGGGCGGCGAGCACGCGAAGCGACAAGGCACCCGCCGTTCCACCCGCCCGCCCGTGCTAACGCGTTACCCGCAAATGAGTTAGGCCGGCCACTCGGTGGCCGGCCCAGGTGTGCGATTCGCCGAGCGGCAGATTGTGCCGGCCGCGAGGCGGCGCTTGGTGCCGCCCCGGCGGTCGTTAGGCGAGGCGCGTCAGTCGCGGTACGGGTAGTCCGGGTCGGCGAGCCGCGTCACACGGGCCAGATCCTCGGGATCGGCCATGTTGCGCGCGAGGTCGACGAGCATCGGGCTGAGGTGCCGCCCGTAGTAGAGCAGCGACGCCGCCCGCGGACGGTGCGCCATGAGGTACGCCAGAATCGGCTTGTCGGCCTTCAGGCCGTTGCACCGCCGGCAGGCCAGCACGAGGTTGTCGCGCCGGTCGTACGCCGTGCGCCCGCGGCGGGGCGTCACGTGGTCGAGGGTGATTTCCCCTTCGGGCACCTTGCGCGCGCAGTACGCGCAGACCGGGCCGTGTTGGGCGAGGAGCCAGCGGCGGGTCTCGCCGTACGCCTCGCGGTCGGTCGGCAGCGACACCGAGCGTTCCTGCTCGGCGGCCGCGTACGGCGACCGGCGGCGGGAGCGGCGGGCGCGCTTCGGCGCCTCGTGCAGCGACGTCACGTGCGACGGCGCGTCGCGCGTCAGCGGGCCGTGGCCGTGTGGGTGGCCGTTGGCGTGCCCGTTCTGGGGATGGGCGATGTGCCCGTGGTGCGATGGGGGCGGCGCGTAAAGCGCGTCGACCGCGGGGCCCCGGGTGCTACCCTTGGGGGGCCGTTCGGCCGAGTGGGGGCGCGCGGCCTGCTGCCGGCGCGCGGGTGGTGCTGTCATGCGGTACGGGTGAAGGAACGCGGACGAGGGCGCCGCGTTGGCGCCCCGCCGACCAGGACTCCGTCCTGGACAGGGGATGATACACCGAACGTACGGTTTCGGACGAATCTGTCGGGAGCGGGCCCTGGAACGCCCGTCAGCTCTGCATCGACGTGAGCGTCCGGTAGGCGTCGAGCACCTTGTTGCGCAACTCGACCATCATTTCGAGTGAGAGGCTCGCCTCCTCGCCTGCCGCCATCACCTGGTGCAGCTCGACCGGCTCGCCGCGCAGAAAGCGGTCCTTCAACTCGCCCGCGGCGTCCTGCGCATCGGACACGCCGCTCACGAACTGCTTGAGCGTGTCGCCGAACGAGGTGCCGCTCGTGTCCTTCGCCCCGCCCATCGGGACGCGGATCGTCGTCCCGGCGTCGAGCCCGAGCCCGCCGGCGATCCCGCCGCCGATCGTCGACCCGGAGCGGATGCGGCTCGCGATCGCGGAGATGGCGTCCGACATGGGGCGGCTCAGGCCCGGACGTCGAGGCGGCCGCCGCGGGCCGCGGCGCCGAACGCGTTCGCGGCGGCGGCGTTCCCCTGCAACGCCTGCACGCCGGCCGCCACGCGGCCGTAGGTCAGCGGCCCACTCGCCGAACTCTTCGCGAAGAAGGTGCGCTCCTCGCTCGTCAGCACACTCCAGAGATCGGGGTCG
The DNA here is from genome assembly GCA_019973575.1 of Gemmatimonadetes bacterium T265. Lineage (NCBI taxonomy): Bacteria > Pseudomonadati > Gemmatimonadota > Gemmatimonadetes bacterium T265. The sequence goes on from BPUI01000001.1 coordinate 1,956,209, forward strand.
GTCCCGGCGGGCGCCTCGGCCGGCAGCGACGCCTGCGCGGCGCCGAGCGGGTTCGCCGCGCGGGACGTCGAGGCCGCCGCGGGCGTGGTCGCGGGGCGCGCGACGCCCGCGCGCGTGCCCGCGGTGCCCGACGCCGCCGCGCCGCCCGCGGGCGGCGTAAGCGGGCGGCCGATCGAGCCGAGGCCGGTCGTGAGCGGGTTGTTGACGCCGGAGATGGACATGTCGCGGGAGTTCGGCTCGAAGCGGTCAGATGTCGATGGCTTTCTTCAGCATCGCCTTCGCCGACTGGAAGACGGTGGCGTTGGCCTCGTACACGCGCCGCGCGTCGAGCAGGTCGATCATCTCGTCACTCGTGCGCACGTTGGGGTAGCGCACGTAGCCGTTCGCGTCCGCGTCGGGGTGCCCCGGATCGTAGACGAGCGGGCCCTCGGTCCGGTCATCCTCGATGCCGGCCACCCGGACGCCGTGCAGCCCGTCGTCGCCGAACACGCCGCCCGCCGTCGGGAGCAGCGGGACCTGCACGGTGCGCGACCGGTCGCCCGTGCTGGCCGCGGCCGTGCCGAACGCCGAGTTGCCGCGCACCGCCGCGAGCGCGGGCACCTGGAACGCGGCCGAGCCGAACGGCGGGACGGGGGTCGCCGTCGTGCCGCTCATCCCGCCCGGGGTGAGCGCGCCGAAGAGCTGCGTGTCGGCCGTCGCGGGCTGCATGACCGTCACCTTGCGGCGGTATGGCTGGCCGTCGGCGCCGCGCGTGACTTCGGCGTTCGCGAGGTTGCTCGCCACCGTCTCGATCCGCGCGCGCTGCGCCGACAACCCGCTTGCCGCGATGGCGAGCGAGCGGAACATCGGGCGGACGGGCGACTCCGGCAGGTATGCCGGGAGCAGGCCGATGCGGGTCGGGTTTGGCACTAGCGCGCGCCCGTCACGACTTCATCGCCGTGCGGAGCTTCGCGTAGGCGCCCTGCAGCAGCTTCGCCGTCGCCTCGTAGCGCAGCTGTTCGTCGCCCAGGCTGACCATCTCGCCTTCGAGGTCCGGCGGTGGACCCGGTTTCGCCCCGCTCGCGCTCTCGGCCGAGGTGGCCGGCATGGCGAACCCGTCGGCGTTGTTGAGCGACGCCTTCGCGACCCGGTCGGCGACGGCGCGCGTGCGGACGGCGCTCGCGTCCAGCCCACCGCGCAGCGAGGACGAACCGGTCACGCGGTCGATCAGGCCGAAGAGCATCGGGGGAGGGATGAGGAGGGGGGAACCGCGCCACACGGCATGGCAAGGTCGAGACCCGGTGCGACTCGCTCCGGGCCGCACGCGGAACGTGTTGCGTGCGAGACACTTACGCCCCAGCGCGCGCCCCGTGGGTGCGCCAAGCTCGTTCGGCAGGATGGGCCAGGGCGGCACGAATTGCCGGATCCGAGCGGTGCAGATCCGGCCGTGAACATTTGGCGCCAGGTCCACGTATCACGCCTACCCCGTCCTGCCATCGACCGAGTTGACGCCGGTCGTCGCGGGCGTTCCGCGCTTTCTCCTACTTCTTCGATGCCTTCTCGCTCCGTCCGACTCGGGTCTTCGCGCTGGCTCGGCGCCGCCCTCGTCGGAGTCGTCGCCCTTGGTGGCGCGGCGGCACAGACCGCCGCCGCGCAGTCCCCGAGCGCCGCGGCCCGCGCCCAACTTCCGCGCCCGATCGACCCGTCCAACTTCGACACGACCTGCGCGGCCTGCACCAACTTCTTCCAGTTCGCCAACGGCGGCTGGCTCAAGCGCACGACCATCCCGGCGGCCTACTCGCGCTGGGGCAGCTTCAACGAGCTGTACGACCAGAACGAGGCCGTCCTCAAGCAGGTCATCGACGCCTCGGCGGCGAACACCGCCGCGCCCGTCGGCAGCAACGACCAGAAGATCGGCGCCTTCTACCGCTCGTGCATGGACTCGGTCGGGGCCGAGCGGGCGGGGCTGGAGCCGGTGCGCCCGCTGCTCCAGCGCATCGACGCGATCTCGAGCATCGACCAGATGAAGCGCGAGTTCGGCGCGCTCGAACGCGAGGCCGGGCTCGCCCCCTTCGGCGCGGGCACCGGGCAGGATCGCAAGGACAGCAAGACGGTCATCGTCAACGTCGGGCAGGGCGGCACGTCACTTCCCGACCGCGACTACTACCTGACCGACCGCTTCAAGACGGTGCGCGACGCCTACGCGCCGCACGTCGCGCGCATGTTCGGGCTCGCGGGCGAGGGCCAGGCGGCCGCCGACTCCGACGCGGCGCGCGTGTTCGCGCTCGAGACGCGGCTCGCGCAGGCGCAGATGGCGCGCGTGCAGATGCGCGACCCGAACGCGACGTACCACAAGATGACCGTGGCCGAGCTGCAGCGGGCGACGCCTGGCTTCGACTGGGTGCGCTACTTCCAGGACGCGGGCGCGCCTAACGTCAGCGCGGCGACGACCGTGAACGTCGCGCAGCCGGCCTTCTTCGCGACGCTCGACACGCTGTACGGCACGCAGCCGCTCGCGACGTGGAAGGCGTACCTGCGCTGGCATGCGCTCTCGAACGCCGCGCCCGCCCTGTCGAGCGCGTTCGTCAACGAGCAGTTCGCGTTCACCCGCCTGCTCACCGGCGCCACCGCGCAGCAGCCGCGCTGGAAGCGCTGCGTCGCGGCGACCAACGGCGCGCTCGGCGAGCTCGTCGGGCAGGAGTACGTGAAGCGCACCTTTACGGCGAACGACAAGGCGCGCGCCCTCGCGATGGTCGAGAACCTCCAGGCGGCGCTGCGCGAGCGCATCCAGGGCCTCGACTGGATGAGCGACAGCACCAAGCAGCAGGCGCTCCTCAAGCTCAACGCGTTCACGAAGAAGATCGGCTACCCCGACGTCTGGCGCGACTACTCGAAGCTCGACGTCGCCGAGGGCTCGTTCTACGCCAACCTGCGCCGCGCGAGCCTCTTCAACCAGGCGCGCAACTGGAACAAGCTCGGCAAGCCGGTCGACCGCACCGAGTGGGGGATGACCCCGCCCACGGTCAACGCGTACTACAACCCGGCCGTCAACGAGATCGTCTTCCCGGCCGGCATCCTCCAGTTCCCGTTCTACAACCCGAAGGCCGACGACGCCGTGAACTACGGCGCGATGGGGGCCGTGATCGGGCACGAGATGTCGCACGGCTTCGACGACCAGGGGCGCCAGTTCGACGCGCAGGGCAACCTGCGGGATTGGTGGACCGCGGCCGACGCGGCCAAGTTCAAGACGCAGGCGCAGCGCGTCGTCGACCAGTTCTCCGCCTACACGGTCGTCGACTCGTCGACGCACCTGAACGGCCAGCTCACGCAGGGCGAGAACATCGCCGACCTCGGCGGCCTCACGATCGCCTACGCCGCGATGGAGAAGGCCTACGCGGGCAAGTCGAAGGCGAAGATCGACGGCTTCACGCCGGAGCAGCGCTTCTTCCTCGGCTGGGCCCAGGTCTGGCGCGAGGTGAGCCGCCCCGAGCAGGCGCGCGTGCTCGCCGCCACCGACCCGCACTCGCCGGGGATGTACCGCGTCAACGGGCCGCTCTCCAACATGCCCGAGTTCAAGGCGGCCTGGGGCTGCAAGGACACCGACCCGATGGTCCGCTCGGCGCAGCAGCGGGCGAGCATCTGGTAAACGGGCCGTAAGAAACGACCGAACGGGCCGCCGTGCGCACGATCGCACGGCGGCCCGTTCCGCGAGGGCAACTCGGCGCGTGACGATGGGGTAACATGTAAGTGCTGGTTCCCTCCGTCCGCACGGTTCCCGCTTTCGACCCATGACGCTTCGTTCCCGGTTCGTCCGCCTCGCCACGGCCGCCGCCCTCGCCGCGCCGGCGCTCGCCCGCGCCCAGGGCCCGGCCCCCGCGCCCAACGTGCCCGCGCGGGGCCGCGGCATCGACCCCGCCAACCTCGACACGACCTGCGCGGCCTGCACCAACTTCTTCCAGTTCGCCGACGGCGGCTGGCTGAAGCGCAACACCATCCCCGCCGCGTACGCGTCGTGGGGCAGCTTCAACGAGCTCCACGACCGCAACCAGGACGTCCTGCGCCAGATCCTCGACGCCGCGGCCGCCGACCGCCCGGCCCCCGTCGGCAGCAACACGCAGAAGATCGGCGCCTACTACCGCAGCTGCCTCGACTCGGGCGCCGTCGACCGGCGCGGCCTTGCCCCGCTCGCGCCCGTGCTCGACCGCATCGCCGCGCTCCGCACGAACGACGAGGTCAAGGTCGCGCTCGGCCCGCTCGAGCGCGAGAGCGGCCTCTCGCTCGCCCCGTTCGGCGTCGGCGTCGGCACCGACGACAAGCGCTCCGACTCGACGCTCGTCGTCCTCGCCCAGGGCGGCCTCGGGCTCCCCGACCGCGACTACTACCTCAACACCGACGCGCGCACGACCGAGCTGCGCGCGAAGTACGTCGCGCACGTCGCGCGCATGCTGGAGCTTGCGGGCACGCCCGCGGCCGAAGCGACGGCGGGCGCACAGCAGCTGCTCGCGCTCGAGACGAAGATGGCCCGCGCGCAGCTCTCCCGCGTCGCGATGCGCGACCCGAGTGCCGTCTACCACCGGATGACGCTGGCCGAGGCGCAGCGCCTCACGCCGGACTTCGTGTGGGCCGGCTACCTGAGCGCGACCGGGGCCCCGCGCGCCGTGTCCTCGGCGTCGCTCGTCAACGTCATGGAGCCCGCGTACTTCGCCGCGGCCGACACGCTCCTCTCGCGCGAGCCCGCGGCCACCTGGCGCACGTACCTCCGCTACCACGCGCTCGAGGGCGCCGCGCCCGGGCTGCCCACGCCCTTCGTCAAGGAGGTGTTCGCCTTCGAGCGCAACTTCACCGGCGCCACCGAGCAGCTCCCGCGCTGGAAGCGCTGCGCCGCGTCGATCAACAACGCGTTAGGCGAGATGGTCGGGCAGGAGTACGTGAAGCGCGCCTTCACGCCCGAGGCGAAGGCGCGCGCGCTCGCCATGGTCACCAACCTGCAGGCCGCGCTCGGCGACCGCATCCGCGCCCTGCCGTGGATGAGTGACAGCACCAAGCAGCAGGCGCTCGCCAAGCTCGGCGCGTTCACGCGCAAGATCGGCTACCCCGACCGCTGGCGCGACTACTCCGCGCTGCGCGTCGACGACGACTACCTCGGCAATCTCCGCCGCGCCGCGCTCTTCGAAGAAGACCGCAACTGGGTCAAGCTCGGCAAGCCGGTCGACAAGACCGAGTGGGGGATGACGCCGCCGACCGTGAACGCGTACTACAACCCGACCTGGAACGAAATCGTCTTCCCCGCGGGCATCCTCCAGCCGCCCTTCTACGACCCCCAGGCCGACGACGCCGTGAACTACGGCGCGATGGGAGCCGTGATCGGGCACGAGATGACGCACGGCTTCGACGACCAGGGGCGCCAGTACGACGCGCAGGGCAACCTCCGCGACTGGTGGACCGCCGGCGACGCCAAGCGCTACAACGCCGAGGCGCAGAAGGTCATCGACCAGTTCTCCGCCTACACGGTCGTCGACTCGTCGACGCACGTGAACGGCAAGCTCACCACGGGCGAGAACATCGCCGACTTCGGCGGGCTCACGGTCGCGTACGCGGCGATGCAGAAGGCCTACGCCAACCAGCCCCGCACGAAGATCGACGGTTTCACCCCCGAGCAGCGCTTCTTCCTCGGCTGGGCGCAGGTGTGGCGCGAGCTGCAGCGCCCGGAGGCCGCGCGCTCGCAGGTCGCCGTCGACCCGCACGCGCCCGCGCTCTGGCGCGTCAACGGCCCGCTGTCGAACATGCCCGAGTTCAGGGCGGCGTGGGGCTGCAAGGACGGCGACCCGATGGTCCGCGCCGTCGCCGTGCGCCCGAGCATCTGGTGAGCCGCGCGGCATGATCACCGACCCCGGCGGGGGCGCGCCATTGCTGTCCGTCGCGACCCCGCCGAAGTTGGTGCCATGCGCGCCGCAATCCTCCTCTGCACGGTCGGCCTCACGGCCTGCAGCGTCGAATACCGCCCGGCCAAGACGGGCGAGGATTCGGCCCGCGCGGTCGCCGCGCTCGCGGCGGCGCGCGCCGAGTCCGCGGTCGCGTTGCGGCGCGCCAACACCCGCGTCGACACGGTCGTGCGCGTCGATACCATCTACGTCCGCGACACGCTCCCCGCGCTCGGCGAGCCCCCGGCCGACTCGCTGACGCTCAAACCCGCCGTCGTGTCGCCGGCGACTGCGACCGTCACGACCGCAGCCGTCACCCCCGCCGACCTCGACGCACTCCGCGCCCGCGGCCTGCTCGTCCCCGTCCAGGGCGTGCGCGCGGCCGATGTGCCCGACACCTTCAACGAGCGCCGCGGCGGGGGCACGCGCCCGCACGAGGCGCTCGACATCCTCGCCCCGCGCGGCACTCCGGTGCTCGCCGCCGACGACGGACGCGTCGCGAAGCTCTTCACGAGCAAGGCCGGCGGCCTCACCGTGTACGTGCTCGCCCCCGGCGACCGGCTGATCGCCTACTACGCGCACCTCGACCGTTACCGCGACGGCCTCGCCGAGGGTGCGGCCGTTCGGCGCGGCGACGTGCTCGGTTACGTCGGCTCGACCGGCGACGCCGACGCGGCCACGCCGCACCTGCACTTCGCGGTGGCCGTCGTCAACGACCCGCGCCGTTGGTGGGCCGGGACGCCGATCGACCCCAAGCCGTTCCTCCGCTGACGTGACGGCGAACCACCGGCGCGCGATCCGCGTCGCGCAACTCGGGCTCGTCGTCAACGCGGGCCTTGCCGCCGCCAAGCTCGCGGGGGGCATCTTCGGTCACACCTACGCGCTCGTCGCCGACGCGGTCGAGAGCGGCGCCGACATCCTCGCCTCGGCCATCGTCTGGGGCGGTCTCGCCGTCGCGGCGCGCCCGGCCGACCGCGACCATCCGTACGGCCACGGCAAGGCCGAGGCGCTCGCCGCGGCGGTCGTCTCGGCCCTGCTCGTCGTCGCGGCGTTCGGCATCGCGGTCGAGGCGATCCGTGAGATCCGCACCCCGCACCAGGTCCCCGCCCCCTGGACGCTCGGCGTGCTCGTCGTCGCGTTCGCGCTCAAGTGGTGGCTCATGCGCCGCGCCGGCGCGGTCGGGGCCGACACGGGGAGCACCGCCGTCCGCGCCGACGCGGGCCACCACCTGAGCGACGCGGTGACCTCCGCGGCCGCGTTCGTCGGCATCACCGTCGCGGTCGTCGGGAGCCGCGTCCACGGTCACCCCGCGTGGGCCTCGGCCGACGACTGGGCCGCGCTCCTCGCCTCGGGCGTGATCGCCTATAACGGCGTGCAGCTCCTGCGCCCCGCGCTGCACGACCTCATGGACCGCATGCCCGACGGCGCCGTGGTCGGCGCGGTCGAGCGTGCTGCGCGCGCGGTGCACGGCGTGCTCGACGTCGAGAAGCTCAACGTCCGCCGCGCCGGCACCGTCTACCACGTCGACATCCACGTCCAGGCCGCGCCGAAGACGCCCCTCGACGAGGCCCACGTGTTGGGCGGCATGGTAAAAGGCGCAATCCGCCGCGAAGTTCCCGGCGTCGACGGCGTCCTCGTACACATGGAGCCGTACGAGGGCTGAGCGCGCGGCAGTCGGCGGTGCGCGGCGCGGCTGGTACGAAACGGGCACGGCGGCCCGGTCCACCTCAGCCCCGCTGCCATGCGCGCCACCACCCGCCCGTCGAACGCCGTCCTCTGGCTGACCGCGGCCGGCGCGGCCCTCTGGACCGCCCGCACCCTCGCCCGCCGCGCTCGCCGCATCGACTTCCGCGGCCGGGTCGCCCTCGTCACGGGCGGCTCGCGCGGGCTCGGCCTCGAGATTGCCCGCCAGCTCGTCGGCGCCGGCGCGCGCGTCGCCATCTGCGCGCGCGACGAGGTCGCCCTGAGCCGCGCCCTCGCCGACCTCGTCCACCGCGCCGCCGACCGCGGCGGCCGCGCGGACGACGTGCTCGCCCTCCCCTGCGACGTCACGGTCGAAGAGGACGTCCGCGCGCTCGTCGCCGCCGTCGAGCAGCGGCTCGGGCCCGTCGACCTGCTCGTCAACGACGCCGGGACGATCGAGGTCGGCCCGTCCGAGCAGATGACCCGCGCGGACTTCGACGACGCGATGGCGACCAACTTCTACGGCGCCTTACACACCGTCCTCGCCGTCACGCCGGGCATGCGCGCGCGCCGGTCGGGGCGCGTCGTCAACATCGCGTCGATCGGCGGCAAGATCTCCGTCCCGCACCTGCTCCCCTACTCGGCGAGCAAGTTCGCGCTTGTCGGCCTCTCCGAAGGCCTCCGCGCCTCGCTCCTCAAGGACGGCGTGTTCGTCACGACGGTGTGTCCGGGCGAGATCCGCACGGGGAGCGCCGCCCACGCGGTCTTCAAGGGCGAGCAGGCGGCCGAGTACCGCTGGTTCACCTCGAGCAGCTCCGCCCCGGTCGCGGGCATGGCCGCCGACGAGGCCGCGCGCCGCGTCGTCGACGCCGCCGCGCACGGCGACGCCGAGTTGATCATGCCGACGAGCGCGTGGCTCGGGGTCAAGACGCACGGCCTCCTCCCCGGCCTCACGGCCGACCTGAGCGCCCTCGCCGAGCGGGGCCTCCCCGCGCCCGCCGCCGGCGGTACCGCGCGCCGCGCCGGACACGAGGTCGACGAGCGACTCCCGGCGTGGGCGCGCGCGGTCCAGGACCGGGCCGTCGCCGCCTACAACCAGGGCGAGCGCTTCGCGCCGTGAGCGCGAGCGCGCGCCTTACGCGAGCACCGCCGCCATCCGGTCGCGGATCGCGCCGTAGCACTCGCACGCGGCGCGCTCCAGCCCGGCGCGGTCGGTGATCCGCACCTCGCCGCGCGTCGACGCGATCAGCCCCGCGCGCCGCAACCCGCCTAACGCGCTCGCCACCGCCGGGCGGTGCACGCCCAGCATGTAGGCGAGGAACTCCTGCGTGAGCGGGAACGCGTCGGCCTCCGCCCGGTCGTGGCTCATCAACAGCCAGCGCGCGCACCGCCGCTCCAGCGTGTGCCGCCGGTTGCACGCCGCCCCCTGCGCGACCTGGTCGATGAGCGTCTGCGTGTAGCGCCGGAGGATCTCGTGCAGCACGCCCGCGGTCCGCGCGTGTCGCCGTAGCACGGGCACCCGCATCGCCTGCGCCCGCATCGGCAGCTGCACGATGCAGCGCGTCGGCATCGCCTCGACGCCGAGCACGGCGGGCACGCCGGCGACGCCCTCGCGCCCGACCATCCCGACCTCGACCGTCCCGCCGTCGGCGAGCACCAGGATGAGCGACAGCATCCCGTTCTGCGGGAAGTAGACGTGCGTGATGGGGGCGTGCGGCTCGTACACCACGTGCCGCACGGGCAGCATCACCGGCTCGAGGTGCGGGATGAGGCGCGCGTACTCCGCGCGCGGCAACCGCCGCAGGAGGTGGTTGGCCTCGGCGCGGGGCTCGGAGCGGCGGGGCGTCGGCATTCGGTTGGCGATGGTGGTGTGGCACATCATAACGCGCGGCTGCCCGAGCCCACGACCGCGCCCCGCGACGCCCGCTGCCCCGCCGTCACTGCCGCACGTGGCATGTGTGTTGATCCGTACACTTTCCGCGGCCCCGCCGCGCCCGACGCCCGGGCGCCGCACGGCCGCCCGCGCGCAGGGGCGCGCGCGACACCCGGGGCGGTGGGGGACGACCGATGGATCCGTACGGCAGCGAGCGGCGGTGGTACTGGGTGGGGACGGTGGTGCTCGCGCTCGGCGCGTTCGCCATGCTGCTGCGCTCGCGCGGCAAGCCGCGCGACTCGGAGCCGCACTACGTCTACCACATCCTGGTGTGCCTCGCGGCCGCCGTGTTCTACACGTTCATGGGGCTCGATCAGCTCCGCGTCGAAATCCCGGAGCAGACGCGACACGTCTACCTCGCGCGCTACGTCGACTGGTCGATCACCACGCCGCTCCTCCTCGCGGCGCTCTGCACCACCGCGCTCGGCGAGCTCCGCCGCCGCGCGGCGCTCGTCGTCGGCATCCTCGTCGCCGACGTCGCGATCATGGGCACCGGCCTCGCCGCCGCGCTCTCGCACGTCCAGGGTGCGAAGGTGACGTGGTACCTCGTCAGCTGCGCCTTCCAACTCGCCGTCTACGCCCTCATCTGGGGCCCGCTCCGCCGCGAGGCGACCGGTCAGCAGAGCGCGACCGTGGGCGCGGTCTTCACGCGCAACGCCACGGTGCTCTCCGTGCTCTGGGTGCTCTACCCGCTCGTCTGGCTCGGCGCGCCCGAGGGGTTCCGCCTCTTCGAAGCCCCGACCGAGGCGCTGATCTTCCTCGTCCTCGACATCATCGCCAAGGTCGGCTACGGCTTCATGACGCTCGCCGGCAGCGCGCAGCTCGAGCCGCAATCCGCCCACTATCGGCCCGTCGTCGAGCCGATCACGTCGCTCCCGCCCGACCCGTCGTCCGGCCGCGCGGGCTCCGAGCGCGAGCGCGCCCGCGAACGCCGCGAGCTCGCCGGCGCGGGCGGCGGCCGGTAGCGCGGCCGGTAGCGCGGCCGCCGGGCAGCCGCCGCGCGTAATCGTTAGGCGACCGCGGTGCGCGCGGACGTCGCGATCGTCGGCGCGGGGTGTGCGGGCCTCAGCCTCGCCGCGCGCCTCGCGGACGCGGGTCCGCGCGCCGGCCGCGTCGTCCTCCTCGACGAACGCACCACCTTCGCCCGCGACCGCACGTGGTGCTTCTGGGACGTGCACCCGCACCCGTTCGCCGCGGCCGTCACGCACCGCTGGGCGCGCTGGCGCGTGCGGGGCCCGGACTGCACCGACGTCGTCCGCACCTCGACGCGTTACGCCTACCAGCACGTCCCGGCCGACGCCTTCTACGCCGCCGCCCTCGCGCGCGTCGCGGCCGCGCCGCACGTCGAGCTCCGGCTCGGCGAACGCGCCGACGCCGTGGCCGACGCGCGCGACGCGCGCGTCGCGGTCGTCGTGCACACGACCCACGGCGCACTCCACGCCGCGCACGTCTTCGATAGTCGGCCCGGCCCTCCGCCCGCCCGCGCCGACCAGCTGCGCGCCGGCTACCCCGACCCTCGGCCGCACGCGACGCGCCTCGTCCAGGCATTCGCCGGGGCCGTCGTGCGCACCGCCGCGCCGGTGTTCGACGCCGGCACGGCGACGCTGATGGATTTCACCGCCGACCAGCCCGGCGACGGCTTTCCGTTCGGCTACGTGCTCCCCTACTCGGCCCACGAGGCGCTCGTCGAACTCGCCATGATCGCGGAACGTGCGCCCACAGCCGCCGTGCTCGAGGCCGCACTCGCGCGCTACGCCGCCCGCCTCACGGGCGGCGTCCACGTCACGCGCTCGCGCGAAGCCGGCGTCATTCCGATGGACGCCGCGCTGGTCGAACGCCGTCCCTCGCCGCGGGTCACCCGCATCGGCGTCGCCGGCGGCATGGCGAAGCCGTCCACGGGCTACGCCTTCCTCGCCATCCAGCGCGACTCGGCGGCGCTCGCCCGCGCCGTCGTCACCTCCGTGTTAGGCCAGGCATCGCGCCCCCGCGGCTCCGTCGCCCGCTGGCTCGACCACGTCTTCCTGCGCCGCCTCCATGCCGCCCCCACCGCCGCGCCGGCCCTCTTCACCCGCCTGTTCGCCGTCGCGGACCCCGACGCCCTCGTCCGCTTCCTGTCCGACGTCGGCTCGCCCGGCGACGCGGCCCGCGTGATCACCGCGTTGCCGCCGCTGCCCTTCGTCGCCGAAGCGTGCCGCCTGGCGGCCGCGTGACGTATCCCGCGGCGCCTGCCGGGCCGTGGCTCGCCCGCTGGCGCGCGTGGCACGCCCGCGCCGCGGGGCTGACGCTCTCGGCTATCGTCGTCACCGCACTCGTCGCCCCCGCGGGCGTGCGCCCGGGCACGGCCGTGCAGGTCGCCGCCCTCGCCGCCGCCGTCGCGGTCTTCGGCGTCCCGCACGGCGCGCTCGACCCGCTCGTCGGGCGCCGCTGGCTTTCGCCGCGCTTCGGCGTCGGCTGGTGGGCGCCCTTCCACGGCGCCTACGTCGTGTTAGGCGCCGCGGTCGTCGTCGGCTGGACGTTCGTCCCCGCCGCGACGCTCACCGCGTTTCTCGCCGCCTCCGCGCTCCATTTCGGCCTCGGCGACGGCGCGCGCGAGCGCGCGCCGCGCCGCCTCGCCTGGGCGGAGGTGCTCGTCCGCGGCGCCGCGCCGGTCGTCGTCCCCGCGCTCGCCCACCCCGACGCCGTCGCGCAGGCCTTCGCCTGGGTCGCGCCCAACGCGTCGCCTGGCGGACGCGCCGCGATCGTCACCGCGTCCGCGTGGTGCGCCCGCTGGGTCGTCGTCCCAGGCTGCGCCTTTTTCGCCCTCGCACACACCGCCGGGGCGTGGCGCGCCGCCCGACGCGCGACGAGCCGCCAGCCCCGCCCTCGTCCCCGCGCGGCACGACGTCTCGCCACCGTCCACCTGACCGACGCGCTCGAGTGCCTCGCCGTCCCGGCCGTCGCCGCGCTACTCCCGCCGTTCCTCGCCTTCCTCGTCTACTTCTGCGTCCTCCACTCCGCGCGCCACGCCCTCGCGCTGGCCGCGGCCCTCGACGCCGCGTCTCCCCGCCGCGCGTGGGCCCGCTTCACCCGGGCCGCCGTCCCCGCCACCGCGGCCACGCTCGCGTTAGGCGCCGCCGCGTGGCTCGCACTCTCGCGCGGGGCGGACGCCGCCGCCGGCGCCGCCCCGGCCGCCGTCCGCGTCCTCTTCGCCGGCCTCGCCGCCCTGACCGCCCCGCACACGCTCCTCACGGCCCTCGCCGGCGAGGGCCTCGGCGGCGCGCCGCCCGCCCGGCATGCCGACGCGGCGCCCGCGGCCCGGTCAGCCCGCCTCGCGCCCCGGCCCGTTCAGCTTGTTCCGCAGCGTGCGGACCGAGATGCCTAACAACTCCGACGCCCGCGTGCGGTTGCCCTTCGCCACCGCGAGCGCCCGCTCGATCAACACCGCCTCCGCCCGCGTCACGTCGAGCGAGTGCAGTACCACGCGCATCGGGTCGTCGGCGCCGCCGTCCGGCCCGGCCGCGCCGTTCGACGCCGCGAGCGCGGCCAGCGCCGCGCCCCGCGCCCCGGGCCCGGTCGCGCCGATCCCCGCCCCCGCGAGCCCGAACCGCCCCGGCTCCAACGCGTGCGGCAGCAACGTCGCCTCGGGCGACAGGATCACCGCGCGCTCGATCACGTGCTGCAACTCGCGCACGTTCCCCGGCCATGCGTACCGCTGCAGCGCGGCCATCGTCTCCGGCGCGATCCCGTCGAACCGCTTCCCCATCTCGTCCGCCGTCCGCACCGCGAACCGCGTCGCCAGCAGCGGCACGTCCTCCGGCCGCTCCCGCAAGGGCGGGATCGACAGCGGGATCACGCTCAGCCGGTAGTACAGGTCCTGCCGGAACGTCCCCGCCGCCGCCTCCGCGGCGAGGTCGCGGTTGGTCGTCGCGATGATCCGCACGTCGACCTTCACGGGCTGCGTGCCGCCCACCCGCTCGAACTCCTGTTCCTGCAACACCCGCAGCAGCTTCGCCTGCAGGTCGAGCCGCATCTCGCTCACCTCGTCCAGCAGCAGCGTCCCGCGGTGGGCGCGCTCGAACGCGCCCTCCACCCGCCGGATCGCCCCCGTGAACGCGCCCTTCTCGTGCCCGAACAGCGCGCTCTCGATCAGCCCTTCCGGCAGCGCCGCGCAGTTGAGCTGGATGAACGGCCGGTCGCGCCGCTCGCTCTGGTCGTGCACCGCCCGCGCGAACAGCTCCTTCCCCGTCCCACTCTCGCCCTGCAGTAACACGGTCGCGCGCGTCGGCGCCGCGGTCTTCACCGTCTGCAACAGCCGCCGCATCGCCGGCGAGTCGCCGACGATCTGCCGCTCGCTCCGGATCGCGCTCACCTCACGCCGCAGCGCCTCGTTCTCGCGCTTGAGCCGCACGTACTCCAGCGCTTGGTCCACCGCCAGCTCGAGCTGCTGCGGCCGCACGGGCTTCGTGATGTAGTCGACCGCCCCGGCCTTGATCGCCGTGACCGCGTGCTCGATCGACGCGTGCCCGGTCAGCATGATGACCGGAACGTCGTGCCCCTCGCGCTGCAACATCGTCAGGAACTCGAGCCCCGTGATCCCCGGCATCCGGTAATCCGAGATCACCAGGTCGATCGCCGACCGCTCCAGCACGTGCAGCGCCTCGGCCACGTGGCGCGCGCCCACGGGCTCGTGCCCCGCGCGCCGCAGCGTGTCGTCGAGGATCAGGCCGACGGACGCGTCGTCGTCGACCCAGAGGATGGTTGCCATGGGCGGAAGGTATTGCCGGGCCTGTCCGGCCGCACCCGGCCCGGGGCCGTGACCGCCCCGTCCGCTCGGACGTCCTCCCCGAGTCGTCCGCGCCCGCCGTCCGCCCGTCACGCCCCGCACCGTCCCGCCGCATGCGCGTCACCACCGCCGGTCAGACTCAGGCCATCATCGCCCGCCTGCTCGACACCTCGTCCAAGCTCGCCGAGGCCCAGGACCAGGTCACGACCGGGCTCAAGGTGAGCAAGATGAGCGACGACCCGACGTCCGCGAGCCTCGTCGTCCGCGACAGCGCCGCCCTCCGCGGCATCGACCAGTACACGCGCAACGCGACGACCACCGGCACCGCGCTCGCCGCCGAAGACTCCGTGACGCAGCAGCTGTCGGACCTGCTGAACCGCGCCAAGGAGCTCGGAGTCGGCGCGAACTCGTCCACCGCGAGCGCGAGCGCACGCGCCGCGTCCGCCGCCGAGGTGCAGCAGCTCCTCGATCAGGCCGTCAGCCTCGGCAACACGAAGGTCGGGAACACCTACCTCTTCGGCGGCACCAACAACGACGGCCGCGAGCCCTTCGACGCGACGCAGAGCAATTTCGTCCCGACTGACCCGTCGACCACGCCGGGCGGCGCCCCCGTCCCGCGCTACCCCCAAGGCCAGCTCTCGGTCGACGTCGGCGCGGGCGGCCAGACGGTCACGGGCGCGCACGACGGCACCACGCTCTTCCTCGACACGACCAACGGCGCCCCCAACAGCAGCAAAGGCGTCCTCCCCGCCTTGCAACAGCTCCAGCAGGCGCTCGCGGGTTCCAACACGTCCGCGATCGCGGGCGCGCTGACCGCCATCGACACCGCGTCCGACACGCTGCAGGTGCACGTCGGCGAACTCGGCGCGCGCCAGGACCAGGTCGACGCCGTGAAGACCGGCCTCACCGCGCTGCAGACGACCCTCACGCAGCAGAAGTCCGACCTGAGCGAGGTCGACACCGCGCAGGCCTACACCGAAATGGTCGCCCGCCAGACCGCCTACCAGACCGCCATGCTGGCCTCGTCCAAGGTGATGGGACTCAGCCTTACGGATTACCTCAAGTGATCATGTCCACCCTGGCGCCGCCCGCCCCCGCCGAGATCGTCACCTCCGACCTGCTCGGCCCGATTGCGGCCGCCCCGGCGGCGTGGTTCACGTTCCCCGCCGGCCTCTACGGGTTCGAGTCCTGCCGCAGCTTCGTGCTCGTCCCGGCCGGCCGCCCCGCCCTCCACTGGCTCCAGTCGGTCGAGGAATCGGGCCTCGTATTCCTCCTCGCGGAGCCCGGGCACTTCTTCCCGGACGACGAGTTGGACGTGCCCGCACCCGACCTCGACGCGCTCGCCGGCGCGGGCGCCGCGGCCGACGACTTCGCCGCCTTCGCGATCGTCACCCTCGGCGAGCGGCGCGGCGACGCGACCATCAACCTGCAAGCCCCGCTCGTCCTGCACGTCCCCTCGCGCGCCGGCCGACAGATCGTCCGCGACGACGGCCGCGCCCGCGTGCGCGTCCCCCTCGCGATCGGCTGACGCGGCCCGACGGCCGCACGGGACGACTCGCGGGCGCTGCTGCTCAAGTTCTCGCCCCGCCGGCCGACACCCGTTCCTGCGAGGCCACACCGGCCGCCGCGCCACCCGGAGCACGGACGCTCCGTCCACCACGTCAGGGAGTGACGACCGATGAAGATCCAGACCAACACCTCGGCCATGTTCGCGCTCAACTACATGAGCGTGAACGAGAAGAACAGCCAGAAGTCGATCCAGCGCCTCTCGTCGGGCTTCCGGATCAACCAGGCGGGCGACGACGCCGCGGGCCTCGCGATCGCCAACAAGCTCCGCTCCGACTCGAAGGGCCTCGGCCAGGCCCAGAAGAACGTCGCCCAGGCCTCGTCGATGCTGCAGGTGATGGACGGCGCGACGCAGACGGTCTCGTCGATCCTCGACCGCATGAAGGAGCTCGCGACGCAGGCCAACTCGGCCAACATCGGCAACCAGTCGGGCCAGCTGCAGAAGGAGTTCACGCAGCTCAGCAGCGAAATCGACCGCATCGCGGCGACGACCAACTACCAGGGCACGAAGCTGCTCGACGGCACCTTCGGCGCCGGCGTCGACATGACGTCGAGCTCGACCAGCGCCGCGTACAAGACCGGCGGCGCGCTCGCCGGCGCGCTCTCGCTTCCGGGCGGCGTCAGCAGCATGCCCGCCGGCGCGGCCGGCATCAAGATCTCCTACGCGGCCGGTACCGCGGCGGTCACGACCGGTACCCCCGCCGCCGCCACCAACGGCACGATTACGTTCCAGTACGTCGACGCGACCGGCGCCAACCTAACCGGCACGGGCAACAGCACGACCGCGACGGTCACCGCCGCTGCGAGCGGCAGCACGCTCGGGGCCGCCCAGACCGTCACGTCGGCCGACGGCAAGATCTCGCTCGCGCTGCCGTCGACCTTCGATTTCACGACGACCACCGTCCTCGGCTCGAGCGGAACCCCGACGACGGTTGGCTTCCAGAAGACCGGCTCGTTCCAGGTCAGCTCCAGCGGCAGCTACGCTTTCGGCGGCAACGACCAGATCCAGGTCAACGCGGTCGACGTCAGCTCCAAGGGACTCGGCCTCTCGGGCCTCGACCTCACGACCCAGACCGGCGCCGCCGCGGCGCTCACGGCGCTCGACACGGCGGTCAACACGGTCAGCACCTCGCTCGGCAGCATCGGCGCCGCGGAGAGCCGGCTCGACTTCGCCTCGACCAACGTCGCCACGGCGCTGCAGAACACGCAGGCGGCCGAGTCGACGATCCGCGACACGGACATGGCGGCGGAAATGACCAACTACACGAAGAACAACATCCTGCAGCAGGCCGCGCAGAGCATGCTCTCGCAGGCCAACCAGAACACGCAGGGCATCCTGAAGCTCCTGCAGTAGTTCACGTGCCCGCGCCGGAATCCCCTACGGCGCGGGCAGCGTGACCCCCGACGGCGAGCGATCGCCCGGCGGCTCCGAAGTCGCCTGACGCCCCGCGCTCCGGGGGTCGCGCTCCACGCGATCCTCGGCGCGCGACGTCGTACGCGGTACCCCCCAAGACGCTGGTCCGTCCTCCCCGCGGCGCTCGCCGCTCCCACCCATGACCATCTCCATTTCCGGTTCGTCGTCCGCGACGGCCGCGTCGTCCGCGACAACGACCGCGACCACGGCCGCCGCCAGCACGTTGGTGGCCGGCGGGAGCGCGGCCTCGATCACCGGCATCTCCAGCGGCATCGACTGGCAGTCGCTCGTCAACTCCATCATCGCCGCGGACAAGGTGCCCGCGACCGCGTGGCAGAAACAGATCGACGCCAACACGGCGCGGAAGACGGCGCTCGACACGCTCGGTCAGAACCTGACCTCGCTCCAGACCGCGAGTGACGCCCTGAAGTACGGGGCGGGGTTCAACACCTACAGCGTCACAGCGACGGGCACGGCGAGCGACGGTTCTGCGCGGAACGTGCTCGCGGCGACCGCGGACAACACGGCCAGCGCGGGCACGTACGCCGTCACCGTGCAGCGGCTCGCCCAGGCGCAGAAGACGATCGGGACCATCGGACAGGCGAGTACGAGCGCGGCGCTCGGCGTCAGCGGCGGCCTGACCTTCACGTCGCCGGGCGGACAGCCGGTCACCGTCAACGTCGCCAGCACCGACTCCCTCTCGGCCCTGCGCGCCAACATCAACGCGGTGCAGGGGGAGACGGGCGTGCAGGCGTCCATCGTCAGCGGGAACGCGGACGGGAGCGACGCGCACCTCGTCCTCACGGCGGCGAAGACGGGGAGCGCCGGCGGCTTCACGGTGGCCGACGCCTCGGGCACCACGCCGTCGCTGACCGCCGCGCTCGGCCTCGGCGCACCGGCGGTCGCCGCGCAGGACGCGCAGTTCACCGTCGACGGCGTCACCGTCACGCGCGCGTCCAACACCGTCGCCGACGCGATCGGCGGCGTCACGCTCTCGCTCGCGGCGGTCGGTAGCAGCTCCGTCACCCTCAACCGGCAGCCCGACCAGGCGCAGGCCGCCGTCCAGATCTTCGTCGACAGCTACAATAAGATTCAGCAGTTCATCCAGCAGCAGAACACGATCCAGTCTGACGGCACGTTCCCGCCGCTCCACAACGACCCCACGCTCCGCGACGCGCAGTCCCAGCTCGCGAGCATGATGCTCACGAGCGGATCGGCGTCGAACGGCGTCGCGTCCGACCTCGCCACGCTCGCCTCGGTCGGCGTCTCCCTGCAAAAGGACGGCACGCTCAAACTCGACGGGACGACGTTCCAGTCGGCGCTCAGTTCACGGCTCAGCGACGTGAGCGCGCTCTTCACCGACCGGATGAGCGCGTTCTCGACCTACGCCGACAACGCGACCACGCCGTACGTCGGCACGATCAGCACGCGCGAGTCGGTGATCGACGCCCAGAGCACGAGCCTTCAATCGCGCATCGACAACCTGAACGAGCGGGAAGACAAGAAGCGGCTCGCGCTCCTCACGCAGTATTCGAAGTTCGAGGCCTCGTTGAGTCAGCTCCAGGCGACCGGGAGCGCGCTGTCCGCCCAGTTCGCCTCGCTTACGAGCAGCAGCAATAGCTGACGTCCTCGCCGCGCGACTACACCCCCGAGTCATGCTCCCTCCCGTCAAACCCGCCCTCGACCCGCTCGCCCAGCGCGCGGCGATCGACGCGCTCGAGGCGCAGCGCGCGGCGTACCAGCGGTACGCGCGCACCGTCGACGACCAGACGCGCGCCCTCGGGAGCGGCGACCCCGACGGCGCGGTCACGGCCGCGAACACGGCCGCGCGGGGCTTCGACGAGCTCGACGCCGGGGCGCAGACGCTCCGCCCGCATCTCGACCGCGTGCGCGCCGAGGGGTCGCCCGACCAGCGTTTCGACGTGCAGCGCCGGCTCGACACGCTGACGAGCGACGCCCAGCGCGCGCAGACGGCGATCCAGAACCTCACCGCGCAGCTCGACGCCTGGCGCGTCGCGTACGGGCGCCAGCTCTCGTCGGTCGGCCTAACGCCTGGCAGCGCGGGGACGAGCGCGGGGGACGGCGGGTCGGCCGTCGGTGGTGTGTCGCGCGGTCCCGACGCCGCCGCGAACAACGGAGTCGGCGCCGACCCGCGCGCGCGCGACGGCCGGGGCTACGGACCGCGCGGCCAGGCTGGCGCGGGGCGGCCAGCGCCCGCGCTCCTCAACCGGATCGGCTGAGCCCGGGCCGAGTGTAGCCGCGGCGCAACACTGCCGATACCACAGGCCAGTCGCGACGCGTCGTCGCTCCCTGCCGCCCCTGATGCCCGCTCCGCCCGGCCGTTTCTGATGAGCTACCCCGCTTACGCCTACGCCCGCACCGCATCTCAGCGCCCCGCCGCGGCGCCGTCGACCGCCGCCGCCCGACCGCCGGCCGCGCGACCGCAGGCCGCACAGGCTTCGCGCTACCGCGACGCCGAACTCGCGGGCGCGACGCCCGGGCAACTCGTCGTCATGCTGTTCGACAAGTGCGTGCTTACCGTCCGGCGCGCGCAGGCCGCCCTCGCCGCGGGCGACATCCCCGAGCGCACGGCGCAGATCTGTGCGGCCGCGGACATGATTACCGAGCTGCGCAGCTCCCTCGACTTCGAGGCGGCCGGCGACCTGAGTTGCCAACTCGACGCGCTCTACGCCTACGCGACCCGCGAGCTGTTTGCGGCCAATCGCCTGCAGGACCCGGCGAAGCTCTCGTCGGTGCTCCACGTCGTGAGCGGGCTTCGCGACGGGTTCGCAGGGGCAGTCGCGCAGCTCGCCGCCGAAACTACGACGCCGCACCGTCGCTCCGCGTGATCGTCGGCGTGACTGTCGGCGGTGGCGCGCCGGCGCTCGCGCGCGAGGCGGCCGCAGTCGTCATACTGCTCGAACGCTTCGGGGGCCTGCTCGCCGACGCGCTCGACGCGGCGGGGCGGGGCGCGGACGACGAGTTCGCCGTCGCCGTCGCCGAGCGCGCGCGCGTGACGACCGCGCTCGGCAACCGGCTCGCGAGGCTGGCGATCCTGCGGCAGATCGCGCGGCGCAACGGCGCCTCGGCGGCGGAGGTCGCGATGGCGTTACGTCCCGTCGACGACGCGCTCCGGCACGCGCAGCTGCTGCACGACCGGATCGCCGACGAGGACGAGCGCGTCTTCACGACGCCGTTCGGGGAGCGTCCGGCGCTGACGCTGGTCCGCTGATCCCGTGCGGCCACCGGCCGGTGTACGCACGCGCGCCGCGTGACGGGGCGTCCAGCCGCGCGTCCTCGGGTATGGTTACGCCCCCTCGCGCCCACGATCGTGCCTGACCCAGCCGCCGCGGGTACGGCCGACACCGGCGCACTGAGTGCCGTTGTCGCTGATCCGGTCGTGTCGCCGGCCGCGGCGTGCTGGCAGGTAGGAGACCTCACGCCTCCCAGCCTGCCCGACCCGGCCGCAGCCCGCGCGGCTCGGCTGGAGGCGCGGCTCGCCGTCTACGCGCGGTATGCGTCGGCTGTGGCCGAGGAGGCCGCCGCGATCGCCGTCGGCGACGAGGCGCGGCGTGCCGCGCTCACCTCCGTGCGCGGCACGACCGCCGAACACTACGCCGAGCTGCGTGAGGCTGGCCAGGAGATGGGCGGCGACTTCGCCGACGTTCTGACCGACGCGCTACACGAACTCCGGCACCAGGACGCGGTCGACGACGCGCTCGGACGGCGTCTCCGGGCGTTACGCGACGCGACCTCGGTGCGGGACCGGGTCCCGGCGCTCACCGCAGGAGCCGCACGGGTTCCGCAGCTCGACCTGCGGTTCTGATCCTCAACTTCGGGCCGTCTTCGCCGATATTGGCACGTACAGGAGGAATCTCATGTCTATTCGCTCGATCTCGAACCCGTACGGCCCTCAGCGCGTAGCCGCACCCGCCGCCGCGACGCCGGCACCGAAGGACGGGTCGGCCTCCGGGCCTGCCGCCGGCACCGCGCCGCGGCAGGACTCCGTGTCGATCTCCGCGGCCGGCCGCGCCCTCTCGGGTGGCTCCGCGGCGGCGACGTCGGGAAGCTCGCTCACGCCGGAACGCGTCGCCGACCTGCGTAAAAAAGTGCTGGAGGGCGCGTATAACTCCACCCACGTCGTGAACGCGGTCGCATCGCGGCTGTTATCGACGGGCGACGTCTGACCCGCAGGCGCGCCATGAAGTTTCTGATCGTGGACGACTCGTCGACGATGCGGCGCATTGTCGTCAACTCCCTCCAGCGCATTGGCTACACCGACACGGTCGAGGCGGCCGACGGGCGCGAGGCGCTGGACCGCTTCGACGCGTCGGTGGGTTTCGTGATTACCGACTGGAACATGCCCACGATGACCGGGACCGAGCTGGCCAAGGCGCTCCGCGACCGCGGCGAGCAGGTGCCGATTCTCATGGTGACCGCGCGCTCCGTGCGCGAGGACATTATCGAGGCGATGGAGGCCGGGGTGAACAACTACATCGTAAAGCCGTTCACGCCGCAGATCCTGAAGGAGAAAATCGACGCGCTCGTGTCGGTCGCCGCGGGCGCCGGCGCGTGACGGCCGTGGGCGCCCGGCACGAGCTGCTCTACGACACCGAGACCGCGCTGCGCCTCGTCGACGGCGAGGTGCGCGCGATGACCGGTGACGCGCGGGCCGTCGACGGCGCCGCCGCGTTCGTGCCCGGCGCCGGCCTCGCGGCCGTGGCGCCCGTTCTCGATCGCGCCAACGCCGAGATCCAGACGGTCCTCGACAGCCTGCGCGAGAGCCGGGCCGCCCTCGAGGCGCTCGCCTCGGCGACGTTCGAGAAGCCGCAGCACACGAGCGAGAAGCTGCCGGACGCGCTCCAGGTCCGGGACACGACGCGGCGGCAGCTCGCGTACGCGGCGGGCGTGCTCACGGAGATGCAGGAGCACCTGGCCGTCGTCGCCGGGCTGTTCGACCCGGGCGCGTCGACGCCCGACGCCGACCGGCCGCGGGCCGTCGCGGACTGGTCCTTCCCGGGTACGCGTTAGGCGGCCGGCGGGTTCGCGTCGCGACCCGTGACCGCCGTCCCACCGCTGGCCGCCGTCGCGCACGAGCTGCGCACGCCGCTCGGCGGGATCCTCGGGTGCGCGGACCTGCTCGCGGCGACCGCGCTCGACGCCGAGCAGCGCGCGCACCTCGACGCGCTCCGCGAAGCCGCAGCGGCCCTCGCGGCGTTCGCCGACGACGCGCTGGAGCTCGCGCGCCTCGGCGACCCGGCGGCGCACGCGGCGGTGCGGGTCGGCCGGTGCGACGTGCGCGCGACGGTCGCCGGCGTGGTCCGCACGCTCGCGCCGCGCGCGGCGCGGCGCGGCCTCGCGCTGGACGTGGCGGTCGCCGACGACGTTCCGTGCCACGTGTGTGCGGACGCGGGCGCGCTGCGGCGCGTCCTGGTCAACCTCGGCGCGAACGCGGTCCGTGCCACCCGCCGCGGCGGGGTGCGCTTCACGGCCGCCGTGCACGGCGGCGCGCTGGTGTGCGCCGTGACGGACACCGGCGTGGGCATGACGCCCGCGCAGCGGGATCGGCTCTTTCGCGCGTGGGCGACCGGCGGGGCGGAGGACGGCGTTGGGCTGGGACTGGTGCTGGTCGCGGAGCTGGCGGCGCGGATGCGCGGCGAGATCGCGGTCGAGAGCGCGCCGGGGAGCGGCAGCACGTTCGCGCTCCGTCTGCCGGTCTGAGAGGCGGCGGATCTCGTTAGACGGCGCCGGCTGCCTAACGTGGCGGGACCGCGGCGGCCGGCGTGACGTCCGCCGGCGTGGCTCGTTCCGTGGCGGTCGAACCGTCCGTCCCTCGCATGCCTTCCATTCCCGCCGTTCCCGATGTGCACCGCAACGACACTCCGCGCGCGCGACGCCGCCCGCGGCGGCAAGTACCTGACCTTCTTCGTCGGCGACGAGGAGTACGGGGTCGCGGTACCCCGGGTGCGGGAGATCATCGGATTGCGGGCGATCATGCGCGTGCCGCAGACGCCGGTGTTCGTGCGCGGCGCCGTCGACCTCCGCGGCACGGTGGTCCCGCTGATCGACCTGCGCGAGCGGTTCGGGATGCTGCCGGCCGACACGGCGTCGGGCGCGGACCCGCGGCAGACGGCGCGCGCCGAGGCCCTGCGCTGCGTCGTCGTGGTCGAGGTCGCGTCCGACGACGCCGGGGCGCGCACGGCAGGCCCGGTTCCGATGGGAATCGTCGTGGACCGCGTGAGCGAGGTCGCGACGCTCAACGGGGACGACGTCGAGGCACCGCCGGCGCTCGGCGTGCCAGTACGCAGTGACTTCCTGCTCGGCCGCGCGACCGACGGCACGCGGGTGCAACTCCTGCTCGACATCGACCGCGTCCTCGCGCCGGACGAGGTGAACGCGTCGACGCGCGCGACGGCCGTCTACCGGGCGTGAGCGTGTCGGGGCCGGATCGGCGGCCGCCCGACTCGCGCCCGGCACAGGCGTTGCCCACCCGACGCGTTCCCCGATTCACAGGAGATAGGCAAAATGGGCAAGCCCAAGCACAGCAACGATACGCGCGGCGAGCAGCAGGGCGCGCAGACGCAGGCTCAGGGTGACCACGGCGCGAAGACCCACTCGGCGATCAAGGCCGAGATCAACAACGACGGCCGGCAGATCGAGACGCGCTCGCAGCGCGAGGCGAACGATCCCAACCGCGGCGGGAAGGGGAGCGGCCACGACGCGGAATTGCACAACCGTATGATCGCGAACCCGAGTTTCGAGAACGACGGGAACCACCGACTGTTCGAGAATCGGACGCAGCACGACGAGGCCGAAAAGGACTCGGAGCAGAACCGCCGCAACCAGGACGTGGAGCGGCATGACCACGACCGCGCGGCCATTCAGGGCCACGACGCGTCGGAGCGGTCGGGCCACGGCGCGACGGTGAAGAACACCGGCGAAGGTGGTGGCAACCGCGCGAAGGCCGACCACGGGCACGCGTAAGGGGCGTCGGTCGTCGGCGCGGGTTCGGCGGGGTGATCGATTACCGGCGGGGCGTCGCGTACCTGAAGCGGGCGGACCCGCACCTCGCGGCCGTGATCGCCGCGGTCGGCCCGTGCCGGTTCGTGCCGCGCGCCGACGGGACGCACTTCCAGGCCGTCGCGCGGGCGATCGTCTACCAGCAACTCTCGGGAAAGGCGGCGGGGACGATCCACGGCCGGTTCCACGCGTTGTACGGCGGGCGCGCCCCCGAGCCGGAAGAGCTGCTCGGCACCACGGACAATGTGCTGCGCGGGGCGGGGCTGTCGCGGCAGAAAATCGGGTACCTGCGTGACCTCGCGGCGCGCGTCACGTCGGGCGACGTGCCACTAGACGCGATCGAGTCGCTCGACGATGCGGCCGCGATCGAGGCGCTCACGCGGGTGAAGGGTGTGGGGCGGTGGACCGCGCAGATCTTTCTCATGTTCCGGCTCGGCCGGCCGGACGTGCTTCCGGAGCTCGACCTCGGCGTCCAGAAAGGGATCCAGCTCGCGTACGGACATCGCACGCTGCCCAGGCCGGCCGACGTGGCGCGCATGGGCGAGCAGTGGGCGCCGTGGCGGACGGTCGCCGCGTGGTACCTCTGGCGGTCGCTCGACAACGGCGGGGGTCAGTTAGGCGAGTAAGAGTGCGGTTGCACAACCTAGGTAGCCGTTCGGGGTGGTCACCGTGCATGAAGCCGCTGGTGACAGACGAGGTGTGGGAGGCGGTCGCGCCGCGGCGGCCTCGGCGCCGGCTGCACCAGGCCGCGCTGGAGCGGCTGGCGGCCGCGGAGGGGATCGACGGGACGCGGGCGAGCCTGGACAGCCGGAGCTTGGCCGCGAACGGGGGGGGCGCGACACCGGCCCGAACCCGACCGACAAGGGCAAGGCCGGGAGCAAGCACCACCTCCTCGTCGACCGCAACGGCGTCCCGCTCGCCGCGGCGGTGACAGCCGCCAACGTCCACGACAGCCGCGTGCTGGAGGCGCTGCTCGACGCGGTGGTGCCGGCGCGTCTGCGGCGCGCGCGGCATCAGCCCCGGAATCGCGCGGGGTGGCGTCGAGCCGAAGGACTGGCCCGGCCGGCACCGCCGGACGGCGGAGCGCACGTTCGCCTGGCTCGCCAAATACCGCCGGCTCGCCGTGCGCGACGACCGACTCGTCGCCGTCCACCGCGCGTGGCTCCGCCTCGCGTGCGCCCTCGTGTGCTTCACGTACCTGCGCCGGTTGTGAAACCCGTCTCTAAGTCGTTGGGCGGGTAAGTCGTTGGCCGGTCGAACAGGGTGCGCGGCGGACGTGTTGCGGCGCGCCCGCGACTTCGCGCGCCGGCGCGAGGGCGAGTTCGTCACGCTCACGACGGCACGTAACGCCGGGCTGTGGCGTTCGCTACAGCGAGCTGTTTCACCGCCCTCCCGTGGTGCATTACTCGCGTTCCCTCACCGTTCCCGTTTCGGCCGCCGAGCTGTTCGCCTGGCACGAGCGCCCGGGCGCCTTCGAGCGACTCTCGCCGCCGTGGCAGCGCGTCGAGGTCGTGCGGAGCGACGGGCGGATCACCGCCGGCGCGCGGGTGGAGCTGCGCACGTGGCTGCCGCCGGGCCCGGTCGGCGTGCCGGTGCGCTGGCACCTCGAGCACCGCGACTACGTGGCCGGGCACCAGTTCCGCGACGTGCAACTCGTCGGTCCGTTCGCGCGGTGGTCGCACCTGCATCGGGTCGACTCGGGCCCAGGGGCGGGCGCGAGTACGCTGACCGACGCGGTCGATTACGCGCTGCCGTTGGGCACCCTTGGCGCGCTCGGGGGTGGGGCGGTGGCGCGTGCGGAGTTGGACCGACTCTTCCGCTACCGCCACGCCGTGACCCTCGCCGACCTCGAACGCCACGCCGCGGCCGCGCTGCCGCCGATGACCGTCGCCGTGACCGGGGCGTCGGGGCTGATCGGACGCGCGCTCACGCACTTCCTGACTACCGGCGGCCATACCGTGGTGCGCGTCGGGCGCGCATCTGCCCGGGGCGAGACGTCGCCGCCGTCGCCGCAGGTGCGCGACGTGACGTGGGATCCGGCGGCGGGACGCCTGGACCCACGCGCGCTCGACGAGGTCGACGCGGTCGTGCACCTCGCGGGGGCGAACGTCGGCGACCGATGGACGCCGGCGCACCGCCGGGCGATCATGGACAGCCGGGTGCAGGGGACGCGGCTGGTGGCCCGGACGATCGCGGCGATGGCGCGGCCGCCGCGGGTCCTCGTCTCCGCGAGCGCGGTCGGCTACTACGGCGACCGCGGGGACGAGGTGCTCGACGAGGGCGCGCCGCGGGGGCGCGGGTTCCTGGCCGACGTGGCCGCGGCGTGGGAGGACGCGGCCGACCCGGCGCGCGCGGCGGGCATCCGCGTAGTGCACCCGCGCTTCGGCGTGGTGCTCACGCCGGCCGGCGGCGCGCTCCCGCAGCTGCTCCTCCCGTTCCGCGTCGGGGCCGGCGGCTCGTTAGGCGATGGGCGGCAGTGGACCAGCGTCATCGCCCTCGACGACGTGCTCGGCGCGCTGCACGCGATGCTCGCGCGCGACGCGTTGGCCGGCGCCGTGAACGTCGTGCTGCCGCACCCGGTGCGCAACGCGGACTTCGCGCGCGTCCTCGGTCGCGTGCTGCACCGGCCGGCGCTCGTGCCCGCGCCCGCGTTCGCCCTTCGTCTCCTGCTCGGGCGCGAACAGGCCGACGAGATGCTGCTGGCGAGTCAGCGCGTGGTGCCGTCGCGGCTGCTGGCGGCGGGGTTCGTGTTCCGGCACCCGACGCTCGAGGACGCGCTCCGCTTCGAACTCGGGCGCTGAACGGGGCCGCCGACGGGCCCGGCGGCGTTTTTACGCGGCCGTCAGATTGGTCGTCTCCGAGACGCAGCCCTCCCTTTCCGTGACCGTCGCACCGCGCCGCCGGGCACTGCTCGCGCGGTCCCGCCCAGCGGCCGCCTCCTCGTCGCCCGCACACGACGTCGTGCTCCCTTTCCCCTCTTTCGCGGCCCGGACGCGCGCGCGCGTGGCCGCGCGTTCCGCGGTTGGCACGTGCGCCGCCGCGTGGGCGACGACGGGCTGTTCGGGTTCCCACGTCGCCCCACGGACGGTGGTCGCGATCGGCGTCGCGCCGAGCATCGCCGCGCTCACGGGGCTCACGGGCGAGGACCCGATCGCGCGCGGGGTCGCGCTCGCCGTCCGCGACCTGAACGCCGAGGCGAGGCGCGCGGGCGGGCCGGCGTTCGTCGTCCGCATGCCGGCGGCGAAGGTGCGGACGGCGGTGTCCACCGCGACCGACCTCCGGAACGATCCGGCCGTGGTCGGAGTGGTCGGGCCGACCGACAGCCAGAGCGCGCTCGACGCCGCGGCGGTGTACGGCGACGTGGAGCACGACGGCGCGCGGGGGGTCGTGGCAATCTCGCCGACCGCGACGAGCCCGGCGCTGAGCGGGCGGAGCCCGTGGGTGTTCCGCGTCTGCCCGGACGACGCTGAGGCGAGCCGGGCGGCGGCGCGCTTCGCCGTCGACTCGCTCGGCGTGCGTCGGGCGGCGATCGTGTACCGGACCGATGTGTTCGGGAAGGGGTGGTCGCGCGCGTTCGCCGCCGCGTTCGCGGCGTACGGGGGCACGGTCGTCTTGCGCGCGCCCGAGTCGACCCAGGTGACGGAGTGGGCGGCGCCGTACGCCGCGTACGCCAAGCGCGGGCAGTCCGACCTGCTCGTCGTCGCCGGGAGCGCGGCGGATGCGCTGCCGCTCGTCCGGGCGGCGCGCGCGGCGGGGGTGCGCGTGCCGGTACTCGGCTCTGACGCGCTGTCCGATGTGCGCGACCCCGCCGCTCGGGCGGAGTTCGGCGGGGTGCGCTACACCGCATTCTTCATCGCGCGGCGTCCGCCGACGGCGGTAGGCAGCCGGTTCGTGGCCGAGTATGCGGCGCTCTACGGGCGGCTCCCCGGGCATCAGGCCGCGCTCGCGTACGACGCGGCGCTCCTCATCGGCCGCGCGGCGCGCGCCGTCGGTGCGGACCGCCGGGCCGTCCGCGACTACCTCGCGGGCGTGGGCTCGGCGCGCCCGGCGTTCGTCGGCGCGACGGGGACGATCGCCTTCGACGCGCGGAACGACGTCGTGAACAAGCCCGTCACGCTCGCCCGGGTGGTCGACGAGTGACCGGCGCCGTGGCGACCGGCGTCGTCGGCGCGCTGCCGGCGGCGGGGGCACCGCGCGCGCGGCGGCGTGGCGACGCGCGCGCGCCGGGGATCCGAAGCGTGCTGCGCGTCCCGGGGATCCGCAGCATCCGCGCGCGGCTGACGGTCGGCTTCGGCGTCGTCGTATTCGTGTTCGGGCTTGTGACGGTCCACGCGCTGCTCGCGCTGCGCGACGCCGACCGCGAGGGGCGTGCGGTGCTCGCGCTCTCGCGGGCGGAGTACGATCAGGCACAGCGCGTGGTGAGTGCGATGACGGGCGAACTCGCAGCCGGCATGCAGTACGCGAACGGGGGCTCCGAGGCCGCGCGGCTGCGCTACGAGGCGCGAGGTGCGGAGTTCGACAGCCTGCGCGTAGGTGCCATGCGGTTCGCGCGGCTCTCGCCGGCGCAGCGGGCCGCGCTCGAAGCGATCGGGCGACTGCAGGGCACGCTCGAGGTCCGCATTGGAATGGCGCGCGTCCAGCAGGCGCTCGGGCGCCGGCGCGACGCACTGGAGGTGTTGGACGCCGCGGCGGCGGACCTGATCGGGTTGGACCGTGCACTCGCCGAATTCCGCGCCGGGACGGCCGAGCGCGTGGCTGGCGCACAGGCCGCGGTGAGCGCGGCGACGACGCGCAGCACGGCGAGCGTGGCCGCGTTCGGCGCGCTCGCGCTCACGCTCGCCGTGGTGTTCGGGCTCGGGACGGGGCGCGCGATGGCGGGGCCGCTGGACGCGCTGCTCGCCCACGCGCGGGCGTTGCGCGGCGGCGACTTCGGCGTGCGCACGGCCGCCGCGCGCATGCCGGGCGAGTTCGCGCTCCTCGGTGCGACGATGAATGAGGCGGCGGCGTCGCTCGCGACGCTGCGCGCCGAGCTCACGCACCAGGCGTACCACGACGCGCTGACGGGGCTCGCGAACCGCGCGCAGTTCCGAGCGCGCGCCGCGCGGGCGCTCGACGCGGCGGCGGCCGAGGGGTGCCCGCAGCGGATCGCCGTGCTCGTACTCGACCTGGACGGCTTCAAGAACGTCAACGACTCGCTCGGGCACGCGGCGGGCGACCGCCTGCTGGTCGAGGTGGCGGGCCGCTTGTTAGGCGCGACGCGCGGGAGCGACACGGTCGCGCGCCTCGGGGGCGACGAGTTCGCGGTGTTGCTCGAACACGTGCGCGACGACGCCGACGCGGTCGTCGTGGCCGAGCGGATCGTCGCCGTGCTGGGCGCGCCGGTGCCGCTCGCCGGCGCCGCGACGGGGCACGCGTTCGTCGGCGCGAGCGTCGGCATCGCACGCGTGGGGCAGGGCGCGGGTCCGACGTCGGACGTGGACGCGCTGCTGCGCGACGCCGACGCGGCGATGTACCGGGCGAAGGGGCGCGGCAAGGGGCAGCACGCCGTGTTCGAGCCGTCGATGCACGCGGCCGCGGTCGCGCGGCTGGCGCTCGAGAGCGAGCTGCGCCACGCCCTGCAGGAGGGGCCGCAGGGGGGCGGGCCGGCCGCGCCCGGCGGCGGGACCGGCCTGTGCCTCGTCTACCAGCCGGTGGTCGACGTCGAGAGCGGGCGCGCGACCGGGGTAGAGGCGCTCGTGCGGTGGCGGCACCCGCGGCACGGGCTGCTCGCGCCGGCGGAGTTCCTGGACGTGGCCGAGGAGACCGGGCTCGTCATCCCGTTAGGCCGCTGGGTACTCGGCGAGGCGTGCCGGCGGGGGACGCGCTGGCAGGCGGCGCAGCGCGCGGCGGGCGTGCCGGCCGGCGGGCTGCTCGGCGTGGCGGTGAACGTGTCGAGCCGACAGCTACACGACCCGGGGTTCGTCGCGGACGTGGAGGCCGCGCTGCGTGACGCGCCGCTCGAACCGGGGACGCTGACGTTGGAGCTGACGGAGCACACGGTCGTGCGCCACCCGGAGGCGGTCCGCGAGCGGCTGCACGAGCTGCGCGCGCTCGGGGCGCGGATCGCCGTGGACGACTTCGGGACCGGCTACAGCGCGCTCGGTTACCTGCGGCAGTTTCCCGTCGACGTGCTCAAGATCGACAAGAGCTTCGTGGACGGGATCGCGCGCGGGGGGAGCGAAGCCGCGCTCGCGCGCACGATCGTCGCCCTCGGCGACGCGCTGGAGCTGCGCTGCGTGGCCGAAGGGGTGGAGACGGCGGAGCAGCGGGCGGCGCTGCGCGCGCTCGGCTGCCCGCTCGCGCAGGGGTACCACTTCGCGCGCCCGCTCGCGCCGGAGGCCGTCGACGCGCTGGTCGGCGTGCCCCCGGACGCGACGGACGAAGCGGTCGAGGACTCGGACGGCGACGCGAACGTCGAGGTGAATGACGCCGCGCGAGCGCTCAGTGCTGTCGGGCGATGATGCGGTCCTTGACCTTCGCGTAGACGCCGGCGGGCAGGATCTTCTTGCGGGTGAGCTCGTCCTTGGAGTGGTACGGACGGCCGGCGATGATCTTCGCGGCGTACGCGTCGCCGATGCCCGGGACGGCCTTGAGGTCGGCGCTCGTGGCCGTGTTGATGTCGACCGGCTCGGCCTTGGTCGCGCCCGCGGCGGGCTTGGCGGCGGTCGCGGGCTTGGCCGGCGCCGGCTGCCCCGCGGCGGCTGGGCGTGCGGCGGCGGCGGTCTGCGCGGACGCGGGAGCGCCCGTGGCGGCGAGACTGACGGCGAGCGCGAGGAGGGTCGGGTGGAGGCGCATGGGGTAGGGCTGGTGGGGGAGCGACGGCGTGGGCCGTTACGATGTTGCCGGACCCGCGCGGACGCAACCCGGCGTCCGAAGCTCTTTGTGGCGCGGCGGGTCGCGTTAGGCGAATGCCGGTGGCCGCCGGGTGTGGAAGTCGGTCGCGCCCTGGTACGCGGCGGCGACGCGCAGCGCGTCGGCCTCGCCGAAGAGGCGGCCGAGAAAGGTGATCGAGACCGGCGTGCCGTCGTCCCGGAAGCCGGAGGGGACGACGACGGCGGGGTGGCCGGTGAGGTTGGTCGCGACGAGCTGGGTGAAGCCCGCGGCGAAGGTGGGCGTGACGATCACGTCGACCGCGCCCTCGCCGGAGAACAGCGCTTCCCAGCGCCGCACGGCGAGCGTGCGGTGGCGGTTGGCGTTGATGTAGTCGACGGCGGGGATGAAGCGGGCCGTGCGGAAGGTGTTGGGCCAGTCGAACGGGCCCTGCTGCACGAGCTGCCGGTCGCGCCGCGTGCGCGTCAGCTCGTCGAACGCGGCCGCGGCTTCGGCGGTGAGGATGAGGCGCATCGCGTCGTAGGGCGCGTCGGGCAGCTCGACCGGGACGAGGCGGACGCCCAAGCGGTCCCGGAGGACGGCGAGCGCGGCGTCGTCGAACGGCTTGGTCGGATGGAGGACGCGCTTCGGATCTTTCGGATCGGACGCGGGCGCGTCGAAGGCGGCCCGCACGTAGCCGACGCGGAGTTCGCCGAGCGGGCGGTCGGGGCGCCACGCGTAGGGCATGACGACGCAGGTCGCGTCGCGCCCGTCGGGGCCGCGAACGGCGTCGAGGACGAGGGCGCAGTCGGCGGCCGAGCGGGCGATGGGGCCGAGCTTGTCCATGCTCCACGAGAGGGCCATCGCGCCGGTGCGGGGGACGCGGCCGAAGGTGGGGCGGAGTCCGGTGGTGCCGCAGCGCGTGCTCGGCGAGGAGATGCTGCCTAGCGTTTCGCTGCCGATCGCGAAGGCGACAAGGCCTGCGGCGGTCGCGCTCGCGGGGCCGGCGCTCGAGCCGCTCGAGCCCTGGTCGGGCTTCCACGGGTTGCGGGTGCGCTGGCCGGAGCGGGTCCTCGCCTCCTCGCCGGTCGCGTCGGTCGGCCCGCGGCCGAACCAGACGTCGCCCTGGGCGAGCTCGCCCAACGTGAGCTTGGCGACGAGCACCGCGCCCGCGGCGTCGAGGCGGCGGACGACCTCGGCGTCCTCGTCGATGACCTGGTCGCGGTACGGGCCCGCGCCCCAGGTGGTCGGGTAGCCCTTCGCCGCGAGCAGGTCCTTGGCGCCCCACGGGATGCCGTGCAGCGGTCCGCGGTAGCGGCCGCGGGCGATCTCGTCGTCGGCCGCGGCGGCGTGCTGGAGCGCGCGGGCTTCGGTCACGGTGATGACGCACTTGAGCATCGGGTCGTAGCGCCGGATTCGGTCGAGGGCGAGGCGGGTGAGCTGTGTCGAGGTGACCTGGCGCGTGCGGAGCAGCTCGCCGAGTGCGGTGACCGGCTGGAAAGCGAGGTCAGCGTCGCCGGGGACGGCGGTGACGTGCGGGGTGCGAGCCGGCGCGGGTGCGGTTGCGTGCTCGGGACCGCCGAGGCGGGTGGTGAGCGCGGCGCGGGCGTCGGGGGGGAGGGCGCCGAGCGGGTCGAAGTGGATCGCGGGGGCGACGGCGTTGTCGAGCGGGAGCGCGTGGAGGGCGTCGAGCTGCTGCGCCTGGTGCTTCAGGCCGTCGAGGAGCATCTGGCGCTCGGCGGGCTCGAAGTGCAAGCCGGCGACTTCCTCCGCGGCGGCAACCGTGGCCGGGGTCAGGTCCGCGCCGCCGGCAACTTTGGCCCAGAGAACGCCCGGGAAGAGGGTCGCGCCGAGCCCGGTACCGGCGAAATATCGCATGAAGGTGCGGCGGTCGGGCGTGCGCGCGGTACGTTCCGTGGTGTCGAGCGTCGTGGGCATGGCGGGCCGGGAGGGGGGCGGTGGTTGGAGAGAGCTACGCCGGGCCCGGCCGCAGCGCTGCGCGACGGGGTCGTGGTCGCGCGGCTATCTTGGTACCAGACCGATCTATACGCCGTATGACGACATTCTCCGCCCCTCGCGTTACGCCGCTACGCGCCGACGTACCACCGTGCGCCGAGCCGCCGGCGTCCCGGAAACCGGTCCCGCCGGACGTGCCACCCGCCGAGCGGGACGCGCTCAAACTGTGGGTCGTGCTGTCGCGCGCGCACGCGGCGATCGAGGCGCGGGCGGCGGCCGACATCGCGCGGCACGGGCTCACGCTTGCCGAGTTCGGGGTGCTCGAGGCGCTGTACCACAAGGGGCGCATGCTGCTCGGCGAGGTCCAGCGGTCGCTGCTCGTCTCGAGTGGTGGGGTGACGTACCTGGTCGACCGTTTGGAGAAGCGCGGGTGGGTGCGCCGCGAGGCGTGTCCCGACGACCGGCGGGCGCGGTACGCGGCGCTGACCGCGGCTGGGGAGGCGTTCGTGCGCGCGGCGTTTCCGGTGCACGCGGCGGCGGTGGCGGAGGCGATGCAGGGGCTCACGCGCGACGAGCAGCTCGCGGCGACCGCGCTCGTACGGCGGCTCGGGCGGGGGGCGGCGCGGCCGGGGGTCGATCCGGGGGTGGGGGAGGATGAGCCGGTGCAGGAGCCGGAGTATCACCTGTAGGCGACCGCGGGGGACGACGCTGTTGGTCGGGCGCTGTTGATACCGCGCTGTTGATCCGGCGCTGTTGGTGAAACGCTGTTGGCGCGGCGGGCAACGCTGGCAGGGGAGGCCGCCTCACTAACAGCGTTTCACCAACAGCGCCGGATCAACAGCGCCGTCTCCATCGCCTCATCGGTCGTCGCGCGCCCCCCAGTCCTCCTCTACGCCGGCGAGCGGTGGGCAGGCGTCCGGTCGCGGAGGGCGGCCCAAATCGGGATGCCGACGAGCACGGTCGCGAGGCCGAAGAGCGACTCGCGGGGGCGCTCGGCGAGGACGAAGCCGAGGGTCCAGAGCGAGAGGGCGATGTAGACGAGCGGGGTGATCGGGTAGCCCCAGGCGCGGTAGGGGCGCGGGAGGGCGGGTTCGCGCCGGCGCAGCACGAAGAGGCCGACGACGGCGAGGAGCGACATGAGGTTGAGCGTGAAACCCGTGTACGCGATCACGCGCTCGAACGAGTTGGTGAGCAGCAGGGCGACGACGAGGGCGGCCTGGGCGAGCACCGCGTTGCGCGGGACGCCGGCCGCGGTGCGCGCGGAGAGCGCGCCGGCGCGGGCCATCCCGGCCGCGACCGCCTCGGTCACGCGCGAGCCGGCGAGGACTAACGCGCTGACGGTGGCGGTGAGGAGGAGGGCGATCGTCACGCCCGTGATCGCGCCGCCGACGCGGCCGAAGGCGCGCGTCGCGGCGAGGGCGCCGACCTCGACGACGCCGGCGAGGTCGGGCAGGGGAACGAGGCGGAGGAAGGTGTAGTTGAGGAGGGCGTAGACCAGCGTTACGAGTCCGACCCCGACGGCGAGGGCGCGCGGGACGGTGCGGCGCGGGTCGCGGATCTCGCCGGCGACGTAGCCGGCCGCGTTCCAGCCGGAGTAGGCGTAGCCGACGTAGATGAGCGAGACCGCGAAGGCCGGGCTCGCGACCTCGCGCCACGCCGCGGGGCCGGGCACGACGGGGACGGGCTGCGTGCCGCGCGCGAGGCCGGCGGCGACGAAGCCGACGATGAGCGCGACGTTGGCCGCGGTGAGCACGACCTGCACGCGCCGGCCTAACGTGAGGTGGCTCGCGTGGAGGAGCGCGGCCGCGGCGACGAGGGCGAGGGAGGCGGGGAGCGGCGAGACGGGGAGCACCGCGGCGACGTAGCGCCCGAAGGCGATGCCGGCGAGGGCGATCGGCGCCGCGAAGCCGGCGGTCATCGACACCCAGCCGCCGAGAAAGCCGGCGAGCGGGTGGTAGGCGCGGCCGAGGTAGACGTACTCGCCGCCGGAGCGCGGGAGGGCGGCGCCCAACTCCGCGTAGGCGAGTGCGCCGCAGAGCGCGGCCACGCCGCCGACGACCCAGAGGAGGAGGAGCGCCGGGGTGGTGCGGAGGTCGCGCGCTTGGAAGCCGAGCGAGGTGAACACGCCCGTGCCGACCATGTTGCTCACGAGGACGGCGGTGAGCGTGACGGGCCCGATCGCGCGGACCGGGTCGGGGGCCACCGGGTCGGGGGACGGGGAGCGTTGGTCGGCCAAGGGCTACAGCCGCGCGGCGAAGTTGACGTAGACGAAGCGGCCGCGGATGCCGTACGGCGCGACCTTCGAGTAGTTGAAGATCCCGAAGTAGCTGTTGTCGTAGTTCTGGAGCGGGGGCAGCTTGTCGAACAGGTTGTCGGCGCCGGCGGAGAGCTCGTAGCGGCCGAAGCGGCGGCCGACGTTCACGTCGGCGATGACGGCCGCGGGGACGGCCTCGTCGGGGCCGAAGAGGTTGATGGAGGTGACGCGGCCGAAGCGCGTGGCGCGGGCGAGGGCGGTGAAGCCGCCGTAGGTCTGCCAGCGGGCGGTGGCGACGTACTTGCTCGCGGGGTAGGCGTCCTCGATGTACGAGAGCTCCTGCCGGTTGAAGAGCGGGACGCCGCCGATGCCGGTTGGCGTGCGGACGGGGCCGCGGATGCGCGTCGTGCCGTAGTTGGCGCCGAGCGAGAGGGCGAGGACGTTGGTCCCGAAGATGACCGGGTAAGCGGCCGAGGCGTCGACGCCGCGCGTGCGCGTGTCGACGGCGTTGGTCATGAACTGCACCGCCTGGACGTCGGGGTACGCGGCGAGCGCGCGGGCGATGGCGGTCGTGTCGTCGCCGCGCTCGAGCACGCCCGAGGCGAGGATGCGGTCGTGGACGAGCACCTGGTAGCCGTCGACCTGGAGCACGAGGCGGCGCACGGGTTCGAGGACGAGGCCGGCGCTCGCGTTGCGGCTCGTCTCGGGGCGGAGCGGGGCGACGCCTAACGCGCGCGTGACGGGGTCGTCGTTGGCGAAGAAGCCCGAGTTGACCGGCCGGTTGTCGACGAAGATGGTCGACACCTTGCTCGTGTAGAGCTGCTGGACGGACGGGGCGCGGAATCCGGTGTTGTACGCGGCGCGGAGCGCGGCGCGGCCGCCCGGGAGCCGGTACAGCCCGGCGATCTTGCCGATCCCCTTGCCGCCGAAGTCGCTGTACCGCTCGGCGCGCAGGGCGCCGTCGAGGGTGAGGCGTTCGGTCGCGGCGAGTTCGAGGTCGGCGTAGGCGCCGACGTTGTTGCGCCAGCGGCTCGTCGCGTCGCGGGGCTCGAAGCCGGGGAATCCCTCCGCGCCGCCGCCGAGCGGGGTGCCGTCGGCGGCGGCGGCGCCGTAGTCGCGCCACGACGCCTCGTCGCCCGCGCGGATGCGGTAGTTCTCGACGCGCCACTCGGCGCCGAGGTTCAGGTTGGCGCGCGGGTCGCCGTTAGGCAGTGCCCCGAAGAGCGCGCGGCCGAGGTCGAGGCGCGTGGTGTTGGCGGCGTACTGGAGGCGGCCCGCGTCGAACGAGGTCGGGCTCGCGTCGCCGAGCGACGGGTTGAGGGAGTGCGTGACGAGGAAGCCGAACGAGTTGAGGCCCGCGTCGGCGCTGAGGTCGTAGCGCCAGGCGCCGCGCGTGCCGCGCAGGCCGCCGGCGAGCGAGCCGTCCCAGATGCGCGCGTCGATGAACGGCAGGTAGCCGTCCGGGTAGACGGCGGTGTCGCTCACCGCGGGGTCGGCGGGGAAGCGGTAGAACGCCGTCGCCTGCCCCTGCCGGCGGGTGAGCCCGCCGAACGCGTACGCCTCGGCGCTGTCGCCGAGGAGGCGCGAGGCGCCTAACGGGAGGGCGGAGTTGAGGAAGAGCGTGCCGTTGGCGAGGCGCGAGTCCCCGATCCGCTGGACGCGGTAGAGGTTGAAGTTGCGCGCGCGCTGGCGGGCGACGTCGGCCGCGGAGTCGGCGACGGAGTTGTACTCGCCGTTGCGGCCGATGCTGCCGAAGTTGAAGAGGTTGCCGGTGTAGACGTTCCCCTGCCAGACGCCGACGCGGTTGGTGGGCTCGCGGTAGCGCACCTCGCCGGTGAGGGCGACGAAGCCGGTTCGGCCGTCACTCGTGGTGCGGAGCGGGCGGCCGGCGTAGACGTCGGCGCGCACGCTCTGGCCGTCGCCGTGCGTGGTCTGGCCGGCCTGGACGGAGAGGCGCGGCGCGTCGGTGCTGCTCTTGAGGACGAAGTTCATCACGCCCGCGATCGCGTCGGAGCCGTACTGCGCGGCGGCGCCGTCGCGGAGGACCTCGACGCGCTCGACCGCCGCGGCCGGGAGGCTGTTGAGGTCGACGCCCGAGGTGCCCTGGCCGACGTTGTCGCCCAGGTGCAGCAGGGCGCTCGTGTGGCGCCGCTTGCCGTCGACGAGGACGAGGGTCTGGTCGGCGCCTAACGCGCGGAGCGACGCGAAGTCGACGTGGTCGGCGCCGTCGGCCTGCGTCTGCGTCACGGAGTAGAACGACGGGACGGCGTAGTTGAGCGACTGGGTGATTTCCTGCTGGCCGACGTTGGCGACGGCGGCGATCGGGACGCGGTCGACGGGCACGGGGCCGGCGTTGCGGAGCGAGACGCCGGTGCGCACGCCGGCGACGCGCACGGCGCCGAGGCGGGCGGTGGTGCGGGCGCTGTCGCGGCGGAGCGAGTCGGGGCGCGCGGGCGGCGTCTGGGCGCGGGCCGTCGCGGCGAGGCCGAGGGCGGCTGTCCCGAGGGCAAACGACCCGAGGGCTGCGGCGGCGCGGGGGCGAGGGTGGGGCATGGCGCGATCGGAGGAGGAAGGCGGCCGCGGGCACGCGGGCTCACGTCGGCCCAAACGCAAACCGCCCGGCAGGATGTTGCTGCCGGGCGGTGCGAACGCGCTTTAGCTCGTTGTTTAACGTGGCGGCAATCGGCGGCAAATCACCACGGTGGTCGGTTGTGCGGGATGATAGCGGGGCCGGCCATTTGCGCAAGTCGCTCAGTGCTGAATCACCCGGCGGTCGGCCCGTGCGGTCAGGCCGCGCCGAGCTCCGCGGCGAACTGGTCGAGGGCCCAGTCGCACTGGTCGTCGGTGAGGACGAGCGGGGGCGCGACGCGGATCGTGTGCTCGTGCGTCTCCTTGCAGAGCAGGCCGCGGGCGCGGAGTGCCTCGCAGAACGGGCGGGCGCCGCCGGCCGCGGCGTGGAGTTCGACGCCGATGAGCAGGCCGCGGCCGCGCACCTCCTTCACCCGCGAGCTGCCTAACGACTGCAGGCCGCACCGCAGCCGCGCCCCGACCCGGTCGGCGTTCTCGATCATTCCCTCCTCGACGAGCACGCGGAGCGCCGCGCGCGCGACGGCGCAGGCGAGGGGGTTGCCCCCGAAGGTGCTGCCGTGCTCGCCCGGGCGGAGGACGTCCATCGCCTCCGCGTTCGAGAGCACGGCGCTGACGGGGTAGAAGCCGCCCGAGAGCGCCTTGCCGACGAGCGTGAGGTCGGCCTCGACGCCCTCGTGCTCCTCGGCGAGGAGGCGGCCGGTACGGCCGAGCCCCGTCTGAATCTCGTCGAGGATGAAGAGGGCGCGGTGGCGGGTGCAGAGGTCGCGCGCCGCGCGCAGGTAGCCCGCGGGCGGCACGATGATGCCCGCCTCGCCCTGGATCGGCTCGAGGAGGACGGCGACGGTGTCGGGGGTGATCGCGGCTTCGAGCGCGGCGGCGTCGCCGTAAGGGACGACGGTGAAGCCCGGGGCGAAGGGGCCGAAGTTGCGTCGCGAGCCCTCGTCGGTGCTGAAGCCGACGATGGCGAGCGTGCGGCCGTGGAAGTTGCCGTCGGCGACGACGATCTGCGCACGGTCGGGGGCGACGCCCTTGACCTCGTAGCCCCACTTGCGCGCGACCTTGAGCGCGCTCTCGACGGCCTCGGCGCCCGAGTTCATCGGCAGGGCGCGGTGCGAGCCGGTGAGGGCGCAGAGCTCCTCGTAGAAGGGGCCTAACTGGTCGTTGCGGAAGGCGCGCGAGGTGAGCGTGAGGCGCGACGCCTGCGCGACCATCGCCTCGAGGATGCGCGGGTGGCAGTGGCCCTGGTTGACCGCGGAGTACGCGGAGAGGCAGTCGAGGTAGCGGCGGCCGTCGACGTCCCAGACCCAGACGCCCTCGCCGCGGGTGAGGACGACGTCGAGCGGCTTGTAGTTGCGGGCGCCGTACGCGGACTCGAGGGCGAGGAGGTCGGCGGGGGCGTGCCGGCGCGCGGGGGCGGGGCGGATCGCGGTCATCGGGTGCTCCTGCGGGCCTCAGGCCCGGCGCTGGTCGAGGCGGAGGGTCATGCAGAAGGCGGCGCCGCCGGAAAGGATGAACGGCGCGAGGTCGACGGCCGCGACGCGGTAGCCGCGCTCCTCGAGCACGGCGCGCAGGCGGGCGGGCGGGGTGGCCATGACGATCGTGCGGCCGAGGTTGACGGCGTTGACGCAGAACGCGTCCGCGTCCGCGGCCGTGGCCTCGATGAGTTGGTCCGCGGGGACCGTGTCGCGGAGGGCGGCGAGGGCTCGCGGCGAGAAGGCGGGCGGGTAGTAGAGCACCTCGCCGCCGCTCAGGGGGCAAAGGCAGACATCGAGGTGATACGAACGATCGGAAACTAATTCCAGCGGGGTCACGGGCGCGCCGAAGAACTCCGAGATCGCGCCGGCCGCCTCGGGCTTCGAGCGCGGGCCGAAGCCGGCCCAGAAGCGTCCGCGGCTCGCGTCCCAGACGCAGTCGCCGGCGCCCTCCTGGTAGCAGCCCTCGGGGAGCGCGGCGACCTCGTCGAGGAGGCCGCGCTCGCGCAGGTCCTCGAACGCGGCGGCGAAGCGGGGCTCCTCACCGCGACGTTCGGGGTGGCGGAAGCGCGCGAGCAGGGCGCGGCCGTCGAGCACGACGGCGGCGTTGGCGGGGAAGACCATGTCGGGGAGCCCCGGCGCGCCCGGCGCGGTCACGACCTCCGCGCCCGCGGCGCCGAGTGCGCCTTCGAGGGTGCGCCAGGCGCAGACGGCGGCGCGGCGGTGCGCGTCGGCGTCGCGCGCCCAGGTGCCGGGCGCCATCCACGGGTTGATCGCGTACGACACGTCGTAGTGTGCGGGATCGACCATGAGGAGGGTGGGGGCGGACGGCATGGGAGCGGGCGGATGGAGGGACGGGGCCGGCGCGCGGGTCCGGGACGCCCGCGGCGGTACCTCGGGAGGATCGTGCACGAGCCCGTCAACGGACAGAGGGCAAAGTGAACGGATTCGTGCATCTTTCTCGCGATCCGCGCACTCGGGTTGACGAACTGTCACATACCGCCGCCACACGCTCGTGGACGAGATCGACCGCCGCCTCGTGACGCTCCTGCGCGACGACGCGCGACGCAGCGCCGCGACGCTCGCGCGCACGCTCGGCGTGTCGCGGGCGACGGTGCAGAACCGGATCGCGCGACTGCAGCGTGAGGGCACGATCCTCGGCTTCACGTTGCGCGTGGGGCCCGAAGCCGACGCGCGGCGCGTGCGGGCGGTGATGATGGTCGCGGTCGAGGGGAAGAGCTCCGCGCCGATCGTGCGCGCCCTGCGTGCGTTTCCGGAGGTGGTCGCGATCCACACGACGAACGGGCGGTGGGACCTCGTCGTCGAGCTCCGCACCGACGGGCTGGAAGCGTTCGACCACGCGCTCGGCCGCATCCGCCTGATCGAGGGGATCGCGGGGACGGAAACGAGCCTCCTCCTATCCTCGCCGCTGCTGTAAGGGCCGTGACTTGCAGTGCCCGTGGCGTTTTCGAAGGTGACGATTTATCTTACCACTAAGATAACCTTGTGCCGGCACCTGCGCCGGCCGGGCTCCATCCGCACACCAACCGAGGATCACGCATGGCCGTCAAAGTCGCCGTCATCTACTACAGCGCCACGGGTACCACCTATGCGCTCGCGAAGGCGATTGCCGAAGGGGCCGAATCGGCGGGCGCGGAGGTGCGTCTGCGCAAGGTTCGCGAACTCGCGCCGGAGGAGGCGATCGCAAGCAACCAGGGGTGGGCCGCGCACCGGCTCGAAACGCAGGACGTGCCCGAGGCGACGCTGGCCGACGTCGAGGAGAGCGACGCCGTGATCTTCGGCTCGCCGACGCGCTACGGGCTGCCGGCCGCGCAGCTCAAGCAGTTCCTCGACACCACGGGGCCGCTCTGGGGCGCGGGGAAGCTCGTCAACAAGATCACGTCGGGGTTCACGAGCGCGGCCACGCTGCACGGCGGGCAGGAGTCGACGATCCTCGCGCTGTACAACACGTTCTACCACTGGAGCAGCATCACCGTGGCGCCGGGCTACGCGGACCCGATCCAGTTTGCCGCGGGGAACCCGTACGGCACGTCGTTCGTGAGCCAGAACGGGGCCGTGAAGCCGGACGACACGGCGCTCGCCGCCGCGCGGTTCCAGGGCAAGCGGGTGGCCGAGGTAGCGGCACAGTTCCTGGCCGGTAAGTCGGCGGCGGGCGTTGGGCAGGGCGCGACGCCCGAGGCCGTGGGCGCGAACCGGTAACGGGGGCGCCGATGAACGGTGGACCCTCGCTTCGGCGGGGGTGACGGCGGCTCACAAAGCAGCTCGCAACTCCTCGGCGGTCCGCCCCGTATTGTGGGGCACGATGGTCACACACATGATGGGGGTGTCTGGTTCGCCGCGGAATCGCGGCGGCGCTGGGCACCCCCGT
Source organism: Gemmatimonadetes bacterium T265 (assembly GCA_019973575.1). NCBI lineage: Bacteria > Pseudomonadati > Gemmatimonadota > Gemmatimonadetes bacterium T265. The sequence continues at coordinate 1,997,996 of BPUI01000001.1, forward strand.
CGCTTTCGGACCCCCGCGGGGTCCGCGACTCCGAGGAATTCACATGTCGACGTCCGATAACGGTCGTCCGCTCGATGACCTGTCGCCCGCCATCTCTGCCCCGACCGAGGAGGCCGCGGCGTTCGCGCCGCGCGCCAGACGCCGGGCCGCCGTCGGCAGTCCGGGAACGAGCGCGTTCGGCGACGCGCTGAACGGACTGCGGTCGAGTGGCGGCGCGTTGGGTGAGACGCCGCCCCGTCGTCCGCGCGAGGAGGTCGGGCGGATGGTGCGGCGCGCGCTCGGCGCGGTAGGAGTGCTGGTGTTGCTGCTCGTGCTGATGCCGACGATGGTCACGTACATCAACCCCGGCCACGTCGGGATCGTGATCCACCGGGCGGGCGGCGGCGTGGACCCCACGCCGTGGGGGCCGGGGCTGCACCTGCGCAACCCGGTGCTGACGGCGGTCGAGGAGTACCCGACGTTCATGCAGACGCTGGTGCTGACGCGCGGGACGACCGAGGGGTCTCCGGAGAACGAGGAGATCAACGTCAACTCGCAGGAAGGGCAGCCGCTCTCGGTGGACGCGTCGATGTCGTTCGAGCTCGACCAGACGAAGGTGCCGCAGCTCTACCAGACGTTCCGCACGGACATCAGCACGATCCAGCACGGCTACGTGAAGCAGACGATCCGCCAGGCGCTCCAGGAGGTAATCGGGAGCGAGCAGATCGCGGACATCATCGGGCCGAAGAAGGCCGAGGTGGTGAACCGGACGCAGATGCTGATCGCGCAGCGGCTCGCGCAGTACGGGATCGTCGTGAAGCAGTTCACGCTGAACGAGCTGCGGGCGCCGGAGGCGGTGATGCAGGCGATCAACCAGAAGAACGTGATGCAGCAGCAGGCGCTGACGGCGCAGAACGAGCTGCAAAAGAACACCTTCAACGCGCAGGGCGACTCGATCAAGGCCGCGGGGCGCGCGAAGGCGATCACGGCGGAGGCGGAGGCGCAGGCGAAGGCGAACGAGCTGCTGTCGCGGAGCATCACGCCGACGCTCGTGCAGTATCAGATGGCGAACAAGTGGAACGGCCAGATGCCGACGGTGTCGGGGAGCGCCATCCCGATGATCCAGATGCCGGGGCAGAAGCCGTAACGGGTTTCACGGGGTATGGACTTGTATCTGCTGGCGTTCGTGCTCGGCGTGGCCGGGCTGGTGGTGATGGCGGCCGGCGGCCTCGGTCATCGAGGCGGCGGCCACGCCGGGCCCGGGCACGCGGGGCACGGCCACACCGGACACGCGCACGCGGCGCGCGGCCACGGCGCTCGTGGCGGACGTGTCGCACACGGGCAGCGCGACGCGGCGGGCGCGGGGCGCGACCTGCTGCTCGCGCTCGCCTCGCCGCGGGTGGTGTTTGCGGTGCTGCTCGGGCTCGGGGCAGCGGGGCTGCTCCTGCGCCCGGTGCTGCACGGCGGCGTGCTACTGGCCGCGGCGGCGGTCGCGCTCGGGGTCGCGTTCGAGCGCGCGGCGGTCGCGCCGGTGTGGCGCTTCACGGAGCGGTTCGCGTCGGCGCCCGCGCAGACGCTCGAGACCGCGCTGTACGACCACGCGCGCGCGGCGAGCGGGTTCGACGCGCGCGGGGAGGGGCTGGTCGCGCTGGAGGTGGACGGGCAGGTCGTCCAGCTGCTCGGCCGGCTCCGCCCCGAAGACCGGGCGCGGCGCGTGCGCGCCGGCGACCGACTGCGCGTGGAGGAGGTCGACGCGGAGCGGCACCGCTGCACCGTGTCGGCCGCCGGACCTGCCTAACGTTAGTTCCAGAACACTTCCGCTTCCCACAGGTTTCGCATGCTGCTTCCCTCGTCGGTCCTCGTCGTCGTCGTCCTGCTCGTGGCGGTGTTCGTGCTCGTGCCGCTCGTCGTCGCGTCGTTCCTGCGCAACGTCGAGGCGGGCGAGATCCGGCTCGTGAGCTGGCTGCACGGCGGCACCGTCATCTACCGCGGCCCGGGCAAGAGCAAGGAGATCCCGCTGCTCACCACGGGCACCACCATCAGCTCGAAGGTCATCAACGTCGACCTCGACATCACCGACCAGACCGCGGACGTCGACGAGACCGGGACGCCGCGCCCGATCAAGGTGCGCGTGCTGGCGAGCGCGATCGTCTCGGTCGGCGACACGGACGCGCTCATCAAGACGGCGGCGAACCGCTTCTTCTCGAAGGGCGAGGGCGACCAGGTGAGCACGCTCACCGACCTGCTCTCCAGCTCGGGGCGCCGGGCGATCAACCTGCTCACGCACGACCAGCTGTTCTCGGCGAAGACGGCGCCGGTGCGCGCGCTGCCGGGGCCCAGCGCGCAGGCAGCGTTAGGCGCTGGCGGCGGCGGGGCGCTCGTGCCCGCCGGCGGGCTCGAGGTCGTGCCGTCGGCCGCGGGCGCGGTCGCGGCGGTCGAGGACGACGACGACCCTCTCGCGGTGATCATCCGCAAGGCGTGCTCGCGCGAGCTGACGGACCTCGGGCTGATCTTTAACTCGCTGAACATCAAGGTGGTGCAGAGCGAGGTCGCGGACGCGCGGCGGCGGCAGAGTGCGGCGGAGGCGCAGGCGAACGCGGAGATCGTCGCGGCCAACCAGACGCGGCGCGCGCGCGAGGCGCAGCTCGAGGCCGACCGGGCGATCAGCGACAAGCAGCGCGAGCTGGAGCAGACGCGCGCGTCGAACGCCGCCCTGATCGCGCAGGCGGAGGCGAAGAAGCAGGACGCGCTTGCCGTGCAGCGCACCGCGGAGCTCGACGCGACGCAGATCGCGCAGGCGCGCGCGGACGCGGAGCGGGTGCGCATCGAGGCGCAGGCGGCGGCCGAGGCGGAGGCGATCCGGATCAAGACGGTCGCGGCCGCGCAGGCGGAGAGCATCCAGAAGGTGAACGAGGCGATCCAGGCGGGCGGGGAGGCGTACTTCCGCTACCGGCAGATTGAGCTCGTGCCGCAGGTCGCGCCGGCGATCGCGCGCGCGCTCGCGTCGGCGAAGCTCGTGACGATCGCGAGCGACGGGCGGGGCGCGCCGGACTCGGCAACGCAGAACATCGCGGGGGTGATCCAGACGGTGCTCGCCGCGCAGCTCGTGAGCCGCGCGGGGGTGCTGGACGGCGGCTCGGCGGACGGGGAGTCGAACGGGGCCGGCAGGGGGGTCGCGAACGGTCCCGCGAACGGCGCGTCGACCGCCGCACCCGTGGTGACGCGGACGCGCTGAGTTCTACGCAGGGACGGATGGACCCCCGCTCTCGCGGGGGTGACAGTGCGAGCGGAGCGGGGTTCGCAAACCGCTCCGCGGGGGCGACGGTGCGGGGGCATCGCGCGGTCGAGGACCGGGCAACTCCGGCCGTGGTGGGTTGGCGGCCCTGGCGGCGTTAGCCTTCCCGCTCATGCACCACTTGCTCGGCACGCTCGTCGCGCTGCTCGTCGCGACCAAACTGCTCGGGGCCCTCGCCCAGCGCTTCGGCCAACCCGCGGTGCTCGGCGAGTTGCTCGCCGGCGTGCTGCTCGGGGGCTCGCTGCTCGGCGTGCTCGACCCGGCGGATCCGGTGCTGCACGCGTTCTCGGAGCTGGGCGTGCTCGTGCTGCTCTTCGAGATCGGGCTGGAGACGGACCTGCGCGCGCTCGTGCGCGTGGGGGGCGCGGCGACGACGGTCGCGCTCGTCGGGGTCGCGCTGCCGTGCGCGCTCGGCTACGCGGCGGCGGTCGCGCTCGGGCTGTCACCGATCGCGGCGACGGTCGCCGCGGCGTCGCTTTCGGCGACGTCGATCGGGATTTCGGCGCGGGTGCTGAGCGACCTCGGGCAGCTGGAGACGCCGGAGGGGCAGGTCGTGTTAGGCGCGGCGGTGCTCGACGACGTGGTCGGGCTGGTGATCCTCGCGGTGGTCGGGGCGGCGGTGGCGGGGGCGGGGGTGAGCGCGGGGCTGGTCGCGCGCACGACGGCGGTCGCGGCGGGGTTCATCGCGGGGGCGCTCGTGCTCGGGCGGCTGCTGGTGCCGCCGCTGTTCCGGCTGATCGCCCGGGTGGAGACGCCGGGGACGCTCGTCGTGCTCGGGCTCGCGCTGGCCTACGCGGCGGCGTGGCTGGCCGAGGGGGCGGGGTCGGCGACGATCATCGGGGCGTTCGCGGCGGGGCTGGTGCTGCACGACACGCCGCAGCGCGAGGAGCTCGAGCACGCGGTGACGACCGTGGGGCACGTGATCGTGCCGGTGTTCTTTGCGGTCGTCGGGGCGTCGGTGGACGTGCGGACGCTGGCGGACCCGCGGACGCTCGCGGTGGGCGGGGCGCTCGTCGCGGCGGGGGTGGTGGGGAAGTTCGCGGCGGGGTACGCGCCGGTGTGGTTCCGGGGGCGGAAGGCGCTGATCGGGGCGGCGATGATCCCGCGCGGGGAAGTGGGGTTGATCTTCGCGCAGGCGGGGCTGGCGAGTCGGGCGCTGTCGCCGGCGTTGTTCAGCGCGGTCGCGATGATGGTGCTGGCGACGACGTTTCTCGCGCCGCCGCTGTTGGCGCGGATTGCGGGGCGGGGTGGCGTGCCGGACGAGGAGGCGCGGCCGGGGGACGGGGGGGTGGATGATTTGGTGTTCGGCGAGGAAGGGGCGGTAGGGGACTAACGACTGTTTGGGCGCGCGGGGCCGTGAAGGGCCGGGGGCGGCGGTACCGTCGGCGGTCGTGCTGCACCCGGGGTGGTCCGTCGCGCGGGTCCGTAACCGGCCGGGGTCGGTGGGGCAGCGGGGGTCCGGCGGGGGATGATCGGGCCGGGGTTGGTGAACCCGGGGCGAGGGACGGCCTCGGCCCGCCGGGGCCCGCGTCTCCAGTCTCCCGTCCCGCCGGCGCTGGCGCGCTGCGCTCGCCTTCGACCCGGCCCCATCATCCCCGGCCGTATCATCCCCTGCACGATCCCAGCGGCGCCACCGACCCCGGCCGGTTACGGACGAGCGGGACGACCCACCCCGGGTGCAGCACGACCGTCAGCCGCCCCACCGCGAACGGTACGACCGCCCGCGACACGCCTAACGCGCGCCGGGCCGGATCATTTCAAGGTGTACGATTCCGTCCTCGAGGTAGTCCGCGCCGTCGCGCACGAAGCCGAAGCCGCCGTAGAACCGTTCGAGGTATTTCTGGGCGCCGATGCGGACGGGGGCGCCGGGGGCGAGGGTGTCTAACGTTCGGAGCGCCTCGGCCATGAGCGCGCGCCCCGCGCCGGCGCGGCGGGCGTCGGGGTGGGTGACGACGCGGCCGACGGACGCCTCGGCGTACTTGAGGCCGGGGGCGAAGAGGCGGGCGTAGGCGGCGAGGCGGTCCGCGTGCCAGCCGAGGAGGTGCCAGGCTTGGTCGTCGTCGCCGTCGGGGTCGAGGAACGGGCAGGCCTGTTCGACGACGAAGACGAGGGAGCGGAGTTGGAGGGCGGCGTAGAGGTCGTGCGGGGTGAGGTCGGCGAACGGGGCGCAGCGCCACTCGAGGGCGGCGGGTGCTGCTTCGGGCGCGCTCACGCCGGCGGGGTGCCACCCGCCGCGGCGCCCCCCTCCGCGGTGGGGCGGTCGGCGCCGCGGCGAGCCGGGAGCGCGAAGGCGAACACCGTCCCGACCTCGGGGAACTCGGCCCACACCCGGCCGCCTAACGCGCGCACCGTCTCGCGCACGATGCTGAGGCCGAGGCCGGTGCCCTCGACGTGCGAGGCGGAGTGCTCGTGGGCGCGGAAGAAGCGGCGGAAGAGGCCCTCGCGCTGCGGCTCGGGGACGCCGAGGCCGTTGTCGCGGACGCGGATGATGACCTCGCGGCCGTCCTCGGCGTCGGCGGCGAGCTCGCCCTCGACGACGACCCAGCGGACGGGCTTGGCGGGGTCGGCGTACTTGACCGCGTTGGAGATGAGGTTCGTGAGGCACAGTTCGACGGCGGCCGCGCTCACCTCGACCTCGGGCATCGGCTCGACGCGCACGTCGACTCGGTGCGCGGTGGCGAAGTCGCGCAGCGAGCGCGCCGCCTCGGCGGCCGCGCGCGGGAGCAGGACGTGGCGCTGCTGGCGCGTGTCAGCCTGGCCCATGCGCGAGAGCTCGAGGAGGTTCTCGAGCGTGGCGCGCATGCCGTCGACGTTGCGGACGACGACGTCGGCCATGGCGCGGCGGTCGGCGTCGGGGAGCTCGATCATGCCTAACAACTGCGCCGCGCCGGAGGCCGCGCCGATGCGGTTGCGGAACTCGTGGGCGAGCGTGCGGTTGAAGGCGCGAAGCCGCTCGTCGCGCTCCTGCAGGCGCTCGGTCGTGCGCTGGAGGAACTGGACGGTGGTCGCCTGCTGGATGAGCGTGATCGCGTGGAAGACGCGGTGCGCGCAGACGAACAGCTCGGCGCGCGAGCACTCCTCCGGGATCTCGTCGACGATGGTCGTGAGGTAGGCGTAGAGGATGCCGCCGAGGATCTCGTACTCCTTGAGCACCTCGTAGGCGTCGAAGCCCTGCGCGTGGCGCAGCGCGCCCAACTCCATCGCCTTCGCCACGACCGCGGAGTCGGCCTGCACCGCGGCGCCCGGGCTCTCGATGTAGTCGGCCACGCCGGCCAAGAGCAGCGGCACGTGGTCGAGCAGTTCGTCGGTCGGGAAGACGCGGTTGGCGTCGAGGGCGACGCGCTGCGTGATGCGCTCGAGCCAGCGCGCGGTGAGCTCGTCGCGGGCGTCGCGCAGGCGACGTGCGAGGGTGAGCGCGAGCGGGCAGGGGACCTGGGCCGCGTCGGGTGCGGTGTCCGGCGCGGCGCCGCCGACGGCGGGGCCGCTCACCGGCCGAGCTCCTCGAGCGCGAGGCGGCCGAGGCCGGGGTAGTTCTTGTCGAAGTGGTGGGCACCGCCGCGCTCGATCTTCCGCAGCGCCGGCGCGTCGGGGGCGTTCTTGCACGCCGAGTCGTTCTCGTCGGCGCCGTAGACGCAGAACGCGCGCAGGCCGGGGAGCGCGACCATGCGCGCGAGTTCCGGGGCGACGGGGACGTCGGAGGCGCGGTGCTGGTTGGTGAACAGGTCGAGGAAGTGGTACTCGAAGCTCGCGTTCTCTTCCGGGCCGTACATGCCGACGAGCGCGATGTGGTCGCGGAGGTCGGGGGCGATGCGGTTCATGATGAAGGGCGCGTACTCGGCGCCGCGCGAGAAGCCGAGCAGCAGCACGCGGTCGCGGTTCCAGCGCGCCATGTAGGCGCGCGCGAGGCGCTCGACGTCGCGCGTGAGGCCGTCGGGGGTGCGCTTCCCGTGCTCCAGGTAGGCGCGCACCTTCAGTCCGACGACGGGCACGCCGCCGGCGGCGACGGCGCCCGCGATCCCCTTGTCGATCGCGGCCCAGTCGCCGTCGCCGGTGATGAGGATGGCGAGGCTGCGTTGGGCGAGCGCGGACGGCGCGGCCGGGGCCACCGCGCCGGGCACCTCGACGAGCGGCAGGTCGCGCACGTCGGGGGGCGCCGGCGGCTGGGCGGCGAGCGGGGCGGCGAGCGCGGCGGCTGGGAGGAGCGCGGAGACGAAGCGACGCATCAACGAGGGAATCGTCCCGGCCACGCCGCGTGTCGTCCTGAGCGTAGCGAAGGATCTTGGCTGCGAGACGCGGGGACGGGTCGACGGGGCCGGTCCGCCCCCGCCGGCGGTGCTCCGCGTGAGGCACACAAGATCCTTCGCTGCGCTCAGGATGACAACGGCTCCGTGCCGGACGCGCACGCCGTCGCCCGCCGCGGCGCCGCTCACCGCGCGACCACGCCCTTCAGTCCGCCGGAGATCAGCGCCGTGACGTTGGCGAGGATACGCGGCAGGGCGAGCCCGCCGGGCGACGCAAGGTAACGCGGCTCCCACACCGGGTCGAACTTTTCCTTGTAACGCCGGAGCCCCTGGAAGTTGTAGAAGTTCTCGCCGTGTTGGTAAACGAGCGCGCCGGCGCGGATCCAGAGGGGGGCGAGCGAGCGGCTCTCGAAGCCGGAAAGCGGGGCCATGCCGAGGTTGAACTCCGCGTAGCCCTGCGCCTTGCCCCAGAGCATGAGCTGGAGGAAGAGGTACTCCATGACGCTCTCGGGCGCCTCGGGCGCGTAGCGCATGAGGTCCATCGACAGCTCGTGCTTGCCCGCGCCCGTCCACAGGTTGGCGAAGGCGACGATCTCCTCGCCGGTGCGGTCGCCGCCGTCGCGGCGGGGCGCGCGGACGAGGGCGAGCGGGAAGTGGCGCAGGTACGCCTCGTCGAAGTAGCCGAGCGAGAAGCCCTTCTCGCGGACGCGCTTGCTCGCGAGCCAGGCGTCGCTGACGCGCCGGAGCTCGGGGAGGAGCGCGGGGACGGCCTCGGGCCCGACGACCTCGAAGCGCGCCCCGGTTTTGTCGACCGCGTTGACGATGCGGCGCATGCTCTTGCGCGCGCCCCCGTCGAGCGAGAAGCGGTCGAGCGGGATGCGGGCCTCCTCGCCGAGCTTGAGGAGCGTGAGGCCGAGGTCGATGTAGAGTGGCAGGTGGTCGACGCTGATCTGGTAGAACACGGGCCAGCCGCCGTGCTCGTCGGCGGCCTCCTTGAAGGCCCAGGCCAGCTCGGCGTGTTCGTCGACCGGGCCGACGGGGTCGCCTAACGCGACCCAGCTGCGGCCGGCGACGCCGTACATGACGAACGCGTTGCCGCTGGCCGAGAAGAGGAGCGACTTGTCGCCGAGGAGGGCGAGGTTGGCCTCGGTGTTGGGCGCGGTGCGGACGACCGCGGCGGCGCGCTCGACGTCGGCGGGGGCCGGCGGGTCGGGCTCGGCGGGGGCGTGGCGGAGGAGCCGGGCGAGGCCGAAGAGGAGGAGGCCGCCCGCCGCGCCGACGGTCGCGCGGAGGAAGCGCGGCGCGTCGCCGCGCGCGGTGAAGCGCCACCAGAGGTCGTTCGAGTACTCGACGTGCTTGTACGAGAAGAAGCCGAGCCAGAGCGAGATGCCGAGCACGAGCGCGACCGCGACCGTCCACCCCGGGGTGAACGACTCGCTCATGAGCGCCGCCTTGCGGTAGAACGCCTTGCGGCTCGGCAGGAGTGCGGCGAGGACCAGCGCGAGGATCGTCGCCTCCTCGTAGTCGAGTCCCTTGAGGAGGGAGCCGACGATCCCGACGCCGAGGAGCGCGGCCGCCAGCCCCCACGCGGCGTCGAGCCGGCGCCGCAGCGCCCAGGCGACGACGAGGAGCGCCGCGCCGGCGAGCGAGGCGGCGAGGTGGGAGAGTTCGATGACGCCGAGCGGGAGTTGGGTATGGAGGACCGCGACGCGCGCGTGGAGCGACGGCGTCGACCCGGAGACGAGCAGTACCGCGCCGGCCGCGAAGGTGGCGAAGCTGAGCGCGGCCGGCACGACGGCGGGGCCCACGCGCCCGACGACGCGCGCGCCGCTCCGCGCGCCCCGTACGGCGGCGAGCGCGCCGCGCTGCGTGACGTAGCGCGTCTCGTACAGCCCGAAGGCGGCGACGGCCGTCGCGAAGGGGAGCAGGTAGTAGACCGCGCGGTAGGCGAACAGCGCGCCGAGGACCGTGGCGCCCGGCACGTACCGGCCTAACAGCAGGACGAGCAGCGACTCGAAGACGCCGAGCCCGCCGGGCACGTGGCTCAGCACGCCCGCGAACTGCGCGAGGAGGAACGCGCCGAGGAAGGGGAGGAACGGCACCGCGTCGGGCACCGCGCCGGGCGCGCCGCCGTGCGGCAGGAGCGACCAGAGCACCACGCCCGCGACGGTCCAGTCGACGGCGGCGAGGACGAGCTGCGAGAGCGCGAGCCGGGGCGCGGGGATCGGGAACGCCCAACCGCCGATGCGGACGCGGCCGGTCGTGCTCGCGCGCCCCCGGGCGTCGCGTCTGCCCGCCGGGCGTTCGGCGGCCACCGCCGCGAGCGCGAGCGGGGTCGTGTCGGAGAGCACCGAAGCGTCCGCGTCTGCGGCAGCATCCGCGCCGGCCGAGCGGACCGGGAAGACCGGGGTGAGCCCCGCGCCCGCGGTCGGCGATGCGACGAGCGCCGGCCCGTCGGCGTGCGCGGCGTCGACCGCGGCGCAGTCGGCCCCGTCGCCGGTCGCGGCGCCGGCGCGGACCGCGTCGCCGGCGCGGCGCCCGTATGCGGGCGCGGCCGGCCCGCCGCGCGCCGCGGTCACGACGCTCCATGCGACGTAGGCCGCGACGACGGCGAGGAGCACGACGCCCGCCGGGCGGAGCGACGCGAACGGGAGATGGAGGAGCCGCGTCATCTCGGCGGGCGCGGCGACGAAGACCACGCCGGCCATGAGGACCATGCCGAGCGTGAACGCGAAGCCGGCGAAGCTGACGGCCTGCGCGATCTCGCCCGTCGAAAGCCCCCACGCGCTCCAGAAGCGCACGCGCACCGCGCCGCCGGTGAGCACCGGGAAGCCGAGCGTGTGCGAGATGGCGTAGGAGAGGAACGACGCGAAGGCGACGCGCCGCAGCGGCAGGGAGCGCCGCACGTAGGCGAGTGCGAGCGCGTCGTAGCCGGGGAGCACCGCGTAGCTCAGCGCGGTGAAGGCGAGCGCGGTGCCGAGCTGCGCGGCGGGGATCGCGTGGAAGGCGCGGAGGACGTCGCCGAAGCGGTAGGCGCGCAGCTCGCGCTGGAGCACGACGAGCGCGAGCGCGAAGAGCACGATCGCGAGCGCGGGCCCGATCCAGCGCGCCCGCTCGGCGATCTGCGCTTCGGCGGCCGGGGTCACGACCGGGCGGGCGCCCGCGTCGGTGGCGCGCGACGCGGGGGCCGACGGGGCCGTCATCCGGGGGCCGTCATACGGGCAAGGTAGCCGCCGCGGGGGTGGCGCGCGGGACCGAGACCGCGCCGGTGCGGTCGAGCTTCCCCCAGCCGACGACGCGCCCGCGCAGGGCGGCGGCGAACGACTTCACGACGACCCAGTACATCACCTGCCGGTAGGCGAAGCGCTGCAGGAAGATGAGCCAGGTGAGGCGGCGGTCCTCGCCCGACTCCATGAAGAACGCGAGCACCGCGGCGAGCCAGTCGACGACGAGGAAGATCGCGTAGTAGATGAGGATCTGCCGCAGGTTGACGAGCGCGTAGGTGGCGCCGTGCTGGACCTTGTTGAACCAGACCGAGAGGAGGCTCAGCACGAACATCAGGTCGGCCACCGGCCCGATGGCCGCGAAGACGAGCTGGAAGAGCCACACGTTAGGCATCGCGACCATGCCGAGCGAGCCGTAGCGCGGGCGGAGGAGGACGTCGCGGTGCTTCCACATGCACTGCAGCGTGCCGAAGCTCCAGCGGAAGCGCTGCTTGGCGAGGCCGCGCAGCGTGTCGGGCGCCTCGGTGTAGGCGATCGCGCGGTCGGCGTAGGCCACGGAGTGGCCGCGGCGGCGGATCTCGAGCGTGAGGTCCTGGTCCTCGGCGAGCGTGTCGTCGCTGAAGCCGCCGACCTCGAGCACGAGCGCGCGCCGCCACGCGCCGACCGCGCCCGGCACGACGGTAATGCAGTCGAGCAGGGAGAAGGCGCGCCGGTCGAGGTTCTGGCTCGTCACGTACTCGACGGCCTGCCACTGCGTGACGATGTTGACGCGGTTGCCGACCTTCGCGTTCCCGGCGACCGCGCCGACCCGCGGGTCGGCGAGCGGCGCGACCAGCTCGGCCGTGGTGTTGGGCAGGAACACGGTGTCGGCGTCGAGGCCGATGACGACCTCGCCGCGGGCGCGCGCGATGCCGAAGTTGAGCGCGCTCGCCTTGCCGCCGTTGGGCTTCGTGTAGACCGAGACCTGCGGGTGGGCGCCGTACGCGTGCTCGGCGATCTCGTAGGTGCTGTCGGGGGAGCCGTCGTCGACGACGACGATCTCGAGCGCGCCCGCGTAGCGTTGGGACAGGAGCGAGGTGATCGTCTTCACGATCACCTTCTCCTCGTTGTAGGCGGGCACGATCACGCTCACGCTCGGCGCGTAGTCGTGACCGGGGGTGGGCTGTCCCTCGGCGGCGAGCGCGTCGAGGCGCGCGCCGCGGCGGTCGGAGCGCACGCGGTGCACGGCGGCGAGCGTCATGATGAAGGCGAGGCGCGCGAGGCCGAGGACGACGGCCGTGGTGAGCACCCAGAAGAGCGCCCACTCGCCGACGCCGAAGAGCCCGAAGCCGGCGAGTTCGGCCCAGCGGAGGGCGAGGCTCCCGCGCGGGAGCGGCGGCATCGCGACGTCGCGCGGCACGCCCGTGAGCTGGGAAAAGAGCACGAGCGTGTCGCCGCGGGCGCGCAGCGAATCGATGAGCGGGCCTAACGCGGCGACGGTGAGGGAGCGGTTGCCGCCGCCGTCGTGGAGCAGCACGACGTTGCCGTCGAGCGGGTGCGCCTCGCGGGCGTCGAGCACGTTGGCGACGATCTGGTCGGCCGTCTTCACGTGCTGCAGGTCCCAGTCCTCGGCGTCGAGGTGGAGGCCGGCGGTGATGAAGCCGAGCCGGCTCGCCACGCTCACCGGCCCGAGTTCGTCGGTGGTCGTCGGCTCGGCGTCCCCGAAAAAGGGGGGGCGGAAGAGGGCGGTGCGCCGGTCGATCGCGGCCTCGATGACGCGGTTGGTTGCGTCGAGTTCGAGCCGGGCGAGCCAGCTCGGCTCGAGGGCGAGGTTGGGGTGCGTGTAGGTGTGGTTGCCGATCTCGTGCCCCTCGCGGTAGATGCGCCGCGTGAGGGCGAGGTGGCGTTGGGCGTTCTCGCCGATGACGAAGAAGGTCGCGGGCGCGCCGTACTTCTTGAGGGTGTCGAGGATCGGCGGCGTCCACTGCCCGTCGGGGCCGTCGTCGAAGGTGAGCGCGATCTTGCGCCCGCCCTGGCCGGGCGGCGCGCCCGGGTGGGCGCCGGCGCGCTGCACGACGTAGGGCGACGGCAGCACGGTGGTGGTCTGCCCGACGACGAGGCCGCTCGCCGAGTCGACGCGGACGGTGCGCGCGCCGACCGTGGGGGTGGCGACGACCTTGAGCACCTCGCCCGTGCCGACGAAGTCGACGTCGTAGAGCGAGTCGATGGTCGTCAGACGCTGGGGGTCGGGGCGGACGCCGGTACGGTCGATGACGCGCCAGAGCGACGGGTCCTCGGAGCCGAGGCGCCAGACGCCGAGGCCGGCGGCGCCGAGGCGCATCGCGGCGCGCGCCTGGTTGTACGCGCTCGCGCCGTCGAGGTACCAGATGACGTGGTCGGTCGAGTCGGGGTCGGTCCAGGTGAGGTAGGGGTTGAGCGAGCGCGCGTCCCAGCGCAGGGGCGCGGCGTTGTTGCGCGCGAGCTCGACGGCCTCCTGGAACTTGATCTCCGAGACCTTGCTCTCGCCGTCGTTCCAGTCGTAGCCGTAGGCGCCTAACGCAACGATCGCCTTCTTGGCCGGCACGTAGCGCAGGTAGTCGCGCGCGTGCTGCTCGAACCACGCCTGGCTCGCGACGGGCCCCGCGCCGCTCGACGCGTAGTGCTCGTCGTAGAGCATCAGGAACACGTAGTCGTTGAACGACGCGTAGCGCGCGGCGCGCTCGCCCTCGATCTGGTCGGTCGCGATGGTCTGCGTGACGATCGCGCCGAGCGGGCGGACGGCGTCGCCGACGGCGCGGACGAAGGCGAGCATCCCCGGGTCCGCGGAGGCGGGGAAGTTCTCGAAGTCGAGCGTGACGCCGGCGAAGCCGTACTGTTTGACCGCGGCGGCGAGCTGCGCGACGGCGCGCGCGCGCCCCGCGGCGGTCGAGACGAGCCTGACGAGCGGGCCGGCGGTGAACTCGCCCTGGTTCGCGTTCGACACCATGAGGAAGACGCGCGGCCGGTCGGCCGGCGCGACGGTGTCGATGATCGAGAACACGCGCTTGTCGACGTCGATCCGGAGCGAGTCCCCCGCGGGCGCGACGAACGCGAACTCGCCGACGACCCAGTCGAGGTGGCGCACGTAGCGGGCGAGGGCGACGTGCGACGCGGTGTCCCAGGAGACGTAGAAGCCGGCGACGATCGGGTCGGTGCGCTCGTCGGCGAGGGGGACGCGGCCGGGCTTTTTGGCCCGCGGGTCGACGCGGATCTCGGAGGCGCGCACGCCGCTCGGCACGCGGTGGCGCTCGAGCGCGCCGTAGAGGCGCAGCTCCTGGCGGGCCCGCTCGCGGGCGTTCTTCGTCAGCAGCAATCGCGGCGGCCGCCCGAGCACCTGGTGGTCGGGGAGCAGCACGTTGCCCAGTCCGCCGAGGTTCGGCGCGACGAGCGCGACAACGATCACGACCAGGGCGAGCAGGCTCGTGAGGACGGCCGCCGCCCGCACGGTCGTCCGGACGCGTTCCCAGCGGCGCCCGGTCGGCTCGAGGAAGACGGGCAGGCGGTTCGGGCCGCGCCGCTCGGGGCCCGTGTAGTGTGGACCTGAAACGGCGGGCGAACTGGCGACGGCGGGCGTGTCGGGCGGGGTACGGTCGGTCACGGGCGTAAGGTAGGCGGGGCGCCGGGGCGAATCTGGCGAGCCCGCACGAAGGTGGCGCTACATTGCCACGTATTGCACACCGAACGCCGCTCCGACGTGTCCCGCGTGTTCTGATTCCTGTTCTGATGCCTGCCGTCGCCTTCGACTCCCTTCCGGACGACGCCCGCCTGTGGGTGTTCGCCGCCGCCGACCCGCTCGACGCGGACGGCGAAGCCGAGCTGCTCGCCGCCGCGGACGCGTTTCTCGCCGGGTGGGCGGCGCACGGCGCGCCGCTGCGCGCGGCGCGCGAATGGCGGGACGGCCGCTTCCTCGCGGTCGCGGTGGACCAGTCGACGGCCGGCGCGTCGGGCTGCTCGATCGACGGGCTGTTTCGCTCGCTCCGCGCGCTCGAGCCCACGCTCGGCACGTCGCTGCTTGCGGCGGGGCGCGTGTACTGGCGCGACGCGGACGGCCGCGTGCGGGGGGGCGACCGCGCGGCGCTGCGCGGCGCGGCGGCCGCGGGCGCGGTCGACGAGGGGACGCCGGTGTTCGACACGACGGTGACGACCGTGGCGGACTGGCGCGCGCGCTTCGAGCGGCCGCTCGCCGAGTCGTGGCACGCGCGGATCGTCGCGCCAGCGGCGGCCCGTGGCGTCTGAGGCGGCGCCCGCGATTCCGCCCGGCACGCGCGATCGGCTCGAGGGCTCGGGGCTCGCGGCCACGCTCGGCATCACCTTCGTCGAACTCACGCGCGAGCGGGTCGTCGCGCGCATGCCGGTCGGACCGCGCGTGCACCAGCCGTTCGGGCTCCTGCACGGCGGGGCGAGCGTCGCGCTCGCCGAGTCGGTCGCGAGCGTGGGCGCGTGGCTCAACCTCGACCGGGAGCGCGAGGGGGCGGTGGGGCTCGAGATCAACGCCAACCACGTGCGCGGGCTGCGCGACGGCGTCGTGACGGCGACCGCGACGCCCGCGCACCTCGGCCGGACGACGCACGTGTGGGACGTACGGATCGTCGACGAGGCGGACCGGCTGGTGTGCGTGTCGCGCTGCACGGTCGCGATCATCCCACTCGCGCGGCCCGACGCGCCTGCGCCCGGCGCGGACGGGGCGGGATGAGCGCGCGCCCGGTCGTCGGCTGGGTGGTCGACATGCAGCGTGACTTCATGGACCCGCCCTCCGCGGGCGGGCGGCTCTACGTGCACGACCTTTTCGACCCCGCCGACGTCGGGGCGACGCAGGCGCTCCCGGCGATCGAGCGGACGGTCGCGTGGCTGCGCGCCCACGCGGACGCGCTGGTCTACACCGGCGACTGGCACGCGCCCGACGACCGCGAGATCGACGCGGTCGCGCCCGACGCGACGCGCGGCACGTACCCGCCGCACTGCATGGGGCTCTCCCTCGACCCGGCCGAGCGGGCGGGGGCGGCGCTGTTGCCGACCATCGCGCCGGACGCGGAGGCGGTGGTCGTGCTCGGGCGCGACGCGACGGCGGCCGACGCGCGGACCGCGGCCGCTGCGGCAGCGGCCGGGCGCCCGGTGTTCATCCACAAGCGCGAGTTCTCGGTGTTCGACGGCAACCCCGGGGCGGACGCGTTCGTGGCGGCGCTCGCGGCCGATGTCGCGGCGCGCGCGGGGGCGGCGCCGACGTTCGTCGTCTGCGGGGTCGCGGCCGACGTCTGCGTGCGGCAGGCGGTCGACGGGCTGCTCGCGCGCGGGCACGCCGTCGTCGTGGTGCGCGACGCCACGTGGGGGCTCGGCCTCGAGCGGCTGGACGCGATGCTGGCGCGGTGGGCGGCCGCGGGCGCGCGGGCGGTGACGAGCGATGGGCTGGAGGCGATCCTGGAGACGGCCGGGGCGGGCGCCTAACGGACGGCGCCTAACCGGCGGCGCCCGCCCGCCGCTTCGGGGGGACGCGGGGGCGGCAGGCGAAGCGCGCGCGGAGCGGCACCGTGTCGCCGCGCGGGCCGACGAGGCGCGCGTCGAGGTCGGCGGTCAGCAGCTCGGCGCCGACCGTGACCGAGCCGCCGAGCCCCGGAAGCCAGACGTAGCGGCCGTCCGGGCCGTCGACGACGAGGGTGACGCGGGCGGGGTCCTGCGCGCCCGGCGTGCGGGCGAGCGAGTCGGTGAGCGCGAGCGTGCGGGCGCCCGGGAGGAGGACCGTGTAGGCGTAGCCGCGCTGGGTGGCGACGTTCCCGTAGGAGCCGCAGTAGCGCGCGGCGTACGTACCGGCGGGGACGGGCGAGCCGGGCGCGATGGTGATGGTGCCCGTGGCGGTCGCCCGCGGCGCGTAGCCGCCCGAGCGGACGGCGAGGGCGACCCCGCCGGCGGTGGCCGCGAGGGCCACGGCGACCGCGACGACGAGGGCGGGGTTGGCGCGCATCGGCCGAAGTTAGTGGGCTCACTCCAGTTGAGCACGTGACGCTCGGCGAGTCGGCGCGACTCCGCGACGTCGGCGCGCGCTTGGGTCTGCGCAGTCGCGAGGAGTGGTAGTCGTCAGGGCGCGAGGAGCGCGCGCAGGGTGCTGTCCGGCGTGGCGCGCGGTCCCACGCGTTCGACCCCGAGCTCCTGCACGGCCGCGCGACGCGGATCGAAGGCCGGCCACGCCGGCAGCCCCGCGCCGTTCGGGTCGCCCCGCGCCACGAAGTTGACCCAGTACGCCATGATCGTCGCGGAAAGCCGCCGGTCCGCCGCCGTCCAGGGGCGCGGGAGCGCGTCGAGCGTCCCGAACACGTACGGTACCTCCGCCGTGTGGAACGCGCCGAACTCCGGGTGCTCCGGCCACGGGATCGCCCGGTCGAAGAGGTACGCGTACGCCGGCGTCCGCGCCGTCCTCGCGCGCTCGGCGAGGACCCGGTGCAGGCTCGCCAACCCGAGGTCGCGCAGGCGCACCGTGTCGGACCGGCCGTAGGTGGGCGAGGCGCTGCCCTCGTCGGCGTTGATCCCCGTCAGCGTCGGGACGTCGCTCTGCCGGCCCGCGGCGACGACCGCGTCCACCGGCTCGGGGAGGAACCGGCCGTCGACGACGGGGCCGAAGCGGATTCGCGGCGGGGCCGCCGCGCCCGCCGCTCCCGGGGCGGCGACGAACGCGCTCGCCGGCAGCGCGCGGAGGGCGGCGAGCGACGGCGCGCGCCCACCGGCGGCGCCCAACGCCGCCGCGAACGCGACGCCGTCGCGCTCCGCCTCGGCGAGCGGACGGGTGATCGCGCGCGTGGTCGCCATCCCGAACGCGGCGAGTCCGCCCGGGCCGCTCTCCACCACCGCGCGCTGGAAGAGGCCCCTGGCCAGCGGCGACGCGGTGAGCAGGACCACCGAGGCCGCCCCCGCGGACTGCCCCGCGACCGTCACGCGCGCCGGGTCGCCGCCGAACGCCGCGACGTTGTCGCGCACCCACCGGAGCGCGGCCACCTGGTCGAGGAGCCCGTAGTCGCCCGACGCGTGCTCCGGCGACTCGGCCGTCAGCGCCGGGTGCGCGAGGAAGCCGAGGGCGCCTAACCGGTAGTTGAGCGTGACGACGACGAGGCCGCGCGCGGCGAGCGCCGCGCCGTCGTAGACCGGCACGTCGCCCGAGCCGCCGGTGAACCCGCCGCCGTGGACCCAGACCAGCACCGGCCGCCCCGCGCCGTTTCTGTTAGGCCCGGCACCGGTCCAGACGTTGAGCGTGAGGCAGTCCTCGCTCACCGGCCCGCGGAGCAGGAACTCGAGCGTCCACGGCCCGAACGCGGCGGGGCCCGGCTGCACGCACGCGGGCGCGAAGTGGTCGGCCGCGCGCATCCCGGGCCACGCGGGGGCGGGCTGCGGCGGGCGCCAGCGGAGCGGACCGACCGGCGGCGCGGCGTATGGGACGCCGAGGTACGCGCGCCCGCCCGCCCGGTCGGACGCGGTGCCGGTGAGCAGGCCGGCCGAGGTGCGGACCGTGTCGCCCGCCGGCGGCCGGTTGTTGGGCGCGGGGCGGCCGGCGGCGCGGGCCGTGACCACGGCCGAGCCGGCGAGCGCCAGCGCGCCCAGGGCCGTGGACCACCGATTTAGGGACAACGCGATACCTCTCAGCGCACCACGGTGATGACGACCCGCGCGTACCGGGTCAGGGCGGGCGTACCGTCGTCGGTCGTCTCGAGCACCAGCCGGATGGTCTGCCCCGCCGCCGTGTCGTTAGGAAACTCGAGGCGCGGGCCGCCAGCAGGCGCCGGAAGCTAATCCGGGCGCCGCGGCATCCAGCCGGCGTTCGCGTGGACGACCGCCGTGGGCACTCGCGCGACTCCGCGCTTGTGGTCCGACCGCACGATAGCGCGGCGGACGAGCGCCGACCGCGCACGACGCCCCGCCGGTCGAGGGCTACCGGCGGGGCGTCGCACGTGGCCGGCGTGCACTTACGGCTTGGTCGTCGACGCTCCGCCGTCCTTCGTCCACGTGACCATGTAGCCGCCGTTCGTGGTGGCGCCGGCGTTGCCGCCGCCGTCCTTGGTCCAGGTCACCATGTACCCGCTGTTGGCGGTGGCACCGGGGGTGCTGCCGTCCTTCGTCCAGGTGACCATGTACCCGCTGGAGAGGGACGGGCCGGCGGTCGGGGTCGGCGCGCGGACTGCGGTCGCGGGGCGGGGGGCGAGGGGGTCGCTGCTGGAGCAGGCGGCGAGGGCTGCGGCAGCGAGGAGGAGGGCGGTGCTGCAGGGGGCGAAGCGCTTCATGCGCGGGGGGTCTCCACGGTCGGCTGCCCGGAGGCGGGCGCGGCGGGGCCGGTCACGACGTCCGCTACACGCCGCGGGTGACCGGTCCCGCGACGCGGCGCCAACATTGTGACGCGCGGCACATCGCGCAAGAGGGGGTGCGCGCCGCGCGCGTCACAGACTGCGCGCGGCCTGGCGTAGCAGCTCCCACGCGCGCGCGACGTGGCGCTCTTCGGTGCGGATGTTCCCAACCGCGAGGCGGAGCACGTAGCGCCCGCGGAGCCGCGTGTGCGAGAGGAACACCTCGCCGCCCGCGTTCACCGCGGCGAGGATGCGCGCGTTGGCCGCGTCCTGCGCCTCGGGGTCGACGCCGGGCGGCGCGTGCCGGAAGCAGACGAGGGAGAGCGGGTGCGGCGCGCTCACCTCCCACCCCGGCTCGGCGGCGACCCAGGCGGCGAACGTCTGCGCGAGCTGCACGTGGTAGCGCAGGCGTTCGGCCAGCCCCTCGGCGCCGAACGCGCGGAGCACCATCCACAGTTTGAGCGCGCGGAAACGCCGGCCGAGCTGGACGCCGTAGTCCATGAGGTCGACGCGCGCGGCCTCGCCGCCCTCGGCCTCGCCGCCGTCGGCCGCGGGGACGTGGGTGACGAGGTACTCGGGGACGAGCGAGAATGCGCGCCGGAGCACGTCGGGGCGGCGCGTGTAGAGCACCGAGCAGTCGAGCGGCGTGAAGAGCCACTTGTGCGGGTTGACGACGAGCGAGTCGGCGAGTTCGACCCCGTCGAGCACGCCGCGCAGTTCGGGGACGACCGCGGCCGCCCCGCCGTACGCGCCGTCGACGTGGAGCCACGCGCCGCGCGCGCGGCACACGGCGGCGACCGCGCGCACGGGGTCGACGCTCGTCGTGCCGGTCGTCCCGGTGGTCGCGACGACGGCGACCGGGCGCATCCCGCGCGCGACGTCGTCGTCCATCGCGGCGGCGAGCAGGTCGGGGCGGAGGCGGAACGCGTCGTCCGCGGGGACCTTGACGACGTTCGCGTGGCCGATGCCTAACGTGATCGCGGCCTTGTCGACGGAGGAGTGGGCGTGCTCGGAGCAGTACACCCGGAGCGGCGGCAGGTCGGCGCGCCCGGCCATGCCGCGCTCGCGCACGGCGAGCGCGGGGTCGGCCTCGCGGGCGGCCGTGAGGGCGACGAGCGTCGACACGGACGCGGTGTCGTGGATCAGGCCGAACCAGCCGGGGCCCATGCCCAACAGCTGTCGCAGCCAGTCGAGGGCGACGCGCTCGAGCTCGGTCGCGGACGGGGCGGCGGTCCAGATCATCGCGTTGACGTTGAGCGCGGCGGCGAGCATCTCGCCGAGGAGGCCCGGGACGCTGCTGGAGATGGCGAAGTAGGCGAAGAAGCCGGGGTGGTTCCAGTGGGTGACCCCGGGGAGCAGCACGCGCTCGGCGTCGGCGAGGATGTCGGCGAGGGACTCGCCGCGGACGGGCGGCGAGGGGGAAAGGGCCGCGGTGACGTCGCCGGGGCGGACGCGGGCAAGGACGGGGTAGCGTTCGGGGTCGGAGAGGTAGGCCGAGATCCAGTCGAGCAGTTCGCGGCCGTAGCGCTGGAGGGCCGAGGGGGGGAGGTCGCCGAGGTACGATGCGGTCATGGGGAATGTTAGGCGCGGCGGGGAGGGCGACGGGGAGGGCGGGGCGGGCTACGTCCCCCAAATTCTGCCCTCCAAAGCCTCCTCCCCCTCCGCCGTTCCAAGCGTGGCGAGTTCGTCGCGCCGGTCCCACATCGCCAGCGCGGCGGTCAGTGCGTCGAACGCGTGGTCGCTGCCGGCCGCGGCGTCGCGCTGCGCGTCGCTCACGCGGCCGCCGTAGCGGCCGAGGTACGCGCGCCGCGC
The DNA here is from genome assembly GCA_019973575.1 of Gemmatimonadetes bacterium T265. Taxonomy (NCBI): domain Bacteria; kingdom Pseudomonadati; phylum Gemmatimonadota; species Gemmatimonadetes bacterium T265. The sequence continues at coordinate 2,018,883 of BPUI01000001.1, forward strand.
GACGGCGTCGCCCTTGACGACCGCGTCGCCGTAGTACCGGCGGGGGTAGATCTCGACGACCACCGACTGCGTTGGGCCGGGGGTTTCGAAGGGCCACACCGCGAGCCCCGCGGCGCGCAGGTCGCGGAGCAGCGGAATGCCGCGGATCGACATCGTCCCGACCTGCCCGGGTCCGCCGACCTGGAAGACCGACTTCGGCGAGACGCGCGCGCCCGCCGCCTCGCGCTCGGTCTCGCGGTAGGCGCGCGGGCCGGCCTCGCCCCGCGCGCGCGTGCCTAACGTCCAGAACGGGTACGCCGGCCGCGCGAGCCAGCCCTCGCCCTCGCGCGCGACGAGGTCCCAGAGCGCGAACGCGTCGGCGCAGCCGCGCGACTCGAGGAACCAGGCCGGGTACGAGAACGCGAAGTCGAGCCCGGCCGCGAGCCGCGGCCCCTCGCGCGACGCGGCGGCGACGCGCGCGACGGCGTGCTCGCGGCTCCCCGGGGCTTCGAGCCGGGTCACGACGCCGCGGTCCACCTCCGCGAGCCACACGCCCTTGGCGTCGCGGGCCCCGGACCAGTCGACGGCGACGACGCGCTCGATCGGGACCGGTTCTACGGCGCTCACGGCGGCGTGATCTCCGCCGGCGGCAGCGCGTCGAGGAAGCGCGCCAGCTCGGCCTTCCACACCGCGGCCTGCGTGTGCGTGCCGTGGCCGCGCGTCGTCGGCCCCGCGGGGATCAGGACGTAGCGCGCGGTCGGCACGCGGGGGATCAGCCGCTCCATGATTCCGAGGTCGGGCGGGTTGATCTCGTCGTCGGCCGAGTTGATCGCGAGCACCGGGACGCGCACGCGGTCCAGCAGGGCGGACGGGTCGTAGTCGCGCGACGCGTCGAACTGGTAGAGGAAGTCGTTCGCGTCGGTGGCCACGCGCCGCGCGGCGAGGAACGCCGTGATAACGCTGTCGGCGGCGCGCTGCGTCGGGGCCTGCGCCTGCTGCACGAGCGGGGCGCTGCCCATGACGAACAGGACCTGCAGCGCCGCCGTGAGGCCGGGCGGCTGCGCGCGGTACTCGCCGTGCTGCCACGCCGGGTCGAGGCGGATGTCGTCCATCGCCATGCGGCGGAACATCCGGTTGCGCCCGGCGATCTGCGTCGGCAGGCAGGCGAACGGCGCGAGCGCGTCGGCGTAGCCGGGCCGCGTGGTGCCCCAGACCCACGCGTGCATGCACCCCATCGACGTCCCCAGGACCAGGCGCAGGTGCCTAACGCCGAGCCCCTCTTCGAGCAGGCGGCGCTCGGCGCGCACCATGTCGCCGTACGTGTAGTGCGGGAAGCGCGCGTGCAGGCCGTCGCTCGGCTTGCTCGACTGGCCGTGGCCGATGCCGTCGGGGAGGACGACGTAGTAGCGCGCCGTGTCGAGCGGCTGGCCGGGGCCGAACAGTTCGCCGGCGAAGTTGGCGCCGAGGAACTGCGTGCCCGCGCCGCCGGTGCCGTGGAGGATGAGGACGGCGTTGCGCACGACGCCGGCCGCGTCGCGGCGGGGGCGGCCGAGCGTGCGGTAGTGGAGGCGCAGGGCGGGGAGCATGCCGCCGGAGTCGAAGCGGAAGTCGGGGAGGACGGCGTCCCCCTGGAGCGCGGCGGCGGCGCGCGGCCCCGGCGGGGCGGAGACCGCGCCGGGGTTCGTCTGCGCGCCGGCGCGGGCGGCGCCTAACGCGAAGAGGGCGGCGAGGAGGACGCGGTGTGACACGGGCGGCTGGGTGGCGTGGGTCGCCGCGTCAGTCGGCGACGAGGAGGACCTTGCCGTCGCGCCCCTCGCGCGCGGCGTGGGCGGCGGCCTCGCGCGCGCGCGCGAGGGGGTACGTCGCTCCGACGGGGACGCGGACCGTGCCGTCGGCGACGTAGCGCGCGACCGTGCCGAAGACGCGCGAGACGTCCGCCGGCCCCGCGCGGCCGATCCAGCGCGTGAGCCAGAAGCCGCGGAGCGTGACGTCGCGGAAGATCGTGTCGCGCGCCTCGACCGCGCACGGCTCGCCGGAGAGCGACCCGTAGCTCACCACCGTGCCGCCCTCGGCGACCGCCCGGGCGAGGCGCGCCGTCGCGTGCCCGCCGACCGCGTCGACGCCGAGGCGGAGCGCGCCCGGCTCGGCGCCCGCGCCGCCGAGCGCGGCGCGCACGCGCTTCGCGAGGTCGGGCCCGTCGACGAGCACGACGTCGGCGCCGGCCTCGGCGAGCTGCGGGGCGAGCGACGCGCGGCGGACGACGTTCACCGTGCGCAGCCCGCGCGCGCGGGCGATCGCGATGAGCGCGACGCCGACGCCCGAGTTGGCCGCGTTCTGGATCACCCACTGCCCCGGCTCGAGGGCGACGAACTGCTCCAGCATGAGCAGCGCGGTCGGCGGGTTGGCCGTCAGCATGGCGAGCTGCAGCGGGTCCGCTGGCGGGAGCGGGAAGAGGCGGGCCGCCTTCAGGTTGGCGCGCGCGCGCCACGTGCCGCGGCCGCCGATGAGCAGCACGAGGTCGCCGGCCGCGAGGTGCGCGACGCCGTCGCCTAACGCCGCGACCCGCCCGACCCCCTCGTACCCCGGCGTGGCCGGGAGGTCGGGGCGCACGCCGTACTCGCCGCGCACGGTGAGCAGGTCGCTCGGGTTGAGCGGCGAGGCGACGAAGTCGACGGCGACCGCGCCCGCGGCGGGCGGGCCGGGGTCGGGCGCGTCGACGACGGCGAGGACCTCGGCGGGGTCGCCGAAACGGTCGAACCGCACGACGTGCACGGCGCGGCCGGGCGGAGGGGAGACGTTAGGCGCTCGCCCGCGCGCCCCAGGCGAGCGCGCGGAGGGGCAGCCGGCGGAGGACGGCGACCGTCGCGCGGTAGCCGAGCCCGGGGACGACCGTCACCGGCCCGCCGCGCGCGAGCGCGCGCAGCGAGGCGTCGACGACCGCGTCGGCGCTCATCCAGAGCGCCCCCGGGATCCGCGCCACCGCGGCCGCGCCGCGGGCGCCCATGCGCGCGTGGAACTCGGTGCGCGTGAGCCCCGGGCAGAGCGCCTGCACGCGCACGCCCGAGGCCGCGACCTCCGCGGCGATCCCCTCGCTCAGGAGCTGCAGGAAAGCTTTCGTCGCGTTGTAGGTCGCGTAGCGCGCGTTGGGCGTGAACGCCGCGACCGAGGCGACGTTGACGACCGCGCCCGCGTGCCGCGCGACCATCCCCGGGAGCACGGCCTGCGCGAGGCGCAGCGGGGCCGCGCAGTGCACGGCGATCATCCGCGCCTCCAACTCCGGATCTCCGCCGACGATGCGGGCGTGCGTGCCGAAGCCGGCGTTGTTGACGAGGAGGTCCACGCGCGGGGCCGCGGAGAGGCGCGCGGCGAGTGTCCGGACGGCGTCCTCGTCGGCGAGGTCGGCGGGGTGCGTGTCGACGCGGACGCCGTGACGCGCGGCGAGGTCGGCCGCCGTCGCGCCCAGCCGTGCCGCGTCGCGCGAGACGAGCAGCAGGTCGTGCCCCGCCGCCGCGAGCCGCTCGGCGAAGGCGCGTCCGATCCCGGCGGTCGGGCCGGTGACGACCGCGAGCGGGCGGTCGCCGGCGTCGTCGTGCGGCGATCGACCGCGCGGCGCGGGGGTAAACGTCACGAAAGTGCCGAGAGCGCGTCGGGAGCGGTGGGCCGACGGGGTCGGCACGAGCGGGTGGCCGGAATCCTGCCCTGCGGGCTGACCCCGCGGCAAGGCCGGCGGGGGATTTTCGCGAGTTTACGTCATGGCGGATCGTCTCATACGCAACTGGTGGGCGCTCGGCGCGCGCGGCGTCGCGGCGCTGCTGTTCGGGCTGCTCACGCTCACGTGGCCCGACCTCACGGTCGGCGCGTTCGCGGGGCTGTTCACCACGTACGCGCTCGTCGACGGCGTGCTCACGCTGCTCACCGCCGCGCGCTATCGCTCCCGCGCCCGCGACGCGGCTGGCCCGCGCGACCTCGTGCTCGTCGCCGGCGTCGGCGGGACTGCGCTCGGCGTGCTCGCGTTCGTGTGGCGCGACGCGACGACGGCCGCGCTGCTCGGCATCGTCGCGGCCTGGGCGCTCGTGACGGGGGCGTGCGAACTCGCGCTCGCGCTCCGCAACCGGCGCCGTATGCCGATGCCGACGGTGCTCGCGGGGGCGGGCGCGGTGCAGGTCGTGCTCGCGCTCGTCCTATGCGTCGCGGTCGCGGTCGGGACGGTGCGCGTCGGGTGGGAGATCGGGGCGGCGACGATCGCGGCGGGCGCGCTGCGAATCGCGCTCGCCGCGCGCGCGCGCCGCGTGCCGTTCGCCGCCCGCACGCCGAGCGACCGGAGCGGGGCGCCCGAGGCGCGGGCCGGCGCCGCGGGCGCCGCGGCGACGCCGGAAACCAGCTCCGGGGTGGCGGCGTAGGACGACGCACGCGCGGCGTCCGGCCGGCCGCGTCCACCGCCGTTGCCCTGCCGCATGCTCTCGTTCGCCCTGATCGCCGCGGCGCTGGTGCCGCAGCTCGCGCCGCTCGATGCGCGCCCGACCGCACGCCCGGACACGACGGCGCGGGACACCGCGACGCTCGCCACGCTGCCCGTGCGCGCCGACGCCGGCGACGCGGGCGCCCGCGCCCTCCTCGGCCGCGCGCGGGCGGCGCGGCTCGCGCAGGACGCCGCGCTGACGTCCTACGACGCGCACACGTACCAGCGGTTCTCCGTCGGACTCGGGCTCGGCGCCTTCGCGCGCGAGCGGCTCCTGCTGCGCACCGAGGGCGCCGCGCACGTGACGTGGGCGCGCGGCGCGGGCGTGACCGTCGAACAGACCGGCAGCCGGGCCGTCTTCCCGCTCGCCAACGAGCAGCACACCACGGCCGACCTCGTCGACGCGACGCCGATCCCGTACTTCCCGGGGCGCGAAACGCTCTGGTTCCCGTCGTCCTCGTTCGGCGTCGCGAAGCCGGACGTCGACCCGACGTCGTTCATCCACCCGCTCGCTAACGGGTCGGAGGCGTACTACCGCTACGCGCTCGGCGAGTCGTCGGGAATTCGTCTGCCCGACGGTCGCTCGATCGGGCTGCGCGAGCTGAAGATCACGCCGCGCCGGCCGAGTCCGCGGGCGTTCGTCGGCTCGTTCTGGTTCGACACGGCGAGCGGGCACGTGGTGCGCGCGGTGTACCGGATGAGCGTCGACTTCGACCTCTGGGCCGCCGCCGACGCGGACGTGCGGCGCCGGCTCGACTCGCTGCGGCAGGCGGCCGCGCATGATACGGCGACGGCGGGCGCGGCCGACCGCCGCCGCGCGCGGGCGGGCGCGGAGCAGGACATCCGCGAGGAGCACCCGCCGCGGTGGTTCACCTTCGCGACCGGGCCCGTGCGCGCGACGATCTCGGCCATCACGGTCGAGTACGGGCTGTTCCAGGGGCGCGTGTGGCTGCCGCGGCGGAGCGTCGCGGAAGGCCAGGCGACGAGCGGCTTCCTGCGCATGCCGGTGACGCTCGACGAGCGGTACCGGTACGACGCGGTGACCGTCGCGGGCGAGGGCGCTCCCGCCCGCGCCGTTTCGTCAGGCACGCCGGGGCGCGACTCTGTGCCTAACAGCGCGGTGCCTAACAGCGCGACTCGCGCCGCCGCGCCCGCGGTCCTGCGGACGGCGATCGACTCCGCCCTCGCCCTCGCGCCCGCCGACAGCGCCGCGCGGGGCGAGGTCATGGTCGGCACGTCGGGCGGCCGCGAGGCGCGCGCGGGCCTGCGCGGCACGACCGGCGCCGAGCGGCGGGCGCGGGTCGACTCGCTGCTGCGCGCGTGGGCGCGCGCCGGCGTCGACCTGACGCGGCGGTCGGACTCGCTCACCGCGCTCGGGGACAGCGCGGGCGCGCGGCGCCTAACGGGTGAGCGCGACCGGCTGCGGCGGCGCGCGGCGGGGCTCGCGCGGCGCGAGTCGCAGTGCGGGAGCGGGGCGACGTTCTACGACGCGGGCGCCTCGCACCGCGGCGACGACGGGCCGGTGGTGCGCGTGCGCCGGCCGTGCGACCGCTCGACGCTCGCCACCTCGCCCGACCTTCCGAAATCGCCGTACGACGCGGACGAAACCCCGACGGGAGCCGCCGACCGCGCGGCGCTGTTGTCGGCACTCGACGGGGTCGTGCCGGCGGCCTGGCCGCCGCACGCGCCCCGCCTGCGCACCGGGCTCGACCTCGTGCGCTTCAACCGCGTCGAGGGGCTCTCGGTCGGCGTCGGGGCGACGACCACGCTCCCCGCCGGCTACGCGGCCGACGCGACGCTCCGGCTCGGGCTCGCCGACTTCGTCCCGAACGCGGAGCTCGGCGTCACGCGCACGCGCGGCGCGTCGAACCCGTCGACCCTCCGCCTCGCGGCGTACCACCGCCTCGCGGTCGCGAACGACGACTGGGGCAACCCGCTCGGCTTCGGCGCCTCGCTCGCGGCGGCGCTCTACGGGCGGGACGAAGGATTCTACTACCGGAGCTGGGGCGCGGAGCTGCGCGGGACGCGGCCGGCCGACGCACTCGTCGACCCGGACGCGACGCCCTCGACCGGCTGGAATCCGCTCGACCTCTTCCGCGGCGCCGCGCTCGGCTGGCGCGTGTTCGCGGAGGACGAGCGGGGCGCGGCGGCCGAGCTGCGCAAGGGCGCGATCGGCCCGCGCTACGTGCCGAACGTCGCGGCCGACCGACTCGCCGCGTTCGGCGTGGGCGGCGATCTGGCGCGGACGTTCGGGGCGGACCCGGCCGGGCTGCGGGCGACGGTGCGCGCCCGCGTGGAGGGAGCAGCCGCGCGCTATGCCGATGACGGCCCCGGCCCGCGGACCGCGCCGTACGCCCGCGCGTTAGGCGAGGTGACACTCTCCCGCCCGCTCGGCTTCGTGACGCCGAGCGTGACGGCGGCGACGGGCGCGCTGGCCGGCGGGCGCGTGCCGGTGCAGCGTCTGTTCTACCTCGGCGGCTTGCAGACGGTGCGCGGCAACTTCCCGCGTGCGGAGGGGGACGGGTACATCGGGCGCCAATTCTGGCTCACGCGCGCGGAGCTCGGGTTAGGTACCGGGACGCTCGTGCGGCCGGTGGTGTTCTTCGATGCGGGGCGGGCGGGGGAGCGGGCGTTCGCGCGCGGGGAGACGCTGCGCGGGGCGGGCGCGGGCGCGACGTTCCTCGACGGGCTGCTGCGGGCGGAGGTCGCGAAGGGGTTGGGGGCGCAGAAGGCGGTCCGGGTGGATCTGTCGCTCGGGGGGCGGTTCTAGCGGGACGAGGGTGCTGGCGCGCCACCGCGTCACTATTGCTACTTCGGGGCGCGCGTGGTACGCTGGCGCCGGCGCTCGGACGCGGGCGCGCTCGTTTGGCCGACGTCCTCCTGCGCGGCGTAGGGGTGGGCGCGGCCGTTCTCCCTCCCCCCCTCGCCATGACAGACCGCCGTTTGTCGCAGGGCGCCCCCGCCGCGCTCCGCACGTCTCTCGCGCTTGCCCCGCTCGCGCTCGCGGCGGCGGGATGCGCCGACCGCGTCCCGACCGGTCCGACGTCCGCGCTCAGTGCCGCCCGGCAGGTGCCGGGCGTGCCGGCGACGCCGCGCTACTGGGTCGCGCTGGCGACGCCTGGTACCACACTGCCCACCGCGGCGCTCGCCGCGGCGGGCGGGGCGAAGGTGGTGGGCGCGATCCGGCAACTCAACGTCCTCGTCGTCGCGAACGCGACCAATCCGGCGGCGCTCGTCACGACCGGGGTCCGCGGCGTCCAGCGGGAGTTCATGGGGCAGGTCGACGACCAGGTGCTGCCGGCCGCAGGCCTCGGCGGGAACGCGGCGGCCGGAACGCCGCCGTGGTACCGGAGCGGCGTCCAGTGGGACATGCGCGTGATGCACGCCGACTATGGCTGGGCCAACACGACGCAGGGCGCCGGGATCAACGTCTGCATCGTCGACTCGGGCGTCGACCAGGGGCACCAGGAGCTTGCCGGGCGCGTGACGACGCGCGTCAACCTCGTCACCGACACCGCGGCCGTGGAGCAAACCGTCGAGGACCTCGTCGGGCACGGCTCGCACGTCGCGGGGACGGTCGCTGCCGGCGGCGTCGTCATCAACGGCGTCGCGCCGCGGGCCAACATCTTGAGCGCCCGTGTGCTGGGCGCGTCGGGCTACGGGTCGGGTACCGACATCGTGAACGGCATCCTGTGGTGTGCGGACCACGGCGCGCACGTCGTGAACATGAGCATCCAGGGCCGCCTCTACGGCGACCGGGCCTTCATCGACTACTACGGCCCGTACGTCCTCGACCTCTACGGGTCGGCCGTCAAGTACGCGACCGACCGCGGGACGGCCGTCGTCACGATCGCCGGCAACTTCAACTTGCAGCTGCCGAACCCGGGCGGGTTGCAGCTCGAGTACCCGGGACAGGTGCCGGAGGCACTCACGGTCGGCGCGACCGGACCGGTGACCAAGCACGCGTACGCGACCGTCGCGAGCGGCTTCGACCCGTTCGACCCCGCCAAGGTGTGGCAGGGGCCCGACGGCCGCGCGTTCTACTCCGACTACGGCACCGCGGTCGACGTGTTCGGGCCGGGAGGGCGCGGCGGCATCCCGTACTCGTTCCCGCACTACTTGGTGAACGGCGTGCCCCAGGGCAGCGCGCTCGACTTCGTCTGGTCGCTGTGCGCCGGGACGACCGCCCAGGCCGGCGCGATCAACGTCGGCGGGGTACCCGGCGCGCCCGCCACCTGCGCCGGGCAGCGAGACCGCTACATCGGCTACTCCGGGACGAGCATGGCCGCCCCGCACGTCGCGGGAATCGCGGCGCTCCTCTACGCCGCCGTCGGCGGGACGCGGAGCGCGACGAACGTCGCGCGGATCGTGCAGTGCATCAAGAGTACGACCGACGTCATCGGCCCCGCGAGCGTCTTCGGCGGCGGCCGCGTGAACGAGCAGAAGGCGCTCGCCGCGGTGCGGGCCGGCGCCTGCTGACTCCGGCGGCCCCACCCGCGACTCGCCGGTCTCCGACCGCGGCGGCCGGCGGCCGCCGAGGCCTTTCCAACGCTTCGATCGCCTAACATCATGCTTCGTCGCCTCGCCCGCGCCGCGTCCGCCGCGGCGCTCACCCTGCTCGCCGCCGCGCCGCTCGCCGCGCAGGCGGTCCGCATCGACTTCGCCGAGTACGCGAGCGACACGACGCGCGAGTACGCGGCGACCGTCGGCCAGCCGCTGACGTCCAAGGGCTTCGACTTCTACGAGGCGTTCGGCTCCTCGACGCGCAACGTGCTCGGCACGTGGGGGACCGCCGACGCCGGGGCGGTCAACCGCCCGTCGAACGGCGGTACGTCGACGGGCCTCTACGCCACGGTGCCGGGCGCGGAGATCGACATGTACGTGGCCGGGGACGACCCGTTCGTCCCGGTGCGCACGTTCAACCTGTACTCGATCGACGTCGCGCACCTGTTCTCGACGCCCTACGCGCCGTTCCTGCAGCCCTTCGACCTCACGTTCTTCGGCATCCTCGCGTCCGGCGGGTTCGTTTACCAGACGTTCACGATTCCCGCCCCGCCGCTGATCGGAGGCCAACAAACGCCCGTCTACCACACGCTCACGTTCGACGCCGACTTCCGCGGCCTCGACGACGTGTTCTGGGATCAAGACTATTCCTACGTGTCGGTCGAGCACCAGTTCACGAACGTCGTGGCCGAGGTGACGCCGGAGCCGTCGACATACGCGCTGCTCGGCGTCGGGCTCGCGGGCGTGCTGGTCGTCGCGCGGCGCCGCCGCGAGGCCTAACGGCGGCAGCCTGACGGGGTCCGTCCGGCGCCCTCAGCAGGGGCGCCGGACCGTGCGGCGCGCGAACCGCACGACGCCGTCCGGGCGCGGCACGCGCACGACGTCGACCGGCGCGGTCATCACCGCGGCCGTCATGCAGCCCGGCCCCGGTTCGGTGACGGTGTAGTCCACCACCGTGTCGGGGCCGTCGCGCCGGACGTTGGTGACCCGCACGTCGTACCCGCCCGAGCTCCGCGGTCCGATCGCGACGAGCACGACGCTCGACGTCGTGAAGTCGACCGCCGGGAGTGGGGGCGCGACCATCCCGTTGTTCAGCTGCGCCCACGCCGCCTCCCACGCGGCGCGGTCGCGCAGGACGGTCTCCTCGCCGGTCGGGTACTGGCTCATCTGCGCGTGGTAGATCGATTCGGGCGCGGCGGGCTGTGACACGGGGGGCGGGTGGTGGTCCGGGCGTGCGGCCGGCGCCGGCCCGCCCGGCGTGCAGGCGGCGAGGGCGGCCGTTAGGCCGAGGATGACGCGGAAGCCTGGCATCGGACGGTGACCGGAGGGTGAGCGTCGGCCGGCCTCGTACCCGCCGGGGCCGGACGCGTGCCGGGGCGCAACCCGGGTTCAATCCGTCGCGCCGAGTACGTGCACGGACGCGACCCGGTCCGCGACGCGCGCGATCGAGGCGGGCTCGCCGCCGCGGACGACGGCGAGCGGTCCCGGGTTCGCCTCCTCGCCGGGCGCGAGGACGCGCGTGGCGCCCTGTTCGGCGAGCAGCGCGTCGGTCCGCGCGCGCAGCCGCCCGCTGCTCCACTCCGGGTGCTCGAATTCCACCGCGATCGGGAGCCCGCCCCACCGCGCGAGACAGCCGCGGAGTGCCTCCGCCCGCTCGCGGCTCGGCCCGAACTCGCGCGGCGCCCGGACGAGCACCGCGCCGAGCGCGCCGCGCCCGGCGAGCACGTCGACCGCTGCGCGGAAGCGGGCGTGGAGCGCGTCGCGGACCGCGTCGGGCACGTGTTCGCCCGCGACGCGCTCCGCGCCGGCGAGTGCGGGCGGGAGCAGGTCGCGGACGGCCCGCGGGAGGCGGTGCGGGCGGACGGGTCCGCCGAGCAGGGCGGTGTGCGCGTAGACGTCGAAGAGGAGGCCGGCGGGGGCGCGGGCCGCCCAGAGCGCGGCGAGGGCCGGAGCGAACACCCGCGCGCGCGTCGACGCGGCGACCGCGAGCGGGTAGCGGGCGGCGTAGTGACGCAGCCGCGCGGCGGCGTCGGGCGGCGGGTCGGCGTTAGGGGCGAGGGCGTCGGCGTCGTCCCGCTCCCAGGCCGAGGTGCCGGCGTAGACGAGCGCGCGGCCGACCCGCCGCGGCGCGACGGCGTACCCCGCGTCGCCGCGCTCCTCGTCGGCGCGCTCGTGGTCGGCACACTCGTCGTCGGCGCGCCCCTCGGCCGCAGGCGGCGCCGCGTCCGGGGCGGCCCCGACCGCGGCCGGCGCGGGCGTGCGGCGCGTCGCCGCGGCTTCGACCATGCGGCGCACGCGGGCGGGCGCGTCGCGGACCATCGGCGCGATGAGCGGCGCCTCGGGGAGGTTCCGCCAGTAGCGCTTCGGCATCTCCGCGCGCATCGCCTGCAGCTTGACGCGCGCCGGGTTGAAGACGTGCGCGTAGTACGTGCCCCAGAGGTGCTCGAGCGCGTCGGCCGAGGGGGCGGCGCGGCGGGGGACGCCGGGGCCGACGCTGAGCGCGGCGCCGTCCCAGCGGACCGAGACGCGCGGCGTGAGCACGGCCCAGCGCATGTTGGCGAAGCGGCGGACGAAGAGCTCGGCCGCCTGCTCGACGACGTCGTGCTCGGGCTCGAACCAGGCGACGTACTCGTCGACGCCGTCGGCCGCGCGCACGAGGCGGAAGCGCACGAACGCGTGCAGCTTGTGCACCTCGCGCCGGACCGCCTTCGCCATGCGGGCGAGCTGGAGCACGTCGGGGTCGACGGCCACGGCGAGCAGGTGCGGCTCCCCGCCGCGCGTGAGCCGCCAGAGGACGCGGTAGAGCGTCGCCCAGCGCTCCGGGTCGCGGTGGCAGGCGACCATCGCGCCGAGCGCGAGGAAGCGGCGCGGCACGGCGGCGGCGGGGTGCGCGGCCGGAACGCTGGCCGCGTTAGGCGCTGGCGCCGGGCGCGGCGCGGCGTCGGGCGCGTCGAGCGGGAGGGCGTGCTGCGCGTCGCCGGCGGGCTGCCAGACGGCGTGCGCCGGCGCGAGGTCGGCCGCGAGCGCCGCGCGCGCCGCCGCGCGCCAGCCCTCGAACGTGCCGTCGAAGGGGACGGCCGGCATCAGCGCGCGCTCACGCCGCGGTCACAGCTCGCCGAGGAGTACCGAGCGCGCGGACGCGCCGGCTGTAGCCGCGCCGGCCGTGAAGCCACCGCCGGTCCCCACCCCCGCGAACAGGTCGGTCTGGACCGCCGCGGCGCGCGGCCGCGCCGCGAGCAGCCGCTCGCGCAGGTCGCCCGCGTCGAGCAGCCGCGGCGTGTGGTCGGCGGTGACGACGAAGGGCAGCGCGCGCTTCACCACGACCTTGAGTGCAACGAGATCGGCGAGCCGCAGCCGGCACCAGCGCCGGGTCGCGAGGATGCGCTCGACGCTCCGCGCGCCGACGCCGGGGACGCGCAGCAGCACCGCCTTCGGCGCGCGGTTCACGTCGACCGGGAAGTCGGCCCGGTTGCGGAGCGCCCACGCCAGCTTCGGGTCGAGCGCGAGGTCGAGGTCCGGCGCGTCCGGCGTCGTCAGCTCCGCCGCCCGGAAGCCGTAGAAGCGCACGAGCCAGTCGGCCTGGTACAGCCGGTGCTCGCGCACGAGCGGCGGCGACAGGCTCGGCAGCGCCGTCGGCGCGTCGGGGATCGGGCTGAAGGCGGAGTAGTAGACGCGCCGCAGGCGGTGCGTCGCGTAGAGCGAGGTCGCGGTCGCGAGGATCGTCGCGTCGGTCGCGGGCGTGGCGCCGACGATGAGTTGCGTGCTCTGCCCCGCGGGCGCGAACAGCGCGGGTGCGGCGGCCGCCCCCGGGGCCGCGTTGGGCCGCCGCGCGGCCGCGCGCCGCAGCGTGACGAGCGCGGGCCCGCGCGGCGCCCGGGTGTCGGCCGCGGCCGCGCGCGCCTCGTCGATACGCCCGCGGATCGCGGTCATCGCGCCGCGGATGACGCCGAGATCCTTTTCCGGCGCGAGCGCGGCGAGATCCCCCGCCGTCGGCAGTTCGGCGTTGATGCTCAGCCGGTCCGCCCAGCGCCCCGCCTCCGCGATCAGCTCGGGGCTCGCGTGCGGGATCGTCTTGAGATGGATGTATCCCTGGAAGTCGTGCGCGACGCGGAGCGTGCGCGCGACCTCGACGAGTTGCTCCATCGTGTGGTCGGGCGACCGCGCGATGCCGGACGAGAGGAACAGCCCCTCGATGTAGTTGCGGCGGTAGAAGTCGAGCGTGAGGCGGACGACTTCGGCCGGCGTGAAGCGGGCGCGCGCCACGCCGCTCGACCGGCGGTTGACGCAGTAGAGGCAGTCGTAGACGCAGTAGTTGGTGAGCAGGACCTTGAGCAGCGACACGCAGCGCCCGTCGGGCGTGTAGCTGTGGCAGATGCCCATCCCCTCGGTCGAGCCGACGCCGCCGGTGCCCGCGGCGGCCCGGCGCCCCTTGGAGCCGCTCGACGCGCACGACGCGTCGTACTTCGCCGCGTCGGCCAGGATCGCCAGCTTCGCTTCGAGGTCCACGTGTGCTCCTGGTGAGGCGGTGGGGGTACCGAATAACGGCCGAAAGCTAGTCTAACGTGGTGTGTTGGGCAGGGTGGGGGACGGCGCGGGTGGTGACGCGCTGTTCGAGAGGCGTTGTTGATACCACGCTGTTGGAACGGCGCGTTTGAGACGGCGGGAGAGCCGGGGCACCCGGACCCGGGCGCTGCCACCCGTGTCCTTCCCGCCGTTCCAACAGCGTCCCACCAACCGCGCCGCATCAACAGCGCCCGATCAACAGCGCGTCACCAACCGCGCGGTACCCCCGCCCGATCCCCCGCGCCCCACCCGCTAGTTTACCCACGCTTTCCCGAACCGCCCTTCCCAGACCCCTTCCGCGCTTCTCGATGCACGTCCAGTACGTCGCCGTGTGCGACCACGTCCTCGTCGGGGCTGACGGCAAGCCGTCGCTCATCGGCGTTTTCAGCGACATCCAGGCCGTCCAGGTCCCGGTCACGCTCCCCCGCCTCTCGTTCGCCGCGCGCCTCCTGCTCACGGGCGACGAGACCGGGCGCACCTACAAGGCCGAAGTCGTCATCAAGGACCCTAAGGGCCAGGAGCTCGCGCGGCCCGGCGGCGAGATCAACGTCCCGCAGGTCCCGGCCGGGATCGACTCGATCGCGATCGACCTGCCGATGATCTTCGACATGTTCGGGCTCCCCGAGTTCGGCCGCTACACCTTCATGCTCGAGATCGACGGCGAGCCCAAGGCGGGGGTGCAGATCGCCGTGCGCGAGGGCGCGCCGGGGCCGATGGCCTGAGGCCCGACGGCCTAACGCCGCGTCAGTCCCGCACCCGGCGCCGGGCTTCGGCCCGGAGCCGCGCCACCTCCCGCTCCGCGGCCGCCTCGACGGCGGCCGCGACCTCGCGCCCGGGCCGTCCGACGACGACGCCCGGGCGCAGTGTTTTGCGTTCCGCCTCCGGCACGAGCCGCTCCACGCGCCCCCACGCCCGCGCGTCGACGGCGCCGAGGGTGGCGAGCGAGGCGCCGCGCTCGCGGAAGCGGCGGAGCGTGCGGAGGATCGCGCTCACGCGCGGCGTCCACCCCGGGTCGTTCACCCCGCGCGGCGGCTCGCGGCGCGCGTCGTCGCCGACGACGAGCTCCCCCCACGGGCGCACCGCGTAGCGGAGCGTGCCGTCGGCCGGCGGTTCGAAGCGGAACGCCGGACCGCCCTGGTCGGCGAGGAGCACCGTCTCGTCCTCGTCATCCTCGTCGTCGAGCGCGTCGAACGACGAGACCGGCGGGTCGCCGACGAACACCGTCGCGCCCGCGGCGAGCGCGACGTCGCGCGCGACCGCGAGTTCGGCCGCGGGGATCCGCGACGCGTCGCGGACGAGCGAGGCCCCCGCGGCGGGCGCGTCGGCGCGGCCCGCCGGGCCGTAGCGCACGCCCCCGCGGCGGTCGATGAGGTAGGCGAGGTCGCGCACGTCCTCGGGCGGCTCGCCCGCGAGGCGGCGCGTGCCGGTCGCCGGGTCGCGTACCGCGAACACCGGCCGCCCGGAGCGCCGGGCCACCGCCCGCGCGACCATCAACTCCGCGCCCGGCACGACCGACGGCGGGGGCGGCGGCGCGTCGTCGGAGAACGAGTCTGCCATGCCGGAATGTACCAGGCCGGAATGTACCCGGGCGCGCCACGCCGCCGTCCGTGCGGCCCGCGGGCGGAGGCAGCACTCGGACGGCGGACTGCGTTCTGCAGACGTACGCCGCCGTCTCCCTGTCCCACACCTTCATGTCGCGATCATTCCGCGTCGGCGCCCTCGCGGCCGTCGGCGTTTCTGTTGTGGCCGCCGTCCCCGCCGCCCTGGCGGCGCAGGTCGGCAGCACCACCGACATCGTCACCGGCAAGGTCGTCGGGGCCGGCAGCCAGCCGGTCGCCGGCGCCCAGGTCACGGTCACCTCGCTCGAGACCGGCGTCAGCCGCAGCCGCACGACCAACGACAAGGGGACGTACACGGTCCTCTTCCCCGACGGCGGCGGGCGCTACCGGATCGTCGTGCGCGCCATCGGTCAGCAGCCGCGCACGATCACCGTGCAGCGCGAGGGGGACGAGGACCGCCTCGTCGCCAACGTCTCGCTCGCCCAGGCCAGCACGACGCTCGCCGGGGTGCGCGTGACCGCCCGCGCCCCGACGACCGGCGGCCAGCGCCAGGAACCCGGCAACTCCGAGCGCACGGTGAGCGGCGAACAGGCGCTCCGCCTCCCGGTGGACGCGACCGACCCGAACGCGCTCGCCGCCCTCACGCCCGGCGTGCTCGGGCAGGCGGGGAACGACACGACGCAGGCGGGCTTCAACGTCGCGGGGCAGCGCGCCTCGCAGAACAACGTCACGCTCGACGGGATCACCTTCGGCGGCGCGAGCTTCCCGCAGGAGGCGGTGCGCGCGACGCGCGTGATCACCAACACCTTCGACGTCGCGCGCGGGCAGTTCTCCGGCGGCCAGGTGGCGAGCACGACCCGTTCGGGGACCAACAACCTCTACCTCGGCGGGACTTACACGCTGCGCGCGCCGCAGCTGCAGGTGACGCCCGACTACAGCGGCGCCTACGGCACGGGCTACACCTCCAACCAGCTCTCGGCCGGCGTCGGCGGCGCGTTCAAGCCCGACAAGGCGTTCTACTTCGTCGCGCTCCAGGGCTCGCGCCGCACCGACCCCCTCACCTCGTTGTTAGGCGCCGACCCGCGCGCCCTCGCGGGGCTCGGCGCGAGCAGCGACTCCGCGGCGCGCTTCCTCGCGGCCCTCGGCGCGCGCGGCATCCCGGCCACCGCGTCCGGGATTCCGGGCACGCGCGTGAACGATCAGGCCACCGGCATCGCGCGCCTCGACTTCAACCTCTCCGAGTCGCAGACGCTCACCCTGCGCGGCGACTTCCGCTACCAGGGGCAGGACGCGACGCGCATCTCGCCGTTCGCCGTGCCGACCAACGGCGGGGAGAGCGCGAACCACGGCGGCGGCCTCTTCGCCTCGCTCTCGTCGCGCTTCCCGAACGAGGTGTTCGGCGGCGCGCTGCTCAACGAGGGGCGCGTCTACGTGAACCGGGCGACCAACAACGCCTCGCCCTACGTCGAGATCCCCGGCGGGCGCGTGCGCGTGACGAGCACGCTCGCCGACGGCACGACGGGGATCAGCTCGTTCGGCTTCGGCGCGAACGCGGGGCTGCCCAACGAGGGGCAGACGAACTACGTCGAGGCCACCGACGAGCTCTCGCTGCTCACCGGCGACGGCCAGCACCGGATCAAGCTCGGCGGCCTGCTCAACGCGAGCCGCTTCGCCCAGCAGACGTCGACGAGCCCGTACGGCACCTACACGTACAACACGCTCGCCGACTTCCTCGCCAACACGCCGGCGCTCTACCAACGCACGCTCGCCGCGGCGGACGTACACGGCGGCGCGCTCAACCTCAACGGCTACCTCGGCGACACCTGGCGCCAGAGCCGCAATTTCCAGCTCACCTACGGCGTGCGCGTCGAGGGCACGGCGTACTCCGGCGCGCCCGGCTACAACCGCGGCGTCGACTCGGCGTTCGGCCTGCGCACCGACCGCTTCCCGGGCGAGTTCCGCGCGAGCCCGCGCGTCGGCTTCACGTACACGTTCTTTCCCGACAGCGCCAAACAGGCGGCCGCGCAGCAGCGGCAGGCCGCGGGCGGCGCGCCGTCGCTCTTCCGCGGCGGCCCGACGCTCTTCGTGCGCGGCGGGATCGGCGAGTTCCGCGGGCGCGCGCCGACGCAGCTCTTCTCCGCGGCGCAGCAGGGCTCGGGGCTCCCGGGCGGCCAGACGCAGCTCGTCTGCCTCGACCCGGTCGGCCCGGACTACGCGGCCATCCTCGCCGAGGGGGTGTCGGCGATCCCGACGACCTGCGACCCACGCGCGGGCGCGCCGGCCGCCACCGTCCTGACCTCGGGCGGGGTGCCGACGGTGACCGCGTTCGCGCCCGACTTCCGCTCGCCGCGCTCGGTGCGCGCGGCGTTAGGCGTGACGCGCCGCTTCTGGCAGAGCTGGACCGCCGGCGTCGACGCGAGCTACGCGTGGGGCGTCGCGCAGTACGGCGTCTCGGACGCGAACCTCAACACGACGCCGCGGTTCGCGCTCGCCGAGGAGGCCAACCGCCCGGTCTACGCGCCCGCGGCGGCGATCTCCCCGCTCACGGGCGCGACGGCGCTCGCCGCGAGCCGGCTCGACCCGGCCTACGGGCAGGTGTTCGCGGTGGGCTCGGGGCTCCGCTCGCGGAACGCGCAGGTCACCGCGTCGCTCGGCGGCTTCACCTCGCGCGGGGCGATCTTCAACCTCTCGTGGACGATCGCGCGCAACCGCGACCAGAGCTCGTACGCGTTCGGGCCGCCGGCGTTCGGCTACCAGCAGACGGTCACGGGCGGCAACCCGAACGTGCTCGCCTTCGCGGCCGCCGACCAGGACGTCCGGCACAACATCATCGGGACGGCGACGTTCCCGCTCAACGCCTCGTTCGAGGTCACCGGGATCGGCCGCCTGACGAGCGGCTCGCCCTACACGCCGACGGTCAACGGCGACGTGAACGGCGACGGCGCGCGCAACGACGCGGCGTTCGTCTTCAACCCGGCGACGGTGGCCGACACCGCGCTCGCCGCCGGCATGCGGCGCGTGCTCGCCGACGCGCCGAGTGCGGCTCGGAACTGCCTCATGTCGCAGATGGGGCAGGTGGCCGCACGGAACAGCTGCCGCGGCCCGTGGGTGCCCGGGCTCGACCTGCAGTTCAACTACAAGCCGGACCGCTTGGGCCTGCAGCGCCGCCTCACAATTTCGGCGACGCTCCTCAACACGCTCGCGGGGCTCGACCAGCTCTTCCACGGCGCGGACAACCTGCGCGGCTGGGGCCAGACGGTGCGCCCGGACCAGACGCTACTCGCGATCACCGGCTTCAACCCGGCGACGCAGGCGTACGCGTACACGGTCAACCAGCGGTTCGGGAACACGGTCGGGCAGGCGGCGGTCTTCCGGCAGACGTTCCAGCTCGGCATCCAGGCGCGCTACGTCTACGGTGCGAACCCGTTCGGCGCCTTCGGTTTCGGTGGGGGTGGGCCGGGGGGCGGCGGTGGGGGTGGGGGTGGCGGCGGCTTGCTCGCCGGCCTCCTCGGCGGCGCGAGCGGGAGCGGCAACGCGCCGAGCACCTCGCTCGCGGCGAGTCTGAATCCGGCCGCCAAGCTGATCGACCTGCGCGACTCGCTCGGGCTCGATTCGGCGCAGGTCACCAAACTGTCGGTCGTCCGCGACACGCTCGCCGCGCAGTACCAGCGCTTCCGGACCGACCTCCGGGCCAAGGTGCAGAAGCTCGGCAACAACGCCGATCCGGCGGTGATCTTCTCGACGATCCGGCCCGACCTCGCGCGGGGGCGGCAGTTGCTTCAGGACGCGGTGCAGCAGTCACAGGCGATCCTCACGCCGGCGCAGTGGGCGAAGGTCGGGGACGACGTGAAGAACCCGTTCCGGCAGGCGTTTGGGGGGCCGCCGGGGGGCGGCGGACGGCCGTAACCGGGAGAGTGCGCCCTCGGTCGGATCGTTAGGCGCGACGGACGGTCACGGAGGCGGTCCTCCCGGCCGTCCCGCACCGCGTCCGCCCCCCAGCCCGCCCCGCGGCGGCCGCTTCACGCTCTCCGGGACCCGCGCCCACTGCTCGGGCGTCAGCACGGCCTTCGCCGCTTCCAGCGTCGCCGCCGCGTTGGCCCGCGCCTGTTGGAGCAGGGGCGCGACCGTCGCGAACGCCTGGCGCGGGTCGGGCGCGCTCTGCGCGGCGGCGAGTCGCACGCGGAGCGAGTCGGCGACCGGCGCGTTGCGCGCGCGGAGCGAGTCGCGGAGCCCGGTCAGCGCGGTGACCTGCGCCGGCGAGAGCGCGAGGGTGTCGCGGAGCGCGAGGATCGTGTCGACCGGGTTGGGGACGAGGCGCGCGAAGCGCTCGCCGAACGCGGCCGCCGCGTCGGCGCCGCGCGCGCGCGGGTCCCCGAACACCTGGCGCAGCCGGTCGCGCGCCGGGTCGGGGCCGATCGCGAGGCGGGCCTGGAGGCCGAGCGAGAACGGGACGCGGAACGCGTTCGCGCCCGCGTTCGTCTGGCCGAACCGCTCGTTCACCGTGTAGAGGAACTGCCGCGTCGCGGGGTCGAAGCCGCGCACGGTGAGCAGCGTGGCGTCGGGGCGCGCGGGGTTGCCCCAGCCCTGGACGTTACTGCCGCCGTGGATCAGCTGGTCGAGGCCGGCGAGGAAGTTGGTCGTCGAGAGCGACAGCGAGAGCCGGCGGTCGAGCCCGAAGACGGTCGGGCGGATGTTGGCCTGGAAGTCGAGCGACGGCGTCCACGGGCCCGTGCAGCTGTTGCGCGCGGCAACGGCGCCGAGCTGCGACGTGAGGCAGCGCCGGACGCCGGCGGGGACCGCGGCGAGCACGCGGCGCATGCCGGCCGCCACGGCGGTGTCGCCCGTCGCGGCGGGGTCGAAGACGAACGCCTGGTCGTCGCGCGCGCCGTCGCCGTTGACGTCGTTGCCGACGAGCGGGGTGAACGGCGCGCCCGAGGATAGCCGCGCGATCGACGTCAGCTCCACCGTGGGGGTGACCGGGTAGGTGAGCGTGGTGATGAACTGGTGCGCGCGCTGCAGGTCGCTCGTCGCCCACTGCACGAGGTTGGGGTTGCCGGGCGTCGTCCCGGCGACGCCCGCGCCGCCTAACGCTCCGGGGAACGACGATTGGTCGCGCGAGTGGGTGAACGTGTAGGTCGCGCTCAGCAGCAGCCCGCGCGCGGTGCTCGTGTTCAGGCCGACCGTCGCCTGCTGCGTGCTCGACCGGAGCCCGCTTTCGGCCAGCAGCACACGGCCGAACGCCGGGTCGACGCGCGAGTTGAAGAGGGAGAGCGCGCCGGTCGCAGGGACGATCGTCGACGCCGGGACGTAGACCGGGCGGTTCCCCTCGTTGGCGAGCGTGAACTGCGGCGCCGTGTTGAGGTTGAGGTCGCGGAACCCGTACTGCGCGACGCCGAGCGCCCAGTTGCCGTCGAGCGAGAGCGCGGTGCGCTCGCCGACGCGGCGCTGGACGCCTAACGAAGCGCGCCACGAGCGCGGGGCTTGGAAGTTCTGGCCGATGACGACCGCGTTGGGACGCGCGGCGCCGGTCGCCGCGCCGAGCCCGACGCCCTCGGTCGGGACCGCGAGACAGGAGGACGGGATGGCCGCGGGGTCGGTGGTCCAGTCGCCGTAGTCGGGGGTGGGGACGTCGGCGCCGGTGCAGACGAGCTGCGACTGGGTGGCGAGGAAGCCGGGCGCGCCCTGCGCGGCCGCGAAGAGGCCGGCGGGCGCGAGACCGCGGAACTCGCCCACGCCGCCGCGGACGACCGTCGTCGGGCCGCCGCTGCGGCCGTTGCCGAAGCCGCCCGCGAACCCACCGCCCCCGCGTCCGCCGAAGCCGCCGCCCCCACTTCCGCGGCCGCCGCCGTCGGGCGGCGGGCCGCCGCGGGTCGTCGCGGCGGTGTCGTTGGGCGCCGCGTTCGGCGCGGGCGCGCTCGTCGGGGCCCACGTGAAGCCGACGCGCGGGCTGAAGTGCGTCTCGGCCGGGAAGCGCCCCGTGCGCACGCCGAACGCGGAGTCGAGCGTCGTGTTAGGCGCGGGGGCGTGGGTGTAGTCGGAGTGCTCGAGGCGCAGCCCGTAGGTCAGCTGCACGCCCGGCGCGGCGCGCCACGTGTCGCCCGCGTAGAGCGCCGCGTTCACCGACCCGCCGAGCCGCTCGGTGGGCGTGAGCGTGCGCGTGAACTGCGACGGGCGGGCGGCGAGGAAGTCGGCGAGCGAGGCGAAGGTGTACGTGCCGTAGCTGTTGGTCGCCGTGGTCTGGTCGAGGTGGCTGAGGTTGAGCAGGGCGCCGAGCTTGACGCGGTGCGGCCGCCCCGCGGGGATGAAGGAGAGCTCCTCCGTCCCCTCGAACCCGGTCGTCGTGCTCGCCTGGGGGAGCGACGCGTTGCCGCCGAACTGGAGCACGGTCGCGCCCACCCCGGTGGCGCCCCCGGCCGCCGCGGGGAGCGCGGAGAGGATCTGCACGCGCCCCGCGGGCGCGTCGAGGTAGGCGTCGGTGGCCTGGTCGCCTAACGACCGGTAGGCGCGCACCTCGTTGATGAGGGCGCCGGCGAACGGGCCGTCGGTCGCGGTGAGCTGCGAGGTGAGCGAGGCGAACACGCCGCCGCCGGTCTGGTGCTGCGTGCCGCCCGCGGAGGGGAGGCCGAGGGCGCTGATCCGCGTCGCGTCGGCGGTCGTGCGGCGCGTGTCGAGGCGGAGGGTGAGCGTCTCGCCCTGCGAGAGCACCGCGTCGAGGCGGGCGAAGAGCTGGTCGCCGTCGGTCGTGCGGCGCGACGGGATCCCGGCGAGCGTCGACGCGACGCCGTACTGCGAGAGCCCGCCGAGGAAGCGCGTGACCGAGTCGGGGCTGACGCCGAGCCGCTGGAGCGTGGTCGCGTTGGCCGTCGTGAGCGACTGGATCGGGTCGTAGCGCTCGCGCAGCTGGAACGCGCCGAAAAAGAAGAGGCGGTCCTTGACGAGCGGGCCGCCGACGCCGCCCGAGAAGCTGTTCTGCAGGTACCCCTGTCCGAAGGCGCCCGCGCCGGCCGGCGCCCACGACAGGCTCGGGTTGCGGTACTGCTCGGTGAAGCTGCCCTGCAGCAGGTTCGTGCCCGAGCGGGTCGTGCTCGCGATCTGCCCGCCGGAGAACTGCCCGCGCGCGACGTCGAAGGTGCTCGTGATGACGCGCGTGTTGCGCACCGCGTCCTGCGGCACCGAGCTGGAGCCGAAGGTGAGGCCGTCGAGCGTGACGTTGTTCTGGTCGGTGCGCTGCCCCGCGACCGAGAAGCTGTTCGCGGTCGAGTCGGTGCCCGCGATGCTGACGACGCCGGGCGCGAGGGCGGCGAGCGCGGTGAGGTCGCTCTGGTCCTCGATCGGGAGCCGGAACACCTGGTCCGGCGTGAGCAGCCGCTCGGTCGAGCCGGGGGACGGGCGGTCGTTGCCCCCGCGCGGGGTGCGCTGGCCGCGCACGACGACGCGGTCGAGCGTCGGCGCGCCCGCCGCGCCGGGTGCGCCTAACGTGACGTTCGCGATCAGCTGGTCCTCGTCCACCTGCCGCTGCACGAGCAGCGTGCGCGGCGCGAGGCCGATGCTACGTACCGACACCTGGTAGCGCCCGCCGCCCTCGGGGAAGACGATGACGTAGCGCCCCTTCGCGTCGGTCTGCCGGTTGCGCGAGACCTGCGTCTCGACCGACGTCGCGGTGACCGTGGCGTTGGCGACCGGCTTGCCGGCCGGGTCGCGCACGGTGCCGGTGAGCACGTCGGTGGTGGTGCCGACCTGGGCGGCGACGAGGGCCGGCGCGGCGAGGGCAGGCACGGCGAGCGCCGCGACGGCCGCCAGGCAATGGCGGGCGAGCCGCGGCCGGGGCGAACGGCGCAGGAGGCGGGGCATGTTGGGAGACGCGGGACGGGTCCTGCCCTCCACACGCGAACCGGACGGGCCACGTTTACACGCGGGTCACAGGCGCGTGGGATTCTCAGGATCGCCTCACACGGTGGACTAAACGCTTCCTTTGTGCGCCGCGTCTTCCTTACAGACGTGCCCGACCGCACCCGCGGGCACTCGGCCCTCCGGCGTCACGTCGCGGCCTTCGCTGCGGTGCGCGTGTTTTCACCCGTAGCTTTCTGTGAGACCTGTCATGACTTCGACGATCCGTTCGACCCGCGGCGGCATGCTGGCCGCGTCCATCGCGGCGATCCTCGCTGCCACCCCCGCGCTGCTCTCCGCGCAATCCGCCACCGAGCAGCCGCCGGCAGGCGGCGCGATGGGCCAGCCCCCGGCGGGCGCGCCCGGCATGGGCGGCCGCCGCGGCGGCGGGATGCAGATGCTCCTCGAGGGCATCACGCTGACCGACGCGCAGCGCGCGAAGCTCGATTCGCTGCAGAGCGCCAACCGCGCCCGCATGGAGGCGATGCGGAGCCAGATGCAGGCGGGCACCCCGCCGGACAGCGCGACGCGCGCGCAGCGCCGGCAGGAGATGGAGGCGCAGCGCGCCGCCGTCCGCGGGATGCTCACGCCCGACCAGCAGAAGACGTTCGACGCCAACGTCGCCCACATGCGCGAGCGCATGCAGCAGCGCATGGGCAACGGCGGCCCGGGCGGCAACGGCTCCTCGGGGAGCCGCTGACCCGTCGAATCGTGGCGCGGGTCGCCTAGTCGGTGGCCGCCGCTGACGCGCGCCGCACGGTCGCCTTCGTCGCCGACGCGGCCGCGCCCCCTGCGGGCGCGGCCCGCACGGACGCGGGCGGCGACGTGCCCGACGCGGTGCTCGTCGAGGGCGCGGCGGCTGGCGACCGCGAGGCGTTCGGCGCGCTCGTCCGCCGCCACCTCGCGGCTGCGCGCGGCGCCGCCCTCTCGGTCCTCGGCGATCCGGCGGACGCGGACGACTGCGCCCAGGACGCGTTCGTGACCGCGCTGACGCGCATCGAGGAGTGCCGGCCCGCGGAGAAGTTCCGCGCCTGGCTGCTCGTCATCGTGCGCAACCGCGCGATCGACCTCCGCCGCCGCGCCCGCGTGCGGCGCGCGGAGTCGCTCGACGACGACGACCGCGCGGCGGGCCTCGCCGGCGCGCTCGCGACCGGCGGGCTCGCGGTCGGGGCGTCCGGTGCGGGCACGCTGGACGCGGCCGAGCGGGCGGACGCGCGCGCACACCTGCGCGCCGCGCTCGCCTCGCTCACCGAGACCCGCCGCGCCGTCGTCGTGCTGCACGACGTGGAGGGGTGGACCCACCGCGAGATCGGAGACCATCTAGGGATCGCCGAGGGGACCGTGCGCGCGCACCTGTTCTGGGCGCGGCGCGCGCTCCGCGAGCGGTTGAGCGCCGAATGGCGGCGCGGAGCTGACGGATGACGGACCACACAGCAGATCACTTCCCTCCCGGGCCGCCGTCGGACGACGTGACGGCCGAGCAGTTGGCGTCCGAGCCGGCGCTCGCGCTGCTCGGCGCGCTCCGACTCACCGCGGCGGACGAGGACGCGCTCGCGCGCCGCATCGAGGCCGCGGCCGCGGCGGAGCTCGCGCGACGACGGGAGGGCACGGTGCATCGCCCGCGGCTCGTCGTGACGTCGGTCCCGCGGCGGTCTGCCGTCCGGGACCTCGCGCCCCTGATCGCCCGCGCGCTGCGCCCGGCGATGCTCGCCGCGGCCGCCGCGGCGGTGTTCGCGGTCGGCCTCTCGGAGTGGTCGGGTACGACGGAGCCCACGGGTCAGCAGGTGAGCGACGCGTCCGCCGTGCAGGCGCTGAACCTGCACGACCCGAGCGCGCAGTGGCCGGATCAGGCCAGCGCTCCAACCGTCGACGCGCTCGGCCGTGCGATCGGGCTGGGAGGGGCGCCGTGAGCACATCCGCAGGGCCGGCCGCGGGGAACACTCGCTGGCTCGCCGCCCTCGCGCTCCTGCTCGTCTTCGTCGCGGGAGCGGGGACCGGCTGGGGCGTGGGCTCGCGCTTCGGCCGGGGGTTCGGGCCCGGGCGGTGGGGCGGCCCACGAAACGGCATGTTGCTCGACGGCGGCCCGATCGATCGGTACGGCCTCGACGCCGCCCAGCGTACCCGCATCGACAGCGTGCTCGTCGCGCGACGCGGTCAGATCGACGCGTTCTGGCGCGGGCCGGGCCAGTCGCTCCGTGCCATTCTCGATTCCACGCGTGCGGACGTCCGGGCGGTCCTCACCCCCGAGCAGCGGGCGCGGTTCGACGCCGCACACGCCGAGCACGAGCGGCGGATGCGGGGGCGATTTGGCCCGGGCGGCGGGCCGGGGCCGATGGGCGGCGGGCGGCCGGGTGGTCCGGGCGGCGGGCCCGGGGGACCGCCGGGCGGGCCATCGTCCTGAACGCCTCGTGCCGTCCGGACGAACCCCGACGGCGGGTGCGCTCAGAACTGCGCGCGCACACCCGCGGTGAGGGTTCGTCCCGGTAGCACGGTGACGTTGTCCGGCTCGCCCCGTTGCCGATCGAGCAGATTCTCGCCCGTCAGCACGACGGCCAGACCGCGTGAGAGGTCGCGAGTGATGTCGGCGCGTAGCCGGGTCACGCCGGCGTAGCTGCGCCAGTACGCGCGCACCGCCGGCCCGGTGATCGCGGAGTAGGACTGGCCCGCGAGGACCGCCGCGTCGAGCCTAACGCGGTCGTAGTTGATCCAATCGGCCGCGCGCGACACGGCGACGTTCGTCGTCCAGCCGGCCGCGCGCCACCCCGCCGTCGCGCCGAGCGTCCAGCGCGGGACTTCCAACATGCGGTCGCCGGCGCGGAGCTCGCCCGTGTAGCCGTACGCGGTGCGCCGGACTCGGCTGTCCACATAGGCGAGCGTCGTGCCGAGCGTGAACACGCCTGGGGCGCCGCGGGCGAGGCGGAGTTGGGCTTCGCCTTCGAACCCGCGGTTCGCGATCGCGCCGACGTTCTGCAGCACGTAGTCGAGGTGGCCCTCGGGCGACCACTGCGGTCCCCACCGGGGCCAGTTCCACGACCTCGACACGTCGGACTCTGGGCCGCCGCCGTCCGCCCCGTTCGGCGCGAAGGCGACCTGTTGAACGAGTCCGGACGCGAGCTGGCTGTAGCCGGTCACGTGGACGGCGAACGTCGTCGCGGCGGCGCCGTCGCGCGTGCCGCGACCGCCGACGAACAGGTCGGCCCCGCCTTCGACGCCGGTCTGCGACTCGGGTGCGAGGGACGACGGGAGTGCGCCGCCGCCGGCTGCGTGCCACGACATCTGCCGCGCCGCGCTCTGGACCGGCCGCAGGCCGCTGCCGTACGCCGTCCGGAGCTTGAGCGTCGCGTCGCCGAGCGTGTGCACGGTCGACACGCCGAGCGAGGGGAGGAGCGCCGCGCGGCTGGCCGACGTGAACCCGTCGTTGCGTTCGCCGCGCAGTCCGGCGGTTACGAACACCGCGTCGCGCCAGGCGAGCGTCGTCTGGCCGACCAGCCCGGCGGTGCCGAGCCAGGTGACGGGGGTGACGGGGACGTACCCGGGGCCAGCGGTCTGCATGCCGTCGTAGCCGCCGCGCCCGCGAATCAGCGTCGTGATCGTTTCGCCCGGGTACGCGGCGTTGCCGAGCCGCGTGGCGTCGCGGAGGAGGCCGTAGTCGGCGATCCCGGTTACCGTCACGGCGAGGTCGCGGGCGGCGTCGTAGGTCGCCGTCGTACTCGCGCGCAGGGTGCCGCGGGCCGCGCCCCCGCGTGCGGTCCGCTGTGTCGAGTCGAGTTGTGACGACAGCGCGGCCATGTTTGCGGCCGACACGCCGCTCAGCTGGTACGCATCGAGGCCGGCCGTCAGCGTGTGCGTCCAGCGGCCGCCCGTCGTGCGCACGGCGTTGGCGGCGAGCGTCAGCTCGGAGAGGTGCTGCGTGGTGAGGGCCGTCGTTCGGGTGGCCGTGGTTCCGGTGCCGGCGGTCGCGAACAGGTCCGTGTCGGGCGGGGCGACGGCGTCGGCGAAGCGCGCAGTGAGGGTGAGCACGCCCGCCTGCCCGACGCGGCGTGCGTCGGCGAGCGCCGTGAGCTGGTGGGCGGTACTCCCCGGAACGACCGGTCCGAGCGCCGCGAGCCCGATCGACGCCCCGGCCGTTTGCGCGCCCGAGCCCGTCCGGACCGTGAGTCCGTAGTCCTGCGTGAACGCCGGTCGCGTCGCGAATGCCGTGGCGGCCGCGCCGACGCCGGAGCGCAGGGTGACGGCGGGTCCGCCGTCGGCGCCGTCGTGGCGCGTGATGACGTTGATGACGCCGCTGATCGCGTCGGCGCCGTAGAGCGCGGCCCCTTGTGGGCCGCGGATGACCTCGATGCGCTCGATCTGGTCGGCGCTCAGCGCGGTGACGAACAGGGGGTTGGCGACTTCGACGCCGTCGAGGTACAACTTGGGCGTCGTGAGGCCGAAGGAGCTGGCGCCGCGGAGGCTGCCGTAGCGCGCGAGCAGCGACGTTGTCGGCTGGTTCCAGAGCCAGAGGCCGGGGACGACGCCGTCGAGCGCGGTCGCGAGCGGCGTCGCCGCACGCGGGCCGAACGCCGAGCCGTCGAGGACGGAGAGCGCGACTGGGAGGGAGCGCGCCGGTGCGCCGGCCGGGCTCCCGGTGACGACGATGCGGTCGAGGACAGCCGGACGGGAAGCGCTTCCGGTCGCGTCGCCGGTCGCGTGCGGCGACGGCGCGAGCACGATCTGGCCGCCGCCGACCGTGACGGCTTCGACGCCGGTGCCGCGCAGCAGGGAGTCGAGCGCCGCGAGCACCGGCTGGCCGGGTGCGGGCGCACACACCGTGCGGTCGAGGTCGACGAGTTCGCGGCTGTACGACAGCCGCACGCCCGCTTCGGCCGCGACCCGCTGTAATGCGTCGCGGAGCGGGACGAGCGTGCACGCCGTCGCCTGCGCCCGGGCGTCCCCGGGGCCGACGACGAGCATGACGGCCGTTGTTGCGCCGGCGGCCCCGGCGAGGCGCCACGAACGCCGGACCGAACGGGACGGCACGGGGGTCAGGGCGACGGCGTCGCCTCCCGCACGACGACCGTATCGCCCCGACGCTCGAGGCGCGCGCCCGTCGCGAGTCCGACCACGCGCAGCACCGCGTCCGTCGATTCGCCCGCGAACGTGGCGGTGAGGTGGCGTCCGGCCACGGACGAATCGGCGAAGCGCAGCTCGACGCCGTACCAGCGGCGGAGCGCGCCGGCGACGTCGCGGAGTGGGGTGTCGCGGAAGACGAGTCGCCCGGTCGTCCACGCGGTGTCGGCGGCGATGTCGGCGCCGCGGACGACGACGGTCACGGCCGGCGCGCTCGATCCCGTACGGGCGACGACGCGGCCGCGGTCGCCGGCGTGGAGCAGCACGCCGGCCGCCGGCGACGACCCCGAGCCCGCACTGTCGGCGGCGCGCAGTTGGACCGCGCCGGTGGTGACCGAGACGTCGACGACCGGCCGAGCGCCGCCCGGCTGCGCGCTGGCGGCGGGGGCGCGGACGACGAACGCCGTGCCGATGTCGCGGACGACCGCGTCGCCGGCCGCGACCTCGAACGGGCGCCGCGGGTCATGGACCGCGCGGAAGTACGCCTCGCCGGTAAGGTGGACGCGTCGCGCGGTGCCGCCGTACCCGGCCGGGACGTCGAGCAGGCTGGCCGGGCCGAGGACGACCTGCGAGCCGTCGGCGAGATGGAGGAGCTGTCGTTCGCCGACCGCGGTCGCGTAGCGTTGGGCCGTGACGGTACCGCCCGTCGAGGCGACCGTCGGTCCGAGCACCGTACGTCCGGCCAGGCCGCCGGTTCGCCACCACGTGACACCGGCCGTGAGCAGGGCGGTCGCCGCCACCAACCCGGTTACACGACGCCACCCACGCGCCCGTGAGGGCTCGAGCACGGTCCGGGAGGTCACCGCCCGCGAGGGCTCGCCGTCGCGCGGGCGCGGCGCGCCACCGCGGATGACCGTCAGCTGCGGAGCGGCGGGCGTGGCCGCGGGCGCCTGACGGTCGAGCCCCGCCGCGGCCCGCACCCGCGCGAGCGCCGCTTCGACGTCGACCGGCGGGACGGCCGCGGTCTCGACCGTCACGCCGGTGAGGGCGCGGCCGAGCACGGCGAGTCGCGCCGCCTCGGCCGGGTGGGCGGCGAGCCAGGCACGGGCGGCGTCGTCGCGCGCCCGCGCCTCGGCGTCGGCCGCCGGCTCGTTCGCGGTGAGTCGCGCGAGCGTCGCCCAGTCCGGCGCCGACTCTGGCGGCACGCTGGAGGATGAACGCGCGTTATCGGTCATGCCCTTGTAGACACAAGACCTCAACGCTACCCCTACGCCGCACCGGTTGGTAGTCCGCTGCGGGAGTCCGCTCGGTCGCCGGTCGCCGTCTCCTGCTGCCCGATCCGTTGCGTTCTCCAGCCGCCGCGTTTCACGAGGGCGATTCGCCAGCCGAGGACGACCGCGCCCTGCTCGCGCGACTGCGGACCGGCGCCGACGACGACCCGGGGACGTCCGCGGCGTTCGACGCGATCTTCCGGCGGTGGTACGCGCCGCTCGTCGGCGTCGCCGATCGCATGCTGCGCGACACGGCGGCGGCCGAGGAACTCGCGCAGGACGTACTACTCGAACTCTGGCGACGTCGCGCGACCCTCGACACGGGGGACGAGCCCGGGCCGTACCTCATCCGTGCGGTCCGCAACCGCGCCCTCAACCGCCTGCGCCACGCGCGCGTCGCCACGCGCGCGGCCCCGCTCCTCGCCGTCGACGAAGCGTCGCCCGTCGCCGGGCCCGCGGCCGAAGCGGTCGAGCGCGAGCTCGCGATGGCGATCGATGCGGCGGTCGCGGCACTCCCGCCGGGGTGCCGCCAGGTGTTCCTGATGAGCCGCGCGCAGGGCCTTCGCTACAGCGACATCGCCGCCACGCTCGGCATTTCCCCAAAAACTGTCGAGGCACAGATGGGGCGTGCCCTCCGCCTCCTCCGCGCCCGGCTCGGCCCGTGGTTGCCGGGGGGCGACGAGGCGGGTTAAGACGAGGCGGATCAACGGGCGCGGCGCGGGATTCGTGTGAAGGCGGACGGCAACATATGGGAGGCCCGGGGTAGCTTCCCGCGCCCCACGGTTCGTCCTCTCGTCCAGAGCCCCTCATGTCACTCCGCCCGTCGCGCGTCGCGCCCGCCGTCGCCGTGTTTGCCGCCCTCGCATGCGCCGCGTTGCCCGCGCACGCCCAGTTCGGCGGCGGGGGGCGTCGCCGGCCGCCGAGCGGTGCGTCGGACGACAGCGCCGACGGCCGTCCGCGCCGCGACCCGAACACGATCAACACGGTCGACGTGATCATCGAGCGCCGCGGCGACCTCGGCCTCACGCCCGAGCAGGCGGCGCGGGTGAGTGCGGCGAAGACGCGGCGCGACGCGGCCGTCGACACGCTGAGTGCCCGGGCGGCCGCGCTCCGGCCGCCGAGCGATCCGAATGTGTGGGCGACGATGAGCGACAGCGACCGGGTCGCGATGCGCGACCGGCTGCGGGCGCGCGCCGCGGCGCTCCGCGCCCAGCGCGACGCGGAGGCGCAGGCGCGCGAGGAGGCCCTGGCGGCGCTCACCCCCGAGCAGCGCGCGCGGGCGCAGAAGATCGAGGACGACATGCGGAAGAGCGCGTTCGCTGAGGCGCGCCTGGGCGGCGCGGCGCGGGGGAATGGTCCGGGCGGCGCCGGGGGTCGCGGCGGCCCGCCCTGAGCGGCGCGTTCGGGAGGCGGCGCGACGCGGGCTGCGCGGCACGCGATCTGAAGCGTCCCGCTAAGGGCGCGCTAAACGTCCGGACCCGGCCATGCGTTCAGGTCGTGGAGGCCGGGCGGTCGGCGTGACCGCCCGGCCGCCTCGGCCTTTGCCCTTCGCGATGCTCATTGCCGCTCAGCCTCCCGTCACGCCGCCGGTCACACAGGCCCCTGTCGTCTTCGACACGGCCGCTCCTCCCGGCACGCTCGCCTCGGACAGCGCCACCGGGCGTCCGATCACGCTCGCCGACGCGATTCGTACGGCGCAGCGCGCCGCCCCGGGCGCGATCCAGGCGCGCGGGCAGGTGCGCGCGGCCGACGTCACGCGGCGCTTCGCCTACGCCCAGTTCCTGCCTAACGTGCAGGTCACCGGCGGCCTCGTGCGGCAGATCAACGTCACGCAGCGCGTCAACTCGCAGACCGGCGAGCTCGTCACCGGGGCCTACCAGACGACGACGGGGCTGAGCGCCACGCTGACGCTCTTCGACGGCTTCCAGCGCGTCAACACGCTGCGTGCGGCGCGGGCGCAGGGCGTGGCCGCGGGCGCGAACACGCAGGCGACCAACGCGAGCCTGGCCCTCTCGGTCAAGCAGCAGTACTTCACCGCCGTCGCCGCGCGCGAGACCGAGGCGGCCACGCGCGACCAGCTCGCCCAGGCGCAGGCGCAGCTCGCGATCGCGAGCGCCAAGCTGCGCGCGCAGACCGCGACGAAGAGCGACTCGCTGCAGGCGGTGATCGCGGTCAACACGGCCCGGCTCGCGGCGCTCCAGGCGCAGACGGACCGCGCGAACGCCGACGCCACGCTCACCCGCGTGATCGGCGCCGACCGCCCGGTGAGCGCCACCGCGGATGGACTCCCCGACGACACCACGCTTACCGCCGACAGCGTCTCTCTCGCGCGCCTCGCGGCCGCGGGCCCGGTCGTGCGGCAGGCGCAGGCGACCGCGCAGCAGGCCCGGTACACGGCGAAGGCGGCGCGTGCGGCCTACTTCCCCTCGCTCTCGCTCGGCTACAGCCGCAATCTGTCGGGCGCGTCGAGCACACTCGACCCGTTCGGGACGAGCTACGTGCCGAGCGGGCAGCTGCGCCTCTCGCTATCGCTGCCCGTGTTCGACCAGTTCAGCACGGCGGTCAACGTGGCCAACAGCGAGGTCTCGCTCGCCAACAGCGAGGCCAACGTGCGCGACCAGGAGCTCGCGGCACAACAAACGCTGGTGCAGGCGATCAACGGTCTGCGCACGGCACGGCAGCAGGTCGCGGCGGAGACCGACGCGATCGCCGCCGCGCAGGAGAACCTGCGCGTGCAGAGTCAGCGCTACCAACTCGGCGTCGCGACGTCGCTCGACGTGCTCACGGCGCAGTCGACGCTGACGCAGGCCCGGCTCGCGCTCGTGCAGGCCCGGTTCTCCGCCCGCACCGCGCGCGCGCAGCTCGAGGCGCTCGTCGGCGACGCGACGGCCGCCGGTACCACCCCGTGACCCCTGCTCCCGTGCCGCACCGCCCCGCCGGCCGCACCGCCGTCATCCCCGTTGTGCTCGCGGCGGGGGCCGCGCTCGCCGCCGCAGGCCTGGCCGGCTGCGCCAAGAAGCAGGCCGACGCGGCGAGCGTCGTGCAGACCGCGCCGGCCGCGCGGCAGACGATCGTCGTCGACGTCGAGGCCACGGGGCAGATCACCCCGATCAACGCGGTCGACGTCCGGTCGCAGGCGTCGGGGCAGATCACGGCGCTGCTCGTGCAGACCGGGTCGGCCGTCAAGCAGGGCGATGTCCTCGCCCGCATCGACCCGCGCATCTCGGCCGCGGCGTTCAACCAGGCCAACGCGGCCGTCACCGCGGCGCAGGCGCAGGTCCAGATCACCCGCACGCAATACGTGCGCGACACCACGCTGCTGCGTCAGGGCGTGCTCACCGCGACCGACGTCGAGAGCGCACGCCTGGCCTACGCCAACGCGCAGTCGGCGCTCGTCGCGTCGCAGTCGCAGCTGCAGAACGCGCGCATCGGGATCGAGAACGTCGTGATCCGGGCGCCGTCGGCGGGCGTGGTCATCGCGCGCCCGGTCTCGCTGGGGCAGGTCATCGCCTCGTCGACCAGCTCGCCGTCGGGCGGTACCGACCTCATGACCCTCGCCGACCTCGGCGCCGTCTACGACAGCACCCTCGTCAACGAGAGCGACATCGGGCGCGTGAAGTCCGGCCAGGAGGCGCGCGTGACGGTCGACGCGTACCCGGGGCGCACGTTCCGCGGCGTGGTGCAGAAAGTCGAGCCGCAGGCCACGGTGCAGCAGAGCGTGACGTTCTTCCCGGTGCTTATCCGCATCGACAATCCGGACCGCGCGCTCATGCCCGGGATGAACACCGACGTCTCGGTACTTGTCTCGGAGCGCGACAACGTTCTCGCGGTGCCGCTCGACGCCGTACGCAGTGGGCGCGAGGCGGCGACCGCCGCGAGCGCGCTCGGCCTCGACGCGGACTCGGTCCGGGCGCTGTTGCAGGCCCAGCGCGGCCGCGGCGCCGGTGGCGTCGGCGCCGACACGCCCGGGAGCGTCCGAGTCGCCGCGGGCGGCGCCAGCGGCGGGCCCGGTGCGGGTGCGCAGGGTGCGGGTGGCGCGGGCCGCCGGGCGCGCGGCGGGACTGGCGCGGGTGGCGGTGGGCAGGGAGGCTCCGGCAGCGCGTCGGGCGGCGGACGCGGCGGCCAGGGCGGCGCAGGCGGCCAGGGCGGCGGCGGCGGCGCGCTCACCCCGGGGTCGCACGCCGTCGTCTTCGTGAAGCAGACCGCGCAGCAGAAACCGACCTTCACCCCGCGCGTGGTCACGATCGGCCTCTCGAACTACGACTACGCCGAGGTCACGAACGGCCTGCAGGAGGGCGAACAGGTCGCGCTCGTCTCGGCCGCGGTGTTGCAGCAGCAGCGGACGCAGCAGCAGGATCAGATCCGCAGTCGGACGGCGCTGCCCGGGATTGGCGGCGGGTCCAACACGCGCTCGGGGTCCGGATCCGGCGGCTCGGGCGGAGGCAGCCGCGGCGGCGGCGGCCCGCCCCCCTGACCGTGGCTGACCGCGCCGCCGACCCCGCCTTCGGGCCACCCCACGTTCGGGGCGCCGCGTTGGAGCACGAAACGCCTAGCACCTGAAACGCCTAGCACCTGAGAGGTCCGAGATGGCCGTCACGCTCCGTCCGCCCGCCGAGTCGTCGGTCGATGACTCGTCCGCGGCGACGCCCGGGCTCCCGAGTCCGCCGCCCGCGGCGCCGGTCCGCCCGGCCGCGCCCCGCGACACGGTGCGCCCCACGCCGTCGCGCCGCGGCGGGATGCAGTTCGGCGAGATCCTCCGCGTCTCGCTCGAGGCGCTGCGCGTCAACAAGATGCGCTCCGTGCTCACGATGCTCGGCATCATCATCGGCGTCGGCGCGGTGATCGCGATGCTCGCCCTCGGCCGCGGCGCGCAGGACGCCGTGCGGAGCCGCATCGCGTCGCTCGGCACCACGCTGCTCAACGTGATCCCGGGGCAGGTGTTCACGGGCGGCGTCGCCTCCGGCAGCGACCGCGCGCCGCTCAAGGTGCAGGACTACGAGTTCCTGCAGCAGCGGGCGCAGGTCACCGCCGCCGTCGAGCCCGAGATGACGAAGCAGCTGCAGGTGCAGCTCGGGACGTCGAACGCGAACACGCAGGTCATCGGCACGACGCCGAACTACGCCGACGTGCGCCGCTACACGATGCAGGCCGGGCGCATGTTCACCGCGTCCGACGACGCCGGGCGCAAGCGCGTCGCGGTCGTCGGCGCGACGACGGCCATCAACCTCGGCGTGACCAACGCGGCCGACCTGGTCGGGCAGGATCTCCGCATCGGCGGCCAGGCGTTCACCGTGATCGGCGTGTTCGCCCCGAAGGGCGGCGCGACGGGCTTCAACGACCCGGACGACGAGGTCGTGGTACCGCTCTCGACCGCGCGCTTCCGGCTGTTCGGCACGGAGAACCTGCGCACGATCAGCGTGCTCGCGCCGAGCGAGGCGCAGATCCCCGAGACGATGGCGGAGGTGCAGAAGATCATGCGCCGCGCCCACCGCACGCCGCAAGGGCGCCCCGACGACTTCCAGATCCGCAGCCAGGCCGACTTCCTCAACACGTTAGGCGAGACGACGCAGGTGTTCACCTACCTCCTCGCCGGCGTCGCGACGGTGTCGCTGCTGGTGGGCGGGATCGGGATCATGAACATCATGCTCGTCTCGGTCACGGAGCGCACGCGCGAGGTCGGCGTGCGCAAGGCGCTGGGCGCGTCGCGCGCGACGATCCTCTTGCAGTTCCTCACGGAGGCGGTGGTCCTCTGCGCGTTGGGCGGCCTGGTCGGGATCGCGATCGGGTGGGGGACGGCGGCGGCGCTGCACACGTTCCTCGGCTGGAGTACCGAGGTGTCGCCGCAGTCGGTAGTGCTCGCGTTCCTCTTCTCGGCGGTGGTCGGCGTGATCTTCGGGACGTGGCCCGCGAGGAGGGCGGCGTCGCTCGATCCGATTCAGGCGTTGAGGTACGAGTAGTTCACGCTTCTCGCCCGCCGGACCCGCTCCGTTCGGCTGGGTGGGTGGGGCGGGTAGGGCGACCTTACAACACCTGCACCACCTTCGTCTCCGATCGCGCGAGTACCTCCTCCGGCACGAAAAAGTCCGCGACGAGCCCCCCCTCTCCGCCCTGCGGCGCGTACCGGGCGAAGTCCGTCACCCCCTCCTCGCGGAGCACCTCCTCGTCGATGAAGAAGTTGCCGGTGCACTCCCGCGCTGGCCGCGCGAGGATCGCGTGCGCCGCGTCGGCGACGATCTCCGGGGACCGGCTCATGCGCGCCATCCGGTCTCCGCCGAGCACGTTGCGCACGGCCGCCGTGTCGATCGCGGTGAGCGGCCAGAGCGAGTTCACCGCGATCCCCTCTCCGCGGAACTCCTCGGCCATGCCGAGCGTGCACAGGCTCATGCCGTACTTCGCGATCGAGTACGCCACGTGGCCCGCGAACCAGCGCGGGCGCAGGTCGAGCGGCGGCGAGAGCGTGAGCACGTGCGGGTTCGCCGCGCGGCGCAGGTGCGGCAGCGCGAGCTGCGTGCAGAGGAACGTCCCGCGCGCGTTCACCGCCTGCATCAGGTCGTAGCGCTTGATCGGCGTCTCGGCCGTCGGCGTGAGGCTGATCGCGCTCGCGTTGTTCACCACGACGTCGATCCCGCCGAACGCGGCCACCGCCCGATCGATCGCCGCCTGCACCTGCTCCTCGGAGCGGATGTCGCAGACGAGGCCGAGCGCCCGCCCCCCCGCCGCCTCGATCTCGGCGGCGGCGCTGTGCACCGTGCCCGGGAGCTTGGGGTGCGGCACGTCGGTCTTCGCCGCGACGACGACGTTCGCGCCGTCGCGCGCCGCCCGCCGCGCGATGGCGAGCCCGATGCCGCGGCTCCCCCCGGTGATGAACAACGTCTTGCCGGCGAGGGGGCCGGCGGCCCCGGCGGACGGGTCTGCGACGCTCATGGGTAGCGCTCCAAAGACTACCGGTAGGGTCGTGCGGTCGTCGCCACATCCAACCCGGCAGGGCCGGAGCTGTCAACCGGGCGGGGCCGCGCGCGCCCCGCCCGGGGCGCCTAACGCGCGGTCAGAACCGGATCCCGACCGTGATCGGGATGTAGGTGACCGGCGCCGCGTCGGTCTGGACGCCGTGCGCGCGCGCCTCGAGGAAGACCGTGATTCCCGAGAGCGGCAGTTCGATTCCGGCGCCGCCGTTGACGCCGAACTTCGTCTGCGAGTTGTCGTTCTGCGAGATCGTCGTCCCGCCGTCGGTGTAGCTCGTCCCGCCGCCGATGCTGTACACGCCGACGCCGCCGAGCAGGTAGGGCCGCAGGCCGCCCGTGGTCGGCAGGCGGTAGACGAGGTCGCCCGTGCCGCGGAAGAAGTGCGTGTTGGCGCTGACGTTCGCGCCGAACGCGTTCTCGACGTCGGTGAGCACCGAGCTCTTGACGTCGAACCGGTCGTACCCGACCTCGAGTCGGATCGAGAGCGGCCCGGGCGCCGGGTGGAAGTCGACGAGGCCGCCGACCGAGTACCCCGAATTCAGGTTGTCGCCGAGGCGTCCGACCGGCACGGCGAGTCCGCCCGAAACGCCGAACGAGAACGGGTTCGACACGGGCGACGGGAACTGTGCGCGCGCGGTGTGCGGCGCGGCCGCGAGGGCGGCGCCGACGGCGGCGAGGGCGAGCGGAGCGAGCTTGGTCATCGGAAGAGGAAGGTGTGCGTGGCGAAGAGTGCCCCCGCCGCGCCGAGCGCGACCGCCGCCTCACACGCCGCCGACGCGAGCCAGAGCCGCGGCGGGATCGGCGACGTCGGACGTGGGTGGGGCGCGCGCAGTGCTGCGAGAGGCATCGGTGGAAGGCGGAGGCGCATGGCCGTGGACCGGTGGAGGGTCGACGTGGAATCGAAGCGGGGCGCGGCGCGGCGCAGCACCGCTGCTGCGCCCGCGGGCCGCTCGCGCGGCCTCCGTGCCTACCTCATTGGACGTCGCGACGCGCCCGAACGTTTAGACGCCGGATTCCCGGCGCCGGCCCTGCTGCCTAACGAACGGCGGCCGGTCCGCGTGTGTGGGGCGTCCGCCGGCCGCGCGCGCACCGGGCTTGCACCGGCACCCGCGAGCCGCCCCATTCGATGACCCCGACGTCGACGCCCTCCCTACCTCCGCCCACGTCGCGCGACCGCCGCGCGGGCGACCGGCGCCGCGGCGGCCGCCGGCGCGCCGACGTGTGGGTGCGCCGCGCGCGGCGCGCCGCCTGGGGCGCCGCGGCGCTCGGCGCGGCGTTCCTCGCGCTGCGCGTCGTCTGGCCCGCGCTCGTCGTCGCCGCGCCGCGCACCGAGACGCGGACGCTCGTCGTCGGTGGCCGCGCGCGGAGCTATCGGCTGCACCACCCCGAGGCGTGGGACCCCGAGCAGCCACTCCCCCTCGTGCTCGCCTTCCACGGCCACACCGCGACCGGACGCACGATGGAGTACGAGTCGGGGCTCGATGCGGCCGCCGACCGGGCGCGCGTGCTCGTCGCCTACCCCGACGGCGTGTCGCGCGTCCCCGCGCTCGCACGCGTGCCGCTCGTCGGCCCCGCGCTCGCCGGCCTCACGCGCACCTGGAACGTCGGCGCCTGCTGCGCGCCCGCGTCGACCGACGCCGTCGACGACGTCGCCTTCGCGGCCGCGGTGGTGCGTACGCTCGCCGCGGACGGGTCGGTGGACCCGGCGCGCGTCTACGCGACCGGCTTCTCGATCGGCGGCACGCTCGCCCTCAAGCTCGCGTGCGACCGCGCCGGGCTCGTCGCCGCGGTCGCGAGTATCGAAGGCACGATGCCCGACGTGGCGTGCGCGCCCCCGGCCCCGACGCCGGTCTGGCTCGTGCGCGGGGGCGAGGACGCGGAGCTGCGCGCCGACCTGGCCGAGAACCGCGGGCAGGGTGGGTCGTATCGGTTTGCGGAGTCGATGCGGGTCGCCCTCGCGTTCTGGGCGCGCCGGAACGCGTGCGCGGGACCCGTGGTTCGGCACGCGACGGCGCGGGTCGCGACGGAAGCCTACGCGGGGTGCCCCGGCGCGCTCGCCGCGGCGCAGCTCCTCGTCCACGGCAACGCGCACGCGTGGCCGGGCGGGCGGCGGCCGTGGCTGCTCGCGCCGCGCCCGGCGCCGGGCGTGCCGCTGTCGCGCTGGCTGCTCACCTTCTTCCTCGCCCACGGCGGCGCGCCCACGCGCTGACCCGTTCGGGCGCGGCTACTTTGCGCGCATGTCCGCGACGCTCGACGAACGCCCGGGCGGCCACGTCCTCCTGCTCGACGAACACCGCGTCACGCAGCTCCTCGTCGAGCTGCGGGCGATCCGGCTGCTCACCTACTCGCTGAACGACGCGCTGGAACTCCGCGTGGGTGTGCCGTTCACGCTGCGGCAGGCCGACGGCGAGCCGCGCCGGATCGACCCCGCGGAGCCGGAGCAGCTCGCGCCGCTGCTCACGCTCGTCGGGCGCCGGGCGGAGGCGCTCGACGTGGCGGCACGGGGGGCGATCGAGGTCGCCTTCAGCGACGGCACGCTGCTCAGCGTCGACCCGCACCCGCGCCAGGAGGCGTGGCAGCTCCAGGGCGCGGGCGGGCTCGAAGGGTTGGTCTACCGGTCGCCGCCTGGGGGCGGGCGGCCGTGGACGCGCGTCAGCGGCCCGTAGAGTCGGGCTTCGCCTTGTGGTGCGGCGTGACCCGGTGCTTTACGTAGGTCCCGGCCTTCTTGCCGGCCTTCGCCGTTGCGTCCGCGCCGGTGACCACGGCGTTCTTGGTGTCGACGGCCGCCTTGCCGACCGTTTTCTTCGAGCGCTTGAACACGCGCTTGGCTTCGTGGCCGGTATTGCTCGCGGCCTCCTTCACGTTGCGCGGGTGGTAGGCGGTGTCCTTCGTGGCGGCCTGCGCGCCCGCGTGGCGGGCGGGCACGGCAACGACGGCGGCCGCGATCAACGCGGCGGCGAACGTGCGCTTCATGAAAACACTCCGGTGGAGGTGATGTGACGGACCTGACGACGGCACGGACCGCGCCAGACTCGGCCGGCCCCCCCGTCCGCCTGCGCGTCGCCATGGCCGACGACGCGGACGCGCTGACCGCGTTCGCCGCGCGCGCGTTCACCGGCACGTACGCGCGCGGCGGCTCTGGGGTGACGGCCACGAGCCGCCCGGAGGACGTCGCCGCGTACGTGGCCGAGCGCTTCACGCCCGAACGGCAACGCGCGGAGCTGGCGGACGTCGACCTCGTCACGCTCGTCGCGGAGGTGCCGACCATGGAGGTGCCGACCGGCGGCGCGGCGGAGTGGGCCGGGTACGCGCAGCTTCGCCGCCGGCCGTCCGCCGCCGCGCCGACCCCGTCGGCGTGTGCGGGCGCGCACCCGCGCGAGCTCGCACGCTTGTACGTCGCGCCCGCGTGGCACGGACGCGGCGTGGCCGGCATGCTGATGGACGCGGTGCAGGTTCGCGCGAGCGCCGAACCGGGCGGGGCGGACCCGCTCTGGCTCGCCGTCGCCCAGGCGAACGTGCGCGCCGTCGCCTTCTACCGGCGGTGCGGCTTCGTCGTCGCGGGCGCGACGACGTTCACGATGGGCGCCGAGTGTCAGGACGACTGGCTCATGGTGTGGCGCGGGTGAGGGAACGCGGGTCCCACGGAGCACGAAGCTCGTAGCAGCGCCGTTGCAACCGGCCGAACGGCCGGTTTGCCTCTTGCCCCTCCGCGTCGCCTTACTCATGGATCGTCGCTCCTTCCTCGGCGCCGGCGTGAGCGCCGGTGCGCTCGCCGCGGTCCGCCCCGGCGGCGTCGCGCCTGCCGCGCCCGCGCCGTTCACCCCGCCGCCGTTCGCCTTCGAGGAGGCGACCGTCGACGACCTGCAGCGGGCGATGGCGGGCGGGCAGACCTCGGCGCGCGCGCTCGCGGCGGCCTACCTCGCGCGCATCGACGCGGTCGACCGCCCCGGCGGCGGCCGGCCGGGGATGGCCGCGGTGATCGAGGTGAACCCGGACGCGCTGGCGGAGGCGGCGCGTCTGGACGCGGAGCGCAAGGCCGGGCGCGTGCGCGGGCCGCTCCACGGCATCCCCGTGCTGCTCAAGGACAACGTCGACACCGGCGACCGGATGCAGACCACGGCGGGCTCGCTCGCCCTCGCCGGGCCGCCGGCGCCGCGCGACGCGACGCTCGCCGCCCGGCTGCGCGCGGCCGGCGCCGTGCTGTTAGGCAAGACCAACCTCAGCGAGTGGGCGAACTTCCGCTCGACGCGCTCGTCGAGCGGCTGGAGCGGGCGCGGCGGCCAGACGCGGAACCCGTACGCGCTCGACCGCTCGCCGTGCGGCTCGAGCTCCGGCTCGGGCGCGGCCGTCGCGGCCAACCTCTGCGCGCTCGCCGTCGGCACCGAGACCGACGGGTCGATCGTCTGCCCCTCGGGCGTCAACGGGGTCGTCGGCATCAAGCC
Organism: Gemmatimonadetes bacterium T265; assembly: GCA_019973575.1. Lineage (NCBI taxonomy): Bacteria > Pseudomonadati > Gemmatimonadota > Gemmatimonadetes bacterium T265. Next base: position 2,059,557 of record BPUI01000001.1, read on the forward strand.
CACGCTCGGCCTCGTCAGCCGCGCGGGCGTGATCCCGATCGCGCACTCGCAGGACACCGCCGGCCCGATGGCGCGCACGGTGCGCGACGCGGCGCTGTTGTTAGGCGCGCTCGCCGCCGGGGGCGCCGACCCGCGCGACGCCGCGACCGCCCCCGCCCAGGCGCACGTCGCGGCCGACTACGCGGCCGGCCTCGATGCCGGCGCGCTCCGCGGCGCCCGCGTCGGCGTGCTGCGCTCGAGCTTCGGCTTTCACGCCGAGACCGACCGCGTGATGGAGGGCGCGCTCCGGGTGCTCCGCGACGCGGGCGCCGTCCTCGTCGACCCGGTCGCGATCGCGACCACGGGCAAGTGGGACACGACCGAGAACGACGTTCTGCAGTACGAGCTCAAGGCCGACATGAACGCCTACCTCGCCGAGCGCGCGCGCGGGCTCGACGCCTCGGCGCAGAACGCGGCCGGGCGGAACGCGGCCGGCGACCCGATGCCTCGCACGCTCGCCGACCTGATCGCCTTCAACACCCGGCATGCCGACCGCGAGTTGCAGTGGTTCGGCCAGGAGTTGTTCGAGCAAAGCCAGGCGCGCGGCCCGCTCACCGACGCGGCGTACCAGAAGGCGCTCGCCGACAACCGGCGCCTCGCCGGCGCGGAGGGGATCGACGCGACGCTCGCCGCGCACCGCCTCGACGCGATCGTCGCCCCGACGAACGGCCCGGCCTGGACGATCGACCTCGTCGTCGGCGACCACTTCGGCGGTGGCTACTCCTCGCCGTCGGCGGTCGCGGGCTACCCGCACGTAACGGTGCCCGCCGGCTTCGTGCACGGGCTGCCGGTGGGGCTGTCCTTCTTCGCCGGCGCGTGGAGCGAGCCGCGGTTGATCCGTCTCGCCTACGCGTTCGAGCAGGCGACCCGCGCCCGGCGCGCGCCAACGTTCCGGCCCACGATTGCGTGAGTCTGCGCGTGTGGCACGGGGCACGCGGCACGCGGAACGTGACGAACGACACGGCGCCGGGGCGGTAGACCAGCCCCGTTGGGGGTTTACATTTGTCGCAACCGAACCACGCCGAACAACGTCGAACACCGTCGAACGGCCGCGTCCAGGGTTGTTGATGACTTCACTGCGTGGTACCGTATGATGCTGAGTTTGCCGTCCGGTCGCTTCCGTCTCTGCCCCCCATGATCGGCCACGCTTCGATCCGCCAACCGCTGGCCAACTCCGTGCCGATCATTCGACGTCCGACGGTCGCGCCCTGGCAGCGCCGGGCGGTCGAGACCGGCGTGTCGATCCTGGCCTTCGCCGTCTGGGGCAAGCTCGCCTACATCGGCGGCTACCGCCTGCTCGCGCGGCTGGCCGGTGTGCCGCTCGGCGGCCACGTGATCCTCGACTTGATGAGTTTGCTGATCGGCGTGTCGGGCAGCATCGCCGGCGTGAGCGCGTTGTGGGCGCTCGCGATGCGCGCCGCCGGCCGTACGCCGTCGTCGCTCATCGGCGACCCGGACGACAACGCCGTCGACGCGGCCTATCGCGACGGCACGCTCGACCTGCAGGCCGTCGCCGACGCACTCGGCCGCAGCACGGCGCCGCGCGACGTCCCGCTCTGACGTCCGGCCCCGACGAGGCGCCTCGTGACGGGGCGCCGGCCGACGCCGGCCCGCGCCACGACCCGTATGCCGCGCTCCGGGTCCCGGCGTTCCGGCGCTACACGGTCGCGACGCTCGCGCTCACGCTCGCGACGCAGGTCCAGACCGTCGTCGTCGCGTGGCAGGTCTACGCCGTCACCCACGACCCGCTCTCGCTCGGCCTGATCGGGCTCGCCGAGGCGTTGCCCTTCATCGGCGTGGCACTCTGGGCCGGCCACGTCGCCGACCGCCGCGACCGGCGCGCCCTCGTCCTCGCCGCCACGGCCGTCCTGCTCGCCTGCTCGGCCGCGCTCGTCGCGCTCGCCGTACGCCCGCCCGCCGCGGCGGCGCTCGTCCGCGCCATCTACGGCGTGATCTTCGTCAGCGGCATCGCGCGCAGCTTCCTTCAGCCCGCGCGTCAGGCGCTCGTCTCCGAGATCGTCCCGCGCGACGTGCTGCCGAGCGCCGTCACGTGGCGCAGCGTGACCTGGCAGGGCGCGGCCGTCGGCGGGCCGGCGCTCGGCGGCCTGCTCTACGGCTTCGCGGGGCCGCCGGTCACGTACGCGGTCGCGCTCGCGCTCATGGCCGCGGCGCTCGTCGCCTTCGTCGGCGTGCGCCACACGCCGACGCCGCGCACGCCGAGCGGCGAGCCGGTGATGCAGAGTCTGCTCGAGGGCATTCACTACCTGCGCACGCAGCCGGTGCTCGTCGGCGCGATGGCGCTCGACCTGTTCTCCGTGTTGTTCGGCGGCGCGACGGCGCTCCTGCCCGTCTTCGCCGACCAGATCCTGCACGTCGGCCCCGAGGGGCTCGGCATCCTGCGCGCGGCGCCGGCGGTCGGCGCGGTCGTCGTCGCGCTCGCCCTCGCGCACCGGCCGCCGGTGCGGCACCCCGGCCGGGTGCTGCTCGTCGTCGTCGCCCTGTTCGGCCTGTCGATGCTCGGCTTCGGCTTCTCGACGAGCTACCCGCTCTCGGTCGCGCTGCTCGCCTTCAGCGGTGCGGTCGACATGGTAAGCGTAAACATCCGCTCGCTGCTGCTGCAGCTCATGGTGCCCGAGCACCTGCTCGGCCGCGTGTCGAGCGTGAACCAGATCTTCATCGGGTCCTCGAACGAGATCGGCGAGTTCGAGAGCGGGGTGACGGCGAGGCTGTTCGGGGCGGCGCCGAGCGTGGTGCTCGGCGGGACGCTGACGCTCGTCGTCGTGGCCGCGACCGCGGGGCTGGTCGCGCCGCTCCGGCGGCTGCGCGAGATCGAACCGGCCTAACGACCCGCGCGGTCGGGCCCCGCACCTGGGGCCGCCGGTCGCCGTCGCGGGCGCGCGGCGTAATATTTCGGCCATGTCGAAACCTCCGCGCCGTCTTCGCGCCCGCGTCGCCCGTGCGCGCGCGGCTGTCACGCTCGGGACGCTGTCCGCGGCGCTCGCGGCCGCCTGCGGCCGCTCGGCGCCCGCGCCCGCCGCGGCCCCGGCCCCCGCGCCGGCAAGCGGCCCGTCGCTCCTCGAAGCCATGCGCGCCCGCTACGCGGGGCGCTGGTACCGCACGCTGACCTTCACCCAGCGCACGACGCTCGTCGGCCGCGACGGGCGCGAGCGCCACGAGGTGTGGGCCGAGGCGCTCGAGGTGCCGGGCCGGCTACGCATCGACCGCGATTCCACGCTGCGCAGCGGGACGCTGTTCGCGAACGACAGCCAGTACGTCGTGCGCGACGGGCGCGTCATCGCGGGCGTCGCCGGCTACAACCCGCTCCTCGTGCTCGGCTTCGACGTCTACGGCCAGCCGGCGTCGCGCACCGAGGCCGCGCTCCGCACGCTCGGCTTCCCGAGCCGGCCGGTGCGCGAGGACCGGTGGGAGGGGCGCCCGGTGTGGGTCGTGGGCGGCGCGCCGGGCGACCTCCACTCGCCCCAGTACTGGATCGACCAGGAGCGGCTCGTCTTCGTCCGCCTGCTCGAGCCGACGGCCGGCGACACGACGAAGACGACCGACTTCCGCTTCGGGGACTACCGGGCGATGGGCGGCGGGTGGGTGGCCGCCCGCGTCGAGGGCTACACGGGCGGCACGCGCACGCTGCTGGAGGAGTACGACGGGCTCCGCACCGACGTCGCGCTCGACCCCGCGCTGTTCGACGCGCGGCGGTGGACGACGGCGCGGCACTGGAAGCGTTAGGCGGGTCGCCGGCGGCGCCGCGCTCGACCAGCCGCTCGAGGTGGCCGGCCTGCGTCGGCGTGAGCTCACCCGCGAGCTCCTCGCCGTACGCTCGGCGAAGGATCGGCCGCATGTCGGCCCACGCCATCGGCGCGGCCGCGTCGCCGCCGTACCCGAGCAGCTCGACGGTGGCCTGGTCGAGCGCCCGCCGCGTGCCGCGCAGATCGCCCGCGAACAGCGCGTACAGCGCGTACAGCGCGCCCAGGGCGGCGGGCTCGACCGGCTCGCGCACGGGCTGCCCCGAGTCGAGCCGCACGTGCGCGTAGCGCTTCGCGAGCAGCTCGACCAGCTCTCGAACGTCAGGGGCCCGAGCGGCCGCGGCACGGCGAACGCGGTGCGCAGCTGCGGCACGCCGCTGATCACGTGCCGGATCGCCTCGGTGGTGCCCACCACGAGTCAGTGGCAGCCCTCGACGAGGAAGCACGCGTCGCGCAGGTCCCGGAGCACCCGCGCCGCGTGGTCGGCCGCCTCGTCGGTCAGGTTCTCGAGGTCACTCAGGTGCACGAGGATACCCCCGGCCGCGAGGTGCAGCCGGACGACCCCGGCGAGGTCGGCGAGGAGCCGGGGGACGAGGTTCAAGGGCTGCGCGGTCGCGGGCGTGACGTACGCCGGCGAGCGCGACAGGTTCGCGCCGACGCTCGGGCCGCCGGGGATGCCGACGCTCAAGCCCCCGCCCCCGCCGGTGACCTGGAACGCGCGGATGAGCTGCCGGGCCGTCTCGACCGGCTCGAAGGCGCGGGTCGCGGCGTCGCGGCGTCGCCGGTGCTGACCACCACGTCGTCGACGTAGCCCAGCACCTTGAGCGCGAGCTTGTCGGCGGTGTCGGCGGCCTGCACGAGCACCGGCGTGGGGTAGGAGAGCACCCGCGGGCGTTCGGCGGCGAGCCGCGCCTTGACGTGCTCAACGAGCGTGGTCTTGCCCACGCCGACCGGCCCGCCAGCGGGCCCCCGTGCACGGTCTGGCGCGAGCTCGCCGGACTGCCGGCGATCGTGCGCAGGAGCCGCTCGGCGTCGCGGCCGCGGCCGACGAAGAGGTCGACCGGGTCGCGGTCCGGGCCGGCGCGGAGCGACTGCTGGAAGAACGGGCTCTCGCGCAGGTTGAAGAGGTGCCAGAGGTTCGGCACGGCGAGCGACGCGCCCACGGGCGGGGGAGGAGCGGGGAGGGGAACGCGGAAGGACCGCCCCATCCGATCGGCGGCCGAGGGCCCGGGACCGATAGAACGCCCGTGGCGCGCCGGCGGGGTACCGGCCTCGGTGCGCCCCTCCCCCGCCGGTGGCGGCCCGCGATTGTCTACGCGGCGTGTAGACAATGAACCCGCGAGCCGGACCACACCACCCGCGGCCGCCGGCGCTCTAGGTGCTGTCGTTGGGCGGTGGTGAGGGGGCATGTGAGTGGGGAGCGCGTGCGAGAGTTGGGGGCGGGCGAGGGCGTGCGCGACGCGAGGCTGGCGTCGCGCACGCCGTGTAGCCGCCACGCCGGCGCGGGTTCCCGGCGGGCGTGGCTACCACGGGCCGCCGCCGGTCTGACAGGCGCGCCGACGAGAACCTGTCACGCACCGACGCCCTCCGGGCGGAACTCGCGAGTCGAGCCAGGTCTACCTGCGTCGCATGCCGCTCCGCGGCCACGTCCCCCTTCACCACAGGCCCCATGTCCGCGCTTCCCGCGTCCGTTCCCACGTCCCGCGCCTCGGTCGCGTACCGCAGCGTGCGCGTCGCCGACGTCGACGTGTTCTACCGCGAGGCCGGCCCGCCGGACGCGCCCGCCGTGCTCCTCCTGCACGGCTTCCCGACGTCCTCGCACATGTTCCGCGACCTGATCCCGGCGCTCGCGACGACGTACCGCGTGGTCGCCCCGGACCTGCCGGGCTTCGGCTTCAGCGCCGCCCCGGACCGCGCGACGTTCGCGTACACGTTCGACCACCTGGCCGAGGTCGTCGCCGACTTTACCGACGCGGTCGGCCTCGCGAGCTACGCGCTCTACGTCTTCGACTACGGCGCGCCGGTCGGCCTCCGCCTCGCCGCGGCGCGGCCGGAGCGCGTGACGGCGCTCGTGTCCCAGAACGGGAACGCGTACACCGAGGGGCTGAGCGCCGGCTGGGACCCGATCCGGCGCTACTGGGAGGCGCCGACGCCCGCGAACCGCGAGGCGCTCCGCTCGTTCCTCGAGCCTGCGACGACGCGCTGGCAGTACCTCGACGGCGTGCCCGACCCGACCGCGATGTCCCCGGACGGCTACACGCTCGACTCGGCGCTCCTCGCGCGGCCCGGCATGGACGAGATCCAACTCGACCTGCTCGGCGACTACCGGCACAACGTCGAGAGCTACCCGGACTTCCAGGCGTACTTCCGCGCGCACCGCCCGCCGCTGCTGGCCGTCTGGGGGCAGAACGACCCGTTCTTCCTCCCCGCGGGGGCGGAGGCGTTCCGGCGCGACCTGCCCGACGCGGAAGTTCAGCTACTCGACACCGGCCACTTCGCGCTCGAGACGCACCACGCGGAGGTCGCGGCCGCGATGCACGAGTTCCTCGGCCGCGTGCTGGCGCCCGCGGCGGTCGCCTAACGCATCGAACCGCTCGACCATCCACGCGCCGCACAGGCGCCACCAGAGGAACCGACTCATGGCAGAAGGCTTCGTCTCGCGCGGGTTCCGCGGCCGGCCGCGCGCGCCCGGGGGTGGGCGCGTCCCGCCCGGGCAGTACCTGACCACAGACTTTCCCGTGCTCTCGGCGGGTCCGACGCCGCGTACGCCCGCGGCCGACTGGTCGTTCACGGTCCGCGGCTGGACGGACGGGCCGGCGGGCGAGCCCGGGGAACGTGCGGACGTCGGACCGTCGGCGCGCTGGACGTGGGACGAGTTCCGAGCGCTCCCGAGCGTCTCGGTGACGAAAGACATTCATTGCGTCACCAAGTGGACCAAATTCGACACGCGGTGGGAGGGCGTTTCGGTGGACGCGCTGCTCGCCGCGGCCGACGCGGCGGGCGTGGCGCGCGCGGCGTACGTGGTCGCCTTCTGCGACGGCGGGTACACGACCAACCTGCCGATCGCCGACGTGACGGGCGACAAGGCGTGGGTGGTCTTCGGCTACGACGGCGCCCCGCTCGCGCCCGAGCACGGCGGGCCGGCGCGGCTCCTGGTGCCGCACCTGTACTTCTGGAAGAGCGCGAAGTGGGTGCGCGGCCTCGCCCTGAGCGACCGCGACCGGCCGGGGTTCTGGGAGTCGCTCGGCTACCACAACCGCGGCGACCCGTGGCAGGAACAGCGGTACAGCGGGGATTGATGGAGCCGACGAACGCGCCGACGTCGGGGCCCGCGGCCGGCGCCGTGCTCGCGCCCCGCCTGCCGTGGCGCGTCGCGACCGTGGCGGAGGTGGCCCCCGAGACCCCGCGCGTCCGCACGCTCCGGCTCGACGTGCCGGGGTGGCCGGGCCACCGCGCCGGCCAGCACGTCGACGTGCGCCTCACCGCCCCCGACGGCTACCGGGTGGAGCGCAGCTACTCGATCGCCTCGGCGCCGGCGACGCCCAACGCGCCCGTCCGGCGGATCGAGCTCACCGTCGAGCGGATTGAGGGCGGCGAGGTGTCGCCGTACCTGACTGACGAACTACGGCCGGGCGACGGCCTGGAGTTGCGCGGGCCCGTCGGCGGGTACTTCACGTGGGCGGCGGACGACGGCGGGCCGCTCTTCCTCGTGGCCGGCGGGTCGGGCGTGGTGCCGCTCGCGGCGATGGCGCGGACGCGCGCGGCCCACGCGGGTGCGGCCCACGGCGGCGTGCCCGCGCGCCTGCTCTACTCGGCGCGCACGGCCGGCGACCTGATCTTCCGCGCCGAGCTGGACGCGTTAGGCGCCGGCGGGTCGGGGTTCCGCGTCGCGTACGCGCTCACGCGCGAGCGCCCCGCGGGGTGGGCCGGGTACGCGCGGCGCGTAGACGCCGCCATGCTCGCCGACGCGGGGTGGGAAGCGGCGGAGCGGCCGCTCGTGTTCGTGTGTGGCCCCACGCCGTTCGTCGAGGCGGTGGCCACGGCGTGCGTGGCGCTCGGCCACGCGCCCGAGCGGATCAAGACCGAGCGCTTCGGGTCGACCGGGGCCTAACGACCGCCCGGCGGACGCCGGGCCGGCGGGACATGACGGTCACCAAGGGGGACGCGATGCGGGTCGACATGGTGTACGCGTTGGACGGGAACGCCGCGGCGGGGGTGCTCGCCGACCTGTTCGGGCGCGAGATGACCGAGGCGCGGCTCACCTGCGGCGGGTGCGGGGCCGTCGCGCCGGTGGGCGCGCTCGTGGTGTACGCGCACGGCATGGGCACGGTCGTGCGGTGCCGGGGGTGCGACCGCGCCCTGCTCCGGGTGGCGCAGGTTCGGGCCGGGTACCGGCTCGACACGAGCGGGTGCGCGTCGCCCCCGGCGGAGTAGCGGGAGGTGGGCTGGTTCTACCTCGCCCTCGCGAGCCTCTTCGAGGTCGGCTTTACGACGTCGCTCCGGCTCAGTCACAACTTCAAGAACGTGCCGGCCGTCGCGGGCTTCCTGGTGTGCGTGGCGGGCAGCCTGTTGTTCCTGGAGCTCGCCGAGCGGGCGATCCCGCTCGGCACCGCGTACGCGATCTGGACCGGGATCGGGGCGGTCGGCACGGTCGCGATCGTCTGGTTCGGCGAGCCCGCGTCGCCGGTGCGCGGGCTGCTCATTGCGGGCATCATCGCGTGCGCGATCGGGCTGAAGCTGACGGCGGGCCAGTAGAGTCGTGCAGGTGCAGCCGCCGGTGGATGGCACTCTCGACCGCGGCCCCGCCGATGAGGATGGCGAGCGTGAACGCCATCCCGCCGAGCACGGCGGCCCACAGCCCCACGCCGGCGGCGATCCCGAGGCACGCCGCCACCCAGATCGACGCCGCCATCGTGAGTCCCTGGACGCGCGCGCCGGCGAGGGCGGTGACGGCCCGGTCCGCGTCGGCCCGGCCGCCGGGGCCGTGCACGATCACCCCGCCGCCGAGGAACCCCACGGCCGCCACGGTTCCCCCATGAGGGCCGTCACCGAGGTCGGGTCCATCGCGCGCCCCCCGCTCGCGAGCTGCACGCCGACGATGGTGACGAGCACCGCCGCGCCGAGGCGGGCGCCGACGACGGCCGCCGACGACGGCGATCACCTCGGCGTTCGAGCCCGCGATGATGATCGACGCGCTGTAGACCGGGTCGACCGTCACGGCGGGGCGAGCGGCGCGCTGCCGAAGTTCGCGCTGAAGCGCTCGCACCAGATGGTCACCGTGCGGTACTTGGCGAGGTCGGTCGACGCGGCCGGGCAGTTCTGCGACAAGGGCGAGCAGTACACGGCGGCGATCTTCTACCGGAACGGCACGCAGCGGCGCGACGCGGAGGCCTCGGCGGACGCGCGCGTGCGCTCGGGGCGCTTCCTGGGCCCGCTCGCGACGCGCCTGCTGCCGGCCGCGCCGTTCTACCCGGCCGAGGACTACCACCAGGGGTACGCGCGCAAGAACCCGGTGCGGTACCACTTCCACCGCTGGACTTGCGGCCGCGACCGGCGCCTGGCGCAGCTGCGGGACGCCGTCGCGGCCGCCACCGCGTCCGCCGGTCCGGGCGGTGTGCCTAACGGATCGCGGCGGTAGGCGCGACCGCCCGGGGGCGGCGGGAACCGCCGCGCGCGCCGCGGCTACGTGGGGTGTCGCGCCGGACGGACCCGGCGCCTACGCCCGCGGCGCCGCCGCGGCGCCGCCCGCCGTCTCACACCGTGACCGCCATGCACCTCGCCCCAACGTCGCAGCCCTCGCTGTTCAGCCGCCCGCTCGTCCGCTACTCGCTGTTGGCCGGCCTCGCCGTCGTCCTATTCGCGGCGTGGTACGCGTTCCGCCCCGAGCGCCTGTTCACAAACCACACGGTCGACGAAGCCGCGCCCACCGCGGGCGCCGCCCCGACCGGCACCGCCCCGGCCGCGATGGCCGGCGGCACCGCGAGCGCCGCCGCCGGCGCTGCCGGGGCCGTCGACGGCATGGCCGGCGCGACCCCGCCCGCCGCGGCGGGGGCTGCGCACGCGGCACTCGCCACCGGCCAGTTCCACGCCGGGGCGCACCCCACGTCGGGCACGGCGACGATCCTTGACCTCGGCAACAACCACCGCGTGCTGCGCCTGACCAACTTCAGCACGTCTGACGGCCCGGACGTGCACGTCGTGCTGGTCGCCGCGCCCGACGTCGCCGACGACGCCACCGTGAAGCGCGCGGGCTACGTCGAACTGGGCGGCATCAAGGGCAACCGCGGCGATCAGAACTACGACGTGCCCGCCTCGACCGACCTCGCCAAGTACCGCACGGCAACTATCTGGTGCGAGCGCTTCAGCGCCAATTTCGGCAGCGCCCCGCTCACCGCCAGCCGTTAGTCGCCGAGTTCGCGGCGGCCGCGTGCAGATCGCGCGCCCCCGCGCGGACGCCCGCGCGCATCACTCGCGTGCCACCAACCCGGCCTGCCGGCCGCACAGCTTCATGGGCCCCGCGTTGCTACCCCAGCAATCGACCACCCCGCCGTCTCCGGGGCCGTACGACTCCGGCAGGCCCACTCGCACGAACGCGATCACCGCGGCGGCGCAGGCGTGCCTCCGGCCGCTCTGCGCCGACTGGCCCCCCGAGCAGTTCTCGGCGCTCATCTCCGACGTGGTCCGCTTTCGCGAGCGGTGGGACGCGTGGGACGCGCTCCAACACTGACGGCGGCCCCGCCGCCGGGCTCCCCCTTCCACCGCGGCGAGTCGGCCGTGCAGGCCCGCGCCGGCGTGCGCGCGATGGCCGAGCGGGTGGGGGGCATCATCGCGCCAGAGATCTCGCCGGCGTTCGGGGCGTTCTTGCGCACGGTGCGCGTGGCGGCCGTCGGCGCGCCCGACGCCGAACGGCGCGTGTGGGCGACGATGCTGGTCGCCGCGCCCGGGTTCCTCGAGGCCGAGCGCGACGCCCTGCGGGTCGGCGCCGCACCCGCCGCGGGCGACGCACTGCGCGCGGCGTTAGGCGGCGCGCGGGGCGCGACCGGCGCGCCGACGCCGGTCGGCGTCACGGCCATCGATTTCGGCACGCGTCGGCGCGTGCGCGTGAATGGGGTGCTCGCCGACGGCGCCCCCGAGCGCGGTGCGCGGCCCGGCCTCGGGTTCGTGGTGGCCGTGCGCGAGGCGTACGGCAACTGCCCGAAGTACATCCAGGCGCGCGCGGTCCCGGCGGGACCGACGGCGGCGCCGGCGGACGTGCCACTCGCGGATGCGGCCGACCGCCTCACCGACGCGCAGCAGGCGTGGCTTCGGGCGGCTGACACCTGCTTTCTCGCGAGCGTCGGTCCGACGGAGGACGGCCCGACGGAGGGCGGCACGCCCGGTCGCGCCGACGCGTCGCACCGGGGCGGCGCGCCGGGGTTCCTCGCCGTGCCCGACGCCGGCCGCGTCGTGCTCCCCGACTACCCCGGCAACGCGATGTTCAACACTCTCGGGAACCTCGCCGTCGACCCGCGGGTGGGCGTCGTCGTGCCGGACTTCGCGCGCGGGCGCCTGCTCCAGCTCTCGGGCACCGCCGCCGTCGACTGGCGCCCCGCCGCCGCGGCGGCGTTCCCCGGGGCCGAGCGCGTGGTGGTGCTCACGGTCGAGCGGGTGCGTGAGGTCGCGGGCGCACTGCCGGCCGGGTGGTCGGCGCCGCAGCCGTCGCCCCTCAACCCGCCCGCGCCCGTCCGCCCGCCGGCCGCCTAACGCGCGGGCGCCGCGCTCACGGCGCGACGACGTTGGTCGCGGCGCCGAGGGCGGCGACGGCCGTGTCGTGCACCGGCGTCGGCACGCCGTACTGCCGCCCGAGCCGGCCGACCGCGCCGCTCAACACGTCCAGCTCCGTCGGGCCCCCGTGCGCCAGGTCGAGCAGGAAGCTGGGGCGCATGGCGTCCGGGAGCGCGTCGATCGCGGCGACCGTCTGGGCCGTGACGTCCGGGTCGAGCGCGACGCCGTGCGCGCGCCCGACGGCCGCGATCTCGGCGACCGCGCGCTCGATCAGCAGACGCCCGAGTGGCGCGCGGCGGACAGTACCGACGTCCTGGCGCGCCAACCCGCAGGCCGCGGCCATCGAGGCCAGGAACGCCAGCTTGTTCCAGAGCTCGACGTCGATCCGCGGCGACACGCGCGCCTCGACGCCGGCGTCGTGGAACGCGCGCACGATGTCGGCGACGCGGCGGTCGCCTAACGGATCGTCCGCGGGCGGGGCGGCGGCCGCCGCGAACCGGCCGACCACGACGCGCTGGAACGCGCTCCGCCGCTCGACGACGCCCGGGGCGACCCGCGCGGCGCTGATTACCGTCACGCCGCCGAGGAGCGCGGCCCGCGGGACGCCGGCCTCGGCGAGCCGGTCGGCGGCGTCGACGCCGTTGAGCAGCGGCAGCACCGTCGCGCCGCGCGCGGCGAGCCGCGCGGCGGCGGGCGCGACCTCGTGCAGCGAGTAGCTCTTGACTGCGACGAGCACGAGGTCCGCGTCGGGCAGCGCCGCCGGGTCGCTGGTGGCGCGCACGCGAACGCGAGCCGCCGTCGTGGCGCCCGCCTCCTCGGCCGGAGTCCTGAGTTCGAGTCCGTGGGCCTGGATCGCCGCGAGGTGCTCGCCGCGGGCGAGGAGCGTCACGTCCTGCCCGGCGCGCGCGAGCACGCCCCCGAAGTACCCGCCGATCCCGCCGGCGCCGAGGACGACGACGCGCAGCGGCGCGGCCGTCCCGGCGGTGTCGGGCGCGTCAGGCATCGCGCCCCGCCGCGTGCTCGCTCGCCGCGTGCTCGGCCTGCGCCGCGTCCAGCGCGAGCCGCACGTGGGCCTCGAGGGCGGCGCGCCGGGTATCCGGCAGCTCACGCGGCGATGCGGCGGCCAGGGCGCGCCGCATCGCGCGCGCGAACGCCACGTGCGTCGGGCACGCGGCGCAGACCGCGAGGTGCGCCTCCAACTCCTCCCGCGGCGTGTTAGGCAGCCGCCCGTCGACGTAGTCCCACAGCCGCCGGGCCGCGACGTCACACGAGATCTCCGCGACCCGGGTCGCCAGGGCCGACGGGGCGCCCGCGGGCGGCGGCGACTGGACCGGCGTGGGGGTAGGGTTGGGCGCGGCGGGCGGGCGCATGGGCGGGAACTCCGGCGGGTGACGCGCGGCGCTACGCGTGGTTCCGCACCGGCTTGCAGCGTAGCCGCGGCACCCGCGCGGAGTTCCCACGGACCCGACGCCTAGCTGCGGAGTGCGCGACGCACGCGCTCCCGCAGGCGCGCGTCCTCGTCGTCGGGGGTCGACGGCGCCGACGCCGCGAGCGCCTGCTGCATCGTGCGCGCGAACGCGAAGTGCGGCGGGCAGAGCGCGCAGACGGCGAGGTGCACCTCGACCTCGTCGCGCGCTACCGGCGGCAGGCGGCCGTCCAGATAGTCCCAGAGCCGTTGCACGGCCGTGTGGCAGTCGATCGGAGCGGGAACCGCGCGTTCTGGCGCGCGTGCCGCCTCGTCGAGGGTGTCGGGATCAGGCGGCGTCATGGGATGGTCCCGGGCGGCGTGGACGGGCCCGCCGCCGCGAAGCCCGCGTCCCGTGCGTACACGAACAGTGAGTCCTGGAGCAGCCGCCGCCCGCGGAACAGGCGCGACCGCACCGTGCCCACCGCGACGCCGAGCACCAGTGCGGCCTCCTCGTAGCTCTGCCCCTCGACGTCGACGAGCACCACGGCGCCGCGGTAGTGCGCGGGGAGCACCGCGAGGGCCTGGTCGATCGCCGGCCCGAGGTCCATGCGCTCGGCCGCCGCCGCCACGCCCGACTGCTGCGCCTGCCAGTGCGCGCTCGCCGTGGCGAGCGACTCGAGTTCGGGGTCGTCCTCGGGCGCGTCGACGTACTTCGCGTCCCGCCGCGCCGTCCGGAGGAACGCGTTGTGGCACACGGCGAACAGCCACCGCCGCGGGTCGGCGTCGGCGTGGAAGGTGTGCCACCCGCGGAGTGCTTGCAGGTAGGTCTCCTGCACCAGGTCGTCCGCGCGCGCGGCGTCGCGCGTGAGCGAGCGCGCGAAGCGCGCGACGTCGGCGAGGTGCGGCATCGTCAGGCGCTCGAACGCGTCGGGGTCGCCGGCGCGCCCGGCGGGCGCCGGCGGCGCCGGGCGGGCGGGCGCGTCGGGCGGTGCACCGCCCGAGCGCCCGGTCGTGTGGTGGTCCCTGGACACTTTCGTCGGAGGCTCCGGTGAGCTGGCGGGTCGAACGCTACCGCATCAGCCGCGCGCGCGCACGACCGCCCGCGGCCGATCCGCGCACGCTTGGCGCGTCGTTGCGGGAACTTCGCGCCGCGCCGGCGCTAGGTGGCGCAGACGCGGGCCCCACGCGCCCGCCATCCGTAACGCCCGGAGTGTTTCATGTCCCGCTCATCGCTCGCCGGCAAGGTCGCCGTCGTCACCGGCGCGTCGCGCGGCATCGGCGCCGCGATCGCGCGCCGCCTCGCCGCCGACGGCGCCAAAGTCGTCGTCAACTACAGGAAAAGCGCCCGGGCCGCCGACCGGGTGGTGGCCGACATCACGGCCGCTGGCGGCGAGGCGATCGCCGTGCAGGCCGACGTGGCGGACCGCGCGCAGGTCGCGCGCCTGTTCGCCGACGCCGAGGCGGCGTACGGCCGGCTCGACATCCTCGTCAACAACGCCGGCACCGCCGAGCCGGCCCCGCTCGACGGCATGACCGACGCGACCATGGGCGCGCAGTTCGCGGTCAACCTGCGCGGGACCGTGCACGCCACGCAGGAGGCGGCGCGCGCGACCCGGGGGACCGACGCGGGCGGCGCGGGCGGGCGCATCGTCAACATCAGCACGATCGCCGCGGAGCAGGAGCACACGCCGGCGGGCCTGGGCATCTACGGCGCGAGCAAGGCCGCGGTCGAGGCGCTGACTGCGAGCCTCGCGCGCGCGCTCGCGCGCACGCCGCTCGGCCGCCTCGGCCGACCCGAGGACGTCGCCAACGCGGTCGCGTTCCTGGCCTCGGACGACGCGGCGTTCATCACGGGCCAGTCGCTCGCGGTGAGCGGGGGCGCGGCCCTGTGAGCGCCGCGGCGGGCGTGACGGCGCGGACGCCGGCGTCGTTCGCGGGACGGCTCTCGCCGCGCGTGAGCGTGCTCGCCCTGCGCGCCTCGCTGGGCCTGCTGCTCGTGGTCTGGGGCGCCGACAAGCTTCGCGACGCGCGCCACGGGCTCCTGGTCGCAGAGAAGTTCTACGGCGGGCTGGTGTCGTCCCCGCTCGCGATCACCGCGTTCGGCGCGCTCGAGGTGGCGCTCGGGCTCGCCGTCGCTGCCGGCCTCGCCCGGCGTGCGACCGACCCCGCGCTGCTCCTCATCACCGGCACCACGCTCCTCGCGGTGTGGCGCTCGGTGCTCGATCCGCTCGGGCTCGTGTTCGCGCACACGCAGCTGCTGTTCTTCCCGTCGCTCATCATCTTCGCCGGGGCGCTGGTCGTGGCCGCGGCGCCGAAGCGCCTAACGGACGCCTGAAGGGGCGGCCGGGGCCCGCGAACGCCGCGGCCCCCCGGTCCGCCGCCCACGTCTCACGTGTGAGGGTCCCGTGTCCTTTTTCCTCCTTACCGTCGCCGTGTACGCGGGCGGCGTGCTCACCATCCTGAGCCCGTGCATCCTGCCGGTGCTGCCGTTCGTGTTCGCGTCCGCCGGGCGCCCCTTCGCGCGCTGGACCGGGCCGATGCTGGGCGGGCTCGTCGTCGCGTTCGTGGCCGTGGCCGCGGCCGGCGCCGCCGGGGCCGCGTGGCTGGCCGAGGCGGCCGACTACGGCCGCTGGGCGGCACTCGCGCTGCTCGCCGGCGCGGGCGCGATGCTGCTGTCCCCCCGCGTCGCGACGTTCGTCACGCGGCCGCTCGTCCGGCTCGGCGCGGGCCTAGAGCGGCGTGCGGCCGGGCTGCCCGGGTCGTCGCAGCAGGCGGCGGCCGACGCGCACGGCGCCGAGCGGAGCGCCCCGCTCCAGGCGTTCGCGCTCGGCGCGGCCACGGGGCTGCTCTGGGCGCCGTGCGCCGGACCGATTCTTGGGCTGGTCGTAACGTTAGGCGCGTCGGGCGCGGCGCCGGGACGCGCGGCGGCCCTGTTCGCGTTCTTCGGCGCGGGCGCGGCCACGGCGCTCGGTGTCGCGCTGCTGGCCGGCGGCCGGGTGCTGGGCGCGCTGCGGCGCGCCGCCGGCGCCGAGGTCTGGGCGCGGCGCGCCGTCGGCGGGCTCGCGCTCGCGGCGGTCGCCGTGATCGCGCTCGGCTGGGACGCGACGCTGCTCTCGCGCGGCGGGATCGTGCGGACTGCGGGCGCGGAGGAGGCGATCCTCTCGCACATCGCGCCCGGCGCGAAGGCCGAGGCCGCGCGCGCGCTCGCGGACCGCACGTTCCCCGACGAGGCCGCGGCGTCGGCGGGGTTGCCTCCCGTGCCGACCCGCGACTACGGCCCGCTCCCCGACCTCGTCGGCGGCGCGGGCTGGCTCAACGGCGCGTCGCTCGGCCTGGGCGCGGGCCCCGCGCCGCTTGCCGCGGCCTCGCTCCGGGGCAAGGTCGTCGTCGTCAACGTGTGGACCTTCGAGTGCTACAACTGCCTCAACGCGCTGCCGCACCTCAAGGCGCTCGAGGCCAAGTACCGCGGCCCCAAGTTCGTCTTCCTCGGCGTGCACACCCCCGAGCTGGCGCGCGAGCGCGTGCCGAGCAACGTGGCGGCCGCCGTCCAGCGCCTCGGCGTGACCTACCCCGTGGTGCTCGACCCCGACTTCCGCATCTGGCGCGCGTTCCACAACGAGTACTGGCCCAGCGTCTACGTCGTCGACAAGGCCGGCCGCATCCGCTTCCAGCGCTTCGGCGAGGGCGCGTACGACGAGGAGGACCGCGTGGTCGCCCAGCTCCTGGCCGAGCCCGCGCCGGCCGCCGCCGCCGCCGCGCGCTGAGCCGACGATGAACGGCTTCATGTTCGCCACCGGCATCGAGTGCAGCTACCCGATGATCCGCGACCGCACGCACCGGGTCGACGCGCTCGAGACCACCGGGCACTACGCCCGGTGGCAGGAGGACCTGGCCCTCACCGTGGCGTTAGGCATCAAGGTGCTGCGCTACGGCGTGCCCTACCACCGCGCGAACTCCGGCCCGGGCCGGTACGACTGGGGGTTCACGGACGACGTGTTCGCCGAGATGCGGCGGCTGGGCATCACGCCGATCGTCGACCTCTGCCACTTCGGGATGCCCGACTGGCTCGGCAACTCGTTCCAGAACCCGCATTTCCCGCACGCCTTCGCGGAGTTCGCGCGGGCGTTCGCCCTGCGCTACCCGTGGGTGACGCTGTACACGCCGGTGAACGAGATCTTCGTCTGCGCGAAGTTCTCCGCCCTGTTCGGGTGGTGGAACGAGCAGCTGGCGAGCGACCGCGCCTACGTGACCGCGACGCGCTACCTGGTGCAGGCGACGCTGCGCGCGATGCGCGAGATCCTCGCGGCGCAGCCGCACGCCGTGTTCATCCAGAGCGAGTCGAGCGAGTACACGCACTCGATGTGCAACTGCCCGCCCACGCGCGAGCGCGCCAGCTGGGAGAACCAGACGCGGTTCCTCGCGCTCGACCTGCTCTACTCGCACGAGGTGCGGGGCGACGTGTACGCGTGGCTCATGGCCAACGGCATGCCGCCCGACGAGTACCGGACGTACATGACGCACGGCCTGCACGCGCGCTGCGTGATGGGCAACGACTACTACGTGAGCAACGAGCGGGTGCTGCAGCACGACGGCTCGGTGTCGCGCGTGGGCGAGGTGTTCGGCTGGTACCTCGTGACCAAGGATTACTACGACCGGTACCACAAGCCGGTGATGCACACCGAAACCAACATCCGCGAGGACCAGGAATCGGTGGCGTGGCTCTGGAAGCAGTGGCAGAACATCCTGCGCATGCGCGCCGAGGGGATCACCGTGCTCGGCTTCACCTGGTACTCGCTCGTCGACCAGGTGGACTGGGACACGGCGCTCCGCGAGCCCAACGGCACCGTCAACCCGTTAGGCCTCTACGACATCGACCGCAAGCTGCGGCCGGTGGGCGCGGCCTACAAGGCGCTGATCGAGGAGTTCGGGGGCGCGTCGGTGGTGCCCAACGGCTCCTTCCTCACGCTGATGTAGGGGCCGCGCCCGCGCCGGGCGCGTCCCCCACGGTGCGCCGCCCCGTGCGGTGCACCGCGAGCGAGAGCGCGTCGGGGCGCGCGTAGTGCCCCGCGACGTCGAGCGTCATGCGCTCCTCGCGCACGCGCGCGAGGTCGAGGTCGGCGACGAGGATCTGCGGCGCGTCGTACACGGGCTCGACCACGTACCGGCCGTCGGGGCCGACGATCGCGCTGCCGCCGCCGAGCACCCAGTCCTCGGCGACGCGCACGCGGTCCGGGTGCGGCTCCAGCTCCGGCGGCAGCGCCGCCGCTCGCATCAGCGACCCCGCCGCGAGCACGTAGCAGCGCCCCTCGAACGCGTACTGCCGGCTCGCCACCTGGTGCATCTCGTGCGCCGTCGGCCAGAGCGCCGCGTGCACGTCCTCTCCCGCCTCGTGCAGCGCCTGCCGGGCGAGCGGCATCCAGTGCTCCCAGCAGACGAGCGCGCCGAGGCGCCCGCGCGCGCCCCCCGCGCCTAACGCCTCCACCGCGCGCAGCCCGTCGGCGTCGCCCGGCCCCCACACGAGGCGCTCGGTGTAGGTGGGCACGAGCTTGCGGTGGTGGTTGAGCAGCGCGCCGCCGGGCCCGAAGGTGAGGATCGCGTTGTACAGCGTGCCCGCGCCCGGCCCCGCGTCCACGCGCTCGACCACGCCGACGACGAGCGTCGCCCGGCACGCGCGCGCCGCGTCGGCGAGCGCGTCGCACGCGGGCCCTGGCACCGCCACGCTCTCGGCCGCCATGCGCGCGAACACGGCCTTGACCGGCGCGTAGTCCCAGAGCGCCACGTCGCGGCAGACGTCGAGCCACGCCGGGTAGCCGGGCAGCCACGTCTCGGGGAAGACGACGAGCGTGGCGCCCGCGTCGGCCGCCTCGCGCGCGAGCGCGGCGGTGCGCGCGAGGCCGGAATCCAGATCGGGCGCGACCTCGGCCTGCACGACCGCGGCGCGCAAG
This sequence comes from Gemmatimonadetes bacterium T265, assembly GCA_019973575.1. Classification (NCBI taxonomy): domain Bacteria; kingdom Pseudomonadati; phylum Gemmatimonadota; species Gemmatimonadetes bacterium T265. The sequence goes on from BPUI01000001.1 coordinate 2,078,471, forward strand.
GCGGGACTCCCCTGTGGCGTCAGGCGAGGCATGGGAGAATGCTAGCACCCCCTACCCGAGCACCCGCGGCTGGTCGATGGCCCAGAGCCACGTGCCGTCCGGCTGGCGCCGCGCCACCTCGGCGGTCGCGTTCCTGCCGCCCAGCCGCGTCGACGTCAGCGCGAGGTCCCCGTTGCGCAGCGCCGGCGACTGCGGGCCCGGCGCGACGCGCGGCGCGCCGGCGAGCAGGCGGCCGTAGAACGCCCGGATCGCCTGCGTTCCGACGGCCACCGCGCCGCCCGGCAGCGCGAGGACCGCGTCCGGCTCGTAAAGCGCCACGAGCCCGTCCACGTCGGCGGCGTTCGCCCGCTCTACGAAGAACCGGCCGAGGTCCTCCGGCTGGCGTGCGGGTTCGCAGACCGGGGGCAGGGTTTGGTCGGGCGGACTCATACGGGCTCGGCGGCCAACGCTTGGGCCAGCCCCGGCTGGACCGGCCCCGGCGCGCGCGAGGTCCTCTCGTACCCGGGCCTCGACCGCGCGGGCGAGCCGCCGGTCGATGACTACGCTCGCGGGCACGATCCCGGCCAGCAGCGCCGTGGCGAGGAGCAGGAGCAGCGCGAGCTGCAGCGGCACGTTGGCGGCCCGCCGAGCGAGGTCGCGCCTCGGGGCGGCGTGTGCCGTAGAAACGTGCACCATGAAACGCCGCGCGGACGCCAGCAACGGGTCCGAGGCATGCAACCGATGCTCCGCGGAGGATCTTTCCTGCGGGTGGACACACGATCGGTGCGTGACGACGACGAGTCGCCGACCTGACGCTTCGGGGGAGGAGGGCAGTGGAGCGACGACGACGCGTGCGGGCCGGGGTGATCGGCGACGACCACCCCGAGATGGCGGGTTATCGCGCTGTGCGCGACGCGATCGACCACGCCGCGCACGCGCTCGACGTCGACGTTGAGACCGACTGGCTGCCGACGCCCGCGCTCCGGGGCGAGGTCGAGGCCGACCTCGCCGCCTACGACGCGCTCTGGTGCGGCCCCTGGGGCCCGTACGCGAACGCCGACGCCGCCCTGCGCGCGATCCGCTTCGCCCGCGAGCGCGGCCTGCCGTTCCTCGGCACCTGCGCCGGCTTCCAGCACGCGGCGATCGAGTTCGCGCGCAGCGTCCTCGGGCTGGCGCAGGCCGACCACGCCGAAGCCAACCCCGCGGCCGCCGCGCCGGTGATCGCCCCGCTGTCGTACCCACTGGTCGAGCGCAGCGCCGCGGTGGTGCTCGACCCGGCGTCGCGTACGGCCGAGATCTACCGGCGCACGGTCGTGGCGGAGCGCTACCGGTGCGCGTTCGGCCTCAACCCCGAATACTTGGCCCCGCTGCACGGCGGCGGCCTGCGCGTGACCGGCGTCGACGAGGTGGGGGTCGCGTCGGTCGTGGAACTCGCGGAGCACCCGTTCTTCCTCGCCACGCTCTTCCTGCCCGAGCGCACGTCGCGCCCGGGCGCGCCGCACCCGCTGGTCACCGCGTTCGTGCGGTCGGCCGCCGATGCCAGCCGGCTGCGGCATTAACGCCCGCCGCAGCACCGGCCTCGGCGCCGGCGCTACCACCGGGGGAACGTCGGCTCGCTCAGGCCGGCGCCCTTCCGCACGCGCGCGAACACGTCGGCCGCGAGCAGCATCGCGAGCGGGGGCGCGACGAAGTAGATCCACATCGCGCCCCAGTGGCGCGCGGCGACCGCCGACCCGAACGTGCGCGCCGGGTTGAGGCTCATCCCCGACATCGGCGTCTCCACCACCAGGTAGGCGGCGATCAGCACGCCCGTGAACGCGCCGGCCCACTTCTGTAGCCGCCGCGAGTTCATCGCCGCGAGCACCACCGCCATCAGCAGGAGCGCAATGGCGAACTCCGCGGCGAACGCCGCCGCGAGCCCGCGCGGGCCGGGCTTCGTGACGACGTGGTCGATCGCGGGATCCGCGTACGCCGCGCCGAGCACGACGCCCATGACCTGTACCGCGGCGACCGCTCCGGCGAACTGCGCGGCCGTGTAGAACAGTGCGTCCCATCCGCGGATTTTGCCGAGCCGGAAGAACGCCAACGTGACCGCGGGGTTGATGTGCGCCCCCGACCGCTTGGCCCACGGCGAGTACGCGAGCGCCGTGATGTACGCGCCCAACCCGGCGCCGAGCACCACGCGCCGCCACACCCCCGACGCAATCGCCTGGTGGGCGGCCGAGCCGGGGTATTCGAGGGCGGTGGTAAGGCGCTGGCGGTGACCACGAAGAGTGCGAGCCCGCCCGCTTCCATCAAGTACGCGGGCCAGTGCCGCGCGAGCGTGCCGAGCGTGCCCGGGCCGTGGGCGGGCGCGTCCACGGCGGGCGCGGCGACGGCCGGTGCGGCCACGATGGTCTAGACGGGCGCGGTCACCGTGTTCGGCTCCCACCGCTGCGGCGCGAGCGCCGCGTCGAGCGGCACGTCCGCGAAGCCCTGGACGTAGTTGCTGACCGTCTTGAGCGCGACGTTCGCCACGACCTCGATCGCCTGGGCGGGCGTGAAGCCCGCGGCGAGGAAGTGGTCGACGACCGCGTGCTCGACGCGGCCGCGCGCGCGCACGACCGCGTGCACGAACGCGACGAGGGCCTCGGTGCGCGGGTCGGCGGCGTGCCCGGTCCCGCGCGCGGCCGCGACGGCGTCGGGGGTCGCCCGCAGGCCCGCGGCGAACGTCGAGTGCGCGGCCGAACAGTACGCACAGCCGTTGGTCGCGCTCGCGGCCGTGAGGATGAGCTGACGCTCGGCCGGGGTGAACGTGCCTTGCCCGAGCGCGGCGTCGAGCGCGCCGTAGGCGTTCAGCACGACGGGGGACTCGCCGAGCGCGGCGAACATGTTGGGCAGGAACCCGAGCGCCTGCTGCGTCGCGGCGAGCGCGGGCCGCGACGCGGCGGGCGCCGTCTCGAGCGTGTGCGGGGGGAAGTGCGTCGGGTGCGGGCCCGCCCCGACCTCGGCGCTCGGGAAGCGCGCGGGGGCGTCCGTGGTGATCGACATGCGGTGTGCTCTCGGGAAGCGGACATCGTGATGGAATGCGCCGAATCCGGCGGGGGCGGAACGGACCGCCGGCGTGGTCACTCGCAGCACGTAGACTCGCACCCGGACCGGGGTTCCCGGGGACCTCCGCCCGTCCCCGCCCGTGCGCCGGCCCGCAGCACACGCCGTCGCGCGCGCGGCGCGATCGCGACCTTTCTCGTCGCGCTGAGCTTCCTCGCCACTGCCCCGAGCGCGCGGGGGTGGAGTCGCGGGTCAGAGCCGGCCGGCCCGCCCGCCGTCGACCAGCAGCGCCGCGCCCTGGACGAAGCGCGCCTCGTCCGCCCCGAGGAACGCGATCGCCGCCGCCACGTCTTCGGGCGCGCCGATCTTTGCCGGGTCGAGCTTCTCGATGCCCCGCATGACGTCGGGGTTGTCCCGCAGCACGGGGGTCTCGATCGCGCCGCCCGTGACGGCACCGCCGGTCGCTGGGCGCTGACGGCGGGCGTCGGAACTCTCCCTCGCGCGGCGGGGGCGGACGGCGGGTGGGCGGCGGCGGGCGTGCCTAACCCCTGGCCGGTCCCGGCGCGGTCGGGGCCGGGACGGGCTGTGTTGCGAACGGACGCACGCACCGCCGACCGCCCCGCCCGTCCGCCTAACGTGCGGCGGTACGTCGGCGGCGCGCCGGGTCACGCGCCGGGCGCCGCCACCGACTCCCGCAGCTCGTACTGGATCGGCGTGAAACCGGTCGCGACCGAGCCGGCCTCGCGGATGCGCGCCATCACCTTGGGGTCGGCGCCCGCGGCCGCGAGCGCCTCGCGGTTCCGCCACTGCGAATAGTTGACCACCTGCGTGCGGTCGAGATTCACGTGGAAGTTCGCCGAGATGAACCCGGGCACGTATCGCAGCGTCTCGACCGTCGCCCGCACGAGCAGGTTCAGCAGTTCCTCTGCCCGCTCGGGGGCGATCGCGTACGTGTTGATGACCGTTAGGTAGCCGGCACCCGGGTCGAGCGTTGTGGGGCGCGTGCCGGTCGCGGGCGCGCCGACGTGCGGCGCGTCGTGCGCCGCGGGTTGTGGGGAGTCGGTCGTCATGGGGAGTGCTCCGTGAGGTGAGGCGGGCGGCAGCCGGGCGTTCCGGCCGTTCACCCGCGGGTCGGACGTGGTGAGCACGTGGTGCGTCGCGCGGCATCGCCGTCGTGCGTGCCGCGGTCGCCGCACCAGAGAATTACGGGACGGTGATCACGAGCTTGCCGACGAGATCTGTGCGCCGAGTCGCGGCGCGCTGAAATCGGCGATCGAGAGCACCTTCGCGGGATCGCCCGTGAGCGCGATCAGCTCGGGGAGCACGCCGAAGCCCGCCAGATCGAGGGCGGCGTCGATCCCGTGCGGCGCGTGGCGCGCGGGTGCAGCTCGGCATCGGCGAACTTGGAGGTGCGGTCGGTGGCGACGAACAGGCGTAGCCGCCCCTCCGCGGTGTGCACCCGGCGGGGCACCCGTCGGCACAGCGGTGCAGCGTGGAGCGCCGCAGGTGCGCGATCGTAGGCTGCAGCGCGCACAAGCCGTCGTCGAGCGGCAGGCGCGGATGCCGGCGGAACGCGACCACGACCGCCTCGTCGGCCGGCGTCAGCACGGTCGAGTGGGCGTGCTTCGGGCCCATCGCCGCGAGGGCGTCCTGCGCCCGCCGCGCCAGATCGGCCTCCAGGGAGCCGCCGCTCACGGCCCCCACGGTCGCGCCGTCGGCGCCGACGAGCATGCGGGCCGCGGCGCGGGCGAGCGCCGCGCACACTGCGGCCAGCTCGCCGACCGCCAACCGGCCGGCCTGGGTCACGCCTCCCCCGGTGCGGGGAACCCGATGCGCGACCGCGCGCGCGGGCCGGCGTCGACGGTCCACCGGCGGCGGGGGCCCGCCCGGTCCCGGCAGCGTACCCTTGCGACCATGCAACAACGGGCGGCGCATCCGGGCGCGGGCTACAGCAGCTTGTCGAGCGTGATCGGCAGCTCGCGCACGCGCACGCCGGTGGCGTTGTAGACGGCGTTCGCCACCGCCGCGCCGACGCCGGTGATGCCGATCTCGCCGACGCCGTGCGCGCCCATCGGCGCGTGCGGGTCGGGGATGTCGGTCCAGATCACGTCGATCTCGGGCACGTCCGCGTGCACCGGCACGTGGTACTCGGCGAGGCTCGGGTTCATGATGCGCCCCGTGCGCTCGTCGAACTGCGTCTCCTCGGTGAGCGCGAGCCCGAGCCCCATCACGATGCCGCCGCGGAACTGGCTCGCGCCGGTCTTCGCGTTGAGGATCCGCCCGCAGTCGAAGGAGCCGAGGAAGCGCGAGACGCGGACCTCGCCGGTGACCGCGTTCACGCGCACCTCGCAGAACTGCGCGCCGAACGAGTGCATCGACCAGTGCATCATCTCGAGCGGTTGCGACGCGGTCGCCTCGACCGTCACCGCGTCGCGCCCGGCGCGCCCGAGGATCGCGGCGTAACGGTCCGACCGCGACGGGTCCTCCCGCGCGTAGAGGCCGCCGTCGCGGCCCGCCACCGCGTCCGCCTTCAGGCCGGCGAGCGGGGAGTCGCCGCCGGCCAGTTTGAGCAATTCGGTGACTAATTCCTTGTGGGCCGCCATCACCCCCGCCCCGATCGACGCCGTCTGCGACGAGCCGCCGGCGAGGATCACGCCCGGGAACGACGAGTCGCCGTACGCCACGCGCACCTGGGCCAGCGGCAACCCGAGCCGCTCGGCGGCGACCTGCGCGTGCACGGTCGCGGTGCCCATCCCCATCTCCTGCGCCGCGACCTCGACCGTGGCGTGCCCGTCGCGCGTCAGCGTGATCCGCGCCGCGCCGTCCGGCATGCGGTAGTACGGGTACGTCGCCGTCGCGACGCCCATCCCGACCCACCACTCGCCTTCGCGGCGCGCGCGGGGGGGCGCGCTCCGCTTCTCCCAGCCGAAGCGCGCGGCCCCGGCGCGGTACGCGTCCACGAGGTGGCGTGAGGAGAACGGGACCCCGGTCGTCGGATCCTTCTCCGGCTCGTTCCGCAGCCGCAGCTCGATCGGGTCGATGCCCATGTGGTGGGCCAGCTCGTCGACCGCGCTCTCCAGGGCGAAGGTGCCGACCGCCTCGCCCGGCGCGCGCATGAAGGTGTTGGACACCATGTCGAGATCCGTCACCCGCAGCGCGAGCCGGATGTTCGGCGCCGCGTAGACGACCCGCGCGGGCGAGATGAACGGCTCGAACACGTTGTTGTGCGCGGTCACCGCCGCGACGCCCTCGTGGATCAGCGCGTCGAACTGGCCGTCCGGCTGGGCCCCGATCGCGACGCGCTGCTCGGTCGTGGTGCGGCCGCCGACGGCCCGGTACACGCCCTCGCGCGAGAGCACGATCCGCACGGGACGCCCCGCGAGCTTCGCCGCGGCGGCCGCGAGCACCTGGTGCTGCCAGAGCGTCTTGCTGCCGAAGCCGCCGCCCACGAAGGGGGACGAGACGTGGACCTGCTCCTCCTGCAGCCCGAACACCTGCGCGAGTGACCACGCCGTCTGCGCGATGGCCTGGGAGGCGTCGTGCACGGTCAGCGCGTCGCCGTTCCACACCACCGTCGCCGCGTGCAGCTCGATCGGGTTGTGGTTGTGGCGCGGGGTGCGGTAGGTGGCGTCGACCTTGTACGGCGCGGCGGCGAGCGCTGCGTCGGCGTCGCCGACGTCGACCGTCATCTCCTCCCCCGACTGCGGCGGGGGCTCGCGCGTCCGCGCCGTGGCCGCCTCGAACACCGTCACCGCCGGCTCGGCCTCGTACGTCGCGCGCACCAGTGACTTGGCGTGGTCCGCCTGCTCTTGGGTTTCGGCGAGGATGACGGCGATCGGCTGGCCGTTCCAGTGGATCCGGTCGTCCTGCATCACGGGCAGGTCGTCGGGGCCGGCCGCCTTGGGCTGGGTGTTGAATACCGGCGTCGGCTTCAGCTTCGGCGCGTTCCGGTGCGTCATCACCAGCACGACGCCCGGCGCCGCCTCGGCCGCGCTCGTGTCGAGCGTGGCGATGCGCCCCCTGGGCACGCTGCTGTACGCGAGCGCGGCGTAGACCATTCCCTCGATCGCCACCTCGGCCGCGAAGGGGGCGCCGCCCGACACCTTGAGCGGCCCGTCGACGCGCGGCACCGGCGCGCCGATCAGCCCCCCCGGCGCGCGATCGATCAGCGGGTCGGGCGTGCCGCCCGGCATCCAGCGGTCGGGCGCGTGGGGCGCGAGCTTCTTCATCGCCACCTGGATGGCGTTCTGGATCATCGTCATGCGTCCACCCCCGTCAGCTCCTGTAGTACCGCCGTGATCGTGCGCTTGGCCAGTTCGACCTTGAAACCGTTGTCCCTGAGCGGCCGCGCGTCGGCCAGCTCCGCCTCGGCCGCGGCGCGGAAGTGCGCCGCCGTCGCCGGCCGCCCCCGCAGCGCCGCCTCCGCCTTCGAGGCGCGCCACGGCTTGTGCGCCACGCCGCCTAACGCGATGCGCGCGTCGCGCACCGTACCGTCGTCGGCCACGTCCACCGCCGCCGCGACCGACACCAGCGCAAACGCGTAGCTCGCCCGGTCGCGCACCTTGCGGTACGTCGACTGCCGCGCGAGCGGCAGCGCGGGCAGCTCGACCGCGGTGATCAGCTCGCCCGGGTGCAGGTTGGTCTCGACGTTGGGCGTGTCGCCGGGCAGCCGGTGTAGGTCGACGAGCGGCAGCGCGCGCGCGCCGTTAGGCCCGTCCAGGTGCACCACGGCGTCCAGCGCCACCAGCGCGACGCACATGTCCGACGGGTGCGTGGCGACGCAGTGGTCGGAGGCGCCGAGGATCGCGTGGATGCGGTTGAACCCGCCGAGCGCGTCGCACCCCTGGCCGGGCGTGCGCTTGTTGCAGCGGGCGCCGTCGTCGTCGTAGAAGTACGTGCAGCGGGTGCGCTGGAGGACGTTACCGCCCACGGTCGCCATGTTGCGGATCTGCCCCGACGCGCCGTTCAGGATCGCGCGCGAGAGCACCGGGTAGCGCTCGCGCACCGCCCGGTGCTCGGCCACCGCGGTGTTCCGGGCCGCCGCGCCGATCAGGAGGCCGCCGCCCGCCTGCTCCTCGATTGCCGCCGACAGCCCGGTCACGTCGACCAGGACGCCGGGGCGCTCGAGGTTCTCGCGCATCAGGTCGACGAGGTTGGTGCCGCCGCCCAGGTACTTGGCCGCGGGGTGCGCGCCGAGTTGCGTCGCGGCGGCCGCGTCGGCGGCGCGCTCGTAGCGGAACTCGTTCATCGCCCCGCCCCCGCCGTCCGGGCGCCGCCGGCGGGGCCCGGCTCGAACTCGGGCGCGAACGTCTCGCGCAGCGCCTCGACGATGCCGTTGTAGGCGCCACAGCGACAGAGATTCCCGCTCATCCGCTCGCGGACCTCCTCGGGGGTGAAGTCGACGCCTGCTGCGGTCAGGTTCGCGGTCACCGCGCTCGGCACCCCGCGGCGCGCCTCCGCGGCCATGCCTAACGCCGAGCAGATCTGCCCCGGCGTGCAGTAGCCGCACTGGAAGCCGTCGCAGCCGACGAACGCCTGCTGCAGCGGGGCCAGCGCGTCGGGCGCGCCGACGCCTTCGATCGTGGTCACCGCGCGCCCCTCGTACTGCACCGCGAGCGCGAGGCAGGAGAGGATCCGCTCGCCGTCGACGAGCACGGTGCAGGCGCCGCACGCGCCCTGGTTGCACCCCTTCTTGGTGCCGGTCAGCCGCAGGCGCTCGCGCAGGAAGTCCAGCAGCGAGACGCGCGGGTCGTCCGGCAGCGCGGCGGGCGACCCGTTGACGGCGATGGGCATGACTCACCTCCTGGTCGGTGGGCGCGGGTCTCAGCCCGCGGATGCGGGGCCCGCCGCGGCGCGGCGGGCGGGTTCCGTGAGAATAATCTGGCGGGCGCCGAGCCGAGGCGTGCACTACGGGGACAGCGTCCGGAGTCAGACGGACGGAGCGACACTCACGAGGTCGCTTGGTTCCGCGGTGCTGTGACGTTCATGGATGCGGCGATCGACGACGGTGAGCTTTTCGAGGCCGTACCTTCGTCGCAGTGCCTCAGCGCTGTCCAGCATGCGGGCGCGCCTCGGCCGCATCCGAGTTGCCCGGTACCATCGCATGCTTATGAGGCTGCCGGTCGTGCGACGTCGAGACGCGTCATCCGTGCGCCATCGACCGATCGCCGCGAACCGCGTCCTCCGGGACCGCCTCCCCGATCGCCGCCAGGGCGCTCGCCGACAGCTGCAAGGGGGCATCCAGCGCTTCCGTCAGCCGTGCGACCGTGCGCGCGCCGACCAGCGGGACGATGTCCCCGCCCTGACTGGCGACCCAGCCGATCGCGGCCTGGGCCGCCGTGATCCCTTCGCGCTCGGCGACGCTGGCGAGCGCCGCCGCCAGCCGCTCGTTGTGCGACAGGTTCTGGTCCTGGAAGCGCGGATAGAAGGTGTTCCGAACGTCGCCCTCTCCGCTTCCCTTGCTGCCGGTCAGCAAGCCCCGGCCCAGCACGCCGTACGCCGTGATCCCGATCCCGAGCTCGCGGCAGACCGGCAGGATGTCCCGCTCCATGTCGCGGGACATGAGGCTGTATTCCAGCTGGACCGCGGTGATCGGATGGGCGGCATGCGCGCGTCGGATCGTCTCGCCGTCCACGTTGGTGACGCCGACGTGTCGCACGTAGCCTTGCTGCACGAGCTCGCCGATCGCGCCGACGGTGTCCTCGATCGGCACGGCGGGGTCGAGGCCGGTCTGGTAGAGATCGACGTGATCGGTCCCCAGTCGCCGGAGGCTGTAGGCCAGCGCGGTCTTGGTGGCCGCGGGGCGCGCATCGATGCCCAGGAACGAACCGTCCGGGCCGCGTTGCGGCCCAAACTTCACCTGAATGAACGCCTCGTCGCGCCGGCCCTGCACGGCCTCCGCCAGCAGCATCTCGTTGTGGCCCATGCCGTAGAAATCGCCCGTGTCGAACAGGCTAACGCCGTGTTCGAGCGCGGCGGCGATCGTGGCGAGCGACGCCCCACGATCGCTGCGGCCGTAGAACTCGGACATCCCCATGCATCCGAGTCCCACGGCGGAAACGTTGGGGCCGTTCCGCCCGAGTGCGCGCGTCGCAATCGCCATTGTCAGACTCCCTTTCGATAGCGTTTGGCGGTCTCGGTGAGAATCACCTTCTTCCTGGCCAGGTTAGGCACGGCTGACCGGATCCGCGCGTCCTCCGTTTCCGGCGCTTCGAGGCGCGTCACCCGGTCGTGGCCGATCGCGCACCGTGCAGCCATCGCTCCGCCGCGTCGGCGGAGTCGGTTGGCTTGGTGTTGACGGCGATCGTCGCTTCGGCGCCGCCGTCGGGCGGGATCGCGCAACAGACTGCCTGCCAGCCGCGTGCTTTTATCTCTGACAGTGTGGCGTCGATCTGCGCCGCGATCTCTTTCGTCGTGATTCCCGGCGGCAGGTCAGGGTCGGAGGTGTCGACGGCTTCCGGCTTGACTCCGATCAGTAGAACGCGCGTCATGGGTTTTCTCTCCAGCAAGCGCCCGCCTCACGCTTTCGGCCATGGGCGTCGTCGGCCGTCCGATCACGCGGCTGAGGACGCGGCCATCGTCGAACAGCGCGCCCCGCGTCGCGCCGGCGTCGGCGTCGGCGACGACGGCCGCGGCGGCATCGGGCAGCCCGGCGGTCTTCAGCGCCGTTTCGTACGCGCCCGGATCGAGGTTCTCGTAGCGGACCGGGCGACCCGACTGCCGGGTGATCTCGGCCGCCAGTTCGGTGAGGGTGAAGGCGGTGTCGCCCGCGAGTTCCAGGATCGTACCGCCGGGATGGCGGTCCGCGAGCAGGACCTCGCCGGCGGCCGCCGCGTAGTCGGCCCGCGTCGCGGACGCGATCCGGCCGTCGCCGGCCGCACCGTTCAGCACGCTGCGGCCGAGCGCGGCTGCGATGCCGGCGAGGTAGTTCTCCGTGTACCAGTTGTTGCGGAGCATGACATAGGGCAATCCCGACTCGACGATCATCGCCTCCGTCGCCCGATGCTCATCGGCTATCTGGAGCGGCGACGAGTCGGTGTGGAGCAGGCTCGTATAGGCGATCAGGCCGACCTGGGCGGCGCGGGCGGCGTCGACGACGTTGCGGTGCTGCCCGACGCGCGCCCCGACGGCGCTGGACGAAATGAAGAGGAGCCGCTCGATGTCCTTGAACGCGGCGTCCAGCGATGACCGATCGTCGTAGTCGCCGACGCGTACGTCGACGCCGAGCTCGCGCAGCCGGCGCGTCTCGGCCAGGGTCGCGGCGTCTGGTCGGCGCGCGAGCACGGCGACCGATGCGGACGGCACGCTCTGCAGCAGCCGTTCGACCACGAGGGAGCCGAGCTGGCCGGTCGCGCCGGTCACCAGCAGGCGCGCAGCTGACTGAGGCATGTTCGTCACCTTCTTACCGGTGCTGCTCATGCGACGGTGTGAGAGAAGTCGCGGATCGCCTGCGCGGTCTGCTCCGGCCGCTCGATCTGGGGCAGATGCCCGGCGTCGTCGATCAGCTGGAAGCGGGCATGCGGGATCTGCCGGGCGAATTCCCGCCCGTACTCGGGCGTGACGACGCGGTCGTGACTGCCCCAGAGCACGAGCGAGGGTACCGAGATGCGGGAAAGCCGTTCCGATAACGTCGGATCGTGCATATACGGCTCGCCCGCGTAGGCCATCAGCACTTGCTGGTTCGCCTGCCGCAGCGCGGCGGCCTCCGGACTCGGCGGCCGGGCCATGGCCGGGTTCGCGAAGGAGCGCTTGGCGAGCTCCTCCGGCGGCAGCGAGCGCGGGTCGACGATCGGGCCCGTGCGCTCGGTCGGTTGCAGTCCGACGGTATCGACGGCGATGATCCCGGCGAGCGACGGCGGCTGGCGGGCGGCCATTTCGGCCGCGATCCAGCCACCGACGGAGTTGCCGACGAGGAGCACGTCCTGCAGCGCCAACTCGGCGAGCAGCGCGACGTAGCAGTCCGCCAGGTCGGCGACCGAGTCCATCCAGGCGGGGCGCTCGGTCCCGTCGAAGCCTGGATGGGTGGGCAGGATGAGCTCGAAGTTCTCGAGCGCCCCGAAGAGCGGACGCATCGAGGCCGGGCCCGCTCCCCCGTGGAGGAGGAGCAAGGGCCTGCCTTCTCCCTTCCGGTCGAGGGTGACGTGCAAGAGGGCGCCGTCGAGGCGGATCGTACGGCTGGTCGTCATCGTGCGCTCCTGTGTGCGCGGCCGCCGCGCGCGGTGTGCGGCGACCTGCATCCGAGCTTACGAGCCGTCAGCCGAACTGGGAATGCGATAACGTCCGCGTATGCTTCGCGAGCGTCCGGAATGATCGATCCGTTATCCGACATCCTCGGGGTACTGAGACCGCGCCGAGCAGGTTCGGGCGCCATCAACTTCGGCGGCACCTGGGGCGTGCGGTTCCCGACGCATCACGGCATCCGGTGCTACGCCGTCGGGCGGGGCGAGTGCTGGATCGCGGTCGACGGGTGCGGAACGGCGACGCACCTTATTCGCGACGATTGCATCCTGCTCGCGGGTGGACGGCCGTTCCGGATCGGCAGCGCGTCGACCGCCGAGGGGACGACCGCGATCGATCCGGCCCTGTTCGCGACGGACACGATCTCGACGGTGAACGGCGGAGGCGCCTGCGTCCTCATCGGCGGCCACTTTCTCCTCGACGAGGCGCACGAACAACTCCTCTCGAGTGCGCTCCCGCCGCTTGTGACGGTGCGGGATCAGCGGCGGCGCGACACCTTGGGACTGGCACTGAAGGGGTTGTGGAACGAGTTGGAAACGCCGCAGCCCGGCGGTCGCCTGGTCATCGACCACCTGAACCAGATGATGCTGGTGTTCGCGTTGCGACTCTACGCGACGTCCGAGTCGAGCCGGCCGACCGGCTGGCTGTCGGCGCTCGCCGACCCGCGGATCGCCCGGGTGCTCGCCGCGATCCACGCCGCGCCGGAACGGCGCTGGACGCTGCACGCACTCGCGACCGAAGCCTTCATGTCCCGCACCGTGTTCGCCGAGCGCTTCACGGCCCTCGTGGGCACGACGCCGATGCACTACCTCACCCGGTGGCGGATGGCGACGGCGGCCCACGCGCTTCGAGCGTCCGATGCCTCGGTGCGCCAACTGGCCGGCACGGTCGGCTACACGTCGGGACCGGCCTTCAGCACCGCGTTCCGGAAGACCTTCGGCGTGTCGCCGAGCGAGTACGCCCGCCTTCCCGTGAGGCCCGCGGCCACGCTGGACGCTCCGGCTGCTCACGGCCCTGCGGCGGCGGGATCGGGGCCTGAAGGCGACGAACAACCTTGACGACCGCTTGGACTCGGCGGATGTCGTGGCCGATTGCGGGCCTTGGCTTGCGACTAGGCGGCGCTGTTACGCTACCGCGGCCGCGACGGTGGGCGGCTGGGCTGCAGCGGCGGCTTTGACGAGGAGATCGTCCGGCTCACATCTCGAGGCCGGTCTCAGCCCGTGTTGGCGCCGGACGAGCGCAACACCCTCCGCCTGACGTTCCTCTACCCACACTCGGCGAGACCCGGACGCCGGCGGCCCGTTAGGCGCATACTAGACGCTGCGACCCCGACGCACACGTCCCACGCCCGACCCAAGTCACCCGCCGCCCCCGGCGGATGGCAGGGGTGCCGTCGGGGTCGCGCACGACGCACGTCCGCGCGCCCCACGGGTCCGTCCGGCGCGGCCGACGTCGCCGCAGGTTCACGCCCGAAACGACCCTTCGAAGGCGAGGTCTGCCAGCGGCGTGCGGGCGCTCGGACGCTCCCGGTCCCGCAAGGCGTCCGGCAGGGTGGCCGGGTCGCCGAGGCGGCCGACGGCATACGCGGCCTCGACGCGGTAGCCCGCCGGGACGTGCAGTTCGGCGAACGCGCGTTCCCGGTCGAAGCCGATCATGCCGTGCACGTACCACCCCATCTTGTTCGCCTGAAGGGCGAAGTACCCGGAGGCGGTGCCGGCGTCGAGCGAGTGGGTCGGCGAGGGCACGTCCGCCTCGGCGCCCGGCGGCCGCATCAGCGAGTTCGACACCAGGATGACGAGGGCCGACGCGCCGGCCGCCCAACTCCGGTTGAAGGGCACGAGCAGATCGAGGAACTGGCCCCAGTGCGGGGTGTCGCGCCGCGCGTAGACGAACCGCCATGGCTGCGAGTTGTAGGAGGACGGTGCCCACCGCGCGGCTTCGAGCATGGTCAGCAGGTCCGCCTCCGCCAGCGGCTCTCCCGTGAAGGCACGGGGCGACCAGCGTTCCAGGAACATCGGGTCGACGGGGTAGTCCGCGGTCCGGCCGTTTGCTGTGGTGACTTCAGCGGGTACTTCGATGGTGGTCATGGCAATGCCTTCTGATTGGGTGTAGCGATCGAGTTAGACCGTCGCCACCGAACCGCCGTCCACGCGGAGGTTGGTGCCGGTGACGAAGGAGGCCGCGTCCGAGGCCAGGAACACGACGGCGGCCGCGACCTCGTCCGCCGTGCCCGCATGGCCGACGACGATGTTCGGCCGGAACTGGCCGAGGTACTGTTGGGTCAGTTGGTCGGGGGCGAGCGTGTCCCCCCCGGGCATCTGGGCAAGCACGCTCCGCACGACCGGCGTGTCGATGTAGGCCGGCGAGACGGCGTTCACCAGCACGCCCCGGCCGCCGTACGCCTTGGACAGGGCCTTGGTCATGGCGTTCAACGCCCCCTTGGCGGCCGCGTACTCGACCGCGACCGGGTCGGGCTGGACGCCGCTCTCCGACGAGATGTTGATGATCCGGCCCCAGCCGCGCGCGGCCATCTTCGGCGCCAGGGCGCGGCTGACCCGGACGGCCGACATGACGTTCAGCTCGAAGGTCCCGATCCAGTCCGCGTCGGACACGGCCTCGAACGGGCGAAACAGCTCGCCGTCGGACGTGATGATGCCACCGGCGTTGTTGACGGCGATGTCGATGGGGCCGAGCCGCTGCTCGGCGGCCGCGATCGCGGCGGACAGGTCGGCGGCGTCGCGGACGTCGGCGGCTACGGCGACCGCGCGGTCGCCTAACGCCCGGGCGAGCGCGTCGAGCTTGGCCTGCGTGCGGGCGACAAGCGCGACGTGCGCGCCCTCGCGGTGCAGGGCGCGGGCGATCGCCTCGCCGATGCCCTGGCTCGCGCCGGTGACGAGGGCGACCTTGCCGGTCAGGTTAGTGTCCATCGGTGTTCCCCGGCGAATTGGTCGCGGTTGAGGACGATGAGACCTTCCGCGCGTCCGGCCACGGGACCTGTTCGGGGAAGCCCCAGTGTTCCACGATCTTGGCGTCCTCGACCCGGTACAGGTCGATGTAGACGCAGGGCTCGCCCCGATGCGTCCCGCGGGCGGCGAGGAAGACGAAGTCGCCCTGCCCGAGCAGGAGCTTGATCTCGTCGATGGTCCGGTCGCGCGTGAGGATTTGTAGGTCGCGCATGAACGCGCCGACGCCGTCGGCGGCGCCGGGCTCGTGGCGGACACACCGATCGCCCGAGAAGTACCGCGGGATCGCGTGATGCCGGCCCTCGATGTGGACCGTCTGGTAATAATCCCGCACCAGCGCCTTGTTCTGCTCCGTGTCCGCGTCGTGCGCGGCCTCGGTCGGTCCGTCGGCCTGCGTGTGGCCGCTCGTGTTCGGCGGACCCGCCGGCGCCGAGAAGGCCCAGTGCTCGACGATCCGGCCGTCCTCGAACCGGAAGACGTCGAAGAAGACGCCGCGGCCCTGCACATGCCCGTCCGCCTGGGTGACCACGTAGGGCCCGTCCTGATACGCCCTGATGACCTTCAGATCAGGATGGCTCGCCGCGATCCGATCGACATACTGCTTCACGCCCTCGACACCGTCGCGCGCGTGCGGATTGTGTTCGACGTACCGCTCCGGGTCCATGTACTTGGTGGCCAGCGCGGAGTCTCCGCTCGACATGCCCTGGAAGACGGCGAGCGCTTTCTCGATGTCGCTCATGGCTACTCGGCCCCGAGCTTGACGAGGTCTTGGAAGACGAGCCGGCCCCAGGTGCGGCCCCGCGCTTGGACGAGCATCCCGCCCTCGCCGAGTTTTCCGAGCTCGACCGGGGCGAAGCCGAGCCGCCCGACGAGTTCCGCCACGCGCGTGCTCGCCGCGTCGTCGTCGCTGGAGACGAATACGACCCGCCGGGCGCCCGAGGCCGGTGGGTCCTCAGCCAGCGTGCTCGCCGGCAAATGGTTGAACGCCTTCACCACCGTCGCCCCGGGCAGCGCCTTGGCCACCGCGGCCGTCGAGGGCAGTCCGCCGAGTTCCGCCGGGGCGACGCCGAACGCGTTCATCGCGTCGATCACGAGCTTGCCCTGCCAGCTCTCGGCGGCCCGTGCGACGTCCGGGTACGCCCCGAAGGGAAGGGCGAGGATGATGACATCGGCCCCAAGCGCGTCGGCCATCGGTCGGGCCACGACCGTCGGACCGATCTGCGCCGCGAGCGGCGCGAGTGCCTCCAGAGGTCGCCGACTCGCGACGGTGACCTCGATCCCCTGGCGGGCAAACGCCCGCGCGATGGCCGAGCCGATCTTGCCGATGCCGATGATCGCGTAGCTCATGGGATATCCGCTTCTTCCGTGACTCGAGACAATTAATCGCTCAGTTAGTTCAATACTTTAGAACTACAGAACTAAAAGAGCAAGTGGGCGCGCTCGATTGAGAGGGACTGAGCCGGCAACCAGGTGAAACGGGCGGCACGACACGCCTGTTCAGAGATACTGAACTAATGGACGGGAGATCTGGTACCCGTTACAATTCCTGTATGAGGCCGATCTACCACCCCCACCGCGACGAGATCACCGTGCAGGGCCTTCTGTACGCCCTGGCGGACCCGGTGCGGGTCCAGATCTACAGCCAGCTGCTGCGGGGCGGCTGTTCGCAGAACTGCACCACGTTCACGAACGTGGGGGCCACGCCCCTGCCCAAGTCGACGCTGTCGCAGCACTTCAAGATCCTGCGGGAGGCCGGCCTGATTCGCAGCGAGCGGCAGGGCGTCGAACTCCAGAACCGCTCGCGGTGCGAGGACTTGCAACCGTTCAAGCCGATGCTGCTGGCGATCCTGGCGGCCTACGAGGCCGAGTACCGCGCCGGTCGTGGGGCCCTCGCGGCGACCCGGGAGCAGGCTGCCTAACGCCGTGCGGGCGGACCGCCTGCGCTTGACCCGTGCCGGTGGCGCGCCCGCGCGTCGCATCGTTCTCCCCTGCTGACGGCTGACCGCGGCGGGGCGGCCGTTCGGGGTACATCGGGGCAGGCTTGAGCGGTATTACGTCGGCGGCCGCCTAAGCGGATCGGGGTGCGTCGCCCCGCTCACGGGCTCTGGCGCGCGGTCGACGAGCACGGGCAGACGCTGGACGTGTTGGTGTAGGCGCAGCGCGACACGGCGGCGGCCGAGCGGTTCTTCCGGCGCTTACTGGAGGTCACGGGTGGCGCGGCCCCGGTCCGGATCACGACCGACCGGTTAGGCAGCTACGCGGCCGCCGCGGCGCGGCTCCCCGAGCTGGCGGGCGTCGAGCTCCAGCGCGTCCGATCCGCCCAACGTTGTAACAACCGTGTGGAGCAGGCGCACCAACCGACGCGCGTCCGCGAGCGCGTCATGCGGCGGTTCAAGTCGGCCGCTTCCCCCCAGCGGTTCCTCGACGCGTTCAGCCGCGTGGGCGACCTGTTCCGGCCGGGGCGCCACCGGCTCGCCGCGGCCGCATACCGCGCGGCGCTGCGCGAGCGCGTCGCGACCTGGCGCGAGGTGGCCGGCCTGCGCACCGCGTAGCGTCGTCAACTCGCGCGCGGCATGGACCCACTGCACCCGCGGCTCGCCTGCGACCGGCAAGTTGACAGAGCCGAGGGCCGCGCTCGACGGCGTCGAGGCCGGCACGTCGGATGTGCTCTTCCACGTGCTGATGCGCGCATTTCCCGACGGCTCCGCCGGGGCGAATGCGTGAATCAGCGGTTGACGACGGCGTCGGGCTGGGACGACGCGCGGGGGTTACCCGTTGGAACCACGCACGCTGTCGCCCGCCGGCTGGGGGTCACATCGTGTGCAGGCGCCCGAGGAGGGCGGCGTTGACCGCGCCGGGCTGCTCCTGCGATGCCCAGTAGCCGCTGTCGTGGCGGGTCACCGGCGGCCGCATCCGGGATCGCCCGCCCAGGGTCGCGGCCGCCGCTGCGGTCGAGCGCGGGCACGGGCACCGTGCGACGCCGGCCGCTCATCGCGGAGCCCCACGCGCAGTCGCGCGGAACGCGCGGGGCGTCCGCCCGACGTGCCGCGCGAACGCCGCGGCGAACTGCGCCACGCTTCCGTATCCGACCGCCGCCGCGACCTCCGCGACGGGCAGCTCCGTGTCGCGCAGCAGCTGGCGCGCGGCGTCCACACGCAGGCGCACGAGGAAGCGGTGCGGGGCCTCGCCGGTCGCGGCCCGGAAGAGGCGCGCGAAGTGGAACTTGCTGATCGCCGCCTCGGCGGCGAGCCGCTCCAGCGTGATCGACTCGCGGTAGTGCGCCCGCAGGTATTCGACCACCCGCGCCAGCCGCCGGTCGGTGAGGACGTCGGGGGTGGGGAGGTCGGAGGACCGATCGCCCCAGGGACTGTGACACGACAGGAGGTGGGTGGCGAGGTACAGCCCCACCGTCTGCGCGTACAGGTCGGGCGCCCCGGCCCGCATCGCGTGCACGAGCGACCGCGCGGCGTGCATGACCGCGGGGTCGGTGAACGACAGCGCGTTGAGCGGCTCGGTGCGGGTCGGCGTTCCGGCGCGGCGGAACGCGTCGGCGGTCTGGAGCAGCGTGCGCTCCGGCAGGTACAGGTGGACCAGACGCATCGGCTCGGCGCCGCACACGCGCACGCGGAGCCGGTCGGTCATGCCGCCGGGCGAGAGCCCGCCCGAGCCGGGCGCCTTGACCGCGCGGCGCCAGACGCCGCCCGACAAGCACTCGACTTCGTGGTGCCCGCCCGCGCTCAGCGCGATCCACTGGTCGGGCGTCGGCCGCGTCTCGAACGCCACCGTCCCCGGCCCGCCCCACTCGGTCTCGTGCACCAAGAGCGACGTCCACCCGACGTCCGTGCTCCGCGCGACCACGCGGAAGGGGAGGGCGTCGGCCGACGCCCGGCTCGCGGCGGCGAACTGCCCGCCCGGAAGGTCGCGTTCGCTCGGCATGGGTTCATGACAAATCAGCAAGATCCTGGCACCGGTCCGCAAGGACCGGTCTGCCAGCGCACCAGGCCCCGCGGTATCAATGCCGGTCGACGCGCGGCCGCCCAACGCCCCACCCCCGGACCCCGTATGCACCCCTTCCGCTACCAACGCGCGGCCGACGTCCCGTCCGCGGTCGCGGCGGTGTCGCAGGACCCCGGCGCGCAGTTCTTCGCCGCCGGGACCAGCCAGGTCGACCTGATGCAGGAGGGCGTGCAGCGCCCCACGCGACTCGTCGACGTCTCCCGACTCCCGCTCGCCGAGGTCGCGCGGACGCCGACCGGCGGCCTGCACATCGGCGCCAACGTGACCAACGCGGCCGCCGCCGACCACCCGCTCGTGCGCGGCACGTACGCGGCGGTCAGCGAGGCGCTGCACGCCGGCGCGTCGCCGCAGATCCGCAACGTCGCCTCGATGGCGGGCAACGTCCTCCAGCGCACGCGCTGCCCGTACCTCCGCGACCCGGCCGCGGCGTGCAACAAGCGCGACCCCGGCACGGGGTGCGCCGCGGTCGCCGGCTACAACCGCATGCACGCGATCTTCGGCCAGACCGACGAGGGCGCGACGGGGGCGCACACCTGCATCGCCGTGCACCCCTCCGACCTGGCGGTCGCGCTGGCCGCGCACGAGGCGGTGCTCCACGTCGAGGGACCGGCCGGCGCCCGGCGGCTCGCCTTCGACGACCTCCACCGGCTCCCCGGCGACCGGCCGGACCTCGACACCACGCTCGGCCACGGCGACCTGATCGTCGCGCTGGAGCTGCCCGCCTTCCGCGGCCGCTCGCACTACCTCAAGGTACGCGACCGCGCGTCGTACGCCTACGCCCTGGTCTCGTGCGCGGTGGCGCTGGAGCTGGACGGCGGGCGCATCCGGACGGCGCGCGTCGCGTTAGGCAGCGTCGCCCACAAGCCGTGGCGCGCCCGCGCCGCGGAGGCGATGCTCGAGGGGCAGGCGCCGGACGGCGCCCTCTTCCGCGAGGCGGCGGCCCGCGCCCTCGACGGCGCCGTCGCGTACAGGATGAACGCCTACAAGCCAGCGTTAGGCCGCGCCCTCGTCGAGCGCGGGCTGCGGCGGACGGCGGGGCTGGAGCCGCTGCCCGGGCCGGCCGGGACCGCCTTCGCCGCGAGCGTCGGCGGCATCGGCGGCGTGCACGCCCCGGAGGAGTACGCGTGACCGCGCCCCCGCCCGTCTTCCACGCCGTCGGCCGGCCGCTCCCGCGCGTCGACGGCCCGCTCAAGGTCACCGGCGCGGCGCCTTTCACCGCGGAGCACCACCCCGAGGGGCTCGTCCACGGCGTGGTCGTCGGCAGCCGCGTCGCCCGCGGGCGGGTCGTCGCCGTCGACGTCGCGGCGGCGATGGCCCTCCCCGGCGTGGTCGCGGTGTTCACCCCCGAGACCGCACCGCGTATTGGTCCGCTGCCGGACGAAGAACAGGGCATCGTGCTCTCGGGCGAGGGCGGCCTGATCGAGATGCTCGTGCCGCTGCAGGACGACCGCGTGCACTACGCCGGGCAGGCGGTCGCGGTCGTCGTCGCCGAGACGTTCGAGCAGGCGACCGACGCGGCCGCGCGCCTGCGCGTCGAGTACGCCGAGGAGCCGGCCGAGCTGGACATGGACACGGCGAGCCGGCGGTCGAAGCCGGACAGCTACTGCGGGATGGAGCCGCTGCAGAAGTCGGCCGGCGACCCGGCGAAGGCGTTCGACGCGGCCGCCGTCAAACTCGAGCGCACGTACGAGACGCCGCCCCACCACCACAACGCGATCGAGATGCTCTCGACCGTCGCCGTCTGGGAGGCGCGCGACGGCGAGGACGTCCTCCGCATCTACGACACGACGCGCGTGCTCAAGACGCTCTCCGCCGTGCTCGCCCGCTGCCTCGACCTGCCCGAGGCCAACGTCCAGATCATCGTCAAGTACCTGGGCGGCGCGTACGGCTCGAAGGCGTGGTTCTTCGGCAACACGCTGCTCGCCGCGGCGTGCGCGCGGCAGCTGGGGCACCCGCTCAAGATCGAGTGGACGCGGCAGCAGATGTACGAGGTCAACGGCTACCGCCCTCAGACGCGCCAGACGATGCGGCTCGGCGCTGCGCGCGACGGCAAGATCGCCTCGCTGCGGCACGAGGTCGTCTCGCCCACCTCGATGGTCAGCGGCTACCCGGAGCCGGCCACCGGGATGACGATGATGATGTATGGCATCCCCAACCTCGCGATCTCGCAGGAGATCCGACACGTGAACCTGCCCACGCCGTGCCCGATGCGCGGCGTCGGCGTGCTCGCCGGCGGGTTCGCGCTCGAGACCGTGCTCGACGAGCTGGCGCACGAGTTGGGGATGGACCCGATCGACCTGCGCCTGCAGAACGACGCGGAGAAGGGGCCGATCACCGGGCTGCCGTTTTCGAGCAAGCACCTGCGCGAGTGCTTCGCGCGGGGGCGCGAGCTGTTCGGCTGGGCGCGGCGCCAGGCGCGGCCGGGCGCGGTGCGGCGGGGGAACGAGCTGATCGGGTTCGGCGTCGCGAGCAGCACGCTGCCGGCGGTGCTCGACGACGCGACGGCGCGGGCGATCATTCGATCCGACGGCACCGCCGTGGTGCGGAGCGCGACGCACGAGATCGGCAACGGCGCGTGGACGGTGTTCCGCCAGATCGCGGCCGACGCGCTGGCGATGCCGATGGACGACGTGCGCTTCGAGCTCGGCGACTCGACGTACCCTGACTCGCCGATCACCGCGGGGTCGCGCACGACGGCGAGCGTCGGGGCCGCGGTGCTCGCCGCGGGGCGGAACGTGCTGGCCGCGCTGAAGGCGATCGCCTGCCGCGACCCCGGCTCGCCGCTCTTCGGCGTGCCGCCGGAGCAGATCACGGCCGCGAACGGCCGGCTGGCCGCCGCGTCCGACCCGGACCGGGGGGAGGCGTACGGCGCCGTGCTGCGCCGCGCCGGCCGGGACCAGGTCGCGGCCAGCGGCGCGCTGCACCCGGACAAGCAGCACAAGCAGTTCGAGTTACACTCGTTCGGCGTCATATTCGCCGAGGTGCGCGTGGACGCCGCGACCGGCGTGGTGCGCGTGCCGCGGCTCGCGGGCGTGTTCGACGTCGGGCGCCTGATCAACCCGCGGACGTCGCACTCGCAGCTCATGGGCGGGATGATCGCCGGGCTGGGCGGGGCGCTGACCGAGGAGTCGTACTACGACCCGCACAGCGGCGGCGCCGTGGTCCGCAACCTCGCCGACTACCACGTCCCGGGGTGCGCCGACACGCCCGAGATCACGATCGACGTGTTAGGCATCCCCGACCCGCACATGGGCGAGTTGGGCGCGCGCGGCTTCGGCGAGATGGGCACCAACAACGTGCCCGCGGCCGTCGGCAACGCGATCTACAACGCGACGGGGCGGCGGCTGCGCTCGCTCCCCTTCACCCCGGACCGAGTCATGGAGGTCGCCGGATGACCGCGCAGATGAAGGAAGCCCCGCCGGAGCGCCTGGCCGAATCGGACGAGTACGTGCTTCGCGTCAACGGGCGCGACCACGCGGTCGGGTCCGACCCGCGCGTGACCGTGCTCGACGCGCTGCGCGAGCGGTTGCACCTGACGGGCACGAAGAAGGGCTGCGGCCACGGGCAGTGCGGCGCGTGCACGGTGCACCTCGACGGCGAGCGGGCGCTCTCGTGCCTGCTGCTGGTCGCCGCGGTCGAGGGGCGCGAGGTGCACATCATCGAGTCGCTGGCCGGGCCGAACGGCGAGCTCCACCCGATGCAGCAGGCGTTCGTCGACTGCGACGCCTTCCAGTGCGGCTACTGCACGCCGGGCCAGATCATGAGCGCGGTCGCGTGCGTGCGCGAGAGCCGCGCGGGCTCGCGCGCGCAGATCCAGGAGTTCATGAGCGGCAACCTGTGCCGCTGCGCCGCGTACCCGCACATCATCGCCGCGGTCGAGCAGGCGCGGGACGCGACCGCGGCCGCGGCGACCGCCACCGCCTAACGGGGTCCGGCGTGGCGAACACGTTACGCGTCGGCATCATCGGCGCGAGCCCCCGGCGCGGCTGGGCGAAGATCTCGCACGTGCCCGCCGTGCAGCAGCTGCCGGGGCTAGAGCTGGCCGCGGTGGCCGGGCGCGACCAGGCGACGGCCGACGCGACCGCCCGGGCGTTCGGGGCGGCGCGCGGCTTCGCCGACGCGGGCGCGATGGCGCGCGACCCCGGGGTCGACCTCGTCACGGTCACCGTCAAGGTGCCCGACCACCGCGCGCTCGTCCTCGCGGCGCTCGCGGCCGGCAAGCACGTCTACTGCGAGTGGCCGTTAGGCCGCGACGTCGCCGAGGCGGAGGAGCTGCGCGACGCCGCGGCCGCCGCGGGCGTGCACGCCGTGATCGGCCTGCAGGCGCGCCACAACCCGGCGCTCCGCCGCGCGCGGGCGCTGCTCGCCGACGGCGCGGTCGGGCGCGTGCTCAGCGCGCACCTCGCGTCGGGCACGGTCGCGTTCGGGCCGAGGACCGACCCGGCGGACTTCTACCTCGAAGACCCCGCCAACGGCGCCACGCACGTCTCCATCCACGCCGGCCATGCCGTCGACGCGGCCGTCGCGTTGCTCGGCGGGCTCGCCGACCTCGCGACGCTCGCCGCGATCCAGTACGCCGAGGTCGCCGTGGAAGGCGAGGACCGCGTGCACCGGCGCACGATCCCCGACCTCGTGCTCACGCAGTCGCGCGTCGCGGCCGGCGGCGTCCTCTCCGCGGAGGTCGCCGGCGGCCGGCCGATGGACACGACGTTCCGCTTCGAGGTCGTCGGCGACCGCGGCGTGCTGGCGCTCGACGGCGCGGCGCCGCGCGGCTTCCAGTCCGGGCGGCTGACGCTTTCACTCGACGGCACGCCGCAGCCGGTCGACGAGGGGGAACTCGCGCCACTCCCCGACGCGGCGTGCAACGTCGGGGGCGTGTACGCCGCGCTCCGCGACGACGTCGCGCGCGGCACGCGCACCGTCGCCGACTTCGGCCACGCGGTCGCGCTGCACCGGCTGGTCGCGGACCTGGAGCGCGCCGGGTCGACCGGCTCGCGCGCGGACGCGGACGGCTGGCCTAACGCCTGACGGACGGCACGATGCCGACCGCCGCCCTCGACGTCGCGCACGCCTTCCACGCCGCCCTCGCCGCCGAGGACTGGGGCGCGCTGCGCGGGGTCTTCACCGACGACGCACGCTGGATCCTGCCGGGCGACAACGCCGTCTCCGGCCCGGCCGAGGGCGCGGACGCCGTGGTGGCACGGGCGCGCCTGATCGCGACGTACGGGATGAAGTTCGACCTGGAGCACGTGGTCGCCAGCCGGTCCAACATGGCGCTCCTGCAGCACAACACGGCCGAGTGCGGCGGGCGGCGCTTCGACGAGCACGTGGCGACCGTGTGCCGCCTGCGCGGGGACCGGATCAGCGAGATCGAGACGTACGTGTCCGACCTCGCCGGCTTCGACCGCTTCTTCGTCTGACGGGAACGCCCGCCCCCCCACCTCGAAAGTCCCCATGACCGTGCCCCGCGCCGCCGAGCCGTCACCGACCGGCCACGCCGTCGGCGAGCCCCTCCCCCGCGTCGACGGGCCCCTCAAGGTCACGGGCGCGGCCACCTACGCCGCGGAGTGGCGCGTCCCCGGCCTGGCCCACGGCGCGGTGGTGGACAGCGCCGTCGCGCGCGGCACGATCCGGGCGATCGACGCATCGGCGGCGCTCGCCGCGCCCGGCGTCATCGCCGTGGTCACGCACGAGAACGCGCCGCGCCTCGGCCCCTACCCCGACAAGGCCGGCGGGCAGCAGCTGACCGGCGAGGGCGGGCTCGGCGAGGTGCGCCAGCCGCTGCAGGACGCGACCCTCCACTACGGCGCGCAGTCGATCGCGGTGGTGGTGGCCGAGACGTTCGAGCAGGCCCAGTACGCCGCGACGCTCATGCGGGTCGACTACGACGCCGAGCCGCCGGAACTCGACCTCGAGACGGCCAGCTGGCAGACGACCCCCGAGATCTTCGCCGGGTCGGAGCCGTTGCAAAAGGGTGGGGACGACGTGCGCGCCGCGCTCGCGGCCGCGCCGGTCCGGCTCACGCGCGAGTACCACACGCCGGTCTACCACCACAACCCGATCGAGCTGCTCGCGAGCATCGCGATCTGGGAGGAGCGGGACGGCGAGGACGTCCTCACGCTCTACGACACGACGCGCGGCGTCGACGTGCTCCGCGACACCTGCGCCCTCGCCTTCGACCTCCCCCCGCAGAACGTCCACGTCGTCTCGAAGTTCATCGGCGGCGCGTTCGGCTCCAAGGGGTGGTCGTTCCACAACCCGATCCTGGTCGCGCTGGCGGCCCGCGTGGCGAACCGGCCGGTCAAGGTCGAATGGCGCCGGCAGCAGTTCTTCTCCGTCGGCGGCCACCGCCCCGCGGTGCAGCACCACCTCGACGTCGGCGCGGCGCGGGACGGCACCATCTCGGCCCTCGCGCACGACGGGCGCACGCACGGCTCGATGGTCAGCGGCTACATCGAGTTCGCCGCGCGCATGACCAAGATGATGTACGGCGTGCCGCACCTCGGCTACGCGCACCGGCTGTCGCACCTCAACCTGCCGACGCCGGCGACGCTGCGCGGGCCGGGCTTCCTGATCAGCGGCTTCGCCCTGGAGAGCGCGCTCGACGAGCTGGCCGGCGAGTTAGGCATGGACCCCGTCGCGCTCCGCCTCCAGAATCACGCGGAGACCGACCCGGAGAGCGGCCTGCCGTTCTCGAGCAAGCACCTGCGCGAGTGCTACGCGCGCGGCCGGGCGCGGTTCGGCTGGGACGCGCGCCCGCCGGCGCCCCGCACCCGGCGCGAGAACGGCCTGTGGGTCGGCTACGGCATGTCGAGCGCGATGCACCCCGCCGACCGCACCGGGGCGACGGCGCGCGCGACGATCTGCGCCGACGGCACCGCGCTCGTGCGGAGCGCGACGCACGAGCTGGGCAACGGCGCCTACACCATCTTCCGCCAGATCGCGGCCGACGGCCTCGCGCTCCCCGTGGACCGGGTGCGCTTCGACCTGGGCGACACGACGTTCCCGACCGCCCCGCCGACGCTCGGCTCGCTCTCCACCGCGAGCGTCGGCCCCGCGGTCCTCGCCGCCGCGCGGCGCGCGGTGCGGGCGCTCGCGGAGGTCGCCGTGCGCACCCCCGGGTCGCCGCTCTTCGGGACGCCGGCCGACGCGGTCGAAGCGGCGGGCGGGCGGCTGCGCCGGCGCGACGACCCGTCCGTCGGGGAGGACTACGGCGCGGTGCTCCGGCGCGCGGGGCTCCCGCACGTCGCCGCGGGCGCCGGCGAGAAGCCCGGGGACGAAAAGAAACAGTTCGCATTTTATTCGTTCGGCGCCGTGTTCGCCGAGGTGCGGGTGGACGAGGCCACGGGGGTGGTGCGCGTGGCGCGGCTGTGCGGCGTGTACGACGTGGGCCGCCTCATCAACCCGCGGACCGCGCGCTCCCAGGTCATGGGCGGCATGCTCTTCGCGCTCGGCGTCGCGCTCACGGAGGAGTCGCTGTTCGACCCGGTCACCGGGCTCCCGGTCGTCCGCAACCTGGCGGATTACCACGTGGCGAGCTGCGCGGACACGCCCGAGATCGACATCGAGATGCTCGGGATTCCCGACCCGCACATTGGCGAGCTGGGCGCGCACGGCGTCGGCGAGATGGGCACGAGTGGCGTGCCCGCCGCGATCGCCAACGCGGTCTACAACGCCACGGGCCGGCGCGTGCGCAGCCTGCCGATCACCCCCGACAAGGTGCTGCAGGCCTGACCCGCGCCCGCGGCTTCCTCCGCTGTCAGGGCGCGGCGCCGGCCAGTACCGGGAGGATCAGGCGCGATGACGAGCGCACCGTGTTCAGGGCGGTCGTCCCCACGCTCGCGTGGCGAAAGCCGAGCATCGCCGGCGCGTCGGGGTGCTGGTCGTCGTTGGTGATGAGGACCCGGATGCGGTGGCCGCGGCGGAAGCGCCGGGCATTGGCTACCAGAGGGATCCGGTAGTGGACCGGCTCGCCGACGGGCACCGCCGTGAACGCGCGGCAGGGAAGGACGGGCGATCCGGGGCGGCTCCGTTCTTCGTCCACCGCCCGCAGGCCCGCCCGCAGATAACCCGCCGTCACGTCCGCCACCCGGCCGTCGCCGTCCACGTCCTGCACGAACACGAGCCAGGCCGTGTCCGGTGCCGTACTGACGGCGTCCAGCGCCAGCTCGAGCGAGCCGACCACGTCGAGGTCTTCCGCGAGGGGATCGCTCGTCCACGTCAGCACCGACGGCGGGTCCGTCGGGCTCGCGTCGGGGCGGCTCAGCCCCGCGCCGAGGGTGAGCAGCGTGCGCGACCCCGGCTCGCCTTCGTCCACCCGGAGTGCCCCGTCGGCGCACAGCGCCAGCGCGCGCTCGGTCGTCCCTCCGACCGGCCACGACGGCGCGGAGTGCCACCCTTCAGCGCCCGGGATGACGTAGCGGACCGGCGGCCCGTCGAGGCCCGTGTCCCTGCCCTTGAGCCACTGGTCGAACCAGGCCAGGGCCTCGACGTGCAGGCTCTCCCACGGCCAGGCCAGGCCGTGCTCGCCCAGCATCGTCATCTGGACGCGCGGGCTGCCGGTGAGCGCGGCGTAGGTAGAGAACGTGGACGGCAGGTGCAGCGGCACGTTCGCCCAATCGCAGCCGAGGTACACCGGCACGTCGACTTGGGGGAGGAGCGGCAGCAGGTTCCGCTCGTCCCACCACGCGTCGCGCAGCGGGTGTTCGACCGCGACGGCGCGCCAGAGGTCGTCCCAGGGGTGGGGGTCGTGAGGCAGCTTCGACAGGCCGGCGTTCCCGCCACCGCCTGTCATCGTCTCGAACCGCTTGTGTATGGGGCCGGTCATCAGGACGCGGCGTACGGCGTCCACGAGCGGATTGCGCCAGACCGCGTCCGGGAGGCCCGCGGTCACGCCGAGCATGGCGAGGAACGGGGTGACGAAGGACGAACTCAGCAGGCCGTGGTGGACGGCCGCCTCGTACAGGTCCGCGCTCGCCGCCGGCGCGAAGATCGCCCGGAGGTGTGGCGGCCGTTCGACGGCCGCCTCCAGTTGCGTCATCGCGAAGTAGCTGATCCCGACCATGCCGACGGCGCCGTCCGACCAGGGTTGCTGGCCCGCCCACTCCACCAGGTCGCGCACGTCGCGCCGCTCCTGGCCGTCGAAGAAGCCGAAGGTCTCGCCGGAGCCGCCCGTGCCGCGGAGGTTGGCGATCACGTGGACGTAGCCGCGCGGGACGAAGAAGTCGCTCGCGCCCGCCTCGATGAAGCCCAGCGGGGCGCCGACGTTCTGGACCTGCCGCGGGTACGGCGAGGCGGCCACGAGCACCGGGTACCGGCCCGGCGTCGTCGGCCGGTAGACATCGGCGAGGAGGGTGACGCCGTCGCGCATCGGGACGGCGACGTTCTCGTCGCACGTCATCCCGTGCTGCGGCGTCGAGAGGCCGCGGTACTCGCGGCCGGACGTTTGCGGGCCGTTGAGGTGGCGCTGGCCCGGGTCGACGCCCGCGACCTGGGGGGCGCTCATGACGTCACGGCTCGTACGGCGCGGAGGCGCCCGCGGCCCGGCGAATCGCGGCGGGCTCGTTGGTCTGGCGCGCGCCGCGCAACGGCTCTTGCAGGTCGGCGAAGAGGACCGTCACTGTAGAGGGAGCGATCATACGCCGCATATTATGACACTCGATGCCGTTTGTCACCACGTGCCCGTACAGTGACTGTATCCCCGCGCGGCTTGCGCGCGCGCAAGCGGGACCGCGTGCGCGAGCAGCTCACCGAAGCCGCGTTCACGCTTTTCCTCCGCGACGGCTACGACGCGACGACGGTCGACGCGATCGCCGCCGCCGCCGAGGTCTCGCGCCGGACGTTCTTCCGCTACTTCGGGACGAAGGAGGACGTGCTGCTCGCGTGGGTCGAGCTTCGCGATGGTGCGCTCCGGGCCGCGCTCGCCGAACGCCCGCGGGGGGAGCCACCACTCGCGACGGTCCGGGCCGCCCTCGCGCCGCTCGTCGCCTACTACGAGGCCGCCCCCGAGCGGTGGCGGGCGATCATGCGCCTGAGCGCGGCGCACCCCGTGTTGGGCGGGCGCCGGCGCGAGAAGCAGGCGCGGTGGGAGCGCACGCTCGCCGAGGGGGTCGCGGCGGCGCTCGGCGTCGGTGCCGACGCCCTGCGGGCCCAGTTGGCCGCGCGGGTGGGCCTCGCGGCGTTCGAGACGGCGGTCGAGGCGTGGATGCGGGACGATCCTCCCGGCGCGCTCTCCCGACTGGTCGACGACGCCTTCGCGCTCCTGGCGCGCGACTTCGGGTCGTGAGCAGTCGCCTTCGCGTTTGTAGCTTACAAGAAGAGGACTGTTTATGAGTCAGCAGGACACTTAACAGTCCCGCCGCGACCGACTCGAAGGGCTCGTCGCCGAGTTCCCCGACCGCGAGGTCCAGCCGCTGGCCACACGGCCCTTTGGCTACGGCCCAGGTGGGGGCGCGAGCTCCGCATCGGCCGGGGGGCGCAGGCCGTCGAGCGCCGTCTGGAGGATGGGCTCGACGTAGCCGCCGTCGCCGGCGATCCGGGCGACGGCGACGAGCAAGTCGAGCACCTGCTCGAGCGTGAGGTCGCGGCGCACCGCGCCGGCCTGCCGCGCGGCGGCGAATAGCGGCCGGCCGGCGGCGAGCACGCGCGCGCGGCTGGCGCCGAACACGGGGTCGCTGGCGTCGGTGTGTTCGAGCAGCTCGGCGGCGACGTGGCGCTTGGCCGTCGCGAAGGTGAAGAACTGGCGCAGCCACGCCGCGAACGCCGCGCCCGGCGCGTCGCCGCCCACGCCGTCGGCGGCCGCCGGCGCGGCCGCGCAGACGGCGTTCACCTCGTCGGTATACAGGGCCTCGAGGAGCTCGCGGCGACCGGGAAAGTGGCGGTAGAGCGTCGCCATCCCCACGCCGGCACGCCGCGCGATCTCGGCCATGGACACCTCGGCGCGCGGGTCGGCGAAGGCGGCCCGGGCGGCCGCAAGGACCTTCTCGCGGTTGCGCTCGGCGTCGGCACGCCGCGGTGGCGGTGGAAGCGGGTCAGCGGGCATATAGATCTAAGTGGACAATCTATCCGGTCCGTGTTACCATAAAGCGGATACCCTATCCGCTAGCACACGCTTCCGACTCACCTTCGCAACACGGAGGACCAGATCATGAGCCAACCGATCAATCAAGCCGAGCACATCCCCACCAGCGCGCCCACGCCCGTCGTCTCGGTCGCGCCCGTGGTGCTGCCCGCCCCGGGTCGCGCCGTGGACCTCGCGCTGCGCGTCTCCGCACCCGTGACCGGGCGCGACCTCCCCATCATCCTGCTGTCGCACGGCCACGGGAACTCGAACAACCTCTCGTCCCTGAACGGCTACGGCCCACTGGTGAACTGGTGGGCGGCGCACGGCTTCGTCGTCATCCAGCCCACGCACCTGAGCTCGAAGACGCTCCGCGGCGTCGTCGACCCGAACGGCCCGGAGGGCCCGCTGTTCTGGCGCTCCCGCGCCGAGGACATGCACCGCGTCCTCGACGGCCTCGACGCCGTCGAGGCGGCCGTCCCGGCGATCGGCGGGCGCCTGGACCGCGGCCGGATCGCCGTCGCCGGGCACTCGTTAGGCGGGCTGACGGCCGGCATGCTGTTAGGCGAACGCGTCGTCGACGCGAGCGGCTCCGAAGTGAATCTGGCCGACCCCCGGATCGCGGCGGGGGTGATCATGGGCGCGCCCGGCGGCGGCGCCGACCTCACCGGGCCCATGGGCGAGCGGTTCCCGGTCCTGCGCAACCTGCACTTCGACACGATGACGGCCCCGGCCCTCGTGGTGGTCGGCGACCGGGACGTCAACCCCGCCTTCTCGGACCGCCTCGAGTACCGCGCCGGGGCGTACACCCTGAGCCCCGGCCCCAAGTGCCTGCTCACGCTCTTCGGCGCCGAACACATTTTCGGCGGGATCTCCGGGTACGACGCGGCCGAGACGAGCGACGAGAGCCCCGAGCGGGTGGAGGCGGTCGCGCGGCTGGCCTGGGCCTACCTGCGCACCGCGCTCTACCCCGAGGACCGCGCGTGGCCCGCCGCGTGTGCCGCCCTGGCGGACGGCCCCGCGCCGCTGGGCCGGGTCGACTGCAAGTGAGGCGCTGAACTCCAGGAGAACCGCACACCATGCCAACGCTCATGACAACACCGCGCATCCGGGTCGGCATCGTCGGCCTGCAGCCGGGCAGGAGTTGGGCGGCGCGTGCGCACGTGCCCGCCCTGCGGGCGCTGCGCGACGACTACGAGATCGTCGGCGTCGCCAACACCAGCCGCGCCAGCGGCGAGCAGGCCGCGGCGGCGTTAGGCATACCGCGGGCGTTCGCCGACGCGGCCGAGTTGGTCGCGGCGCCCGACGTCGACGTGGTCGCCGCGACGGTGCGGGTGTCGGCGCACCGCGCGGTCGTGCAGGCCGCCATCGAGGCGGGCAAGCACGTCTACTGCGAGTGGCCGCTCGGCAACGGCCTCGCCGAGGCCGAGGCACTCGCCGCGCTGGCGCGCGCCAGGGGCGTGCTCGGCGTGATCGGCACCCAGGCGCGTGTCGCCCCGGCGATCGAGCACCTGAAGCGACTGATCGCCGACGGCTTCGTCGGCGAGGTCCTGTCGACCACGCTCGTCGCGTGGGGCGGCGGCTGGGGCGGCGTCATCTCCGAGAAGAAGAACAACGCCTACCTCCTCGACAACGCCGGCGGCGCCACCATGTTGACGATTCCGGTGGGGCACACCCTGGCGGCCCTCACGGAGGTGCTGGGCCGGGTCGAGGCGGTGTCGTCGGTCCTCGCCACGCGGCGCACCACGGCCGTCGTCGCCAACACCGGCGAGACGCTCCCCGTGACGGCTCCCGACCAGGTGCTGGTCAGCGGCGTCCTCGCGGGCGGCGCGCCGATCTCGCTCCACTACCGCGGCGGCATGCCGCGCGACGGCAACGGCCTGATCTGGGAGATCGACGGCACCGAGGGAAACGTCCGCGTCCTGGGCCCCTTCGGCCACGCGCAGCTGGTGCCGCTCTCGCTCACGGGGGCGCGGGGCGGCGAGAAGACGTTCCGGCCGCTCGAAGTCCCCGCGGCCGCCGACGCCCGCTTCCCCGAGGACCCGGTGCCGGGGAACGTCGCCCGCAACTACGCGCGGATGGCGACCGACCTGCGCGCGGGCACGCGCACCGCGCCCAGCTTCGACGACGCGGTCGCGATCCACCGCGTCCTCTCGGCGATCGAGCGGGCGGCCGAGGGTCGACACGTCGCGGTCTGACGTGGGCGGTCGCAGGTTCCCACGCGCACCCGCCGGTCCGCAGCGTGCGCGGCTACTACCGGTCAGTGCCCGTGTTCGGCCACTGGGCCTCCAAGCCGGCCAGCAGTTCGCGCCGTGCCAGCTCGACTCGCCGTTGCCGGGCGGCGGGCGACGCCTCCTCCAGGCCGAGCAGCAATCGCAGCACGTCGGTGCCAAACAGGTGATCCACGAACGCGGCGCTCAGTTGCGCGGGCTCGCCGTCCGCCAGGTCTGCCGCCGGCACCTTCGCCGACAACACCTGCGCGATCACGTCCTCCCAATGCCCCACTAACGCCCGGTAAGTCATCTCAGCGAGGTGGGGGAAATGGCCGGCCTCCGCCACCACCGTCCTTAGGAGCGCGACCGTCTCAGGCCGGGCGATGCGCTGTTGAGCGGACCTGCCGGCCGCGTCCAGGATCTCGGCCAGCGGCCGCCGCATGAACGCCGCAAGGGCAGCTTGTTCGGCGGGGTCGGCCAGGTCACACGCGTCGGTGATCACGGCCGCGAACAGGTCGTCCTTGCCCTGGGCATGGCGGTACAGCGTCATGATCGACACGCCGGCAGCGGCGGCCACCGCCTCCATGCTCGTTCCCTCGTAGCCGCGGGCCAGGAACGACGCCCTGGCGGCGCCGAGGATGTCGGCCCGCTTTCCGGCCATCAGCTTCGCCTTGGGGTGGTCGGCACTCCACGTCTTCATAGCCCCCTCGCAGTCACGATCGAACGATAGTAGAGTATATCGTATCTCTCGAATCGGAACGAGCTATCGATGCCCCACCCCGCTCACGGCCAGGTGCTCAACGCCTCTTTGTGGGTGACCCAGGCGCTCCTCTGTCTCTCGTTCTGCATTGGCGGCGTGATGAAGCTCGGGCTGCCGGTCGAGCGGCTGTCCAAGCTGTTTGCGTGGACCGGGGAGGTGCCCAAGCCCTTCCTCCGGTTCATCGGGGCGGTCGACCTGGCCGGCGGCGTCGGCATCCTGCTGCCGGAACTTACGAACGTCCTGCCACAACTGACCGTGCCGGCGGCGCTCGGCTGCACGGTCCTCCAGGCGTGTGCCATCGCATTCCACACGCGACGGGGCGAGTTGCGTGAGACGCCCGCCAACTTCGTCTTTCTGGCGCTGTCGGCCTTCGTCCTCTGGGGTCGGTGGGGTGACTAGGGCAGATCGCGGTTGGGTTCAGCGCGGGACTGCGCCGCCGTAGCCGCAGTGATGGAAGTACCCCCGCGCGTCGTCGGCCGTGATCGCGTCGACGAGCGTCGTGAGCGCGGTGTCGAGCGCCGCGGTCGTGCGGGCGCCGACGCCGCGCAGCAACTGCTTCAGCTTGCTGCAGGCGGCCTCGATGGAGTTGAGATCGGGCGGGTAGGGCGGGAGCACGAGCAGCGTGCACCTGGCGCACGGCGTCGACGCTGAGTGGGTCCCGGTCCGCTCGCGGTACGCGTGGGCCAGCTCGGAGAGCGTGCGCTCGGTCTTGTCCTCGACCGGGCCTCCAGCACCGGCGCGCCCGCGGCGTAGACCTTCGGCGGCATACCGCCCCGTGCGGCTTCGCGGCCGCGCTGCCGGTCAGGCGCTCGCGGCGCAGCCAGTTGCGCACCGTGCTCGCGCCCACGCGGACGCGCCCCGCGATCACGCCGGGGCTCAGGTGGTCGTCGTGCGCCGCGGCGAGCACGCGCGCGCGCAGGCCTGGTGAGTAGGGGACCGAAACGGGACGCCTCCGGGGTGGGGCCTCCGACGGCCCACATCAGTCGCGCCACCACACACGGCCTACCAGCTACGAGCAACCGCGTTCTGCTCTAGTGAGGGCTCGCCGCGCGGGCGAGCGTCGAGGACCGCGTGCAACGCGTCGTCGCGGAGCTCGATCCACGCCAGCAGCACGTCCTCCTTCGGCCCGAAGTGGCGGAAGAACGTCCTCCGGGACACGTCGGCGGCGTCGGTGAGCCGCTCGCGCAGGTGGTCCTGCTTCCGCCCACGCAATCCGCCCGGTGGACCAGTTTCCTGGTCTGGCACTATGTAACAAATGGCACCGGGTGTTATATTATGTGCTGTGTGATCCCTTTGCCCACACCCTTTGGCCCGGCTCGTCGATCTACAAGGGTCGTGCGCGGCGTGTGCCGGACGAACGAGGTCGACGCGATACGCCGGGGCATGGGGCCCTCCACCCTCCATGATTCTACCCCGACCTGCTGTTCTACCGCGCTCGCCGGCCGGGTCCAACACCCGACCGGTCGTCAGCTTCAAAGTGTACGCGGTGCTCTCGCCCGACGTGCTGCAGGAGGTGCGTCGGATGCCAGACGTGTTCCTGGGCGATGTCGCGCCCCCGGCGCTCGCAAGATCCGGCCGCTCCGTGCTCCAGACCGTGCTCACCGCCGGGATCGCCGTCGCACGCCACCCTTCGTGTCCGCCGCGACGGCGGCACGCCACGACACCCTGAGACCGAACAGGTGAGGAGGCTCTCATGATTCGCGTGTTGGTGATCGGGTATGCGCCGGACGCCGTCGATTACACGGACCCGCTCGCGCCGCCCGGCGTGGACGCGAAGAAGGTGGCCGATGGCATAGAGGTGGATCTGCGGAAGATGCGCGCGCTCGGCTGGAATGCGGAGCACCTGAACATCGGCGCCGATGACGGGCTGCGTCAGAAAATCCTCGATCACCTTGCCGGGCGGCAGTACGACTGCATCGTCGTCGGTGCTGGGGTCCGGGTGACCACCAACCGCGTCGAGGTGTTCGAGACGGTCGTCAACGCCGTGCGGGAAGGGGCCTCACATACGCCCCTCGCCTTCAACGGTAGTCCGGACTCGAGCGCCGAAGCAGCCTCGCGGGTGTTGGGCCGTCGGTAGGGCAGTCCCACACGGCGCAATGGACGCCCCGCGCGGGACGCACCACGCCCCCGCACGGAGGCCTGCCACGCAGCGGAAACCGGAGGACGGGCCAATGATCGTCGATCGCAACGTTCGGATTCCTCGGCGGGACGGCCCCGACGTCGTCGCGGACGTGTTCCGACCCGACAGGGGGAAGGGCCGGGTGGAACAGTTTCCCGTCCTCGTGACGGTGGGGGTTTACGGGAAGGACGTCCCGTTCAGAGTCTTCAACCCGAAGGGCTGGGAGCGCTCGGAACTGAAGAGCGGCGAAGGGCCGCGGGACTACATCGTCGGCGAGACGCCGCTGCCTGACTTCTGGGTGCGTGCGGGCTACGCGGTCGTCCGCTGCGACCAGCCCGGGTCGGGCGACTCGCCCGGCGACCTGGACGTGTTCGGCCCTGCCGCGCAGGCGGCGTTCTACGACGCCGTCGAGTGGGCCGGCACGCAATCCTGGAGTACCGGCAAAGTCGGCGTGTTCGGGGCCTCCTACTACGGCGTCATGGGGTGGCTGGTCGCCGGCTTGCGGCCGCCGCACCTCGCCGCGTTCCTCCCCTTCCAGGGGTTCACCGACCACTACCGCGACTGCATGCGACACGGCGGGATCCTGACGGCCGGATTCGTCGACAGCTGGTACGGCCGTGAAGTGCTGCCGCGGCAGTTCGGCGCGCCGACGGGAACGTCGGGCGCGAAGCTCTCCGCCGACGAACTGACCGCGAACACGGCGTTCCCGAAGGATTACCGGGAGTACCTGCGCGACGACGCGCTACGCTACGCGACGCACGAGTATTACCGCGCACGGACCCCGGATCCGGCCGCCGTCACGGTCCCGGTCTTCGCGTGGGCGAACGACGACGGGTTCGGACTCCACCTGCGCGGGACCATCGAAGGATTCGGGCTGGCCCGGAACGCCGCCTTCTGCGCGCTCTATGCCTATAGCGGGACCGAGCCCGACTCGATGTACTCGACGGAGTTCTCCGACATCCATCGACGCTTCTTCGATCGCTTTCTCAAGGGCGAGGAGAACGGGTTCGAGCACGAACCGCGGGTGCGCGTGACCGTGCGGAAGGACGGGCGGCCGTTCGCCGAGCGGCGCGGCACGACGTACCCGCTGGATGGGACGGAGGCGCGGAGGTTCTACCTGGAGTGCGGGCGTCACGCGCTCCTCGACGAAGCACCGGGCGATGCGAGGACGACCGCGTACAGGTCCGAGTACGGGTCGGACGGAGTCGTACAGTTCTGCACGCCGGCGCTGGAGCGCGACCTCGAGATCGTTGGGCCGATGCGATTGCACCTGACGGTGTCCGCCGACGGTCCGGACGCGGACCTGTTCGTGGCCGTCCGCGAGCTCCGGCCCGACGGCAGCGAGGTCGTGGCCGCGAGCGGCAGTCCGATCGCGCTGTCGTGGCAGCGGGT
Source organism: Gemmatimonadetes bacterium T265 (assembly GCA_019973575.1). Taxonomy (NCBI): domain Bacteria; kingdom Pseudomonadati; phylum Gemmatimonadota; species Gemmatimonadetes bacterium T265. Next base: position 2,115,240 of record BPUI01000001.1, read on the forward strand.
GTCGATGCGGCACGCCGATCCGGCGCAGTCCTCGACGTTCCGGACCTGGCACACGTACGACCGCACGCTGCCGCTGGACCCCGGAGTTCCCGTGACGCTCGACGTCAACCTCTGGCCCGCGGCCTGGATCGTCGCCGCCGGGAATCGTCTCGCGATCGAGATCGGAGGCAACGAGCCGAAAGGTGCCGGCGAGTATACCCACCCGCCGGCGGGGCCGTACGCCTCCCCGGGCCGTGCGCCGCTGGACAACGGCGCACCGGCTCCCGCCGAGGTGCGCCTGCACTCCGGTGGGGAGGAGCCGAGCTACGTCGTCCTTCCGGTCGTGCCCGCATGACGCACGGGCACACTGCCGTCGTCGCGCTCAACGCTGCCGTCGCACTGGCGTCGGCCGTCTGGGCGCTGGTAGCACTCGTACGCCCCGGCCGGCTGTCGGGCTCACCGGACCCCTCCTTCGGCGAGCGCTACTACGCGCACATGTACGCGGTGCGCTCGATCCCGATCGGCGTCGCGGCGTGCATCCTCCCGATCACCAGCCGCGGCGAGCTCGCGTTTCTGCTGCTCCTCTTCGCGGCGGGGATCCAGGCGGCCGACGTCCTGGTCGCCATCGTCGCCGGGCGGAGGCAGATGGCGTTCGGCGCGGGGGCTGCCACTGCGATCCACGCGCTTTGCGCCGTGGCGGTGCGCTGATGAAGAGGCGCCACCGAGGCGTGGGCACGAAGCCGTTCACCCTCGGCATGCTCGTCCCCGGGGCCGAGGGAGGTGTGGTCGTCGGCGGTGCGGCCCGTCAGGCGAGGAGTTCTGGGACGCACACGCCAGCGTTCGAGGCGAGTCCCAGAACACACATCTGAACGCGGCGCGGTGGCGGTGCGTCGGAGTTGCCGGGCCGCGCCGGCCGCGCTACGCTGCTCGCCGCGGTGGATGACTGCCGGCTGCCTCGGACGGAACCGCGGCGCCGCGCCGGGGCGGCCGGCGCTCGCAGGGCCGGGGCCGCGCGGGGTCGACACACGCAGGCCGCGAGGGATCCGTGACGGGACCGAGGGCGGGGCCGACGGCGGACCTGGTCGTCGTCGGCGCGGGCGTTGTCGGCGCTTCGGTGGCGTACCACGCTGCGGCCCGGGGCGCCGCGGTCACGCTCGTCGACCGGGCGCACCCGGGTGCCGGGGCCACCGGCGAGTCGTTCGCGTGGATCGGCGATGCGGACGGCGCGCCCGGGCCCGCCGCGGCGCTGCGTGATGCGGTCACCGCCGACTATCGGCGGCTCGAGGCCGAACTCGACGGCGTGCGGGTGGCCTGGTCGGGGTCGCTGTCGTGGTGGGGCGAGGACGAGCCGCCGCGCGCGGCCGGGACGGACGGCGCGGACGGTGCCGCGTTCGGCGTGGCACTCGGGCCGGGTCAGGTCGTGCTCGACGCGAGCGCCGTCGCCGCACTCGAGCCGAATTTGCGGGAGCCACCGCCCTGGGCGGTGTACGCCCCCGGGGACGGCGCGGTCGACCCCATCGCGGTCACGGCCGCGCTCGTGCGCGGCGCGCAGGACCGGGGCGCGACGATCCGGCTCGCGACCACGGTGCACGCGCTGCACGTCGCACGCGGACGCGTCGTCGGCGTCGAGACGTCCGCCGGGGTGCTGCCGGGACCGTCGTGCTCGCGGCCGGCGTCGACGTCGCGCGGCTGTGCGCCCCGCTCGCGCCGTTCGGCGTCGCGGTGCCGCTCGCCCCATCGCCCGCCGTCCTGGTCCGCTGCGCCGCCCCGGCCGGCCTGCTGGAGCCCCTGGTGCGCACCCTCGTGAGCTGTCCCACGGTCGAGGTGCGCCAGGCCGCGGGCGGCGCGCTGCTCGCCGCGGTGGACTACCACGGCGAGTCGACGCCCGACGCCCTCGCGCGGACCGCACGCGAGACGCTGGGCCGCATCGCGGCGACGTTCCGGGGGGCCGACGGCATCCGGGTGTGTGACGCGCGGGTCGGGCTGCGGCCGATGCCCGCTGATGGCGACCCCATCATCGGCCCGGTGCCCGCCGTCCCCGGCCTGTACCTCGCGGTCATGCACGCGGGCGTCCGGCTCGCCCCGGCCGCCGGGCGGCTCGTCGCCATAGAGCTGGTGGACGGCCGGCACGCCGACGCGCTGCACGGCTGCCGGCCGACGCGCTTCGGCCCCAGCGTTCCGTGACGCGGCTCGCTCACTTGCCCCGCGCCTACGTCGGGTGCGCCGGCTGGAGCCTCCCGCGCGCGGCGCAGGCCCGCTTCCCGGCCGTGGGCAGCCACCTCGCGCGCTACGCCGTCCGGTTCCCGGCGGTCGAGATCAACTCCTCGTTCTACCGCCCGCACCGGTCGGCCACGTATGCCCGTTGGGCGGCCGCGGTACCGCCCGGGTTCCGGTTCTCGGTCAAGCTCCCGCGCGCGATCACGCACGAGCGCCGGCTGGACGCCGCCGAGGCGCTACTCGACGCGTTCCTCGCCGCGGTGGGCGCGCTCGGGCCGGCGCTGGGGTGCCTGCTCGTGCAACTCCCGCCGAGCCTCGCATTCGACCCGGCGGTCGCGGGCGCGTTCTGGTCCGCGCTCCGCGCGCGCCACGCCGGGCCGGTCGCCGCCGAGCCACGGCACGCGACCTGGTTCACCTCCGAGGCCGACCAGCTACTCGCGGTGTGGCGCGTGGGGCGCGTCGCGGCCGATCCGGCGCGCGTGCCCGCGGCCGCCGAGCCGGGCGGGTGGTCCGGAACGGTCTACTACCGCCTGCACGGGTCGCCGCGCACGTACTACTCGGCATACGACGGGGCGACCCTCGACGCGCTCGCCCGGCGGCTCCGCCCCGCGCCCGCCCTCGTCGGCGCGGCGCCAGCGTGGTGCGTGTTCGACAACACGGCGCTCGGCGCCGCCGCCCCGAACGCGCTCGACCTGCTCGAGCGCCTCGAGGCGGGGAACGCCTAACGTGGGGCGCCTGACGCGGAGGCGCTCGCGTGGGGCGGCGGCCGGTCGCGAGGTCACCGCCTCGGCGAGGGCGAATCGCACGCGGCGGCGGTGGCTGGGCGCTCTCGCCGCCGGCTGCTTGTGCAAACGCTCGCGTTCCGAGGTCGTCCTGCGGCTCGCCTAACGACGCGGCGTCGGCGCGGGTGAGGTCCGCGACGCTACCTGCCACGGTCGATCTCGGTCTCACGACCCGTCACCGCGGTGCACCCGCCCGACAGCATCCGTTTCATGCTGCGTACGCAGCCCGCGCGCGGCTCGGTCCTCAACACCGCCGCGTTTCTGGCGGGAACGGGTGCCGCCTCGGCGTCGATGGCCCCCAACATCGCGAAAGCTGGGGCGGAGCAGGTCCATCGCCGTGCCGTGGCGCGGCGTGTGTGGCGTGACCCGATGCGAACCGTCGGTGAAACGTGGCGGAGCAGTTGAACCAGCGTAGGGCAACCGCTTCCCGTGTGGGGCGTCCCGTGTGGGACGCCACGTTCCCACCGCCGCCATCACCGCGTGTTGCTCTGGAGCCAGGTGCGCATGGCCTGCACGAGTTCTGCCTTGCGTTCCAGCGGCAGCCAGTGGGCGCCGGGCAGACTCGTCACGGTCAGGTCTGCGCAGGCCGCGCGCATCGGGTCGCCGGAGCGATTCCCGATGATGGTGTTGACCTGATCGAAGTCGCCGTTGACGAACAGCACCGGCCGCGACAGGCGGCCGCCGTTGGGCGCCTTGCGCGCGTAGGCGATGTTGGCGTCGTCGTTGAGGTACCACGCGCAGGGGGCGCGGAAACCATGGACCTTGAACGCCTGCACCAGCACGTCGAAATCCGCGGCCGGCCAGAGGGCCGGGTCCGGTTGGGTCGGCGGGGCGCGGTGCGCGGCGCCGAAGCGCCCGCCCTTGCGCGTGACTAGCGCATTCGGCGCGACCTTACCGACGTCGGAGGGTTTGCCTGGCTTGAAGATCGACGCCAGCGACGCCGCCGTGTCCGCATCGAGGTCGGCGACCGCCGACGCGAAGTGCGTCGTGTAGTAGCGGTAGTAGTCCCACTGTCCGTCCGGATACTGGTCGGCCGGGTAGATCGTCCGGTCGACCAGCGGGACGAGCGTCGCCAGGTCGTTTCCGGTCGGGAAATACGGCACCGAAACCAGTACGACGGCCCGGCTGCGCTCGGGCTTATGCGCGACCAGCGAACCGACGATGACGCTGCCCCAATCGTGGCCGACCCAGATCGCGGGCTTGCCGCCGAGGTGGTCGTGGAGCTCCGCCATGTCCGCCACGACGTGCTCGTTGGCGTAGGCGGCGTTGGCCGCGGGCGCGGACGAGCCGCCGTAGCCGCGCATGTCAGGCGCGACGCAGTGCCAGCCGTCGGCGGCGAACGCGTCCATCTGGGCGCGCCACACCAGACTGAGCTCCGGCCAGCCGTGGAGGAAGATCATCAGCGGTCCGTCGGCCGGACCGCTCTCGAGGTAGTGCGTGGTGTGACGAGGCGTGCTGAAGGTACGCGAAACCAGCGTGGACGGGGGCACGCCGCGCGCTGCGCCCGGCAGGACAGCGACCGCGCACATCCCGAGGAGGAAGGACCGTCGGTCGAGCGTTAGTCCGGCTGCAGCACTGCCGAGTCGAAGTGGGGCGGTCATGGTCAGATACTCCGGTCGAATGCAGATCGTGCTTGAATGCGAATAAGAATCGACGGGCGCTCGCGCTGTGCTGCGTCGCCGACGGTGCTGCCGGATCCGGGACGGCTCAGCACGTGCGCTTGGGCGCGCGGGAGCGATCCCAACAGCGCGCCACGTAACGGCGCCACGACGCCGCGAACAATGAGCACCTGCTGGTCCGGCGTTCACGCCCCGTGAACGATCGCGTCCCGAGCGCCGCCGTTCCGGCGTGGCGAGAAGGCCCGCCGGGGACGTCCTAACGACCGTCCCAACGGCCGTCGGCGCCGGCCGACCTCATGCCCCGGCGTGCGCCCGCGCGAGCGCGGCGGCGGCCCGCCGGACCACGTCGACCGCGGGCGAGGTGTCGTCCGCGCGCCAGGCCACGTGCACGTCGTATGCTGGCGCCCGCTCCGCGAGCGGGCGGATGACGACGCCCGGGAAGGGCGTGGCGGCCAGGTGCGAGTGGACCAACGTCGCGGCGTAGCCCGCCGCCACGAAGGCCATGATCTCCTCGTACGCCTGGATGCGGTGGCACCGCCACGCCGGCGCCACGCCGTGCTCGGCGAAGAACTGCACGGTCCGGTTGTGGACGGTCTGGACGAGCGTGTGGTCGCCGACCAGGAACGGGCGCGCCTGGAAGGCCTCGACCGACAGGGCGGCCTCGGGCGCGAGCGGGTCGGCCTCGGCGAGCGCGACGTACCCGTCGTGGTAGGCGCCGATGACGATCGACGTCAGGCCGTCGCGGGCGACGGGCCCCCGGACCACGGCGGCCATCACGTCACCGGCCTCGAGGCGCTCGAGCGCGTGCGCGCTGTACAGCGATTCGCCGACGGTCTCCACACCCGGCAGGGCCGCGACCAGGGTCGCGACGAACCGGGCCCCGATCGTGCCGAGGTTCGGCGCCAGGATCACGTGGGCGCGCCCGGTCGCCCCGGCCGCAAGGGACCGCGCGAGGTCGGCGACGAGCGCGAGGTTCTGGACGACTGCGCGCGCGGGACCGAGCAGCCGCTCGCCCGCCGGCGTCAGGGCGACCGTGCGACTGCTCCGCCGGAAGAGCCGAAGCCCGAGCTCGGCCTCGAGCTCGCGGATGCGCTGGCTCACCGCGGCCGGCACGACGTGCAGGCGCGCGGCGGCGCGCGCGAAGTGCATCTCGTCGGCCACCGTGACGAAGTATTGCAGGTCCCGACCGTCCACGTGCGTACTCCGCGTTCGCTGTCGTACGCCGCGGACGGCCGACGCTCGTCGTCGTCTCGGTCCCGGCGGCCGCATCATGGTGGCGCCGCGGACCGCGGCGCCGCAATGCGCACCGATGACGCCACGGCGTGGCGCGTGCGGCGACGCGAGCCCGCGGATCGCGCGGTCACGTCACCGGGCGGGAAGCCTCGGCCCCGCCCGGGGGGCGGTCGCGCGTCTGCGCGTCGCCAGGCAGCATCCTCACACGGAGAACATGATCAGTTCGCACGGTGGATCGTCGTGGCGGTCGCCGTGTTCAACGCCGGCGGTTACGTGGCCGACGCCGTCGTCCCGTTCGGCGCGACGCAGCGCCTCGACAGTCCGCGGTGGCCGCCACACGCCAAGTTCCACAACGGCCAGTCGGTGCTCACGGGCATCGGCCTCGGGGTGCTATCGCCGACGCGTCGACGGCCGCGAGGAGCGCGGCGCCGTCCTCGCCCAGCGTGGGTAGCCGGCGCTCGCGCGCGGGGCCGCCGGCCGGCGTCCCGGCCCCCTCGACGCGGCGGTCGTAGCGCGCGTGCCACTCGGGCGGCGCGACGGCCCGAAGCCACCTCGGTGCGGCCGCGGCCACCGTATTGAGCGCGGCGCGGACCGACTCGCCGATGCGCTCCAGGCGGTTGCGGGTGCGCACCGCGGCCAGCACGTGCGTGCTGTCCGTGCGCTGCGTGGTGCGCGCCTTGATCAGGCCGCGCGCCGCGGCGTGCGCCAGCCGCCGGTCGAGCAGGACCTGCTCGCGGCCGCCGGCGACCAGGCGTGACCGGAACTCGGGGAGGACCGAGTGGGCGAGGCCCGGGTCCGTCAGCTCGAGCGAGAGCGCGTACTTCCAGTCGATCCGGGCCCGGACCGCCTCGGCGGCCTGCCGGTCCGAGAGCCCCTCCACGAACTAGAGCACGGTGACGACCGCCAGGCGCCACGGCGGCAGCGCCGGCTGGCCGCGCGCGGGAACGAGCGGGGCGAAGTCGGCGTCGGCGTACAACGCGCCGAACTCGTCGCGCCGCCGCACGGCCAGAGGTGGGCGGCGGAAGGCGCGGCGCGCGACGGCCGCGGTCTGCTCGGGGACGGGCGGGATCGGACCGGGCTGTAGCGACACGCGGCACCTCGGGACTGGGGAGCCCCACCCCCGCCGCGAACGCCGGGCCGATTCGCCAGCAGTGTCATCGCTGATTGTGAGATGGGTACCGCGACGCGCATCACCGACCGTTCCGTTTCGTCCTCGCTCCTCGGCTGCCCGAAGTGGCGCCGGTGACGAGGGCGAGTTTGTCCATCGAGGGCTCCGGTTTTCGGGTTGGGTGCGCGAGCTGTCGGCGGTGGGCCACGGGTCACCGGTCGGCCACCCGGCCCAGCGGCCGGCAGCGTTGCGTCGGCGTCGCCCACAGGATCCCGCGAGATGACGTCGGGCGACAGCCGAGAATCATGGACTCCCGATCTGGAGAACCAGCTTGCCGCGCGCCTGTCCCGACTGGCTCAGCGCCGCGGCCGTGCGCCAGTCCTCCAGCGGGAACGTGCGGGCCACTGGGACCGAAAAGTCACCTGCGGCCGCCAGCCGCGCGTACTCGCCGAGCACGTCGTAGCGCAGCGTGGTCTCGGTGCCGAAGCTGGCGCGCGCGCCGAGGGCATCGGCCGCGGCGAAGTCGCTGAGCGTCAGCACGTGGGCCGGCGCCGTGACGGTCCGCACGAGGTCCGGCAACGCGTTGCTGACCGGTGCCGCGTCGAGGGCGACGTCGACCGGGCCGCCCGCGAGCGCCCGCACCCGCTCGACCATGCCGTCCCCGTAGCTGGTGACCTCGGCGCCGGCGGCACGCAGGGCGTCGGCGTACGTCGCGCCGGCGGTGGCAAGGACTCGTGCCCCGTGCCGCACCGCGATCTGCACCGCGGCGTACCCGACGGTCGAGCCGGCGCCGTGCACGAGCACCGCGGTACCAGCGCCGGCTTCGCCGTCGAGGACGCCGAGTGTGTCCAGCCCCCGGTAGGCCGTCTCGACCGCCATCGGCAAGGCGGCCGCCTGGACCGGGTCGAGCGCCGGCGGGCGCGGGACCCAGACGTCGAGGAGCGCCTGCCCGGACGCCCCCGCGGTCGCTCCCGTGTAGCGCGCCGGGCCGAGCACCGCGTCGCCAATCGCGACGCCGGTCACCCCGTCCCCGAGTGCGTCGACTGTGCCGGCGACTTCGAGCCCGATCCCGCGCGGCAGGTCACCGGCGAAGAGCCCGCCGCACAGCGCCCAGTCGGCCGGGTTCAGCCCGCACGTCTGGACGGCGACGCGAATCTGGCCCGGCCCGGGCGTGGGCGGGTCGGCGTCTTCGAGTCGCAAGACGTCGAGCGGGACGCCGTACTCGTGGAAGCGGAGGGTGCGCATGGGTGCTCCGGATGAGGTGACGACAGATCCTGTCGTCACGCATGCTAGCGGCGTGACGACAGGTTGTGTAGTCGTTATCCTCACCGCATGGCACGCTGGGAGGGCGACGCGCGCGGCCGGCTCGAACGCGCGGCGCTGGAGCTGTTCGACGAGCAGGGCTACGACCGCACGACGGTCGCGGAGATCGCCGAGCGCGCGCGCCTGACCGAGCGGTCGTTCTACCGCTGGTTCGCCGACAAGCGGGAGGTGCTGTTCGGCGGCAGCCAGGACCTCGTGCAGCAGCTGGTCTCGGCGATCGCCGCCGTCCCCGCGGACACGGGCGCGCTGCCCGCGCTGCTCGCCGCGTTCGCCACCGCGCCGGCGGTGTTCCGGCCCCGCGAGTTCCTGCGGAGGCGCGCGGCGGTCATCGCGGCCAACCCGCCGTTACGGGAACGCGAGCTGATCAAGCTGGCGTCGATCGCCGAGGCCCTCACCGCCGCCCTCGTGCACCGCGGCGGGGACCAGACGACGGCGCGCCTGGTCACCGAGGTCGGCATGGCCGTGCTCCGCCTGACGACCGAACGGTGGATGGCCGACGAGCGCGCCGACTTCGCCCAGGTGCTCTCGACCAGCGCGGCGGACCTGCGCGCCGTCACGGCCGCGGGTATCCCGCGTCGGTCCACGCATGCGCGTCCGGTCGCCGACCTCGCATGACTGGCCGCCCTTCTACGCGTCGCGGTTGGCGCGATACGGGGGGCCCCCGAAGGGGCGCCCCGAGGCGAACGCCGGGCCGGGCCTCCTGGAACAGGTCGGCGCCTAACGCAGAAGGGACCCTGACCCTGATCCGCCGTTCCGAGCCGCCGGGCCTGCGTGCGGCACCGCGCCTCGGGCGCGCGGCCCTCGCTCGGGCGCTCAGGCCGTGGCGGGGGTGAGGGTGGCGGCGAGCACGTCGCGCATCGTCCGCGGGCGGCGGCCGAGCAGCCGCTCGAGCGTCGGGTCGACCGCGGCGAAGTCGCCGCGCCGCGCCGCCCGCCACGTCCCGAGCAGCATCTCCGCCATCGGCGCAGGGACGCCACGCGCGACCGCGGCGTCCTTCCACTCGGCGTCGGACACGACCACCCGCCGGACCTCGCGCCCGGTCAGCTCCGAGGCGACCGCCGCCAACTCGGCCAGGGTGACCGCCTCGGCCGCGGTCAGGGGCGGCGTGACGCCGTCCAGGGCGCCGCCCTCCAGCGCGCCGCCCGGCCGACCCTCCGCGGCGAGCAAGACCGCGTCCGCCTCGGCCAGGTCCGCGCGCGCGGTCCAGGCTACCGGCCCGTCCTCGGGCGCGCGGATTTCGCCGGCGGCGAGCCCAGGCCCGATCAGGTGCAGCGCGCTCTCGGCGTAGAAGCCGTGGCGCAGCGCCGTGAAGGGCAGGCCCCCCTCGGCCAGCACCGCCTCGGCCGCGGCGTGGTCGGCCGCCGGCGTGAAGGGCGAGTCGGCTCGCGCCCCCGCGTGGCTGGTGTAGAGCACGCGCCGCGCGCCGGCCGCGCGGGCCGCTCGGATGGCCGCCGCGTGCATGCGGCGCGCCGGCTCGCCGAGTTGGTCGACCGAAACGGCCAAGACCTGCTCGGCGCCGGCGAACGCCGCCGCCAGCGTCTCGGGCGCGGCGAAGTCGCCGACGCGGACCGCGACGCCGCGGTCGGCCAACGCCGCCGCCCGGGCGGGGTCGCGGACGCTCGCGACGACCTGGCCCGCGGGCACGCGGGTGAGCAACTGCTCGACGACGGCCCGGCCGAGTTGGCCGGCGGCTCCGGTCACGACGATCATGCGCGCCTCTCATCGGTGGCGGGGCGGGTGATACCTACGGTAACCGTACTCTGGTATCGATGGATTCGCAATCCAGATACCACTTCCGCAGTATCATTGGTATCATGATCGCATCGCCCACCCCGGACCCCCCACGTCGGCCGGACACCCCGGACGTGCTCGACGCGCGGGAGGACCCGTCGGACCGGCCGGACCAGCGGCAACGGATCGTGCGTGCGACGGCCGCGTTGCTGGACCAGGGCGGGCGCGAGGCGGTGACCACGCGCGCGGTGAGCGCCGCCGCCGGCGTCCAGCCGCCCGCGATCTATCGGCAGTTCGGCGACATGCGCGGGCTGCTCGACGCGGCCGCCCGCGAGACGCTCGCGGCATACGTCCGCCGGAAGACGGCGGACGCCGAGCCGGCCGCACGCGGGCCCGCGGCGGACGACCCCGTCGAGGCGCTGCGGCGCGGATGGGACCTGCACGTCGCGTTCGGGCTCGCCCACCCCGCCGCGTACGCGCTCGCCTACGGCGACTCGGGCGCGGCCGCCGCAGCGCGCGAGGGCGAGGGCGAGGCACTGCTGCGCGCGCTCGTGGCTCGCATCGCCGCGGCGGGGCGGCTCCGGGTGGACGTGCCGCACGCCGTGCGCCTGGTCGCGGCGGCCGCGACCGGGGCGACGCTGGCCCTCGTCGCCGCCCCGCCCGGGGCGCGCGACCCGCGGCTGTCGGCGGCCCTGCGCGAGGCCGTGCTTGCCGCGATCACGGCCGCGCCCGCGTCCGACGCCCCCCCCGATGTGGCGCCCGGCGCCGCGCGCGAGGCCGGGCGCGTGGCGTCGCGCGCCGTGGCCCTGCGCGCCGTGCTCGCGGAGTCTAACGCCGGGACGCCTGACGGCGCCCCCGACGGCGCGCCGCGTGCCCTCTCCCCGGCGGAGCGCGACCTGCTCGGCGAGTGGCTCGACCGGCTGGCCGGCGCGGACGCCTAACGTTCAGGCGCCTCGGGCGTGCGCGGACCGACGCGCGCGGTGGCGACGAAGGGAGCGGTCGGCGCCACACTGGCTCACACGCGTGAAGGGATCGCGAACGCGGGCGCGTCCCGTCCGGGCGACCCTCCGGCCTCGGGCGGGGAGCGCCGGGGCGCTCCGCTGTCGGTCCCGGCGTTCCCCCCGGTGAGGCGTGCCCCGCCGCCGAACGCCCGCCGGTAGGCCACCGGGCTGGTGCCGGTCACGCGCGCGAACCGGTGCCGCAGCGCCGCCGCGGACTCGAACCCGGCGCGCGCCGCGACCTGCTCGACCGAGAGCGCCGTGGTCTCGAGCAGCGCCTGCGCGCGCCGCACCCGCGCCGTGAGCAGCCACTGCAGCGGCGTCGTCCCGGTCTGCGCCCGGAACTGGCGCGCGAGCGTGCGCGGGCTCATCCCGGCCCGCCGCGCGATCTGCGGCAGGCTCAAGCGCCGGTCCAGGTGCGCCGCCAGCCACGCGAGCAGCGGCTCGAGCGCCACGTCGGAGGCGGGGTCCTGCCGGGCGATGAACTGCGCCTGCCCGCCCTCGCGGGCGAGCGGCATGACCGTCAGCCGCGCGGCATCGGCCGCGACGGCCGCGCCGTAGTCGCGCCGCACCAGGTGCAGGCACAGGTCGAGCCACGCGGCCGCGCCGGCCGAGGTGAGGATCTGGCCCTCGTCGACGAAGAGCACGTCGGGGTCGACCGTCACCGCCGGGTAGCGCTCGGCCAGCAACCGCGCGGCGCGCCAGTGCGTGGTCGCGCGGCGGCCGTCGAGGAGCCCGGCCGCCGCGAGCACGAACGCGCCCAGGCAGAGCGAGACGACGCGCGCGCCCCGGTCCGCCGCCCGCCGGAGCGCACCGTACACGGCGTCCGGCACCGGCGCCTCGGGGTCGTAGCCGCCGGGCACGACGACCGTGTCCGCATCCACGAGGTCGTGCAGGCCCCACCGCACGCGGAGGTCGACCGCCCCCGCCCGCACCGCGCGGCGCTCCGCACACACGCGCACCCGGTACGGATCCGCGACGCCGGGCACCGCCGTGCGGCCGAACACCTCGCACGGCATGCCGAGCTCGAACGGCATCACGCCGTCGAGGGCGAGCACGGCGATCGTCAACATCTGCCTGGCGGTGGCGGGGGTGGGGCGGGAAGCGAACCGCCCGCGGCGTGGCGCAATTTCGACGAACGACGGCAAAATCGCCACTCCTCAGAGCGTTCGGCACCGGCCAGACTGTCGGCCATGGAGCACCGCGGACCCCCGAGCGTTCTGCAATGACCAGCACAACTCCCAACTTCGGTGACGTGCTGGCCGTGGGTCGGGCGTTAGACCTTCGGCTGCCGGACAGCCGCACCGTCGCGGACGCGTACGCCCGGGCGCGCGACGCCTCGGAGCCGTCGCTCTTCCACCACGTCGTGCGTTCGTGGCTCTACGCCGCCGCGCTCGCCCGCGCGCGGTCCCTTGCGCCCGACGCGGAGCTCCTGGCGGTGGCGACGCTGCTGCACGACCTCGGCCTCGCGCGCGCCTTCGCCGTGCAGCACGGCATGGGCGGGCGCCGGTCGGAGGTCGTCTGGGACGCGATCGCCCTGCACACGACGCCGTCGATCGGCCGCTTCAAAGGAGTCGACGTCGCCTGCTGCCAGTCCGGCATCGGGTGCGACTACGGCGGCCTCGGCTACCCGGAGCTGTCCGGGCGGGAGCAGGACGTCATCCTCGCCGCGTACCCTCGGCTCGGGATGAAAGCGGCGCTGACGACGTGCCTGTGCGGGATCGCCACGCACCACCCCGAGACCACGCGGGACAACTTCATCGCGGAGTTCGGCGAGCGCTACGTGCCCGGGTACCGGCGCCCGTCGCTCGTCGACTTCCTCCTGCACGCACCCTTCGCCGAGTAGGCAGCCCCGTGACTGCTCCCACCGACTCAAGCCCCACGTCCCCCGAAGAAGTCCCCGCCCACTTCGACCGGGCGTTCAACGGTGCCGACGCCGACGCGGTGCTCGCCGTGTTCGACGAGACCCCGACGATGCGGATGACGGACGGCCGGGTCGTTGAAGCTGACCGGTCACAGCTGCGGGCGGCGTTCGCGCAAATGCTGTCCGTGCGGCCGCACATCCGCAACGAGGTGCGCCGCGGGCTGCGCTGCGACGACCTGGCCCTCGTCGTCATGGACTGGACCGTCACCGTGCACGACCCCGAGGGCCGGGAGCGGGTGGACCGCGGGACCGCCACCCAGGTGATGAAGCGGCAGGCCGACGGGAGCTGGCGCCTGAAGATCTCCAACCCCCTCGGCGTTGCGGGAGCGGCGGGAGTGCCCGCGCGCCGCGCGTCGCCCGACGCGCACGCACGGCACCCTGGCGCTGGGCGGAGACTCCGCGTGAATCGCCGCGTTGGTGACGCGTCCCTGTACGTCGAGGATAGAGGAGCCGGGGAACTCGCCCTCGTGTTTCTGCACTACCGGGGCGGCACGCACCGCACCTGGGACCGGGTCACCTCTCGGCTCGCGCACTCGTTCCGCTGCGTCGCCTACGACATGCACGGCTGGGGGCAGTCCGGCGCGGCGGACGGCGGCTACTCCATGTCCGATCTGGCCGACGAGGCGGCCGCGCTGATCCGGCAGCTCGGCCTCACGCGGTACGTCCTCGTCGGGCACTCGATGGGCGGCAAGGTGGCCCAGCTCCTCGCGTCGCGCCGCCCGGCGGGGCTGGCCGGACTGGTCCTCGTCGCGCCCGCCGCGCCGACGCCCACGCACTTCCCCGAGGACGCCCGTCAGCAGCAGATCCACGCCTACGACAACCGCGAGACGGTGCTCCAGACCATCACCTTCCTTAGTGCTCGTACGCCCGCGCCGGACGTGGTGGAACAGATCGTCGCGGACAGCCTGAGCGGCGCCCCCGGGGCGAAGCTGGCGTGGCCGACCGCGGGCATCCTGGAGGACCTCTCGTCCGAGGTCTCGCGGATCGCCGTCCCGACGCTCGTCCTCGCGGGAGAGCGGGACCGCCTCGACTCGGTCGAGCAACACCGCCGCGAGATCATCGCCCGAATCCCCAACGCCCGCCTAGAGATCGTCGCCGACAGCGGCCACCTCGTCCCCATCGACGAACCGGCGGCACTCGCCCGCGCGATCGCCGACTTCGGCGCCCAGGTGCCGGCGTGAATCTGGACCAGCCTGGACTCCGGGCGTGAGCCCGCCGCGCGAACGGTAGCGGGTCGCGCGTGCGCTCAGGGCCGCACCCGTCCAGCCGACGGACGACACGCGGGGACGACCGGGCACGCCGCCGGCGGCGTGCCCGCGGCGGCGAGAGGAGGGGGGGGACGCCGCCGAGCGCTTGGTCGGGAGGGCGGCTGCGACACCCACAGCGCAAGCGTTTGCGCGACCGTCGTCTCACCAGACCGCGGCGGACGAGCGTCGGAACGGGGGGCGGCTCCACAGCACGAGACCGGGTGTTAGGCGCATTCCGATGCGCGCCCGCCTAACTGCTCACAACCGACCATTCGTTAGGCACTCACGGGCGCGTCGGGCGGGGCGAGGCGGTGCCCGCCGAGGCTGACGCGCGTGGCCCGCGCGATCAGCCGCGCCACGGCGTCCCGGGCGCGGGCGAGCGCGGCGCCCTCGCGGGCACTCTCCCCGGCGCCCTCCCCGGCCCCGGCGCCGCTCTGCGCCGCGCGCCCCAGCGCGGCGTCGAGCTCCTCGCCCAGGAGCACCAGCTCGCGCGCGACCGCCGCGGCGGGCCACCTGAGCCGGGCGCGCTGCGCCCCGTGCCGCTCCGCGACCGTGGCCAGGATCGCCGTGCCGTCGCGCAGCAGTGCGGGCGTGTCGGGCCCGCCGGCGGCGAGCGTGCGCAGCGCGAGCGCGACGTCGGTGACGAACGTGGCCGCGTGGTCCTCCAGCTCGGCGTCGGTGCGCGGCCGGCCGTTCGGGGCCGCGGTGGGGATCGCCGGGTCGGCCCGCAGGCGCGCCGCCCACGCGCGCACCACGGGCCCGGCAGCGGCCAGCAGCGCGTCGCCGAGGCGCGCCAGGGCGGGGTCGGCGGCCCCCAAGGGGTCCCGCGCGTCGTCCCCACCGTCGGGCGCCGCCCGCCCACCGCCCGGGGCGCCGACGGCGGGCGGGCGGTCAGCCGGTGCCCCCGCGGCCGGTGCCCCCGCGGCCGGCGCTCTCACGGCCGGTGCGCCCGCGGCCGGCGTCGGCGGGCGCGGCTGGGCCCGCCGCTCGGCCATCGGCAGCCAGAGTGTGAAGGTGCTCCCCGCCCCCGGCGTGCTCTCCACCGTGAGATCGCCGCCCATGAGCCGCGCCAGCCGCCGGCTGATCGTCAGCCCGAGCCCCGTGCCGCCCACCGCGCGCGTGTACGGGTTCGTCCCCGCGCCGGCTTGTGTGAACGGCTCGAAAATGCGCTCCCGCTGGTCGGGCGCGATCCCCACGCCCGTGTCGGCCACGCGCAGCGCCAGGTACGGACCGCCGGCCGCCGCCGCCTCGCCCACCGCACACGTGAGCGCCACGCGCCCGCCCGCGGGCGTGAACTTGACGGCGTTGGCCAGCAGGTTGACGAGGACCTGCCGCACCCGCGGCTCGTCGCCCAGGTAGTGCACGTCGGCGGGCGCGTCGCACGCCTCGGTGAGCGCGAGGTCCTTGGCCGCCGCCTGCGGCCGCACGAGCGCGAGCGCGGCGTCCGTCGTGCCCGCGACCGCCACGGGCGCGCGCTCCACGCTCACCGCCCCGGCGTCGATCTTGGACAGGTCGAGCACCTCGTTCACGAGCCCGAGCAGGTGGCGCTGGCTCGCCTGGATGCGCTCGAGCTGCTGGCGCTGGGCGTCGGTGACCGGGCCGGTGATGCCTAACGCCAACAGCTCCGCGTAGCCGCCGATGGCGTTGAGCGGCGTCCGGAGCTCGTGGCTCATCGTGCTCAGGAAGTCGCTCCGGGCGCGGGTCGCCGCCTCCGCTGCTCGCCGCGCGTTCTCCGCGTCGGCGCGGGCCGCCTGGCTCTCCGCCAGCAGCCGCTCGACCCGGCGGCGGGCCCCCACCTGCTCGGTCACGTCCACGGCGAAGTTGAGAATCGCGACCACGTGGCCGCCGGCGTCGCGCACCGGCTCGAAGCGCAGGTCGAACCAGGTGTCCTGCACGCCGGCGCCGTCCCGGTCGTAGCGCACGAGCGTCTCCGGCCCGACCCACGGCTCGCCGGTCTGGTACACGCGGTCGTGCAGGTCGAACATCCCGCTGCCGGCGAGCTCGGGGAACGCCTCCGCCGGGACGAGCCCGGTGACGTCGCGCCCACCGCCGCTGACGCGCTTGAACGCCTCGTTGACGAGCGTGAAGCGGTGCTCGGGGCCCTCGAGCAGCGCGAGCGGCGCCGGCATGTGCAGGACGACCGACCGGAGCCGCTCGCGCTCGGCCTCCAGCTCGGCCAGCAGCCGCGCGCGCTCCTGCTCGGCCCGCAACCGCGCGGTCACGTCGGTGAACGTGATACCGATCTCCGCGTCCGCCCCCGGTCCGCCGGTCGCGTCGCCGATGCGCACCACCGTGAGCGTGAGGCCGGCCACGAGCTCGTCGTGCTCGTACAGGACCTCGCGGTACCCCGGCTCGCCCGTTTCGAGCACGCGCACGTAGTCCGCGAACACGCCGTCCGGCCCCGTCCCCGGCCAGATGCCGAGCACGGTGCCGGCCAGGAGCTGCGCGCGCGGCTGCCCGACGATGCGCGCGCCGGCCGCGTTCACGTAGGGGATCGTGAAGTCGACCACGGCGCCGTCCGGGCCGTACACGGGCCGGTGGATGGCGAAGCCGAGCGGCGAGGCGTCCTGCACGGTCCGGAAGCGCGCCTCGCTCTCGGCCAGCGCCGCGCGCGCCGCCTCGCTCTCGGCCAGCAGTCGCTCGACCTCGCGCCGGGCGCGCACCTGGTCGGTCACGTCGATCGAGAAGTTCAGCACGCCGACCACCCGGCCGTCCACGTCGCGCACGGGCTCGTAGCGCAGGTCGAACCAGAGGTCCTCCGGCCCCAGCCCACTCTGGTCGTAGCGCACGGGCGTCTCGGGCGCGACCCACGCCGCGCCGCTCGCGACCACCTCGTCGAACCGCTCGAGGATGCCCTGGCCGGCGAGCTCGGGGTAGGCCTCGCGCGGGGTGAGCCCGGTGAAGTCGCGCCCGCCGCTGATCCGCCGGAACGCCGCGTTGACGACCGCGAGGCGGTGCTCGGACCCCCAGTGCAGCGCCACCGGCGCCGGCATCGCCAGCACGAGGAGCGCGAGCCGCTCGCGCTCGACGCGGAGCGCCGCCTCGGCCCGCACCCGCCCCGTGGTCTCGGTCAACACGTGCAGCCCGCCGCCCACCCGATTGGCTTCGTCGCGCACCGGGACGAACGCGTAGCTGAAGAACGCCTCTTCGTCGCGCCCGTCGCGGCGGAGGACGAACCGCTGGTCCTCGTACGCGGGGACGGGGCCGCCGGCCATAACCCGCGCGAAGTCGGGCGCGAGCTGGTCCCAGACCTCGGCCCAGACCTCGCGCGTCGGGCGCCCGAGCGCCCCCGGGTGCTTGGCCGCACCGAGCACCGCGCGATAGGCGTCGTTGTAGACGAGCACCAGCTCCGGCCCCCAGGAGAGGGCCATGGGGCCGGGCGCCGCCAGACAGACGCCGACCGCGGTCCGCAGGCTCGACGGCCACCCATCGACGGGGCCGAGCGGCGTGGCGGCCCAGTCGAACGCGCGGCAGCGGGCGGCCATCTCGGAGTCGCCCGGGAACACGGCCTTGAGGACATCGTCGAGGGCGTCGTCCGCGGCGGCGGGCGGCCGCGGGGCGGCGGGCGTGGTCATGCGCGCAAGGTCACGCCCGCGCGCGCCCCATCGCAAGCGCGGCCCTCGACCGATTGCCTGTCCCGCGTCCAACCGGGTCGCGTTCAGCGAGCGTTCGCGAGATTCCCGCCCCGCGCGGGCAGTTTGACTCCGAGATGGACTTGAGTCGCTTTGGCTCTCCCGGACTGTGATACGCGCGTACTCGGCCGCGAAGTCCGTCGTCTGCTCGCGCGCGCGTCTGGCGCGTAACGTCTCGTGCTGGGCTTCGGGACGGATCGTGATCGCGCGGCGCGCCGAGGTCGAGCGCGTGCACTGCGCGCGGAGCGGGCCGGTCCCGCACCGCGCGGGGCGCGTGATCCGCTCGGGCGCGCGCGAGCAGGGCGAGGCCGTCGAGGCCCGTCTCTACGGCCCGCGCCCGGCGGCCGGACTCGCTGACTCACCGTCCACATGGCCCCGAGCCCAGGCGTCGAGTCGCGGCGCTGTCGGCCGCACTCGAACGCGCCATACGCAACCCCGTCGCCCGCACGCCCGACCCCGATGTGGAGCGCATCGTTCGGCGCCGACCAGGGCCCACGCGATCTGGCGGTCCCTGGCCCGGCGACCCCGGACGCCGGGACGCGGCACCTGCAGCTTCTGCTGGGCGCGCGAGGCCGGCGGCGCCAGCAAGCGCGACGCGCCGCGGGCGCGGCCGGGCATGGGCGCATCGCACATCTCTCGACTTCACAAGAGACCGTCGGTGGGGCCCGGCATCACCGC
Source organism: Gemmatimonadetes bacterium T265 (assembly GCA_019973575.1). NCBI lineage: Bacteria > Pseudomonadati > Gemmatimonadota > Gemmatimonadetes bacterium T265. Next base: position 2,133,711 of record BPUI01000001.1, read on the forward strand.
CCGCCCAGCGCGGGTCCGGCACCCCGGCCGCCACCCGCGCACGCGGCCGCCGCGTCGTGCAGGCCCGCGCGCAGGTCCGCGAGGTGCGGGTCGTCCGCCGTCGGACCGGGGCGACGCGCGGTGTACGCCGCGACCGCCTGCCGGGCGAGCGCCTCGGCGCGCCGGCAGTCGCCGGCGTTCCGCAACAGCGTTGCCAGTGCGTCGAGCGGCTGCGCGGTCGCGTCCCACACGGTAACGTGCCGTGCGCGGAGCAGGCGCGCCGTCACCGCCAGCGCCTCCGCCTCATGCCCCCGCGCGGCCTCGGCGACGGCCAGCGCTTTTCGCGCCATGTTCACGTCGGGGTGGTCCGGGCCCTCCACCCGCGCGAACGTGTCCATCCCGCGGCGGAGTAGCCCGATCGCGGCGGCCGGTTGGCCGCTGCGGTACAGGATCACGCCGAGCGTGTACGCACTGCCGGCCACGTCGCGGTGGACGTCGCCGTACAGGCGCTCGCGGCTCCGGAGCACGCGCCGCTGCACCCGCTCGGCCTCGGCGTACGCGCCGCTCCCCATCAACTCCCATGACAGCTCGGACTCGGCCGCGAGCACCTCCGGGTGGTCGGCGGGGAGCCGCCCGCGCTGGAGTTCGAGTGCCCGCCGGACGGCGCGCTCCGCCTCGCGGTGCCGGCCCGCGTTGCGCAGGATGATTGCCAGAAAGAAGTACGCGCGGGCCACCGCTGGATGCTCGCGCCCCTCCCAGCGCTCCCGGAGCGCGACGACCTGCTGCTCGAGCGCCGCCGCGCTGTCCGCGTCGTGCTCCATCAGGCGCACGCTGGCGAGTTCCTCGAGCGCGTCGGTGGGCGCCGGCCCCGGCGCACCGCGCTCGGCTCCGAGCGCCAGCCCGAGCAGGCGCTCGGCCTCGCCGTAACGGCCCTGCAGCCGGCGCAGGGTGGCGAGCTCCAGCCGCGTGGCGGCCAGGTCGATGCCGCCGTCGCCGGGGAGCGCCTCGCGCGCGGCGAGCGCCTGCGTGAGGAGGGTGTCGGCGCCGGCGAAGTCGCTCTTCGCCCGGCGCACGACGCCGAGCTCGTGGACGAGGCTGGCGAGCTCGGCGTCGGGGCCGGGGCGAGCGCCCAGCAGCTGGCGGCGGGTCGCGAGGCCGCGGCGGAGGAGCGAGTCCGCGTCGTCGTAGCGCCCCAGATTGCGCGCCACCACGCCCAGCGTGCGCAGCAGCTCCGCGCGCACCGCGGGCTGCCCGGCGAGTTCCCGCTCCAGACGGTCGGCGCCGAGTCCGAGTCCGAGCCGCGCGCCCGTCCGGCTTCCCTCCCGACGGTCCCCCACCTGGTACGGGTCGGCGTCCTGCGCGAGCGACGCGACGAAGCGCGTGACCTGCCGCGCCTTGGCTGCCTCCGCCGTGGCCTGAGCGAGCGCCCGCGCGATCCGCGCCTGCGCCCGCGCGGTGCGGGTTTCCTGCACCGTCGCGACGGCGGCCGTGCCGGCGAGGAGGGCGAACAGCCCCGCCGCCGCGGCGACGCCCCAGCGGTTGCGGCGCACGAAGGCGCGCGCCCGGTACGCGCGGCCGTTGGGCCGGGCGCGCACGGGGAACCCGGTGCGGTGCCGCTCAAGATCATCGAGCAGCTCCGCGGCCGAGGCGTAACGGCGCTCGGGCTCGGGGTCGAGCGCCTTGAGGACGATCGTGTCGAGGTCGCCGGCGAGCCGGCGGCGGAGCCGGTCGGGCGTCGTGCCGCGCGCGGCGGCCACGTTCGGCGGCGCGGTGCGCACCGCGGTCGAGGGGCGGGCGGGGCGCGGGGCCGCGCCCGCCCCCGCCACGACACCCCAGGCGCCGCCCGGCCCGGCGGCGCTCGGCGGGCGGCGCCCGGCCAGCAGCTCGTAGAGCACGACGCCTAACGCGTAGACGTCGGTGGCCGTGGTCACCGGCTCGCCGCGCACCTGCTCGGGCGCGGCGTACTCGGGCGTCAGGAGCCGAACGCCCGCCTCGGTCAACCCGGCGCGTGCCGCATCGGCGCCGCCGTCCGCGGCGTCCTCGGCGAGCAGCTTCGCGATGCCGAAGTCGAGCAGCTTCACGTCGCCGGCGGCCGTGACGAGGAGATTGCCCGGCTTGAGGTCGCGGTGGACGACGAGGTTGCGGTGGGCATAGGCGACCGCCGCGCAGGCTTGCTCGACCAGCCGCAGCCGCGCGGCCACGCCGAGGCGGCGCGCGTCGCAGTAGCGGTCGAGCGGCTCGCCGTCCACGTACTCCATGGCGAAGAACGGCGTGCCGTCGTCGGCCACGCCGGCGTCGAGCAGCCGGGCCACGTACGGGTGGTCGAGCCGGGCGAGCACGCGCCGCTCGACGAGGAAGCGCTCGACCCGCTCGGGGGCGGCCAGCCCGCCGCGCACGAGCTTGAGGGCGACCTGCTTGCCCACGTCCTCCCGCACGGCCAGGTACACGGTGCCCATCCCCCCGCGCCCGATCTCGCGGACGAGCTGGTACGCGCCGACGCGGCGTCCGGCCACTGGCGCGGCCGCCACCGCGTCGTCCGACCCGGTCGCGAACGGCCCGCCGGACGTCGCGCCGGAGGCCGGCGCGCCGAGGGCCACCGGCGACGGGCCGAGCCGGATGGACGCGTCCGCGTCGGCGGCGAGCATGCGTTCGACCACGGCGCGCAGCGCGGGGTCGTCCGCGCACGCCGCGTCGAGGACCGCGCGCCGCGCGGCGGCCGTGTGCTCGACCGCGTCGTGGAACGCCGCCTGCGCGCGCCGCCACCGCTCGGGCGTGAGGCCCGGCCGGAGGTCAATCATCGGCGTTAGGCATACCCGTTAGGCGTCGCCCAGCTCGGCGGCGAGCCACGCGCGGGCGGCGCGCCAGTCGCGGTTCACCGTCGGCACCGAGACGTCGAGCAGCGCCGCCGTCTCCTCGGCGGTGAGCCCGGCGAAGTAGCGGCACTCGACGACGCGCGCGTGCCGCGGCTCGAGCGCGGCCAGCCGCTCCAGCGCCGCGTCGAGGGCGATCAGGTGCTCGGGGCGGAGCGGGGCGGCGGCCGCCGCCCCGTCGAGGGTGACGAGTTGCGCGCCGCCGCCGCGCTTGGCCCGCAGCCGCGCCCGCGCGGCGTCGACCAGCACCTGCCGCATCGCGCGCGCGGCGAGGGCGAAGAAGTGCGCGCGCCCGCGCCACTCCTGGTCGGCCGCGGGCACGAGCTTGAGGTACGCCTCGTGGACGAGCGCGGTGCTGGAGAGCGTGGCGCCGGGCTGGCCGCGCCGCACCAGGCGCGCCAGCCGCCGCAGCTCGGCGTAGACGGCGGCGAACACCCGGTCGAGCGCCTGCGCGTCGCCCGCGCCGGCCTCGCGGAGCAGGGTCGTCACGGTGCCCGGCAGCGCCGGACCGGGCGGCAGCGCGCCCGGTGGTCGCGGGCCCGGCGGAACGGCGTGCGTCGCCAATGATCGGTTTTGGCGCGGGGTGACGTGCTCTCCGGGTGGCGGGCGTGCGGCGTCTCGCCCGACGGCGTTTCGCAAGATGCCGCCGCGGCCACCGCCGCGGAATGCCGCGCCCGCTCGTGTGCTCCCCGTCCACCCCGGACGGGCCGTCGCTCGTGCCTTCCACCCCGTCCTCCAATGTTTCCTCGCCCCCGGTCCCGCCCGCGCTGGACGCCGCGCGCCCTCTGGCGCGCCCTCCCAGCGCTCCTCAGCACGGCCGCGCTGGCGGTCGTCGCCGTGCTCGGGGCCTGCGCGCCCGACGCTCCCACGGCCCCGCACCTCGTGCCCGGCGCGCCGCGCGCCTACCTCGCGAGCACACCCGGCGCCTACACGCAGGTGGGCGCGGGCTACGTCCAAACCTGCGCGGTGAGCACGGGCGGCGCGGTCACCTGCTGGGGGGACAACGGCTTCGGCCAGGCGGCCGTGCCGCCCGGCCTCACGGGCGCCACGCAGGTAAGCGCGGGCACCTACCACACCTGCGCCGTCGTCACCGGCGGCGCCGTCAGCTGCTGGGGCGACAACAGCTCCGGCCAGACGAACGTGTCGGCCGGTCTCAAGGGCGTCACGCAACTCAGCGCGGGCGGGTACCACACCTGCGCCGTCATCACCGGCGGTACAGTCACCTGCTGGGGAAACAACGCCTACGGCCAGACGAGCGTACCGGCCGGCCTGAGCGGCGTCACGCAGCTCAGCGCAGGATACCTGTACACTTGCGCGGTGACCGCCGGCGGCGCGGTTACCTGTTGGGGCTACAACGGCTCCGGCCAGGCGAGCGTGCCGGCCGGCCTGACCGGCGCCACGTGGGTGAGCACGGGCTTCTATCACACCTGCGCCGCGACCGCCGGCGGCGCCGTCAGCTGCTGGGGCGACGACAGCTACGGCCAGACGAACGTGCCGGCCGGCCTGAGCGGCGTCACGCAGTTGAGCGCGGGCGATTACTACACGTGCGCCCTGACGGCCGGCGGGACCGTGACCTGCTGGGGGCAGAACGCCTTCGGCCAGACGAACGTGCCGGCCGGCCTGAGCGGCGTCACGCAGCTCAGCGCGGGCTCGGCCGATGTCTGCGCCCTGAGCGCGGGCGGTACGGTCACCTGTTGGGGCTACAACGGCTACGGCCAGACGAACGTGCCGGCCCCGCCGCCGGCGAGCACGACGCGCGTGCTCCCGACGGCCGTGTTCACGGCGCCCGCCACGGCCGTCGCCGGGCAGCCGTTCGCGCTCGCGCTTACCGGCGCGCAGGTGCCGGGCTACCCCGCGGCCACGCGGTTCACCTACGCGTTCGACTGCGGCGACGGCCAGGGGTACGCGGCCGCGTCGTCGAGCGCCACTACTTCCTGTCCGACGACGGCGGCCGGGCCGCGCGCCGTCCGGGGCAAGGTAATAGACCAGGACGGCGACACGGCGGCCTACAGTGCCACCGTCACGATCGCCAAGGCGCCGCAGCATGTCGCCTTCACCTCGGTCGCGCCGAACCCGGCGTACGTGGGGGCCACGTACGCGGTGAGCGCCACGGCGACCTCGGGCCTCGCGGTCGCGATCACGTCGGTCACGCCGACCGTCTGCACGGTGAGCGGGAGCACGGCCACCTTCGTCGCCGCCGGCGCCTGCTCCCTTGCCGCCGACCAGTCGGGCAGCGCGGCATACGCCGCCGCGTCGCAGGCCACGCAATCCATCACCGTCGTGGGGCGGCCGCAGGCGATCGCGCTCACCGCCACGCTGCCGGCGAGCGCCGTGGTGACGACCACGTTCACGCTCGCGGCCACCGGCGGCCCCTCGGGCAGTCCGGTCGTGTTCGCGTCGCAGACGCCGGCGACCTGCACCACCGCCGGCGCGAACGGCACGACGCTCACGCTCACGGCCGCCGGGTCCTGCACGGTGCAGGCGACGCAGGCGGGGAACGCGACCTACGCTCCGGCCGCGCCCGTCTCGCTCGGCCTCACGGTGCTCACCCCGGCGCAGGCGACGCAGCAGCTGCGGGCCGCGATCGCGGCCTCGGGGATCGCGGCGGACGTCGCCGCCGGCCTCACCAACAAGCTCGACGCCGCGGGCGCCTCACTCGCGGCCGGGCAGACCGGGGCGGCGTGCAACCAGCTCGCGGCCTTCCAGAACCAGGTGCAGGCGCAGCGCGGGAAGGCAGTCCCGGCCGCGACCGCCGACGTCTGGCTCGCGCAGGCCGCCCAGATCCGCCGCGCCCTCGGCTGCTGAGCGTCGCCGGGCGCGGCGGCCGCCCCGTGCCCGCGTGGTACGGGGCGGCCGCCGCGCGTCCTGCCGGCCCCCCGACCCGGGGAGCTGACCCGTACCGACGCGCCCCGTCCCGGACCTCCCGGACGGCGTCTACGCCGCCGCCCCGGAAGTCACGCAGGCGATCGCGGTCGTCGCGAGCGTCCCGGCCACGCCCGTGCTCGACGCCTTCGCCCGGCCCGACGGCGCGCTCGGCCCCGCCTGGGGCGGCCTCGCGGCCCCGGCGTTCTTCCGCCTCCACGCCGCTACGTGATGAGAGTGCGCGAATTCACGTCGAACCTCGTCAGGCCGCCGCCGCGCGCGGCCGAGCGCGTGCTACTCGCCGTCACTGGTACCGGAACGGGAGCAGCGTCGACGCGGTCGAGGTCTGCACGTAGATCATCAGGTCGAAGTCGTGCGGGAGCTGCGTGGGGTAGTCGTACGTTGTCGCGGCAGCGCCCGGGTCGTAGGTCGCGCCGACCATCCGCACCGGGACCGGCCCCGTGAACGTCGCCGGGGCGCCCGCGTCGGTGACGCGCCGCGCGTCGAGCAGGAACAGCGGCACGCGGGTCGCGAGGGCCGGTGCGTCGAAGCCGTCGAGGGTCGACGGCGGCGCGGCCTGCGGCCCGACCGGCCCGGTGATCTGCCCCTCCGCGTCAGTCGGGAACGCGTTGAACATCCCCGTCCCGAACGCGAAGCCGACGTTGACGTAGTCCGTGCCGGATTGCAGGCCGAGGACGGACCCCATCCAGCCCGGCGCGCGCGAGACGTGGAGGTCGTGCGCCCAGAGCATCATGCGCGCGCCGGCCGGCAGCTGCGCCCGCAGCCAGCCGACGTTCTCCGCCATGTAGCCGTCGCGCGTCGTGTTCGGGAAGCCGTTGGCCGCGTAGTCCTCCCACTGCATGACGAGACGCGCGCTCTGGAGCGCCCGCGCGTACTCGTGATAGCACCGGTTTGATCTTGGACAGATCCAGCGGTCGAGAAGTGGACACCTTCTCGGGGAGAGGTCGAGGGCCGTAGCGCCGCAGGCGCAGAGGCCACGTCACCCGCTCCCCACCCTACGATGACGCCGGACGGGCGGGCCGCGGGACGACCTCGGCCCCCCGCACCCCGAGCGTCCGACCGTGATCTCCCGGGAGCTGTCCATGACCGTGCGTTACCTCGCGCGTGAGGGCGAGCCCATCGCCGTCCTCGCCCGCCGCTTCGGCCTCAGCCGCCAGACCATTTACAACCAGCTCGCCCGCGCCACGACGGCGCCGGCGCCGCGTCCGCGCCGTCCCTCGGCGCTCGACCCACACCGCGACTACCTCGCGGCGCGTCTCGCTCTGTTCGATCTACCCGCCCCCGTGCTGCTCCGGGAGCTGCGCGCGAAGGGGTACACGGGCGGCCTCACCGTCCTGCGCGCCGCGATGCGCCCGCTCAAGGCGGCGCAGATCCAGCGCGTGACCGAACGCTTCGAGACGCTGCCCGGTCGCCAGGCGCAGGCCGACTGGGGCGAGTGCGGCACGATCACCGTCGGCGCCGAGACGAAGAAGCTGTCGGTCTTCGTCCTCGTGCTCGGCTACAGCCGCATGCTGTACGCGCGCTTCACGACGAGCATGAAGCAGCCGGCGCTCTTCGGCTGTCTGCAGCGCGCGTTCACCGCGCTCGGCGTCCCGCGCGAGCTCCTGGTCGACAACATGAAGGCGTGCGTCGACCGGCACGACGTCGCCGCGGGCGTCGTGCACTGGGCGCCCGCCTTCCTCGACTTCGCCGAGCACTACGGCGTGCTGCCCGTGGCGAGCCCGCCCTACTGGCCGCGGGTCAAGGGCAAGGTCGAGCGCGGGGTCGGGTACGTGAAGCACTCGTTTCTGGAAGGCCGCGCCTTCACCGACCTCGCCGACCTGAACGCGCAGCTCGAGCGCTGGCTCGCCACGGTCGCCAATCAGCGCGTGCACGGCACCACGAAGGCGATCCCTGCGGTGCGCTACGCGGAGGAGCAGCAGGCCATGCGGGCGGCCGCGGCCGTGCCGCCCTACGACGTGCGCCCGGTCGAGCTGCGCGTCGCGGCGCTCGACTGCCACGTGAGCTACCGCGGCGTGCGCTACAGCGTGGCCCCGACCGCGGCGGGACACACGGTCACGATCCGGCCGAGCGGGGAGCTGGTCGGCGACCCCTTCGTCGTGCTGCTTGGTGAGCAGGTCGTCGCCACGCACCAGCGCCGCCCGCGCGGCACGCCCGACGTCACCCTGTCCGAACACGTGGCGGCGGTACGCGCGCTGACGCGCGGCCAGAGCGCGACGGCCCGGCGTCCCGGCCACCACCGGCCGCACTTCGTGCAGCAGCCAGGGGCCGTGTTAGGCATGAGCGTCGACCTGCCGAGCGCGACGCTCGACGCCATCCGGCAGCTCGCCCCCGTGGTCGAGACGCGCGGCCTGGCGCAGTACGAGGCCATGCTCACCGGGGCCGCGGCATGAGCGCGGCCGTCAGCTACGAGCGCGTGCGCGACCAGCTCGCCCGCCTCACGCTCGACGCGGCGCTCGCCTCACTCGACCCCGTGCTCGCGCGCGGGCAGGAGGCCGAGCAGACCACGGTCGAGGTCCTCGACGTGCTGTTAGGCCTCGAACTGGCGGCGCGCTTCGAGCGGCGCATCGCGACCAACCGGAAGCTCGCCGGGCTGCCCGCGCTCAAGACGCTCGAGAGCTTCGACTTCGCCGCGCAGCCCGAGGTGCCCAAAGCCGTCGTCGACGAACTCGCGACCCTGCGCTTCCTGCACCAGGGCGAGAACGTGCTGCTCTTGGGGCCGTGCGGGGTCGGAAAAACGCACATCGCGACCGGCCTCGCGGTCACGGCGCTCGCGCGGGGGCACCGCATCTACTTCCTCACGCTGCACGACCTCGTAACGAAGTCGCGGGCCGCGCGCGAGCGCAACCGGCTCGACGCCTTCCTGCAGCCGCTGCTCCGGCCCGAGCTCCTGGTGCTCGACGAGATCGGCTACCTGCCGCTGGAGCGCCCGGACGCGACCTGCCTCTTCGAGCTGGTCAACAAACGCTACCAATTGCAGAAGTCGATCATCCTCACGAGTAACAAGAGTTTTGGGGCGTGGGACGAGATTTTTCCGGACACCGCGCTCGCGACCGCCCTGCTCGACCGCCTCCTCCACCGCGCGACCACGCTCACCATCCGCGGGGAGAGCTACCGCGTGCGGCACCGCCGCAAGGCTGGTCTGCCCGGCCCACCCCCGCACGCCGGAGGTGCCTCGCCCAGCGCGTAATGTGTCCACTTCTGGACCGCTGAATCTGTCCACGTCGCCGGTGCTGTTGACACTCGGCCGCCGACGTCGCGCCCGTGTAGGCGGCTTGCGCGCCGGCGAGCTGCGCGTGCGCACCCGCCACCGACGCCGCACACGCGAGGCGCACCGCCGGCGCGGTCTGCGCGGCTTGCGCGTACGACGCGGGGCCGGGCTGCGGGCCGTGGTTGCGATAGGGCGCGAGGCACGCGTACGCGCTATCCACGGCGGCCGCCCGGGCCGGGTCCACCCGGTGCACGAACGCCGCGGCGCTGTCGATCGCGGCGCCGGGAAACTGCATGTCGAAGCCGAAAAAGCGGACCTGCCGGTCCGGCGACACGCCCGCGTTGTACGTGCGCATCCAGCGGATCAGGTCGAGCACCTCCTGCGTGTTCCACGTCCAGAAGTACAGGTTGGACAGGAGCACGGCCGGGTCGCCCTGACCCGTGCGCACGTACAGATCGACCGCGTTGGCCTCGGGCAGCGACGCCTCGATGGCGAAGGCAGTAAACCCCTTCTGCCGGACGAGGTACTCGAGTGCGCGGTGCTTCAGCTTGAAGAACTCGCGCGTGCCGTGCGTGGCCTCGCCGAAGGCGACCAGGTGCGCGTCGCCGACCATCGTGCCCAACGGCGCGAGGTCGCCGAGGTCGGCGGTCGGGTCCACCGTGGCCAGGGGGACGACGTTCGCCGCGAGCCAGTCGGAGGCGCTCGGCGTGCTCGCGCCCGGTCGCGCCGGCTGCGTCGGGTCGCGCCCGCAGCCGGTGAGGAGCCCCAGCCCGAGCGTCAGGGTGGCAGCGGCCGCCAAGTGCCGGCGGACGGCGCGGTGCGAGGGAGGGGACACGGAGGCGGGGCCTCGGGGTGTAGACAGGACGGCGGTGGCGACAGTCTCGGAGGCGGCACACGCCGCCGCCGCAAGCCGCACCGGCGCGCCCTACCCCCGGCCTGCCGTCGCCGTCACTCCAGGAAGCTGAGCGCCTCGCCGCGCCGCACGACCGTCGCGAGCGCCGCGTAGACCGCCGGGTCCAGCAGCCCGCCGACGAGCGTGCCCAGGTACTCCAGCGCGGCCTCGGGCGCCATCGCGCCCTGGTAGGACCGCGCCGACGTCACCGCGTCCCACGTGTCGGCGGCGGCGAGCACGCGCCCGCCCGGCGCGATCGCGGCGCCGACGATCGCGCGCGGGTAGCCGGCGCCGTCCCAGCGCTCGTGGTGGTCGGCGACCGCCGCCATGACGTCGTGCATCCCCGGCACCGCGCCTAACGGGGCGAGGATGGCGAGGCCGAGGCGGACGTGCTCGCGCACGTGGCCGCGCTCCTCGGGCGTGAGCGGGCCGGGCTTGTGGAGCACCTCGTCGCGCACCCCGATCGTCCCGACGTCGTGCAGACGCGCGGCCAGCCGCACCGACTCCACCATGTCCTCGTCGAAGCCCAGTTCCGCGGCGATCGACGCCGCGAGTGCGGAGACCCGCGCGGCCCGGCCCCCGGCGTAGGGGTCCTTCGCTTCGAGCGCCGCGACGAGCGCCTCGGCCACCGCCAGGCTCGTCGCCCGCATCGACGCCGCGGCCGCACGGCGCGCCTTGTCGGCCGCGCCGTCCTGCACCGCGAGCTCGTCCCGCACCGCGTCCTCGGCCGACCGGCGGGCCAGCTCGAGCGCGCGGCGGCGCAGCGCGTCCTCGACCGCGGCCTCGAGCGCCGCGAGTTCGACCGGCTTGACGAGGTAGTCGACCGCGCCCGCGGTGAACGCCGCGCGCGCGCTCGCCGCGTCGTCGACCGCGCTCAGCATGACGACGGCGAGCGCCGGGTCGATCGCCCGCACGCGCGGCACGAGGTCGACGCCATTCATGCCGGGCATCCGCACGTCGCACAGCATCAGCGCGTAGTGCCCGGCCGGCGCGCCTTCGAGCGTCCGCAGCGCTGCCGCGGCGTCCGACGCCGCGGAGATCGTGTACCCGCGTCGCTCGAGGAAGCGGCCGATCGCGAGGCGGATCGTCTCCTCGTCGTCGACGACCAGCACGCGGACCGGGTCGCTCATTCTCGCTCCTGGACGGAGGTGGTCGCGGAGCCCGCGGCGCGCCGCCCCGGATCGACCGGGAGCAGCACGTCGAACGCGGCGCCCCCGTCGGGCAGGTTCTGCGCGCGCAGCTCGCCGCCGTGCGCGTGGACGATCCCGTAGCTCACGCTCAGCCCGAGGCCGGTGCCCTCGCCCGGCGGCTTCGTCGTGAAGAACGGCTCGAAGACCCGCCCCAACACGTCCGGCGGCACGCCCGGGCCGGTGTCGCGTACGCGCACGCCGACGCGGTTGGGCGCGGCGCGCCAGGCGCACACGGTGACGCGCCGCTCGCCCGGTGCCGAGCCGCGGAGGGCGTGTTCGGCGTTCGCGATCAGGTTGACGAACACCTGTTGGAGTTTGCGTTCGTCGCCTCGCACGGGCGGGAGGTCGGGTTCGATGTCGAGACGCACGTCGACGCCGGCCGTGCGCGCGGCGTAGGCGCGCACCCGCACCGTGCGTTCGAGGAGCGCGTCGAGCGCTACCGGCCCCCACGTCGGCGCCGCCTCGCGCGCGAACGTCAGCAGGTCGCGCACGACCGCGGTCGCCCGGTCCGCCTCGCGCTTGATGAGGCGCACGGCCTCGCGGTCCTCGGCGTCGAAGGGCGCGTCCGGCGGCGTTTCGAGGAGGAGTTCGGCGAACGCGGAAATGCCGGCGAGGGGGTTGTTCATCTCGTGCGCGACGCCCGCCACGAGTTCGCCGAGCGCGGCGAGCTTCTCGGCCTGTCGGAGCTGCTCCTCGCGCCGGCGTTCCTCGTCGAGGTGGGCGCGTTCCCGCTCCTCGCGCAGCAGGACGTCCATCGCGACGCCGACCGAGGGGCCGAGCAGACGGAGCGTTTCGAGCGTGTCGGCGCCGAGCGGCGCGTCCGACGAGTAGCGCACGCAGAGATCGCCCACCATGACGCCGCGCGCCATGATCGGGACGAGCACGACGCCGCCGAGTGGCGCGTCCTCGCCGGCGCGCCCGCGCTCGCGCAGCGCAGCGCCGTGGTCCGGCACCTCGACCACCTCGCCCCGGGCGAGCGCGTCGTGCGCCAGCGTCTGGACGAGCGGGCGCTCCGCGCCGGGCACGAAAGTCGTCTCGCCCGTCACGGCCAGGCAGCGGAGCACGCCGCGCTCGCGGTCGACCACGCTCAACACCTTGCCGGGTGCGGCGACCACGCGGGCCAGCGCGGCGAGGATCTTGGACGCGCCCGACGCCGCGTCGTCGGCGTCGAGGGCAACCTGCGCGACCGCCGCGGCCGCCTCGGCCCGCGACTGGGCGAGCCCGCGCGCGGCGAGCAGGCGCACGTTGCGCATCGCGAGCGCCCCGTGGTCGGCCAGGCGCCGCGCCAGCTCCGCGTCCGTGTCCCCGAACGCGCCGCGCGGCACGTTCACCACGCAGAGCACCGCCGCCACGTGCGCGTCGATGACGAGCGGTGCGGCGAGCACCTGGCGCATCGCGAACGGCACCCCGTAGCGCGGGTCGATGCGCGGATCGTGCTCCGCGTCGTTGACGATGACCACCTCGCGCGAGCGCGCCACGTCGCCGAACAGCGACGGCTCCTGCATGAGGCGGGTGACGTGGCCGGCGAGCGGGTCGAGCGTGCCCGCGGTCGCCTCGACCCGCGCCTTCTCCGGGCGACCGGGCGAGTCGTCGAACGTCACGACGCAGGCGCCCGCGGCGTCGAACAGGTCGAGCGCGCCGCGCGCGAGCTGTGCGAGGGCGGCCGTCGCGTCGTCGCCGACCTGGGCGAGCTCGCGCGCGACCGCGGCGAGCGTCTCGGCCTCCCGGCGTCCCGGCACGCCGTCCGGGGCCCGTTCGACGACCACCGTCCACGCTGCGGCCCGGGCGCTGCCGACGCCCGGGAGCGGCAGGAGGCGCCACCGGGCCCGCGCGAGTCCGCCCGCGTCGTGCACCGTGAACGTCACCTCGCCCGCGTCGGGGGCGGCAAAGGCGTTCGCGACGGCGAGTGCTGCGGTCCCCTCGCCCGCGGCCCGGAGCGCCGACGGCAGGTCCACCCCCGGCCGGAGCACCGGACCGCCGGCGGCCAACTGTACGGTCGCAGCCGCGTCGGCCGCGACCAGGGTGCCGCGCGCGTCGACGGCCAGCACGAACGCGGCAGCCGCGGGGGTCGCCGACGCTTCCGGCGGCTCGGCGGCGCCGGCCGCGGCCGGCATCAGCGGCGAAAACGCCGCGAGGTCGGGACGGGAGGGCACCACGACGGGCGACCGCGTGCTACCGCGGCGCGACCGGCCCCGTCGCGGTCGCGAGCTTGAGGGCCGCGTCGATGTCGTTCCCGTGGCGTTGGTATTCTTCGAGGTTCTTGGCGCGCTCGGCCGGGGCCGCGGCGATAAGGCGGCGTTGCGCGTCGGCCAGCCGGGCGCGGTCACCCTGGAGTGCAGCGCCCTTGATGGCGAGGACGAGGCCGAGCAGGTGCGTCGGGTTGTTGCGGAGGATCGTGTCGGCCTGGGCGGCGGCGACCTCGCCGCGTCCCGCGACTTCGGCGATCCGGCCCATGTCGTAGCGCAGGTCGTTGTCGAGCGGGACGCCAGCCTGCGGCATGCGCCCGTAGTTCTGCAGCGCCATCGTCGCAAAGAACTGCGCGCTGTCGATCTTCCCCTCCCCCGAGAGCCGCATCACGCGGTCGAAGAGGCGGTCGGCGATGTCGCGTGGGGTCATCGTCGAGAGGTCGGGCGCGCGCCCGCCGCCCGCGCCGGCGAAGGGGGCGACGGGCGCGCCACCGGCGGCCGCCCCGCCGGCGTCGGGCCCGCCGGCCGCTGGCGCGACGCCCTCGCCGAGCGATGCCTGGGGGAGCGCGTTCTGGGGCGCGTCGAGGCCGCCACCACGCGACGCGCCGAGGTTGCGTCCCGCCGCCATCGCGGCGAGGGCGAGGAAGGCGACGAACGCGACGGCCCACGGCGCGATCTCGCCGAGGCTTCGGCCGCGCGTCCGCCCGCCCGCCGCCGACGTGTCAGACGCGGCAACGACCGCCGTTCCGCACCGGTGGCAGTAATTGGCGCCGGCCGAAAGCGCGGCGCCGCACGCGGCGCAGTACCGCGGGCGGACCGACGCGCCTGGCGACGGCACGCCTGGCGACGGCGGGGGGGACGAGATCGGAGGCGCGGACGTCGACATGCGGCGAAAGCTACACGCCGCCTGCCGACGCCGGGCCGGAGCTACGTCCCGCGCCGCCGCGCCGCGCTCAGCGTCACGGCCGCGAGATCGCCTCGACCGTCTGCTCCGCGCGCTTGTCGTTGGCCTGCAGCAGCACGTCCGCCTGTGCGATGATGCCGACGAGGTCACCGCGCTCGTCGACGATCGGCACGCGCCGCACCTGCTCGCGCGCCATCAGGTCCATCACCTTCTGGAGGTCGTCCCGCTCGCGCGCCGTGTGCGCGTTGGGCGTCATCGCGTCGCGCACGCGCGCGTCCAGGTTCCCCTCGGCCACGACGCGGATCGCGAGGTCGCGGTCCGTGATCAGGCCGATCGGGCGCTTCGAGTTGCCGCCCTCGACGACGGGCAGGGCGCCGGTGTCTTCGCTGCGCATGAGCTGGGCGGCCTCGCGCACCGGCGTATCGGGCGTCACGGTGCGCGGGTTCCGGGTCATCACGTCCCCGGCGGTCCTCGGTTCGTTTGCCATCGGATCCTCCAGAAAGTTCGCGTCGGTCGTCGCGTCTTCCCGCGCGGCAGTCGCGGCGGGGAGCCGCCCCGGGCGCAAGCCACATGCCCGCCGTACCTTGCGCGCATGCCCCGCTCGACGCCCCCGACCCGCCTCCAGGCGGCCCCGTCCACGACGTCGTTCGACGCGGCCGAACTCGTCGAACGCGCGCGTGCGGACGGCGTGCGCTTCCTCCGCCTGCAGTTCACCGACATCCTCGGCGTGAACAAGAACGTCGAGGTGCCGGCCTCGCGCTTCGCGGAGGCGCTCGCCGGCGAGGTGCTGTTCGACGGCTCGGCGATCGAGGGCTTCGCGCGCGCGGAGGAGAGCGACATGCTCCTCCGCCCCGACCTCGCGACCTACCGCGTGTTGCCCTGGGGCGGCGCGCCCGCGCGCCCGGCGTCGTCGAACGGGCACCGGCCCGCGGACGGCGAGGACGCGGGCGCAGAAGACGCGCGGGTCGCGCGCGTGATCTGCGACGTCACGACCACGGACGGGCGCGCCTTCGCCGGCGACCCGCGCGCGGTGCTCAAGCGCCAGCTCGCCGCGGCGGCCGAGCGCGGGTACGCGGTGCGCGCGAACACCGAGGTCGAATTCTTTCTCTTCCGACCCGGCCCCGACGGCGCGGTAACGACCGCGACGCACGACGTCGGCGGCTACTTCGACCTCGCCCCCGTCGACCTCGGCGAGGACGCGCGCCGCGCGATGGTCGACCTGCTCGAACGCCTCGGCGTCCCGGTCGTCGGTGCGCACCACGAAGGCGCCCACGGCCAGCACGAGATCGACCTCGGCGACGCCGCCGCGCTCGCCGCGGCCGACCACGTGATCACGCTCCGCTTCGTCGTGAAACACGTCGCGCGCCGCTTCGGCCTCGTCGCCTCGTTCATGCCCAAGCCCGTCTTCGGGCAGAACGGGAGCGGGCTGCACACGCACCAGGCGCTGGTCGCGCTCGGCCCGGATGGACGGCCGGGGGAGAACGCGTTCGCGGACCCAGGCGCGGAATGGGGGCTCTCGCGCACCGCCCTGCACTACGTCGGCGGGCTGCTGCGCCACGCGCGCGGGATGTGCGCGGTGACCAACCCGCTCGTCAACTCGTACAAGCGCCTCGTCCCGGGCTTCGAGGCGCCGGTGCACGTGGCCTGGAGCCTGAAGAGCCGTACGCCGCTCGTGCGGGTGCCCGAGCGGCGCGGCGCGGCGACCCGGCTCGAGGTGCGCACGCCCGACCCGGCGGCCAACCCGTACCTCGCCCTCGCGGTGATGATCGCCGCGGGGCTCGACGGCGTGGCGACGGGCGCGGAGTGGCGCGAGCCGGTCGCGCAGGCGGTCGACGCGATGAGCTGGCGCGAGCGCCGGCGGCTGCGCATCGACGACCTGCCGCACGACCTCAACGAGGCGTGCGACGAGTTGGAGCGCGACGAGGTCGTGCGCGCGGCGTTAGGCGCGCACGTGACGCAGCACTACCTCGCGGCGAAGCGGGCGGAGTGGCGGGAGTACAGCACGCAGGTCACCCAGTGGGAGCTGGGGCGGTACCTGGCGCGGTATTGAGCGGTACCGAGCGGTAATCGTCTGATTCGGTGAATTCGAGCGCCGCGGTGCGCGACGCGTTGCGCGGCGCGTCAAAGGCAGGCTGTCGTCCCGAGCGGAGCGAGGGACCTACCGTCCGGGGTGACGGGGCCGACCCGCCCAGGCTGGCCCCTCACGACGGAGAGTAGGTCCCGCGCTACGCTCGGGACGACAAGGAGGTGTGTCGCCCGAACTTCGTGGAGGACGTTAGCCCGGGATGGCCCCGGCCAAGGCGGGGGTCCATCCGTCCTGGCAGCCACTGCTTACCCGCGCGGCACCACGTGCGCGCGCAGCCACTCCGCGAAGCCCTCTTCCGAGATGGCGTCGGTCGCGAGTTCGAGCATCCGCTCCAACGCTGCGATCTCGTCGACGACGAGTTCGAGTCCGTTCATGTCGAGGAAGGTCGCGCACGACGTGAACGCCGTCCGTTTGTTTCCGTCACGATAGCCGTGGTTCTTGGCGAAGCCGAACGCGTACGCCGCGGCCAACCGCGGCAGGTCGCCTTCCACATAGGCGAACAAATTCTGCGGGCGCGCGAGGGCGGACTCGACGAGGTTTTCGTTGTTGACGCCCGACAGCCCGCCGAACAGCGCGAGGCTCGTGTCGTGGAGGTAGTCGACGAGGGCGCGGGTCAGCCACTGCGGCTCCGGCTCGACGGTCGTCGCGTAGGCGGGCGGTGCGCTTTCACGAACGCGATTCATGTGCACCCCTCACGCGTCGGCAAGCGCCTTGAGCGTGTTCCGGTAGCGTCGGAACACCCGCTCGGCGGATTCGAGTCCCTTTGCGAACGCCGGGTCATGCGCGCGGACGACGATGCCGTCTGTCGTCTGCGTCACGTGCACCTCGTCGCCCTCGCGAATGTTGAGCGCCTCGGTCATCGCGCTCGGCAGGGTAAGGCCGAGCGAGTTGCCATGCCGGCGCACCTTCAACGTCGTCGTCACTGGACTACCTCCATTCCGCGTTATACGACTGTACTACGTTGGTCGTACAACCGTACTGCCGAGGAGCACGCGAGGCAAGAAGCACGACGGGCGGGGCTCCTCAGGAGCCCCGCCCGTCGCCGTCCTGACCTCGGCCGAGTCGCTCAGACCGGGAACAGCATCTCCCGGTACTTCGGCAACGGCCACTGCTCGTCCGGCACCACCAACTCCAGCGCGTCGCTCGCCGCCCGCACCGCGGCCATCGCGTCCGCGCCCTCGCTCGTGAGCAGCCGCGCCGTGGCGTCCTCGTCCCCGTGCCCGCCCTCGGCGCGCGCGGTGACCTGGGCGAGCGTCGCGCGCGCCGACTCCAGCGCCTCGATCATCCCGCCCACGCGGTCCGCCGCGGCCGCCTGCGGCACGCGAGTGATGCCTGCCTCCTTCGCGTGCGCCGCCCCGCGCGCGAGCGCGTTCGCGTAGCCGTAGCCGGCCGGCAGCACGAGCGTGTCGACGACCTCGGCCAGCGTGTGCAGCTCGATCAGCATGTCCTTCACGTAGCGCTCGACGCGCACGTGGTAGCGGCTCTGCAGCTCCTCGGCGCTCAGGATCCCCGTGTCCGCAAAGAGCGTCTTCGTCTGCTCGGTCGTCAGCTGCTGCAGCGCCTCGGGCGTGCGGCGCAGGTTGAGGAGCCCGCGCCCCTCCGCCTCCGTCACCCACGCGTCGGCGTAGCCGTTCCCTTCGAAGCGGATCGCGCCCGACGCCTTGAAGCTCTCGCGCACCACGGCGAGCACCGCGTCGTCGATCTCGCCGCCGTTCGACGCGCCGCGCCGCGCGAGCTCGGCGCGCAGCTTGGTCGTCAGGTCGCTCACCGCCTCGGCCACCGCCGCGTTGAGGAGCATCACCGGGAACGCGATGCTCTGCGACGAGCCCACCGCGCGGAACTCGAACTTCACGCCCGTGAACGCGAACGGCGACGTGCGGTTGCGGTCCGTGTTGTCCTTCTCGATCTCGGGCAGCTTCGCGACGCCGAGCCGGATGAGCGCCTGGTCGGCGTGCTCGTGGTCCGTGCCGGCGACGATGTTCTCGATCATCCGCGTGAGCGTCGCGCCCATGAACACCGAGATGATCGCCGGGGGCGCCTCGTTCGCGCCTAACCGGTGCTCGTTGCCCGCGGTCGCGATCCCCGCGCGCAGCAGCCCCTGGTGCTTGTGCACCGCCTGGAGCACGGCCGCGAGGAAGAGCAGGAAGCGCAGGTTCTGGTGCGGCGTCTTGCCCGGCTTGAGCAGGTTGAGCCCGTCGAGGTCGCCGTGGTCGGCCGCGACCGACATCGACCAGTTGCAGTGCTTGCCCGAGCCGTTGATCCCGGCGAACGGCTTCTCGCTGAGGACCGCCTGCAGCCCGTGGCGCAGCGCGACCTTCCGCAGCGTCGCCATGACGAGCTGGTTGTGGTCGACCGCGATGTCCGTCTCCTCGAACCGCGGCGCCATCTCGAACTGGCTCGGCGCGACCTCGTTGTGCCGCGTGATGATCGGGACGCCTAACTTGTAGAGCTCGTGCTCGACCTCCGCGATGCAGGCCTGCACGCGCTCGGGGATCCCGCCGAAGTAGTGGTCCTCGAGCTGCTGGCCGCGCGGCGGCGGCGCGCCGACGAGCGTGCGGCCGGCCATCACGAGGTCGGGGCGCATCGCGAACTGCTGCCGGTCGACGAGGAAGTACTCCTGCTCCGGGCCGAGGGTCGTGTAGACGCGCTGCACGCCGGTGTCGCCTAACAGCGCGAGCAGCTCCGCGGCGCGCTCGGAGAGCACGTCGGAGGAGCGGAGCAGCGGCGTCATCTCGTCGAGCGCCTCGCCGTTGTAGCCGATGAACACCGACGGGATGCAGAGCGTGCGCGTCCCCGGGCCCTCGACGACGAACACCGGGCTCGCCGGGTTCCACGCCGTGTAGCCGCGCGCCTCCCACGTCGCGCGCAGCCCGCCACTCGGGAAGCTCGACGCGTCCGGCTCACTCTGGATGAGCTGCGCCGCGCTGAAGCTCTCGATCGGCTGGCTCTCCTCGTCGAACGAGAGGAAGGCGTCGTGCTTCTCGGCCGTCAGCCCGGTCTGCGGCTGGAACCAGTGCGTGAAATGCGTGACGCCCTTCTCGACCGCCCACTCCTTGATCGCGTCGGCGACGGCGGGCGCGATGTCGGGGTCGAGCTTCTTCCCGAGGCGGATCGCGGCCTGCAGCTTGGCGAACGCCTTCTTCGGCAGCCGGTCGCGCATCTGGCGCGTGCCGAAGGTGTTGACGCCGAAGTACTCGGAAGTCGGCTTCGGCGCGGCGCCGTCGGCGTGGCTGCCGTTGCCGTTGGACGAGGCGCTCGGCAGCGGCCGGGTGACCGGGCGCGCGGCGGCCATGTCGCGCACGGCGACGCGGCGCGAGGAGGTCGTAGCGGTAGACATGAGGGCGGGCGGCGGGAAATGGCGAAGCGCGCCCGGCACGGCGGCGCGCTGAGTTGGCGTCGAGAAGCTACCCGCGTCCGTGCGGAATGTGCACTGTGGCACGCGCACGACGCACCCGGCGGCGTTCGCCGGCGCTGATCTGCCACTCAGGATTGCAATCTGCCCCGCGAAATCTGCGCAGCCGTCGGTCGCGACCTGCGCTAGCGCGAGCCGGCGACTCCCGCGCTTCGCGCCTGCGGCGGGCCGGCCTCGAGCGCGAGTTGGATGCGCTCGATCTGGCGCTCGTTGGGCGTGAGGAGTACGGCGAGAAGGTTGGCCGAGCGCACGAGAGTCGGCGTCGTGGACCAGGTATAGGTCTGGCCGCGCGGCGCGACGCGGGTCGTGTCGAGCGCCGCGACGTCGCGCGCGAGCGCGGCGGTGTCGTCGTAGACGAAGGTGTGTAGCTCACCGAGCCCCAGGTGCACGACCGTGCCGGGCGCATGTAGGAAGGCGAGACGCTCGGGCGCCGCGGTCGTGTCGACGTGTGGGACGAGCCCGGCCTTGTCCAACCGGTCGACGAGGCTGCACACGCGCCAGCGGCCGTCGTGTGGACACTGTCCGGTCGGCCCTCCCGGGCGCGTCGCGAGCCGAGCGGCGGAGCCGGGAGTGGACGACGCCGTCCCGTCGGGCGCGCGCGCGGCGGACTCCCTACCCCCACACGCGCCGGCATACAGCGCGGCGAGCGCGCCCGTCCATGTGCGGCGGTGCGTCATCCGCCGACGTCGAGCGCGGCCCCGTCCGACGGGCGGCGGTGGCTGCCGGGCGTCTCGGTGTACTCGGCCGGGGTCCGGGCGCCGTCCTCGGGGGACTCGGTGCCGGCGGGCGGCTGAGCGGGTGGGGGGACGTCGGTCGCCGCCGGAGGCGGTGGGGCGACGGACGATCCCGACGCGGGGCGCGGAGCGGGGGAGTCGGCAGTCATGGCCGGTCGTGCTTGCGAACGGCAGGCCATCGGCGCGGCAACGCGCTCCGCGCGCGACGCCCCTGGCGTGAACACGCCCGTCCGGAGCGGGTAAAACTCACGTAAGTTGTTGCGCGGACGAACGTTAGTGCTGAGGACTGCGATGCGAAGCGACGGCCGGATGACGAGCGGGATGGAGCAGGTGGGAGGACTCGGGCGCGGGCGCGTGGAGCCTCTCGTCGACCTCGACGGGGCGGAGGCGGTCGACCTGGACCGTCTAGAGCGCGGGCTGGCGCTCGTCGCCGAACGCGTCGGCGAGGGACGGTACCGGGTGAGCGGCGGGGCGGGGGACCACTGGGTCGACCTCGTCACCTCCGCGCACCCGCGCTGCGACTGCGGCGACCACGTGTGGCGCGACCAGGTCTGCAAACACATTCTCGCGGCGCTGCTGCGCGAGGGGAACGAGCACGTCGTGCGCGCGCTCGGGACGGTGGTCGCTCGCGCGCGCCAGGCGGCGCCCGTCCGTCGCGCGGCGTAGCGCACAGGGCGATCGTGTTGGTCAAGGGTGGACCTCCGCCGAACGCAAGCGCTACTTGCTGTGGCGCGCCCGGACGGCGGAGTCCGGCAGCCCCGCCGCGAGGGCCGCGACCCCGCGCGCGAAGCCGTCGCGCGGCCCGCTCGCTCCGTACAGCCCCGCCGCCCCGAGCGCGACGAAGCCGTGGAGGAACGCCCACACGGCCACTGCACCCCCGGTGTCGTCCGCGTCGCCCGTGAGCGCGCCGACGACCGCCAGCAGCCGGTTCCAGAGGGCCTTCCGCTCCTCCCCGGGCCGGGCCTGGACGGCGGCGTCGGCGAGCAGCGCGTAGAGCGCGGGCCGTCCGCGGGCGAAGCGGACGTAGACGTCCGCGGTCGCCCGGAGCGCCGCCGCGGGGTCGCCCGACCGCTCGGCGGGCACGCGCGCGAGTGCGGCGTCGATCTCCGCCGCGAGCCCCGCCGCCGCGCACTCGGCGACGAGCGCCTCGAGCCCGGCGAGGTCGCCGACGTGCTTGTAGAGCGACGCCGGCCGTACGCCGAGCGCGCCGGCGACCGCCCGCATGCCGAGGGCGGGGCGGCCCTCGCGCTCGACGAGCGCGAGCGCGGCGTCGACCACCGCGCCGCGACTCAGTTTGGCGGGATAGACCATGACGAACAACGTACGTCTTGACGAGTGCGCGGGCAATGCGTACACTACCGCTTCAAGACGTACGACGTTCATCTTGTCGACCGGAGCCCGCCATGCGCGTCACCCGCCCCACCCCGACCCTCGCCGTCGCCACGCGCTACGGCTTCGTCAACGCCGCGCTCGTGCGCGACGGCGAGGGGACCGTCACCCTCGTCGACGCGGGCCTGCGGGGGAGCGCGCCCGCCCTCCTCGACGCCGCACGGGCCCTGTCCGGCGCCGCCGCGGCCGGCGGCCGGATCGCGCGCGTCGCCCTCACCCACGCCCACGTCGACCACGTGGGCTCGCTCGACGCGCTCGCCGCCGCGCTCCCCGGCGTCGAGGTCGCGATCGGCGCACGCGAGGCTCGCCTGCTGGCCGGCGACATGGCGCTCCTGCCGGCCGAGGCCGATCGCCCGCTCCGCGGCGGCTTCGTGCCGGTCACGACGCGCCCGACGCGGCTGCTGGCCGACGGCGACCGGGTGGGCGCGCTCCGCGCGGTGGCGACCCCGGGGCACACGCCTGGGCACTTCGCCTTCTTCGACGAACGCGACGGCACGCTGATCGCGGGCGACGCGCTCCAGACGGCGGGCGCCTGGGGCGCGGGCGTCGTCGTGGCGGGCGTGCCCGCGCCCGGCTTCCCGATCTCGCCGTTCACGACCTGGGACCCCACCGCCGCGCTCGCCAGCGCGGAGCGGATCGCGGCGCTCGCCCCGGCGCGCCTCGTCACGGGGCACGGCGCGGTGCTGGCGCGCCCCGCGGCCGCCCTCGCGCGGGCCGTCGAGCGCGCGCGGCGGCGGCTCGACGGACGCCGGCCTGCGACGGCCGGGCGGGGCGCCCGGGCCGCGTAGCCGCCGGCTGGAGTCGCCCCGTCGAACGCCGGCCGTGTTACTCGACCGCAGTCAGAAGCTGAACCCCGCGACCAGGTTCGAGGCCACGCTCTTGTCGCGCCCGCGGTACACCGTGACGCCGCCGTACACCCGGAGCGGGGCGCCCGGCGCGGTGACGAAGGCGCCGAGCCCGGGCACGAAGCGGGCGTCCGCGCCGAGTGTCGTGCGCGTGAACACGTCGAAGGCGACGGACGCCTTGAGACCACTCGGCGCGAGCGTGGCGCCCGCGGGCGGGGCGACGAGGAACGGGTAGAACACCACGTCGGTGTTCAGCACCACCGGGCGGCGCTCCGCGTAGTCGCCCGTTAGGCCCTGCCGCACGTCCGAGTAGGTGCGCTGGACCGAGCCGTCGGGCGACGTGATCACGTGCGTGTCCGTGATGCTGACCGCGGCCAGCTCGTCCGCGTTGTTCGTCTTCCGCACGCCGACCGACACGCCCGCGATCGTCGGGACGCGGCCGCCGAACTCCGCGTTGTAATGTGCGGTGAGCGAATATCCGGAGAAGTCGCGGCTCGCGAACTGCGCGGCGTACGGCTGGGTGGCGTCGTAGAGCGTGAACGTGGTGCGCTCGACGCCGGCCTCCACGGTGATCCAGTCGTAGACGAGCCCGAGCGGCTGCGCCGGGAGGCGGCCGGCGACGAGTTCCGCCGTCGAGGGCTGCGTGCTGAACACGTTCCCGAGCCCGAACGAGGCGACGGCCCGTCCGCCCGAGACGAGCTCGTTCGAGCGGAGGAGGGCCGCGACGCTGCCCCCGGGGCGGGCCTGCAGCTCGAGCCCGTACCGCGGGCCGAAGCGCACCTCCTCGGTCGGGTGCCGCGCGCGCACGTCGCGCGCGTGCTCGTCGCGCCGGTCCAGCTCGTAACCGACGCGGAAGAGCGCCTCGTCGAAGGTGGCCTGGGCGAACCCGCCACGGTCGAGGACGATGCTGCCGTCCGCCTTGGCCGTGCTGAACGGGGACTGCGCCGCCCCGCGGCGCGCGCCGGCCACGGCCAGCAGCGCGACCGCGACGGCGCCCCATATGCGCGCGCCCACAATCCCGTTCACACGTTCGCTCACGCGGCGATCCGGGCGAAGTTGACCGTCCCGCTGTCGTGCCCGATCCCGCGCTGGTCGGTCACCCCGGATTGCTCGTAGAGCGGCGCGGCCGCGCCCGCCTTCGTCAGCGTCAACCGCCACGCCGTGCCGGGGAACGCGTTCATCGTGAAGTCGAAGACGAGGCGGCCGCCGTCGTCCGTCTCCACGTCGACGGACTTGGACGCGGCGTCGCCGAGCATCGTGTTCGCGGTCGCGGGCGAGCTGCCCGTCATGAGGACGGCCCAGTTGAGGGTGCCGTTCATGAAGGCCGACACCACGGCCGTGACCTGGACCGGCATGACGCACCTCCGCACGTGGGCTCGCGCTGCAGGAGCGCGGGAAGACGGACGTCGCACGCGCGGGACGCCGCCCCGCGCCCGGGGCGGCGCCGCGACGGCGCGCGCCGAACAATCGGCCCGCCGTCGCGTCTGTCAAGGGCGGGGCGCGACGCCTTGACGCCGCGCGGGATCGGCGTAGCGTAGCGCGCGACGACGACCTCGATCGCCCGCGCCGTGTTTTCGTGAACGTCCTCGCCCCCTTCCCCCGTGCCGCGGCGCGCGCCGCCCTCGTGCTCCTCGCGTCCGCCCTCCGACTCGGCGCGCAGGACACGGTGCAGGTCGTCGGTGCCGCGCGGGTCCCGCTGCCCGCCGTCGGCGAGGGCGACAGCGTGGTCGTGCCGCTCCGCTACGCGCGGGCGCCCGCCGCGGCCGCGCCGGTCGTCTCGGTGCTGCAGGTCGTGCACGACGGGCGGCTGCTGGCGCCGACCGCGTTCCGCGCGGCCCTGCGCCCGCGGTGCCTAACGGCGGACGCGCCGCCCGCGCTCGTCGTGCACGCCGACGCCGCGCTCACGCGCGGGGCGGGGGAGTACGCGACGCTCGTCGAGGTCCTCGCGCCGGCGGCGGCGGGCAACCGGCCCGCGACACAGGACGTCGCGCTCACGTTCGTCCGCCCCGCCGCGCAGCTCGACTCCCTCCCGACGCTCCGCGTCGCGCACGTCGTCTACTGGCCGTGGTGGCCGGGGGTCGCGACCCACGAACCGGACCGCGTGACGCTCACCGAGGTCGGCGGCCGCGTCGCGTTCGTCCCCGACACGACCGCCGTGTGGGGCGACCTGCGTCGGGCCGACGTCGCGGCGTCGGGCGCCCGCGTCGGGCTCGGACTGCCGGCGCGCGTCGCCGCGGGGCGCCAGGGCGTGGCAACCCTCGCGATCGACGGCATGCCGGGCGCGGGCACGTCGTCGGCGCGGCTGCGCGTGGGGTCGGCGACGGTCGCCGGCGGCGCGGCCACGCTCGTCGTCGAGGTGGTGTCGCGGCTCTCGCTCGCCTGGCTTGTCGCGGCGATCGCCGCGGGCGTGGCGGCGGGATATTACGTCCGCCGCGTGTTGGAGGGCCGACGCCTGATCGCCCTCGCGCTCGCCGCGGCCGGCACGGAGCGCGCGCGCATCGACGCCCTGCTCGCCGAGGCCCACGACCCGCCGCTCTGCGCCGACCTGGACGCGGCCCGACGGGCGCTGGTGAAGGACGCGGGAACGCCCGGCGCGCCCGCCGACGCCGTCACAACCGCGGTGCATACCGCCGGCGCGGCGCGGACGGGCGCGCTGGACCGCGCCAACGCGCGCTACAAGACCGTCGCCGACGCGCTCGCACCCTGGACGCGCGAGCTGCCGACCGCCGACGCGGTGCCCGCCGCGCTGCGCGCCGCGGTCGCTCCGGTCCGTGCGGCAGTCGGCGCGGCCGGCAAGCTCCTCGCCGGCGGTTGGACGAGCAAGGCGGCCGACCAGCTCCACACGGCCGGCGTCGCCGTAGCCGACGCCGCACGCGCTGGGGAGGATTGGGCAACCGGGATCGCCAACCTGCTCGGCGCGGCCGACCCGTGGCCCGACACCGCGTTCGGGTCGCACGCGCTGGACCTCGAGAAGACCGCCGCCGACTGCCGCGATCTGTTCGCCGCCGCCGCGGGCGCCGGCGCCGACGCGCCCGGCACGGCGCCGGCACTCGGCGCGGCCCTCCGCGCCGCGGTGACCCTCGACGCCGCGTTCACGGGCGGCGTGCTCGCCTACGACATCCCCGCGATCGTCGCCCAGGCGCGCGCGGACGTCGCGACGATCACCGAGTGGAAGCTCGCCTCCGACGGGACCGCGGCCGCGAAGGTCGGCGACGCCGCAGACGCGATCACGGCCGCCCTCGCGCCGGTCGCCCCGGGCGCCAACGGCGCGGTCGCGGTGGTCGATCTGCACACGCTCGGCGATCGTTTGCGCGGGCTTGCCGACGCGCTCCGGGGCTTGTTGGACGAGACGTGCGACGCCGTGCGTCAGCTCAAGCCCGGCGCGGACGCGTCGGCGGACGACGCGCTCGCGGCCACGATCCACGACGAGATCGACGCGGGCAAGTTCGGGCATGCCCTCCAACTGCTGGATACATGGCGCCGTCGACCCGACGCCACGGTCACCCACAAGTCGATCCGCGGCGACGCCCCGGCCGGCGTGCCGTTCGCCACCGGCGCGATCACGGGCCCGGTGACGACGCGGGAAGTCGCGGTCGCCGCGATGCCCGACCTTACTCCGCCACGGGCCGCGGCCGGCCTGGTGATCGACGTCGACCCCGCCACCGCGGGCCTCGAGACCGTCGTCCGGCTACGCGTCGACGGCGCCGACGCGTCCGCGCTGCAGAACGTGCGCTGGTACGCCGACGGGCATCCCATCGTGCTCGCGCCCGCGGCCCCGAACGCCTGGACGCTCCGACCGGCGCGCGAGGGGTCGCTCTTCCTGCGCGCGGTCGCGCGGCTCGCGCCGGATGGTCCCGACTTCACCGCCGAGCGCCTCGTGCAGGTGCGCGACCCGCTCGGCGATCCGAACACGCGCAAGCGCGAGGCGGACCGCGCGGAACGGCACCAGACCGCGCTCGTCGGCGTCGTCACCCTGCTCGTCGGCCTTCTCCTCTTCCGCAACGCCTTCGTCGGCACGCCGGAGCAGCTCGTCGTCCCGTTCCTCTGGGGGTTCCTGATCGACGTCAGCGTCGCCCAGCTCCGGACGTCCAGCGCGCCCCTCCTCGCCCGGACGGTGCCGCTTCCCGGTTGACGGGGGAGCGCGCACCGGGCGCGGTTAGGTTGCACGGATGCCCGACCCCTTCCCTCCAGCGGCCGGCGTGCGCCCGTCGCGCCGTCCGTTCACACTCCACGCCGCGGGATGACGGGCGACCACCTGCTCGAGGGCCACCTCCACCGGTTCTGCGGCGGACGGTACCAGCTCGCGTCGGAACGGGTCACGATCCGGCTGAGCGGGATGCACGCCGAGGTCGACCGCGCGCTCTACCGCTGCGCGGCGTGCGGCGATGAGCAGCGCACGGTCGAGCAGCGCGAAGGCGCCGAACGCGACGCCGTTGCGCGCATGCGAGGCGAGCACGGACTACTCACGCCGCGCGAGATCCGCCGCCTGCGCGAGGATCTCGCGCTCAGCGCCGTGCAGCTCGGCGAACTCCTCTACGGGGTGCCCCGCGGGGTCGTCGAGGGTTGGGAACGCGGCCGGTATCTCCAGAACCGGGAGGCGGACGGGATGCTGCAGGCGTTGCGCGACCCGGAGGTGCTTGCGCGGAGGGCGGCGAAGGCGGGCGTGGTGCTGCCGACGGCGGAGCCGGCTGGCATGGCGGAGCTACATGGGGTCCGAGAGGTCACGTGATCGGCGGGTCGAGAGCGTCGCGGATCGGCCGGGGCAGGTGGAGCGACGGATAGGGCGTGGCTGGGCGCGCCCGCCTGGCACGCCCGCCCACCCACGCCCCACCCGTCGCCCAACCCGCCCCGCTCTCTTCGCTTCGCCTTCCATCCCCCATGCCGCCGGCCGTCGTTCTACATCTTCACTTGCACCACCCTCCGCGCGAGGACCCGTGGCTGGGTCATCTTCCGCGCGACCCTGAGTCGTTTCCCGACCACGATCCGCTCGCTCGCGCGGAGCGGAAGTGTTACCGACCCCTTGCCGCCGCCCGGGTCACCGATCCGGACGGGCGGGTGCGGCGGATCGTCGACGTCTTCACGCACGCGAGCTTCGACGTCGCGCCGACCCTGCTCGCGTGGATGGCGCGGCGCACGCCGGCGACCTACGGCGCGGTGCTCGCCGCCGACCGGGCGAGCGCGCGGCGCACGGGGTACGGCAACGCGATCGCCCATCCGTACCACCATAGCATCCTTCCGCTGCTCAGCCGGCGTGACAAGGTGACCGAGGTACGGTGGGGGCTCGCGGAGTTCGCGCGCCACTTCGGGCGAGCGGCGGAGGGGATGTGGCTTCCCGAGATGGCCGTGGACGACGAGACCCTCGACGTGCTCGCGCAGGAGGGCGTTCGGTTCACGCTGCTCGCGCCGCACCAACTCGACGGCGCGCCCCGGGGCGGGCGGCCCGGGCGCTACCGTACCAGCGGCGGCCGCGAGCTCACGGTCTGCACCTACGACGCCGAGATCGGGCACGACGTCGCGTTCGGGCCGCTCGTCCGCGACGGGCTGGCGTGGGCGGCGCGACTGCGCGCCCGGCTGCATGAGCACGCCGACGTGCCATCGCCGGTCGTGGCCGTCGCGGCGAACGCGGAGACGTTCGGGCTGCACCACCGATTCGGCGAGAAAGCGCTCGCCGGGGTGCTCGACGCGCTCGGCCGTCCGGGGCGCGGCTCCGGCGGCCTTCCCGAAGCGCCGACCCCGGTCGTGAACTTCGCTTCGGTGCTCGCGGCCGAGCCCGCGACCGACGAGCTCCGCGTGCACGCGCGCACGTCGTGGAGCTGTTTGCACGGGCTCGGGCGCTGGCAGGAGGCCTGCGGGTGCCGGTACGACGCGTCCACTGACCAGCGCTGGCGCGCGCCGCTCGTTGCCGCGCTGGCCGAGCTGCGGACCGCCGTCGACGAGCGGTTCGCGGCCGAGGGTGGGGCGCTCTTCGGGCACCTTCCGGGTGGGGCCGATGCGGCGCGCGACGCGTACAACGGCGCGCCCGCGACCGACCGCGTGCCGGCCGATGCACTCGCGCTCGCGGGCGGCGTGGTGCCGGAGACCGCCGACCCGGTGTGGGCGCGCGAGCTGCTCGAGATGGCCCGCGAAGCGCTCGCGATGGCCGACTCCGACGGCATCGGGGCCGACGACCTCGCCGACCCCGCCACGCAGGCCGTCCTCGCCCACGCCGCCCGCGCGGCCACGCTCGCCGGGCCGCGCGCGGAGGTCGCCAGCGCGCGCCTCCGGCGCGCGCTGAGCATGTTGGCGGGGGATCACGCCGCGGCGGGCGCGGCGCGCGCCATCCTCGAGCGCCTGACGCCCGTCGGTCCGCCGCTCGCGGTTCGAGTCGCGGCCGGTGTGGCCGCGGTCGACGCGGTCGGCGCGCCGGACGGTCCGCCGCCCGCGTGGTGGGCCGACGTCGACCGCTCCGCGCCCAACGCGCCCGTCATCCACGTCGCCGACCGGCGGCTCGGCGACGGGGCGACCTACGTCGTCACCGTCGACGTCCCGAGTGCGAACGCCGCACCCGGACGTGCGGTGCGGCGCGCCGACATCGACGCACGCGCGGTGACGATCCTCGTCCGCCCCGTCCCGGGCGCGCCCGGCGCGCGCCCCGCGTTCGCCGACGCCCTCGGCGCCGCCCTCAAGCTCGGCGATCTCCCCGAACCGGCCCGCGTCTGCGTCGAACTCGCGCTCCGGCGCGCCGTGGTGCAGCGGTTGCTCGACGCCGAGGATCGTGCGCGACTCGCGGCCGGAGAGGCCCGGCTGCGCGTGCTCGCCGGGGCCGCCCTCGTGCAGGCGATCGACGCGCTCGGCGAGGAGTTGCGCCACGAAGACTTTTTCGATTCGACGCTCGGACCGCGCAGTCCAAATGCGGCCGTGAGTGGTCCGGCCGTCGCGCGGGTCCTCGGCCTCGCCGACCTCGCCGAATCGGCCGGAGCGGGGACGCCGTTCGACGCGCAGACGGCGCTCTACCGGCTCGGCCTCTCGCTCCCGCGCGCCGCACGCGCGCAGCTCGCCCCGCTCGCGTGGCGGCTCGGCTTTTCGGCCCGCGGGTGGCGCGAGTTGGACGACGGCACGCCGGGTGCGGAGCGCTAGCGCTACAATGCCCACGGTCATCTTCGCCGCGCCCTACCTCACGCCGAGCGCCGCGCGCATGGTGACGTCCGCCGCCTCGCTCCCCGGCGTGCGACTCGGCGTCATCTCGCAGGACCCGCTCGACAACGCGCCCGAGGACGTGCGGGCGGCGACCGCCCAACACTGGCGGGTCGACGACGTGCTCGACGTCGAGCAGCTCGCCGGCGCGGTCGCCGCGATCGGCGCGCGGATCGGCGCGCCGGACCGGCTGTTCGGCGCCTACGAGCAGCTGCAGGTGCCGCTCGCGGAGTTGCGCGAGCGGCTCGGGATCGTTGGGCTGCCGGTCGAGACCGCGCGCAACTTCCGCGACAAGGCGCGCATGAAGGAGATCCTGCGCGCCGCGGGCGTGCCGTGCGCGCGCCACGCGCTCGCGGAGACGGCGGCCGAGGCGCGCGCGTTCGCGGGGCGCGTCGGGTACCCCGTGGTCGTGAAGCCGCCGGCGGGGGCGGGCTCGGTCGCGACGTTCCGCGCGTCGAGCGACGCGGAGCTCGACGCGGCGCTCGCGGCCGCGCCCCCCGCGCCCGGCGACCCGGTGTTGCTCGAGGAGTTCGTCGTCGGGGACGAGCACTCGCTCGAGACGATCTCGCTCGACGGGCGCCCGGTGTGGCACTCGCTCACGCGCTACCATCCGACGCCGCTCGACGCGGTGCGGAACCCGTGGGTCCAGTGGTGCGTCGTGCTCCCGCGCGAGGCCGACGACGCGCGCTACGACGACGCCCGGCGCGTCGGCGACGAGGCGCTCGCCGCGTTAGGCATGACCACGGGCCTCACGCACATGGAGTGGTTCCGGCGGCGCGACGGCTCAGTCGCGGTGAGCGAGGTCGCGGCGCGCCCGCCGGGCGCGCAGATCACGACGCTCGTCTCGCGCTCGACGGACACCGACTTCGTGCGGAGCTGGACGCGCGTGATGGTCGAGGGCGCGTTCGACCCGCCCGAACGGAAGTACGCGGCGGGCGTCGCGTTCCTCCGCGCGCAGGGGCGGCCGGGCGGCACCATCCGCGGCACGCACGGGGTCGAGCGGCTCTCCGACGAGACGCGCGCCCTCGTCACCGACGCGCAGATGCCCTACGTCGGGTTCGGGGCGCGCCCCAGCTACGAGGGCGACGGCTGGATCGTCGTGCGCCACCCCGAGACGGCGCCGGTCGAGCGCGCGCTCGCGGAGATCGTCTCCACCGTGCGCGTGGAGTTGGCGTGACGGCGGCGCGGACGGCGTCCGGCTCGCTTCGCGGATCACGTCATCCTGAGGGAGCGGAGCGACCGAAGGATCGCCGTCCGAGGAACGATCACTCGCGCGTGCGACGCGACCGCGGTCGCGAGGCGGAGCGATCCTTCGCTGCGCTCAGGATGACACGAATCGGCAATAACTCACCACCAGCCTCACCTCCGCCCCGCCCATGAACGTCCTCTTCATCGCCCCCGGCTACCCCGACGAGATGCCGCTCTTCGTGCGCGGCCTCGCGCGGCAGGGGGCGCGCGTCTTCGGCCTGAGCGACGTCGCCGAGTCGCAGCTGCCCGAGATGACGCGGCGCCACCTCGCGGGGTACGTGCAGGCCGACATCCGCGACGAGGCGGGCGCGGTGGGGACCGTACAGCGCGCGGCCGCCGGCCGCGTCACCTTCGACCGCGTGCTCTGCCTCTGGGAGCCGGGCGTGCTCCTCGCCGCGCGGCTCCGCGAGGCGTTAGGCGTGCCCGGGATGGGCGTCGAGCAGGCGCGCCTCTTCCGCGACAAGGACCTGATGAAGCAGGCCGTCGCCGCGGCCGGCATCCGCGTGCCGTACCACCGGCGCGCGACGACCGCCGCCGAGGTGCGCGAGGGCGTCGAGGCGGTCGGCTACCCGGCGATCATCAAGCCGATCGACGGCGCGGGCTCGATGGACACCTTCCGCGTCGACACCCCCGACGAGCTCGAGGCCGCGATCAAGCGCCTCGGCCACGTCGAGACCGTGAACGTCGAGGAGTTCATCGACGCCGAGGAGTTCACGTACGACACCGTGTGCGCCGGCGGGAAGATTCTCTTCGAGCACGTCGGCTACTACCGCCCGCGCCCGCTCGCGGCGCGCAGCAACGAGTGGATCTCGCCGCAGACGCTGTCGCTGCGCGACATCGACACCGACTGGGTGAAGGACGGCGTCGCCCAGGGGCACGACGTGCTCAAGGCGCTCGCCTTCGACACCGGCTTCACGCACATGGAGTGGTACCGCAAGGCGGACGGCGAGGTCGTCTTCGGCGAGATCGCCGCGCGCCCCGCGGGCGCGCGCACCGTCGACCTGATGAACTTCAACTCCGACATCGACCTGTTCACGGGCTACGCCGAGGCGGAGCTGAAGGGCACGTTCTCGCAGAACATCACGCGGGCGTACTACGTCGCGAACATCTTCAAGCGCGCGGAGGGGCAGGGGCGCATCGTCGCGATCGACGGGCTCGACGCGCTGCGCCGCCGGTTCGGGCCGGCGATCGTCAACGTCGACCTGCTGCCGGTCGGCGCGTCGCGGCGCGACTGGGTGCTCACGCTCATCTCCGACGGCTACGTGACCGTGCGCCACCCGGACAAGCAGACGCTCTGGGACATGGCCGACGCGGTGGGCACCGACCTGCGGCTCTACGCCGCGTGACCACCACGCCGCGCCGCCGCTTCGCCCGGCGCCCGGCCGCCCCGGGCGCGATCGCCGTGCTGCGCGACGTCTTCTCGCCCGAGCTGCACAACCACCGCGACGTCTACGTCTACCTGCCCCCGTCCTATGGGCTCGGCGCGCCCGACGCGCGCTACCCGGTGATGTACATGCACGACGGGCAGAACCTCTTCGACCCCGCGCTCAGCTTCGCCGGCGCGTGGCGCGTCGACCTCGCCATGCAGTCCGCCGCGCGCCTCGGCTACGAGGCGATCGTCGTCGGCGTGAGCAACACCGGCGGCTCGCGCATCGACGAGTACTCGCCGTTCTTCGACGAGCGCGTCGGCGGCGGCGGGACGGCGGACCGCTACGTCGACTTCCTGCTGCACACGCTCAAGCCCGTCGTCGACGCGCAGTTCCGCACTCGCCCGGAGCCCGCCGCGACCGGCGTGCTCGGCTCGTCGATGGGCGGCCTGGTGAGCGCGTACGCGTTCTTTCGCGCGCCGCACGCGTTCCACATGTGCGGCATCATGAGCCCGGCGCTCTGGTTCGCGGGGCGCGCCATCCTGCCGTACATCGAGGCCGCCGACCCGCCGCCGGGGCGCGTCTGGCTCGACGTCGGCACCGCGGAGGGCGCGCGCACGGTGCACAACGTCCGCCTCCTGCGCGACCTGCTCGTCCGCAAGGGCTACGCGGAAGGCGGCGCCGCGGGCGGCGCGCGCGCGCTCAAGACCGTCATCGCCGCCCGCGACGCGCACAACGAAGCGGCCTGGGGCCGCCGCCTCAAGAAGGCCATCCCCTTCCTGCTCGGCTCTTAACGCACGGCCCCGATGCACACCGAACACCACCGCTGGCACAGCCCCGCGCTCGACGGCAAGCCGATGGACCTGCTCGTCTACGGCCACGCCGGGGCGAAGCTGTTCGTCTTTCCCACCTCGATGGGGACGTACTACGAGTGGCCCGACCGCCGCATGCACTGGGTGCTGGGCGACCACCTCGAGCGCGGCTGGCTGCAGATGTACTGCCTGCACCACGTGCACGACGAGAGCTGGTACCGCCGCGACCTGCACGTCGGCGCGCGCGCGTGGCGCCACCTGCAGTTCGACAATTACGTGTACCACGAGGTCGTCCCGTTCAGCTACTCGCGGAACCCGAACGACTTCTTCATCGCGACTGGCGCGTCGTTAGGCGCGTACGACGCGGCGGTGTTCGCGATGCGCCACCCGGACGTCGTCCGCCGCCTCGTCGGGATGAGCGGGAGCTACGACATCCTCCGCCTCACGCACGGCCAGCGCGACGGCACGGTCGACCAGGTGAACCCGATGGCGCTCGCCGCGGCGCCGATGAGCCACGACAAGCTCGCGCTCCACCGCCGGCAGGACCTCATCATGGCGATCGGGCTCGACGACCCCGCGCTCGGCAACAACCGCGCGTTCTCGGGGCTGCTCTGGTCGCGGGGGATCGGCAACGCGCTCCGCGAGTGGCAGGGCTTCGCGCACGACTGGCCGTGGTGGGAGCGGATGCTCCGCCTGTACGTCGGCGGCCACGACTAATCCCCTCACCCTTCTCGACCGATGAGCGACAAGAAAAAGCAGCCTCGCATCAAGAAGGGCGGCGCGAAGTCGTCCGCCGCCGCGGGCCCCCTCACCCCGCAGGGCGACCCGGCCCAGCCCGGCGGTGAGAAGCCGATCGGGGCGCCGATCGACGTGCCGATTGGCGCGCCGAGCGACGCGGGCCGGGGCGCGGCGCTCAGCACCGGCCCCGCCCCGTCGTTCGAGGCGCCCGACGTGTACGCGCCCGAGGTGCCCGACCACGCGCCGGGCGCTCCCGTCGTTGACGCGACGGCGCACCCCGCGGGCGGCGCGTCCGCGGCAGTTCCCGAGATGCGCCCGCCCGAAGCGCCGAGCGCGGTCGACGTGGCCGCGGCGGCCGAGACCCTCGTCACCGAGGACGGCGGCGCGACGGCGCCGATCGGCACGCCGGCGGGCGCCCCGGCCGTGCACCGCGCCACGCGCGACGCGCGCGTCGGTCTCTTTGTGGGGCGCGAGTGGTCGTTCCCGCCGGAGTTCATGAAGGCCGTCGAGCGGCGCGACGCCGGCGTCGTCGCGGAGTTCGCGAAGATCGGCGCGCCGCACTTCGACGAGCCGCCCAAGTACGACCTGCTCATCGACCGCATCTCGCACGAGGTGCCGACCTACCGCAGCTATCTCAAGCAGGCCGCGCTCCGCGGCGCGGCGGTCGTCAACAACCCGTTCATGTGGACCGCCGACGACAAGTTCTTCGGCGCCGCGCTCGCCGACCGGCTGGGCGTCGCGAGCCCGAAGACGGTCGTGCTGCCCAACCGCGAGTACGTCCCGGGGATCGTCCCCGAGGAGTCGCTCCGCAACCTCGAGTACCCGCTCGACTGGACGGGGATCGTCGAGTACGTCGGCATGCCGTGCATCCTGAAGGACGCGCACGGGGGCGGGTGGAAGGAGGTCTACGTCTGCCGCACGGCCGAAGAGCTCCTGCACAACTACAACACGAGCGGCCTGCTCACGATGATCGTGCAGGAGTTCATCGAGTTCGAGCACTTCGTGCGCTGCCTCGTGATCGGGCGCGACGAGGTGCTGCCGATGAAGTACGACCCGAAGCACCGCAAGTACGTCGTCGACCACGCGCACCTGAGCGCCGAACTCGGTGCCAAGATCGTCCGCGACGCGCGGGCGCTCTGCCACGCGTTAGGCTACGACATGAACTCGATGGAGTTCGCGATCCGGGGCGGCGTCCCGTACGCGATCGACTTCATGAACCCGGCGCCCGACATGGACATCTACTCGCTCACGCCGACGTACTTCGAGTGGGCGGTCGAGCACATGGCCGACATGGCCGTGCGCCTGGCGACGGCGGTGCGCGACGGCCGCCACCGCGCCGTCGACCCCGCGTGGGTGTCGCTGTTCGGCGGGGCTGCGGTGTGAGCGCCGTCCCGAGCGCGGTCGCGACCGCGGCCGCGTCTGCGGCTCCGGCCGACGCCATCTCGGCCTACCACGCGCTGCTCGAGGGCACCGCGGGCGCGCAGCTCGCAGCCGACACGCAGGGCGCGCTCGAGACCGCGCTCGCCCGGCGCGGGCTGATCTTTGGCACGCGGCCGCTCTGCACCGTCGTGCGGCCGCGCTTCTTCACACCCGCACAGCACGCCGCGCTCGGGCGGCGCATCGCGGGGCTCATGCGCGCCTTCAACGCCGCGCACCGCGCCGCGCTCGCCAATCCCGGCGTGCGCGCGCAGTTCCGGCTCGAGGAGTGGGAGGAGGCGCTGCTCACGACGGGCCCGCGCGCCGCCGTCTCCAGTCCGACCGCGCGCCTCGACGCGTTCATCGTCGACACCGCGGGCGACGGCGGCAGCTTCGCCCTCACCGAGGTCAACGGCGAGACGCCCGCGGGCGCGGGCTTCAACGACACGCTCACCGAGACGTTCCTCGAGCTGCCGGCGATGCGCGCCTTCGTGCGCCGCTGGCACGTGCTCCCCGTCTTCGCCCACTACGGCATCGTCGAGGCGGTGCTCGGCGCGTGGCGCCGTTGGGCCGATGCGGCGTCGCGCCCGACGCGCGGCGTCGCGCCCCGCGTCGCGATCCTCGACTGGGACGACGTGCCGACGCGGCTCGAGTTCCTCATGTTCCAGTCGTTCTTTCAGGCGGCGGGGTGCGACTGCGTGATCGCCGACCCGCGCGCGGCCACCTTCGACGCGAACGCCGGCGCCCTCGTCCTCGGCGGCGCGCCGATCGACGTGATCTACAAGCGCGTGCTCCTCACCGAGCTCGTCGAGCGCGCCGGCGTCGAGTGCGACGTGCTCCGCGCCTGGCAGGCCGGCGCCGTGTGCATGGTCAACCCCCCCGACGGCAAGATCCTGCACAAGAAGGCGTCGCTCGCCGTGCTCTCCGACGAGCGCAACGCGGGGCTGTTCGACGCGGCCGCGCGGGCCGCGATCGCCGACGGCATCCCGTGGACGCGCGTCGTCGAGGAGCGCCGCACGGTGCATGACGGCCGCGAGGTCGACCTCGTCCCGTACCTCACCGCCAACCGCGAGCGCTTCGTCCTGAAGCCCAACGACGAGTACGGCGGCACGGGCATCGTGCTCGGCTGGACGGTCGACGCGGGCGAGTGGGAGCAGGCGGTGGCGCGCGCGCTCGCCGAGCCGTACGTGGTGCAGGAGCGCGTGCCGATCCCGTTCGAGGCGTACCCGAGCGTCGTCGACGGCGAGGTGCACCTGCTCGACCGGCTGATCGACACCGCCCCGTACGTGACCGACGGCGTGGTGATGGAGGGGCTGCTCTCGCGCCTCTCGACGGCGGCGCTGCTCAACGTGACGGCCGGCGGCGGGTCGCAGGTTCCCAACTTCGTCGTCGTGCCGCGCTGAGCGCATCGCCCGAACACGAGCGCCAGCCCCCCTTGCGTCGTGGCACGGTTTGCGTAACACAAGAGCTGCGGCCCGATCCGTTTCAGCCGTCGCCATCCCGTCCCGTCGAGGTCCCGCCATGATGAAGCCGCCTTCGCTCACGCTCGGGGTCGAAGAGGAGTACCAGATCGTCGACCCGAAGACGCGCGCCCTCAAGAGCTACATCAACCAGATCCTGGAACAGGCGCCGGGAGACGATGCGCCGGTCAAGCCGGAGCTGCACCAATCCATCGTCGAGGTCGGCACGCCGCCGTGTGAGACGCCGGCGCAGGTCCGCGACGAGCTCCGGCGGCTGCGCGGGACGGTTCAGGGGATCCTGCAGCCCGACGGCCTCACGATCGCCTCGGCCGGCAGCCACCCGTTCAGCCGGTGGTGGGACCAGGAGATCACGCCGCTGGAGCGGTACGAGGGCGTGAAGCACGACATGGGCGACCTCGCGCACCGGCTGCTCATCTTTGGGATGCACATCCACGTCGGCGTGGAGGACCGCGAGTTCGCCGTCGACGTCGTGAACGCGGCGCGCTACTTCCTGCCGCACCTGCTCTGCCTGACGACGAGCTCGCCGTTCTGGATCGGGCGCAACACGGGGCTCAAGTCGTACCGCTCGACGGTGTTCCGCGGCTTCCCGCGGAGCGGCATCCCGCCCCGCATCCCGAGCTGGGGGGCGTTCCAGCAGTACGTGCAGGTGCTCACCGACACGCACTGCATCCCGAACGGCTCGAAGATCTGGTGGGACGTGCGGCCGCACTACAAGTACCCGACGGTCGAGTTCCGCGTCTGCGACGCGTGCACGCGGGTGGACGAGGCCGTGTGCGCGGCGGCCATCGTGCAGGCGCTCGTGCTCAAGCTCTACAAGCTGCGCCGCGACAACATGACGTGGCGCGACTACGCCCCGCAGCTCGTCGACGAGAACAAGTGGCGCGCGATGCGCTTCGGCCTGTCCGGGAAGCTCATCGACTTCGGGAAGCAGGAAGAATGTCCCGCGCCGCAGCTCATCCGCGAGATGATCGACTGGTTCCTGGGCGATGCGGTGGACGAGCTCGGGTCGCGGCGCGAGATCGAGTACGCGTACCGCATTCTCGACGAGGGCTCGAGCGCGGACCGGCAGCTCGCCACGTTCGAGCGCACCGGGAGTCTGGAGGCCGTCGTCGATCAGATCATCGCCGAGACCGCGGAAGGCGTCGCCGTGGTGCCGCACGCCGTGGTGCCGCACGCCGCGGTGCGGGACGCCGCCGTGCAGGCCGCCGCGCAGCGTGCGGCGGCCGAGGCGGCGGCGAGCAAGTCGGACGACGAGGCGCTGGAGCGGCGGGCCGGCGGCGACCGGCGGGCCCGGCCGCGCCCGGAATCTCCTCTGGTCACGCCGGCCATCCGGATCGGCGACCTCGACATCGGGCAGCCGGTGGCCGGCGTACCCTGAGCGAACGCGAATCGTCGAACGGGGGTATCATTAGGGCCCTTTCGAGTCCCGATTCCGCAACGACGACAAACGCCAGACCCCCGCGGTCGTCCCGCTGCACGCCGCGCGGCCGGGCGCGGGGGTTCTGCTTCGCGAGATGAGGATGTCCGTTTCTCACGCCACCACGCCCACGCGTCCGGTCTGTCGGACGGCGTCCCGCCCCGTGATCGGGGTGACGACGCAGACGCTGCACGCCATCGCCGGGATCCCCGAAGGGCTGCCCGAGAGCTGGGTGATGAACCAGCGGTACTTCCGCGCCGTGGTCGAGATGGGCGCCGCGCCGTGGATGATTCCGCTCTTGCACGACGACGTCGACACCTTGCGCGCGATCTACGAACGCCTGGACGGGATTCTGATCCCGGGCGGGGTGGACATGGATCCCGACACGTACGGCGAGGAGATCCTCCCCGAGACCGGCCGCCTCGACCCGCCGCGCGACTGCGTCGAGCTGCAGCTCGTGCGCTGGGCCTGGGAGGACGGCATGCCCGTGCTCGGGCTCTGTCGCGGCGCGCAGGTGATCAACGTCGCGCGCGGCGGCTCGCTCTGGCAGGACATCCCGTCGCAGTGGAAGGATCCGAACGGCGGCGAGACGTTGATGCACGACTGCTACCCGACCAAGGGGTTCGCGCGCACGCACCACGCGCACGAGGTCGAGCTGAAAGACGGCACGCGCCTCCACGCCGCGATGCCACGCGCGTCGGTGCCCGTCAACAGCATGCACCACCAGTCGGTGAAGCAGGTGGGCGAGGGGCTGGTCATCTCCGCGCACGCGCCCGACGGCGTGGTCGAAGCGGTCGAGGCGGACCGGGACGCGTTCATGGTCGGCGTCCAGTGGCACCCCGAGGTGTTCGAGGTGCACGACCCGTTTACGCGGCATTTGTTCCGGGATTTTATGGGAGCGGCGGAGGGGTTTGCGAAGGCGGCGTGACGCGGGGTCCGTGACGGTCGGACCGTCACCTATACGTCGTCACCCCAACGCGCGCGCACATATCGAGTACCGGGCACGTCGAGCATCGGGGTCGGACGCCGGTGCAGACGTGCTTCCCGAACGGCACCAGCCGGCGGTTGATCTCGACCCACCACCGCCGCGGTAAGACCCGTTCCAGCGCGGCGAGCGTCTTCTCGGGCGTCGCGGTCGTGACGTAGCCCCAGCGGTTCGTCACGCGGTGGACGTGGATGTCGACCGAGATGTACGGCGCCCCCGTGGCGACGCCGAGCGCGAGGTGGGCGCACTTTGGGCCCACGCCGGTAAACGACTGGAGCACGGCGTCGTCGGCCGGGAGCGCGCCGCCGAACTCCTCGACCGTGCGTGCCGCGATGGCGCGGATCTGCCGCGCTTTGGCCGGCGCGAACGACGATTCCGCGATGAGCGCGGCGAGTTCGTCGTCGGCGAGGGCCGCGACCGCGGCCGGTGTCGCCGCGCGCGCGAAGAGGCGTCGCGCCACGGGGAGCGAAACCTCGTCGTAGGTGCGGATCGACAGGATGCAGGCGACGAGCTGCTGGAAGATGGTGCTGTACGGCGGATGCTCGTCGTCGCCGTCCCGGAGAGCGAACATCGCGGCCGCCGGGTAAGGCGCGATCGCGTCGCCGACGCGGTCGAGGGCGAGGTCGACGTCGAACGGGCGCGAGGCCGGCGGGGGGAGTGGGGGCGTGGTCGGCATGGCGTATCCGCCCGGCACGGGCTGTGCGCGCGTGCCCCAGTATGACGGGCTTCGAGGCCGGACATGCCGCGCGGCGGGAGCTGCACCGCGATCGTCCGGGACGCGAGGGGATGGAAGCCGAGCTCGTCGAGCGGCTGACCGCGGAGTTGACGCCGTCGGCGGCGCGGCACGCGCTGGCGCGGTGTCTCGAAGGCGGCGTGACGCCGCCGGCCGCGCTCGCGCAGCTGCTGCTCGCCTGCCGCAACGTCACGCTCGTGCGCGAACTCGTCGACGAGGTGACGGCGCGCGCCGACGCCGACTCGCGCGCGGGAGACGCGCTCGTGCGCGACCGCGCCGACGCGCTCACGCGCCTGTTCGTCGACAACGCGCCCGCGTGCGCCCGCGCGCTCGCGCGCTGGTCGCGCACGGACGAGGGGGCGGCCGGGGTGTGCGACGCGCTCGCGCACGGGGCGCCGACCGCGTCCGACGACGAGGCGACGGTCGTCGGGTACTACGAGGAGGTGTTCGCGCGCGTGGTGCGGGCCGGCGCCGACGCGGGCGGGGAGGCGGGCTGACGCGGGGGTTGCCGGGGCCCGGAGGCGGGGTGATCTTGGGGGCTCCCCCGGCCGGCCGTGCGGGGCGCGGCACCGTAGCCAAGTGGTAAGGCAGAGGTCTGCAAAACCTCCATTCGTCGGTTCGATTCCGACCGGTGCCTCCTTGCAGGACAACGACTTACGTCGCGAGGTGGTTCGCGCGTGGTCCAGATCCGGGTCCAGTTACCCCCGATCGCCCCGTGCTATTGCGTCCCGCGCGCCCCGCGTTTGCCTACCGGCGGCGCGGGTCGTCGCGCGTCAGGGGTCTCAACAGCCTGCCCGCGCGGGCCGCAGGAGCCTTCACGCCGTCCGCGGCACGCCGGACGGCGCGGGGCCGGGCTCGTCGACGAGGGAGCGGAGGTCGTCGCTCACGAGGTGCGCGTACGCCATCGTCGTTCGGATGTCCGCGTGCCCCATCGCCTGCTGGATGAGCGCGGGACTCTTCCCCGCCTGCAGCCACGTCGTCACGCGCCGGTGCCGGAGGTCGTGGCGCCGGAACTCGGCCGGGAGCTTGGCCCGGCGCGCGGCGCCGGCGACGGCCGCGTCGAGCGTGGCAATCCGCTCCCCCGCGCGGTGGTGTCGGCGCGTCGTGAGGTGGTGGAAGAGCCAGGGCGTGTGGTGTGCGGCGCCGTCGCGCCCCGGGTAGGTCGCGAGGCGGTATGCGGCCGCGTGCGCCCGGAGCGCGGCCACGAGGCGCGCCGTCATCGGCACGTCGCGCCCCTCGCCGCTCTTCGTCCGGTGCGCCTTGCCGCTCGCCACGGTGAGGAAGCCGCGGGCGAAGTCGACGTGCTCCCACCGGAGCCACAGCGCCTCCGACTGCGCCCGGAGGCCCGTCTCGCCGAGCACGAGTAGGTAGGCGGCGAGCATGGGGCGCCCGACGGCCGCGCCGAGCAGCGCC
The DNA here is from genome assembly GCA_019973575.1 of Gemmatimonadetes bacterium T265. Taxonomy (NCBI): domain Bacteria; kingdom Pseudomonadati; phylum Gemmatimonadota; species Gemmatimonadetes bacterium T265. The sequence goes on from BPUI01000001.1 coordinate 2,175,075, forward strand.
TCATACTGCGCCGCGTCGAGGATGACCGGCGCGTGCGGGTCGCCCTTCGCCGCCTTCGCGAGCGTCACCGGGTTCGTCTCGCGCAGCTCGCGCTCCGTCGCGACGGCGAACAAGCGGTGCAGGACGGCGCGGTCCTTCGCGACCGTCCGGAGCGTCACCGGGTCGGTCCGGCCCTTCCGGCGCGGCGCCGTGCGGCGCCAGGCGAGGAAGGCGACGACGTCGGCCCGCGTGACCGCGTCCACGCGCGGGTTCCGGCGCTGTAGGACGAAGAACGCGCGGATGGCCGCGAGCGAGCCACGGTAGGCGGTCTGCGTGCCCGGCGCGCGGGTGGGCAGCACGTCGCGCTCGTAGAGCGCACAGAGGTCGGCGATGCGGACGAGCACCCGCGCGGTCCGGGCGCGGCGCGCGCCGGCACGACTCCCGGTCGCCTCGAGGAGCTCGCGGTGCTTGGCCGTCGCGAACTGGCGCACGGCCTCGATCGCGGTGCCGGGCGGGAAGGTGAAACTGTGCCGCCGGCCACCGACCGCGAGGCGCAGGCGGTACGCGTCGCCCCGCGCGGTGATCGTGCCCGGCGTCGACTTCGCCGCGTCAGCCTTCCGGGGGCGGGGCATTGAGTCCTGCCCTCTTGGGGTCGCGCTTCGGTTCGGGTTCAGAGCCCGCTGTCGGCTCGGGCGCCCCGTGGCCACTCACCGCTTGGTTCGACTCGCCCGGTCTCCCTCCTCAAGCACCGCCATCCATTCAGCCTCTTCGCGCTCTCGGTCGGTCCTAGTCCAAACGCCGACGTTGAACCGATCGTCAGTCTTCCCAAGTCGATCGAGCCGATCAGCTATCCGTGCAAGCGCCCGTGCCGCCGCTGCATCTGGCGATTCCTCGACACCCACGATCCTCAGGAACGCTGAAGCGTTCAGTGTGAAGTATTCGCTCCGATCGGGTGCGTTTGGTGCTGCCGCATACGTGACCCGGAGTGTGAAGGCTTTCCGCTCGCGCTTCACGATGTTTCGGACAGTACCAGCGACGGTGCGAATCGCATCGCCGGCGCCGAGCACATCAAGCCCGGTCGTTACGAGCCCCAACTCTGAGATCGTCCGGTCTTGGAGAGTTGTCCAGTCGTCGCCTACGATGTGTAAGCGGACGCGGTATGCGGTCCCGGCGCCGACATTCCGAACGACGAGATTGACGACTTGGAATGCGTGTGGGGACTGTTCGAGGTACACGATGACGGCGGGGTCTGTCTGCGCCTGGCGCAACCGACTAGTTTCGCGCAGCTGACGCCACGTCAGCCCCGTGTACACCGCGTTCACACCCAAACCGATTGCGGCGATCACCAAAGCGCCGAGCGCGATCTGCGAGTCGGTCACTCCGGGGCCGTTCCGTGCAACGCTGTCCGGGACGCGCTCCTCCTCGGTCCGGTGAACGGAATCCGGTCCACCGCGTCGACGAACGCGCGCACCTCGGGCGACGGCGGCGCGTCGTGCTCGCGCCACACGCCCCGGGCGTCGAACGTACCAGCCGCGGTAAGCGGAGCCGGGGCGCGCGCGTTTTTGGCGGGCCGATTGCTCATGGCACATAAGGTGTGGGCGGGGAAGAACGGGGGCTCGTAGAGCAGGGCGATCGACGACCGGCTTCTTGCGGTCAGCCGCGTGAACGCCAGCCCGTGCTGAAATCGAGGCGCCGTACCAATTCGAACGTGTTACACGATTCGAGCTGAAACTGCCGACAGACATCGGGGACGTGACGGTTCGCGCGGGTCTGCTTCGGCTTCGAGGCTTCCGTCGTAACCACACACGCCCGGGGAGAAGCGCTGAGAGCATGAGCGATGAGAAACGGGTCACGCCCAAGCTTCTCGATCTCGACGTCCGTTAGGTCTCGTGCATACCCTTCGGCGACAACTCGCTGCACCACCTCTGCGGCGACGTCGGACGGGTATACAAGCGCAGACTTGACGGCACTCCTTCGGAGCCACTCGCCGAGCTCATCTTTCGACCCCGAAGCCTCTTCGTAGGTCTCCTCTGGCATCGCGACACGGTCCAGCATCGCTTGGGCGAGCAGCCACTCCCAGAACTCCGGAACGCGTGCGATCGGGTAATAATCGCGCGCTGCGTCTATCAACACATTTGCATCTAGTAGGTAGAGCATTCGGGCGGCTCGACCTACCGCCCGCGGGCCCCAGCGCCAGCGATCAGCGTGCCGACGTTACCCGGCTTCACACCGAGCACACGGCCCGCTTTCGTTGTCGTCAGCGCGCCAGACAACAGCAAACGCGCTGTCGTCCGTAGCAGCGCCTCCCCGACACGGAATCGGCGCACGGCGTAATAACTGGGTCCGCCCGACGTCTCGCGCCCGCGTTCACGTTGGCGATCGCGCTCCTGTAGCCAATCTTGCCGGAAACCTTGACGCACTGCGCGCCACTCCGCTTCCGAGATCGCGCTACGACGGTACAAGCGATACGCCATCATGCTGCGGCTGACGTTCCGCGCAGCAGCGAACTGCCCGATCCGCTCGGCGACTGTCGCGCCGGGGTTCGTGGTGAATTCGTGCACGACGTCGCCCATTTCGCTACTCGGGAGCAGAAACTCGGACGCGACATCGTTACAAAAGCGCTCGACGTCCCGATCAGGCGTGCCACCGCTCACTCCGGTCTCCCCGAGCAAAATGTGGGCGAGTTCATGGAGCAGCGTAAACGACCACGCAGCCCTCGAATCCTGATCGTTGACGACCACGAACGGCGCCACGCTATCGGCAATTGCGAGCCCGCGAAAGCTCTCCGGGCTTAGCGCGGTGTGGTGACTGCCCAGGTTACTAAGCAAGATGACAAAGACGCCGGCTGCTTCAGCGGCCGCACGTAGCAGCCGGAATGCCTCATCAGGATTCGAGGCGGCGCGGAACGCGGCAAGTGAAATCCCAAGCGTGGCCCGGATCCGACCCGCAACTGCCGTAACGCCGGCGTCGCGGCTCATCGACCCAACGAAGGCGAGTGGCGCGGGGTCTTCCTCATCCGCGAGTGCCGTGCGCACCAACGCCTGACGCGTCATCACATCCCGAATGAGCGCATCGAGAATCGGGCCGTCTGCGTCCGCCTCGTCGTCCGGCAAGGTACGGAAGTCGTGCCCGCGATCGCCCTGCGGGGGCGGTGATGCGAGATAGAACGCGAGGAGGGGGCGCCGGTACTGCTTCGCCATTCGCACCAGAAGGGGGCGATTTGGCTCGGCGTCGCCACGCTCGAGCGCGGCAAGGCGGTCCCCCCCGGCGGCGTAGCCTGCTGGGGCGAGAGCGAGCTTGCGAGCCGCGTCCTCAAGACCGAGGCCGGCCGTCTCGCGCGCCCATCGCAGATTCTCCGGGTTGACGCGCGGCATACGGCAGTCGTGGGGCGCTAAATCGTCACTGGCGCAGGGCGACCTGCGTTCGCAATGCGACACGGCGGAGACCGAACCGTGTGCGTCTGCGAAAACTAGCCGCCGCAGTGGAACGCGGCGGACTCAGCGGTGGAAGATCCTCGCACCCGCCCCAGCTATCGTCTAGGCCGGGGTGGTGGGTCTAGGTAGCCGCGGTACAGGCTCGACGACGGTGGCCGTCCGGCACGCGCCTCTCGAACATGCCGGCGGTCGCGAGAAGCGTCCTTCTCGCAACCGAGCAAGTGCCGTAGGTTGGGGACGTGTTCGGGGCCGTCCGTCTGGACCGCAACGCCTCCTGTTCCGCCTGCCACCAGCGCCCCATGACCCCCGACCCCTCAAACGACCGGGCGCACAACCTCGTCGAGTTGCGCCGTCTCGCGGACAAGTTCGACGGTCCCAGCGTGTCGCAGGCCGACGTGGAAGCGATGCTCCGCAACGACGCCGACGCGCTCACCTTCCGCGCCCGCCTGCGGCGGAGCGGGATGTCCGACGCCGAGGTCACGGCAGCCCTATTCGGCCCGTCGCACCCGGACGCGTAGTACGATGACGCTCCCGGTTCGTGTGACCCCGGCCGGCGCGCTCGCGCTCCCCTTCCGGGCGGAGGAGCTCGCGGCGGCGTTCGACTTCGCCGGGCAGGCGCAGTCCCCGGCGACGGCGCGGGCGTACACGTCCGACGTGACCGTGTTCACCGCGTGGTGCGTGGCGCGCGCGCTCCCGTCCTGCCCGGCCGCGCCGGCGACCGTGGCCGTCTTCCTCGCCGACGAGGCGCAGCGTGGCGTGAAGGCGTCGACGCTCTCGCGCCGCCTCGCGGCGATCCGCTACGCCCACCTCGCCGCGCAGCTCGAGCCGCCGACGCAAGCTGAGGAGGTGCGCCGGGTGCTGCGCGGGATCCGGCGGGCCGTGCGTACCGCCCCCGCGAAGAAGGCGCCCGCGACGGCGGAGTGCGTCGTCGCGATGGTGAGCCACTGCCCGAAGACGCTGGCGGGGTTGCGGGACCGCGCCCTCCTGCTGCTCGGCTTCGGCGGTGCGTTCCGGCGCTCTGAACACTCGGCGCTCGATGTCGCGGACCTTGACGAGTGGCCCGAGGGCCTACGCGTCACGGTCCGCCACTCCAAGACGGACCAGGAAGGTGCGGGCGCGGTCGTCCCGGTCGCGCGTGGGACCCACGCATGTCCGGTGAAGGCGCTCCGTGCGTGGCTCACCGGGGCCGCGATCACGAGCGGGCCCGTGTTCCGGCCCGTGAGTAAGTATGGGCGCCCGCGCGCCGCGTGCCTCTCGCCGTACAGTGTTGGCGAGATCGTGAAGGCGTACGCCGAGCGCGCGGGGTACGACCCTGCGCTCTTCGGCGGCCACTCACTCCGTGCGGGGTTCCTCACCGGCGCGGCCGAACGTGGGAAACCGCTCGATCGGATGATGGCGGTGTCGCGCCACAAGCGCGTCGACACGGTGCTCGGCTACATCCGACGCGCGGACGACTTCAAGGATCACGCGGGGGCCGGATTGCTCTGATGGCTGACTCTGTAGTCGTTGCGGCCATCTCCGGCGCGGCGGGGAACCTGCTCAGTGATGGCGCGAAGCGCGTGGCTCCAGTGCTCTGGCGCGGAATGCGGGATGCGGTTCAGGAGGCGATGCAACGCGCGCTCCCGCAGGCGCGGTGGCGATTCGAGCAGAACACGGCCACCTTCGTCAGCGCTCTCGCCGACGAAGTCGCGCGCGGGGCGGGCGCGAGCGAGGGTGAGGAAATCGCCGCCGCGATCGCTACGCAGCTTGAAGACCCGGACGTGGCTGTAGCCGTCATGGACGCCCTGCGCGCCGCCGGACGCACGCCGCGCCCCGATCGCCACCGCGCGGTCGCGAAGCTGGTGGCCGCGCGGTTGGCCGCGCCGTCTGATTCCGGCGACGCGGTGGTGGCAAATCTCGCAGTGCGCGCAGTCGAAGCACTCGCGATGGAGCACCTACGCACGCTGGCGTTGCTCGCGCTGACCCACTACGTCGCGCGCCCAAATCCGGCGTCCCGCGCCTATCCTCGATTCCCCGAGCGACCGATTGAAACGCTGCCTGGCGCGGGTATTCTGGGCAACACGGCGCGGGACGCCCTGAGCAATTGGATTCGTGAGCTGACGGCCCCCGCGGAGGCGTACGCAGAGCATCTCGTTGCGCGCGCGCAACGAGGCGCCGAGGCCGTGGGCGTACCGGACGTACTCCCGGAGAGCCTCATGATCCATTTGATGGCTTCTGGATGCGTGATCCGGCACAACGGCGACCCGGTCATGGACGAGGCGCTCACGCGCTTCATCGAGCCGCCGTCGTCGCCGTCGGCCTCCGCAGCCGACCGCGCGCGCGAACGTGCCGTCCAGACGGCGTACCGGGGTGCGCTGTTCTCCGCGACGCGAGGAGATGAGGTGCTCCGGCGTCTCAGCGACCTTTGGCGATCAAGCCTTCACCAGTTTTCGCTGACGCCTCCGGGCTTTCTCATCGGGCTTGCGTCGTTCGACGCGGTAGCCGACGAGGACACCAGCACGGAGTGGCGATGGGCCGGTGTCGCGGAGCACGCGGTAGCGCGCTCTCCCTACGAGCCCGTACCAGCGTTCGACGAGCGGTGGTCGCGCGACCCGCGGTTTCATCGTGTGATCGAAGATACGCTCAAGGCCATGCAGGGGCGCGGTATAGCTCGGGGCGTCCTCGGATGATGACCCGGCAGCACCACCGAGCACAGCGGTCGACCGCTGGCGCGAAGATCGTTGCCTGCGGACTCGCTCCGATAGTGCGGCGGAAGACTGGTGCCCTCACGGCGCCACGATGCCTTCGCATAGCGCGAATCCCGGTTCTCGCACGTTAGACGGCCGGGTGCCTTACGGCGCGCGGGGAACTCGTCGAGCACCATGTGGGCGACGAGCCACCCGCACTCCGCGTCGTCGGACGTGTCCTCGTTGAGCAGCGGGTCGAAGCGCGGCCGTGCGGGCGGGACGCGCGGCGCGTGCGCTCCGGCGAGTGCGGCCACGGCGGCCTCTGCGCGGGCCTCGTATTCGGCCGCGGCGCGTTCGTGCGCCGCTTTCGTGTCGCGTACCTCCGCGTCGGTCGACGTCACGCCCGGCCTGTGGCGCGCGAAGTCGACCGCATACCCTGCGCTGGTGGCCCCGTTCGCGATGCCGTCGGGACTGCCGACGTGGACCTCGACTCGGTGCCGGAGCGGCTGGACCTCGCGGTCCGTCCACCGGGCGAACGCCGTCGTCGAGGCGTCGAGGTGTGCGACGATTGTCGGCACCAGCGCGACCGGCGCATGGTCCGCGGAAGCGCCCGACACCAGCACGGCGGCGTCGTCGACGTTAGGCGGCCGGCTGCCGCGCGGCGCCGGGAAGTCCCGAGCGGTCATGAGACGCGAGCAGACGGGGGAGACGCCGCACGCGGGGTGGGTCGGTGCGAGATCGTCGCCGTACACGAACGGGGTGCGCGGCCTCCGCGTCAAGAGCTTCGGATCCTGGAGCCGGATTGCTACGTCCGGGGGCGCAGCCTGCCGGCCAGCCTCCACGACCTCGCACGCGACGCGGCGCCGAGCCGCGCGTGGGCGCACCGGGTGTTGTGGCGGGTGCGGTCCGGCGGGTAACGTGCTCACCCCGTCCCGCCCCCACTCCCCGACTGCCATGCCTCCCGAGGTGTTCATCGTCCCGTTCGTCTTCGGCATCCCCGCCGTCGTCGTCCTCGCGTTCCGCTGGTTCCGACACCGCGAGCACATGGCCGCGCTCGCGCCCCCGCGCGCCGACGTGCTCGAGGCGCGCTTGGAGCACCTGCAGCGGGCCGTGGAAGCCGTCGCGGTCGAGGTGGAGCGGATCGGCGAGGGCCAGCGCTTCCTGACGCGCGCGGCCGCCGAGCGCGCGCTGCCCCAGCCCGACCTCCCGGCCGCGCGCGGACGCGTCGTGACCCCACACTGAGGTCGGCGCCGATCGTGCCTTGCCTCCCACGTGACGCGGTCGTCCACGCCGCGCGCGGCCGCCGGGCCGAGCTGCCCCGGCACACCGCGCGGCCCTTTCCCAACGTGGCGCCGTCGTTCGCGATGCCTCCGATCGACACGCGCACGACGCGGCCGATCCCGCCCGCGCAGCCGCGGGTGTGCGCGGAGCCTTGTTGAGCACCAGCTCCGGATGACCCCTCCCACGCCGACCCCCATGCCGCGCCTCCACACGCTCGCTCGCCGTCGGATGTGCGCGGCCGTGGCGTGCGTCGTCGCGGCGGCGGGGCTGGCCGCGGGCCGAGCGGGGGCACAGTCCGACGCGAACGCGTGGGCGCGGCGCCTCGCCGCCTACCCGCCCGCGCGCGAGCCGGACGAGACGACCGACGCGTTCCGCGCGCGCCGTCTGCGCGCCGCGGCGGGCGGCGACACGATGCGGGTGTTTACGGTGCCCGCGGCCGACAGCAGCTTCACCTGCGGCGTGTCGGTGCGGTACGCCGCCGATTCCGGCGTCGCGTTCGTGAGCGTGTTCACGCCCAGCGTGCGGCCGGCCGACGACCGGCTCGTGGTCGCGCCGCTCGCCTGTGCGACGCGCGACGGGCGCCGAGACGGCGGACGCACGGCGCGCGGCGCGACCACGCGCGGCCGGCCGTTCGTCAGCGAGGAGACGGTCGCGGCCGTCCCGCAGGCGGGGGCCGGCATTCTCAGGGCATGGCGAGTCCTGCTGGATCCCGCGACGGCGCGCGCCGTGGTGCCGTCGCTGCGGGTCCGAGCCGTGGTCGTGCTCGGGGCGGATCTCGACCGGCGCCTCGTCACCACCGTGCGCGACTCCCTCGCGCCGACGTACGCCGATCGGACCGATTACACGCGCGTCGTGCATGTCGTGCGGGCGCGCACCGTGTCGCTCACGGTGGTGGACGTCCGCACCGGCGTGGTCTACGGCCGGGGCCCCGACCCGACCGCCGCGCAGCCGACCGCACAGCCGGCCACGCTCGCGGGGCCGGCCGGCGCGTCCGACGAGGTCCGCTGCGTGGACCTCCCGCCGGGCGCCGCACCGCCCGCGGTCGGCTGCGTCAACCTCGCGCACCGCGGCGGGCTGACGTTCCCGGACTTCCTCGTCACCTGGCGACTGTACCGGTTCCCGACCCGCGGCGCGGCCGAGGCGGCGCGCTCCCCGACGGGCCTCGTCGCGGAGGCGGGCGGCGCCGTGTGGCTGAGCGAGGTCGCCCCGGCGCGCGAGCCGGTCGCGGCCCCGCCCGGCGGGACGCTGGTGACGGAGCGCGGCCCGCTGGTCCTCGCGCCGGCCCCCGCGTACGCGGCGAGCCTGGCGTACGCGGTGATGCGCCCCGGCATGCGGTCGCGCGTCCACGTGCACGCGGGGCCGGAGGCGTTCTACGTGCTGGCCGGCGCGCAGTGCCTCGAGACGCCGGCCGGGGCGGCGCGCACGCGCGCGGGGGAGGCGGCGGACGTCGCGGCCGGGGTTCCGATGGTGCTCGTGGCGGCCGGCCCGGGCGAGCGGCGCGCGCTCGCCCTCGTGCTGCACGACGCCGGGCGGCCGCAGGCCGAGGCCGCCGCGTGGCGCCCGGCCGGGGCGTGCGCGCCCTGACGCGGTGCGCACGCAGCTCGGCGCGGGCGCGATGCGGGCGGACCCGGGGTCGACGCTCGTAATCCGCCCGGGAACGACGCGTCCGAGGTCCTCGTGCCGGCGCTGGCGTCCGATGTCGCGTGAGCGTGGGGACCCCGCGCGGGCCCGGAGTCTGCCTCGCCCGTCCCCATGACCGTACCAGACCTGGACCTCCTCGCGGCCGTCCTCGTGGGCGCGCCCGACCCCGAGATCGTCGCCCTCGAGGCGCGGCTCCGGGCCGCCCAGTTGGCGGCCGATGTCGCGGCGCTCGACACCCTGCTTGCCGACGACCTGCTCTTCACGGGCCCCGATGGGCGACTCGGGACGAAGGCCGAGGACCTGGCCGCGCACGGGTCCGGCCGGGTCCGGATCCGCAGGCACGTGCCCGCGGAGCTGCAGGTTCGCCGCGTCGGGGCGGCCGCCGCGGTGGTCGCGCTCCGCACGCGCCTTGCGGTCGAAGTCGGGGGCGCGATGGTCGAGGGCACGTTCCGGTACACGCGGGTGTGGGCGCGCGAGTGGGACCGTCCGTGGCGCGTGGTCGGCGGCCACGTGAGCGCGGTCCCGCCGGCCGACGCCGACGCATGAGCTACGTCCCCGCCCGCGCGTGACCGCCCTCCCCCACCGCGCGATCGCCCGCGCGTGCGCCGCGCGCTCCGCGCACGTGCCGCGCCCGGCGCGGGCATCCCTCGTCGGCTCCCGCTGATGCCGCCCCACCTGCTGCTGCTCATGTTCGCGTGGGGCGAGGTCGCGGCGGGGATCACGGTCTCCGTGCTGCTCGCGCGCAAGGTGCTGCGGGGACGGCGCCTCCGGCAGGAGCGCCTGACCGCACCCGACGAGGAATGGCCGATCGAACCCGAGGCCGATCGACGCTGACCCCGACCGCGCCGCGCGTCTCGATGCCGGCTCCCCTCCCACGTCCTCGCCCCTGCTGTCGCGCCCGGCGCTCCCGTGCTACCCGATACGGGGCGTCCTCCGCCCCCGCGCTCCTGCCCCTGCTGCCGCGTCCCGGATCCTCCCCTCGAGCGCGTCGCCGTCCACGGCCCGCGCGGGAGCGCCCTCGTCGTCTGACCGGCGCGCGCGGCGCGGATCCGCATGCAGCGGCCGGCCGCCCGCGAGTTGCTGCGCTGGTAACGCCAGGGCAACGCGTCTAGCGCGCGCGGCAGTTCTGCTACACGTTCAGGCGCCCGGCGTGACCCGCGCGCCGGGCGCCCGTGCCTGCCCGTGGAGGGTGCATGCGCCGCCTCGCTCGGCCCGCCGCCGCCGCCCCCCGGGGCATGATGCCCGCGCTCCTGCGGGACGCCGTGGCCCGCGCCGCCCACGGCGGCCTCGCGGGTCTGCCCGGGCCGGGCGCCGCCCGGCTGCTCGACTACCTCACGGCCCTCGTGACGGCCCTGCCGCCCGACGACCGGAGCGTGCTCCTCGCGCTGATCGCGCGCGGGGACCTCGCGCGGGCCGCGCGGTCGTGGTGCTGCGGCCGGAACGCGCCGAAGGCGCACGCCCGGCTCGACGCCGCGTGGCGGGCCGCGCTGGCCCGCGAGCGCCTGCCGTTCGTGCCGCTGCCGGCGCTCGACTGGCCGGCGCTCCCGTAGCACGCGCCCGGGCGTGCGCCGGTGACCGACCTCCCCGACTTCGCGATCGCGCGGACGTGCACCGCGCGGTTTCCCCACCTGCCGCGGCCGGCACTGGCGACCCTCGTCGGCCACCTCGACGGGCTCGCGGCCGCGCTGTCGCCGGACGACCGCTCGGTCCTCGTCGCGCTGCTCGCGGGCGGGGGGCTCGCGCCGGCGGTGCGGGCCTGGTGGGTCCAGCGGCGCCCCGCGCTGGCGCGCGCGTCGTTGGAGCGCGCGTGGGCGGCGGAACTCCGGCGTCAGGGCCTCCCGTTCGTGTCGCTGCCCGACCGGCCGTGGCCCGCCCTGCGGACGTGGGACGTGACGACGTGACGCCGTGATCGATCCGCCAGCGCGCGGCGGCTGGCTCGTGTTCCTCACCCCGGACGGCGACCCGATGGACCCGGAATACCGCGCGGCCTACACGCCCGACCTGCCGGCCGTCGGCCCGACCGCGGTCGGCTACTACTACGCGACCGGCGCGACGATCGACGAGGCCGAGGCGAAGGCGCGCGCGCGGTTCCGGGCGCACCGGAGCCGCGGCGAGGGCGACGGCGAGGGCTCGGCGCGGGCGCGGAAGCCGCGGCGGCCGGCGTGACCCCGCGCCGCTGCCCCTGCTGCCGCCGTGAGACGCCCGCACGCGAGCGCGTGGCCGTGCACGGCCCGCGCGGCCCGGCGCTCGTCGCCTGCGCGGCGTGCGCGGTCACGATCCGCATGCAGCAGCCCGCGGCGCGCGCGCTGCTGCGGTGGTGACCCGGCGGCGTAGGGCAGCCGCGCGCGGTGTTGCGCGTCCGAGAATTCGGCGGTACTGTGGCGACCCCGGTCCCGCAGATCAACGCCGTACCCAGCCGCCATGCGCCGCTTCGCCCTCCTCGCCGTTCTGCTGCTCGCCTCCGCGCACGCCCGTTCCGCCGCCGCGCAGTCGAGCGGGTACGGCCCCTACGAGGCGGGCTACGGGTACGCCGAGACGTTCGTGACCCCGGCGGGGGCGGGCCCGCTGCTGCTCCGCGGGCTCGACGCGCCCGGCCTGTTCGCGGCCGACTCGGCGGTCGTCGGGCTGTACGCGTGGCCGTACACCGGCGTGACCGGCGGCCTCGTCGGCCCCGCGCTGTTCCGCGTCGTGCTGTCGCGGCCCGTCTACGGCGTGGCGCTGGCCCCGGCCGTCCTGCTGCAGCCGAACACGACGTACGTGTTCACGTTCTTCCCGCCGGCGGGCAACCTGGGGCAATACGGCGTGGAGTACGACCCGGGCGCGGTGTTCGGCGGGGAATCATTGACCTGTTCCTCGGCGTACGGGTGCGATCGAGCCAACAGCAATGCGACGCCGATCCACATCACCGGGTTCGACGTGTCGTATGCCTCGACGTCGGCCCCCGAGCCCTCCACGGTGGCCCTCACGCTCGCCGGGCTCGCGGTGGTCGGGGCGGTGGGGGTCGGGAGGCGGCGGAAGGCCCACCGGTAACGGTTCGCGGTGAGTTCTAGTCCGGCTGGCCGCTACCGATCTGCACTACACGTTCTGTCCCATGTCCCCCCGCGCTGATGGAGCTTCGCTACGCCCACCTCGTAGACCACGTCACGTTCGATCCGCTCGGGAAGCCCATTCTCGTCGGCATCTTTGATGTCGTTCGCACGACGGCCGCGACGGAGATCCGGATGCCGCACGCATTCGTATTTGCATCGTTCAGCGCGTCACCGTTAGAGGGTACAGAGCAGACACTCGAGGTGCGGTTGACAGGACCGGACGGCGAAGACGCCGTCCCACGGCAAACGTTCGTGCTGCGCTTTCAGCCGACTGGTGCGCGCCGCGCGTTTGTCGGGCAGGCAGTAGTCAACATGTCGCAGATAACGCTGCAGAGTGAGGGCGAATACACCATCCGGTTCTATCACGGCGACACGCAGATCGGCGAGACAGCGCTGCGCGTCGAAACGGCTCCCACGCCACCCGTGCCGCCGGAAGCTCTTGGAGGCACCGAATCGTGATCAGCGGCGGGATCGAGAATGGCGCGATGGGTTAAGCGGTGGCACGATATGGTCGAGAATCCCCGCGGTTGGTCCTACGCCGATGCGGCCACAGTGCTGCATGGGATCGGTTTCGTGCCCCCCTCGAAACCGTCGGGCTCGCACCGGTGGTGGCGGCACCCTATCGGCTGCCGCGTCGGGATCCCAGATTACGGACATGGACACGTACCGGTAGAGTACATCAAAGACATGGTGCGCCTCGTTCGCACCGCGGGCCTTGAGCCCACCGCTTCATCTGAGGACACCGCATGACAACCGCCCAGCGTATCTCGTACGCACTCCGGCTCCCGTGGACCGTGCTCCCGACGACGGCCCCGGATTCGCCCCGCATGCTCCGGATCCGCGAGCTGCCGGAGTTTCTCGTTGTGGAACAGCCCGGCCGAAACTTCGAGGAAGACTTCTGGGACGCACTCGAGGGACTGGTGAGGTCGTATGTCGAGCACAACGACCCGATCCCGGAAGTAGGCAACGTGACGGTTGATGCCTTGCACGCACGCATGACTCCGTCATTGCCGATCCACGGCCGGATTGTTTCGGAGCGCACAGCCACGTTCGCAGGCGGAGACGTCATCCCTGCTGCATCTGTCCCGGTCTGACGAGTTCGCGTTCGAATCTCGCCGGTAACGGCTCTGCCAGATTTGGCGGGGCCGTTACGCTTTTACGCCTCATGCTACGGTTGGCGTGTAGGACTGAGTAGACTGAAACAGCTCTCGTCCCCGTGCCCACCACCGCCCTCAACCCGACCGACGACACCGGCGGACTCGCCCACATGCTCTACCCCGAGCCTTCGACGTCAGGCCAGGTGATCGGCTACATCCTCGCGGTGCCCGCGGGGTTCGCGGTCGCGCGTACGCTGCACTACCTCCTCGCGCCCCTGCGGCGCAGCAATTTCGTCGCGCGCTTTGTGGCGCGGGTCGCGATCATCGGGGTGTTCTACACGACGTTCGCCGCGGTGATGGTCGGGATCGCCGGCCCCTACGTGTTCACGCATCGTTCGCCTACCGGGGCGTGGAGTACGTCGCCCACGGACGCTGCCGAGATGATGGAGAGCGGCCTCGGAGCGGGGATCATCGGCGCGTTAGTCTGGCCCGTTGTTACACGAGCCAAAGGTCACAACGACTTCGGGATGTGAGCCCGCCGCCGAACGAGGCATGGTTGCGGGTATGCTGGCCAGTCCTGGTGCACGGCAAGCACCGCCTCGCCCTCGATTACGCCGCGCGCGACGCACTGCGGCGCTCGGGGGCGTTCGTCCCGAGACACGCCCACGCGACGACGGCCGGACTAACGCTGTCCGCGGCCGCGATCTCGGCGAGCGACCCGCCCGCGGCGTAGCGCGCGCGACGCGAGGAGGTCGGCGAAGGACGGGCGGGGAGGGTGTGACATGCGAGAGGGTTCGGGATACCTTCGGGAATATAGCGCCGCCGCGATCTCCTTGAGCCCCGTGCCCAGCACCGCCTTCTACCTGACCGACGACGCGGGCACGCGCTGGCGGGTCTACGACTACGTCCGGGGCGCGTCGCCGCAGCAGGGCGCGCGGCCCGCGCCGCCGGGTACGCCGGACGCGTGGCGGCGCATCTTCGTGCGCGAGGGCGACGGGTGGCAGTTCTCGTCCGGCATCCTGCCGGAGGAGGTGCACGACCTCCGGCCCGCCACGCTCGCCGCGCAGCTCGCCCGCGCGCTCACCGGGCCGCCGGACAAGCGCAAGGGCGAGGATTTGCACGCCTACGTCCACCGCCAGCACGCACACGCCCGGCAGTACCCGCGCCCCCGCGGGGCGCCGCGGCTGGACTACCCGCCGAACGCCTAACGCGGCGCGCCGGGTCAGCGCGCGATGAGCGTGAGCGCCGCCGTCCGCTGTTGGGTCGTGCCGGACTGCACGACGAGCTGCAGCGGCGTGCTGCCGGCCGGGAGGGCGTCGGCGGGGAGCACGACGCGGTAGCGCGCCGGACTCGGCTCGGACCAGAGCCGCCCCGGCGCGCCCACGTCGTCACACATCGCTCGGTGACGGGGCGATCACGTCCGGCATGTCGTGGCGTGGGTCGTTGACGAGTCGCGAGACCGGGTACGCGCGCATTGCCTCGGGGCGGTACGGCGCGAGCAGCGCCTTCGCCCCGTCGCGTGGGAGCGCGGGGGCGGCGCTGGCGCCGCCACCCGCCGGACGGCACCTTGGGCGTGCGTCCCCACTCTCTCCGCCGAGGCCCGCCGTGCCCCCCGTCCTGTCCGCCACCTCCCAGACCGTCTCGGCCCCCGACGCGGTGATGCCCGCGCTGCCGAGCCGCGGGCTTGACGAGACGCAGGCGTTCTACGGGGCGGCCGGCTTCGCGCTCGTGCGCCGGTACGACGCCGAGGGCTACTTCATCGTGCGGCGCGGCGCGGTGGAGCTGCACTTCTTCCGCGCCGACGTCGACCCCTACGCGTCGTACGCGGGGTGCTACCTGCGCGTGGCCGACCTAGCGGACTGGCGCGCGGCGTTCGCCGCCGCGCTCGCGCCGTCCGGGGGGTCGGCCGAGGGCATCCCGCGCCTCAAGGACGACGGCGCGCGGCCCTGGGGGCTGCGCGAGTTCCACGTCGTCGACCCGAGCGGCAACTTGCTCCGCGTCGGCGCGCCGATCGGCGCCTAACGAGTGGCGCCGCCCGCCGCTCCCCACCCGTCGTCCCCGCCGCGGTACGTGACGCCGTTCGGCGCGTAGTCCGCCCGGACCGCCGACCCGGTAACGTCCGCGCGGCTGGGCGCGGGCGCGACCTCCGAGTGCAGGGCCACCGGCGCACGGCCGTTGTCCGCCCAGGTCCACGCGCGCTCGGCCGCCCACGCGGCGAGGAGCCCGTGCGCGGCCCGTCAGGTCACGTCGGCGGCGAGGGCGGCGACCCCCCGGAAGACGTGGCGGAGCGGCCGCGGGGCGCCGCCGGCCTGCTGCTCCCACTGCATGGCGAAGCCCGAGGCGGGGCCGAGGACGAAGAGCGCCCCGGTGTCGGCGCGCTGGAGGAAGTGCACGGGACGCATCGGCCGCCGGTCGGAGGCGAGGTCACGGAATCGGACCCGGGACGACGCCGTGGGCGGGCCGTCACGCCGTGCGAGAGGCGCGGGCGGCCGGGCGGCGGGATCGCCTACCGTCGGGGCTGTCGGGCGCCGACGGGCGCCGTCGCGAGGTAGGCACCCCTGTCGCGGCCGGGCGGCATGTTCGCTGCGCAGTGTGGCGTCGGCATTACTCTCTGGGGGTCCTCGGGTGCGCGGTAACCGGGTCCGCGGCGGCGCGCCGTTCCGCCGGGGCTCTCGCCCGGCAGCGCGCCCGCTCTGGCATGCCGCGTCGCGTAACTTGGGCGGGCCGCGGTGCGCACCCCCCAAGAGCCAACTCGCCACCCGTGCGCCCGTTCTCGCCGACCTTCGCGCCCACATGCCGACGCCCACGTGCCCGAAATGCGCGACCCCGATGGAATCGGGGTTCATCATCGACAAGGGCGTGCCCACGGGCTCGGTCTCCGCGCCGGAGTGGGCGGAGGGTCCGCCGGAGCGTTCCTTCTGGACCGGGCTGCAGCTCCGCGGGCGCGAGCGCCACGCGGTGACCACGTTCCGCTGCCCGGCCTGCGGCTACCTCGAGTCGTACGCCCCGTCGGCGTAGGCGCGCCGGTCGACGCCGCCGCGATTACTGCAGCGTGCGGGGTCGGCAACCCGGCGGTGTGCTGCTGTGGGCCGCGTAGCTGCCTACCCGCAGCCACGCGTTGATCGCGCCCGCAGCAGCATGGACATCAGGCCACCCCGAACCTCCAGCATGCCATGACTCCCCCGATCGCTTCCCGGTTCGACGGTTCACAGGCTGGGGTGCGGACTAACGCCATGGTCGCGGTTGGGCTCGCGCGCGCCGCGGTCGACTGCCACGACGCGTGGCGCAGGTAGCCGATGCATCGGCAGCGCCCGCGAAGCCGGCCACCCCGAAGCCGCGGAGGAACCCATGACGCCGACCAGCCGCACGCCGCACTGCCCCCGCTGTCGGGGCGCCGTCGCCTTCGCCCGGGGATCGCGCACACACTTCCGGTGTCTCCGGTGCGGCTACGACTCGCAACACCACGTCACGCGGCCGGCCGAATCCGCGCCGCCCGGTCCCGAGACGCCGGACACCGAGCGTGCGCTGACGTTCGACGTCTCGAGCGTCGCGGAGGGCTTCTTCGAGTCGCCGAGCCCACCGTCGTCCGAGCCGGCGAGCGGGTTCGACTTCGGCGGCGGTGGCGGGTTCAGCGGCGGCGGCAACAGTGACGACGTCTGACGCGGCGCCGCGCGCCCAAGCCGCCGTCGACACCCTCACGCGCGAGGGCTGGACGTACCGCGAGGCGGCGGACGCGCCATCCCCCATGTGGGTGCCGCCGGTCGACGTGCCGCCGGTATTCCTCGACCGGCGGCTGGTCGCGTACGGCCAGCGGGACGCGATGCGTACCGCGGTGGTCACGTTGCGGCGCGAGTGCGAGGCCGCGCAGGCGCGCGGCACGGACCTCGACGCCGACTGGTGTCTCGCGCTCGTCCGCGCCGCGCTGGCGGCGCCGGGGGCAAGCTGAGGGATCGTGCATGGATGGCGGCCGGCACTGCCACGCCTCGCGCGATCAGCGCGCCGCAGCACTCACGCGGCGTAGGGGCCGACTCCCTTCTGCAGCGCATTCCGCCCGATACACCACACCGCCCGACGTAAGGTGACACCCGTGCCACCGATTCCCGATCTTCGCCGCATTTGGGTCAGCGGGCGCGCAGAGCCAATTATCGTCTCGGCCGAGGAGATGGTGCGATTCGCTGAGCTCATGCGGAAAAGCGCGAGAGGGTTTGTTCGGGTAACCCCGACCGTCGGACACCCGTGTTCGGTCCGCGTCGAGCTCGTGGTGGCAATGGAGGATGACGCATTACCGTCTAGGGCGGAGGTTCCGACGGCTGCTCCCAGTTCCGCGCCTCGGTATCCGGCCTCATGACGCACGCCGCCGACTCCTGCAGCGCCCGCCTCCCACGCCTGGCCCTCACGCGCGGCGGCCGCCGGCGCGCGGTCGCCGCCACACGAACACCGACGCGGTGGGTGTGTCCAATTTGAGTCCGCGCGACCGGCGAAACCCGGCAGAGAGGGCGGCGGAAGTCGGCAGAGCAGGGGCACGTAGGGCGTGGCTGGTCCACCCTTCCGGTCCAGTTCCGGCCGGAACAGGGCGCAACGTGGGACCGCCATTCGCAATCCCGACAGGCCATGGCTAGAGGCATGCGGGGACAACTGCAACGAGTTACAATGATCCGCAAACGGCCCCGGAGAACTGCAAAACCTCCATTCGTCGGTTCGATTCCGACCGGTGCCTCTCGAAATTCGCCGCAGCGGGTGAGGGTTTCTCGCCCGTTGCCGGCGTGGCTCTGCGGCCGCGCGCCTAACGCACTGTCCTCATGGCACAAGGCGCGATCCGCTTCGACGACGGGGCGGGCTACGAGCGGTTCATGGGGGCGTGGAGCCGGCTCGCCGGCGCCCCGTTCCTCGACTGGCTGGCCGCCCCGCCCGGGCTCGCCTGGCTCGACGTCGGCTGCGGCAACGGGGCGTTCACCGAGCTGCTCCTTCAGCGGTGCGCGCCGGCCGCCGTGCACGGGGTCGACCCGTCCGCGGCGCAGCTGGCCTACGCCCGGACGCGGTTCGCCGTGCGGGGCACTCCGCCGGTCCCCGAGTTCCGGGCCGGCGACGCGCGGGCCCTGCCGTACGCCGCCGCGGCGTTCGACGCGGCGGTGATGCCGCTCGTGATCTTCTTCGTGCCCGAGCCGGCCGTGGGCGTCGCGGAGCTGGCGCGCGTGGTGCGCCCGGGCGGCCTCGTCGCGGCGTACGCGTGGGACCTGCCCGGGGGCGGCTTCCCGTACGCGGCCGTGGAGGCGGCGCTGCGCGCGGCGGGGCGCGACGTCCCGGGCCCGCCGCGCCCGGAGGCGTCGAGCGCCGACGCGCTCCGCGCCCTCTGGACCGGGGCCGGGCTGGAGGGGGTCGAGACGCGAGAGATGCCCGTCTGCCGCACGTTCGCCGGCTTCGACGACTACTGGGCGACGGTCCTCGAGGGCCCGGCCTTCGGGCCGGCGCTCGCCGGGCTCGCCGCCGAGGAGCGCGCGGGGGTCCAGGCGCGGTTGCGCGAGCGCCTGCCGGCGCCCGACGCCGGGGGGCGCCTGACCGTGAGCGGCCGGGCGAACGCGGTGCGGGGCCGCGTCCCGCGACCCGGGAACGCGGCGGCCGCCGCATAGCGCGTCGCGTCGCGGTCACGACGGCTCGGCGGCCGCGCCACGTTCGCTGCCGAGGCGCGGCGCAGCGTCGCCCCGCCTCCGTCGCCGGCCGCCGACGGCGACTGTTAGGCGTCCGCGGCCCCGCCCGCCTCGGGCGCCGGCGCGAGCGCGCCTTCGTCCAGTTCGAGCAGCTCGACGGTCCCGGTGCGCACGCCGAGGCCGTGCGCGATCAGCAGGTTGAGCAGCTTCTCGCCGTCGATGAGCGTGATCGGCGCGACCCCGGGCTCGAACGCGTACGGGTCGAGGGTCGCCAGCCGCGCCCGCAGCGCCACGCACACGGCGTCGCGCTGCGCCTTTACGAGGTCCCACAGCCGCCGGCGGCGCAACCACACCTGGCGGGGTCTCGGGCAGCATTGTACGTTCGCCGCGCCCCCGCTCCCAGAGCCTGGCCGATGCACACTCGCGCCCCCGTAGTCGCAATCTCCGTCGCCGCACTGACGCTCGGGGCCCACGTGGCAGCCGGCCAGCAGCCCACGGCCCTGCCGGCGGCCACCCGACCGCCCGCGGCCCCCGCGCCCACGCCCGCCGGGGCGCTGGGCGCGGTGCGCGGCGTGGCGTATGACTCGCTCACGCCCGGGCCGCTCGCCGGGGCGACCGTACAAATCGCGCGCGCCCCGGACCTGCTGGGGGGCCGCGCCGTGGTGGCCGACTCGGCGGGGGTGTTCCGGATGGACTCGCTCGCGCCGGGGCGGTACCTCGTCGGCGTTGAGCACCCGCTCCTCGACCTGCTGCACGTCGAGGTCCGGCCGCGGCTCGTCGAGCTCGGGCCCGGCGGCGACACGGTCCGCGTCGACCTCGCCCTGCCGGCCCTCGCCCGCATGCGCCCGGTGCTGTGCGGGAGCCCGCAGGCGCCGTCCGACTCGACCGGCCTGCTCGCCGGGCGCGTGCGCGACGCGAGCGACGACGCGTCCGTCGCGAACGCCACGGTCGTCCTCGCTTGGTCGGAGCTCGCGGTCGGGGCCGGCGGGGTGCACACCGAGCACCGCCGCGTTCCCGTCGTGACCGGCCCGGGTGGCACCTACGTGGCGTGTGGCGTACCGGCCGGGGTGGAACTCGCCCTGAGCGTGGCGGCCCCGGGACGCGCGGGCGGCCCGGTCGCGCTGGAGCTGCCGCCCCGCGGGTTCGTGGTGCGCGACCTCACCCTCGGCGATACGGTCTCGGTCGTGACGGCGGCCGCCGCGCTGCCCGGTAGAACGGCCGCTCGACCGACGGCCGGTGCCGCCGCCCGTGACACGGCCACCGCCGCCGTGGCGCGCGGCACCGCGCGCCTGACCGGGACCGTGCGCGATTCGGCAGGGCGCCCCGTGCGCGGGGCCCGGGCGTTCGTCTGGGGCACGGCCGCCGCGGCTACGGTCGACGCCGACGGGACGTTCACCCTCGCCGGGCTGCCGGCGGGCACGCGCACGCTCGAGGTACGGGCGATCGGGTTCGCGGTGCGCCGGGTCGCCGTCGACCTCGCCCCCGGCCGCGCCGGCACGGTGGACGTGCGGATGAACGGCACGGTGGCGAGCCTCGACCCGGTGACGGTCTACGGCAAGGCGTCCCCGGCGTCGCTGCAGCTCCGCGAGTTTCTCGAACGCCGGCGGCACAGCGCGTTCGGCCGGTTCCTCACGGCGGAGGACCTCGAGCGCTGGCACCCCGTCCAGGTCACCGACGCGTTGCAGGGGATGCCGGGGCTGCAGATCGCCCCGAACGGACGCCTCGGCAACACGATCCTCGGCCGTGGAAAAAATGGGAGCGGGAGCTGCCGGGCGACGGTCGTCCTGGACGGCACAGCCCTCCCGCCCGGCGACGAGATCGACCAGTATCTGAGCCCGCAACAGGTGGGCGGCATCGAGGTCTACGCCGACCCGGCCTTCGCCCCGCCGGAGTACGGTGACGCGCGCATGACCGGTTGCAGTATCGTGCTGATCTGGACCCGGCGGTAGCACGACCGGGCCACTCTCGTGTGGGCGCGGGCCGGTGGCGCCGGTCGGTTCGGTTCCGACCGGTGCCTCGTACGTGCCGTTGCGTCGCGTGTCCTTACGGCGTGCTCGGGCGGGCGTTCTGACGGTCCGGTGCGAGGGCGTGATGCGCGGGTTGTTCGCGCCAGCCGACGAACGCGTCCCACCACTCCGGCGGCGTGCGCACGCCGAGCATCGCGTGTTCGAACGTCGCGAGCGCGAGGACCCCGGCGAGGAGTGCGAGGCCGGTGCGGCGGGCGGACGCGGGATCCGCGCGCCGCGCCCGGACGGCCAGCGCGGCCGCCGCCGCACCGAGCGCGACCACGCTCGCAGCGAGCAGCGGCGAATTGCGCGCCGGCCCGAAGAACTGACGGAAGTGGGCGAGGTACGCCGGCAGGTACGCCGCGCCGGGACTCGCGACGCCGAGGAACACGTTGAGCTTCGCGAGCTCGTGGGCCGCCCAGAGCGTGGCGAACGCGATTGGCCCGTAGCGGCCCGCGGCCGACGTTTGCGTTAGGCCCCGGCCGCGCGGCCCGCGCGCCGCCCGGACGGCGACGAGCAGCAGCGCCGCAGCGAGCAGGCTGCTGTACGCGGTGGCCGCGACGGCGGCGGCCGCGCGCGCGAGCGACGGGGCGCCGGCCCCGGCGTCGGCCGGGGCCACGGTGCCTAACGGCGCCGGCCCGACCACCCACCCGCCGTAGAACGTCGCCGACACGCACACCCAGAGCAGCGCGCCGCCGAGCACGGCCCGCGCGGCGGCGCCCGCCCCGGCGCCCCGCGCCCCGGCGCGGACGCACGCGGCGCCCGCGACGGCCGCGGCGACGGCGAGGCCGAGCGCGAGCAGCCGGGTCGCGTCGCTGCGTTCGAGGGCGAGGAGGAGGCCCGTCGCGCCGTACCAGAAGGCGAGCACGCCCGCCGCGGCGGCGAGCGCGCGTCGCCACCGGCCGGTCCCTCGCCGCCGCGCACCGGGCACGCGGGCGAGCGACGCCTCTGCCATGGCGCTCATGCGCGCGGGACGGCGCGGCGCGCGGGCGCGTCAGCGAGCGCGTCGCGCACGACGCCGTGCAGCGCGTGCGCGGACGCGTGCGGGAGCGCGACGTAGCGTCCCCGCGCCGCCGCGGCGAGGTCGCGCGCTTCGGCGCCGCCGCGCACCGCGGTGTCGACGACGACGGCGAGGCCGCGCGCCGCCCCGAGCGTGGCGGCGAGCGCACGCGCCGCGCGCTCGGCGTCGGCGCGCGCGCGCTCGCGGCCGGGCGCGCCGTCGAGGGCGACGTTGGCGCGGCCGTCGGTGAGCAGCACGACGGCGGGGCGCGCGCCCGCGCGGGCGGCGCCGCGCGCGAGGTCGGCGGCGGCGACGAGCGCCGCGGCGAGCGGGGTGCCGCCGCCGGCCGGCAGCGCGCTCACGACGCGGCGCGCCCGCGCGAGCGCGCGCGTCGGCGGCAGCAGGACGCTCGCCGCGCCCCCCCGGAACGCGACGAGCGCGACCTGGTCCCGCCGCGCGTAGCTCTCCGCCAGCAGCAACTCGGCCGCCCCCTTTGCTTCGGCGAGTCGGCCGAGCGCGGCCGACCCCGACGCGTCGACGACGACGACGGTCGTCGTGCCTAACGCGCGCCGGCAGCGCTCGATGCGCAGGTCGCCGAGGCGGACGGCGAGGGAGCCGCCCGGCGTGCGGCCGCGTGCGCCCTGCCACGGCGCCGCGGCGCGGAGCGTCTCGACGAGGTCGAGACGGCTGCCCCCGCCGGGGCGCCCCGGCCGCATGCCGACGCGGCGGCCGCGCCGGTCGTCGGCGGACCGTCCGGCGCGGGCCGCGCGCCCCGACGCGCCGCGCGCGGTGCTCGCGCGGGCAGCCCCGCCGGCGCCGGCCGCGTCCAGCAGATCGGGTGGCAGCGCGGCCCGGGCCGCGGCGACGAGCAGTTCGCGCGTCGCGAGTTCATCCGCCGCCCGTGGCACGTCCTCGCCCGACGACCCGTTCGCGGACTCGCGCTTGGGGGACGCCGTGGGATTCGGGGGCGGCGCGTCGGCAGGGCCGACGTCGTCGGGTGGTGCGGCTGCGGGGCGCGGGTCCGGTTCGGGCTCCGCCTCCGGCCGCGACGGCTCGTCGGCCGGGACGCGCACCGCCCGCGGCGCGAGCACGAGCTGCACGGCGGCCGCGAGGTCGTCCTCGTCGGGTGCCGCACGCTCGGCGGCGCGCGCGAGCGCGCGGGCCACCCGCATCGCGAACACCATCGCGCGCGTCGAGACGATCCCGAACGCGTCGGCGACGTCGCACAGCGCCGCTACGGCAGCCCGGGCGGGCGCGCGCGGCGCGTCAGCGTCCGCTGTGGGTGCGTCACCTTCGTAGGCTTCCCATACGCCTTCCACGGCCGGCGCATACCCGGCCGGCAACCACACGTGGAGCCCGAGTCGCTCGGTGAGGAGCGACGGCACCGCGGCGCGCTCCTCGTCGCCGCAGACGACGGCGACGACCGCGAGCCGACCGCCCTCGATCGCGTCGGTGACGCGCGCGAGCGTGGCCGTGCGCGCGGCCGCCGCGCGTGGCAGGACGAGCACGCCGCCGTCCGCCTCCGCCAGCAGTCCGCGTGTTTCCACGCGCGCGCCGGCCGCGAGCGTGGCGACGACGTCGAGCCCGCCCACGAGTCGGTCGTCGCTCACCGCGCTCGGGACGACACGCCACGGCGCGAGCGGGCGGCGCGCGGCGAGCGCCGCTCGTAACGCCGCGACCCAGCGCTCGCCCTCTTCGGCCCCGGGCGCGACGACCAGGGCTCCGCCCAGTGCCGCCGCGCCGTCGTCCGCGAGGAGCGCGATCGCGAGGTCGGGGAGCGTCACGCCGGAAGCCGTCACGCCGTCGGCCGTCACACCACGAGCGGTCACACCACGGCCGCGCCGAACAGCTCGCCCACGGCCCGCTCGACGCGCGCGCTCGAGCCCGCGTCGTCGAGCGGGTCGCGCCGCAGGCGGTGGCGGAGCGCCATCGACGCCACGCGGCGGAGGTGCCCGTCGTCGACGACGGACGCGCCGTCGTACGCCGCCGTCGCCCGCGCGGCACGGAGCAGCGTGAGCTCGCCGCGGACGCCGTCGGTGCCGAGCCGGGCGCAGAGCTCCGCGCCGCGGCGGAGGACGGCGTGCGGCACCGCGACGGCGCCGATCCGCGAGCGCGCGTCCGTGACGCGGCGTCGCACCGTGGCTTCCGCGCGCGCCCATTGCCGCGCGAAGCCCTCCGGGTCACGGTCGAACGCGTCGCGCCGCAGCACCGCCTCGACGCGCGCGTCCGGATCCGCCGGCGTCGTCACCTCGACCGAGACGCCGAAGCGGTCGAGGAGCTGGGGGCGCAGGTCGCCCTCTTCCGGGTTGCCGCTGCCGACGAGGACGAAGCGCGCGGGGTGGCGCACCGAGAGCCCCTCGCGCTCGACGACGTTCTCGCCCGACTGCGAGACGTCGAGCAAGAGGTCGACGAGGTGGTCCTCGAGCAGGTTCACCTCGTCGACGTAGAGGAACCCGCGGTGCGCGCGCGCGAGGAGGCCGGGCTCGTAGGCCTTCTCGCCGGTGCGGAGCGCGCGCTCGAGGTCGAGGGCGCCGACGACGCGGTCCTCGGTGGCGCCGAGTGGAAGGTCGACGACCGGGACCGGGGCGCGGCGCGCGCGAGCGCGGGCGCCGGCGTGCTCGCGCGCGTGACACTCGTCGCAGCGGGCGCCGTTCGCGGTCGGGTCGCAGCCGTAGCGGCAGGCCGCGTCGACGACGAGCGGGGGGAGCACGCCGGCGAGCGCGCGCACCGCGGTGCTCTTGCCCGTGCCGCGGTGTCCCTGGACGAGCACCCCGCCGATGCCCGGGTCGACGGCCGCGATGAGGAGCGCCGCCTTCATCTCGTCCTGCCCGACGATCGCGGTGAACGGAAAACGCGCGTGCACGGGGCGGGGGGCTTCGGGGTGAGGCAGGTCGGCGCGCGTCGCCACGCGCCCGCGATGGATCCCGATCGGGATCCCGCTCGCGCTACAGTAGGGGGCGGAACGGGATGTCGCAATCCGTTGACACTCGCTTTGTCAACGACTCTTGACAGTTGTCGGACCCGCCCCTACTATCGCGCTCGCCGGATCCCCGGGGCGCGTGCGCCGCGACGGGACCACCGGTCACCCGTGCACGCCGTCGTCCCCGGCGTTCACGAGCGCCCTCGTGCCGGAGCGACCCCCTTGACGCTCGCCGGGCCCTTGCCGTCTTCCGCGAACCCGCGCGCCGAACGCGTGGGCGGCGCGCGCGCCGCGCCCGAAGCGCCCGAGCCCGGCCCGGCGCCCGCGCGCGCGGCGGCCACGTGGGCCGAGCGGCTGGAGGACCGGGCGCTTGGCGCGCGGGACCGGCTGTACGCGAGCGCGACGTTCCAGCGGTGGGCGGCGCGAGTGCCCGTGGTGCGCGGCATCGCGCGGCGGCGCTCGCGCGCGGTGTTCGACCTCGTCGCGGGGTTCGCGTACACGCAGACGGTCGCCGCGTGCGTGCAGTGCGGGCTGCTGACCCTGGTCTCCGATGGGCCGGTCCGGGAGGACGCGTTGCTCGAGCGGCTCGAGCTGCCGACCGACGGCGCGCGGCGGCTGCTCGCCGCGGCCGCCGCGCTCGGCCTCGTCGAGCGGCGCACGGGCGGGCGGTGGGGCCTCGGCGCGACGGGCGGCCCGCTGCTCGCGAGCCCTGGGCTCGCGCAGCTGGTCGAGCACAACGCCCTGCTCTACGACGACCTGCGCGACCCGCTCGCGCTCCTCCGCCGCGCGCCGGGTGACGACCAGACCGCGCTCGCCGCCTACTGGCCCTACACCGACGCGCCCCGCCGCGCGCGACTCGGCGCCGCGGACGTGTCCGGCTACTCGGCGCTCATGGCGGCCACCGTGGCCCCGCTCTCCGACGAACTGCTCGACGCGGTGCCGCTCCGCGACCGGCGCGCGCTGCTCGACGTCGGCGGCGGCGACGGCGTGTTCGTGCTCGCCGCCGCGCGGCGGCACCCGCGGCTCGCCTGCACGCTGTTCGACCTCGCCCCGGTCGCGGCGCGGGCGCGGCGGCGGGTGGCGGAGGCGGGGCAGGGCGCCCGCGTGCAGGTCGTCGGCGGCGACTTCCAGCGTGATGCCTTGCCGGCGGGGGCCGACGTCGCGACGCTCGTCCGCGTCTGCCTCGACCACGACGACGCGACCGTGAGCGCCCTGCTCCGCCGCGTGCGCGCGTCGCTCGCGCCTCATAGCATGGTCGTCATCGCGGAGCCGCTTGCCGGCGTGCGCGGGGCGGAGGCGGTGGGCGACGTGTACTTCGCCTACTACCTGCGCGCGATGGGGCGCGGGCGCGCCCGCACGGCGGCCGAGTTCCGCGCGCTGCTCGAGGGCGCGGGCTTCCGGCGCGTGCGCGTGCGGCCGACGCGGTACCCGGTCGTCGCGGGCGTGATCACGGGGGAGCTGTGACGGCGGCGACGACGGACGTCCCGCGCGCGGCGGCGTACGACGCCCGCACTCCCGCCGTCCCGTTCGAGGCGCTCGCCGTGGTCCTCGAGGCGCCCGGGACGCTCTCGCTCCGCCCGGTGGCGCACCGCGCGCCGGGGGACGCCGACGCGGTCGTCGAGGTCGAGTGGACGGGGATCAGCGCCGGCACCGAGCGGCTGTTCTGGCGGGGGACGATGCCCCAGTTCCCCGGCCTGCGGTACCCGCTGATCCCCGGGTACGAGACCGTCGGGCGCGTCGTGTGGGCCGGGCCGGGGTCGGGGCGCGCGTTAGGCGACCGGGTCTTCGTCCCCGGCGCATACAGCGCCATCGAGGTCGCCAACCTGTTCGGCGGGGCGTGCCGTCGGCTCGTCGCGCCCGGCGCGCGCCTGGTGGCGCTCGACGCCGAGCGCGGCGCGGAGGCCATCCTCCTGGCGCTCGCGGCGACGGCGCTGCACGCGGTGCGCGGCGGCGCGGCGCTCCCCGACCTCATCGTCGGGCACGGCACGCTGGGCCGGCTCGCCGCGCGCCTCGTCGTCGCGTTAGGCGGCGCGCCGCCGACGGTGTGGGAGGTCGACGAGGCGCGCCGCGGCGGCGCGGCCGGCTACCCCGTCCTCACCTCCGACGCGGACGCGCGGCGCGACTACGCGTGCGTCTGCGAGCTGAGCGGGTCGGGCGCGCTGCTCGACGCGCTGATCGGGCGGCTCGCGAAGGGGGGCGAGGTCGTGCTCGCCGGCTTCTACGCGGCGCCGCTCACCTTCGAGTACGTCCCCGCGTTCATGCGCGAGGCGCGGGTGCGCGTCGCGGCGGGGTGGGCGCCGGAGGACCTGGCCGACGCGCGCGCGCTCGTCGCGCGCGGCGCGCTCTCGCTCGGCGGGATCGCCACGCACGCGGCCGACGTGTCGTTAGGCACCGCGGCGGTGCGCGACGCGTACGCGACGGCGTTCGACGACCCCGCCTGCATCAAGATGATCCTCGACTGGAGGTCCTGCCCGTGACGGCCGTCGCCCTGCCCCCGACCGTGAGCACCCCCGCGTCCCCGCTCGTCCAGATGGGCCGCCGCCTGCGCGCCGAGGCGGCGGTAGAACCCGACGCGCCGCCCGCCGGCCAGGCGTCGGCCGGCGAAGTGACGAAAGCGACGCAGGTGATCGCCATCTACGGCAAGGGCGGCATCGGCAAGAGCTTCACGCTCGCCAACCTGTCGTACATGATGGCGCAGCAGGGCAAGCGCGTGCTGCTCATCGGCTGCGACCCGAAGAGCGACACGACGTCGCTGCTCTTCGGCGGCCGGGCGTGTCCGACGATCATCGAGACGTCGAGCCGCAAGAAGCTCGCGGGCGAGGAGGTGTCGATCTCCGACGTGTGCTTCAAGCGCGACGGCGTGTTCGCGATGGAGTTAGGCGGCCCCGAGGTCGGCCGCGGCTGCGGCGGCCGGGGGATCATCCACGGCTTCGAGCTGCTCGAGAAGCTCGGCTTCCACGAGTGGGGCTTCGACTACGTGCTCCTCGACTTCCTGGGCGACGTCGTCTGCGGCGGCTTCGGGCTCCCGATCGCGCGCGACATGTGCCAGAAGGTGATCGTCGTCGGCTCCAACGACCTGCAGTCGCTCTACGTCGCCAACAACGTCTGTTCGGCCGTCGAGTACTTCCGCAAGCTGGGCGGGAACGTCGGCGTGGCGGGGCTCGTGGTGAACAAGGACGACGGCACGGGCGAGGCGCAGCGCTTCGCCGACGCGGCCGGGATCCCGGTGCTCGCGGCGATCCCCGCGCACGAGGACATCCGGCGCAAGAGCGCGAACTACGAGATCATCGGACGCCCCGGCACGCGCTGGGCGCCGGTGTTCGAGCAACTCGCGACCGCGGTGGCCGAGGCGCCGCCGGAGCGTCCGCGGCCGCTGTCGCAGACCGCGCTCCTGGACCTGTTCGCGGCCGAGGCGGTGGGGCGGGACGTGGTGCTCGACCCGGCGACGATGGCCGACATGTGCGGGCGCGAGCCGGTCGCGCGGCCGTCGCTCGAAGTCGTCTACGACGCCGTCTGAGGCGCGCCGGTGACCACCCTCGTCGCGTCTAACACGACCCCGTCCGCGGCGGCCGGGGCGGACGGCCTCGGCTGCCACGCCGGGGCCGAGCAGCTGCACGCGGCCGCGACCGCGGCGGGGAAGGGCGAGGTGCTCGACGGGTTCGCGCGCGACTACCCCAAGGGCGCGCACGACCGGCCGCAGAGCATGTGCCCCGCGTTCGGTTCGCTGCGCGTCGGGCTGCGCATGCGGCGCACGGCGACCGTGCTCTCGGGGAGCGCGTGCTGCGTGTACGGGCTCACGTTTACGAGCCACTTCTACGGTGCGCGCCGCACGGTGGGCTACGTGCCGTTCAACTCCGAGTCGCTCGTCACGGGCAAGCTGTTCGAGGACATCCGCGACGCGGTGCACGCGCTCGCCGACCCGGCGCAGTACGACGCGATCGTCGTCACCAACCTGTGCGTGCCGACGGCGTCGGGCGTGCCGTTGCAGCTGCTGCCGAAGGAGATCAACGGCGTGCGCGTGGTCGGCATCGACGTGCCGGGCTTCGGCGTGCCGACGCACGCGGAGGCCAAGGACGTGCTCGCGGGCGCGATGCTCCGCTACGCGCGCGGCGAGGTCGAGCAGGGCCCGGTGCGCGCGCCGCGCACGGGCGTGAGCGCGAAGCCGACGGTCACGCTGCTCGGCGAGCTGTTCCCCGCGGACCCGGTCGTCATCGGCCGCCTGCTGGAACCGTTAGGCCTCGCGGCCGGCCCCGCCGTGCCGACGCGCGAGTGGCGCGAGCTCTACGCCGCGCTCGACGGCGCGGTCGTGGCGGCGCTGCACCCGTTCTACGTCGCGTCGGTGCGCGAGTTCGAGGCCGCGGGGCGCCCGGTGCTCCCCTCGGCGCCGGTCGGCGTCGAGGGCACCGCGGCCTGGCTTGAGGCGGTCGGCGCGGCGACCGGCGCGGCGCGTTCGGCCATCGACGCGTCCAAGGGCGTGCTCTTCCCGATGCGCGCCGCGCTCGCGGCCAACCCGGTGAAGGCGCGCGTGACGATGTCCGGCTACGAGGGCTCGGAGCTGATCGTCGCGCGGCTGCTGGTCGAGAGCGGGGCCGACGTGCGCTACGTCGGCACCGCGTGCCCGCGCACGCCGTGGAGCGAGCCGGACCGCGCGTGGTTGGAGTCCCGCGGCGTCCACGTACAGTACCGCGCCTCGCTGGAGCAGGACCTCGCGGCGTTCGAGGAGTTCCGCCCCGACGTGGCGATCGGGACGACGCCCGTCGTGCAGCACGCGAAGGAGCGCGGCGTGCCCGCGCTCTACTTCACGAACCTCATCTCCGCGCGCCCGCTCATGGGGCCGGCGGGGGCGGGGGCGCTCGCGCCCGTCGTGAACGGTGCGGTGGCGAACCGCGCGCGCTTCGACACGATGCGCGAGTTCTTCGACGGGGTGGGGGAGGGGGCCGCGGCGGGGGTGTGGGAGGCCGGCGGCCTCGCGAAGGCGCCCGAGGACCGGCCGGAGTTCCGGGAGCACTACAAGCGCCAGCTCGTGAAGCTGGCGCGGGCGCGCAAGGCGGAGGAGATGGTGTGATGCGCGCGCGTCACTGGAACGGTACGGCGTGTCATCCTGAGCGGAGCGAAGGATCGCTGTCCTCGGGAAGACACGTCGTACGGCCAGCGTCCGCGGGATGGTCGCCTCGGATAGCGATCCTTCGCCTGCGCTGCGCTCCGGCTCAGGATGACAGCCGCTGCTTCTCGTCCGCCGCTCCTTCCCTGGTCGCCGCGGAGGCGCGCCCGTGTTAGTCCTCGACCACGACCGCGCCGGCGGCTACTGGGGCGCCGTGTACGTCTTCACGGCCGTGAAGGGTCTCCAGGTCGTCATCGACGGCCCGGTGGGCTGCGAGAACCTCCCGGTCACTTCGGTCCTCCACTACACCGACGCGCTCCCCCCGCACGAGCTGCCGATCGTCGTCACCGGGCTCGGCGAGGAAGAGTTGGGCCAGCACGGCACCGAGGGCGCGATGCGACGCGCGCACCGCGCGCTCGACCCGGAGCTCCCGGCCGTCGTCGTCACGGGCTCGATCGCCGAGATGATCGGCGGCGGCGTGACGCCGGAGGGCACCGGGATCCAGCGCTTCCTCCCGCGCACGATCGACGAGGACCAGTGGCAGAGCGCCAACCGCGCGATGGCCTGGCTCTGGACCGAGTACGGCCTCAAGCGCGGCGTCGCGCCCAAGCCGCGCGAACGTGCCCCCGGCGAGCGCCCGCGCGTGAACATCCTCGGCCCCGCCTACGGCACGTTCAACCTGTGGAGCGACCTCGCGGAGATCCGCCGCCTCGTCGAGGGGATCGGCGCGGAGGTGAACCTCACCTTCCCGCTCGGCTGCCACCTCGCCGACGTGCCGCGGCTGGTCGACGCCGAGGCGAACGTGGTGATGTACCGCGAGTACGGGCGGCTGCTCGCCGAGGCGCTCGGGCGCCCGTACTTCCAGGCGCCGATCGGCCTGCACTCGACGACCGCCTTCCTGCGTGCGTTAGGCGCGGAGCTCGGCCTCGACCCCGAGCCGTTCATCGCGCGCGAGAAGCACACGACGGTGAAGCCGCTCTGGGACCTGTGGCGGAGCGTGACGCAGGACTTCTTCGGCACCGCGTCGTTCGCCGTCGTGGCGAACGAGACCTACGCGCGCGGGCTGCGGCACTTCCTGGAGGAGGAGCTCGGGATGCCGTGCACGTTCGCGGTCGCCCGGCGCCCCGGGCAGAAGACGGACAACGCCGCCGTGCGGCAGATGGTCCGCGAGAAGCCGCCGCTCGTGCTCTTCGGCTCGTACAACGAGCGGATGTACCTCGCCGAGTCGGGCGGCCGGGCGACGTACGTCCCGGCCTCGTTCCCGGGCGCGGTCGTGCGGCGGCACACGGGCACGCCGTTCATGGGCTACGCCGGCGCGACGTACCTCGTGCAGGAGTGCTGCAACGCGCTCTTCGACGCCCTCTTCCAGATCATCCCGTTAGGCACGGAGCTCGACGCGATCGAGGCGACGCCCGCGCGGGCGGGCGCCGCGGCCGGCTCGTCGGGGGCGGCCGAGGCCTCGCTGCGCGACGGGCCGCTCCCGTGGGACGACGCGGCGCGGGCGGGGCTCGACGAGGCGGTCGAGGCCGCGCCGTACGTGGCGCGGATCTCGGTCGCGAAGCAGGTGCGCGACCGCGCCGAGGGGGAGGCGCGGCGGGCGGGCGCGGCGGCGGTCACTCGCGCGTTCGTGGACGCGGCGCGCGGCGCACCCGTGGGGGCCGGACGGTGACGACGCGCCCGCGGTCAGGCGGCGGCCTGCGCGCCGTGCTCCGCGCCCGCGCGCAGCACGCGCTCGGCCGTGGCGTCGCCCGCCTCCTCGTGCATGAGGTGTCCCTGCCGCTCCCACACCTCGAAGGCGGAGCCGGGGACGTAGGCGGCGACGCGACGCGCCGCGCTTGGCGGAACCCAGCGGTCGGCCGCGCCGGCCAGGAGCAGCGTCGGGACGCGGAGCCGGTGCACGTCGCGGAGCAGCGGCTCGAGTTCCCACCGGGTCATCATCGTGAGCGCGGAGCGGACGTGGCGCTCGCTCGTCGCGAGCCCCTCGTAGCAGCTGACGAGGAGCGGCGGCACGCGCGAGCCGCTGGAGCGGAGCAGCGCCTCGACGACGCCCGCGCGCGCGGCGTACTGCGCCGCGAGGCGCGAGACGAGGCCGCCGGCGAACAGCCCGCGCAACCACGGGCCGGCGAAGAAGCGGTACAGCTCCGGCGGCGGCACGATCGCGGCGTTGATGCCGACGAGCGCCCGCGCCTCGGGAAGCGCGCCGTCGAGCGCCATGCGCACGAGCACGGCGGCGCCGGCGGAGTGCCCGGCGGCGAGCTGCGGCGCGACGCCGAGGACGGCGAGGAGCGCGGCGACGTCGGCGGCCATGCCGGGGAGCGTGAGGCGCTCCGGCGGCGGTGCGGCGGTGAAGGCGTGGCCGGGGAGGTCGCAGGCGACGACCGTGTACCGCGCGGCCAGGCGCGGCAGCACGCGGAGCCAGCTGTGCGTCCCGCCGCCCGTGCCGTGGAGGAGCAGGACCGCCGGGCCGCGCCCGGCGACCTGGACGTGCCAGGTGTAGCCCGCGGCCTCGACGAAGCGGCTCGCCGCCGCGTTCGGCCAGCGGCCGCGCCACTCGGCCCAGTCCGGCCCCGCACCCGGGGCCGGCGGGCCGGTCACATCGTTAGGCGCGCCGGTCACGGCGCGCGATCCCCGCGGCGCGCGCGCGTGTTCGGGACACGCGCGGCGCCGCCCACCACGCCGCCCGCGGCCGGCCGGGTCCGGCGCGTGGCGGCCACCACCCTCCGGAGGTCGGAATGACATCCCCCTCGCAGTCGACCCTCTCGTCCGCGCCGCCCTACGGGTCGGGGTACGGCGACCTGACGGCGCGCCCCTCCACGCCCACCTCGGGCCTCAACGAGGACGAGGCGCGCGGGTTCAACAGCGTGTTCTTCGCGAGCTTCGTCGGCTTCACGGTGATCGCGGCGATCGCGCACTTCCTCGTCTGGCAGTGGCGGCCGTGGATCCCCGGCGCCGCCGGCTACCCGACGCGCACGGCGCAGACCGCGCCCGCGGTCAAGGCGGAACCCGCCGCGCACCCGGCCGTGCAGCTCGCGGCCGCCACCCCCACGCCGCGTTAGGAGACCGTCATGCATCGCATCTGGATGATCTTCGACCCGCGGCGCACGCTCATCGCGCTGTTCACGTTCCTGTTCGTGCTCGCGCTGGTGATCCATTTCATCCTCCTGAGCACCAACCGGTACAACTGGCTCGACGCGAACGCGCGCGCCTCGGCCGCGGAAATCTCGCCGCTCCCCGGCGGGCGTTAAGCCGGCGGGCGCTAACCCGGCGGGCGCCGGCCGACCGGAGGGGGCGCCTGCCCGGGCCCCCTCGCACGCTCCCTCGCACGTTCCGTTCTTTCCCCGTTCGTTCACCCGGTTCGTTCACCCGCGGCGGCCGCCCCTGGCGGCCTGTGGAGGGCCCAACGCGTGGCCATGCTCAGCTACGAGGCCAAGTACCGCGTCCGGGGCGGCACCCTGATCGGCGGCGACCTGTTCGACTTCTGGGTCGGGCCCTTCTACGTCGGCTTCTTCGGCGTCACGACCATCTTCTTCGCCGTCGTCGGCACGCTGCTCTGCGTCTGGGGCGCGGCGATCGGCGGCACGTGGAACCTCTGGCAGATCAACATCGCCCCGCCCGACCTGAAGTACGGGCTGGGCCTCGCCCCGCTGCGCGCGGGCGGGCTGTGGCAGCTCATCACGATCGCCGCGACCGGGGCGTTCGTGAGCTGGGCGCTGCGGCAGGCCGAGATCTCGCGGAAGCTCGGGATGGGGATGCACGTCCCGTGGGCGTACGGCGTGGCCGTCTTCGCCTACGTCACGCTCGTCATCATCCGCCCCTTCCTGCTCGGCGCCTGGGGGCACGGCTTCCCCTACGGCATCCTCAGCCACCTCGACTGGGTGAGCAACGTCGGGTACCAGTACCTGCACTTCCACTACAACCCGCTGCACATGATCGCGGTGTCGCTCTTTTTCACGACGACGCTCGCGCTCTCGATGCACGGGTCGGTGATCCTCTCGATGGTGAACCCCAAGAAGGGGGAGCCGGTGAAGACGAACGAGCACGAGAACACGTACTTCCGCGACGTGCTCGGCTACTCGATCGGCGCGGTCGGCATCCACCGCCTCGGGCTCGGGCTCGCGTTAGGCGCCGGGATCTTTTCGGCGCTCTGCATCGTCGTGAGTGGGCCGCTCTGGACCAAGGGCTGGCCCGAGTGGTGGGACTGGTGGCTCAACCTCCCGATCTGGCGCTGAGGGCCTGACGATGGCGACCATCACACGACCGACCGCGACGACCGCCCCCGAACCGATGGACCCGGTGACCGGGCTCCTGCCGCGGCTCGAGTACCAGAACCTGTTCACCGGCGTGCAGGTGCGCACCGCGCCCGACTGGGGCGTGCCGGTCGCGCAGCGCGTCTTCACCCGGCAGGGCGCGCCGGGCTTCTCGTACTGGCTCGGCAAGATCGGCGACGCGCAGGTCGGGCCCATCTACCTCGGCGCGACCGGGGTCGCGTCGCTGATCTTCGGCTTCACGGCGTTCGAGATCATCGGCCTCAACATGTTCGCGTCGGTGAACTGGAACCCGATCCAGTTCGTACGGCGCCTGCCGTGGCTCGCGCTCGAGCCGCCGCCGCCCGCCTACGGGCTGCACATCCCGCCGCTCAACCAGGGCGGGTGGTGGCTCATGGCCGGGTTCTTTCTCACCACCAGCATCATCCTCTGGTGGGTGCGCACCTACCGCCGCGCGCGCGCGTTAGGCCTGGGCACGCACCTGCCGTGGGCGTTCGCCTCGGCGATCTTTCTGTACCTGTCGCTCGGCTTCATCCGGCCGGTGCTCATGGGGAGCTGGGGGGAGGCGGTGCCGTTCGGCATCCTGCCGCACCTCGACTGGACGGCGGCGTTCAGCATCCGCTACGGGAACCTGTTCTACAACCCGTTCCACATGCTGAGCATCGTCTTCCTCTACGGGTCGACGTTGCTCTTCGCGATGCACGGCGCGACGATTCTCGCGGTGAGCCGCGTGGGGGGTGAGCGCGAGATCGAGCAGATCACCGACCGCGGCACGGCGACCGAGCGCGCGGCGCTCTTCTGGCGCTGGACGATGGGGTGGAACGCGACGATGGAGAGCATCCACCGCTGGAGCTGGTGGTTCGCGTTCCTCACGACGTTCACCGGCGCGATCGGGATCCTGCTCACCGGCACGGCGGTCGACAACTGGTACCTGTGGGGGCAGAAGCACGGCCTCACGCCCCAGTACCCGGCGACGATCGTGATCGCGCCGCAGAAGGCGCGGGACCTACGGGGCTACTACCAGGGCACGCCGCCCGACACGTTCCCGGGCGCGACGCGCGGGCAGCACATCGGGCGGCTCCAGCAGCCGACGTCCGTGCTCCAGACGCCGACGGTCGCCAACCCCGCCGCGGGCGCGATGCCGAACGCGAGCACCAACCCGAGCGCGCAGCCCAACCCCGCCGGCGCGACGACGACGAGCCCGTACCCCGGGCAGAACCCGACGCAGCCGATGGGCGCCGCGCCACCGGCCAACGCCGGCACCGCGCCGCTGCCCAGGGGCGCGCCCGCGCCCTACTATCCGAACAACCCGGCCAACGCCAAGCCCCGCGTGACGCCGCCCCCCGGCGCGTCGCGCAACGAGGCCCCCACGCAGGGCACCACGCCGGCCCCCAAGGCAGGGAGGACGCCATGACGCTCCGCCTGCGGACGACCGTCGCCCTCCCCCTGGCCGCCGCGGCGCTCGGGGCGTGCCAGCTCGGGAAGAAGGAAAGCGCGCAGCTCGGCTACCGCGGCGTCGGCGAGGAGCAAAACATCGACGTGCGCAACGAGCGCGCGGTGCTCGCGCGCAACGTGGCGCTCCCCCCGCTGCCGCCCGCGCCGCCCAACACGCCGGTCGGCAACTGGCAGAACGTGCAGGTGCTCGTCAACCTGCCGGCCGGCGAGTTCACGCGCACGATGCAGGCGATGACCAACTGGGTGTCGCCCAAGACGGGGTCGCAGGCGGGGTGCATCTACTGCCACAACCCCGCCAACTACGCGTCCGACGAGAAGTACGCGAAGGTCGTCTCGCGGCGCATGCTGCTCATGACGCGCGACCTGAACACCAACTGGCGCGCGCACGTGAAGCTGACGGGCGTGACCTGCTACACCTGCCACTACGGGGCCCCGGTCCCGCGCGCCGGGCTCTGGCACCAGACGGACGAGAACCAGTACCTGCGCGCCTACCTCGACCGCTCCGACGTGCGCGTGCAGGCCTACACGGTCCCCCACACCGCGCTCGACAACTCGTCGATCCGCCAGGCCGACTGGACGTACGCGCTCATGATCAACATGAGCAACTCGCTCGGCGTCAACTGCACGTTCTGCCACAACAGCCGCTCGTGGGCGAGCTGGCAGAACGCGCCGTGGACGCGCGTGTCGGCGCTCTACGGGCTCCGGATGACGCGCCACATCAACCAGACCTACATCGGCCCGCTGGGGACGGTGCTCCCCGCCGTCCGGCTCGGCGAACGCGGCGACCCGCCGATGGTCGGCTGCGCGACGTGCCACAACGGCGTGCACAAGCCGCTCGCCGGGGTGAGCATGGTGAAGGACTACCCCGCGCTCTGGGGCCACCCGGGGCCGTGGAACGCCCGGATCGCCTCTGACACGGCGTACGACGGGATCATCGACCGCCGCGACCCGGCATCGGGCGTGCCGACCGACTCGTCGTCACGGCCGACCCCGGACCCGTACCCGCGCTCGCGCCCCGCGCCGGTGCCGCCGCGCGCGGCCGCGGTCTCGGGACTGGACGCGGCGGAGCAGCTCCTCACGGTCCGCCCGACGCCGGTCGGGCCGGTGTCGGGGGCGCGCGTCGCCTCGCGGGTCGGCGCGCGGCCCGTGGCGGGCGGCGGCTGACGTAAGGCGCTCGCGCGTTAGGCGCCCCGTGGCCGTGCCCGCGTGACGGCGGCCGCGCTCCTCCGCCCCGCGCTCGTCGACGCCGTCCTGGCGCTGCTCGCCCTCGAGTCGGTGTGGCTTGGGTGGCGCGGGCGCCGGACGGGGGCGCCGGGGGCGGGGTTCGTGCTGTCGTTTGCGGGCGCCGGGGCGGGGCTCCTGATCGCGCTGCGCGCCGTGCTCGCGGGGTGGCCGGCGTGGGTGGCGCTCGCCGGACTGGCGGCTGCCGGGGTATCGAATCTGCTGCATATCGGGGGAGCAGCGGCGCGGGGCGCACGGCGTTACATATGATCTGGTTGATGCACGCAGCGCCCGCGCCAACACCACGCGCGGCGTGCGGCGCGCGCGGCACATCCGGACGTTGGGGGCGCCAGTGGACACACACACACCTACACGCAGCACGGTGACGGCCGGCGGCCCGTTGTCGGCGTTCGCGGTTCCGGTCGCCCGCCTGGCTGCCCTGTCGCGGTGGGCCGAGGCGGCGGGCTACGACTTCGAGCAGTTAATCCGCCGCACGCCGTCGGCCGACGTCTACCTCGCGGTGCTCCGTGCCACGCGCGCCTACCGGGACATCGTCGTCGTGCACCACCTGCCGGACATCGACCCGGCCGCGTTGCGCCGCGCGGTCGGCGCGCAGGTGTTCGCGGCGAGTGCGATCAAACACCCGGGCGTCGCGCCCGTCGAAGACGTGGGGTTCACGAGCGACGGGCGCCTGTACATCGCGACCGCGCGTCCCGACGGCTCCTCGTTGAGCGAAGTCCTCGCCGACGACGGCGCGTTGCCGGCGCGGCGGGCGCTCGATCTCGGGCTGCAGCTCGCCGACGCGCTGGCCGCGGCGCACGGGCTCGGCGTGGTGCACGGCCGGCTCACGCCCGACAGCGTGGTCCTCGTCCCGCGGCAGCGGGGACGCCCGGAACGCGCCGTCGTGCTCGGCTTCGGCACGGCGGCGGCGCAGGACGCCGTGCGGCTCGTGCGCGGGGTCGCTCCGGAGGAGCCGCAACCGTTCGCGAGCCCGGAGCGCGCCGCCGGAGGACCACCGACGTTCCGGGACGACGTCTTCGGCCTTGCCTCGGTGATGCTGAGCATGCTCGCGGGCGGCCCGCCGCCGGTGGTGCGCGCGGCCGCGGATCCGCCGCAGCCGGCCCCGGCCGACGTCGCGCCGAAGGACGCGACCGAAGTGCTGCAACGAGCGCGCGCGGCCGATCCCACCCAACGCTACGCGTCGGGGCTCGAGTTCCGGGACGCGCTGCGCGCCGCCGGCGACGCGCGGACGGTCCGGTCGGCGATGGTCCGTGTTCCGCCCGCGAACGAGGGCGCGTCCGCCGCGCTCGTCCGGTCGGAGTTCCCGACGCAGGTCGCGACGCGCGACGCGCGCGCGCTCCCGGGCGTCCACCGCACCCGCGCCCGCACGCTCATCGCGGCCGGGGTGACCGGCACGCTCGCGGCGTGGGGCGCGGCGTCCGCGTGGAACAGTCGTACGCCGGCCGACGTCTCGTCGCCCTTGAACGCGACCGCCCGCGTGTCCCGCCGGGCCGCGGTAATCCTTCCGGTCCCGGATTCCGCCGTCGCATCGGCACCGCCGACGTCCGCACCGCCAACGTCAGCACCGGCCGCCGCGGTCCCGCAAGCCGAGCCCGGACCGGCCGCGGCGCTCGCGACCGTTCCGGTGACGCGCCAACCGAGGACGGGCGCTGGCGCGGTGGCGCGCGGAGCGGAGCGCTCCGGCGCGACCGCCGGCGCGACGCCCACGCCGCGTCTAACGACGGGCGCGTCGAGCGTCGCGCCCGCGAGCGTTGCGGTCGCGGGCGTCGGACCGCGGGACAGTGCGGCGCCGGGCGTCGCGCCGGCGGCGCGGTTCCCCGTGACGACCACCGCGGCCGGCGACGTCGCGGCGGGCCCGCCCGCCGCGCGGACCGCGACGACCGCCGGGCCCGCGAGCGCCAACGTCGGCGCTGCGGACGCCGCCCGCGCCGACGCCGCGACCAGCGCGGCCGGTGTCCGGGCGGCGCTCGCCGAGTACGCGCAGGCGATCGAGGCGCGCGACCTCGCGTCGCTGCGGCGCGTCTACCCCGGCATGACCGAGGAGCAGCGGCGCGCGTGGGTCGCGTTCTTCGGCGGGGTCTCGGACCTACACGCCCGGCTCGTCGTCGGCGACGTCACGAGCGCGGGCGGGACGGCGCAGGCCCGCGTGCGCGGCACGTACGAATACCAGAACCTGCACCCGCACCGCACCGAGCGGTCGCCGGTCAGCTTCACCGCCACTCTCGCCCGGGACGGATCCGGCTGGCGGGTCCGCACGGTCGAGTGACCGCCGGCGGATCGTCGCCGGCGGACGACGCTCACCGCGCTCAGAACGCCCGTTCGAGCCCGACCGTGTAGGCGAAGTCGGGGCGCGGTCCGCCGCGCGTGAACGGGGCGAGCACGTTGAGCGTGAGACGGTTATTCCGCACGGCGAGCTTGGTGCCGAATGCGATGCTGAGCGCGTCGTCGCGAATCTCCGGGATGTTGGTCAGCGAACGCCCTGCATCCCCGGCGGGGAGCCGGTACGCGCTCGCACCCGCGTGACGTTGGCCGAGCACGCTGAGCGAGACGGTCGCCCACCGCGCCATGTCGACGTCGGCGCCGACCGTCGCGAGCAGCGCGTTGTTGATCGTCGAGTCCGCGAAGTACACGTAGCCCGCGTTGGCGTAGGGCACGAGCGCCCCGAAACGGCCCGAATAGACGGCGAGCGCGCGCGCCGAGAACGTGCCGCTGCCGAGCAGGTTGTCCGCGTCTCCGGTGGGGAAGCGCAGGTCGGTCACGAGGCCGACGCCGCCGGCCGGGCGGTCGACGAGATTCAGCTTCGCGCGCAACGCGACGTCGCCGATCCCGGACGCGCGTCCCGAGATGTTCTGCCGCGACGAGGTGAGGGGCGCGGCGGCCGTGCCGCCAAGCACGACGGACGACACGCCCGCCGACCCGGCGACCACGTTAGCGGTGCTCTGGCCCGTGAGCCGGCTCCGCACGAACGGCACGACCACGCCGACGTCCATCCGGTCGAAGACCCCGACGGTCGCGAACAGCGCGGTAACCGCCATCTGGTAGTCCAGCGACAGCGCGACGTTGATCGCGTCCGCCGTGCTGGCCGCCGCACCGTTCTGCGTGAGCGTGAGGCGCACGGCGTCGAGCGGGACGCCCCGGACGCGCGAGAACTGGACGCCGGTGTAGTTGACGCCCGCGAGCACCGCGCCGCGCCCGAGCGTCGTCGCGCGCTCGCCGAAGATCGGCCCGGGCGCCGGCTGGTCTTCGACCGGCACGCCGCCCGCGAACCGGAAGACCCGCCCGCCGCCGGTCGACGCGAGGGGCGTGCTCGACGCGCTCGCGGTCATCCAGTTCACGAGGAACGACCCGAACTCGGCGTTCGCTGCGCTGGCGCGGAACGCGTCGTTCGGCACGACCGTCCCGTCCGGGGCGACCGAGCCGACGCGCAGCGGCACGCCCCAGTCGCCGAACGTCAGCAGGCTGCCGAGCTGGTCGCGGAGCTTCTGGGCGGCGGCGCTCGACGCGCACGCCGCGACGGTCGCACAGGCGAAGAAGAGACGACGCACGACAGCCTCCGGGAGGTCGGGACGGGGTTCACGGGCACGAGCGATCACGCCGGCCGTCGTCGGCCGGACGCCGCCGTGCAAATGTACCCCGCGCTGTAGCAAGCAGCGTGCGCGGGAGGGAATGCGTCAGTCGTGCTACGCGCGCCCGCGGGCGGCGGAGGAGTCCCGGACCGCCGGCCGCCGCCTTACCGGGACCCCGGCCCCGGGGCCGCGGGGAGCAGTCCGGCGAAGGCCGCCTCGTTCGTCGGCCCGAACGCGCGCAGTTCCAGGTGCGCCCCGGTCGACGCGTCGTCGAGCGTGAGGCGCCCGTCCGCGTAGCGCGTGAGCCGGAACGGCGCGTGTTCGACCGCGCTCGCGTTCCCCTCGGCCGCGCCCGACGCGTCGAGGCGGCGTCCGCGCGCCAGCGCCCGCAGCGTGCCGCGCACGAACATCCCCTCGCCCGCGTGCAGCGTCGCGACCGTCGAGTCGGCCCCGCCCGCCGTCCGCGTGCGCACGACGACGACGCCCGCGGGCGCGTCGTCGAACCACAGGTCGCGGGCGGCGACGACCGCCGAGTGCGGCGGCTCGACGTGCCCCGCGCCGGTCCGGCGTGCGACGCCGGCGCCGATGATCGTCACGACCGCGAACACGCCCGCGGCGAGGAGGACCGGCCGCGGCGGCGACGGCCCACCCGCCTCGCGCGGCCGTCCGTCGACGCCGCGCCCGGCGAACTGCCGCCCGGCGGATTGTCCGTCGCGTCCGCTGCGTCCGCCCGCCCCGCCCGTGATGCGCACCGCGACCGCGCCGCTCATGCGGCGGCCGCGTGCGGCGCGGGCGCCGGCATGCGCCGCGGCGGCTCGGCCGGCTCTGCCGACTCCGGCGTCGCTAACCCCGGGCCCTGCGCTGCCCGCACCGCCTGGGCGAGCGCGACGCCCGCGGCGTCCGCGTCGCGCACGCCGCGGAACGTCGGACGCGGGCGCGTGACGTGCCACGGGCGCGCGTGCGGCCAGAGCAGCAGGTAGGCGACGCGCACGTCGCCGCCTAACGTGACCTCGACGTCGCCGGCCCCGTCGCGCCCGCGGCGCAGGTCGACGGAGGCGACCCGGTCGAGCGGGACGTTGAGCACCGCCGGCACCGCGACCCCGGCGCGCACCACCACGCGCCGGTCGGTGACTGCGTACAGCGTCGCGCGGGCGACGAGCGCCGCGTAGACGCCAGCGAACGCGAGCACGGCGGCGCCCATCGCCGCGACCGTGAGCGCGTCCGCCGCGGCGACGGCCGCCCCGACCGCCGGCGACCGCACGGCGAAGGTGAGCGCGGCGAGGAGCGCGAAGTACGCCGCGAGCCCGCGCACGTGGAACGCACGCCGCGCGAGCGCCGCCGGATCGGGCCGCCCCACCCAGCGCACGCGCTCGCCCGCCGGCAGCGGCTCCCCGACCCCCGGCAGCCACGTGCGGCCGTCGGTGTCCACGCGCACCGCGTCTCGGCGCACGACGTCGAGGCGCGCCGCGGTCACAGGAGCGGCTCCGACCGCGCCGGGGTCGCGTACAGGTACCCGCCCGCGTAGTACGCCATGATCTTGTCCTCTTCGAGCAACGTCACGCGGTCGGGCGCGCGCGTCGCCGGCACGTTCGCGAACTGGCGCGCGAGCACCGATTTCGTGCGCACCACCCCGCGCCGCCGGTCGACCTTGCAGACGGCGAACGGGATCAGTACGCGGCGCCCCGCCGCGCCCGCGGCCGCCGCGGCACCGGCCGGCAGTTCGACTTCGAAGTAGCGCACCTGCGGCTCGGCGCGGTCGACCCAGACGTCGGCGACGACGCCGGCGACCTCGTCGTCGCAGCCGAGCATGCGCATGCCGCGCGGGTCGGGGTCGCGCGGCTCAATGTAGAAGTTGGGCGCGACGCGCATCGGGACGATCTTCGGCTCGCCGTGCACCGTGAGGTCGGGCGCGTCCGCGCGGTCGGCCCAGGCGGCGGGGCCGAGCCCGCTCGTGAGCGGGTCGCCGGCGGGCTGGAGGGGCGCGCCGGGCTGGTCGAGCGCGGGCGCGTAGGTGACGGGGTTGGCGGCGGTGGCCATGCGGGGGACTCCCGGCGTGGGACTGGTGTTAGGCACCGGTTAGGCGGCCGTCAGGCGACGGGCGGGACCGGCGGCGCGGCGGACGACGCGGCCGCGTCGGCGGGGGTGTCGACCGAGGATCCCGAGGGGGCGTCCGCGACGGCCGGGCGGTGGATGAAGCGCTTGGGGCCCGGCGTGCGCGGGAACCCCTGGATCACGCCCCCCGGCCCGTCGGAGACCATCGGGTACCCCTCGCGCTTGTCCTCGCGGCGCAGGTAGTAGACGAGGCCCGCGAAGAAGAGCCAGAACGCGTAGATCGCGACCTGCGCGACGTCGATGGACCGTGCGAAGTTCATGAGGCGACCCTCCGGTGGTGAGAAGTGGACGCGGCCCGGCGGCGCCTAACCGCCGGGCAGCTCGGCGAGCCCGAAGCGGGGGCGCGGGCCGGCCGGGCGCACCGCCCCCCGCGGCGCGCCGCGGCGCGCGACGAGCGGCCCGAGCGCGACGAGCGTCGCGAACAGCAGCCCGACCTCCGCGTGGTACACGACGCTGTACGGCACGCTCGGCGCCGCCATCCCGCCGGTGAGCGTGCCGTTGCGCACCAGCGCGGCGAGCGCGTCCTTCACGACGCCGCTGAGCGCGAGCGCGGCGCCCTCGCTC
Organism: Gemmatimonadetes bacterium T265; assembly: GCA_019973575.1. Lineage (NCBI taxonomy): Bacteria > Pseudomonadati > Gemmatimonadota > Gemmatimonadetes bacterium T265. Next base: position 2,218,138 of record BPUI01000001.1, read on the forward strand.
GTCGCGAACACCGCGCCCCACGCGCCGAGCGCGATCCCGTGCTCGTCGGCGGGGGACCCGTCACGGGAGGCCCGGAGGCTCATCGCGCTCGTTAGCGTGCCGACCGCGAAGCACCCCTCGCCGAAGCCGATCAGCGCGCTGCCGATACGAAAGAGCGTGACGTCGGCGAGCGGCGACGCGAAGATCACGGCGACGAAGCCGAGCATCCCGCACCCGACGCCCGCGGCGGCGACGCGGATCGGGTCGCGCCCGGCTTCGAGCGCGCGCGCGCTCGCGCCGAAGGCGGCGAGCATCCCCGCCGCGAACAGCGCGGTGAGCGCGGTGGTTCCCGCGACCGACAGGTGCAATACCTCGCCGCCGTAGGGCTCGAGCAGGACGTCCTGCAGGTTGAACGCGAACGTGCCCAGCCCGACGGCGGCGAGCAGCCGCGCCGCGCGCCCCGCGCCGACGAACGCCCGCCACCGCGCCCGGAACGGCGGCCGCGGCGCCGCGGCCACCTCCGCGCGCGTCATCGGCCGCCGGGGCTCCTGCTTCCAGAGCGCGACGACGTTGAGCGCGAGCGTCACGACCGCCGTCCCCTGGATGACTTGGATGAGGCGGATCTGCGAGAAGTCCCGCAGCGCGACCCCGAAGGCGAGCGCGCTGACGAACGTGCCGACGAGCAGCATGAGGTAGAGCAGCGCCACGACGCGCGGCCGCGCCGACTCGGGCGCGAGGTCGGTGGCGAGCGCGAGCCCCGCGGTCTGCGTCGTGTGCATCCCCGCGCCGACGAGGAAGAAGGCGAGCCCGCTCGCCGCGACCGCCCCCGCGCGCGACCCGTGCGTGTCGCCCGAGAGCAGAATCAGCGCGAACGGCAGGATCGCGAGCCCGCCCCACGACAGCATCGTCCCGAACCAGACGTAGGGCACGCGCCGCCAGCCGAGCACCGAGGCGTAGAGGTCCGACTTGTGGCCGACGAGCGCGCGGAACGGCGCGACGAAGAGCGGCAGCGCGAGCATCCACCCGACGACCGAGGCCGGCACGCGCAGCTCGACGATCATCACGCGGTTGAGCGTGCCCGTGAGCAGCGTGAGCGCCGCGCCGACCGTCGCCTGGAACAGTCCGAGGCGGAGCAGACGGCCTAACGGCAGCTCCGCCGTCGCCGCGTCGGCGAACGGCAGCCACCGCGCGCCGAGCCGCATCCACGCCCGCGTCCACGGCGCGGGCTTCGCCACGTCGGTCACCGGGCCGCGCGCCTCACCAGACGGGCTGGAGCCGCACGTCCGCCGGCAGCGCGTTGCGCACCGGGCGCTGCAGGTACGCGCGCGCGAACGTGACCGCGCAGTCGACGCGGAGCGCGGCGGCCTTGAGCGCGTTCACGACGCCGCCCGCCTTGGCCGCCGCGCCGATCGCCTCGGTGTTCCGGTGCAGGCGCGCGAACAGCGCCCACAGGTGGTCGTTGTCGAGGTCGAGCACGACCGGGAATACCTGCCGGCTGATCTGGTTCGTGAGCGCGAGCACCCGCCGGTCGTAGTCGTCCACGTCCATCCCCATCGCTTCGAAGAACGGGCGGCGCAGGTGGTCGCGTACGTACATCGTCGCGAACACGGCGGTGAGGAAGAAGCGGATCCAGAGCTTGTTGGTCCCCGCGAGCGTCTCCGGGTTCGCGCGCATGAGCACCGCGAACGCCTCGCCGTGGCGGAACTCGTCGTGGCACCAGTTCTCGAACCACTTGAAGATCGGGTGGAACCGCTTCTCGGGCTGGCGCTCGAAGTTGCGGAAGATCGTGATGTAGCGGGCGTAGCCGATCTTCTCGCTCAGGTACGTGGCGTAGTAGATGAACTTGGGCTTGAAGTACGTGTACTTCTTGGCCTTCGTCAGGAAGCTGAGGTCGACGGCGACGTCGAAGTCCTTCAGCACGTGGTTGATGAACCCGGCGTGGCGCCCCTCGTCGCGGCTCATGAAGCCGAACAGCTCGCGGACGTCGGGGTTGGTCACCCGCTTCTTGATCTCCGCGTAGAGTACGCACCCCGAGAACTCCGCGGTCACCGAGCTGACGAGGAAGTCGACGAACTGCCGGCGGAGTGCCGGGTCCATGTCCGAGAAGTCGGCGTCGAACTCGGCGGTGCGCTTGAAGTGGTCCTTGTTCGGGTCCCGCCGGAACTCGTCGACCATCGCGTCCCACAGCGCGCGGTGGCGCTCGACCTGCAGCCGGTCCAGCTCGGCGAAGTCGGTCGTGTAGAAGCGCGGGGTGAGGACCGCGTCCTCCTGCGCCTGGCGGGTGGCGTCGTTAGGCACGCGCGGGGCGGGGGGCGACGCGGCGGGCGGGGCGTAGCCGGCGAGCGGCGGGCGGGCGGTGGTGGTCATGGGGGTGACCTCAGGTGGGACGACAATCGACGGTGTGCGCAGAGGCTGTCATCCTGAGCGCAGCGAAGGATCGGTCTGTTGTGCGCGCGGAGTGCGGCCTTGGCGTGGGGCCGGGCCTCTCGCGCGCCTCGACGCGATCCTTCGCTGCGCTCAGGATGACAGCGCCGCGAGTCCCTGCGCCCGTCACCCCTCGAACCCCACTTCGTAGAGCGAGCTGATCTCGCTCACCCCCACGACCCGCGTCCACCACCGCCGCGGCGCGCTCGCGTGCGCGACCGCCGCGCGCGTGTGCACGACCCGCTTCTCCCCGGGCGCGATGTGCGACGGCGCGTCGAACAGCTGCACGGCGTCCCCCTCGTGCACCACGGCGCCGTCGAGCACCGCGTGCGCGTGGAAGTGCTCCGGCGTGCTCTCGAGGTCGAGCGTACACGGCACCTCCTCGCGCCGCCGGAGCGCGAACCAGCCGGCCAGGGGGAGGGCGGCCGCGAGCGCGCCCGCGGCGATGGCAGTCGGAGTCATGCGACGGTCTCCAGTGCGGGATCGGACGAGTCGTCGTGGCGCAGCTCGAGCGCCTGCGACGTGTAGAAGCCGTGCGCAACGCGCGCCGAGCGCGCCCACCGCCACCCCGCGAGCCGCGGGTCGTCGCCGACCATGCCGCGGACGGCCGCGCGCAGCGCGCCCTCGCCGACCGGCTCGATCGCCGGCGCGCGGTCCGCGCGCGGAAAGAGGCGGCCGGTCGCGTGCATCGCGCGGAGCAGCGGCGTGGCCGGCGCGAAAGTCGCGAGCACCGCGCGCGAGACGGCCGCCGCGAACACACCGAGCGAGCGCGCCGTGGCCGCGGCGTCGTAGTAGAGCAGCGAGTCCATCGCGACGACGTAGTCGTGCCGGCCGAGGGCGGGGTCGAGCATGTCGCCGACGTGCCAGACGACGCGGTCGGCGCCCGGGCGCCCCGCGGCGCGCTCGCGCGCGAGCGCGACGAGCGTCGGCGAGAGGTCGACCGCGGTGACCGCCGCGCCGCGCGCCGCGAGCTCCATCGCCAGCATCCCCGGGCCGCACCCCGCGTCGAGCACGCGCGCGCCCGCGAGGTCCTCCGGGAGCCAGGCGAGCAGCTGCGCGCGCATGCGGGCGCGCCCCTCGCGCACGGTCGCCCGCACGCCGCTCACCGGCGCGTCGCCCGTGAGCCGGGCCCACGCGCCCGCCGCCGTGCGGTCGAAGTACTCCTGCACCCGCCCGCGCCGCGCCGCATACCCGGCGCCTAACGAATCCAGAACTGCCGGCATCAGTCGTACCCCAGCAGGTCGAAGATCTCGCGGTCCTTCAAGGGCTGCGGCAGCAGCGGGTCGACCCCCGCCACGAGCGCGCCCGCGAGGCGCAGGTACTCGTCCTGCACCGCGACCACGTCGGGCGCGGCGTCCATCTCGAAGATCGTGCACTTCTTCAGGCGCGAGCGCCGGATCGCGTCGAGGTCGGGGAAGTGCGCCGCGAGCGTGAGCCCCACCCGCGCGTTGAACCGGTCGATCTGGTCCGTCTCGGCCGACCGGTTGGCGACCACGCCGCCGACGCGCACGCGGTAGTTCTTCGCCTTCGCGTTGATCGCCGCGATGATCCGGTTCATCGCGAACACCGAGTCGAAGTCGTTCGCCGTGACGACGAGCGCGCGGTGCGCGTGCTGCAGTGGCGCGGCGAACCCGCCGCACACGACGTCTCCGAGCACGTCGAAGATGACGACGTCGGCGTCCTCGAGCAGGTGATGCTCCTTGAGCAGCTTCACCGTCTGCCCGACGACGTAGCCGCCGCACCCCGTGCCCGCGGGCGGGCCGCCGGCCTCGACGCACATCACGCCCTTGTAGCCCTCGTAGACGAAGTCCTCGGGGCGCAGCTCTTCGGAGTGGAACTCGACGCCCTCGAGCACGTCGATCACGGTCGGCACCATGCGGCGCGTGAGCGTGAAGGTCGAGTCGTGCTTCGGGTCGCAGCCGATCTGGAGGACGCGCTTGCCTAACGTGGCGAGCGCCGCGGACAGGTTGCTCGACGTCGTGCTCTTGCCGATGCCGCCCTTGCCGTAGACGGCGAGCACGAGCGCGCCGTCGATGCGGTCGCGCTCGTCGAGGCGGACCTGTACGCTACCCTCGCCGTCGTCGTGGGAGAGCATGGGGAGGCAGGTGGTCATGGGCGGGGCGGGGAAGCAGGTAAGGAAGGCGAAGCTGTCATCCTGAGCGCAGCGAAGGATCGCGGTCCTTCGCGACCATCTTCGCCACGCCGGTCGCGCGCGAGTCCGTCCCGGGCACAACGATCCTTCGCTGCGCTCAGGATGACAGGCCCTCCGTTCGGTACATCGTCTCGTCGATTCATGCCCCCACCCCCTCCAGCCGGTCTTCCAACTCCGCCGCCGCGTCGCGCAGCGCGTCCAGCGTCGCCGCGTCGGGCGCCCAGTACCCGCGATCATTCGCCTCGAGCAGCCGCTCCGCGATTCCCGCGGCCGCGATCGGGTTGAGCGCGGCCAGCCGCTCGCGCATCGCGGGGTCGAGCACGAAGGTGTTGCCGACCTCCGCGTACACCCATTGCGGGACGGCCCGGGCCCCGCCCGTCGCACTCCAGCCGAGCGTCGTCGTGACGTGCCCGGCGACGTTGCGCGCACCCTCGTACCCGGCGGCGAGCTGCGCCTCGTACCACTTGGGGTTGAGCAGCCGCGTGCGGCTCTCGAGCTCGACCTGCTCGCCGAGCGTGCGTACGGCGTTGGTCGTCGCCGTCGTGTGGTCGCCGAGGTACGCGGGGACGTCGCGCCCGCCCCGCGCGCGGGCGGCGGCCCGCTGCACGCCGCCGAGTGCCTCGACGTACTGGTCGATGTCGGTCGCGCCGAGTTCGACCGAGTCGAGGTTTTGGAAGGAGAGCGAGGTCGTCGCGAGCGCGCGCTCCATGAGCGCGCGCCGGGCGACCGGCACCCCCTTCACGCCGTACGCGAAGCACTTCCGCCGCACGAACTGCTCGGCCAGCTCGTCGGGGTCCGTCCAGCGGCCGCTCTCGACCAGCAGGTTCACGTTCGAGCCGTACGCGCCGTCGGCGTTCCCAAAAACGCGGAGCGCGGCCTCCTCGACCGTGCACCCGGTTTCGGCCACCGCGGCGAGCGCGTGCGCGCGGACGAAGTTCTCCGCCGCCGGCTCGTCCGCCCGCGCCGCGAGCAGCGCCGCCTCGGCCAGCAGCTTGACCTGCAGCGGGAGCAGGTCGCGGAAGATCCCGGAGAGCGTGACGACGACGTCGACGCGCGGCCGGCCGAGCTGCGCGAGCGGCACCAGCCGCGCCCCCGCGAGCCGCCCCACGGCGTCGAAGCGCGGCGCAGCGCCTAACAGCGCGAGCGCCTGCGCGAGCGGCGCGCCCTCGCTCTTCATGTTGTCGGTGCCCCAGAGGACGAAGGCGACCGTCTCGGGGAACGCGTGGCCGTCCGCCCGGTGCCGCCGGATGAGCAGGTCGGCGCGCAACCGGCCCTCTCGCACCGCCGCCGCACTTGGCACGCGGTAGGGGTCGAAGCCGTAGACGTTGCGCCCCGTGGGGAGCACGGCCGGCGTGCGCAGCAGGTCGCCCCCCGGCGCGGGGGCGAGGTAGCGCGCGTCGAGCGCGCGCACGAGCCCGTCGACCTCGTGGTCGGCCGCGAGCAGCGCGTCGAGCCGGGCGAGCTCGTCGAGGAGCGGCGCCGCGCGCCCGGCGTCGAGGCCCGCGCGCGCGAGCACCGCGTCCGCCCCGCGCCGCCCGCGCTCGTCGACGAGCGCCTCGACCGCCACCCGGGCGACGTCGTCGGCCCGCGCGCGGGCAACGTCTGACACGCCCTCGCCCGCGAGCAGCTCCGCGACCGGCGGCAGCTCCAGCTCCGGCCGCCCGGCCTGCGCGATCGCGACGAGCGTGTCGACGCGCGCCGCGGCCGGCATCCCCTCGCCGACGACGTGCAGGCCGAGCGGGATGAGCGCCTGCTCGACCTCCAGGAGCCGGCCCCTGAGCGCCTCGACCCGGGCGGGGTGTTCGTCCGGCGCCCAGGCCGGCGCGGCGTCGCACAGTTCGACCGCCGCCCCCTGCTCCTGCACGAGCGCGGCGAGCCCCGCGCGCTCGGCGTCGGGCGCCTGTCGCCAGCGGTCGAGCGTCGCCTTCAGCTCCTGCAGCCCGCGGTAGAGCCCCGCATGCGCGACCGGCGGCGTGAGGTAGGAGACGAGCGTCGCCCCGCCGCGCCGCTTCGCGAGCGTCCCCTCGCTCGAGTTGTTCGAGGCGTAGAGATAGACGTTGGGCAGGTCGCCGATCAGCCGCTCCGGCCAGCAGTCGCCCGAGAGCCCGACCTGCTTGCCGGGCATGAACTCGAGCGCGCCGTGCGTGCCGAAGTGCAGCACCGCGTCCGCGCCGAAGTCCTCGCGCAGCCAGCGGTAGAAGGCGCAGAAGGCGTGCGTGGGCGCGAAGTTCCCCTCGAACAGCAGCCGCATCGGGTCGCCCTCCCATCCGAACGCGGGCTGCACGCCGACGAAGACGTTCCCGAACCGCTCGCCCATCACGTAGAGCGACCGCCCGTCGGTCAGCTGCCGTCCCGGAGCGGCGCCCCACGTCCGCTCGACCTCGGCCAGCCACGGCTCGCGCCGGACGTGCGCGTCGGCGGCGACGCGCGCGTGCACGTTGGCCGGCGCGCCGAAGCGCTCGCGGTTGCCGTCGCACACCGCGGCGCGCAGCGCGTCCGGGCCCGACGGGAGCGACACCGTGTAGCCCTGCTCGGCGAGCCCCGCCAGCACGCGCTGCAACGACGGGAAGACGTTGAGGTACGCCGCGCTCCCGGTGTTGCCCGCGTTGGGCGGGAAGTTGAAGAGCACGACCGCGAGCTTCCGCTCCGCCCGCGGCGTGCGCCGCAGCCGCACGAGCTTCGCGACGCGGTCCGCCACCGCCGCGACACGCTCGGCCACCGGCTCGCTCGACGCCGCCGGCCGCTCGGGCGTCGCGCGCCCCTTGCCGCCGTAGACGGCGGGCGCGATCGCGCCGTCGAGCTCAGGGATCGCGACCTGCAGCGTCGCCTGCAGCGGGTTGAGCCCGCGCGGGTCCCCCTGCCACTCGGCGACGCTCTGGAACTCGAGCGTCTGCAGCGCGAGGTACGGCACGTCGAGCGCCGCAAGCACCGCCTGCGCGGCCGGCGCGTCGTTGTACGCGGGCCCGCCGACGAGCGAGAAGCCCGTGAGGTTGAGGAGCGCGTCGAGCGCCGGCGCCGTCCGCCGCCACGCGCCGTCGCCCGCGTCCGCCACGCCGGCGTAGCGCGCGAGCGCGGGGCGCGCGTCGAGCGCGGAGGCGAACATCGGGAGCGCGCGCAGCCCGCGCGCTTCGAGCGCGCGCACGACGGCCGCGTAGTGCGCCGTGTTCCCCGCCAGCAGGTACGACCGCCCGACGAGCAGGCCGACGCGGGGCGCGGCGGCGGGCACCCCGGTCACGTTAGGCAGTGCCGCCGCGTCCTCCGCGATCCCGAGCCCGGGCAGCTCCGGGTGCCACACGCCGACCTCGGGGTAGACTACCGGGTCCGCCGCCGGCGCGAGCAGCTCGCGGTAGACCGCGCGCTCCCCAGACGCGTAGCGGCGCACGTGGAAGCGCACGAGGTTAGCGAAGTTCTCGGCCGTGCCGCCCAACCAGTACTGCATCGAGACGAAGTACGCGCGCACGTCCTGCGCGGGCCCGGGGACGTACTTCAGCAGGGCGGGGAGGCGGCGGAGCATCGCCATCTGCCGCTCGCCACTCGACCGGCCCTCGCCGCGGGCGCCGCGCAGCCTCTGCAGGAGCGCGAGCGGCGACCACGGTCCCGCCTCCGCGCCGCCCGCCATGTCGAACCGGCCGAGCCGCGTGAGGCGCGTCAGCTCGGGAGCGCAGAGCGCGCAGCAGACCGCGTCGGCCGCGTCGCGCCGCGCGAGCACCGCCTCGACCACCGGCGTCGCCTGCTCCTCGGTGAAGAGCTGGGCGCAGACGATCACGTGCGCCGCGCCGACCGCGGAGCGCATGCGCGCGAGCGCGTCCGGGTCGGCGTCCCACTCGGCCTGCACGTGCAGCGAGAGGTCGAGCTTGGGCAGCTCCCGCGCGAGCGCACCGCGCGCGCCGTCGAACGCGCCCGCGCGGTGCGCGTCGAGCGTCACCACGGCGACCCGCACGGGCGGCAGCGGCGCGGCAGGCGACGGGCACTTAGCGCGCATGCGCCCCCGCCTGGGGTGTGCCGGAATGGGGTGTGCTGGAGAAGTGCGCCTTCGCCTCGTACAGCACCTCGACCGAGATGTCCGCCACGCCGCGCTCGGCCGCGAAGCGCTCCGTGTTGCGGCGCGCCTTGGGGCGGACGAAGAACGGGATCTTCCGCAGCTCCGCCTCGGCGTCGGCCTGCCAGCGCGGCGCTCCCGGCGCCGGCGCCGCGACCGCCGCCGCGGGGGCGACCTGCGCCGCGGCGGGCACGCCTAAGGCCGCGACCGGCGCGCGCGCGCCGAGGTGCGACGGCGCGGCCCCGTCGTGGAACTCGAAGTCGTCGCGGAACATGCCGAGCAGGTGCTCCTCGAGCCCCATCATGAGCGGGTGCACCCAGGCGTCGAAGATCACGTTCGCGCCCTCCCACCCGACCTGCGGCGAGTGGCGCGCGGGCACGTCCTGCACGTGCAGCGGGGCGGAGATCACCGCGCACGGCACGCCGAGCCGCTTGGCGGTGTGGCGCTCCATCTGCGTGCCCAACACCAGCTCGGGCGCGGCGGCGGCGACGCGCGCCTCGACGTCGAGGTAATCGTCACTCACGAACGCCTCGACGTCGTACTTGGTCCCGGTCGCGCGCACCTCGCGCGCCAGCTCGCGGCTGTAGGTGCCGAGGCCGACGAGGTCGAGGCCGAGTTCCTCGACGGCGACGCGGGCGGCGGCGCAGGCGTGCGTGGCGTCGCCGAAGACGAAGACGCGCTTGCCCGTGAGATACGTCGAGTCGGCCGAGCGCGAGTACCACGGCAGGCGCGAGGCATCGTGGCGGACGTTAGGCGCGTCGAGCCCGGCGGCCGCGGCCAGCTCGCGCAGGAAGTCGCCCGTCGCGCCGACGCCGATCGGCACGGTGCGTACGACGGGCTGTCCGAAGGTCCGCCGCAGCCACTCGCAGGCCGACAGCGCGGTCTCGGGGGCGTAGCACACGTTGAGGTCCGCCTCGGGGAGCCGCCGCAGGTCCGCGACGGTCGCGCCGAGTGGGGCGACGACGCCGACGTCCACCCCGGCCTCGGCCATCAGCGCACGCAGCTCGCGCACGTCGTCGCGCGCGCGGAAGCCGAGCGCCGTGGGGCCGAGGACGTTCGCGACCGGGCGGCGGGCGGGGTCGCGCGGTGGGCGCGGCGTGCCCGGGGCCGGCACGTTAGGCAGGAGCGTCGCGCGGACGAGCTGGTAGAACGTCTCCGCCGCGCCCCAGTTCTCCTTCTTCGAGTAGGCCGGCAGCTCGAGCGGGACGACGGGGATCGCGAGGCCGAGGCTCTTCGCGAGCGCGCCGGCCTGGTCCTGGATGAGCTCCGCCGTGCACGACTCGCCGACGAGCAGCGCGTCGGGGGCGAAGCGCGCGGCCGCGTCGCGCACGGCCTCGATCACGAGCCCCGCGGTGTCGCCGCCGAGGTCGCGGGCCTGGAAGGTCGTGTAGGAGACCGGCGGGCGGTGGTCCGCGCGCTCGATCATCGTGAACAGCAGGTCGGCGTACGTGTCGCCCTGCGGCGCGTGGAGCACGTAGTGCACGCCCGCCATCGACGCGGCGACGCGCATCGCGCCGACGTGCGGCGGGCCCTCGTAGGTCCAGAGGGTCAGCTGCATGGTGTGGCCTCGGCTGCGTCGACGACGGTCGGAGCTGTCATCCTGAGCGCAGCGAAGGATCGCTGTCCCTGGGTCGATCCCTCACGGGTGCAACGATCGAGGAGTTGGTCGCCTCGGATAGCGATCCCTCGCTGCGCTCGGGATGACAGCCCGGCGCGATTCCTTCGGTCGCCCATTCCCGACACTTCCCTCACACCCGCACCCGCCCGCGCCGCTCCAGCGGCCGCGTGAACAGCCCGGCCAGCTCCCCCGCCTGCTCGAACCCGTGCACCGGCGAGAATACCAGCTCGATCGACCACTTCGTCGCGATCCCCTCGGCCTCGAGCGGGTTCGCGAGCCCGAGCCCGCAGACGACGAGGTCCGGCCGCTCGGCGCGGCAGCGCGCGAGTTGTCGGTCGACGTGCTGCCCCTCGCTCACCGTGACCCCCGCCGGGAGCGCCGCGAGGTCGTCCGCGGCCGTCGACCGGTCGAGGTAGGGCGTGCCGACCTCGACGAGCTCCGCGCCTAACTCCTCGTGGAGGAAGCGCGCGAGTGGGAGTTCGAGCTGCGAGTCGGGGAAGAAGAACACGCGCCGCCCTTCGAGCCGCGGGCGGTGCGCGGCGACCGCGCGGCGCGCCCGCGCGAGCGCCGGCGCGAGGGCGGCGTCGACCCGCGCGTCGCCGACGCCGAACGCGCGCGCCGCGGCCGCGAGCCAGCGCCGCGTCCCCTCTGCGCCGAACGGGTACCCCGCGCGTAGGTGCCGCGCCCCGCGGCGCTCGAGCGCGCGGAGCGTCTCGCCGACGAACGGCTGCGCGAGGAGCACGCGCGTCGCCGGCCCGACGGCGGGGAGCGCCCGCGCCCGCCGCGGCGGGAAGAAGCGCACGGGCCCGACGCCTAACGAGTCGAAGGCGCGCGCGAGCTGGTCCTCGACGACGTCGGCCAGCGCGCCGACGACGAGCAGCGACGGCGCCGCGCCCGGCGCCTCGGCCGGCAGCTCGGGGACGAGCGCGGCGAGGCACGCGTCCTCGCCCTGCGTGAACGTCGTCTCGATCCCGCTCCCCGAGTAGCTCAGCACGCGCACGCGCGGGAAGTGCTGCGCGTTGAGGCGTTCGGCCGCGCGCGCCAGGTCGAGCTTGATGACCTCGCTCGGGCACGAGCCGACGAGAAAGAGCGTGCTGACGTCGGGGCGACGCGCGAGCAGCTGCGCGGCCACGCGGTCCAGCTCCTCGTGCGCGTCGGCGAGCCCGGCGAGGTCGCGCTCCTCGAGGATGGCCGTCGCGAAGCGCGGCTCGGCGAAGATCATCACCCCGGCGGCCGACTGCAGCAGGTGCGCGCAGGTGCGCGACCCGACGACGAGGAAGAACGCGTCCTGCAGCTTGCGGTGCAGCCAGACGATCCCCGTGAGACCGCAGAACACCTCGCGCTGCCCGCGCTCGCGCAGCACCTCGCGGTCGGCGCCGAGGGTGGGGAGCGACCGGCCACTATATACCGGTGCGGCCGCGCACCCCGCGGCAGGCACGACGGTCGTGCTCACGCCGCCGCCCCCGCGGGCGTCGCCGCGACCGGCGTTCCCGTGCCCGGCGTTCCGGTGACGGGGGCCGCTGCGGCGTCCCGGCGCGCGCGGCGGAACTTGACGAGGAACTGCGTCGCGTTCACCGCGTAAGTCGCGTACGCGGCGAGCGCGAGGGCGAGGAGCGCGCGCGGGGGGAGCAGGCCGAAGGCGAGCGCGGCGAGGTACGCCGTGTGGAGCGCGATGACGAGCATGCTCACCACGTCCTCCCAGAAAAACGCCTCGGCGAACAGCCAGCGCCCGAACACGTCCTTCTCCCACGCGGCGCCCGTAATCATGATCGCGTAAAGAGCGAGCGTCTTGACGACGACCGACGCCGTCGCCGCGCCGTAGCCGCGCCCGGTGACGAGCGCGTGCAGGACAAGCATGAGGCTGACGAGGAAGACGAGGAACTGGACCGCGGCGAGGACGCCCTGCACGGCGGTCCACGGCGACCGGTCGCGCCGGGCGCGCTCCGCGGGCGTGTAGAGGGAGCGGGCCGACCGCGGGGCGGCGGGCACACGCGACGCCCCGACGGTGCCGTTCCGGTCCGTGCGCTGCTCCATCCGCATCCCCTCCGTCCGCCCGGTTCGAGCGGGGCTGGCGCCCTGCTCGCGAAGGCCCGCTCGCGTATCGCCCGCGTCGTCCGGCGACCCCGGGGCGGGGTCCGGGCCGGACGCCGGGCTACAGTAGGGGTGACACCACGGACTGTCAAGCCAGGTTTACGTCAGCCCGTATTGACAGGCGGCGTACCGCGCTCCATACTGGCGCCGCGCCATCCATCCGCACGAGATCGCGGTGTGTGGCTAAGCGTGAGTTGCCGGCGTGGGACGCGGGGGGGCCCGTGGGTCACGGGGAGTTACGCTGGACCGAACCGCAGGCGGCGCCACCGCCGGCCGCGCCGCGCGCGCCGAACCCGCGCCCCGCCGCGTACCTCGGCGACGCCGACCGCCGGCCCGACGGACACGCCCGGCGCGTGCGCGACGGCGACCGCGCCCGGTTCCTCGAGCTCGTCCTCGGCCCCGACGACGCCGCGTCGACGGCCTTCGTCGACGTGCTGCTGCGACGCGGCGTCGAGGTCGGGGCCATCTACCTCGACCTGCTCGGGCCGACCGCCGTGACGCTCGGCGAGATGTGGGTCGAGGACACGTGCGACTTCTTCGACGTGACGGTGGCCGTCGGCCGGCTCCAGCGCGCCGTGCGCGAGCTCGGGCAGGGCTTCGTCATGTCCGGCGACCCGGCGCACCCCGACGCGGCCGGGGCCGGGCGCGTGCTCCTCTCCTGCGTGCCGGGCGACCAGCATACGTTAGGGATGTACATGGTCGCCGAATTCCTCTTACGCGACGGGTGGGGCGTGCGCGTCGGCACGCCGGCCACCGCCGACGAGCTCGGCGCGCTGCTGCGCGACGAGTGGTTCGACGTGGTCGGCTTCTCGGCCGCGTGCGACGCGCGGTTGCTCGCACTCCGGCACGAAGTCGCCGCCGTGCGCCGGCACTCCCGCAACCCCCACGTGCGCGTCCTGGTCGGTGGACGGATCTTCGTCGAGCATCCGGAGCTCGCCGCGCGCGTCGGCGCCGACGGATTCGCCACCTCGGCCGCGGACGCCGCGGGCCGCGCGCGCGCGCTCCTCGGCACGCGTCCCGACTAACGGCCACGCGTCCGTGCCGCCGACTGCGAGCAGCGCCGCCGCCGCCGTGCGCAACGGCCGACCGTTCGGTCTGCCCGGCCGCGCCGCGCTCACCCGCCTCGGCGGCGACGGCGCGGCCGCCCTGCTCAGCGCGCACGACCTCGCCGTCGTGGTCGACGCGGCCGGGATCGTCGTCGACGTCGCGGCGGGCGTCGGCACCGCCGCGCGCGCCGCGGCGGCCGACGCGGGATACGCGGACGCGGTCGAGGGGTGGGTCGGCCGCCGGTGGGTCGACACCGTGACGTCCGAGTCGCGGGGCAAGATCGAGCTGCTGCTGCGTGAGGCGGCCCCCGCGGGGCTCACGCCGCGGCGCCAGGTCAACCACGTCGCCCCCGACGGCCACGACTTCCCGGTCGCGTACACGGCGGTCCGCCTGTCCGACGGCGGCGTCGTGGCCGCGGGGCGCGACATGCGCGCGACGGCGGCGCTGCAGCAGCGCCTCGTCGAAACGCAGCAGGCGCTCGAGCGCGACTACTGGCAGCTGCGGCACGTGCAGACCCGCTACCGGCTGCTCTTCGAGCGCTCGGCCGAGGCGGTGCTCGTCGTCGACGCGGCGACGCGCAAGGTGGTCGACGCCAACCCGGCGGCGCGCGACGTCTTCGGGCCGAATGCGGACCGTCTCGTCGGGCGCGCGTTCCCGCCGGAGATGGCCGCGCCGTCCCGGCAGGCGCTCGACGACCTGCTCGTCGCGACGCGTCTCGACGCGCGCGGCGACGACATCGAGGTCGCGCTCGCCGACGGGCGCCGGCTGCGCGCGGCCGCGTCGTGCCTGCGGCAGGACGCGCAAACCCTGTTCCTCGTGCGCTTCGGCGAGGCGGAGGGCGCGACCCCGCGCGAGGCGGGCGGCCGTTGGGCGGGCCAGTCGCTCGACGCGCTCCTCGACGCCGCGCCCGACGCGTTCGTCGTCACCGACGCCGACGGCCAGGTGATCGTCGCCAACCGCGCCTTTCTCGATCTGGCGCAACTCTCCGACGCCGCGCAGGCGGAAGGGCATTCGCTCGCCGAGTGGGTCGGGCGGCCGGGCGCGGACCTCCCGGTGCTGCTGACGATGCTGCGGCAGCACGGCGTCCTGCGCCTCGTCGGCACCTCGGTGCGGGGCGAGCACGGCACGGCGACCGACGTCGAGCTGTCGGCCGTGCGTGCGCCCGACGGCGCGTCGGCCGGGCCGGCGGCGATGGCGTGGACGATCCGCGACGTCGGGCGGCGCGTGGGCGGCGGGACCGGCGGGGCGCGCGACCTCACGCGCGCGGTCGAGCAGCTGACGGGACTCGTCGGCAAGGTCTCGCTCCCCGACCTCGTCCGCGACACGATCGAGATGGTCGAGCGCCACTTCATCGAGGCGGCGCTCGACCTCACCCGCGACAACCGGACCGCGGCGGCCGAGGTGCTGGGGCTGTCGCGCCAGTCGCTCTACCTCAAGTTGCGACGACATCGACTGCTGCCGGCGGAGCCCGCTGACGCCGACTCGAGCGGCTGAGGCGCCCGGCGCTCCGCGGCAGCGGTCCGACTGACACTTCCTCTCGCGTTCTCTTCTGCCCCGGCCGACCGGGGCTCCTCTTTGCCCCTGGTGTCAACCGAACATGACATCTGGTAGTGTCACGATCACCACACGACCGCGCGGCCCGACCGTCAGAGCGCCGGCCCTGCGCCGCGTGCCGGAGCCGCGCGCGGTGGCAGAGTTGCTCAAGCCGGTGACGTGGTTCCCGCCGATGTGGGCGTTCGCGTGCGGCGTCGTTTCGGTCGGAGCGGCCGCGGGCGCCGGGCGCGGCGCGACGCCCGCCGCGCTCGCGCTCGGCGTGTGCGTCGCGGGGCCGCTCGTCTGCGGCGCGAGCCAGGCCGTGAACGACTGGTTCGACCGGCACGTGGACGCCGTGAACGAGCCAGCCCGTCCGATCCCGTCGGGGCGCGTGCCGGGCGCGTGGGGGCTCGGCGTCGCGGTCGCGTGGTCGGCGCTCGCGTTAGGCGCGGGGCTGCTGCTCGGCCCGGCGGGCGGCGCGGCGACGGCGCTCGCGGTGCTGCTCGCGTGGGCGTACAGCGCGCCGCCCGCGCGGCTCAAGGCGAACGGGTGGTGGGGAAACCTCGCCGTGGGCGTGTGCTACGAAGGCGTCGCCTGGACGACCGGCGCGCTCGTCGCCGCGGGGGGCGCCCTCCCCGGACCGCGCGTGCTGCTGCTCGCGCTGCTCTACAGCCTCGGCGCGCACGGCATCATGACGCTCAACGACTTCAAGTCGGTCGAGGGCGACCAACGATTCGGGGTGCGCTCGCTCCCCGTGCAGCTCGGCGTCCCGCGCGCGGCGTGGACCGCGTGCGCGGTGATGCTCGCGCCACAGCTCGGCGTCGTCGCGCTGCTCGCCGGCTGGCACGCGCGGGGCGCGGCGGGCGCGGTCGCACTGCTCGTCGTCGTGCAGCTCGTGTTGATGCGGCGTTTTCTGCGGGCCGTGACGCCGCGCACCGCGCTCGTCTACAGCGCGGTCGGCGTGCCGTTCTACGTGTTGGGCATGATGGCCGCCGCCGTCGGCGTGCGGCTCCTCGCTTCGGGGGTGTGACGTGAGTGATCGGTCGAGCGAAGTCCTGTACGACGCCGTCGTGGTCGGCGGCGGGCCCGCGGGCGCGACCGCCGCGCACGAACTCGCGAAGCGCGGCCGGCGCGTGGTGTTGCTCGACAAGGCCGGGCGCGTGAAGCCGTGCGGGGGTGCGGTCCCACCGCAGCTCCTCGTCGACTTCGACGTCCCGCGCTCCACGCTCGTCGCCGAAATCGGGTCGGCGCGGATGGTCTCGCCGAAGGGGCACGCGGTGGACATCCCGGTCGGCGACGGGTTCGTCGGCATGGTCGACCGTGGCCGGTTCGACGAGTGGCTGCGCGCGCGCGCCGCGGGCTTCGGCGCCGAACGGGTGACGGGGCGCTACGAGCGCCTCACGCGCGAGGGCGACGGGACCGCGGTCGTCTGGTACCGCGAGGGGGCGTCACGCGCGGGCGCGCTCCGCTCGGTGCGCGCGCGCTTCGTCGTCGGCGCGGACGGCGCGCTCTCGGCGGTCGCGCGGCAGGAGATCCCGGGTGCGGCGCGGATGCGCCACGTCTTCGCCTACCACGAGATCGTCGAGCGCCCCGACGGCGCGGCCGCGGGAGCCGCGTACGACGACGCGCGCTGCGACGTCTACTACCAGGGGCGGCTCTCCCCCGACTTCTACGCCTGGGTGTTCCCGCACGGCCCGCTCTGCAGCGTCGGGACGGGCAGCCTGCGCCAGGGGTTCGACATGCGCGGGGCCGTGGCGGCGCTCCGCGAGACGGCCGGCCTCGCCGGCGTGCGCACCCTCAAGCGCGAGGGCGCGCCGATCCCCCTCACGCCGCTGCGCCGCTGGGACAACGGCCGCGACGTGATCGTGACGGGCGACGCCGCGGGGCTCGTCGCGCCCGCGTCGGGCGAGGGAATCTTCTACGCGATGACCGGCGGGCGGCGCGCGGCCGAGGCGGTCGAGGAGGCGATCCGGGCGCCGTCCGCGCGCGCGCGGGCCGCGGCGCTCGCCGGGGCGCGCCGCCGCTTCACGCGCGAGCACGGCGCCGTGTTCTTCGTGCTCGATGTGATGCAACGCTTCTGGTATAGCGGCGACGGCCGCCGCGAACGTTTTGTAGCAATCTGTCGCGATACCGACGTGCAGCGCCTTACGTTCGACGCCTACATGCGCAAGCGTCTCGTCCGCGCGAAGCCCCTGTCGCACGCGCGGATCTTCGTGAAGAATTTGGCCCACCTGAGCGGCCTCGCCGCGACCTGACGCGCGACCGCCTCCGTCCCCCGCCGCCTCCGCATGCTCCTCTCCCTCGCCGTCGACTACCGGCACGCCGACGTGGCCACGCGTGAGCGCTTCCACCTCACGCCGGAGCGCCTGGCGCACCTGTACGTGCGCGCCGCCGCGGCCCCGGCGCCGGCCGGGGGGCCGCCGCACGGGCTCGCGCCCGTCGCCGTCGCGCCGACGGAGCGCGTCGCGCTCGCGACGTGCAACCGTAGCGAGGCGTACGCGTGGGCGCCGGCCGCGGCTGCCGGCGGGCGCGCGCTCGAGGCGCAGTACGTCGCGCTCGCGCGCGCGTGGATGGGGGGCGAAACGGGGGCGCGCCAGCTCCTCGCGGCCGCGCGGCGCCGCGCCGGCGACGCGGCCGCGCGCCACCTGCTGCGCGTCGCCGCCGGGCTCGAGTCCCAGGTGCTCGGCGACTCCCAGCTGTTAGGCCAGCTGCGCGCCGCGCACGCCGCGGCCGGGGCCGCGGGCGCGACCGGCACGGTGCTCGGGCGGCTGTTCGAGAGCGCGCTGCACGTGGGCAAGCGCGTGCGGGCCGAGACGACGCTCTCGAGCGGCCGCCACTCGGTCGGCGCGGAGGCCGCGAACGTCGCGATGCGGCGCTTCGGGTCGCTCGCGCACGCGCGGGTCGTCGTCGTCGGCTGCGGGACGACGGGCGAGCGCGTCGCGCGGCAGCTCGCCAAGCTCGGCGCGCGCGACCTCGTGCTCCTCAATCGCTCGCCCGAGCGGGCCGAGCGGCTCGCGGCCGCGGTCGGCGGGCGCGCGGCGCCGCTCGGCGCGCTCTACGGCGAGCTCGCGCTGGCCGACGTCGCGGTCGTCGCGGCGTCGTCGACCGAGCCCGTGGTGTACGCCGACCCGCTCGTCTCGGCGCGCCGCCGGTGTGCCACCGCGCAGTACCCGCTGCTGCTGATCGACCTCGGCGTGCCGCGCAACGTCGACCCCGCGCTCGGCTCGGTGGCTGCGGTGACGATCGTCGACCTCGACGCGCTCCGCCCGGTCGTCGCGGCGGGGGAGCGCGAGCGCGGCGCGTCGGTGCCCGAGGCCGAGCGGATCGTCGAGGAGGAGCGCGCCGCGCTCGCGGCGTGGGTGCGGGACGCGGCCGCGCGCGAGGCGGTGCGCCCGTTCTGCACCGCGCTCGCTGCGGTCTGCCGGCGCGAGGTCGCCTACGCGGTCGGGATGGCCGGCGCGGACGCGGCGACGCGCGACGCGGTGGCCGAGCGCGCGGCGGGTCGCGTCGTGGCGAAGCTGCTCGCGGGCCCGATGCAGACGCTGCGCGCCGCGGCCGCGGACGGCGAATCGTGCGACGCGCTGGTCGCCGCGCTCGCGCGGCTCTTCCCGGCCGAGGCGCCGAACGTGGCGGGTACGCGGTCGTTGCGTCCGCGGCGACGGCGCGCGTCCGAGGCGCGCGCCGGGGCGGCCCAGCTCGCGGGCGTGGGCGCGGACGCCCCCGCCACCGCGCACGCGCCCCACGGCACCGACCGGAGGTTGCGGTGCATCTGACGGCGACCATCCCGACCCCGGCGTCCGCGCGGCGCGCGCCGTACACGCGCCCGCCCGCCGACGCCGCCGACGACCGCGCGCGCGCCGGCGCCTGGACCGTCGCGGTGCACGACGAGATCACGCGCCTGCTGACGGAGCTCGACCGGGGCGGCCGGTTCGCGGAAGAGCGGTGGGAGCGCGCGGGCGGCGGCGGGGGCGTTTCGCGGCTGCTCGCCGACGGGGCGACGTTCGAGAAGGCGGGGGTGAACCGGTCGACCGTGTTCGGCGCGCTGCCGGACGAGGTGCGCCGCATGCTGGTCAGCACTTCAGCAGGCGGGCGGGCGTCGGCCGGCGGGGCGGGGCCGCTCGACTTCTTCGCGACCGGCGTGAGCGTGGTCGTCCACCCCCGCAGCCCGATGGTGCCGACGGTGCACCTCAACGTGCGCTACTTCGAGCTGGCCGACGCGGCGGGGGAGCGGGTCGACGCGTGGTTCGGCGGCGGCACGGACCTCACGCCCACGTACCCGCGCCCCGCCGACGCGCGGCACTTCCACGCGGCCCTCGCGGCGGCGTGCGCGCCGTTCGGCCCCGCCGTCTACGCGCGCGGCAAGGCGTGTTGCGACGACTACTTCGCGAACGCCCACCGCGGGGGCGAGCGGCGCGGCGTGGGCGGCATCTTCTACGACCACGTGCGCCCGGGCGAGGGCGTCGCGGAGCACCTCAACACCGCGGCGCTGCACGGCCTGTCGGCGGCCGTGGGCACCGTGCTGGCGGCCGCCTACGCGCCGGTCGTCGAGCGCCGGCGCGACGAGCCGTACGGCGACGCCGAGCGCGCGCTGCAGCTCGAGCGGCGCGGCCGGTACGCGGAGTTCAACCTCCTGCACGACCGCGGCACGCTGTTCGGCCTGCGCACGCACGCGCGCGTCGACAGCGTCCTCATGTCGCTGCCGCCGATGGCGGCGTGGGGCGCGTCGGGCGCGCACGCGCCGGGGAGCGCGGGGGCGCGGCTCGCGGCCATGCTCGCGCCGCGCGACTGGCTCGCCGCCGGCGCGGGCGACGACGTGTTAGGCACCGAGGTCCTCGCGTGAGCACCGCGTACCTCTGGGCCAAGACGCTGCACATAGTGGCGGTGGTCGCGTGGTTCGCGGGACTGTTCTACCTGCCGCGCCTGTTCGTGTACCACGCCGAGGCGCTCGCCGGGCCGGAGCCCGCGCGCGCGGTGCTGCACGCGCAGTTCGCGCGCATGGAGCGCGTCCTCGAGCGCGCGATCATGCGCCCCGCGCTCGTGCTCGTCGTCGTCGCGGCGGGCGGAATGCTCGCCGCGCGTCCCGGGCTGCTGGCCGCGGGGTGGCTGCAGGCGAAGCTCGCGCTCGTCGCCGGGGTCGCCGCGTACCACTGGGCCTGCGTGCGCTGCGCGACGCGCCTCGCGGCCGGCACGTCGCCGATGACCTCGCAGCAGTTCCGCCTCTTCAACGAAGCGCCGACAGTCCTGCTCGTGCTGATCGTGTTTCTCGTCACCTTCCAGCACCAGGCGAGCCCGCGCGCGGCGGCCGCGCTCGCGGCCGGGTTCGGAGTGCTGCTCGCGGCCGGCGTGGCGGGCGCGGCGCGGCGGCGTACGGCGCGGCGGCGCACTGCGCTCGTCCCGTTCCAGGGAGCGCGGGCATGAAGCAGGTCGCCGAGTCCGCCGCGTGGCCGCGACTCGCCGCAGCGGCGCGCGCCGCCGTCCCCGAGGCGTTCGGGCCTAACGGCGGCGCGCTCAACCTGATCGGCGGCGCGTGGGGCCGGCCGGGGACGCCGCGCCCGTACACCTCGCCCGTCGACGGGTCCGAGCTCGGCGCGCTCCCCGCCGTGGACGTCGCGGCCGCGCACGCCGCGGTCGAGGGCGCGGCGGCCGAGGCGGCCGAGTGGGCGCGCGTCGACCTCGACGAGCGGCGGCGCCGCGTGAGCGCGTGCCTCGACGCGCTGCGGGCGCACCGCGACCTCATCGCGCGGCTGCTGATCTGGGAGATCGGCAAGCCGCTCGCGCAGGCGGAGACCGACGTCGACCGCTGCGTCGACGGCGTGGCGTGGTACGTCGACCAGATCGAGCCGATGCTCGCCGGGCGCGCGCCGCTCGGCGTGGTCTCGAACATCGCGTCCTGGAACTACCCGTACTCGGTGCTCGTGCACGCGGTGCTCGTGCAGGCGCTCGCCGGCAACGCCGTGGTCGCGAAGACGCCCACCGACGGCGGGCTGTTCGCGCTCACCGTCGGCTTCGCGCTCGCGCGCCGCGCCGGGCTGCCGGTGACGCTGCTGAGCGGGTCGGGCGGGGAGTTAGGCCCGGCGCTGGTGCGCGGCGAGGGCGTCGACTGCCTCGCCTTCGTCGGCGGCCGGTCGAGCGGGCGCGCGGTGGCCGCCGCGCTGCTCGACGGGCGCAAGCGGCACATGCTCGAGATGGAGGGCGTGAACGCGTACGGCGTGTGGGACTACTCGGACTGGTCGCGGCTCGCCGAGCAGATGAAGAAGGGGTTCGACTACGGCAAGCAGCGGTGCACCGCGTACGCGCGGTTCGTCGTCGGGCGGCGGCTCTTCCCGCGCTTCCTCGAGACGTACCTGGCGACGGTGAAGGCCGTGCGCGTCGGCAACCCGGTCGCGGTCGACACACCCGACGACGCACTTCCGAAGCTCGACTTCGGGCCGCTCATCAACCGCGGGCAGGCCGCCGCGCTGCGCGCCTCGACCGCCGCGGCGGTCGACGGCGGCGCGGTGCCGCTCTACGCGGGCGCGCTCGACCCCGACCGCTTCATCCCCGGGCAGGACGACGCCGCGTACCTCGCGCCCGCCGCGCTCCTCGGCGTGCCGCGCAGCAGCCCGCTCTACCACGCCGAGCCGTTCGGCCCGGTCGACACGATCGTGCTCGTCGACTCCGTCGAGGAGTTGGTCTCCGAGATGAACGTGTCGAACGGTTCGCTCGTCGCGTCGATCGCCTGCGACGACGCGGCGGTCGCGTCCGAGATCGCGGGCCAGGTCCGGGGCTTCAAGGTCGGGATCAACGCCGTGCGCTCGCGCGGCGACCGCGACGAGGTGTTCGGCGGGATCGGGCAGTCGTGGCACGGATGCTTCGTCGGCGGGGCGTACCTCGTCCAGGCCGCGACGCGCGGCGCGCCCGACGAGCGGCTGTTCGGCAACTTCCCCGACTACACACTCGTCCCGGCGCGGCGGTGAGTGCCTAACGAAACCCGCACATGCCCGTCACGCGACTCGCGTCCGTCCTCCTCCTCGCGGGCGTCCCGCTCGCGCGCCCGCGGCCGGCGCCCGCCCAGGACGCGACGCCGGCCGCGGCGCTGCTCGTCCTCTCGAAGGCCGAGCGCGCGCTGAGCATCGTCGACCCGGCGACGCGCGCGGTCCTCGCGCGCGTGCCCGCCGGCCCGGACCCGCACGAGGTGATCGCGTCCGCCGACGGTCGGACGGCGTACGTGTCCAACTACGGCGGCGGCGCGTACCACACGATCACCCCCGTCGACCTCGTCGCCCGGCAGGCGCTCCCGGCCATCGACCTCGGCGCACTCGGCGGCCCGCACGGCCTCACCTTCGTCGGCGGCAAGCTGTGGTTCACGGCCGAGGGCGCGAAGGTCGTCGGCCGGTACGATCCGGCCACGCGGCAGGTGGACTGGGTGCTCGGCACCGGGCAGGATCGGACGCACATGGTGTTCGTGGCCGCGGACACGCAGCGGGTCGTCACGACCAACGTCGCGTCGGGAACGGTGAGCGTGATCGAGCGGAGCAGCGGCCGTGGCGGGCCGCCGGGCGCACCCCCGGGTCCGCCGCCCGCCGGCACGCCGGCCGGAGGTCCGCCGGGCGGAGGTCCGCCGCCGAGCGGTCCGCGCGCCGACTGGCGCGAGACGGTGATCCGCGTCGGCCCCGGCGCCGAGGGGTTCGACGTCTCGCCCGACGGCCGCGAGGCGTGGGTGGCGAACGCGGGCGACGGCACGATCTCCGTCATCGACCTGGCCGCGAAGCGCGTCACGCAGACGCTCGACGCCAGCGTGCGCGGCGCGAACCGGCTCAAGTTCACGCCCGACGGCGCCCTCGCCTTCGTCTCGACGTTAGGCGGTCCGGACGTCACGGTACTCCGCGTTGCGACGCGCGAGGTCGTGAAGCGAATCCCGGTCGGGCGCGGGGCGGCGGGGATCCTCGTCCAGCCCGACGGCGCGCGCGCCTACGTGGCCTGCACGCCCGACGACTACGTCGCGGTGATCGACGTGCCGTCGCTCGCCGTCGTCGGGCGCGTCGCGGCGGGGCGGGAGCCCGACGGGCTCGCCTGGGCCGTGCGGCGGTAGGCGGCCCGGCCCCGCGCGCCTAACGCGTGATCGTGACGGGCGGGCCGCCCGCGGCGTCGCGCGTGCGCGCGAGCCCGGCGCGCACGGCGGTGACCTGCGGCGCCATCGCGGGGTCGGCGGCCTGCCAGTACGCGAGCGCCTGCGCGTAGCTCGCCGCGGCGCGCGCCCGGTCTCCGGTCTGCTCGTAGAGGGCGGCCCGGGCGAGGAGCGTGCGCGCGTAAACGGCCCACCCGGTTTCGAATCCCCCGAAGCTCATGAACCGCCGCGGGTCGAGCATTTCGTAGAGCGCGAGCGCGCGCCGCGGGTCGCCCGCGCGCGCGAAGAACTCGGCGCGCGCGGCGGTGCGGAGCCCGCTGTACATGAGCGGCGCCGTCGTGTCCGGAGGCGGGAACTGCCGCGCGAGGCCCATCGCGCGCGCCGTATCGCCTCGCGCGAGTGCGGCGAGCGCGTCGAGTTCCGGGAGTGGGGGGGCGCCGCCACGCGCCGCCCACCGCGCCGTCACGTCGAGGAACGCCGAGTCGCCGGTCGCGAGGTAGGCGACGTACGGGATCGGGATCGCACTCGTGATCGCCGTGCCCGACGCCGCGGCGCCCGCCGCGGCGGTGACGTTGGCTTCGAACGTGCGCGCGCCGGCGAGGAGCAGGCGCCGGGTCGCCGGGCTCGCGGGCACGCCGGCGGCCGTCTCGAGCGCCGCGCCGTACCACCGCAGCAGCGCGTCGGCGGGGAGCGCGCCGGCGGCCCCGAGCGCCGTATACGCGGGGCGCGCACGCGCGGCGGCGGCGAAGGTCGCCCGCATGTCGTCGAAGCGGCCGACCGCGGCGGCGGCCTCGCCCGCATTGCCGATCGCGTAGGAGGCGTTCCCGTCGAGCGCCGGGCGCAACGAGTCGGCGGGGTAGCGGGTGAGGGCGGCGCGGAGGGCGGCCGGCACGCCCGCCGGGTCGGCGAGCAGTTGCGCGCCCACGGCGCCGTAGGCGACCTGCGGCGCCCGCAGGTTCGGCCGCGCGAGCGCGCGGCGCGCCGCCGCCACCGCCGAATCGGGTAGGCCCGCGCCGACGTACGCGTCGAGCAGGGACGCCTGTGCCGTTTCGACGTCGGGGTCGGCCGCGGCCCAGCCGCGCGCCGCGGCCAGCAGCGCGACGCGCGCGCGGTCGCGCGAGGCGGCGATCCGCGCCGGCCCGACCGCGCGCCGTGCGGCGCTGTCCGACACCGCGACGAGCGTGTCGCCGTCGAGGACGACGGTCGCCGTCGGCGACGCGATCGACTCGTAAACCCGCAGCAACATCGGGTAGGCGAGGTGGAACGTCGAGTCGAGCGCGATCGTCCGTTCGAGCGCGCGCCGCGCCCCCGAGAACGCGTGCGTCGAGCGCACGCCCGCGCTGCGCAGGATCGGCCGCGCGGCCGCGGGCTGCCCGGAAAGCGCCGCAAGGCGCTGCTGCATCTGCAACTGCTCGGCGAAGGCGAGGAGCACCCAGGCCTGCCCGAGCCCGAACCAGGCTTCGGCGGCCGTGCTGTCGCGCGCGACGACACCCTCGTACCGCGCGCGTGCCGTGTCGAACAGCGCGGCCATAGCGGCCGGCCCCTGACGCGACCCGGCGACGAGCCCGCGCACGAGCGCGTCGTAGGCGCGCACCACGCCCTGCTCGCGCGGGCCGAGCCGGTCGGCGTTCGCGATCGCGCGGGCCATGTAGCCGAGTTGCGTCGAATCGCCCTGGTTGGCCCACCCGCGGCCGAGCGCGCGCTTGTACCACGCGAGCGCGAACGTCGAGTCCTGCGCGACGGCGCGGCCGAAGAGCGAGTCGGCCCGCGCGAGCTGCCAGCCGTTGAGTGCGCGCACGCCGTCCAGATAGTCGCGGTAGGCGCCGAGCGACGCGGTCGTCGTGCGGGTGAGCTGCGCCGTGCCTTCCGGCGCGCCCGAGACCGCGACGAGGTTCAGCAGGTCGCGCGCGAGCGCGTCGAACGCGGCGCGCGGGTCCGCGCGCACGGGGGCCGCGCGTTGGGCCGCGTCGATCTTGCGGCCGGAGGCGACGTCGTACAGGCTCGCGACGACGACGAGCGAGTCGCCCGTGCTCTGCACGCGCCCCGTGATCACGGTGGCCGCGCCGGCCCGCCGCGCGAACCGGCGCGCGTCGTCGAGCCCGAGGGCGCGCGCGCCGTCGAGCCCCGCGGCGCGCAGGACGTCGAGCGTGTGCTCGTAGTCGACGACGTGCACGTCCTCCCACTGCGCGAGGTCGAGGGTGAGCATGCTCACGCTCCCTTCGCGCAGCCAGGCGAGCGCGGGGTCGGGGCTGAGGACGTCGAACGGTGCAACTGCGATCGAGCGGTGGGGGGCGGCGCCTCCGCGCGCGCGGTGCGCGGCCGCGAGCGCGGCGCCGCCGAGCGCGGCGAGCGCGAGCGCCGCGCCGACGAGCACCCGGCGGCGTCGCCTCCGCGTCGGCGCGGCGGGGGCGATCGGCACGAGGGTCGGCGCACCGGACGCCACCTCGGTCGCCGAGGCGGGCGTCGCCTCCCCGCGGAGCACCGCGTCGAGCGCGTCGCGCATCGCGGCCGCGTCGGCCCACCGCTCGGCCGGGTCCTTGCGGAGGGCGCGCTCGACCACCGCCGCGAGCGCGGGCGGCGCCCCCGGCGCGCGAAGGGCGAGCGGCGGCGGGGGCTCCGTCAGCTGCCGCACGAGGAGCGCCGCCGGAGTCCCCCCGGCGAACGGCGGCGCCCCCGCGAGCAGCTCGTAGCCGACGAGGCCTAACGCGTAGATGTCGCTCCGCGCGTCGACGTCGCGGTCGCCGGCCGCCTGCTCGGGGCTCATGTAGCGCGGCGAGCCCACGGCCACGCCCGCGCGCGTCAGCCGGTCGTCGCCCGCCCCGGCCGGCTGCAGCGCCCGCGCGACGCCGAAGTCGGTGAGCAGCGCGCGCCCGGTGTCGGCCTCCACAAGGACGTTCTCGGGCTTGACGTCGCGATGCACGACCCCCGCGGCGTGCGCGGTCGCGAGCGCGTCGGCGAGGTCGCGCAGCAGGCGGGCGGCCGCGTCCGGCGGGGCGGGGCCGTCGCGCTCCAGCCGCTCGCGGAGCGACGCGCCGCGGACGTACTCCATCGCGAACCAGAGCAGCCCCGCCGCCTCGCCCGCCGCGTAGACGCCGACGATGTGCGGGTGCCGCAGGCGCGCCACCGTCCGCGCCTCCTGCAGGAAGCGCTCGCGGAACACCGCGCTCGTCGTCAGCTCCGGCGCGATGACCTTGATCGCCACCGGGCGGTCCAGCCCCTCGTCGCGCGCGAGCCAGACGCTGCCCATCGCGCCGGCGCCGATCGACCGCTCGACGGCGTAGCGCCCGGCGAGCGCGGCGCGCAGCCGCGCCCCTAGCGCGTCGAGCGTGCCCTCGGCGGCAGGATCGGCGGACACGGCGGCGCGGCGGCCAGGGTCAGCGCGGCGCGGCGGCCGCCGCGGGCGGGGGAGTCGTTGACATCGGTGGGCGGGCGACTGCTGGCGAAGGTAGCACCCCGGCCAACGCCCGCGGGGGCGGCGCGGGTCCGGTGACGTCCGTCCCGCGTCGGCCGTCGATGGTTGGCTACAGAAGGACCTCCCGTCTCCCCGCCCTCCGATGACCGCTCCCCACCGGGACGCCGCGGCGGCCGTTCGCGACACGGCGCGCCTCGCGGCCGTCCGCCGGACCGCCCTCCTCGACACCGCCGCCGACGAGGCGTTCGACCGCTTCACGCGGCTCGCGGCGCGCTTGTTAGGCACCCCCGCGGCGGTCGTCACGCTGGTCGACGCGGAGCGGCAGTTCTGCAAGAGCGCGGTCGGGCTGCCGATGCCCGCGCCCCCGGCGCCCGCGCCGTCGCTCCCCTTCTCGCACTCGTTCTGCCAGCACGTCGTCGCGGCCGGCGCGCCGCTCGTCCTCGGCGACGTGCGCGACCACCCCGTCCACCGCGAGAACGGCGCGGTGCGCGACATGGGCGCGGTCGCGTACGCGGGCGTCCCGCTCCGCACGGCGGAGGGGCAGGTGGTCGGCACGTTCTGCGCGGTCGACGACACGCCGCGCACGTGGGACCCCGCCGACGTCACGCTGCTCGAGGACCTCGCGCGCGCGGTCGTCGCTGAGATCGAGCTCCGCACCGTGCTGCGCGAAACCGAGGCGGCGCGGCATACCGCGCGGGTGCTGCTCGACGCGAGCCCGGACGCGTTCACCGCGGTGGACGCCGAGGGGCGCGTCACCTACATGAGCGACCTCGCAGGCCGGATCCTCGGCTGCGACCCCGACGCCGTGCTCGGCGCGCCGCTCGACCAGCAGCTCCCCGCGGACGCCCGCGACGGGATGCGCGCGCTGCACGGGCGCGTGCGCGCGACCGGCGCGCCCGCGGACGTCGAGCACTGGTCGACCCCGCCCGGCGGCGGCGTGGGCCGCTGGCTCGCGGTGCACGCGGTGCCGAGTGGGGCGGGCGGGGTCGCCGTCGCGCTGCGGGACGTCACCGCGCGCCGCGACGCCGAGGCCGCGCTCCGGGCGAGCGAGGCGCGCCTGCGCGCGATCACGGAGACCGCGAACGACGCGATCATCACCGCCGACGGCGCCGGCCGCATCACCTACTGGAACGCGACCGCCGAGCGGATGTTCGGCTACTCCGAGGCCGAGGCGGTCGGGCGGCCCGTGTCGCTCATCATCCCCGAGGGGTACCGTCGCGGGCACGAGGCCGGCATCGCGCGCGTCGCCGCGGGCGCGCCGAGCCGGCTCGCCGGGCACGTGCTCGAGCTCGAGGCGCGGCGTCGGTCCGGGCAGGTGTTCCCGATCGAGCTGTTGATGAGTTGCTACGAAGTGGACGGCGCGCCCTACTTCACGAGCTTCGTCCGCGACGCGACCGCGCGCCGGGACGCGGAGCTCCAGCTGCGCGCGAGCGAGGCCCGCTACCGCGCGCTGACCGAGCACTCCCCCGAGCCGATCTACCTGCACCGCGACGGGCGCGTGCTGTACGCCAACCCCGCGGGCGCGCGGCTGCTCGGCGCGCCCGGCCCCGACGCGCTCGTCGGCGCGACGGTGATGAACGTCTTCCACCCGGACGACGCGGTGCGCGCCCGGCAGGACCTCGACTTTCTCACCCGCGGCGAGGCGCAGCAGGACCTCTTCCGCTACCGCCTGCTCCGCCGCGACGGCTCGGAGGTCGAGGTCGAGTCGATCTCGGCCCTCGTCCAGCTCGACGACGCGCCCGCGCTGCAGACGCTCTTCCGCGACGTGACCGAGCGCAACGCGCTCGAGCGCAAGCTGACCTACCAGGCGTTCCACGACCCGCTCACCGGGCTCGCCAACCGCGCGCTCTTCCTCGACCGGCTCGGCCACGCCCTCGCCCGCGCGGGGTCGGGGCGCGCGACGACCGACGTGCGGCAGCTCGCCGTCGTGTACCTCGACCTCGACGACTTCAAGACGGTCAACGATTCGTTAGGCCACGCCAACGGCGACGCGCTGCTGCGCGAGGTCGCGGCGCGCCTGCTCCGCGCCACGCGCGGCTGCGACACGGTCGCGCGGCTCGGCGGCGACGAGTTCGCCGTGCTGCTCGAGTCGATGACGTCGCCGGCGGACGCGCTCACCGTGGTGCAGCGGATCACCGGCGCGCTCGCCGCGCCGGCCACGGTGGACGGGCGCGACGTGCCCGCCGGCGCGAGCGTGGGGATCGCCTACGCGCGCGGCGACGAGAGCGCCGACGACCTGCTCCGCAACGCCGACGTCGCGATGTACCGCGCGAAGGCGTCGGGCAAGCGCCGGCACGCGATCTTCGAGCCGGGCATGCACGCCGCGCTCGTCGCGCGCCTGGAGCTCGAGGCCGACCTGCGCCGCGCCGTCGACCGGCCGGCCGAGGGCGGACTGTGGGTGGCGTACCAGCCCGTCGTCGACCTCGCGAGCGGGCGGATCGTCTCGTTCGAGGCGCTCGCGCGGTGGACGCGGCCGAACGGGGCGACCGTGCCGCCACTCGAGTTCGTGCCGCTCGCCGAGGCGAGCGGACTGGTCGTTCCGTTAGGCCGCTGGGTGCTGGGGGAGGCCTGCGCGCGCGCGGCCGAGTGGCGCGCGTCGACGGGCGAGGACGTGCGCGTCGCCGTCAACGTGTCGGCGCGGCAGCTCGCGCAGTCGGCGGGACTGGCCGTCGACGTCGAGCGGGCGCTCGCGGCGGCGGGGCTGCCGGCCGACGCGCTCACGCTCGAAATGACGGAGAGCGTGCTCATGCAGCGCACCGACGAGATCCTCGGGCGCCTCTCCGCCCTCAAGGCGACGGGCGTGCAGCTCGCGATCGACGACTTCGGCACCGGGTACTCGTCGCTCGCCTACCTGCAGCGCTTCCCGGTCGACGTGCTGAAGATCGACAAGGCGTTCGTCGACGGCGTCGCCGAGGACGGCGGCGACCGCGCGATCGCGCGCACCGTCGTCGCGCTCGGCCACTCGCTCGGGCTGCGCATCGTCGCCGAGGGCGTCGAGCGGCCGGGTCAGCGCGACGCGCTCGCGGCAATGGGGTGCGGACTGGGCCAGGGCTACCTGTTCGGGCGGCCGCTCGCCGCGGCGGAAGCGGGGCGACTGCTCGCCGAGTCGGCCGCGCTCAGCCGCGCGCGCTGAGGTTGCGCCGGGCCCACCAGACGCGCCGCCCGACGGTGACGTAGACGAGCGCCGCCATGAGGCCGAACAGCTCGGGCGTGCGCCCGGGGATGGCGAGGAAGAGCGCGTAGAAGACGACTGTCTCCGCGCCCGCAACGAGGCCCGGGGGCATCGTCACGGTCGTGCGCTCGCCGCGCGCCTCGGCCCCCGCGGCGCGTCGTTCGAGCACGGCGGACAGGTACATCCACGACGCCGCGTTGACGAAGAACGAGCCGAGCAGCGCGACGCACGCCGCGAGCGTCACGGTCGTCGGCCGGCCGAGCGCGAGCCCGGTCGGCACCGCGGCGTAGACGGCGAAGTCGAGCAGGATGTCGAGGTAGCCGCCGAAGTCGGTCTGCCGGCCGTGCACGCGGGCGAGCGTGCCGTCGAGCCCGTCGAGCAGGCGGTTGGCGGCCCAGAGGGCGAGCGCCGCACCGTACGCCTGGCGGTAGGCCGCGGCGCCGCACGCGAGCCCGACGACGAAGGCGAGCAGCGTGACGAGGTTCGGCGGCACGCCCGGGCCGAGCAGGCGCGCGAGCGGCTCGAGCAGGCGGTCCTTGAGGGCGCGGAGGAAGACGTCGAACACGGCGGGCGTCGTTAGGCGGGTTCGGGCCGCGGAGTCACGCCGGGAAGACGACGACCGCGTGCGGGTCGGACGCGACGCGCACGCGGTCGCCGGACGCGGCCGACGTGCCCGGCGCGACCGCGACCTCGACGACCGCCGGCGCGAAGCCGTCGCGCACGAAGCGGACCCGGAGCGTGGTCTGCCGCGCGCGGTGCCGGACGTCGAGCACGTCGGCGTCGGCCGCACATTCCCCGGGTGCCCCCGCGTCGGCCAGCCGGAGCGCGTCCGGGCGCGCGACCGCGACGGCCGGCCCGGCAGCGAGCGGCACCTGCCAGGTGCCTAACGGAGAGACGAAACGCCCGGACGGCTCGACCACGCCCGCGACCTCCGCCCCGACCCCGAGCAATCGCGCGACGGCCAGCGACGCGGGGCGCGCGAACAGCTCGGCCGGTGGGGCGACCTGCAGCAGTCGCCGGTCGGCCAGCACCGCGACGCGGTGCGCGAGGAGCCCGGCCTCGTCGAGGTCGTGCGTGACGAGGACGAGCGCGGGCCCGGCCTCCTCCTGCGCGCGCACGATCGCCTCGCGCACCTCGTCCCGCAGCGACGGGTCGAGCGCGGCGAGCGGCTCGTCGAGCAGCAGGACTGCCGGGCGCGCGATGATCGCCCGCGCGAGCGCGACGCGGTGCCGCTGCCCGCCGCTCAACGTGTGCGGCATCCGCCCGGCGAGGTCGGTGAGGCGGACGAGCGCGAGCGCGTCCGCGACCCGGCGCGCGAGCTCCCCCCCGCGGACGCGCCGGAGGCGGAGCGGGAATGCGACGTTCTCGGCCACGCTCAGGTGCGCGAACGGCGTCGGCGTCTGGTGCAGGTAGACCACATCGCGGCGCTCGGGCGGGAGCGCGGTGACGTCGCGCAGCGCGCCGCCGCCGACGGCGACCTCGACGCGCCCCGCGCGCAGCGGCGCGAGCCCCGCGACGGCACGGAGCAGCGTCGTCTTCCCCGCGCCCGACGCGCCCAACACGACGACGCGCTCCCCCGCGGCTGCGTCGAGCGAGAGGGGGAGCAGCCCCGGCGCGTCGCCGAAGTCGACCGCGACGCCGTCGAGGCGGAGCGCGGCGCCGCTCACGACGGCGGCACCGCGCTCCGCCGTGCGGCCACGCGGGCCGCGGCGAGCGCGAGCAGCGGCGGCACGCTCAGCAGCAGCGCGCCCGTGGCGGCGAACCGGTCCTGCCCGGAGCGCACGTACGAGAACACCTCCGTCGGGAGCGTGCGCACGAGCCCACCCCCGACGAGTTGCGTGAGCGCGACCTGTGCCCAGCTGACGAGAAAGCCTAACGCGGCCGCCTCCGCGACCTGCCGGCGGAGCGCGGGGAGCGTGACGAGGCGGACCGCCTGCCACGCCGTCGCGCCGAGGGTGCGGGCCTCCTCCTCGGCGCCCGGGTCGTAGGCGGCGAACACGCCGAGAAAGTAGAGCGAGAGGTAGCCCGCCGCCGGCACCGCGTGCGCGAGCAGCACGCCCGCGCCCGTGCCACCGAGCCCGAGGCGGAGGAAGAAGTACTGCACGCCGACCCCGAGCGCGACCGGCGGGGCCGTGACCGGAAGGAAGGCGAGCGCCGCGCCGGCGTGCCGCGGCCACCCGCGGAGCCGCGCGAGCGAGCGCCCGACCGGGAGGCCGACCGCGGTCCCGACCGCGGCCGTGCCGATGCCTAACGCGACGCTCCGCCCCGCCGCCCCGCCGAGGTCGCCGCCCGCCACCTGCCGCCAGCTCTCGACCGTGAGCCCCGCAGGGAGGAGGGCGGGGTAGAACCACGTTGCTGCGACCGACCAGACGGTGAGCAGCGCGAACGGGACGACGGCCGAGAGGAGGAGCAGCACGAGGAGCCCCGCCCGGGCGGGCCGGGCACTCACGGACCGGGCGCGCGCGCGTTCGCCCACTCGTGCGCGGCCACCGCCGCGGCCGCGACCGCGAGGGCGAGCAGCGTGAGCACGTACGCGTCGCCGCGCGCGGCGAGGTCGAGGTCCGCGTACCGCTCGCGGATCAGCGACTGCAGCGGCAGCGGGTCGCTCGGCCCGATGAGCGCGGCGGCCTCGTAGCTCCCGGCGACGAAGACGAATACGGCGATGACCGACGGCAGCATCGCGCGCCAGAGCAGCGGCCACGTGACGAGCCGGAAGACCGCCCGCGGGCTCGCGCCGAGCGTGCGCGCCGCCTCCTCCGCGGCCGCGCCGCGCGCGGCGAGCACGGAGCCCGCGACGAGCGCGAGGAAGGGGAACTCCTTCCACGCGAGCGCGGCGACGAGTGAGACGCCCCACCGGTCGTAGACGAGCGCGGGCATCCCCTGCGGCGTCGCGACGAGCCCCGCCGCGTGGCCGAGGCGCGAGAGGAGGCCGCTCTGCCCGAGCACGAGCACGGCCGACGAGGCGGCGACGACCTGCGGGATGGGCAGCGGCACGACCGCGAGCGCCCGCGCGGCGCGGTCGGCCGCGCGCGTGCCGCGGAACGTCGCGGCGACGCCGACGCCTAACGCGGCGGCGAGCGCGGTCGCGACGAGGGCCGTGCGGAGCGTCCAGGCGAGCGACGCCCAGGTGCGCGCGTCGGCGAGGACGCGGGCGAGGCGCGCGGTCGTGAAGCCCGACGCGCCGACGCCGGCGAGGCCGAGCGCGCCCGCCGCCGCGTAGCCGACGCCGGCGAGCACGGGCGCGGCTACGAGGAGCGCGGTGAGGAGCGGCGCGGCGGTGGAGCGCGACCGGGGCGTCAATCGCGGCGGGATGTGAAGGCGCATGTCATCCTGAGCGCAGCGAAGGATCGCTGCCCCGGGCAGGATCCCACGCCGGTCCCGGTCTCCCGAAGGCCATCGGAAAGGATGGCGATCCTTCGCTGCGCTCAGGATGACAGCTGTTCCCGTGACACGGGCCCGCGTACGCCGCCATACGATCGCGCATCACCTCACCGCCCCCGCACCCGCGTCCGCCAGTCGGCGAGCAGCCGCTCGCTGTACTGCGGCGCGACTTCGGGGCGCGCGTACGCCGCGAGCGTGTCGGCCGGGATCGCGTTCGCCGAGCGGGCGACCGAGTCGAAGCGCGCGCGCCACTCGGCGGGCAGCCGCGCGCGGGCGAGCACCGTACCGTCGTCCCAGACCTCGGGCTTCTGCTTCTCGAACTGCGCCTCGGGCGAGAGCAGAAAGTCGGCGACGACCATCGCCCCCGCGGGGTTCGGCGCGTTGAACGGGACCGCGAGGTAGTGCGCGTTGGCGATCGTGCCCTCGGCGAGCAGGAACGCGCGCGCACTGCGCGGCAGGACGCCCTGCCGCACCTTCGTGACGACGTCGTTCTGGTTGTTGCTCATCGTGAAGTCGATCTCGCCGTTGGCGAACAGCCGGTGCAGCTCCGCCACGCCCGCCGGGTACGTCACGCCCCCGTGCCAGAACGCGGCCCGGTTGGAGTCGATCCAGGCGAAGACCGCCTCGCGCCCCGCCGCGTAGTCGCCCTCGCGGAAGCCGCCCTGAAAGCGCCGCACGCCGCCGGCGCGCGCGTACATCAGCCCCTTGAGGAAGGTGAGCCCGGTGAAGCTCTGGTCGTGCACGAACCGCCCCGGGTGGGCGCGGACGTAGGCGCCGAGCTCGCCGTAGGTGCGCGGCGGCCGCGGCGTGCGCGCGGTGTCG
Organism: Gemmatimonadetes bacterium T265; assembly: GCA_019973575.1. NCBI lineage: Bacteria > Pseudomonadati > Gemmatimonadota > Gemmatimonadetes bacterium T265. The sequence continues at coordinate 2,251,915 of BPUI01000001.1, forward strand.
TAAATGAGCGCGAACTGCACCGTGCCCCACGGACTCTCGTACCCGGCCGGATCCTGCTCGAAGTCGCGGCGGACGATCGGCGACGCGCTGTCGACGTACGCGCCGTTGGGCGCGCGCCCCGCCCACGGCCCGAAGAGCAAGTCCGCCCTCCGCAAGTTCGCGAACGCCTCGCCGTTGATCCAGACGAGGCTCGTCGTGCCGACCGTGCGGCCCGCGTCGCGCTCGACGACGAGGTTGTTGACGAGGTCCGCGCCCTGCCCCTCGACCGTCGTCAGCGTGATGCCGTAGCGCTGCCGGAGGCGGGGCGCGACCCACGTGTCGACGTACCGGTTGATCGACGGGTCGCCGCGCCACATCGTCCAGACCACGGCCGTTCCGCGCGCGCGCGCGACGACCGAGTCCCAGGGGAGGGCGGCGGCCTGCGCGGGGGTGAGCCGGGCCGCGCCGGGCGCGTCGCGCCCGGCGCACGCGACGCCGGCGACGGCGAGCGCGGCGGCGAGTCCGGTCGCGAGGCGACGCGCCGTGCAGACGCGGGGGCGGCGGGCGGTCGGAGCGACGGCGGACGGCACGGGGCGGAGAGGAGGGAGCGCCGGGCGGCCCCCGGGCGTTCGGGCGGGGTGGCCCTGCAGCGGCGGGGCCCGTAGCGCGAGATTCGTGCGACGCCGCGCGGCAGGAATGCTACAATCCAATTCTCTGCAACATACGTAGCCGTGCAGTAGCCGCTGCGTCGCGCTCCGTCCGCCGTCCGACCGCCATCCCCTGTTTCGTGACCGCTCGCCGCACCCCGTTCCTCCCCGCCCGCGGCGCGCCCGCGGCCGCCGTCGTCTGCGCCGCCCTCGGCGCCGTGGCCGCCGGCGCGCGCGCCGCGCGGGCCCAGGCCACCGTCGCCGGCACGGTCCGACAGCCGAACGGCGCCCCGGTCGCCGGCGCGGCCGTGGTCGTCGACGGCGGGACCGACACGACGCGCACGGACGCGCGCGGCCGCTTCCGCCTCGCCGTGCCCCCCGGCGCCGCCGGTACCCTGCGCGCCTCGCGCGAGGGCTTCAGCGCCGCATCGGCCCGCTTCGCCGTGACGGCCGAGGGGGCGACGCGCGACGTCACGCTCGTCCTGCCCGCGCTCGGACAGCTCGCCGGCGTGACGGTGCGCGCGGCGGCGGCGACGGACCCCGTGGCACTTCGCCCGCTGCTCGACTCAGTCACGGCGACGACCGGCGGGTCGCTTTCGTACGCCGAACTCCGCGTGCTGCCGACCGACAACCGCGACCCGCTCGCGCTCGCGTTCACCGTGCCGGGCGCGGCGCAGGCGAACGGCTTCTTCGACACCGCGGCCGAGCTCACGCTCCTCGGCTCCAACTCGCTCTACACCCAGTACTACCTCGACGGGTTCGACAACAACGAGGGCGTGCTCGGCGGCCCGCGCATCGACCTGCCGCTCTCCGCGCTACGCCGCCTGGACGTGCGGACGTCGACCTACGACGTCGTGCTCGGCCGCTCGTTCAACGGCGTCGTGAACGAGGAGACGCTCGGCGGCGGCGACGCGTGGCACGGCGAGGCGTTCGTCTACGGCCGCCCGGGCGGCAACTTCGACGCGCGGCAGGCCGTGCTCCCGCCCAACACGACGGCCGGCTACCGGCGCGCGCAGTTCGGCGCGTCGTTAGGCGGACCGCTGCGCGGCGGCCTCACGCGCGTCTTCGGCGCGGCGGAGTACTCGGACGAGACGCAGGACCAGCCGATCGCGACCGGCTACGGCAACGCGACCGGCGCGGTCGAGCGCCGGCACACGAAGCTGTTCGGCCGCCTCGACCAGCAGTGGAGTGCGACGCAGAGCACGACCGTCCACGCCGCGTTCAGCGACGGGCAGTTCATCGGCCGCGGCGCGGGCGTGACGACGCCCGAGGCCGACAACGAGCAGAACCGCCTCGGCGCGCTGCTCGGCGCGTCGCACCAGAGCGACCTCGGGCCCGCGACGCGCAACGTGTTCGGCGCGCAGGTCGCCGGCTACCACTGGTACTACCCGCCGACGCGGAGCGCGCTGACGACGCCGCAGGTCACGATCCTCAGCGCGCGCAACGTCGACTCCACGCTCGCCGTCGTCGGCGCGAGCGGGTTCCAGTACGACTCGCGCGAGGTCCAGGTCAACCTCAAGGACACATTCACCCACCAGGCCGGCGCGCACGGCCTCTCGGTCGGCGTCGACGTGATCCGCGGGCAGTTCCGCCTCGAGGGCGCGGCCACCAACCTCGCGGGCGCGTACGCGGTCGTCGACACGGGGCAGATCAAAGTCACCGGCCGCCTGCCCACGTTCGCCGACGTGCCGGCCAACTCGCCCGTCTACAGCTACTCGGTCGACGCCGCGCCGCAGTACATCACCGGCTCGCAGACGGTCTACGGCGCGTACGCGCAGGACCGCTGGGACGTGTCGCCGTCGGTCACGTTCACCTACGGGCTGCGCTGGGACTACGACGACCTCACCTCGCGCGGCGCGAGCAAGGCCGACCTGACGAACTTCCAGCCGCGCACCGCGCTCAACTGGCGCCCCGACGCGCGCACAGTCGTCCGCGGCGGGTTCGGCGTGTACTCGGGCAAGCTGCCGTACACGATCTACTCCGACGCCATCCAGTTCGGGCCGCGCGGCACGGCGTACGTCACGTTCTACAACGACAGCACCAACTACCTCAAGTACGGCAGCCCGCCGCCGGCGAGCGCACGCGGCGCCGCGGCCGCCGCGCTGCCGCCGCGCGAGATCCGCGCGTTCTTCGCCGACGGCCTCAAGAGCCCGCGCAGCTACCAGACGTCCGCCGGCTTCGAGCGCACGTTCGGGCCCGCGTGGGGGCTGTCGGTCGACGGGATCTGGGTGAACACGATCAACCTGCCGCGCCTGTACGACCTGAACGCGGTCGGACGCCTCATCGGCCCGGGCGACACGACGAACGTCGCCCCGACCGCGGGCGACGCGTACCGCCCCGTCGCTCCGGTCAACGGCTCGTACCGCGCCCTGACGACGACGCAGACCGCGGGGCGGAGCACCTACCTCGCGCTCGACGTCACCGGGCGGCACCAGTTCAGCCGCGCGTTCACGGCCGACGCGAGCTACGTGCTCTCGCGCGCGCGCAACAACACCGAGGACATCAACTTCGCGTCGAGCAACGGCGAGAACGACTTCCGCGGCGAGTACGCCGACGCGGTCAACGACCGGCGCCACAAGGTGAACGTGCGCGGGTTCTACCGGCTCGACCGCGTGCGGCTCAGCGCGGTCGTCGACTACCAGACGGGCACGCCGATCAACCGCGTGGCGAACCTCGATCTGTTAGGCACCGGCGGGAGCTACGGCGACACGTTCATCCGCAACCAGCAGCGGTTCTCCGGCGTCCCGCGCGACGGCGAGCGGCTGCCGGCCGCGTTCGAGGTGAACCCGGGCGTCGCCTACCTGCTCCCCACGACCGGCGGCGCGACGCTCGAGTTGCGGGCCGAGGCGTTCAACCTGCTCAACCGCGCGAACTACTCGGGGTTCCCGAGCGGGCTCGCGTACCTCGACCCGCGCACGCAGGTGGGGCGCCCGGGCGACCCGGTCGTCTACGGCGTGTCGGGCCGGCCGCGTCAGCTGCAGTTCTCGGCGCGGTACGTGTTTTAGCGCGGCGCACGACGTGTCGTTCGTCTGGCGCCGGGCGCGACCGCGTGTCATCCTGAGCGCAGCGAAGGATCGCTGTCCCGGCCGACGGACCCGTTCGGCCGCCTCGTTCGGGACGGTCGCCGAAGACAGCGATCCTTCGCTGCGCTCAGGATGACACGGCTACCGCCTGAGGGTGATTCGCCGTGAGCGCTTCGTGACCGCCGCCCACGTGGCGATCCTGCGCCGGCCGGCGACCCACCGTGCCTAACGCGACCGCGCCGGTGCGGTTCGCCGCCGGCGCCGCGGCGGTGCTCACCGCGCACCAGGCGGCGGTCTGGGCGCTCCACCGCGCCGGCGCGACGCCGTGGCCCGCGTACTCGCTCGCGCCGACGTGGCCGCTCGGCGTGCCGCAGGTCGCGTCGGCGGCGTTCTGGGGCGGGGCGTGGTGGGCCGCGCTCTCGCCGGCCGTCGAGCGCGCGGGCGGCGCGGCGGCGTACTGGCGCCGCGCCGCGGTGTTAGGCGCCGTCCCGCCGACCGCGGTCGGCGCGCTGCTCGCCGCGGCCGGGCGCGCCTTCCCGCGCGGCGACGCGTCCCTCGCGGTCCTGCTCGCCGCGGGGCTCGGCGTGAACGCGCTCTGGGGTATCGCGGCCGCGGCGCTCGTCCGGCTCAGCCTCCCGCGACCGCCTGGTAGACTGCCTGGTACCGCCGCACGAACCGCAGGTCGATGGCGCGCTTGAGCGCGAGCGCCGCGCGCGAGTGGCTCGTCACCCCGCGCCAGCGGACGAACGCACGCCCGTCCGCCGTATCGAGCGCAGCGAGGAAGTGCCGCTGCGGCGTGTATCGCCGGAACCCGTCGCCCGACCCGTCGGCCGCGACGCGCAGGTTGTGCGCGAGCACGGGCGCCTCGCGCACCGCATAGACGCCGGCCTTGGGCACCCACGCGGCGCCCGCGAGCGCGACGCCGTCGCCCGCGCCCCAGACGGGCGAGCCGTCGGCGGCGCGCAGGGTCGCGTCGACGCGCAGGTAGCCACGGTCGTCGACCGGCAGCCCCGCCTCGCGCGCGAGCGGCAGCGCGGCCGCGCCCGGCACCCACACCGTCAGCGCCGACGGGACGCGCGTGCGGTCCGCGAGCGTGACCGCGTCCGGGCCGACGCGCACGACCGCGGTCCCCGTGCGGACGCGCACGCCGCGCCGTTCGAGCAGCCGCCGGACGCGATCCGCCTGCCGCCCCCAACTCGGCAGCAGCGCGGGCCCGCCCTCGACGACGGTCACCGCGGTGCCGCGCCCGGCCGCGCCCGCGCGCGCCACCACGGCGAGCGACAGCTCGACGCCCGCCGCCCCCCCGCCGACGACGCAACACGCGAGCGGGCCGTCGTCAGGCACCGCGAGCGCCGCGAGCCGCGCCACGAGCGCGCGCCACGCCGCGAGCGGGCGGACGCGGTAGGCGTGCTCGCGCGCGCCCGGGACGTCGAGCGCCGCGGGCGCCGCGCCGACGTCGAGCGAGAGCAGGTCGCCGGCGAGCGTCGCGCCCGCGGCGTGCACCGCCACGGCGTGCGGCGAAACGTCCAGCCGCACCGCCGCGCCCTCGACGAACCGCGCGCCGGCCGCGCGGCAGAGCGCCGGCAGGTCGACGGCGAGCGCCGACTCGTCCCACACGCCGCGCAGCTCGGCCGGCATCATCCCCGAGTACACCTGCCGTGCGTACGGCGAGACGAGTACGAGCTCGGCCGCGAACGGGCGCGCCGCGGCGGCGCGCAGGACCTCCAGATGTGCGTGGCCGCCACCGACGAGCACCAGGCGGCGCGTCACGGGCCGGCCGCGCGCGCCGCGCTCACGCGCAGCACGTCGGCCCGCAGCACGCGTTAGGCGGCTCGGCGCTCACCGGCGCCGCCGGCCTGCGCGCCCGCACGAACGCCGCGCCCACGCGCCCGGCCACCTCGCGCGCGGCGCGATCGACGTCGACCCCCGCGTTGGCGAGGAACGCCCGCGCGTCCTCGACGTCGTAGGTGCGCGTCATCTCGACCGACGGCTCCTCGAAGCCGGCCTTGGTCAGCAGGCGCACGAACTCCGCGTCCTCGAGCGCCCCGGCCACGCACCCGACCCACAGCTCCATGCTCCGCTTGAGCTCGGCCGGCAGCGTTCCCTGCACGACGACGTCGCTCACGGCGAAGCGCCCGCCGGGCTTCAGCACGCGGAACGCCTCGCGGAGGACCCGCGCCTTGTCGCCCGAGAGGTTCACGACGCAGTTGGAGATGACCACGTCGACGCTCGCGTCGGGGAGCGGGATCTGCTCGATCTGCCCTTTCAGGAACTCGACGTTCGCGACGCCCGCCTCGGCCTGGTTCCGCCGCGCGAGCGCGAGCATCTCGTCGGTCATGTCGAGCCCGTACGCCTTCCCCGTCGGTCCGACGCGCCGCGCCGAGAGGAGCACGTCGATCCCGCCGCCCGAGCCGAGGTCGAGTACCGTCTCGCCCTCGCGCAGTTCGGCGAGCGCGGTCGGGTTGCCGCAGCCGAGCGAGGCGAGCACGGCGGCCGCGGGGAGCTCGTCGGTCTGGCCGGTCGCGTACAGGTTGGACGTGATCGGGTCGACCGTGCCCGCGAACGCGTCGCCGCCGCAGCAGCTGTTCACGGGGCCGCAGCACGACGCCGCGCTCTCCTGGCCCTCGGCGACGCGCAGCGCCGCCTTGCCGTAGCGCTCACGCACGGTGGACGTGAGCGCGCCGCCGGCGAGCGGGTCGGTTGTCATAGCCATGGTGCCTACTTCGATAAAGAATTGTTGATGGGTTCGGCGCGCGCCGTCGCGCGAGCGCCCAGGTCTTACCGACAGCACGTGTCGACGACGCGCGGCACACTGCGCGCCCCGCGCCGCGGCGCCGCGCCGAACTCGGCGAGGAACGCGCGCCCCTCGTCGAAGGCCGCGGGCTCGAGCGCGTAGTACGACCAGCGGCCTTCCTTGCGGTCGACGACGAGGCCCGCGTCCTTCAACACGCGCAGGTGGAACGACAGCCTCGACTGGCCCGCGTCGAGCAGGTCCTGCAGGTCGCACACGCAGTGCTCGCCGCCGCGCAGCCGCTCGAGGATCGCGAGGCGCGTCGGGTCAGACAGCGCGTGGAAGAGCGCGGCGGCGCGCGCGAGATCGACGACGGCAGCAGAGGGCACGCGGCTACGATACATCAGCAAAACTTGATGCGCAAGCCCCCGCGGCCGCCGTCAGCGCACGACCCGGAAGTACCCTGCGAACAGCCCCTGCACCCGCGGCGTGAGCTTCCGCCGGGCCCACGCGTCCGCCGCCTTCCGCAGCGCCTCGCTCTGCGTCGGGTAGGGGTGCATCGTCCGCCCGATCGCGCCGAGGCCGAGCCGGTTGGTCATCGCGAGCGTGACCTCGCCGATCGTCTCGCCCGCGTGTGCGCCGACGAGCGTCGCGCCGACGATCCGGCCGCTCCCCCGCGCGAGCAGCACGCGGCAGAAGCCCTCGGTTTCGTCGTCGATCACCGCGCGGTCGACCTCGGCGAACGGCACCGTGACCTCGTCGACGGCCACGCGCGCGGTCGCGGCCGTCTCGCGCGTGAGGCCGACCTGCGCGACCTCGGGGCTCGTGTACGTGACCCACGGCGTGACGAGCGCGCTCGCGCGGCCGCGGCCGAAGAAGAGCGCGTTCTGCACGACGAGCCGCGCCTGGAAGTCGGCCGCGTGCGTGAACTTGAGCGCGGAGCACACGTCGCCGACCGCGTAGACGCGCCGGTTGCTCGTGCGCAGCCTGTCGTCGACCGCGACGCCGCGCCGCGCGTCGTAGCGCACCCCGGCCGCCTCCAGCCCGAGCCCGTCCACGTTGGGCGCGCGGCCGACCGCGACGAGCAGCGCGTCCGTGTCGAATGTGCGCTCGCGTCCACCCTGACGCACGTGAAGCGTCGACTCTGCCCCGCGCGCGTCGACCCGGGTGAGCTCCGCGCCGTGGACGACCGCCACGCCGTCGCGCGTCAGCGCCCGCTCGACGATCGCGGCCGCCTCGGCGTCGTCGCGGTCGAGCACGCGCGTCCCGCGGTCGAGCAGCGTCACGCGCGCGCCGAGCCGGGCGAACGCCTGCGCCAGCTCGCACCCGATCGGGCCCGCGCCTAACACGACGAGGTGCGCGGGGCGGCGGGCGAGCGAGAAGATCGTCTCGTTCGTGTAGTACGCCGAGTCGCGCAGCCCCGGCACGTCGGGCACCGCGGCGCGCGCGCCGGCCGCGATCACGGCGCGGCGGAACGCGAGCCGCGCGCCGTCCACCTCGACCGCGTCCGGCCCGACGAAGCGTGCGTCGCCGAGGAAGACGTCGACGCCGAGGCCCCGGAAGCGTGGCGCGCCGTCGACCGGCGCGAGGCCCGCGCGGACGCCGCGCAGCCGCTCCATCACGGCCGCGAAGTCGCCGTCCCCCTCCGCCCGCGGCCCGCCGAACCGCTCGGCCGCCGCGCGCGCGTCCTGCCACGCGCGCGCCGCGCGGATCACGCTCTTCGACGGCACGCAGCCCACGTTGAGGCAGTCGCCCCCCATGAGCGACCGCTCGACGAGGGCGACGCGCGCCCCGAGGCCGGCGGCCGCGGCGGCGGTGACGAGCCCGCCCGTGCCGGCGCCGACGACGACGAGGTGGTAGCGCGGCGCGGGCGTCGGGTTCCGCCACCCGGCGGGGTGGACCTGCGCGAGGAGCCGCTCGTCGGCCGCGTCGCCGGCGAGCAACGTGGTGTGCGGCGCGCCCGGGCGGCCGCCGACCGGCGGCGCCGTCACGCGACGCCCTCGGCGGCGCTGCCTAACGCACGCCGGGCGACGCGGGTGATCAGCGCCGTGACCGCGACCGTCGCCGCGAGGCCGAGCGCGAGCACGGCGTAGTACCCGGCGCCCCTGGGCGGCGTCCCCCCACCGGCCGCGGCGGCGACGTCGCCCGCGAGCTTGCCGTAGTACACGTACAGGAGTGTCCCGGGCAGCATTCCGACCGAGGCGACGACGAAATCGGCGAAGCGGACGCGCGTCAGGCCGAGGAGGTAGTTGAGCAGCGTGAACGGCACGGCGGGCGAGAGGCGGAGCAGGAAAACGATCCGGCGCCCGTCGGTCGCGATCGCGCGGTCGATCGCGGCGAAGCGCGGGTTGCCGGCGATCCGCCGCTCGACGAGCCCGCGTGCGAGGTAGCGCCCGACGAGGAACGCCGCGGACGCGCCGAGAGTTGCACCGACGAACACCCAGAGCGTCCCCGCCCAGAGACCGAAGATCGCGCCCGCGGCGAGCGTGAGCAGCGACCCCGGCACGCCCGCCACCGTCGCGATGACGTACCCCGTAACGAACGCGACCGGCCCCCACGGCCCGAGCGCGTGCACGCGTTCCGCGAAGCGCGGCACGTAGTGCCCACCCCAACGGCCGAGCAACAGGAGGCCGACGATCGCGGCGCCGGCGAGGATGATGCGGAGCGCCTTGGACATGCCGGTCGCGTCGGGGGAGGAGGATGTTGCGGTCGCGGAGGTTACACCGTCGGGACCGGCGCCGGACGCCGTCGCAATCCGGCCCGCTGCCACATACGTACCCCACCAGTGTAGACTGTCGGTCGTCCGGTCCTGCCGGCGTTCCCCTTGAGGCATGTCATGCGCCACCTCGTTTTCCGTGACGGTCCGTTCGCGGGCCTGCTCGGCGCCGTCCTCCTGACCGCCGCGCTCGTGCGCCCGTCCGCGACGCCGCTCCGCGCCCAGGGCGGCACCTTCGACCACGCCGCGTTCGACGCGCTCCTCAAGGCACACGTGCGCAACGGCCTCGTCGACTACGACGCGTTCGCGAGCTCGGCCGACTTCCAGAGCTACCTCGGCCGCCTCGCCGCCACAGACCCCGCCACGCTCGGCCGCGCTGACCAGCTCGCCTTCTGGATCGACGCCTACAACGCGTACACGATCGCGCTCATCACCCGGCACCACGAGCGCGCGTCGATCCGCAATATCAACAAGACGTTCGGCTTCGTGAAGGCGTACGGCCCGTGGAAGGAGAAGCTCGCGACGGTCGGCGGGAAGCGCTACGGCCTCGACGAGATCGAGCAGGACATCATCCGCCCACGCTACCACGAGCCGCGCATCCACTTCGCGCTCGTCTGCGCGGCGATGGGGTGCCCGCCGCTGCGGAGCGAGGCGTACACCGGCGCGCGCCTTGACGAACAGCTCGACGACCAGGCCCGCGCGTTCCTCCTCCACTCGCCGGCCAAGAACCGCGTCGACGTCGCGACGCGGACCGTGTACCTCAGCCCGATCTTCGTCGAGTTCCGCGACTACATCAAGGACTTCGGCGGGTCGGAGGCGGCGGTGGGGCGCTACGTGGCGCACTACTACCCGGCCGGCCCCGAGCGGACGCTGCTCGAAAGCGGGGACTTCAAGGTCGTGAAGACCAACTACGACTGGACGCTCAACAGCCAGGCGAACGGGGCGAAGGTCGCGACGCGGTAGGCGCACCGGCCGGCGGCGGGGCGGCGAATGTCATCCCGAGCGCAGCGAGGGATCGCTGTCCCCTGGACAGCCCCTCGCGGGTCGTCGCCCCGCGGGCGCGTCGCCTCGGACAGCGATCCCTCGCTGCGCTCGGGATGACACTCCACGCTGAATTTCTCCCCATGACACGGCTTCTCGACATCGTGCGCCGCCCCGTACGCGACGAGGCGCGCGCGCTGCTGGCCCGCAACTGGGACGGGCTCGCCCCCGAGATGCGCGTCCCGCAGCAGATGTTCGGCCGGCAGGGGAACGGCTGCGGCGCGACGATCGGCGCGATGCCGCGCTGCGACTTCGCCTGCCGCGGCTGTTACCTGAACGCGGAGGCCAACCGCATCCCGCCCGAGCCGGTCGAGGCGATCAAGGCGCAGATGCGGCTCCTGCGCCCGGTGTTAGGCCACGCGGGCAACATCCAGATCACCGACGGCGAGGTCACGCTCCGCCCCGTCGAGGAGGTCGTCGAGCTGCTGCGCTACGCGCGCGCGCTCGACCTCATCCCGATGCTGATGACGCACGGCGACTCGTTCCGCCGCCGCCCGGGCCTGCTCGAACGGCTGATGGTCGAGGGCGGGCTCACCGAGGTCAGCATCCACGTCGACACGACGCAGCGCGGCCGGCAGGGCGACCGCTGGCGCCGCGCGACGACCGAGGCCGAGCTCAACCCGCTGCGCGCCGAGTTCGCCGCGATGATCCGCGCGGCGGAGCGCGCGACCGGGCGCGTGCTGCGCGCCGCGACGACGATGACCGTCACGCGCGACAACCTCGACGGCGTCGCGGACGTCGTGCGCTGGGTCGCGGCGAACGCCGACGCTTTCCGCCTCGTCAGCTTCCAGCCGATCGCGCAGGTCGGGCGCACCGAGGACGGCTACGGCGGCGGCGTCGACGTCGAGGCGCTCTGGGACCGCGTGGCCGACGGATTAGGCATGACCGGCGGCGCGGCGCGCATGGCGGAACTCGGCGTCTGGTTCGGCCACCGCGCCTGTAACCGCATGGTCAACGGCGTGGTCGTGCGCGGGCCGGACGGCGCGACCACCTACCACGCGCTCCGCGACGCGCGCGACCCGACGGACGTGCGCATCGTCGACGGCTTCCTCGCGCGCTTCGGCGGGATCTCGTTCCGGCTCGACTCCGCGCGCGAGCGCACCGCGCGCCTCGCCGGCGTCACGCGCGCCGCGCCGCGCTTCGTCCTCGGCAACCTCGTCCCGTACGCGGCGCACTGGCTCCGGCGCGTCGGCCGTGGCAGCGTCGCGCGCGGCGCCTGGCGGCTGGCGGCGCGGCGCTCGACGGTGCGGCCGCTCGTCCTCGTCAGCCACCACTTCATGAGCCGGGAGGAGATCGCGACCCCGCTCGGGCGCGAGCGCCTCGCGCACTGCGTCTTCCAGGTCCCGGTCGACGGCGAGCTCGTCTCGATGTGCGAGGTGAACGCGCTCGGCATCCGCGAGCGGTATTACGCGCAGCTCGCGCGCGCGGGGCGGCGCCCGATCGGTTCGCGCGCGGACGCGGTCGGGGTTTGATTCCGCGGGCGGGCCGGACCGCCGTCCGTCCGCTGCCTCGCACCACGCGCTCCCGTGCCTCGTCCCGTCGGCCCCCGCAACACGATCGTCTTCGCGATCGGCGCCGTGATGATGGCGCTCGGCGCCTACGTCGTCGCGCACCCGCTCTGGTCCGGCGGCCACACGGTCACCGAGGCGCGTACGCTCGACGCGATGCTGGCGCTGTTCTTTCTCGTGCGCGGGTGGATGAACGTGCGGTCCGCGACCGGCCGCCCGCTGTTCGGCGGCCCGCGGTCGTGACCGGCCGAGCGTAGGCGCGGGCGGCCGCGGGCGCGATTCTTTCCAGGGGCGGGGCGTGGTTCCGTCGCACTCCCCTCACCGCACCCGTCCTCATGAGTCTCCTCGACCTCGTTCAACAGCAACTCGGCGCCGGCGGCACCGAACAGATCGCCAGTCAGATCGGCGCCGACCCGTCGACGACGCAGAACGCCATCCAGGCCGCGATCCCGATGATCCTCGGCGGGATGGCCGGCAACGCCCGCGATCCCCAGGGCGCCAGCGCGATTTCCAACGCGCTCGGCCAGAGCGGCGGGCTGGGCGGGCTCGCGGGCATGCTCGGTGGGGGTGGCGGCGGTCTGGGCGGAATGCTCGGCGGCCTGCTGGGCGGCGGGGGTGGGGGCGGAGCCGGCATCGGGGGCATGCTCGGCGGCCTGCTCGGGCAGCACGAGGACACCGTACAGACAGGCGTGCAGCAGGCCTCGGGCCTCAGCGGCGATCAGACGAAGAAGCTGCTCATGATCCTCGCGCCGATCGCGCTCGCGGCGCTGGCGCACCAGCGGTCGCAGGCCCAGCAGTCGCCGACCGGCGCCGTGGCCGGCGCCGAGTCGGGCGGCGGGGCGGACCTCGACGGCAACGGAATCCCGGACGTGCTGGAGCAGCAGGCGCGCGAGGCGCAGGCGCAGTCCAACTCGCACGTCGGCGGGTTGATCGGGAAGATTCTCGACCTCGGGGCGCGGCCGGCGCGCTGACCTCGCCGTCCGGGCGTGGGTAAGATGTAGGAGTCGCGGGCCACGTCGGCCCGCGACCCCCGGTCCCGCGGCCATGTTCATCTCCGATTTCGCCATCAAGCGGCCGATCATCACGATCGTCACGATGATCGCGCTCGTCGTGTTCGGCCTCGTCGCGCTCTGGCGGCTCGACACCGACGAGTTCCCGGACATCAACGCGCCGATCGTCTTCGTCGGCGTCGCCTACCCCGGCGCGTCGCCCGAACAGGTCGAGCGCGAGGTCGTCGACCGGCTGGAAGACCAGTTCTCGAGCATTTCGGGGCTCGACCAGCTCAGCTCGACGAGCACCGACGGCTTCGCGCAGGTCATCGTCCAGTTCCACTTCGACAAGCCCGTCGACCAGGCGACCCAGGACGTGCGCGACGCGATCTCGGTCGTGCGCGGGCAGCTGCCGGCGGAGATCCTCGAGCCGATCATCCAGCGGTTCGACCCCAACCAGCTGCCGATCGTCTCGCTCGCGCTCACCTCGCCGACGTTGACGCCGGCGCAGCTGACGACGATCGCCGACCAGACGATCGGCGCCGACCTGCGCGGGGTCGGCGGCGTGGCGCAGGTGAACATCTCGGGCGCCGACTCCGCCACGCTCAACGTCACGCTCGACCCGACCAAGCTCGCCGCGGTGGGCGTCGGGGTCGACCAGGTCGTCACGGCGCTCCGCGCGCAGAACCTCGCCGCGCCGGTCGGGCAGGTGACCAACGCGACGACCGAGCGCACGATCCGCCTCTCCGGGCGGCTGGAGAACCCGCAAGACTTCCTGAAGCTGACCGTCGCGACCCGCAACGGGACGCCGGTCCCGCTCTCCGCCGTCGCGACGGCCGCGGCGGGCAGTGCGGAGCGGCGTTCGTCGGCGTTCTTCAACGGCCGGGAGGCGATCGGCCTCGACATCGTGAAGAGCAAGGGCTACAGCACGACGGCGGTGAGCGACAAGGTGAAGGCGCGCGTCGTCGAGCTGCAGAAGGGGCTTCCGCCCGGCGCGAAGCTCGAGATCGTGCGCGACGCGGGGACCCGCGTGCGGAACTCGGTGGAGAACGTGCAGAGCGCGTTAGTCGAGGGGGCGGCGCTCACCGTGCTCGTCGTCTTCCTCTTCCTGAACTCGTGGCGCTCGACCGTCATCACCGGGCTCGCGCTGCCGGTGAGCGCGCTCGCCTCGTTCGTGCCGCTCTGGGCGATGGGCTTCACGCTCAACACGATGAGCCTGCTCGGGCTCTCGCTCGCGATCGGCATCCTCATCGACGACGCGATCGTCGTGCGCGAGAACATCGTGCGCCACGTCGAGATGGGGAAGGGGCACTTCGAGGCCGCGCACGAGGGCACCGACGAGATCGGGCTCGCGGTCGCGGCGACGACGTTCTCGATCGTCGCGGTGTTCGCGCCGGTCGCGTTCATGAGCGGGATCGCCGGGCAGTGGTTCAAGCCGTTCGCGCTGACGATCGCCTGCGCGGTGCTCGTGTCGCTGTTCGTCTCGTTCTCGCTCGACCCGATGCTCTCCGCCTACTGGCCGGACCCGGAGATCGAGTCGCACGAGCACCGGAGCGTCATCGGCCGCGCGCTCGTCCGCTTCAACAACTGGTTCGATCGTCAGGCCGACCGCTACAAGCGCGGCGTCTCGTGGGCGCTCGATCATCCGAAGTCGATGATCTTCGTCGCGGTCGCGTCGCTCGTCGGCGCGGTCGTACTGCAGGGCGCCTTCGGCGGCGTCGGCTTCATCGCGGACAGCGACCGCTCGGAGATCACGGTCAGCATCGAGGCGCCGCCGGGGTCGTCGCTCGAGTACACGCGGTTCGCCGCCGAGAACGTCGCGCGCACGGTGCGGGCGCACCCGGAGGTGGCGTACACGTACACGACCGTCGGCAGCGCGTCGGGCACCGGCGCGGTCGACGCCGCGAGCGTGTACGTGCGGCTCAAGCCCAAGGCGGACCGCAAGCGCAGCCAGCAGGCGGTCGCCGCCGAGCTGCGCGGCGAGCTGCGGCGGGTGGGCGGGGTGACGGCGTACCTGTTGGAGTCGGGCGGCCCGGGCGGGGGGCAGAAGCAGGTCCAGCTCCAGCTGCAGGGGACCGACGCGGCCGAACTCGCGCAGCTCGCGACCCGGGTCGAGGCGGTCGCGAAGCGCACGCCCGGCGCGGTCGACGTCGGGCTGTCGAGCAAGGGGGACAAGCCGGAGCTCCGCGTCGACGTCAACCGCGGGCTGGCCGGCTCGTTAGGCCTTTCGGTCGGGCAGATCGCGCAGGCGCTCCGCCCCGCGTTCGCGGGCGTCGACGCCGGCAACTGGGTCGACCCGACCGGCCAGACCGACTACGTGCGCGTGCGGCTCCCGGCCGCCGACCGCGAGAACGCGGCCGACCTCGCGCGGCTCCCGATCGTCCTCCCCGCCGGCGCGGGCGGGGCCGCGGTCGTCCCGCTCGGCCAGGTCGCGACGATCACGCCGACCACGGGCCCCGCGCAGATCGAGCACCTCAACCGCAAGCGCGTGGTCACGATCGGCGCCAACGTGCAGGGGCGCTCGCTCAACGAGGTGATCAGCGCGATCCTCGCCACGCAACGTCGCGAGGTGCCGCTGCCGCCCGGCTACCAGATCGTGCAGGGCGGCCAGGGCAAGGACCAGGCGGAGGTGTTCGGGAGCATCGGCACGGCGCTCGGCGTGGCGGTGATGCTCATGTACCTCATCCTCGTCGTGCAGTTCGGCTCCTTCCTCGACCCGCTCGCCATCCTCGTCTCGCTGCCGCTCTCGCTCATCGGCGTCGTGCTCGCGCTCATCATCACGCACGACACGCTGAACATCATGTCGCTCATCGGCGTGATCCTGCTGATGGGGATCGTGGCGAAGAACGCGATCCTGCTGATCGACTTCGCGAAGTGGGGCAAGGAGCAGCGCGGGCTGCCGATCCGCGACGCGCTGGTCGAGGCGGGGCGCACGCGCCTCCGCCCGATCCTCATGACGACGCTCGCGCTCATCGCCGGCATGATCCCGGTCGCGCTCGGGCTCGGCGAGGGCGCCGACTTCCGCGCGCCGTTAGGCCGCGCGGTGATCGGCGGGACGATCACGAGCACGGTGTTGACGCTGTTCGTGATCCCGACGATCTACGAGATCTTCGACGGCTGGCGCGACCGGCTCGGCGCGCGGTTCCGGGGCGCGGCGCGGGGGCAACAGGCGGCGCCGGCGCGGCCCCGCGCGGTGGGCGTCGGGGGGCTCACGCCGGAGCCCGCGGGGGACTAACGGGCGCGCCGCGCCGGACGCCGAGCGCGTACGCCGCCGGCTACTTGGGCGAGACGGGGGATTCTCGGGCCGGCGCAACGCACGCTCAGCGTCGCCTCGAGATCCCCCGCGCGTGTAGAAGATGCTGGACGAGCGCGCGGAGCGCGGGCGACGCGCGACGGCGCTCGGGGTAGTACAGGTAATAACCGGGAAACGGTGTCGAGAACGCTTCCAGGACCGCCACCAGGGCGCCGCGCGCGAGGTCGTCGCGCACCCGGTCCTCGCGGACCATCGTCACCCCCGCCCCGGCGCGCGCGAGGCGGATGTTCATCGCCGGGTCGGTCGTGAGCACGCGGGCGGGCACGGCGACCGAGAAGTCGCGGCCGCGAGGCGCGCCTTCAGTCTGCCGGTTGCTGTTGGGCCCCGGCTCGGTGAACTCCCAGCGGTAGGGCGGCGCCCCCGGCGCGGGGTGCCAGGCGAGGCAGGCGTGCTCGACGAGTTCGCGCGGGTGCGTCGGGGCGGGGTGCCGCGCGAAGTAGCTCGGTGCCGCCACCACGACGAGCCGGATGTCGCCGGACACCGGCACGGCGATCATGTCCTGGTCGATCACCTCGCCGAGCCGCGCGCCGGCGTCGTAGCCCTCCGCGACGATGTCGACGGCCGCCTCGCCGACCGCGAGCTCCAGCTGTACGTGCGGGTGTGCGGCGAGGAAGCCGGTGAGGAGCGGCCCGTCGAAGTAGGTCTCCGCTCCCGTGGTCAGGTGCAGCCGCAGCGTGCCGCGCGGTGCCGCGCCGAATTCCCCGACCGCCGCGACGGCAGCCCGCACTTCGTCCAGCGCGGGCCGCACCGAGGCGTAGAGTCGCTCGCCGGCGTCGGTCAGGCGGACGCTGCGTGTGGTGCGCTGTACGAGCGCGACGCCGAGCCGCTCTTCGAGCCGGCGCATCGCCTGGCTCACGGCCGAGTGCGTCACCCCGAGGCGCTCGCCGGCCGCGCGAAAGCCTTTGGCCTCGGCCACAGCGACGAAGGTCGCCATCCCGTCAAGCTCGTCCGGCATCGGTAAGCAAACGTGACCGGGTCGGTCAGCGCTGGCAAGTAGATCGGCCGCTCCGGAGCGCGCTGATTAGAAGCCGTCCCCTAATGGAGTAACCATGCAGACGCGCACACTGGGCCGGAGCGGCCCCGAAGTCTCGGCCCTCGGCTACGGCGCGATGGGCCTGAGTTCCGCGTACGGCCCCGCGGCCGACCGCCGGGACGCGATCGCGATCCTCCGCGCTGCCGTCGACCGCGGCGTGACCCTGTTCGACACCGCCGAGGCGTACGGCCCGTTCACCAACGAGGAACTCGTCGGCGAGGCGCTCGCGCCGGTGCGCGAGCGGGTCGTCATCGCCACCAAGTTCGGCTTCGGCATCAACCCGGACGGGACGCGCTACGGCCTCGACTCGCGGCCGGAGCACATCCGGCGGGTGACCGACGCCGCGCTCGCGCGGCTCCGGGTCGAGAGCATCGACCTGCTCTACCAGCACCGGGTCGACCCGAACGTCCCGATCGAGGACGTGGCCGGCACGGTCAGGGAGCTGATCGCCGGGGGGAAGGTCAAGCACTTCGGCCTTTCGGAGGCGAGCGCGCAGACGATCCGCCGCGCCCACGCGGTGCAGCCGCTCGCCGCGGTGCAGAGCGAGTACTCGCTCTGGACCCGGGACCCCGAGCACAACGGTGTCCTGACGGCGTGCGAGGAACTGGGCGTCGGCTTCGTCCCCTTCAGTCCGTTAGGCGCGGGCTTTCTCACGGGCAAGATCGACACAACGACGACGTTCGACCCGAGCGACTTCCGCAACGTCTCGCCGCGATTCGCCGAGGACGCGCGCGCGGCGAACATGGCGCTGGTCGACCTGCTCAAGCGCGTGGCGGCGGACAAGGGCGCGACGCCGGCGCAGCTCGCGCTCGCGTGGCTGCTCGCCCGGAAGCCGTGGATCGTGCCCATCCCGGGCACCACGAAGCTGCACCGCCTCGAGGAGAACCTCGGCGCGGCGGACGTCGCGCTCACGCCCGACGACCTGCGCACGATCGACGAGGCCGCGTCGAAGATCCCCGTGCAGGGCGCGCGGTTGCCCGAAGCGGTGCTGAAGCTGACGGACGCCTGAGGCGGAGCGAGGAGATGCAGACACGCGCACTGGGCCGTAGCGGCCTTCAGGTTTCCGCCCTCGGCCTCGGCTGCATGGGGCTGAGCTTCGGCCTCGGGCCGGCCACGGACCGCGCCGACGCGGTGGCGCTCATCCGCGCGGCGGTCGAGCGCGGCGTCACCCTCTTCGATACCGCACAGATCTACGGGCCGTACACGAACGAGGAGGTCGTCGGGGAGGCCCTGGCCCCCGTCCGCGACCGGGTCGTGATCGCGACGAAGTTCGGCTTCGCCTACGACGCCGACGGCAAGCCGACCGGCGCGCTCGACAGCCGGCCCGAGACCATCCGCCGCGGCACGGAGGACTCGCTCCGGCGCCTGCGCGCCGAGACCATCGACCTGCTCTACCAACACCGCGTCGATCCCGCCGTGCCCATCGACGACGTGGCGGGCACGGTGAAGGAACTCATCGCCGAGGGCAAGGTCCGGCACTTCGGCCTGTCGGAGGCCGGCGTGCGCACGATCCGGCGCGCGCACGCGGTGCAGCCGGTGACCGCGCTGCAGAGCGAGTACTCGCTCTGGTGGCGCGAGCCGGAGGAGGGCATCCTGCCGACGCTCGAGGAGCTGGGCGTCGGCTTTGTGCCGTTCTCCCCGTTAGGCAAGGGCTTTCTCACGGGCATGATCGACGCGTCGACGACCTTCGACCCGACGGACTTCCGCAACACCGTGCCGCGCTTCTCGGCGGAGAACCGGCAGGCGAACCAGGCGGTCGTCGACCTCGTCGGCGTCATGGCGGCGCGGAAGGGCGTCACGCCCGCGCAGCTCGCCCTCGCCTGGGTGCTGGCGCAGCGGCCGTGGATCGTGCCGATCCCCGGCACCACGAAGCTCCACCGGCTGGAAGAGAACCTCGGCGGCGCCGACGTCGAGCTATCGCCCGAGGACCTCCGAGAGATCGAGGCCGCGGCGTCGCGGATCACCGTCCACGGACAGCGCTACTCCGAAGGTGCGCAGCGGATGATCGATCGATGACGCCCACCGCGAAGCGGGCGCGCGCCGCCCTCGCCCTGACCGCCGCGCTCACGTCGGCGGACACCGTGCGCGCGCAGCCGCTTGTGCATACCGCCTCTGGCATCGTGCGCGGCGTGACGGAGGGGGACGTCTCCAGCTTCAAGGGGATTCCGTACGCCGCGGCGCCGGTCGGCGAGTACCGCTGGCGCCCGCCCCGACCTGCGCTCGCGTGGCAAGGGGAGCGTGACGCGCGCACGTTCGGGGCGGACTGCCCGCAGGCCGCGTTCGGGCCTAACGCCCCGCCGATCTCGCCGAACTCGTCGGAGGACTGCCTGTTCGTCAACGTGTGGCGACCGGCCGGGGCCGCGGCGGCGAAGCTGCCCGTGATGGTGTGGATCCACGGCGGCGGCTTCGTGTTCGGCAGCGGCGCCCAGCCGGGTGGGGTCGCGTTCGCCAAGCAGGGCGTCGTGCTCGTCTCGATGAACTACCGCCTGGGGCGCCTCGGCTTCTTCGCCTTTCCAGCGCTGAGCCGCGAGCACCCGGACGAGCCCAAGGGCAACTACGCCTACCTGGACCAGATCGCCGCGCTGCAGTGGGTATGGCGGAACATCGCCGCGTTCGGGGGTGATCCGGACAACGTCACCATCTTCGGCGAGTCTGCGGGCGGCGTGTCCGTCCACACGCTGCTGACGTCGCCGCTCGCGCGCGGGCTGTTTCACAAGGCGATCAGCGAGTCCGGCGGTGCCCGCGACGGCGTGCTCACCGGCCGGCCTATGGATCAGAACGGTGTCGATCCGCACTACCCCGTGTCGGCGGAGTCGATCGGCGTGAACTTCGCGCGCTGGAAGGGGATCGGGGGCGTGGACGCCGCCGCACTCGCGAAGCTGCGTGCGCTCGGTGCCGCCGACGTCGTCGCCGGGGGCGAGGAGACGGCGGGGCCTAACGGTCCGCCCGTCTACCCGGGCCCGATCCTCGACGGCCGGCTGGTGCACGAGACGGCCCAGAGCGCCTACGAGGCCGGGCGGCAGATGCACGTGCCGCTGATCATCGGGTCCAACAGCGCCGACTTCGTCGGCTTCATCAGCGCGGACACGAAGGACGCGCTGTTCGCCCAGTTCGGGGCGCGGAAGGCCGAGGCGGCCGCGCTGTACGACCCGCACGGGACCGCCGACCTGCGGACGCTGCTCACGATGGCGGGCGCGGACCGAGTGCAGGCCGAGCCCGCCCGCCTTGCCGCGCGCGCGTTCGTCGCCCGCGGCGCGCCGGCCTGGGTGTACCGTTTCTCCTACGTCCCGACCGCGTTGCATGCGCGGTTGCCGAACGGCGCGCCGCACGGCTTCGAGGTCCCGTACGCGTTCGGCACGTTAGGCGCGGGCTTCGGTTATACCCCGACGGCCGCGGACGAGGCGGTCGCCCGGACGGTCAACACGTACTGGGCCAACTTCGCCAAGACGGGCGACCCGAACGGCGCGGGCCTCCCGCGGTGGCCGCGCTACGACGCGGCCACGAACGCGATCCTCGAGTTCCGGCCGGACGGCCAGCCGGTCGGCGAACCCGATCCGTTGAAGGCGCGGCTGGACGTGACCAAGCAGGCCGCCACGGCGGCACAGCGGCCGTAGTCCCTGACATCCCCACCTGACATCCCCGGATTGATGAACCGAGTCATCGTCGCCCTCGTCGCGCTCTCCGCCGCCGTCTCCCCCGCCGCGGCGCCGGCGGCCGCGCAGGGCGCCGCCCCGCAGGCCCCTCCGTCCCTCTCCGCCGGCGTGAAGCCCACGAAGGCGGAGCAGGAGCTGCTCGACCTCTCGCGCGCCAAGTGGCGCTGGATGGCGGACAAGCAGGTCGACACCCTGGCCGCCCTCTTCCACGACGACGCCATGTTCGTCCACATGGGCGGCGCGTGGGACCGGACCCAGGAACTCGACATCATCCGGAGCGGCCAGATCCACTACAAGCACGCTGAGGTCTTCGACGCGTCGGCGAAGGTCATCGGGCCGACGGCCATTGTGCTGAACCGGATCCGGCTAGACGCCGTGGTCGGGGGCCGCGGGGTGACGAACCCGTTCATGGTGACCGAGGTGTATGTTAGGCAGGGCGACGCCTGGAAGCTCGGTTCGCTCTCGTTCACCCGGCTGCTCGGCCAGTAGCGAATCGCGGTTGAGGATCATGTCGCGCCCGACGTACCGCGAGGCACACGCCGCATGAAGCCGATCATCGGCACGCTCGCCGCGCTGCTCCTGTTCGCCACGGCGTCTGCCGACGCGCAGCAGCCGGCGCAGCCGACGATCACGATCACGCGCCGCGGCGCGCCGCCGCCACGCTCGACCAGTACGTCCGCCAGCTCGCGCCCGACGCCGGCCCGCTCGACCCGGCGCTGAACACCGCTGATGACCAGTTCGACGGGCACGCCGCGGTCGCGCGGGAGGTGTCGACGGTGAGCCGATGCCGCGGGGATAGATTCGCGTCGGGCGACACGTCCCGCGCCGGCGGCGCGGGGGCGCCCGACAGGTCGTGGGAAGCGAACATGGAGGCTCGCATGGACGGCGGCGTGGACGACGGCTCCGAATACTTCGCGCCGCCCGAGCGGACGGACGACGCGGCGGGGCACGAGACGCCCGCGCCGGCCCCGAGCGGCCCGACGCGGCGCACGTTTCTCGCGCAGACGGTCGCGGGCGGACTCGGCCTGGTCGCGCTCGACCCGCTGTTGGGGGCGCTGACGCAGGAGACGGCGCTGGCCCAGCTCGGCCCGCCGGTCGCGGCGCCTGGCACGGCCGGGGCGACCGCCGCGGCGGCGGAGCACACGGCCCGGGTGACGCTCACGGTCAACGGCGCCGCGCACACGCTCGACCTCGACACGCGCGTCACCCTGCTCGACCTGCTCCGCGAGCACTTGCAGCTGACGGGCACGAAGAAGGGGTGCGACCACGGCCAGTGCGGCGCGTGTACGGTGCTCGTCAACGGTACGCGCATCAACGCGTGCCTCAGCCTCGCCGTGATGCACGAGGGCGACGCGGTCACCACGGTCGAGGGGCTCGGCCGGCCGGACGCGCTGCACCCGATGCAGGCCGCGTTCGTCAAGCACGACGGCTACCAGTGCGGCTACTGCACGCCCGGTCAGATCTGCTCGGCCGTCGCCGTACTCGACGAGATCAGGGCGGGCGTGCCGAGCCACGTCACCGCCGACCTGAACGTTAGGCTGCAGGCGACCAACATGGAGATGCGCGAGCGGATGAGCGGCAACATCTGTCGCTGCGGCGCCTACTCCAACATCGCCGAGGCGATGGCCGAGGTCGCGGGGACGCAGACCGGAGCGGGATCCCGCGCGGGGGGCGGCGCATGAGGCCCTTCAGCTACGAGCGCGCGAAGACCCCGGCGGAGGCCGCGGCCGCGGTCGCGCGCACGCCCGGCGCGAAGTTCATCGCCGGCGGCACCAACCTGCTCGACCTGATGAAGCTGCAGATCGAGACGCCGACGCACCTCGTCGACGTGCAGGACCTGAAGCTGCACCAGATCGAGCCGACCGCCGAGGGCGGGCTGCGCGTCGGCGCGCTGGTGACCAACACGCGTCTCGCCGCGGACGAGCGGGTGCGCCGCGACTACGGGGTCCTCGCCCGCGCGATCGTGGCGGGCGCGTCGGGCCAGCTGCGGAACAAGGCGACGACGGCCGGCAACCTGCTCCAGCGGACGCGCTGCCCCTACTTCTACGACCCGGCGATGCCGTGCAACAAGCGCGTGCCCGGGTCGGGGTGTTCGGCCATCGGCGGCTACAGCCGCCAGCTCGCCGTGATCGGGTCGAGAGAGGGGGACGCGCGCACCGCGTGCATCGCCACGCACCCGGGTGACATGGCGGTGGCGATGCGCGTGCTCGACGCGAAGGTCGAGACGGTGCGGCCGAACGGGTCGACGCGCGTACTCCCGATCGCCGACTTCCACCGCCTGCCCGGCAATACGCCGCACGTCGACACCAACCTGGAACGGGGCGAGCTGATCACCGCGGTGACGCTGCCGGCGCCGCTCGGCGGCACGCAGCTCTACCACAAGGTGCGCGACCGGGCGTCGTACGCGTTCGCGCTCGTCTCGGTCGCGGCGGTCGTGCAGCGCGACGGCAGTGGGCGCGTCGCCGTCGGCGGGATCGCGCACAAGCCGTGGCGCGTCGAGGCGGCCGAGCGCGACATGCCGCGCGGCGCGAAGGCGGTCGCGCAGCGGCTGCTCGCCGGCGCGCGGCCGACGCGCGACAACGCGTTCAAACTCCCGCTGGTCGAGCGCACGCTCGCCGCGGTCATGGCCGACGCGAGGGCCTAACGCATGAGGTGTCAGCGATGAAGTTCGACACGCCCGCGGGCCGGAACCCGATCGACCAACTCAAGGTGGTCGGCCGCGCCACCGACCGCGTCGACGGTCCGCGCAAGACCACGGGGACGGCCCCCTACGCGTACGAGCGCCACGACGTCGCGCCCAACCAGGCGTACGGCTTCGTGCTCGGCAGCGGCATCGCCAGGGGGCGGATCACGCGGATGGACGTCGCGGCCGCCAAGGCCGCGCCCGGCGTCCTCGCGATCGTGACGACGCTCGACGCGCCGCGGCTCACGAAGGGACGCATGAACATCGCCGCACTGTTCGGCGGGCCCGAGGTGCAGCACTACCACCAGGCGGTCGCGGTCGTGGTCGCGGAGACGTTCGAGCAGGCGCGCGCAGCCGCCGCGCTGATCCGCGTCGACTACGCGCGCCAGTCCGGCCGGTTCGACCTCGCCGCCCAGGCCGCGACGGCGCCGCTGGTCGGGGGGAGCAGCGGCGAGGGGAGCGGCGCGCCGCCGGTCGAGCGCGTCGGCAACTTCGAGGCGGCGTTCGCCGCGGCGCCCGTGACGCTCGACGCCGCCTACACGACGCCCGACGAGAGCCACGCGATGATGGAGCCCCACGCGACGATCGCCGCGTGGGAGGGCGACAAGCTCACGGTGTGGAGCTCGACGCAGATGGTCGCGTGGACGCGGGGCGACCTGGCGCGGACGTTAGGCATCCCGCACGCGAACGTGCGGGTCGACGCGCCCTACGTCGGCGGCGGCTTCGGCGCGAAGCTCTTCCTGCGGGCCGACGCGGTGCTCGCGGCGTTAGGCGCGCGGGCGGCGGGGCGCCCGGTCAAGGTGGCGCTCACGCGGCCGCTGATCGCGAACAACACCACGCACCGCCCGGCGACGATCCAGCGCGTCCGCCTGGGCGCGACCCGCGACGGCCGGCTCACCGCGATCGCGCACGAGAGCACGAGCGGGAACCTGCCCGGCGGCAGGCCCGAGACCGCCGTGTCGCAGACCAAGCTGGTCTACGCGGGGGCCAACCGGCTGGTCGCGATGCGCCTCGCCGCCCTCGACCTGCCCGAAGGCAACGCGATGCGCGCGCCGGGCGAGGCACCGGGGATGATGGCGCTCGAGGTCGCGATGGACGAGATGGCCGAAAAGCTCGGCATGGACCCGGTCGCGTTCCGCATCGTCAACGACACGCAGGTCGATCCCTCGAAGCCGGACCGGCCGTTCTCCGAGCGCCGCCTGGTCGAGTGCCTGCGGACCGGCGCCGAGCGGTTCGGCTGGAGCCGGCGCAACCCGAAGCCTGCCTCGGTGCGCGAGGGCCGCTGGCTGGTCGGGATGGGGATGGCCGTCGGGTTCCGCAACAACCTCGTGACCCGAAGCGCCGCGCGCGTTCGGCTCGACGGGCGCGGCGTCGTGACGGTCGAAACCGACATGACCGACATCGGCACGGGCAGCTACACGATCATCGCCCAGACCGCCGCGGAGACGATGGGCGTCGGTCTCGACCGCGTAGTGGTGAAGCTCGGCGACTCGGACTTCCCGGTCTCGGCCGGCTCCGGCGGCCAGTGGGGCGGCAACAACTCGACCGCGGGCGTCTACGCGGCGTGCACGAAGCTGCGCGAGGCGGTCGCGGCACGGCTCGGCTTCGACCCCGCCGCAGCCACCTTCGCGGACGGCCAGGTGCGCGCGGGCGACCGCAGCGCCGCGCTCGCCGACGCCGCGCGCGGGGGCGAGCTCGTGGCCGAGGACGGGATCGAGTACGGCGACCTCGCGCGGAAGTACCAGCAGTCGACCTTCGCCGGGCACTTCGTCGAGGTCGCGGTCGACGGCTACACCGGCGTGACCCGCGTGAGGCGCATGCTCGCGGTCTGCGCGGCGGGGCGCATCCTCAACCCGAAGACGGCGCGGAGTCAGGTGATCGGCGCGATGACGATGGGCGTCGGCGCGGCGCTGATGGAGGAGTTGGCGGTCGACACGCGCTACGGCTTCTTCGTCAACCACGACCTCGCCGGGTACGAGGTGCCGGTGCACGCCGACATCCCGCACCAGGACGTGATCTTCCTCGACGAGGTCGACGACAAGTCGTCGCCGATGAAGGCCAAGGGCGTGGGCGAACTCGGCCTGTGCGGCGTCGGCGCCGCGGTCGCCAACGCGGTCTACAACGCCACCGGCGTGCGCGTGCGCGATTACCCGATCACGCTCGAGAAGCACCTCGACGGGCTGCCCGCAGTCGTATGAGGCCCTGACGGCGAAGGCGTGCGGCCGTGGCGCCTCGCGCTGGACCGCGTGAGCGGCGGGCGGACGATGACGTGTCGCGCCGGTACCGGGTCGACCGGGGTGTCCGGCGAACTGATCTACCGCCCGGTCACCCCTCGCGCGGCGGCAGCAGGGAGCCGAGCGCTTCGGTCGTCGCGGCCATCGCGCGCCAGGGGTGGCGGCGCACGCCGAGCGGGCCGAACGTCGAGCCGACGGCGTCGTGGTAGACGACGAGCGCGCTCCGCAGGGCGTCGACCGTGCCCCAGGTGATCTTGCGCGGGTTGTCGTCGGGGAGCATGTGGTTGGCGAGCGCAAGCGCGGCGCGCAGGTGCTCGGTCGCGTCCTCCGGCGGGAGCGCGGCCGCCGCCTGCACGTGCTGCTCGAGCAGTGCGGGCACGGCTTCGGGCGACTCGAGCGCCTGGTCCCATTCGGCCGGCGCGAGCGCGGGGGCGACGACACCGTTCAGGTCCGCGGTCCTCGCCGCCGGACGTGGGGCCGCGGCGTCGGGCGTCGGCGCCGGGTTCGCCACGTCGGCGGCGGCGAGCTCCGCAGGCGTGGCGAGGCGGATGGTCCCCGGCGGGTGGTACACGGTTTCGGACAGGCGGCGTTGCGTGGTCATCTCGACTCCTGGTGCGTGGGTGGTGCGAGCTTCAGGACGAGAGTTAGGGCGGCCTGGGCGGGGTGTCCAATACATCTTCCGTGCGGCCCGATACCTCCGAGGTCTGGTCGCGGCCGGTGGCCCGCGTGGCCGCCGGACCGTCGATCGCTACTTTGCGGCACGCCCGCCGCCCGTTTTCCGCCCGTACTCTCGCCCGCCCGGAGCCGCACGTGCCGCACAGCAGTCAACTGCCGTCCCTCCTCGCCGAGCAGCAGGCAGAGCTACTCGACCGCTGGCTGCGGGCGCAGGAGGCGGCCGCGGGCCGCGCGCCCGACGCGGCCACGCGCGCGCAGAGCGGCGAGTTCCTCCCGCTCCTGAGCGACGCCGTCCGGACCGACGGCGGCGAAAACACGCGCGGGCCGGCCTACGCGCCGGTGCTCGCCTTCCTCGGCCAGACCGCCCGCGCCCGGCTCCAACAGGGCCAGACGCCGTCGCAGGTCGCGACGTTCGTGTTCTCGCTCAAGGAGCCACTCTTCGCGCTCATCCGCGACCGGCACGGCGCGGACGCCGCGGCGCTCGCCGACGAGACCTGGGCGGCCACGCGGCTCCTCGACGCGCTCGGCCTCTACACGACCGAGGTCTACCAGCGCGCGCGCGAGGACGTCATCGCGCGCCAGCAGCAGGACATGCTGGAGCTGTCGACGCCGGTCGTGAAGCTGTGGGACGGCATCCTCGCACTGCCGATGATCGGCACGCTCGACAGCGCGCGCACGCAGGTCGTCATGGAGACGCTGCTCCAGCGCATCGTCGAGACCGGCGCGGAGGTCGCGGTCATCGACATCACCGGCGTGCCGACGGTCGACACGCTGACCGCGCAGCACCTGCTCAAGACGGTGACGGCCGCACGCCTCATGGGGGCGGACTGCATCATCAGCGGCATCCGCCCGCAGATCGCGCAGACGATCGTCCACCTCGGCGTGGACCTCGCCGGGGTGACGACGAAGGCCACGCTCGCCGACGCCTTCCGCGCGGCGCTCGCCCGCACGGGGCAGACGGTCCTCCGCGCCTAACACGGGGGCCGTCCGGTGGAGCGGATCCCGGTCCTCAAGATGGGCGCCCTGCTGCTCGTCACCATCCAGGTGGACATGCACGACCGCCTGGCGCTGGCGCTGCAGGACGACCTCACGGCGATGATCGAGACGACGGGCGCGCGCGGCGTGCTGATCGACATCTCGGCGCTCGACGTCGTCGACAGCTTCATCGGCCGCATGCTCGCCAACACCGCCGCGATGGCGCGCGTGCTCGACGCCGAGACGGTCGTCGTCGGGATGCGGCCGGCGGTCGCGATCACCCTCGTCGAGCTCGGCCTCTCGCTCCCCGGCGTTCGCACCGCGCTCGACGTGGAGCGCGGGATGGCGCTGCTCCGCGCGTCGGCCGCGCGCGCGGGCGCCCCGCCGGGCGGCGCCGCGGGCGAGGGGCGGCGTGTCGACGTTCGGTCCTGACCTCACGGCCGCGGGGAGCGAAGCGGGCGAGGTCGTGCCGTGCCGCAGCGACGCGGACCTGGTCGTCGTCCGCCAACTCGTCCGCCGGCGCGCGGCCGAACTCGGCTTCTCGCTCGTCAACCAGACCAAGCTGGTCACCGCGGCGAGCGAGCTGGCGCGCAACGCGGTGCAGTACGGCGGCGGCGGGGCGATGCGCCTCGACGTCGTCGCCGACGGCGTCCGCCGCGGGTTGCGCCTGATCTTCGAGGACCGGGGACCGGGGATTGCGGACCTCGCCCTCGCGCTCACCGACGGCTACACGACCGGGCAGGGCCTCGGGCTCGGCCTGAGCGGGTCGAAGCGGCTGGTGAGCGAGTTCGACGTGAAGACCGCCCCGGGGGAAGGGACGCGCGTGACTGTGGTGTTGTGGAAGTAGCGTGGTGATGCCGGGATGGAGCTGAACGGGCGCGCGGGACCGCCGCCGGCCCACGTCGTTCCGGTCGACGAGCCGACGCGCGTCGGCGAGGCGCGCCGCGCCGCCGCGGCAGTTGCGACCGCGCTCGGCTTCGACGAGACCGCCGCAGCGCGCGTCGCGCTCGTGGCCACGGAGCTGGCGACCAACCTCGCGCGGCACGCGGTCGGCGGACAGCTCGTCATCCAGGCCGCGGACGGCCCCGCAGTCGACCTCCTCGCGGTCGACCGCGGGCCCGGGATCGCGGACGTATTGCGGGCGATGGTCGACGGGTACTCCAGCGGCGGCACGTCGGGGACTGGCTTGGGCGCCGTCCGCCGCCAGGCTGATGCGGTCGACCTTTACTCGCGGTGGAGCCCTCCCTCGCTCGGTGCGCCCGGGCCCGGCATGCCCGACGCGGGCGAGGGGACGGTCGTCTGGGCGCGGTGCGTACTGCCGACCGCCGCTGGCGCCGCGCGCGCCGCCGACCTCGCCGGGGTCTGCGTCCCGGTCGAGGGAGAACGCGAGTGCGGCGACGCCTGGACGGTCGTCGACGCGGGCGGGCGCGTGCTGGTGTTGGTCGCCGACGGGCTGGGGCACGGACCGGCGGCGGCCGACGCGTCGTCCGCGGCAGTCTCTACATTCCAGACGTTCGCGGCGACGCTCGCGCCGGCACTCCTCGTCGAACGCCTGCACGCGGCGCTGCGGGCGACGCGCGGCGCGGCGGTCGCGGTCGCGGCCTTCGACCCGGCGCGGCGCGAGGTGCGCTTCGCCGGGGTGGGAAACGTCGCGGGCGCGGTCCTCACGCCGGCCGCATCGGGCATGGGGGCGTGGGCGAGTCAGAGCATGATGTCGCACAACGGGACGGTCGGCCACCAACTGCGGAAGGTGCAGGAACTCGCGTACGCGTGGCCCGTCGGGGCGATCGCCGTCTTCCACACGGACGGCATTCGGTCGCGCTGGCAGCTCGAGCGGTACCCCGGCCTGGCGGCCCGCCGCCCCGCCGTGATCAGCGCGGTCCTCTGGCGCGACTACAGCCGCGCGCGCGACGACGCGACGGTCGTCGTCGTGCGCGACCCTCCGTCTCCGGAGGCCTACACGCCGCCGGCGTCGGCCACCGCGTCCGGGGGCCGACCGGCGTGAACTCGACGATGCCGCTCGCACGCTCCGCCGATCGGACGCCGGATCGCGCGGCGATCCTGACCGTCGAGCTGCGGTACGAGGAGGACCTCGTGCTCGCCCGGCAGCGGGCGCGCCAGATCGCCGCGCTCCTCGACTTCGAGACGCAGGAGCAGACCCGGCTCGCGACCGCGGTCTCCGAAATCGCGCGCAACGCGTTCCGCTACGGCGGGGGCGGCCGCGTGACGTTCGCGCTCGGCACGCTCCCCGAGCGCGACGGCACCGAGACGCCCCACCTCGTGCTCCGCGTCGAGGACGCGGGGCCGGGCATCGCCGACCTCGCCGCCGTGCTCGACGGACACTACCGCTCGACGACGGGCATGGGGATCGGGATGCTCGGCGCGCGGCAGCTCACCGACACCTTCGACGTGCGCACGGCGCCGGGCGAGGGGACGCGCGTCGTCATGACGCGCCGCCTGCCGCAGCGGCTCGGCGGTGCGTCGGCCAGTCCCGAGACCGCGGCCCGCCTCGCCGACGCGCTCGCGCGCCAGGTCCCCCGCGGGCCGCTCGAAGAGGTGCAGGCGCAGAACCACGAGCTGCTCGCCACGCTCGACGCGCTGCGCGAGCGGCAGGCCGAGGTCGAGCGCCTGAACGCCGCGCTCTCCGAGGCGAACGCGGCGCTCGCCCGCACCAACCAGGAGTTAGGCGAGACCAACCGCGGCGTGCTCGCGCTCTACGCGGAGCTCGACGACCGGGCGGAGGCGCTGCGGCGCGGGTCGGAGCTCAAGTCGCGCTTCCTCTCGGACGTGAGCCACGAGCTGCGCACGCCGCTCAGCTCCATCCTCAACCTCACGCGGCTGCTGGCCGAACACCCCGGCGCGGAGTTCGGCGACGAGCCGCGCCGCGCCGTGCAGTTCATCCGCAAGTCCGCGCTCGGCCTCACCGACCTCGTCAACGACCTGCTCGACCTCGCGAAGATCGAGGCGGGGCGGGTCGAGCTGCGGATCGCGGAGTTCACGGCCGCCGACCTCCTCGCCGCGCTGCGCGGCGTGTGCCGGCCGCTCGTGCCGGGCGACGCGGTCGCGCTCCGCATCGACGAGCCCGAGCCGCTCACGCTGCTCACCGACGAGGGCCGCCTGTCGCAGGTGTTGCGCAACCTCGTCGGGAACGCGCTCAAGTTCACGGACTCCGGCGAGGTGCACGTCGCCACGACGCTCGACGCCGACGACGTGGTGCACGTGCGCGTGCGCGACACCGGGATCGGCATCCGCGCCGCGGACCAGGAGCGCGTGTTCGACGAGTTCACGCAGGTCGAGGGCGCGCACCAGCGGCGGGTGAAGGGGACCGGACTCGGGCTCCCGCTCGCGCGCAAGCTCGCCGCGTTGTTAGGCGGAACGATCGCGCTCGAGAGCGCGCCGGACGCGGGCTCGACGTTCACGCTCTCGCTCCCCCGCGTGCATCCGTCGATCGCGGACGGGGCGCCCGACGCGCGGCGGCTGTCGGAGGCGCGGGTCGCCGGCCGCCGCGAGGTGGACGGGTGACGGCCGACGTCCGGACGGCGGCGCGCGTCCTGCTCGTCGACGACAACGAGGCGAACCGCTTCGCCGTCGCGTACTGGCTGCGGTCGGCCGGGTACACGGTCGTCGAGGCGGAGACCGGGGCGGAGGCGCTCGCGCGGGCCGGCGAGGGCGCGGACCTCGTCGTGCTCGACATCCGCCTCCCCGACATGAGCGGCTTCGAAGTGCTGCGCCGGCTGCGCGGCCGGCCCGACACGGCGGCCGTCCCCGTG
Organism: Gemmatimonadetes bacterium T265; assembly: GCA_019973575.1. Taxonomy (NCBI): domain Bacteria; kingdom Pseudomonadati; phylum Gemmatimonadota; species Gemmatimonadetes bacterium T265. The sequence goes on from BPUI01000001.1 coordinate 2,282,885, forward strand.
CTGCACCTGACGGCGAGCTTCGTCACGGGCGAGTGGCGGGCGCACGGCCTCGACGCCGGTGCAGACGCGTACCTGACGCACCCGGTCGAGCCGCGCGAGTTCGTCGCGACCGTGCGGCAGCTGCTCCGCGTGCGCGCGGCCGAGGTCGCCCGCGAGGAGTTGCTCGCCGCGGAGCGGGCCGCGCGCGGCGAAGCCGAGGCGGCGCGCGCCTCGGCCGAGCAGGCGAACCGCGCGAAGGGCGAGTTCCTCGCCAACATGAGCCACGAACTGCGCACGCCGCTCAACGCGATCGCCGGCTACGTGCAACTGATCGAGATGGGCGTGCACGGCGAGGTCTCGGAGGCGCAGCGCGACGCGCTCGGCCGCGTGCAGCGCGCACAGCGGCACCTGCTCGGCCTCATCAACGACGTGCTCAACTACGCGAAGCTGGACGCGGGGCGCGTCGAGTACGACCTGCGGCCCGTCGACCTCGGCGACGCGGTGCGGGACGTGCTCGCGATGGTCGAGCCGCAGCTCACCGCGAAGGGGCTGACGGTCGCCGCGGCGCCGGACGCGGTCGTCGCGGTCGCCGACGCCGAGAAGCTCGCGCAGGTGCTGCTGAACCTGCTGTCGAACGCGATCAAGTTCACGCCGAGCGGCGGGGCCGTGGAGGTCACCGTGTACGCCGCGGGGCCGGGCGGGGCCGAGATCCGCGTGCGCGACACCGGCATCGGGATCGCGGCGGACGAGCAGGCGCGGATCTTCGACCCGTTCGTGCAGGTGCAGCGCGGGCTCACGCGCGCCACGGAGGGGACGGGGCTGGGCCTTGCGATCAGCCGCGATCTGGCGCGGGGGATGGGCGGGGAGCTGACGGTGGAGAGCGCGCCGGGGGTGGGGAGCACGTTCACGCTGCGGTTGACGGCTGCCTAACGGCGGGGAGGCCGCGCTTGGCGGTCCGGCGCTGTTGGTGGGACGCTGTTGGTCCGGCGCTGTTGGAACGGCGGTCGGACGGCAACCGGGGCCCCCCGCGTGCACGGCGGCGACGGCGTTCCAGGACCGTCACCCTCCGCCTCACGCCGCCCCCATCTCCGCCACCACGTCCTCGATCCCCGGCCACCCCGCCCGCGAGTAACGCGCGAGGGTGCGGAGGTAGCGCACGCCCTCGTCCCCGTGCTGTTCGCGCACCGCGGCGGCGGCCCGCCGCACCGCGTCCGCGTCGGCGTACGGCGGCGTCAGCTCCTCGGCCATCACCCCGTTGGCGTGCGGCACGCCGGCGGCGTCGAGGAAGGTGATCTGAACGGCGGGCTCGAGCTCGACGTAGAGCAGGTGGAGCAGGTCGAGTTCGTCTTGCGCGCTCTCCGCGTTGAGGCGCACGACCTCCCGGGCGAGCCGGTCGGCCGGCCAGGCCTGGACGGTCACGGCGCGGAAGCCGCCGCCGCGGGCGACGACGCGCTGCGTGTAGAGGACGCGCGCCGGGCGGCCGCCGGCGGCGATCGCCTGGGCGACGAGCGCGACCCGCCGCGCGGGTGGTAGCGAGCGATAAGGAGATGGGAGCGCCATGCCGGCAAGGTAGTGGTCGGCAAGAACGTGGGCTGGGGAACTACCTCTCCCGGGCGGCCTCGTGGCGCGGGCCGTGCGCGGGGGCGAGCCGCGGTGCCGCACGTCCGATGCTGCACCATCCCACACGTTCCACGCGAGGACGCATGCCTTACCTCAAGACGACCGCCGCGCCCACGACGGACCTCTACTTCGAAGACAGCGGCGGCTCCGGCCAGGCCGTCGTGCTCATCCACGGGTGGCCCCTCAGCCTCCGCTCGTGGGAGAGCCAGGCGAACGCGCTCACCGCGGCCGGTTACCGCGTCGTGGCGTACGACCGCCGTGGCTTCGGCGAGTCGGGCAAGGCAACCGGCGGCTACGACTACGACACGTTCGCGTCGGACCTGAACGACCTACTCACGGAGCTGAACCTCAGCAACGCCGTGCTCGTCGGCTTCTCGATGGGCGGCGGCGAGGTCGCGCGCTACATCGGCCGCTACGGCGAGGGACGCGTTGCCAAGGCGGTGCTCATGTCGGCCGTGACGCCCTACCTGCTAAAGACCGCCGACAACCCGGACGGCGGGCTCGGTGAGTCGGATGTCGAGCAGATGGTTGCCGGCGTCACAAAGGACCGGATCAACTTCCTGCACGACTTCCTACAAAACTTCTATAAGGGCGGACTGTTGGCGCCCAAGGCGAGCGACGACGTCATCAACTTCGCCAAGTCGCTCGCCTGGCGCGCGTCGCCGCTCGGGACACAGCGCTGCATCGTCGCCTTCGGGACGACGGACTTCCGGGGCGACCTCGCGAAGTTCACCGTCCCGACGCTCGTGCTGCACGGCGACAGCGACGGGATCGTGCCGATCGACGCTTCGGGGCGCCGAGCGGCCGAGCTGGTCAAGGGGAGCCGGCTGGAGGTCGTCAGCGGCGGGCCGCACGGGATCACGGCGACCCACGCCGACAAGGTGAACACGGTTCTTCTCGACTTCCTGAGGAGCTGAGGGAGGGGACGGCGCGCCGAAGCGCGCACGGCGTTACTGTGGAGACATCACGCCGCACCGGTCCGCACCGGTGTGGCGTGCGTCACAATCATTCCGTGCGCGCAGCGCGAGGTACAGGTGCAGCAAGTCGTCCAGACGCCGGGGCAGGGACCCACGGAATACGACGCCATCGTCGTCGGGTCCGGCATCTCGGGGGGGTGGGCCGCCAAGGAGCTCACCGAAAAGGGGCTCAACGTGCTGATGCTCGAGCGGGGCAAGAACATCGAGCACATCAAGGACTACGTCAGCGCGACGAAGGCGCCGTGGCAGTTCCCCCACCGGGGCGGCCGCACCGTCGCGATGGAGGAAGCCTACCCGATCCTCAAACGCGACTACCCGCTCAACGAGAAGAACCTGGACTGGTGGGCCTCGGACCGGGACTCGCCTTACACGGAGGTCAAGCGCTTCGACTGGTACCGCGGCTACCACGTCGGCGGGCGCTCGCTCATGTGGGGGCGCCAGAGCTACCGCCACAGCGACATCGACTTCACCGCCAACGCGAAGCAGGGCGTCGGCACCGACTGGCCGATCCGCTACGCCGAGATCGCGCCGTGGTACGACCACGTCGAGCGGTATTCCGGGATCGCCGGCTCGCGCGACGGGCTGGAGCAGCTGCCCGACGGCCAGTTCCAGCCGCCGATCCCGCTCAATTGCGTCGAGGAGGCCGCGGCGGAGAAGGTGAAGGCGAAGTTCGGCGGCGCGCGGCGGATCATCCACTCGCGCACGGCGAACGCCACGCTCAAGCTGCCCAACCGATACCCCTGCCAGTACCGCGACGCGTGCTGGCTCGGCTGCCCGTACGGCGCCTACTTCAGCACGCAGTCGTCGACGCTCCCGGCCGCGGCGGCCACCAAGCGGCTGACGCTCAAGCCGTTCGCGATCGTCACCGAGGTCCTGTACGACAAGGACCGCAAGCGCGCCACCGGCGTCCGGGTGCTCGACGCGGTCACGAACCAGACGACGGACTACAAGGCCAAGGTCGTCTTCCTCTGCGCGTCGACGATCAACTCGACGTGGCTGCTGCTGCGCTCGGCGACCGACGTGTGGCCGGGCGGGTTGGGTAGCAGCTCCGGGGAGCTCGGGCACAACCTGATGGACCACCACTTCCGCGTCGGCGCGTCGGGGCGGCTCGACGGTTACGACGACAAGACGACCTACGGGCGTCGCCCGTGCGGGTTCTACATCCCGCGCTTCCGGAACGTCGGCGGCGACAAGCGCGACTACCTGCGCGGCTTCGGCTACCAGGGCAGCGCGAGCCGTGACGGCTGGTCGCGCGCGGTCGCGGAGCTCGGCATCGGCGGCGAGTTCAAGGACATGGCGGCCGAGCCCGGGGCGTGGCAGATGGGGGCGACCGCGTTCGGCGAGATGCTCCCCGACCACCGCAACACGGTCACGCTCGACAAGACCAAGACCGACAAGTGGGGGCTGCCGGTCGTCGCCCTCGACTGCCAGATCCGCGAGAACGAGGAGCGGATGCGCAAGGACATGGGCCCGGACATGGCCGAGATGCTCGAGGCGGCGGGCGCGAAGGAGATCCACGTGTACAACGGCGACTACGCGCCCGGGATGGGCATCCACGAAATGGGCTCGGCCCGCATGGGCACGAGCCCGAAGAACTCGGTGCTCAACAAGCACAACCAGGTGTGGGACGCGCCCAACGTGTTCGTCACCGACGGCGCGTGCATGACGAGCGCCGCGTGCGTCAACCCGTCGCTGACCTACATGGCGCTCTCGGCCCGCGCGGCCGACTTCGCCGTGAACGCGCTCAAGACCCGTGACCTCTGAGCGGAGCCCGAAGCCAATGCCTAACGAAATCGAACGGCCCGGCGTGCCGGCCGCGATCTCCCGCCGCGAGGCGATCCAGCGGGTCAGCGCGCTGCTCGGCGGCGCCGCGCTCGTCGGCGGCTCGTCGCTGCTCGCCGCGTGCGAACGCGGCGACCGGCCGGCCGCCGTCGCGGACGGTAACTACAAGCCGGTGGGCGCGTTCAGCGCGGACGACGTCGCGATGCTCGACGAGGTCGCCGACACGATCCTGCCGACGACCGCCAAGAGCCCGGGCGCCAAGGCCGCGGGGACCGGCCCGTTCATGGCGCTGATGGTCACCGACACGTACAAGGCGCCCAAGCAGCAGGTCTTCCGCGACGGGCTCCGCAAGATCGACGACGCCACGCGCAAGGCGGCGAACGTGACGTTTATGCAGGCCACGCCCGCGCAGCGCCTCGCCGTGCTGACCCAACTCGACCGGGAGCAGAAGGCCTACATGGACGCCCTCGGCAAGGCGCAGGAAGAAGCGGCCAAGAAGGGCCAGCAGGTCGCGACCGGACCGGGCGCGCCGCCCGAGGGCAGCTCCGCCCAGACGGGGCCGGCCGCGGCGGCGGCCGGCAAGAAGGCCCAGGGCGATTCGGCCGACCAGCACCTCAGCGATCAGCGTCAGGAAAACGCCGGGACGGGCGACGTGGCGAGCGGGTCGATGGCGGCCGACGCCCCGCCGCACTACTTCCGGATGATGAAGGAGCTGGCCCTGCTCGGCTATTTCACGTCGGAGACGGTCGGCCGGCTCAAGACGAACGTCAGCGGAAAGCCGACCGAGCGCTACGTCGACACGCCGGGCCGGTTCGACCCGTGCCTGCCGTACGTGAAGGGCGAGCCCGCGCTGCTGCCGCACGCCTGACGCGGTCCGGACGCGCGCCGGCCTTGACGCGCGCGTCCGGGCCGGCTACTCGTTATCGCACAACTGAAGTGCCGTGGTGATTTGCCGCCTCTTGCCGCCACGTAAAACAAAGAGCTAAAACGCGAGAGCCCGGGCGGCCCCAGCTGCCCGGGCTTTGTCGTGTGCGCCGACGGCCCGACCCCCGGGCCCGCGCCCCGACCTCCGTCTCGCCGACAGGCGGCAGCGACCCCATGCCTCTGGAAGAGACGATGAGCACGAGCGCTGCCCCCAGCACCCCCGCCCGCGACGACCGGACCGCCCGCCCGTTAGGCATCGGCACCCGCGCCGTCCACGCCGCGCAGGAGACCGCCGACCCCGCCACGAAGGCGCGCGCCGTCCCGATCTACGCGACCACGTCGTACGTGTTCGACAGCCCCGACCACGCCGCGGCGCTGTTCGGGCTCAAGCAGTTCGGGAACATCTACACCCGCATCATGAACCCGACGACGGACGTCTTCGAGCGGCGCGTGGCCGCGCTCGAGGGCGGCGTCGCCGCGGTCGCGACGGCGAGCGGCCAGGCCGCGCAGACGCTCGCGCTGCTCAACCTCGCGCAGGCGGGCGACTCGATCGTCGCCGCGACGTCGCTCTACGGCGGCACGCACGCCCTGCTCGCCCACACGCTGCCGCGGTTAGGCATCACGACCCGCTTCGTCGACCTGGCCGAGGGGCCGGAGGCGTTCGCCCGCGCGATCGACGACACGACGCGCGCCGTCTACGTCGAGACGGTCGGCAACCCGCGGCTCGACGTGCCCGACCTCCGCGCGCTGGCCGACGTCGCCCACGCGCACGGCGTCCCGCTCGTCGTCGACAACACCTTCGCCACGCCCGTCCTCTGCCGCCCGATCGAGCACGGCGCCGACGTCGTGGTCAACTCGGCGACGAAGTGGATCGGCGGGCACGGGACGGCGATCGGCGGCGTGGTGGTCGACGGCGGCACGTTCGACTGGGGCGCGAGCCCGCGCTTCAAGGCGCTGTACCAGGAGCCGGAGGCGGCGTACCACGGCCTCGTCTTCTCGCAGGCGTTCGGCGCCATCGACCTCGGCGGCGGCCCCGTCAACGCGGCGTTCGCGCTCCGGCTGCGGCTGCTGCTGCTCCGCGACATCGGGCCGGCGCTCTCGCCGTTCAACGCGTTCCTCCTGCTGCAGGGGCTCGAGACGCTGCACCTCCGCATTCAGCGGCACGCGGAGAACGCGCTCGCCGTCGCGCGCTTCCTCGAGCAGCACCCCGCGGTGACGTGGGTGCGCTACCCGGGGCTGGCGTCGCACCCGTCGCACGCGCTCGCGGCGCGCTACCTGGACGGCGGGTTCGGCGGCGTGCTGACCTTCGGCGTGCGCGCGTCGAGCGCGGACGACGCGGAGCGCGTGGCCCGCGAAACGATCGCCGGGCTGAAGCTGTTCTCGCTGCTCGCGAACGTCGGCGATGCGAAGAGCCTCGTCATCCACCCCTGGTCGACGACGCACGAGCAGCTCGAGCCCGAGCAGCGCGTCGCGGCGGGCGCGACGCCCGACCTCATCCGCCTCTCGATCGGGATCGAGGACGTCGACGACCTTATCGCGGACCTCGACCGGGCGCTCGCGCGCGCGGGCGCGCGCGCCGCCGGGACGCCTAACGGGCAGGCCGCCGACGACGGCGGGGACAAGGGGGCCGACACCGGCGCCGAGGTGGGCGCGGCGGCGGTGGCGTGACCGCGAGGGCGCTCCGGCGGCTCGAGGTGCCCCGCTTCGCGCTCGAGTGCGGGGCGGTGCTCCTCGACGTCACGCAGGTCTACCACCTCGACGGCGCGCTCGCGCCCGACAGGCGGAACCTCGTGCTCGTCTTTCACGCGCTGACCGGGAGCGCCGACGCCGCCGGCTCGGACGCGGGGTGGTGGCGCGAGGTCGTCGGGCAGGGGCGCGCGGTCGACCCCGCGCGCTGGGCCGTGCTCTGCCCCAACCTGCTCGGGTCGTGCTACGGAACGCGGTGGGGCGGGGTGGACTGGGGGCCGGCCGTGCCGGACGTCGCGACGGGCGCGCCGCCGGTCACGACGCGCGACCAGGCGCGCCTCGCCGCCCGGCTCGTCGCCTCGCTCGGCGTGCCGCTCGACGCCGGGGCGCTCGCGCTCGTCGCGGGCGGCTCGCTCGGCGGGATGGTCGCGCTCGAGTGGGCGGCGGAATATCCGGACTCAGCGCGCGCGGCGGTCGCGCTCGCGGCGCCCGCGTCGCACCCGGCGTGGGCGGTCGCGTGGAACCACCTGCAACGCGCCGCCCTCGACCTCGCCGGCCCGGGGCGCGAGGCGGAGGGGCTCGCACTGGCGCGCCAGATCGCGATGCTGAGCTACCGCGCGCCGGCCGAGTTCGACGTGCGGTTCGGCCGCGCGCGCGACGCCGCCGGCGGCGCGTTCGCGGTCGAGGAGTACCTCACGCGGCACGGCGCACGCCTCGTGGCGCGCTTCGACCCGGCCGCGTACCGCACGCTGCTCGGCGCGATGGACGCGCACGACGTCGGGCGCGGGCGCGGGACGGTGGGTGCGGCGCTCCGGCGCTTCGCCGGGCGCCTGGTCGGCGTCGGCGTGCCCGGGGACGTGCTCTACGAGGCCGACGTCGTGCGCGCGTGGACGGCGGAGGCGGGGGCCGACTACCGCGAGCTGCACTCGAACGTCGGGCACGACGCGTTCCTCGTCGAGCACGCGCAGGTGGGGGCGATCCTGGCCGAGGTGCTGGCCGAGGTCGCGGGTCCCGAGGGCACGGGGGCTGACATCACGGCCGACGCGGAGGAGCACGCGTGGGCAAGGTGACGACGGCGACGCTCACGGGGCTCAAGGCCCGCGGCACGCCGGCGGTGTTCGTGACCGCGTACGACTACCCCACCGCGGTCTACGCCGACCGCGCCGGCGCCGACATGCTCCTCGTCGGCGATTCGGCGGCGAACACGATGTTAGGCCTGCCGAGCACGACGGCGATCGGGATGCCCGAGATGTTGGTCTTCGCGGGGGCGGTGTGCCGGGGGGCGCGGCGCGCGTTCGTCGTCGGCGACCTGCCATTTCTCTCGTACCAGCCGTCGGACGCGAGCGCGATCCGCAACGCGGGCGCGTTCGTCCGCGCGGGGTGCGACGCGGTGAAGTGCGAGGGCGGGCGGCGCGTCGCGCGGAGGGTGCGCGCGATGTGCGACGCGGGCGTGGCGGTCATGGGCCACATCGGCCTCACGCCGCAGAACCTCGCGCAGCTGGGCGGCTACCGCGTGCAGGGGCGGACGCGCGCGGGGGTCGACGCGCTGGTCGACGACGCGCGCGCGCTCGAGGACGCGGGCGCGTTCGCGCTGCTGCTCGAGGCGATGCCGCCGGACGCCGCGGCGCAGGTGCGCGCGGCGCTCACGATCCCCGTCTACGGCATCGGCGCGGGGCCGTACGTCGACGGGCAGCTTCTCATCGCGCACGACCTGCTCGGCAGCTTCGTCGGCGATATCCGGCCGCGGTTCGTGAAGCGGTACGGGGAGGTCGGCGCGGCGATCGAGGGGGCGTTCCGGGCGTACGCGGAGGACGTGCGCGCGGGGAGATTCCCGGCCGAAGAACACTGGTACGCGGGGGAGGCGGCGCGCGCGCCGGAGCGGAGTGACTGACTCGCGGGACGGACTGGCGGGGCTGGGCGGTCGTTGAGGCGGGGCAGAGCCGGCGGGGCGGAGCTACGAGACAAGACGAGCGGTTGACCGCACAACAGGGGTAGGGCAGCTCCCCCCGGCCGTGCCCGCTGCGGCCGCCGTTGCGGCCCCGCGTCACGGGCGCCGACGGTCCTGCCCCGTCCTTTCTGGAACCGCCCCAACGACCTGCCCGCGTGCGCCCACCTGGCGCGCCCGCCCCCACCCACGCGCCACCCGTCGCTTTCCCCACCTCGCCCGCCTAACGCCTCGCGTCCCAGTCCACGACCGGCTCGTCCAGCACCGCCTGTCCCACCGCGTCCGCCACCTCGCGCCGGAGCCTGGTGTACCGCGTCCCGCCCTCCCCCGCGGCGCGCGTCCGGTTCATCAGTAAGACGACGAACAGTCCGCGCTCCGGATCGACCCAGAGCGAGGTGCCCGTGAACCCCGTGTGCCCGAACGCCCGCGGCGCCATGTAGCGTCCCGCGCTCGACCCGGCGGCGGGCGTGTCCCAGCCGAGCGCCCGGCTCGCGGACGGTAGCTGACGCGCCGTCCACCGCGCGACCGTCTGCGGCTTCACGATCGGCACGCCGCCGTACGTCCCGCCGTTCAACAGCATCTGCGCGAACACCGCGAGGTCCCGGGCCGACGCGAAGAGCCCCGCGTGTCCCGAGACCCCGCCTAACGCCCACGCGTTGCCGTCGTGGACGACGCCGCGCAGCAGCCCGCCGCGCGTGCTGTCCACGGCGGTCGGGGCGACGCGCGCGCGGAGCCCCGCGTCGGCCGTGTCGGGGAGGAAGCGCGCGTCCCGCATGCCGAGCGGGCGCAGGACGCGCTCCGCCACGAACGCGTCGAGCGGGCGCCCGACGACTCCCTCGATCACCGCCTGGAGGAGCACCATGTCCCAGTCGCTGTAGACCGTCTTGGTGCCCGGGGCCGAGCGGAGTGGTCGCGCGTTGATCGCCGCGAGGTACGAGGAGCGCCCGCGGAGCGCGCCGTACTCGGCGTCGTAGAGCGGCGCGTACGCCTCCAGGCCGCCGGTGTGCGTGAGCAGCATGCGCACCGTGATCGCGGCCTTGTCGGGCGCGTCGAACGCGGGGACATACGCGTGCACGGGGCGCGCGAGGTCGAGCCGCCCTTCCTCTTCCAGGATCATCGCCGCGGTCGTCGTCGCGACGACCTTCGTGAGCGAGGCGAGGTCGTAGAGCGTGTGCGCGTCGGGGCGGGCGGAGGTGCGCGGGCGGTCGAGGGTGCCGTAGCCCTTGAGGTGGATCAGTCGCCCGTAGCGGCCTACCGCGAGCACCGCGCCGGGCGACGCCCCGGCCGCGAGCGCCGCGTTCACGATCGAATCGAGGCGCGGCGGGAGTGCCGGGTCGAGCCCGACCGACGCGGGCGCGGCGGGCGTGAGGGTATCGACGGCCGCCACATGGCGGGGCGGCGACGGCTCGGCGGGGCGGACGACGATCGGTTCGGGGCGCGACGCGCACGCGGCGCCGACCGTGGCCGTCCCGCTCAGGAGCAGGGCGACCGCGCGCCGGGGGAGAACACAACGCACGCGGATCGTCGGCGCGCGACTCAGGAACCGGGGCGCACGGCGCCCGTTATGTGGAGCGCCTCAGCGGGGCGCCTCACGCGGCGACCGTGTCCGTGCGCGGCGCCTGCGTGGAGCGGCGCACGATGAGCTCCGCGTCGAGCGTGACGCGCTCGGTCGCGGCGGCGCTCCCTTCCTCGACGTGCCGCAGCAGCAGCTCGGCCGCGACGCGGCCCATTTCGATCGTCGGCACGCGGACGGTCGTGAGCGGGACGGGGAGGTAGGCGAGGAGCGGGATGTCGTCGTAGCCGATCACGGAGACGTCGTCGGGGACGCGCAGGCCGAGCTCCGCCAGCGCGCGGCAGACGCCGATCGCGACGAGGTCGTTGAAGCAGGTGACCGCGGTGGGCATCTGGTCGCGCGCGCGCTCGCCGAAGTAGGCGCGGGCGGCCTGGTACCCGTCGTCGAGGTGCGCCCCGGCCGGGATCACGTCGTCGGCCGTGAAGCGGAGCCCCGCCGCGGCGCAGGCACTCTGGACGCCCGCCGCGCGCTCCCCGGCCTGCGTGCTGCTCGGCGGCCCTGTGAAGTGGACGAGGCGCTCGTGCCCGAGACCGATCAGGTGGTCGGCCGCGCTCCGGGAGGCGGCCTGGTTGTCGACGCCGACGAGGCTCGCCGGCACGCCCCGGATCCCGCCGAGCAGGACGAAGGGGATGTTACGGCGGCGCAGGTCGAAGAGGTGTGAGAGGTCCGAGTCTTCGTCGAGCACCGGGGTGACGATGAGCCCCGAGATGTCGGCCGCGGTGAGCAGCCCGATCGCACGCCGCTCGGCCAGCGCTTCGCGCTCCGAACTGGCGAGGAGGAGCGCGTAGCCGTGCGCCTCCGCGTGCTCCCGCGCGCCGGCGATGACGCCGGCGAAGTACGGGTTGTCGAGCTCCTTGACGAGCACGCCGAGGCTGTGTCCCGAGCCCGCGCGGGCCGTCCCGCGGGCGGGCCGGAAGTTGAGCGTCTCGACCGCGCGCAGCACGCGCGCGCGGGTGTCCGGCGCGACCGGGCCGCTGTCGTTGAGCACGGCCGAGACGGTGGCTTTGGACACCGAAGCGGCCTGGGCGACGTCGGCGATGGTCGGACGGGTGCGGGGCATGGTCGACGGGTGCTTCGGGAGGGACGGGCGCCGGGGCACGGGGACGCGCCGGGACATGCGCGCGAACGTGCGCGCGCGCACGGGCACTGTCAATGTATGCCGGTCGGGTAGCGCCCCGTCGACCCCCACGCGAAAACCGCGCGCGTCCGCCCCCCGAGCGCGCGGCGGCGGGGACCGGGCCTAACGGGCGCCCGCGCGGCCGCCGATCCCGCGGGCGCCGCGCCCGGCTCAGCGGGGCACGGACATCACGCCGTCGAACGTGGCCCGGGCGAACCGGAAGCCGTCCGCGCTCACGTGTACGGCGCCCTGGAACGGGCGGTCGATGTCCGCGATCGCGGCGAGCACCAGCGAGATGAGGACGGCCAGCGTCGCGACCTGGAGGGCGTGCAGCCGCAGGCTGCGCGATTCGAACGTGCACGACGCCCCGATCGTCGCGATGCCGCCGGCGAGCAGGATGGCCCAGAGGATCGTCGGCAGTCGCGACCGGCTCTGGAGCTGGCGGATGCGTCGGTGCTCGGTCATGCGCCCGAGCGATTCGAGGCTCTGGGCGAGGCTGATCTGCTCCGTCGGGGAGTGCGCCTCCGTCCGCAGCAGCGTCGTCCACAGCTGCTGGGTGATGCGGACGCCCGCCGGGCTCAGGCTGTCGTGGGCCATCGCGGGCCACTCCTCCGCGACGGCGATGTTCGCGTAGTCACGACAGTCGGTCTGGATCTGCTCCCGCTGCGGCGAGGGTATTCCGTCGGCCACACGGAACAGATTGACGAGGGCGATGGCTTCCTGCGCCGCATTCGTTTCGGCGGCCTGGAAGTTGGCCCAGACGCCCGAGAGCATGAACGCGGTGATCACGGCGTACGTGGTGCCGACGAGGCTGACGTGCCACGCGACGCCGTCGCTCGGCATGGGCGAGGACCTCTGCCCGCGGATGCGGTAGACGAGCAGCAGCGTCGCGACGACGAACGCGACGACCGTGACCACCGCCGCGATGCTCTGGGCCGTGCTGAGCATGGGCGGCTACCTCTGCCGCCGGAGCCGGCGTCGGGTCGCGCCACGAAGCCAACGACGCATGCGGGATCTTCGGGTGTGGGGTGGCGGTGCCGGGCGCTCCAGCCGGCCGTCGTCGGCCCGCTCCGGCGTGCTCCCGGCGCCTGTCAGGCCAGTCGACATCCGGCCAGTCGTCGGCTCACGTACGTTCCCGGTCCGATGCGTTCGCGGTCAGGGACGTTCCCGGCGGGGATGGCGGGGGCAGCATGAAGCGGTATGGAAACGTACCGCGACACGCGGTCGTCGCGCGCGTACGCCGACGGTGACGGGGCGACGGGATCCGAGGGTTCTGATGGGACGAGACGTTGGGCCTGGGGCGAGACGCGCCGTATCTTGCCGGCGCCGTCCGGGCCGCGTTCGGCCCACGCGCGGCCCCCTCCGCGATCCGCGTGACGTTCCCGCCGTCCGACTCCGTCAACGAGCTGCTCGCCGCGTGGCGCCGCGGCGACCGCGCGGCGCTCGACGCCCTCATGCCGGCCGTCTACGCCGAGCTGCGCCGCCAGGCCGCGCGCGCGCTCCGCGACCAGCCCGACGGGCACACGCTGCAGCCCACGGCGCTCGTGCACGAGACCTATGTCCGCCTCGCCGACCAGCCCGGGGCCGGCGGGGAGAGCCGCGCGCACTTCTTCGCCGTCGCGGCGCTCGTGATGCGCTCGGTCCTCGTCGACCACGCGCGGGCGCGTGGGCGCGCGAAGCGGGGCGGGGCGCGCGACCGCGTCACGCTCAGCGCCGCCGGCGGGGTGGCCACCCCGGAGGCCGCCGTCGACGTTCTGGACCTCGACGAGGCGCTCGACCGGCTCGGCGTCCGCGATCCGCGCAAGGCCCGCGTCGTCGAGCTGCGCTACTTCGTCGGCCTGAGCATCGAGGAGACGGCCGCCGTGCTCGGCGCCTCGCCGGCTACGGTCAAACGCGAGTGGACCGCGGCGCGCGCCTGGCTCCGGCGCGAGCTCACGGACGTCTGACGGACCGGGCCCGCGCCGTACCGCGGGCGGCCGCTACCGGGGCGCCGCGGCCGGCGCCGCCCCGACCGCGCGCGGCGCGCCTTCCGCCTGCCACACGTTGTTCGACCGGTCGACGTCGACGAGCCGCCGGTCCGGATCCAGCTCGACCCGCGCGAGCCGCTTCCCGACGAATCGGTACCGCCGCGCGTACCGCGACGTGTTCATCGTCCACACCTCGGCCGGGTAGTCGACCCCCTGCGTCGACCCGTCGCTGAAGGTGAACCGCGCCCGGATCGGCAGCACGCCGCGCGACCGGTTGCCGTAGAGGACCGTGACGTCCGACGTGTCGCCCCGCTGCGCGACCGCGACCGAGTCGACCGCCTGGTCGAACGTGGGGTCGTCGACGAACCACTCGCGCCAGAACCAGTCGAGGCGCCGGCCGCTGACGTCCTCCATCGTGCGGTAGAAGTCGGCGGGGGTCGGGTGCTTGAACGCCCAGCGCCGGATGTAGGCGCGGAAGGCGTCGTCGAACGCGGCCGGGCCTAACACCTCCTGCCGCAGCGTCTGGAGCGCGACCGACGGCTTCACGTACGCCACGAGGCCTAACAGCTGCGGGTTGATGCGGTCGGGCGGTATGTCCACCGGCCGGTCGAGGCCGGCCGCCATCGCGCCCTGCACGTACCCGCGCTCCTCGGCCGCGCGGCGCAGCTGGTCGCCGCGCTCCGGGTAGCGGCGCGCCTCGCTGAACGTGTTGATGAAGGTGTTGAAGCCCTCGTCCTGCCACATGTGGATGCGCTCGTTAGAGCCGACGATCATCGGGAACCAGTTGTGCCCGATCTCGTGCGTCACGACGTTGTAGAGGTCGTACTTGTCGCTCCCGCGCGCCTCCATCGCGAGCATCGGGTACTCCATCCCGCTCACCGGGCCTTCGACCGCCGAGATCTGCGGGTAGGGGTACGGGAACCAGCGCTCCGAGTACTCCTGGATCGACATGCGGCTCTGGTCGGCCGCGTCCTTCCACAGCGAGGCCGCGCTCGGCCGGTAGTAGGCCTGCGCGAGGATGCCGTGCCACGACGACGCGTCCCACAGGTACTCCGGGCTCGCCGTCCACGCGACGTCGCGCACGTTGCGCGCGGCGAAGCGCCAGGTGAGCGTGCCCGCCGTGCGCGGGCGCGCGGCGCCGCTCTGCAGCTCCTCGGCCGTCGTGATCGCGACCGGCGTGTCCGACGTGCGCGCGCGCGCGAGCCGCTGGATCTCGGCCGGCGTCAGCACCTCGCGCGGGTTCTCGAGCGTGCCCGTGCCCGCGACGACGTAGCCGGCCGGCAGCGTCACGGCGTACGTGAAGTCGCCGTACTCGAGGTAGAACTCGCCCTGGCCGAGGTAGGGCTCGATGTTCCAGCCGCGGACGTCGTCGTAGACGCAGACGCGCGGGTACCACTGCGCGAGCTCGTAGAGCGACCCCTCGCGCCCCATGCGGTCCGCCCCGTGCTCCGGGATGCGGAAGTGCCACGCGACGTCGAACGTCGTCACCGCGCCAGGCGCGAGCGGTTCGGCGAGGTCGACCTTCATCACTGTGCCGTTGACGCGCGTGGCGAGCGCGCGCGGCGCGCCGCGGCCGGTCACCTGCGCGAAGCGCGTGATCACGTCGCCGCCCTCGAACCCGCGCGCGCCGAAGCGCGACGCCTGCGGGTAGACGTACGCGTTGAGCGAGCTGTCGGTAAACGCGTTCTGCTCGACCTGCATCCAGACGAAGCGGAGCGTGTCGGGCGAGTGGTTGGTGTAGCGCAGCCGGAGCTCGCCCGTCAGCTGCTTCGCGCCGGTGTCGAGCGTGGCGCGGATGTCGTAGTCGGCGCGGTTCTGCCAGTAGCGCGCGCCCGGCCCGCCGGAGGCGTCGCGGAAGGCGTTGGGCGGCCCGATCTCGGCGAGCGGGGCGAAGATCGACGTGTCGCCGACCCCGCGCCGCTGCGCGTCGGTGAGCGGCGCCCGCGCCGGCTGCGCGGCCGCCGGGCGGGCCGCCGTGGCCGCGGCGAGCAGGACCGCGGAACGCAGCGTTAGAACACGGAGTGGAGCAGGCATCGAATCGGATCGGTGTCGAGGAAGGCGGTGGTCGCACTCGGCGGGCGGGCCGGCGCGCGCTCGGGTGATACGGGCCGCCCAGTGGCGACGTTCCGGCGTCGTGGCATCTTGCCCCAATGCGAACCTGCCCCTCCGTCGTCCGCGCGCTCGCCGGACCGTTGTTGGCCCTCGCCGCTGCAGCAAGCGCGCCCGCGCGTCCGGCCCGCGCCCAGCCCGTGCGCCCGCGGGGGCCGGCGGGGCATCCGCGGCCCAACACGCCCCCGCGCGCGCGCGACCTCGACGACTTCGACGAGCCCGGCGACATGGACGAGCTGTCGCGCCAGCTCTGGGCGAGCACGCCCGGGCTCCGCGCGCCGGGTCGGCGCCGGCTGTCGTACGCGGCGGCCGTGCGGTACGCGCGCCGCGCGCAACGTCGCGGGGCCGCCGCGGCCGGCGCGGACGTGCAGGCCGGCGCGGCGGAGCTGCCGACCGGCTGGGCGATCGCGCCGGCCGGCGCGCAGATCCCGACCGGGCGCCTGCCGTTCGAGGCCGTCGCGTTCGCCGGGCGCGTGGTGGTCCTCAACACCGGCTACTACCCGGGCGAGGCGCAGCCGCTCACCGTCGTCGACCCGCGCGGCGGGGGGACGCCGGCGCAGGCGGCGCCGTCGGCGCGCACGGTCGCGTTCGGCGCGCTGTACCCGGCCGCGCGGGTCGCACTCCGCGAGCGCGGCGGCGACGGCGCGCTCTACGTCAGCGGCGGCGACGACCGCGCCGTGTGGCGCGTCGACTCGTCGTTCGCCGCGCGGAAGCTGCCCGTCGGCGGGTACGCGGCGGGGCTCGCGCCGCTCGATGCCGCCGCGTTCGGGCCCGGGCGGCTCGCCGTCGCCTACCTCGTCGCGCCCGACTCGACCGGGCCGGCGGGCGCAGGACGGCTGGCCGTGCTCAACACCGTGTCTGGCCGGGTCGAGCAGGAGCTCCCCGCCGGGCACTACCCGACGGCGGTCGAGAGCATCGGTAACCGCGTGTACGTGCTCGAGACGGGGCTGCACGCGGTGCGCACGTTCGGGCGCGATACGGGCGCGGCGGGGCGGCTTGCGCTCCGCCGCACGCTCGCCGTCGGACGCAACCCGATTGCGACGTGTCGCTGGGGTGAGGGGGCGGGCGCGCGGCTGCTCGTCGTGAACTCGGGGTCTGACGACCTCTCGATCCTCGACCTCGCCCGCGACTCGGTCGTTGGCCGGCTCTCCGTGCGCTTCCGCGACCCCGGCCCCGATACGGCGCGTACAGCCGGCGCTCCCACGCGCCCACGCCAGGCGGGCAGCGCGCCGACCTCGTGCGCCGTCGCGCACGGCCGCGTGTACGTCACGCTCGCGACGGCCAACGCGGTCGCGGTCTTCGACACCGCGCGCGTCGCGGCCGGCCGTCCCGCGCTGCTCGGCTATCTCCCGACCGGCTGGTACCCGACGCGCGTGCTCGCCGTCGGCGACTCGCTCTGGGTGCTGAGCGCGAAGGGAGTCCGCGCGCGCCGCCCCAACCCGAACGGCCCGCAGCCCGACTCCGCGCGCCGGGGCGGCCCGGACTACGTGCTCACGCAGCTACAGGGTGCGTTAGGCGTCGTCCCGCGCGCGGCGGCGGAGTCGCGCTTGGGGGAGTGGACGCGGGCGGTGCTCGCGGGCTCGCCGCTCGCGGCGCCGGCGGCCGGTGCTGCGCTGCCGATCAAACACGTGTTCTACGTCGTGCGCGAGAACCGCAGCTTCGACCAGGTGATGGGCGACCTCGGGCGCGGCGACGGCGACTCGACGCTGACGCTCTTCGGGCGCGACGTCACGCCCGCCGCGCACGCGCTCGCCCGTAACTTCGTCACGCTCGACCACTTTTTCGCCGATGGCGAGATCTCGGTCCTCGGCCACAGCTACACGACGAGCGGCTACGCGAGCCCGCTCCTCCAGTGGCTCGGCAACACGGCGTACGGCAATCGGTTCGCGGGGTACCCGTTCGGGACCGCGCCGGCGGTATTCTCCCCGGCGTACCTGTGGGACGCGCTCGACGCGCGCGGGGTCAACTACCGCGTCTACGGCGAGCCGTACTACGCGAGCACGGCGTTCTGGCGTCTCATCACCGCGCGCTACGGCGAGGCGCATCCGCTGGCCCGCGCCTTCGTCGCCCAGAGCGGGCGCCTCACGACGGCGCGCGACCGCGGCGCGGCCCTCCACGCGGTGCTCGCCCCCGCCGCGGCGCAGGGGCGCACCCCGGCGGGGGCACTCGCCCTCCTCGGCGACAGCGCGTTCGCGCGCGGGCTCTCGCAGGCGCTCGTCGGCGGCGACGCGCTCGAGCGCGCGCTCGTGGCCGACCCCGCGCTCCGGGGCGAGGTCGCCGCCTACCTGGCACACTACGCGTTCGCGTACCCGACCTGGGACCTGACGTACTCCGACCTGCGGCGCGTCGCGGACTGGAAGGCGGAGTTCGACGCCGACGCCGCGGCGGGGCGCGTCCCGGCGTTCACGTACTTCTGGCTGCCCAACGACCACACGGCCGGCGTCGCGCGCGCGCAGCTCACGCCGCGCCAGCTCGTCGCGCAGAACGACGCCGCGCTCGCGCGCCTCGTCGAGACGATCGCCGCGAGCCCGGTCTGGCGCGAGAGCCTGATCCTCGTCGAGGAGGACGACGCGCAGAACGGCCCCGACCACGTCGACGCGACGCGCACCGTCGCGCTCGCGGTGGGGCCGTTCGTGCGGCGCGGCGCGGTCGTCCGGGACCGCTACGACCAGCTCTCGATGCTGCGCACGGCGGAGGTGCTGCTCGGCCTCGACCCGTTAGGCGTCGGCGACGCGCTCGCGGTGCCGATGCTCGGCGCGCTGACGCCGGCGGCGGACGGGCGGCGGTGGCGGCCGCCGGAGCCGTCGCGGTGGCTGACGAAGGCCGATCGGGGGCGGTACGACGCGCTGGGGGCGGGGGCGCGGTAGCGACGGGACGGGAGTACGGCGCTGTCGGGGCCGCGCTGTTGGCCCCCGGCTGTTGGTGCGGCGCAGTTGCGGGGTCGCTTGTTAGTCCGGCGGGAGGAGCCGGCCGTGGGCAGCGCCGGTCCAACCGCGCCGTTCCAACCGCGTTTCACCCACAGCGCCCGACCAACAGCCGGGTTCCAACAGCGCCCCACTCCCGGTTCCTCGCTCGGACCGCCCGCCGCGCCCCCACGGCGCCGTCCTTGCAGCGCGCCCACCCCGCCGCGCGCCCTTCCGCCCGCGACGCCCTCCCCGACCCATTCCCGACCCATTCCCGACCCATGATCTCCCTCGCCGACGCCCGCCGCGTCATCGCCGCGGCCGAGCAGAAGGCCGAAGACATCGGCCAGCCCATGAACATCGCCGTCGTCGACGCCGGCGGCGCGCTCGTCGCCCACGTCCGGATGGACGACGCGTGGATGGGGAGCGTCGACATCTCGATCAAGAAGGCGTGGACGGCGCGCGCGTTCGACATCGAGACCAAGGCGCTCGCGAAGCTCGCCCAGCCGGGCGAGGACTTCTTCGGCATCCACGCGAGCAACGACGGCAAGGTGATGATCTTCGCCGGCGGGATCCCGCTCAAGCAGGGAGGCCGCGTCGTCGGCGCCGTCGGCGTGAGCGGCGGCGCCGGCAAGCAGGACCAGGAAGTCGCCGAAGCGGGCGCGAAGGCGTTCTGAGGTTGTCGCACCGGCTTTCCCGGCCCGCGCGCGCCACGGGGCGCGCCGCTGGCCTCGCCGCCGCCGCGTTGGGCGCGCTCGGCGCCGGCCCGCGCGGCCGCGCCCTCGCCCCGCCGGGCGAACTCGCCTACGTGACCAACGAGGCCGGGCGCACGCTCTCGGTGATCGACGTCGCGACCGATCAGGTGGTCGCGACGATCCCGGTCGGCACGCGGCCGCGCGGCGTGCGCATCGCGCCGGACGGCCGGTTCGTCTACGTCGCGCTCTCCGGGTCGCCGCGCTGTCCGCCGACGATGCCGGACGCCGAGTGTGCGCGGCTGACGGCCGACCGCTCGCTCGACGGGATCGCGGAGGTGGACGCGGCCACGCGCCGCGTGCGGCGCGTGCTGCCCGGGGGGACCGACCCGGAGCAGTTCGCGCTCAGCCCCGACGGCCGCCGGCTCTACGCGGCCAACGAGGACGCCGGCGCGGCGTCGATCGTCGACGTGGCGAGCGGGCGCGTCGTGACGAGCGTCCCCGTCGGGCGCGAGCCCGAAGGTGTGCGGGTGAGCCCGGACGGGCGCGTCGCGTACGTGACCTCCGAGGCGGGGAACACCGTCGTCGCCCTCGACGCGCGCACGGGACGCGTGCGCGGGCGCACGACGGTCGACGCGCGGCCGCGCGACCTCGTCGTGACGCCCGACGGGCGCCGCCTCTACGTCTCGGCGGAGGTCGGCGGCACCGTGTTACTCGTCGACGCCGGGCGCGATTCGGTGCTCGCACGGATCGCAATGCCCGCGGGCGCCAAGCCGATGGGACTCGCGCTCGCGCCGGGCGGTGGTACGCTCTACGTCGCGACCGGGCGCCACGGCACGATCGAGATCGTCGACACCGAAACGCGCGCGGTCGTCGGCTCGGTGCGGGTCGGGGCGCGCCCGTGGGGGATCGCGCTCGCGGCGGGCGGGCGCAAGTTGTACGTCGCGAACGGGTCGTCGAACGACGTCTCGGTGGTCGACACCGGGGCGCGGCGTGTGGTCGCGACGATCCCGGTCGGCGCCCTGCCGTGGGGCGTCGCGGTCGGACCGGCGGTCGGGGCGGCGCGGTGATGCGCGCGGGACGCGGGCGTCCGTCTTAACATCGTCTTAGCAGTTGCCGCGTAGCGCAGCGGATTCGCGCGCGGCCACGTAGTAAGTCGCGTACGAAACGGTACATTCGCGTGTCGGGCGGGGTCACGCACGTGCGCCCCCGCCGCGATCGAGGTCACTCCTGAGGGCATGGAGGCCAGACGCATGACGGGCCGGCGGCGAGCGGGGTTGGGGTGGGCGGCGGGACGGCGGACGGCCGCGGCGATGGTTGCCGCGACCTTCGTCGGGGCGGCCGGGTGTGGGCGGGGGACGCGCGGCGATACGCCGCCCGCGACGGCGCGCGACGGCGGCGCCGGCGCGACCGGCAACGGCGCGGCGGCGACGGAATCGTCGGCCGCGGCGGCCGCCACGGCCGCGGCCGCGGCGGGCCAGCCGAACGGCGGCATGGTCGCCGGCCCGCCGGGGATGAAGGACGGCGAGTGGACACTCCCCGGGCGCGACTACGCCGGCACGCGCTACAGCCCGCTCGCCGAGATCACGCCGGCGAACGTGAAAAACCTCAAGGTCGCGTGGACGTTCTCGACCGGGTTCGTGCGCGGCTTCGAGGGGCAGCCGCTCGTCGTGAACAACACGATGTACGTGGTCACGCCGTACCCGAACTACGTCTACGCGCTCGACCTCGCCAACCCGGGCGGGCCGCCCAAGTGGGCGTACAAGCCGGTGACCGACCCCGCGTCGCAGGGCGAGGCGTGCTGCGACGTCGTCAACCGCGGCGCGTCGTACGCCGACGGCAAGATCGTCGTCAACCGCCTCGACAACCACACCGTCGCGTTAGACGCGGCGACCGGGAAGGTGCTCTGGGACGTCAAGCTCGGCGACGTCAACAAGGGCGAGACGATGACGATGGCCCCGCTCATCGTCCGCAACAAGGTCTACGTCGGGGACGCCGGCGGCGAGATGGGCGTGCGCGGCTGGATCACCGCGCTCGACCTCAACACCGGCCGGATCGTCTGGAAGGCGTTCAACACCGGCCCCGACAAGGACGTCCTGATCGGGCCCAACTTCAAGCCGTTCTACGCGCAGTACCGCGGCACCGACCTCGGCGTGAAGACGTGGCCCGCCGACCAGTGGAAGTTAGGCGGGGGCACCGTCTGGGGGTGGGTCACCTACGACCCCGAGGCGAACCTCATCTACTACGGGACGTCCAACCCCGGCACCTGGAACCCCGACCTGCGCCCGGGCGACAACCTGTGGTCGACGGCGATCTTCGCGCGCGACCCCGAGACGGGCGAGGCGCGCTGGGCGTGGCAGGGCACGCCGCACGACGAGTGGGACTACGACGACGTGAACGAGAGCATCCCCGTCAACCTCACGGTCGACGGGCGCCCGCGGAAGGTCCTCGTCCACTTCGACCGCAACGGCTACGGCAGCACGATCGACCGCGCCACCGGCGAGGTGCTCGTCGCGCAGCCGTTCCAGTACCTGAACTGGTCGACCGGGATGGACATGAAGACCGGCCGCCCGATCCTCAACCCGGCCAAGGAGACGCACCAGGGCGTCAACACGCGCGAGATCTGCCCGTCCTCGACCGGCGCGCGCGACCAGCAGCCGGCCGGCTACTCGCCGCGCACGGGGCTCTTTTACACGCCGTTCACCAACCTCTGCATGAACTACGCGGGGACGGAGGTGAGCTACATCGCGGGCACGCCGTACCTCGGCGCCGACGTGCAGATGTACGCGGGCCCGGGCGGCAACGGGGAGCGCGGCGGGTTCATCGCCTGGGACGCGACGACGGGCAAGCGCGTCTGGAGCCGCACCGAGCACTTCCCGGTCTGGAGCGGCGCGCTCGTCACCGCGGGCGACGTCGTCTTCTACGGGACGATGGACGGCTGGTTCAAGGCCGTGAACGCGCGCACCGGGCAGGAGCTGTGGAAGTTCAAGTGCGGCTCCGGGATCATCGGCAACGCGATGACCTACCGCGGGCCCGACGGCAAGCAGTACATCGCCATCTACTCCGGCATCGGCGGCTGGGCGGGCGCGACCGCACTCGGCCTCGCGACCGACGACCCGACCGCCGCGTTAGGCGCGACCGGCGCGACGTCCGACCTCCCGGCGTACACCGCCCCGGGCGGGATGGTGTATGTCTTCTCGCTCTGACCGGGTACTGGGGGTCGGACGCGCGCGCGAGCGGGCGCTCCTCGCCGTGCCGGCGCTCGCGCTCGCGCTGCTCGGCGCCGCGCGCGTCCAACGCCCCGCGGTGGCGGCGGCGGGGGGCGCGGCGCCGGCCGGGGTGCTGCGCGTCTGCGCCGACCCCAACAACCTCCCGTTCTCCGACTCGACGGGGCGCGGGTTCGACAACCGCGTGGCCGCGCTGCTCGCGGCCGAGCTGCACGACTCGGTGCGGTACACGTGGTGGGCACAGCGGCGCGGGTTCGTGCGCAACACGCTCAAGGCGCGGCGCTGCGACGTGGTCGCGGGCGTGCCGGCCGGCGACGAGCAGATGCTGACCACGGCGCCCTACTACCGCTCGACGTACGTGTTCGTGACGCGGCGCGGGACGCCGCCGGTCCGCTCGTTCGACGACCCGCGGCTGCGCCGGCTGCGCGTCGGCATTCACATCATCGGCGCGAGCTACAACAGCGTGCCGCCCGGGGTCGCGCTCGCGCGGCGCGGGATCACGCGCAACGTCGTCGGCTACAGCATCTACGGCGACTACGCGAAGCCGAGCCCGCCGTCGGCGCTGATCACCGGCGTCGCCCGCGGGGACGTCGACGTCGCGGTCGCGTGGGGGCCGCTCGCGGGATACTATGCGCGCCGCTCGCCGGTGCCGCTCGTGCTCACGCCGGTCGCCGCGGACCCGTCGTCGCCGGCCGCGCGCTTCGTCTACCCGATGGCGCTCGGCGTGCGCCGCGGCGACACCGCGCTCCGCGTCGCGCTGGAGCGCGCGGTCGAGCGCCGCCGCGCCGACCTGCAGCAGATCCTGCGCACGTACGGCGTGCCCCTCTGCGCGCCCGAAACCCCCGGAGGTGCCGCGTGCGACTGACGTTCGGTAGGCCCGCCGCCGCGCTCGCGGCCGGTGCGCTCGCGCTCTCCGCGTTCGCCGCCTGCCAGCGCAGCGGCTCCGAGCAGACTGTCGAGTCGACGCGCTCGAGCGGCGTCGCGGTGCAGCCCGCCTCGTTCGCCGGCGGCGTGTTGCCCGGGATCTACCCGCGCACGGTCTACGGCGTGCGCCACAACCCGTACAACGGCAACCCGCAGGCGGTGGCCGAGGGGCGGCGGCTCTTCCTGCAGTACAACTGCGTCGGGTGCCACGGCGGGCGCGCGGGCGGCGGCATGGGCCCCAACCTGCGCGACAGCGTCTGGATCTACGGCGGGGACGACACGCACCTCTTCGCGGACCTCGTCGAGGGGCGCCCGGCGGGGATGCCCGCCTGGGGCGGCAAGATCCCCGAGGACCAGATGTGGAAGATCATCGCGTACATCCACTCGCTCGCCACGCCGGCCGAGCCCGACCCACCGCCGCCGAACCCGACGCCGACCAAGGCGGTGCCGGAGAACGGCGCGGCGCCCAGCGCGGGGAGCGCGTCGCGATGACCGCGCGGCGACCGCGCGGCCGCGCCGCCGCGGGCGTCGTGTTAGGCGCCCGCGCGTTGGGCGCCTGCCTGGCCGGGGCCTGCGCCGGCGCGCCGACGTACATGCACGGCTACGGCGAGGCCGCGCGCCGCGAGGCGTCGCTCGGCTGGGGGCTGACGGCCGTCTCCCTCGTCGTCTCGGCGGTCGTCGCCGCGATCGTCCTCGCGGCGTGCCTGCGTCGGCGCCCGTCGGACGAGGCGATGCTCCGGAGCCGGGGGGGCGTGCGGTGGATCGTCGTCGGCGGGATCGTCGTGCCCACGGTGATCCTCGCCGTCGCGTTCGTGTTTACGTTAGGCACACTCGCCGCGACCGCGGCGCCCGCCCGCCCGCCCGCGTTCACCGCCGCGGTGGTCGGGCACGAGTGGTGGTGGGAGGTGCGCTACCGCGGCGACTCGACGAGCGACACTTTCTTGGACGCCGACGAGCTGCACGTCCCGGTCGGCCGCCCGGTGCGCCTCGAGCTCAGCACGGCCGACGTGATCCACAGCTTCTGGGTGCCGCAGCTCGCGGGGAAGACCGACCTCATCCCCGGGCAGCGCAACGCGGCCTGGATCGAGGCCGACACGCCGGGCGTGTACTGGGCGCACTGCGCCGAGTTCTGCGGGACGCAGCACGCGAACATGGCGCTGCGGGTCGTCGCGCACCCGGCCGCGGAGTTCGCCGCGTGGCGCGCGCGGGCGCGCGGCGACGCCGTCGCCCCGGCCACCGCGGACGCGACGGCCGGCTACAACGCGTTCATGGGGTCGGCCTGCACGCTCTGCCACGCGATCCGCGGCACGCCCGCGCAGGGGCGCAACGGCCCCGACCTCACGCACGTCGGCAGCCGGCTCCGGATCGCGGGCGGGATGCTCGCCAACACGCGCGGCAACCTGCAGGGGTGGATCGCCAACCCGCAGGCGCTCAAGCCGGGGAGCGCGATGCCCACGGTCGAGCTGAGCAGCGCGGACCTGCAGGCAATCACGACGTACCTCCAGAGCCTCAAGTAGCCCCCGCAGGGCCCTCCCCTACACCCGAGGCGAGTCGTGGCCACCACCACCGCGCCCACGCCGGCGCCCGTCCCCGCACCGCTCGCCGCCCCGTCGCCCGGGCTCGCCGAGCGGCTCCAGCGCACGTGGGAGACCGCGCCCGGGTTGTTAGGCGCACTCGCGAGCGTCGACCACAAGGAGATCGGGGTCCGCTACCTCGTGACCGCGTTCGCCTTCCTGCTCGTCGGCGGGCTGGAGGCGTCGGTCATGCGGGCGCAGCTCGCCGCGTCCAACCTGCACCTGCTCTCGCCCGAGCTGTACAACGCGCTGTTCACGATGCACGGCGTGACGATGATGTTCCTCTACGCCTCGCCGGTCCTCAGCGGGTTCAGCAACTACCTGTGGCCGCTCATGTTCGGCGCGCGCGACATGGCGTACCCGCGGCTCAACGCGCTCTCCTACTGGGTGTTCCTCGGCGCCGGGATCTTCCTCTACACGAGCGTGCTCGTCGGGCAGATGCCCAACGCGGGGTGGTTCAACTACGTCCCGATCGCGAGCCAGCCGTACACGGCCGGCCTGAACATCGACTTCTACGCGCTCGGGCTGCTGCTCCTCACCGTGTCGACGACGGTCGGGGCGGTCAACTTCGTCACGACCTTCTTCAAGCTCCGCGCGCCCGGCATGTCGGTGAACCGCGTGCCGATCCTCGCGTGGGGCACGCTCACGACGTCGTTCTCCGCCCTGTTCGCGCTGCCCGCGCTCACGGCCGCGTGCGTGTTCCTCTTCCTCGACCGGCGGTTCCACACGCACTTCTACGACGCGGGGCAGGGCGGACACCCGCTGCTCTGGCAGCACCTGTTCTGGATGTTCGGGCACCCGTGGGTGTACATCGTCATCCTCCCCGCGATCGGCCTCGTGTCAGACATGATCTCGACGTTCACGCGGCGCCGGCTCGTCGGCTACACGTGGGTCGCGCTCGGCACGATCTCGACCGCGCTGCTCGGTTTCGGCGTCTGGGTGCACCACATGTTCGCCACCGGCGTGCCCTCGCTCGCGCTGTCGTTCTTCAGCTCGGGGAGCATGGTGATCACGATCCCGAGCGCGATCAGCGTCTTCGCGTGGATCGCGACCATCTGGTACGGCCGCCCGGTGTTCAAGACGCCGATGCTCTTCATCGCGGGCTTCATCGTCCTCTTCGTCCTCGGCGGCGTGAGCGGCGTGATGACGGCCGCGGTGCCGTTCGACTGGCAGCTGACGGACACGTACTTCGTCGTCGCGCACCTGCACTACGTGCTCGTCGGGATCAACGTCTTCCCCGTGATCGCCGCGTTCTACTACTGGCTGCCCAAGATGACCGGGCGCATGCTGAACGAGACGCTCGGGAAGTGGAATTTCTGGACGATGTTCGTCGGCTTCAACCTCGGCTTCTTCCCGATGCACGTCGCCGGGCTGCTCGGGATGCCCCGGCGCGTGTACACGTACGAGTCCGGGATCGGGCTCGACGCGGTCAACCTCGTGACGACGGTCGGCTCGTACGTGTTCGCCGCCGGCGTGCTGCTCTTTGTCGTCAACTTCTTCTGGAGCCTGAAGAACGGCGAGCCGGCGGGGGACAACCCGTGGGACGCGCCGACGCTCGAGTGGGCGACGAGCTCGCCGCCGCCGCCGTACAACTTCGCCGTACTCCCCGAGGTCGGCAGCCGGTACCCGCTCTGGGAGGGGCGCCCGGGGCTCGAGGGCGGCAACGAGGACACGGCCGTGCGCAGCATCATCCACCGCGGCCCGCCGCTCGACCAGGGCCGCGAGACGCTCGGCACCACGCCGCTCGACGGCGAGCCGCAGACGGTGCTGCGCATGCCCGGCGACTCACTCTGGCCGTTTTTCCTCGCCGTCGCGCTCACGGCGCTCGCCTACGCGCTGCTCTTCGGCGCGTGGCGCACGGCCGCCGTCTGCGCCCTGCTCGTGGGCGCGTCGATCATCGGCTGGCTGTGGCCCGAGGACGTCACCGAAGGGCTCGTGACCGCGGGGGAGGGCTGAGCGTGGCGACCGCCGTCCGCACCGACGTCGTCCACCCCGAGCGCCTCCCGGTCGACGCGACCGGGCACCGCTCGCTCGGCTGGTGGGGGATTGTCCTCCTCATCTCGACCGAGGCCGCGCTCTTCGCGTACCTGCTGTTCAGCTACTTCTATCTCGGCTCGGTGTCGACGACGACGTGGCCGCCCGACGGCCCGCCCGACCTGAAGCTCGTGCTGCCCAACACGGCGGTCCTGCTCGCGAGCAGCGGCACGATGTGGTGGGCCGAGCGCGGGCTGCGCGAGGGGCGCCTCGGCCGGCTGCGCCTCGGGCTGCTGCTCACGTTGGTGTTAGGCGCGGTCTTTCTCGCGGTGCAGGGGGTCGAGTACTCGCAGCTCCCCTTCGGCCCGCAGAGCGGCGCCTACGGGTCGCTCTTCTACACGATCACCGGCTTCCACGGCGCGCACGTGTTCGTCGGGCTCGTCGTGATCGCGGTCTTGCTCGTGCGCGCGCTGCTCGGCCACTTCACGCGCGAGCGGCACCTCGCGGTCACGAACGCGTCGTGGTACTGGCACTTCGTCGACGTGGTGTGGCTGTTCGTGCTCACGTCGCTCTACCTCACCCCGCGCTTCACCTGACGGAGGACGGCCGCCGTGTCACCGACCCCGCCGCCGCGTCCCGCGGACGCGCACGCGGCGCCACACCGCGACCGGGTGCGGCTCCCGGCGCTCTGGGCCGGGCTGTTCGCGGGCCCTCTCCTCTGGGGCGCGCAGACGCTCGCCAACTACGCGGTCGTGGCGCACGGGTGCTACCCGACGTCGACGCCGCGCGCGACGCCGACGTTCGGCGTCTGGGGGCTCGCGGTCGCGGTGAGCGTCGTCGCCGCGCTCGGCACCGCCGCCGCCGGGGCGGTCGCGCTGCGGAGCTGGCGCGCGACGCGCGAGGAGACCGGCGGCCCGACCGAGTCGCTGCTCGACACGGCGGAGGGGCGCACGCGCTTCATGGCGATGACCGGGTTGGTGCTGAGCGGGCTCTTTCTCCTCGCCGTGCTCGCGACCGGCCTGCCGCTGTTCATGGTGCGGCCGTGCGCGTGAAAGGACGCGTGAACGGACGCGTGAGCGGGCGGCGGCCGGCGCTCGTGGCCGCGTGCGCCGGACTCGCCGCCTGCGCGGGGCTCGCCGCGTGCGGCTCGGGCGCGGCGCGGCGCGCCGACGCGCGCGTCGCGACCAACGGGCGCCCCGACGCCGGGCCGGCCGCGATCGCGCGCTACGGCTGCGGCTCGTGCCACACGATCCCCGGCGTGCGCGGCGCGGCCGGGGAGGCGGGGCCGCCGCTCACCAGGTTCGCGCGCCGCACGTACGTCGCGGGCGTGCTGCCCAACACGTCGGAGAACCTCGTGCGCTGGGTGCGCTACCCGCAGCAGGTCGTGCCCGGGAACGCGATGCCGGACCTCGGCGTGAGCGAGGCCGACGCGCGGAACATCGCGGCGTACCTCTACACGCTGCGTTAGGCGCTCCGGCCCCGCCTCACGCCCAGGCGGGCTGCCCCGGCGCGAGCGGGACGCACCCCGCCCAGCGCCCGGGCTCGCGCACGTAGCGCAGCGCGCGCGTCGCGCCGACCTCGGACGTGAAGTACGCACGCTCGGCTAATTCTCGAATGAGCCCGAAATAGTGGGCGTCGTCGCCGCGCGCGTCCCCGCCGTGCGTCCCGCCGGCGTGCAGCTGCTCGGCCCGCGCGCTTCCGGACCGCCGCGCCTCCGCGTCGACCTCGCGCAGCAGTGCCGCGCGCTCGCCCGGCGCCAGCGCGGCGAACGCCGCGCCGTGGCGCGCGAGGCACGCGGCCCGGAACGTCCGCAGCCCGTCGACCACGCGGCGCTGCTCGTCGGGCTCGTAGCAGCCCGTGAGCAGCAGGTTCGCTCCGGCGCCGACGCCGGCCGCCTTGGCCCCCGGCGAGGCGGCCGTCGCCGGCAGCAGCGTGTCGGCGATCTCGTCGACGAGCGCCTGGTCGTCGGCGTCGAGCACCCGCGCGCCTTCGCCGGCAACGCCTTCGCCGCGCGCGGGCGCCCGCTCCCGGCCCGGGCCGCAGGCGGCGAGCGGGCCCGCCGCGGCGACCGCGGCGCCCAACAGGGCGGCGACCTTCAGCGCGTCGCGCCGGTTCATCGGCTGGCCCATCGGCGGCGGCTCGTGCACGGGGCGTCGCGGTCGCAAGGCGTTAGAGGCTGCGGCGGGCCATCTCGCGGACGGCGTGGTCGGCCGCCCGCGCGGTGAGCGCCATGTACAGGATCGACGGGCTCTGGTTGCCGGTGGACGTCATGCACGCGCCGTCGGTGACGAAGACGTTAGGCACTGCGTGGAGCTGGTTGTGCGCGTTGAGCAGCGACGTCCGCGGGTCGCGCCCCATGCGGCAGCCGCCCATCTCGTGGATGTCGAGCCCCGGCGCCTGGTGGTTGTCGTGCGTCTCGACGTCGCGGCACCCGGCGACCTCCAGCATCGCCCGCGCCTCGGCGCGCCAGTCGCGGATCATCCGCTCGCTGTTCTCGTCGTACGCCACCGACGTGACGAGGAGCGGGATCCCCCACTGGTCGGTCCGGCTCTCGTGCAGGCGGACGTGGTTCGTCTCCCGCGGCACCGTCTCGCCCTGCATGTACATGTAAAGGTGCCACGGCCCGGGGCGCGAGCGCGCGTCCTTGTACGCGCCGCCGACGCGCTCCTCGGTCGGCACGCCGCGCTCGCGGTACCCGCCGGTGAACGTCGTGTAGCCGCCGACGAAGTCGGTCTCCTGCCGGCCCACGTTCCGGAAGTTGACGAGGATGCACTCGGTCGGGTTGCGGACGTAGTAGTACTCGTCCGCAAAGGCGTCGAGCGTGCCGTTGGCCGCGGCGCGGTAATTGTGGTGGCAGACGTACTTGCCTAACAGCCCGCTGTCGTTGCCGAGCCCGTGCGGGAAGCGGCGCGACGTCGAGTTGAGCAGGACGAGGTTCGTGTTGAGCGCCGACGCGTTCACGAAGACCACGCGCGCGTGGAACTCGTGGACCGCGTGCGTGTGCGCGTCGATCACGCGCACGCCCGACGCGCGTCCGCGGCGCTCGTCGTAGACGATCGAGTGGACGACCGAGTCGGGACGCACGGTGAGGTTTCCCGTCGCCGCCGCCCAGGGGAGCGTGCTCGAGTTGGAGCTGAAATAGGCGCCGTACGGGCACCCGCGCATGCACAGGTTGCGGGCCTGACACGTCCCGCGCCCCTGTTGCAGGTGGATCGCGTTCGGCTTCGACAGGTGCGCCCAGCGGCCCTGCACGACGTGCCGGTCGCCGTAGTGCGCCCGCAGGGCGTCGCGCAGGTGCCGCTCGGCGCAGGTGAACTCGAACGGCGGCAGGTACTCGCCGTCGGGCATCGCCGCGAGCCCGTCGGCGTTGCCGCACACGCCGATGAACCGCTCGACGTGCGAGTACCACGCGGCGACGTCGTCGTAGCCGATCGGCCAGTTCATGCCGTAGCCGTGGCGCTCGGGGGCGGTGAACTCGTACGGGCTCCACCGCTGGCAGGCGCGCCCCCAGATGAGCGACTTCCCGCCGACCTGGTAGCCGCGCACCCAGTCGAACGGCCGCTCCTGCACGTACGGGTGGTCGGCATCCTTCACGAAGAAGTGCGCCGTGTCCTCGCCGTAGCCAGCCGCCTTGCTGATGAGCGGGTTCTCGCGCACGAGCGCGCGCGGCATCGCGCCGCGGTGCGGGAGCTGCCACGGGGCGAGGTTCGCGGTCGGGTAGTCGCGGATGTGGCGGACGTCGCGGCCGCGCTCGAGCACGAGCGTCTTCAGCCCCTTCTCGCACAGCTCCTTCGCGGCCCAGCCGCCGGAGATGCCCGAGCCGATGACGATCGCGTCGTACGTCGTGGGGAGGTCGGTCATGGCGGGCCGGGATCGTGCGAGCGCGGGACACCGGCAACGTTGCGCGCCGTCACGCGGGCTCGCAAGACGACCGCCCGATCCGGCGCGCGGCGGGGGGTGATTCGCGCGCCGCGCGCCACGAGTTCACGGCCGCCCCGACCCCGAGGGCTTGCCCGGTGCGCCGAGTCGCGCGATCGGCGCCTGCTGGCTTCCCCCCTGCGCGCCGCCGTTCCCGCCGCCCTGCTGACCCGCGCCCTGGCCCTGCTGCTGGCCACCGCCCTGCTGCCCGCTACCCTGTCCGCTGCCAGAGCCGGAGCCGCCTTGCTGCCCACTCTGCCCCGTGCCGCCGCCCGCGCTGCCGGCCCCCTGGCCGCCCTGCGGCTTCTGGCCCCCCTGGTTACCATCGCCGCCTTTGCCGCCCTTACCGCCCTGGCCGTTCTCGGCTTTGGGCGCTGGAGGATTGGCGGGCCGCCCGCCCGGCGTGTTGCCGCCCGGTGCGCCTTCGGCCGGCTGCGGGCGCGGCCGCACGCGTTGTCCGTTGCGGAGCTCGTCGGTCGGGTTGACGACGACGTTTTCCCCCGGCTTGAGCCCGGTCAGCACTTCCATCGCCGACCCGTAGTCGCGCCCGACGGAGATCGTGCGGATCTGCAGCACCGAGTCCGACCCCACGACGGCCGCCTGCGCTCCCTGCTGCCGAACGAGCAGCGCCCCCGCGGGGATCGACGCCGGCGGCGACGCGCGCACGACGTGGAAGTTCACCGTCGCGTACATGCCCGGCAGCAGCCGTCCGTCGAGGTTCGGGACGTCGACCTCGGTGAGCAGCGTGCGCGTCGCCGCGTCGAGTGCGCCCGCCGTGCGCACGACCTTGCCGCGGAACGTGCGCTGCGGCATGTCGGGCACGTGCACCGTGGCGGGGATCCCGACGCGCACGTCGCCCGCGTAGCTCTGCGGCACGCCGACGTAGAGGCGGACCGTGTCGGCCTGCGAGACGCGGAACAAGCTCCCGCTGCCCGCGACGCCCCCCGAGGCCGCGCCCCCGCCGCCCGCGCCGGCGCCCGAGGACCCGCCGCCGAGCGCGCCCCCGCTCCCGCCTAACGTGGATCCGGTGCCGCCGGCGCTCGTCGCCTGGCCGGCGCCGGAGGCCAGGATCGTGTTGCCGCCCAGTCCCGCCGCGGAGGTCGTCGTCGACCCGCCGCCGGAGCCGACGAGCACACCCTCGTCGACGTTGCGCGCCGTGACCACGCCGCGGAACGGCGCGGTGACCGAAGCGTAGCCGACGAGCTGGCCGAGCCGCCGCACGTTGGCCTGAGCCGCGGCGACGCTTGCCTGGTTCGCCTCGTACGTCGCCTGGCGCTGGTCGAGCTCCTCGCGCGTGACCACGCTGTCGCGGTAGAGGATGCGGAATCGCGCCAGCTCGACGCGCGCGAGGCGGAGCGCCGCCTCCGCCTGGGCCTCGTTGGCGCGCGCCTCCCGGAGCTGCTCCTCGACGTCGGGCGCGTCGAGCACGGCGAGTACCTGCCCCGCGCGCACGCGCTGTCCGATGTCGACGAGGAACCGCCGCACGTACCCCGTCGCCCGCGCGAACACGGCGGCCTCGCGCAGCCCCTGCACGTTGCCCGGCAGGGTGAACTCGGCCGCGCTGTCCCCCGACGCGACCTTGACCACCGTGACGGCCGGCACGCTGTCGTTGCGCGCGGACTGCTGCTCCTGCTGGCGCAGCTGCTTGTCGCGCGACCGGCGCGGCAGGATGCCCAGGAGTAGGAATCCCGCGAGCGCCGCGAGAACGACGAGCGCGCCGATGATAAGGCTCCGGCGCCGGACCGGCTTCGGGTTGTCGCGGTGCTGGTCCCGCGACTTCTTGTCGTCGGGCTTCGTTTTCTCGTCCGACTTCTTTCCGTCGCGCGACGTGTCATCGTGCGGCTTGCCGTCGCGTCCCGGGGCGCCGTTCGGGGGCGCGTCCGGCCGCGGGTCGGGCGGGCGCACCCGGCCCGGGGCGGGCGGCGCCGGCGCGGCCGGCAGCTGGACGTCGACCACGACGTGCGTGCCCCCGCCTGCCGTCCCGGACCCGTTGGCGCCGTTGGGCGCGGGGGCGCCGGGCGCGGGCGCGCTCTGCGGCGGCCCGTTAGTCCCGGGCGCCTGCGCCTGGGTCGACCCCTGCGGCGACGACACGTCCACGTGTACCTGGACGGGCGGCGGCCCGGGGGCGGCGTCGGTCGGGGCGGCGTCGGCCGGCCGGGTGGTGGTCCGATCGTCAGGCATGAGCGGGAGTGGGAGTCGTGTCGGGGCGGCGGCGGTCGCCCGTGCGGCGGTCGCGGTCGGGCGCGCGCCACGGCGCGTCCCCGTCGCCGTGGTCGCCGTCCGCCCCGTCGCGGTCGCCGTCGCGGTCGCCGTCGTGACCGCCGTCGCCGTTCGTGCCGTCGCCGTTTCCATTATTGCCGCGGCCGTCGTCACCCGGCCGGCCGCCGCCCCGCTTCAGGTCGGCCGCTTGCTTCTCGCGCCCGGTCAGCTCGGGCTCGGGCAGCTCGGGGTCGGGCGCCGGCGCCTTCTTGCGCAGCAGCGCGTAGAGAGTCGGCAGCACGAAGAGGGTGTAGCAGCTCGCGACCAGCAGCCCGCCGATCACCGCACGGCCGAGCGGCGCGTTCTGCTCGCCCCCCTCGCCCATGCCTAACGCCATCGGCAGCATGCCGAGGATCATCGCGAGCGCGGTCATGATCACGGGGCGCAGGCGCGTCGTCCCGGCGCTCAGCGCCGCGTCGTGCGCGTCCTTGCCCTCGGCCCGCTCGTCTTCCGCGAACGTCAGCAGCAGCACCGAGTTGGACGTCGCTACCCCGAGCGCCATGATCGTGCCCATCAGCGACGGCACGCTCCACGTCGTGTGTGAGGCGAACAGTCCCCACATCGTCCCCGCGAGCGCGCCCGGCAGCGCGAGCACGATGAGCAGCGGGCCCATCCACGACTGAAAGTTGACGACGAGCAGCACGTAGACGAGCAGCATCGCGGCGAGGATGCCGAGCACGAGCCCCTTGAACGACGTGCGCATGCTGTCGACCTGCCCGCGCATGTGGAGCTCGGAGCCCTTGGGCAGCTTCTCCGCCTGCGCGATCCTCTCGACCTCCCCCGCGACCGCGCCGAGGTCGCGCCCCGTCGCGCTCGCGTAGACGTCGAACGACGGCTGCACGTTGTAGTGCGTGACGATCGCGGGGGCGAGGTCGCGCGACTCGGTGACGAGGTTGGAGAGGAGCTGCGGCTGCGGCGCGCCCCCCGGCGGCGCGACCGGCGTGCGCGCGAGCGCGTCGAGCGAGGAGAGCTGGTACGGCGGCACCTGCACGGCCACGTTGTACTGGACGCCGTTCGTCGGGTCGAGCCAGAAGTTGGGCGCCGACTGGAACGAACCCGAGAGCGCGATCAGCATCGAGCTCGCCACGTCGCGCGTGCTCACCCCGGCCTGTTCGGCGCGCAGCCGGTCGACCGAGAAAAAGAACTCGGGCGCCGTCGTCACCTGCTGCACGCGGATGTCGCTCGCGCCGAGCACGCGCCGCGCCTTGTCGGCGACGCGCGTCGCCGCCGCGTAGTTCTCCTTCGCGTTCCGCCCCGTGATCTGCACGTCGATCGGCGACGGCAGCCCGAGGTTGAGGATCCGCGTGACGATGTCGGCGGGCTGGAAGTAGAACTGCACGTCCGGGAACTCCGCGCGCAGCGAGTCGCGCAGCTGCGCCTGGTACTCGGCCACCGTGCCGTGGTGCTTCTCGGCGAGCGAGACGAGGATCTCGCCGTCGAAGCCGCCGATCGTCCCCTGGTCGCCGGTGGCGAGCGTGACGCCGCCGCCCGAGAGCCCGACGTCGTCGAGCATGAGCCCGATCTCGCTCGGCGGGATCACGCGGCGGATCGCCCGCTCGACGGAGCCGAAGACGAGCTCCGTCTCCTCGATCCGCGTCCCCGGGCGCGCCCGCAGGTGCAGCCGCAGCTGCCCCGCGTCGACCGTCGGGAAGAAGTCCTCGCCGATGTGCGGCAGGAGGAACATGCTCCCGCCCGCGAACAGCGCCGCGATGACGAGGGTCCACACCGGCGCGCCGACCGCCATCGCGAGCAGCCGGTGGTAGCCGCCCCGCATCCGCTCGAACTGGTGTTCGATGTGCGCGTTGATCTGCCAGTTCCAACCGGCGTGCCGTTTCTTCTCTTCCTGCTCCTCCTCACTCCCGTGGTGCAGGTCCGTCTCCTTCTCGAGGAGGTAGTGGGCCATCGTCGGCACGAGCGTGCGCGACAGCACGTAGGACGCGAGCACCGCGAAGATCACCGCCATCGCGAGCGGGCGGAACAGCGACGCCGCCGGGCCGCTGAGGAAGAAGATCGGGACGAAGACGATCGAGATCGACAGCGATGATACGAACGCCGGCACGGCGATCTGCGCGGCTCCGTCGAGGATCGCCTGCAGCAGGTCTTTGCCCTGCGCCATGTTGCGGTGCATGTTCTCGATCTCGACCGTCGCGTCGTCGACCAGGATGCCGATCGCGAGCGCGAGCCCGCCGAGCGTCATGATGTTGAGCGACTGGCCGAGCGCCCACAGGCAGACGACCGACGTGAGGATCGAGAGCGGGATCGACGTAACGACGATGAGCGTCGAGCGCCAGCTGCCGAGGAAGAGCAGGATCATCGTCGCCGTGA
This sequence comes from Gemmatimonadetes bacterium T265, assembly GCA_019973575.1. NCBI lineage: Bacteria > Pseudomonadati > Gemmatimonadota > Gemmatimonadetes bacterium T265. The sequence goes on from BPUI01000001.1 coordinate 2,318,360, forward strand.
GGCAGGCCGCGATGAGCCCCTCGCGGATGACGCCCTGGATCGAGGCCCGCACGTACGTCGACTGGTCCGAGATGACGCTCAGCTGGATCGCCCCCGGCACCGACGCCTGCGCCCGCTGCAGGAGCGCGCGCACCTGGTCGACGACGCTGAGCGTCGACGCGCGCCCCGTCTTGAGCACCTCGAGGTACGCCCCGCGCCGCCCGTTGACGCGCACGATGTTGGTCTGCACGCCGGCCCCCAGCCGCACCTGTGCGACGTCGCGGATGTAGACCATCTGCCCGTTCACCTGCTTGATCGGCAGGTCGTTGAGTCGGTCGGCGACCGTCGGGCTCGCGTCGAGGCGCACGCGGTACTCGCGGTCGCCGACGCGCGCCGTGCCGGTCGGCAGGATGACGTTCTGCGTGTTGATCGCCGACGACACGTCGGCCGGCGTGAGGCCGAGCGCGTACAGGCGCCCGAGGTCGATGTCGACGTTGACCTGCTTGGGCGCGCCGCCGAACACCGGCGGGATGTTGGTCCCCGGCGCGGTGACGAGCTGCGTGCGGACGAACTGGTTGCCCGCGTCGTTCAGCTCCTGCTCGCCGACGTCGCCCGAGATGCCGATCTGCATCACGGGCACGTCGGTGGCGTTGAAGCGCAGGATGTAGGGCGGCGTGATCCCCGGCGGCATCGTCCGCACCGCGCTCTGCGACGACGCCGTGATCTGCGCGACGGCGCTTTCGACGCTCGTCCCCGGCTGCAGGTAGACGCGGATCACGCAGAGCCCGTCGAGCGCCTCGCTCTCGATGTGCTCGATGTCCGTGACGCCGATGCTGTACGAGCGCTCGGCGACCGTCATCACGCGCCCCTCCATCTCCTTGGCCGGCAGGCCGTTGTAGACCCAGACCGCCGAGACCACCGGCAGGTTGATGGCCGGGAAGATGTCGGTCTGCATCCGGAGCGCCGCGTACGCGCCCACGAGGATCATCATGATCGCGAGGCAGGCCGTCGTGAACGGCCGCCGCAGCGAGAGTGTTACGATCCACATCGGTCAGAGCTCCTGCCCGAGGAACGTGTTGAGGTTCGCCCGCGCGAGCGCGTAGTCGTACGTCGCGTTCACGAGCTGCTGCTCGGCCTGCGTGAGCTGTTGCTCGGCGTTGCTGAGGTCGAGCACGGTCGCGACGCCCGCGCCGTAGCGCACGTTCTGGACGCGGTAGCTCTCGCGCGCCACCTGGACCGCGGCCTCCGACAGCCGCACCTGCTGCGCGGTGAGCGCGATGTTGCCGAGCCGGCGTTCGACCTCCGCGCGCGCCTGGCGCTCGGCGTCGGTGGCCGAGACCTGCGCGACGTTCGACGCGGCGGCCGCGCGCTCGACCTGGTACTCGCGCACGTTGCCGTTGAGGATCGGGTAGCTGGTCGTGAGCGCGACGGCCCAGCCCGGCCGCGCGCCGGCGAGCGCGAGCGCGCTCGGGGCCATCGTGTAGCTCGTGCCGAGGCGGACCGTCGGGAGGTACTGCGCGCGCGCCGCGCCGACGCCCGCCTGCGCCGCGCTCACCGAATCGCGCGCGGCGACGAGCGTCGGCGCGCTCCGGATCGCGAGCGCGACGATCGCCGTGTCGGAGAGCCGCAGCGGGCCCGGCACGATCGCCGTGTCGAGCCGCGCCTCGACCGCCCCGGGCACGCCGGCGAGCCGGCCTAACGCGTAGGCCGCGCTCTGCCGCTGGATCGCCGCCTGGGCGAAGGCCACGCGGGCGTTGTTCAGCAGGAGCTCGAACTGCAGCACGTCCGCGGGCGTCGCCGTGCCGACCTGCCGCCGGCGCCCGGCCTGGCGCGCGTCCTCGCCCGCGCGCCGCACCTGCGCGAGCGCGACCGCCTCGAGGTCCTCGGCCCGGCGCACGTCGTAGAACACCGTCTCGACCTGCTCGACGACGAGGAAGCGCTGCGACACCGAGACCGCCTCGGCCGCGCGCGTTTCGGCCCGCGCGCGGCGCGTGTCGGCCCCGCGGCGGCCGGCCGTGAATACGTCGTAGCCGGCGACGAAGCTCATGTACGCCGTGGTCCCGAGCGTCGTCGCAGGGGAACCGCTCGTGGTCTGACCGCCGGCGCCGGTCTGGGCGACGGGCGCGGCGGGGGCGGCCGCACGCGAGAGCGTCGGGCCCGTCCGCGCGCGGCTCGACGAGGTGCCGGAGCCGTACGTCCCGCCGAAGCCGCCGCCCCCGGTCGCCGAGCTGTCGCTGCCCGTCGTCCCCGCGGCGCCGGGCGCGCCGATCCCGGTCGGGCCGATGACGCCGGCGAGCGACGAGCCGGCGAGCGTGGGCGTGCCGCTCCGCAGAACGCTGGAGTTCACGCTGAGCGACGGCAGGTATTCGCCGTAGGCGACGCGTTCGGCCGAACGTGCGAGGCGGACGACCGCCCCGGCGCGCGCGATCGTCGGGCTCAGCCCGAGGGCGCGTGCGACGGCCTCCTGCCGCGTGAGCGTCGCCGCCACGCGCAGCGGCGCGATGTTGAGGGCGACGGCCGCGGTGTCGACGGCGGGGCCGGGCGGCGGCGCAGGCAGCCCGACGCCGCCGGTCGCGCTCGCCGCTGCCCCGCCGGCCGCGCTGCCGGCGGGGCGTGCGCCTCCCGCGCCGCCGGCGGCTCCGCCCGCCGTACCGCTGCCCGAACCGGTGCCGGTGCCGGTGCCGGTTCCCCCTCCGGAACCACCACCGCTGCCGCCGCCCGAGCCGCCTCCGGACCCACCGCCCGAGCCCCCGCCGCCCCCGCCGCCCTGCGCGCGCGCCGCGGTCGCCCACAGCGCGACGCACGCCACGGCGGCAAGCACCCGCCGGATCGTTCCGGTCGCGTACCGTCGCATTCCCCCTCGCTGCTCGTATGCCGCGTTCCGCCGCCCGGCGTGCACGCCTCGTGCACGTCCGATCGCCTCTTCAACCTATACGCACGATGGCGGCGCAACGCTCACGCGTGCGCGTCTCGTGTGGGCGTTTTACCCGAGGCCGCCGCACGGTAGCTTGCCGGGCGGGGCATTCCGCCGCGCCCGCGGCGGCCTAACGTGCAGCCCGGCGCGCGGTCCGACGTCCGCGCCCCCACCACGCCGACCCGCCCGCGCCCGATGACCGCGTCCACCGCCGCCCAACCCGCCGCCGGTCGCGGCGCCCCCGACGCGCCGCGCCCCGAAGACCTGCCGCTGCACGACGACGTGCGCTGGCTCGCCGGCGCGCTCGGCCGCGTCATCCAGCGGCTCGAAGGCGACGACGCGTTCGACACCGTCGAGTCGCTCCGCCGCGCCTGCCGCGCGCGGCGCCACGGCGAGCCCGGCGCGCCCGACCTCGACACCCTCCTCGCGCAGGTCGCGGCGCTCACGCCCGAGGCGTCCGCCGTCGCGGCGCGCGCGTTCACGCTCTTCTTCCTGCTCATCAACACCGCCGAGCAGGTGCACCGCGTGCGGCGGCGGGCGGCCTACCTGGAAGGCGATGGCGACGAGCCGGCGCCCCAGCCCGCCTCCGCGCGCTGGACGATGCGCCGGCTGCGCGACGACGGCCGCACGGCGGCCGAGGTCGCCGACGCGATGCGCCGCCTCGCCGTCCGGCCCGTGCTCACCGCGCACCCCACCGAGTCGACCCGCCGGACGTTGCTCGCCCTCCAGGCGCGCGTCGCCGACCTGCTGCTCCGGCGCGAGGCCGGCTCCGCGGCCGAACGCCGCGCCGTCGTCGAGGCGCTCGACGGCGAGATCGAGGTGCTCTGGCTCACGGCCGAGGTGCGGCACGACCGCCCGACCGTGATGGACGAGGTGAGCACCGTGCTCTGGTACCTCGAGACGCGGCTGCTCGACGCCGGCGCGCACGCGCACGACGCGCTCCTGCGCGCGTACGCGGCGGAGTTCGACGCGTCCGAGGACGACACCGACGCGCTCCGCCTCGGGACCCCGCTCCGGCTCGGCAACTGGGTCGGCGGGGACCGCGACGGCAACCCGTACGTGACGCCCGAGACGACCGTCGCCGCCGCGCGCCGCGCGAGCCACGTCATCCTCGGCCGCTACGCCGCCGCGCTCGCCGGCCTCGTCGAGCGGCTCTCGCTCTCCGCGTCGCTCGCGGCGCCGCCCGCCGCGCTCGTCGCCTCGCTCGACGAGGACCGCCGGGTGCTGCCGGAGGTGTGGCAGGCCAACGCGCGCCGCAACGCCGACGAGCCCGTCCGGCTGAAGCTGTCGATGATGGCCGCGCGGCTCGACGCGGCGCGCCGCCTCGTCGCCTCGCGCGACGCGGGGCGCCCGGCGCACGAGCCCGCCGCCTACCGGGACGCCGCCGCGTTCGACCGCGACCTCGGGCTCGTGCGCGAGGCGCTCGTCGCGGCGGGCGCGCGCGCCGCCTGCCGCACGGCGCTCGACCCGCTGCTCGCGCTCGTCCGCGCGCACGGGCTGCACGGCTTCCGCCTCGACGTCCGCGACCACGCCGACGCGCACCGCGCCGCGCTCGACGACGTCGCGGCCCGGCTCGGCCTGCCGCCCTTCGACGGCGACGCGCTCCGCCGCGAGCTGACGGGGCGCCGCCCGCTCGTCGGCCCCGAGTTCTCTTGCGACGAGGCGACGGCGCGCGTGCTCGGCACCGCGCGCGCCGTCCGCACGGTGCAGGACGAGGCGGGCGAGGACGCCGCGAGCACCTATATCGTATCGATGACGACCGAAGCCGAGGACTTGCTGCGCGTGCTCGTCCTCGCGCGCGAGGCGGGACTCGTCGACCTCGCCGCCGACCCGCCGCGCTCGCGGCTCGACGTCGTGCCGCTGTTCGAGACGTTAAGCGACCTCGAGCGCGCGCCCGAGGTGCTCCGCACCCTGTTCGCCGACCCCGTCTACGCCCGCCAGCTCGCCGCGCGCGGCCGGCGGCAGGAGGTGATGATCGGCTACTCGGACTCGGGCAAGGACGCGGGGATGCTCGCCTCGTCGTGGGCGCTGTATGAGGGGCAGCGCGCGCTCGCCGCCGTCTGCGACGAGGCGGGGGTGACGCTCCAGCTCTTCCACGGGCGCGGCGGGAGCGTCGGGCGGGGCGGGGGATCGCCCGTGTACCGCGCGCTCGCCGCGCTGCCGCCGCACACGGCGCGGGGGCGGATCAAGATCACCGAGCAGGGCGAGATCATCTCGCAGCAGTTCGGGCTCGCGCCGGTCGCCGAACGCACGCTCGAGGTGACGCTCGCGGGCACGCTGCTGCACGAGTTCACCGACTGGCGCGCCGGCGTCGACCCCGCGGAGGTGGCGCGCTTCCGGGCGACGATGGAGGCGCTCGCCGCGCGTTCGCTCGACGTCTACCGCGACCTCGTGCACGCGCCCGAGCACCGCGACGCGCTCTTCGGGCTGTTCCTGCGCGCGACGCCGGTCGCCGCGCTCGCCTCCGCGCGCTTCGGGTCGCGCCCCGCGTACCGCCCGGGCGCGACGGCCACGGTCGAGGGGATCCGCGCGATCCCGTGGCAGTTCGGGTGGACGCAGACGCGGCTTCTGCTCCCGGGCTGGCTCGGCGTCGGCACGGCGCTCGCCGCGGTCGGCGGGGACGCGGACGGCCTCGCGACGCTGCGCGCGATGGCGCGGGCGTGGCCGTTCTTCGACGACCTACTCGCGAAGATCGAGATGGTCTGCGCCAAGGCGGACCTGGAGGTGGCGCGGCTTTACGTCGACGAGTTAGGCGAGCCGGGCGACCGGGCGCTGTTCGACGCCCTCGCGGCCGAGTTCGCGCGGACGGTGGAGTGGGTGCTGCGCGTGCGCGAGGCCGACGCGCTGCTGGGCGACGCCCCGGTGCTGCGGAGCGCGATCGCGCTCCGCAACCCGTACGTCGACCCGCTCTCGCTCCTGCAGGTTGCCTTGTTAGGTCGCCGGCGCGCGCTCGGCGCGGACGGCGAGCAGCGTACGGAGGAGCGCGCGGCGGTGGACGAGGCGCTCGCCGTCACGCTCAGCGGGGTCGCGCAGGGGCTGCGGAACACGGGGTGAGAAGGCAGCGCGGACGCCCGGGCAACGTCGGCCCGTGTCATCCTGAGCGCAGCGAAGGATCGCTGCCGCTGGGACGATCCCTCGCGGAACCGATGCCGCGGGGTGGTCGCCTCGGACGGCGATCCTTCGCTGCGCTCAGGATGACACGGTGTTTACGCCGGCCTGACGTCTGCGATCAGTGCCCCACCTTGATCCCGAACAGCTTCTTCGCCGTGTCCGCGAACATCTGCGGGTCGATGTCCGGCCCGGCCGGCGCGACGAGCTGCGGCTCGATGTCGAGGTCCGGCGGGTCGTAGCCCTCGGGCGGCCCCTGCTCGACGACGAGCGTCTTGCCGTCCTCCGGGTGCGCGCCGTTCCAGATCTCGTCGATGCGCGTGTAGTCGTTCGGGCTGTTCCGGTACAGCTTGAGGTGCAGCCCCTCGTCCTCGAGCTTCTTCGCCTCGTCGAACTTCTTGTTGCTGAGGTCCGGGATCGGCAGGAGCTTGCCGACCTCGACGCCGGTCAGCTTCTCGAGCGCCTTCGCGTACGCGACCACGTGCACCCCGCCGCGCACGAGCAGGTAGCCGACCGCCGCGCGCGCGCACGGGTCGTCGACCATCTCGTAGACGCGCATCTTGTTCGCGCGCGCGCCGCACTCGAGGAAGAAGTTGTGCAGCAGGTCGAGCTTCAGGTTGCCGCTCGAGAAAACGTTCTGTCCCGTCCAGAAGTTCCCCTGCGAGTCGAGCGGCAGGGCCTGCTGCCCGCTCGCGAGGAAGTGGTAGCTGTTGCGCGCGTCGACCTGGCCGGCGAGCGGGGCCGCGTCGGGGTCGGTGCCGCGCGTCGAAGTGCCCGTGAGCAGGAGGTTGATCGCGTACGAGATCACCTCGACGTGCCCGAACTCCTCGGCCGCGATGCTCGCGATGACGTCGTAGAACGGCCGGAACTCCTTGCGCCCGCGGAAGTTGAAGCTCTGGAACGTGTAGTTCATGATCGTCGACATCTCCCCGAACTTGCCGCCCAGCAACTCTTGGAGCGCGGCGGCCCCGTTGGCGGACGGGTGCTTGGGACGGGGGAGGTCGGCGGCGATCTTGTCGAAGCGTTGGATCACGACGGGTGTCCTCGGGAGAAGGCTCGCGTATCGAACCGGGACCGCCGTCGCTGGCAGGCGGCGTACCACCGGACGCACGACGGGTCGGGACCCGGCGGCTCCCGGATCCCGACCCGTTAGGCGTGCCAGCCCCGGCCGTTGGGCCGGGCCGCCGCGTCAGACCGCCGCGCCCTGCTCCAGCTTGGCGTCAAGCGTGATCGTCGCGTTGAGCACCTTCGAGACCGGGCAGTTCGCCTTCGCCTCGTTGGCGAGCTGCTGGAACTTCGCCTCGTCGATCCCCGGCACGCGCGCTTCAAGGTCGAGGCGGATCGCCGTGATCGCGAAGCCGCCGCCCTGCGGCTCCATCGTCAGGTTGGCCTTCGTGCGCAGCTCGTCGGGCGTGTAGCCGGCCGTCTGCAGCTGGAAGGCGAGCGCCATCGAGAAGCACCCCGCGTGCGCCGCAGCGATGAGCTCCTCGGGGTTGGTGCCCGCGCGCCCGTCCTCACTCTCGAAGCGCGTCTTGAACGAGTACGGCGTGTCACTCAGCACGCCGCTCGGCGACGTGAGGTGTCCGGTGCCATCCTTGCCCGTGCCGTTCCAAACCGCGTTGGCGGTGCGAAGCATGAGAGTTCTCCGTGGTGTGGTGGTGAGGTGACGCCGCGGTTCAGTCGCCGTGGGCGCCGGCGAGGCCCGCGTCCGCGAGGCGCGAGGCCGCGTCGTCGCCCTCGCCCGCCGAGCTGATCGCGTCGGCGGCGTCGGCCGCCCGCGCGGCCGCGAGCGCGCTCGGGATCGCAACCCCGAGGCCCGCGGCGACGCGCCCGCCGTATTCCTCGTCGCACTGCACGAGATGGCCGACCATCCGCTCCTGGATGTCGCGGTCGCACTGCCCGAGGTTCGTCACGAGGTTGCTCACGAGCTCGTCGCGCTCCCACGGCGCGAAGGCGCGGTAGCGCTCCCCCGCCTGCAGGTAGTTGGCCTCGCGGCCGATCGTCTGCCGGATGACCGGGCCCGCGACGGCCGGCGTGTGCGGCTTGCCCGCGGGCTCCGCGGTGCGGAGGCCCCGGCGCCCGCTCGGCTCGTAGTTGACGTGGGGGTTCTCACCCGCCTCGACCCCGTCGACGTGGTAGGTCATCTGCCCATCGCGCTGATTCGTCGCGACGTGCGTTTTGGGCGCGTTGATCGGCAGCTGCAGGTAGTTGGGGCCGACGCGGTAGCGCTGCGTGTCGCTGTACGAGAACGTCCGCCCCTGCAGCAGCTTGTCGTCCGAGAAGTCGAGCCCGTCGACGAGCACGCCCGTGCCGAACGCGACCTGCTCCACCTCGGCGAAGTAGTTCACCGGGTTGCGGTCGAGCACCATGCGCCCGACCGGGCGCAGCGGGAACTGCTCCGGCGGCCACACCTTCGTCGCGTCGAGCGGGTCGAAGGCGAGCTCCGGGTGCTCGTCGTCGGAGATGAGCTGCACCTGCAGCTCCCACTCCGGGAAGTCGCCGCGCGCGATCGCGTCGTAGAGGTCCTGCGTCGCGTGGTTGAAGTTCGTCGCCTGGATCTCGTTCGCCTGCTGCTGCGTGAGGTTCCGCTCCCCTCCTTTCGGGATCCAGTGGTACTTCACGAGCGTGCCCTTCCCCTCGGCGTCGACCCACTTGTAGGCGTGCACGCCCGAGCCGCGCATCTCGCGGTATCCGGCCGGGATGCCCCACGGGCTGAAGAGGAAGGTGATCATGTGCATCGACTCCGGCGTGTGGCCGATGAAGTCGAAAATGCGGTTCGGGTCCTGCCGGTTGGTCACCGGGTCCGGCTTGAACGCGTGCACGACGTCCGGGAACTTCATCGCGTCCCGGATGAAGAAGACCTGGAGGTTATTACCGACCAGATCCCAATTCCCGTCCTCGGTGTAGAACTTGACCGAGAACCCGCGCGGGTCGCGCAGCGTCTCGGGCGAGTGGCCCCCGTGGATCACGCTCGAGAAGCGGACGAACACCGGCGTGCGCTTCCCCGCGCCGGCGAACACCTTGGCGCGCGTGTACGTCTCGACGGGCTCGTCGCCCACCCGCCCGTACGTCTCGAAGTACCCGTGCGCCCCCGCGCCGCGCGCGTGCACGACGCGCTCCGGGATCCGCTCGCGGTCGAAGTGCGAGATCTTCTCGAGGAAGTGGTAGTTCTCGAGCACCGTGGGGCCGCGGTCGCCCACCGTGCGGTTGTTCTTGTTGTCGATGACCGGGTGCCCCTGGCGCGTCGTGAGCACGGGCGAAGTGCCCTGCGCCCCCGCCCCGCCGGTGGTCCCGGTGCCGTTGCTGCCGTTCGCGTCCTGCATGCTCCCTCCGTCGTTCGGCGTGCGTCTGCGGTCGGGCGCCGAGCGGCGCACCGAGGCGTGAGGGATCGTAACCGCGAGCGCGTGATAGCGGAAATCGCATTCTTCGATTCCGCGATAGACGACGATTATCGTTCCGGGCATGCCCGCCTCGCCCGACTTCCCCGCCGCCCGGCTGCTCGCACAGGTCACCCTGACCCAACTTGGCTACGCGGTCGCGCTCGACACGCACTGCCACTTCGGGGCCGCGGCGGCCGCGTGCCACGTGACGCAGCCCACGCTGTCCATGCAGCTCCGCAAGCTGGAGCGCGCGCTCGGCTTCGCCCTCTTCGACCGCGCCCGCACGCCCGTCGTCCCGACCGAGGGCGGGCGGCTCGTCGTCGAGTAGGCGCGGGCGGTGCTGCGCGAGGCGGCGCGGCTCGGCGCGATCCACGACACGCTCGCCGGCGTCGTCGCGGGGGAGCTGCGCGTCGGCGTCATTCCCACGCTCGCGCCCTACGTGCTCCCGCAGCTCGTCCCCGCGCTCCGCGCGCGGCACCCGGCGCTCGAGCTCGTCGTCGAGGAGCGCGTCACCGACGACGTCGTCGCCGGCGTCCGCGCGGGCCGGCTCGACGCGGGCCTCGTCGCCTCCGCCGCCCGCGGGCCCGACCTCGCCGAGCGCGTGCTGTTCACCGAGCCGTTCGTCGGCTACGTGAGCGCGGGGCACCGGCTCGCGCCCCGCGCCACGCTCGTGCCCGACGACCTCTCGCTCGACGACCTGTGGCTGTTGGCCGAGGGACACTGCCTGCGCGTGCAGGCGGTGCAACTGTGCCGGCACCGTGTGCGGGGCAGGGTGACGTCGGCACCGAGCGCGCGGTTCGAGAGCGGCAACCTCGAAACGCTGACCCGCCTCGTCGAGGGCGGGGAGGGGATGACGCTGCTCCCCACGCTCGCCGCCGCGGGGCTCCGGACCGCGGCGCAGCGGCGCCTGCTGCGCCCGTTCCGCGCCCCCGCCCCCTCGCGCGAGGTGCGGCTCGTGCAGCCGCGGCGCCAGCGCCGCGCCGCGCTCGTCGCGGCCGCCGTCGACGTGCTGCTCGCGGTGGTCGCCCCGGTGCTCGCGGCGTAAGTTCGCCCGACATCCCGCCCGCACCGCCGTCCCGCCGGTCCTGTCCGATGCCTAACGAACCCCGCCCCGCCCCGCCCCCCGCCGACCCCGCGTTCGAGGGGCGCGTCGCGCTCGTGACCGGGGCGGGCTCGGGGATCGGGCGCGCGGCCGCGCTCGCCCTCGCCCGGCGCGGCGCGCGCCTCGTGCTGGGCGACGTGAGCGATGAGGGACTGGCGGGGACGCGCGCCGCGCTGGACGGCGCCGGTGTCGACGCGTCGCGCGTCCGCGCGGCGCGCACCGACGTGCGCCGGGACGCCGACCTCGCCGCACTCGTCGCGCTCGCCGCCGGCGCCCCGGCCGACGGCTTCGGCCGCCTCGACTTCGCGCTCAACTCGGCGGGCGTCGGCGGCGTCGAGGCCCGCGCGGCCGACTACCCCGAAGACGACTGGGTGCGCACGATCGACGTCAACCTCACCGGCGTCTGGCGCTCGATGCGGCACGAGATCCCCGCGATGCTCGCGACGGTCCGCGCGCACGGCGGGACCACGAGCGTCGTGAACGTCGCCTCGGTCGCGGGCCTGAACGGCTTCCCCCGGCACGCCGCCTACGCCGCCAGCAAGCACGGCGTGATCGGCCTCACGCGCTCGGCCGCGCTCGAGTACGCGGCGTCGGGGGTGCGGGTCAACGCGCTCTGCCCGGGCTTCACCGCGACGCCGATGGTCGAGCGGATCACGCGGGGCGACGCGGCGCGCGAGGCGCGGCTCACGGCGCGCGTCCCGTTAGGCCGGCTCGGGACGGTCGACGAGGTCGCGGCGGCGGTGGTGTACCTGTGCTCCGACGCCGCCGCGTTCATGGTGGGGCATGCGATGGTGGTGGACGGGGGGATTACGGCGGGGTAGGGGACGGTTGGACCGTTCGCGGTCGTACCGCTGACGGTGGGGCGGCACCCGGGGTGGTCCGTCGCCCGTGTCCGTGACCGGCCGGGGTCGGCGGGGCCGCGGGGGTGCTGCAGGGGATGGTGAACCCGGGGTCGGTGCACCCGGGGCAGGGGACGGCCTCGGCCCGCCGGGGCCCGCGTCGCCAATCGTGAGTCCCGCCGGATCTGGCGTGCTGCCCTCGCCTCCGCCCCGGCCGCATCATCCCCTGCACGATCCCAGCAGCGTCACCGACCCCGGCCGGTTACGGATCGGCGGGACGGCCCACCCCGGGTGCCGCCCCACCGCCGACGGGACCACCGCCGGCGGGACCGCCGTACCCGGCCGTTCACGGACCCGCGGAACGGAACCAGCGCGGACTTCGCGCCAGCGCCGACGGTACGGCCGCTACCGCTTCACCGCGCCGGCCGCGTTCGGCACCGGCGTCACCGGCGGCGCCGCGTGCAGCCGGTACTCCCGCGGCGGCTCCGCGCCTAACAGGTACCGCACGAAGTAGTCCCACCGCCGCCGGATCATGTACGGCTCCCCGCCGAACCCGTGCCGCCGGTTGGGGAGCGGGAGCACGTCGACGTCCTTGTTGGCCGCGACCAGCGCGTCGACGAGCGCGAGCGAGTTGTCGGGCGGCACGTTGTCGTCCGCCGTCCCGTACGCCAGGAGCAGGTGCCCCTTGAGCGCCCCCGCGCGCAGCTGGTTCGCCTGTGCGTCGTAGTTCGTCGTCCCGTCGGCGTTCCGGACCTCGAGGCCCGTCCACTTCTCCCCCCAGTCGTCCTCGTAGAGGCGGTTGTCGTGGTTCCCCGCCTCGCTCACCCCGGCCTTGAAGAAGTCGGGGAAGCGGAGCATCGCCGCGGCCGTCGCGTAGCCGCCGCCCGAGTGGCCCCAGACGCCGACGCGCGTCGAGTCGACCCACGGGTACCGCGCCGCGAGCTGGCGCACCGCGGCCACCTGGTCGGGGATCCCGTTGTCGCCCATGTCGGCCGCGTACGCCGCGTGGAAGGTCTTGGAGCGGAGCGGCGTGCCTAACGCGTCGAGCTGGACGACGACGAAGCCGAGCTCGGCCATCGCGCGCGCGTCGCCGCGCACCGGCGAGAAGCTCCGGCTCCCGACCGAGCCGACCTGCGGCCCGGGGTACACGTTCACGACGACTGGGTAGCGCCGCGTCGAGTCGAACGCGGTCGGGCGGTAGAGGAGTCCGTACAAATCGGTGCGCCCGTCGCGCGCCTTCGTCGTGAACGGGACCGGCGGCGTCCACCCCGCGGCCGCGAGGCGCGAGACGTCGCCCCGCGCGAGCGTCTGCGTCACGCGCCCGCTCGCCGCGTCGCGCACGACGAGCGTCGGCGGAACGTCGGGGCGCGAGTAGCTATCGACGACGTGCCGCCCGTCGGGGGCGAGCGCGACCTCGTGGTCCGCATCCTCCGGACTCAGGAGCCGGACGGCGGGCCGGTCGAGCGAGGCGCGGTAGAGGTGGCGGAAGTACGGGTCGCGCCCCGGCTCGCGGCCGACCGCCGTAAAGAGCACCGAGCGCGCCCGCTCATCGACCGCGAGCACCTGCGCGACGTCGCCCGGCCCGGTCGTGACCTGCCGCTTCACGCGCCCGGTCGCGAGGTCGTATAGGTAGAGCTGCCCCCAGTCGTCGCGCTCCGAGAACCAGAGCACCTCGTTCGTGCCCCAGAGCACGCGCCAGTTCGGCCGGTCGGTCACGACGTCGTAGCCCGACTCGTAGAACGTCGGCGTCGTCTCCGTGAACACGTCGCGCACCGCGCCGGTCGCCGCGTCGGCCACGCGCAGCGTCGCGCGCTTGTGGTCGCGCGACGTCGACACGAACGCGAGGCGCGACGCGTCGGGGCTCCACTCGACGTCGGCCCAGCGGCCGCCGCAGACGATGTGGTCGCAGAGCGTCGAGCGGTGCGCGTCGGGCGCGAGCTGCAGCGGGATCACGCGCGGCGTCGCGCCCGAGAGGTCGATCACGACGCGGCGGATCGTGCTGACGGCCGAGTCGCCGACGAAGGGGTACTTCCACGCCTCGAGCTGCGGGTGGCCGACGCGGCCGCCCGTCGTCGTGCGGACGAGGTAGAAGTCGCCGACGGCGCGGTCGTCCTGCTGAAACGTCACGATCTTCTTCGAGTCGGCAGACCAGAGCACGACCGCGCGGCCGCTCCGCACCCAGCCGGCGTTGTCGGTCGCGTAGCCGTCGTCCTTGACGCCGTCGGTCGTCAGCTGCACCTCGTTGCCGCCGGCGGAGTCGCGCACCCACAGGTTGTAGTCGCGGACGAAGGCGACCCGCCGTCCGTCGGGCGAGCGCGCCATGTCGCGGCGCTCGGGGAGCGCCCCCGCTGCGCGCGCGACCGCCTGCTGCGCGGCCGGATCGGCGATCGTGTCGGCCGTGCCGCGCGCGGGGTCGACGACGACGAGCCGGGCGTTCGCGCCCGGCGCGTTGGCCGCCGCAGCCGCGCGGTAGGCGAGCCGGCCATCCGCCAGCCACGACGGCCGGCCCGGCAGCGAGACGAGCGGGACGACGTTCCACGCCATGAACCGTTCGGCGCGCGCGTAGTCGCTGTCGGCGAGGGCGCGGGGCGCGGGTTGGGCGCCTGCGCGCCCGAGTGGGCCGAGCGCGAGGACGCCCGCGACGGCGGCGCCGCGCGGACCGTGAGAAAGCCGGCGACCGGACATGAGACGGGGAAGCACGAGGAGGAGTGGGCGCGCGAAGCCGCGCCCCGCGGCCGCGCCGATCAGGCCGGCGTTGCGCGGGCGAACAGCTGCCGCTTCTTCATCAGGACGGACGTCAGCCGGGCGCCGAGGTGAAACAGCCCGGGGCTCGCGCGCCAGAGCCGTTCCGCGACGCGCGGCGGCCACGCGTGGTCGATCACGCGAACCTCGCGCGGCGCGAAGCCCGCCGCGACGAGCAGGTTCCCGAGCGTCAGCGGCGTCCACGCGTAGAGGTGCATGTCGAAGTCACCGGGGCGGAACCGGCGCTGGCCGCCTTCGCGCCAGTCGTCCAGCGGCAGCAGGAGCAGCAGTTCCCCGTCGGCGCGCAGCACGCGACGGAGCTCGCGCAGCACCGCGGCCGGCGAGTCGACGTGCTCCAGCGCGTGGCTCGACACCGCGCGCGAGAACGCGGCGCTCGGCAGGGTCGTTAGGCTCTCGTGCACGTCGAGGCCGCGCGCGCGCGCGCGGGCGACCGCCGCCGGGTTGATCTCGACGCCGGCCTTCCGCGCGCCCGGGAGCACGGCCAGCAGGTCCCCGGCGCCGCATCCGAATTCGACGACCGCGTCCGACGGCCCGACGTACGGCGCCCAGACGAACATGTTCATGCTCGCCGCCCGGGTGCCGGCGGCCGCCTGTCGGGCGAAGTAGTCCTCGCCGCGTGCGCCGCGGTACAGGTCGCCGGGCGTCGACACGTCGGCCGCGTCGGTCGTTCGCGTGTCGGAGCTGGTCACGTCGGGGGTGCGGGAAGCGGAGGCGGCGCGCCCCGCGGCCGGCATCGGACGTCGCGCCCGCCGCGCCCGGAGCGCCCGGCCGAATCGTAGCCGTCCGAAATCCCGCCCGCCAGCAGATCGGAACGCGGTGCGCACCCCACGCGTCGGCGCGCGCTGTGCGGCGGCGTGCGGTAGTTGCGCCCGGTCCCGGGCGCCGTAGCATGCGACACGCCCTTCGTCGCCCTCGCCTCCCGTCTCCGATGCACGTCCGTCGCCCCACCGCGTCCGTCGCCTGCGCGGCCTTGTCGCTATTCGCCGCGTTCCTCGCCGTCGCGTGCCCGCCGATCGCCCACGCGCAGCCGGCCGCGACCGCGGCGTCCACGACCTCGCACGACGTGCCGGCGCACACGCCGACGCTGCCGTCCGCGACGCCGCCCCGCCTCTACCGCCTCATGCCGTCCCCGACGACCGTGGCGTGGGGGCACTACGACGCCCGGTCCGCGCCGGTCCTCCGCGTGCGTTCGGGCGACACGGTGGTCGTCGGCACGCTCATCACGTCCACGCCCGATCGGCTCGAGCGCGCCGGCGTCGCCCCGGCCGACGTCGAGCCGGCCCTCCGCGCGATCGTCTCGACCGTGACCGACAAGGGCCCGGGCGGCCACATCCTCACCGGCCCGATCTACGTCGAGGGGGCCGAGCCGGGCGACGTGCTGGAGGTGCACATCGAGCGCATCGCGCTCGCGATCCCGTACGCGTACAACGCGTTCGGCCCGACGAGCGGCTTCCTGCCCGAGGACTTCGGCTACGCGCGGATGAAGATCATCCCGCTCGACGCGAGCGCCGGCGTCGCGCACTTCGCGCCGGGCATCGACGTCCCGCTCCGCCCGTTCTTCGGCTCGATCGGCGTCGCGCCCCCGCCGAGCGCGGGGCGCCTCAACTCGGCGCCGCCGGGGATCCACGCGGGTAACCTCGACAACAAGTACTTCGTCGCCGGCACGGTCCTCTCGATCCCCGTCCACGCCCCCGGCGCGCTGCTCGAAATCGGCGACGGCCACGCCGGGCAGGGCAACGGCGAGGTCGACATCACCGCGCTCGAGACGTCACTCGTGGGCACCTTCCGCCTCGTCCTGCGCAAGGACCGGCACCTCACGTGGCCGCGCGGCGAGACGCCGACGCACTGGATCACGATGGGGATGGACACGAGCCTCGTCCGCGCGACCAAGACGGCGGTGCGCGAGGCGATCGACTTCCTCGTCGCGGAGCACGGGCTGTCGCGCGACGAGGCGTACATGCTCGTGAGCGTCGCGGGCGACGTGGAGGTGACGCAGCTCGTGGACGGCAACGTCGGGGCGCACGTGCTCATCCCCAAGTCCGTCTTCGTCGGAAAGGGGACGCGTTAGGCGCGTCCGACGCGTCAGCTCCCCGCGAGCACCCGCGCGAACACCTCCGCGTCCACGTTCCCGCCGCAGAGCACGACCGCGACCCGCCGCCCGCGCACCAGCTCCGGCGCGCGCTCGCGCTCCTGCAGCAGCGCCGCGAGTGCCGCCGCCCCCGCCCCCTCGGCCGCGTTGTGCGTGTCCGCGAACAGCGCCCGCATCGCCCCGGCGACCTCGGCGTCGCTCACCTCGACGACGCGCGCGAGCCCCGGGCCGCCCGCGTCGCCGCGCAGCGCGGCGAGCGCCTCGGGCACGGGCGTGCGGCACGCCATCCCGTCCGCGAGCACCGTGGTCGCCGGATGCGACTCCGCACGCCCGCTCGCGAGCGACCGCGCGTACGCGGGCGCGTGCGCGCTCACCACGCCGACGACGTCGGCGCGCGCGCCGAGCGCCGCCTTCGCCGCGAGTACCCCACACGCGCCGGAGCCGAGCCCGATCGGGACGTAGACGGTGTCCAGCTCCGCGCCCGCGGCCGCGGTGGCGCGAAAGAGCTCCAGCGCGTACGTCCCGACGCCCGCCACGAGGTCCGGGTGGAAGCTCGGCAGGCGGTACCACCCGCGCGCCGCCGCGAGCCCGTCCGCCGCCTCGACCGCGGCCTGGAAGTCGTCGCCCGCCTCGACCAGCTCGACGCCTAACGCGCGCATCGCGGCGTTCTTCTCGCGCGCGTTGCCGCGCGGCACGACGACGAGCGCGGGGATCCCGGCGCGGCGCGCGGCGAAGCCGACGCTCTGCCCGTGGTTGCCGCGCGTCGCGGTGACCACCCCGAGGACGCGCGGGACGGCGCGCGCGAGGCGGTCGAGGTGAACGAGGCCGCCGCGGATCTTGAAGGCGCCCACGGGCGTGTGATTCTCGTGCTTGACCCACGTCTCGACGCCGGTGCGCGCCTCGAGCAGCGGCCACCGGTACTGCGGCGTCGGCGGCATCGCGCGGTGGACCGTGGCGGCCGCGGCCTCGAGCGCGGCGAGGGATGGAAGCGCGGGCGAAGCCGGCGCGGCGGCGGTCGTCATCTCCGCAAGCTACCCGGGCCCGACCGTTACGCAGCCGACGAACGCGGACGGGCGCGCGCCACACGCGGACGGGCTACGTTCGCCACCATGCGCCTCTTCCCGCCCGCGCGCGCCGCCGGCGCCGCGCTCCTCGCCGGCGGCGTCGTCGCCGTCTTCCCTGCGTGCACCACCTCCCGCCGCCCAGACGCGGCCACGACGGCCGTCCCGCTCGACACCGGCGCGCGCCGCCTCCCCACCGGCCGCCACCTCGACCCCGCCGGCCGACAGGTCGACGTACTGCCGATGCCGCTCGCCCTGCTGCCCTCGCCCGAGGGCGACGCGCTCGTCCTGCTCGGCTCCGGCTGGGCGACGGAGGGCGTGCAGGTGCTCGACCGCGCGACCGGGCGCGTGCGCCAGACCGTCGAGCAGGCGAGCGCGTTCGTCGGCCTCGCCTGGGCGCCCGCGCCCGCCGCCGACGGCGCGCGCACCCTGTACGCGTCGGGCGGCAACGGCGACGTCGTGTACCGCTACCGTTGGGCCGGCGGGCGGCTCGCGCGCACCGACTCGCTCGTGCTCGCGGCCAAGCGTACGCCGCGCGCGGACGGTACGCGCTACCCGGCGGGCCTCGCCCTCTCGCCCGACGGCCGGCGGCTCTACGTGGCGGAGAACCTCGGCGACGCGCTCGCCGTCGTCGACGTCGCGAGCGGGCGCGTCGTCCAGCGGCTCGGCACCGAGCGCTACCCGTACGGCGTGGCCGTCGGGCCGAGCGGGCGCGTGTTCGTGAGCGCGTGGGGCGGGGAGACGGTGAGCGTCTTCGACCCGGGCGGGGCACGCGGCGCGCCGTCCGACACGTTGGTCCGCGTCCGCGACGTCGGCGGGATCCGCCACCCCGGCACGCTGCTGCTCAGCCGCGACGGAGGCCGCCTCTTCATCGCCTCGCCGAGCACGGACCGCGTCGTCGTGCTCGACACGCGCACGCTCGCGCCGGACCGCGCGATCGGTGTGCTCACCGACCCGGGGCCCGCGCGCGCCGGCGACGGCCCGCCGCGCGAGGGGAGCACGCCCGCCGCGCTCGCCCTCTCGCCTAACGAGGACCGATTGTACGTCGCGGAGAGCGACAACAACGCGGTCGCCGTGTTCTCGCTCGCGGCGCCGTCCGCCGGCGGTCCGCCGGCCCCGCGCGGGCGCGTGCCGGTGGGCTGGTACCCGACGGCCGTCGCCGTGCTCGGCGATTCGCTGTACGTGGCGGACGGCAAGGGCCGCGGCACCGCGGCGAACCCCGACGGCCCGCAGCCGCGGCAGTCGCTCGAAAAGCAGGGCTCGCGCGGGGCGACGACGACGCTGAGCCAGATCCGCGGCACCGTGACGGCGCTCCCGCTCGCCGCCCTCGCCGACGGCGCGCGGCTCGCGGCGCTCGACACGCGCGTCGCGCGCGCGAACGCGTGGGGCGCGTCCGCGCCGCGCTCCGGCGGGCTGCCGCCGTTCGAGCACGTCGTCTACGTCATCAAGGAGAACCGCACCTACGACCAACTCCTCGGCGACCTGCCGCAGGCCGACGGCGATTCGTCGCTGACCTTCTTCCCGCGCGCCAACACGCCCAACCACCACGCGCTCGCCGAGCGGTTCGGCATCTTCGACCGGTTCTTTGTGAACGCGGAGGTGAGCGGCGACGGGCACAACTGGAGCACCGCGGCCTACGCCACCGACTACGTGCAGAAGACCGTGCCGATGAACTACTCCGGGCGCGGGCGCAGCTACGACTTCGAGGGCACCAACCGCGGGTCCGGCGTCGCCGACATCCCGACCGACGACGTCGCCGAGCCGGCGAACGGCTACCTGTGGGACCTCGCCCGGCGCGCCGGTGCGTCGTTCCGCAACTACGGCGAGTTCGTCGTGCCGGAGGGGGCGCTGACGGACGAGGGCACGGCGCGGCCGCGCGGCCCCGGCGCGCCGCCCGCGACGTACCGCGGGACGAAGGCGTTCCTCCGCACGCACACCGACACGCTGTCGCCGGGGTTCGACCTCGACGTCCCCGACCAGTTCCGCGCCGACCGCTGGATCGCGGAGCTGCAGGAGTTCGCGCGGCAGGGGCGCATGCCCGCGCTCGAACTCGTGCGCCTCTCGAACGACCACACCGCCGGCGCGCGCATCGGCAGCCACACGCCGCGCGCGTACCTCGCCGACAACGACCTCGCGTTAGGCCGGATGGTCGAGGCCCTCTCGCGCTCGCCCTTCTGGCGCACGACGGTGATGTTCGTCGTCGAAGACGACGCGCAGAACGGGCCCGACCACGTCGACTCGCACCGCTCGCCGTTCCTCGCCGTCTCCGTGTGGAGCCGCCCTGGCGCGGTCCACCGCTGGACCAACACCACCGACGTGCTCGCGACGATCGAGGCGGCGCTCGGCCTCGGGCACATGAGCCAGTTCGACACCTACGCGCGCCCGCTCACCGACGTCTGGGCGAGGTCGCCCGACCTGCGCCCGTACGCCGCGCTCACGCCGTCGGTCCCGCTCGTCGAGCGCAACACGGCGTCGAACACCACGCCGGCCGACGCGCGGCTCAGCGCGCGTCTCGCCTTCGACGCCGAAGACAAGGTCGACGACATGACCCTCAACCGAATCCTCTGGCGGACGGTCAAGGGGCCGGGGGTGCCGTACCCGGCCGTGCCCGCCGCGGCGCGCCCCTCCGGCCACGCCCTCGCGCTGGCGGCCGCGTCCGGTCGCTAAGTTCTGCCCGGGTGTCCCCCGGCCGCTGGATCCTCGTCGCACTTTCGTTCGCCGCCGCCATCGCGGCCTCGGGCTACGTCGTCTGGTCGACGTGGCCCGCGGAGGGCGGCACGGTCGCCCTCCCGCTGCTCGCGCACGCCTTCGGACTCGGCGCATTCCTGCTCGAGCTCTTCTCGCGCGCCTGGAAGATCCAGCTCTCCGCCCGCGCGCTCCGCATCCCGCTCGGCTTCGGCACGGCGCTCCGCACCTGCCTCGGCGGGGACTTCGGCGCCGCCGTGACGCCCGCGCGGTCGGGCGCGGAGCCGGCGCGCTACCTCGTGCTCACCGAGGCGCGCGTCGCGCCGACCGCGCGCCTGCTGATCCTCTTCACCGAGCTGTTCCTCGAGATGCTCTCGCTGGCGACGGTCGCCGTGCTGCTCGCGGTCGGCTTCCGCGGCACGGGCGGCGCGCTCGCCGGACTCGAGGGGCTCGTCGGCGGCTACGCGGTGTTTGTGTTAGGCGTCGGCGGCGGGGGGCTGCTGCTCGCGCGGCGGAACGCGGGCGGGCCGCCGCCGCGTTGGGCGGCCTGGATCGGGGCCGGCCGCTGGCGCGCCGTGCAGCGCTCCGTGCGCCAGCTCCGCGCCAGCGTCGACGCGGTCCGCGCCGCGCGGCTCGGGACGATGGCGATCGCGCTGCTCGCCTCGATCGTCCATATCGTCGCGCGCGTGCTCGTCCTCCCCGGGCTCGTCTACGGGACGGTGCTCGCCGGCGGCCCCGCCGTGCCGTTCGTGCGCGACGCGATCGCGCCGCTCGTGCTCTGGCCGCTCGCGCTCTCGTACGGCGCGGCCGTCGCGCCGGCGCCGGGCGGCGGCGGCGTGGTCGAGGCCGCGTTCGCCGCGACGCTCGCCGGCACGATCCCGGCGGCGATCTTCGGCGCCTCGCTCATCTGGTGGCGCGTCTACACGTTCTACGCCTACGTGCTGCTCGGCGGCGTCGCGACGGGGCGCACGGCGCTCCGCGCGCTCCGGCGGCGCGGTCGACGGCGCGCCGCGGTGGAGGCGGCGAGCCCGGGGACCGCCCGCGAGTACGCGCCGCGAACGTCGGAGGCGTGACGCCGGGTTCAGCGATTCCGGCAGTCGACGCAGGTGACCGGGCGCCGGAACTCGTGCACCATCCGCATGAGCCACGAGCCGTGCAGGTGTCGCGCGCAGAGGATGCGGTCGCACCGCTCGCACGTGCCGCCGGTCATCAGGTCGAACGCGGTGCCACACGCGTCGCAATCGAGGCGCAGGTCGGTCGCGCGCAGAACCTTGATCTTTTCCATCGGTCGTCGTACCCCGGTCCGCTTGTCAGCGGTCGCGGAATCGCCCCTCCGCCGCCTCTATGCGCGACAGGACGGTCTCAGGCTTCACGTCTTCCGCCAGCTCGTCGATTTCAGGATTCGCGGCTTCCCCAACGCCCATCTTGCCCGCCATGTCGCGCACGAGCCTGATCAGCTCGGTAATCTCGTGCTCCGCGAGCAACGAGACCTGCAGGTCGAGGTCCGCCCGCTTGTCGGAGAGGGCCTGCATGCGGTTCTGCGAGATGAGGACGAACGTACTGAGGAAGATCGCCTCGACGCTCGCCTCCATCGCGAGCACGGTGAAGCCCTTGTCGAAGTCTTTCAGGTGCGCGAACCCCGGCACCCAGCCGAGGTTCGCGAAGATCCATGCGCCGTAGATGACGAGGTGGATGTAAACGAACGTCATGCTGCCGGTAAAGCGCGTGATCGCGTCGGCGACCCGGTCCTGCGCGCGGCGGCGCTTGTCCTCCTCCTTCCGTCGTTGGAGGAGGGCGGTGATGTTGCGCTCGACCACGCGCGCGAACGGGCCGGGGTCGGGGCGCGGCGTCTGGCGGCGGTCGCTGGCGTCGGGTGTCATGGGCATGGAGACGGGACGGGACGTCGATGCAAGCTAGCCACGCGGTGCGCCGGCTCCGCTCCATCCTCGGCGGCTCGGCCGGCAATCTCGTCGAGTGGTACGACTGGTACGCGTACTCGGCGTGCTCGCTCTACTTCGCGCCGGTGGTCTTCCCGCCGGCTAGCCAGACCGCGCACCTGCTCGACGCGGCGGCGGTGTTCGCGGTGGGTTTCTTCATGCGCCCGGTCGGCGGGTGGCTGTTCGGGCGCTACGCCGACCGGCACGGGCGGCGCGCGGCGCTTACCCGCTCGGTGCTGCTCATGGGCGCCGGGTCGCTCCTCGTCGCGCTCACGCCGGAATACGCGCGGGTCGGACTCGCCGCGCCGGCGCTGCTCGTCGCCGCACGGCTGCTCCAGGGCCTCAGCGTGGGCGGCGAGTACGGCGCGAGCGCGACCTACCTGACCGAGATGGCCGGCGAGCGCCGCCGCGGCTTCTGGTCGAGCTTTCAGTACGTGACGCTCATCGCGGGGCAGTTGCTCGCGCTCGGCGTGCTGCTCGTGCTGCAGCGGGTGCTGACCGCGGCGCAGCTCGCGGCGTGGGGGTGGCGCGTGCCGTTCGGGCTCGGCGCCGTCGCCGCGCTCGCGGTGCGGGCGTTCCGCCGCGGCCTCGACGAGACGCCCGCGTTCGTCGGCGTCGGCGGAACGCCAGCGCGGCGCTCGTCGGTCCGCGCGCTCGCCGCGCACCCGCGCGCGGTCGCGACGGTCGTCGGCCTCACGGCGGGCGGCACGGTCGCGTTCTACACGTTCACGACCTACGCGCAGAAGTTCCTCGTCAACAGCGCGGGGTGGACCTCGGCCGCGGCGACGCGCGTCTCGGCGGCGTCGCTCGCCGTCTTCGCGCTCGCCCAGCCGCTCGTCGGGCTCCTCTCCGACCGCGTCGGGCGGCGGCCGGTGCTCCTCGCGTTCGGAGTCCTCGGCGCCGTCGCGACGGTCCCGCTCCTCTCTGCGTTAGGCACGCCCGGCGTCGGCGCGGGGCGCGCGTTCGCGTTGCTCGTGCTCGCGCTCCTCGTCGTGAGCGGCTACACGGCGGTCAACGCGGTGGTCAAGGCGGAGCTGTTCCCCGTCGAGGTGCGCGCGCTCGGCGTCGGGTTCCCCTACGCCGTCGCGGTGTCCGTGTTCGGCGGGACCGCCGAGTACCTCGCACTCTGGGCGCGGCACGCGGGGCACGAGCGGTGGTACTTCTGGTACGTGGCCGCGTGCGTCGCGGCGTCGCTCGCCGTCTACGCGCGCATGCCCGAGACGCGCGACGCGGGCGCGATGCGCGCGGGCTGAGGCGTGCGCACGCCGGCACGTTACGCCCCGGCGGACACGGCCGCGACGCCTAACGCGTCCTCCCGCGGCCCGCCGGCGGCGAGCCCGAACGCGTCGGCGAGCAGCGCGTACGACCGGCGCCGCGCCTCGACGTCGTGCGCGATCGTGACGACGAGCACCTCGGCGGCGGCGTACGCCCGCGCGACGTCTTCGATTCCCGCGCGCACCGTTTCGGGGCTGCCGACGACGGTCCGCCGCCCGACCGGGAGCGCGCTCCGCGCCCGTTCGGCGGCGAGGTACCGCTCGGCTCGTTCGACGGTCGGCACGGGGATTAGCTCCCCGCGCCGGAGCAGGGTAAACATCATCCGCCCGCTCAACGCGAGTCGCTCCGCCTCGGCGTCGGTCTCCGCACAGAGTGCCCAGACGCACACGGCCACGTGCGGCCGCTCGCGCCCGGGGGCCGGCGTGAACGTGTCGCGGTAGCGCCGGGCGATCTCGGCGCCGTGCGGGTTGATGAAATCAGCGAACGCATACGGTAAGCCGAGCTCGGCCGCCCAGATCCCGCTCTGCGGCGACGAGCCGAGGAGCCACGGTACCGGCACTTCGGGCAGCCCGGGAAGGGTCGCGGCGAGGTGCGAGAAGCCGTGCTCGGCGGGCAGCGTTCCGTCGAGGTAGCCGAGTAGCTCGACAAGCTGCTGGGGGAAGTCGTCGGGGGAGGAAGCGCGCCGGTCGCGTTGGAGCGCGTACGCCGTACCGGGATCGGTCCCCGCCGCTCGGCCGAGTCCGAGGTCGATGCGCCCGGGAAAGAGTCCAGCGAGTGCGCTAAACGTTTCGGCGACCTTAAGCGGGCTGTAATGGGGCAGCATGACGCCACCGCTTCCCACCCGGATGCGTGACGTCGCGCTCGCGATCGCCGCGATCAGGATTTCCGGACTCGCCCCGGCGAGCCCCGGCGTGCCGTGGTGTTCGGCGACCCAGAACCGGTGATAGCCGAGCGCGTCCGCGTCGCGCGCGAGGGCGACGGACGCGTGTAGCGCCTCCGACGGCGTAGTCCCCTCGGGGATGGGTGATTGGTCGAGGACGCTGACGACGAGCGGAAACGACGTGTCGGACATGGCGACCGGGAACGGGTGACGTGGTCATACTCTGCGTTGCGGTTCGCGTGCCGCGAGGAGCCCGCGCGGCGGGAAGTCGGCGCGGCACGAAGCCGGCGCACCGGGCGCGCCTCAGCTGTCCGGTTTCGGGGCCGGCGTATGTTGGACGGGATGGCCTGCCGCGCCGGCGGGCGTCTTGGCGCGGCGACTCCGGAATGCGCTCCGGGCCTCGCGCTCACCCGGTCACCGCCCGTGCCGTCGCTCGCTTCCTCACCCCCGTCGTCGCCGTCCGCGGCGCCCCCGTCGCTGAACCCGTTCCGGACGCTCGTCCGGCACCGGAATTTCCGGCTGTTCTGGTTCGGACAGACGGTGTCGCTCGTCGGCACGTGGATGCAGGTGATGGCGCAGGGCTGGCTCGCACTGGAGCTGACGAACAACGCGTTCCTCGTCGGCCTCGTCGCCTCGGTGGGCGCGTTCCCGGTGCTCCTGCTCTCCTTCCCCGCGGGGGTGCTGGTCGACCGCGTGGACCGCCTGCGGCTCGTCACTGCGATGCAGGCCGTCTTGCTCGTCGAGGCGGCCGCGCTCTGGGCGCTCACGCTGACCGGCCGGGTGACGGTCGGCTGGTTGCTCGCGCTCGCCTGTCTGAACGGGACGTGCACGGCGTTCGAGGTCCCGGCGCGGCAGTCGCTCATCATCGACCTGGTCGGTCGCGACGACCTGCCGGAGGCGATCGCGCTCAACTCAAGCGGCTTCAACCTCGCGCGCATCGTCGGCCCTGCGCTCGGCGCGGCCGCGATCGCGTCGCTCGGCATCGCGTGGTGCTTCGCGCTCAACGCGCTCTCGTACCTCGCGGTGCTCGCCGGTCTCCTGCTGATCCGGCTGCCGCGCCGCGCCGCGAGCGCGCCGGCGCACCACAGCTCGCCCTGGGCGGGGCTCGCGGAGGGCTTTCGATACGCGTGGCACGCACCGGCCGTGCGCGCGATCCTCGGCCTCACGCTCGTCTTCTCGGTGTGCGGCACGCCCTACATGACGCTCATGCCGGTGTTCGCGCGCGACGTCCTCGGCCTCGGCGCCGGCGGCTATGGGGCGCTGCTCGCGGCGCTCGGCGTCGGCGGCCTCGCCGGCGCGCTCGGGCTCGCGGCGCTCGGCCGCCGCGTGCGGAGGGGCCCGTGGCTCATGTGGTCGACGGCGGCGTACCCCGCGCTGCTCGTCGTGCTCGCCTGCGTGCGACGACCGGCCGCGGCGGAGGCGGTGCTGCTCGCCGCGGGCGTCGCGATGATCGTCTGCGGCGCGTTAGGCAACGCGGTCCTGCAGCGCGCCGTGCCGGACGCGCTGCGCGGGCGGCTGATGGCCGCGTACTCGTTCCTCGTCGTCGGGATGGCGCAGGGGGTCGGGGCGCTCGCGGGCGGGGCGCTCGCGCGGGCGGTCGGCGTGGCGGAGGTGATCGCGGCGGGCGGGGTGGTGATGCTCGGGTATGCGGGGTGGGTGTACGCGACTGTCCCCGAACTGAAGCGGGTGAAGTAGGAAGGGCGCGTTAGGCCGACGTGAACGGGGAGGGCGCGGCGGCGGGCGCGGGGCAAGAGCACGGGGCAGCAGCGGCGGCCGGTCGGGCATTGCTCGGGGGACGTGCCCCGCCCCTTTCGTCCGGTCAGCCGCCGTCCCGTCCCCTGGGCTCGCTCCGTGCTCTGCCCCGCCCGGTCCGGAACCGCCCCAAAACCTATCCGCGAGCGCCCACCTGGCACGCCCGCCCACCCACGCCCCACCCGTCGCCGTCCCCGTTCACGTCGGCCTAACGCGCCCTCCGCGTACCACGGCCACCGCGGCGACGAGGACTGCGCCCGCGAAGACGAGCGTCGTCCCGCGCGGCCCGATCAGATTCGCCAGCCCCCCATCGGCGAGACTCGCCACCGGCCTCGTCCCGAGAAACGCGACGCTCCAGAGCGCCATGACCCGCCCGCGCTCGTCGTCCGCGACGCCGAGCTGCACCGCCGTCGTCGCGCGCGTCTGCGCCAGCAGGTACCCGAACCCCGCGACCGGCAGCGCGGCGAGCGCGACCCCGAGCCGCGGCGCGAGCGCGAAGTCGGCGAGCCCCGCGCCGAACAGCAGCAACGCGACCGGCAGCACCCGCGACGGCGCGCCGGCGTCCTCGTCGGCCGGTGCGTTCGCGGGGAGCAGCGAGGCGATTACCGCCCCCACGCCGAACGCCCCGATCAGCACGCCCGCGAACGTATCGGCCCGCCCGAACACGCGCGTCGCGAACGCCGGCGTGAGCGTGTTCACCGGGTCGAGCGAGACCGACACCGCCGCGACGACCGCGAGAAGCAGCACGAGCTGCGGCTCGCGCCGCACGCGACGGATGCTGTCGAGCAGCGTCGGGCGGGCGCCTCCGCGCGCCGGGGCCGGCGTGTCCGCCCGCAGCGCGACCACCGCGCCCGCGAGCGCGACGTACGACAGCGCGTTGAGCCCGATCGCCCAGGGGATTCCTAACCGCGCGACGACCACCGCCCCCGCGACCGGGCCGACCGCGCGCGCGAGGTTGAACGTCACCGAGTTCATCGCGACCGCCGCGCCGAGGTCCGAACGCGGCACCAGCGCGGGCACGACCGCCTGCAACGCCGGCGTCGCGAACGCGGTCGTGAGGCCGAGCAGGAGGGCGAGGCCGAGCACGACCACGAGCGACCGGTGCCCGCTCGCGACCGCGGCCGCGAGCGCGGCGCTCGCCGCGGCCGCGACGAGCTGGGTCGTGAGGATCAGCCGGCGCCGGTTGAAGCGGTCCGCCGCCGCGCCCGCCCACGGCGCGAGCAGGAGTACGCCCGCGAACTGCGCGAAGTTGACCGCGCCGACCCAGAAATTCGAGCGCGTGAGCCGGAAGACGAGCAGGGCGAGCGCGATGTTCTGGAACCACGTCCCGCAGTTCGACAGCAGGTTGCCGCCGAAAAAGAGCCCGAAGTCGCGGTGCCGGAGCGCGCGAAGGGCCGAGCCGCGCGCGCCCGCGGCTCGGCCCGCGCGCCGGGACGTCGTCGTCAGTTGGCCCGCCGCCCCGCGCCGTCCGGGTGCAGAATGCGGTCGATCTGGTCGCGCGCGCCCTGCAGGTGCAGGCGCGTGGTACGGTCGCGGGTACGGCCCACCGCGGCCGCGATCTCGCGGTCGAGGTCGACGAGTTCGCCGCGGAGCAGGGCGCGCGCGTCGATCGCGTTGACCGGGGCGAGCAGGCGGGCGACGTCGGGCGGGAGGCCGACCGGGAACGCCGGCGCCGGCGCCGGGTTGAGCTTCGACCCGATCACCTCGAGGTAGGCGAGCTGCAGCCGGCGCCGGAACGGGTCGGTCGCGGCGCCGCGCGCGAGCTCCGTCCAGACACCCCGCCGGACGTCGCCCAACATCTCGCCCATCGAGTACGTGTCGCGGTCCGCGCCGAGCCCCTCCT
Source organism: Gemmatimonadetes bacterium T265 (assembly GCA_019973575.1). Taxonomy (NCBI): domain Bacteria; kingdom Pseudomonadati; phylum Gemmatimonadota; species Gemmatimonadetes bacterium T265. The sequence continues at coordinate 2,345,967 of BPUI01000001.1, forward strand.
GCTCGACCATGCGCTGCAGGCGCGCGTTGTCGAGCAGCGTGTTGAGGATGCGCCGCTGCGCCGCGCCCACGCGGTCGATCGAGCCCGAGGCCTCGATCTTCCGCAGCACGCCCGGGTCGAGCAGGTAGTCGGGCGTCTGAAACGCGTTCGCGTTGAGGAACGCGACGGCCGCCTTCTGCCGCGCCCGCGGCACGCGCGCGTAGACGTCGCCCTTCTGCCCGACGTACTTCTCCTGCTTGTAGTCACCGCCCGGGATGCGCGCGACGTGGCCGAGCTCGAGCGTCCACTGGCCGACGAGGCGTTCGTAGATCTCCTGCAGGTCGTCGTACGGCTCGCCCGGGCGCGTCTCGGTCGCCGCCTCCAGCAGCCGCGCGACGCGGCGGATGTTCTTCAGGCCTAACGCCGTCGCCCGCACCGCGTCCTGGTCGCCGACGGCCTCGTTCGCCTCGCCCGGGTCGGGGCCGAGGATCCCCTCGTCGCCGCCGAAGCGGTACCAGGGCACGCTGTCCTGCATGCGCGACCACCGGTCGGTCGTCGGCTTCTCCGCCTCGGCCGTCGCCGCGCCCGGGATCGGGGTGTAGCCCCACATGACCGCGTACGTGTCGTACGGCCCGACGCGCGGCACGAGGTCCTCGAGCGCGATGTGGTCCTCGGGCTGCGCGACGTAGTTGAAACGCGAGTAGTCCATGATGCTCGGGCTGTGCCCCATGCGGTGCACCCACGACGCCGAGCGCACCGAGTCCATCGGGTACATCGACGAGCCCTTCATGTCGTGGCGCAGCCCGAGCGTGTGCCCGACCTCGTGGGCGACGACGAACTGCATCAGCCGCCCCATGAGCGAGTCGGGGAAGGGGAGCCGCTGCGCGCGCGGGTCGAGGTGGCCGACCTGCGTGAAGTACCAGTCGCGGTTGAGGTTCGTGACGTTGTGAAAAATCTGCACGTCCGCGTCGAGGATCTCGCCGCTCCGCGGGTCGACGGTGCTCGGCCCGACCGCGTTCTCCGTCGCGGAGGGGACCCAGCGGACCATCGACACGTTCGCGTTCTCGCCGCGCAGGATGCCCACCGAGTCGCGCGGCACCTCGCGCGCGACGATCCCCCGTTTGAAGCCCGCCGCCTCGAAGGCGCCCTGCCACTCCTCGATCCCCTTCTTCACCCACGGCACGTAGACCGTCGGCGTGGCCGGGTCGACGTAGTAGGTGATCGGCCGCTTGGGGTAGCAGAGGTTCCCCTCGCGGCGGTCGGAGCACTCGAGGCGCCAGCGGTTGATGAAGCTGACGCGCCGCACGCGCTGCTCGCGCGAGCCGAAGTCGGCCTGGCGCGTGTTGAAGTAGCCGACGCGCTCGTCGTAGAGGCGCGGCTTCATCGGGACGTCGGGCAGCCGGACGAGCGAGTAGTGGTAGAGTTCCGTCCCGGTCGGGGGCTGGCCGAACAGCGCGCCGAGCGGACTCGTCGTGCCGCCTAACGGCGACCCGCCCGCGAACGTCTGCGACGCCTCGACCTCGACGTTCTGCGGGTACGCCGCGACGCTCTCGACGAACGAGCGCGACGGGTCCGCGGCCCCGCGCGCGGCGGACGGCAGGAGGTCGCTCACGCCGCCCGTGAAGAGGCGCGAGACCTCGACGACGACGCTCGAATCGGGCCCGTACGCTTCGACGTTGAAGGCCGCGACGATCGGCGCGTAGGTCACGATCTCGACGGCGCGCGCGACCGGGTTGGTCGTGTCGCCGACGACGTTGCGGTACTCGATGCCGCGCAGCAGGACGCGGTTCTCGCGGCGCTCCCAGCGCACGAGCCGGTCGCCGGCGAGCGTCGTGAACGGCAGCCCGCCGACCTGCGCCTGCGTGCCGCGCAGCGTGCGGACGATGAGCATGTCGCGGTTGAGTTGCGCGCGCGGGATCTCGAAGTACAGCCGCCCGCGCGCGAGGTGCGTCGTGACGAGGCCGCGCTGCGTCCGCGCGAACGGCGTGACGACCATGCCGTACGGGCGGGGGCTCGGGTCGCCCCCCGAACCCCCGCCCATGCTCGCCATTATCGCGGCCATTGCCGACGGGGCGCCGGCCGGCGTCGTCGGGCCGCCGGGCGTCCCCGGGCTGGGCGCGCCCGGGCTGGCCGGCGAGGCCGCGGTCGGCGTCGGACCGGTCGAGGGTGCGGGCGTGGGCGCGTTTTCGGGCGAGCGCCACTGGCACGCGGAGGCGAGGACGAGCGCGGCGAGCGCGAGGGACGCGCGACGTCCGCGAAGAAGCGGGAAGCGATGCATCAAGGAGGCGGAAGGACGGGAACGCGACGGCCGTCCGGGGGTGGCAACGCCGGACCGCGCGCACCGCGGCGCCGCGCCGCAACCACGCGGCCGTTCCTCATGGTACGCCCCGGCCCCGGGCGACGTTGGGCGCGTCGCGCCGCGCGCCGCGCGCTGCAGACCGTTACGCTTCCCCCGCCATGTCCAACGCGCCACCGCCGACGCTGCCCGACGGGCCGCCGCCCGCGCACGTCCTCACGCCCGACCCCGCCGCCCACGCCTACCCGCGCCCGCAGCTCGTGCGCGCGGAGTGGACCTCGCTCAACGGCACGTGGGAGTTCGCCCTCGACCGCGCCGCCGCCTTCGGGCGCGCCGACGAGGTCGTCTGGGACCGCACGATCGTCGTCCCGTTCGCCCCCGAGACCGCGGCGAGCGGCGTCGACGACCCCGGGTTCTACCGCCGCTGCTGGTACCGCCGCACCTTCGACGCGCCCGCCCTCGCAGCCGGCGAGCGACTCCTGCTCCACTTCGGCGCCGTCGACTACGAGGCGGCGGTCTGGGTGAACGGCGTCCAGGTCACCCGGCACGAAGGGGGCTACACGCCGTTCTCGGCCGACATCACCGACGCGCTCCGGGCCGACGGACCGCAGCACGTCGTCGTCTGCGCCGACGACGACGCGCAGGACCTCGCGAAGCCGCGCGGGAAGCAGGACTGGCTGCTGCACCCGCACTCGATCTGGTACCCGCGCACGACGGGCATCTGGCAGACCGTGTGGCTGGAGCGCGTGCCGGCGACGCGCATGGCGGGCTTCCGCTGGTCGTCCAGCCTCGAACGGTGGGAGGTCGGCATCGCGGCGCGCATCGAGGGCCCGCGCGCCGCCGACGGCCTGCGCGTCGCGGTCCGCCTTACCGCGCGGGGCGAGACGCTCGCCGACGACACCTACCTCGTTACCGCGGGCGAGATCCACCGCCGCATCGCGCTCTCCGACCCCGGGATCGACGACTACCGCAACGCCCTCCTCTGGCGCCCCGAGCACCCGACGCTGATCGACGCCGAGCTGACGCTGCTCGCGCCCGACGGTACGGTGCTCGACCGCGCGACGAGCTACTGCGCGCTGCGGCAGGCGGGCGTGCAGGGCGACCGCTTCATGCTGAACGGCCGCCCGTACCACCTGCGCCTCGCCCTCGACCAGGGGTACTGGGGCGCGACGGGCCTCACCGCGCCGACCGACGACGCGCTCCGGCACGACGTGGAGCTCGCCAAGGCAATGGGCTTCAACGGCGTCCGCAAGCACCAGAAGATCGAGGACCCGCGCTACCTCTACTGGGCCGACCGGCTCGGGCTCCTCGTGTGGGAGGAGATGCCGAGCACCTACCGGTTCACCCGCCGCTCGGTCGAGCGGCTGACGAAGCAGTGGTTCGACGTGATCACGCGCGACGCGAGCCACCCGTGCATCGTCGCCTGGGTGCCGTTCAACGAGAGTTGGGGCGTCCCCGACCTGCCGACGACGCCCGCGCAGCGCCACTGGGTGTCGGCGCTCTACCACCTGACGCGCACGATGGACCACTCGCGTCCGGTCGTCGGCAACGACGGGTGGGAGAGCGTGGCCACCGACATCATCGGCATCCACGACTACGACGCCGACCCCGAGCGCCTTCGGCGCCGCTACCGCTCCGACGTCGAGCTGCCGCAGATCTTCGAGCGCGAACGGCCCGGCGGGCGACTGCTCGTGCTCGAAGGGGTGAACGGCGCGGCGAAGCTGCCCGTCGTGCTCTCCGAGTTCGGCGGCATCGCGCTCTCGCACGACGAGGCGCGGACGTGGGGCTACTCCCGCAGCCGCAGCATGGAAGAGTTCGAGCGCCGCTACACGGCGCTGCTCGCGGTGGTGAACGGGATCGGGCTGTTTGCCGGGTTCTGCTATACGCAGTTCGCGGACACGTACCAGGAGGCGAACGGGCTGGTGACGATGGACCGGGTGCCGAAGTTCGCCCTCGCGGAGATTCGTCGGGCGACGACGGGGGCGCCGGCGGCCGCCGCGGTCGCCGCGACGGCGCCGGACGCCGGGGTTGCGCCGGGGCCGTAGGGTGGGGTAGGGCAGGGGCCGCGCAGCTGGCGCGGCGGGTGGCACCGCGCTGTTGATGGGCTGCTGTTGATCGGGCGCTGTTGGTGGGGCGCGGTTGACAAAACGCTGTTGGTCGGGCGGGTCGCTGCCCCGGCCGCTTCGCGGCGGATCGTGGCCACGACACCGCGTCATCAACAGCGCCCCGTCAACAGCGCCGCATCAACAGCAGCCGGTCCACCGCGCCGGATTAACCACGCGGTCCCGCCGCCTCACTCTCCAGCGCCCCTGCCCCGTCCGCTCCGTCTCCCAGCGCGCGCTTCTTGCCCCACCGTCCCGCATGCCGACCCGCCTAACGCACGACCTCCTCGACGAGCACCCGCTCCCCGGCGGCGGGCGCCGGATCGCGCTCCGCTTCGGGCGCGACGGGGACGACGAGCGCGTCCCGGGCCTCCTCCTGTTCCCGGAGGGCGCCGGCGCCGCCCGCCCCGCGCCCGGCGCGGTGCTCCTCCACGGCTACTCGTCGCGGAAGGAGGACATGGCCGAGCTGGTCGGGCGTGGGCTGCTCCGGCACGGGATCGCCTCGCTCGCGATCGACCTGCCGCTGCACGGCGAGCGGCGCGGCGACGTCGACTTTCGCTCCGTGCGCAACCCACTCGCGCTCACCGGCGCCTGGCGGCGCGCGCTCGCCGACGGCAAGCTCGCCCTCGGCTACCTCGGCGCGCGCCCGGAAATCGACGCCGGCCGCCTCGCGATCACCGGCTACTCGATGGGCAGCTTCCTCGGCGTGCAGGTCGCAGCGGACTCGCCTGCGGTGCGCGCGCTCGTGCTTGCGGCGGGCGGCGACCTGCCGGCGGGGACGCCGTTCGACCGGCTGATCCGGGCCGTCGCCGACCCGCTCAAGGCGGTGCGGCGCTTCGCGCGCCCGCTGCTCATGGTGCACGGCCGGCGCGACGGCACGGTCCGCCCCGAGCAGGCGCAGCGCCTGTTCGACGCGGCCGGCGAGCCGAAGGAGCTCCGCTGGTACGACGCCGGCCACTACCTGCCCGCGTCGGTGATCGACGACGCGGCGACGTGGCTCGCCGCGCGGCTGCAGGGCGCGGCGGGCCAGCAGGCGCGGAGTGCATGAGGGACGTCGGGACCGCAGGCGCCACCGCAACCGAAATCGCGGCCGGCGTCCGCGCCGGGACGCACGACCCGCGCGACGTTGTACGCGACGCGCTCGCCCGCATCGCCGCGGTCGATGCCGCCGTCGGCGCGTTCGAACGTGTGCGGGTCGCAGAGGCGACCGCGGAGGCGGCCGCGCTCGCACAGCGCGCGGATCTCGGCACCCTGCCGCTCGCGGGCGTGCCGGTCGCGGTCAAAAACAACCTTCCCGTGGCGGGCGAGGTCACGGGGAACGGGACGCTCGCCGCCGCGCCGGCCCCGGCCGAGCGCGACCACCCGACCGTCGCGCGGCTGCGGGCGGCGGGGGCCGTCGTCGTCGGGGTGACGCGCGTGCCGGAGCTCTGCCTGTGGCCGTTCACGGACGGCCCGCGCGGCACGGCCCGCAACCCGTGGGACCGGGCGCGCACGCCGGGCGGCTCGAGTGGCGGAAGCGCGGCGGCGGTCGCGGCGGGGGCGGTCCCGGTCGCGTTAGGCAACGACGGGCTCGGCTCGATCCGCATCCCGGCCGCGTGCTGCGGGCTGTTCGGCCTCAAGCCCGGCCGCGGCGTGGTGCCGGCCGAGGTCGGCGCGCACGCCTGGTTCGGCTGGTCGGAGAACGGCCCGCTCGCGACCACCGTCGACGACGCCGCGCTCGTCCTCGGCGTGCTCGCCGGGCGCGACGCGCCGTGGCCGGCCGACCCCGCGCCGGGCGGCCCGGGCGCGACGCCGCTCCGCGTCGCCGTCGCGCTCGGCGCGCCGACCCCTGGCGTGCGCGTCGACCCCGCGTGGCGCGCGGCCGCCGAGCGCGCGGCTGGGGTGCTCGCCGACGCGGGGCACCGCGTGCGCGCGGCCGCCCCGCCCGCGCCGCTGCGCTTCGCGGCCCGCATCCTCGCCGGGTGGATGGCCGGCGCGGCGGACGACGCGGACGCGCTCGCGGCGGCGGGGGGCGACCCCGGCCGGCTCGAGGCGCGCACGCGCCGGCACGCCGCGTCCGGGCGCCGGCTGCGCGCGTTAGGTTTCGTGCGCGAGCGCGACTACGACGCCTGGCGCGCGCTGCAGCTCCGCTTTTTCGCCGACCACGACCTGCTCGTCACCGCGACGCTCGCGCACGCGCCGCTCCCGGCCGACGGGTGGGCGGGGCGCGGGTGGCTCGCGACGCTCAAGGCGTCCGTCGACTTCGCGCCGTTCACCGGCGGGTGGAACGTCGCGGGGTTCCCGGCGGCGAGCGTGCCGTTAGGCGTCGACGCCGCGGGGCTCCCGGTCGCGGCGCAGCTCGTCGCGCCGCCGGGCGGCGAGGGGCGGCTGCTCGCGGCGGCGCGCACGATCGAGCAGGTCGCGCCGTGGGCACGCACGGCGCCGTCCGCGTGAGAGTTGGTCAATTTGACCAAGTCGGACGCGGCGGTTAGCTTCGGCGTTCCGTTCACGCCGGAGTCACGATGCCCAAGCACGAGTACCGCCCCAAGAGGCCGTCGCCGCGCTCGCCGCGGGTGAGCGAGCCGACGACGCTCAACCTGTACGAAGCGAAGACGCACCTCTCGGACCTCGTCGATCGCGCGGCGGCGGGCGAGGAGATCGTGATCGCCAAGGCGGGGACGCCGATGGCGCGGCTGGTCCCGCTGCCCGCGCCCGACAAGCCGCCACTTCGCAAGCCGGGGCTGCTGAAGGGGAAAATCTGGGTCGCGGACGACTTCGACGACCCACTCCCGCCGGACATCCAGGACGCGCTGGAGGACCCGAAGATCTTCCCCGAAGAGTGGGAGCCCTGGCGCCGCCGTGAAGGGGGTGCGGAGGAATGAGCGCCGCACCGCGCCGCGTTCCCCACGACGCGCTGCTCCTCGACACCCACGTGTTCCTGTGGTGGGCCGACGGCGAGCTGCCGCGCATCTCGCGCGAGGCGCGCGACGCGATCGTGGCCGCGCCGTCGATCTACGTGAGCCTCGCCTCCGCGTGGGAGCTGACCATCAAGAGTGCGCTCCGGAAGATGCGGCTGAGCGTGTCGTTTTCGTACGCCCTCGACGTCAACAACTTTGGCGCGCTCCCGATCTCGCTCGCACACATCGAGCGCGTGGCCTCGCTGCCGGCGCACCACCGCGACCCGTTCGACCGCCTGCTGATCGCGCAGGCCGCGCACGAGGGCCTCACGCTCGTCACGCACGACGACGCGTTCCGCGCGTACCCCGTGCCGGTGCTCTGGACGTGAGCGCGCGGGCGGCCGCCGGCCGGTGCCTAACGGCGACCGCGCTCGCCGCGGGCGCGGCGGGCGCCCAGCCCGCGCGCCCCGACACCGCCCGGCGGGACGTCAGCCGTGACACCGCGCGCCTCGCGCCCGTCACGGTCACCGTCACGCGCACGCCGACCGCGCGCGACCGCGCCCCGTGGGCCGTCGACGCGCTCGACGCGCGCGCGGTCCGCGGGGCGCGCCTCACGAACGGCGTCGCCGACGCGCTCGCGAACGTGCCCGGCGTCTACGCCGCCGACCGCGGCAACTACTCCGTCGACCAGCGCGTCTCGATCCGCGGCTTCGGCGCGCGCGCCAACTTCGGCCTGCGCGGTGTCAAGGTGCTGCTCGACGGCGTCCCGCAGACGCTGCCCGACGGGCAATCGCAGCTCACGAACGTCGACCTGGCCGACGTCGGCCGCGTCGAGGTCCTGCGCGGTGCCGCGGCGTCGCTCTACGGCAACGCCTCGGGCGGCGTGCTCGCCTTCACCACCGACCTTACCGCGCCCGCGGCGGGCGTCGGACTCGGCGGGCGGTTCGAGGACGGCGCGTACGACCGGCGCAAGCTGCAACTCCGCGGCGCGACGCGGGTCGGCGACGGCACGGTGGCCGCGCTCTCCGTCTCTCGCCTAACGGACGGTAGCTTCCGCCAGCACGCCGACGCCGAGCAGCGGCGGCTCGCGCTCGCGGCGGACCACGCCTTCTCGCCCGCGACGACCGGCACCGTCCGCCTCTACCTCGCCGACGACCCGCGCGCGGAGAACCCCGGCGCGCTCACCCCCGCCGAGTACGCCGCGCGCGCCGACTCGGCGGCGGCGGTCAACATCCTGCGCGGCGCCAACAAGCGCGTCAGTCAACAGCAGCTCGCGCTCGGCCTGCGCCACGTGGGGGACGACGGGGCGCGCGCCGACGTGACCGCGTACGGCGTGCTGCGCGACCTCTGGAACCCGCTCGCGACGCCCCCGCCGGGCGCGCCGTCGGGGGCCGCGGGCGCACGCGTCGGCACGCTCACGACCATCTACCGCCACGCCGGCGGCGCGCGCGCGTCGGCCGCGAAGCGCCTGCCACTCGCGGCCGATCCCGCCCGCGCGCCGCTGCTCGCCGCCGGCCTGGAGTGGCAGCAGATGCGCGACCTGCGCCGCAACGCGCGCGCGACCGGCGGCGCGCAAACGACGCCGGCCGACACGCTCCTCCTCGACCAACTCGAGCTCGTCAGCAACGTCGCGCCCTTCGCCCAACTCACGTGGGCGCCGACCGCACGGCTGCTCGTCGACGCGGGTGCCCGCTACGACCGCGTGCGCTTCGCCGTGCGCGACTATTTCCTGCGCGACGGCGTCGACAACAGCGGCGCGCGTACCATGGCCGCGGCCAGCGGGCACGTGGGCGTGAGCGCGGCCGTCGCGACCGCGTTCACGCCGTACGCCAACGTCTCGACCGACTTCGAGACCCCAACGACCACCGAGCTCCAGGCGCAGCCCAACAACGCCGGCGGCTTCTCCCCCGACCTCGGCCCGCAGCGCTCGCGCGGGGCCGAGGTCGGCGCGCGCGGCACCGCGCCCGGCGGGTTCCTGCGCTACTCGGCCGCGGTGTTCGGGCTTCACACGCGCGACGCGATCGTCCAGTGGCAGGAGGTGAACGGGCGCGCGTACTTCCGCAACGCGGGCCGCACGCGCACGACCGGGGCCGAGTTCGGGCTCGGCGCGCGGGCGCCGCTCCACGACGTCGCCGACGCGCTCGGGCTCGATGTCGCGTACACGCTTACGCGCGTGCGCTTCGTCGACTACCGGGTGCAGACCGGCAGCGCGACCGCCACGCTCGACGGGCGCACGCTCCCGGGCGTCCCCGAGCGGTTCGCGCGCGTCGGCCTGCGCGCGCGCCCGTTCGCGGGCACGCTCGCCCCGCTCGCGTTCGAGGCCGACCACACCTGGGCGTCCGCGCTCTACGGCGACGACCGCAACACGATCCGCGTCGCGGGCTACGGGCGCGGCGTGCTCGACGCGCGCACGCTGTGGGACGGCGGACGCCTGCGGCCGTTCGTCGCCGTCCAGAATGCGTTCGACCAGCACTACGTCGGCTCGGTGACCGTGAACGGCGTCGGCGGCCGCGTCCTCGAGCCCGCGCCGGGGCGCACGGCCTACGTCGGGCTCGCGCTCGACCCCGGCCGCTAGCTTCGACGCCCCGTGCCCCACGACCTGCTCCTCCTGCTCGCCCATCCGGACGACGAGAGCTTCTTCATCGCCGGAACGGCGGCGCGCCTCGCAGCAGCCGGCCGGCCCGCGGGGCTCGTCTGCGCCACGCGCGGCCAGGCGGGCGCGCTCGGGCCGGCGGACGCATCGCCGCTCGCGACCCGCGAGACGATCGGCGCGGTACGCGAGCAGGAGCTGCGCGACGCGTGCGCGGCCGTGCACTTGGACCTCGTCGCCCTGCTCGACTACGAGGACAGGCAGTTGGGCGAAGCGCACCCGGACGAGATCCGGGCGACGCTCGTCCGCTTGATCCGGGCCGAACGGCCGCGGGTGGTCGCGACGTTCGACCCGAACGGCGTCACGCGGCACCCGGACCACGTCGCCATCAGCCGGTTCACGGCAGACGCCGTGCCCGCCGCCGCGGACCCGCGCTGGGCGCCCGAACTCGGCGCCGCGCACCGCGTGCGGCGTGTCGTCTGGCCGTCCCCGGCCGAGCCGTGGACGGAGTGGCGACCCGAGCGCCTCGTCGCGTTAGGCGGCGTCGATTACGTGGTCGACACCACGGCGCACGCCGCGCAGAAAGAGGCCGCGCTCGCCGCGCACCGCACGCAGCAGGGGAGCGTTCGCCCGCTCTGGTACGACAAGGCCAACCGGGCGGGCGCCGCGCGCCGGGTATTCGACGTCGAGACGTTCCGCCACGCTTGGGGTGAGCCGCCCCCGCGCGTGCCGGCGGCGGACGTGTTCGAGGGACTGGACGGCTGAGAAACGGAAGCGCCGCGAGTCGTCGACTCGCGGCGCCCCCGGCGGTCGGCGGACGGGTTACGCGACGAGCAGCGTCGCGCCGAAGGTCGGCATCGGCGGCGCGTGCAGCGTGCGCTGCAGGATCGCGCGCGCGGCCTCGTCGCAGCGAGCGCGGACCGCGCCCGCGATCTGCAGCGTGCCGTTCCGGCGGGCCGCGAAGTAGTCGACTGCTTCGCGCCGAACCGTCGCCGCGCGCGCGGCCGGCGTGTCGGCGGACAGGCCGTTCGCGGCAGCCGCTAGGCGCTGCGCAAGAGTGCGGGCGATCGCGTCGGGGAGGGGCCGGTCGTCGGTCGGAAGCGGCAGACCGAAGAGCGTCTGAACAGGTGTGGCGTACATCGCAGGTCGGGCAGGGGTGGGCCGAGCGCGCCGTTCTGCTCGGTGAGGCTGCCCTCCCGTAATGCCAGCGCGGTGCCCGCCACGTCTGCCATGCGAGCAGCGCGCGGCTGCGCTGCGGAACCGTTCGCCTGTCGAGTCGGCCGGCGGCCCGCCGTTCTGGCGACCGTTTCGAGCGTCGCGGTCCGCGGGTGGACCAGAGGCAGGGCGCAGCGGTAAGCTGAGGCGGCGCGCCGCGCGCCGGATCCGCTCAGCCGCGGTCCACCTTCCGACCCGACCGTCGTGAACCGTCGCTATACGCACGTCTTCCGCGCATCGCCGGCCGTGGCGGCCGTGATCGGCGCTCTGATCCTTGCGGTCGGCCCGGCGGGCGCGCAAGACAGAGCACTTCCCAGCGTCTCCGCCCCGCGCGTCGCGGCGCAGCTCGGCACCGGGCTCCTCCTCGGTCCGGTCGGCTACGTCGGCGGCGGGCTCGCGACGCGGTACGTCGCGCGCAGACTCGGCGCGTCGCCGGGCACGGCGTCGACGGCTGCGGAGCGCGCCGGGTACGTCGGAATCGCGACAGCCACGGCGGTCGGGCCCACGCTGATCGGCGCGCGCGCGGCCGGCCACGGGAACTACTTCGCCTCGCTCGGCGGTGCGACGGCGGGGATGTTCGGCAGCGCGCTCGTCGCGCGCCTGAACCGTCCGCCGGCCGACGCGCCCGACCCGCCGTGCCGGCTCGTCTGCCGGCTCTCGGCGGTCGCGGCCTTTGCGCTGCCGAGCATCGGCGCCACTGTGGGCTACAACCTGTCGCGGCGACGGTGAGGGTGCGAGCGCGGGTACGTCGTGTGCAGCGATTTTCGCCGTACCCTCTCATCCTCCAGCTCAGTGCCCCGGCCCCGCGGCGGTCGGCCGCGATACCGTTGCAACTGTAGCGGTCATCGTCCGGTACGCCACCGTCCCGATCGGAACCCGCCTCGACGTCTGCGCGGACCAGGCGACGCCCGCGGGGTGGAGCTGGGACGCCGACGAAGCGCCTGGCGATCCCGGTGCGTGTGCCCAGGCGGCACCCCCGGGTCAGCCGACCGCGCGGCGCATCGAGCGGACGTACTGAAGGTCGCTGGCGCGGCAGACCGTGCCCCGCGTTCGCGGGGCGCGACGACGGGTGTGTGTGGGCGACTGACGATCGTGTGGCGCACAGACGGGCCCCCGCGCAACCGGGGGTCCACGGCCGCAAGACGTACGTCGCCGCCGTCGGCGCGAGTTGCGTTAGGCGCGCAGCAGCCCCGACGCGTAGTCGAAGTAGTCGAGGCTCGCGTCGGCGCGCGCCATCAGCCCCTCCGCGATCCCGACGCGCGCTGCCGGCAGCTCCGCCACCTGTGGGCGGATGACGTGGTCGAGCCACCCCTCCGCGTGTCCGACGTCGATGATCGCGTGCGCGGCGTAGTACGCCATGGCCTTCTTCGGAATGCCAACGCGCTGGGCGCCCGTGACGAGCCGCGTGCAGCGCTGCGGCGCCAGGAGTTCGACCGCGCCGAGCGTGCCCTGCGCCCGGAACGCGTTCCGGCGCGGGATGCAGCTCCAGAGCATCACGTTGACGCCGCCGAGCACCTGCCAGGGGAGCTCGTGCGCCTCCGGCGCGGTGATCTCGAGCGTTTCCGTCAGGTGGTGGAAGAGGTGCGTGTGCACCGCGTGGCTCTTGCCGTTGCCTAACTCGTCCCAGTAGTTCCGCCCCATCTCGATCTTGACCTCGCCGCGCGTCCCCAGTTGGCCGAGCGCGACGAGGTCGTCGAACGCGGCCTCGCCGGCGGATTCGAGGCGGAGGAAGTGCTCGAGCTGTTCGCGCGTCGCCTCGCCGGAGAGGAAGCCGTGGAGCGGGTGTTCGTACAGCGGGTGGGTGAACGCGGCGCGCTTGAACCATTCGCAGAACGCCTCCGGGTCGGCCGGGAGCTCCGCCTCGGTCAGCGCGTCGCCCAACGCGCGCTGCGCCGACCGCCGCGCGCGGGCGAGCAGGTCGCGTTCCCACGCGCCCTCGAGTACGCGCAGCAGCCGCACCGCGAACGGGTGGAACTGGTTCTCGCTCGTGCCGTGGTGCGGCAGGCGGACGTGCGGCTGATAGCACGCGAGGAGCGCGCGGTGGAACTCGTCGCGCGCCGCGTGGTCGACCCATCGGTCGGTCGAACGATCGCTGACCCGCTCGGCCGGGTACGCGCGAGCCGCCAGCCGCCGCGCCTCGTCGAGCACCTCGCCCTCGAGCGACGGGCGCTCGGCGAGCACTTCGTCGAGCGGCGCGACGAAGAGCAGCCCCGCGACGCGATTGGCGAACGTCGCGAGGCGGTCGGCAGGCGCGTCGGTCGTGATCGCGCGCGCGAGGGCGACGTCGGCACGCGCCGTGCGCCCCGGCGCGGTACCGAAGGCATCCGGTGCCGGGGCGAGATCCTCCCGCCGGCTCGTGACCGCCGCAAGCAGACCCATCGACGGCCGCACGACCGGCAACTCGACGTGTGCGGCCGACCCGCGCGCGCGCGCGTCGGCGGCGAGCGCGCGGCGCCGCTGGATGCCCGATTGCACGATGCGCCGGGGGAGCGGAGCGCCCGCGGTGGGCGTCTCTGCCGCGGGCGCGTCCGCGGGTTGGGCGGCGCGTGCGAGCGGAACTTCCGCGTCGCCGTGGGTGGAGGTGGAAAGGCGCGTCGGCGCATCCGGCGAGCTGCCGCGCGACGGATCGGACGAATCAAAGGGAGCCGATGCAGCAGACATCACAACACCACGGATGGCGGCGAACGGCGCGGGCAGCTGGAATCCGGGGTGCATCGTGCCGCGCCGGCCACACGGCCGCCGCCTTCGCGTCTCCCCACCACCCCCCACGCCGGCCGGCCGGCCGCGGCGCGCCGAGGCGCACGTCGCGAACGTCGGCGGCGTGGGCCAGTGCAAGACGTACACCCGACACAATCCCGAAGCGTGGGGGCCACGCGTGACGGTGACGCTCCGCACGGCCCCTGGCGTACTCGGCCTCGCCTCGCTCGCCGACGCCGCACCGTGGCTGGCGCGGTTCACCCCGCCGTACGCGTTCGGCGACTTCTTTGCGCCCGAAGACACGGTGCTCTGCGTGCTCGCGACGCGCGCCGCCCTCGCGCGCCCGCCCGGCGGCACCCGTCTGGCGGAGCTGACGGCCGGTGGTGCGCTCGTGCTCGCCGACGCTTTACTCGACGATCCAGCCCGCCGCGGCGCCGCGGCCGAGCTCGACCCGGCGGCCGTGCGACGCGCGCGGGCCAACCTCGCCGGGCTCGGCCTCGGCGGTCGGAGCGTCGTCCAGCGCTCCGGGTTGTTCAGCCGGGGGCTGTCGCGGCGGCTGCGCCGCTTCCGGCCGGACGTCGTCGCCTGTAACCCGCCATACATCCCCGAACCGCCGGGCAACCGGCTCGCGCTCGTCGCCGGCGCGGGCGCGGACGGCGCGCGGCACCCCCGACGCGCCATCCACACGGCCGCGCGGGCGGGCGTTCCCCGGCTCGTACTCTCGTGGTGCAGCGTCGGCGACCCGGTGGGCGTCGTCGACACCGCCGCCCACGCGGGATACCAGCTCACCGCGCTCTGGTGCGCGCTGATCGCGGACGGCGAGTACACGGGCGCGGTGCACGGGTACCTGCGCACGCTCCCGACCGCATTCCTCACCGAGGACGGCGCCACGCTCGACGCGCTCGCCCCGGACGGCGCGGCCCACTTCGCCTACTTGCTCCTCGCCGGCGAGTTCCAACGCACCGCTGGCCCGACGCAGCGGCGACGGCGCGCGGGTGAGCGGGCCGCCGGCGTGGTGGACGGCTTGGTCCACGATTTCGCACGCGACGGCGCGGCCGCGCTCGCGGCGCGGGCCGGCGGGGCGCCCGCGTCCGTGCTCGACGGGGTCGCCTGCCAGTGGTTCGCGGCGGACCGCTGGGACGAACTCCGCATGCGGGCCCTCGCGCACGGCCCGGTGACGGCCTGACGCCCGCGTCTCCTTAGCGACCCAGCGAATCGGCCGGCGGGCCGCTGTCGATCGGTCCGTCCGGAAGGTCCGCGTCGAGGTGTAGGCAGAGCAGCCGGCGCGCCCCGTCCGGATCGGCGAACGCGGTTGACACGGTCACGCAGATCGTCTCGTTGGGCAGCGGGACGTACGGCGTCGTCTCGTACGTGGCGCCGGCGGCGTCGGGGAGGAGGTAGACGTACTCCTTGAGCGTGTGGTCCGCGCCGACGTCCGGCGCGCGGAAGATCAGGGCGCGTTCGGGCGCGTCGTACCCGCGCTGGCGGACTGTCGGGGTGAGTTGGCGCCCGGCGTCGTCGAGTACTACCGCGGACGCCGCATTGGGGTCGCCGGGCGCGTCCGCGAGCGCGATGCAGAGGGCCTGCTCCCACGACGCGGCGTCGAGGCGCGCGAGCCGCGCCGACACGCCCCGCGCGAACTCCGCCCGGCGCGCCCGCGAGCCGCGAGCCTGTAACACCCGCTCGCGCGTGGCGGCGCGGTGCCGTCCGGCGAGCGCGACGACACGTCGGCGCGGCTCGTCGAGTCCGGCCGTCGTCGGGATCGCCGCCGGACGCGCGATGTGGTAGCCCTGCACGAGGTCGGCGCCGAGGTCGAGCACGGTGAGCGCATCGGCCTCGTCCTCGACGCCTTCGACGACGAGCCACCCGCCGAGTTCCTCGGTGAGGCCGACCAGTGCCCGGAGCACCGCGCGCTTGACCCGGTCGTGCGCGCACCCGCGCACGAGCGAGCGATCGGCCTTCAGCATGTCGGGGTGGACGGCTGCGATCCGGTCGAGATTCGAGTGCCCGGCGCCGACGTCGTCGATCACGACCAGAAATCCGTCGGCGCGGTAGCGTGCCGTCGCCGCCGCGAGCGCGCCGAGGTCGGCGGCCTCCGACTCGAGCACCTCCAGCGCGAGCGCGCGGCGGTCCACGTCCGACGCGGCGGCGAGCGCCGTCCACGCGTGCGGGCCGTCGACGTCGGCGAGGAACGTGGCGACGTGACAGTTGACGAAGCAGACGAGCGTCCGGTCGGCCTCGTGCAGCGGCGCGAACCGGCGGAGCGCGACGCGGCGGCACTCGCGGTCGAGGTCCATCGACCGCCCTGCCCGTGCGGCGGCCGTGAACAGCGCCGCCGGCGTGACCAGTTCACCGTCCGCCCGCCGCCCACGGGTCAGCGCCTCGACGCCGACGACGTCGCCGCGACGTACGGCCGCGATCGGCTGGAAGTGCGTGTCGAGGGCGAGCTCGGCCGCGGTGCCTACGCTGCCTAACTCGTCGGCGGCCGACGTGCGATCCGCGGCGCCCGACCGCGACGTGGACGCGAGTGAGAGGGAGTCGACGCTCACGTCGTCGCGCAGCGCATGGTTTGGGCCACACACGTACGCGCAACTGCTCTCCAGCGCTGGGGGCAGATACCCGCCGCGCGCCGCCCCGCGCAGGTTCCGGCGCCGCCAAGCGCGGCGCTCCGAGGCGCGGGCGGACCGTTTCGGTCCGACCAGCATATATTATGTCAAGGACGGTTGCCGCCCTCGACAGCGCTCAGCCCTCCGCAGCGCCCGCGGCCCCGGCGTCCGACGCCCTGGGGCCGTGGGCGTTTCCGGGGCGTACCGGCCGGTCGCGCCCGACGCGCACACGGCCGCGACCACAGGGCCTCGACGGCGCCCTACCGAGATCTCTCGTATGACTGCTGATATTCCCGCGCCCGACGCGGCGCCTACCGACCTGATGCGCGCCGACACGGCGCTCGCCGACTCCACAACGTCCGACGACCGCGCGGACCATCCGCACGCGACCGAGGAGGAGTCGCCCGCCGCCGCGTTCGCGGCCCTCGGCCTCCGCCCCGAGCTCTGCGACGCCCTCGCGGCTCTCGGCTACGAGGAGCCCACCCCGATCCAGCGCGAGGCCATCCCCGTCCTGCTGAGCGGCCGCGACGTGCTCGGCCTTGCGGCGACCGGCACCGGCAAGACCGCCGCGTTCGCGCTCCCGCTCCTGCAGCGCATCGCCGAGGAGCCGCGGGCCGAGGCGGCGCGGGGGGCCGCCCCGCGCGCGCTCATCCTCGTGCCGACGCGCGAGCTGTGCATGCAGGTCGCCGAGGCCGTCCACAAGTACGGCCGCGGCTTCCGCACGCGCGTGCTCGCCGTCTACGGCGGCGCGGGCATGGCGCAGCAGCTCCGCGCGTTGGAGCGCGGCGTCGACGTCGTCGTCGGCACGCCGGGGCGGGCGCTCGACCACGTCACGCGCAAGGCGCTCGACCTGAGTCAAGTCCGCGTGCTCGTGCTCGACGAAGCCGACGAGATGCTCGACATGGGGTTCGAGGAAGACCTCACCGCGCTGGTCGGCGCGACCCCGGCCGAGGGGCGCCAGACGGCGATGTTCTCGGCGACGATGGCGCCCCGCGTCGCGCGCGCGGCCGACAGCTACCTGCGCGACCCCGCGCGCGTCGAGGTCGCCCGCCGGGCGCTCGCCGCCGGCGAGATGCCGAAGGTGCGGCAGACCGCGTACCTCGTCCCGCGCGCGCACAAGGTCGCCGCGTTAGGCCGCGTGCTCGACATGGAGCAGCCGACGAGCGCGATCGTCTTCTGCCGCACCCGCACCGAGGCCGACGCGCTCACCGAGACCCTCGCCGCGCGCGGCTTCGGCGCCGAAGCGCTGCACGGCGGGATGGGGCAGGAGGCGCGCGACCGTGTGATGCGGCGCTTCCGCGGCGGGCAGCTCGAGCTCCTCGTCGCGACCGACGTGGCGGCCCGCGGGCTCGACGTCGAGCACGTGTCGCACGTCGTCAACTACGACGTGCCGAGCGCGCCCGACGCCTACGTGCACCGGATCGGCCGGACGGGTCGGGCCGGGCGCGAAGGCGCGGCGATCACGATCGCGGAGCCGCGCGAGCGCGGCCTGCTGCGCAACATCGAGCGCGTCACCAAGCAGCGGCTCGACCTCGCGCCGGTGCCGACCTCGGCCGAGATCAAGGCGCGCCGATTCGAACGGACCGCGACGACGCTCCGCGACGCGCTCACCGCGGCGCAGGGCGACCGCCGCACCGCGGGCGACGGACAGTCGAGCGACGACGGCGACGACGCGCTCGCGCCGTACCGCGCCGTCGCCGAGATGCTCGCCGGCGAATTCGACCTCGCCGACGTCGCGGCCGCCGCGGTGCGCCTCGCGCACGACGCGGCCGGCAACGCGCCCGGCGCGGAGGACGAGGTCGAGATCCCCTCGCTCCACGAGCCCTCGCCTCGCCCGCGCGAGCACGACCGTGAGCGTGAGCGGGACGCCCGCGGGCGCGGCGAGTCGACGCGCGGCGACTTCGGTCGCGCGAATCGCTACGAAGGCGGACGCGAGGCCGCACGGAGCGAACGGCCCCGGCGCGAGGGCGCGCGCGCCTCGGGCGGGAGCACGAAGATCTACGTCGGCGTCGGCCGCCGCTCCGGCGTGCGCCCCGGCGACCTCGTCGGCGCGATCGCGAACGAGGCGGGCATCGACGCGTCGCAGATCGGCGCGATCAACATCGCCGAGCGGTTCGCGATCGTTGAAGTGCCCTCGGGCGATGCCGACGCCGTGATCGCGGCGCTCCGGGACACGACCATCCGCGGCGAGCGTCCGGTCGTGCGCCTCGACGACGGAACGAGCAGCTACCCGTCGCGGACCGACACCCGCACCTACGACCGGCAGATGGACCGCGGCGTCGCGCCGTTCGACCGCGGGCCCGACCGCGGGCCCGACCGCGGGCCCGACCGCGGGCCCGACCGCGGGCCCGACCGCGGCGGGCAGGGTGGGGGCGGGCGGTACTTCGAGCGGGGCGAGCGACCGCAACGCTCCTTCGCCGACCGACCGGCGCCGCGCGACGAGAGCGAGGGCTACCCGCGCTCCCGCGGGCGGGACGACGCCGCCCCGCCCCGCGGCCGGTTCGAGGAGCGCGGCCGCGAGTTCGAGCGTCCGCGTCACTTCGAGAGCGGCGACCGCCCGTACCGCGGCGGCCCGGCCGGCGGGCGCGCGGAGGGGGGGCGTGCGGACCGCGAACGCTTCGACCGCGGTCCGCGTCGCGGCCCGCCGGGTCGGGAAGGCGCGCGGGACGGCGGCCCGCGCGGCGAGCGGTTCGGGCCGCCGCGTCGTGGGCGCGATCGGGGCTGAGCCCGGCGCGTCGCACCCGCACGCGCGGCGCTGACCGAGCGGGCGCGCGTGCCGGGTGCGAACGGCGTCTTCGTACTCGCCCCGTTAGGCGGGGCGGCGGGCGAGCGGATCGCCGCGATCCAGCGGGAGTACGACCCGAAGCTCGCGGCGGAGTCGGCGCCGCACGTCACCCTGGTCGGCTCGTCGGGGACCGGCCCGATCGACCCGAGCGCCTCGCCGGCGGCCGTGCGCGACGCGCTCGCGCCCGTGTTGGCCGCCGCGCGGCCGCTCGCGCTGCCGTTCGGCGTGCCGGAGCGGTTTCCCGGCACGAACGTGATCGCGCTCCCGCTCTCGCCGCACGGGCCGGTGCGCGAGCTGCACGACCGCATCGTCGAGGCACTCGCGCGAAGCCGGATCCCGACCGCGCCCGGCCGCTTCACGTTCACGCCGCACGCGACGCTCAGCTTCTATCCCACGCTCGCCCCCGGCCGGGCGCGCGAGCTGCTCGCGTTGCGCTTCGCGGAGCCGGCGCTCGTCGACCGCGTCGAGGTCAGCCACACGCGGGCGCCGCAGCGGCCGGTGACGTGGTTCGCCGTTCCGTTAGGCGCCGCGGCGGCCGGCGGCGCGCCGTGACCGCCGCGCGGGCGGCGGCGCGCTCAGCGGAGGCCGGGCACCCGCCGCAGGACGCCTAACAGCTTCGCGATGGCCGCCGCGGACTTCTCCGGGTCCGACCCGGGCCCCCCGCTCACCGGCGACGCGCGCTGCGCGGCGATCGTCTGGACCTCCGTGTACTTGAGCAGCCCCTCCGCCCCGTGCCGGCGCCCGCCGAGCCCGGACACGCCCGCGCCGCCGATCGGCGCGTCGACCGACGCCCAGGTGGCGGCGTAGGTCTCGTTCACGTTGACGCTCCCCGAGCGGACCCGCGCGGCGAGCGCGACCGCGCGCCGCGCGTCGCGCGACCAGACGCTCGCGTTGAGGCCGTAGGGCGTGTCGTTCGCGCGCGCGACCGCCTCGTCCTCGCCGTCCACGGGGTAAAGCGCGACGACCGGCCCGAACGTCTCCTCGGCGTACAGCAGCATCCCCGGCGCGGCGCCGGCGACGAGCGTGGGTTCGTAGCAGTAGGGTCCCAAATCGGGGCGGGCGCGGCCGCCGCACAGGATCGTCGCGCCCCGCGCCCGCGCGTCCTCGACGTGCCGCACGACCGTCTCGAGCTGGCGGGGGCCGGATAGCGAGCCGACGTCAACGTCCCAGCCGAGCGACGCGCCGAGCCGTAGCGCGCGCGTCCGCTCGACGGCGAGCCGGGTGAACGCGTCGTAGACGGGGCGCATCACGAAGCACCGCTCGATCGACACGCAGACCTGCCCCGCGCCGACGAACGCGCCGCGCGCGAGCCCCTCGGCCGCGGCCGCGAGGTCGGCGTCAGCGAGGACGAGCATCGGGTTCTTCCCGCCGAGCTCGAGCGACGCGTTGACGAGGCGCTCGCCCGCCTGCCGCGCGACGACCCGGCCGGTGCGCGTGCTGCCCGTGTACATCACGAAGTCGACCGCGTCGATCAGCGGCGGCCCGACGACTGGCCCCTCGCCCGTGAGCACGGGCATGAGGTCGCGCGGGATCCCCGCCTCGTACAACAGCTCGACCGCCCACAGCGCGGTGAACGACGTCGCGTGGTCGGGCTTGAGCACGACCGCGTTTCCGGCCGCGAGCGCGGGGAGCGAGTCGGTGATCGGCAGATTGAGCGGGTAGTTCCAGGGCGTGAGCACGCCCACCACGCCGACCGGGTGCCGCAGCTCCCACACGCGTGTGAGGCCCGGGTACGCCCCGCGCCGCCGCCGCGGCCTGAGCAGCCCGGGGGCACGCACACCGTAGTACCGGGCCACGTTCGCGACGTCGAGCACCTCCTGAAACGCGTCGCGGCGCGCCTTGCCCGTTTCGAGCTGCGCGAGGTCGAGGCCGAGCTCCCGTTCGCGGAGAAGCAGGTCGTGGAAGCGGAGGAGCACCGCGGCGCGCTCGGCGGCAGGGCGCGCGGCCCAGGCACGCTGGGCCGACCGCGCGCGCGCTACGGCGGCGTGCACGTCGTCCGTCGTCGCGCGAGGAACGGCGCCGAGCAGTTCGCCGGTGAACGGCGCGTGCACGGGAACCGACGGGCGGTCGACGGCCGCGGGCGCGAGCCGAGCCTGAAGCGCGGCGATCGCCGCGCGGGCGCGGGCGGTCGCGAGCGGCGAGGACGTCCGCCCGCCGGCGGCGGGCGCGGCCGATTCGGACGGACGGTCGAGCGTGGCGGACACGGGCACCTCGCGATTGCGCGGCGCGCCGCGCCGCGGCCGGGTCAGGCGGCGTTCGGACGCGCCTTACGGTACGTCTCAATCCCCTGCTTCAATAACAGCAGGGCGGATGCCTCGAGGTCGTAATCGAGCGCCAGCTCGGCCAGCCGCGCGCTCGAGCGGTCGCCGTGCTCGCCGATGCCGGTCGCGGCCCGCGCGCTCGTGCGGTGGCGGCGTGTGAGCTCGCGCGCGGCGAGCCAGAGGCCGTTCGCGGCGTGCCAGCAGGCGTCGCCCGCGGCATCTCCGCGGGCAGGGCGCGCTTTCGTCGCGGCGCGCTCGTAGCCGGCGGCGAGTTCGTCGAGCGCGTCGTCGCATAGCGCCGCGAGGGCCCGCGCAGCGCGCTGCTCCGGGTTGAGCGCGCCGCGACGGGCGAGCTCCGCGACGCGCTCGTGCTGGCGGCAGCACTCGACCGCGCAGCGGTACAGCGCGTCCGCCCGCTCGTAGAAGGCCCGAACGGGGTCGAGCGACGCCGCGTCCGGCGTGATGCCGGCCGGCACGTCGAGGGTCGCCGCGGCGGCGCCGTTGCTGGGGGAGGCGGAGGATGCGCGGCTCGACATGGGCGGGCGGGACGGCGGGGGGAGCGCACGCGCGCGACCGGCGAAACGCACCGCCGCGGCGCGGAACGGGCGTAGTATATCGGCGTGCGTGACGCCACACACTCCGGCCCCCCCCGATCCGTCAAATGCCGTTCACGACGCTGCTCGTCGCCACGACCGCGGAGGGCGTGCGGACGATCACCCTCAACCGCCCCGAGCGGCTGAACGCGGCGAATCCCGCACTCGCCGACGAGCTCCCCGCCGCGGTCGACGAGGCCGCCGCGGACGACTCGGTGCGCGCGGTCGTGCTCACGGGCGCCGGCCGCGGCTTCTGCGCCGGTCTCGACCTCGGCGAGCCCGCGGGCGCGTCCCTCCTCACCGGCGGGGGGACGCGCGCCGAACGGCTCGACCCGTACGCCTGGGTCGGGCGCTGGGTGCAGGCGGTCGTCGGCTGCGAGAAGCCGGTGATCGCCGCGGTCAACGGCCCGGCCGCCGGCGCGGGCTTCGGGCTCGCGCTCGCCTGCGACGTCCGCCTCGTTGCGGCCGACGCGACGATGACCGCGGGCTACGTCCGGCGCGGGCTGAGCCCGGACGCGGGCGTGACGTACTTCCTGCCGCGACTCGTGGGGCTCTCGCGGGCGATGGACATCGCCCTCAGCGGCCGCGACGTCGACGCGGGCGAAGCCGAGCGGATCGGGCTGGCGAGCGCGGCGCTCCCGCGCGAGGGGTTCGCGGACACCGTCGCCGCCTACGCTGCGCGCCTCGCGGCGGGACCGCCGGTCGCGCTCGCGCTCACCAAGCGGCTGCTCGCCGCGAGCTACGACCGCACACTCGACGCCCAGCTCCGCGACGAGCTCGCGCACATCAAGACCGCGTTCGCCACGGCCGACGTGCGCGAGGCGCTGACGGCGTTCAAGGAGAAACGCGCGCCGACGTTCCGGGGCGCCTGACGTCGTCGGGAAGCTGGTCGAGAAGCGGGCGCAGCTCGGTGGCCCGGTCGAGCGTCGTCACGAACGTGAGCCCGGGCCGGGTGACGACGAGCACGCCCGACACGCCGTAGACGACCACCGTCCCGCCGTCCGCGTGCACCACGCACCCCGACGCGTCCACGAGGTGCGCGCGGCCCCAGACGCCGTTCCCGGTGTCGTCGAGCTCGCGCACGCGGCGGAGCGCGGCCCACGTGCCGACGTCGTCCCACCCGCACGCCGCCGGCAACACGACCAGGTCGCCCAGCCGCTCGAGCAGCCCGCGTTCGAGCGAGATGCTCTGGATCATCCCCGCGAAGCGGTCGAATTTGCCCGCTTCGAGCGCCGCCAGTCCCGGCTGCAACTCCGGGGTCAGCTCCGCGGCTGCTTCGAGCACGGCCCCCGCCCGCGCGACGAGGATCCCCGTGTGCCAGAGCGCGCCCTGCCCGATCAGGTCCTCGGCGAGCAGCGGCCCCGGCTTCTCGACGAAGCGCGACACCCGCCGCGGCGCGTCCGGCCCGGTCACGTCCGCGTCCAGCGGCGCCGCCGGCAGCACGTAGCCGAACCCGGTTTCCGGGCGCGTCGGGTCGGCGCCGAGTACCACGAACGGCGGTCCGGCGGCGGTGACGCGCGCGGCGCGGGCGAGGAGCTGGCGTAGCGCGGCCGGGTACGCGACCGCGAGGTCGGCGTGGATTGCGACGAACGTCGTGCGCGGCCCCGCGCGCCGCCCGACTTCCTGCGCGCCCCAGGCGAGCGCCGCCGCGGTGCCTAATGGACGCGGCTCGACCAGAAAATTTGCCGCCGGCACCTCGGGGATCGCGGCCCGCAACGCGTCCGCGATGTCGGCACTCGTCACGACGAGGACCTGACTCGCCGGCACGGTCGGCGCGAGCCGCGCGACGGTGTCGGCGATCAGCGGCCGCTCGCCGACGAGTGCGAGGAGCTGCTTGGGCCGTTCGGGCGAGCTGAGCGGCCAGAACCGCGAGCCGATGCCGCCGGCGAAGACCACCGCCCAGAGCGACAGCTCGGTCTCGAGCCCGGCCTCCTCGTCGAGCTGTTCGGCCGGGAGCGCGCCGACCGGCTCGAGCACGTCGGCCGTCGCCTCGACGTCCTCGGCGGCGTCGGTCCCGATCGTCGTCCCGACGCCCGGGGTTTCGGGTTCGGCGGGGTCGAACGGGAGCGTCGCCCGCGCCGAGCCCGCCCGCACCGCGCCGGCTCGCGCCGGTTGGCGCACGTTGGACGGGGGAACGGAACCCGGAGACGACGAGTTGGGCGTACGAGCCATGACGCGGAGGATCGGGGACGGGAACGCACCCGCGGCGCCGGCGTCGGCCGTGGCGGGCGACGAACGTTACCTGCGACGCCCTCTGGCGGGGAGGCGAGCGCACCCGCAGCATACGGACGGGGTAAAGAATCATTCGCGCGCCGAACGATCCGGTGTGATTCGGCCGCTTCCGCTGTTGTCGAGGAGGTCCGTTATGACGTTCTCCGCCTACCACGCCGCGCCGCGCCCGCGGTCTCGCCGTCGCACGTCCGTAACCGTCGCGGCGCTCCTCACGCTCGCGGCCGTCGCCGCCGTGCCGGGGCAGTCCGCCGGTGCGCAAGGCACCGCGGTCGGCGCGCCGCCGGCCGCGTCGGGCACGGAAGTGATTTCGGGCGTCGTGCGCAGCGCCGGCCGAACAGTCGTCATCGGCGCACAGGTGGTCGTCACGCCGGTCGCGGCCCGCGGAGGCGCGCCGACCGCCTCCGCCCGCGCCACCCTCACCAACGACGACGGCCAGTTCCGGATCCCCGGTGTGCCGTACGGACCCGTGACGATCGCCATCCGCCGGATCGGATTCCAGGCGGTAACGCTCGACACCGTCGCGTCGGCGACGCCGGCGTTCGACGTCACGCTCACGCCCGTCGCGCAGCGTCTCGCCGCCGTGGTCGTGCGCGAGCGGCGGCGCAAGTACACGGGCCCCCTCGCCGACTTCAACCGGCGGCGCGACCTTGGCTTCGGGCACTTCCTCACGGCCGCGGACATCGACAACCGGCACCCCCTGCGCACGACCGACCTGCTGACGATGATGCCCGGGGTGATGGTCTACTCCAACGGCATCAACAGCGCGATCCGGCTGCGCAACGCGCCGTGCGCGCCGCTGATCTGGCTCGACGGGATGCCCGCGCTCGCGGGCTACCTCGACATCGACGCGTTCGACCCGCAGTCGTTCGCCGGCGTCGAGGTCTATACCGGCGTCTCGACCGTCCCGGTCGAACTCCGCGGAGGGCGCGGCGAGGAGACGTGCGGCGTGATCGCGCTCTGGACGCGGATCCCCGAACCGCGCGCCCGCACCAAGGGCCGCGTGTACACCGCGGCCGACCTCGAGCGGCTGGTCGAGGCGGCGAAGGTGTACACCGCCGACCAGGTCGACCGCCCGGCGCACCTCGACTCGACCGCGACGCTCGCCGTCGTCTACCCCGACTCGCTGCGCAACACGCACACGCCCGGCGAGGCGACGATCGAGTTCGTGGTCGACACCACGGGCGCGGTCGAGGCCGGGACGGTCGGCGTCGTCTCGGCGTCGCACCCGCAGTTCGCCAACGCCGCCCGGCTCGCGGCCAACGACGTGAAGTTCGTCCCCGCGGAGAAGGCCGGGCGGACGGTGCGGCAGCTCGTGCAGCTGCCGCTGCGCTGGGAGGCCGGTCGGTGAGGTAGTGGCGGCCGTTAGGCGTCCTTCAGCGTCGCCAGCAGCACGTCGTTGTTCGGCGTGTTCGCGATGCGCTTGGTGAGCCAGTTCATCGCGGCCGACGGCGGCATCGACTGCAGCCCGCGGCGCAGCAGGTAGACCGCGTCGAGCTGGTCGGGGCGGAAGAGCTTGTCCTCGCGCCGCGTCCCGCTCGCCGGCACGTCGATCGCCGGGAAGATCCGCTGCTCGGCCAGGTTGCGGTCGAGCTTGATCTCGCAGTTGCCCGTGCCCTTGAACTCCTCGAAGATCACGTCGTCCATGCGCGAGCCCGTCTCGACGAGCGCCGTGCCGATGATCGTGATCGAGCCGCCGCCGTGCGACGCCGCGACCGAGCGCGCCGAGCCGAAGAACGCCTTCGGCACCGCCATCGCCTGCGCGTCGAGCCCGCCGGACAGGGTGCGCCCGATGCCCTTCGTCGCGTTGAACGCGCGCGCCATGCGCGTAATCGAGTCGAGCACGATCACGACGTCCTTGCCCGCCTCGACGAGGCGCTGCGCCCGGTGCATGACCATCGTCACGACGTCGCGGTGCCGCTCGGCGGGCATGTCGAACGAGCTCGCGACGACCTCGCCGTAGCCGCACGCGACCATCTCGCTGACCTCCTCCGGCCGCTCGTCGACGAGCAACAAGATCAACTCGGCCTGCGGGTGGTTGAGCGCCACCCCCTCGACGATGTTCTGCAGGAGGATCGTCTTGCCCGAGCGCGCCGGCGCGACGATCAGCGCGCGCTGCCCGAAGCCGATGGGCGCGATGAGATCGATGATCCGTCGCGTGAGCTCCGGGCCGCTCTTCGCGACCTTGCCCGTCTCGAGCGTGAGCTTCCGATCGGGGTAGGTCGCAAGGAGTTGCTGGAAGTCGGGCCGCTTGACGCCGGGCTGCGGGGGCGCGCCGTTGACGGTCCGCACCTCGACCACCACGGGGCGCTGGCGGAAGTCGCGCCCGGCCCCGACGACGACGCCGTCTCCGGCGCGCAGGTTGTTCGCGCGCACCATGCCCACCGGGAGGAACGGGTCGTTCGGACCGAGGAGATAGCTGTTCGCGGCCTGGCGCACGAACCCGCTGCCGTCGCGGGCCAATTCGACCCAACCGGTCACCTCGGTGTCGGCGATCAGCGCCGGGACCGGGCGCTGCTCGCGGAAGTCGCCGTTCGCCGCGTTCGGGTGTGACCCGCCGCCGTCGCGGAAGCGGCCACGCTGGCGCTGCCGCTGGCGGCGGCCGCCGCCCTCGTAGAACTCGCGACGCGGCGGCGCGCCCTGGCCGTCGTAGCCGCCCGCCGGGCCGCCCGTAGGCGCCAGGTGCGCGCCGTTGGTCCGGTCCTGCGTCCGGTCTTGCGGCGCCTGGCGGTCCTGTCCGTGGCGGTCCTGGCCCTGCCGGTGCTGCTGACGCTCCTGCTGCCGGTCGAAGCGGTCGCGCGGATGGCGTCCGTCGTGCCGGTTCTCGCGGCGCCCGTCGTGCCGTCCCTCGTTGCGGCCGTGCGGGCGGTCTTGCGCGTCCGACTGTCGCGGCGGATACGAGGCGGGCGTGCTCGGCGCGGACCCGGCCGAGCCGGTCGTCGAGGAGTCGGACGGTGCGCCGCTCGCGCCCGATTCGCTCCCGTTCGTGTCACCGTCGAATGAACGCGTTTCGGGCGCCGGCGGCGCAGCCGCGGGTGGGGCGGCGGGGAAGGCGGCAAAGGCTGACGTGACCGCCGGCGGGGCGTCGTCCGGCACGGTCGCGCCGCTGCTCGGCGCCGCACCGTTCGACGCCGCCTCGGCGCCCGATGCATCACCGTCGCCGCGCGCAGCACGCGGCCGACGGGCCGGGCGAGGAGCCCGCGTGCGACGCGCCGGCGCGTCGTCCGCGGCGTTGCCGCCGTCGGCGGCGTGGGACGGCGTGTCCGCCTGCTCCGACTCGGGGCGTGGGGCGGGAGCCGTCGTCGTGGCTACGCCCGCGTCGTCGTCCCGATACGGGTTGAGCTCGGCGCCCTCGGGGGACGACTGGTCGGCAACGGCTGGCGTGCGCCGCCGCGACGGACGACGGGGTTCGGTCATGCAGCGATCATGTGAGGGGGCGAAGCGCGCCGCGCGTGACGGTCGGCAGCGGATGGGCGACTAGCGCGCGGTGGCCGGATGGCCAACGGCAGCGCGACGTAGCCGGCGTGGCTACGCGATCGGGCAAACGGGGCGTCGGGCGACGCCGCGGCCCGGAACGGATGCGCCGCGTCGCACGCGGGCGCGTCCTCACGAAACGGTCTCGACTCGTGCCGGCGGACGAAGCGTCGGACATCGCGGCGGCCGGGCCGAGAATCGGATCCGGACACACGGCGTACAGCGGGAAACAGTCGGGCGGCGCGCTCTGGCAGGCACCGGAAGCGGCCACCGTCGTCGGGCACCGTCGGGGTGCCAGCGCGTGAGGTCTGCCGCCGTCCGCGGCGCGGTGTGGCGGGCTGCCCATCGGGTAGACGCCGCCGCACGGCCGATCACTACCACGAGCGCCGGAAAAGTGACGACTCGCGCAGAGCCGCGCAACCCGCGCACTGCCGAATTGTCAACGGTCAACTTTGCTATACCCGCGCGCGTTCCGGAAGTGCCGCAGCGGTACCGCAGCGCACCAGCCGGTGCGGCGCCGCGACGCGTTCGGGCGTCGTAACTTGCCCGGCATCATGTCCACCACTTCTTCGCCCGCCGCCGACGTCGGAGCGACGCTCGCCGCCGCCGTCGCGGGCGCTGCGACGCGCTATGAGCGCAACGGCAACGTCGCCGGGCTTCACGGCCGACTCGCCGAGGCGGCCGAGGCGGCGGCGGCCGCGTGGCCGGCCGACGCGCCTGATGACGCAGTCGCCACGGCCGCGGCCGCGCTCGGGCGCGCGGGACCGCGCACGCTGGCCGACGCGCTCGTCGCAGCCGCCCGCCCGTACGAACAGGTCCCGGAGATCGCGGGCCCGCTCTACGAGCGCGTGGTCGCCCTGCGCCCCGACGACGCGCGCGCGCTCGTCGTCCTCGGCAACGCCTACTGGCTGCACGGCCGCGGGCCGGACGTCGTCGGCGCCCTCGCCGCGCGCGCCCTCGCCGCGGACCCCGCGAGCCGCGGCGCGTGGCACCTCTGGGCGCTCACCGAGGCCGACCCGCGCCAGCGCATGCTCCGCTGGCAGCAGGTCACGGTCCGCTTTCCCGCCGACGACCTCGCGCGCGCTCTCTTCGCCGACGCGGCCGCGGGCGTCGCCGGCGCCGAGCACGACGACGAGGTGCTCGTCCTCGCCGTCTCGGCGTACGAGGACCTGCTCGCGCGGGCCGAACGGCCGGAGCAGCGCGCGGCGCTCGAGACGGCGCTCGCGACGCTGCGGAACTGGAAGTTGTAGCGGCCCGCACGAGACCTCGCCGGTCGTCCCGAGCGCAGCGAGGGACGACCGGCGAGACGTTAGGCGCTCCCTACTTCACGAACCGCGCGTTCGTCTTCGCGAGCCGCTCCAACTGGTTCGGGATGTCGTTCCCGATCGCCTCGATGCGGTTGATGCTGTGCGCGTTGAAGGCCGGGTCGTACGGGGACCGCGCCGGCCCGCCCGCCACCTCGAGCACGGCCTCGAAGTGGTACGGATGCGCCTGGCCCGTCTTGGGATCGGTCCACGAGCCCTGCCACGCGAGCGGCCGGTTCTTGGGCCACAGCCCGTAGGGCAGCGCCATCGTGCGGACGCGGTAGCCCGGCACCGCGGAGTCGATCCCCATCATGTTGCGGGCGATCTGTTCCTGCACCACGGCGTCGGGGTACTTGCTCAGCATCGCGTGCCAGACGGTGTGGTCGCAGAGCTCGAAGCCATTCTTCGCGAGCCACTGGACCTTCGGAAAGCGCCACTCGCGCCGCTGGCCGTCGAACTTCGCCGGGTCCTTCGGCGGCGCGTCGCCGAAGAAGTTGTGCCCCGCCGCGCCGCCGTTCAGCAGGCAGTACGTGCCCCGCAGCTTCCAGTCCGGGTGACGGCGGTTGAAGTCGACGAGCACGCCCGTCGCGCTCGTCGGGTCGATGTCGAGTCGCCCGTTGCCGCGGTCGAGGTACCGGAACTGCGACGGCGACGCGTCGTCGAAGACGAGCACGACCGGCGACATCCCCGCGGGCACGTCGCGGAAGTCCTTGTCGAGCATCTGCGCGACCGTGATCGGCCGGTAGCCGAGGCGGTACGCCGTCTCGAGGTCGGCCTTGAAGCTGTCGAGCGTGCGCGAGTAGAGGCTGTTCTTGGGCGCGCCGATGACGTGGTATTCGAGGACCGGAATGCGACCCTGCGGGTTCGCGACGGCCGCGGCCGCCGACGGCGTCGTCGCCGAACCGGCGAGAGCCGTCGCCGTGCGAGACGCGCCAGCGGGCGACGGGCCAGCGGCGTCGGCCGGGGTCGCGTCGGCGGCGCGTTGCCCGCAGGCGGTGAGCACGAGGGAGAGCACCACGCCGATGAGGCGGTGCGGCGCGGACAGAGAACGGGCGGGCATCAGGTGCTGCGGCGGCAAACGGGCGTGGACGGAGGACGCCGCGGGGCGGGGCGCGGCGCGTCGGGCGTGCACAAGTGTAGCGCCGTCCGCCCCCGGATTCCGACGTCGGTTTCCGACGTCGGATCGGCCGCGCCGACGCGCTGACGGCCCGCACCGTGAAACTCTCGCCCCACCGTGGCGTACCGCCTGCGTTGCCCCTTCTTGCCATGGCTGTTTCCGCCCCGCCGCGTCCGCCCGCGCCTCGTGTCGCGCCGGTCTCGCCTGTCGTCCCGCCGTCCGCGCCCGGATGGTGGCGGGAGCGGCGCGACCGGCTGCGCGAGCGGCTCCGCCCCGCACCCGGGCAGGTCGGCTGGTCGCGCCGGACGCTCCTCTTCGCCGCCGCGTTGGTCGCGCTCGTCGCGGCCATATGCGCGGGCGACGCGTGGGTGCTCACCTGCGGGTTCGACGGGTGTCCGACCACCGCCGACATCCGCGCGTTCCAGCCGAGCGAGGGCGGGCGCATCCTCGACCGGTCGGGGGAGGCGATGGGGCGCCTGCGGCTCGTCCGGCGCGTCAACGTCCCGCTCGCCGCCGTGCCCGCCTCCGTGCGCGACGCCTTCGTCGCGATCGAGGACCGCCGCTTTTACCAGCACCGCGGCGTCGACTGGCGCGGCGGGGCGCGCGCGCTCCTCGCCAACCTGCGCGCGGGCGGCGTGCGCGAAGGGTTCAGCACGATCACGATGCAGGTCGTGCGCAACACCTTCGCCGTCGAGCGCCAGGGCGAGCGCTCGGTCCGCCGCAAGCTCCTCGAGCTGCGCCTCTCGCGCCTGCTGGAAAGCACGCTCACCAAGGACCAGATCCTCGAGCTCTACCTCAACGTCATCTACCTCGGCAACGGCGTGTACGGCGTCGAGGCGGCGAGCCGCGACCTGTTCGGGCGGAGTGTGGGGCAGTTGACGCTGGCGCAGGCGGCCACGCTCGCCGCGCTGCCCAAGGGGCCGAGCGCGTACACGCCGCGCCGCTTCCCGACCCGGGCGCGGCGCCGCCGGGACCTCGTGCTCGCCCGCATGGCGCGCGACGGCTACGTGAGCGAGGCCGCGGCGGAGCGCGCGGCGGGCGAGCCGATCCGCGTGACGCGCGACGGCTGGACGCCCGAAGGGCAGGGGAACTCCTACGCGCTCGACGCGGTGCGGCAGGTCGTCGACTCGATCAAGGAGGCGAACGGGATCGAGTCGAACGACCTCGTCGTCACGACCACGCTCGACGCCGTCGCGCAGGCCGCCGCCGAACGCGCGGTGCGGCGACAGGCGGCGTCGATCGGACACGACGTCGAGGGGGCGATGGTCGCCATCGACCCGCGGACCGGCGCCGTGCGCGCGCTCGTCGGTGGCGTCGAGACGGGGGACGACTACGCGCGCGGCAGCTTCAACCGCGCGACCGGCGCGCACCGCCAGCCGGGCTCGGCGTTCAAGCCGTTCGTCTACGCGACCGCGCTCGCGAGCGGGATGACCGCGGCGACCCGGGTCGACGACGAGCCGATCGAGGTCGACCTCGGCCACGGCCAGGTCTGGCGTCCGGGCAACTCCGAGGGCCACTACCTCGGCGAGACGACGCTGCGCGAGGCGCTCGCCCACTCGGCCAACGGCGCGACGGTGCGCGTCGCGCAGCGGCTCGGCGAGCCGCGCATCATCCAGACGGCGCACGCGGCCGGCATCGTCAGCCCGCTGCCGGCCGTGCCCGCGGTTGTGTTAGGCGCGGCCGAGGTCACGCCGATGGAGCTCGTCACGGCCTACGCGCCGTTCGCGAACGGCGGCCTGCGCGTCGCGCCGCGCCTCGTCGCGCGCGTCGCGACGATGGACGGCAACGCCCTCTGGACGGGCGACGTGCGCCGCACGGCGGTCATGGACCCGCGCGACGCGTTCGTCCTGACCTCGATGCTCCGCTCGGTGGTGCAGGAGGGGACGGGGCACGAGATCGTCGACGCCGGGATCCGCGACCCGGTCGCGGGCAAGACCGGGACGACCAACGACGGCGCCGACGTCTGGTTCGTGGGCTACACGCCGTCGCTCGTCGCGGGGTTCTGGTTCGGCGCGGACGACCCGCGCCCGTTAGGCGAGGGCGCGACCGGCGGGCGGATGGCCGCGCCGGCGTGGGCCGACTTCTACCGCACCGGCTGGCGCGAGCGCGCCGGCGACTGGGCCCCGCCGCCCGGGCTCGTCCGCCGCAAGATCGACGCGGACAACGGCTACCTTGCCAACACTTACTGCCCGACGATCCGCGACGAGTGGTTCAAGGCCGGGACCGAGCCGACGGAGATTTGCCCGGTGCACGCGACCCCGCCGGAGCCGGCCGCGACCGACTCGGTGCCGAGCGACTCGAGCGCGCCGCCGGCGGTGGTCACCGACGTGAAAAAGGCGGGGTCCGCGGTCGGGCGGTTCTTCAAGCACCTCTTCAAGTTCTAGCCGCGGTCGTCGCCTCCGCCGGCCCAACGGCGACGAACGCGCCGCGCGCCATCCGGTAGCGCAGCGGCGCCGTCATCCGCACCAGCTCGCCGTCGATCGCGACCCGCCCGCGCGGGCGCCGGAGGCCGATCTCGCACGCGTGCACGAGCGCGACGTCGACCGCGTCGCTCTCCGCCGCGACCGACTCGAGCCCCTCGACGGCCGCGCGCGCCGCGAGCGCGAGCACGCGCGCGCGCGACGCGGCACGCACGACGACCACGTGCAGCGCGCGCGCGCCGTTCGCCACGCGGACGCCGTGCCCGGCGCGCGAGAAGTCGCGCTCGCCGACGCCGACGAAGACGAGCGGGCTCTCCGGATAGCGGTGCGTCGGGTCGTCGTCGCGGTCGCCCTCGCGGACGGTGACCGTGAACCCGCGCAGCCCCGCCCACGTCCGCCCCGCCGCGAGCGCGCTCGCGAGGCGGTACCCCGACCAGCGCTCGAACCGCTCGCGCGTGCGCACGAAGGTGACGTACGCGCCGACCGCGCTCGTGTTCAGGATCGCGTGGTCGTTGACGTAGGCGAGGTCCGCCGGGGCCGCCCGGCCCTCGGCCGCGACCGTTAGGCACGCCGCCTCGTCGTCGACCGGGAGGCCGAGGTCCGTCGCGAAGTGGTTGAGCGTCCCGCCCGGCAGGACGGCGAGCTCCTGGCCGGTCGCGGCGGCGACGGCGGCAGCCGCCGCGACCGTGCCGTCGCCCCCCGAGACGAGCACGCGCCGGTGGCCCGCCGCGGCGGCGGCGCGCATCACCGCGCCTAACGCATCCGGCGCGACCTCGCGCAGCGCGAACCGGGCGTCCGCGCCGATCGCCGCGCGCGCGGCGTCGGCGCTCCCGCCGCCCGGGTTGACGAACGCCGGAATCACGCCGGGCGGGACCGCCGCGGCCGGGCCGCCCGCGCGCGCGCTCACACCGCGACCCGTTCGGCCAGCTGCTCGGCGGCCGTAAAGAACGCCGCGCGGTAGCGCCGGACCACGAGCCACGCCGTCGCCGCCGTCGCGCCGGCGAGCATGAACACGACCACGAGTTGGTACCGCACCGCGAGCAGCGGCGACTGGCCGGCGAGAATCTGTCCCGTCATCATCCCCGGCAGTTGCACGATCCCGACCACCGCGAGCGCGTTCGCGGCCGGCAGCAGCGCCGCGGTCATCGCCTGCCGCGCCGCCTCGGCGGTCGCCTGCGCCGGCGAGGCGCCGAGCGCGAGCCACGCCTCGACCTCGCCGCGGCGCAGCTGCAGCTCGCTCGCGAGGCGCTCCGCCGCGAGCGCGGCGCCGTTCATCGCGTTCCCGAGGATCATCCCGAACAGCGGGACGAGGTAGCGCGCGTCGTACCACGGGCGCACGCGCAGGACGACCGCGTCGACGTAGGCGAGCGTTAGGCCCGCGCCGAGGAGCAGCGCGAGGCCGCTCGCCCGCCAGAGCGCGCCCGGCGCGGCCGCCGCCGACTCGCCCTTGCGCGACGGCCGGGACGCGGCGGTATGCGTGGCCGCCGCGAGCATCCCGCCGAGGGCGAGCAGGACGAGCCACCACCGGTCCGCGGCGAACAGCCCGGTCAGCACGTAGCCGACCGCGACGAGTTGCACGGTCGCGCGCACCGCGCCGACCGCGAAACGGCGCGCGAGTCCGAGCCGCTCCCACCGCGCGACCCCGACCGCGACGAGGACGAGCGCCGCGGCGAGCGCGAGCGACGGCCAGGTGACGTCGACCGGCCCGGAGCCGTTCGCCGCGGGCGTCACGCGCTCGCCAGGTAGGCGCGCACGCGCGGGTGCGCGGCGGCGTCGAAGAGCGCCGCGGACGGGCCGGCTTCGAGCACCCGCCCCGCCTCGAGTGCGACGAGGTAGGTGCTCGTCTCGCGCGCCTCCCGGAGCCGGTGCGTGACCATCACGACGTCGACCCCGCGGTCCACCGGCAGCCGGGCGACGGTCCGCATCAGCCGCTCGCCGACCTCGGGGTCGAGCGCCGCGGTCGGTTCGTCGAGCAGCAGAACGGCCGGCGCCGCGACGAGCGCGCGGGCGAGCGCGACGCGCTGTCGTTCGCCTCCGGACAGTCGCGCGGCGTCGCGGTCCGCGTACGCGCGCGGCAGCTCGGCGGCGTCGAGCGCGTCCAGCAGATCGGCCGGCGCGGCCGGACCGGCGGGGTCGCCGAGCGCGGCCGCGGCGCGCAAGTTGTCGGCGACCGTCCCAGCGAACATCGTCGGGGTCTGGAAGACGAACCCGACGCGCCGGCGGAGGGCGCGGACCGGGTAGCTCGCGAGCGGCCGCCCGTCGTGGGCGACCTCGCCCGTGGTCGGGTCATCGAGCCGGTTGAGGAGCCGGAGCAGCGACGTCTTCCCCGCGCCCGACGGGCCGACGAGGGCGGTCACCTCACCGCCCGGGATGGCGAGGGTGACGTCGTGCAACACCGCGGCCCCGCCGCGCGACTGTGCGACGCCCCGCAGCGCGAACCGGGGCGGGCCTTCGGGCAACGCTCGGCGGCGCGGGGGTGGCGCGCCTAACGAGCGCCCGCTGGCCGCGGCGTACGGCGCGCGCGCGACGGCGAGAGCTGGGCCTGCACGACGGCGACGGCGATCGCGCGCGTCGACGCGTCCGAGAGCGTGCGGGCCGGCATCACGAGGCGGCCGGGTAGCCGGTGCCGCCCGATGCGCTCGCGCGCGGCCTCCGTGATGTAGGTCGGCGCGTCGGGCGGGATCACCGAGAGGTCGTCCTGGCCGGCGACGAGCACGCGCAGGTTGCGCGCGCCCTCCGCGCCGTCGAGGAACGCGTGCACGAGGCTCGCGAACCGCACGTCCGCGATCACGGCGTAGGTCACGCGCGTCAGCAGGAGGCGCCAGTCCGGGCTCAGCAGATCCGGGCGCATGTCGATGATCACGCTCGGCACGCCGAGCCGCTCGGCGAGCCGCGACAGGTGCGATTCCGTGCGCTCCGTGCCGACGAGCAGGTGCGCGCGCGCGAGCCCCCGCGGAAGGTCGTCGTCTTCGCCGCCGTCGAGCGGGGGTAGATCTTCCGCGACGATCCCCGTCGCCTGCACGCCGAAGTCCTCGCGCAGCTCGCGGGCGAGCCCGGCGGCCTGGTCGGTCGTCGCCGCGATGACGGCGGCGGTGAGCGAGCGGCTGCGCGTCGCCGCGTCGAACGCGTCGGCGATGGCGGGCGCCGGAATGCCGCGGCGGATGCCGTCCGCGATCACGTCGGCGAGCCACTGCGGGCTCGCGCCCTGCGGCGTCGCGGACGTCCCGGCCGATGGGCGTGGCGAAAGGAACACGCCCGAGCGCGGGCGCAATTCGACGAGCCCCTCGCCGGCGAGCGCGCGGTACGCCTCCGCGACGACCCGCGGGTCGGCCTTGAGATCGCGCGCAAGCTCGCGGGTCGACGGAAGCCGCGCCCCGTCGCGGAGCGCGCCCGACGCGAGGGCGCCGAGGAGGCGTTGGCGGAGCGCGTCGGTGATGCCCTGGCGGCGAGGTTGCGGCATGAAGGTTTCGTCAGGCGTGTTGGCCGGGTGGATCCGCCTGGAACGTGCAGGCGTGGTACGTCATCCGTCGTCTGTTCAACCGAACGTCGGCGACACCGTTGCGCAACTGCTACGGACGTCGGACCCGCAGATTGCCGGCGGCCGAACGTTGGTGCCCAACTTCTCCGCTCCCGCTGCCCGAGTGTCGTTCGCCGCCCGCCGGCTCATGTCCAGATGACCGCCCCACAAGAGGCCTGGCTCCGCGGGCCACTGCCCGAGATTCCGCCGGTGCTCCAGCCCATCGCTCACGCCCTTCTGCAGGCGCGCGAGGAGGTGGACGCGCTCGTGGCGGGTTTTCCCGACGCGCGACTCTGGGACCGGTCGGCCGGCGTCGCCTCGGTCGGCTTCCACCTGCGGCACCTGGCGGGGGTGCTCGACCGGCTGACGACCTACGCCAGTGGCGAGGCGCTGACCCCCGCACAGCTCACCGCGCTGGCCGGGGAGGAAACCCCGTCCGCAACGGACACCGCCACCGCGCTGGCCGCCGCGTTCGGTGCGGCGGTCGACCGCGCCCTCGCGCAGCTCCGCTCGACGGACCCCGCCACCGTGTTCGAGGCGCGCGGCGTCGGGCGCGCGGGACTGCCGTCGACGGTCCTCGGACTCCTGGTGCACGCGGCCGAGCACACGATGCGGCACGTCGGCCAGCTGACCGTTACCACGCGAGTGTTTCGCGGCGAGTGAACCGCCGGTGGTCGACTCGGCCCGGTGTGCATGCACGCCCGCCGTGCGCGTCTCCACGTTACAGCCGATTTTCCACCGCTCAGTCCCGGCCGTCCCAGCCCATGCGTGCACGCCTCGGTCCGACCTCGTCGCTGATCGCGCTTTCCGTCGTCCTTCTCGGACTCGCCTGCGGCTCGAACGGTCGCGCCCCGTCTGCCGCGCGCGATCAGGCGTTGGCGGCTGCCGGCGCGGTGCGGAGTGAGCGGCGAGCCCGAGAGGTGCCCGCTGCGCCCAGCCCGGAACCGGAAGGCGCGCCGGCCGCGCCAAAGGCGGTGGTTGCAGCGCCGGGCGCCGCAGGCGACGACGCGGCGGGCGGCGAGGAGCCGGCCGCGGTGGCGCCAACGTTCAGCGGCTCGGCGACCGATTCGGCCCCGGCCGCAGCCGCGGCGGCAATGCTCATCCGCACCGGCACGGCGAGCATCGAGGTCGACTCCGTCGAACTCGCGGCCGAACACGTCCGCCAACTCGCGACGCGCCTCGGCGGATACGTCGCCAATACCTCGTTCGCCGGCGGGCAGAACCAGGTGCGGTCCGCCACGCTCGAAGTGAAGGTCCCGGCCGGGCGCTTCGACGCGCTCCAGAGCGGACTCGTGCCGTTAGGCCGTGTCGACTCGGTGGACGTGCAGGCGGAGGACGTCGGCGAGGAGTACGTCGACGTCGCCGCGCAGCTCGCGAACGGCCGGCGCCTCGAGGCGCGGCTCGTGGCCCTCGCCGACCGGCAGAGCACGCGGCTCGCCGACCTGCTCGCCGTCGAGCGCGAACTGGCGCGCGTGCGCGGCGAGATCGACCGCGCGGAAGGGCGGCTCCGCTACCTCCGCGCGCACGCCGCGACGAGCACGCTCACCGTCACGGTGCACGCGCGCGCGCCGATCGTCGGCGGGTCGCCGGCAGCGAACCCAATCGCCGAGGCGTTCCGCGAGGCGTGGCGGAACTTCGTCGGCGTGGTCGCCACGTCGATCGCGCTCCTCGGCGGACTCGCACCGCTCGCCGCGCTGGTCGTGTTAGGCGCGCTCGCGTGGCGGCGCTGGGGGCGACGCTGGCCCCGCCCGGCGCGTCCCGGCGACGCCGCGCCCTGGGGCGCCGGCGACCGGGCCGCGACGCCTCGACCGCCGGCGGCGCCCCCGGGCCCCTAGCGACCCGCGCCGGCCTACCCGAGCACGCCGATCCAGTCGCGCGAGCCGCCGGCGTAGCCGGGGAAGAGCCGGTCCGTCCGCACCGCGCCGAGGTGCTTCTCCGCGATCTCGCTGAACACCGCGCGGAAGTCGGTCGTCAGCGCGAGGTCGCGGCCTTCGTTCAGCTGCTCGGGGGCCAGCCCGGGCCAGCGCCCGTGGACCGTGTGCCCGCGCACCCCGCCGCCGATCACGAACATGCTGCCCGCGTGTCCGTGGTCGGTGCCGCCGTTGCCGTTCTGGCGCGCGGTGCGCCCGAACTCGCTCATCGTCAGCACGAGCACGTCCCCCATGCGGTCGCCGAGGTCGGCGACGAACGCCGCGATGCTCGAGCCGAAGTCGCCGAGGCGGTTCGCGAGTTGGCCGGTCGCGCCGCCCTGGTTGACGTGCGTGTCCCACCCGCCGACGTCGGCGAAGGCGATCTCCAGCCCGACGTCGGCCTTGATGAGCTGCGCGATCTGGAGCAGCCGCTGCCCGAACTGCGACTTCGGGTAGCTGGCGCCGTTCTCGGGCTGGTACTTCCGCGGGTCGGCGGCGCGGAGGACCTTCATCGCCTCGAACATTTCGGTGCCCGACGCGTGGATCAGGTCGGCCGAGCCGGTAGTGTAGAGCGCCTCGAGCCGCCGCTCGGCGTCGCCCCCGGCGGCGCGGATCGTGAACTCGTCGATCGAGTTCATCGCGACGGTCGGCGCGGGGCCCTCCATCGCGCGCGGCGTCTGCTGCGTCATCGCGACCGCGCGGAACGGCGACTCCTTCACCGGGTGCCCGTGCGCGTCGACGAGGCCGGCGCTCGGCCCGCCCGCGGCGTGCGTCGCGCAGCCGTCCTCGCACGTGCCGCGCAGCGCGAGGTAGCGGTTGAGCCATCCGTCGCGCGTGCCCTTCGCGTCGGGCGTGCCCGTCTCCATGAAGTCCTGCGCGTCGAAGTGCGAGCGGGTCGCGCTCGGGCTCCCGACGGCGTGGACCGGGGCGAGCAGCCCGCGGTCCCAGACCGGCTTGAGCGCGCCTAACGCGGGGTGCAGCCCGAAGTGCCCGTCGAGGTCGAGCGCGCCGTTCGGGCGCCCCGGCTCGGGGACGGCGATGTTGGGCCGCAGCGCGTAGTAGTTGCGGTCCCCGAACGGGACGACCACGTTGAGGGCGTCGGCCGCGCCGCGCTGGAACAGGCAGACGAGCACCTTGCCGCCCTGCGCGCCGCGCGTGGCCGCGCCGCGCGCGAGCGACTGCGCGAAGGCGCTGCGGCGCAGGAAGCTGGGCGAGAGGCCCATCGTGACGAGCGCGAGGGCGCCCGACTTGAGGAAGGTGCGGCGTTGCATGGGCGTGCTCCGGGGTGCTGCGGGAGAGGGTCGGACGGCCTAACGGCGTTGGAACTCGGGCGCGCCGAGCGCGAGCCCGACGAGTTGGGCGAACGGATCGAGCGGGCGGACGGGGCCGGCGAACGGGGGCCGCGCCGCGCCGGGCTTGGCCGCCTCGCGCGCGACCGCGCCGGGGCTCGGCACGGGCTCGGCCCGGTCGGGGCGGTCGCCCGTGCTGTCGGCCATCATCGGGGCGGCCTGGGCCGCCTGCGCCGCGAGCGGGTTCTCGCCCTTCGCGAGCACCGCCCGCGTGTCGGGCGAGGCCTCGCCGCCGAGGAAGGCGCCGAGCACGCCGTCGATCTGCGCGGCGCGGTCCTCGCCCCGGAGCACCGCGTACTGCGGCCACGCGTCGAGCCGCGCGCCGGGCAGCCGGTTGGCCGCGACCGCCTCGCCGAAGTTGATGCGGTTGAGGATCGAGCCCGTGTTGAGCCACGCGGCGCCCGTCTCGGGCCAGCCGTCCGGCGCCTGGTGCCCGAACAGCGGCTGCCCGAGGCGCGCGACGAGCTGCGCCGTGCGCGCCGTCGTGTCGGCGGTCGCGCCTAACGCCCGCGCCGCGCTGGCGACGAGCTCGAACGGCGTCTTCACCTTCGCCCGGTAGGCGGCGCGGCTGAAGAACTCGGGGCTGTGCAGGATCACCGCGAGCGTGGCCCGGACGTCACCGTCGCTGCGCGTGAACGCGTCCGCCGCGCGCGCGACGAGCGCCGTGCTCGGCGAGTCGCTCACGAAGCGCACGCACAGCTTGCGCGCGACGAACCGCGCGGTGCTCGGGTGCCGCGCGAGCAGGTCGAGCACGCGCTCGCCCTCGTCCTCGCCGCGGCCGGACGGGAACGCGTGGCCGAGGATCGTCTTCGCGTCCGCGTCGTGCCACTCGGGGCGGAAGACGAAGCCGCCGCCCCGCGCGGGCGGGGCGACCGTCCACCCCGTGAGCGCGCGCGCGACCTCGATCACGTCCTGCTGCGTGTAGCCCCCGTCGACGCCCAACGTGTGTAGCTCCAGCAGCTCGCGGCCGTAGTTCTCGTTGAGCCCGCGGCGGCGCGGCGCGGCCGGCGCGGACTGCGCGACCGGCCCCCGGTCCGCGCCCGACCGGCCGTCGAGCGTGCGCACGCCGCCGGCGCCGAGCGGGCGCCCGAACGTTCCGCCGCCGAACACCGGCCGGATGCGAAACCCCGCCAGCCGGCCGCCCCCGCCGCGCCGCGGCGCGAGCGTGCTGTGCGTGCTGTCGGCCTGGCTCTGGAAGTTGTCGAGGTACTGCAACATCGCCGGGCTGTGCGCGACCGCGCCTAACAGGTCGCGGAAGCGCCCCATCGCGTGCGCCCGGATCAGCGCGTCGTACTCCGGCAGGTAGTAGCGCAGCCGGTCCTTGCGGTCGTAGACATTGAAGTGGTTCTCCCAGAAGTCGACCATGACCTCCTGGAGCTGCCGCTCGCCCGCGACCGCACGCGCCGTCCGCGCCGCCTGGAGCTGGCCGACGAACACGTACGACTGGCGCGCGAGCTGTTTCGCCTGCGCGCTGTCCTGCGCCGTCATCACGGCCCCGGCCGCGGCGCGTTGCGCGAGGACCTGCCCCGGCGGCGGGTTCTCGGCCAGCAGCTGCGCGCCCGGCTCGGCGAGCGCGGGCCAGCGCGCCGCGACCGCCTGGCCCAGCGTGTCCGGAAGCCGTTCCGGAAAGAGCTGCTCGTCGATCCAGCGGTCGACGCCTTCCGCCCGCACGCGCTCGTAGTCGCCCGGGCGCGCGCCGAACGTGAGGCGCGAGAGCACATGCCGCACCTGCTGGTCGGCCGTGAGTTCGCGCCCTTCGGTCGTGTAGTGCGCCGCGAAATCGGGGAGCGGCGCCGGATCGGCACGACCGCCCGCCCGCGGCGCGCTCGCACCCCCGGACGCGCACGCGCCGACGACGAGGGAGATGCTGATGGCCGCGGCGACGACGCGCGCGAGGCGCCGCGGCGGACGGGAGCGGACGAAAGGTGCCATGTAGAAAACTCGGATCGGAGCCGCAGGGAGCGGCGTGCGTACGCTGGTCGCGCAGGCGACGGGGAAATAGACGGTCGGGCGGAGACGACGTTAAGCGCGCGGCGGCCCGCCACCAGAGCCCGCGGGCCGTACATTCGTCCAAGAATCCCCGCCCGCCGTCTCGCGTGCCGACCACCCGCCCTCATGTTCTCGCCGCCGCGCCGCCGCGGCGTCCATCGCCCGTCGTACGGGGCGGCGCCCTCGCCGCCGCGGCGGCGGTCGGAGTGATGATCGGGCTCGGGGTGCGCGGGTTCGGGTCGGATGGGTGGGCGACGGCGCTCGCGCGGCTCTCGGTCGTCGCGCTTCGCCTGCGTGGGCTCCCGGAGTTCATTACCCCGGATCGCGACGGGGGAACCGCCGCGGTCTACGGCGGCGTGCACGTCGCGGCCGTCGCGGCGGCGTGGGGCGTCGTCGTCGGTGCCGTGCGCCGCCGGCTTGTGGAGCGGAGAGTCGCGGCGCGCTACGCCGCCCTGGCGACCGTCGGAGTGCTCGCCGCTCTCGCGGCCGCCGACGCGTTCCTCCCCGCGCCGTTTCGCCTCGCGGCCGGGACTTTGGCCGGCGCCGAATGGGGGTTGATGGTCGGCGTCGTCGCGGCGGGTGCTTGGACGGGCGCCCATACGACCGAGTCGTAACGCCGTCGTCATACGATTGTGGCGTAAACGCCACCGTGTGGTGACGTGTCTCACCCATCGTGCGTCGCAGGGGCACACAGGGACGATATAGGCGCGCACGGCCGGTGACCGGGAGCGGTACGCCCGGGTCTGCCATGCGGAGAGACCCGAAACGGCGTCGCCGTCCGTGTGTGTTCTCTCTCACGGACCGCGTGTGCGCGGCCCCAACTGCCGAGCGGGGCTCGGCGGAGGAGCGTATGGACATCCTCGTCCTGCTCGCCGACGGTGACGACGGCGTCGGCGCGATGGCGGGCGACGGCCTTCCGATCGCGCACGTCCGCTCGAGCCCCGACCCACGCGCGTACAACGTCGGCTTCGGCCGCGGCGCGCGCGAGGTCGTGACGCTTTACGGCGCGGCAGAGGCGGACTGCCTTGCGGTCGCGATCGCGGCGGCGGTCGAGGGGCGCCGGACGGAAGGAACGCCGCCGGACGCCGTGCGGCAACTCGGCGTGTGGGCGGACCGCGGCGCGGTGGGTGACGTCGCCTGGCGCGACCGCGCGACGGGCAACGTCGTGACGCAGGACGTCGCGATCTCGGCCGCGGCCATCGCGGGGACGGCAGGTCGCGTGCTGCGCGAGCACGGTCGCGCCATTCGGCAGACGATCGCCGGGCTCGTGATGCCCGACTGGCCCGAAGGCACCCGGCGCGCCATTCACGTGACGCTCCGCCACTTCGGCGATCTCGCGGCGGTCAGCGGCCCGAGCGACGCGCTCCTGGCGTCGTTCCGCGAGGCGGACGGGTACGACGACCTGCACGACGAGATGGCCGACTGAGCGCCGCGGTGGGCGGCCGTCGCGTACGGCTCGATACGTTGCCGCATGCCACTCGCTCCCCCGCTCGCACCCGCTGCCCCGCTCCCCGGCGAAGCCGTTCTCGCCGCCATCCTCGCCGACGCGCGCCCTGAGGCGGCGGCACCCTTCATCGCACTAGCCGCCGCCTACTTCGCCGACGCCGGCGCGGGCCGCGGGGCGGTGAACTCGGGGCTCGCCCCGGCGGAACTCGCGGCCCGCTTCGACGAGCCGCTCCCGCGCGGTGGCCGCCCGCTCACCGACGTCGCGGCCCGGCTCGCGCGCGACGTGGTGCCCGACGCCAACCGGCTCTCGCACCCTATGTCGCTCGGCCATCAGGTCGCCGCGCCGCTCCCGGTCGCGGTCTGGACCGAGAACGTCGTCGCCGCATTGAACCAGTCCGTCGCGGTGCAGGAAATGTCGCCAACGGGGACCGCGGTCGAGGCGCGCGTGATCCGCTGGATGGCCGACCTCGCCGGTTTTGGGCCGGCAGCAGGCGGCACGTTCACCTCGGGCGGGACCGAAGCGACGTTCGCGGCGCTCCTCGCCGCGCGCAGTCGCGCGGTGCCGGACGTGTGGACCGCCGGGCTCGGCGCCGAGCCGCCGGTCGTCGTCTGCGGCGAACACGCGCACTACGCCGTGACCCGGGCGGCGGGCGAGATGGGACTCGGGACGCGGAACGTTGTGGCCGTACCATCGCGCGATCCCGCAGGCGGCGACTTCCGGATCGACGCGCGCGCCCTCGCCCGCACGCTCGGCGACCTGAACGCGTCCGGCCGGCGCGTGATGGCGGTCGTCGCCACGGCTGGCTCGACGGCGACCGGCAGCTTCGACGAGGTCGCTGGCGTCGCAGACGCGTGCGCGGCCTACGGCCACTGGCTCCACGTCGACGGGGCGCACGGCGCGTCGGCGCTGCTCTCGGACGCGCACCATCACCGCCTGCGCGGCCTCGAGCGCGCGCACTCGCTCGCCTGGGACCCGCACAAGATGCTCCTGCTGCCGCTCGCGGCCGGTGTGGTGCTCGTCCGCGACGAGCGCTGGCTGGACGGCGCGTTCGCCCAGGCCGCTCCGTACCTCTTTACGCCGCGGGGGGCGAGCGCCGCCGACCTTGCGGACGCTGAGGAGTTCGACCACGCGCCGCCGCGGGGCTGGGACCAGGGCGTGCGGAGCTTCCAGTGCTCGCGACGGGCCGACGCGCTCAAGCTCTGGGTCGCGCTCCAGCGACACGGCGCCGACGGACTCGGCGCGCTCTACGACCGGCTGTGCGCGCTCGCCGCACGGCTGCACGCGCGCCTCGACGCGCACCCGGCGTTCGAGACGCTGCACGCGCCCGAGTCGAACATCCTCTGCTTCCGGCGAACCGCCGTCTCGCTCGGCGGTCTGAAGGACGGCGAGGCGCTCGATGCTGCACACGCCGCGGTCCGCGCGCGCTACAACGCGTCCGGCGCCGGGTGGATCACGACGACGGTCCTCGGCGGGCGCCGCGTCTTGCGGATCACGGTCATGAACCCGCGCACGACGGACGCCCACCTGGCGGCGCTCGTGGACGGGCTCGCGGCGACGCCAGCGGGTTGAGGCAGGCGACGTTGACGGCTCGTGACGACCCGTCGTCGGACGCTACGGGCGCCGGGCGTGGCATGTGCGTTGCGCTTTAGCGAATCCAGTAGCGCGGCGTCCGGTCTCGACGCATCTCCGACGTCGCCATCTCGAGCCGTCACATGCAGCATCCCGTCAATCCGGCCTC
Source organism: Gemmatimonadetes bacterium T265 (assembly GCA_019973575.1). Lineage (NCBI taxonomy): Bacteria > Pseudomonadati > Gemmatimonadota > Gemmatimonadetes bacterium T265. Next base: position 2,390,461 of record BPUI01000001.1, read on the forward strand.
GCCGAGGTCCCCCGTCACTATGTCCGATACCTCGTCCCGCGACGCTGGCGGCGACGCCCGCTCCACGCGCGAGGTGCCCGACGCGCAGCTCTGGCGCGACGCGATCGGGGCGGCGCGACGGGCGGCCGCCGAGGCGGCTGAGATCCGGCTCGCGATCGAAGCGGCGCGTCCCGCGACGCGCGACTGATCGGCGGCGCGGGGATCCCGCGGACGTGTCCGCAACAAGGGCCTCAGCGGTCCGCGGGCGTCCGATTGGTCGAGGTTCGTGGGACCGGTCGGCGCTCGTCGGGCCAGTCCGTGGCGGCCCGACGCTTCCTTGCCGGTCATCCTGAGCGCAGCGAGGGATCGTGCGTGCGGTACACGGGGCTGTGTCGGGCCGCGACGCTCCGCCCCGGCGTGCGGGTCTCCACGCAGTTCACAGAAGATCCTTCGCTCCGCTCAGGACGACAGGGCCGCGCTGCCCGACACGGCGGCGCTGTGTGACACAGTGAGTCCGCGCGACAGGGTAAGGTTGTTTCGCCAGGTCGGGTCGCGTGACAGGGCGGGGTCGGCGCCGCCTTCGCGCGGAGCGACGGGCCGGGCACGTTCCCGGGAGCGGTAGATTCCGGAGATTCCGGTACGGTACGGCGCGCCGTCCGCGACGACCGGACCGCCTCCGACACCGCTTCCCGGCAAGTTATGGCTCCGCAGTTCATCTACGTCATGAAGGGCCTGCGCAAGGTGATCCCGCCCAACCGGATCATCCTCGACGACATCTGGCTCTCGTTCTACCCCGGCGCCAAGATCGGCGTCCTCGGCCCGAACGGGGCGGGCAAGTCCTCGCTGCTGCGGATCATGGCCGGCGTCGACACCGACTTTCAGGGCGAGGCGTGGGCCCACAAGGGCACGCGCATCGGCTACTTGCCGCAGGAGCCGCAGCTCGACCCGACGAAGGACGTGCGCGGCAACGTCGAGGAGGCGCTGAAGCACCAGCGCGGCATGCTCGACCGCTACAACGAGATCAGCGCCGCGTTCGCCGAGGCGGATGCCGACTTCGAGAAGCTGATGGACGAGCAGGCGCGCGTGCAGGAGTACATCGACACGCACGACCTCTGGAACCTCGACAACAAGATCGAGGTCGCGATGGACGCGCTCCGCCTGCCGCCGGGCGACGCCGACGTCACGCACCTCTCGGGCGGCGAGCGGCGTCGCGTGGCGCTCTGCAAGGTGCTGCTCGAAGAGCCCGACATGCTGCTCCTCGACGAGCCCACGAACCACCTCGACGCCGAGTCGGTGGCGTGGCTCGAACAGCACCTCGAGAGCTTCCCCGGAACCGTCGTCGCGATCACGCACGACCGCTACTTCCTCGACAACGTCGCGAAGTGGATCCTCGAGCTCGACCGCGGGCGCGGCGTGCCGTACGAGGGCAACTACTCCGGCTGGCTCGAGCAGAAAAAGGACCGCCTCGCGCGCGAGGAGAAGCACGCGAGCGCCCGGCAGCGCACGCTCGAACGCGAGCTGGAGTGGGTGCGGATGTCGCCGCGCGCGCGGCAGAGCAAAAGCAAGGCGCGCCTGCAGGCCTACGAGCAGCTCGCCAGCGAGGCCCAACAGGAGAAGGTGGCGCAGAACGAAATCGTCATCCCGCCCGCGCCGCGGCTCGGCAACGAGGTCGTCACGACGCGCGACCTCCGCAAGGGGTTCGGCGACCGGCTGCTCATCGACGGCCTCACGTTCCAGCTGCCGCGCGCGGGGATCGTCGGCATCATCGGGCCTAACGGCGCCGGGAAGACGACGTTCTTCAAGATGGTCGCCGGCCAGGAGACGCCCGACGAGGGGCAGGTCAAGCTCGGCGAAACGGTCGTGTTAGGCTACGTCGACCAGAACCGCACGCTCGAGGCCAAGAACACCGTCTGGCAGGAGATCTCGGGCGGGCAGGAGACGGTGATGGTCGGCAAGCGCGAGATGAACACCCGCGCCTACCTGTCGTCCTTCAACTTCAAAGGCACCGACCAGCAGAAGAAGGTCGGCGACACGTCGGGCGGCGAGCGCAACCGGCTGCACCTCGCCAAGACGCTCATGACGGGCTCGAACCTGCTGCTCCTCGACGAGCCGACGAACGACCTCGACGTCGACACGTTGCGCGCGCTCGAGGAGGCGCTGCTCGACTTCTCGGGGTGCGCGGTCGTGATCTCGCACGACCGGTGGTTCCTGGACCGCGTCGCGACGCACATCCTCGCGTTCGAGGGGGACAGCGAGGTGGTGTGGCACGAGGGGAACTACGGGTCGTACATCGAGGACCTGAAGCGGCGGAAGGGGCCCGACGCGGACCAGCCGCACCGCGTGCAGTACAAGAAGCTGGTCCGCGCGTAAGCGCGGCGGGCGCCCACATGGGCGCCCGTACGTGCGGAAGGCGGCCGCAAAGAGGGGAGATGGGTCGGGCGGGACGGGTGACGGGCGTGGCGTCGGCGCGTCCCTGTCGCACGCGGGCCACACGGATGGCCCATCCCGCCCTTCCCAGGCCCGCCGCGCAGCGTCGCGGTGGGCCCTGCCGCCCCCCGCGTGCCCGTCTGGTCCCGTCGCCCCCTCGCCGAGCGGCGTCGCTCGGTCCGTACCGGCCTCGCCCGACTCGTCGCCTGGACGTGCCGAGCGCTGGCCGTCCTCTCGCTCCTGACCGGAGCGCACCCGCTCCTCGCGCAAGGCGACGCACGGGCGGCCCGCGCGGCCGATACGACGTCCGGGGCGCGCCCGACGCGCGCGGGCCGGACCCGCCTCACCGGCGAGTGGCTGCAGGCGAGCGCCGGCCCGATCGGCCGGCACGCGCTGCCGAGCCTGGCGGCAACGCTCGCTCGGTCGCGCGACCGCGGGCGGCTCGCCGGGACCGAGCTCGAACTCGGCTGGCTGCGCGCGGCACGCCCGACGACCACGGCCGAGGGGGTCAGCGCGGGGATCGCGCGCCCGCTGAGTGTGGGCCGGGTCACCATGCGCCCCGGCTTTGCTGTGCTCGTGGGGCGCGCGATCTCGACGGTCGATTCCGGCGGCTACGACTGGCGCGGCATCGCGCCGCCGTATCTCGGACAGACCGGGTATCAGGACCGGCCGCGCCTGACGAGCGGCGCGACTGTCGGCGCGGGGCTGCAGCTGGGCGCGGACGTGGCGCTCTGGCGCGGCGTGCACGCGACCGGGTCGATGCGGCGCTGGACCTTCACGGGCGACGTGATCCGCGCGAATCGCTCCCCGTTCCTCGCCGGGTTCGGCCTCGCGTTCGACCGCGCGCGGCGCGCGACGGGCCAGCCGAACGCGCGCGAGATCCCCCGGGTCGCGGCCGCGCCGCAGGACACGACGCGATGACGCGGGTGACGTCCGCGCGCGCGCGCCTTCCGCGCGCGGCCGGAATCGTCCTCGCCGCCACCGCCGCGTTCGCCGCGGCGTGCGGCGAGGACTTGCGTACCGGCCCCGAGAAATTCCACGCGACGCTCGAAACCCGGAACTGGGCCGACACGCTCGTCCTTGGCGACGGCCGGCCGGTCGGCGTGCGCGTGATCGACGACAAGGGACGAGAGGTGCTCGACGCGGGCGTCCGGTGGCAGGTCGCGACGCCGGCCGTGCTCGGCGCGACCGCGCTGCGCGCCAGCGCCGGCGCGACGCCCGCGGCGTCCGCGACGGTCGACGCGCGCGGCGGCGACAGCGTCCAGGTCGACACGCGCCGTCCCGGCACGACCGACGTCGTCATCACGCTCACCGATCCCCGCTTCTACACGACGACGGTCACCCGTCGCGCGACGGTCGTCGTGGCCGGCGTGCGCGCCGCGACGGCGCGCGACACCACCGTCACCGCGCTCGGCGACACCGCGACGATGGTCGGGCTCGGACTCGCGCGGTCGGGCACGACGCTCGCGCCGCGCGCCGGCTCCGGCGTCGTCTGGACGCGCACGGGCCCCGGCGCGGTCCAACTCGGCGCCACCGGCGATTCGGCCCGCGCCGTCGCGCAGCAGGGCGGGACCGACACGCTCGTCGTCACGCACCCGTTCTGCCTCAGTGGCGCCCGCTGCGCCGACACGGTCGTCGTGCACGTCGCGCAGCACGGCGCCCTTGCCGCGAACGCTACGAACTACCGGGCGTGGAGCTTCGGAGATTCGGTCGTCCCGACCGTGGTCTTGCAGGATGCGCGTGGGCACGCGATCGCCGGTGCGTCGCTCCAGGTCGCCCCGCTCACCGCGACCGATTCGGCGATCGTGAGCGTCGGCGCGCCGCCCGCGAGCGCCGCACCGGTGCGTGCCGCACGGGCGAGCCTCGCGGTGGCCGCGTCGCCAGTCCGGGCCTCGCGCCAGAGCGCGCTCGCTCTCGGGGCGACGGGACCGGCGTCGCACCGCGCCAGCCCGCCGGCCCCACTGCGCCTGGTCGTCCGGCGTGACGTCGCGGCGGCGAACCCCGTGCGCGACGCGGGCACGACGAGCACGTCGTCGCCCGCGGCGGTCGCGCTCACCCCGCTCGTCGCGCGCGGCAACGGCACCGCACGCGTCGCCGTGCGCGCGGTCGCCGGCGACGGCAGCCTGCTCGCGGTCGACACGATCAGCGTCGTCGTGCGGCAGATCGCGGCGGTGGTGCACGTGAGCCCTCCGCAGTCGTTGCTCACGCCGGGCGACTCGATCCCGGTGCGCATGGAGGCGCTCGACGCGCGCGGGTACGTGATCGCGGACGCCGCGTTCGTGCCGGCCGCGGCCGGCGCGGCCGTGTCGCCGGCGGGCGTGGTGCGCGTGGCCGCGAACGCGGGCGCGGGCACCGCGTCCGTGCGCGCCGCCGTCGTCGGCCCGGCCAACCCCGGCGCGTACGCTGACGCGCCGATCCAGGCGCCAGTCCAGGACACCGCGTGGCTCCGCGTGCGCGTGCCGCCGGCCACGGTCGCGGGCGACACGACGGGGACGCCGCTCGACGCCCCCGTGTTCAGCCCAGACGGCAAGCCCGTCGTCGGCGCGTGGGTGCGCTTCGTCGTGCCCGGCGGCCACGTCTCGCCCGACTCGTCGCAGACGGACACGGTGGGCGTCGCGCACGCGCGCTGGACGATGCCGACGCGCGCGGGGTCGTACACCGCGACCGCGGTGCTGCTCGGCGTGGACTCGACCGCGGCGCCCGCCGCCGGCGTGTCGGACTCTGCGGGGCGCATCGTCCTCCGTCGCACGCTCGGCGTCCAGGCCGGCGCGGCGGCCGCGATCGCCGCGGTCACGGCGCCGCCGGCCACCGCGGCGACCGGCGTCGTGCTCGCCCCTGCGCCGGCCGTCCAGATCGTCGACGCGGTCGGGAATCCGGTCCGCACGGCCGGCGTCGCCGTCACGGTCGCGTTAGGCAACGGCGCCGTGGGCACGATCGCCGGGACGCTCGCCGTCGCGACCGACTCGGCCGGCGTGGCCCGCTTCGGCGACCTCGTGCTGAACGGCGCCGCGGGCGTGCGCACGCTCAGCTTCAGCGCGCCGTCGCTCGCCCCGCTCGCCTCGGGACCGATCACGGTCGCCGCAGGCGGGAACAACACCGGGCAGACGCTCGTGGTGCTCTCCGCCCCCACGGTCGCGAGCGGGTCGGCGGTGACGGTCACCGTCACCCCGCGCGACGCGGGCGGCAACACGCTCGGCGCCGGCCACACGGTCGTCGTGACGGTCGGGACGGGCGCCGCGGGCGTCAGCACCGCGCACGTTTCGAGCGTCACCGACGTCGGCGACGGCACGTACGTCGCCACGCTCACCGGCCTGCGGTCGGGGACTCCGGCGCCGGTCACGGCGACGGTCGACGGCGCGGCCGCGACGGGCGCCCCGGCGCTGACCGTCACGCCCGGCGCGCCGGTGCACCTCACCGTCGCGCCCGCGACGCTCTCCTTTGCGTCGATCGGCGCAAGCGGGACCGCGGCCGTGACGAGCGCGACGGACAGCGTGGGCAACGCGGTTCCGACCACGGCGCTCACCTGGTCGTCGTCGGCGCCGACTGTCGCGACGGTCACGGCGGGTGCCGCGCCGTCGGCGACGGTGACCTCGACCGGCCCGGGGGGCGCAATCGTCACTGCGCACCTGGGTGCCGCGACCGCGACGGTCGCCGTGTCGGTCCAGCAGAACGTCGCCCACCTGACCAAGACGGCGGGCGACAATGCCACCGGGACCGTCGGCAGCGCGCTCTCGGCCACGCCCACGGTGCGCGTCGAGGATGCGCAAGGGACGCCGGTCGTCGGCGTGCCAGTGACGTTTTCGATCGCGAACGGCGGAACGCTGGCGACCGGCAGCATAGGCGGCGCCGCGACGCAGACGGTGACGAGCGGGGCCGGCGGCCTCGCCGTCGCTGGGCCGTGGCGACTCGGGTCCGCCCCGGGCGGCTACACGCTCGGCGCGAGCGCCGGGGCGGCGACGCCAGTCCAGTTCAGTGCGACGGCGATCGTCGGTCCGGTGGACGCCGGGCAGACCACGGTGGTACTCTCGGCCGCGACCGTCGCGAGCGGCGGCACGGTGACCGCGACGGTCACGCCGCTCGACGCTTACGGTAACCGCGTCGGCGCGGGGCGCACGGTCGTTGTCCGCTTCGGCTCGGCCTCGCTGCCTAACGGCGTGAGTACGGGCACGGCGTCCGCCGTCACCGACCGCGGAGACGGCACGTACACCGCCACGCTCACCGGCACCCGGGCCGGCAGCGCGGTCGCGATCGGCACGACGGTCGACGGCATCACCGTCACGGCCGCGCCAACGCTGCAGATAACGTCCGGCGGGGCCGCGCACCTCACGCTCGCCCCGACCTCGATGCTGCTGACCTCGCTCGGGGCGACCGGGACGGTGACCGTCGCGAGCGCGACCGACGGCGCGGGCAACGCGGTCCCCACGACGGGCCTCGTCTGGTCGACGTCCGCGCCCGCCGTCGCGACGGTGTCCGGCGGAATGACGAGCGCGACGGTCACGGCCGTCGCGAACGGCTCGGTTCAGATCACGGCCACGCTCGGATCGGCGAGCGCGACCGCGGCGGTCACCGTCCAGCAGGCCGCGACGCAGCTCGTCGCGGTGGCGGGCGACAACGTGACGGCCCCGGTCGGTACGGCGCCGTCCGCCTCGCCCGCAGTCCGGGCAGTGGATGCGGGCGGCCATCCCGTGCCGGGCGTGAGCGTGACATTCGCGATCGCGACGGGCACGGGCGCGACGATCGGCGGCGGCGCGACCCAGGCGGTCACGACGGCCGGCAACGGCGTGGCGACCGCGGGAAGCTGGACGCTCGGGACCACCCCGGGCGCGTACACGCTCACGGCGGGCGCGGCCGGCCTGAGCTCTCTCACCTTCCACGCGACGGCAACGGGCGGCGCGGTGAGCGCGACGCAAACGACGCTCACGCTCTCGGCCGCGACCGTCGCGAGCGCGGGCACGGTGACGGCGACCGTCACGCCGAAGGACGCCTACGGCAACCGCCTCGGCGCCGGACACACCGTCACAGTGGTCTTCGGCTCCGCGTCTCCCCCGGCCGGTATCAGCACCGGCACGGTCTCCACGGTGACGGATCGCGGCGATGGTACGTACACGGCGACCCTCACCGGCGTGCGGGCCGGCACGGCCGCGGCGATCACGGCGACGGTCGACGGCACCACGGTCCCCGCGACCGCGCCGACGCTGACAGTCACGGCGGGTGCGGCGGCGCAGGTCGTCGTCGCCGACGGTAACGTGCAGACCGCCGCCGTGCTGACCGCGGTAGCGACGCCCCCGGCGGTGAAGGTGACCGACGCCGCGGGGAATCCGGTGTCCGCCGTTGCCGTGACATTCGCCGCGGGTGCGGGGCAGGGTACGCTCGCCGGCGCGACCCAGACGACCAACGTGTCGGGCCTCGCCCGGGTCGGCGGCTGGACGTTGGGCGCGACGGCGGGCCAGCAGACGATCACGGCCGCGGCCGCGGGTGTGACCGGCTCGGTCAGCATCACCGCGACCGCGACGGCCGGCGCCGCATCGCAGATCGTGATGGGGCGCGACTCGCTCCTCCTCGCCTCGCTAGCGGCAGGCGACACGGTGACCGCCGTCGTGAAGGACGCGAACGGCAACGTGCTGCCGACCGCGACGGTGACGTGGACGACGAGCGCGTCGGCGACGGTCGCGCTCGGCTCGAGCGGCACACGGTCTGATGGGACGCAGTGGGTGCGGGTCACCTCGGCTGCGAACGGGCTCGCCCGGATCCAGGCCGCGGCGAACTCGCTCACCGGCCTGACCAAGGTCGCGGTGCGGCAGGCCGCGGCGACGATCTCGGTGACGGGGCCGAGCGCGGCGCTCAACATCGGCGACACGTCGCACGTGACGATCACGGCGCGCGACGCGAACGGCTACGACGTGCCGCGGGCGTACCTGAAAGTCACCTCGTCCGACACGACCATGCTGCAGGCCGACACGGCCGGGCACGTGCGCGGCATCGGGCCGGGCTCGCCGACGGTGACCGTCGCGAACGCGATCCCGAACGGCATCACCGGCTCCGCCGTGACGACGGTGACCTCGACGATCGCCTACCACGACTTCTGCACGCTGACCGGGCTGAACATCAGCGGGACCACGCGGCAGGCCGGCAACTGCGTCCTGCGCCTCACGGCCGACTCGGTGAACCAGAGCGGCGGCGTGTGGCAGCCCGTGAAGCAGCGGCTCGACGCCGGGTTCGTCACGACGTTCCGGTACCAGATGACCAACGGCGGCGGCATCGGGATCGGCGGGGCTGACGGGCTGGCGCTCGTCATCCAGAGCGCGAGCGCGACCGCCACGGGCTCCAACGGCGGCGGGATCGGCTACCCCGGGCTGACGAAGGCGCTCGCGATCGAGCTCGACACGTGGCAGAACAGCGGCGCGCCGTACAACGACCCGAACGGAAATCACGTCGCGATCCAGTCGTGCGGCACGGCGGCGCTCTCCGCCTATCACGACTCGACCTCGACCGGTTGTACGGTCGGCTGGCCCCGGACGGCGCCGATCAACCTCAAGGACGGCGCGGTGCATACGGTGAAGGTCGTGTACGCGGTGTCGGGCTCGGTGGGCACGTTCACCGCCTACTTCGACGGGTCGACGACCGCGGCGATCACGTCGACCGTCTCGCTCACGAACATCAAGGGCGCGAGCATCCTCGACGCGAACGGCAAGGCCTGGATCGGCTTCACGGCCGCGACGGGGGGCGCCTACCAGCGGCACGACCTGCTGAGCTGGACCTTCACTCCGACGGCGCCGTGATGAGCATCGGATCAACCCGTGCGGCGGTCGGCGCCGCCGCGCTTCTCGCGGGCGCGGCGGCCGGCCCCCCCCCTCACGCGACGCTGCCCGCGCCCGACGACCCGCGCGCCGCGGGCGTCTACCGGCTGGAGCGCGTGAACGGTCGCGCGCTACCGGCCGCGGATCGCCTCGTCGGCGCCGCCGGGTACGAGCTCGTCGGCCGCGTCGACCGCGTCCTCCTGAACCTGCACCCCTCGGGGCGGTTCACGGTCGACGTGCACTACCAGTACGCGCACGTCGTGGCCGGCACGCCGGTCCCGTTAGGCGACGACTGGTCCGACGCCGACGCGGGCGGCGCGTGGACGGTGCGCGACGGCCGCGTCACGCTGCTGCCCGACCCGTCGCGGCGCGGCCGCCCGTCGCCCGCGCTCTCGGGCGACTGGCGCCGCGACCGCATCGTGATGGACCTGCGCTACGCGGGGCGCTACACCGCGGGCCAGGAGCGCCAGTACGTCGTGCGGCTGCAGCGCGCGGCGGGCGTGTTCTGACGCGGGGCGCGCGCCGCCCGAGGCGCGCCGCTCGGCGCGCGCTCCGTGACATCGCCGCGACTAACGCGTCGGCAGGGGTCGGTGTGGCACGCGCGCAACAGCGCGCGGCCACCGCGCCCCCACCGCCCCCGCGTCACGTGTTCGCCTCCCCCCGCTCGCGCGCGCTCGTCGGCCGCGCGCTCGCCCTGTTCGTGCGGCCCAACCGCCGTCGCGTCGCCGTCACCTTCGCCGGCGCGGTGAGCGTGGCGGCCGCCGCCGCCGCGGAGCCGCTCGTCTTCCGGGCGCTCGTCGACCTGCTCACGGGCCTGGCCGGGCGAGCCGCCCCGGGCGCGGGCGGCCTCGCGCCCCGCGCCCTCGGCGACCTCGCCCGGGCGGTCGGCGCGGTCGGCGTCGTGATCGCGTGGCGCACGCTCGCCGGCGCGCGCGTTACGGTCGCGACGTGGCAGGTCCGCCTGGGCATCGAGTACCAGCTGCGTCGGCACGTCGCGGCGAAGCTCAGCGTGCTCTCACCACACACGCAGGCCGAGATCGGCACCGGCGGGCTGCGGTACGCGATCGAGTCGAGCGCGCCGCAGACCGCGGGCGCGTTCACCGACGTCGCGTACCGCCTTCTCCCGACGGTGGTCTACGTGGGCGTGGCCGCGTTCGGGATGTGCCGCCTGCAGCCCGCGCTCGCCGCGGTCGTGCTCTGCCTCGTGCCGATCCCCGCGGCGCTCGCGGCCGCCGCGGCGCCGCGGCAGGCGGCGCGCGACGCGATGCACCACACGTTCTGGCGCCGGCTCTGGGCGTGGTACGGCGAGGTGCTGTACGGGATGGGCACGGTGCGCGCGTTCGCGAACGAGCGCGCCGAGGAGCACCGCTTCCTGCGGCGCACGCGGTGGGCGTTCGCGAGCATCCGCCGCGGCGTCCACGCCGACGCGCGCGTGACCGCCGCCGCCGGGGCCGCCGAGCTCGCGGCGCGGCTCGCCGTGCTCGCGTACGGCGGCTGGCTCGTCGCGCGCGGCGGACTCTCGTTAGGCGCGCTGCTCGCGCTCTGGGGCTACGTGGGCGGCGTGTTCGCGCCCGTGACGCTGCTCGTCGACCTCTACCCGGCGGTGCGCAAGGCGGCCGTGGCGCTCGAGTCGGTGTTCCAGGTGCTCGACGCGGAGGAGGAGTCGCCCGACCTGCCGGACGCGGTGCCCGCCCCCGCGCTCGGCGGCCGCGTCACGTTCGAGGACGTGCGCTTCTCGTACGGCGGCGCCCGGCCGGCGCTCGACGGGATCCGCGTCGACATCGCGCCGGGCGAGACCGTCGCGCTCGTCGGGCCGTCGGGCAGCGGGAAGTCGACGATGCTCCGCCTGGTCCAGCGCGTGCACGAGCCGACCGCCGGGCGCGTGCTCCTCGACGGCCACGACCTGCGCGGGCTGCAGGCCACCACGGTGCGGCGCCAGCTCGGCGTCGTCCCGCAGGAGGTCGTGCTCTTCGCGGGCTCGATCGCGGCGAACATCGCCTACGGCCGGCCGACCGCGACGCGGGCGGAGGTCGAGGCGGCGGCGCGCGCGGCGAACGCGCACGAGTTCGTCGCCACGCTCTCGGGCGGATACGAGCACCACCTGGGCGAGGGTGGGCGGGGGCTCTCGGGCGGCCAGCGGCAGCGGATCGCGATCGCCCGCGCGTTCCTCGTCGACCCCGCGGTCCTGCTACTCGACGAGGCGACGGCGGCGCTCGACACGGAGAGCGAGCGCGCGGTGCAGGAGGCGCTCAGGGCGCTCCGGCGGGGGCGCACGACGCTCGTCGTCGCGCACCGCCTCAACACCGTGCGCGACGCCGACCGGATCCTCGTCGTCCAGGGCGGGCGGATCGTCGGCGACGGGCCGCACGAACGGCTGCTCGCGGAATGCGCGACGTACGCGACGCTCGTCGCGCAGCAGCTCGGCGGCGCGGAGCGCGCCGCGCCCGCGTTGCGCCTTGCGGCCTAACGGCGCCGCGCGCTGGCGATCGCGGGACGCGAGGTTGGACCCTCGCGTGCGCGGGGGTCCACGGCTGCATGACCTAGGTGCTAGACGTAAGCGCGACCTGCTCTACCGCGCCGCCGGCCAGAGCCAGGCAGCGCCGCGCACCCCGCTCGAGTCGCCGTGGCGCGCGCGGGCGACGCGCGTCGCGGCCGCGGGCGCGTCGCCGGTCACCCCGGTCGCGTTGAACATGTGGGCGCCGAGTCCGGCCTGCGCCGCTTCGGGCACGCCCGGCACGTTGGACATCCCGCCGCCGAGCACGAAGACGTCGGGGTCGAGCACGTTGACGACGAGGGCGAGGGCGCGTGCGAGCCGGTCGTGGTACCGCGCGAGCGAGGCGGACGCGGCCGGGTCCCCGCGTCCCGCGGCCTCGACGATTTCGAAGGTCGTCCGCGTCTCGCCGGTGTGCGCGGTGTGGTCGCGCGCGAACGCGGGCCCGGAGAGGAACTGTTCGATGCACCCGCGGTGGCCGCAGTAGCACGGCGGGCCGGGGAGCTCGTCGGGGCGCGCCCACGGCAGCGGGTTGTGCCCCCACTCGCCGGAGAGCGAGTTCGCGCCGGTGAGGCAGGTTCCGTTCACGACGACGCCGCCGCCGACCCCGGTGCCGAGGATCACGCCGAAGACGATCGGCGCGCCCGCGCCCGCGCCGTCGGCGGCCTCGGACAGCGCGAAGCAGTTGGCGTCGTTCGTGAGGCGCACGGCGCGGCCGAGCCGCCCTTCGAGGTCGCGGCCTAACGGGCGGCCGTTGAGCCAGGTCGAGTTGGCGTTCTTCACGAGCCCGGTGGCCGGCACGACCGCGCCGGGGATGCCGACGCCGATCGGCGTGGTGTCCGGAGTCGCCGCGTCGCGCGCGACGCCCGCGACCAGCTCGGCGACCGCCTCGACCGAGGCGTCGTACGCGCGGGGCGTGGGGACACGCCGCCGGACGAGCTCGCGGCCGTCGTCGGCGAGCGCGAGCGCTTCGATCTTGGTGCCGCCGAGGTCGACGCCGAGGCGCATGGGCGAGGGTCGTGGGGGGAGGGCGGGCGTCCGTCGGGCGTGGCGCGCCGGCGAAGAACATACCGCGGTGGCGCGAGAGCGCGGAATTGCCGGCCCCGCCGCGGGGCCGTAGCACTGTTCGTGCGCAAGGTGCGCGCGGGTGACGCCGCGCCGTCCGGCCGCGCGTCCGGTCTCTCGTGCCTCACGTATGCTTCCAGCACTCGGTTACGCGGCGTTCGACGCCTCCTCCCCCCTCGGCCCCTGGCGCTTCGAGCGCCGCGACCCCGGGCCGCGCGACGTGCGCATCGACATCCTCTACTGCGGCGTCTGTCACTCCGACCTCCACACCGTGCGGGGCGAGTGGGGTCCGATCGCCTACCCGCAGGTGCCCGGGCACGAGATCATCGGCCGCGTCGCCTCGGTCGGCGGCGACGTGCGCGGGTTCCGCGAGGGCGACCTCGTCGGCGTCGGGTGCATGGTCGACAGCTGCCAGGCGTGCGCGAGCTGCCGCGACGGTCTGGAGCAGTACTGCGAAGTCGGCTTCACCGGCACCTACGGCGGTACGGAGAAGGAGACGGGCCGCCCGACGCAGGGCGGCTACGCCGACACGATCGTCGTCGACGAACGGTTCGTGCTGCGCGTGCCCGACGGGCTCGACCCCGCGTCGGCCGCGCCGCTGCTCTGCGCGGGGATCACGACCTACTCGCCGCTCCGAGAGTGGCGGGTCGCCCGCGGGCAGCGCGTCGGCGTGGTCGGCCTGGGCGGGCTCGGCCACATGGCGGTCAAGCTCGCGCGCGCGATGGGCGCGGAGGTCACGCTGTTCACGACCTCACCCAACAAGGCCGAGGACGCGCGGCGGCTCGGCGCGACCGACGTCGTCATCTCGCGCGACGCCGAGCAGATGCGCGGCGTGGCGAACTCGCTCGACCTGATCCTCGACACCGTGTCGGCGCCGCACGACCTGGAGCCCGAGCTCAACGCGTTGCGCCGCGACGGAACGCTCGTGCTGTTGGGCGGCTCGCCGGAGCCGCACGCGCTCGGCGCGGTGTGGCCGTTCATCATCGGACGCCGGCGACTGGGCGGCTCGCTCATCGGCGGAATCCGCGAGACGCAGGAGATGCTCGACTTCTGCGCCGCGCACGGGTTCGGCGCCGACGTCGAGGTCATCCCGGTGCAGCGCATCGACGAGGGCTACGCGCGCATGCTGAAGGGCGACGTGAAGTACCGCTTCGTCATCGACATGGCGTCGCTCGCGGCCTGACCCGCCCGCGGCGGGCGCCGCCGTCACGCGCCCGCCGCCGCGGCCTCGTCGCGGAGTACGCGGCGGAGCACCTTCCCCACCGTCGAGCGCGGCAGCGCGTCGCGCAGGTCGATCGTCCGCGGGGTCTTGAACGGGGCGAGCCCGGCGCGGCAGTGTGCGACGAGTTCTTCCTCGGTCGCGGACGCACCGGGCCGCAGCACGACCGCAGCGCGCACAACCTCGCCCAGGTACGCGTCGGGCGCGGCGTACGCGGCGGCCTCCTGCACCGCCGGGTGCTCGTGCAACACTTCCTCGATCTCGCGCGGGTAGACGTTGAAACCGCCGACGAGGATCATGTCCTTCTTGCGGTCGACGATCCGGAAATAGCCGTCCGGGTCCATCACCGCGACGTCGCCGGTGTGCAGCCACCGCGGGCCGCCGTCGCCGTGGTCGCGGAGCGCGGCCGCCGTCTCCTCGGGCCGGTTATAGTAGCCGAGCATGACGTTGGGCCCGCGCAGGCAGAGCTCCCCCGCCGCGCCGGGCGCGACCGGGCGGCCGTCGTCGTCGACGACCACGCACTCCACGTCGCAGATCGGCACGCCGATCGTGCCGTCGCGCGGCGCGCGCCCGGGCGGCTGCGTGTGCGTCGTCGGCGACGCCTCGCTCAGCCCGTAGCCCTCGGTGATCGACAGGCCCGTGCGCGCCGCGAACTCGCGCCCGACCTCGATCGGCAGCGGGGCCGAGCCGGAGTTGACCAGCTTGAGCCGCGCGAAGGCCGAGGCGCGGGACGGGTCGGCGGCGAGGGCCGCGTTCAGCCCGACGAACATCGCCGGCACGCCGGGGAAGGAGGTCGCCCCGGCGCGCGCCATGAGGTCGATCGCGTCCATGGCGTCGAAGCGCGGCAGCAGCGCGAGCGTCGTGCCGCCCGCGACGATGCTGAGGTTGAGCGCGCAGGTCAGCCCGTAGATGTGGAAGAAGGGGATGATCGCGAGCGCGGTCTCCTCGCCGTCGGCGAGCTGCGGGATGAACGCGCGCGTCTGCAGCGCGTTGGCGACGGCGTTGAAGTGCGTGAGCATCGCGCCCTTGCTCGTGCCGGTCGTCCCGCCGGTGTACTGCAGCACGGCGACGTCGCGGCGTACGTCGACGTCGACCGGCGCTGGCGCGCCGCGGTCGGCGGCGAGCAGCTCGGCGTACCGGTACAGCCCCTCGCGTGCCGGCACCTCCGCGTACGTGCCGGCGGCCCGCGCCGTCGCGACGTAGCCGGCCGCGACCGGCGCCGGCATCGCGTCGTCGAGTCCGGTGACGATGACGCGCCGCACGGGCGTCTCGGCCGCGACGGCGTCGAACACCCGCAGCATCGGCGCGAGGACGACGAAGGTTTCCGCCCCCGCGTCGCGGAGCACGTGGCCGAGCTCGCGCGGGGTGTAGAGCGGGTTGAGGCCGAGCACGGTCGCGCCCGCACGGAGCGCGCCGTAGAACGCGACGCCGAACTGCGGGCAGTTGGGGAGCATGAGCGCGACGCGGTCGCCCTTCGCGACGCCTAACGCTTGGAGCGCCGCCGCGAAGCGGTCGACGCGCGCGTCCAGCTCGCGGAACGACGTCGCCGCGCCGTAGAAGAGGAACGCCGGGCGGTCGCCGTAGCGCTCGGCGGCGTCGCGCACGTAGTGATGGAGGGCCCGCTCGGGGTACGGCGCGAGGCTGTGCGGCACTTCGGCGGGGTACTGCGCGAGCCAGGGGCGGGCGTCGACGTCGGTCACGGTCATGGTCACAGTCACGAGAGCCGGCCGGGCCGGGACGCGGGGCGGAACTCCATCGCGTCGTCCTCCACCCGGCCGTGGCGCATCGCCACGAGGTCGCGCACGTAGTTCTGGTGCACGCGCCACGGGCCGCGCGACCCCTGCCGCGGGAGCGACGGGAGCGCGCGCTGGACGTAGCCCGCCGTGATGTCCAACGCCGGCCGGGTGTCGACGGCGCCGTCGCTGAGCCGCGGAGTGCACGCCGCGTAGCCCCGCCGCTCCATCGTGTTCAACAGCCGGCACACGTACTCGGCGACGAGGTCGCATTTGAGCGTCCACGACGCGTTCGTGTAGCCGAACGCCGAGGCGAGGTTGGGAACGCCGCTGTACATCGTCCCCTTGTACGCCGTCACCTTGGAGAGGTCGACCGGCGCGCCGTCGACGACGAGCGTCACCCCGCTCAGCACCTTCAAGTTGAGGCCCGTCGCGGTGACGATCAGGTCCGCGTCCACATGCGCTCCAGAGCGCAGGCGCAGGCCGGTTTCGGTAAAGGTGTCGATCTGGTCCGTGACGATCGACGCGCGCCCCGACTTCAGCGTCCGGAAGAGGTCGGCGTCGGGCACGATGCACAGCCGCTCGTCCCACGGGTTGTACCGCGGCGCGAAGTGCGTGTCGACGTCGTATTCCGCGCCGAGCGCCTGCCGGACGCCGCGGCGGATGATGCGCTTCATGAGCGCCGGCCGCGTGCGCGCGAGGCTGTAGAAGAACATCCCGCGCAGCACGTTCTTCCACCGCGTGAGGCGGTAGGCGGCGCGCGCCGGCAGGAGGCGGCGGAGCCAGTTCGCGATGACGTCCTGCGTCGGCTGCTCGACGACGTACGACGGCGAGCGCTGGAGCATCGTGACGTGCGAGGCCCGCTCGGCGAGCGCCGGGACGAGCGTGACCGCCGTCGCGCCGCTCCCGATCACGACGACGCGTTGCCCGGCGTAGTCGAGGTCGGCCGGCCACTGCTGCGGGTGCACCACGCGGCCGGCGAATCGCTCCCTGCCGGGCCACTCCGGGGTGTAGCCGCGATCGTAGTCGTAGTAGCCGGTGCAGGCGTAGAGAAAGCAGCAGGTGAGACTCGCCGGCACGCGCTCCGGCCCCACCTCGACGTCGACGGTCCACCGCGCGTCGTCGGACGACCACTCGGCCCGCGTCACGCGGTGCTGGTAGCGGATCTTCCGGTCGATCCCGTACGCCGCGGCGGTCTCCTCGATGTAGCGCTTGATCGCCGGCGCGTCGGCGATCGCCTTCGGGTTCTCCCACGGTCGGAACGGGTACCCCAGCGTGTGCATGTCGGAGTCGGAGCGAACGCCTGGGTAGCGAAACAGGTCCCAGGTGCCGCCCATCGTCGAACGTCCCTCGACGATGGCGTAGCTGCGCGTCGGGCAGCGCGTCTGCAGGCGGTACGCGGCTCCGACGCCGGACAGTCCGGCGCCGACGACGAGCACGTCGACGTGCTCCGCGGTCACGGCCGGCCTCCTGCGTGGCGGGCCGCGAACGCGGCCGCGGCGCGGAGCGCGCCCGGCCCCGTCCGCGACGGGTCGGCGCGCTCGGCGCGCCGACGCGCGCGGGGTGCTTCGGCGCGACCCGGTTCGTGTGCGTTCACGGACGGTGGCGTGAGAGCTCAGGCGGGCGCGAGGCCAAGTGGGCGCACGTAACCTACGCCCGCGCAGCGCCGCCCGCATTACACTACCCGGCATGAACTCCGGCATCGCCCTGGTCTGCATCGACGTCGACGGCACGCTCGTCGGCAGCTCCGGCACGGTCCTGCCGTCCGTCTGGCCCGCGGCCGCCCGGGTGCGGGCGCGGGGCGTCCGCCTCGCGATTTGCTCCGGCCGCCCCGCCTTCGGCAAGACGCGCGGGTTCGCGGAGCGGCTCGACCCGGACGGGTGGCACATCTTCCAGAACGGGGCGAGCGTCGTGCGGCTGCCCGACGGGCTGTCCCGCTCGCAGCCGCTGCCGGTGGGCGCGCTCGACCGGCTCGTCGCGCGCACCCGGGCGGCGCGCGCGGCGGGGTCGGGGCGGATCCTCGAGCTCTACCGCGACGACGCGTACGTCGTCGAACGCGCCCCGGGCGCGCTCGGCGAGCGCGGGCGCCGCCACGCCGACCTCCTCGGCGTGCCCTACGACCCGCACCCGCTCGGCGCGTTAGGCGCCGCCCTCGGCGGACCGCCGGTCCGCGCGCAGTGGGTGATCCCGATCGAGGAGACCGACGCGGTCGCGGCGGAGCCGCTCGCCGGGCTCGTTCTCGCCCCCGCGGCGTCGCCGGCGATGCCCGATTCGATGTTCGTCAACATCACCGCCGCCGGCATCGACAAGGCCGCGGCGGTGCGCGCGGTCGCGGACGCCTACGGCCTGCCGATGACGCGCGTGATGATGGTCGGCGACGGCGCGAACGACGTTGCCGCCCTTCGCGCGGTCGGCCTCGGCGTGGCGATGGGCAACGCCGAGCCCGAGGCGATGGCGGCCGCAGCCCGCACCGTGGCGGACGTGGACGCCGGCGGCCTGGTCGAGGCGCTCGCCCTCGCAGGCGGCTGAGCGCGCCGTGTCGTTAGGCGACCTCTTCCGCGCCGCGGCCGGCCGGCTCGGCGTCACGCCCGCTGCCCCGCGCGAGGTGCACGCGGCGCGCGGCCTGCGCGTCGTCGTCGAGAACACGCGCCCCGACGTCTCGACCCCAGCCGTGCTCGAACGGCTCGACGAGGCGCTCGGGCTGGTCGAACGGTACCAGCCGTGGCGCCTCGCGCACCTTCGGCGCGACGTGCGCGAGATCCGCGTCGTCCGCTTCGCCTGCCGCGGCGCGTTCCTCCCCGCCGAGCGCGCCGTGATCACCGAGCTGACGTTCTTGGCGCGGCGCGACATCTCGGCCGCGGTCGTGGCGTCGTCGGTCGTGCACGAGGGCGTGCACGCGCGCGTCCACGCCGCCGCGGTGCGGTTCGGCTGGCGTTCGGCGGACGCGCGCTGGGAGGCCGACCTCGCGCGCGAGGAGCGGCTCTGCCGGCGCGCCGAACTGGCCTTCGGCCGCGCGCTTCCCGCGGCGCTCGGCGCGCCGGTCGTCGCGCGCGCCGCGGAGATGCTGCACCTCGCCGACGCGGACGTCGCCCCCGCGGTCGACTGGCGGCTGGCCGACGCGCGCGTGCGTCAGGCCGACCGGAGCGCCTGACGCAGATGCGGCGCCTCCTCGCCATCGCCCTGGCCGCTTTCGGGCCGGCCGCCGCCCGCGCGCAGCAGGCCGCGTCCGCGCGTCCCGACAGCACGCCCCGTTTCGCCCATGCCGACACGCTCCGCGGCACCGTCGGCCCCGCGCGCGCGTGGTGGGACGTGCGGCGCTACGACCTCAGCGTGCGCTTCTCGCCCGCGGACAGCTCGATCGTCGGGCGGAACGTCGTCACCTACCGCGTCGTCGCGCCGCCGCGGACCGCCGCCGGCGCGCGCGCGCGCCGCGGCGAGCTCCAACTCGACCTGCAGGCGCCGCTCGTCCTCGACAGCGTCGTGCCGGCCGACCACGCCGGGCGCGGTCGGTCGCTCGCCGTCCGCCGCGACGGCAACGCGTACTTCGTCACCCCCGCCGCCGCGCAACCGTTAGGCGCACGCCGCGCCCTCGCGGCGTACTACCACGGCCGCCCGCGCGTCGCCAAGCACGCGCCCTGGGACGGCGGCGTCGTCTGGACCGCCGACTCGCTCGGCCACCCCTGGCTCGCCACGGCCGTGCAGGGGCTCGGCGCGAGCGCGTGGTGGCCCGTGAAGGACACCCAGGCCGACGAGCCCGACGAGGGGCAGACGATCGCGGTCACCGTCCCGGACTCGATGCAGGACGTCTCCAACGGACGGCTCCGCTCGGCCGTGCCCAACGGCGACGGCACGGCGACCTACACGTGGGCGGTGACGAGCCCGATCAACAACTACGACGTCACGGCGAACGCGGGGCGCTACGCGCATTTCTCGGACACCTACGACGGCGAGGGCGGCCGCCTCACGCTCGACTTCTGGCCGCTCGCCTACCACGCCGACACGGCGCGCGCCCAGTTCCGCCAGGTGAAGCCGATGCTCGCCTGCTTCGAGCACTGGTTCGGGCCGTACCCGTGGTACGCGGACGGCTACAAGCTCGTCGAGACGCCGCACCTCGGCATGGAGCACCAGAGCGCGGTCGCCTACGGCAACCACTACCAGAACGGCTACCTCGGCCGCGACCTCTCGCGCACCGGGCTCGGACTCGGCTGGGACTACATCATCGTCCACGAGAGCGGGCACGAGTGGTGGGGCAACAGCCTGACCTCGCGCGACATCGCCGACATGTGGGTGCACGAGGGGTTCACGAGCTACGCGGAGGCGCTCTACGTCGAGTGCCGCGACGGGCAGGCGGCGGGCGCGCGCTACGTGATCGGCACGCGGAACCGCATCCTCAACGACCGCCCCGTCGTCGGGCCGTACGGCGTGAACGCCGAGGGCTCGAGCGACATGTACTTCAAGGGCGCCAACATGCTGCACACCGTCCGGCAGCTCGTCGGCGACGACGCGCGCTGGCGCGCGACCTTGCGCGGACTGCAGCAGCGGTTCCGGCACCAGCTCGTGACCGGGGCGCAGGTAGAGCGGTACATGAGCGACCGCCTGGGCCTCGACCTCGCGCCCGTGTTCGCGCAGTACCTGACCACGACGCGCGTGCCCGTCGTCGAGTACCGCCGCGTCGGCGCCGATTCGCTCGCGTTCCGCTGGACCGACGTCGTCCCGCGCTTCGCGATGCCCGTCCGCGTCGTGCTCCCGCCGGCGACGACGATCACCCTCCGCCCGCGCGCGGCATGGAGCGAGATCGCGCTCCCGGCGACCGCGCGCGCCGCGCCGGCCGACTCGGCGCGGCGGTGGGCGCTCCGCATCGACCCGAACTACTACGCCCTCGCCCGCGACGCGGACGCCCCCGCGCCGGCGCCCGCCGCCGCGCCCGCGGTCGGTGCTCCGCGCGGCAACCCGTAGCCGGGCGTCCGCGCCGGGGCTGCGCCTAACGTGGTGCCTAACGCGTCGCCGACTCGGCGGCGGGGTCGCGCCGGTAGACGAGCTCGTAGGTCACCGGGCGCGGCAGCCGCGGGTGCGCGACCGTCACCCCGATGACCAGCGTCCGCCCGTCGGACGACGGGACGAAGACGTTCTGCCGGCTGCTCGCGTCCTTGCCGACGAACGTCTGCACCAGCCGCTCGCCCGTGAGCACGGTGTGCAGCCGGAAGACGTCGCCGTTTTCCCGCGTCCAGGTCACCGGCGTCCCGTCCACCGGGCTCATGATCGGCGGATGCCGGTCGACCTGCGTCGCGACCTCCGTCGGCGAGATCGTGATCGTTAGGTGCTCGTGCACCTCGTTCGCGCTCCGGAGCCGCGAACGCGCGATCGGCCGGATGAAGAAGTTCATCCGCGCGGTCACGGTGTCGATCGCGCGGCGGACGTCGCCGCTCGCGGCGCGATCGATCGTCCAGTGGCCGGCGAGGGAGTCGCCCAGATCCGCCCCCGCGGGCTGGGGCGCCGCCGCCCCGATCGCCGCGGCCAGCGCGAGCCCGACTACCATCCGGTCCGACCCGAGCTCAGCGGCGCCGCGCGACTACGCCGCGTGCCACGAGCCGCGCACCTGCTCGGCCGGCTGCGACAGCCGCACCTGCACGTCGACGCTCGCGACGAGGCTCGTCGGGATCAGGTGGTGCTCCCCGCCCGCCGCGGGGTCCTTCCGCGTCAGCTTGATCTGATCGCCGTTCACGTGGTCGACCGTGCCGACGTGCTGGCCGTCGCTCCCGACGACCTCCATGTGCTCGCGAATTGCAGTCGTGTCCGCCATCGAACGCTCCGGGTAAAGAGGTAGGCCCGAAGCGAAGGCAGGCGGCGTACCAGCGTGCCGTACGCCCGGCCACCGGCCGCGCTCGGCGAGGGGGCGTCGGCCGCCCGCCCGCTACTCGCCCATGTGCATCGGGCCGCCGCGCGACGGCCGGCGCAGGACCGCGATGAGCGGGATCGCGCAGATCATCAGCACCATGACGAGCTTGAACACGTCGCTGAAGGCGAGCAGCACGGCCTGCCGCTGCACCGCCGCGTCGAGCACGGCGAGTGCTTTTTGCGACGCGGTGAACGCGTCGTAGCCGCGCGCCATCATCCCGCGCGTGACCATCTGCAGGCGGTCGAGCGTCGCCGGGTCGTACGCGCCGGCGTGCTCGACGAGCGTCGCGCGGTGGAGCTGCGCCTGCTGCGTGAGCTTGGTCGCGAGCACCGCGATCCCGATCGACCCCCCGAGCTGGCGCGTGAGGTTGAAGATCGCGCTCCCCTCGGCCAGGTCGCGCCCTTTCAGATTGGCGATCGCGCTCGTCGTGAGCGGGACGAACATGAATCCCGTCCCGAGCCCGCGGAAGACGACCGGCCAGAGCATCTCGTGCCGCCCGCTGTCGAGCGTGAACTGGCTGTGGTACCACATCGAGCCCGCGACGATGAGCGCGCCGAGCGCGACGAGCCAGCGCAGGTCCGGGATCTTCGGGCCGACGCGCGCGATGAAGATCATCGCCACCGCGCTGCCGAGCGCGCCGGGGAAGAGCGTCCACCCGGCCGTCTCGGCGTCGTAGCCGAGTAGCTGCTGAATGAAGATCGGGAGCGCGAAGATGCTGCCGTACAGGGCGATGCCGAGGATCACCGCGAACGCGGACCCCGCCGCGAGCGACCGGTCCTTGAGCACGCGGAGGTTGAGCACCGGCTGATCCGTATGCAACTCCCAGAACACCATCGCGACGAGCGCGAACCCCGACACCCAGGCCAGCGTCGTGATCAGGTTCGAGTCGAACCAGTCGTAGTGTTCGCCGCGCTCCAGCACGAACTGCAGCGAGCCGATGCCGAGGATGATCAGCAGGATCCCCGGCACGTCGAGCTTCGTCGGCCGCTGCTGCACGGGGTCCTTGGTGTACGTCCACGACATGAATGCCGCGAGGAGCCCGACCGGCAGGTTGATGTAGAAGATCCACGGCCACGTGTAGCGGTCGACGATGATCCCGCCGAGCGTGGGGCCGATCGCCGGCCCGACCATCATCCCGATCCCGAACAGCGCGGCCGCGAGCGTCTGCTGGTTCTTGGGGAAGCTCTCGAAGAGGATCGCCTGCGACGTCGCGATGAGCGCCCCGCCGCCGATCCCCTGGACGACGCGCCAGACGACGAGTTCGGTCAGCGAGTGCGACTGCCCACAGAGCCACGACGCGAGTGTGAAGAGCAGGATCGACCCGACGAAGTAGCGCCGCCGCCCGAAGAACGCGGACAGCCACCCCGTCATCGGCAGCACGATCACCGCGGCGACGATGTAGCCCGTCGACACCCACGCGATCTCGTCGAGCGTGGCGCCGAGGTTCGCGCTCATCTGCGTGAGCGCGACGTTGATGATCGACGTGTCGATCAGCTCCATCACCGCCGCGAGCACGACCGCGAGGGCGATGATCCACTTGTGCGCGTAGGGGTCCGCGGCCGCCCGCGCGGGCGCGGCGGCCGGGGAAGGGAGGACGGCCGTACTCATGACAGACTCCGGTGAGCGGACGCCTATAGCATTGCCCCGTGCACGCACGGTCGCCACCCCGCACCCCCGCGCGGCGCGGTGCGACAACCCGTCCCTACAACAGCGTCCCCCGCAGGATCACGACCGCGACAGAGAAGTAAATGATCAACCCGGTGACGTCGACGAGCGTCGCCACGAACGGCGCCGACGCGCTCGCCGGGTCGAAGCCGAGTCGCTTGAGGACGAACGGCAGCATGCTCCCGGCCAGCGACCCGAACGCGACGATCCCGATCAGCGCCGTCCCCACCGTGAGCGCGACGAGCCAGTGGTGCACCCCGTAGTCGTAGAGCCCGAGGTGCTGCCACAGCTCGATGCGCGCAAACCCGATCACGCCGAGGATGCTGCCTAACACGAGCCCCGTGGGCAGCTCGCGCCGTGCGGTGCGCCACCAGTCGCCGAGCGAGAGCTCGCGCAGCGCGAGCGCGCGGATGATAAGCGACGTCGCCTGCGACCCCGAGTTCCCGCCCGAGCTCATCACGAGCGGGATGAACATCGAGAGCACGACGGCCTTCTCGATCGTCCCCTCGAACCGCTGCATCGCCGTCGCGGTCAGCATCTCGGAGAGAAAGAGCGCGCAGAGCCACCCGGCGCGCTTCCGGACCATCTGCCAGAAGCCGATGCGCGTGTACGGCACGTCGAACGCCTCGTTGCCGCCGAGCTTCTGAATGTCCTCGGTCTGCTCGCGCACGATCGCGTCGATGACGTCGTCCACGGTGACGATGCCGAGCACGCGCCCGGCGTCGTCGACGACGGGCACGGCGAGCAGGTTGTACTTGCCGACCGTACGCGCGACGGCGGCCCGGGGCGTTTCCGCCCGCACGGTGATCGGCGGTCGCGGCACCCCCACCTCCGCCACCGGCTGCTCGCGCGGCGCGACGAGCAGGTCGCGCAGCGAGACGGCCCGCACGAGCCGCCCCTGCGCGGCGTCCTGGCCCGGCGCGGCGTCGGTCACGTAGGCGACGTAGACGGTCTCCTTGCCGGGCGCCACGCGTGCGACCTCGTCGAGTGCCGCGCCCGCCGTGAGGCCCGCCGGCAGAGCGACGAATTCCGTCGTCATGATCCCGCCCGCGGTGCCGGGCTGGTAGCGCAGCAACAGCTCGAGTCCGGCCCGCGTCGGCGCGTCGACCCGCGGCAGCAGCCGCGCCCGGTCGGCGTCGGGGAGCTCGCGGAAGAGGTCCGCCTGCTGGTCCGCGCTCATCGCGTCGACCAGCGTTGCCGCCGTGTCGGTGTCGAGCCGGTGGACGAGTTCGCACCGCCAGTCGGCGAGCTCGGGCTCGTCGAAGGTCTGCACGGCGAGGTCGAACGGCAGTGCGCCGAGCACTTTCGCCCCCGCGTCGGCCGGCAGGCGCCGGAGCGACTCGGCGATGTCGGCCGGGCGCATCGCGTTGCACGCGGCCGCCAGCTCCTCCGGGTCGCGGTGGACGAGGTAGAGCAGCTCGGGGGCCGAATCGGCGGGTGCAACAGCAGGCATTTGGAGCAACGAGAGAGGCTACGTCGGCGAACGGGCGACCGGACAGTCGCCGCGCGATGCACGTGCCGACGAGTTCGGCGTGGCAAAGATCGCACAAAGCACCCGGGCGACCACCAGCGTCGTCGGACCCCAGGTTGACTCCGTGGCCCGGCGGGCTAGGATCCCGCGCGCGCCCGCCGCTCGGCGATTCGTCGGCCGCGCGACGGCCGCGGCGGTGCGTGGCGCGGCGGTCGGGACGTTCGTGGTCAGCCTTTCACCCGTCGCTCGTGCTCATCCGCTCCCGACGGCCCGCGGCGCCGCCGCGCGCGCTGGCGTCGTTGTTCGTCCTGCTCCTCGCGCCCGCCGCGGCCCGCGCGCAGAGCGCCCAACCGCCCGACACCGCCCAGCACCCCGCCGCGACGGGCTCGGCCCGCTGGACGCCGTACCTGCTCGGCACGCAGGTCAACGTTATCACCCAGCACGCCTTCCACGTCCGGAGCCCGTACGCGGCGGCGAACAGCTTCGGCCCGAAGGCCGAGACGAAGACGAGCCACGCGTACGGGGTCTACGCGGGCGTCGCGGTCTCGCCGCGCATGGCCGGCTACCTCGACGTCGAGATGATCCGCGGCTCGGGCGTGAACAAGGCGACCGGCCTCGCCGGCATCCCGAACGGCGACGTGATCCGGCAGGGCACGGTCGACCTCGGGGCCGGCCCGTACGTCGCGCGCGCGTTCCTCCGCTACACGCTCCCGTTAGGCGGCGCCGCGCGCGACACGCTCGCCCGCGGGCAGGACCAGGTGCCCCTCGTCGCCGCGTCGCGCCGGCTCGAGGTCACCGCGGGCAAGCTCGCGCTCTCGGACCTGTTCGACCTCAACCGCTACGCGAACACGACGCGGCTGCAGTTCATGAACTGGGGCCTCTTCCAGAACACCGCGTGGGACTTCGGCGCCGACACGCGCGGCTACACGAACGGCGTCGCGCTCGCCTGGGTCCGCCCGGGAACGACCCTGCGGGTCGGCAGCTTCCAGATGCCGCGCCGCGCCAACGGCAACGTGTTCGACGCGAACCTCGCCCGCGCGCGCGGGGACCAGGCCGAGCTCACGGTCACGCCGACCGCGCTCGGCCTCGGCGCGCGCACGCCGACGGTGCGACTGCTCGGCTACGTGAACCACGCGCGCATGGGGCTCTATCGCGAGGCGCTCGCCCGCGCGGCCGCGGCGGGCACCGTCCCTGACGTCGTCGCGACCGACGCGCCGGGGCGGCGCAAGCGCGGTTGGGGCGTGAACGTCGAGCAGCCGCTCGCCGACGGCGGCGAGACCGGACTCTTTTTCCGCGCCGGGGGCTGCGACGGCGACGTCGAAAGCTTCGCCTTTACCGAGGTGGAGCGCCACCTGAGCGGAGGACTGCAGCTGACCGGGGCGCGCTGGGGAAGGGAAGCCGACCGCGTCGGGCTCGGGGCGGTGCGGCACGGGCTCTCGGCGGACCACCGCGACTACCTCGCCGCGGGCGGCGCGGGCTTCCTGCTCGGCGACGGGGGGCTGCGGTACGGGCCGGAGGAGATCGCGGAGGTCTACTACCGCGCGCAGCTCGGGCGGTACGTGCAGGTGAGTCCGGACGTGCAGAGGGTGGTGAATCCGGGGTACAACCGGGATCGGGGGCCGGCGACGGTGGCGGGGGTGAGGATTAATCTCCGCTATTGAGGTCGGGG
The DNA here is from genome assembly GCA_019973575.1 of Gemmatimonadetes bacterium T265. Taxonomy (NCBI): domain Bacteria; kingdom Pseudomonadati; phylum Gemmatimonadota; species Gemmatimonadetes bacterium T265. The sequence continues at coordinate 2,416,873 of BPUI01000001.1, forward strand.
TCGGCGTCGCGGGGCAGTCGGGACGGATAGAGCGACGGGTGGGGCGGCAGCGGCGGCCGGGTCGGGCACCGCCGCGGGGAGCTGCCCGGCTCCTGTCGTCCAGTCAGCCGCTGGTCCTGTCCCGTGGCTCCGCCTCGGTTTTCGGCCCCGCGGTGTTCGGAACCGCCCCAAGACCTATCCGCAAGCGCTTATCTGGCACGCTCCCCGACCCACGCCCTACCCGCCGCTCTACCCGTCCCGACCGCCCCGCGACGCTCGACACCGCGGCCGCCCCGCCTAACGACTTCCTGCGCCGCCGGGAACGCCTGCTCCCATTCCGCTCCGCATCGGCACTCCCCCCGTCTCCTCCGCCTTGCCCTTCACCTGCGTCGCGTTCGCCAGCGCGTACGCCGTCCCCACGAGCCCGAGGTGCGAAAACGCCTGCGGGAAGTTCCCCACCAGCCTCCCGTCCCTGTAGTCGTACTCCTCGCTCAGCAGTCCGACGTCGTTCCGCAGCGACAACAGCCGATCGAAGAGCGTCAGGGCGTCATCGCCGCGTCCCTGCAGCACGTAGTTCTGCGCGAGCCAGAAGCTGCAGGCGAGGAACGCCCCTTCTCCTCCGGGCAGCCCGTCGTCCGTGCGCGCGGTGTCGTACCGCCGCACGAACCCTCCCGCGAGCAGCCGCTGCTCGACCGCCTCGACCGTCCCCTTGACCCGCGGGTCGGTCGGCGGCAGGAAGCCGACGAGCGGGATGACGAGCGTGCTCGCGTCGAGCTGCTTCGAGCCGTACGCCTGCATGAAGCTGCCTGACGGCCCGACGGACGGGTCGAACGCGCGCGCGCACACCTCGTCGTGGATCGCTTGGCGGGTCGCGCGCCAGCGGTCGACTGGCCCCTCCAGCCCGTGCCGCTCGACCCCGCGCACCATCCGGTCGAACGCCACCCACGCCATCACCTTCGAGTGGGTGAAGTGCTGGCGCTCGCCGCGCACTTCCCAGATTCCCTCGTCCGGCTCGGCCCAGATCGTTTCGAGGTGGCTGGCGAGCGCGCGCGCGAGACTCCACGACTCCGGGCTCTCCGCGAAGCCCCCGGCCCGCGCGGCCGCGAGCGCGTCGATCACCTCGCCGAAGACGTCGAGTTGCAACTGCCCGTGCGCGGCGTTGCCGACCCGCACCGGCGCCGAGCCCTCGTAACCGGGGAGCCACGGCACCTCCCACTCCATCAGGTGGCGCTCGCCGCGTAGCCCGTACATGATCTGCACCTGTGCCGGGCTCCCGGCCACCGCGCGGAGCAGCCAGCCGCGCCACGCCCCGGCTTCGTCGTCGTAGCCCGCGTCCATGAGCGCCGACAGCGTCAGCGTCGCGTCGCGGAGCCAGCAGAAGCGGTAGTCCCAGTTGCGCGGGCCGCCGATCTGCTCGGGGAGCGACGTCGTCGGCGCGGCGACGATCCCGCCGGTCGGCGCGTAGGTCAGCGCCTTGAGCGTGAGCAGCGAGCGCACGACCGCCTCGCGGTACGGCCCCTCGTAGGTGCAGCGGCCGGCCCACTCGCGCCAGAACGCCTCCGTTCGCGCGAGCGACGTCTGCGGGTCGGTCGCGGCCGGCGGCGGCTCGTGCGACGCGGCGTAGCTCAGAGTGAACGGCACGGTCTCGCCTTCGCCGACTTCGAACTCCCCGATCGTGGTGAGGTTCTCGCCGCGCAGTTCGACCGGCGTCCGCAGGACGATCATGTCGGGTCCGGCAATCGCGCGCAGCGCCGTCGCGGGGCGCGGCTGCTCGGCCTGCGCCGCGTCGCGGTCCGCGTCGTGGTCGTCCTCGAGTCGCGTCACCCACGGCACCGCCGCGCCGTACGCGAAGCGGACGACGAACTCGGTGCGCATCTTGACTCGCCCGCGGCGGCCGACGACGATCCGCACGAGGTCGGGCTTCTGGTCGCGAACCGGCATGAAATCGACGACCGTCACCGCACCGTCCGCCGTCTCCCACTCTGTTTCGAGGATCATCGTGTCGGGCCGGTAGCGCCGCGTCGCGCGCGCCTCGGCGTCGGCCGGCGCGAGCGACCAGCGGCCGTGCTCGGGCCCGCCGAGCAGGGCGGCGAAGCACGCCGCGGAGTCGAAGCGCGGGATGCAGAGCCAGTCGACCGATCCGTCGCGCGAGACGAGCGCGGCGGTCTCGCAATCGCCGATCAGGGCGTAGTCCTCGATGCGCGCGGGCATGGCCGGGGAGCGGAAGAATCGACGTGCGTCGGCGGGCTCTGGCGCCGTGTGCGTGATCCGTACCACGCTCGGCAGCGGTCGCGCCGAGCCGCGGCCGGCGTGCCCGTCAGACCAACGCCGGCAGTCCCGTCGCGAGCGCGCCCAGCGCAACCAGTGCGAGCCGGCGCGCCCACGCGCGCCCCCGCCCGTCCGGGGCCGGCTCGCGCGCGAGCGAGCGCAGCAGCGCGCCCGCGAGATATAGAAAGTTCCCGGCCGCGAACGGCAGGACCACCGGCGCCAGCGCGGCCGCCCGCGCGCCGAAGGTGAGCGTGAGCGCCGCCCCCGCGCCCGCGGCCAGTGCGGTCGCCGCGTTGTACGCGAGTGCGCGCCGCGCCGGCACACCTCCGTGGACGATCGCCCCAAAGGTGCCGAACTCGCGCGGCACCTCGTGCAGCGCCACGGCCGCGGTCGTGAGCAGCCCGGCGCGCACGTCGGCGAGGAACGTGGCCGCGACGAGCGCGCCGTCGACGAGATTGTGCAGCGCGTCGCCGGTGACGGCCAGGGGCACGAGCGCGCCCCGCCCGTCTGATCCGGGGCGCGATTCTCCGAGCGCGTGGCCGTGGGCGTGGTGATCGTGCGTTCCGTGAAGCACCCACTCAAGCGCGAAGAACGCCACGACCCCGACGCCGACCGCCGCGGGCACGGTCGCCGGGGCCGCGTTCCGCGCGTACGCCTCGGGCAGCAGTTGGAACAGGGCGCCGCCGAGCAGCGCGCCCGCCGCCACCGCGGCGGCGTGCGGGGCCCAGCGGTGGACCAGTCGCGCGTCCCACGCCAGCACGGCCAGTGCGGCGAGCGGGACCGCACTCACGAGCGCGACGGCCGTGAACGTGTCGCGCCACACGGCGGCGGGCGCGGGCGCCACGGCGGGCACCACGGTCGTCAGCACGGGCGGGGTGGCATCGCGCGCGAAGTGTAGCGCGGTGCGCCAGCGCCCCCGCCGCCGCCCGCCATGCGGTCGCGCATGCAGAACGCCAAACGGTAGTGACGCTGCTGCGCCTGCGCGGGTCACTTGGGGACAGCCTTGCGGTCCGGCGCGCCCCGTCGCACGCCGGCCACCGCGTCCGCCGCCCACCTGCCGCGGTCGAGTTGGTCGCTCACACCGCCGTTCGGTGTGTCGACCGGCCCGCGGAAACGGCCCTCCATGCGCGTTCCTTCACGCCCGCGCGGCTCCGCGCGCCTCCCACTCGGCGCGCTCGGCGCCCTCCCAGCCGTCGTGCCGGCGGTCGCCATCGCCCAACCCGCCGCGCGCGGCACGATCACCGGCCGGGTGACCGAGCAGGGGTCGGGCCGCCCGCTCGCCGACGCCCAGGTCATCGTCGTCGGCACGCAGATCGGCGCCCAGACCGGGCCGGACGGCACGTTCCGGATCGCCGGCGTCCCCGCGGGGCCGGTGGTACTACGGGCGCTCCGGATCGGCTTCCGCGCGACGACGCAGAGCGTGACGGTGCCGAGCGGCGGGTCGGTCGTCGCGGCGCTCGCGCTCGCGTCCGCGCCGACCTCGCTCGAACAGGTCGTCGTCACCGCGACCGGGGGAACGCAGCGGCAGCGCGAGCAGGGGAACGCGGTGGCGCAGATCACGCCGGACACGGTCGCCCTGGCCGCCGTGCCGAACGTCGCGGGGCTCGTGAATGGGCGCGCGGCCGGCGTGTCCGTCGTCGGCGTCGCCGGCACGACCGGCACGGGCGCGCGCATCCGCATCCGCGGCGCGAACTCGCTCTCGCTCGCGAACGACCCGCTCCTCATCATCGACGGCGTCCGCATCAACTCGGACCCGAACTCGTACAGCCCGGGCACGGGTGGGCAGAGCGCGTCGCGTCTCAACGACCTGTTGCCCGAGGACATCGAGGACGTCCAGATCCTCAAGGGGCCCGCGGCCACGGGGCTGTACGGGACGCAGGCGGCGAACGGCGTCATCCAGATCACGACGCGGCGCGGCCGGCAGGGCGCCGCACAGTGGAATGCGTACGCCGAAGCGGGCGCGGTGAACGACCGCAACACGTACCCGGCGAACTGGGGCGCGTACGGGCTGTTCGCGGACTCGACGGGCGCGCTGACCGTCCGGTCGCGCGGCTGCGACCTCGCCACGCAGGCGTTCGGCGGGTGCAAGCAGGACAGCGTCATCAACTTCAACCCGATGGTCGTCCACAGCCCGTTCCGCACCGGGCCGCGCCTCAAGGGCGGCGCGAACGTGAGCGGCGGCAGCGAGCGGAGCACGTACTACCTCTCGGCCGACTACACGAGCGAGGACGGCGTCTACCAGACGAACGCGCTGCGCCAGGCGAGCGTCCGCGCGAACGTCACCGCGCGCCCGACCTCGACGCTCGACGTCGCCACGTCGGCGGGCTTCGTGCGCTCGCAGCTCCAGCTCCCGCGCAACGACAACGACTACTTCGGGTACGTGTCGAACGGGGTCGGCGGCCTCGCGTACGACAACGCGCAGCAGGGCTACGACCCCGTGGGGCCCAACGTCATCGACCGGCTGCAGAGCGGGCAGGACGTGAACCGTTTCACGGGCTCCGTGACCGCCACGTACCGGCCGCTCGCCTGGCTCTCCGTGATCGGCGTGGCGGGCCTCGACAACGTCAACCGCTTCGACAACCAGACGTATCCGCCGGGCGTGATCCCGCCCGGATTCTTCGGACTCGACGTCGGCTACCGCGAGTCGGACCGCTTCACGATCAACACCTCGACCGCCAACCTTTCGGCGGTCGCCACCCGCCAGCTCTCCGGCGCGATCACCTCGACCACGACGGCCGGGTTCCAGTACCAGCGCGACGACTCGCGTGGGACGACCGGGTCGGCGTTAGGCCTGGCGGCCGGGACGAGCTCGCTCAGCGGCGGCGTGAGTCAGTTCACGGTGGGCGAGCCGTTCGCGCGCAACGCCCTCGTCGGCGGCCTCGCGCAGGAACAGGTCGCCGTCCGCGACCGCCTATTCGTCACCGCGGGCCTCCGCGCGGACAAGAACAGCGCGTTCGGCCAGAACTTCGGCACCGTCTACTACCCGTCCGCGAACGCGTCGTGGGTGGTGAGCGACGAGCCGTTCTTCCCGAAACCCGACGCCCTGAACTCGCTCCGCCTCCGCGCCGCGTTCGGCCGGTCGGGCCTACGCCCGGGCGTCAACGACGCGCTTCGCTACTACCGGCCCACCGCCGCGCGCGTGAACGGCAACGAGCAGTCGGGCATCACGATCGGCAACCTCGGCGACCCAAACTTGCGTCCCGAGCGCACGAGCGAGTTCGAGACCGGGCTCGACCTGACCAGCTTCGGCAGCCGCGCGAACCTCGAGCTCACGTATTACAACAAGCGCTCGAGCGACGCCCTCGTGCTCGTCCCGAGTCCGCCGTCGAGCGGGTTCCCGGCGCAGTACCGGAACCTCGGCGCGGTGTCCAACCGCGGCCTCGAGGCGCTCCTTACGCTCGTCCCGATCCGCACCGACCCGGTCGCGTGGACTTCGACGTTCAACTTCAGCACCAACCGGAACCGCCTGCTGAAGCTCGGCCTGCCGTCGCCGGTGATCTTCGCGGGCGGGCGGCAGCGGCACCAGGTCGGCTACCCGCTGGGCGGGTACTGGGGCCCCAAGATCACCTACGCCGACTCGAACAAGAACGGCGTCATCGAACCTAACGAGGTCGTCATCGCCGACTCGGACAGCTTCCTCGGCAACTCGCTGCCCACGCGGACGCTCGGGTGGACGAACGACGTCACGCTGCTGAAGTGGCTCCGCTTCTCCGCGCTCGTCGACTACAAGGGCGGGTTCAAGCAGTACAACAGCACCGAAGACTTCCGGTGTCAGCTCGCCCGCTGCCAGGGAATCAACGACCCCACGTCGTCGCTCGACCGGCAGGCGAAGTCGATCGCGTCGAACGTCGACGGCGTGGCGACCGGGTGGATCGAGTCCGCCGACTTCGTCAAGCTGCGCGAGCTTTCGCTGACCGCCACGCTGCCGACCGAGTTCGCGCGCCGGGCCCGGGCGCGGGCGATGAGCGTCACGGTCGCCGGCCGCAACCTGCACACGTGGACGAACTACAGCGGCATCGACCCCGAGGTGAACTCGGTCGGCGCCTCGAACTTCGCGCAGAGCGACTTCCTGAGTCAGCCGCAGGTGCGCTACATCACCGTGCGCGTGAACCTCTCGTACTGACCCCGCCCCACCCCCACCATGCCTAACCTCCGCGCTCTGCGCGCGCGCCTCGCCGCCCTGGGCCTCGCCGCCGCGGCGGCCGGGGCGGCGTGCAGCACCTCGGTGAGCGACCCGAACATCGTGTCGCCCAACGCGCTCCGCGACTCGACCGCCCTGCCCACGGTGTTGAACGGCGCGGTCGGCGACCTGGCCCACGCCTACGCCGGCGACAACGGGAACACCGAAGGCGTCATCCTCCTCGGCGGCCTCCGCGCCGACGAGTGGCGCAACTCGGACTACTTCGACACGCGCATCCAGGTGGATCGCGGCGTCATCAACGTCAACAACGGCTCGGTCGACTCACTCTTCGCGATCCTCAACATCGCGCGCCGCAGCGCGGAGTTGGCGACGAGCACCTTCACCCGGCTCGCCCCGGGCGACTACCGGCACGCGGCCGCGCTCAACATCGACGCGTATGCCTACGTCCTGCTCGCCGAGACGTTCTGCTCCGGGATCCCGTTCACCGACCTGCAGAGCAACGGGACGAGCTTCGCGTATGGCTCGCCGCTCACCACGCAGCAGGTGTTCGCCGCTGCGAAGGCGCGCTTCGACACCGCAGCCACGATCGCCGACGCCGCGGCCGCGGGTGGTAGCGCCCGCGCGCAGCAGGAGGCGTACCTCGCCCGCGTCGGCCGAGCCCGCGCCCTCGTCGGGCTCGGGCGCTACGCGGAGGCCGCGGCGAGCGTCGACTCGGTCCCGACGACGTTCGAGTACGACGTCCTCTACTCCGAGAACACGGGGCGCGAGAACAACGGCGTGTACGGATTCAACGTGATCAACGCCCGGTGGTCCGTCGCCGACAGCGAGGGCACCAACGGCCTGCCGTTCATCTCCGCCAAGGACCCGCGCGTGCCGGTCACCGACGCGGGGCAGACCGGCGTCGACGCGACGACCGAGCTGTTCACCTTCGACAAGTACGCAAGCCTGAGCTCGCCCATCCCGCTCGCCACCGGGACGGAAGCGCGGCTGATCGAGGCCGAGGCGGCGCTGAACGCGCAGAACCCGCAGCAGGCGCTCGGCATCCTCAACACGCTGCGCGCGACCGCGGGCCTCGCCGCGCTCGCGCTCGGCGCGGACATGCCGGCGCAGACGCTGCAGCTGTTCTCCGAACGCGCGTTCTGGCTGTTCGCGACGGCGCACCGCCTCGGCGACATGCGGCGTCTCGTGCGGCCGACGGGCCAGGGCGGCTACGGCTTCGCCATCACCAGTGTTTTCCCGACCGGCCCGTACCCGAAGGGCGGCGCCCCATACGGGACCGAGGTCAACCTGCCGATCCCGGTCGACGAGCGCAACAACCCGAACTTCACGCAGTGCATCGACCGCACGACGTGAGGACGGCACGGCCGACCGCGGTTGCGTAAACCGCGCCGCGGTCCGGCCCCGCTCAGATCTCCACCACGTTCCCGATCTCCACGCTCCGGTCCGGCGGCAGCCCGAAGTAGTCCGCCGCCGTCGCCGCGACGCGCGACAGCCCGGCGAACAGGTGCTCGCGCCAGAGCGCCATCCCCGGCAGCTCCGTCGGCACCACGCGGTCGCGGTTCACGAAGTAGGTCGCCGTCCCGGGCGCGTAGACGAGCCCCGGCACCTGTCGCGCGACCGAATCTCGGACGACGTCGCTCTCGAGCGCCCGCGCGAGGTGCGGGTCCTCCATGAACCCGAACCGCACCTCCGCGCGGTAGAACCCATCGCCGAGCGACTCCACCCGCACCCGGTGCTCGGCCTGCACGTTAGGCACCTGCAGCGTCTTGACCGTCGCGAGCACCGTCTGCGCGTGCGCGATCTTGTTGTGCTTGAGGTTGTGCAGGAGCGAGATCGGCGCCCCGGCCGGCGTCCCGCTCAGGAACACGGCCGTCCCCGGCACCCGCGTCACCTCGCCGGACTGCACGCGCTCGACGACGTGCGCGACCGTGTCGCCGACGGCCGTGTTGCGCTCGAATACGAGCCGCCGCCCGCGCTTCCACGTCGCCAGGATCGTGAACACCAGCGCGGCCACGGCCAGCGGTAGCCAGCCGCCCTCGAGCACCTTCACGAGGTTCGCGCCGAGGAAGCTCAGGTCGATCGCCATGAACACGCCGACGAGCGGCACGACCTGCCAGAGCGGCCAGCCCCACCGCTCGTGCGCCACGACGTAGAAGATCACGCTCGTGATCGCCATCGTGCTGGTCACCGCGATGCCGTACGCCGCGGCCAGGTTCGTCGACGACCGGAAGCTGACGATCAGCAGCACGCAGGCGACGAGCAGGGCCCAGTTGACCGCCGGGACGTACACCTGCCCGAACTCGTGCTCCGAGGTGTGCCGCACCTGCAGGCGCGGGCAGAAGCCGAGCTGGATGGCCTGCAGCGTGAGCGAGAACGCCCCGGAGATCACCGCCTGCGACGCGATGACGGTCGCGACGGTGCTCAGAAGGACGAGCGGAATCAACGCCCACCCGGGCGCGAGATTGAAGAACGGGTGCTCCGACGACTTCGGGTCGTGCAGCAAGAGCGCGCCCTGCCCGAAATAGTTGAGCAGCAGGGCGGGGTAGACGAGCGCGAACCACGCGTACCGGATCGGCCGCCGCCCGAAGTGGCCCATGTCGGCGTAGAGCGCCTCGCCGCCGGTCACGACGAGCACCACGCTGCCGAGGACGAGGAACCCGCGCAGCCCGTTCGCCTCGAAGAACCGCAATCCGTGCAGCGGGTTGAGCGCGCCGAGGACGCTGGGCGAGTGGAGGATCTGAACGACGCCGAGGAGCGCGAGCACCGCGAACCAGACGACCATGATCGGGCCGAAGATCTTGCCGACCTTGGCCGTGCCGCCTTTCTGGAAGAGGAACAGCCCGACGATGATCGCGACCGAGAGCGGGATGACGAACGGCTGCGCTCGCGGCGTCGCCACGCTCAGCCCCTCGACCGCGCTCAGCACCGAGATGGCCGGCGTGATGATCCCGTCGCCGTAGAGCAGCGCGGCGCCGAACAGGCCGAGGATCACGAGCCACCGCCGCTCGCTGCGCCCGGTCGGCCGGATGGGGGTCGCGAGCGCGGTCAGCGCGAGGATGCCGCCCTCGCCGTGGTTGTCCGCCCGCATGATGAAGATCAGGTACTTGAGCGAGACGACCAGCGTGAGCGCCCAGAAGACGAGCGACAACACGCCGAGCACGTTGCCCGGCGTCGGGGTGACGCCGTGCTCGCTGTGAAAGCACTCGGTGAGCGCGTAGAGCGGGCTCGTACCGATGTCGCCGTACACCACCCCGATCGCGCCGAGCGCGAGCAGGGCGAGGTAGCGGCCGGTGACCGGGGGTCCCGAGTGGCGCGGGACGTCGGCCGTGTCTTCGTGGCGGGCCGCCTCGGCGACCGCGCTCATCGGGGGCGGATCAGCGGTTGCGGTTGTCATCACCCGCCCCCCGATGCAGGCCGCGCGCCGGATCGATCGGCCGCGCGGCCGGCGCGCGACAAGTGGACGAGAAGATCCACCCGGCCGGTCGCCGCCGGTCCGATACGACGGGGTGTTACAGCCGCACGCGCTACCGCTGGAGCGACGGCGTCAATTGGGCGAGCAGCGTGCGCGCCGTCTGGCGGTCGCCGTCGCTCAGCATGTCGCGCCCGCGCGCGACGCGAAACGAGGCGAGCACTTCGTCGCACAGCTCGCGCAGGTGCGCCCGGCGACGTCGGTCGGGCGCCGAACGATGGCCGGCCACGAGCGCGGGGGCGGCGACGGAACGCGGAGCAATCGACATGGAGGCGTTTGTGGGGCGAGCGTGACGAGCGCGGCCGGCTGGCACCTGCCGCGCTGTCGGCCCAAGGCAGATTGCGGGCCACGTGCCCCGACGCGCGGCACCGCTCGTGCGCCGACGTCCCACCGCCCAACATCCGCGCGCCCCGGCGCCCGCTCCCCTCGACCTGCGCATGCGCTCGTCCTTCTCCGCCACCGCCGTCGCAACCGCGGTCGTCCTCTCCTGCGCCGCCTCGCTCGCCTGCGCGCAACCCGCCCGGCAGCCCGCCGCCTCGCCGACGGTGCCCCGCTCGCTCTTCCCCGAGTCGGACTCCGCGTTCGTCCGCGCCGCCTACACGAAGCGCGAATACCGCGTGCCGATGCGCGACGCCGTGAAGCTCTTCACGATCGTCTACGTCCCGAAAGACGCGGGTGCGGGGACGCAGTACCCGTTCGTCATGCAGCGCACCTGCTACTCGATCGCGCCATACGGCCCCGACGCGTACGCACCGACGATCGGCCCCGACCCGTTCATGCTGCGCGAGAAGTACATCTTCGTCTACCAGGACGTCCGCGGCCGGTACAACAGCGAGGGCAGGTGGACCAACGTCCGCCCCGTGCTGAGCGACGCCGAGAAGGCGCGCGACCCGAAGGCGGTCGACGAGGCGAGCGACACGTACGACACGATCGACTGGCTGCTGAAGAACGTCCCCGGCAACAACGGCAAGGTCGGCCAGTGGGGGATCAGCTACCCCGGCTTCTTTACCTCACTCGGCGCGCTCTCGCGCCACCCCGCGCTCGTCGCGTCGAGCCCGCAGGCGCCGGTCACGGACTTCTACTTCGAAGACTTCCACCACAACGGCGCGCTGACGCAGGGGTACTTCTACACGTACCCGATCTTCGGGATCGCGACCGGCGGCCCGCGCACCGACGACTGGTGGGTGCCGAAGATGGTCCAGGAGGGCCACAACGACGACTACGATTTCCAGTTAGGCCTCGGCCCCCTCCGCACGACGACGGACCGCTACTACCGCGACAACTTCTTCTGGCAGGAGATCATCGAACACCCGGACTACGACGCGTTCTGGCAGGCGCGCGCCGTGCCGCCACACCTGACCGGGATCAAGCACGCGGTGATGACCGTCGGCGGCTGGTTCGACGCGGAGGACCTCTACGGCCCGCTCACCGTCTACAAGACGATCGACAAGAACAGCCCGGGCATCTACAACACGATCGTCGAGGGGCCGTTCCGCCACGGCGGGTGGGCGCGCCAGGGCGTCGAGCACACGCTCCACGGCGACCTGTATTTCGGCGACTCGCTCGAGACCAAGTTCCAGCGCAACGTCGAGGCCGTGTTCTTCCGCCACTGGCTCAAGGGCGCGGCCGACGGCAAGACGGGTCTCCCCGACGCGCTGATGTTCGACACGGGGCGCAAGGAGTGGCGGAGCTTCGACGCGTGGCCGGCGAAGACGGCGCGGACGCGGAGCTACTACCTGCGCAGCCCGGGCGGGCTCGCGCCGGTGGCGCCGAACGCGAACTCCACCGGCCCGGGGCGCCCGGCCCCGTACCTGGAGTACGTGAGCGACCCGTCCCGCCCGGTGCCGAGCCGCTGCCTCGCGCCGACGATCCAGGGGCTGACGATGTACCAGTACATGAGCGACGACCAGCGGTGCTTCGACGGGCGCCGGGACGTGCTCACCTTTACGACCGACACGCTCCGCGAGGACGTGACGTTAGGCGGCGAGATCACCGCGCGGCTCAAGGTGAGCACGACCGGCGCGGACGGCGACTTCGTCGTCAAGCTCATCGACGTCTACCCGATGAGCGAGCCCGACCACCCGTACATGCCCTACAAGAACGTGCACCTCGCCGGCTACCAGCAGCTCGTGCGCGGCGAGATCATGCGCGGGCGCTACCGGAAGGGCTTCGCGCGGCCGACGCCGATGACGCCCGGCGCGGTCGAGGACGTCACGTTCCGGCTGCAGGACGTGCTGCACACGTTCAAGAAGGGGCACCGGATGATGGTGCAGGTGCAGAGCTCGTGGTTCCCGGCCTTCGACCGCAACCCGCAGACGTACGTGCCCAACATCTACGAGGCCAAGTCGACCGATTTCGTGCCGGCGACGGTGCGGGTGTATACGAACGTGGCGAATGCGAGCCGGGTGGACGTGCAGGTGGTGCCGTGAGGGGGGCGGAGGCGACGGCGCGGTTGAACCCCGACTGTTGGTCGGGCGCAGTTGGTAACGCGCTGGTGGTGGGGCGGTGTTGGAACGGCGGGTCGAGCCGGCCACGGGCAGCGCCGTTCCAATCGCGCTGCATCAACCGCGGTTGATCAACAGCGCCCGACCAACAGCCGGGGTTCAGCCGCGCCGTCGACCCCGCCCCATCACCCGCGCCGCCCCTACCGCGGCAGCCGCGCCAACGCGTACTGCACCGCCAGATCGCTCGTACTCCACAACTGTACGTCCCCCGCGGTCCCGTACCGCACCGCCGCCGGTCGCCCGTCGCGGAACTCGTAGCTCCACAGCTCCGACCGGAACCCGGACGCGGCGACCGCGCCTAACACCCGCGCCATCGCCGACCGGAACGCGCCGGCGAGCGGCCCCGCCGGCGCCGCCGCGACGTGGTTCGCCGCGCCGAGCACGAACAGGTTGGCCTCGCGCCCCCACACCACGCGCGGGCCGTGGTACGGGTCGCGCGCGAACGCCTCCCACACCGCCGGCGGCGCGTAGGCGTCGTTCGCCACGACCGGCCCGACCCGGGCGACGTACAGTCCGACCGGGTAGTCGCGCACGAACAGCCCGACGTCGCGCCGCACCCGCGCCGCCGCGTCCTCGCCGGGGCTCGCGACCTCGGCCTCCGTGTCGCCCAGGAACAGGCGCGTCGCCGGGTCGGTGTTGGCGATCCCGATCGGGCGCCCGTTCTCGTCGAGCGAGACGGCGACGAAGGTGAGCGAGTCCCGGTCCGCCCCCGAGCGCGCAAGCAGCCCCTCCCAGTATGCCCGCTCGTTCTCCGGCATCGCGCCGAGCCGGGCCGCGACGTCCGCCCGCACCTCCGCGGGCCCGAGCCGCACGACGAAGTGGCGCTCCGCCCCGCGCCACGCCCGCACCGCGCGCCCGAGCGCGGCCGAGTCGCGCGCGTACGTGCCTAACGCCGTGCCGGCCGCGAGCTCGGGCGACGAGGCGAGCAGGGGCGGCGTCGCGATCCCGAGGCCGGGGAGCGCGCCGAGGATGCGCCCCGTCGCCTCGAGCGCGTGGGGCACCCACACCGCGTTCACGTCGTACGCGTACTTCCCGTTCGCGTAGCCGACGCGGCTGTCGCGCCAGCTGAGCCCCGTGTACTGCCCCGGCGCGCGCGAGGGGAAGTCGACGAGGTGCGCGACCGACGAGTCGGCCGTGTAGGCGGCCGTGCGCCGGGCGACGCGGGCGAGCTCGCGGAGGAGGCGCGTCAGCCGCGTGTCGCCGCCCCGGATGTCGCCGCCCCGGATGTCGCCCCCGCCCGCATCTGCCGCGCCGAGCAGGAAGGCACGCTTGCGCGCGGCGGGCACCTGGGGGTCGGTGATCCAGCGCGCGACGAGGATCGGCACCTGGAAGTCGGTGTCGACCATGACGTAGTTCTCGCGCGTCCGGCGCGCGTCGGCGAGGACGCGACGCGCGCTGTCCAGGCTCCCGGCCCGCACGAGCCGCGCGTACTGGACGGCCGCCTCGCGCACCGCCTGCTGACCGATCGCCTCCTCGTGGCTCACCGCACCCGCGGGCGAGAGCCCGCGCAGCACGCTCCCGATCACGACTTCCAGCGCGGCGTCGCGCCAGATTGGCCGCATCATGAGCGCGGTCATGAGCTGGTCGCGCCCGAAGTACGTCGCGTAGGTCGGCAGGCCGGCCATGAACTGCTCGCGCGAGGCGAGCAGCTCGACGCCGCGCACCTGCCGTTCGAGCACGCGCGCCTGCAGCCGCACCGAGTCCGTCGCGTCCGGCCGCGCGGCGGCCGCACGCGTGCCGTCGACGAAGGCCAGGAAGTCCGGCGTGAAGATCTCGCCGCGCGCGAGCGGCGTGAGCGTCCGCCCGGTGGTCGTCACCGTTACCGTGAACGGGACGCGTGCCACCGCACCCGCGCCGCCGCTCGCCCCGCGCGACTGAAGCGTGAACGTGTCGCCCTCGCGCGCGATCGTCGCGGCCCCTGCGTCCGCGTGGAACTCGAGCGCGAGCGTGTCACGCCCGTCGAGCGACGACTGGACGACCCGGGCGACGTACGCGCCCGCGCCGGGGCGTGCCGGCGCTCGCAGCGTGAACTGCGGCTGCACGCGCGACCGGAGCGTCGCGAGGTCCGCGGCGCCGAGCAGGGCGAGGTGTTGCCGCTGCGCGGTCGTGGGGAGCTGCGCGAGCGCGTCGAGGAGAGAGTCGAACTCCGCAACGCGATAGGGTGCGCCGCCGAAGGCGACCTGCTGCCGCTTGAGATCCTGGAACTCGCGCTCGACCCGCATCGAGTTGAGGACGAACAGGCCGACCCGCACGAGCGGCCCGTCGGCGGCGAGCCGGTACGTGAAGCTCCGCGTCGTGCCCCGTCCACCCCGCGGGGTCCGCGTTACGGTCGCCCCCGGGCCCTCCCACCGGAGTGCCGCCGGCCGGCCGGACGCGTCGCGCGCGGTGAACCCGACGCTCTCGTTTTCGGCGTCGGCCAGCAGGGTCACGACGCGGCCGTCGCGGCCGTTGAAGTACACCTGCACGGTGTTCTCGGCGGCGTCCCGGTACAGGCGCGTCTGATACCCTGCGTACGCCGCACTGTCGTCCAGCCCCGCTTCGGGGAACGCGAGGACCGGTCGGACCTCGCGCCCGGCCGCGGGCGGCGCGCGCGGCGGAACCGTCGGCGTCGCGGCGGGCGCGAGGTGCGCGCGTACGGTGAGCAACACGCCTGCGATGAGGCGCGTCACGGCGAAGGAAGGCGGGCGGACATGCCGGGCGAAGGCTGGTGGCTGGGGTGGGGCACCACGTCGGCGATACCCGGAACCAATCCTATCCGCGCGATCTAGGTGCCGCACGCCGCGCCGCACGCGACGCGCGGCGGCGTTGGCTGCGTGACGGCGAACCAACTCGCAGGGTCTCCGGTTCGATCGGTAAACCGGATTGCGAGGTTCAACGTGCAGCAGGTGCGGTTTTCGTCCCGTTTGACGCGTACGATGCTTGACATCGCGAGGTCAGCAGCGATGTTCCTTGCGGCTGAACGCCTTCAAAGCGGTTCAGGACGCCACGTGTTTGCGCGCCACCGTACCGAGTCCGGCGCCGCCAGCCTCGCGTCGCGGTAAGCGCGCGACGCGCCATCGCTCGTGTTGTGTTCCCATAGCTCCGCGCCCGCGCCGGGCGGGAGCGCCGTTCTACTTCGCAGCCTTCTGGAGGGCTGACGCATGACAGTAGTTCGTGGCTTGTTCGGCGCATCCGTCGTCGGCGGTCTGCTCTGGGCAGCTCCCGCCCTCGCCCAGACCGGCACGGTCAACGGCCGGATCATCGACTCGACCAGCCAGCAGCCGCTGGCGGCGGTCACCGTCCGGCTCGTCGGGACCGAGCGCGGCGCGTCGTCGCGCGAGGATGGCACGTTCACCCTGGCCGCGGTTCCGACCGGGGCGCAGTCGCTGCGCGTGAGCCGCGTCGGATACGCGGTGAAGGTCGTCCCCCTCACGGTGAACGCGGGGACGAACAACGTTTCGATCCAGCTGCGCCAGCTCGCGGCGACGCTGCAGGAGGTCGTCTCGGTCGGCTACGGCACGCAGCGCCGCAACGCGGTGACCTCCGCGGTGTCGACGGTCAACACGGCCGAGGCGCGCGTGGGCGTGCAGCCGAACGTGAACCAGCTGATTCAGGGGCGGGCGGCCGGCGTGCAGGTCACGGGGAACGGCGGCGACCCGGGTGCGGGCGCGCAGATCCGTATCCGCGGCGGCTCGTCGATCTCGGCGAGCGACCAGCCGCTCTACGTGATCGACGGCGTCCCGATCCTCAACCAGAGCGATCAGCCGGGCGGCCTCGGCTTCGGTAACTCGGCGCCCGTTGGGCGCTCGCCGCTCAATACGCTCAACCCGGACGACATCGCCGAGATCTCGATCCTCAAGGACGCCTCGGCGACGGCGATCTACGGCTCGCGCGGCGCGAACGGCGTGGTGCTGATCACCACCAAGAAGGGCGTCGCTGGCACCTCCACGCTCGAGTACAACGGGCAGATCGGGATCGCCAACGCGGCCCGGACCTTCGACGTGCTGAGCGGTGAACAGTACCGCACCTTCGTTCAGCAGAACGTCACGAATGGTGTCTTCAGCCAGAGCCAGCTCAGCACGCTCGGCAACGCCAACACCGACTGGCAGAACTCGATCCTGCGCACCGCGCGTATCCAGGACCACAACATCGCGTTTTCCGGCGGCTCGCAGAGCACCCAGTACCGCGCGTCGGTCAACTACTTCGACAACCCCGGCATCGTCGACGGCAGCTTCCTGACACGCTACCAGGGCCGCATCAACGGCACCTCGCAGCTGCTCAATAGCAAGCTGAATCTCAACCTGAACCTTACGGCCTCGCAGGTCCAGAACCGCTACCTCGTCGCGGAGAACACGGGCGGCTTCGCCGGCGGCGTGTTCATCAACGCGATCCAGTTCAACCCGACGGTCCCGGTCACCGACGCCGGCGCCTCGACCAAGGGCGCGAGCCCGTACACCGAGCTCGCGCCGGGTTCGCAGCAACAGCGCAACCCGGTGGGCCTCGTCAACCAGATCAACGACCGCGGCACCACCAACCGCATCCTCGGCAACCTCCAGGGGACGTACTCGATCCTCACCGGCCTGAGCGGGACGGTGAACGTCGGCGTCGACCGCACCAACGGCAACCGCAACACCTACGCGCCGACCAACAGCCCGCTCAGCGCCGGCACCGCCGGCGACGCGTACCTCGGCACGGTCACCCTCAACGGCGCGACGATCCAGACGCTGCTGACCTACGACCGGCCGTTCGAGGCTGGCTTCCTCGGCCGGCAGTCGATAAACGTGGTTGGCGGCTACGAGTACCAGAACTACAGTGCCGGTAACACCAACCTCGAGAGCCGCGGCTTCGTCACCGACGCCAACGGGGCGCAGAACATCGGCGTCGGCTCGCAGGTCCAGCAGCCGTCCTCGTACCTCGAGTACCGCAAGCTGAGCTCGCTCTTCGCCCGCGCCAACTACGGCATCCAGGACCGCTACTTCATCACCGGCGTGGTCCGCCGCGACGGCGCCTCGGTGTTCGGCGCGAACAACAAGTACGCGGTGTTCCCGAGTGTCTCGGCCTCGTGGCGCGTCTCGGAGGAGCCGTGGTTCTTCCGCGGCGGCATCATCAACGACCTCAAGCTCCGCGGCGGCTACGGCACGCAGGGCAACCAGGGCATCGCGCCGTACCAGACCCTCGCGACGCTCGCCGCGGACCCCAACCAGCGCTACCCGTTCGGCAACACGCTGGTCACCGGCGTGCTGCCGAACCAGAACCCGAACCCGAACCTGCGCTGGGAGACTACCGCTCAGACGGACGTCGCGGTGGACTACGGGATCTTCAAGAACCGCGTCACCGGCTCGATCGAGTACTACAGCAAGAGCACGCGTGACCTGCTGCTCACGATCAACGTGCCGCAGCCGGCCGTCGTTGCCACGCAGCTGCAGAACATCGGCCGCGTCAAGAACGCCGGCCTTGAGGCGAACGCGGACTTCCAGGTCATCAACACGCCGGGGCGCTCGCTCTCCCTCGGCCTGGTGGCGAGCTCGAACCGCAACCGCGTCATCTCGCTCGGCAACAGCATCACGCGGCTCTTCACCGGCGTCGCCAGCGGTCAGGGCTTCTCGGCCGTGCAGTCGCAGATCATCGTCCCGGGCCAGTCGCTCGGCACCTTCTACGGGCCGGTGTTCGTCCGGCCGGGCACGGCGGCCGACGGGACGAACAACGGCCTCGACCTCTGCAACAGCTACAACGCGCAGGGCGGGGTAACGGGCCTGATCAGCTGCAGCGCCGCCAACGCGATCGACCAGGACAAGAAGTTCCTCGGGAACGCCAACCCGAAGTTCGAGGGCGGATTCCGCGGTCAGGCCAACCTCGGCAAGTTCGACGCGAGCTTCCTCTTCCGGGCCAGCACCGGGTTCAAGGTGTTCAACAATACCGCCGCGGTGTACGAGTCGAAGGCGAACGCCACCACGGGCCGCAACTTCCTCGCGTCGGGGCTGACCGACGGCCTGGGGGTGATCACGACCACGGACGCGAAGGGGAACGTGACTAAGAGCTACGCGGCGAACTCGTTCTCCTCGCGGTTCGTCGAGGACGGCGACTTCCTGCGGTTGCAGAACGTGACGATCGGCTACACCGCCAACCTGCGCGGCCTCACCCGGCGGGCGACCTCGGCACGGTTCTACGTCTCGGGCGATAACCTCTTCCTGACGTCCAAGTACAGCGGGCTCGACCCCGAGGTGTTCACCGACGCCAACCTGAACGGCTACGCGGCGCGCGGCATCGACTACCTCTCCTACCCGCGGGCGCGGACCTTCACGTTCGGCACGCGGCTGGGCTTCTGATGCGCCGGCCGAGCTTCACTCCTAACCGACTCCTGACGCCTATGCCGAAGCATGCGGCTTACGGACCCCTCCGCACGGCGGTCGCCGCCGCCGTGCTCGGCGCGGTCGCGGTCACGTCCTGCACGGACCTCAACGAGAGCCCGCCCAGCCGGATCACCCCGTCGACGTTCTTCCAGAACGATGCGCAGATTCAGGCGGCCCTCGCGGGCGTCTACAACGGCCTGCGCTCGTCCGAGCCGAACGGCGGCGGCTACTGGGAGATCAGCCAGGTCTCCTCTGACGAAACGATCGTCCCGACCCGCGGCACGGACTGGGACGACGGTGGCCAGTGGCGCGAGCTGTGGACCCGCAGCTTCGGGCCCGCCTCGGGCGCCGGCACGCAGAACATCAACGGCGCGTACTCGAGCATCTCGAGCCAGATCGCGAAGGCCAACGCGGTCATCGACGCCCTGGGCACGTCGAAGTCGGCCGCGGCGCAGTCGGGTACCGCGGAGGCGCGCGCGTTGCGCGCGTGGTTCTATTACACGCTGCAGGACGCGTTTGGTGGGGTGCCGATCATTACCAAGACGGGCGTATCGGGCGTGCCGCGCGCCACGCGCGACTCGACCATCCGCTTCATCCTGAGCGAGCTGTACGCCGTCCGCAACACGCTCCCCACTAGCTACTCGGGCGGGTACGGCCGGATCACGCAAGGGGCGGTGGACGCGATCCTCGCGAACCTGTACCTCAACTACCACGTCTTCACCGGCACGCCGGCCGCGAACGGGATCACGTTCAACACGACGACCCGCTACGACTCGGTGCTCGCGGTGACGTCCCGGATCATGAACTCCGGGCAGTACACGCTGGCCCCCGATTTCGCGACGTTCCGCGCGAACTTCACGGCTGGAAATTCGGCGTCGAAGGAGAACATCTTCGTCGTGCGGAACTCGACGACGTCGGGCCTCGGGCTCAACTACGTCCAGCAGATCGCGCACTACAACCACTTCGGGAACCCGGGTGGGTGGAACGGGTTCTCGGTCCTCTCTGAGCAGCTCAATCAGTACGATCCCGCCGACCAGCGGCGTACGCTCGTGCTGACGGGGCAGCAGTACCAGTTCGACAACCCGACCGTCGCGGTCAAGACGCGCGCAGGCGCCCCGCTCATCCTCGGGGACATCCAGTCCCTCACCGCGGCTGCTGAGGGCGACGGGTACCGGGCGTACAAGTACCCGCTCGACCCCAACCACAACGCGCAGGACAACGGGAACGACTACGTGATCTTCCGCCTGAGCGGCGTGATGCTCGACCGGGCGGAGGCGCTGTACAAGACCGGCGACCAGGGGAGCGCGCTGACGATCCTCAACCAGCTCCGATCCCGGGCGGGCGCGCCGTCGGTCACGGGCGCGATCACCGACTCGGTGATGCTACGCGAGCGCCTGCTCGAGCTTCTGAACGAGGGCAAGCGTCGGCAGGACCTCATCCGCCTCGGCGGGTGGATGACGCAGAAGCGGTTCCAGGCGAACCCCACTCCGCCGTACACGATGCTGTTCCCGATCCCGCTCACGCAGCTCCAGGCCAACCCGGCGCTGACGCAGAACCCGGGGTACACGCAGTAACGAGGTGCCTCGAACGAACGTGGTCGCCGCTCGGGGGTAACCTCCCCGGGCGGCTCCCCAGGACGTCGGAGCCCGCCGCCAGTACCGGAGCGGGCTCCGTTCGTTCGTCCGGGCGTCCCCGCCTCACTCCCTCCCGACCGCACCAGAGCGCGGCCGCCAGTCGCCGCGCCCTCCGGGCAGGTCCGTCCCCTTCCGTGTATGCCGATCCACGTCACGTCGCGGCGCCCGGTGCCACGCGCTTGGACGCTGTTGTGGTCCGCCGTCGCCGGCGCGGTGCTCGCCGCCTGCTCGGGCGCGAGCGGGGCCACCACGCGCCTTGCCGACGCGCCCAAGCCGGACGGACGCCTGTTCACGCAGATGCCCTCGGCCTACACGGGCGTGACGTTCGTCAACCGGGTCAGCGACAGCCAGAAGCAGAACGTCTTCACGTACCGCAACCACTACAACGGGGGCGGCGTCGCGCTCGGCGACCTCACGGGCAAGGGGCTTCCCGACATCGTCTTCACCGGCAACGAGAGCGGCCCGCGGCTCTACCTCAACGAGGGCCGCTTCCGCTTCCGCGACGTGACCGAAGAGGCGGGGCTCGCGAACAACGGCGCCTGGACGACCGGCGTCACCCTCGCCGACGTGAACGGCGACGGCAAGCTCGACATTTACGTGTGCCACGCCGGCACCGACTCGAGCGTCCGGCGCGCCAACCAGCTCTTCATCAACCAGGGCACGGACAAGAACGGCGTCCCGCACTTCAAGGAGATGGCGCGCGAGTACGGCGTCGAGGACGGCGGCTACGGCACGCAGGCCGTCTTCTTCGACTACGACCGCGACGGCTACCTCGACCTGCTCGTGGTCCGCAACTCGCCGCGCCCGGTCACGAGCTTCGGCATGCGCAACACGCGCCACGTGCGCGACAGCCTGGGCGGCGCGCGGCTCTACCACAGCGAGCCCGGCCCAGACGGCACGCGGCACTTCGTCGACGTCACGGCCAAGGCGGGCATCTTCAGCCCGGAGAACGCCTTCGGGCTCGGCGTCGGCGTGGCCGACATCGACCGCGACGGCTGGCCCGACATCTACGTCTCCAACGACTTCTTCGAGCGCGACTACCTCTACGTCAACAACCACGACGGGACGTTCCGCGAGGTGGCCGACAAGGCCATGCCCTACATGAGCTACTTCTCGATGGGCATGGACATCGCCGACGTGAACAACGACGGCTGGCCGGACGTCTACACCACCGACATGCTCCCCGAGCACGAGCGGCGGATCAAGCAGACGTCTGCGGCCGAGGGGTGGGACGTGTACCAGGAGAAGGTGCAGAACGGGTACCACCACCAGATCATGCGCAACATGCTGCAGCTCAACCGGGGCGTGTGGGACGCGGGTGCCGGGAGCGCCGGTGCGGTGGCGGCCGGTCCGATCCCCCCCGCTCTCATCCCACACTTCAGCGACGCTGGGCAGCTGGCCGGCGTGGCGCGCACCGACTGGAGCTGGAGCGCGCTCATGGTCGACCTCGACCTGGACGGGAACAAGGACATCTACGTGACTAACGGCGTCGCCCGCGACGTCACCGACCAGGACTACATCAGCTCGATCGCCAACCAGCAGGCGGCCGAGTCGTATGCGCGGGGCGGGCGCGTGGACTTCATGACGCTCGTGCACGCGATGCCGGCGACGCGCATCCCCAACTACGCCTTCCACAACCTCGGGTCCGACCGCGCGGGCGGCGTGCCGACGTTCGCGAACGAGGCGGCCGCGTGGGGGCTCGCGACGCCCAGCTTCTCGAGCGGCGCGGCGTACGCGGACCTCGACGGCGACGGCGCGCCCGACCTGGTCGTGAACAACGTCAACCAGGAAGCCTTCGTCTACCGCAACAACGTCCGCGCGCTCCACCCCGAGGACCACTCGCTGCAGCTCAAGCTGGAGGGCGAGGGGGGCAACCGCTACGCGGTGGGCGCGAAGGTGACGGTCCGCAGCGACAGCGCCGTATTCTACCAGGAGCTCGAAGCGACCCGGGGGTTCGAGTCGAGCAGCGATCACGTGCTCACGTTCGGCGTCGGGCGGCGCGCGGCCGTCGACTCGGTCGCCGTGGAGTGGCCGGACGGGCGGACCAGCGTGCTGCGCCACGAGGCGACGAATCAGCGCCTAACGGTGCGCCAGGCCGAGGCCGCGTCGCGCCCCGCGGACGCCGCCCCGCTCGGACGCTTCGCGCTCGGCGAGGCGCCCGCGCGACCGGCGTTTGCCGACGTCACGGCGCAGGTCGGGCTCGACTGGGCGCACAAGGCGACCAGCTTCGTCGACTTCGACCGTGACCGCCTCACGCCCAAGATGCTCTCGACCGAGGGGCCGGGGGTGGCCGTGGCCGACGTGAACGGCGACGGGCTCGACGACCTCTTCGTCGGCGGCGCCAAGGGGCAGCCGGCCGCGCTCTTCCTGCAGACGCCGGACGGGCACTTCGTCCGGAGCAACGCGGGACTCTTCGAGCCCGACGCCGAGTCGGACGACGTGGGTGCCGTGTTCTTCGACGCGAACGGAGACGGGCGCCCGGACCTCTACGTGGTGAGCGGCGGGAGCGAGTTCTCCCCCGAGTCGCCGGCGCTCCAGGACCGGCTCTACCTCAACGACGGCGGGGGGCGGTTCCACAAGGCAACTGCCTCGCTGCCGGCCGAGACCAACAGCGGGTCGCGCGTCGCCGCCGCGGACTACGACGGCGACGGCGCGGTCGACCTGTTTGTCGGCGGGCGCGTGGTGCCGTGGCAGTACGGCGTGCCGCCGCGCTCGATGCTGCTCCACAACGACGGGCGAGGACACTTCACGGACGTCACGGACCGCCTGGCGCCGGGGTTGTCGACGGTCGGGATGGTCACCGACGCCCAGTGGCGCGACGTCGACGGCGATGGGCGGCCCGACCTGGTGGTCGTGGGCGAGTGGATGCGTCCCACGGTCTTCCATAACGCGGGCGGCGGGCGGCTGGTCAGGGTCAACACGCCGGGCCTCGAGTACGGCAACGGTTGGTTCAACCGCGTCGTCGCCGGCGACTTTACCGGCCGCGGCCGGACGGACTTCCTGCTCGCCAACCTCGGTCTCAACACGCGGCTGCATGCGAGCCGCGCCGAGCCCGCGACGATGCTCGTCAAGGACTTCGCGAAGAGCGGGTACACGATGCAGGTCCTGTCGTGCTACAACGACGGGGTGAGCTACCCGATCACGCTGCGGGACGACCTGCTCAGGGCGCTGCCGTACCTGCGGGCGAAGTTCCCCAACTACCACAGCTACGCGGGCGCGACGGTCGAGACGATGTTCTCGCCCGAGGAGCGCGCCGGGGCGGTCGCGGACACCGCGTTCACCTTCGCGACGGCGATCGCGCGCAACGAGGGCGGCGGTCGGTACACGCTCGTGCCGCTGCCGCGCGAGGCGCAGCTCGCGCCGGTGTACGGCATGCTCGCCGGCGACTTCGACGGCGACGGGCACCCGGACCTGCTGCTCGCCGGCAACTTCGACGGGGTGAAGCCCGAGATCGGACGGATGGCGGCGAGCTACGGACTCTTCCTGCGCGGCGACGGGCGGGGCGGCTACACGCCCGTCGCGCCGCGCGAGAGCGGCTTCTTCGTCACCGGCCAGGTGCGCGACATCGTGCGGCTCCGCACGAAGGCCGGCCCGCTCCTGATGGTCGCGCGCTACAACGACGCTCCAGTCTTCTTCCGCGCGACGCCGCCTGCGGCGCTCGCGTCGCGCCCCGCCCACTCGCACCGGTCATGACCGCGCGATTTCTTGTCCGCGCCGCGCTGCTCGCGGCCGCCGCCGGCTGCGGCCGCCTCGGCGCGCTAGACGCCCCCAAGGCGACCGACGCCGACCTCCTGCACCGCGCCGTGCAGGACGTCACCGGCACGATGACGTACGACATCATCAGCCCCCCGCAGGGCAGTCGCGTGTACGCCTACGCCGCGGTCGCGGCGTACGAGGCGATGCGCCCTGGCTATCCCGGATACCGCACCCTCGCCGGGCAGCTGCACGGGCTCGACTCGCTCCCCAAGCCGGGGCCGGGGTCGATCTACTACCCGCTCGCGGGCATCCGCGCGTACCTGACCGTGGGGCGGCAGTTGACCTTCTCGCGCGCGCGCATGGACTCGCTGCGCGCGGCGATGGACGCGGAGTACCAGCGGCGGCTGCGGAGCGACGAGTTCGCGCGGTCGGTGGCGTACGGGGACACGATCGCGGGGCGCGTTCTCAAGTGGGCCGGCGGCGACCGCTTCCTCAAGACCCGCGGCGCGCCCAAGTACTCGGTCACGAGCGAGGCGGGGCGCTGGGCGCCGACGCCGCCCGCGTACATGGAAGCCGTCGAGCCGCACTGGGGCGAGCTGCGGCCGTTTGTGATCGATACCGGCAGCCAGTTCAAGCCCGAGCCCGCGTACCGGTTCGATACCGCGGCCGGCAGCTCGTACATGCGCGACGTGCGCGAGGTGTACTCGGTGGGCAGGGCGCTGACGCCCGCGCAGACGGCGATCGCCGACTTCTGGGAGTGCAACCCCTACACGCTGCACGTGCAGGGGCACAGCATGTTCGCCACAAAGAAGCTCTCGCCCGGCGGGCACTGGATCGGCATCACGGGCCTCGCGACGCGCAAGGCCGGCGTCGACGTGATGCGAACGGCGGCCGTCTACGCGCGGGTGAGCGTCGCGCTCGCCGACGCGTTCATCAGCTCGTGGGACGAGAAGTTCCGCAGCAACGTGATGCGCCCCGAGACGGTGATCAACCGGTACGTCGACGAGGGGTGGGAGCCGCACCTGCAGACGCCGCCGTTCCCGGAGTACACGAGCGGGCACTCGGTCATCTCGCCCGCCGCGGCGGCGGTGCTGGCCGACGAGTTCGGCGACCGGTTCGCCTTCGCCGACTCGGTCGAGATGCCCTGGGGGCTGCCGGTGCGCCGGTTCCAGTCGTTCTCGGGCGCGGCGGCGGAGGCGGGGATCAGCCGGCTCTACGGCGGCATTCACTTCCGCCACTCGGTCGAGCAGGGAAACCTGCAGGGCGCGCGGGTGGGGGCGTGGGTCGTGGGCCATGTGCGGACGCGCGACGTGACGCCGCGCCAGGTGTTGGCGCAGGCCACCCAGGCACGTTAGGCAGGCGGCCGGGTGCGGCGCGTCGCGGCGTTCGTCGCCCTCCTCGCGCTCGGCGCCCTCGCCGGCTGCGCCGCGAAGCCCCCGGCCGCCCCGCCGCTCTTCGACCGCCTCACGCCCACGGCCACCGGCGTGGCGTTCGAGAACACGCTTCCCGAGGCGCCGGACTTCAACATCGTCAACTACCTCTACTACTACAACGGCGGCGGCGTCGCGGTGGGGGACGTGAACGGCGACGGACTGCCCGACCTCTATTTCACGTCCAACCTCGGCAAGAACCGGCTGTACCTCAACCGCGGGAACTACCGCTTCGAGGACGTGACTGACCGCGCGGGCGTGGGCGACTCGGTCGGGTGGAAGACGGGCGTAACGATGGCGGACGTGAACGGGGACGGGAAGCTTGACCTCTACGTCTCGGGCGTCGACTACCTCGGCGAGCACGGGCGCAACGTGCTCTACGTCAACAACGGCGACGGGACGTTCGCCGACCGCACGAAGGAGTACGGCCTCGAACACGTCGGCTACGCAACGCAGGCCGTGTTCTTCGACTACGACGGGGACGGCAAGCTCGACGTCTTCCTCGTCACCCACCTGACCAACTCCGAGCGCGGCATCGGCGGCAACGGCCGCGGCGTCGGCGTCGGGGACGTGATGCACCCGCGCACCGGCGGGCGACTCTTCCACAACGACGGCACGCCCGGGCACCCGCACTTCACTGACGTGACGGCGAAGGCCGGGATCGTCGGCACCGACGGGTTCGGGCTCGGCGCGGTGGCGACCGACTTCAACGGCGACGGCTGCCCCGACCTGTACGTGACCGTCGACTTTCAGGGCGACGACCGGCTCTGGCTGAACAACTGCGACGGGACGTTCCGGAACGTCATCCGGACGGCCACGCGCCACACGAGCCGGTTCTCGATGGGCGTCGACGCGGCCGACGTCGACAACGACGGCCGCCCCGACCTGTTCGTCGGCGACATGTTCCCCGAGCGCGAGGACGTGCTCAAGTCGTCGGTCGGCGCGGAGACGTGGAACCTGTTCAACCTGCGGCTGCGCGCGGGCTACCACCCGCAGTACGCGCACAACGCCCTGCAGCTCAACCAGGGCGCCGCCCGCGATTCGTCAGGCGCGACGGCGGGCTCGGGCGGTGGCGCGCTCGTGCCGCGGTTCAGCGAGGTCTCGTACCAGGCGGGGGTGAACGCGACGGACTGGAGCTGGACGGGGCTGTTCGCGGACCTCGACAACGACGGGCGCAAGGACCTGTTCGTGACGAACGGGATCTACCGGCGGCCTAACGACCTCGACTACATCAACTACGTCGGGAACGAGGCGGTGCAGGCGCGGCTCGCGGCCGGGAACCCGAACGACAACCTCCCGCTGCTGCAGCACATGCCGCGGATCGCGCTCGCCAACCACGCGTTCTGGAACGTTTCGGGCCCGGACGGCGACGTGCGCTTCGTCGACCGCGCGGCCGAGTGGGGGCTCGGCGACCCCGCGTTCTCGAACGGGGCGGTGTACGCGGACCTGAACAACAGCGGCGCGCTCGACCTCGTCGTCAACCGCGTGAACGCGCCGGCGGCGATCTACCGCAACCGCGCGCGCGAGCGCACCGGAAATCACTACCTCGCGGTCGCGTTACGCGGCGACGGCGCGAACACCGGCGGCATCGGCGCGAAGGTGTGGGTGACCGCGAACGGCGTGACGCAGTTCGTCGAAGAATCGCCGACGCGCGGCTTTCTATCCTCGGTCGACCCGGTGCTGCACTTCGGGCTGTTCCGCGCCGACCGGGTCGATTCGCTCGTCGTCGTCTGGCCCGACCGCCGGTATCAGGTACTCCGCGACGTCGCCGCCAACCAGCGCCTCGTGGTCGCCCAACGCAACGCGGCGGGGCGCTACGACCTGCGCACCGCGCCGGGCTTCGCCCGCCCCGGTCCCGACGCGCCGGTCGGCCAGTCCGCGCACGCCGTCTTCGCCGACGTCACGGCCGCGCACGCCGCCGACTACCGGCACGCCGAGAACGACGCGAGCGATTTCGACCGCGAGCCGCTCATGACGCACCAGCTCTCGACCGAGGGCCCGGCGCTCGCCGTCGGTGACGTCAACGGGGACGGGCTCGACGACGTCTACGCGGGCGGCGCGAAGTGGCAGCCGGGCACGCTGCTCCTGCAGCAGCGCGACGGGTCGTTCCGCGCGAGCCCGCAGCCGGCGATCCGCGCCGACAGCCTGAGCGAGGACGTCGACGCCGCGTTCTTCGACGCGAACGGGGACGGGCACCCGGACCTCGTCGTCGCGAGCGGCGGCAACGAGTTCTGGGGCGACGCCGACGCGCTCCGCCCGCGCCTGTACCTGAACGACGGGGCCGGCCACTTCCGCCGCGTCCCCGACGCCTTCCCCGGCGTGTTCGAGAACGCGTCGTGCGTCGTCCCGGGCGACTTCGACGGCGACGGCAAGGTCGACCTGTTCGTCGGTGCGCGCGTGGAGTCGCGGCAGTACGGCGTGGGCCCGAAGAGCCACCTGCTGCGGAACGACGGCACCGGACACTTTACCGACGTCACCGCGCAGGTCGCCCCCGGCCTCGCCGACGCGGGGATGGTCACCTCGGCGACGTGGGTCGACTACGACCACGACGGGAAGCTGGACCTCGTCGTCGTCGGCGAGTTCACGCCGGTGCGGGTGTTCCACAACGAGGGCGGCCGGCTCGTCGACCGCACCAAGGAGGCGGGGCTCGCGGGCTCGGAGGGGTGGTGGAACCACGTGCGCGCGGCCGACCTCACGGGGAGCGGGCGCCCGGACCTCGTGTTAGGCAACCTCGGTCTCAACTCGTACCTCAAGGCCGCGCCCGGCGAGCCGGCGCGCCTCTACGTCGGCGACTTCGGGCACAACGGGACGCTCGAGCAGCTGCTGACGTTCTACAAGCACGGCGTCGACTATCCAATCGCGGGGCGCGACGAGATCGTCCGGCTCGTTCCCGCGCTCCGCAGCAAGTACCCGTCGTACGCGGCGTTCGGCGCGAGCCGCGTGCAGGACATCTTCCCGGCCGAAGACCTGCGCAGCGCGCGCGTGCTCGAGGCGCGGACGTTCGCGAGCGCGGTCGCGCGCAACAACGGCGACGGCACGTTCACCCTACGGGCGCTCCCGGCCGCGGCGCAGGTCGCGCCCATCTACGCGTCGCTCGCCGGCGATTTCGACGGCGACGGCGCCCGCGACCTCCTGCTTGGCGGTAATTTCTGGGGGTTCCAACCGATCATCGGCCGCGCCGACGCGAGCTACGGCGTGCTGTTGCGCGGCGCCGGCGACGGCACGTTCACGCCGGTCGGGATGGCCGAAAGCGGGCTCGTGCTCGACGGCCAGGTGCGGCGCATGGCGGCGCTGCGCGGCGCGGACGGCAGCCGGATGATCGTCGTCGCGCGCAACAACGATCGCCTGCAGTTCCTCCGCGTGCAGCCCGGCGGCGTCCCCCGCGGCCCCGGGCGCGCGCCCCTCGTCGCGTCGCGATCCGCCGCGACCCGCCCCACTCCGTAACTACGACTCATGTCTCGCACCATCGTCCGACCCGCCGCCGCGGCCGCCCTCGCACTTGCCGGCGCGACCCTCATGAGCACTCCGGCGGGCGCGCAGCCGAGCGCCGCGCAGCCGAGCGCGGTCCGGGCGGCTACCATCACCCGCGCGGCGAACACGGGTACCCCGGGCGCGGCCGTCCCTGGCGCGGCCGTCCCGGTCGTCGCGCACCCCGCGTGGTCGCGCCGCGCGGTGGTGTACGAGGTCAACGTCCGCCAGTACACGCCCGAGGGCACCTTCGCGGCGTTCCAGCGGCACCTTCCGCGGCTCAAGGCGTTAGGCGTCGACGCGCTCTGGATCATGCCCGTGCAGCCGATCGGCGAGAAGAACCGCAAGGGCCGGCTCGGCAGCCCGTACTCGGTGCGCGACTACCGCGCGGTGAACCCGGAGTTCGGGACGAAGGCCGACTTCGTCCGCCTCGTCGACGCGGCGCACCGCCAGGGGCTGAAGGTGATCCTCGACTGGGTGCCCAACCACACGGCGTTCGACCACGTCTGGGTCGCGCCGCACCCCGACTGGTACATGCACCACCCGGACGGCACGATCATGAACGCGCGCGACAACGACGACCACGAGACCGACTGGACCGACGTCGCGGAGCTGAACTACGACAACCCGGCGATGCGCCGCGCGATGATCGCGGACATGCGCTACTGGCTCGACACGATGAAGGTCGACGGCTTCCGCTGCGACGTCGCGGGCGGGGTGCCCGAGGACTTCTGGCGCGACGCCCGGGCGACGTTGGGCGCGGGGCGCCCGGGGTTCTTCATGCTCGCCGAGGCGGAGGGGCCGAAGTACTACGACGCGTTCGACATGACGTACGGCTGGAGCTTCTGGGACCAGCTCGCCGTGGTGGCGAAGGGGAAGCGGCCGGTGGCGTCGTTCGACGCGTACTTCGCGCACGCCGACAGCACGCTGCCCGCGGACGGCTACCAGATGGACTTCACGACGAACCACGACAAGAACTCGTGGGACGGTACGGAGTTCGAGGTGATGGGCGCGGACGCGATGCCGTCGTACGTCCTCGCGGCGACGGTCGCGCGGTCGGTCCCGATGCTCTACTCCGGGCAGGAGGTGAGCAACAAGAAGCGGCTGCGCTTCTTCGAGCGCGACACGATCGACTGGAAGGGGCAGTCGCTCGCGCCGTTCTACCGCCGGGTGTTCGACCTCAAGCACTCGCAGGCGGCGCTCGAGAGCGGGGCGGCCGGCGGGCCGCAGCGCAAGCTCGTCACGAGCGACAGCGCGCACGTCTACGCGTTCACGCGCACGAAGGGGACGAACACCGTGCTCGTGGCCGTGAACTACGGGGACGCGGACGCGACGGTGAACTACCAGGGGTTGGACGCCGCGGGCGGGTACACCGACTGGTTCGGGGGGAAGAGGAGCACGTTAGGCGCGAGCGGAACGCTGGACGTGCCGGCGCACGGGTACCGGGTGCTGGTCCGGCGCTGAGCCCGGGCGCGGCGCCGCCGCCGTCGGGCGGCGCCGTCAGCTGGGCGCGTGCCGCCCGCGGAGCGTTCCGCGCCCCTCCGGCCCCTCCCACGTCCCGCCGACCGAGTCGCCCCGCGTCGGGCGGAGGACGAACCGGTAGTCGGGGCGCCCCTCGCGCCCCGCCCAAACGATGACGAGCGAGTCGCCGTCGGCGAGCGTCGACCGGGCCTGCCCTGCGGGCCCGTACAGCATGCTGACCTCGAGGTCCTTCCGCGGTCGGTCGAGGCGCATCATCATCTGATTACGCCCGCTCGACTGGTTGGACGCGAAAACGTAGATCTCGCCGAGAAAGGCCGCGGCCGGGTCCGGGGGCGGGCCCGCCGGCGGCCGCGCGCAGTCGGCGCAGCCCACCAGCGCCGCGGCCGCGGTGAGCCAGTTCCGCGCGGAGCGCCGGCCCGTCATACCGCCCCCGCCGTGTCGAGCCGCTCCCGCCCCGGCGCGAGCTTCACGAACAGCGTGGCCACCGCCGCGCAGAGGAGCAGCGCGCCCGCGAGCCGGATCACGTTGTCCGGCGTGCCGCCGAGCACGGAGTGGTAGAGCAGCGGCAGCGTGAAGATCTGGATCATCATCGGGATCACGATAAACATGTTGAAGATCCCCATGTACACGCCGACCCGCTCGGCCGGGATGCTGCCCGCGAGCATCACGTACGGGTTCCCCATGATGCTCGCCCACGCGAGTCCGACGCCGACCATCGGGACGAAGAGGAGCCCCCGGTCGGTGATCCCGGGCAGCGCGAGCATCGCGAAGCCCGCGAGCGTGAGGCAGATC
This sequence comes from Gemmatimonadetes bacterium T265, assembly GCA_019973575.1. NCBI lineage: Bacteria > Pseudomonadati > Gemmatimonadota > Gemmatimonadetes bacterium T265. The sequence goes on from BPUI01000001.1 coordinate 2,448,065, forward strand.
GCGTGCATGACCTTCGGGCCGAAGCGGCGCGTGAAGGGGACCATCGCGAACGCGGCGGCGAAGGCGACGAGGTTGTAGAAGCCGCCGATCTGGCCGTTCACGAGCCCGGCCTCGCGGAAGCCCGCGGAGCCCGCGTCGCGCGTGTGGAAGAGGGTGTAGGCGAGCGAGAGGACCACGTACTGCCAGTAGCAGAACATCGCGTACCACTGGAAGAGCTTGACGAGCGCGAGCTGCTTCATCGTCGTCGGCATCTCGCGCACCGCCTCCGCCACCTCGCCCAGCGCCGCCCCGAGGCCGCGGGGGAGCGCCTCGATCCGCGCGCGCTCGTCCTTGCCTAACGGCAGCTCCGGCGTCGTCCGCACCGTCCAGAGGATCGAGGTGATCGAGAAGACCGAGCCGATCACGAAGGCCCAGACCGTGATCCAGGGGATCCCGCGGCCGTTCACGGCGTCGCGGTTCATGCCGAGCGCGACGAGGAGCGACGGCGTGACATAAGAGAGCGTCTGGCCGAGTCCCGTGAAGGCGCTCTGCGTGAGGAAGCCGATCGAGTGCTGGCTGGCGTCGAGGCGGTCGGAGACGAAGGCGCGGTAGGGCTCCATCGTCACGTTGTTGCCCGTGTCGAGGATCCAGAGCAGGCCGGCCGCGGCCCACAGCGCGGGGCTGAACGGCATCGCGAGCAGCGCGAGGCTGCAGAGGATCGCGCCGACGAGGAAGTACGGCGTGCGCCGGCCGCGCGGGCTCAGCGTGCGGTCGCTCAGCGCGCCGATGATCGGCTGCACGAGGAGTCCGGTCATCGGGCCCGCGAGCCAGAGCAACGGCAGGCTCGCCTCGTCGGCGCCGAGGTAGCGGTAGATCGGGCTCATGTTGCCCTGCTGCAGACCGAAGCTGTACTGGATTCCAAAGAACCCGAAGTTCATGCTGAGGATCTGCGCGAACGTGAGCTGCGGGCGGAGCGCGATCCGCGCCCAGGGGGCCGCGGTCGCGGTGCGGGGGAGCGCGGCGGTGGTCGTCGCCATGGGCGGGCGGTGGGAGGCGGAGGCGGCCGACGGGCGGGCGAACCCGTCGTGAGATCCGCTGCATATAATGCGGCGCGCCCGCGTTCCGCCTGGGCGTGCGAGGCGCCGAGCCACCGCCCAACCCCGTGACTACGCCCCCCCTTCCCGCGACCGGTCCGACGACCGGGCCTGCGGCCTCCGCCGCCGTAGAACTCCTGCGCGCGCTCAGCGGCCCCGCCGGGATTCACGCGTCGCTCTCCGACACGGCGAACTACCGCGCCGTGTTCGCGCGCGACGGCGTGATGGCCGGCGTGGCCGGGCTGTTACTCGGAGACGCGGCCGTCACGGCGGGGCTCGTGCGCACGCTCGAACGGCTGCGCGACCTGCAGGGGCCGGAGGGGCAGATCGCGTCCAACTACGAGCTGCGGGACGGGGCCGCGCCGCAGGTGAGCTTCGGGACCGTGGTGCCACGCGTCGACTCGGCGACGTGGTACCTGGTCGGCGTCGCGCTCGCGGCGCGTGCCGGCGCGCTCGACGCCGGCGCGTACCGCGCGTCCGTCGCCGCGGTCGTCCGGCTGCTCGACGCGCTCGAGTACAACGGGCGCGACCTCGTCTACGTGCCGGCCGGGGGTAACTGGGCGGACGAGTACCTCACCGAGGGCTACATCCTCTACGACCAGGTGCTGCGCGCCTGGGGACTCCGGTTGTTAGGCGCCGTGTACGACGAGCCGGCGTGGGCGGCGAAGGCCGCGCGCATCGGCGTGCGCGTGGCCGAACGCTTCTGGCCGGCGGCGGACGTTGGACGGCGGTACCCGATCGCCTCGTTCACGCCGATCGCCGTGCGCGACGTCTACGACCTCGCGGCCGCCGCGCTGCTCGGCGTTTCGCGCGCCGCACCGGAGCTCGCCGACCGCGCGCTCGCCTACGCGGCCGACGCCTTCCTTGCGCGCGGCGTTCTCCCGCCCGCCTTCAGCCCGGTCGTCCACGAGACCGACCCGGACTGGGCGGCGCTCCGGCGCTACCACCTGTACGCGTTCCGCAACCGCCCGCACGAGTACCACAACGGCGGCGTGTGGCCGATCTGGCTCGGCTGGCTCGCGCTCGCCCTCGCGCGTGCGGGGCGTGGGGACGATCTCGCGCGCTTGCGTGCGCTCGTCGCGGAGCGCCTCGCGGCGCACCCCGGGTACGCGTTCGAGGAGTACCTGCACGGCGTCACCGCCGAGCCGGGGGGGACGGCGCGCATGGCGTACAGCGCGACGGGCCTCGTCTTCCTGGAGCTCGCGGACTCGCCCGCGACGGCGGAGCTGTTCGCGTGACCGCGCGAGACGCCGCGAGCGCGGCGACCGGACGCGACGATCGCGACGCGCGACGCCCGGAGTACCGCGCCCTCGCGCGCTCGCTCGCGGCCGTGTTGCGGGCTGACTTCGGCGTCCACACGGGCCGGCGCACAATCATCGGCGTGGCGGGGGAGTCGGGGAGCGGGAAGTCGACGACCGCGACCGCGCTCGCCCGCGAGTTCGCCGACGACGGGCTCCGGACCGAGGTCCTCTATCAGGACGACTACTTCCGCCGTCCGCCGCGCGCCAACCACGCACACCGGCTCCTCGACCTCGCGCACGTGGGGCCACACGAGGTCGATCTCGACCGGATCGCGACGCACGCCGCGGACTTCCGGGCCGCGCGCGACGGCGTCGTCGTGCCCGCGGTCGACTACGCGGCCGACGCGTTCCGAACGCGGGTGGTCGACTTCGGGGCGTTGGACGTGCTCGTCGTCGAGGGGACGTACGTGCTGACCCTCGCGGATCTCGACGTGCGCGTGTTCCTCGAGGCGACGTACGCGGACACGCGCGCGCGGCGGGTCGCGCGCGCGCGGGACGTGGACTCGCCGTTCGTCGAGCGGGTGCTCGCGATCGAGCACGCGATCGTTGCCCGGCAGGGCGCGGTGGCGGACGTCGTGATCGACCGGGCGTTCGCGGTGCGGCGGCGGCTGTAGATCATCGCGCGTGGTCGCGCCCCATATTGTCGTCCCGAGCTGCGCTCGGGACGACACGTCCGGTCTTCCCCGTTCACACGATGCCTCGTCGATCACTCCACGCCGCCGGTCGCGTCCTCGTCGCCGCGCTCGCCCTCGCGACCGCGGGCTGCCGCACGGCCGCGCCTAACGCGCCCGCCCCGGCCGCCGCCCCCGCGCGCGTCGCCTACGACCCCGTGCGCGACCTCGGCCCGCTCTTCGCCGACGTCGAGCTCGGGGGCGTGTTCCCCGACTCGAAGACGTTCGTCGACGCGCGCCCGCTCGCCGCGCCCGCCGACGTCGACGCGCGCTACGCGGCCGAGCGTGCCCGCCCGGGGTTCGACCTCCGCGCGTTCGTCGCGCGCGAGTTCGCGCTGCCGCAGGCGGCCGGCGCGGTGGCCCCGGACAGCGCGCTGACGATGGAGGCGCACATCCGCGCGCTCTGGCCCGTGCTCACGCGCGCCGCGGACGTGCCGAACCCGCGCTCCTCGCTCATCGCGCTGCCCAACCCGTACGTCGTCCCGGGCGGCCGCTTCCGCGAGGTGTACTACTGGGACTCGTACTTCACGATGCTCGGCCTCGTCGAGAGCGGGCGCACGGACCTGATGCGTGACATGCTCGACAACTTCGCGTACGAGGTCCGCACGCTCGGGCACATTCCGAACGGGAACCGCAGCTACTACCTGGGGCGCAGCCAGCCGCCGTTCTTCGCGGCGATGGTTGGGCTGTACGCGCAGGCGACCGACACGGGGCAGGCGCTGCGCTACCTGGACGCGCTCGAGGCGGAGCACGCGTTCTGGATGGACGGCGCGGACCGACTCGCGCCCGGGAGCGCGCACCGGCGGCTCGTGCGGCTGCGCGACGGGCGGCTGCTCAACCGCTACTGGGACGACGTGCCCGCGCCGCGGCCGGAGTCGTTCCGCGAGGACTACCGGCTCGGTCAGACGGTGCCCGCCGAGCGACGCGAGGCGTTTTACCGCAACGCGCGCGCGGGCGCGGAGAGCGGTTGGGATTACTCGAGCCGCTGGATGCGCGACGCGACGGACCTGCGCACGCTGGAAGTGACCGAGCTCGCGCCGGTGGACCTGAACAGCATCCTCTACCACGCCGAACGCACGATTGCCGCGCTCCGGCGGTTCCGTGGGCGGCCCGGGGACGCGCAGGTGGCGGCGCGGTTCGCCGACGTCGCGGAGACGCGGCGGCGCGCGCTGCTCTCGGCGGCGTACGACCCCGCGACGGGGTTCTTTTACGACGTGCGCTGGCGCAGCGGGGAGCGGGTCGCCGACCGGCCGACGCTCGCGGCCGCGGCGCCGCTCTACTTCGGCCTTGCGACGCCGGAGGAGGGGCGTGCGGTCGCCGACCGGCTCGGGCGCGAGTTCCTGCGCTCGGGCGGGTTCGTGACGACGCTCGTCGCCTCGGGGCAGCAGTGGGACGCGCCTAACGGCTGGCCGCCGCTGCAGTGGCTCGCGATGGAGGGCGTGCGGCGCTACGGGCGCGCGGGGCTCGCCGACACGGCGCGCGGGCGGTGGCTCGCGCTCAACCGGCGGACGTACGCGGCGACGGGGAAGATGACCGAGAAGTACGACGTCGTCGACGCGGCGCGGCGCGCGGGGGGCGGGGAGTACCCGACGCAGGACGGCTTCGGGTGGACGAACGGCGTCGCGCTCGCGCTGTCGGCGCAGGAGCGGGCGGCGGGCGTGGCGCCGGCCGCGCCCGCGGCGCCTGGGAAATCGTCGGCACCGTCGGCACCCGCGCCTCGCTGACCCCGGCCCGCGGCACGAATTATTCACAGCGCCCGGTCCGTGGCGCACTTTCCGCCTGCCGCGGCGCGCGACCCGTCCGCCGGGCTCTCCCTCTCCTGCCACTCCCCGAGGTACCCGGCATGGCCCGGCCGCGCCTGAACTTCCCGCAGTTGTTCAACATGAGCTTCGGGTTCCTTGGCATTCAGTTCGGCTGGGGGCTGCAGCTCGCCAACATGTCGGCCGTGTACGAGCGGCTCGGCGCGAAGACCGACCAGATCCCGGGCCTCTGGCTCGCCGCGCCGCTCACTGGCCTGCTCGTCCAGCCCGTGATCGGCGCGCTGAGCGATCGGACGTGGGGCCCGCTCGGCCGGCGGCGGCCGTACTTCCTGGCCGGCGCGATCCTCGCCTCGATCGGCCTCTTCGTCATGCCGACGTCGAGCAGCATCTGGATGGCGGCCGCGCTGCTCTGGGTGCTCGACGCGTCGATCAACATCTCGATGGAGCCGTTCCGCGCCTTCGTCGCCGACAAGCTGGCGCCGGCGCAGCGCACGCAGGGCTTCCTGATGCAGTCGCTGATGATCGGGATCGGGGCGAGCCTCGCCAACGCGCTGCCCTACGTGTTAGGCCGGCTCGGGGTGACGGGGAACACGCCGAGCGGCATCCCGCTCTCGGTCAAGTACGCGTTCCAGGCGGGCGCGGTCGTCTACCTGCTGGCCGTGATCTGGACCGTCGTCAGCACGGGCGAGGAGCCGCCCGAGGACCTGGCCGCGTTCGAGCGCGCGAAGCGCGAGCACCGAGGGGTCGGGCCGCTGTTCCGCGAGATCGCGGAGGCGGTCCGCGAGATGCCCGCGACGATGAAGCAGCTCGCCCTCGTGCAGTTCATCACGTGGATGGGGCTGTTCTGCATGTGGATCTATTTCGGGCCGGCGGTCGCGCGGCACGTGTTCGGCGCGACGGACCCGAAGTCGGCGCTGTACGCCGAGGGCGCGCAGTGGGCCGGGTTCGTGTTCGCGTTCTACTCGATCACCTGCTTCGTCGTCGCGCTGGCGCTGCCCAAGGTCGCGGCCGCGACGAGCCGCAAGACGGTGCACGCGGGCGCGCTCGTCTGCGGCGCGCTCGGGCTGCTGAGCGTCGGCGTGATCCACACCCCGGGGCTGCTCATCCTCTCGATGGTCGGCGTGGGTATCGCGTGGGCGTCGATCCTGTCGATGCCCTACGCGATCCTCACCACGGCCCTGCCGCCCGCGCGGCTGGGCGTCTACATGGGCGTGTTCAACTTCTTCATCGTCCTCCCCGAGATCGTCGCGGCGCTGTTCTTCGGGGCGGTGTCGCGGGCGCTCTTCGGCGAAGGCAACCCGAACGCGCCGTTCTACTTCGTGCTGATCGGTGGCGGCCTGATGCTCGCCGCCGCCGCGGTGTGCGTCGCGATCGTGCAGGACGTCGGCGAGCGCGAGGCCTCCGGACGCGCGGTGCTCGCCGGCGACGCGCACGAGCCGCTGACGGTGCAGGGCTCCGTGCAGCCGGTGCCGAGCACCGGCGCGACGCGGTGAGGATGTTCGTGTGACGGGTTCTTTGATTCTTCCTTCCGCTCCCGCAGCGATGACCAACCGGACGCTCGCCGTCATTCTCGGGGGCGGCGCGGGGACGCGCCTCTTCCCGCTCACGCGCCACCGCGCCAAGCCGGCCGTGCCGCTCGCCGGCAAGTACCGGCTCGTCGACGTGCCGATCTCGAACTGCATCAACTCGGGGCTCGACCGGATCTTCGTCGTCACCCAGTTCAACTCGGCGAGCCTCAACAAGCACGTCGCGCGGGCCTACCAGTTCGACCGCTACCGCGGCGGTTTCGTGACGATCCTCGCGGCGGAGCAGACGCCCAAGTCGGAGCAGTGGTACCAGGGCACGGCCGACGCGGTGCGGCAGTCGATCCAGCACATGCGGAGCTACCCGCACGAGCGGGTCGTCATCCTCAGCGGCGACCAGCTCTACTCGATGGACTACCGCGAGATGATCGCGCACCACGAGGAGACCGGGGCCGACATCACGATCGGCGTCACGCCCGTCGTCGCGCAGGAGGCGCCCGGCTTCGGCATCCTCAAGACCGACGACGCGCACCGGATCACCGAGTTCTACGAGAAGCCGAAGCTCGACCAGCTCGGCGACAAGGCCAGCCCGGTGTCGCCGGCGCTCGCCGCGGAGGGCCGCACGTACCTCGCGTCGATGGGCATCTACGTGTTCGAGGCGAAGATGCTCCAGCGCGTGCTCGACGAGTACCCCGAGGAGCACGACTTCGGCAAGGAGATTATCCCGCGCGCGATCGCGAGCGGGCGCAACGTCGTCGCGTACCCCTTCACGGGCTACTGGAACGACATCGGGACGGTGCGCTCCTTTTTCGAGACCAACCTGATGCTCGGGAGCGCGCACCCGGAGTTCAACCTCTACGACGCGCGGATGCCGCTGTACACGAACGCGCGCGTGCTGCCGCCGGCCAAGGTCACGCGGTCGCGCATCGAGAACACGCTGCTGAGTGAGGGGAGCGTGATCATCGACAGCGACATCCAGGACTCGGTGATCGGCATCCGCTCGTACGTCGGGGCGCGGGCGTGGATCCGGCGCACGGTGATGATGGGCGCGGACTACTACCGTTGGGCGGACGCGGAGGACCCGAGCCGGGTACAGGGGCCGGCCCGCCCGGGGATCGGCGAGGACACGCGGATCGAGAACGCGATCATCGACAAGAACGTCTCGATCGGGGACAACTGCCGGATCACCAACTCGGCGAAGGTCGAGGAGGGCGAGGGGCCGGGGTTCTACATCCGGGACGGGATCATCGTGCTGGTGAAGGGCGCGGAGATCGCGCCGGGGACGGTGGTGTGAGGGGGCGCGCGCGTGATGACGCTGCCATGGCGGTGTCATCCTGCGTGCAGCGAAGGATCGCCGCCCTCGGGTGAACGCGCCGGGAACCCGGCGTCGCGGGACGGTCGCCTCGGACGGCGATCCTTCGCTGCGCTCGGGATGACGGCCCGGCCGTCCTCACACGTTCCCTCCCCCAACCTCACGGCGTTAGACCCTCATGCGCATCGCGCTCTTCACCAACGAGTACCCGCCTAACGTCTACGGCGGCGCCGGCGTCCACGTCGACTACCTCTCGCGCGAGCTCGCCCGCGCCGACGGGGGCGCGAACCGCGTCGACGTGCACTGCTTCGGCGACCAGCACGAGGACCGCGGCAACCTGCGGGTCCGCGGCGTCGCGCCGGTCTCGCTCCCGGTGCAGGACCCGCGGCACGCGCGCCTGCTCGACGCGTTCGCGCGCGACCTCGCGATGGCCGGCGCCGCGGACGCGCCCGACGTCGTCCACTGCCACACGTGGTACGCGGCGCTCGCCGGCCTCGTCGCGAAGCCGCTCGCCGGCGCGAAGCTCGTGCTGACGACGCACTCGCTCGAGCCGCACCGGCCGTGGAAGGTCGAGCAGTTAGGCTCCGCGTACCACGCGTCGGTGTGGGTCGAGCGGACCGCGTACGAGAACGCCGACGGCGTGGTCGCGGTCTCGGAGTCGATGAAGGCGGACGTGCAGGCGCTCTACGGCGTCGCGCCCGAGCGCGTGCGCGTGATCCACAACGGCATCGACCCGGACGAGTACCGTCCGAGCCCGTCCCCCGACACGCTCCGGCGGCTCGGCGTCGACCCCGACGTGCCGTTCGTGCTGTTCGTCGGGCGGATCACGCGGCAGAAGGGGATCCTGCATCTCGTGCGCGCCGTCCGCGACTTCGACGTGGGCCCGGCGGGGCTGCAGGTCGTGCTCTGCGCGGGCGCGCCCGACACGCCGGAGATCGCCGACGAGATGACCGCGCTCGTCGCGGAGGTGCGGCGCGAGGCGGCCGCCGAGATCATCTGGATCCCCGCGATGCTCCCCAAGCCCGACGTGATCGCGCTCTACACGGGGGCGGCCGTGTTCGTCTGCCCGTCGGTGTACGAGCCTTTCGGGATCATCAACCTCGAGGCGATGGCGTGCGAGACGCCGGTCGTCGCGTCGGCGGTGGGCGGGATCCCTGAGATCGTCGTCCCGGGCGAGACGGGGCTGCTCGTGCCCTTCGAGGCGGAAGGGGGCGACTCGCCCGAGCCGCGCGACCCGGCCGCGTTCTCGCGCGCGCTGGCCGACGCGGTGAACGCGCTCATGGCCGAGCCGGCGCGGCGCGCGGCGATGGGACGCGCCGCGCGGGAGCGGGTGCTCGTGCAGTTCAGCTGGGCGAGCATCGCGCAGCAGACGCTGGCGTTCTACCGGGAGTTGGTCGGGCGTTAGGCACACCGCGCGGGCGGCCGTCCCGCGCCGCGTGCCCTGTTGCGCCTACCGCGTCGCGGCGGCCGGGTCGCGCCGCGGCGGGGCGGCCGCGCCGCGCTCGGCCGCGTCGAATTCCGCGCGCACGTTGTCGCGCCGCGCGAGGAACAGGAACAGCAACCCGGTCACGAGCATCACGACGCCCCACCACAGGTTGATGTTCAGCCCCCCGGACGGGATGTACTGCGCCGTGTTGCTCGCGGTCGCGATCCCGTAACCTGCGAGGAGCACGCCGAGGATCACAAAGAGGCCGCCGATCGGCAGGCGGAGGTCCAGACTTCCTGCTGTGCTCATCGAAGACTCTCCTTAGCGGAACACGAGGTTGAGCACGAGCGTGAGCGCGAGCACGAAGCCGGCGAACGTCGCGGGACGCTGCGCCCACGAGAGCGCGGCGTCCTTGGGGCGCTCGGTGAGCGCGTAGACGAGGCCGCGGAGTTCGGCCTCGACCCGCGGCGTCGTGACGAGGCTCACGACGACGCTCACGACGATGCAGGTGACGAACGCCGTGATCGCCGTCCAGAACGTCTGGGCGAGCTCGCTCGGGTAGGTGTGCAGCACACCGAAGTAGCCGCCCTTGAGGCCGGGCGTCGAGCCGACCGGGAGCGTGAGCCCGTGGTGGACCGCGGCGCCGATCGTGCCCGAGAGCAGCCCCCAGAACGCGCCGTTAGGCGTCGTGCGGCGCCAGAACATGCCGAGCGCGAAGGTCGCGAACAGCGGCGCGTTCACGAAGGCGAAGACGAGCTGCAGCAGGTCCATGATGTTGTTGAACGCGCTCGCGACGTAGGCGGCGGCGATCGAGAGCAGCACGCCGACGACGGTCGCGACCCGGCCCATCCACAGGTAGTGGTCGTCGGACGCGTTCTTGCGGATGTGGCTCTGATACAGGTCGTACGTCCACACGGTGTTGAACGCGGTCACGTTACCCGCCATCCCCGACATGAACGAGGCGAGGAGCGCCGTGAGGCCGAGGCCGAGCATGCCCGCCGGGAAGAGCTTGATGAGCAGCATCGGCGTGGCGAGGTCGTAGTCGAGCACCACGCGACCCGCGGAGTCCATGAGCGGCGCGCCGGCCGCGGTGAGCTTGGCCGGGATCGTCCCCGCGCCCTGCGAGCCGCCGAGCGCGAGGGCGATCATCCCGGGAATGATGACGAGGAAGGGGAAGAACATCTTCGGCACCGCGGCGATGAGCGGTGTGCGGCGCGCCGCGGTCATCGAGTCGGCGGCCATCGCGCGCTGCACGACGAGGAAGTCGGTGCACCAGTAGCCGAAGGAGAGCACGAAGCCGAGCCCCGCGACGAGGCCGAACGCCTCGACGCCGATCGGGTTCGTGGCCGCGTTGCCCATCCCCTGCCAGACGTGGGTGAGCGCGCCGGGCGCCAGCCCGCGCGTGGCCGCCTGCTCGCTGAGGCGCGCGGTGAGCCCGCCCCAGCCGCCGACCGACCGCAGCCCGAGCCAGACGAGCGGCGCGAAGCCAAACGCGATCATGAAGAACTGCAGCACCTCGTTGTAGATCGCGCTCGTCAGGCCGCCGGCAAACACGTAGCCGAGCACGATCGCCGCCGAGACCCAGACCGAGACGTCGAAGCTCCAGCCGAGGAGCAGGTTGAAGAGCTTCCCCATCGCGTACATCGAGATCCCCGACGAGAGGATCGTCATGACCGCGAAGGTGCCCGCGTTGAGCGTGCGCGTCTTCTCGTCGAAGCGGAGCTTGAGGTACTCGGGGACGGAGCGCGCGCGCGAGCCGTAGTAGAACGGCATCATGAAGAGCGCGACGAAGACCATCGCCGGGATCGCGCCGATCCAGTAGAAGTGTGCGGTCGCGATGCCGTACTTGGCGCCCGAGGCGCCCATGCCGATGACCTCCTGCGCGCCGAGGTTGGCGGAGAGGAAGGCGAGTCCGGTCACCCACGGCGGCAGCGAGCGACCGGAGATGAGGAAGTCGGTGCTCGTCTTCGCGGTGCGGCGCAGGGCGAAGCCGATGCCGAGCACGACGGCGAAGTACGCCGCCATGATGACGTAGTCGATGAACGCCAGGTTCGCGATCGGGGCGTGGTTCACGAGGGCTCCGAAGGGGCGCGGCGGCGGACGCGGCCGCGGGGTGGGGGCGGGGCTGCCGCAGGGGGCGCGGTGCTCGGCAACATAATGACGGGGCACCGCGGGCGCGGTCGCCGCCGCTAGCCCTCGAACGTCCCCCGGCGGACGGCCGCGCCGCCGCGCACGTGCCACACCCCGCGGGCCATCACGTCGCGCACCCCCCCGGCCGGGTCGAGCACGACGAGGTCGGCGTCGCCCCCCACGGCGACGGCGCCCTTGCCCGGCAGGCGGAGCAGCGCCGCCGCGTTGGAGGTGATCGGCTCGAGCGCGCGGCCTAACGGCACGCCGCGCGCGAGCAGCGCGCGCAGCACGCCCGCCGCCGCGGCGACGTCGCCCACGCCCATCCGCGTCATCTGTCCCTGGGCGTCGAACACCGGGAGGCTGCCGCCGCCGTCCGAGCTGACGGTCACGCGGTCGGCCGGCGCGCCGCTCGCCCAGTAGCGCACGAGCGCCTCGTCCGCCGCGTACTCGTCGCCCTCGCGGGGCGCGGGGAACGCCGTGACGTCGATGGTGCAGCCGCGGCGCGCGAGCGCGACGGCCTCGTCGAACAGCGGGCGGCGGCGGTTGACGTGCGTCGGGTGGAACACGCGCGCGGGGAGCTCGCTCCGGTCGAGCGCCTCGCGCACGAGCGCGAGCCCGCGCGCGCCGTCGCCGACGTGCAGGTGCACGACCCCCGCCTTGCGCGTCATCAGCCCCGCGACGTGCGCCTCGGCCGCGAGCTTCACCAGCTCGTCGTAGGTCGGCTGGCTGGAGCGGTGGTCGGAGATCGCGACCTCGCCGACGCCGATCACGCGGTCGACGTTGACCATGTCGCCGCGCACGCTCCCCGTGATCGTCGCCGGCGGGACGTGGTACCCGCCCGTCCAGCACCACGCAGACAGCCCCTCGTCGACGAGCCCGCGCGCGGCCGCGACGAGGCCGACGGGGCCGCGCGTGTAGTCGTCGGTGCCGAGCAGGCCGACGGCGGTCGTCACGCCGCCGCGCGTGAAGTGCGAGAGCGGGATCGGAGGAACGCGCGTCTGCGGTCCGGCCTCGCCGCCGCCGCCCGTCAGGTGCACGTGGCCGTCGATGAATCCGGGTACGAGCCGCGCGCCGTGCAGGTCGATCTCGTCGGCCCCGAGCTCGGCGGGGAGCGCGGCGAGGTCCGCGCCCATCCACACGACGCGCTCGCCCGCGACGAGTACGTGGTGTCGCCCGAGCGGGGCAGGCGCGTAGACGTCCGCGTTGCGGAGCAGGGTGAGCATGGCGCAATGCTAACCGGCAGCGCGGGCGCCGGCGCGGCCGCCCGAGACCGCGCCCGAGACCGCGCCCGACGAGCCGTGTCGACGGCCGCGCGGGGCGACGGACGGGCGCCGTCCCGAGGGGTTCCCGGGCGCGCTAGCGTTCGCCGGGTATGACGGCTCCGTCCTTTCAGCCCGCGGCCGCCCGCGGCTGGCTCGTCCCGATCGGGGGCGGGCTCGCCGACCCGGCGATCTTCGAGCGGTTCGTCGCGCTGTGCGGTGGGCCCGGCGCGCGGATCGTCGTCGTGCCGGTCGCGTCGAGCCTGCCGCGCACGGGGCACGAATACGCCGACGCGCTCCGCCGTCACGGCGCGAGCGACGTCGCCGTGCTCGACGTGCGCACGCGCATCGACAGCGAGAACCCCGACGCGCTCGCCGCGCTCGGGCGGGCGGACGGCGTCTTCTTCACCGGAGGCGACCAAGTCCGGCTCGCGGAGGTGCTCGGCGGGACCCCGATCGCGCGCGTGCTGCGGCGCCGGTGGGCGGAAGACGAGCTGCCCGTCGCGGGGACCAGTGCGGGCGCGTCGTACCTGAGCGAGCGGATGATCGCGCGCGGGTGGTCGGGCCCGCGCCCGCGCCCGGGGATGGTCACGCTGATCACGGGGCTCGGCCTCGCGACCGACCTCGTCATCGACCAGCACTTCCGCGAACGACGCCGGCAGGGACGCCTGCTCACCGCGGTGTCGCTCGAGCCCGACTGCGCGGGCGTCGGGGTCGACGAGAACACCGCCGCGTTCATCGCGCCGGACGGCGAGGCGACGGTGGTCGGGGCCGGCGGGATCACGGTGATCGACGCCTACAACGCGCGCCCCGTCCCGCCGGCAGCGCCCGCCCTCGTCGGGGCAGCGGCGCCCGCGGCCCAGCGGCGCCGAAACCCGCGGCGCCCGGTCGCGCAGCCGCGCGTCGACGTGCGCACGCTGCGCGTCCGCACCGTCGTGGCGGGCGGTCGGGTCCTGCTCGGCGCGCCCGCCGCGCTCCCCGCGGCCAGTCCGGTCTAGCCGCGCGCTCCCTCCCCCGCCGCGCCCCTCCCACCATGCGCGTCCTCGAGCAGTCCGTCTACGTGGGGCCTAACCATTACGCCCACTTCCCGGTCATCCGCCTCGCGCTCGACCTCGGCGCGTTCGAGGCGTGGCCGTCCGCGCGGCTCGGTCCCGCGTTCACCGACGCCCTGCTGGCCGCGGTCCCGACGCTCGCCGAGCACGGGTGCTCGTACGGCGTGCCGGGCGGGTTCGTGCGGCGGCTCACCGAGGACGAGGGGACGTGGATGGGGCACGTGCTGGAGCACGTCGCGATCGAGCTGCAGAACCTCGCGGGCGAGCAGGTGACGTTCGGCAAGACGCGCGCGATCGCCGGGCAGGACGGCGTGTACGACGTCGTCTACGAATACGAGCAGCGCGACGTCGGCCTCGCGGCGGGGACGCTCGCGCTCGACCTGCTGCACGCGCTCGCGGCGCCGCTCCTCCCCGAGGCCGAGCGGCCGCCCGAGGCGGCGGAGGCGGCGGCCGGGTTCGACTGGGCCGAGCGGCGCGACGCGTTCATCCGCTACGCGCAGCGGCGCGCGTTAGGCCCGAGCACCGCCGCGATCGTGCACGCGGCCGAGCGGCGCGGGATCCCCTCGATCCGGCTCAACGGGCAGTCGCTCGTGCAACTCGGCTACGGGCGGCACCAGCAGCGGATCCAGGCGACGGTCACCGGGCGCACGCCGCACATCGCGGTCGAGATCGCGAGCGACAAGGAGGAGACGAACACCCTGCTCGCGAACCTCGGGCTGCCGGTGCCCAAGCAGGCGCTCGTCTACGACGCGGACGAGGCGGCGGAGGAGGCGGAGGGCATCGGCTACCCGGTCGTGGTGAAGCCGTACGACGGCAACCACGGCCGCGGCGTGAGCGTCGGCCTCACGACGCCGGAGGGAGTGCGGGCGGCGTTCGCGCTCGCGGCGGAGCACTCGGACGCGGTGCTCGTCGAGACGTTCATCGCCGGGCACGACCACCGGATGCTCGTCGTCGACGGCGAGCTCGTCGCGGTGAGCAAGCGCGTGCCCGGGCACGTCGTCGGCGACGGGGTGCGCACGGTCGCCGAGCTGGTCGCGGCGCTCAACGCCGACCCGCGGCGCGGGATCGGGCACGAGAAGGTGCTGACGCAGATCCGGCTCGACGAGCAGGCGTTAGGCCTGCTCGCCGCGCGCGGGTGGACGCCGGACACGGTGCCCCCCGCCGGCGAGGAGGTGATGCTCCGCCGTACCGCCAACCTCTCGACCGGCGGGACGGCGGAGGACGTGACCGACGTCGTCCACCCCGACAACGCGGAGATGGCGGTGCGCGCGATCCAGGCGGTCGGGCTCGACGTCGGCGGCGTCGACTTCCTCACGCCGGACATCACCTGCTCGTACAAGGACGCGGGCGGCGCGATCTGCGAGGTGAACGCGGCGCCCGGGTTCCGCATGCACATGGCGCCGAGCGCGGGGCGGCCGCGCGACGTCGCGGCGCGCGTGGTCGACATGCTCTTCCCGCCGAGCAAGCCGGCGACGGTGCCGATCGCGGCGGTCACGGGGACCAACGGCAAGACGACGACCGCGCGCATGCTCGCGCACATCCACAAGCTCGCCGGGCGGCGCGTCGGGCTCACGACGACCGACGGCGTCTACATCGACGGGCAGCGCACGGTCGAGGGAGACATGACCGGGCCGACGTCGGCGCGGATCGTGTTGGGCGACCCGAGCGTGGACGTCGCGGTGCTCGAGACCGCGCGCGGCGGGCTGCTCCGCGCCGGAATGGCGATGCGGACCGTCGACGTCGGCGCCGTGCTCAACGTCCAGCCCGACCACCTCGGCCAGCGCGGCATCGAGACCGTCGAGCAGCTCGCGCTCGTCAAGCGGACTGTCGTCGAGATCGCGACCGACACCGCGGTGCTGAACGCGGACGACCCGCTCACGGTGCGGATGGCCGCGCACACCGAGGCCAAGCACGTCTGCTACGTGACGATGGACCCCGGGAACGCGCTCGTCGGCGAGCACATCCGCGCGGGCGGGCGCGCGGTCGCGCTCGAGACGGGGGTGAACGGGCAGATGATCACCATTTATGACCGGGGCGCGCACATCCCGCTGCTCTGGACGCACCTGATCCCGGCGGCGCTCGACGGGCGGGCGACGTTCAACGTGCAGAACGCGATGTTCGCCGCGGCGATGGCGTTCTCGATGGGCGTGCGGCTCGAGGACATCCGGCACGGGCTGCGCACCTTCGACAGCACCTTCTTTCAGGCGCCGGGGCGGCTCAACGTCTACGACGGGCACCCGTTCCGCGTGCTCTTCGACTACGCGCACAACGCGAACGCGGTCGCCGCGCTCGTCGACACGGCGACGCGGCTGGACGTCGCGGGACGACGGATCATGGTGCTCGCCGCGCCGGGTGACCGCCGCGACGAGGACATCCGCGCCACGGCGCGCGCGGCCGCGGCCGGGCGCTTCGAGCACTACATCTGCCGCCGCGACGACAACCCGCGCGGCCGCGGGGGGGACGAGGTGCCGCGGATGATGGCCGACGCGATCGTCTCCGACGGCGTGGCGGCCGAGCGGGTCGAGATCGTGCTCTCGGAGGTCGGCGCGATCGACGCGGCGCTGCGGATGGCGCGCAAGGGCGACCTGGTCATCATCTGCGCCGACGTGCTCGACCGCGGGTGGCAGCAGATCGTCGACTTTGGCGGGCGCGAGCGGCAGCACGGCGCCGGCGGGACGGCGTCGGCCGACGGGATGCCGCCCGCGCTGGCGGTGACGGCGCCGCGTGCGGCGCCGCACGACCTCGCGCCCGCGGACGACGCGGCGCCGCCGGTCCACCCGATGCTCCCCGTCTCGCCGGCGCGGGGGGACGACGCGCCGTCCGCGGGCTTCCTGCGCGACGCACGCGGCGTGATGGTCGCGCGCGAGCCCAACGACTGACCCGGGCCTCGCCTAACGCGCCGATGCCCACCCCGTACGAGAGCGCCCGGCTCAACCTGCAGCTCTACGACCTCCGCCGCGAGCCCGTGCTCCGCGAGGCGCGCGCGTGGTTCCTCGCCGAGTTCCACCCCGACACGTTCGAGGAGCTGGTCGCGCTCGTGAGCGGGCCGCGGAACGGCGCGTTCCGCATGGTGGCCGGCTACTGGGACATGGCGGCGTCGCTCGTCACCTCGGGGGCGGTCGACGCGCCGTCGTTCCTGGCCGCGCACGGCGAGATCGTGGCGGCGTTCGCGCTCGTCCACCCGTTCGTCGCGCAGCTGCGGGCCGCGACCGGCGAGCCGGCGTTCCTGTGCCACGTCGAGCAGGTGATCGCGACGATGCCCGATGCGGAGGCGACACTTGCGCGCCGCCGGGCGGTCGCGCTGGCCGTGGCCGCGGCACGCCGCGCAACCTGACGCGCGTGTGACGCCGACGCCGGAGCCGCCGACGCCCGAGGCGCGGCGCGTCCCGGGCCCCAACCTGTACGCCGCCGTACCCGGCGCGGTGGTCGAGGCGACGTGGCCGGCCGACACCGCGCGCGAAGTGCTCGACCGGCACGTCGGCGCGTGGCGGCGCGAGGCGTTCCGCCTGCGCGACGGCCTCGGCTGGCGGGCGTCGACGGCGGTCGAACGGGCGAGCGTCGGCGCGTCCGGCGTCCACCTCGCGCTCTTCCTCGCCGCGCCGCCCGACCAACTCGATGCGGCGGTCCTCGTCGTCGAGGCGGCGTGGGCGGCCGCGGTCGCGGGCGCCCCGACCGACGCGGCCGCGGCGCTCGACGCGGCGGCCGCGGCCGAGCGCGAGCCGCGGCTGGTCGCGCTCGTCGACGCGGCGGAGGCGCGCGGGCTGGTCGCGACGGTCGACGACGACGGCGTGAGCGTCGGCGCGGGGGCGCGGTCGCGCACGTGGGCGCGGGACGCGCTGCCGGACGTCGGCGACGCCGGGTGCGCGACGTTAGGCAACGTCCCGGTCGGCCTCGTCACCGGCTCGAACGGCAAGACGACGGTGACGCGCGCCGCGGCGGCGATCCTGCGCGCGGCGGGGCACACGGTCGGCGTGAGCACGACCGACGGCGTGCGCGTCGACGGCCCCGGCGAGGGGGACGACGCCGCACACGAGGCGCTGGAAGCGGGCGACTGGGCCGGCCCCGGCGGCGCGCGGCGCGTGTTGCGCGACCGGCGCGTGACGGCGGCCGTGCTCGAAACCGCGCGCGGCGGAATCCTGCGCCGCGGCCTCGCGGTCCGCCGGGCGAGCGCCGCCGTCGTTACCAACGTCGCCGCGGACCACCTCGGCGAGTACGGGATCGACGACCTCGACGCGGTCGCGGAGGTGAAGCTCGTCGTCGCCCGCGCGCTCCGCGGGGCGGACGCGACGCTCGTCGTCGCCGCGGACGACGCCGCGCTCGTGCGGCGCGTCGCGAAGCTCGCGCGGGAGGCGCCGTTCCAGGTTTGCTGGACGAGCGCCGACGCGGGGGCCGACGCCGCGGCGCGGACGGCCGCCGCGCTCGCCCGTGGTGACCGCGCGTGCGTGGTGCGCGCGTCCGACGCGGGCGAGGTCCTCGCCTACCACGACGGCGCGGCGTGGCACGCGCTCGCCCGCGTCAACGAGGTGCCGATCGCGGCCGGGGGCGCGGCGCGGCACAACGTCGCGAACGCGGCGTCCGCGGCCGCGCTCGCGCTCGCGTTAGGCACGCCGCTCGCGGCGGTGCGGGCGGGCCTCCGCGCGTTCGGCGCCGGCGCGCGCGACAACCCCGGCCGGCTGGAGCGCTTCGCCGCGGGCGGCGTGACCGTGGTCGTCGACTACGCGCACAACCCCGACGGGCTCGCGGCCCTCCACGCCGCGACGCGCGCGTGGCCGGCGGAACGCCGGCTGCTGCTCCTCGGCCAGGCCGGCGACCGCGACGACGCGGCGCTCGACGCGCTCGCCGCGGCGGCGTGGGGCGGGGGACGCGTCGACCGCGTCGTGCTCAAGGAGCTCCCGACGATGTGGCGCGGCCGCGCGCCGGGCGAGGTGCCGGCGCGGCTCCGCGAGGCGCTGCGTCGCGCGGGCGCGCCCGACGACGCGGTGGCCGACGCGCCGTCCGAGGTCGACGGCGTGCGCGCCGCGCTCGCCTGGGCGCGGGCGGGCGACCTGCTCCTGCTGCCGTTGCACGAGTCGCGGGAGGCCGTGGTGCGCTGGCTCGAAGCGCTCGCGCGCGCCGGATGGCGTGCGGGCGAGCCACTTCCGAACGGGCCCCTCGCGGACGGGCCCGGTGCCGAACCCGGATGACGCTGCACGCGTCTTGCCGATGGGGCTGACCGACCTCGTCGTCCCACCCGACCGCGCCGCCCCGGCGCAGGAGCCCACACGCATGCCCGCACTTTCGCGCGTTGCCGTTCCCGTCCGCCGCGCCGCCCTCGCGGCCGCCGTCGCGCTCGCCGCCTGCGGGCGCGGCGACAACCAGGCCGCCGACCGCAACGGCGCCGACACGACGAGCGCCGACCGGTCCACGCTCGGCGCGCCCGTCGGTTCGATGAAGCCGCAGATGGACAGCGGCATCGCGGCCGGGAAGCAGACCCTCGATTCGCTGCACAAGGCCGGCGTGGGCGTGAAGAACGGCCTCGACAGCGTCGGGAGCAAGGTGCAGGCGACGACCGCGAACGAGCCGGGCCACGACACGTCGCACATCAACAACCGCGCGACGCCGGGCGCGGGACCCGCGGCGCCCGCGGGCACCCCGCCGGGTTCGAAGCGCCCGTAAACGACGCGTTTCGCGGGCGCACACTGGGGCGTCGACGGCGGTCCGCGCGGGCCGTGGGCCGTTAACTTGTCCGGCCCGCTTCCCGTCGTCCCGTCCCCCTCCCCATGTCGTCCGCGTCACCCCGTCGCTCCCGTCTGTCGCTCGCCGCCGCGCTCGCGCTCCTCACCGGCCTCACGGCGGGGGCGGCCGTCGCCTGCGCCCGCGAGGCCACCCAGCAAGGCACCGCGACCTCCGCCGCCCCCGTCTCGACCGGCGGCGCCGTCGCCGCCACCGACTCCGCCACCGCGAGCGTGGACTCGGCGCCGCGCACGGCGGTCGCCACCGCGGCGCGCGACACCGCGACGGGCAACGCGGCCGGCGCCGCCGGCCCGACGCTGCCCATGAAGGGCCTGCCGACGCCCGCACCGGTCGCGGGGGCGAACAGCGCGGCGGCGATCCCCGTCGCCCCGGTCGGGCCGAACGGCCCGCAGCTGCAGGCGGGGCGCGGGCGGCAGGACGTCGAGTCGTTCGGGGCGACGATCCGCACCGGGACCAAGCAGCTCGCCGCGTGGCCCAAGGGGCCCGCGCCGGTGCCCGGCTCCCTCCTGCCCAACAAGCGCATCGTTGCCTTCTACGGCAACCCGCACTCGAAGAAGATGGGCGTGCTCGGCGAGTACCCGAGCGACCAGATGCTCGCGATGCTCGACCGCGAGGTCGCGCGCTGGAAGGCCGCGGACCCGAAGACGCCCGTGCAGCCCGCGCTGCATCTCGTGACGGTCGTCGCGCAGGGCGCCCCGGGCACCGACGGCGGCTGGCGCCGCCGCGAGGACTCGGCCCAGATCGAGAAGGTCTACCAGTGGGCGAAGAGCCGGAACGGCATCCTCTTCCTCGACATCCAGGCCGGCCACAGCACGCTACAGGCCGAGCTGCCGCACCTTCTACCCTGGCTCGCCCGCCCCGACGTGCACCTCGGCATCGACCCCGAGTTCTACATGCACTACGACAAGGAGGGCGTGCGGCCGAGCGCGAAAATCGGCACGATGATGGCCTCCGACGTCAACTACGTCGTGCGCACGCTCGACAAGCTCGTCGCGGAGAAGGGGATCCCGCCGAAGGTGCTGATCGTGCACCGCTTCACGAAGCGGATGGTGCCGGACGCCGAGAACATCCGGCCGACGTCGCGCGTGCAGGTCGTCATGCACATGGACGGCTGGGGGCCGCCATGGCTCAAGTTCGACTCGTACCGCGACTATGTCGTGTCGCACCCGGTGCAGTACACGGGGTTCAAGCTCTTCTTCCACAACGACACGAAAAAGGGCGACGCGCTCATCACGCCGAAGGAGCTGATCCAGCTGCGGCCGACGCTGTCGTACATCCAGTACCAGTAGGGCGGATGTCAGCGGGGCGGTCCGACGGGCCGCCCCGCTCCGGCGCGTAAACTGACATGCCGAACGAACCGGAGAACACCGAGGTCGACGCGCTGCCGTGGCCGGTGTTGGACCCGTGGCCGGCGGGGTGGTTGGACGACACGCCGGCCGAGTCCGTACGACGCCTCCGGCGGCGCACGGCTGCGGAACGCTGGGCGGCGATCTTCCGGTTGCGCGCGACGGCCTGGACGTGGACTGAGGCCGGAGAACGCATGCGACACCCGGACCTCGACGACGCGGCCATCGCGGCGCGCGTGCGCGCGCGGTTGGCGGGGCCCGCGTCGTGACCGCGCACCCGGTCGACGCCGCGGGCCCGCTGCTCGACGCGCTCGATGCCGCCGCGATCCAGTACATGATCGCTGGGAGCGTCGCGGGCATGCTCTACGGCGAGGTGCGGTTCACCGAAGACCTCGACGTCATCGTCGCGCTCGATCCGCGCGGGGCCCGACGGCTGCACGCGGCGTTCGACGAACAGCGGTTCTACGTCCCGCCGCTTGAGGTGCTCCACGAAGAGGCGGGACGGGCCCGCCACGGACACTTCAACATCTACGACAACGAGACGGGGTTCCGCGCGGACGTGTACCTCGTCGGTTCGAACGAGCTCGAGCAGTGGGCACTGGAGCACCGGCGCGCGGTCGACGTCGGGACGCGGCGCGTGTGGGTTTCGCCGCCGGAGTACCTCATCGCGCACAAGCTCACGTACCTCCGCGACAGCGGATCGCCCAAGCACGTGCGCGACGTGCGGGCGATCCTCGCCGTGAGCGGCGACCTGCTCGACCGCCGACTCCTGGCCGACTTCGTCGCCCGGCTCGGCGTGCGCGCGCAGTGGGACGAGGTCGTCGGCGACGCGCGCGGACCCGCGCGTTAGGTTGGGCGCATGACCATCCCCGCCCCGGCCACCGGCTTCCCCTACTCGCGCGTCCTCGTCACCGGCGGCGCGGGGTTCATCGGCTCCGCGCTCGTCTGGGCGCTCAACCGCCGGGGCGTCGAGCGGATCGTCGTCGCCGACCGGCTCGGCACCGACGCGAAGTGGCGCAACCTCGCCCCGCTCGCCTTCGAGGACTACCTCGAGGCCGACGACCTGCTGCCGCGCCTCGAGCGCCACGCGTTAGGCCGCTTCGACTGCGTGCTGCACATGGGCGCGTGCTCCGCGACGACCGAGCGCGACGCGTCGTACCTCGCCCGCAACAACTTCGAGTTCACGAAGTCGCTCGGCGAGTGGGCGCTCGGCCGCGGCGCGCGCTTCGTCTACGCGTCGAGCGCGGCGACCTACGGCGACGGCGCCGGCGGGATGGAGGACTTCGACGACGAGGCCGACGCGCTGCAGCGGCTGCGGCCGCTCAACGCGTACGGCTATAGCAAGCAGCTCACCGACCTCTGGGCCGCGCGCAAGGGCGTGCTCGACCGGATCGTCGGCTGCAAGTTCTTCAACGTCTTCGGGCCCAACGAGGACCACAAGGGGGACATGCGCTCGCTCGTGAACAAGGCCTACGGCCAGGTGCTCGAGACGGGGCGCGTGCGGCTGTTCCGCTCGCACCGCCCCGACTACCGCGACGGCGAGCAGCGGCGCGACTTCCTCTACGTGAAGGACTGCGTCGAGATGACGCTCTTTCTCGCGGCGCACCCGCGGGCGGCCGGGCTCTACAACCTCGGCTCCGGCGTGGCGAGCACCTGGCTCGAACTCGCCGACGCCCTCTTCGCGGCGATGGGGCGGACGCCCGAGGTCGAGTTCGTCGACATGCCCGCGGCAATCCGCGACAAGTACCAGTACTACACCCGGGCGGACGTCGGGAAGCTGCGCGAGGCGGGGTACGCAGCGCCCGCCACGCCGCTCCGCGACGCGGTGCGGGACTACGTCGCGCACTACCTCGCGCACGACCGCCGGCTCGGCGACGAGGGCTGAGGGGGCACGCCGCGCCGAACGCGCGGGTCAGCCGTCCGCGGCGACGTCCTCGAACAAGTCGTCGACGGAGATCGAGAAGCCGGGCACGACGTCGCCGCCGTCGAGCGTGTCGCCCGTGCGGAACCAGCGCGTAGGGGAATCGGCGGCGTAGACGGCGACGATGCGCTTGTCGGGGTCGATCACCCACAGGAGCGGGGTCCCGGCGGCGCGGAAGTCGTCGAGTTTTTCGTTGGTGTCCGACGTCGTCTCGTCGGGCGAAAGCACTTCGGCTGCGAAATCGGGCGCCAGCGGCACCCAGCCGCGACCGAACCCACCCGGGGGAATCCGGTCACGGCGAACGAACGCGACGTCGGGGGAGCGCACGGTGTCGCGTGGCTCTCCGTCCGGACTCCGGCGCTGCAACTCCGACGGAAGCGGGAGTAAGAATCCGACGTTGTCGGGGAGCGCGCGGCCCAGCCGTCGGGCGCGCACGTACGGACCGAGTCGGTCGAGGAGATCCGCTCCGACGACGCCGTGGCGTCCACCGGCAGGACTCATCGAGCGCACCTGTGCCGCGCACGAGTTCGAGTTTCGCTTGATCGGTGTTGGCGACGGCCACGAACTCATCGGCGGTCAGCAGAGCGGGTAGGACGACGTGCATGTGGGCGCCTCGCGCTCGGACTCGGGGCGGTGAAGATAGGCTCGCGCAGCTCACCGCGCTCGGTCGTTCCGCCAATCCTCGATCAGCCGCCGCGAGATGGACAGCCGCGGCGGGATCCAGATGCTCCCGTCCGCGAGCGCCGCGTCCAACGCCGCGCGCGTGAACCAGCGCGCGTCGCGGAGCTCCGTCCCGTCCACGCGCGTCGTGCGGTCGCGCGCGCGGGCCGTGAAGCCGAGCATGAGCGACTGCGGGAACGGCCAGGGCTGCGAGGAGCCGTAGCGCACGTCGTCCACGCGCACGCCGGCCTCCTCGTAGATCTCGCGCCGCACGGTATCCTCGAGCGACTCGCCCGGCTCGACGAAGCCGGCGAGCGTCGAGTACATCCGCTCGGGCCAGCCGGGCGCGCTGCCTAACAAGCACGCCTCGTCGGCGGCGCCCGCGTCGTCGGGGCGGTGCGCGACGAGGACGATCACCGCGGGGTCGGTGCGCGGGAAGTGGCGCGCCGCGCAGCGCGGGCACGCGCGCACGTGGCCGGCCTCCTCGACCGCGGTCGCCGCGCCGCAGACGCCGCAGTAGCCGTGGCGGCCGTGCCACCAGACCATCGCCCGCGCGTAGGCGACGAGCGCGGCCTCGCCCTCCGGCAGCGCGAGCGCGGCGGGGCGGAGTTCGCTCCAGGCCGCGCCGTCGCCGGCGCGCGCGAGCACCGCGTCGCCGTCGGAGGCGGGGACGTCGACGGCGACGTACGCCGTCGCGCCGCCGACGCCGAGCAGGACCGTCGTCCACGCGCCGGCGTCGCCGGTCGCCTCGGCCAACGGGCCGAACGTCGCGACCGAGAGCGCGCGGGCGCGCGTCGACGCGCCGTCCGTCGCGGTCGCAGCCGCACCGCGCCCGTCCTCGACGGTCGTGACGAGGACGCGCCCGTCGCACACCGGCACGACGCGCGTGGCCGGGTGCGCGTACGTGGCGGCGACCCACGCGGCGTCGGTGCGGCGTTCGGCGACGCGGTCGAGCGGGACGCCGCTCAGCAGGTTGGGGGCGGGTTCGTCGGACAAGGAGAACGCGGGACGGGGAGGGCTGTGGCACTCACGCCCCCCCACCCGCGATTGTCGCGCCGCCGGTGTACTCCTCGCCCGGCAGGTACCACGGCGCGCTGACGACCACCGTGTTGGGCACCCCGCGGTCCAGCAGCAGCTCCCGGAGGAGCAGCGCGCGCTGCCCGTTGAGCAGCCGGTCGTACCAGCGGCGTTCGACGACCTCGACGACGAGCACCGCGACCGTCCGCGACGGGTGCGCGAGGGCGAGGTCCCGGACGTGCCGCACGATCGGGGCGAAGCGCTCGCGGTACGCCGAGGGGAGCGAGACCAGGCGCGGCGCGGGGACGCCGGCCGCGGCCGCCGGACGCGCGACGAGCGCCTCCCAGTCCGGCCGCAGATCGCTCGTGTCCGGGCCGTCCTCGGCCAGCACCTGCACGACCTCGACGTCCGGCGACAGCGCGGCCGCGAGCTGCACGCCGCGGTGCGCGAGGCGGTTGAGCCGGCGCACGGGGAGAACGACGAGCGGCGGCGCGCCGCGCGCGCCGCCGGTGCCTAACGATCCGGCCGCCGGCGCGCCGAAGTCGACCGGCCCCGCCACGGCGAGCGCGGCGTCGACGCGCTCCTGGTGCCGTCGCACGCCGCGCAGCAGCGCGAGCAACGCCGGGATCACGAGGGCGGTGAACCACGCGCCCTCGGTGAACTTCGAGACGAGCACCACGAGCACGGTCGCGCCTGTGGCGAGGGCGCCCGCGCCGTTCATCACCGCCTTCCACGCCCACCCGCTGGGCGCCGGCGTGCCGGGCGCCCGCGCGGCGCCCGCGCGCAGCCGCCGCCAGTGCGCCACCATCCCGGCCTGCGACATGGTGAACGCCAGGAACGCGCCCACGGCGAAGAGCGGGATGAGCCGGTCTGTGACGCCCCCGAACGCGACGAGCAGCCCGGCCGAAAGCAGCGCAAGCGCGAGGATGCCCTGGTTGAACACGAGACGCCGCCCCCGATGCGCGAAGCCCGCCGGCAGGTACGCGTCGAGCGCCAGCAACCGGCAGAGGCGCGGGAAGTCGGCGAAGCTGGTGTTGGCAGAGAGGCAGAGCACCGTCACCACCGCCGCCATCGTCACGCCGTAGAACACCCCGCGCCCGGCGACGGCGGCGACGAGGATCGACAGCACGCTCTGGTAGCCGGGCGCGCCGGGGACGGTCGCCGTGACGTGGTAGGCGCGCGCGAGCCACACGATGCCGGCCAGCAGCGCGGCGAGGATCGCGACGATGCCGGTGAGCGTGCGCCGGGCGTTGGTCACCGCGGGCGCGCGGAAGAGCGGGACGCCGTTGCTCACCGCCTCGACGCCGGTGAGCGCCGTGCACCCGCTCGCGAACGCGCGGAGCAGGAGCCAGAGCGTGACCGCGCCGCTCGCCGCCACGGGCGCCGGCGGCGCGGTCACCGGCGCGGGGTGCCCGCCCGCGCCCATGACGCGCGCCGCGCCGATCGCGATCGTTACGGCGAGCGTGCCGACGAACAGGTACGTCGGGAGGAGGAACAGGGCGCCGGCCTCGCGCACACCGCGCAGGTTGACGAACGTGAGCAGGGCGAGGACGCCCAGGCAGAGGGCGAGCGTGTGCGGCAGCAGGGCCGGAACCGCCGACACGATCGCGCCGACCCCCGCCGAGATCGCGACGGCGACGTTGAGCACGTAATCGACGGCGAGCGCGCTCGCCGCGAGGAGACCGGCGTTCGCCCCGAGGTTCTCCTTCGCGACGGTGTACGAGCCGCCGCCGTTGGGATACGCCGGGATCGTCTGTTGGTACGACAGGAAAACCGTCGCGAGCAGCGCGAGGATGACCGCGGTGATCGGCACGACGTACCGTCCCGCCGCGGCGCCGAGCACGAGCAGGACGGTGAGGGCCGCCTCGGGCCCGTACGCGGCCGAGGCGAGCGCGTCGAGGCCGAGGACGGGGATGCCGGCGAGCGGCCCGATCGTTTCGGCGGCCTCGTCGACCGACCGCAGGGGGCGGCCGAACAGCCGGGTGCGGAGCGACACGGGGTCAGCGTGAGGCGTCAGCGACTCGCGTGCCGCCACGTGACGATGGCCGAGACGAGGGCCAGCACCGAGGCCGCGGACACGAAGACTGGTCCGCCGCGCGCCCCGTGCGCGTCGAGCGTGACGCCGCACGCCACGAACGCCAGCGCGAGCAGGGCGGGGAGCAGGGCGATCGCGAGCCACGCGGTCCGTTCGCGCGCACTGCGCGCGCCGACGAAGCGCGGACGCACGTCCGGCTCGGCGGACGCGAGGTGCCGGTGCGCCCATGCGCGCACCATGTCTCGCTGGTGTCGCGTCAGCCCGCTCTGGCGCGCGCCGTCGTAGTAGGCGACGAGGCGGCCCCCGCCGACCTCGTCCAGGCGCACGCCGCAGAGTCGGTAGTGGTGCGCGTCGAGATCGTGCAGGTGGGCCGCGGCCTGCACGTCGCTTCCCAAGTCGAGCACGTGCGTCCCGTGCGGCCAGAGGTGGCGTCGCGTGTCAGTCGGATCCGCCCACCCGAAGTCGTCCGTGCTCACGGTGCGCGCGCGGCGAGCCCCGCGCGCGGCGCGGGAGTGCTCGCCGCGCGCCCGGCCGCCGGCGCGACGAGGACGAAGTGCCCGACGGCCGTCGGCCCGCCGCGTCCCGCACTCTGGAGGTGCCACGTGCCCACCACCGAGTCGCCGCGCACGGTACCCGCCAGTAGCACCTGCGCGCGGTCGTTGGACGGACTGAGGAGGAGCGTGACCGAGTCGGCTGCCGCGCCGCCCGCCGCCGACGGCCCGCCTGGGGCGACGCCCACGACGTCCGGCACGCGATCGCCGTTGCGCGGGTCGAACCCGAACGGCCGAAAGTCGACGTCGTACGTGCCGTACAGCGTCGGGGCCGCAGGGAGGCCCACCCCGGTCGCGACGGACGCTGGGAGGTAGTGATTGGGCATGAACGCGAACCGCCCGCGCACGCGCCCCTGCGCGGCCTGCCGCAGGGCCGCGCTGTCGTAGCCGAGCGGCGGCACGTCGAGCGAAAACGTCGCATCCCAGACGCCCGCGAGCAGCGGCGGCGAGCCGGCGGGACGCGCGGCCCGCGCCGGGCGGCCGTCCCGCCCGCAGGCGGCGACCGTGCCGGCGGCCGCGAGCGCGACCACGGCGAGTGCGGCGGCGCGCGGCACGTCAGTAATCCCGGCCGCCGTCGCCCCACGTGCCGGCGTGATACGCCGCGGCGACGTCGGGCCCGCGTACGCCCGCGGCGTGCGCGACCTCCGCGCCGTCCCGCGTCGGCTCTCCGTCGGCGGCGCGGCGAACGCGTACGCGCTCGCCGCCTGCTTCGAGCACCACCTCACCGGTCCCGGTACTCCGGTCGAACCACACTACCACGCCCGCTGTGCGCATGGGTCCACGGCCCTCCGCGGCCGCACGGGCGGGCGGGGCCGTTAGGCACCCGGCCCACGCCGGGGCAACGACCGCGCGCCGCCACGCCCCTATGCTAGGGGCCGCCGCGTGAACGCCGCACAAAGGGCGCGACGGCGGCCATGAAGAACGCGTTAACGCGGGCCGCGTCCGGGGCCGAGGGTGGGCGGCGGGGAAGAACGGAAGAGCGAGCACGAGCACCTCGCGCGGCCGCCGGCGCCGCGCCCGCGGCCGTGTAACCGCCTAACTGCGCGGCAGGGTGAGTCGGAGCGCGCCGTCGGCCACGTCGACGCGCGCGCCCTGTACCTCGAGCAGCCGCCGCGCGAGCACGGCGTCGTCCCCCGCGGGCGCCGGCGCGACCGAGACCCACACGCCCGCCGCGTCCGCGCCCGTCGCGATCGCCTGCTCGGACCCGTCCGCCAGCTCCGCGGCGGCGTCGCCCAACAACAGCGCGAGCGCGGCCGTGAGGCGCGTGCGGTCGCCCACGGTGCGCGGCAGCGCGGGCTCGAGCGCGGTGCGGACGCGGCCGCCGCGCCGCCGTGCTTGCGCCTGCACGGCCGGCAGCACCGCGTGGACGACCTCGTCCACGCTCACCCACTCGCGCCGCAGCTCGATCGCCCCGCGGTCGACGTCGGCCAGCGCGCGTAGTCGCCGCACCGCCTCGAACGCCTGTTCGGCGGCGTCGCGCGCGTCGGCGAGCAGCTCCTCCTGGTTGGGCGTCAGCTCGCCGAACTGCGTGTCGAGCAGGATGTGCAGTGGCAGGCGCGCCTCGTCCATCCGGCGCATCGCGGCCGCGCTCACGGCCGCGAGCAGCGTCGCCTGTTCCACGAGCTTCGCCTCCGTCTCGGCCGCCGTCCGCGCCCGCTCGGCCTCGCTCGCGGAGAGTGCGGTGCCGAGCCGGTCGACGGTCTGCTCGATTCGGTCGAACTCGTCGGTGCCGCCGTGTCCCGCGCCCGCGCGCGGGCTCGCCGTCAGGCCCGCGAGCCGCTCGATGCGCGACGCCAGGTAGCGCGTGTTCCGCCAGGTGACGACGACCGAGACCACCGCGAGCGCCCCCGCCGCCCAGACGAGCGTGAGCGGCGCCTGCCGGTCGATCTGCCCGTAGTACGAGAGCGCGACGACGAGCACCACCGCGAGCAGCGAGGGCGCGAGCGCGAGGAAGAGCCGCTGCCCGACGCGCAGCGAGGTGCGGCGGACCAGGCTCGTGCCCCCGGCGGGTGGTGTCACGGGGGCGGCGTCATGGGGGGCGCCGCGGGCGGCGCGGCCGGCGGCAGCGTGGGCGCGCTCATCCGTCGAGCCCTGCCGTGCCCAACGACGCGTCGCGCCGCGCGTCGCGGTGGTCGGCGTCTTCTGCGACGCTCACGACCAGCACGTCGAGCCCCGAACGCGCGGCGAGCAGCCGCTCGGCCACCGAGCCTCGCCGGAATCGGTACCAGCGCGAGCGCCGCGTCGCGCCGACGACGGCCAGCGTGACGCCGCGCTCCGCGGCGAACCGCGCCAGCGCGACGGCCACGTCCTCCCCCTCGAGCTTCGTGACCTCGGCGCCCATCGACTGCGCGAGCTGGATGTTGTCGACCAGCCTCCGCTGCACGGCGGTGTCGATGCGGTCGGCGCGCTCGGCCGGCGTCTGCACGTACACGCAGTGCCAGTCGGTGTTGAGACGCCCCGCGATGCGGCTCGCCTTGCGCAAGAGCACGCGCGAGAGCGGGGGGTCGCTGGACAGGCACACCATCAGGCGGTCGACCGTCTTGGCCGCGGTCGGCGCGCGCGCCGCGCCGGCGTCGGCCGGACGCGCGCTCAACTCGCGCGTCCGGTCGACGGAGCTCGCGACCTCGCGGAGCGCGAGCTCGCGGAGCGTCGAAAGGTTCTCGTCGGTAAAGAAGTTGGCGAGCGCGGAGTCGATCTTGTCGGCCCGGTAGATCTTGCCCTCGCGCAGGCGCTGGCGGAGGTCGTCCGCCGCGAGGTCGAGGTTCACCACCTGGTCCGCCTGCGCGACCACCCAGTCGGGCACCGTCTCCCGCACCGTGACGCCGAGCTCGCGCTCGACCACGTCGTTGAGCGACTCGAGGTGCTGCACGTTGACGGCGGAGATCACGTTGATCCCCTCGTCGAGCAGGAGCATCACGTCCTGCCAGCGCTTCGCGTCGCGGCTGCCGGGCACGTTCGTGTGCGCGAGCTCGTCGACGAGCGCGATCTGCGGGCGGCGCGCGATGACGGCGTCGACGTCCATCTCCTCGAGCACCACGCCGCGGTACTCGATGCGCCGCCGCGGCACGACCTCGAGGTCGCCGAGCTGCGCGTCGGTGTCAGCCCGGCCGTGCGTCTCGACGTAGCCGACGACCACGTCGACGTCGCGGCTGCGGAGGTCGTGCGCTTCCTGCAGCATGCGGTAGGTCTTCCCCACGCCGGCCGCCATGCCGACGTAGAGCTTGAGCTTCCCGCGCTCGCGCCGCGTGACGAGCTCGAGGAAGCTCGGCGCGGCGGCGGCGGCCGGCGCGCGGGCGGGGGGCGCCATCGCGAAGTACCTAACGCGCCGGGGCGGCGGCCGGGGCGGCGGCGACCGGGACAGTCCCCGCCGCGGCGCCGCTGCCGACGCCGTTGCCGCCCGCGTGCTCGACGTCCAGCTCCGACTCGCGCGCCAGCACGTCCCGGAGCCGCCCCGCGCGCCCCATCTGGTACGGCACGCTCGTGACCACCACGTCCGAGCGGAACAGGAACCCGGCCTTGAGGAAGAGCGCCGTCTGGTTGTGGAGTAGGTTCTCCCACCACTGGGACGGGATGACCTCGGGGACCACGACCGTGACCAGGTCGGCCTCGGGCTCCGCCGCGCCCGGGGCCTGCGCGAGGAGCGCCTTGACGTACTGCACCAGCGGGCGCACGACCGACCGGAAGGGCGACGGCAGGACCACGAGGCCGACCCCCGTGCCCCACGCGGGCCACCACGCGCGGAGACTCTCCGCCGCGTCGGCGTCGACGGTGACGTACGCGGCCCGCACGCGTTCAGGCGGCGCGATGGTCGTCGCGTACACCAGCGCCCCGGCCGACGGCTTCGTGACGCCGCCGACGGCGACGACGACCGTGTGCCGCAGCGCCGGGCGCGGGACCCGCCCCGTGAAGGCGATCTCGCGCGTGAACGTCGTGTAGTAGCGGTGGATGCCGACGAGCATCCAGATGATGAGCGGGATGAGCACGACCACGATCCACCCGCCCGAGGTGAACTTCGTGACGATCTCGATCACCGCGACGACGCCCGTGGCGCCCGCGCCCAGGCCGTTGAGCGCCGCCCGCCACCGCCACCCGGGCTCGCGCGTCTTGCGCCAGTGCTGCACCATCCCGGCCTGCGACAGCGTGAAGCAGACGAACACGCCTAACGCGTAGAGGGGGACGAGCGCGTTCGTGTCCCCCTTGAAGAGGAAGACGAGCAGCGCCGCGACCGCCGACAGGAGGATGATGCCGTTCGAGAACGCGAGCCGGTCGCCCCGCGCCGCCAGGCGTCGCGGCAGGTACTGGTCGTGGGCGAGGATGCTGCCGAGCCGCGGGAAGTCGGCGAACGCGGTGTTGGCCGCGAGCACCAGCACGGCGAACGTGCTGTACTGCAGCAGGTAGTAGAAGAAGCCGCCGCCGAACACGTGCCGGCCCAGGATCGAGAGCACCGTCTGGTCCGTCGTCGGCATCACCCGGTAGTGCTGCGCGAGGAAGCTGACGCCGAGAAAGAACGCCGCCAGGATGCCGACCATCCAGCCGAGCGTGGTGGCCGCGTTCTTCTGGGCGGGGTTCCTGAACGCCATCACGCCGTTCGAGATCGCCTCGGTGCCGGTCATCGCGGCGCACCCCTCGGCGAACCCGCGGACCAGCAAATAGCCTAACGCGAGTCCCGTGACCGGGCTGAGCGGGTGCGCGGGCGCCGCCGTGGTCGGGTCGACCTTGAGCGGCGCCGCGAGCGGCGCGAGCTCGTGCCCGGTCGCGAGCCGGTAGAGGCCCGTGCCGATCAGGAGGCACATCGCGGCGATGAAGACGTAGGTCGGCACCGAGAACGCCGCCCCGCTGTCGCGCACGCCGCGCAGGTTGACGACGCCTAACACGAGGATGCTCAGCAGGCAGAGCAGCACCGCGTGCGGTACGAGCGCCGGGTAGGCCGACGTGATTGCCGCCACGCCGCTCGAGATCGAGACGGCCACGGTGAGGATGTAGTCGGTGAGGAGGGCCGCCGCGGCGACGAGGCCGGAGCCCGTCCCCAGGTTCTCCCGGGCGACCGTGTACGACCCGCCCCCGTTGGGGTAGGCGAAGACGGTCTGCCGGTACGAGAGCCCGACGAGGACGAGCAGCCCGACGATGACGGCCGAGATCGGGACCACGTATGCCACGGCCGCGGCGCCGATCGCGCCGCCCAACACGAAGAGAATCTGGTCGGTCGCGTAGGCCACCGACGAGATCGCGTCCGACGAGAGGACGGCGAGCGCCGTGCGCTTGTTCAGCCGCTCGTTCTCGAGCCGGTCGCTCGGCAGCGGCTGCCCGACGAGGGCGCGCTTGGCGCGGGTGAAGGCGGTCGGCATCGGCGGGGGTCGGGGCTCAGAACGTGAGGGCCAGGGACGCGACCGCGAACCCGTCCGCCTTGCGCGGGTCGGGATTGGTGTGGTCGGGGAACACCGCGTCCCGGTTGCGGAAGCCGCGCAGCTCGGTGCGGAAGAGCACGCGCGAGACCGGCTGCACGTCGACACCGATCGAGGCGCCGTCGCCGCGGAACGCGGGGTTCGCGACCGCGACCGTCGCGCCGGCGCCGTCGGTGGTGGGGACCTGCACGTTGCGCGTGCCGGTCGACAGGATCACCTGGTCGCCGTCCGCGTAGCGTTCCACGCGTCCGACCACGGCGACGGCCGGCGCGACCTGCACGCGCGCGATGCCTAACAGTCCGTACCACGACGAGGTCCCGCTCGCCCCGACCGGGCGCGCCTGCGTCCCGACGTCGGCCTGCCCCTCGAGCGTCAGCTTCCCGCTCGTCACCTTCGCCCCCACGCCGTTGAACGTGCGGAGCCGCGTCCCGGCCTCGTCGGTGAACAGGTTGTAGTAGCTCAGCGTCGCGTTCGCGTTGGGCGCGTAGTCGAGGCGCACGCCCGCGCCCTTGCCGGAGTTGTTCTCCGAAATGTTCTGCCACCCGTTCACGACGTCGAGCCGCGCCGTCAGCTTCGAGCTGACGGTGTAGATGGCCCGCACGCCCGCCGAGTAGTACGGCGAGTAGTCGGAGACGAGCGCGCGCGAGTAGGTGAGCTGGTCGCGCGAGATGAAGCCCTCCATCCCGACGTTCGAGAAGAAGATTCCGCCGTCGATCCAGAGATTCTTGCCCAACTTGTAGCCGGCGAACGCCTCCTGCAGGTACTGCTGCACGCTCGGCCCCGAGATCTGCCCGACGCGCGGCTCGCCGAGGTAGTTGCTCTGCACGCTCGTCCCGAACTGCAGCGCGAGGCGCCCGTGGTACTTGGGCGCGTCCAGCTTCGCCTCGGCGTAGGCGAGGTTGACGTTGAATTCGTTGTGGCGCGCGGGCTGCGTCGTGAACACGGCCCCGCCGGCGAACGAGCGATCGATCGTCGGCGGCCGGCCGAAGTCGTACGCGTAGTAGCCGTCGACGAACGCGCCGAACGTGATCTTGGGCGTCGTGTCGGGCGCGCCCGCGGCGGCCACGGTGTGCACCGGGCCCGAATCGGGCTTCGTGGAGGAATCGGCGCGCGCGGGGGTGGGCGGGCTGGTCGGCTGCTGCGCGCGGGCCGCGGGGGCGAAGAGGCAGGCGGCGGGCAGGCACAGGGCCGCCGCGGTCGTGCGGGAGGTTGGTCGCATGGAGACGGAATCAGCGCGCCGGGGCGCGCGGCGGGAACGCCGAGTCGACGGCGATGTTGAGCAGCAGCACGTTCACGTGCGGCTCGCCGAGCAGGCCGAACTGGCGCCCTTCGGTGTGGGCGTCGAGCACGCGGCGCACGGCGTCGGGGTTCGCGCCGCGGGCCCGCGCGACGCGGGCGAGCTGCAGCCGCGCGTTGGCCGGCGAGATGTCGGGGTCGAGGCCGGACGCGGAGCTGGTCGCCATGTCCGCGGGCACGCGGCCGCGCACCGCGCCGTCCTGCGCGACGGCCGAGTCGACGGCCTGCGCGACGAGCGTGTCGGCGAGCTTGCGGTCGGTCGGGCCCTTGTTGGTCCCCGACGACAGCGTGTCGTCGTAGCCGCCGCCGGCCGCGGAGGGGCGCGGGTGGAAGTACTCGGGGCGCGTGAAGGGCTGGCCGATCAGCGCCGACCCGACCACGCGGCCGTTGACGCTGACGAGCGAGCCGTTCGCCTGGCGCGGGAACAGCAGCTGCGCGAGGCCGGTGACGACGCCCGGGTAGACGAGGCCCGTGAGGACGCAGAGCAACAACGTCATCACGATCGCGGGGCGGAACTGGTTCTTGAGCATGGGGTTCAGGAAGCGCGTTGAGGTCAGGATGTCGTCCCTCGCTCCGCTCGGGACGACAGGGGAGCGCGTCACGCGACGCCTCACACCAGCCGCAGCCCGACGAGCAGCAGGTCGATGAGCTTGATCCCGACGAACGGCACGATCAGCCCGCCCACGCCGTACACGAGCAGGTTGCGCCGCAGGATCGCCCCCGCCGGCGCGGGCCGGTACGCCACGCCCCGCAGCGCGAGCGGGATCAGCGCGACGATGATCAGCGCGTTGAAGATGATGCTCGCCAGGATCGCGCTCTCCGGCGAGTGCAGCCGCATCAGGTTGAGCGGGCCTAACGCGTTCCGCGCGCCGTACACCGCGACGAAGATCGCCGGCAGGATCGCGAAGTACTTGGCCACGTCGTTCGCGATCGAGAACGTGGTCAGCGACCCGCGCGTCATCAGCAGCTGCTTCCCGATCTCGACCACCTCGATCAGCTTGGTCGGGTTGGAGTCGAGGTCGACCATGTTCCCGGCCTCCTTGGCCGCCTGCGTGCCGCTGTTCATCGCCACGCCGACGTCGGCCTGCGCGAGCGCGGGCGCGTCGTTCGTCCCGTCGCCGGTCATCGCGACCAGCTTGCCGCCCTGCTGCTCGCGCCGGATGAGCGCCATCTTGTCCTCCGGCTTCGCCTCGGCCAGGAAGTCGTCCACGCCGGCCTCGCGCGCGATCGCCGCGGCGGTGAGCGGGTTGTCGCCGGTGATCATCACCGTGCGGATCCCCATCGCGCGCAGCCGGTCGAAGCGCTCGCGCATGCCGCCCTTGACGATGTCCTTGAGGTAGATCACGCCTAACGCGCGCCCGCGCCCGCCGTCGACCTCGGCCACCACGAGCGGCGTGCCGCCCTCGCGCGCCACGCGCTCCACGGTGGCCGCCATCTCGGGCGGCGCGGCCGTGCCGTGCTCGGCGAGCCAGCGCGCCACCGAGTCGCCCGCGCCCTTGCGCACCTCGAGCCGGCGCGGGCCCGCGCCCACGTTCACCCCGCTCATGCGCGTCTGCGCGGTGAACGGGACGAACTCCGTCTCCCCCTCGCCGACGCCGTCCGCGCCCACGTCGCGGCCGCGGAGCCCGTACTGCTCCTTGGCCAGCACGACGATGCTGCGCCCCTCGGGCGTCTCGTCCGCGAGCGACGAGAGCTGCGCGCGGTCGGCGAGGTACGCGTCGTCCACGCCCGGCATCGCGTAGAACGCCGCCGCCTGGCGGTTGCCTAACGTGATCGTCCCGGTCTTGTCGAGCAGCAGCGTGTTCACGTCGCCGGCCGCCTCGACCGCGCGGCCGCTCGTCGCGATCACGTTCTGCTGGATCATGCGGTCCATCCCCGCGATCCCGATGGCCGACAGCAGGCCGCCGATCGTCGTCGGGATAAGGCAGACGAGCAGCGCGATCAGCACCGGCACGCTCACCGGCGCGCCCGCGTAGACCGCGAACGGCGCGAGCGTCGCCACCGCGAGCACGAAGATGATCGTCAGCCCCGAGAGCAGGATCGTCAGCGCGATCTCGTTCGGCGTCTTCTGCCGGCTCGCGCCCTCGACGAGCGCGATCATGCGGTCGATGAACGTCGCGCCCGGGTTGGCCGCGATGCGCACGACGAGCCAGTCGGAGAGCACCTTCGTCCCGCCCGTGACCGCCGAGCGGTCGCCGCCGCTCTCGCGCACCACCGGCGCGCTCTCGCCCGTGATCGCACTCTCGTCGACCGACGCGACGCCCTCGACCACCTCGCCGTCGCTCGGGATCACGTCGCCCGGCAGCAGGGCCACGAGGTCGCCCTTGCGGAGCGTCTCGGCCCCGACGAGGGTCGTGTGCGCGCGGTCGTAGGGCCCGTTGGCGGCCGCGCCGACGAGCTTGCGCGCCTGCGTCTGGGTGCGGCTCTTCCTGAGCGTGTCCGCCTGCGCCTTGCCGCGCCCCTCCGCCATCGCCTCGGCGAAGTTCGCGAAGAGCACGGTGAACCACAGCCACACGGTCAGCTGCAGCAGAAAGCCCGTGCCCGGCCGCCCGCCAACCAGGTCGCGGACGAGGGCGACGGTCGTGTAGGCGGAGCCGATGAGCACGACGAACATTACCGGGTTCCGCACCATGTGCCGCGGGTCGAGCTTTCGGACCGCGTCGCCTAATGCGCGGCGCACGATCGGCCCGTCGAAGAGCGGGCGCGGCCCGCCCTCGGGCTGGCGCGCCCGCCCGGGCGCCGGCCCGGAGCGCGGCGCGGGCGGCGGTGCGTTCGCGGGCGTCGCGGGGCGCGGGGGGGCGGGCGGGAGCTGGGTGGTGGGCATGGGTCGCGTATCGGTTCCGGTCAGAACAGCGTGCCCGCGCCCATCAGGAACTGCTCGACCACCGGGCCGAGCGCGAGGGCGGGGAAGAAAGTCAGCGCGCCCACGATGAGCACCACGCCCACGAGCAGCGTCGCGAACAGCGGCGTGGTCACGGGGAACGTGCCCGCGCTCTCCGGCGCGACCTTACGCTCGGCGAGGAAGCCCGCGAGCGCGAGCATCGGGACGATCAGCGCGAAGCGGCCGACCAGCGTCGCCGCGCCTAACATCGTGTTGTAGTAGTACGTCGACCCGGTAAGCCCGGCGAACGCGGAGCCGTTGTTCCCCACCGTCGACGAGAACGCGTAGAGGATCTCCGAGAGCCCGTGCGGCCCGGCGTTGTTGAGCCCCGCGAGCCCGGGTTTGACCGAGACCGAAACGGCCGAGAAGACCAGCATCGCGCCGCCCGAGATGAGGATGTAGAGCATCGCCATCTGGACCTCGCGCGCCTGAATCTTCTTGCCCAGGTACTCGGGCGTGCGCCCGACCATCAGCCCGGCGATGAACACGGTCAACACCACGAAGATCAGCATCCCGTAGAGCCCCGCGCCCACCCCGCCGAACACCACCTCGCCCAGCTGGATGTTGAGCATCGGGACGAGGCCGCCGAGCGGCGTGAAGCTGTCGTGCATCGCGTTCACCGCGCCGCACGACGCGTCGGTGGTGATCGTCGCGAACAGGGCCGAGTTGGCGACGCCGAAGCGCACCTCCTTGCCCTCCATGTTCCCGCCCGGGTTGGTCGCGCTCGCCACCACGTCGACGCCGCGCGCCGCGTGGATCGGGTTGCCGCGCGCCTCCGCCCAGTACGCCGTCGTCACGCCCGCGAAGAAGAGCGCGAACATCGCGCCCCACACCGCCCAGCCGTGCCGCTGCCGCCCGACCATCCGCCCCAGCAGCCACGTGAGCGCCGACGGAACGGCGAAGATGAGCACCATCTGCCACCAATTTGTCCACGCCGTCGGGTTCTCGAACGGGTGCGCCGAGTTGGCATTGAAGAAGCCGCCGCCGTTGGTCCCGAACTGCTTGATCAGCTCCTGGCTCGCGACCGGACCCATCGCGAGCACCTGCCGCCCGCCTTCGAGCGTCGTGAGCGTGACGTACGGCCTGAAGTTCTGGATCACGCCCTGCTGCACGAACAGCAGCGCGAGCACGACGCACACGGGCAGCAGCACGTACAGCGTGCCGCGCACGAGGTCCGCCCAGAAGTTGCCGATGCGCCCGCGCGCCTCCTCGCCACGCCGCGCGATCCCGCGCACGAGCCCGACCGCCACCGCCATCCCCACCGCCGCCGAGGCGTAGTTGTGGAAGGCGAGCTGCGTCATCTGCGAGAAGTACGACATCGTCGTCTCCCCGGAGTAGCTCTGCCAGTTGGTGTTGGTCGTGAAGCTCGCCGCCGTCTCGAACGCCTGCCGGTCAGGCACGGCGCTCAGGTGCTGCGGGTTGAAGGGGAGCAGGTGTTGGAGGCGCAGCACGAGGTACGTCAGCAGCATCGACGCGGCGCTGAAGAACAGCATCGCCGCGGCGTACCGCGTCCAGTGTTGGTCCTCTTCCGGGTCAATGCCCGCGGCCGCGTAGAGCGCGCGCTCCACCGGCCGGAGCCAGCGCACGCGCCCCTCGTAGACGGCCACGAGGTAGGCGCCGAGCGGGCGCGCGACGAGGAACGTCGCGGCGCAGAAGATCAGGATCTGCATCCAACCGTTGACGGTCATCGCGTCGGGTCCTCAGAACTGTTCGGGGCGGAGCAGCGTGTACGACAGGTACACGAGCAGCGCGAGCGCGATGAGCGCGGCGACCACGCTCTCAGCGTTCATCGCCGTGCTCCTCTTGGGTCGCGCCGAGGCGCGCACAGCCGGACACGTAGGCCAGCATGAGGGCGAAGAAGCCGACCGAGCCGGCCACGTAGAGCACGTCGAGCATCGCACCAGGACGGAGGACGCGCGGCGGGCGGTCGTGCGGGATGCACGGGCGCTGTTCGCCGCGACGGTACGCTACGCCTGGGCTCGTAAAGGCCGCGTGTACGCCGGATCGACGCGCCTTAAGATTCCGTAAACACGCCCTCCGCGGCCGGAACGCTCAGCGTGAACACGCTGCCGCCGCCCTCCCGCGCCGCGTACGCGAGCGCTCCGCCCTGCGCCTCGGCGAGCTGCCGCGCGATCGCCAGACCGAGCCCCGCGCCGTGCACGTCCGCGCGCGCCCCCGGCGCCCGGTAGAACGGTTCGAAGATCCGCTCGCGCTCCGCCGCCGGCACGCCCGGGCCGCGGTCGCGCACCGCGATGCGCAGCCACGCCCGCCCGTCCGCGTCGCGCGCCTCGTCCACGGCGAGCTCGACGCGCGTGCCCGGCGGCGCGTACTTGTGCGCGTTCTCGACGAGGTTGACGACCACGCGCGCGCTCGCCGCCAGGTCGAAGCGCCCGAGCATCAGCGGCGCCCCGGGCGGGAGCGTGACGTCGAGCGCGCGCCCGGCGAGCGCGCCGGTGACGCGCTGCTGCACGACGTCGAGCAGGTCGTCCGCCGCGTTGATCTCCACGGCGAGCGGCATCGCGCCGCCGGCGAGGCGCGAGAAGTCGAGCAGGTCGCCGACGAGGCGCGCGAGGCGGTCGGCCTCCTGCTGGATGGTCGCGGCGCGCTCGGCGGCGTCGGCGTCCGGCGCGGTAGCGCCTAACGTGTGCGCGAGCGCCTTGATCGTCGTGAGCGGCGTGCGCAGGTCGTGCGACACGGCCGCCATCAGCGCGTCTTTGAGCCGCCCGGCCTCGGCGAGCACCGCGGCGCGCTCGTCCGCGCCGGCGAGGCGCACCCGGTCGGCCGCGAGGGCGGCGTAGTACGCGAGCGCGTCGAGGTAGCGCCACCCCGCCTCGGGGAGCACGAGGCCGTCCGCGCGCTCGAGCCGCAGCACCGCGACGACGCGCGCCCCGGCCGCCTCGCCGACGGCGAGCGGGACGACGAGCGCGCGCAGTTCCGCCGGGTCCAGCCCGCCGAGCGCGGCGCGCACCGACCCGGTCGCGGCGTTGAACGCGACCGCCGCCGACGCGTCGCTCACCGGCAACAGGGCACGCGCAACGTGCACCGTGCCGTCCTGCCGCTCGGCGACGACCGCCCGTGATTCGGCCGCGAGGACGACGGTCGTCGGGAGCGCGACGCCGGCGTCGGGCGCGAGCGCTGCCTCCGGCCACGCGGTGCAGCCGTCGAGCCCGAGCGTCGAGCGTACCGCGTCGGCGACGCCGGCGAGCGCGGCCTCGGCACGCCCCGCGGTGAGGGCGCGCGCGCCGAGTGCGGCGAGGCGGTCGACCTCCGCGGCGCGCGCCCGGGCGGCCTCCGCCTCGCGGCGCGCGCGGTCGAGCAGCTGCGCGGCGACGACGCTCGTCACGAGGAACGCAACCAGGACGAGCCAGTCCAGCGGGTCGGTGACGCTGAGCGCGCCGAACGGCGGCAGGAAGAACCAGTCGAACAGCAGGAACGCGGCGCCCGCGACGCCGAGCCCGAGCGCGCGCCCGCCACTCGCGCTCGCGCCGAGGACGACGAGGAGGAAGACCAGCGTGACGTGCGCCTTGTCGAGCCGCGCACGCACGGGCAGCATCGCCGCGGCCGTGCCCGCGGTCGCGCCGAGCCAGAGCGCCGCGCGTGCCACCCGCGTG
The DNA here is from genome assembly GCA_019973575.1 of Gemmatimonadetes bacterium T265. NCBI lineage: Bacteria > Pseudomonadati > Gemmatimonadota > Gemmatimonadetes bacterium T265. Next base: position 2,488,025 of record BPUI01000001.1, read on the forward strand.
AGACGTCGCGCGCTCACCGAACGCCCATCAGGGGACGAACCGGTAGCCGACCCCCGACTCGGTGCGCAGGTGTTGGGGCCGTACAGGGTCCGCCTCGAGCTTCCGGCGCAGGTGGGCGACGTGCACGCGCAGGTACGCCTGCGCGTCGCCATAGGCGCGCCCCGGCCACACCGCCGCGAAGAGCTGCCGGTGCGTGAGCGGCCGGTCGGCGTGCGTGACGAGCGTCGTCAGCAGCGCCCACTCGATCGGCGTCAGGTGCACGGCCTCGCCCGCGCGCTCGACGACGCGCCGCTCGAAGTCGATGACGAGCGCGCCGGCCGCGATGCGGGTGGACGGCGCGTCCCCGGCCGCGGCGCGGGCCGCGCGCCGCAGCAGCGCCCGCACCCGCGCCTGGAGCTCGATGACCGAGAACGGCTTCGTGAGGTAGTCGTCCGCGCCGGCGTCGAGGAGTTCGGCCTTCTCGGTGTCGGCGTGGCGTGCGGAGAGGACGAGCACGGGCACGAGCGACCACGCGCGCAACTCGCGCAGAACGTCGCGCCCGTCCAGGTCGGGGAGCCCGAGGTCGAGCACGACGAGCGCGGGCCGCTCCGCGGCCGCCTGCGCGAGCGCGGCGTCGCCCGTCGCGGCCTCCGCGACCCGCGTCGCGATCGGCGGGTCGCCCTCGGTGAGCGCGTGCCGAACGGCACGCCGGATCGGCGCCTCGTCGTCGGCGACGAGGACCGTGAGCGGCGGGCCGTTCGCCCGCGCGGCGCTCGCGGGCGTGCCCGCGGGAGCGTGCGCCGGGTCGGTCAGCTGTTGCCGAGCGACGGGTTCTTGTTGCGGCCGCCGATCGCGTCTTCGTCGGGCTCGCCGTCGCTCACGCGCAGCGGCACCTCGGTCGAATCGGGCGAGGTCATCCCCTTGCTCATCCCGCCGTGCTTGTCGGCGAGCTCCTTGAGGCGCTCGGCGTTCGGACCGGTCAGGTCGTGGTGCTTGTCGTCGGGCTGGTCGGCCATTGGAGGACGTCCTCGGAATCAGATGAGTCGGACCGGGTCAGCGATCGCGCGCTCGTCGCGCGTCGCGCCACCGTCGCGGAGGTGCACGCGCCGTGCCTTCTGCACGTCCACGCCCCGCCGGGCACGGCGAGGAACCCTGCACGGCGTCACACGGCCGTACGAGCATCGATCCCGACGAGCGCCCGCCGCTCGACGGACGCAGCCGGCACGAAGCCGGCGCGGGTGGTTCACCCCGGCGCCGACCCGGACGAGAATCCCGGGACCCTCCGCCGCGATCTCACCGGCCACGGCAGACGACGTTAGGCGGCGGGGGCGGCGCCCGTCTCCGCGCTGTCACCGCCGGCCGAGCCGTCGGCGGCGGGATCATCCGAGTGCACGTGACGCCGCGCACGAGGCGAGCGCATCCCCGTCGCCCCGCTCGTGTACACGTCGCTGGGCCGCCCCGGTGCACGGAAATTGCCCGACGGGGTGTTGCCGACGCGGCCGTTCGCACGACGCGAGCGCGACCGCGCGCCGCTCACTGGATGCGCCGCGCCGCGGTCAATACACGAGACCGCCACGCGGGCCCGGTACGAGCGCAAGATCAGCGTAGGATCAGCGCAGGCTCACCGAATTCTTCACGAGGTAGAACGAACATGCGAAACGCGACGCGATTGGGTGTGGTGGTCGCGCTGGGCACCAGCACGGTGCTGGCAGCGTGTGGTGGAAAGGGCGACAACGCGTCGACCGACACGGCGGCCGCGGCCGCGGCGAGCGCGCCGGCCGGCACGACGGCGAGCGCGGGCACGAACGGCACGGCCCCGGCCGGCGCAGGCGGACCGACGACCCCGGCCGACTCGGTCAAGGGTCCGGCGAGCCCGGTCCCGACGAGCACGGGCAAGATGACGGATCCGGAGATCGTCTCACTCACGCAGGCGGCGGACGAGGGTGAGATCATGACGTCCAAGGTCGCGCTGACGAAGGCGACCAACCCCGACGTGCGGAAGTTCGCGCAGCAGATGATCGCCGACCACACGCAGATGATCTCGCAGCGCAACGCGCTCGGGAAGGCGCAGAACCTCAAGCCGGCCGCGGGCGCGAAGGACTCGATCGGCGACGCGGGCAAGAAGATGACGGCGGCGCTACAGGCCGCGCCGAAGGGGATGGCCTTCGACACCGCGTACGTCAACGGCCAAGTGATGGCCCACACGAACACCCTCGCGATGGTGCAGAAGGCCGAGGGCGAGGCGCAGAACGCGGCGCTGAAGGGGATGCTGACCAAGGCCGCGCCGATCGTCCAGAAGCACCTCGACGCGGCGAAGTCGCTCCAGAGCAAGCTCGCGGGCTCGGGCGCGACGGCGTCGACGGGGGCCGCGAAGTGAGGCAGGGCCGCGCCGCGGCGGCCCTCGCGGCCGCCGTCGCCGCGGGACTCGCCGCCGCGGCCTGCGGCGGCGACGTCAACACGCAGAAGGGCGCGATGAAAACGCCGTACGCGAACAACGCCGACAGCGGCGCGTCCGCGCCGGCGACCCAGCAGTCGCTCAGCCCCAACCCGTCGATGGGCGACAGCACCGTCGGGGTCTCGCGCGGCACCGGCGTCGCCAATGCCGCCGGCGACACGGCGGGCGCGCACGGCAAGGCCGCCGGCGCGCACGGCGCAGTGCCGGGCAAGCCCACCTCGGGCCCGTCGGGCTCGGGCGTGCAGAACGCGACCGGCGCTCCGCGATCGTCGACGCCGGCGCAGCCGCACGCGGGCACGCCCAAGGCGCCGTAACGGGGACGGCGGGCAGCGCCGTCGCGACCTGGACGGCGCTGCCCGCCCGTCAGTTCGACGTCGGCGATCCTCCCGCCTTGAACGCGGCGGCCTGCGCACGGGTACTGCAACAGCCGCCCCCGCACCGGACCCAGAGGCCGTCGCCGCCTTGCACCGCCGCGGCGAGCGCGTCCGATGTACGCGACCGTTTCCCGCCCCGCACGCCCTCGGCGCGGAACAGATCGGCGGATAGCACCTCGAATCGCCCGCGGAGGTAGAATCGGGCCGCCGCCGGTACGACGTGGCCGGGGTGCGGCTGCCGATCGTCCATGCGGAACGTCGTGTAGCGCCCGTCGTCCGCGAACAGCCGCATCGACCAGCGCTCACCGTCGTTGAAGCGGCGCGGGACGGCAGTGTCGCCAGCTTCGCCGTTGTACTCGAGCGTGAGGCAATAGCGACGCTCGGCACCTATGTCGACCCGCGGCGGCTCGATCTCCACCTGCCGCGGACCTGCGAAGCGCACGTACGCGACCGCGCGTTGCACGCTGCCGGGCGGCCCATTCCCTCGCGCGAATTCGCCGTCGGTGAGACGCTCGACGTCTTCACGCGCGACGATGTGTGCGACCGCATTTACACGCAGGACGGCCGGGTAGCGCGAGCTGATGCCGCCCGACCGGCCCGGCGACGCAAACACGTACGAGTTGCCGGCCCAGTCGGCGGGAACGGTGTCCCTGCGCGCCGCGTCGCCGAGTCGACACGACGCCGGCGCGGCGACGCCTCTCGTCCACGCACGGTTATCGGCGTGCCCCCGCGGCTGCGCGCCGGCCGCGGTCGGGTGGGCGCCGGTCGCGGCGCCGATCAGCATCGCGAGCGCCGTTCGGCAAGGGCGGAGTGAGCGGTGGGGCTGCGCCTGGGACATGGAGGTCTCCGGTCGAGAGGGGGAGTGCCTAACCGCGTTCGGGCGCTCTGCGCGCCGCGGCGAGCACGCGCATGCGCTCGACCGTCGGCCGCAGGGCAGGGTCAGCATGACGCCATAAGGTCAATACGTCCAGAGCCGCCGCGCGCGCGCGACTCGTGTCGCCCGCCCGCGCCGCCAGTTCCGCGCGCAGCGCGAGGCAGCGCCCGAGCGCCGCGGCACGCGGGACGCCTTCGATCAAACGATCGCTCGCGCCCGCGAGCCCGTCGAGCGCGAACGCCAGACGCGAGCTCGCGCCCGCGCTGTCGCCGATCGCGAGCCGCAACCAGGTCTCCTGGTACAATACGTCCAGTGTCATGTCCGCCGGCGTCAGCGAGCCTCGCGCGGAATCCAGGCGCGCGAAGCGCCGCGCGGCGCCGGTACGGTCGCCGCGCGCGACGTCGCGTTGGATCTCGACGAGGTAGTCCCCGCGCATCGTCAGGTCGCGGAGTGCGTCGCCGCCAAGCGTCGGAAATGCAAACGGCATCGCGGGGCCGAGCAGCGCGTCGAACGCGGCGGGCGTCCGTGCGGCTGGAACGCCCGCGCGCACCGCGGACGACACAAAGGCGCGCAGCGCGAAGATGCTATCGTTCGGTCCGCCGGCGGCCGCATACGCGACGAGTGCGCGCGCGGCGCCGCGCGCGGCCGGCGGTACGAGGGCCGCCTCCGGGAGTGCCGGCTCGGCCGTCGCCGCGCGCAGCACGGCCGCCGCGTACTGGGTACGCCCGGTGAGCGCTGCGAGCGACGCGCGTGCGTCGGCGTCGCCCGCCCCGGGTGCGGCAAGGAGCGTGTCAGCGAGTGCTGTCGCGCGCGCGACCTCGTGCAGCTTCAGAAGGATCCGCACCTCCGCGCGCCCGAGTTCGGCGACGGCGGGCCCCGCGGGCGTGAGCAGTCGCGCCCGGCGCGTCGCGTCGAGCGCGCCCGGCCCGCCGTCGGCAGCGTGGAGCAACTCGCCCGAGCCCTCGCGCGCGACGGCGAGCACGCCTAACACGTCGGAACTGCGCGGGAACGCGTTCGCCCATCGCGTCGCCACGTCCAGCAGCACCGCGCGGTTCCGGGCGACCGCGGCGTGCGTAGTGGCCGGGATGCCGCCCGCGCCGACGACGTCGGGCGGGTACGGAACGAACGCGAGCGTGTCGCCGGCGAGCGTCGGGAACGCAACCATCCGCGTCGTTCTCGCGCCGTCGGTCGCCAAACCCGGCCGGAGCTGGTTGTAGTTGGCAACAAGCAGGCGCGGCAGTATGCTCGCGGCGTTACCACGGAACGCCAGATGCACCGACGGCAGGAGCACGAAGACGCGCTGGTACGCCGCGATCGCGCCGCTGTAGCTCGACCGAAACCGCCACCCACTCGGGCTCTGCGCGTCGCGGACGACCACCGAATCCTTCGCCTGGCAGTCGCCGAGTCCGTACCACGCCGCGAGGTCCATCGAATCGCGCCTAACGATCGCGCGGTAGAGGCGACACGCGTCGGGGTACCGGTCGTCGGCCAGCGCAGAGAGCGCCTGCGCCGCCTCGGCGTCCGCGGGTGGCAGGTGCCCCGCCAGCGCCACCGCCCGCGTGGCCGCGCGGCGCCAATCCGCCGACGGCGCGTGCACCATCCACGCGTAGGCCTGCGCCTGCCACCGGTACGCGAGCGCGTAGTCCGGGTCGAGCTGCGCCGCCTCGCCGAACGCCTGCGCGGCCCCGTCGAGGTCCCAGCGCGCGAGCGCGTCGTGCCCGCGGTCGTAGGCGCGCCAGGCGTTCCACGACGCCGTGCCGAACGCCCCCGCGACCGAGACGCGGCTCCGCGCCGTGCCGAGTAGGAGCGTGTCGGCGAGCGTCCCGAACTGCCGGCCGAGGTCCGCGAGCACCGGCGTCGGGTAAATCGTGTGCTCCCGCCGCGTGCTGTCCGGGTGGGCGACGTCGTACAGCGCCGCGCGCACCGCGACCGCCCCCGTCCCGGACACCGCCCGCGGCGGGCGCGCGATCGTGCCCCACGCCAGCCGCCCCGCGCCGAGCTCGCGCGCGATCGCCAGCGCCTCGTCGAGCGTGCGCGGGGCCGCGACGCCGCGCCGCGTGAGCGCGTCGTGCACCCGCGTCGCGTTAACGAGCCGCAGGCCCGTCCACCGACTCATCGCGTCGAGCAGCAACTGCTCCGCGTCGTGCCCGTCGACGCCCGCCGCCGCGTCGCGCCCTGCACCCGCGCCCGTGTCGCCGCTTGGCGCGCGCTCGTCCGCGAAGGGCAGCACGACGACGAGCGCCGGGTCCGCGGCCGCGCCCGTGTGCTGGCCCCGAACCCAGAGCCCGACGGCGCCCGCGACGGCGAGCCCCGCCGCGAGCGCGGCGATCCTGCGCGGGCTTCGCCTGCGGCGCACGGCACCGGTCCCGGCGAGCGCCGCCTGCGCGGCGCGCACGTCGTCGGCGAACGCGTCCGCGCTCGCGTACCGCTGCGCCGGGTCCGGCGCGAGCGCGCGTGCGACGATCGCGTCCACCAGACGCGTCGTCTCCGGCGGGAGTCCCGGCCGCGTGCCGACGACCGGCGCCGGCCCGGTCAGCCGGCGCCGCATCGCCTCGAGCGGCGACGTGACGTCCGCGTGCGGCGGCACGCCGGTCAGCATCTCGTAGAGGAGCACGCCGAGCGACCAGACGTCGGATCGGGCGTCGACGTGCGGGTCGCCGGTCGCCTGCTCGGGGGCCATGTAGACCGGCGTCCCAACCGCGTGTCCGGCGCGCGTCACGCGCCCGAGGTCGTCACCACCCGTGCGGTCGAGGCTCTCGCGCCCCGTCAGCCGCGCGATGCCGAAGTCGCACACCACCGCGTGCCAGCGCGCCACCGTCGCGGCGGTGGTCGTCGTGAGGCCCGGCGTCGCGCCCGCGGCGGGCGCGTAGCCGGAGAGCATCACGTTCTCCGGCTTGATGTCGCGGTGCACGACGTGCCGCGCGTGCGCGTAGGCGAGCGCGTCGGCCACCTCCGCCGCGACGCGCAACGCGTCGCCCGGCGGGAGCGCCCCTTCGCGCGTGAGCCGCGACCGGAGCGTCTCGCCCTCGACGTACGGCATGACGAAGTACAGCGCCCCGCGCGCCTCGCCCGAGTCGTGCAGCGGCAGGATGTGCGGGTGGTGCAGGCGCGCGAGCAGCGAGATCTCGCGGTGGAAGCGCGCCGCCCCGCCGACCGGCCCCGCGCTCGGGTCGAGCACCTTGAGCGCGACGAACCGCCCGTGCTTGCGGTCCCGGGCGAGGTAGACCACCGCCGAGCCGCCGCGCCCGATCTCGCGCTCGATGACGTACCGGGCGTCCGGGTCGCGGGAGAAGTGCGGGTCGACCACGCGAGGAAGAGCCTGCACGGGCGTTAGGGGGCGGGGCGCGACTAAACTACCACGCCGGGGACGTAGCAACAAAGCGGCGCCGGCCGGCGCCCGGCGTCAGCGTGCCGCGACCGCCCCCGGCGCCGTCCGGCCGACCGGCGCGCGCCCCGCCGTGCCCGCCGGCACCCACGCGTCGAGCAAGGCGTCCCGCACGTCTTCCGCGCGCCGCCGCACGAGCGGCCGGAGCTGCGCGAGCGCCTGCCGCGCGCCGGCGACGTCCCCCGTGCGGAGCGCCGCGACCACGCTCCCGTCGAGTAACAGTTCGGCGTCGACCCACCGGTCGCCCTGCGCGGCGTCGTCGCGCAGCGACTTTGCGGCCGCGTTCGCCTCGTCCCAGCGGTACGCCGCGAGCCCGTGCACGAAGTGCAACGCCTGTAGCGCCTGTTCGGGCGCGTCCGCCGCCTCGAGGTACGCGAACGTGCGCGCGTAGAACGCCGAGTCCGCGACGCCCGCCGTCCCGCCGTGCACGTCCCCCTCGCACTCGAGCGCCTGCGCGACGAACCGCCGCCAGTCGGCCGGCGCGCGCCGCGTCGCGAGCACCACCTCGTACGCCGCCCGCCGGTACACGGCGTCGCGCACCCAGCCTTCGTCCTCGCGCGCGATCCCGAGCATCGGCGCCTCGCCGCCGCCGCCCGCGGCGCGCGCCATCGCCTCGCGCGCGTCCCACGCGCCCCGCAGCGCCGCGCCGCGCGCGAGCGCGAGGTGTCGCGGCATCGCGACCGGCGACACCGGCCGCGTCGTGAAGCCCACGCGCCACCCGCGCATCCCCGCGACCGGGTCGAACCGGCCTAACGGCAACCCGCGGTACCCCGCCGCGCTCCGCCGCTGGTACCGCGTCCGCTCGGCACCGAGGTCGAGCACCGGGTGGTAATCGGAGTTGACGGGCGCGTAGCCCGCGAGCAGCGGCGCGAGCGCCTCGCGGTCGGCGAGGAGCGCGGCGGCAAGCGTCGCCGAGTCGAGCGGCAGCGCGTGCCGCAGGTCCGCGGCGTAGGCCGGCGCGTTCACGACGCGCCAGTCCGGCTCGCGCAGCGCGGGCGCGGTCGTCGCCACGACGAGGATGTCGGCCGGCGAGACGAGGTAGACCGCGTACGCCGGGAAGTGCCGGTGCAGCGCGGCCAGCACCGACGTCACGAGCGGGTCGTCGATCTCGTAGAGGTGGAGCCACTGCCCGAACACGCCGCCCGGCACGAGGTAGCGTGTCACGCGCGCGTAGAACTCGTCGGTGAACAGCCCCGACACGCCGCTCACCCACGGGTTGCTCGGCTCGCTCAGGATGAGGTCGAAGCGCCGCCCGGCGCCGGCGAAGTACGCCTTCGCGTCGTCGAGCACGAACGCCGAGCGCGGGTCGTCGAAGACGCGGCGGTTGGCCGGGTAGAACTGGCGCGAGCCGCGGACCATCATCGGCTCGATGTCGACCGTGCGGAGCGCGCGCAGGGCGGGAGAGCCTAACAGCAGGTGCGACGTCATCCCCGAGCCCTCGCCGATCACGACGCCCGTGCGCGCGTTCGGCGCGTGCGCGAGCGTGATGAGCGGCAGCAGCACCTGCGTGACCTGGTCGCCCTCGATCGGGTGCCGCGTCGTGTCGCCCGCGGCCGGGCGGATCCAGTCGAGCGAGAGCGAGGCGTCCGGCTTCCCGTTGGTCGCGAGCGAGAGCATGCGCGACTCGTTGTGGCGGCGCACGCTCACCGTCGCCGTGCGGCCGTCGGCGTAGAACGGGACGACGAAGTCCTTGGGGTCGGACACCTGCGCGTAGCGGTAGACGCCGCTCGTGAGCACCGCGGGGTCGAACGGCGTCGACGCGGCGAGCAGCACGAGGATCACCGTCGCCGCCGCGCCGACGGGCAGGTACGCGCGCGCGGCCGTCTCCGCGCCGGCGAGCCGCGGCCGGCGCGGGCGCGCGTCCGCGCCTTCCGGCGTCGGCCGTGGCGGCGTCGCACGCCCCCCCTCGTCCACCTCCTCGCCGAACAGCGGCAGCCGCATGAGCAGCCACACGCCGAGGCCGACGTCGATCAGCGCGCCAGCGACGAGCAGCCACTTCAGCCCGAGCACCGGCAGCAGCACCAGCCCCGCGACCGCCGCGCCGACGATCGACCCCAGCGTGTTCACGGCGTACACGCGCCCGATCGCGCCCTCGCCGACGCCGCGCGCGAGCAGCACGCGCGTGATGAGCGGCAGCGTGATCCCCGCGCAGAACGTCGCCGGCAACATCACCACGAGGCAGAGCGCGTAGCGCGCGAGGCTGAACGCCGTGTAGCCCTCCGGCGTGAGGTCGAGCGCGGCGAGCAACCACGCCATCGCGTGAAAGCTCCACAGGTACACCGGCAGCGTCGCGATCGCGAGTGACCCCATGACCCACTGCGTGAGCCCGAGCGCGGCCATCGGGTCGGCGAAGCGGTCCGCCCGCCCGCGCACCCACCACGCGCCGAGCGCGAGGCCGAGGATGAACGCCGACAGCATCAACTCGAACGAGTGGGTGGCCGAGCCGACGACGAGCGACAGCATCCGGATCCACGCGATCTCGTAGACGAACGAGGACGCCGCCGTCCCGAAAGCGACGCCGAGGAGCGTGCGCACGACGACCCGCGGCACGCGCCGCGGCCGCGCGTCGGGAGGCGCGCCGACGTCCGCCGCCGGGACCGCGGTCACGACCTCCCCCTCGTCGGCGCGCGCCGCGCCGTACGCCCCGACCGCGACGAGCAGGTTGCACGCGGCCGCGGCCGCGAGCGTCCCGGGCAGCCCGACGCGCCCGAGCAGGACGAAGCCCGCGACGAGCACCCCGCCCGCCGCGCCTAACGAGTTGGCGAAGTAGAGCAGCGCGAGCGTGCGCCCGGGCGCGCCCGGCGTCCGGCGTAGCGCGCCCGCACTCATCAGCGGGAACGTCGCGCCGAGTAGCACGCTCTGCGGGAGAATCAGCAGCGCGGCGATCGTCCACTTCGCCGCGGTCACGACCGCCCCGCCGCCGAGCGCGGGGAAGAGAGCGTCGTACGCGCCGTTCGTGACCGCGACGAACAGCGGGTGGAACACGACGGCGATCGCGCCCACCGCCAGCTCCACCGCCGCGTACCAGACGAGCGGCTCGCGGACGCGGGCCGACCGGCGCCCGACGAGGTGCGCGCCGAGCGACATCCCGCCGAGGAAGATCACGAGCACGAGCAGCTGCGCGTACGCGCTGTGCCCGACGAACAGGCCGAGGTAGCGGGTCCAGATGGATTCGTACATCAGTCCGGCGGCGCCGGACAGGACGAACAGGGCGACGAGGACGGGGAGCATGCCGACGAGCTTAGTCGAAGGGGACCGGGTCGCGCTCCGTCACGATCGCGCGCACGCCGCCGACCGGGCGCAGGGTGACCGCCCCGCGCGGGCGCGGCGCCGGCCCGGGCGCGAGGCGGACCGACCACCGGCTCGCGAGCGTCGCGAGCACGAGCGTCGTCTCCGTCCACGCGAACTGCTCCCCGATGCAGATGCGCGACCCGCCGCCGAACGGGAAGTAGGCGAACCGCGGCCGGGCCGCGGCGGCCTCGGCGTCGAGCCACCGCTCGGGCGCGAACCGCTCCGGGTCCGGCCACCAGCGCGGGTCGTGGTGGGCGAGCCACGGCGAGGCGACGACACCCCACCCGGGCTCGATGACGTACCCGCCGAGCGTCGTGCGCTCCACGCACCGCCGCCCGATCGCGTACGCCGGCGGGAAGAGTCGCATGCTCTCGGCGATGACCGCGCGCGTGTACGACAGCGCGGGGACGTCGTCCGCCGTCGGCGCCCGCCGCCCCGCGCCAGACCCCAGCACCGCGTCGAGCTCCGCGTGCAGCCGCGCCTCGACGTCCGGGTTAGTGCCGAGCAGGTACCAAGTCCAGCCGAGCGCGGACGCCGTCGTCTCGTGGCCGGCGAGGAAGATCGTCATGACCTCGTCGCGCAGCTCGGCGTCGCTCAGCGCGGCGGCGCCCGCCGCGGCGTCGGCCGCCGGGCCCGACGCGTCGGTCCCGTCGTCACGCGCGGCGAGCAGCATCGAGAGCAGGTCACCGCGGTCCGTGGGCTCGCCGCGGGCTGCGGCGGCGCGGCGCTCCGCGATCATCCCGTAGACGATCCGGTCGAGCCGCGCGCGCCCGCGGCGGAAGCGCCGCGCGATCGGGATCGGCAGCCGCAGCGCCCACCCCCCGAACGGAACGAAGGCGAGCGGCGCCGCCCGCAGCGCGTCCCCGAGCGCCTCGGCCACCTCCGCAGCGCGGTCGCCGACGTCCGCGCCGAAGAGCGTCTCGCCGGCGATGCCTAACGTGAGCGCCAGCATCTCGGCCGCGACGTCGAGCGGCGCGGCGGGGTCGGCGCGGGCGCGCCAGCGCGCGTCCCACGCGACCGCCGCGGCGACCATCGCGCGCGCGTAGCCGGCCACCCGCTCGCGGTGGAACGCCGGCTGCGCCATGCGGCGGTGGCGGCGGTGCAGCTCCCCCTCGCTCGTCAGCAACCCCTCGCCGAGGAACAGCTTGAGCCCGAGGTGCGCGTAGCCGCGGGCGAACCGCTTCTGCTGGGTGACGAGCACCTCGCGCGCCGCGTCCGGGTGCGCGACGACCACGAACGTGCGCCCGAGCGCGCGCATCCGCACGACGTCGCCGTACGCCGCGTGTAGCGCCTGCACGGTGCCGAGCGGGTCGCGGGCGAGGCTCACCCCCCACGCGATCGGCCACGCGGCGCGGGCGAGCGGCGGGCGGCGCGCCGCGGCCGGCACGGGTGCGTCCGGTCCGCGCGCGTCAGAGAGCAAGGAGGTCGACACCGCCGAACGATCGCCGGATGGGCACCGGCCCGGCTAGGGCGTGCGCGCGCGGAACGGCGGTCACGGCGGACCGCAGCGCCCGGCGGGCTGCGGCGCGAGGCGGACCGCGCCGTCGGTCCAGCCTCGGCCGTCCCGGCCGACCACGAGCACCGGGAGCGTCGAATCGCGCCACGTGACCTGGAGCGAGTCGTTGTGGACGCGCGCCCACGCGCCCTGCGCCGCGCCGTCCGCCAGTACGACGCCGGACGTGTCGAGTTGCAGCGGCGACGGGAACCGCGCCGGGGTCGCGGTGGGCTTCGAACGGCTCGGCGCGCCGGTGACGATGAAACACTCTGCCGACGCACCGACGGCCCGCGCGCGCGCGTCCAGCGCGATTGGCCGCCGTGCGAGCGCCGGCGCAGCGAGCGTGACGGCGGTGGCGGGCGCGGCCGCCGAATCCGCGCCCGCGACCTCACGCGGCTCGGCTGCCGCCGACGTCACCTTGTCCGGGGCTGGTGCCGGTACGAGCGCCGGGGCCGGTCGGGGCGCGGCCACGGCCGGCACGACCGGCTCGGCCGCGGGAGCTTGCGCCGACACCGCCTGGCCGCGCTCCACCGGCGCTTCGTACCGCCGCGACCCGAGGTAGGCACTGCCGCCGATTCCGGCCACGAGGAGAGCGGCCGCGGCGACGCGGAGCCCGGCCCGCACCTGCGCGGGGCGACGGCCACGTGCCGGGACGATCACGCCGTCGCCGCGCAGCAGCACCGCGCCCGGTCCGTCATCGAGCCTCCCGATCACGCCCGTCGCGGCGGCCGCGAGCCCGCGCGCCTCGGCGACGAGCGCCGCGCACCGTGCGCACCCATCAAGGTGCTCCGCGACGCGCGCCGCCTCGTCGGCCGACAAGGCGCCGTCGACGAACGCGTGCGCCGCCCCCTCGTCCAGGTGCCCGTCCGCACCGATCATCGCCTCGGCCATGTCGCCGGCGCGTTCCGACTCATCAGGACGCATTCGCCCTCCGCCCCGCCCCGCCGGCGAGCGCCTCGTAGTGCTCGACCAGACGCCGTCGCGCCCGCGCCAGCGTCGTGCCGACCGACCCGACGCTGAGCGTCAACGCGGCCGCAATCTCCGGATAACTCAACCCTTCCTCCCGCATCAGCAGCGCGAGCCGGTCCCGCTCGGCGAGCGCGTCGACGGCGCGGCGGGCGAGCGCCGCCTCGCGCGCGCGCTCCTGCGCCTGCTCGAACGTCGCCGCCGGGGATTCTACCCGCGCGTCGTCGGACTCGGCGCGGAGCAGCGCCAGACGTCGACGCTGCCGCGCGTCGCGCCGCGCCTCGTCGCGCACCAGGTTCGTCGCGACCGCGAACAGCCAGCTCCGCTCTTTGTCCGGCGCCGGCGCGTTGCGCAAGGCGCGCACGAACGTCTCCTGCGCGACTTCCTCCGCCCAGTCGCGGTCGCCGAGCCGGCGCGTCAGGTACCGCACGAGCGCCGGGTGGTACGTGTGGAAGAGGCGGTCGACGTCGGACATCGGCGGGGCGGGGGAGGGCGGCGCCGCACGCGCGGCTCGCACCCGGGAGACGCGCGCGGCGGCCCGCCATGCACACGAGACGCGGCGGATCGCGCGGCCGGCTCCGACTCGGGCTCGGACGGGGTCGCCGAAACACGCGCGCCGGCGGGCCGTAGTCAAGCGACGCGTTTGCGCACTATGGCACTGTTCGGCGTGCAAGCAAGTGATTACTTGCTTCGTGAGCCTTTTCATATTATGCTGACGCCGCCATGAGCATCCGCGACCAGATCCTCGACGCCGCCGCGCGCGTGTACGCCGAGCACGGGTTTCGTGGCGCGACGACGCGGCGCATCGCCGACGCCGCCGGCGTGAACGAGGTCACCCTCTTCCGCACCTTCGGTTCGAAGGCCGCGCTCATCCAGGCCGCGCTCCGGCACACCGGGGCGGCCGACGCCTCGGCCCCGCACGCGCTCCCCGAGGCGCCGCGCGACCCGGAACGCGAGCTCTCGGCGTGGGCGGCCGTCCAGCTCGAGCACCTTCGCACCAAGCGCGCGCTCATCCGCCAGGCGATGAACGACTTCGAAACCCGTCCCGACGCCGCGTACGCGGCGCAGGGGTGGGACGCAGCCGACGTCGAGCTGCACCGCTACCTCGTCCGGCTCGGCGAGTACGGGTTCGTGGCCTGGGACGCCGACCCGGCCGACGCGCCCGACGGACGCGTGGGCGCGGCGCGCCTGAGCGCCGTCGCTCCGGGCAGCCGACGCGAGGACGTGCTCGCCGCCGCGGCCATGTTCATGGCCGCGCTGTTCAGCGACGCGATGGGGCGCGACATGATGCCGCAGCTCTACGCCCAACCGGCCGAGCGCGCGCCCGCGCTCTACGTCCGACTCTTCCTGCGCGCGCTCAACTGCGCCGGTCCCACGACACGCCGTGTACGCCGGCCGGCCCACCGTGCCGGCCGGCGCGCGGGCCGCGTTCCGCCCTCGACTGAGGCCGCCTAAACCCGCATGCTCAGTTCCTCGCAGCGCGCCGTGCGGCGCGCCTTGCGCCCCGCCGCGCTCGCCCTCGCGCTGGCGCCGAGCCTCGCGGCCGCGCAGGCGTCAACCGCCACGGCGACCGGCCGTCCCGCCCCGACCGCGCGCGCACCGCTCCCCCTGTCGCTCGACGACGCGCTTGCGCTCGGCGAACGGCAGAGCGAGAGCGTTCGCATCGCCGACGCCGGCGTCGTCCGCGCGCGGGGGCAGGTGGTCCAGGCGCGCGCCGCCTTCTTCCCGCAGCTGAGCGGAAGCGGGTCGTACCAACGGCTCGTCCAGAGCCAGTTCCAGGCGCTCGCCAATCAGGCGGCCGCGTCGGCCCCGGCCGTCGACCCGAACGCGCCGGTCGCGCTCTGCACGCCACCCCTCGCGCCTAACGCGACCCCGGAGCAGCGCGCCGCCGCGCTCGCCGCTGCGCAGTCCTGTCAATCCAGCAGTTCGAGCGGGATCGGCAGCCTCACGCGCGCGTTCGCCAGTCCTAACACGATCGTGCTCGGCGTCAGCGGCAGCCAGACACTCTTCGCCGGCGGGCGCCTGCTCGCGTCGCGCCGCTCGGCCGACGCGGGGCGCCGCTCCGCCGAGGTCGGCCTGACGAGCGCGCGCGCCCAGGTCCGCCTCGACGTCGCGACCGCGTACTACGACGCGTCGCTGTCCGACGTGCTCGTCGGCATCGCGGAGAGCACGCTCGTCCAGGCCGAGCGCGCCTACCGTCAGACCGCGCTCGGCCGCGAGGTCGGCAACGTGAGCGAGTTCGACCTGCTCCGCGCCCGCGTCTCGCGCGACAACCAACGCCCCACGCTCGTCCAGGCGCGCGGCAACCGCGACCAGGCCTACCTGCGGCTGCGCCAACTGCTGAACGTACCGCTCGACGCCCCGCTCCGCCTCACGACCGGGCTCCCGCTGCCGACCGCGGCGACGCCCGCCGCCGTCCCCGGCTCCGCGCTTACCGGCAACGGTGCCGGGGCGGCCGCCGCCCAGGCCGGCGCGCGCCGGGACAGCGTCGCGCGCAGCGTCGTCCGCGGCGACACCGTGCGCGTCACGAGCGTCGCCTTCGACCCCGCCGAGGTGCTCGGCGACGACCCCGCCGTGGCGGCGGCCGTCGACAGCGCCGTCGCGCGCGCCGACACGACCGGGCGCGGGCGCGCCACCGCGCGCCAGTCGCGCGAGAACGTCCTCGTGCAGCAGAGCGCGCTCCGGATCTCGCGCGCGCAGCGGCTGCCGTCGCTCGCGCTCCAGGCCAACTACCAGCGCTACGGCTACCCCGCCGGCAACGGCATCTCGTTCCCGACCGCGCTCAACCAGTACTACCCCAACTTCACGGTCGGGTTAGGCGTCTCGGTCCCCGTGTTCACCGGCGGGCGCATCGGCGGCGACGTGCTCGTCGCGGAGGCGAACCTGCGCGAGGCCGAGGCGACGTCGCGCCAGGTCGAACAGCTCGCCTCGCTCGACGGGCAGCTCGCCGTGACGCAGTTCGCGGAGGCCGAGGCGCAGCTCCGCTCGACCGCGGGCACGGCGGAGCAGGCCGCGCGCGCCTACCAGATCGCCGAGGTCCGCTTTCGCGAGGGCGTCTCGACCCAGGTCGAGCTGGCCGACGCGCGCGTGCAGCTCCAGCAGGCGCAGGCCAACGCCGCGCAGGCCGCGCGCGACCGCGAGGTCGCGCGACTGCGGCTCGCGCTCCTGCGCGACCTGCCGCTGTCGTCCAACGTGCAGGGCGGCGCGCAGAGCGGCGCCGGCAGCTCCGGCGGCCGCCAGGGCGGCGGCGCGGGCCAGCAGAGCGTCCCCGCGCAGCAGGGCGGCGCCGTCACGACGACCAGCACTACCACCACGGGCACGATCGGCTCGGGCACGACGACCACGACGACGAGCACCGGCCAGTCGCCGACGGGGGGCACCACGCCGTGACCCCCGCGCCCGCTCCGCACCGCATCGCTCCGAGCTCCCACCCGACGACGTCCATGCCTCGTCCGACCGCGCGCACGCTCGCGCTTCTCGCCACCGGCTTCGGCCTGACCGCGTTGGGCGGCTGCAAGCGCGGCGGCGCGGCGCAGGCCGCGCAGGACTCGGCGGCCGCGGCCAACGCCCCGACCGTGATCGGCCCCGAGAACGTCGCCGTCGTCACCCGCGACAAGGTTTCGAGCGGCCCGACCCTCTCGGGCGCGCTCACCCCGGAGCGCGTCGCGACGCTCCGCGCGCAGGCCAACGGGACAGTCACGGCGGTCTACGCCGAGGCCGGACAGCGCGTCGCGCGCGGCCAGGCGCTCGCCCGGGTCGAGACGACCGGGCTCACCGACCAGGTGGCGAGCGCGCGCGCGCAGGTCACGGCCACGCGCGCCAACGCCGCGGTCGCGACCCGCGACGCCGAGCGCAACGACCGGTTGCTCGCCTCGGGGGCGATCGCGTCGCGCGACGCGGAGACGACGCGCGCGCAGGCCGTCGCCGCCCGCGCGCAGGTCGCCTCCGCCGAGGCGCAGCTCGCCAACGCCCAGCGCCAGCTCGGGAACACCAACGCCGCGGCGCCGTTCACGGGCATCGTCGGCACGCGCTCGGTGAACGTCGGCGACGTCGTCTCGTCCGGCACGGCGCTCTACACCGTCGTCGATCCGTCGGGCATGCAGCTGACGGGGAGCATCCCCGCGGACCAGCTCTCGCAGGTGCGACTCGGGCAGCCGGTCAGCTTCACCGTCACCGGCTACCCGGGGCGCGACTTCACCGGGCGCGTCACCCGCATCGCGCCCGTCGCGGACCCGACGACGCGCCAGGTCCAGATCATCGCGTCGATCCCGAACGCGGGGAACGCCCTCGTCGGCGGCCTCTATGCGGAGGGACGGGTGTCGAGCGACACCCGCGACGCGCTCGTCGTGCCGGCCGACGCGGTCGATCAGCGCGGCGTGCGCCCCGTCGTGGTGCGCGTGCGCGGCGGCCGGGCGGAGCGCGTCCCAGTCGAGCTCGGTCTGCGCGACGAGGCCAAGGAGCGCCAGGAGATCCGCGGCGCCATCGCGGTGGGCGACACCCTCCTTCGCGGCGCGGCGCAGGCGCTGGCCCCAGGGAGCCTCGTGCGCGTCGCCGCGGCGGCGAACGACCGGCCAGTCTCGCCGACGTCGTCGCCGCGTTAGGGACGCTGGCCAGTCGAGCGGACAATGCGGCCGGGGACGAAACCGGCCGCCACGGTCCGGAGGTTGCGCACTCCGGATCCGGAGCGTATGATAGCGGCACCACCCGCATCCGGAGCGCCATGGCCGCCCCTCGCCTCGCTTACCCCGTCACGCGGTACAGCCCCTCGCCGCTCGTCGACCTCTCGGCCCGCGACGAGCGCGAGCGGCTGAGCCCCGCGGCCCTGCGCGGCTTCTTCAACATCATGGCCCGCTGGCAGGTGCGCGACGAGGACGCCCGCGCCCTCCTCGGCGGGGTTTCCAACGGCCCCTACTACGAGTGGAAACGCCGCCCCGAGCGCACCCTCGACGCCGACACGCTGCAGCGCATCTCGTACCTCGTCGGGATCTTCAAGGCGCTCCACATCCTGCACGGCGAGGCGCTCGCCGACGAGTGGGTGCACCTGCCCAACGCCAACGGCCTGTTCGGCGGGCAGACGCCGCTCGACTTCATGCGGCGCGGCGGCATCCCGGCCATGCAGACCGTCCGCCGCCTGCTCGACGCGCGCCGCGCGGGGCTGTGAGCCGTGGCGGGCGCGACGCGGACGACCTGCTGCCCTTCTGCACTCTCGTCCGTCGCGACGACACGCACCGCCTGATCTCGTCGCGCTACCGGCCGGGCAGCGAGAGCGTGCTGACTCTCATCGCCGACAGCACCCCGGACCTGCGGGACCTGTTCGACCTCGACCACGCGACCAACGACCGGCTGCTGGCGGAGCACGACCTGCTACCCGGCATCGGCGTGCACGAACTCGTGTTCGGGCTGCCCAACTACCGCGTCGTCAACGCCGCGTTCACGCACGCGCACCCGAGCGGCAGCCGCTGGAACGGCCCCGAGCGCGGCGCCTGGTACGCCGCCTTCGAACTCGAGACGTCGCAGGCCGAGATCGCGTTCCACAAGACCGTCGCGCTGGCCGAGGTTGGGCGGTTCGAAGACAGCGTGACGTACGACGACTACGTGAGCGACGTGCGCGGCTTCCTGCACGACGTCCGCCCGGCGGCCGACCCGGACGGGCGGTTCGCGGCCTGCCTCGCGCCCGACAGCTACGTCGCCTCGCAGCTCCTCGCCGAGTCGTTGCTCGCGGCGGGGTCGCTCGGCGTCGTGTACCCGAGCGTGCGCCGCGACGGCGGGACGTGCGTCGCGTGCTTCCGCCCGGCGCTCGTCGCCGACGTGCGGCGCGACGCGACGTACCGCTTCACCTGGGCCGGCGCCCCGACGCCCGTCGTCGTCGTCGAGCGCGACGGCTGACGCCGGACGCCGCGTACTACCGCTGCCGCGCCGCCCGCGGGCGCGCCTACATTCCGCGCGTCCCTCATCCCGAGGTCCCCGCATCCCGATCTGGCCCCCGCCGGAGCCCGCCGCGCTGGACGCGACCGCGCTCACGCCGCTCCAGCAGCTGTCGGCGTACCTGACGCTCGCCGTCACCCCGATCATCACCGAGGAGCTCGCGCCGGTCCTCGGCGGGGTCGCGGCGTCGGAGCAGCAGCTCGGGCTCGTGCGGGTGATCCTCGCGGTGACGATCGGCGGGTGGATCGCGACGGGGCTGCTCTACCTGCTCGGGTCGTGGCGTGGGCCGTGGGTGCGGCGGCGCTTCCCGCAGGCCGGCCGCGCGATCGACGTGCTGACGCGCGCCGTCTGCAAGCGGCCCTGGCGGGCGTCGTTCGCGGTGCGCTTCGCGTTCGGGGCGCGGCTGCTCCTGCCGCTCGCGTGCGGCGTCGCCCACGTGCGGCCGTCGACCTACTTCGTCGGCTCGCTCGCCGGGTCGGCCGCGTGGGCGACGGTATTCGTCTTCATCGGATACGAATTCGGCCAGGCCGCGATCCGCACCCTCGAACGCGTCCGCTCGTACGACCGGTACGCGTACGTCCTCGCGGCGGCCGCCGCCGTGATCGCCGTGGCGGTGCTGCTGCGCCGCCGGCGCCGGCGGCGCGCCGCGTCCGAGACGTTGCCAGAATGACCCGCGCCGGAACGATCCGCGGGTCGTGCCGGGCGGTCGTCGCCACCCTCTCGGTAGGACTCGCGCTCGGCTGCGACGCGCGCGGGTCGTCCGCCGGAGCGCGCGACGACCGGCGAACGGGCGCCCCGACCGGCGGAGACGGCCTGCCGGCGGCCGTCGCGACCGCCACGGCGCTGCCCGTACGGGCGACGTCCGCGTCCCGCGGCGCCGTCGCCGAGCAGACGTTCCGCTTCGGGGCGTTCGGGCTCGTGCACGTGCTGCACGCCGGCGCGGCGCCGCTCGCCGGAACCGCGCCCGCGCACACGGTCGTCTTCGCGTCCGGCGACGGCGGCTGGGACGCGAACGCGGCGCAGATCGCGCGACGCATCGCCGGGTCGGGCGACGTGCTCGTCCTCGGCGTCGACAGCAAGACGTACCTGGCGCAGACGGGTCGCGGGCGCGGGTGCGCGTTCCCGGCCGGCGACTTCGAAGCGCTGAGCCAGTATACGCAGCACCGGCTCGGGGTCGCGCGCTACACGCCGCCGGTCCTCGTCGGGCACTCGTCGGGCGCGGCGCTCGTCTACGCCACGCTCGCTCAGGCGCCGCGCGGCACGTTCCCGGGCGCGGTCGCACTCGGCCTCTGCGCGGGCACCTCGTCCCCGCGTCCGTTCTGCGGCGCGTCGCGACGGCCACCGTTAGGCGCGCGTCGTCGCGGCGGCTTCGTCCTCCTGCCCGACACGGCGCTCCGGCTGCCGGTCACGGTCCTGCGCCCGACCGCGGAAGACGACGACTGCCCGCTCGCGGGCGTCCAACGCTTCGTCCAAGCCACGCCCGGCGCCGAGCTCGTGACCGTGCCGGGCGGCCATCTCTTCGCCACCGCCGACTGGCTACCGGCGTTCACGCGCGCGCTGGACCGCGCGGCGCCCCCCCAGCCCGCGCTCGCCGAGCGGGCGTCGGGGGCAGCCGCCGCAGCGAGAGTGGACGCGAGCGTCGCCGACCTTCCGCTCGTGCAGATCGCGCCGGCCGCCGCGGCCGGCGGACCGTCGGACCTCGTCGCGGTCGTGCTCTCGGGCGACGGCGGCTGGGCGAGTATCGACCGCGAAGTCGGCGAGACGCTCGCGGCGGCCGGCGTGCCAGTCGTCGGACTCAACACGCTGCAGTACTTCTGGACGCCGCGCACGCCCGACGGCGCGGGCGCGGACCTCGCGCGCCTCGTCGCGCACGCGACGAGCGCGCCGCCCGGCGGCGGCCCACCACGGCCGCGTGTCGTGCTCGTCGGCTACTCGCGCGGCGCGGACGTGCTGCCGTTCATGGCGCGCCGGCTCCCGCCGGAGCTCCGGGCCCGCGTGGCCGCGGTCGCGCTCCTCGGCCTCGAGTCGTCGATCGCTTTCGAGTTTCACGTGTCTGACTGGCTCGGTGGCTCCGCCTCCGACGAGCGGCCGACGCTCCCCGAGGTCGCGGCGCTGCGGGCGATCCTCCCGCCCGCGGTGCCCGTCCTCTGCCTCTACGGCAGCGGCGAGGACGACAGCGCCTGTCCGGCCGCCGCACGCCAGGGCGGCGCCCGTGCGATCGCGATGCCCGGCGGCCACCACCTCGGCGGCGACTACCCGGCGCTCGCGCGCCAGATTCTCGCGGCGGTGCACTGAGCGCGGCTTAGTCGCGACCCGTCCGGGATTCCTCCGGGCGCGTGAGTCGTCTAGGATAGAGAGTCCCGCCCGCCACGCCCGCCGCCGCCTCCCGCCGATGTCCGCTGCCTCGCTCACGGCGCGCGCCCGCGCCGCCGCCGCGCTGTTCGCGCTCACCGCCGCCCTCGCCGTTTCGGGCGAAGTCGCGACCGCCGCCCCGACCGCCACCGCGCACGCCGCACACCGCACCCGCACGAAGTCGCGCGCCCACACGCGCGCCAACCTGCACGCGCGGCTCCGCGCGCACGCGCGCCTGCACGCCCGTTCGCACGCGGCCCATCGGTCGCGCCTGCATGCGTTGACGACGGTCGCGGCCGCGGATGCGTCGGCGGCCGAGGCGAGCGCCGGCGGCGCGTCGCTGCGCGGATCGCACGCCGCGGTCGACCGCGCGTACGACGAGGCCGTGCGCGAGGGGCTGCCGTTCGTCCACTCGTACACCGAGCTCGAGCGGCGTGCGGGCGACGGCGAGTACGTCCCGCTGAGCCGTGCGACATCCACGTACCAGCTCAAAGGCGTCGGCTCGCCGTACGTGCGCCCGGCCACGCGCGACTTCGTGACGAGCTTCGCCGCCGACTACGCGCGCACGTGCGGCGAACCGCTCACGGTCACGAGCGCGATGCGGCCGACCTCGATCCGGCTCCGCAACTCGGTCGAGAAGTCGGTGCACCCGACCGGCATGGCGGTCGACCTGCGCGCCTCGCGCACGGGCTGCCGCGCCTGGATGCGCACGACGCTGCTCGGCCTCGAGCGCCAGGGCGTGATCGACGCGACGGAGGAGCACCACCCGGCGCACTTCCACGTCGTCGTGCTGCGCGCGCCCTGACCCTGCGTTAGGCGTCCGTCCGCGTCCCCGGTCGGCGCGGACTCAGCCTGCCGGGCGCAGCACCTCGAGGTCGCGGGCCGCGGCCCCACGTGTGGTCCAATCCGGCGCGGGCGCGCGGCGGCGCGCGGTGCCGTGCACCCGGCGCGCCTCGACGAGGGCACGCACGTGCGCGCGCTGCAGGTGGTAGATCCAGCCGCCGTACGCCGCGCATAACGTCCGGACACCGACCTCGGCGAGCGCCGTGTCGGCGTCGACGTCCGCCCCGTGCGCGAGCAACGCCTGCGAGACGGCGGCCGCGCCCGCCGCGCACGCGACGCGACGCACCGAATGCCGGTACCGCAATTCGCGCCGCCCCCACGCCTCGCCGAGCAGGTACCCGAGCACGGCGAAGCCGCAGAGCCCTTCGAGTGCGCGGAGTAGGTGGCCGTCGGTGAGTTCGGTGGCCGCGACGTCGTGTCCGAAAGGAAACAGGGCGAGAAACAGGGCGAGAAATGGCGCGGCGCGGCCGATCGCTTCGCTCTCGAAGCGGCGTTCGTCGCGTGGCCGCGCCATGACGGACGTGCTGACGACGGCCGCGGCGACCACCGCCGCCGCGAGGCCCACGCCGAACGCGCGGGGTGCGGTAGCGAGCGCCGGTAAACCGCCGATCGCGAACCAGAGCCCGGCCGCCCCCCCGGCACCCAACGCGCGGCGCAGGTCCGATTGCCGGCCGGCCTCGCGTCCGCGCCGCCGCTGCACGGTGCCGAGCAGCATCGCCCCGAACAGCGCGAGGGCCACGATGCCGGCCGGACGCGGCGAGAACGCGACGCCGTCCCGCGGTCCGCCGTCGGCGGTGAGCGAGGCGAGCATCAACAACGGCAGCGCGACGTAGACGAGCCCCATCACGGGGAGCTCGAGCGCGAGCCCGCCGGCGAGGAGCGTATCGGCCCGCAGCCGCCGTGCGAGCCGGCCGTGCAGCCACGCGCCGAAGAGGGCGCCGAGCGCGTTCGTGGCGACGTCGGTGGGCGACGCGTACCGCGCCGGTTCGAACAGCTGGACGGTCTCGACGCACGTGCTCAACAGCACGCCGCCACCCCACGCGCGCGCCAGCGTCCCGCGCGCGTCCGGCGCCACGGTGGCACGCGTGAGCGCGTACACGAAGCCGAGTGGCGCGAAGAGCGCGACGTTCGCGATCGGATCAAACACGCCGTGCCACCGGCTGTCCGACGTCCAGTACGTCAGGTGCACGCCGTCGCGGACGCGAAACTCGAACGGCGCGAGCGTCACGACAAGGACGACCAGGACGAGGTACCCGAGCACGGCGTGCCCGAGCGGGACGCCGGTCGCCGCGTACGGCGGCCTGCTCGGCGCCGGGCGCCGGGCGCGGCGGCGGTTCGATCGGAGAAGGGAGCGCATGGCTGCCGTCGAGTGTCGGCCACGCGGCGGGTGCACGTGAGGCGCAGACGCCACACACGCCGTCGCGTGCCCGGCCGCGTCGGTGGCCAGGAACTCGCGGCATGCGTGACTCGTAGGGTCTCGCGCGCGGTCACCGGTACGCGCGCCCGTCCGCTTCCTCACTCGCCGCTTCCCATGTCGACGCCATACTCTGCGCGGGGTTCGTCCGGCAACGTCATCGCCGCCGTCTGCTCGTTCTTCATCCCGGGCCTCGGTCAGCTTGTGCAGGGGCGCGGGATCAAGGCGCTCTGGCACTTCGTGCTCGCCGCCGTGATCTGGCTCGCCTCGTTCGGGACCCTCGGCTGGGTGATGCACCTCTGGTCGGCGTTCGAAGCCGCGCGCTGGGACGGCTACTGATCGTGCCGCCAGCGGACGAGCTTCCGGCCGCCGCGCGGCCAATCGACGACGCGCTGCCCGCTGCGCGCGCGGCGGTCGAAGGGTTCCTCGCCGGCGTGCCGCGCGGCGGACGGGTCGTCGTCTTCTGCCACTTCGACGCCGACGGCCTCGCCGCGGGTGCGGTCGGCGGGCGCGCGCTCGCCCGGCTCGGCTACTCGGACGTGCAGGTCGTGCCGTCGGGGCGCGGCGAGAGCGCGTTCGGCGACGCGGCGCGCGGCCGGCTCGCCGCGCTCGCGCCGGACGCGCTCGTCGTGACCGATCTGGGGGTGAAGGCGGCCGGCGTGTTACCCAACGTGCCCACGCTCTACGTCGACCACCACCAGCCCGACGGCGTCCCGACCGACGGTTCAACGGTCGTGTCGGGTTACGGGCGGGACCCGGTGCCGAACTCGGCGTGGATGATGTGGGAACTGCTCGCGCCGGCCGCCGAGTCGGCTGGCACGCCAATCGACGACCTGTTGTGGGTGGCCGCGGTGGGGACGATCAGCGACCTCGGCGAGAAGGCGCCGTGGGCGCGGCTGCCGGCGGTTCGCAAGCAGTACACGGCGAAGTGGCTCAAGGAAGCCGTCGCGCTCGTCAACGCGGCGCGGCGGGCGACGACGTTCGACATCACGACCCCGCTCGACCTCCTGATGACGGCCGACGGCCCGCGCGCGGTGAGCGAGGACGACGCGTTAGGCGCAGGGCGGCTGCGGGCGTACCGCGCGGAGGTGACGGCGGCGCTCGCGGAGGCGCGGAAGCGCGCGCCGCTCTTCGCCGCCGGAGGCGGCCCGTGGGCGATGATCCCCGTGGCGTCGGGGTGTCAGATCCACCCACTCATCGCGCAGCAGTGGCGGGGGCGCCTGCCGAAGCACGCGGTGATGGGCGCGAACGCCGCCTACCTGCCGGGCGTCGTCGCGTTCAGCTGCCGGACGGCGCGCGTCGACCTCAATCTCCCGACCGTGCTGCGTGGTGCGATCGACCTCGGCGCGCTGAACGCCGATTTCGGTAACGGGCACGACCAGGCGAGCGGGGGCCACCTCCCCCCGGAGCCGTTCGACCGGCTGCTCGCCGCGCTCGGCTTCGACACACGCGCGCGGGCGGCGGTCGGCTGAGGAGCGCCCGGCGCGCGAGACGGGCCCGTGCGTCCCGTCGACCGTCTTGCCCCGGTGCGTACCAAGCTCCAGTTTTCGGCCGTGCCGAACGCCGTTCGGTAGTTACCACGCTCGTCGCTCGCCACCCCTACGGCCCCGTCCCCATGCCGACCTACAAGGCCCCGCTCGACGACGTCCGCTTCCTGCTCAATGACGTGCTCGCGGTCGACGAGCTCAGCCAGCTGCCCGGGTACGAGGAGGCGACGCCGGACCTCCTGCTCGCGGTGCTCGAGGAGGGCGGGAAGCTGTGCGAGGAGGTTCTCCAGCCCATCAACCAGACGGGCGACGCCGAGGGGTGCCGGATCGAGGACGGACAGGTACGCACGCCGAGGGGGTTCAAGGAGGCGTACGACGAATTCGTCCAGGGCGGCTGGCCGGCGATGACCGGCGACCCGGCCTACGGCGGCCAGGGCCTGCCACACCTCGCGCGCTTCATCTTCGACGAGTTCCTCTGCTCGGCCAACCTCTCGTTCTCGATGTACCCGGAGCTCGGCCACGGCGCGGCGATGACGCTTGAGAAGTGGGGCGACGACGAGCTGAAGGGGCGCTTCCTCGCGAAGATTACGGACGGGACGTGGGGCGGGACGATGTGCCTCACCGAGGCGCACGCGGGCACCGACCTCGGGATGATCCGCACGAAGGCCGTCCCCGCCGGCGACGGGGCGTACCAGATCACCGGGCAGAAGATCTTCATCTCGGCGGGCGACCACGACCTCACCGAGAACGTCTGCCACCTCGTGCTCGCCAAGCTGCCCGACGCGCCGGCCGGCACGCGCGGCATCTCGATGTTCCTCGTCCCGAAGTACCTGCCGACGGACGAGGGCGCGGTCGGCACGTACAACAGCGTCTCGTGCAGCTCCATCGAGCACAAGATGGGGATCAAGGCCAACGCGACGTGCGTGATCAACTTCGACGGCGCGAAGGGCTGGCTCGTCGGCGAGGCGAACAAGGGCATGCGCGCGATGTTCACGATGATGAACGGCGCGCGGTTAGGCGTCGGCATGCAGGGCCTCGGGCTCGCCGAGGTGAGCTACCAGAACGCCCTCGCCTACGCGAAGGACCGCCTGCAGGGACGCGCGCTCGCCGGGCCGAAGAACCCCGCCGGTGAGGCCGACCCGATCGTCGTCCACCCCGACGTGCGGCGCATGCTGCTGACGATGAAGGCGTACGTCGAGGGCGAGCGCGCGCTCGCCTACTGGGTCGGCAAGCTGATCGACGTCGAGGAAAAGCACCCCGACCCCGAGAAGAAGCAGGAAGCCGGCGACCTCGTCGCGCTCATGACGCCGGTGATCAAGGCGTATCTCACCGACACCGGGTTCGAGGTGACCAACCTCGGCCTGCAGTGCTACGGCGGCCACGGCTACGTGCGCGAGTGGGGGATGGAGCAGTTCGTCCGCGACGCGCGCATCGCGCAGATCTACGAGGGGACGAACGGGGTGCAGGCGATGGACCTCATCGGCCGCAAGGTGCCGGAGGGGAACGGCCGCATGATGCGCCGCTTCCTGAAGCTGGTGCAGGACGACGTGAGGGCGGGCGCCGCGGACGCCCGCGTCGCCGACCTCGCCAAACCGTTAGGCGAGGCGGTCCGCACGCTGCAGGAGTCGGTGATGCACGTGATGCAGGCGGCGATGAAGGATCCCGACGAGGCCGGCGCGGCCGCGGCCGACTTCCTGCGCCTGCTCGGCACGGTGGCGACCGGGTGGATGTGGCTCCGCATGGCGCGCGTCGCGCTCGACAAGATGCCGGCCGCGAACGGCGACGCCGGGTTCTACGACGCGAAGGTCAAGACCGCGCGCTTCTTCATGACCAAGCTGCTGCCGCAGGTCCAGTCGCTCGCCGCGACGATCCGCGCGGGCGCGGCGCCGGTGATGGAGCCGGTGCTCGACTTCGAGGGCGCGCTCGCCGGCGTGTGAGCGGGCCCGACGCGCAGGACGGGCCGCGGCGCCCGCCCGTCCTGCTGCTCGCCGTCGCTGCGGGCGTGGTCGTCGCCAACCTCTACTACAACCAGCCGCTGCTCGCGCGCATGGCGCGCGACTTCGGCGTCCCCGTGCGCGCGATCGCGCCCGTGGCGACGCTGACGCAGGTCGGCTACGCGCTCGGGCTGTTCGCGGTGGTGCCGCTGGCCGACGTGGCCGAGCGGCGACGCCTGCTGGTGCTGCTGATCGTCGGCGCGGCGGCGGCGCTCGCCGCCGCGGCCGTCGCACCCACCGCCGGCGCCCTCGCCGCAGCGAGCCTGGCGGTCGGGGTGCTCTCGGTCGCGCCGCAGGTCATCGTCCCCATTGCCGCCGACCTCGCCCCCGCCGCGGAGCGCGGGCGCGCGGTCGGGACGGTAATGAGCGGGCTGCTCGTCGGCATCCTCATGGCGCGGGTGGCGAGCGGGGCGTTAGGCGCGCGCCTCGGCTGGCGCGCGGTGTTCTGGACCGCCGCGGCGGGGATGGTCGTGCTCGCCGGCGTGTTGCGCGTTCGGCTCCCGGCGTCGCGCACGCGCGAGGCGCTGTCGTACCGTGCGCTGCTCGCCTCGCTGCCGGCCGTCGCACGGCGGTACCCGGCGCTCCGCGAATCGGCGGTCTTCGGCGCGCTCGCGTTCGCGAGTTTCTCGGTGTTCTGGACCGCGCTGCCGTTTCACCTCGCGGTACTCCCGGGGCACCTCGGCAGCGCCGCCGCAGGGGCGTTCGGGCTCGTCGGCGTCGCCGGGGCACTCGCGGCCTCGTTCGTGGGCCGGCGGAACGACCGCGGCGACCCGCGGCAGTCCATCGGAGCCGGGCTCGCGGCGACCGTCGCCGCGTGGCTCGCACTCGGACTGCTCGGGCGCTCGCTCGCCGGGCTGGTGGTCGGCGTGCTCCTGCTCGACCTCGGCGTGCAGGCGGCGCACATCAGCAATCAGGCGCGTATCTTCGCGCTCGACGACGCGTCGCGCGGGCGGATCAACGCGGTCTACATGGTGGCCTACTTCGCCGGCGGCGCGCTCGGCTCGGCGGCGAGCGCGACGGCCTGGGCGCGCGGCGGGTGGGCGGCGGTGAGCGGGGTAGGCGCGGCGTTCGCCGCGCTCGCGCTCGGCGTGTGGGTGGTGCGCCGGCCGGCCGTCGTGCCGGCCGGCGCGCCCGCCCGCTGACGCGTTAGGCGCTACGCCGCGCCGCCGGAGAGCTGCGAGCCGATCTGGGCGAGCCGGTCGGCGAGTTGGTTCAGACCGCCGCCGATCGGCCCGGCCCGGCCGGACACCGAGCGCGTCTGCTGACTGAGTTGGGTCATCAGCGGGCCGATCTCTGCGCCGCTCGGCGCGCCGCCGGTCAGCTGCTGGTGCAACGACGACAGGGTTCCCGAGATCGCCTCCGTTCCGGGCAGGCCCTGGAGGGCGGTACGCACCTGCGCGATTGCGTTCGCGCCTTCCTTCGGATCGAGGCTCGTCAGCGCCTGTGTCACGGTGCTCACGAGACCGGAGACGCCCGACCCCATACCGGTCATCCCGGAACCCACTCCACTGGTTTCTGCCATGTGATGCTCCAACGAGTCTGGTGAGGCGGATCCGCGTCCGTATGCGGATGGTGTTCGTGGATCCGAGTCGCGAATGTTCGGGCGCGCATTCCGGTTCCGTCCGGCCGCGCGTTCGTCCGTGCCGTTCGCTACCGTTCGGCCACTCCGAGGCGCTGCCGGACGGCGTGGCGGCGCGGAGTACCACGTCCACGTCTCGGTCATGCATCGCTTTCGTCGGACCGCGCGCGCCGCGCGGCACGCGCTCGTCGGCCTGCTCGCGGGGGGCGCTCTCGTCATCGCGCCATCGCGTGGCACGGCACAGCCCGCCGGTCACCATGTCACCGACGTGCCCAACGCGGACCGCTGGTGGCGCGAGGGCGCGTTCTACCAGGTGTACCCGCGCTCCTTCCAGGACAGCAACGGCGACGGAGTCGGTGATCTGAAAGGCGTGACCGGGCGGCTCGACTACTTGCAGTGGCTGGGCGTCGACGCGATCTGGATCTCGCCGTTCTTCCGGTCACCGCAGCGCGACTTCGGCTATGACGTGAGCGACTACACGGCGGTCGACCCGCGCTTCGGCACGCTGGCCGACTTCGACTCGCTCGCGCGCGCGGCGCACGCGCGCGGATTGCACGTGATCCTCGACTTCGTGGCGAACCACACCTCGGACCAGCACGCGTGGTTCGCCGACTCGCGCGCGTCGCGCACGTCGGCCAAGCGCGACTGGTACGTCTGGCGCGACCCCGCGCCCGGGGGCGGGCCGCCCAACAACTGGCGCTCGGTGTTCGGCGGGAGTGCGTGGACGCTCGACTCGGCGAGCGGTCAGTACTACTTCCACCAGTTCCTGCGCGAACAGCCGGACCTCAACTGGCGCAACCCCGCGGTACGGCGCGCGATGTACGACGTGATGCGGTTCTGGCTCGACCGCGGCGCCGACGGCTTCCGGCTCGACGCCTTCCCGCACACGATCGAGGACTCCCTGTTCCGCGACAATCCGGTCGCGAAGCATCCGGACACGGGGCACGGCGACTACGACCTGCTCGAGCCACTCTACACGACGCACCGCCCCGAGAACTTCGCGATCCTCTGCGAGATGCGACGCGTGATGGACGCGTACACGACGCGCGGCGGGCGGCCGAGCGCGCGCATCCTGTTACCCGAGGTCTTCACCACGCCGCAGAAGCTGACGGCGTACTACGGCGAGCGGGGCTGCGGCGCGCAGCTGCCGTCCAACTACGCGCTCTCGGGCGTGACCTGGGCCGCCGACACCGTGTACGCGCGGGTGACGGCGTACGAAGGCGCACTCGCGCCGTGGCAGGCGCGGAACTGGGCGCTCGGCAACCACGACAGCAAGCGGCTCGCGACGCGACTTGGGCCCGCGGCGGCGCGCGCCGCGGCGGTCCTCCTGCTCACGCTCCGCGGCACGCCGACCATCTACTACGGCGACGAGATCGGGATGCACAACGTCCCGATCCCGCCCGAGCTCGTGCAGGACCCGGCCGAGAAGCAGCAGCCCGGGATCGGTGTTGGGCGCGATCCAGAGCGCACGCCGATGCAGTGGGAGAGTGGGCCGGAGGCGGGGTTCACGACCGGTACGCCATGGCTGCCGATCGCGACGGATGCGAACACGGTCAACGTCGCCGCCGAGCGGCGAGAGGCGGAGTCGATGCTGGCGCTGTATCACGACCTGCTCGCCCTGCGGCGCGGAGAGCCGGCGCTCGCGCGCGGGACGTTTCGCATGCTGCCGCGACAGGGTGCCGTACTCGCGTACATCCGTGAGGTCGCCGGGCGCGACCGATTTCTCATCGTCGTCAACTTCGCGAACGCGCCGGGCAGGTACACGGTCGACGCCCGCGAGCGGACGCGACTTGGCCCCGACCGGACCACCGCAACGGTCGTGGCCGGCACGAACAGCCGGGCGATCGAGGCAAGCGTCGATCGCGTCTCGCTGCGGCCGAACGAGGCGGTCGTGCTGCGGATCCCGGCGGCGCGGCGCTGACGAGCGGAGCGGCGGCGTTCAGCGCAGCAGATCTGGCGGGAGTCGGCGCAGCCAACCCGCGCTCAACACCCCCCACAACCCGATGAGGATGGCCTCGGCCGCGTCGTGGCGCAGCGACGTCGGCCGCGGTCCGTCGGCCCAGGCGATCACGCGGCGCGCGAGCCGGTCGGCGACGGC
Organism: Gemmatimonadetes bacterium T265; assembly: GCA_019973575.1. Lineage (NCBI taxonomy): Bacteria > Pseudomonadati > Gemmatimonadota > Gemmatimonadetes bacterium T265. The sequence continues at coordinate 2,518,536 of BPUI01000001.1, forward strand.
CTTCATCTGTGGCCCGGTGCCGTGTTCGCGTGGGAGGAGGAACAGCGGTCGCCACACCTCGGCCGCGACGACCTGCACGTCGAGCGCTCGGCGTTCCCCTTCGGTCGCCCACGGTGTGACGAGCGGGCCGCCGCCCTCGACCACGAGGCGTGAGAGGTCGAGCGGGTCGGAGAGGAGGGCGGGGACGGCGCGGCGCATGCGCGGCGCCGCGCCGAAGTTCTGCGACCGGTACCAGCGCAGCCGGCCGTCGTCGCCCCAGCAGGCGAACCCCGCGCGGACGCCGAGGTCGACGGCAAGGAGGGCGGCCACGTGCGGGCGAGGTTGCACGCGTCGTGCGCGCCGGGTGTGCGTCGCGCGCGCTCCGGACACGTGGCGTTCGTCACAATCGTCATACAAACGGATCTTTGCGCAGTCGACCCTGTGATCTGCGCCACACGCCGAATATCGCGCGTACGGCATCGTCCGTCGTCGGCGGCCGACACGGACGTTGGCCGCCGCGGTTCACTTTACGGACCCACTTCCATGCGTCACCTCTCCGCTGCCGCGCTCGCCGCGGCCCTCGTCGTGAGCGCGGCTCCTCTCGCCGCGCAGCCGCCCGCGCCGACCCGTCCCGACACGACGCGCCGCGACACGACGCGTACCGACTCGACGCGGATGCCGCGGCGCATGCCGGGTGACAGCACGCGCCGCGACACGTCGTCGACCCCGCGGCCGTCGTCGCCGCCGCACCGCTGAGGTCCCGCGCGCCGGTCGGCGTTCAGCGCGTTCCGACCGGCGCCCCACCCGGCGCGGCCCAGCCAACCGGGTGGCCGGCGTTCTGCCGGTCCAGCCACACCTTGAGTGGCGCGAAGTACTCGAGCATGGCGCCGGCGTCCATGTCGCGCTCGCCGGTCATCGCGTAGAGCGTCTCCTGCCACGGGCGGCTCTCCCCGGCTTCGAGCATGCGCGCGAGTCGCGCCCCGGCCTCCTTGCTGCCGTAGAACGAACACCGGTAGAGCGGCCCGGTCTGCCCGGCCGCGCGGCACATCGCGCGGTAGAACTGAAATTGAAGCACGCGCGCCAGGAAGTAGCGCGTGTACGGCGTGTTGGCCGGCACGTGGAACTTGGCGCCCGGATCGAAGTCGGCCTCGGTGCGGGCGACCGGCGGGGCGACGCCCTGGTACCGGGCGCGCAGATCCCACCACGCGCGGTTGTAGTTCGCGGGCGTGACCTCGCCGCTGAACACCTTCCAGCGCCACTGGTCGATGAGCAGCCCGAACGGCAGGAACGCGACCTTGTCGAGCGCCTGCCGCAGGAGCGCGCCCGTGTCCGCCGCCGCGCTCGGCGCCGCGCCCGGCGCGAGGAGCCCGATCCGCGTCAGGTAGTCCGGCGTGATCGAGAGCGCGACCGCGTCGCCGATCGCCTCGTGGAAGCCGTCGTTCGCGCCGTTCTCGAAAAGGAACGGCTGGCCGCTGTACGCGCGCTGGTAGAAGTTGTGGCCGAGTTCGTGATGCATGGTCACAAAGTCCTCGCCCGTGGCCTCGGCGCACATCTTGATGCGCACGTCGTTCTTGCTGTCGACGTCCCACGCGCTCGCGTGGCAGACGACCTCGCGGTCGCGCGGCTTGACGATCATCGACCGCTCCCAAAACGTCGCCGGCAGCGGCGCGAAGCCGAGCGAGGTGAAGAAGCCCTCAGCCGTGCGCATCATCCGGCGCTGGTCGTAGCCCCGCGCCTTGAGGAGCGCCGTCACGTCGGCGGACGGCGCGCCCGCGGGCGGCGCGACGAGTGGGTACACGTTCCCCCACTCCTGCGCCCACATGTTGCCGAGGAGGTGCGCCGGGATCATCCCGTCCTTCGGGACGACGGCCTCGCCGTACTGCTGGTTGAGGCGCGTGCGCACGTACGCGTGTAGCGACACGTAGAGCGGCCGCACCTGCTGCCAGAGCCGCTCCAATTCGGCGGAGAACTGCTCCGGCGGCATGTCGTAACTCGCGCGCCACATCGCGCCGGCGTCGCGGAAGCCGAGCTCGCGCGCGCCCTCGTTCGAGAGGGCGACGAACCGCTCGTACCGCGGGCGCATTGGGCGGGCGACGGCATGCCATCCCTGCCACGCGTCGAGCAGCACCGCGGGATCGTGGCTCTCGGCCAGCGCGCGCGAGAGCGCGTTGATCTCGTAGCACGTCGAGTCCCCGGCGGCCGTCGCGGGCTGGCCGAGTGCACCGCGACGGCAGTACGCGCCGCGGCCGTACTCCGCCTCGAGCCCCACGCCGAGCCGCGTCAACTCGGTCGCCTTCGCCGGGTCGCTCGGCGGCGGCGCGACGAGCAGCAGCTTAAGCAACGTGAGCTTCCGCCGCACGTCGGCGGGCAGCGCGACGCCGTCGAAGCGCCGTGCCGCGAGCGCGAGTTGCTGCGTCGCAACGTCCACGCGCTCCGTCGCGTCGGCCGACAGCTGTTCGGTGTCGTCGGTGATGAACGTCGCCGCGACCCACTGCGCCCGGTTCGCCTTCACGGTGAGCGCGGCGAGCTGAGATTCGGCGGAGTCGACGAATGCGCGGGCGGCCGCGCCGCCGCCTGACGACTGCGCGCGGAGCGGAGCGGCGGTGAGGGCCGCGGCGGTCGCGACGGCCGAGAGGAACGCAACACGGGAACGCGGCATGCGCTAACAAACGTCAGCGGACGGCGCCGCACGCAAGCCCGGCGCGTCCCGGACCACCCGAGGGCGCGACGGACTGCCCGGCGACGCCGCCCTCGGCTCTTCCCCTTCGCCCCGGAGCGCTCCGTGTCGTCACCTATCTTGCGTGGGCCCGCACGCGCCGCGGGGCGCCTCGCCGCGGCGGCGTTCGTCGCGGTGGCCGTCTCATTCTCTGCGGCGTGCGCCCACCATCACAAGCCGGACCCGAACGCCCCGCCGGTAGAGGAGGCCGGGCCGACAACGGTCCGCGTTCAAAATCAGGGCTTCCTCGACATGAACATCTACGTGTACCGCGGCGAGGTCCGCTCCCGGCTCGGGACGGTGACCGGCAACAGCACCGCGGTGCTCACGATTCCGAAAACGTTCGTCCTCCCGGGCACTCAGCTGCGCTTCGTCGCGAGCCCGATCGGGGGGCAGCGATCCCCGGTGAGCGAGGAAGTGACCGTATCGCCCGGCGACGAGGTCGGCTTGCTGATCCCGCCGGGGGGCAGCTGAGTACGCCGCCGGCGTCGGCGCGCGCGACTCAGCCCCACCACACCGACGCGGCGAACATCACGTAGAGGCCGACGAGCGCGACGCCCTCGAGCCAGATGGACTCGCCGTCGTAGACGACGAACGCGGCCACGAGCGTGCCGAGCGTGAGGGCAGCGAGCAGGATCGGCGGCAGCACGAGCGTCAGCGGCGCGGGCCCGATAAAGAACGACGCGAGCACGAGCACCGGCGTGAGGGCGAGCGCGACCTGCAGCGCCGAGTTGAGGATGACCGAGAGCGCGTAGTCGGGCTTGTTCTTCGCCGCGAGCGAAATACCGACCGCGTTTTCGACCGCGTTCCCCGCTATCGCGACGACGACGAGCCCGGTGAACGTCTGCGAGAGGCCGAGCGAACGCGTCGCCGGGAGCAGTGCGTCGACGAACCAGTCGGAGACGAGCGCAGCGCCGAGGCCGGCAGTGGCGAGCACGCCGACGCTCTGCGGCACCGACCAGCCGTGCGGCGCGTCGGCGCTCGCCACGACGCCTTCGAAGTCGTCGAGGGTCCCCGGCGCGGGCGGCAGCACGGAGGGGTCGGCGGCGAGCGTGAAGCGGAGACTCGCCGCGAAGACAACGAGCAGCACGACCGCGCACGTCGCGCTGAGGGCCGACTCGTGCGGCTGCGCGGGCGTGTGGAGCGTGTCGGCGAGCGTCGGCACAGCGAGCGCCGTGACGGCGAGCAGCATGAGCGTCGCGGCCGACCGCGGCGGTTGCGAGTCGAAGCGCTGCGTCCCGTGCTTCAGCCCTCCGACGAGAAGCGCGAGGCCGAGCACGAGGACCGCGTTGGCGAGGATCGAGCCGACGAGCGCCGCGCGCACGACGTCGCGCAGGCCGGCCTTCAGGCTGAAGAGCGAGACGAACAGCTCGGGGAGGTTGCCGAACGCGCCCTGGAGCACGCCGGTCGCCCCCGCGCTGAGGCGTTCGCCGAGTTGCTCGGTAGCGGTGCCGACCGCGCGGGCGAGGAGGGCGAGGGCGGCCGCGGCCACGACGAAGCGTGCGATCGGCGGTGCCTCGACCGCGGCGAGCGTGCCCGCGAGCACGGCCGCGGCGAGTGCAGCGCCGAGCCACGCGCGTTCAGACCGGGTGAACTGGAGGGAGAGCGACGCCATACCACTCGCGCCAAGCAAGAGCGGCACCGGGGCCGCGTGCTTACCTCCGCGGTGTAGCCGCGTCTTACGGGCGCACTGGCCGTCGTCTGCCGCGCGATTCGCCTTCTCGCTTCCCTCCGACCATGTCCATGCGTTCGCTCACCGTCCGATCGCCGCGCGTACGCGAAGCGCTGCGCCTCGTCATCATCCCGGCCGCGGTGCTGCTCGCCGTCGCGCTTGCCGGGTGACCGCGACGACGGTCGCGCGCCGCGAGTAGGGGGCGACCGCGACCCGCGTGTCTCACCTTGAGGGCCCGAGGACACCACGCGGGTCCGTGGCGATACAGTACCGCGTTTTTTGGGGAACGGCGTCGGTCTCGGGCGTGCGCGGCGGATCCACCGCGCGTCGCGCCGCTCGGACCGGCGCCGTTTCGCGCCCCGACCGAGCGACAGGGCCCGCGGCTCAGTCGGCCAGCCAGGCGTCGCGGTGTTGGGCGACGAACGCGTCGTCGGTGAGGTCCGGGTAGAGGCGAAGAACGCGATCGATCTCCTGGGCCTGCCCGGGCGAGAGCTGCTCCCGCGGGTCGAGCGTCCACGTGCCGCGGACGAGCCCCTGCCGCCGGAGCACCTCGTGGATGCCGGCGATGCATCCCGCGTAGCCGTTGTGCGGATCAAAGAGCGCGCCGTTCGCGTCGGTGAGCGCGGCCGCGTGCGCGAGCCAGCGGGCGTCGATCGGCTGCCCGGCCGCCGCTGCGGCGTGCGCGTCGGCGAGGAGCTCGACGGCGCGCCGGGTCCAGACGGCCCACTGGCCGAGGAGTCCGCCGACGATGCGCCGGGTCGCCGGCATCCCGCCGACGGTCACCGGGAAGGGCGTGAGCAGGTCGACGACGATGCTGTCGTCGTTCCCCGTGTACAGCGCGACGTCCACTCGCCCCGACTCGGCGATCGCGCGCACGACGTCCAGCGTGCGGTAACGGTCGAACGGGGCGATCTTGATCGCGACAAGGTTGGGCACCTCCTCGGCGAGCGCGCGCCAGAACCGGTAGCCGAGCGGGCGTCCGCCGACCGCCGGTTGGAGATAGAAGCCGACGAGCGGGAGCACCTCGCTCACTGCGCGCGCGTGGCGCACGAGCGCGGCGTCGGTTATGTCGCCGAGCGGGCCGTCGACGCCGCCGAGCGAAAGCAGCCCCGCGTGGTAGCCGACCGCGCGCGCGACTTCGGCCTCGTGCACGGCCTGCCGCGTGTCGCCGACGAGGCCGGCGACGAGCGCGAACGGCTGCAGCGTGTCGGGTTCGCCGTCGCCGCGCACGTATGCGAGCCACGCGCGCGCGGTCTCCGCGGCGAGTTCGAGCACCGGGCGGTAAAGGCCGATCTCGGGCCGATGGATGGCGAATTGGGTTGTGTGGACGCCGACCGCAATCCCGCCCGCGCCCGCGTGCACGTAATACCGCGTGACGGCGCGCTGCGCGCGTTCGTCGAGCGTGCGCGAGGGGGTGAGCGCGAGTGGGTGCGCGGGAATGACGTGTCCGGCCAGCAGGTGGCGGCGAACGTTCACGGCGTCCTCAGCCCGGCCGGACGCGTGACCTCCGGTCCACTCCGCCGCTTGGCCGCAGCCTTATCACGGCGCAACTCGCGGCGCCACCTGAACGCCTCGAGGCCGGTCGCCACGCTCACGAACAGCGCGATCATACCAAGAACGGGGTACACGCCCAGATGGCGCTGCTTGGACGCGAGCGCCATGACCGCGACCTGCCCGGCGTACCAGACGCAGTCGCGCACGCTGCGGCCGAGGTTTGCGGAATTGTACTCGCGCGCGAGGCGCTGCACCTCGCGGCGCCAGTCGGTCGCGTCGTCGGGCGTGTACATGCCGCGCCGAAGGGCAACCGTCATGCCGATTGTATCGAACGTGTCACGGCGGCCGATCGGCACGTCAGTATCGCCCGTCGCGCACTTCGAATTTCGTCGGCTTGCCGAGGGTGGGCCCGCCCGAGTTGAGCCACTCGCCGACCCAGTCAATCAGTCGCGCCGTGGGTACGCTGGGCGCGCCGAACAGGCGTGTCGCACGCGTCGTGTCACTGAGCAGCGCGTCGGCCGCCGTGGTGCCGACGAGGTGCGGGGCGCGGCCGAACATGCGGCCGTAGCGGCGCGCGAGGTCGGCCACGGCGAGCGGCTCCGGGCCCGTGACGTTGACGGGGAACGCCGGCGTGGCCGCGACGGCGAAGCATTCGAGCGCCTGGGCGTTCGCGTCGCCCTGCCAGATCACGTTCACCCAGCCCGTGCGCACGTCGACGGGCTCGCCGGTCCGGACCCGCTGCGCGAGGTCGACGAGTACGCCGTAGCGGAGGTCGACGGCGTAGCTCAGCCGCACGAGGGCGAGCGGGCTTCCGCCGCGCTCGCATGCCCACTCGAGCACGCGCTCGCGGCCGACGCACGCGTTCGCGTACTCGCCGAGCGGGGTGAGCGGGTGGTCCTCGGCGGCGCCGCGGCCGGGGCCGGGGGTACACGGGTAGACGTTGCCGGTCGAGAACGCCACGACGCGCGCGCCGGCGTAGCGCTCGGCGACGAGTGCGGGGGCGACGGTGTTGGTCGCCCACATGCGCGCCGGCGCGTCGCTGACGCCGAACTTCAGCCCGGCCATGTAGACCACGAGCGGCGCGTCGGGGAGCGCCGCGACCGACCGGCGGTCGAGCAGGTCGACCGTCGCGGTCTCGACGCCGTGGGACTCGAACTGCCGGCGCGCCGCGGGGTCGGAGAAGCGCGACGCGGCGACGACGCGCCGTCCCGCGTGCGGGCCGCCTAACGCGTCGAAGGCGCGCCGGGCCATGCGCGCGAGCGAGGGCCCCATCTTCCCGCCGGCGCCGAGGACGACGAGGTCGCCGCTCGTCCGGGCGAGCACGCCGGCGACGGCGTCGGTCGGGCGCGACAGCCGCTCTTCGAGCGCGTCGAGGTCGCGCGGCGGCGCGGGCTCGTCGTCGTCGCGGTCGCCGCGCGACGGATCGCCCGCGCCGGCCGGCGTCATCCGGGCGTTAGGCCGAGACGCGGGCGGCGCCGCGGAGCTCGTCGCCGAGCTCGCGGCGCGCGGCGTCGATGAGCCCGCGCACGCGCTCGCGCAACGCGGGGACGTCGTCGGAGGTGAGTCCGGCCGTCTCGATCGGCTCGAGCACGCGGCAGACGGCGGTCGCGCGGCCGACCAGGAACGAGTGCTTGGCCATCGCACCGCGCGTGCCCGCGATCGCGATCGGCAGGACCGGCGCCTGGGCCTGGACCGCGACGTGGAACGCGCCGTCCTTGAAGGGGAGCAGGTCGTCGGTCGGCGAGCGCGTCCCTTCGGGAAACACCATCACCGAGACGCGCTTGGCGAGCCGGTCGCGGCACTTCACGAGCGCGCCGACGGCGCTCTCCCGGCTGCCGCGCACGAGCGGCACGTCGCCGGCCATGCGCATCAGCCATCCCATGACCGGGATGTTGAAGATGGTCTGCTTGGCGAGCCACTTCATCTCCCAGGGCAGGAAGCAGAGCAGAAAGATGTCGGCGTACGATTCGTGGTTGCTCACCGCGACGTAGGGGCGGCGCGGGTCACGCACGCGCACGCCGGTGGTGCGGAAGTGCCACCACGGGTTGAGCGCCGCGCCGGCGAAACCCAGCAGCCGAAAGAACCGGCCGACGGCGTACCGCCCCGGGTCGAACGGCGCCGTGAGCGCGAAGAGCAGGCACGCGATCGGGAACCCGACGACGACGAGCGCGATCCACACGACCCAGACCCACGCCGTGACGAGACGTTGCATCGCTGGAGGACCTCGCGGGGGCGGACGTCGCGGTCCGTTAGGCAGCCGGGGGCGTCGCCGGCGCCGCGGCGGGGGGCGTGTTGGTCGTCTCGCCCGCCGCGCCCGCGTCGTAGGCTTGCTGCGCCGCCTCGGCGCCCCGGAACCAGATCTTCGAGTGGGTGCCGTCGCAGAACGGCTTCTTGGTGCTCGCGCCGCAGCGGCAGAGCGAGATCGCCTTGCGGCCTTCGGTCGAGATCGTCTGGCCCTGTGCGTCGACGAGGCGAACGCGGGCCATGTCGTCGCCCGCGATGACGAACGGGCCGTTCTCGCGGACGGTGATGGTGATCGGGTCCATGATGTCTGAAGACGGGAGTGATCGAGAGATCGTTGTCATCCTGAGCGGAGCGAAGGATCGCTATCCGAGGCGAATACGCGCGCGGGGCTCGGCCCGGTGCGAGATCATTCAAGCGGCAGCGATCCTTCGCTGCGCTCAGGATGACACCGCTACGCGGTCGCCTGTTGCGTGTCCGCGTCGCGCGCGTTCCGTTTGAGCCGCTCGATCATCGCGTTCAGCCCGACCTCCCGGGCCGCGAGTCCGAGCCCGCTCATCAGCTGCCGAACGTAATCGGCGGGGATGGCGAGCGTGGCGGACGGCGGCTGGTCGTTCACGGCCTGGAACGTCAGCGCGAGCACGGCGGCGATCGTCGGCGACTGCCGCGCGTTCACGTCGGCGTAGAAGTGCAGCGTGCCGTCGTCGCGCCGCTCGGGGAAGAGGTCGACCCGGGTCTGGCACTCGGGGACGGTGAACGCAGCCCGGTCGACGTCGGCGTACCGGGCGGGCACCGGCTCGAGCTGCTTCGCGTAGCCGACGAGCGCCTGCATCTTCTCCTCGCGCCCGAGCGTGCGGAAGCGGTTCAGCACCCGCTCGAGTTTGGGCGGGAGCGCCGCGGGCAGCGCGTCGGGCGTGGGCACTGCGGCGGGGCTACTGGAAATCGACGGTCAGCCCGGGCTGCAGCCGCGGCGTGAGCCAGTGCGCGTCCCAGTTGGCCATGCGCACGCAGCCGTGCGACATCGTGTAGCCGACGTCCTCCGGGGTCGGCGTGCCGTGCAGGCCGACGTGCGGCCGGGACAGCTGCGCCCAGAGCACGCCGACCGGCGAGTTGGGCCCGGGCGGCAGGAGCGCGTTCGGCCCCACGCTGCGCGACTCGCCGAGGACGACCGGATCGTAGCGGTAGCGCGGGTTGGGCGTCGTGCTGACGACGTGCAGCCGCCCCGTGGGCGACGGGAGCGACGAGGAGCCGACCGTCGCGGGGAGCCAGAAGCGTGTCTGCCCGTGGGCGTCGAGGCCGCGGATCGAGCCCTCGCGCTTGTCGATCACCAGGCGCGCGACGGCCGGCGCCGGGCCGCGCTCGACGTTGGGCACGACGATCCGCGTGCCGGCCGGCGCGCGCGCGACATCGACGTCCGGATTGAGCCGCGTGATGACGTCCGTCGTGGCGTGGAATCGTTCGCCGAGCATGGCGAGCATCGACGAGTAGCAGAGGCAGTCGGCCTTCGCCTTCGCGTACATCGAGCCCGGCACGCGGCGGTACGGCCCGCGGACGTCGGCCGCGGTGACGACGTACTCGGTCAGGGGCGCGCGCGGCCCGACGATCCGCTCGAGGCGCGCGACCACGTCCGCGTCGGCGCTGTCACCGGGCGGCAGGTGGGCCGCGCCGCGGAACGCCCGGATCGCGAAAACGGTGTTCTCGTTCCAGACGCCGCTCACCGCGCCCGGGCTGAACCGCGCCGCATCGAGAAGTACCTGCAGATGCATCACCTCCGCCCCGCTCCCGCCCGAAACCGTCGCGACGAGCGGCGCGACGACGTCCTCGCGGACGAGCGACGCTGAGAGGTGCCCCGCGATGTTCGGCGCGCCCGGAACGTTTGGAGCGGCCGGATTGGCCGGTGCCGCCGGGGCGGTAGTCGGCGTGCCCGGGGCCGCGATGAGCGGCGGCAGCGGGGCGACGTCGCCGGCCGCCGTGTCACCGGCGAGGCGGGTCAGCGAGGTCGGTGCAGTCGCGGCTACAGCCGGGGGCGTGCCGGCCACCATCGTATCCGCAACGGCTGGAGTGACGCGCGCCGGCCGGGCCGCCTTCCGTCCGGGCGCGTGCCGCGTCGTCTGCGCCTCGGCCGCCGCCGATCCGGCGAGCAGCGCGACCGCCACTAGCGCGAGCGCGCCCGGTCGCCAGGCGTCGCGCGCGCGACCTGGTGCGCCCCGCGCCGGGCGGCGCGCGGCGGCAAGGTCGGGCGTGCGGCGGTCGAGCGGCATCCGACAGTTTCTCCTGAAAACGTGCGATGACGGGCGGGCGGACGTGCGAAGCCCGGACACGGCGCGTGTCGCCGGGCCGGGTGCCCGAATGATCGAACCTTAATGATGGCAGCCGCCGTGCCAGCCCGCGAGGGCGTGGCGGGCGTGCATCACGCCGGGACCGCCGTTGCCGGCGGCGTTCCGGGGGCGGACGTCGTGAGCACCACCGTCTCCCGCCCGGAGAACGCGAGCTGTACCCCTGCGCCCCGCAGGCGTTCGAGCAGGGCGAGATTGATACGCTGCTGGATGTCCATGTACAGGTTGTAGTCCGCGCTCTCCACGAAGTAGACCGTCTCGACGACGAGCGCGGCGTCGGTGATCGCCGAGAAGTGCGAGCGGTCGAGCCGGGTCTGCGGGATCGCCGCGACGATCTCGCGCAACAGGGGAGGCACCTTCGCCATCGCTTCGGCCGACGTTCCCGGGTCGAGCGCGACCTGAAACGACACCCGCCGCTCGGTCTGCCGCTGGTAGTTGCGGATCCGTGCCTTGAGCAGTTCCGCGTTCGCGATGACGATCTGCTCGCCGGACAACGAGCGGATGCGCGTCGTCTTGAGGCCGACGTTTTCGACCGTGCCCTGGTACTGGTCGACGACGATGTAATCACCGACGACGAACGGCTTGTCGAGCGCGATCGACAGCGAGGCGAGCAGATCGCCGAGCGTGCTCTGGACCGCGAGGGCGACCGCGACGCCGGCCACGCCGAGTCCGGTGACGAGCGCCGTCACGTTGACGCCGAAGGCGTCGAGCGCGAGGAGGATCAGCAGCACCCAGAGTGTCGCGCGGGCGACGATGCCGAGCAGGTTGAGCGAGGTCAGCGCGGCCTTGTCGTGCGCCGCGCGGTCCGCCCGCGCGCCGGCGAGCCAGAAGGCGACCGCGCCGTTCCCCCAGCTCACCATCTGCAGGTAGAGCGCGAGCCGGGCGACGAGTTCGACGTCGCGAGCGATCGTCGGCGGCAGGTCGGGGAGTCCGCCGCGGGCGGCGCCGAGCGCGACGATGCCGAGGAAGAGCGTGCGCGTGCGGCGGAGCGCGCCGAGCGCGAGGTCGTCGACGCGCGTCGTCGTGCGCGGCGCGATCACCTCGAGGCGGCGGATGAGCAGCCGCCGCACGACGACGAGCGCCGCGAGTACGACGACGAAGATCACGCCGGCCACGAGCCACGCCCGCAGCGTGCTCCCCAGGTAGAGCGCGTCGAGCACGTCGTCGACGCGCGCGACCGCCGTCGCCCTCATGCCGCGCCTGCTACGCGGCGTTCTTGCGCCGCGTCCACGCGTCCATCGCGTCGCACGCGTCGCAGTTGCCGCAGCGCCAGTCGGCGTCGACCTCCTCGCCGAAGTACTCGAGGATGTAGCGCGTGCGGCAGCGCGCGGTCTGCGCGTAGTCGACCACCGCCTGCAGCTTCTGCTGGTCGCGGGCGCGCCGCTCCTCGTAGTCGAGCAGGTCGAGGCTCAGGTCCACCTGCGTGAGGCGGACGTTGCTCGGGAGGCGCTCCCACTCGCCGCCGCGGTGCTCGCGCACGAGCCCGTGCCGCTTGAGCAGCATCAGCGTGATCCGCGCCTTCCGCCGCGGCACCCCACTCCGCTCGGCCAATTCGTCGAGCGGGACGGGCGTGCGCACGTCGTAGCCCTGCAGGACGATCGCGACCTTCGCCGCTTCCTCGACTTCGGGGTACTTGCCGCCGAGGAAGTAGCTCTGGATGCGCCGGTCCTCGACGCGGTATAGCAGCGTGCAGGTCGACGCGTCGCCGTCGCGGCCGGCGCGCCCCGCCTCCTGGTAGTACGCCTCGACCGAGCCCGGGAAGTGATAGTGCACGACGAAGCGCAGGTCGGGCTTGTCGATCCCGAGCCCGAAGGCGTTCGTCGCGATGATCGCCTTCAGGTCGTCGGCCATGAAGCGCTCCTGCGCCAGCTTGCGCTCCGCGGGGGCGAGCTTGCCGTGGTAGAGGCCGAACTCGTGCTTGCGGTGGAACTTGTCGGTGAGGTGGGCGTGGAGCCGCTCCGCCTCCTTGATCGTCGCGACGTAGACGACGCCGACGCCCGGGGTCGTGTCGAGCAGGTTGCGGAGCGCCTCGTCCTTGGCTGTGTCGTTCACCGTCCGCCGCACCTCGAAGCGCAGGTTGGGGCGGGCGAAGCCGGTGATCGTCACGTGCGGGTCGCGCATGCCGAGCTGCCGGACGATGTCGGCGCGCACCTCCGCGGTCGCCGTCGCGGTGAGCGCGAGCACCGTCGGGCGGCCGAGCCGCTTGACGACCGAGCCGAGCGTGAGGTAGTCGGGGCGGAAGTCGTGCCCCCACTGGGAGACGCAGTGCGCCTCGTCGACGACGAAGAGGCTCACCTTGCGCTGCAGGAGCATCTCGAAGAACTCGCGGTCCTTGAAGCGCTCCGGCGTGACGTAGAGAATCTCGCCCTCGCCTTCGGTGATCGCGCGCTCGGTCTCGCGCGTCTGCGCGGTGGTCTGGTGCGAGTGCACGGCGAGCGCGTCGACGCCCTGCGCCTGCAGCTTGTCCTGCTGGTCCTTCATGAGCGCGATGAGCGGGCTCACGACGAGCGTGAGTCCCGGCAGCACGAGCGCGGGAAACTGGTAGATCAGGGATTTGCCGCTGCCAGTCGGCATCACCACCAGCGTGTCCTCGCCGCGGAGGACGTGCTGGATCGGCTCGAACTGGCGGTACTGGAAATCGTCGAAGCCGAAGCGCTCGGCCAAAATGGCCCGCGCCCGCGCGCGAGTGAGCGACGCGGGGACGTCGGAAGTCTGCATACGAAGTAAAAAGGCAGGAATCGGACCCGACAGTCCGGGCGCGCCCTGGCCTTCGCATTGCACCGCGGGGCGCCCCGAACCCGTGCTGCCGTCCCTTTCGCCGCCCCCGACCCGTGGCCGAAATCCGCGTCCGCCCGAAGCCCCGTAGCCGCGCGTGGCTGTGGCTTCTGCTCGTCGTCGTGATCGCCGCGCTCGTCGCGTGGTATCTCTACGCGAACGGCATTACGGTCCTGCGTGTCCGCACCGGCGCGCTGCCCGCGCCGCGTTCCCGACCCTTCCTCTGGAGTTGAGATGGCCAAGGATTCCACCGTGCGCGGCCTTCGTGACGAGGCGACCGTCGGCCCGGACCCGAGCCGCGCCCGCGAGCTGCGGCGGCTCAGCGAATTGCGCTACGAGGTCGCCGACGGCGAGCCCGACGTCCGCGGGTGGACGGTGTACGCGTCGACCGGGCGCGAGGTGGGCACTGTCGCCGACCTGCTCGTCGACACGGAGGCGGGCGAGGTCGTCATGCTCGATGTCGACCTGCGCCGGGGCGACCAGCACACGTTCGCGCCGATCCGCGCCGCGTGGATCGACCACGTGACGCGCCGGGTCGTCCTCGACGCGCGCGCGTTCGTCGAGGCCGCCGGAACCGTCGGCACGCCGCCGGCGGCGCCCGCGGCCGCGCCGAGCGCGCCAATCGACGGGATGCCGTCACGCGACGACGGGTCTGCGTTCCCGACGCTGCCGCGCAGCGGCCCGCTGAGCGACGCCGACATCCAGCGCTTCAACGATGAGTACGTGCGCGCGTACGGCGACCGCGCGGCCGACCGCGACGCGACCTGGCGCGTCGCGCGCGGCGCCGACGAGGCGCTGCGCTTCGCGCCGCGGCGCCTGCTCGGGCCGCCGACTGCCGCGCGCCCGGCGACGTCGAGCGGCCTCGCGGGGCGCGACCTCTCCGCGCCCGAGTTCTCGGCCGCGGACCCAGGCGCGGGCGAGGACCGTCGGACGAGCCGCATCGACGACGCGAGCGCGCTCGACGATGCGGCCGGCATCGACCCGCGCGAACTCGACGCGCGCGTGCGGATCGACGAGGGCGCGACGGTCGACGACGAGGCGCCCGTGGCCGGCGTGCGGTACGAGGGCGACGAGCACACGCCGCACGATTACGGCACTCCGGAGGAGGCGTACGGCGTGGGATACGGCAGCGGGCGGATCGGCTTCAACAAGGTCGTCAGCCGAGAGCCGTACGCCTCGAGCGACCGCACCGCGGACCCGGAGAACGCCCGTCCGGTGCGCTACCGGCAGTATGACGACCGGTACGCCGGCCCGGGTGCGGACCGGTAGCGCGATGCCGGGGCCGGCACGGACCCGCGCGGGCTGGCCCGCGTACTACTCGCGATGCTGATTCGCCGCCCGCTCGACATCCCCGCCGCCGAGGTCACTCCCGAACCCGTCTACGTGGACCGGCGCCGCTTCCTACGCGACGCCGGTCTGTTCGCGCTCGGCGCTTCGAGCGTCGTCGGCACGCTCGCGGCGTGCGCCGGCCGCGAGGCGGGGTCCGCCGGGCCGGTGCCGCCCGATCGGATCACGGCGTACGACGACGCGACGGGCTACAACAACTTCTACGAGTTCGGCACCGACAAGGACGACCCGAAAGCGAACGCGGGCTCGCTCCGTCCGCGACCGTGGAGCGTCGCCGTCGAAGGGCTGGTGCAGCGTCCCGCGGTCTACGCGCTCGACGACCTGTTCAAGGGGATGACGCCGGCGGAACACGTCTACCGCCACCGCTGCGTCGAGGCGTGGTCGATGGTCATCCCGTGGCTCGGCTATCCGCTCGGCGACGTGCTCCGCCGGTTGCAGCCGCAGTCGTCGGCGCGGTGGGTCGAGTTCACGACGCTGTTCGACCCGAACCAGATGCCGGGCCAGCGGACGAACGTGCTGCCGTGGCCGTACGTCGAGGCGTTACGGCTGGACGAGGCGATGCACCCGCTGACGTTGCTCGCCACGGGAATGTACGGCAAGGTGCTGCCTAACCAGAACGGCGCGCCGCTGCGACTGGTCGTCCCCTGGAAATACGGCTTCAAGGGATCAAAATCGATCGTGAAGATCCGCGTGACGGACCGGCAGCCGCAGACGACGTGGAACGCCGCCGCGCCCGACGAGTACGGTGTCTACGCCAACGTCAACCCGGCCGTGGACCACCCGCGCTGGTCGCAGGCCAAGGAGCGCCGCGTGGGCGAGTTCCGCCGCCGCGCGACGCTGCCGTTCAACGGGTACGCCGACCAGGTCGCGTCGCTGTACGCCGGGATGGACCTCGTCCGGAATTTCTAACCCGTGGGCACCCTGGCGTCGCCGCGCCCCGGTCCGCCGCTGCCGCAACTCCGCCCGTGGTTCGACCGGGTCGGACGCCCGCTCGGCCGGATCTTCGGCCGCGACTGGGGGCGCGCCCTGGTCTGGGCCGGATCGTTCGTTCCCGCCGTGTACCTCGCGTGGCAACTCTGGCTCGCGTTCCAGGGCCAGCCGCACGACCTCGGCCGCGAGCCCGTCAAAGGGCTCGAGCACGCGACCGGCGAGCAGTCGATTCGGTTTCTCCTGATCACGCTCGCGGTGACGCCGGTCCGGCAGCTGACGGGATGGAACTGGCTCGCGAAGTACCGCCGCGTGTTCGGCCTCGTGATGTTCGCGTACGCGACGGCGCACCTCGCGACGTACGCCGTCCTCGACCTCGAACTCAACCTCGGCGACGTCGCGCGCGAGGTCGTCAAACGCCCGTACCTGGTCGTCGGCTTCGCCGCGTGGCTCGTGCTCGTGCCGCTCGCGATTACGAGTACGACGGGGTGGATCCGGCGGCTCGGCGGCCGTCGCTGGAACGCGCTGCACCGGCTGACGTACCTCGTCGTCGCGCTCGGGATGGTGCACTACTGGATGAGCCAGAAAAAGGATCACACCGAGCCGATCTTGTGGGCGCTCGCCTTCATCGCGCTGTTTGCGTGGCGGTGGTGGCGGCGGCCGCCGGCCACCGCTGCCGTTGCAGCACACGCGTGACGGGCAATTGCGATTGTGATCTACGTCACACGAAGCGACGAATGCGTAGGGAAATGTTGCGTCTCCATCATGAAGTGTGGGGTATGCGGCAATCGTGGAACGCAATCCGCATAGCCGTTCCGCACGCCCGGCCGACAGACGACGGGCGCGTCACCCATCCAGGAGACCCTATGCGCAAATACATCGCGACCCTCGCTTCGATCGCCCTCGTCCCGCTGGCCGCCTCAGCGCAGACGACGCCGTCGCAGCCGCCCGCTGGCAGCTCGACCACGTCGACGACGACGATGAGCTCGACGACGAGCCCCACCGGGCGCGACAGCACGACGATGACGAAGCGCAGCCACACGCGCCGGCGGACGCCTCGTCATCACACGACCATCGACCGGAGCAGCTCGACGACGATGACGAACTCGGGTACGGGCTCGGCGTCGGGTAGCATGAGCGGCGGCACGAGCGGCAGCAGCATGTCGGGGAGCAGCTCTTCGGGGAGCATGTCTGGCGGGAGTATGTCCGGTGGGAGCATGTCGGGCAGCGGGATGTCAGGGATGTCGGACAGCACCCGCCCGCGTCGCAACCGCACGCGGGCGCCGCGCGCCGGTGCGGGCGCCGATTCGATGCGCTCGCCGAGCAGCGGCATGAGCGGTGGGACGACCGGCACGACGCCGCCCGCGGGTTCGACGCCGAGCACCGGGTCGTCGATGCCCTCGGGCTCGACGCCGTCTGGCTCGACGACGCCGTCTGGCTCGACGCCCCCGTCCGGTTCGACGCCGCCGTCCGGTTCGACGCCCCCTGCAGGGTCGACGACGCCGACGACGACCCCGCCTTCGGGCACGTCGCCGCGGTAATTCGGGACGCTGGTAACGGAACGCACGACGCCCCGGCGCGCTTCGGCCCGCCGGGGCGTCGTGCGTTCGCCCGGTGTCGTGTCGGGTTACGTTTGCCCGATGCCGAAGCTTGCCGCGAGTCGCATCGCCTGCTACGCCGTGGCCGCGCCCGGCCTCGAGGCGATCGTCGCCGCCGAATTCGCGCCGCTCGTCGCGTCACCCGTGTCGGCGGAGGTCGGAGGCGTGGCGTTCACGGCGACGCGAGCCGAGCTCTACCGCGTAAACCTGTGGTCGCGCACGGCAAGTCGGGTGCTGGTACGCCTCGCCGAGTTCGACGCGGCGCACTTCTCCGAGTTGCAGCGCGGGTGCGAGCAGATCCGGTGGGAACAGTTCGTCGGGCCACGTGATGGCGTGCGCATCCGGGTCACGTGCCGGAAGTCGCGGCTCTACCACTCCGACGCGGTCGCCGAGCGCGTCGGTGAGGCGATCCGTCGCCGCACCGGCGCGGTCGTCGTGGACGGCGGGGCCGAGGACGAAGAGGATGCGGGTGGCGCGCAGCTCGTCGTCGTGCGGCTCCTGCACGACCACTGCACCATCTCCGCCGACAGCTCGGGCGAGTTGCTGCACCGGCGCGGGTACCGGCAGGCGGTCGCGAAGGCGCCGCTCCGCGAGACGCTCGCCGCCGCGATGCTCCTGGCCGCCGGCTACGACGGTTCGGGGCCGCTGCTCGATCCGCTGTGCGGCTCGGGGACGATCCCGATCGAGGCCGCGCTCATCGCGCGCGCCGTCGCACCGGGTCGGCACCGTGCGTTCGCGTTCGAGCGATGGCTCGATTTCGACGCGGACGTGTGGCACGCGCTCCGGGCGCGCGCGGACGAGGGCGTACACTCGTTCGCGCCGCACCCGATTGCCGGGAGCGACCGCGACGCGGGCGCGGTCCGGGCGGCGCTCGCGAACGCCGAACGCGCGGGGGTGGCCGACGACGTCGTCTTTGAGCCGCGCGCCCTCTCGGCGGCCGTGCCACCTGCGGCGTCAGCCGCGGCAGCCGTCCCGGGTTGGCTCGTCACCAACCCGCCATATGGCAAGCGACTGGGCGAGGCCGACGCGTTGCGCGACTTGTGGGCGCGGCTCGGGCAGTTTGCGCACGTGCGCTGCCCGGGCTGGCGCATGGGCGTACTCGCCCCGGGCGGGCTGGTCGGTGCTCGGCTTGACGTGCCGCTCGCGACGGTCGCGGCGACGCGGAACGGCGGCCTGGCGGTCGACATCGCGGTCGGCGCCATTCCGGACGCGCGCGACCCGTAGGCGACGCGTCACGGCGGCACTGGGCGTGCGCCGCCGGACGCGCGCGACGCCCGCCCCTGACGACAGCGGGCGCTGCAGTAGCGGACCTCGTCCCAGTCGCGCGCCCACTTCTTTCGCCACGTGAAGGGCAGCCCGCAGCGGGCGCACGTCTTGGTCGGGCGCTCGGACGGCGGGCGCGCGCGCCCGGGGTGGGGATCGGGCGAACGGCCTACGCGTCGCGACATGCCAAGGCCAACCCCGCGGCCCTGCTCGGCGTTCCGGGGCAGGCGTCGGTCGATGTAGGTTGCGGTGTGACCACCAACGGTCCCACGGGTAGCCTGTTCGATCCGTCCGACGTCCTCGCCGGGCTCGAGATCGGCGTCGCGCACGTCGCGCGCGACTGGCGGATCACGTACGCCAACGCCGCGTGGGCGGAACTCGCCGGCGGCGACGGAGCGGGCGCGTACGTTCGGCGCGACCTGTGGGACGCGTTGCCTGCGCTCGCCGCCGCGCCGGAAGCGGCGGTCGTCCGGAACACGCACCGCGACGGCGTCCCGCGCAGCTTCCGCGTGCGACACCCGGCCGCGGCCGACGCCGGGGCGACGCTCGAAGTGCACGTCCGGGCGGCGCCCGGCGTCGGCGGGCTCCTCTGCACCCTGCGCGACGTCACGGCGGAGGACCGGCTCGAGCAGGTGCAGGACCGGGTGCTCGAGAGCATCGGCGAGGGGCTGTTAGTCGCCGGTCGCGACTGGCGGCTCACCTACGTCAACGCGGCCGCGGAGCGAATCACGGGCGTGCCGCGCGCGCGCGCACTGGGCCGCCCGGTGTGGGAGGCGTACCCGACGCTGTTAGGCACGCCCGTCGAGGCGGTGTGCCGGGCGGCGATGGCCGAGCGCGTTCCGCACGCGGCGCGCACGACGCCCGTCCCGCGCCGGCTCGGCGGCGAGCCGGCGGTGTTCGACGCCCAGTGCTACCCGGTCGTGGGCGACGGCGTCGTGCTGGTCTTCAACGAGGTCGCCGGGCGCGAGCGGCAGACGCGCGCCCTCGCCGCGCGGAGCGCGGAGAACGAGCGCCTGCGCGAACTCGCGCGCGCGATGGCGGCCGAGCGCGACGCGCCGGCGCTGCTCGACACGCTGTGCGCGGCGGGAATGGAGCTCTGCGGCGGGGCGGGCGCCGCCGTCGCGGAGGTCGACGACGCGCGGTGCGGCACTTTCGTCGCCGTCGCGAACCACCCCGCGCACGCCCGCGGGCGCCGCTTCGCGCTCGACGGCACGCTCGCTGGGCGCGTGATCGACGCCGCGTCGGCGGGTGCCACGCTCGAGGTCCACCGCGCGGACGCCTCAGAGGGCGACGTCGCGCTCATCGGCGAGTTCGCCGACGGTCGGCCGGTCGGCGCGCTCCTGCTCGCCGTGCTCGCGGCGCACGGGACGCCGCTCGGCGTGCTCGCGATCTCGCGGCCCGCGGGCGAGCCGCCGTTCAGCGCGCGCGACGCGGAGCGCCTGCGCGTCGTCGCGGACCACGCCGCGCTCGCGCTCTGGAAGGCGCGGCTCGTCGAGGAGGCGCGCACCGCGAACGAGATGAAGAGCGGGTTCCTGGCGACCGTGAGCCACGAGCTGCGGACGCCGCTGACCGCGCTCACCGGTTACGGCGAGCTCGTCGCCGACGAGATCCTCGGCCCGCTCACGCCCGCGCAGGCCGACGTCATGGAGCGCATGCGCGTCGTGACGCACCAGCTGACGGGGATGATCGAGGAGATTCTCACGTTCTCGGCGCTCGAGGCCGGACGCGAGCTGGTGCGCCCGGTGGCGGCGAACGTGGAGGAAGTCGTGCAGGCCGTCGTGGCCGTCGTCGAGCCGCTCGCCGCGCAGAAGGGGCTCGCGTTCGCGGCGGTTGTGCCGCGCGAGCGGCCTCCGCTGGTCACCGACCCCGACAAGTTGCGGCAGATTCTCGTGAACCTGTGCGGGAACGCGGTGAAGTTCTCCGAGCGCGGCGGCGTGCGCCTGGTCGTGACCGTGGCGCACGGGCAGGTCGCGTTCGCGGTGGCCGACACGGGCGTCGGGATCGCGGCGTCGGACGTCCCGCGGCTCTTCCGCGCCTTCGCGCAGCTCGACAACGGGCTGACGCGGCGGTACGGCGGGACGGGGCTGGGGTTGTACATCTCGCAGCGGCTCGCGCGGCTGCTGGGCGGGCGCATCGAGGTGGACTCGCGGCTCGGCGAGGGGTCGACGTTCACGTTGACGCTTCCGCTGGGCACGCTCGCGCTGCCGCTCAGTTCGAGCCTTTAGATTGCGCGCCATGACAGCGACCGCGATCACGAGCGTCTTCAACGACGCGTACATCGCCGAGGTCTACGAGGCGTACCGCCGCGACCCGGCCTCCGTCGACGCCTCCTGGCGCCAGTTCTTCGGCATGGCCGAGTCGATGGCCGGGCTGGTGCGTCCCGGGGCGGCGGACGAGGCGAGCGGCGGCGGCGCGGCGGACGCCGCGGCGGACGCGGAACTCCTGCGCAAGACGGCCGCGGCGGCCGCGCTCGTCCACGCGATCCGGGAGAACGGGCACCTCGCGGTGGCGCTCGACCCGTTAGGCAGCGCGCCCCCCGGGGCGCGGGAGCTGACGCCCGAGTTCCACGGCATTGGCGAGGGCGACCTGGCCGCGGTGCCCGCCGCCGCGCTCGGCTTCGCCGACGGCCGGTTCGCGACCGCGGCGGACGTCGTCGCGATGCTCCGCCGGCGCTACTCCGGCACGCTCGGGATCGAGTACTCGCACCTGACGACCGACGCGGAGCGCGAGTGGTTCCGCCGCACGCTGCGCGACGAGCGGCTGACCGCGCCGCTGAGCGCGGACGAGAAGCGGGCGGTGCTCGCACGGCTTACCGAGGTCGACGGCCTCGAGCGCTTCCTGGGCTTCGCGTTCCAGGGCAAGAAGCGCTTCTCGATCGAGGGCACCGACGCGCTCGTCCCGATGCTCGACGAGGCGATCGCGCAGGCGGCGGCGCGCGGCGCGCGCGAGGTCGCGATCGGCATGGCGCACCGCGGGCGGCTCAACGTCCTCGTGCACGTGTTGGGCAAGCCGTACGAGGCGCTCTTCGCGGAGTTCGAGGGGCGGCACGCCGACCCGGCGAGCGACACCGAGACGGGGGACGTGAAGTACCACATGGGCTACGATGGCCAACGCGCGGTCGCCGGGCGCGAGGTCGCCGTGACGCTCGCGCCGAACCCGAGCCACCTCGAGTTCGTCGGCGCGGTGATCGACGGCGAGGCCCGCGCGAAGCAGCGCGTCGAGGGGGCGCCCTGGGAGCGCGACGAGGCGCGCGTGCTGCCCATCGCGGTGCACGGCGACGCCGCGTTCATGGGCGAGGGGGTCGTGGCCGAGTCGCTCAACATGTACCGGCTGCGCGGCTACCGCGTGGGCGGCACGCTCCACATCATCACCAACAACCAGGTCGGCTTCACGACCGACCCGACGGACTCGCGCTCGACGCACTACGCGAGCGACCTCGCGAAGGGCTTCGACATCCCGGTGCTGCACGTGAACGGCGACGACGCCGAGGCGTGCGTGATCGCGGTGCGGCTCGCGACGGCGTACCGCGCGGAGTTCGCGAAGGACGTGCTGATCGACCTCGTCGGCTACCGGCGCTGGGGGCACAACGAGACCGACGAGCCGGCGTTCACGCAGCCGGCGCTCTACGACGCCATCCGCGCGCACCCGACGCCGCGCCAGGTGTGGGGCGATCGCCTGGTGCGCGACGGGGTGCTCGCGGCCGCGGACGTCGAGCGGATCGACGGGGAGACGCGCGCGCGCTTCCAGGCCGCGTACGAGCGCGCCAAGCAGGGCGCGGCGCACGCGGAGGCGACGCCGACCGGGCACGCGAACGGCGCGGAGGCGGACGGCGCCGGCGCGGAGACGGCGGTCCCGGCCGAGCGGCTCGTCGCGCTGCAGGCCGAGCTCCTCGCGTACCCCGACGGGTTCCAGCCGCACCCCAAGCTGGCGAAGATCCTCGAGCGGCGCGCCGCCGCGTTAGGCGAGAAGGGCGGCATCGAGTGGGGGCAGGCGGAACAGCTCGCGTTCGCGTCGCTCGTCACGGAGGGCGTGAGCGTGCGACTGACGGGCCAGGACGCGGAGCGCGGGACGTTCGGCCACCGGAACGCGGTGCTGCACGATCCGCGCGACGGGCGCACGTACACGCCGCTCGCCAACCTGCGCGGGCGGCGGGGCGCGTTCGAGGTCTACAACTCGCCGCTGACCGAGACGGCGGTGATGGCGTTCGACTACGGGTTCTCCGTGGCCGCGCCGGACGCGCTGACGCTCTGGGAGGGGCAGTACGGCGACTTCGTGAACGTCGCGCAGACGATCATCGACCAGTTCCTCGTCGCCGACCGGGCGAAGTGGGGGCAGGACTCGGGGCTCGTGCTGCTGCTGCCGCACGGCTACGAGGGGGGCGGGCCGGAGCACTCCTCGGCGCGGCTCGAGCGGTTCCTGCAGCTCGCCGCGGAGGACAACATGACCGTGGCGTATCCGGGCACGCCCGCGCAGTACTTCCACGTGCTGCGCGCCCAGGCGCGTCGCGCGCCGCGCCGGCCGCTCGTGCTGATGCAGCCCAAGTCGCTGCTCCGGCTGCCGGCCGCCGCGTCGCGGCTCGCCGAGTTGAGCGAGGGCGCGTGGCAGCCCGTGGTCGACCGCGGGGCGCTCGACGGCCGGGACGCGCGGTCCGTTAGGCGCGTCGTGCTCTGCACGGCCAAGACCTTCTACGACCTCACGCAGCAGGACGTGCCGTCGGCGGTCGCCGTCGTGCGCGTGGACCAGCTGTACCCGTTCCCGGCGGACGAGCTGCGCGCGGTGCTGGCGCGGTACGCGGGAGCCCGCGAGGTGGTGTGGGCGCAGGAGGAGCCGCAGAACATGGGCGCGTGGGCGTTCGTCGCGCCGCGGCTCACCGGGCTGCTCGGGACGGCCGCCGGCGGGACGCGGCTGCGCTACACCGGGCGGCCCGAGCGGGCGAGCCCGGCCGAGGGGTACGAGTCCGCGCACAAGGCGGAGCAGGCGCGGATCGTGGCCGAGGCGCTCGCGGTGCCGGACGACGCCGTGGACGGCGAGGCGACGACCTCCCCAGTCGAGGTCGAGGCGGCGAGCGGGTGACGCGTCGCGCCTAACCGGGACCGGGTGTCGCGCCGCGGGCGCCGAGGGGGTGCCCGGCCGAGGCGGCGCGCGTGGTGTGACGCGCTACCCGTTTGCTGTCACCCCCGCGCACGCGGGGTCCATCCTTCTTTCGCGACCCGCTCCGGATGACCGCCGTCCAGTTCCGCCTCGCACTCTTCCGGCGGGTGCTCGCGCTCGCCGTCGTGTCGACCCTGGCTCCGACGCTGCGCGCGCAGACCTCGACCGCGTACGAGCCGCGCGGCGCGGCGGAGCTCGCGCAACTCGTCGACGGTTTGGGGATGACGGCGCGCGTGCTCGTCGTCGGCGCGCACCCGGACGACGAGGACACGCGGCTGGTCGCCTACCTCGCGCGCGGGCGGCACGCGGAGACGGCCTACCTCTCGCTCACGCGCGGCGACGGCGGGCAGAACCTGATCGGGAACGAGCTCGGCGATGCGTTAGGCGCGATCCGGACGGAGGAGCTGCTCGCCGCACGGCGGATCGACGGGGGGCACCAGTACTTCACGCGCGCGTACGATTTCGGGTTCTCGAAGACGGCCGCGGAGACGTTCCAGCACTGGCCGCACGACACCGTGCTGGGCGACGTGGTGCGCGTGGTGCGGGCGTTCCGGCCGCACGTGATGATCGCGATCTTCTCGGGGACGCCCGCGGACGGACACGGGCACCACCAGGCGAGCGGGATCCTGGCGCGCGAGGCGTACGACGCGGCGCTGGACACGGTGCGGTTCCCGGTCCGCGAGTTCGGGCCGGCGTGGGGCGTCGGGAAGTTCTACCGCAACACGAGCTACCGCGGGAGCGAGACGGCGACGCTGCGCTACAACGCCGGCGCGTACGACCCGGTGTTAGGCAGGAGCTACGCGGAGCTCGCGGCGATCAGCCGGTCGCAGCACAAGTCGCAGGGGCAGGGTGGGCTGGAGCGGAAGGGCGTGTCGGTCGTGAGCATGCGGCGCGAGGCGACGCGGGTGAACGCGGGCACGCCGGCGGACCAGGAGCACGACCTGTTCGACGGGATCGACACGACGGTCGCGCGCCTGCGGCCGCCCGCTCCCGCGCTCGCCACGGATTCCCTCCTGCGCGCCGTCGCGGCGGTGGAGGTGGTGTTCGACCCGCGGCACCCGGAGCGCGCGGCGCCTGCGCTCGCTCATGCCCTGCGGTTGACTTACGCGGTTGAAACCGCCGTCGGGCTCGGCGAACGGGCTGAGGAGCACGCGCCGACGCAGGCGGGCCGCGACGCCGGCGCAACGGTCGCCGAACTGTCCTCCCGGATCTCCCGGGCGCTCGAGGAAGCGTTGGGCGTCGCGGTCGAAGCGACGGCTCCCCGCGAGGTCGTCGCACTCGGCGACACGGTCTCGGTGAGCGTGCGCGTGTACAACCGGGGCGTGCGGACGCTGCGCGTCCGTCTCGGGGGCGATTCTCCGGGGGCCGGCGAGTTCACCTCGGTCCCGCCGGACAGTGTGTTCTCGGCGCTGGTGCGCTGGCCGGCCGACGTGCGGCGTCGGTCACGCACCGAGCCGTACTGGCTCGAACGCGGACGCGCGGCGGACCTGTTCGCCGTCGCGCCCGCGATGCCGCGGACGGCGGGCGACGTGAGCTGGTGCTGTGTTCCCGAAGCGTTCGGGCCGGACCACGACGTCGAACTGCAGGTGGGGACGAATGAAGGTGCCGCAACGTTCGCGCTCGGCGCGCCGATCAAATTCCGGTATGCGGACCCGGTCAAGGGGGACGTCCGTCGTCCGCTGGCCTTTGCGCCTGCGGTTTCCGTCACGCTCGACCGCCCGGTGCAGTACGCGCGCGCCAACGTTCCGCTCGACCGCGTGGTGACGGTGCACCTTCGTTCGGCGTCGACCGTCGCGGGCACGGCGACGGTTAGACTCGAACTCCCGGCTGGGTTGTCCGCGGATTCTGCCATCCGCACGGTGACGCTTCCCGGCTACGACGCGCGCGCCGCCGTCGACTTCCGCGTGCGCGGCACCCTCCGCCCCGGCCGCACGGTGATCCGCGCCTCCGCCGAGTCAAAAGGCGAGCGCTTCACGACGGGCTACCAACTCGTCGACTACGACCACATCCGCCCGCAGCGCCTCTACCGCCCGGCCGAGACCGCGATCCACGCCGTCGACGTCGCCCTGCCCCCGCACGCGAGCGTCGCCTACGTCCCCGGGGTCGGCGACAACGTCGCGCCGACGCTCGCCGACCTGGGGCTGGCGGTGACGACCCTCGACTCGACCGCGTTAGGCACCGGCGACCTCTCGAAGTACACGCACGTCGTGATCGGCCCGCGCGCGTACGACGCGAACCCCGCGCTCGCGGCCAACAACGCGCGGCTGCTCGACTGGGTGCGGCGCGGCGGGACGATGGTCGTGCAGTACGGGCAGTACGAGATGACGCGGCCGGGGATCATGCCGTACCCGATCACCCTCGGCCGTCCCGCGCAGCGCGTGACCCTCGAGGACGCGCCGGTGACCGTGCTCGATCCGTCGGCGGGCGTGCTCACCGCGCCCAACCGCATCGGCGCCGCGGACTGGGCGGGGTGGGTGCAGGAGCGGTCCACGTACATGCCGCAGACCGCGGACCCGCGCTACCGGACGGCGGTCGCGATCAACGACCCGGGCGAGGCGCCCAACCCCAACGGCATCCTCGTCGCGCCGGTGGGGCGCGGGACGTACGTGTACGTCACCCTCGCGATGTTCCGACAGCTGCCGGCCGGCGTGCCCGGCGCGGCGCGGCTGACGGCAAACCTGCTCGCCGCGCGGGCCGGCGCGGTGAGCGCCGACGCCGGGCGGCCGGCGTCCGGGCGTTAGGGCGCGCGACGCGCGCCGTCAGCGCAGGTGCGGCGCGGGCCGCGGCCCGTCCGACGGCTCGCCGCCGGCGACGACGGGCCATCCTCCGCGATACACCAGCCGGTCCATGAGCAACACGCGCGCGTCGCACGCGCGCGGCGCCGCCGAGTCGGTCGCCGGGCGCGCGCGGATCGCGTGATAGAAGATCCAGCTGTCGCCCCGCGCGTCGCGCACCACGGAGTTGTGCCCCGGCGCGTTCCACCGCGCGCTCCGCACCAGGATCACGCTCTGTGCGCGGCCGGTCGCGTCGGCGAGCGTCCGGAACGGGCCCGTGGCCGACCGCGAGCGGGCGACCATCACACCGTAATGCGCGTGCGGCCCGCAGCAGTTGTCGCCCGAGTAGAAGAGGTAGTAGTACGGCGCGTGATACGTCACCCACGCGCCCTCGACGAGCCGTTGGTAGCGCGTGGAGTCGCTGCTCCTGATCGGGAAGACGAGCGACCGCGGCGTGCTCCCCGCGGCAAACGACACCCGGTCGGCGGCCAGGCGCCGCACGCGGATCGGCCCGAAACCCGAACCCCAGTACAGCAGCGGCGCACCCGTCTGCGGATCGTCGAACTGCATCGGGTCGATGTTCACGAAGCTCGGCCCGCACTGCAACGGGCGGCCGCTGTCGACGAACGGCCCCGCGGGTCCCGCGGCGGTCGCGACGGCAAGGCAGAGGCCCTGCGTCGTGTCGACCTTCGCCGTGTCGGGCTGGGCCGAGTAGTAGAGGTAGAAGCGGCCTCGGTGCTCGGAGACGTGCGGCGCCCAGAAGTTCTGCGTGAGGTGCGCCCAGCGCGGCTTGGTCGGCAGCGCGTCGCCGAGTCGTGCCCAACGCACGAGGTCGGGCGAGCGGAGCACTTGGACGTTGAGCGTCACCGAGTCCGCCGTGCCGCCGCGCAGCGTCGTCTGCGTACCGTACGCGTAGTAGTAGCCGTCGCCGGCGCGGACGACAGTCGGGTCGGGAAAGTCCTGGTCGAGGACCGGATTTGTGTAAGTCGCGGGGGCGCGCCGGGTCGCCGCGGCCGCGGCCGGTGCGGGAACTGCTGCGGGGGCGGTCGCCTGCGCACCGGCGGCCCGCACCGGTGCGACGGCGGTGGCGGCCAGAAGGGCACGACACCAGGAGGCGGGGGTCGTCATAGGGATCGGTGGTTCTCCTCGTCTTGGCAACCGGCTAAACGCACGGGTGCGGCGCGGCTCACGGCAAGCTGGCTCGCGGCGCGGGACGGGCCAGGCTGACCAGCATGCCGACCGCGAGCACGACGAGCGTCCCCACGACGTTGTGCCAGAGGAACGACACGCGGGGCGCGCCGAAGTTGACCGCGGCCACCGCGGCCATGCCGGCGAGCAGGCCGCCGAACGCCCCCGCCGAACGCGCGCGCGGCAGCATGGCGAGGAAGAACACGCCGAGGATCGAGCCGTAAAAGAAGGAGCCGAAGCGGTTCACCACCTCGATCAGCGAGCCGAGCGTGGCCGCGTAGACGGCCACCGCACACGCGAAAACGCCCCAGAGCGCGGTGGCGAGGCGCGAGACGGCGAGGTAGTGCGCGTCGCTCGCGTCGGCACGCGCCCAGCGCCGGTACAGGTCGATCACGCTCGTCGTGGCGAGCGAGTTCAGCTCGGCGGCCACCGCCGCCATCGCCGCCGCGATCACCCCCGCGACGAACAGCCCGGCGAGTCCCACGGGCAGCTCGCGCGTGACGAAGTGCGGGATGATGTAGTTGACGTCCTTGGCCGGTGTGCCGCCCGCACCGCCGGCGGCCGTGCCGGCGAGGGCGAGCGCGTCGTCGCGTATCGCGGTCACGGCGGAATCGCGCGCCCGGAAGGCGGCGACCGCCGCAGTCGCGTCGGGCGTGCGCGCGAGCGCCGCGGCGGCGTCGCGCCGCGCCTGCCACGCGGCCCCGTAGCGTGCCTCCAATGCCGCGTAGTGCGCGGGAGCGGCCGCGCGCGCCTGCCGCTCGTGGGCCGGGTTGTAGTAGAGCGGCGGAGGCTGGAACTGGTAGAACACGAACACCAGCACGCCGATCATGAGCACCGCGGCCTGCAGCGGAATCTTCCAGTACGCGCTCACGAGCAGCGACCGGCGCGCCTCGTCGACCGAGCGCGCGGCGAGGTAGCGCTGCACCTGGCTCTGGTCGGTGCCGAAGTACGACAGCATCAAAAACGTGCCGCCGAGCAGCCCGGACCAGAACGTGTAGGTGTTGGTCAGCGAGAACGAGAAGTCGAACGCCCGGAGCCGCCCGGCGGCCCCGGCGACGTGGAGCGCCGCCGCCGGCGGGACCGGGATGCGGTGCAGGAGCACGAGCACCACGCCGGTGACGGCGACGGTGATGAGCGCCATCTGCTTGACGTCCGCCCACGCGACGGCCTGCACGCCGCCCGCGACGGTGTAGAGCACCGCCGGCACGCCGACGAGCGCCACGCACCACGGCAGCGGCCAGCCGAAGATGGAGGCAAAGACCACCGCGGGGGCGGCGATGATCGTGCCGCACGACATCCCGCGCGAGAGGAGGAAGAGCGCCGCGGTGAGCGTGCGCGTGCGCGCGTCGAAGCGCCGCTCCAGGTACTCGTACGCGGTGTAAACGCCGGCCCGCCGCAGAAAGGGCACGAGCGTCACGCCGAGGACGACCATGGCCACGGGCAGGCCGAAGTAGAACTGGACGAAGCGGAGCCCGTCGACCGCGCCCTGCCCGGTGGTGCCGATCATCGTCACGGCCGACAGCTGCGTGGCCATGACCGAGAGGCCCACGGCCCACCACGGCAGGCTGCGCCCGGCGAGCAGGTACCCCTCGAGGTCATGCGTGCTACCAGTACGCCGCAGCCCGTCGATCGCGACGTAGGCGAGGTAGGCGACGACGACGGCCCAGTTGATCCAGTGCACGCGCTGGGCCGGTCTACGGAGTGAAGGCGCGCTGGAGCAGCGCGAGCAGGGCGAGCGCGGCGATCTGGACGGCCAGGACCCGCACGAGCGTGGTGCGGAAGCCGGGAGGCGCCGAGGCGGGGGCCGGGGCGGGCCCGGGAT
This sequence comes from Gemmatimonadetes bacterium T265, assembly GCA_019973575.1. Taxonomy (NCBI): domain Bacteria; kingdom Pseudomonadati; phylum Gemmatimonadota; species Gemmatimonadetes bacterium T265. Next base: position 2,547,819 of record BPUI01000001.1, read on the forward strand.
CGGCCGGAGGGGTGGGCATGGCGGGCGGAGGGACGGCGGCGGGGATCTACGCCCCGCCCGCGGCGGGCACGTTAGGCGCGGGCGCGACGGCGGACGCGGCGGGCGGCGTCCTGCCCTGGTGCGTCCACAGGAACCAGAGGACGGCGAGGAGCAGCACGGCGACCGCCGCGGTGAGCAGGTACGCCGCCCGGGGCGAGACGAGCGCGGGCTCGCCGCTCCCCTCCGCGAGCCGCCGCGTCACGCGCTCGAAGCGCCGCGCGCCGTAGGCCATCACGCCGCAGCCCGTGAGCACGAACGCCGCGCCTAACGCAAGCGCCGCGAGCGAGTCGCGCGAGGGCTCGGGCACGAGGTGGGCGACGGCGATCCCGCCCGCGGCGACGCTCAGCCCCGTGCGCAGCCAGGCGGCATAGGTGCGCTCGTTGGCGAGGTGCGTGCGGTCGTAGGCGAGGCGGTCGCTCGCGGAGAGGGGCACGAATTGTTAGGGGTATTGAGGTGCCTTCGACCCCGCCGCATACGACGTGAGCCGCTTCGGGCGACGCGGGCGCGGCGGACGGGCGGGGGACGGCGCGTCGGGCTGGGGCACGCCGCGAACTTAAGCGACGCGCGAAGGGCGGATGGACCCCCGCCTGCGCGGGGGCGACGGGGTCGGCGGTGCCGCAGCCGGCCCCCGTTCCCGCCGTGCCGCCTCAGCCGCCAGCAGCCTGAGGAACGTCCGCGCCGCCCCGCTCGGCTCGCGTCCGTGCACGGCGAGCCGGTTGAACGGCCGCACGATCGGCAGCCCCCGCACGGGCACTTCGACCAGGCGCCCGAGCGCGATCATCTCGGCCGCGGCGTCGCGCGAGACCACGCCGACGCCGAGCCCCTCGGCGACGAGGTGCTTCATGACCTCGGTGCCGTCAACCGCCATCGTGGGCGTCGGGACAACCCCGGCCGCCGTGAGCCCGCGCAGCACGATGTCCCGCGTCCCCGACTCGGGCTCGCGCAGGAGCAGCAACACGTCGTCGAGGGACGCGGCGGGGAGCGGCCCGGCGGAGGCCCGGCGCGCGAGCGCGTGCGTCGGGGCGGCGATACAGACCATCGCGTCCGTGATCCATCGCGTCACGGCCAGCTGCGGGTCGTCGACGGCCGCCTCGGCGAGCGCGACGTCCACCTCGTAGCGCCGGACGAGTGGGACGAGCGCGCCCGTGTGCATCGACGAGAGGCGCAGCGCGACGCCCGGGTGCGCCCGGGCGAACGCGCCGATAACGGGCGGCAACAGGTATGTCGCGATCGTCGTACTCGCGCCGATGTGCAGCGTGCCGCGCTCCAGGCCGCGCGCCGCGGCGAGCACCTCCTCCGCGCCTCGCTCCGCCGTCGCGACCGCCTGCGCGTGGCCGAACAGGGCGCGGCGGCCGAGCGGGCGTTCGCGGCCGTGAGCGGGCGGTACGAGGTCGGGATGGCCAACTTCATCGACGTCGCGTCGGCGCAGACCGCGCTCGCGCAGGCGCGCGCCGCGCGCGAACAGGCGTCCGTCGGCCAGTCGCTCGCGCGCGCGCGCGGCTCGGGCTCGCGACGGGGCGGGTGACGACGGGGCAACGTACGACGGGGCGATCGGTGCCGGCGGCCGGGGCCGGCGCCGCGCGGTGAGCCCGCGCGAGGGGTTCGGATTCCGGGCGCGACTGGCCGACGGGCTCGAGCCGGCGGCGGCGCACGGCCTGCACGCCGCGTTCGCCGCGCTCGTTGCCGCCCGCGGGCTCGAGGCGTCGGGTGCCTTCGGGTGGGAGGCGGATCGGGGCTGCGTCGTGTCTCGCGCACGCAGGGCGGTGCGCGAGGCCGACCGACGGGCGGTCGCGGCGTGGGCGGCGTCCCGCGCGGAGCTCGCGGAGTACCGGGTCGGACCTGTCGTCGCGCTCGGCCCGCCCCTGACCCGCGCGGCGCCGTAGCACGATCCTCGCGCTTGAGCCGCGGCGGACCCCCACCGACTGCTCATGCCTCAGCCGACCACGCCCGCTGCGTCCGACGGCGCCCGCGCCCACGGGGCCACCGCTGCCGGGGCCAACCCCGACGGGGCGAGCCCCGCCGGCGCCAGCGCCGATCGTACGAGCGAGATCGCCGCGCGCGACGCCGCCCGCCAGGCCAACGTCATCGCAGCCCAGCTCCGCGAACGCGACGCCACGCGCCGCGCGCGGCCGCGCGTCGTCATCATCGGCGGCGGCTTCGCCGGCTACCACGCGGCCCGGAACCTCGGCGACCTGGACGTCGACGTCACCGTCGTCGACCGCACCAACCACTTCCTCTTCCAGCCGCTGCTCTACCAGGTGGCGACGGCGGTGCTCGCGCCGACGGATATCACCATCCCGATCCGCTACCTCCTCCGCAAGCACCGGAACATCGAAGTCATCATGGCCGACGTGCGCGAGATCGACGTGAACGCGCGGACGGTCTACCTCGACGACGAGCGCACGCCGCTCGGGTACGACTACCTGGTCCTCGCCGCGGGCGCGCGCCATTCGTACTTCGGCCACGACGAGTGGGAGGAGGACGCGCCGGGGCTCAAGACGATTGCCGACGCGTACGAGATCCGTCGCCGCTTCCTGTTCGCCTTCGAAGAAGCGGAGAAGGAAAACGATCCCGCGCGACGCGCCGAGTGGCTGACCTTCGTGATCATCGGCGGCGGCCCGACGGGCTCCGAGCTCGCCGGCATGATCCCGGGCACGGCGGACACGTTCCAGAAAGACTTCCGGAAGATCGACACGACGCAGACGCGCGTGCTGCTCATCGAGGGCTCCCCGCGCGTGCTCGCCGCCTACCCCGAGGAGCTCTCGGCGAAGGCGCAGCAGGAGCTCGAGCAGCTCGGGGTCACCGTGCGCACCGGCGCGCACGTCACCAAGGTGACCGACGAGGCGGTCTACATCGGCGACGAGCGGATCCCGACGCGCACCGTGTTCTGGGGCGCGGGGAACGCCGCGACGCCGCTCGGCAAGCAACTCGGCGTGCAGGTCGACAAGGCCGGGCGCGTGCCCGTGCAGCCCGATCTCTCGGTCGCGGGGCATCCGGAGGTGTTCGTCGTCGGCGACGCGGCGGCCTACGTGGACCGCGGCCAGCCGGTGCCGGGGGTCGCGCAGGGCGCGATCCAGATGGGGCGCCACGCGGCGCGCAACATCCGCGCGTCGGTCGAGGGGAAGGAGCGCGCCGTCTTCAAGTACTGGAACAAGGGCAACCTCGCGACGATCGGCCGGCACAAGGGCGTCGCGGACCTCGGCCCGCACCTCCGGTTCAGCGGCTACTTCGCGTGGCTGCTGTGGGTGTTCGTGCACATCCTCTACCTGGCCGGGTTCCGCAACCGGGTCTCGGTCCTCATCCAGTGGGGGTACTCGTACCTGACGTACCACCGCGGCGCGCGGCTCATCTCCGGGCGCATGGCCCAGCGCGGGAGTACCGCGACGCCGAGCGAGGGGCCGGCCAAGGAAGGGGGGATGCCCGGCGGGTGGGGGAGCAACGCGCCGGCCGGGACGGCGACGCCCGCCCCGGCGGGCGCCTAACAAGTAGCGCCGGGCGCCCTACCAGAACGCCGCCCCGTCCAGCCCCCCCGGCACGCCGACGCCTAACGCGCGGAGCGCGCTCGGCATCACGTCCGCCGTGCGCCGCGGCGCGCCGGCGAACGGCCGCCCGGCGAGCATCGGCACGAGCATGTGCTCCCGGTGGAGCGCCCCGTGGGACGAGACGTGCGGGATCGGCTCGTAGCGCGCGCGCAGGTCCCAGTCGCGCGCGGCCGAGACGATCAGGTCTCCCGCGCGCGGGCTGCCCGCGAGGCTCGCGATCTGGACGAGCGCGTCGGGGTAGTCCGAGCGCGCGCACGCGTCGAACGCCGCGTCCGCGTCCAAGCCCCGAACCGGACCGCCTAACGCGAGCGGGTCGGCGCCGCCGGCGGGCTCGTAGGCGTACTCGTACGCGCGCGACGACGAATCCCGCGCCCCCGCCGCAGCCCGGCGTACGCGCGAGACCACGGCCGTGCCCCGCGACGCGTGTCGCACCTCGCAGCGGTCCGCGCCCCACGGCAGGAGGATGAGGTCCACCGACGGGCGCGCGAGCAGCGCGGCGACGTGCGATTCCCACCGCGCCGCGAGCGCACCCCACCACGGCCGCTCGCGCCGGGCGACGTCCAGGTAGAGGTGCGCCATCGCGTTCCCGCTCACCATCACCGCGGCCCGCGCGCCCGGCCGGAGCGTGAACGGGTGCGCGGCGGTCGACACCCCGCGCCCGCGCAGCCACGCGGCCAGGTCGTCGTGCGCGCGGACCGGCGAGTGCCCGTGGTCGCTCACGACGAGCATCGTCGTCTCGTCCCACCAGCCGCCGCGCTCCGCGTCCGCGCGCAACTCCGCCGCGACCGCGGCGACCGTCCGCAACCCGTCGTCGACGAGCGGGCCGCCGTGGCCGGCCGCGTGCGACGTCTTGTCGATGCCGGTGAGCGCGCAGAACACGACGCGCGGCGGACGGCCCGCGGCGTACCGTGCCCGCACCCCGGCCGCGACCGCCGCGCCGACGTCGCGATCGATCCGCAGCCACCCCGCGACGTCGCCGCGGAAGTGGGTGAGCGCGGCGCGGATCGCGAACCGCCGCCCGCGCGCGAGCCGGTCGGCCGGCGCGAGCCCGCGACCGATCATGTTGAGCGCGGCGAGCCCGGGCGGCGCGAGGTCGAAGAGCGTCGGCGCGCCCGCGTCGAGGTCGCCGTCCAGATGGCGCATCTCCGCACCGACGTAGCTCCGCGCCGCGTCCGGCCAGGTACGGCGCGTCCGCGCGCGGTCGAACCAGCGCAGCCCCGGAAGCCCGACCGGGCCCGGGAAGCGGCCCATCAGGAACGGGGCGTATGCCGGCCCCGTGACCGACGGGAACACACTCGCCGCCGTCGCCAGCCCGCCCTCGTCGCGCAGGCGCGCGAGCGCCGGCACCGCGCCCGCGTCGAGCGCGGCGGCGAACGTGTCGGGCCGCGCGCCGTCGGCGACGAGGATGATCACGGGCACTCGGCGACGCTAGCGCAGCGGGCGCGTCGCGTGCAACGGGTCCCCGCGCCATCTTCCGCCCATCATGCCCAACGACCCGACGCCACGCCCGACGCCCTCCGGCGGCACCTCCGCCCTCACCACAGCCACCGGCAAGCCCGCGGACCCGGCCGCGATGGCCGACGCCGAGCGCCGCGCGCTCGAAGGCGTGAAGGAGCGCACCGAAGAGGGGCACCGCGCCGCCGGCCGAACGCCGCCGAGCGAGGCGCCGCACGACGGCACGGTCCAGACCCGGAGCGCCGGGGCCGCGCGCGTCCGCCCGATCGACGAATCGATCCGCGATTACCCCGGCGCGATCCCGCCCACCGAGGACGAGAAGCTCCTCAACCTGTCGAGCCGGCGCGGCGCGGCGGATTTCACGCGCACCGACCCGTGGCGCGTGATGCGCATCCAGAGCGAGTTCGTCGAAGGCTTCGACACGCTCGCCGGCGTCGACCAGGCGGTAACCGTGTTCGGCTCCGCGCGCACCGCGCCCGACGACCCGATGTACCAGGCCGCGGAACAGGTCGGGCGGCTGCTCGCCGAATCGGGATTTGCGGTGATCACCGGGGCAGGGCCCGGCATCATGGAGGCCGCGAACAAGGGCTGCAAGAAGGGCGGCGGCCACTCGATCGGCTGCAACATCGAGCTGCCCTTCGAGCAGGGGCACAACCCGTACGTCGACACGCTCGTCAACTTCCGCTACTTCTTCGTGCGGAAGACGATGTTCATCAAGTACGCCGTCGCGTTCATCATCTTCCCGGGCGGCTTCGGCACGCTGGACGAGCTGTTCGAGGCGCTGACGCTGATCCAGACCGGGAAGATTTACCAGTTCCCGGTCATCCTCTTCGGGCGCCACTACTGGGCGGGGCTGATCCGCTGGATCCAGACGCGGCTGGTGGTCGAGGGAAAGGTCTCGCCGGACGATGTCGACTTGATGCTGCTGACCGACGACCCGCAGGAGGCCGTTGACGCGGTGGTCCAGGCGTACGTGGCGCAGCGCCGGCGCGCGGACCGGGTGGACGGCGTCGAACAGCCGGAGCCCGAGGCCGCGACGGCGTGAGCGCGGCCGGCGTCGCCCGCGCGCCGGGCGACGAGGTCCCGGCCGGCGCGCCGTTCGTGTTAGGCCCCTCGCCGATGCACGGGACCGGCGCGTTCGCCGCGCGCCCGATCCCGGCTGGGACGCGGCTCGTCGAGTACGCGGGCGAGCGCATCACGCCCGCCGAGGCGGACCGCCGCTACCCGAACACGCCGGGCGTCGCGCACCACACGCAACTCTTCGCGATCGACGGGCCCGACGGCGACGAGGTGATCGTCGACGCCGCCGTCGGCGGGAACGTCGCGCGCTTCATCAACCACTCGTGCGCGCCCAACTGCGACGCGCTGGTCGAGGACGGGCGGATCTGGATCACGACGGTCCGCGACGTCGCCCCGGGCGAGGAGCTGGCGTACGACTACGCGTTCGTCCTTGACGAGCGGCATACCCCGGCGGCGAAGCGACGCTACCCGTGTCGCTGCGGCGCGGCGACCTGCCGCGGGACGATGCTGGCGAACAAGCGTTGAGAGGCGTTACGCCTGCTGGTGGATCGTCTGCAGCTCGACGACCTTCAGCCGCCGCACGCTCGCCGGGAGCTTGAGGATCGCGGTCTCGCCGATCGCCTTGCCGAGCAGCGCCTTGCCGATCGGCGAGCCCATGCTGACGTTGCCGTCCTCCATCTCGACCGAGTCGCCGAGCAGGAGGCTGTAGCTCTCGCGGGCCCCCGAACGTTCGTCCTCGACGACCACGCGTGAGCCGAGGCCGACCTTGTCCGGCGGGATCTGGGTCATGTCGACCGACGACAGCTTGCTGAGCCGCTGGCGCAGCTGGCCGAGCCGCGCCTGCACGAACTGCTGCCGTTCGAGGGCCGCCTTGTATTCGCTGTTCTCGCGCAGGTCGCCGTGCTCGACGGCGGTGCGGATCTCGTTCGGGAGCGTGACGTTCAGCTCGTACTGCAGCTTCTCGACCTCGGCCGAGAGCTTCTGTTGGAGTTCCTGAATCATGGCCGGGCCACGGACGGGTGCGAGAAACGGGAGCGCCCGGCCGGGAGGCCGGGCGCTCCCGCGCGCCAGGGGCACGCGCTTCGGAAACTACTGTCGGGTACACTTCCCGGCCATGCTGGTCTCCGTCCACCGCCACGGCGATGTCACGCGGCTCGTCCTCGCGTCCGCGGCGAGTCGACTGGTCGGCTACACGGCGAGCGTGTACCTCGCCGAAACGTCGGCCGGACGGCTGCTGGTCGACACCGGCCCGCCACGCGCCTGGGCCGCACTGCGGGACTACCTCGGCGCGCTCGGCGGCGGTGACCCCGCGCGGGCGATCCGCGGAGCCTTCGTCACGCACGCGCACGAGGACCACGCCGGCAACGCCGCGCCGCTCGCGCGCTCGGGCGTCCCGCTCGCGACGGCCGCCCCGACGCGCGCGGGGATCGTCGCGGTCGCGCCGATCGCGGCGTACCGCCGCCTGACGTGGGGTACGATGCCGCCCGTTCCGTCCGACGCGGCCGCCTTCGACCCCGCGCCGCTCGTGCTCGTCCCGACGCCCGGCCACACCGGCGACCACCACGCCGTGTGGGACGCCGAGCGCGAGACGCTCTACGGCGGCGACCTCTTTCTCGGCGTGCAGGTGCGCATTGCACACCCGAGCGAAGACCCGCGCGCGCTCGCCCGGTCGCTACGCGTGGCGGCCGCGCTCCGCCCGCGGCGCCTCTTCGACGGCCACCGCGGGCTGATCGACGACCCCGTCACCGCGCTGCAGTCGAAGGCGGCGTGGCTCGACGACACCGTCGGCGCGGTCGAGCGCCTGCTCGACGCGGGCTGGCCCGCACGCCGCGTGCGCGACGCCGTGCTCGGCGGTGAGAGTGCGGTCGGCTACCTGAGCGGCGGCGAGTACTCGCGCGCGGGCTTCGTGCACGCCGTCCGCCGCCCGCGGTAGCGCGGCGTGGCGGCGCGCCGTTAGGCGTCGACGCCGAACACCCGCGCGGCGTCGGCGTCGTACGCGGCGAGCGCGCGCGCGACCGCCGCGCCGTCCCAGCCGAGCGCGGGCGCGACGAGCGGCGCGACGACGCGGGCCGCCGCGCGCCCGGCGTCGCGGGTCCCGTACGCGACGGGCGCGCGACGCATGAGCAGGTCGGCGAGCGTCGCGGCCTGCTCCGCTTCGACGGCGTGAAGGCACTCCGCCCCGGTGTGCGGGAGCCCCGCCGCGACCGGGGCGGCGAGCGCGGGATCCGACGCCGCGAGCTCGGCGACGCGCGCCCGCGCGGCCTCGTACCCGGGCTCGAGCGGCAGCCGGTCGGTCGGCGCGCGCGGGCGACGCTCGCCTAACAGGGCGCACGCGGCGTCGACGACCGACGCGGCCATGCTGCGGTAGGTCGTCAGCTTGCCGCCCGTGACGGTCACGACGCCGCGCGGGTCGACGTCGATCGCGTGCTCGCGCGAGGCGCCGCCCGTCCCCCCGCCCGCGCGGGGCGCCGCGGCCGCGAGCGGCCGCACGCCGGCCCAGGCGCTCACGACGTCGGCGCGTTCGAGCCGGGCGGGCGGGAAGTAGTGGTTCGCCACGGCGAGCAGGTACGCCACGTCGGCTTCCGACGCGCGCACCTCGTCCGGGCCGCGCTCCGCGGCGGTCTCGGTCGTGCCGAGGATCGTGTGCGGGCCGGCGGGGAGGACGAACGTCACCCGGCCGTCGTCGGGCGCGAGCAGCGTGAGCGCGCCGCGGTTCCCCACGCGCTCGGCCGGGACGGCCACGTGGACGCCCTTCGCGCCGAGCACCGCCGCGGACGCGCGCGGCTGGTGCAGGCGCCGCACGGTGTCGCTCCACGGGCCCGTCGCGTTGACGACGGCGCGCGCGCGGATCTCGAACTCCGCGCCGTCGAGCGCGTCGCGGACGCACACGCGGGCGCGCGATTCGCCGGCGCGGTCGACGGCGAGCGCCACAACGGCGGCGTGGTTGAGCGTGGCCGCGCCCGCGCGCGCGGCGGCCAGCGCCGTGGCGAGCGTGAGGCGGCCGTCGTCGGTCGCCGCGTCGTAGTAGCGAGCGCCGCCCGTTAGGCCCGTCGCGGCCAGCGCCGGCTCCGCGTCGCGGACCGCGCGCGGCGAGAGCGGCCGGTGCGCGGCCACGTTCCGCCAGAGCGCGAGCGCGTCGTAGAGCGCGAGCCCCGCCTCGAGCTTCCAGCGCGGCACGCGCGCGCCGCGGTACGTCGGCCAGGTGAAGGCGAGCGGTCGCACGAGGTGCGGCGCGGTGCGCAGCAGGATGCGCCGCTCGCGGCTCGCCTCGAAGACGAGTCCGAGGTGCCCGTGCTCCAGGTAACGCACCCCACCGTGTACGAGGCGCGACGAGCGGCTCGACGTGCCGCTCGCCCAGTCGTCGCGCTCGACGAGGGCGACGCGTAGCCCGCGCAGGGCCGCGTCGCGGGCCACGCCGGCGCCGGTGATGCCGCCGCCGACGACGGCGAGGTCGAACGCGCCGTCCGCGAGGGCGTCGCGGGCCGACGCGCGACACGCGAGCGCGGGGGTGACCAGCATCCGCCCAAACTAGCCCGGCGGCGCGGTAACTTTCGCGCGTGTCCTTTCATTACGGAGCCCGCCCGTGACCGACGTGCTACTCACCCCGTTCGAGCAGCAGCGCGCGCAGTTCTTCCAGGACGCGATGTGCGACCTGTACGACGCGCTGCCGCACGAGTACAAAGCCGAGCTAGTCGATGGCGAGTTACACATCATGAGTCCGAGCGGCGAGGCCCCTGGCCGCGCGGCCCTGAGCGTCGTGATCAGTCTCCGGACGTACGAGCGTACCGCCCAGGCACTGGCCGCGGGTGGCCGCGCGTACGGCGACAACGTGGGCTTCCGTGTCACCCTTCCGGACCGGCAGTCGTTCAGCCCCGACGCCGCCTACTACACCGGGCCGTCGCGTGGCATGAGTTGGATTCGCGGCGCCCCCGACTTCGCCGTCGAGGTGCGCAGCGAAGGGGACTACGGCCGCCGCATGGAAGCGAAGCTCGTCCGCAAGCGCGACGACTACTTCGCCGCGGGGACGAAGGTCGTGTGGGACGTCGACCTCCTCGCCGACGACGTCGTCCGCGTCTACCGCGCCGACCGCCCCGACGCGCCCGACGTGTTCCGCCGCGGCGAGGTCGCCGACGCCGAGCCCGCGGTCCCCGGCTGGCGCTTCGCGGTCGACGAGCTGTTCGACTAACGTCTCGGCATGTCCGACCCGAACCGCCACGACCGCGTCCAGTACGGCGCACCGGGCCGCCGCGTCGCGGTCGTCGCGGGCCTGCGCACGCCATTCGCGAAGGCCGGCACCGCGCTCGCGCGCCTCACCTCCACCCAACTCGGACGCTCCGTCGTCGCCGAACTGCTAGCTCGCACCGAGCTCGACCCGGCCGAGGTCCAGGGCGTGGTCTACGGGACCGTGGTGCAGAGCGTCACGGAGCCGAACATCGCGCGCGAGATTTCGCTCCTGCCGCAGCTACCCAGGGGCGTGCAGAGCTTCACCGTGGCGCGCGCCTGCGCTTCCGCCAACCAGGCGATCACCGACGCCGCCGACCAGATCGTCCTCGGCCACCTCGACTGCGTGGTGGCGGGCGGGGCGGAGTCGCTGTCGCAGGTGCCGGTCCTGCACTCGCGCCGCATGAGCGACGCGCTCGTCGCGGCGAGCAAGGCAAAGACGCTCCCGGCGCGCGCGCGCACGCTCGCCGGCATCCGCCCGCGCGACCTCGTCCCCGTCACCCCCGCGATCTCCGAGCCGAGCACCGGCGAGACGATGGGGCAGAGCGCGGAAAAGATGGCGAAGCTCAACGGCGTGTCGCGCGAGGAACAGGACGCGTGGGCGCTCCGCTCGCACCGGCTCGCCGCCGCCGGAGCGGCCGACGGCCGCCTCACGAGCGAGATCGCCCCCGCCTTCCTGCCCGCCGCGGACGGCGGCGAGCCGTTCGCGCTCGACCGCGACAACGGCATCCGGCCCGACACGTCGCTCCAGCAGCTCGCCAAGCTGCCGCCCGTCTTCGACCGCGCGTACGGGACCGTCACGGCCGGCAACAGCTCGCCGCTGAGCGACGGCGCGAGCGCGGTGCTGCTCATGCGCGAGGACAAGGCGCGCGCGTTAGGCTACGCCCCGCTCGCCTACGTCCGGAGCTACGCCTACGCGGCGCTCGACCCGGGCGAGCAGCTCCTGCAGGGCCCGGCGCTCGCGATGCCGGTCGCGCTCGCGCGCGCGGGGCTCGCCGCGCGCGACGTCGCGCTCGTCGAGATCCACGAGGCGTTCGCCGCGCAGGTGCTCTGCAACCTCAAGGCGTTCGCGTCGCGCGCATGGGCCGAGCGGGCGGGCTTCGCCGACCCCGTGGGCGAGCTGGACCGGGACCGGATCAACGTCGCCGGCGGGTCGATCGCGTTAGGCCATCCGTTCGGCGCGACCGGCGGGCGCGTGCTCACGACCCTCTGCCGCGAGCTCGCGCGGCGCGATGCGGAGTTCGGGATGCTGAGCGTCTGCGCCGCGGGGGGGATGGGGCACGTGATGGTGGTGGAGCGGGCGTGACGGGCGAGCCGGAGTCGGAGGACAGGGCCGTCCCCGCGTCCGAGTCACTCACCGCGGAGAGCAGGTCCCTCGCTCCGCTCGGGACGACATCGTTGCGCCAGTCATGACGGTACTTGCTTCGACTAACGCGGCCCCGGTCCAACCCGACCGCCTCCACGACGCCCTCGCGCTCGACCTGCGCGACGACGGCGTCGCCGTGGCGACGTTCGACCTGCCCGGCGCTCCGGTCAACGTCCTCGGCCCGGCCGCCGCGGTTGCCTTTGGTCTTCTCCTCGACCGCCTCGACCGCGACGCGAACATTCGCGCCTGCGTCCTCCGCTCGGGCAAGCCGGACGCGTGGATCGCAGGCGCCGACATCGAGCAGTTCGCGACGCTGCGCGACGCGACCGACGCCGAGGCGCTCTCCTGGCAGGGGCAGGCGATGGCCGACCGCGTCGAGCGCTGCCGCGTCCCGGTCGTCGCCGCCGTCCACGGCGCGTGCCTCGGCGGCGGCCTGGAGGTCGCGCTCGCGTGCGCGTGGCGCGTCGCCACCGACGACGCGAAGACGACGTTCGGCCTCCCCGAGGTCCAGCTCGGGCTCATCCCCGGAATGGGCGGCACGCAGCGCCTGCCGCGCCGCGTCGGGCTGCAAGCCGCGCTCGACCTGATCCTGACGGGAACGACCCTGCGCGCGCGACAAGCGCGCAAGTTGGGCATCGTCGACGACCTCGTGCATTCGGCGATCCTGATGGATGTCGCGCTGCAGCGCGCCCGCGAGCTCGCGGGCGGCCAGAAGAAGCGGGGCGGGGTCGCGCGCCCGCGCTCGGCGGCGGCGCTCCTGCTCGACGGCAACCCGGTCGGTCGCACGATCGTCTTCAGCCGCGCGCGCGAGCAGGTCCTGAAAAAAACCGGCGGCCACTACCCCGCGCCGCTCGCCGCGCTCGACGCGGTGCACGACGGCTACATCCGGGGCCGCGAGGCCGGCCTCAAGCAGGAGGCCCGGCGCTTCGGCGAACTCGCCGTCACGGGCGTGTCGCGCGAGCTCGTCTACCTCTTCCACGCGACCACCGCGCTCAAGAAGGACGACGCCGCGACGCCCGGGGTCGCGCCGCGCCGGGTGCGCCAGCTCGGCGTCGTCGGCGCGGGGTTCATGGGGGCGGGGATCGCCGCGCTCGCCGCGCGCCGCGGCACGCCGGTGCGGCTGAAGGACGGCGACCTCGCGCGCGTGGCCCGCGGCGTCGACGCGGTCCGCGCACTCCTGCGCGACGCGCTCGTCCGCCGGCGCGCGACCGCACTCGAAGTCGGCGCGCAGCAGGCGCTCGTGACCGGCACCGCCGACTACACCGGCTTCCGCCGCGCGGACCTCGTCGTCGAAGCCGTGTTCGAGGACCTCGCGCTCAAGCGCCGCGTGGTCGACGACGTCGAGGACGCCGCCCCCGACGCCGTCGTCGCAACGAACACGAGCACCATCCCGGTGCGCGAGATCGCCGACGGCGCGACGCGCCCGGAGCGCGTCGTCGGCATGCACTTCTTCTCGCCGGTCGCGAAGATGCCGCTGCTCGAAATCGTCCGCACGGCCGAGAGCGCGCCGGAGGCCGTCGCGACGGCGGTGGCCTACGGGCGCCAGCTCGGGAAGACGGTGATCGTCGTCGGCGACGGGCCGGGCTTCTACGTCAACCGCATTCTCGCCCCGTACCTCAACGAGGCCGGCTGGCTGCTCGACGTTGGCGTCCCGGTCGAGCGCATCGACGCCGCGCTGGTCGGGTGGGGATTTCCGGTCGGCCCGTTCCAGCTCATGGACGAGGTGGGGTTCGAGGTCGCGGCGCGGGCGGGGCAGGTCGTCGCGGACGCGTTCGGGGCGCGGCTCACGCCCGCACCGGCACTGCAGCGCGTGCTCGAGAGCGGGCGCGCGGGGCGCAAGGGTCGGCAGGGCTTCTACCGCTACGACGCGAACGGCCGCCGCGCGGGTGTCGACGCGTCGGTCTACGCGATCGCTGGCGTGCGCCCGCTGAGCGGCGTCGCGCTCGGCACCGAACGCGTCGCGGACGGCGCGCCGCCGTCGCCGTACGGCGCCGCGCCGATCGTCGAGCGCACCGTGTATCCCATGCTCGACGAGGCCGTCCGCTGCCTCGACGACGGCGTGATCGGCTCGCCGCGAGACGGCGACGTGGGCGCGGTGTTCGGAATCGGCTACCCCGCGTTCCGCGGCGGACCATTCCGCACGCTCGACGCGCTCGGCCCGGCGGCGGTGGTGCAGGCGCTCGACGCCCTCGCGCGCCTCCATTCTGGTCGCTTCGCGCCCGGGGCGGGGCTGACGGCGATGGCGAGCGAGGGCGGGCGCGCGCACCGGCGCGAGTAACCGATCATCGCCGGGTCCGCGCAGCGGGCGTGCGACGGCGACCCGTTCCCCGGATCCGGGGTATATCCGCCGGCCTACCAGGTCGCGGCCGCCCCGAAACTTGTAAGCGGACGAACTCGTTCGAGCGTGTTCGATTCACCGAACACGGGCAGTGACCGCGACGTACCCTCGAGGGTCTACTTGGCTGTGGAGATGAACGATGCGGCGATCGTCGCCCAGGTTTTGGGCGGGGACGTCGAAGCGTACGCGCTCCTCGTGACGCGCTACCGCCCGCGGCTGTCGCGGTACGCGTTGCGCATGTTGGGCGACCGGGAGGACGCGCAGGAGGCGTTGCAGGACGCCTTCGTGCGGGCCTATCGGGCGCTGGGGCGATGCGGCGATCCCGAGCGGTTTGGGTCGTGGTTGTTCAGCATCCTCGTGAACCGGTGCCGGACGACCGGGGCGCGGGCGACCCGGCGGGCGCGGACGTTCGTTTCGGACGAGGCGGCCACGCACGTGGCAGTCGACACGCATCCGGCGGAACAGGCCGCGATGCGCGAAGAAATCGAACGGGCGCTCGCCCGGCTCGATGCGGACCAGCGGGAAGCTTTCCTGCTCAAGCACGTCGAAGGGCTGAGCTACGAAGAGATGGCGGAACTCACGGGCGCGGGCGTCTCCGCGCTCAAAATGCGGGTGAAGCGGGCCTGTGACCGGCTGCGCGGACTCCTGCAGGAGGCATACAGTGCGTAACGGAAGCGACGACGATCACCTGCGGAGCACGACGTTCGGGTCCGGCCCGTTCGGCGCGGTTCCGTCGATCGGCGTACCTGATTCCACCGACGACGCGTTCGCCCTCGGCGATCTCGTGGCGGCGCTCCGACGCCCCGCGGACTTGGGACCGAGCGTCGACACGGCGGTGATGGACGCGATCCGCCTCGCGCCCGCCCCGCTCGTCGTCGTCCCGGGCACGGCGCGCCGCCCGACGACCCGCACGCGCGCGTCCAACGTCCCGGCGACGGTCACATCGCCCGAGCTCGGCGCGCCGCTCCCGCGCGCGTGGCGCTGGTTCACGCGTCCGCGCGCGGTGCGCGTCACCCCGCTCGGCGCCCTCGCGGCGGCAGGGATCGCGGTCGCGGCC
This sequence comes from Gemmatimonadetes bacterium T265, assembly GCA_019973575.1. Classification (NCBI taxonomy): domain Bacteria; kingdom Pseudomonadati; phylum Gemmatimonadota; species Gemmatimonadetes bacterium T265. The sequence continues at coordinate 2,562,857 of BPUI01000001.1, forward strand.
ACGTTCGGCCTCCGCCGCGAGGCCAGCCGCCGTGCCGGCGAACTCGATGCGACCCTGTCCGAGCGGTCGTCCGCAACCGGCGAGTTCGCCGCCGTGCGGGCCGACGGCGCGACACCCGCGCCGGTCGCCGCGCGCACGCGTGACACGGTCGTCGTCACGCGCTTCCTGTTCGCCGCGCCCGGCGCCAAACAGGTGACGGTCGTCGGCGATTTCAACGATTGGGATCACGGCGCGACGCCGCTCGTCCCCGTCGCGTCGCACGGCAGCGGGAACGGGCTCTGGACGGTGACCGTGCCGCTCACGGCGGGGCGCCATACGTACGTGTTCCTCGTCGACGGCCAGCGCTGGGTCGCAGACCCCACCCAGCCGCGCGCCATCGACGACGACTTCGGACGCCCGAACTCGGCCATCACGGTCGGGGGAGGGGAGACCTGATGCGCGGCCGCGTCGCCGCCCTGGCGCTCACCGGCGTCGTCCTCGCTGCGCCCGCGCGCCGAGCCGTGGCGCAGGCGCAGCCCGCCGCCCCACCGTCGAGCGAGACGCCGTTCTGGCTCCGCGCCCGCCTCGACTCGCGGCTCGACGCCCGCACGCGCGTGCTCGTCGAGCGGGTCATCGATTCGGCCCGCGCGTCCGGCGTCCCGGCGGAGCCGCTCGTCGACAAGGCGCTCGAAGGCGCAAGTAAGCGCGCGCCGTCGGAGGCGATCGTGCGCGCGGTTCGAGGCCTCGCCGTCGACCTCACGACCGCGCGTCAGTTCCTCGGCGCGCAATCGCTCGGCGAGGAATTGAGCGCCGGCGCCGCGGCACTTCGCGCTGGCGTCGACACGGACGCGCTCCGCCGCCTGCGGCACGACCGGCCCGGACAGCCGCTCGTCATCCCGCTCTCGGTGTTGGCCGATCTCATCGCGAGCGGCGTTCCCGCCGACAACGCGACGCGCTCGGTCATCGCGCTCACGAGTAAGGGCGCGGCGGACGAACAGCTCGTCGCATTCCGCCGCGACGTCGAGCGCGACATCGGCATCGGCGCACCGCCGGGTGTCGCGGTCGCGCTCCGACTCGACGGGCCGCTTGCGTCCCGCAACGTCCTGGACGGGGCAACCCGGCCGTCTGGCGCACCACCCAAGCCGAAGCCGTAACGGTCCGATCCCGCCGCCCGGGGTAGCATGCTGCTTCGGTCGACGGCTAACGGTGTGCGGGCTCACGGGGCGCCGCACGCGGCTTGCTACCAGCCGCGTGCGGCGCCCCGCTAGCTTGGGACGATGCGCGTCGCGCACCCGTCTGCCAGGGCGACCTGTCGGACCCCTCGCCACCCGCCGGACGCCGCGCGGTCGGTCGCACTCCTACTCGCCTGGAGCATTCTGCATCCGGCAGCCGGGGTTGCCCAGGCGCGTGCGGTGAGCGCGATCGGCCAGCAGATCGGGCAGACCGTGAGCCTCGGGGTCGACGCGGGCGCGGCCGCGGTCACGTACGACGACTACGGGTCGTCGCGCGTGGCGACGATCACGCCGACTGTGCGGTGGGAGACGGCGCGCACGATGGTGGTCGCGGACGCGTCGCTGTCGCAGTTCGAGAGTGGTCACACGAGCTTTCAAACCGGCGTCGCCGGGTCGGTGCTCACGCCCGAGTTTCTCAACGTGCGCGGCGAAGTGTACGGCACGTTCTCGAGCACGCGTTACCTGCAGTCGCTCGCGGCGACGAACGTGTACGGCGCCGGACGCCTGCACGCGGCCGGTCCCGGGGGCGGAGTGTGGGCGGGTGCGGGCGGCGGGTTCGTCGCGCAGAATTCGGGACTCCCGAAAGCGATCGCGCAGGTCGACGCCGGCGTTTGGGCCCGCGACGAGAACCTGCTCTACACGATCACCGTCCTGCCCACCCGCGTCGGGCCGGGTCGCTACGCCGACGTCACGGGCGCGGTACGGTGGGAAGGCGCCCGCGGCGAGTTGGCCGTGTCGACCGGCTACCGGGCACGCGCGAACGATTCGGTCCCGGGGGTGCAGGCGTGGGGCGAAGCGTGGCTCACCGTCTGGCTCGGCCGGCGGCTGGCCGTCGTCACCGGCGCGGGCGTCTTTCCCTACGACGCCGTCCAGGGTTTACCCGGCGGGCGCTACGCGTCGGCCGGGCTGCGACTCGTCACGCGCCGCGCGCCCGTCGGCGACCCGGCGCTCCGCGCCGAACTCACCGAGCCCTACGACTTGCGTCGTCTGTCGCGCGCCGGCAAGGCCCGGCTCGCGGCCGAGCGGTTCCAGGTGAGCGACAGTCCGGACGGGATGCGGGTCGTCCGGATACGCGTCTCGGGTGCGGCGCGGGTCGAGCTCATGGCAGACTTCACCGACTGGACGCCGGTCCCGCTCGCGCGAGGTGCGGATGGCACGGAATGGAGGGTCGCGCTCGTCATCGGGCCGGGCGTCCACCGGGTGAACGTGCGGGTGAACGACGGCGGCTGGGAAGTGCCCGAGGGGCTCACCCCGGTGCGCGACGACTTCGGCGGGACGGTCGGGATCTTCGTCGTCCGCTGACCCGGGGGGCGCACCGGCTTAGGTTGGCAACACCCGCGGGTGACGTCGGCCGCGCGGCGCCACTCCCCGTCTCCTCGGTCATGCGCTCCCTCGCCGTAAGGCGTTCAGTCGCCCGCTCGTATTGTTCGCTGCCGCCGTGTGCGGCGGTCGCGCTGTTCTTTCTCGCCGGCACGGCGCGCGCGCAGACGACCGCGGCTCCCGCGGCTCCGGCGCCCACCGCCGACGATCCCACCCGCCTCAGCGTCGAGCGCATCTTCGGCCGCGGCGAGTTCGCCGTGGGGGGCGCGCCGGAGCTGCAGTGGCTCCGCGACGGCCGGTCGTATGTCGAGGTGCGCCCGGCGCCGGGCGGCGGCGGGACCGACATCGTCCGCGTCGACGCGGCGACCGGCACCGCGACGATCCTCGTCCCCGCGACCGCGCTGCGCGACGAGGCCGGGCGCCCGATCGCGATCGAAGAACTGCAGCTGTCGCCCGACGAGCGCAAGGCGCTGCTCTTCCACAACCGGGTGCGCGTGTGGCGCACGTACACGCGCGGCACGTTCGACGTCGTCGACCTGGCGACCCGGCGCGTCACGCCGGTCGCGACGATCACCACGCCGGGCAAGCCGTCGGCCGCGGCGGCCAACGCGCCGACCACGACGTCGGGCGCGGGGAGTTCGGGCGTGCGGGTGCGGATCACCGTCGCGGGGCGCCCGGACACCGTCGGCGGGCAGGCGTTAGGCCAGCGGACCGCGGGCGTGCCCGGCGGCGTACCGAGCTTCATCGGGCGCGGGCTGGCGAGCGGGGCGGTCGACGCGGACCTGCAGATGTTCGCGAAGTTCTCGCCGGATTCGCGGAGCGTCGCGTACGTGCGCGGCAACAACCTGTGGGTGACGGACCTCGCCACGGGCCGCGCGACGCGTCTCACGTACGACGGGTCGGACGACGTCATCAACGGCACGACCGACTGGGTGTACGAGGAGGAACTCGGGCTGCGCGACGCGTTCCGCTGGAGCCCGGACTCGAAGCGCCTCGCGTACTGGCGCTTCGACCAGAGCGCGGTGCCCGCCTACCCGATCGTCGACGCGACCGACGGCCAGTACCCGACGGTGAGCGTGCTGCGCTACCCCAAGGCTGGCGCGCCGAACTCGCGCGTCAGGGTCGGCGTCGTCGCGGCGGCCGGCGGCGGCCCAACGCGCTGGATCGCGACGGGCGCGGACACCGGGCAGTACGTGGCGCAGATGGAATGGTTAGGCGCGGACTCGATCGCCGTGCTCCGCATGCCGCGCCGCCAGAACCGGCTGGACGTGCTGCTCGCGAGCGCGTCGACCGGCGGCGTGCGCGCGGTCGCGAGCGACGTCGATTCGGCGCACGTCGACGTCGAGGGCGCCCCCGTGACGTGGCTCGACGGCGGCCGTCGGTTCCTCCTCCGGAGCGACCGCACGGGCTGGCGCGCGTTCCACCTCTACGACCGGAGCGGCCGGTACCTCCGCCAGGTCACGCCCGACGGCGCGGACTACCTCGAGCTCGCGGGCGTCGACTCCGCGCGGGGTGTCGCGTACGTCAGCGCCGCGGCGCCGACGCCCGTGCAGCGCAACCTGTACCGGTGCGCGCTCGCGCCGACCGCGGGCGCGCCCGCGTGCGTCCGCGTCACGACCGCGGACGGCACGCACGCGGTCGAGGTCGCGCCGGGCGCGGCCTACGCGGTCGACACCTACAGCACCGCGGCCACGCCGCCGGTCGCCACGCTCGACGCGCTCTCGGCGGCGGCCGAGCCCGCGGCGGCCCTCAAGCCCGTCCGCGCGCTCGACGACAACGCCGCGGTCGCCGCGCGGCTCGGCGCGTTAGGCATCGCCGCGCCGCAGTTCTTCCGCGTCCCGATGCCGGACGGCACCCAGCTCGACGCGTACCGCATCACGCCCGCGCGCTTCGACAGCGCGGCGCGGCACCCCGTCCTCATGCACGTCTACGGCGGCCCGGCCGCGCCGGAGGTGAGCGACGCGTGGGGCGGCCCGCGCGCGATGTGGCACCGGCTGCTCGCGCAGCAGGGCTACGTCGTCGTCGTCGTCGACAACCGCGGGGCGGCGTGGCGCGGGCGCGCCTTCCGCAAGGGCACGCAGGGCCGGCTCGGGGTGCAGGAGTCGCAGGACCAGATCGACGCCGCGCGCTGGGTCGGGCGGCAGCCCTGGGCCGAAGCGTCGCGCATCGGGATCTGGGGATGGAGCTACGGCGGCTACATGACCGCGCTCACCCTCGCGCGTGGCGGGAGCGTCTTCAAGGCCGGCATCTCGGTCGCGCCCGTCGTCGACTGGCGCTTCTACGACTCGATCTACACCGAGCGCTACATGCTGACGCCGCAGCTGAACCCCAACGGCTACCAGCTCAGCGCGGTGGGCTCGTACGTCGGCAACATGGCCGCGCGGCTGCTCCTCGTGTACGGCACGGGGGACGACAACGTGCACCCGCAGAACGGGCTCGTGCTCGCGCAGGCGCTCGAGAACGCGAACAAGCCGTTCACGATGCTCCTCTACCCCAACAAGACGCACAGCATCAGCGGGGGGCGCACCCAGGTGCACCTGTTCGGGTCGCTGACGCGGTTCGTGCTCGAGAACCTGTGAGCCGGCGCCGCGCGGCCGCGCTCGCCGGCTTGATGTTAGGCGCGTACGCGGCGGGAGCCGGGGCGCAGACCAACGCCCCGGCACCCGCGGTTCCCGCCGACGTGGAGGCGCTGCGACCCGTCGAGCAGGCGGCCGCGGCGCGCGTGCTCGCCGCGCGGGCGCGCTACGCGCCGCGCCCGCTCACGCGCGCCGAGCGGACGGGGTATGCCGAAACGTCCCACTACGCCGACGTCGTCGCGTTCGTCGACTCGCTCGCGCGGCTCGCGCCGTCCATCCTGCGGGTGAGCAGCATGGGCACGACGACCGAGGGGCGCGCGCTGCCCGTCGTCGTCGCATCGCGCCCCGCGGTCTCGACGCCGGACGAGGCGCGCCGGCTCGGCCGGGCGGTGGTGTACGTGCAGGCCAACATCCACGCGGGCGAGGTCGAGGGGAAGGAGGCGCTGCAGATGCTGCTCCGCGACCTCGCCCTCGCGCCCGCGCCTAACGTGTTCGACTCGCTCGTCGTCGTCGCGGTCCCGATCTACAACGCGGACGGCAACGAGCGCTTCGCCGACCAGCGCGTGAACCGCGGCGAGCAGAACGGCCCCGCGCTCGTCGGCCAGCGCCCGAACGCCGCGGGGCTGGACCTCAACCGCGACTACGTCAAGGCGGACGCGCCCGAGACGCGCGCCGCGCTCGCGCTCTTTGCGCGGTGGGACCCGGACGTGTTCGTCGACCTGCACACGACGGACGGCTCGTTCCACGGCTACGCCCTCACGTGGAGCCCCTCCCTGCACCCGTCGGCCCCGCTCGCGGCGTTCAACCAGGACACGCTGCTGCCGCTCGTGGCCGAGCGCGTGCGGACGCGCTGGGGGCTGCCGACGTTCCCGTACGGCAACTTCGCCGAGGAGTACGGGGCGGACGTGAACACGGACACGACGAAGCAGGGGTGGTACACGTACGACAGCCGCGCGCGCTTCGGGACGAACTACTACGGCCTGCGCGGGCGGCTGTCGGTGTTGAGCGAGGCGTTCTCGCACGACTCGTTCGAGCGGCGCGTGCGCGCGACGTACGCGTTCGTGGGCGAACTGCTCTCGGCACTCGCCGAGTCGCGCGTGGTGGCGCACACGCGATCCACGGTCGTCGCCCGCGACACGGCGTTCGCGGTACGCACGCGGCTCACGCGGACACCGCGCGTGGGGGCCGTGCTGGCGGAAGATCTCGCGCGGGCGCCGGATTCCGCTCAAACCGAGGCCGGCGTACCGCGCGGACTGCGACGCACGGGCCGGATTCGCGAGCTGCGGATTCCCGTCTTCGACCGGTTCGTCGCGACGAGCACCGTCTCGCTGCCCGCAGGCGGCTGGGCGTTCGCCGCGGACGCGCCGGGCGCCGCGGCGGCCGTGTCCCTGCTGCAGCGTCACGGCGTGCAGGTGCAGCGGCTCGACGCGGCGCGCGAGGCGGCCGTGGCCGTATTCCGGACGGATTCGGTCATCACGGCTCCTCGCCCGTTTCAGGGTCATCACGAAGTGCGGCTCGAAGGCGTCTGGCAGCCCGGCCGCCGAACCCTCGGTGTGGGCAGCTACCTCGTGCCGGTGCGGCAACCGCGCGCTCTGGTCGCCGCCGAACTGCTCGAGCCCGAAAGCGACGACGGCATCACGACGTGGAACGGATGGGACGCGGCGCTCCGCCCCGGAGGCGACTTCCCGGTCGTGCGCGTCGTGGGCGTCGTGCGCTGACACCGCGCGCCCGACCGGCGCGTACGGTCCCGCGCGCGATCCTCGTCTCCCTCACACCCGGCACTGCCATGGCTTCCGAGACCCCCGCCGTCCTCTACGTCGGCCTTCAGCGCTACGTCGTCGCCCTCGACGCGGCCACCGGTACGAAGCGGTGGAGCACCGAGCTCCCGGGCACCTCGCTGTTCACCGGCTTCGTCACGATCCACGTCGACGGGGCGCACGTGTACGCCGCGGCCGGCGGCGAGATCACCTGCCTCGACGCGGCGACGGGCGCGGTACGCTGGAACAACCCGCTCGAAGGTTACGGGTTCGGCTTCGCGACGCTCGCCACCGGCTCGGCATCGGACGCCGGGAACACGACGGCGAACGACGCGAGCGCCGCGGCGGCGACCTACGTTACCGACGCGACCGCGGCTGCGGCGGCCGGAGGGATCGCGGCCTCGCTCTGAGTGTCTTCGCTCTGAGCGCGGGCCAAAGCGGGCTGGCGCGGGGCGGCCGCGCGGGGCCGGCGGGTATATTCCGTCACCGCGCGCCGCCCCGTCTGCCCGACCGGGTGGCGCGTACCGTCCGCGACGCCCACGCTCCCGCATGCTCCGCAGCGCGCTCCTTTACCTGTCGAGTCAGCAGCAGGTCTTCGACTTCGTCCGCCACAACGGACTCGCGAAAACGATGGCGTCGCGGTTCGTCGCGGGCGAAGAGGTCGAGCCCGCGCTCGACGCGGTCGCGGCGCTGAACGCGAAGGGCATCACCGCCTCGCTCGACCTCCTCGGAGAGAGCGTGACGAACGAGGCCGAGGCGCGCGAGGCGGGGCGGCAGTACGTGCATCTGCTCGACCGCATCCGCGAGCGCGGCCTCGACGCGAACGTGAGCGTGAAGCTCACCGCGATGGGGCTCGACATCTCGGAGGAGCTCTGCGTCGAGGTGCTCCACGCGGTGCTCGGCCGCGCGCGCGACTACGGCACCTTCGTGCGGCTCGACATGGAGTCGAGCGCGTACACCGAACGCACGCTGCGCCTCTTCTACGACCGGCTGTACCCGGTGTACCCGGAGAACGTCGGCATCGTGCTGCAGAGTTACCTATACCGCACGGGGCAGGACGCGGCCGACGCGGCCCGGGCGCGCGCTCGGGTGCGCATCTGCAAGGGCGCGTACAAGGAGCCGCCGTCGGTCGCGTTCCCCGAGAAGCGCGACGTCGACGCGAGCTACGTCCGGTCGATGCACACGCTGATGCGCGACGGGCACTACCCGGGGCTCGCGACGCACGACGAGGCGATCATCGCCGAGGCGAAGCGGTTCGCGCGGGCCGAGGGGATCGGGCCCGAGCGCTACGAATTCCAGATGCTCTACGGCGTGCGGCGCGACCTGCAGGAGCAACTCGTGCGCGAGGGCTACCGGCTCCGGGTCTACGTCCCGTTCGGGACGTCGTGGTACCCGTACCTCATGCGCCGGCTCGCCGAGCGGCCGGCGAACCTCATGTTCATGACCGCGAACGTGGTCCGGGAAGCGTTGGGCGGCTCCGGCCGCGGCGGCGCGCCGGCGACGAACGACGCCCGCTCCGCCGCCGCGCCGGGCGGCGACGCGTTCCGCACGAACGGCGCCCACGGCGCCGGCGCGACGGCGGCGGGCGAGCGCCGCGACGCCCGCGCCGACGTGGCGGGCGCGGGCGCGGACCGCCGTTAGGCCGGTCATGTGAGCGGGCTGCACCTCCCGCCCGACCCGGCCGCGGGGGACGAGTCCACCGTGGGTGGCTACGCGGCGGTGCACGGGCGCCCCGCCGCGTTCGAGGGGCCGGACGGCTTCGCCTACAGCGTCGAACCCGCCGCGGACGAGACCGGGGAGCCGGGCGCGCCCTGGGGCGGGTACTTCCTCTTTCTCCGGTGGAAGCGCGTTGGCGCGTCGGGCATCGACGGGCACCTGGAGAGCGACTTCGTCGTGCGCGGCGCGAGCGAGGCCGACACGCTGGCCGCGCTCGCGCGCGTACCGCTGCTCACGGCCAAGGCGACGCTCGACACCCTCGTGCGCAAGCGCGCGGGCGGCACGCCGGCGCGGCGGTGGTGGGACGTGATGCGCGCCGAAGACGTCCGCGACGAGCCCGGCCCGTGACGGGACGACCCGTGACGGGCACGGTCCTCTCCGGCACCGGCGGCGTGTGGCGCGTGCTCGGCGACGACGGCACGGTGCGCGATGTGTCGCTCCGCGGACGCTTGAAGATGAGCGGTGAAGGGCGGCGCGCCGACGGCTCGCTGCGCCGCGACACGGTGGCCGCCGCGGAGCGCGTGCTCAAGCTCGCCGTCGGCGACCGCGTCGTGGTCGAAGCGGACGCGCGCGCCGGCGGCGGCCCGCAAGGCGCGTGGGCGATCGACAAGATCCTGCCGCGCCGCGGCAAGCTCGCGCGGCGGGTGCCCGGCGGCGGTTACGGCGAGCGGATCGTCGCGGCCAACGTCGACCAGGTCGTCGTCGTCTTCGCGGCCGCCAAGCCCGAGCCGCACCCGCGCATGCTCGACCGCTTTCTGCTCGTCGCCGAGGCGAACGAGTTGGCCGCGCGCGTGGTGATCAACAAGTGCGAGCTCGCGGGCGGCGGCGACGCGGAGCGCGGGGCCGCCGCCGTGCGCGAGCGCTTCGCGGCGTACGAGGCGGCGGGGTACCCGCTACACGCGACGAGCGTCGCGGCCGCGTTCGGACTGGGCGCGCTGCGGGACGCGCTCGTCGGGCGCACCTCGGCACTCACCGGGCCGAGCGGGGTGGGGAAGTCGTCGCTGATGAACGCGCTGTTCCCCGGGCTCGACCTGCGGGTGGCGGCGATCAGCGAGAGCGTCAACAAGGGGCGCCACACGACCGTCGGCGCGTTGCTGCACCCCCTGCCGAGCGCGGAGGGGCGTGCGGCTGGTGACGGTCCGCCGGCGGGGTTCGTCGTCGACACGCCGGGGCTGCGTGAGGTCGGACTCTGGGGCCTGCCGGTGGAACACCTCGACGCCTGCTTCCCGGAGTTCCGCCCGTACCTCGGCGACTGTCGGTTCGCCGACTGCGCGCACGGCTCGGAGCCGGATTGCGCAGTGTGCGCGGCGGTCGAGGCCGGGCGCGTGAGCAGCGAACGGTACGAGAGCTACCGCAAACTCCGGCAGGAGGCCGTCGAGGGAACTCCGCCCGAGTGGGCGTGATACCAGAACACTCGTTTACGACTCCTCCGTCCCGCTCGCGATGCCATTCGTCCGTACCCGCCCGGAACCACATCCCTGGTCGCTGGGCGCGTTCGCCGTCGCGGCCGTCGCTGGCGCGTTGTTCGGCAACCCCCTCGGCGCGCAGTCGACGGCGACGGCGGCGAGCCTGCTGTGCGAGCGCACCATGGACGGGACGCGCTTCCCCGACGCGAAGGCGCGCATGCAGGCGATGGCGGCGGGCGTCGCACCGGACGCGGCGTTCGCGCGCGGGTGCCTGTTCATGGGGGACGGGCAGTTCGAGAAGGCGTCCAACGAGTTCGAACGCGCGGTCGCGGCCGATCAGGCGAGTGCCGCTTACCACTTTCAACTCGGCCAGGCGTACGGCGCGCGCGCACAACACGCGAACATCTTCAAGCAGGCCGTCCTTGCCCGAAAGACGAAGGCGGAGTTCGACCGCGCCGTCCAACTCGACCCGGACCTCATCGACGCGCGGGTGGGGCTTGTGACGTTCTACCTCCTTGCGCCCGGCATCCTCGGCGGGAGCGCGGACAAGGCGCGCCGAGAGGCGCAGGAGATCCGCGTGCGGAACCCGTACCGCGGCGGGATCGCCTTCGCCCAGATTGCCGGGCACGAGAACGACCTGCCGGCTGCAACGCGCGAGCTGGATGCCCTCACGCGCCAGTTCCCGGACAGCACGGCGCCGTATGTGGCGCTCGCCACGGGGTACGCGGAACGCAAGCTCTGGACGGACGCGTGGGACGTGGCGGACCGCTTCGCGCGCGCGCTCCCCGACGCGCCGGTCGGGCTGTACCTCGTGGGGCGACTCGCGGCCGAGTCGGGCGAACAGCTCGACCGCGGAGCGGCCGCGCTCTCGCAGTACCTACAGACCACGCCTCGCGCCGGCGACCCGCCGCTCGCCGTCGCGCAGTGGCGGCTCGGCGCGATCGAGGAGCGGCGCGGCAAGCCGGACGCGGCACGCGCCGAGTACGAGGCGGCACTGCGGCTCGACCCGAAGCTGGCGGGCGCGCGCGAGGCCCTCGGCCGACTGCACTGACGCGGCGCGCGCCCTGCACCGCGGGCGCGCATGAGCGAGGACGCGGCGGGCAGGGCGGACGACTATCAGTTCCCGACGACGATCGAGGCGGCGACCGCGGAGCAGCAGCGGTTGCGTGCACGCGTCGTCCTCGTGCCGCCGGCGGGGTTCGCGCCGCACCTCGTCGCGGGGCTCGACGTGAGCATGGAGCGCGACGGCGATATCGCGTATGCCGGGATCGTCGTGCTCGCGCTGCCCCGGCTCGAGACGGTCGCGGAAGCGACGGCCGTGTCGCCCGTGCGCATGCCGTACGTGCCCGGCTTCCTCTCGTTCCGCGAACTCCCGGCGCTCGCGGCGGCGTACGCGGTGTTGCGCGCCCGCGGCGTGCGACCCGACGTGCTCGTCTTCGACGGGCAGGGCTACGCGCACCCGCGCCGGTTCGGCATCGCGTGCCACGGAGGGCTCGTCTTCGACACGCCGTCGGTCGGCTGCGCGAAGTCGATCCTCGTCGGCCGGCACGGGCCGTTGGGCGAGGAGCAGTGGGCACGCGCGCCGCTCGTACACCGCCGCGAGGTCGTCGGAGACGCGGTGCGGCTGCGCGCGAAGGTGCTGCCCGTGTACATCTCGCCCGGGCACCTGATGGACCGCGACACGGCCGTGCAGGTTGTCGAGCGCGTGAGCGCGGGATTCCGCGAGCCCGAGACGACCCGGCGCGCGCACCGGCTCGTGAATGCGGTGAGACGGGGCGAGCGAGCCCCCGACGCGGGGTAGGGCGGTTCGCGCCAGGTCGGGGACGTCCGATCGCCGACGTATCTGCGTATGCTACGGCGCATCAGTGACGTCTGCCTCCCCGTGCTCATGTCTCGACCCGTCCTCGCCCGGCTGATCACCCTCGCCTTCGCCACCGCACTCGGCGTCGCGTCGCCCGTCCGGGCGCAGCGGTCCCCGGCGGTGCCCGTCGCGCCGCGCCCGGGCGTCGGCCCGTTGCAGGCCGCGGCCCGCCCGTACGCGATCGCGTACACCGTCGCCATGCCCGATCCGGCGTCGCATCTCTACGAGATCGGGATGGAGGTACGGGGTGCGCTGCCCGACACGCTCCGCCTCGTCCTCCCCGTGTGGTCTCCCGGTCGCTACGCGCGGGTCGACTTCGCGCGCAACGTGCAGGAATTCGGGGCCGAGGACGGGGCGGGGCGCGCCCTCCGGTGGACGAAGCTCGGCGGTTCGACATGGGGCGTGCTCGTCGGCGGCGCATCGGCGCACGTCGCGCCGGAGCGCGTGGCGCGGGTACGCTACCGCGTATTCGCGGACGACCTATCGGGCACGTACAGCGTGCTCGACACCGCGCACGCGAACTGGAACGGTGCGGGGCTGTTCGTCTACGCGGACGGGCACAAGCCGGACCCCGTGACGCTCGCGATCCGGCCGCCCGCGGGGTGGGCCGTCGTCAACGGCCCGCAGGGCAACCCCGGCCGCGAGCTGCCGACGTCGGACGGCACGACGGCGTTCCGCTTCCCGAACTACGACGAGCTGGTCGACGCGCCGACCGAGGTTGTGCCGGCGGTCCACATGACGATCGACACGTTCTCCGTCGACGGACGCCGGTATCGGGTCATGCTGCACCACAACGGCCCGCTCGACGCGGGCGTGCGGCGGCACTTCGTCGACGGCGCGCGGGCCATCGTCGCGCGGGAGAACCGGGTGATCGCGCCGCCGCCGCTCGCGCAGTACACCTTTCTCGCGCACGCCGGCTACGGCGGCGGCGACGGGATGGAGCACCTCACCTCGACCGAGATCATCACCGCCCGCCCGCTCGCCGACTCGGCCGCGGCGGACCGCTTCCTCGGCACCGTCGCGCACGAGTACTTCCACACCTGGAACGTGAAGCGGGTGCGCCCGGTCGCGTTAGGCCCGTTCGACTACACCGAGGCGCAGCACGAGCCGTCGCTCTGGGCGGCCGAGGGGTGGACGCAGTACTACGGGGAGATGACGCCGGTGCGGGTGGGGATCGTCTCGCGCGCGGCGTTCTACGACCGGCTCGCGCGCACGCTCCGGGCGGTCGCGACCTCGCCCGCACGGCTCGAGCGCTCGCCGCGCGCGGCCTCGTTCGATGCGCCGTTCTTCGACGGCGCGCGCGCGGCGATGCAGGTCAACTCGGCCGCGACGTTCGTCAGCTACTACACGGCGGGCGAGGCGCGGGCGCTCGCGCTCGACCTGATGATCCGCGGCCGGTCGGACGGCGGGCGGTCGCTCGACGACGTCCTCCGCGCGCTCAAGCGGCGGACGTGGGACGCGCCGCGCGCGACGTACTACCTCGACGGGCGCGGCTACACCGAGGACGACGTCGAACGTGCGGCGAGCGAGGTCGCCGGCACGGAGCTGCACGGGTGGTTCGACCGCTACGTCGGTGGCACCGACGACCTGCCGTGGGCGGAGCTCCTGCGAGCCGTGGGTTTGACGCTGACCACAGGCGGGAGCGCGTGGACGATCGCGGAGGACCCCGCGGCGACCGCGCGGGCGGTGGCGTTGCGGGACGCGTGGCTGCGGTGAGCACGGCGTAAGAGCCGTCAAGCGGACCGGCCGGCGTTCGGAACCCGGCGGCGCGGGTGCTCGTTGGTGCTCATCACGCACCGTCGTGACACGCCGGCCTTGTAGCGGGCGCGGTCGGCGGGGGATCGAACTCACGGCGTAGCCGGGCATAGCACACGATCGGGATGAACGCGGGCGAGCCTACAACCGTGCCGGCGCCGCGGGCACACGTGATCCGCATTCGCGCGTCGTCGACCGCCGTGCCTGTCGTGCCGAACGGCCGCGCTCCGCGTCGTGCGGCGCGGGTCGGGGCGGCCAGAGTGCGCGTCTGAGCGCGGCACCCGCGGCGCGGACAGCTGCGCCACGGCTGCCGCCCCCTCACCCGCGTTGCGAGGTCGTCGTGGCGCTCCCCGCGCGCGACGAGGCGGCGACGGTCGACGCTGCGGTCGCGGCCCTCGCGGACCAGCGCGACTTCGCGGGCCGGGCGTTCGACCCCGAGCGGTACGAGGTCGTCGTGCTGGCCAACAACTGCGGGGACGACACCGCCGCCGCGGCGCGCGCCGCCGGTGCCGCCGCCCGCCGCCGCGCGCCCGGCTTCCGCCTGCACGTCGTCGAGGCGTGGCTTGCGCCCGGCGAGGCGCACAGCGGCGGCGCGCGGCGGCGGGCGATGGAGCTGGCGCACGCCCGCGTACGCGCCGCGCGCGACGCGTTAGGCGCGACGCCGGCGGCCGGCGTGCTCGCGACGACCGACGCCGACACGGTCGTCGCCCCGGACTGGCTGGCGGCCACGCTCGCCGAATTCGCGGCCGGCGCCGACGCGGTCGGCGGGCGCGTCGTGGCCGCGCGACTCGACGCGCTCCCAGCGGCGGCCCGAGGCCTGTATTTGTACGACGTCGGCTACCGCCACCTTGTCGCCGCCGTCGACGCGCTATTCGACCCCGAACCGCACGACCCCTGGCCGCGGCACCACCAGCACTTCGGCGCCAGCCTCGCGGTCACGGCCGACGCGTACGCGCGCGTCGGCGGCATGCCGGGCGTCGGCGCGCTCGAGGACGTGCGCCTGTACGAGGCGCTCGTGCGGGCGGGGCTCCGCGTGCGCCACAGCCCGCGCGTGCGGGCGGCGACGAGCGCCCGCGCGTCGGGCCGTGCGCGGGTGGGGCTCGCGACCCAGATCGCCGAGTGGGCGGGCGCGGGCGGGCGGTGGCCGGTCGAGTCGGCGGCGTTCGTCGAGCGGTGGGCGCGCACGCGCGCCACGCTGCGCGAGCTGTGGGCCGGTCGACTCCCGGGCGAGCTCGACGCATTGGCCGCGGCGCTATGCCTCACGCCCGACACGCTCGCGGGGGCGGCGCACGTCCGGCGCCCCTTCGGGGCCTTCCTGCTCGACGCCGACCTGCGCGGGCGCTTCGCGCGCGCGTGGGACGCGCGGCGCTTCGGACCCGCGCACGAGGACGTGCGCGCGGCCGTCCGCGGGCTCCGGAGCCGCGTCGCCGCGCTGCGCGGCGCGGCGCGTTAGGCCGGAGAAGGCTCCGCGCCGGCGTCCCGGCCGGGCGCCCGCTCGAGCACGTCGAGGCGGTATTTCTCCTCGCGCCTGCCGGCGACGCGTCGGAACCCGGAGTGCGCGAGTAGCCGGTCGTGCACGGCGTCGCCGGTCATGGGGTAGTCCGGGACGAACGGCGTCCAGTGCACGAGCACGAGGTGCCCGCCCGGTTCCAGGCGGCGCGCGATCAGGTCGGCCGCGCGGTCGAGGTCGGGCGGCGCCCAGTAGTAGCCCACCTCGGAGAGCACGACGAGGTCGTACGCGCCGCCGGGGTCCTCGTCGGGCACGCGCACGCGGGCGAGGGTGACGTTGGGCAGGTCGGCGGTGCGCGCGCGCGCGCGGGCGAGCGCCGCGGCGGCGACGTCCACGGCGAGGAGGTGGTCGCACCGCCCGGCCAGCCGGCGCGTGAGGACGCCGATCGAGCACCCAATCTCGAGCCCCGACCGGTAGCGCGATCGGGGCAGGGCGACGAGCGTGGCCGTGTACTTCGCGGCCTCGTACGGACTCGTCGCGAACGCCCACGGGTCGGCGTTCGCGGCGTACACGTCGTCGAAATACGCCGGCGGCAGCGACGCCCCGCCCGCCGCGCCGGCGTTGTGCGACGCGTCGCCGGGTTCGTCGCTCACCGGGGTTCCCACAGCGCTCCGACCCGCGTTCGCCGCGCGAGTACGTGGCGTCCGACGTCGGCGAGCGCGGCGTCGGGGGCGGGTTGGCGGAGGTACATGAGCAGGTCCCGCACGACCCTCGCGAACGGGTGGGGCGCCAGCAGCCCGCGCGCGCCCACGCTCCGCTCGACCAATTCGCAGACACGTACGCACAGCTCGTGCACGGCCGTTCGCGTCATGTTGGCGTGCGCAACGACGGTCGCGGCGTCGGTCGTCGCCGGGTCGGCGGCGTGTGCTTCGGCGACGTCGGCCGCAGCGCGAAGCCACGCCCGGCCGCCCGCGACGAGCGTCGCGGCCTCGCCGACGCGCGCAAGTTGGTAGGGGTCGTCGCCGCGCCCGGCGTCTCGTATGAAGCCCCGCGCCGCGTCGAGCAGCCGCTCGGCGCCGCCCAGCTGCACGGCGGCGAAGCGCGCGGCACCCCCCGTGAAGCGGGGCTGGGCGTAGTAGTCGCCGGGCGCGCCTAACAACGCCCGCGCGGGGAGCCGCGCGCCCCGGAAGTCGACCGCGTAGCTGGCGGAGCCCAGCATGCCGAGCGGGCGCCAGCCGGCGCGGTCGATCCCCATGTCGCCGGTCCGGCGTAGCGCGCCAACGGGGACGAGGCACATCTGCCACCCGCCGTCGGGAAGCATGCCGGTCACGACCGCGCCAGCCAGGTGCGCGGCGCCCGAGGCGAACGTCTTCCGCCCGTCCAGGCGCACACCGCCCGGCACCGGCGTGATGCGGACGCCGTCGTCCGCCGGCCCGGTGTTCCAGACGCCGAACATTCCGCCGCGATCGACGCGGCGGGCGGCGCGCGCCAGCTGCGTGGCGGTCCCGAACCGGGCGACGAGCAGCAGCGCGTCGACGTGCCCTTCGTACAGCCGCCCGGCGCTGAGGTCCGCGCGCCCCACGTCGGCCAGGGTCCGCAGGAGCGGGTGGAACGTGCCCGGGTCGAGGCCGATGCCCGTGCCGCCTAACGCAGGGGGCAGCGGCGCCGCGAGGAGGCCCGTGCGGTGCAGGTCGGCCAGGACCGCCCGCGGCAGGGCGGCGTCGCCGTCGGCGGGCTCGGGGCCGCCCGCGGCCGCGTCCTGCCGGGCGATCGCGCGTTCGGCCACCCCGGCGGCGGCCGCGACCGGGTCCCATGCCGCGCGCGTGTACGCGCCGCGTCCCGCGTCAATGTCGGCTCTCGTCGCGCGCACCGCGCCGGCCTACCGCGCGCGCACGGTGCCGAGCCCGCCGTCGACGCCGACGGTCTGCCCTGTGATCCACGCGGCCGCCGGTGAGACGAGGTACGCGATCATCTCGGCGACGTCGGCCGGCTCGCCGAGGCGGCCGAGTGCGTGCATGCCGAGCGACGCCTGCTCGCCGGCGGGGGTGCTCGTGATGCGGGCGGTGAGCGGCGTGCGCACGAGGCCCGGCGCGACGCAGTTGACCCGCAGTCCGCGGCCCGCGTAGCTCGCGGCCGCCGAGCGCGTGAGGCCGATCACGCCGGCCTTCGCCGCGGCGATCGCTTCGTGATTCGCGAGGCCGGTGCGCGCGGCGGCGCTCGCGACGAGGACGACGGCCCCGCCGTCCGCTTGCGCGGCGAGGGTGCGGCCGGCGGCGCGCACCGTGGCGAACGCCGTCGTGAGCGAGGCCGCGATGGTCTGCTCGTACTCGGCCTGCGACGTGAGGTGCGCGGGCTTGAGGAGGAGCGAGCCGGCGCAGTTGACGAGCCCCGCGATCGGGCCGTGCGCGCGCGCGGCGTCGGCGACGAGCGCGTCGACGGCCTCGAAGCGCGTCGCGTCGAGCGCGACGACGCCGACGGCGGCACCGCCTAACGCCACGGCGAGCGCGTCGAGCCGGCCGGCGTCGCGGCCGGCGAGGACGACGCGCCCGCCCCCGGCGGCGAGCCGGCGCGCGAGCGCGGAACCGATGCCGCCCGCCGCGCCGATGATGAGGTGGAGCGAGTCGGTGGCGATCGTCATGCGGGGGAAACGCGCGGCGGCGGCGCGGGTTCCCGCGTCGACCGCCGGCGTCAGCGGACCGCCGGCTTCTTCGTGTTGAGAACGATCACGCCCGCCCGTCCCGCGTCGCCGTACCGCTCGGTCGCGAGCGCACCCTTGAACACGTCGACGGTCGCGATCGTGTCGGGTGAGAAGGTGTCCAGGACGGCGTGGCCACGACCCGCAATGCGCCCGTCAACAACGACGAGCACCGAATCACCCGGCACGCGCGTTCCGACCACACGCCCACGTACGGTCGCAAGGGTCGCCGTGGCGCGCGGCGTTCCGCCGCCGGACTTCGTCGTGTCGCCCGCCGCGCGGCGGCGGACCCACACGACGTGCACGCTGTCCTGGGCGACCCGCCCGGGCGCGATCCGCAGCACCTCGACCGACGCAAGCTGTTGAGGGTCGACCGCGGCGAGCGGATCGCGGTCGACGCCGAAGGGCGCGCCCGGATCGCGGAGCGCGCTCCGCTGCGGGCCGGCCGCGTCGGCGTGTGTGACGCGCTCGATGGTGCCGTCCGCGCGCTGCACCACCCACACGATCTGCGTCCGGTTGGTCCGCGCGGCGAGCAGCTCGGGCATGCGCGCCGCGATAACGCTCCGAACGGCATCGATCGACGCGTTCGGCCCCGCGGCCGGCGCGGCCGACGGGTCCGCGGCGGTGATGCTCGTGAGCGGGACGCGGTTCGCCGGCGCCGGTCCCGTGGGCTTCGGGATCTCACACGCGGCAGCGACGGCGGCGACGGCCGCCAGCGCGGGGACGAGCGCGCGGCGGGGCGCGCGGGAACGCTCGGACGACATGGCCTCGATTCTCCGGCGAAGCAGGGTGGGGGTACCGCCTAACGTGAGGGCCGGCGCGCGGACGTGCGGGCGCGCGGCCACGTCCAACAACAGCGCGCCGTAGCGGCGCGTCACTGCGTCGCCGGCGCCGCACGCGCCGCAGCGGGCGAGTACTCGTCGGTCGCAGTCGACCTCGACCGCGGCCCGCAGGCGGCGCACGAGCCACCACACCGCGGGGTTCCAGGGAACGAGTGCGGCCACGACCGCGCCCGCAGCCAGCAATCGTGCGTCGTGCGCCCGCACGTGCTCGCACTCGTGCGCGAGCATGAGCGGCAGTCGCGGGTCGTCGAGCGCCCAGCGCGGAAGCACGATCTCGGCGCGCCACGCCCCGACGACCGCCGGGCCGAACTCGTCCGACACCCGCACGCGCTCGCCCGACACGGCACGCGCCGGCCACGTGTACGAGGTGCGGCGCGTTGCGGCGGTGGCGGCGGCGATCCGCGCGAGCGCTCCCGCCGTGAGCACAAGCCAGACGGCCAGCAGGCCGCCGTCGAGCGACCCCCACTCGGCCGGCGCCGCGACGTGGCGCGGGAGGGCTCGTAGGACGCACCACCACCGCGGCGGCTCCGCCACGCGCATCCGCGTCCGCCCGCCCGACAGCGACGCCGGGTTGATGCGCTCGGCTGCGACGCCGCCGTCGCCCCCGCGCGCGGTCGCGTCGTGCGTCGCCTGCCAGAGCGCCGCGGCGGGTAAGGCGAGGGCGATCGCGAGGGCGCTCGCCCAGCCCCACCGTGCCGCGCGCCCCGCCGCGTGCGCAGCACGCTCGGCGAGCCACGCTCCCGCGGCGCACAACACGCCGACGAGCGCGGCGTAGATCATCGCGAGCGCGATCATGGCGTCCGTCGCGGTGGACGGCGGGCCCGGTCGGGCTCGGGTTCGGCGTCCGCTGTGGGCTCGGACGACGCGGGTACGCCGCCGAGGCGCTCGTCGAGCAACGCGCGCATCCGGCGTAGCTCGTCATCACTCACGCCGCGCTCGCGAACGAGGTGCGTGAGCAGCAGCTCCGGCGAGCCGCCGAAGATCGTGCCCAACAGCCGCCGCAGCGCGCTCCGCCCCGCGGTCTCGCGCGCGACGAGCGCCCGGTAGCGGTGCGCGCGCCCCTCCTCCTCGTGCGCGACGTGCCCCTTCGCTTCGAGCGTGCGGAGCACCGTGAGCACGGTCGTGTACGCGAGCTCGTGCCCGGCGTCGGCGAGCGCGTCGCGGACGTCGGCGACGGTGCTCGGGCCTGCCGCCCAGAGCACGGTCATGACGTCGAGCTCGCGGTCGGTAAACGTGACAGTGGACATGCGGGCCGGGTGCGTGGTATCTACTAGTCCACTAGTAGATACCACGCACCCGGCCCGCTGTCAACTAGCGATTTAGTAGATAGCCCGGATCAGGGTGAAAGCCGCTCCCGGCGCCAGGCCGTCCCGGCTCGCGCTTCGTCTCGGACGTACCGGATCCGGTCGTGCAGTCGGCTCGCCCTCCCCTGCCAGAACTCGTACGCGACCGGCACGACGCGATAGCCGCCCCAGTGGTCCGGGAGGGGCACCGCCCCGCCGCCGGCGAAGCGCGCCTCGGTCGCCGCGAAGTCCCGCTCCAGCGCCCCACGATCCGGCAGCACGCTCGATTGCCGGGAGGTCCACGCTCCCATCTGGCTCCCGCGCGGCCGCGTGGCGAAGTACGCCGCGCTCTCGTCGCGCGACGTGCGCTCGACGACGCCCGCGACGCGCACCTGCCGCTCGAGTTCGGCCCACCAGAAGACGAGCGCGGCGCGCGGGTTCGCCGCCAGCTCCTGCGCTTTCCGCCCGCGGTAGTCCGTGTAGAAAACGAACCCGCGCGCGTCGGCGCCCTTGAGCAGCACGACGCGCGCGTCTGGCGTCCCGTCGGGCCCCACGGTCGCGAGCGTCATCGCGTTCGGCTCGACCGCCTTCGCGTCGAGCGCCTCGCGGAACCAGCGGCGGAACTGGGCGACCGGGTCCGGGTCGACGTCGCCCTCGTCGAGCGCCGCGCGCGTGTAGGACCGGCGCAGGTCGGCGATCTCCGGGTCGACCGGCGCGACCGGCGGGCGCCCGCCTAACGTGGGATCGAGAGTCGCGGGGTTCGGCGCGTCGGCCCCGGACGCGGTCGGGTCGCTCACCGCGTCACCCGAGCGTCGCCATCGGCAGCGGCGCCCGCGGGTAGGCCGCGGGGAGCCCGGCGAACGGGTCGCCCGCGAGCGGCTCGCCGTCCGGCGTCTCGACCACGAAGCCCGCGTCGCGCAGCATGTCGAGGTCCGCGCGCGCCGCCGCGCCCTGCGTGGTCAGGTAGTCGCCGATGAAGATCGAGTTTGCCGCGTACAGTCCCATCACCTGCATCGAGCGCAGGTGCACCTCGCGCCCGCCGGCGATGCGGAGCTCCTGCGACGGCAGCAGGAAGCGGTAGAGCGCGAGGATGCGCAGGCAGCGCCGCGGGTCGAGTGCGCGCACGTCCGCGAACGGCGTCCCCGGCACCGGGATGAGGAAGTTCACCGGGACCGAGCGCACCTCGAGCGCGCGCAAGGAGAGCGCGAGGTCGATGACGTCGTCGTCCGTCTCGCCCATCCCGACGATCCCGCCCGAGCACGTCTTGAGCCCCGCGGCGCGCACCTGCTCGACGGTCGCGACCCGGTCCTCGAACGTGTGCGTGCTCACCACCTCGGGCGTGAAGCGCGCGCTCGTGTTCAGGTTGTGGTTCACCTGCGTCACGCCCGCCGCCTTCAGCGCGACCGCCTGCTCCTGCGTGAGGAGCCCGAGGCACGCGCACACCTTGAGGTCGTGCCGCGCCTTCACCTCGCGCACGGCGTCGAGCACCTTCTCGAACACGCGGCCCCCGGGCGAGCGCCCGGAGATCACCATGCAGAACGTGCCCGCCTTGAGCGCGGCGGCGCGGTCCGCCGCCTCGAGGATGCGCTCGCGCGCGAGCATCGGGTACTTCTCGATCTCGGCCCCGCTCACCTTCGACTGCGAGCAGTAGCCGCAGTCCTCGGGGCAGAGGCCGCTCTGCGCGTTCAGCAGGAAGTGCAGCCGCACCTTGTTGCCCCAGTAGCGGCGGCGCACGCGGTAGGCGGCGGCGAGTTGGTCGAGGAGGGCGTCGTCCGGCGCGCGGAGCACCGCGAGCGCGTCGTCGCGCGTGATCAACTCGCCGGCGAGGGCCTGCTCGGCGAGGGCGTCCCAGGAAGGCAGGAGCATGCGCGCAAACTACGGGGTCCGCTGCGGGTCGAGGAACTGTACGTCGGCGAGTCCGAACACCGCCTGCCGGAAACTCGCCGCGGCGCCCGACGCACCATCCCCGTTTGCACACGTGCCGTCGCGAGAAGGAAATGCGGCGTAGTAGTGACCCGTCCGGCGCGTTCCGTCCCACGCGAGCACGAAATCGAGGGTGCCCCCGTCGGTCGCGCCGTGGTCGTAGCACTCGCCCGGCCAACGCGACACCCCGGCGTCGCGCACGGTGCGCCAGAACGTGCGCCACTCCTCGGCGCGCGGCACCCGGCGCGTGACGAGGACGATCGGTTCGGGGCCGGATCTGGAGGTGGTTGACGTGAACACCACCGTGTCGCCCGCGAGACGGACGTTGTAGAGCGTGATGGCGAAGCCGCCCGTCGAGTAGGTCAACTCGCGTGGAGGGCCTTCCGTCGGGAGCGGCGCCGTCGCGTCCCCGCATGCCGCGCCGGCGAGGCACGCGAGCGCCAGCGCGCTAACCCGGCCGGTGAGATCGTAGATGGATCGGCCATCGCGCGAGAGGCGCATGAGGTTTAGGTATGCGAGTGCGGGGCCGGCCGATGGCGCGCGACACCCGCCACTACCCGCGCCGCCGTCGGCGCGTCACGCCGCCGCGCGCGCGAACTGCGCGAACCCGACCGTGTTCCCGCCGGGCTCGCGCACGTAGAACTCGGTCGATCCGTAGAACGTCGTGTGGCGCGGCTTCACGACCGGCGCGCCCGCCATCGCCCGTTCGACCGCGTCGAGGTCGTCGACGGTGAGAAAGAGCGTGATCGCGTGGCCGTCGAGCGTGCCCGACGCCTCGGGCGTGTCCTCCACGACACTCGCGCGCGTCTGGTACATCACTTCGACCGCGCCCTGCCGCGCGCTCGCGAAGACGAGCGCACCCTCGGGGCCGGGCACCTGATTCTCGACCGCGAAGCCGAGTCGGTCGGTCCAGAACGCGAGGCAGGGCTCGACCTGGTCGACGATGATGACCGGCGTGAGGTGCGTGACGGTGGGACGTGCGGCGGCGGAGGGCATCGGCTCTGGGGTGGGGAGGCGCCGTGGTGGAGATCGCGGGACCCGAACATAACGCGAACCCGGGCGCGGCGCTCAGCCCGCGACCGCCCGCAGGAGCGCCATGCCGCGCTCGGCGAGCCACGCGTCGTCGTCGCGCCGCTCGTCGGGGACGAAGGGGAAGGGGACGACGGGCACGTGCGGCAGCAGCGCCCGGAGCGCGGCCAGGTTGGTCCGCTCGGCGACGTCGGCGGGCGCGGGGCGGCACGCGTTCAGCACGACCGCGCGCACCGCGAGCCCGCGCCGCTCGGCCTCGCGCACCGTGAGCAGCGTGTGGTTCAGCGCGCCGAGCCGGTCGGCGGCGACGACGACGACGCCTAACGCCCAGCGGGCGGCGAGCGTGGCGAGGTCGACGACCCGCCCGTCCGCCTCGCGCGCGAGCGGCACGAGCAGTCCGCCCGCGCCCTCGACGAGGAACGCGCCCGCGTCGAGCCGCGCGCGGGCGGCCTCGACGCGGGCGAGGTCGACGGGGCGCCCCGCGCGCTCCGCGGCGACGAGAGGCGCGAGCGGTTCGGTGTAGGTGACGGGTCCCACGTCGTCGAGCGCGTGGCCCGTGCCGGCGGCGCGCCACAGCCGCTCGGCGTCGGCCCCGGCGCCCGCGCCCGGCACGCCCGGCACGCCCGTCTCGATCGGCTTGAACGGCGCGACCGCGACCCCGCGGGCGCGGAGCGCGGCGACGAGTGCGCAGCTCACGAGCGTCTTGCCGACGCCGGTGTCGGTTCCCGTCACGGCAAGCCGGAGCCTGGCGGCGTCACGCGTCATCGAGCACCCCGCCCGCGGGCCCGGCGCCGGCGCGCCGTTGCGCCGGCGCGCCGTCGAGGAACCGCTCGACCACGCCGTAGGCGAGCGCCAGCTCGGCGTCGGTCGTGCGGTACGGCGGCAACACGTAGCACGCGTCGCCTAACGGCCGCAGCAGGACGCCCTCGGAGAGCGCGTACTCCGCGAGCCGCCGCCCGACCGGGGCGAGGTATCCCGCGCCCCCGCCGTCGTCCGCGAGGTCGAAGGCCGCGACCGTGCCGAGCACGCGCGCGGCGCGCACGCGCCGGTCGGCGCCCAACGCGGCGAGGTGGCGCCGGTGCGCCGCCTCGATGCGCGCGCGCGCCGCGGCGCACGCCGGGTCGCGGAGGAGTGCGAGGCTCGCGCGCGCCGCCGCGCAGGCGATCGGGTTGGCGGTGAACGAGTGGCCGTGGAAAAACGTCAGGCGACGGTCGTCGCTCAGGAACGCGTCGAACAGTTCGGCCCGCACCGCGGTCGCGCCCATCGGGAGGAAGCCGCCGGTGAGCCCCTTCGACAGGCAGACGACGTCGGGCGCGACGCCGGCGCGCTCGCACGCGAAGAGCGGCCCGGTGCGCCCGAAGCCCGTCATCACCTCGTCGGCGACGAGGTAGACGCCCGCGTCGGCGCACCGCGCGGCGAGCGCGCGGAGGACGGCCGCGTCGTACGCGCGCATGCCGGCCGCGCCGAGGACCAGAGGCTCGACGACGAGCGCGGCCAGTTCGCCGCCGCGTACGCCTAACAGCGCGTCGAACTCGGCCAGCGTGCCCTCCGGGTCGCGCGACGGGTCGGGGAGGCGCGCGACCTCGAACAGGTGTCCCTCGTACGCGGCGGAGAACACCCCGCGCCCGCCGACGCTCATCGCGCCGAACGTGTCGCCGTGGTACGCCCCGTCGAGCGCCGCCACGAGCCGGCGCGGCGCGCCCCGGTTGTGCCACGCCTGCAGGGCGATCTTCACCCCGACCTCGACCGCGGTCGACCCGTTGTCGGAGTAAAAGATGCGTTCGAGGCCGGGCGGGAGCACCGCGGCCAGCTCCGCGGCGAGGTGCGCGGCCGGCGCGTGCGTGAACCCGGCGAAGATCACCTGCTCGAGCGCCGCGGCCTGCGCCGCCACCGCGGCCGCGATCGAGGGCTCGGCGTGCCCGTGCAGGGTCACCCACCAGCTCGAGATCGCGTCGAGGATCCGGCGCCCGTCGGCCGCGTGCAGCCACGCGCCGCGCGCGCCGACGATTTCGACCGGCGCGGGCGCGTTCCAGTGCTGCGTGTACGGGTGCCAGACGTGCCGCGCGTCGAGCGCTACGGCGTCGAGCGCGACAACGTCGGCGCTGGTTAGACCGTCCGGCACCGGCTAAGCGGGTCGCCAGAGAACGGTGGCCCGCCGCCTTCGCGGGGGTGACAACGAGGGGACCGGGCGATGCGCAGCCCTGTCGCCGTCACCCCCGCGCACGCGGGGGTCCAGGATCTTGCGGCGACTCACTTAAGTACCGAGCACCGCGGCGACGGCGGCCGCCGCCGCGTCGACGTCCGCATCGGTGTGCGCCGCGCTCGTGCTGAGGCGGAGCCGCGCCGCCCCGGCGGGCACCGTCGGGGGCCGGATCGCGCCGACGAGGATCCCGCGCGCGCGGAGGGCGTCGCCCGCGCGGGCCGCGCGCCGCGCGTCGCCGACGAGCACCGGGACGATGTGCCCGTCGTCCGCGCCCGGCACGCGCAGCCCCGCCGCGGCGAGCGCGGCGCGCAGCCGCCGCGCCGCCGCGCGGGTCCGCGCGCGCCGCCACGGCTCCGCGGCGGCCGCGGCCAGCGCCGCGCGCGCGCCGGCCGCGAGCGCGGGCGGCGAGGCGGTGGTGAACACGAAGCTCCGCGCGCGGTTCAGCAGCCACGCGCGGAGCGCGGCGCTCCCGGCTACGAACGCGCCCGAGGCGCCGAACGCCTTGCCTAACGTCCCGACCGTCACGTCGGCCTCGGCCCCCCAGTGCGCGGCGCACCCGCGCCCGTCCGGCCCGACGACGCCCGTCGCGTGCGCGTCGTCGACGTAGACGAACGCGCCGTGCCGGCGGGCGACGGCGACCGCCTCGGCGAGCGGGTGCAGGTCGCCGTCCATCGAGTACACGCCCTCGACCACGACCCAGCGGCGGCGGAAGCGGCCGGCGTCCGCGCCAAACGCATCGTCGAGCGCGCCGGCGTCGGCGTGCGGCACCACGCGCACCGCGGCGCCGTTCGCGCGCGCGAGCCGGCAGCCGTCGACGAGCGACGCGTGGTTGAGCGCGTCGGAGTAGATCACGTCGCCCGCCCCGGCGAGCGCGGGGAGCGCGCCGGTGTTCGCCGCGTAGCCGCTCGGGAAGAGGAGCGCGGCCTCGGTGCCCTTGAGCGCCGCGAGCTCCGCCTCGAGCGCGTGGTGCTCGGGGTGGTCGCCGCCGATGAGCCGGGCAGACCCCGCGCCGAGCCCCTCGCGCGCGAGCAACGCGGCGGCCGCGGCGGCGGGGCGGGGGTCCGTGGCGAGTCCGAGATAATCGTTCGACGCGAAGTCGAGCAGGCGCGCGCCGTCCGGGGTCGCGCGGTGTGCGGCGCCAGCGCGGACGAGCGGCCGCAGCGTGCGGCGTATCCCGGCGGCGTCGAGCGCGGACAGCTCGGCGTCGAGCTGCGCGTCGAGCGACGCGGTTGCCGGTAGGAGAAGTTCGGTCACGCGCGGAAGGTAATCCTGTCGAATCCGCCGCCGACGGCCCAACGTACGGCCGACGTCGTTCGTTTCGCGTCCCACGTCTACCCCGAGCCCGCCATGCGCGTCGTCGCCCTCGCAGCCGCCGCCCTCGCAGCCGCGTCCCTCCCCGCCGCGCTCGGCGCGCAAGCCGCGGAGCGCTACACCCTCCGGGGCGACGACGTCGCGGTGTACGATCCCGCCGGCCGCGTCCAACTCGTCGCGGGGTCGGGCGGGGACGTCGTGGTCGAGGTGACGCGCCGCGGGCGCGACGCGGGGCGTTTGCGCGTCCTCACGGGCGAGGTGCGCGGACACGACGCGCTCCGTGTGGTCGCGCCCGCGGGCGACCTCGTGTACCCGGACCTCGGCCGCGGCTCGAACGTGACCTTCCGCGTCCGCTCGGACGGGACGTTCGGTGGCAACGACGGCGGGTTTTTCGCCTCCCTTCGTTCGGACCGGTTGACGATCCGTGGCGACGGCGGCGGGGTCGAAGCCTGGGCCGAGGTCACGGTGTATGTCCCGACCGGCCGCCGCGTGGCGGTCCACGTCGGCGCGGGGGCGGCCGAGGCGCGCAACGTGGACGGCGACCTCACGCTCGACGTCCACGCGGCGCAGGTGTCGACGGAGGGCACGCGCGGGCGGCTTGTGGTCGACGCGGGCAGCGGCCAGGTCCGCGTCCGCGACGCGCAGGGCCGGGAGGTGAACCTGGACACGGGCTCGGGCGGCGTCGAGGCGCGCGGCATCCGCGCTGACCGCCTCCGCGTCGACGCGGGCTCGGGGAGCGTCCAGGGCGGCGATGTCGAGGCCAGCGACGTGAACCTCGACACCGGCTCCGGCGGGATGCGTCTCGACAAGGTGCGCGCGCGGACGATCAAGCTCGACGCCGGCAGCGGCAGCGTGGACCTCGAGCTCGTCGGCGACGTGGAGCGCGCGAACATCGACACCGGCTCGGGCGGCATCACCCTCCGCCTCCCGCCCACGCTCGGCGCCACCCTCGACATCGACGCGGGCAGCGGCGGAATTCACACCGACGTCCCGGTCCAGGTGACCCGCAGCGAGAGCGGGCACCTGACCGGTCGCGTCGGGGACGGGCGGGGGCGGATCGTGATCGACGCGGGGTCCGGCGGCGTACGGATCGTCCCCGCGCGGTGAGGTGCGTCGCGGAGTCCGGCCCCGCGACAAGCGAAACGGCCCGCTGCGACACTGTCGCAGCAGGCCGTCCCTCGATCCTCGGTCTTACCGCCCGTACCGCTTCTTGAACTTGTCCACGCGCCCCTGCGTGTCCACGAGCCGCTGCTCGCCCGTGTAGAACGGGTGCGACATGTTCGTGATTTCGAGCGGGATGACCGGGTACTCGTTCCCGTCGGAAAGGCGGATCTTCTGCTCGCTCGTTATCGTCGAGCGCGTAACGATGAGCTGCCCGTTGGAGAGATCCTTGAAGACCACCGGGTGGTAGAGCGGGTGCGTGTCGTTCTTCATATGCGTGCCCTGCGGTCGCCCGCGGCAGATGTCGGAGGTGGGGTCGAGCGGCGGTAATCCGGCCGCGCGCAGCCACTCAAGTTAGCCGGCCGGACGCGCGCGCACCACCGGCGTCATCCTCGGCCCGCCGCGTCACCTTCGCCGTCCAGCTCCACGCGCCACTCGATCGGGAGCGCCGGGTCGAGTGAATCGCGCACCGAGCAGTACTTGGTGACCGCCAGCTCGACCGCGCGCTCGGCGTGCGCGCGCTCGATTCCAGCACCGCGCATCCGGTACACCAGGCGCACGTGCGTCAATCGACCGGGGGTGCCCTCGAATCGCTCGCCCTCGACGTCGATCGCGAGCGCCTCGAGCGGGGTGCGGCGCTTCGCGAGGATGTCGACGACGTCGACCGCCGTGCACGCCGCGAGCGACGCGAGCAACGCGTCGACCGGGCTCGGCCCCGTCCGCGCGCCCGCGTCGAGGCGGATCGTCGGACCGCCCGGCCGGCCGGCGTCGAACGCGTGATGCCCGGCCCACGTCACCGCGACGCGCGCGGGCGGACGCGCCGTCGACGCCGCCGCTGCAGGGAGTGCGCCGCCCGGCGTGGCCGGACTGGTCGGGTCGATCGCCATCAGCGCCCCCCGCCCGCGGCCGGCCCCGGCCCGAGTTCGATCGGCGCGCGTACCGCGTTCCCCCACTCGGTCCACGAGCCGTCGTAGTTGCGCACGCGGTCGTAGCCGAGCAGGTAGGTGAGGACGAACCAGGTATGACTCGACCGCTCGCCGATGCGGCAGTACGTCACGACATCCGTGTCGGGCGTCAGGCCCGCCTCGCCCTCGTAGATCGCGCGCAGCGCGTCGGCGGACTTGAACGACCCGTCCGCGTCCGCGGCGCGCGCCCACGGCACGTTGCGGGCGCCCGGGATGTGGCCGCCGCGTAGGGTACCCTCCTGCGGGTAGTCGGGCATGTGGGTGCGCTCGCCGGTGAACTCGGGCGCGGAGCGCACGTCGATCATCGGGCGGCCGGCGCGCATGTGCGCGAGCACGTCGTCGCGGAACGCGCGCGCCGCGGCGTCGTCGCGCGCCGGCGCCGTGTAGGTGCTCGGCGCGACGGTCGGCCGGTCCTCGGTCATCGGGCGCTCCTCGACTTCCCACTTCGCGCGGCCCCCGTCCATCACGCGCGCGTTCTCGAAGCCGAACAGGCGGAACACCCAGAACGCGTACGTCGCCCACCAGTTGTTCTTGTCGCCGTAGAACACGACCGTGTGCGAGGCGTCGATGCCTAACCGCCGGACGAGGGCCTCGAACTGCGCGCGGTCGACGTAGTCGCGCACGACCGCGTCGTTGAGGTCCGCGTGCCAATCGAGCTTCTGCGCGCCCGGGAGGTGGCCGAGGTCGTAGAGGAGCACGTCCTCGTCGCTCTCGAGGAAGCGGAGCGCGGGGTCGTCGAGGTGCTCGGCCACCCACTGTGTTGAGACGAGCGCCTCCGGGTGCGCGTACCCCTTGGCGGCGATGGCCGGGTCGATGACGGCAGTCGAAGACATGCCCGCAAGCTAGCGATCCGGGACGCGCGCGCGGTGTACCCGCGGTACCTTCCCGCCCGCGGCCGCTGCGGCGACCGCGACCGAGCCCGCCTTCCGTGACCACTTCCGACCGTTCGCCCATGCTTCGTGCTTTCTTCCGCACCGCCGCCGGCACCGTGACCGCCGCCGGCGTGACGTTCGCGAGCGCCGCGTCCGCGCAGCCGGCCGCGCAACCCGCCGCGCGCGGGCCGAGCGTGACCCGCGCCCCCTTCGGCCAGCTCGCCGACGGCCGCGCGGTCGAGGCGTTCACGCTCACCAACGCGCACGGCATGACGCTGCGGGCGATCACGTACGGCGGCATCATCACCAACCTCCGCACGCCCGACCGGAACGGCCGGTTCGACGACATCGTACTCGGCCACGACAGCCTCGGCGGGTACGTCGACCGGGCGACCTCGCCGTACTTCGGCGCCATCGTCGGCCGTTACGCCAACCGCATCGCCAAGGGCCGGTTCACGCTGGACGGCCAGACGCACCAGCTCGCGATCAACAACCCGCCCAACTCGCTGCACGGCGGGGCCAAGGGCTTCGACCAGCAGATCTGGACCGGGACGCCGTTCCGCCACGGCGACAGCGTCGGCGTGACGTTCCGCTACGTGAGCCCCGACGGCCAGGAGGACTACCCCGGCGCGCTCGCGACGCGCGTCACGTACACCCTCACGCCGAACGATCAACTCGTCATCGACTACGACGCGCGCACGACGAAGAACACGCCGGTCAACCTGTCGCAGCACACGTACTGGAACCTCGCCGGCGCGGGTAGCCCGACGGTCAACAACCACGTGCTCCTGCTGAACGCGTCGCGCTTCACGCCGGTCGACACGACGCTGATCCCCACCGGCGAGCTCGCGCCGGTCGCGGGGACGCCGTTCGACTTCCGCACGCCGACGGCGATCGGCGCCCGCCTCGACCAGCAGCAGACGAACCAGCAGCTCCGCTTCGGTGGCGGCTACGACCACAACTGGGTGTTGGACCGCAACGGGCGCGCCGGGCTGGTCCACGCGGCGCGCGTCGTCGACTCGTCGAGCGGCCGCACCATGGACGTTGCGACGACGCAGCCGGGGATCCAGTTCTACGGGGGCAACTTCCTCGACGGTACCATCCACGGCAAGGGCGGCAAAGTCTACGCGCACCGCTCGGCGATGGCGCTCGAGACGCAGCACTTCCCGGACTCGCCCAACCACCCGCAGTTCCCGAGCACGATCCTGCGGCCGGGGCAGACGTTCCGGTCGCGGACGGTGTTCACGTTCGGGGTGCTGAAGTAGGCGGACGCGGAATAGGTGGACGTGAATTCGCCGGCCGTTAGGCACGGCGCCTACCCCGCTACCACCGGGAACTCCGAGATTCGCAGCACGGTGCACCCATACGGCACGAGCGTCATCGCCTCCTCCGGCTCGCGCGTCGCCACCGGGCTCGCCGGCAGCGTCCCGTCGACCGCGTCGTAGCGGACCCACCCCGGGACCCGCCGCGCCCGCGCGGTGAGGCGGATCGGGGCGGTCGCCGCGGTCCACGGCCGGTCCGACATCGGCGCCCGTTCCGGCCGCATCGGGGCGTCCGCGGCGAGCGCGTAGTTCCACGGCGTCGTCGGGTGCACCTCCTGCGTCGGCACGCCGTTCACCGCGCCCGTCTCCTGCCACCGCTCGCCCACGGGGAGGGCGTACACGAGCGGCCCACGCTCGACCCCCGCGAGCCCCTTGTGCCACGTCGAGACCTGCACGCGCGCGGGGAGTCGCAGCTCGACGACGTCCCCCGCCCGCCACGTGCGCGCGAGCCGCACGACGCGCCCGGGACGCGCGTCGACGTCGGCCGCGCGTCCGTTGACGAGGAACGTCGCGCCCTCCGCCCACCCCGGCACCCGCAGGTGCAGCGGGAAGGCGACCGGGCGTTCCGGCCGCACGCGCACGCGGACCGCGTCGTCGAACGGGTACGCCGTGTCCTGCTCGACCTCGACCGGCACCCCGCCTAACGTCACCCGCGCCGCGCTCGGCCCGTAGGCCAGCGCGGCCAGCCCGCCGTCCGCGCTCGCCAGCCAGAGCGCGTGGACGAACTTCGGCCACCCCTGGTGCATGTTCACCGTGCAGCACGGGTAGCCGGTGAGCAGCCCCATGAGCTGCGACGTCCCGCCGTGCTGCTGCGTGTACCGCTCCTCGTCGCGCGCGACGACCACCTGGTTGGGCTGCTGGTAATACTGCCGCGCCGTCCAGTCGCGCGTCGTCTGGGCGGGCAGGGCGTTGTACGCGATGCGCTCCAGATGGTCGGCGTGGGCCGCGTCGCCGGTGACGCGCAGGAGCTGCTCGAGCGAGAACATCGCCTCGACGACGGTGCACAGCTCGGTCCCCTGCTGCGGGTCGGTACCGTGCAGGAGTTCGTCGCACGAGAACATCCCGGTCACCTGCCCGTGGTCGCGGCGGAGGAACTCGAGCCCCCGTGCGACAGCGTCGAGCCGGCGCGGGTCGCGGTCCAGGACGTAGGCGACCGCCGGCTGTTTGAGCCCCATCGCGACGTTTACGCCGTGCGTCGACGGGGGCTGCTCGCGCGCAAAGCCCCCCGTCCAGTCCGACGTCTGCGCCCCGACGAGGCGCGCGAGGTCGAGCAGCGCGGGGTCGCCCGTGCGGTCGTAGAGCCAGAGCACACTTGCCTGGTTCTCGCCGCCGCGGTGCTGGGCCCACTGCGTCCAGTGGTTGAGTGGCTTCGACGGCAGCTGCGCGCGTTGGTAGGCGAAGTACCGCGCCATGAACGGCGGCACGCGCGGGTCGCCGGTCGCGTCGTGGTGCTGCTGCAGCACCTTCAACATCACCATGCGCGGCCACCAGTCGGCCGAGTTGGCCCGCTGTACGCCGCCCTCATCGCGGCCCCGGCCTTCGTCGTCGGGCGGGCCGAAGTACCCGTCGGCGCGCTGCGAGGCGAGCGCGTGCTCGATCCACGGGCGCGCCTTGTCGGCAAGGCGCGCGTCGCCGCGCACGTGGGCGAGCGGGACGAGGCCGTCGAGCCAGTAGGGGCCGCGCTCCCACGTGTCGCCCGGACCGCCGAGCCACGCGTTCTCCGGGCCGACCAGCGGGTACCGTTCGTCGAGGTGCCCGGCCAGCCCGTCGGCCATCAACCGCAGCTGCTCGGCGAGCCAGCCGCGGGCGCGCACGCTGCCTAACGGAAGCGGGGCGTAGGGGACGGGAGCGAGCGGCGCGCGGCTGAAGACGGCGCCGGCGACGCCCGACGCGGCGCCGCCCGAGGCCGCACGCGCCGCGGCCGGGAAGGTGCCGAGCGAGGCGCTCGCGAGTCCGGCGGCGGTGCCGGCGACGAAGGTGCGGCGGTCCATGGGCGGCGAGCAAAGGCGAGTAACCGGACGAGACGCCGCAACCTACGCGCCGCGCACCGCGGCCGGCGACGTGTGCGCGAGGCCGCGTGGACCGGATCGGCGTACACGCGCGCGCACAAAGGGCACACAAGGAACGTCACGCGCGCGCCATTCGTGACCGGTCAGTCGCCGGCGTGTGACACGGACGCGCCACCGTGGCCGCGGTCCGGCGGGTGTACGCCCGTCCGGACCACTCTGACCATCCGACGAGGTCCTCGCATGCCGCTGTCCCGCCTTCGTGCCCCGGCATCCCTCACCGCGGCGCTCGCCGCCGGCGCACTCGGCGCCGCCACGCTCGACGGCTGCGCCGACGCAACTCGCGCCGTCGCGCCCGCCGCTGGGGCGCCGATCGCCGCCTCCGCCGCAACCGGCGGCTCGATCACCCACGTCCTCCTCCTCAGCATCGACGGCATGCACGAGGCCGACCTCGAGCGCTACGTCCGCCTCTACCCGAGCTCCGCGCTCGCACAGCTGGCCGGGTCGGGGATCCGCTACACGAGCGCGTCGACGAGTCGCCCGTCGGATTCGTTCCCGGGACTGCTGTCGATGGTCACCGGCGGAACGCCCCGCTCGACCGGCGTCTACTACGACGATTCGTACGACCGCCGGCTCGCCGCGCCGGGCTCGGACTGCTCGGTGCGCGGGACGGAGGTCGTCTACGACGAGTCGGTCGACTACGACCCGAACGCGTTGAACGGCGGCGGCGGGATCAACCCGGCCAACCTGCCGCGCGACCCCGACCACGGGTGCAGCCCCGTCTACCCGCACCAGTTCCTCCGCGTCAACACCATCTTCGAGGTCGTGAAGGCGGCGGGGCTGCGCACCGCGTGGTCGGACAAGCACCCGGCCTACGACCTCGTGAACGGCCCGTCGGGCCATGGCGTCGACGACCTGTACACGCCCGAGATCGCGGCCGACGGCGGGATCTTCACGGCCGACGCCGCCGACGCGATCCACTACGACACGCGCAAGGTCAAGGCGATCCTCAACGAGATCGACGGCCTCGACCACGCCGGCGCCACCCACGTCGGCGTGCCCGCCGTGTTCGGGATGAACTTCCAGGCCGTGAGCGTCGGCCAGAAGACGGCCGGCTACACCGACGCGAACGCGACGCCGACCGCGGCGCTCGCCACCGCGCTCGCGCGCACCGACGCGTCGATCGGGCAGATGCTGGCGGAACTCACCGCCCAGGGCATCCGATCCCAGACGCTAGTGATCGTCACGGCCAAACACGGCCAGGCGCCGGTGAACCCCGCACTCCGCCGCATCGTCAGCAGCAAACTGATCCCCGCCATCGTCGACAGTGTGTCGCCCGGCCTCGTCGCGCAGGCCACGCAGGACGACATCGCCCTCCTCTGGCTCACCGACCAGACGAAGACGCAGGCGGCGGTCAACGCGCTGAACGCCGCGCCAGCGAGCGTGGGGATCCAGTCGGTGCTGTCCGGCGCCCCGCTCGTCGTCCGCTTCGGCAACCCGCTCACCGACAGCCGCACCCCGGACGCGGTCGTGATCACGCAACCGGGCGTGATCTACAGCAAGGTGACCGCGACCAAGCGGGCGGAGCACGGCGGCTTCTCGGACGACGACGCGCACGTCCCGATCCTCGTGTCGGCCGCCGGCGTCGCGGCCGCAACGATCAACACCGCGGTGACGACGACGCAGATCGCGCCGAGCATCCTCCAGGCGCTCGGCCTCAACGCGCAGGCGCTGCAGGCGGTGCAGATCGAGGGCACGCAGCCGCTCCCCTCGTTGAACACGGCGCTCGCGCAGCGCGCGGCGACGGTCGCCGCCGTACGCACACGCTGACGCGGACGCGTTAGGCGAACGTTCCCATTCCCTCAATCGAGAACTCCACATGCGCCACCAACTCGCCCGCCCGCTCTCCGCGCTGTTCGTCGCCGCCGCGGTACTCGGCGCCCGCCGCCCCGCCGCCGCGCAGACGCCGAGCCAGTGCGACGCCATCGCGGGCAACCTCGTCGCGAACTGCGGCTTCGAGACCGGATCGCTCGGCGGCTGGACGGTCAGCGGCGACACGTCCAACACCGGCGTCGACGCGTATTCGACGCACAGCGGCAACTACGGCGCGTACTTCGCCAATCGCGGCCCGCAGACGCTGACCCAGACGCTCGCGACGGTCGCCGGCACGCGCTACACGGTCAGCTTCTTCCTGCTGAGCGAGGACAACCCGATCGCGGCCCCGGCCTTCTTCCGCGCCTGGATGGGTGGCACGCAGCTGTTCGACCTCGAAGGCCAGGCGCCGCTCGCGTACACGGAGTACAGCTTCACCGCCGTCGCGACGGGCGCGTCGACCCGGATGCAGCTCCTGGTCGAGAACGCCCCGTCTTTCTACCAACTCGACGACCTGAGCGTCACGGCGGCCGCGACCACCACGCCCGAGCCGGCGTCCGTCCTGCTCGTCGGCGCCGGGCTGCTCGCGCTCGGCGCGGCGGCGCGGCGGCGGCCCGCCTAACGCACGCGCCGGCCGGGGTGGCGCGGCGCCGCCCGCGTCACCGCCCGGCCGGTGCGCCCCGCGCGGCCGCCCGCTCGCCGTCGCGGAGCACGAACAGCACCGTCGGGTCGACCGGGTAGCGCCCGAACTCGCGCCCGTAGACCGCGAGGCCGCCCGGCAGCGCCGGGTCGACCTCCAGCCGCACCGTGACCGCTCCCTCGCGCGCCGCGCGGGCGAGCGCGGCCGGCGGCACGGCCACGCGGACGAGCTGCCCGTACGACCCCGCCTCGTACAGGCGCCGGTGCGCCGGGTCGCCCTTGGGCTGCGCGTGCCAGCTCAGGATGCCGCGGCTGTCGGCCGGGTCGTCGGCGAGCTCGACGCGCCCGGCGAGTTCGCCGCCGACGCGCACGGTCACCGCACTCGGGTACTTGACGTCGCCGGTCATCGGGTAGGCGTTCGGGTTCTTTCCGGGGTCCTGCAGCCCGCCGCCGCGCATGTAGTCGCCGTCGCCGCGTGCCGTGCTGTCGCGGTCCTTGCCTAACAGGCGCTTCGCGGAGGCCTCGACGAGGAACGTCGCGCCCGCGACGTCGTCCGCCCGGAGCCCGGCGGGCCAGGGGATGCGGTACTCCACGTAGCCGCTCCCCGCGCCGTTCACCTTGCGCCCGCCGAGCACCTGCCAGCTCTTCTCCGACCAGCGGGCGTCGGTGTAGGCGTTGGCGGCGACGTGTGCTAGGCGCGCGCGGCGGCCGTCGACCAGCGTGACCGCGTCCGGCGCCGCGCCGCCGACGACGAACGTCGTGAAGTTGTGGTGCAGTACCGTCCCCGACGCGTCCTCAAGCCGCACCGCGAGCACCGCCACCGCGGGCTCGTTGGGCATCGTCGCGGGCAGTGAGGGAAGCGAATCGGACATCCACGGCCGGTACGCGACGCGGCGCGTCATGGTCGCGTACGACCGCCGCTCGCCCACCGCGTTCCAGCCGTAGAGTTCCGCACGCAGCACGAGCGAGTCGCCGACGGGCCGCACCGCGCCCGTGTGGAACGACGCGTAGAGCGGCACGTTCACCAGCTCGCCGGGGCGGGCGTCGCGGCTCGGCGCGCCCGGCTCTCCCACCGCGATGTAGTACGGCGCGTGGAAGTCGCGGACCGTCATTCCCGGGACGAGGTCCTCGACGCCGAGGTCCTTGCCGGAGCGGTCGAAGCGCCAGTAGCCGTTCCACTCGTTGACGACGTCGTGGTGCTCGGTGTAGAGCCACCCGGCCATCTTCGGCGTGCGGCGGAAGACGTCGACGGCCTGGTGGTAGTCCCAGCTCCAGTCGACGTCGCCGGTGCTGCCGTCGTAGCCCCACACGTTGCCGAACTCCGAGTTCAGCATCGGCTGGTTCGCCTGCCGGTAGCCGGGCTGGAAGTTGCGCGTCGAGCCGGGGAACGTGCTGTCGCTCAGCCGGCGAACGTACGCGGGCCACTGCCAGCCGGCGAGGTACTCGTGCCAGCTGTTGAGGTCCGTCGAGGTGTGCCCCACGCCGCAGCACACCGAGTTATCCTCGACGAGCCGGGTCGGGTCGAGGCGTTTCGCGAGCTGCTGCACGCTCGCCACCTTGGCCTGCGTCGCGGGCAGGTACGTCTCGTTCCCGTCGGCGCTCTTCGTG
This sequence comes from Gemmatimonadetes bacterium T265, assembly GCA_019973575.1. Classification (NCBI taxonomy): domain Bacteria; kingdom Pseudomonadati; phylum Gemmatimonadota; species Gemmatimonadetes bacterium T265. The sequence continues at coordinate 2,599,640 of BPUI01000001.1, forward strand.
CGCAGCCCCCACGTTTCGTTGAACGTGATCCAGGAGAACACGCTCGGGTGGTTGTAGTCGCGCGCGATCATGCCGCGGAGCGCGACCTCGTGCTCGTGGAAGGCGGCCGAGTCGGGCGGACCCCACCAGTTCGGCACGTCGGCCATGATGAGGACGCCCAGCCGGTCGGCCCAGTACAGCTTGCGCGGCGCCTCGACCTTGATGTGCTCGCGGAGTCCTGTGAGGCCGATCTGCCGCGCGCGCAGGATCTCGTCGCGGAGCACGCTGTCGGTCGGGAAGGTGTAGAACCCGGTCGGGTGGTACGCCTGGTCGAGGGCGAGCTGCAGGTAGACGGGCTTCCCGTTCAGCGCGACGTACGGGATGGTCGTTCCCGGGAGCACGGCGACGCCGACGCTCCGCATCCCGAAGTACGTCTCGACGCGGTCCTCCGCGAGCCCGGGCGCGCCTAAGGTGGCCGTCGCTTCGTAGAGGTACGGGTCCTCGGGCGACCAGAGTCGCGCGTGCGGGACCGGCACCTCGATGCGCACCGTCGTCGCGCCGCGCGGGACCGGGCGCGAGACCGCGCGCAGGCTCGTGTCGCGGAAGGCGAGCGAGAACGTCAACGCCCGTGGCGCCGGCTCGAGCAGCTTGGCCTCGACCGTCATCCGGCCGTTGGGCACATCGGGGGTGAAGTGGACCCACTCGAGCGGCGCCGCGCCGCGCGCCTCGAGGTACACCGTCTGCCACGGCCCGCGCACGTTGCCGTAGCCCTGCTTCCCTTCGAGCTTGAACGCGTGCGGCGTGTCGTCGACGCGCAGCACGAGCCGCTGCGCCGTCCCGGGGCGCGCGGCGCGCGTCAGCTCCCACGCGAACGGCGTGTAGCCGCCCTCGTACTCGCCCAACGGCTGCCCGTCGAGCCAGCCGCGCGTCTTCCAGTCCGACGCGCCGACGACGACGAAGACGCGCCGCCCGGCCCACGCCGCGGGCACGGTCACGCGGCGCGCGTACCAGCCGATGTCGGCGCTGTCCCCGACCACGCCGGACGCGGGCGCCGCCCACGAGAACGGCACGAGGATGTGGTGCGCCGCGGGCATGGCGCGGTCCGCACGGAACCACCCGGCGCGCTCGCCCTCGTCGGCCTTGTCGAACGCGAACTGCCAGCGCCCGTTCAGGTTGAGCCAGTCGGCGCGCCGAAAGTCGGGGCGCGGGTGCTCGGGGAGGGGAATCGTGTCGGACGGCGGCGCCGGACGGGCGGCGGGCGCCTGGGCCGCGAGCGGCGCGGGACGTGCGCCCGCCACGGCGGCGACCGTCGCGGCGAGCGCGAGGCGCGCGGCACGTGTGCCGAATGCGTTAGGCCCCTTGTTCAGCATCGTCATGGTGTCCCCGCGAAGGCGGCGCGGAACGCCGCCGCATGGTCGGTTGGAAGGTGCGCCGGCACGCGGACGACCGGCGCGTCCGCGTCCTGCGACCGGTCGAGGCGCTCCGGGGTCGCGAGCAGGCGCACGCTCGACACCGGCGGCACCGCGCAGCGGCGGGCGGGCACAATGTACGGGCGGGACGCGCGTCAGAACACTTTCAGCTCGACCAGCCGGAGCGGGGCGCGCGCGCTCGGCGTCACGACGACCCGCAGCTTCGTCGCGACGACCGGCGTCCACGCGTCGCGACTCGTCCCGTTCGCGACGGCCGGCCCGCGGCGCGCCACGTCCGCCCACGCGCCGTCGCGCCACACCTGCACGCGGTAGGCGGCGGGCGCCGCGACCGTCCGCCCGTCGTCGGCGAAGCTCAGTTCCGCGGCGCCGACCCGCACCGGCCGGCCGAAGTCGACCGCGAACCAGTCCTCGGCGTGCGCGGAGCCCGCGGTCGACCATCCGTTAGGCACCTCCGGGAAGAACCAGACCCGGCCGTCGACCGCGCCGTGTAGCGACGCGGCGTCGGCGTTGCCCGACGCGGAGGCGAGGGGGAAGTCGGTCGGGACGAGGTTCGCCGCGAGGTCGATCGCGCGGCGCACGGGCGGGAGCGGCGCCTGCCGGATCGGCGCGGTGAGCCGTCGGAGTGACGGCGACGCCGCGACGCGCCGCCCGTCGACGTACACCGACAACCCCGCGCCGCGCCCGTAGCGCCGCCCGTCGTCGTCGAACACCACCGTGACGAGGTGCCCGTGGTACGGCGCGTCCTGGAGGGCGAAGTAGCGGAGGTGGTACGGGTCGCGCGGGTCGGCGGGGACGAGCGGACTCACCTCCAGCACGTCGTCCGCGCGCGGGCGCAGGCCCACGAGCCCGGTGATGATCAGGTCGTCGTACCCGGAGTGGTTGTAGTGGTGGCTGCGGGGGAGCCCGACGATCGGCCGGCCGGTGTCCGGGTCGTAGTCCTCCTGCAGGTCGGGGCGGCCGTCGAACAGGTGCAGGCGCGTGTACTGCTTCAGCACGCGCACGTAGTCGGCGGGGGTGACGACGCGCTGCGTAGAGCCGTTCAGCAGGCTCGCCATGCCGACGAGCGCCTGCGTCGTCTGGAACGGCCACGCCGGGCCGTTCCACTGGCACTCGCGCCCGCCGGTCGCCCGGTCGTACCGGTACTGCCGCATGTAGTACTCGTACGACGGCTCGTTCGTCCGCAGCCCGTAGCGCCCGCCCAGCTCGTTCGGCGCGAGCAGGTGCCGCCAGGCGTCGGCGTAGCCCGGCCGGTCCTCGGGGAGGTTCGCGTACCACGGCACGTAGCCGATGAGTTCGCGCCCGCGGACCGGCGCCCAGTAGTGGACGTACGCGTTGTCGACCTCGTAGCGGTCGACGAAGTGCCGGAGCGAGTCGCTCCACAGGCCCTCTTCCACCGCGCGCCGCAGCGTGTCGGCCCGCGCCGCGTACGCCGCCGCGGTCGCCCGGCCGCCCGGTCGCCCTCGAGCGCGGACAGGCGGGCGATCGCCCGCGCGTGGGCGTACATGAAGCTGTCGATCGACGGGCGGAACGCCTGCCCGCCGGTGAACCCGTCCTTGCCCCCGCTCGCGTCGTCGAGGCGATCGTGTACTCCGTCGCGTCGAGCAGCGGCTCGATCCAGTAGAGCCGCTTCGCGAAGTCGTAGTGGTCGTCCCAGAGCGCGTAGACGTGCCGCATGACGTCGAGGTGCCGGAGCGCGGACGCCGTGTCGCCGTCGACGAGGAAGCGCGCGTACGTGGCGTCCGCGATCGACTCGCTGAAGTGCCGGTCGTTCCCGCCGCCGGCGTACATGAAGTCGAGGTAGTCGCCCACGTACCGCCGGTCGCGCAGCCAGCGTCCTTCGTAGACGTGGAACGCGGTGGCGTCGTTCAGGCTCGCGTACGGCTGCCGCTGCCAGGGCACGTCGTCGAGGAACTCGGTGACGATGTACCCCCGCGCGCCGAGGTCGCGCAGCTGCGAGCGGAAGACCTGCCAGCGGTAGTAGTAGATGCGGTCGATCTCCGGGTCCGCCGACTCGAAGGACGGGACGTTCCCCTCGTACCACGGCGCGTCCGCGCCGAAGCGCTCGTGCGCGATCCGGCGCGCGTCGAGGACCGGCGCGGCCGGGGGCTGCGCGGCGGCGCTCGCGGCCGCGAGCGCGCCTAACACCCGGCCCCCCGCGCGCGCGCTCACGACCCGCGGGGCGGGGCAGTCGACTCGCGCACGACGAGCGGCGTCTCGACCACCAGCTCCGCGCCGACCGGCCCCGCGTCGTGCGGGGCGAGCAGCGCGTCGCAGATGAGCCGTCCCACGGCCTCGCGCGGCACGTCGGCCGTCGTCAGCGGCGGCCGCGCGAACTCGGCGAGCGCAATGTTGTCGAAGCCGGTGACCGAGACGTCCTCCGGCACCGCGAGCCCCCGCGCGTGCAGCGCGTGCATCGCGCCCACGGCCATCACGTCGTTCACGCACGCGACCGCGGTCGGCCGGAAGCCGGCGTCGAGGAGCGTGGCGATCCCGTCGCGCCCGCCGGCCAGCCCGTCGGTGCCCTCGACCGTCTTCACCAGCATCCGGGGCGCATACTCGGCGGCGGCCGCGAGGAACGCCTGCCGCCGGTCGTGCAGGGGCCCGAGCCGGGCGTGGTGCCCCACGAAGGCCATGCGCCGGTGGCCGAGCCCGTGCAGGTGTTCGACGATGCGCGCCATCCCGCCGCGGTAGTCCGCGCGGATGTTGGGCACGCCGCGTAGCCGGTGCGACCCGCCGTCGTAGAGCACCACGGGCCGCCCTCGCTCGCCGAGCGCGCGGACGGCCGCCGCGGGCACCGTCTCCGAGACGACGAGGGCCAGCCCGGCGACGCGCCGCCCGAGCATCGCGCCGACGTGCGACGCCAGGCGGTCCGGGGCGTAGTCGGAGTTCGCGACGACCACGTCGTACCCGCGCGCGCGCGCGCCCGCCTCGACGCTCCGGAAGATGTCGAGGAAGAACGGGTTGGCGATGTTCGACACGACCATGCCGAGCGTGCGCGACTCCGCCCCGGCGAGGGCGCGGGCGTTGAGGTTGGGCGTGTAGTTGAGCGCCTCGACGGCGCGGAGCACGCGCAGCCGCGTCGCGGGCCGCACGCCGTCCGCGCCGTTGAGCACGCGCGAGACGGTCGCGGTCGAGACGCGCGCGCGCTTCGCGACGGCGTCGAGCGTCACGGCGGCGGCGGGCGCTGCCTAACTGCTCCGCCTAGCGCGTGCCCGCCGGGGGGCCCGGGGGCGCCGGCGGCGTGAGCGGCTCCCCCGCGACCGGCCACCCGCCCCACACGCAGTACATCGGCCGGACCTCGAGGCTGCGCGGGATCGCGAGCGGCGCGTCCGGCGACGCCGGCCCCGCGTCGGCGTTGATGTAGTGGTGGACGATGTAGTACCGGTCGCCGTCGGTGAGCACCGAGTTGTGCCCGGGGCCGCGCACCACGCCGTAGCTCGCGAGCACGAGCGTGCCGCCGCCCCGGGTCATCGGGATGCTGTCGCGGTCGAAGTACGGGCCGGTGATCGCGCGCGAGCGCCCGACGCGGACGTTGTAGTCGCTCTTCGCGCCCGTGCAGCAGTTGTCGAACGAGACGAACAGGTAGTAGTACCCGCCGTGCCTGACGAGGTACGGCCCCTCGATCGCCTGCGGCTCATGCGGCCCGTCCGTCGCGTCGGTGCCCGCGCGCGCCGCGAGCGAGTACGTCGTCGTGTCGCCCGTCGATATCTTGCCCGTGGCGGGGTCGAGCCGGCGCAGCTTGATGCCGCCCCAGAACGAGCCCCAGTCGAGCCACGGCCGCCCCTGCTCGTCGAAGGCGACGTTGGGGTCGATCGCGTTGTAAGTCGTCACGCCGATCTCGGACGCGACCACGCGCCTTTCGTCGTTCCACCGGTAGTGCGGGTCCGCGGGGTCGAGCGTCGCGTTGGTCGCGAGACCGCCGACCGAGTGCTGGCTCGCGAAGCTCGAGAGCGAGTAGTAGAGGTGCCACCGGCCGCCAGAGAACGAGACGTCGCGGGCCCACGGGAACTCGACCTTGGGCACGGCCCCGCGCGCCCACGGCGGGAGGCCGTCGGCGAACACGCGCCCCGCGGTGTCCCAGTGCACGAGGTCGGTCGAGCGGCGGATCGGGACGCCGCGCCCGGTGGCGTACAGCCAGTACACGCCCGCGGCCTTCGCGACCGCGGGGTCGTGCACCCCGCGCACCGCGCCCGTCTGCGCCGCGGCGGCGCCCGGCAGCGAGCCGAGCGCCGCCGCCGTCAGCTGCAGAACGAGCGGCGCGTGGGCCACCCCGCAGGCGCGTTCGGTCACCGCAACTCCAGCACGACGACCGACCGCGGCGGCAGCGCGACGGTGAGCCGCCCGTCGGCCACGCGCGCGCCGTCGAACGCCGCCGGCCGCACGACGTCCGGCTGCTCGAAGCTGTTGTAGCTGTTGATCGCCGGCGCCGTCAGTACGCGCCCGGCCGCCCCGGTCGCCGTGACCCCGCGCAGCTCCGCGACCGCGGTGCGCGCGCGGTTCGGGTCGAGGTTGCTCATCGTCACGTGCACCACGCCGCGCCGGTCGCGCGAGGCCGACGCGCTCACCGCCGGCACCGACTCGCCACCGAACTCGTAGCGCCCCGCGTCCCGCACGGCCAGCGGCAGCGCGACGGCGTCGTGGTGGACGGTGTACATCTCGAACACGTGGTACGTCGGCGTGAGCAGCATCCGCGGCCCGCGCGTCAGCACCATCGCCTGCAGCACGTTCACCATCTGCGCGATGTTCGCCCCGCGCACCCGGTCGGCGTGCCGGTTGAAGATGTCGAGCGTGGCCGCCGCTACGAGCGCGTCGCGCAGCGTGTTCTGCTGGTACAGGAACCCGGGGTTCGTTCCCGGCTCGGCGTCGTGCCACATGCCCCACTCGCCGACGACGAGCGCGACCCGCTTCGCCGGGTCGTACTTGTCCATGATCGCCGCGTGCCGCGTGACCAGCTCGTCGACGTGCAGCGCGCGCTGCATCGCGACGAACCACTCGCGCTCGCCGAAGCGCGTCGCCGAGCCCTTGTGGTCCCACGGGCCGACGACCGTGTAGTAGTGCATGTCGAGCCCGTCGATCATCCGCCCCGCGTCGCGCATCACGACGTCGGTCCAGTTGTAGTCGTCGACGTTCGGCCCCGTCGCGATCCGGAACGGCCGCGTCGAGTCGTTGAAGGGGCGCAGGAACTCGGCGAAGCGCTTGTACTGGTCGGCGTAGTACTCCGGGCGCATCGAGCCGCCGCACCCCCAGCTCTCGTTCCCCACGCCCCAGCGGCGCACGTTGTACGGGCCGGGGTGGCCGTTCGCCGCGCGCTGGTCCGTGATCGTGCTCCCGCCCGGGTGGTTGACGTACTCCCACCACTCGGCCATCTCGCGCGGCGCGCCGGTGCCGACGTTCCCGACGATCCACGGCTCGGTGCCGAGCCGGCGCACGAGCTCCATGTACTCGTGCGTCCCGAAGCTGTTGTCCTCGACGACGTCCCCCCAGATGGTGTTGACCATCTTCGGGCGGCGCGCCGCCGGGCCCACGCCGTCGCGCCAGTGGTAGTAGTCGGCGAAGCAGCCGCCCGGCCAGCGGACGTTGGGCACCTCGATCTTCCGCAGCGCCTGGATCACGTCGTCGCGCAGGTGCCAGGGCGTGCCGTTCGCCTTCGTCCACACGCCGTCGTAGACGTCGCGGCCGAGGTGTTCGGCGAACTGGCCGTACACGTGGCGGCTGATCGTGTCGCGGCCGAGGTCGGCGTCGAGGACGAAGCGCGCGTCCGCGGCCGCGGCTGGCTGGGCCGCGGCCGGGCGCGCAGCCGCGGCGCCGAAGGAGAGCAGCACGGCGGCGAGGAGGCGTTTGATCACGAGGAGAATCGGGGGTGAGGGTGGAGCTGTCATCCTGAGCGCAGCGAAGGTTCGCTGTCCCCGCGAAGGTCCTTCACGAACCCGAACGCTGCGAGGGTCGTCACCTGCGATAGCGATCCTTCGCTGTGTTCAGGATGACACACGGCTGGGTCGGGCCGCCCCCGCGCTCCACAACGCACAGCGCGGCAACGCACGTTAGGCCTGTCCGTAGTACGCCGCCGCCCCGTGCTTGCGGAGGTAGTGCTTGTCGAGCAACACCCGGTCGATCCCCGGGGCGTCGGGGTTGAGCCGCAGCGTGTTCGTCGCCATGTGCGCGGTCGACTCGAGCGCGATCGCGTTCTCGACCGCCTTGCGCGCCGACGGGCCCCACGCGAACGGCCCGTGCCCCGCGACGAGCACCCCCGGGACCGCCGCGGGGTCGAGTCCGCGCCCCCGGAAGCACTCCACGATCACCACGCCGGTCTCGTGCTCGTACGCGCCCCGGACCTCGTCGTCCGTGAGGCGCCGCGTCACGGGCACCGGCCCGTAGAAGTGGTCCGCGTGCGTGGTCCCGAGGCACGGCACGTCGCGCTCGGCCTGCGCCCAGCTCACCGCGTGCAGACTGTGCGTGTGCGTCACCCCGCCCGCGGACGGGAACTCGCGGTACAGGTGCAGGTGCGTCGGCGTGTCGGACGACGGCCGGAGCGCGCCCTCGACGACCTCGCCCGAGGCGAGCGAGACGACGACCATGTCCTCCGGCCGCATCGCGTCGTACGCCACGCCGCTCGGCTTGATCGCCATCACGCCCGCGTCGCGGTCGGCGCCGCTCACGTTCCCCCACGTCAGCACGACGAGCCCCGACGCGACGAGGTCGAGGTTCGCGCGGCAGACCGCTTCCTTCAACGCCTCGTGCGCCACGTCAGCCCTCCGTCCCCGCGTGCACCCGAGGCAACTCAGCCGCCGGCGCCTCGGCGTCGTCCGTCGGCGACCGCTCGGCGTCGGCGAGCCGCGCGTCGGCGCGCGCGTCCGCCCCGGCGCCGCGGAGCGCCGCGTCGCGCACGTCCAGCAGCTCCTTCATCACCGAGTAGAGGCCGCCGCCGGACCCGCCTTCGTTAGTCACCCCGAACGCGTCGTGCAGCCGGCGGTAGAGGGCGTAGAGCCGGTCGTACACGGCCCGGTGCGCCGGGACCGGCGTGAGCACCCGCTCGCGCACCCCGGTCATCGCCGCCGTCGCGGCGCCGAAGTCGGCGTGCCCGCCCGCCCCCGCGCCCGCGACCACCGCGCCCGCGACTGCCGCGCCCAACGCGCACGTCTGTGCCGACCGCGACGTCTGCACGGGCCGCCCCATCACGTCGGCGTAGATCTGCATCACGAACGGGTTCTTGTCCGAAATCCCGCCGCAGTTGACGATCCGCTCGACCGGGACGCCGTACTCCTCGTAGCGCTCCATGATCACGCGCGCGCCGAACGCGGTCGCCTCGACGAGCGCGCGGTAGATCTCCGCGGGCGTCGTGTAGAGCGTGAGGCCGAGCATGAGCCCCGTGAGCCGCTGGTCGACCAGCACCGTGCGGTTGCCATTCCACCAGTCGAGCGCGAGCACGCCGCTCTCCCCGGGCCGCAGCCGTTCGGCGGCGCGCGTCAGCTCCGCATGCCCGAGGTCCGCGGGTTTGACGGTGTCGACGAGCCAGCTGAAGATGTCGCCCACCGCGCTCTGCCCGGCCTCGAGCCCGAACGCGCCGGGGAGCACCGACTCGGGCACGATCCCGCACAGCCCGGGGATGTCGGCCACGCCGCGCGCCATCGGCGCGATCATCAGGTCGCACGTGGACGTGCCGATGATCTTGACGAGCGTCCCCTCGCGGATCCCCGAGCCGACGGCGCCGAGGTGCGCGTCGAACGCGCCGACCGCGACGGGGATCCCCGCGGGGAGGCCGAGCCGCGCGGCCCACTCGTCCGTGAGGCGACCCGCCGGCTCGGCGACGCTGTACGCGCGCGTGCCTAACGTACGCCCGACGCGCACGAGGCGCTCGTCCAGCGCCCGCAGGAACTCCTCGTCCGGGTAGCCCCAGTCGGGGTGGTAGAACGCCTTGTGCCCCGCCGCGCAGACGCCGCGGCGGATCCGCTCCGGGTGCTCGGTGCCGGTCAGCACGGCGGGGATCCAGTCGGCGTGCTCGACCCAGGTGTGCGCCGCGTCGAACACCTCGGGGTCCGCATGCGCGCAGCGGAGGATCTTCGCCCAGAACCACTCCGAGCTGTACCGGCCGCCGCACTTCGCGAGGTAGTGCGGCCGCACCGCCGCCGCGACGTCGGTGACGCGCCGCGCCTCGGCGTGCGACGTGTGGTCCTTCCAGAGCCACACCTGCGCGGCGGGGCGGTCGCGGAAGCGCGCCTGCAGGCCTAACGGGCGGCCGTCCGCGTCGACCGGGATGGGCGTCGACCCCGTCGTGTCGACGCCGACGCCGATCACGCGCGCCGCGTCGAAGCCGGGGCGGTCCGCGGCCCGCGCCAGCGCCGCGCGCACGCTCGCCGCCAGCCCGTCGAGGTAGTCCTGCGGGTTCTGCCGCGCCAGCTCGGGGTCGTCGGCGTCGAGCAGGATGCCGCGCGCGCCCGACGGGTAGTCGAACACCCCCGCGCCCAACTCCTCGCCGGTCCGCACGTCGACGACGAGCGCGCGCACCGAGTTGGTGCCGTAGTCGATCCCGACCGCGTAGTGCGCGCCCGTCTGGCCCTCCGCGGCGCCTGACTGCCCGTCGTGCGTCATTCCCCCGTTCCGGTCGCGTGCAACATCACCGTGCGCTCGTCCGCCGCTGCGCGGTCGAGCGTCGCCGCCACGCGCCCGCCGCGCATCACGACGACGCGGTCGCTCAGGTCGAGCACCTCGGGGAGCTCCGACGAGATGAGCAGAATCGCGAGCCCGTCGCGCGCGAGCGCGCGCACGAGCTCGTAGATCTCCGCCTTCGCCCCGACGTCGACGCCGTGCGTCGGCTCGTCGAGGATGAGCAGCTTCGGGTTGGTCGCGAGCCAGCGCGCGAGCACCGTCTTCTGCTGGTTGCCGCCCGAGAGCGCGCCGACCGGGGCCTCGACGCCGGGCGTCCGCACGCGCAGCCGCTCGACGTAGTCCGCGGCCAGGGCGCGCTCGCGCCCGCGCGGGATGATCCCGCCGCGGCGCAGGCGCGGCAGCGCGGCCATCGAGACGTTCCAGCGCACCGGCTTCGCGAGAAAGAGCGCGAGTCCCTTGCGGTCCTCCGGCACCATCCCGACGCCGCCGGCGATCGCGGCCGACGGCGAGCCGAAGCGGACCGGCTTGCCCGCGAGGCGGATCTCGCCCGCGTCGAACGGGTCGGCGCCGAAGATCGCGCGCGCCGCCTCCGAGCGCCCCGCGCCGACGAGGCCCGCCATGCCGACGATCTCGCCGCGCCGCACGGTGAAGCTGACGTCGTCGAGCGGCACGCTCCCGCCCTCGCCGCCGCCCCGCCGCGTGAGGCCGCGCACCTCGAGCACCGTCTCGCCGACCGGGCGCGCCACCGCACTCGACGAATCCCGCTGATGCGCCGCCGCGAGCTCGCGCCCGACCATCAGGCCGACCACCGCGGCCGGGGTGACGTCCGCCGTGTCGACCGTGCGCACGTACCCGCCGTCCCGGAACACCGTGATCCGGTCCGACACCGCGAACACCTCGTGCATCCGATGCGAGATGTACAGGATCGCCACCCCCTGCGCGCGCAGCCGCCGCACGAGGCCGAGCAGGTTCTGCGTCTCGTGCTCGGTGAGCGAGGCCGACGGCTCGTCCATGATCAGCAGCCGCGCGCCCGCGGAGAGCGCCTTCGCGATCTCGACGAGCTGCTGGTTCGACAGGCTCAGCTCGCGCACGAGCACCCGCGGGTCGACCGCGAGCCCGACCTCCGCCAGCAGCTCGCGCGCGCGCGCGGCCATCGCGCGCCGGTCGAGCACGCCGAGGCGGCCGCCGCGCGTGGGCATGCGGCCCATGAACAGGTTCTCCGCCACGCTCAGCGCCGGGATCGTCGCCAGCTCCTGGTGAATTACCGCGATCCCCGCCGCCTGCGACTCGGCGGGCGAGCGGAAGTCGACCTCGCGCCCGCCGAACGTCACGCGCCCCTCGTCGCGGCGGACCGCGCCGGCGAGCACGTTGATGATCGTGCTCTTGCCCGCGCCGTTCTCCCCGACGAGTGCGTGCACCTCGCCCGCGCGCACGTCGAGGCGCACGCCGCGCAGCGCGTGCACGCCGCCGTAGCGCTTGTGCACGCCGGCGGCGTCCAGGAGAGGCGCGCCGGGGAGGGTCGCGCCGGCCGGAACGTTAGGCATCGTCGTCGCGGGGGCGGCGCCGGTCAGGTGCGGGGGATGCGGTACTTCGCCGCGTTCGCCTTCGTGATCACGTCGGCGCGCGTCGCGAGGCGCCCCGCCGGCGGCAGCTGTCCCGCGACGATGTAGTTGTAGAGGCGCACCGCCGGGTCGTGCCCCTGCGCGTCCGGGTCCTGGCCGATCGTCGCGTCGATCACGCCCTTGTCGACGTAGTCCATCGTCTCGTCCACCGCGTCGAACGAGATCATGTGCACCTTGCCGCCCTTGCCGGCCTCGTCGATCGCGCGCGCCGCGCCGAACGGCGACCCCGCGATCGCGATGATCCCGCCGAGGTCCGAGTGCGCGGTCATGAAGTCCTTCGCCTGCTGGTACGCGACGTCCGCCTTGTCGCGGTTCTCGACGCGGCCGACGACCGTCGCGTTCGGACACCCCGCCTTGAGCGCGTCCTCGAACCCCTTCACGCGCGCCGCGTGCGCCTCGACCGAGAAGAAGCCCGTGATGAGGCCGACCTTGCCGTTGGGCCCGACGAGCTTGCACATCAGCGTGCCCGCGGCCTTGCCCTGCGCGTAGCTGTCCGCGCCGACGAAGAAGAGGCGCTGGTTCGGCGTGTCGGTCTCCGAGTTGAACGTCGCGACCGGGATCCCCGACTGGACCGCGCGGTTGATGTACGCCGCCGCGCCCGCGTCCCCCGCGATCGTCACGATCGCGTCGTACTGCTTGGCGACCGCCGCGTCGATCGCGCGGCCGAACACGTCGGCCGTGTGCACGTCCCCCGGGACGATCCACTCCACCGTCGCGCGCCCCTGCAGTTCCTTGTTCGCGCGCGCGAGGCCGGTCTTGACCGGGATCCAGAACTGCGAGCTCTCGAGCCCGAGCACCGCGATGCGGAGCGGCGCCTTGGGCGCCTGCGCGACCGGCTTCACGGTCCCCTCGTCGGGCGCGACGGCGCTCGAGGCGAACGCGGGCGCGTTGGCCGGGTGCGCGAACGTGGGGCCGCGGTCGGCGCCGCCGGGCGGGCCGTTGCGGCAGCCGGCCGCGGCGGCCGCGACGCCGGCGAGGAGGGCGGCGACGAGCGGACGTGCGACGGTCCGTGCGGGAGCGGGCATCGGCGAGCGGGGCGGGAGGACGGGGGGGCTCAGCGGCGGCGGCGGTCGAGGCCGACCGCGAGCAGGATCACCGCGCCGATGATCATCGTCTGGTAGTGCAGCGGGAGGCCTAACAACACGAACGCGTTGCGGACGACGGCCATGATCGCGGCGCCGAAGAGCGTGCCGACGACGCTCCCCTCGCCGCCCTGCAGGCTCGTGCCGCCGATGACGGCCGCCGCGATGACGTCGAGCTCGATCCCCTCGCCCGCGTTGGTCGACGCGGTCGCGAGGAGCCCGGCGCTGACCACGCCCGCGAGCGCGCTCAGCACGCCGGTGACGACGTACGTGAAGAGCTGCACGCGCCCGACCGCGACGCCCGACAGCCGCGCCGCGCGCGGGTTGCTGCCGACCGCGTAGATCTGGCGGCCGAGCACGGTGTGGCGCAGGAAGAGTGCGGCGAGCGCGACGAGGACAAGCATGAGGACGACGGGCACCGGCACGGGCCCGATGTAGCCGGCGCCGAGGAAGCCAACGCCCGGGTCGCGCATCGGGACGTTGCTCGCCACGGTGCCCGCGCCGCCGCTCGCGAGGAGGAAGGTCAGCCCGCGACCGACGCTGAGCGTGCCGAGCGTCGCGATGAACGGGACGATGCCGGCGCGCGTGACGAGCACGCCGTTGACGAGCCCGAACGCGAGCCCGGCCCCCAGCCCGCCGAGAACGGCGAGCCACGGGTTCACGCCGCCGTAGGTCATCAGCCGCGCGGTGAGTACCGCGCCGACGGCGAGGATCGAGCCCACGGAGAGGTCGAGCCCGCCCGCGACGAGCACGATCGTCATGCCGATTGCCATGATGCCGATCGTGCTCATGCCCTGCAACACGTTGAAGATGTTGCGGAGCGTGAAGAAGTACGGGCTGGCGAAGGAGAGCGCGACGCAGAGGACGACGAGCGCGGCGAGCACCCCCGCCTCGCGCACGGCGAACAGGCGGCGCGCGGCGCCCGCGCCGGGGCGCGGGGCGCGCGGGACGGCCGCCGGGGCGCCGCGGCCGGCGGTCGCGGGGACGACGGCGGGCGGGTCGATGTGCGACGTGTTCACGCGGGGCCCACGCGGGAGTGCGGCGGAGGGGCGAGCCGGCCGGTCGCGTTCGTGTAAGCGCTTACACGATGCGCGCGTGCCACGCTAGCGCGGGGACCGGCGGCCGTAAAGGGGCCGGTTCGATACGCGTTCGAAGCGGTTCAACCGCCGACGCCCCCACGCGCCCGCGTGGCCGACCGGTACCGCGCGTACGGCACCGCGTAGCGCGCGTGCTCGGCCGCGTCCGACGGCGAAAACGGCCCGCGCGTGAGCGTCGCGCGCGCGGCCGTGGCGAGGTCCGGGAACGCGCCCGCCCCCACCGCGGCCAGCAACGCGGCGCCGTACGCGGGACCGTCCTCCCGGTCGACCGTCATCACCGGGACGCCGTACACGTCGGCCTGCAGCCGCCGTACGAACGCGCTCCGCGCGCCGCCGCCCGTGAGCAGCAGGCGCGCCGGCCGGAGTCCGAGCTCGCCGAGGATCTCCAGCGAGTCGCGCATCGCGAACGCGACGCCCTCGAGCACCGCCCGCGTCACGTGCGCCCGCGTGTGCGCCAGACTCAAGCCGACGAGCGCGCCGCGCAGCGACGCGTCGCGGTGCGGCGTGCGCTCCCCCTGCAGGTAGGGCAGGAACGTGACGCCGTCGGCCCCCGGCGGCACCCCCGCCGCCTCGGCGTCGAGCCGCGCGTCGGCGTCCGGCGCGCCCGCCAGCTCGCGCGCGAGCTGCTCGCGGTACCACGCGAACGCGCCGCCAGCCGACAACACCACGCCCATCACGTACCAGACCCGCGGCGCGACGTGGCAGAAGGTGTGCGCCCGCAGCCGCGGGTCGACCACCGGCTCGGCCGTCGTCGCGAGCACCGTGCCCGACGTCCCCCAACTCGCGACCGCCTCGCCCGGCGCGACCACGCCGACGCCGGCCGCCCCGCACGCGTTGTCGGCCCCGCCGCCGACGACCGGCGTCCCCTCGCGCAGCCCCGTGAGGCGCGCCGCGGCCGGCGTTAGACGGCCGAGGATCTCGGCCGAGCCGCCGACGTCGGGGAGGATCGCGCGCGGGACGTCGACCGCCGCGAGCAGCTCGTCGCTCCACGCGAGGCGCGCCGGGTCGAACATCAGCGTCCCCGACGCGTCCGACGGTTCGGTCGCGAGCGCGCCGGTGAGGCGGTAGCGCACGAAGTCCTTCGCGAGCAGCACCGTCGCGACCCGCGCGTAGGCCTCTGGCTCGTGCGCGCGCAGCCAGAGCACCTTCGGGAGCGTGAACCCCTCGAGCGCGGGGTTGCGCACGAGATCGCGGAGGCGGCCCTCACCGCCGACACGCGCGGTGATCTCCGCGCACTCCGCGGTGGTCCGCCCGTCGCACCAGAGCAGGGCGGGGCGGACCACCGCGCCCGCGCGGTCGAGGAACACCGACGAGTGCATCTGCCCCGACACGCCGACCGCGGCGACGTCTGCGTTCGGCACCTGCGCGAGCGCCGCGCGCGTCGACGCGAGCGTCGCCTCCCACCACGCCTCCGGGTCCTGCTCCGCCCACCCGGGCCGCGGCGTCGCGAGCGCCAGCGGCGTCGTCGCCGACGCGACCGCGTCGCCGGACCCCGAGACGAGCACGGCCTTCACGCCGCTCGTCCCGACGTCGAGCCCCAGTAGGGTTGCCGCACGCGGCGGCGCGCCCCGTGCCACGGTCAGCGGACCCCGAGCAGGATCTCCACCGTCAGCTGGTCGAGCCGCTCGTACGCGTACCCCTGCGTGCGGATCGCCGGCAGGTCGAACGCCTCCCCCTTGAGCGCGTCCGCCCGCTCGCGGGTGAACGTCGCGCGTTCGTCGCCGCCGCGCGCCCGCAGCTCGCCTAACAGCTGGCGGACCTCGGGGTCGGCGTTCCAGCGCGCCGCCTTTTCTTTCAAGATCAGGTAGGTGCGCATGCACCCGCGGGCGAAGTCCCACACGCCCGCCTCGTCCTCCGTGCGGTAGGCGTGGGCGTCGAAGTGGCGCATCCCGTCCCACCCCGCGTCGTCGAGCAGCTTGACGAGAAAGAACGCCTGCTTCAGGTCTTCCGCGCCGAAGCGGTAGTCCTGGTCGTAGCGCCCCGGCCGCTGCCCGTTGAGGTCGATGTGGAACAGCTTCCCCGCGTCGAGCGCCTGCGCCACGCCGTGCGCGAAGTCGAGCCCCGCCATCGTGTCGTGCGCGACCTCGGGATTCACGCCGACCATCTCGGGGCGCGCGAGCGTGTTGATGAACGCGAGGGCGTGCCCGATCGTCGGCAGGTAGATGTCCCCCCGCGGCTCGTTCGGCTTGGGCTCGATCGCGAACCGGTAGCCGTGCCCCTGCGCGGCGTTGTATTCGCACAGGAAATCGAGCGCGTCGCGGAACCAGCGGAGCGCGTCGCGCGGGTCCTTCGCGGCGTTCGTCTCCGTCCCCTCGCGCCCGCCCCAGAACACGTACGTCTCCGCGCCGAACTCGCGGCCGAGGTCCATCGCGCGCATCGTCTTTTGGAGCGCGTAGCGGCGCACGCGCGCGTCGTTACTCGTGAACGCGCCGTCGCGGAATGCCGGGTCGCCGAACAGGTTCGTCGTCGCCATGGGGACCTTCAGCCCCGTCTGGTCGAGCGCCGCGCGGAACTCGCGCACGATCCGGTCGCGCTCCGCCGCGGTCGCGTCGCGCGGCACGAGGTCGTCGTCGTGGAAGTTGACGCCGTAGGCGCCTAACTCCGCCAGTTTGCGCACGATCGTCGGCGCGTCCATCGCGGCGCGCACCGGCTCGCCGAACGGGTCGCGCCCGACGTTCCCGACCGTCCAGAGGCCGAAGGTGAAGTGGTGCTCCGGGCGGGGTACGTACGCGTCTGCGGTCACGGCGCCCATCGTCAGAGCCCCCTGGCAAGTCGGTAGTAGAGGTCGTTCCAGCGCAGTTCTTTCTTGAAGTTCGCCACCGTCGTGTCCGCGTCGATCAGGACGCACTCCATCCCGGCCATCTCCGCGAAGTCGGCGAGGTGTTCCGCCGTGACGTCGAGGCTGAAGCCGGTGTGGTGCGCGCCGCCCGCGTAGATCCAGGCCGCGGCGGCGGTCTTCAGCTCCGGCTGCGGGGCCCACAGCGCGCGCGCGACGGGCAGCTTGGGGAGCGGCACGTCGACCGGCACGGCGTCGACCACGTTCACGATCATCCGGTACCGGTCGCCCATCTCGACCACGGACGCGTTCACCGCCGGCCCCGCTTTCGCGTCGAAGACGAGCCGCACGGGGTCGGCCTTCCCGCCGATCCCGAGCGGGTGCACCTCGAGCGACGGCCGCGTCCTCGCGATCGTCGGGCAGACCTCGAGCATGTGCGAGCCGAGCACCTTCATGCCGCCCGGCGCGGGGTGGCCCGCCGGCCGAGGGCCGGCAGGAAAGTGGTACGTATAGTCCTCCATGAACGACGTACCGCCCGTCAGGCCGGCGCCCATCACCTTCATCGCGCGGACTAACGCCGCGGTCTTCCAGTCGCCCTCGGCGGCGAACCCGTACCCCTCGGCCATCAGCCGCTGCGGCCCGAGGCCGGGGAGCTGCGTGAGGCCGTGCAGGTCCTCGAACGTCGTCGTGAAGCCCTTGAAGTTGCCGTCCTCGAGGAAGCGCCGGATCCCGATCTCGATGCGCGCGCCGTCGCGGAGGGCCTGGTGGCGCTCGCCGCCGGGACGCAGCGCCGCGGCGACGGCGTACTGTTCACCGTAGCCGCGGATCGCCTCGTCGACGTCGGCGTCCGCCACGCCGTCGACGAAGCGCACGAGGTCGCCGACCCCGTGGCCGTTCACGCTGTAGCCCAGGCGCATCTGCGCGCTCACCTTGTCACCTTCGGTGACCGCCACCTCGCGCATGTTGTCGCCGAAGCGGACGAAGCGCGCGCCCTGTGCGTCGTGCCACGCGCAGGCGGCGCGCGCCCACGCGCCGAGGCTCGCCTGCACGTCGGCGTCTTCCCAGTGCCCGACGACGACCTTGCGCGCGAGGCGCATCCGGCTGCCGATGAACCCGAACTCGCGGTCGCCGTGGGCCGCCTGGTTCAGGTTCATGAAGTCCATGTCGATGTCGGCCCACGGGATCTCGCGGTTGAATTGCGTGTGCAGGTGCAGGAACGGCTTCTGCAGCGCGCGCAGCCCCGCGATCCACATCTTGGCCGGCGAGAACGTGTGCATCCACGTCACGAGGCCGACGCAGTCGGCCGCGGCGTGCGCCTCGAGCGCGAGGCGGTGGACCTCGTCGGGCGTGGTGAGCACCGGCTTGAAGACGACGCGCACCGGGACCCGGGCCGCCTCGCCAAGCGCGCGGGCGATGACGCGCGAGTGCTCGGCGACCTGCTCCAGCGTGTCGGGGCCGTACAGGTGCTGGCTCCCGGTCACGAACCATACTTCGAACTGCTTCAGGTCGATCATCTCGTCTGGCCGTGTGTGAAGTCGTGCGCGGTCGCGCGGCGCGCGCGCCGGCGCGGGCGCAAGATCGGGGCGCGGGCGCGCTACCCGCCCGAACCCGACGGTGCGCGCAGCCGGACGCCGCTCGGCACCGGGTGGCCGAACTGCGGCGTCCCGTCCGCGCCCCAGGTGAAGCGCTGCGCGCGCACCGTGCGCGGGCTACCCTCGTTCCCTCCGGACGCGTCGGCGCCGCCGTCCTTGGCGTGGTAGACTACCCAATCCTCCGTGCCGTCCGGGGAAACCGTGAAGCCGTTATGGCCCGGGGTGTAGACCGCGCCGTCGGGTCCCGCGTAGGGCGCGAACACGGGCTCGCGGCGCTTGGTCCAGGCGGTCGGGTCGAGCGGGTCGCCGCCCGGCGCGAGCGAGAGGAGGCCGAGGTAATAGTGCGGCGTGGCCGTGTGGCCGGCGGAGTAGGTGAGGAAGACGCGGCCCGCGTGGACGAGCGGCTCGGGCGCTTCGACCCAGTAGCCCGCGTCCTGCTCCCAGCGGCCGTTCACCTCGCGCCACCCGTGCTCCCACGGCTCGGTGCCGCGGACGATCTGCACGGCCGGCCCGCCGACGCGCGTCGGATCGGCCAACGGCGCGATGTACACGCCGTTCGCACAGTAGAGGAGGTACAGGCGCCCATCCGGCGTCCGCAGCACGCTGCCGTCGATCGCGTAGCGCTCGGTCGGGTCGACGCGCGCGGGCGGGTCGTACGCGCCTAACGGGTCGCCCGTGCGCGCGGCCATCACGTACAGCCGGTGGTGCGCGTCGACGCCGTCGCTCGCGGTGAAGTAGAGGTACCAGCGCCCGCCGAGCCGGTGCAGCTCGGGCGCCCAGATCTGGCGGCTCGTCGGGCCGGAGTCCGGAGCGGTCCACACGCGCGCCTTCGCGCCGGAATCGAGTTCGGTCAGCGTGCGCGCGCGCCAGACCCAGACGCCGCGCCCGGGGCCCATCGTCGCGGTGAAGTAATACCAGCCGCCGTCCCGCACGACCCACGGGTCGCCCGCGGCGACCGAGCGGACGATCGGGTTGGCGAACGAGTCCGCGGCCGCCGCCTGTCCGCGCGCCGGGGGCGCCGCGAGCGCGCCCGCGACGGCCAGGGCGGCGGGCGCGGTGCGTGCGACGACGCCGAACAGGTCGCGGTGGAGTGAGACGACCGTTCGCACGCGCGCAGTATAGAGCTGGTGACCGCACGCAGCCACGGCGGACACCGCCGGGGATGGCCCGTCGCGCAACCGGTCGTCACGTCGGCACGTCTACCTTTCACAGTCCGCGCGGGCACTTGGTCCCGCCGCTCTCTGCCGCCGCCCTCCCCGTCGTTCCCGCCCGTTGATGTCCGCGGTCGTTGCCACCGAGCCCGCCCCACGCCGGCGGGCACTGTTCGTCGCCCTGACACTCGCCCTGCCCTGGCTGCTGCTCGCGCTCGCCGAACTCAGCCTGCGCGCCGGCGATTACGGGAGCGACTACCCGCTCTTCACGCTGTACGCGCCGCACCCGGACTACCTGCTGAGCAGCCCTGACGCGGCGCGCCGCTACTTCCACGGCGCGTTCGTCCCGACGCCACACACCGACTTCTTCCGCGCGTCAAAACCCCCGGGCACGTTCCGCATCTTTTTCCAGGGCGAGAGCTCCGCGCAGGGCTTCCCGTACCTCCACGGCGCCTCGCCGTCGCGGATGATCGAGGCGTGGCTCCAGCACGACTTTCCAGGACGCGACATCGAAGTCGTGAACACGGCGTTCACGGCTATCAGCTCCTACGTCCTGCTCGACCAGGCCGACGCCATTCTCGCGCAACATCCGGACGCGGTCCTTATCTACACGGGCCACAATGAGTACTACGGCGTGTTCGGCGCCGGCGCATCAGGGCCGCTCGGTCGGTCGCCGGCGCTCGTGCGGGCGTACCTCGCCCTCCGACGCCTGCGGCTCGTACAGCTCGTCGAGCACGCGCTCGGCGCGGCGCGCGGCGGGGACGACGGGCCGAACCGATCGGCGGACGACCGGTCGGGGTCCAGCGCCTCCGACGCGCCCCGGTCGGTGATGGTGCTCATGGCGGGTGACCAACACGTCGCGCTCGGTGCGGCGCGGTTCGCGGCCGGCGTCGCGCAGTTCCGCGCGAACCTCGGCGCGCTGCTCGCGAGATATCAGGCGGCACACGTCCCGGTGTTCGTCGGCACGCTCGTGAGCAACGAGCGCGACCAGCCGCCGTTCGTGAGCGGCTTCACGCCCGGCGCCGATTCGGCCGCGTGGCGGCGTGCGGTCGACGGCGCCGTCGCAAGCGGCCGCCGCGGTGACACGGCGGCCGCGGTCGCCGGCCTGCGCGCGGCCGTTCGCGTCGACCCCGCGCCGGCCGACGCGCACTACGCGCTCGCCCGGCTCCTCGAGGCGCGCGGCGACACGGTGGGCGCGCGCCCGGAGTACCGCGCCGCGAAGGAGCGTGATGAACTTCGCTTCCGCGCGCCCGAGGCCCTCAATGCCGTCATCCGCGAGGAGGCAGCGGAGTACGGCGCGACCGTCGTCGAATCGCAGGCGGCGGTCGAGCGCGCCTCGCCCGGCGGCGTCCCGGGGCACTCGCTCATCCTCGAGCACCTGCACCCCAACGTCGCGGGGTACGCGGTCATCGCGCGCGCCTTCTACGACGCCCTGCGCGCGCGCGAACTCCCGGCGGCGCTGCCGGCGTCGGCCCCGGCGCCCGCCCTCGCCGACGTGCCGGTCACCGCGGTCGATTCGGCCGCGGGCGCGCTCCGCACCGACCGGCTGCTCTCGGGGTGGCCGTTCCGCCCGCGCGGCGCGGCCGTCGTCCCCGCGGTCGACACCCTGCGCCCGCGCACGCGGGTCGAGGCGCTCGCGCGCGCGCTCGTGTTAGGCGAGATCCCGTGGCCGGAGGCGACCGACGCGCTGCGCGCCGAGTACGCGCGCGCCGGCGACACGACGCGCGCCCTCACCGTGTCGCGCGTGATGGCGCAGGAGTTCCGCTACTCGCCGCAGCCCTGGCTCGACGCGGCGCGGCTGGCCGCGGCCGCGCGCCGGTACGCGGAGGCGTTGGACGACGCGCGGCGCGCGGCCGCGCGGCGCGAGACGCCCGAGGGGCTCCGGCTCGTCGGCCTGCTCGCCCTGCGCGCCGGCGAGCGCGACGCCGCGCTGGCGGCCCTCGCGCGCGCCGCGCAGCTCGCGCCGGACGACCGCAAGGCCGCGCTCACCGTCACCGCGGCGCGCGCGCTGCCGCTCCTCGCGTCCGGCCCCGCGGCGGGTCCCGCGGGCTCGGCGGGCGACGCCACGCGCCTCTACAACCTCGCCGTCGCCTACGCGCTCCTCGAGCAGTACGACAGCGCCCGCGCCGCGCTCGCCGCGCTCCGGCGGGCCGCGCCCGGCGACCCGCGCGCGGCCGACCTCGCGCAACGCGTCCCGCCGGCCTAACGCCTGCGCCGACGCCGCATGCCTCCCGCGCGCCACGTGCTCGGCCTCTCGGCCTACTACCACGACGCCGCCGCCTGCCTGCTGCGCGACGGCGAGGTGGTCGCCGCGGCGCAGGAGGAGCGGTTCACGCGCCTCAAGGGCGACGCCGCGTTCCCGGCGCGCGCGGCCGCGTACTGCCTCGCGGAGGGCGGCGTCGGCGTGGGCGACCTCGCCGCGGTCGCGTTCTACGACAAGCCGCTGCTCAAATTCGAGCGCCTGCTCGAGACGTACCTCGCGGTCGCGCCGCGCGGGTTCGGCTCCTTCCTCAAGGCGGGGCCACTCTGGGTGAAGGAGAAGCTGTTCACCGACCGCACCCTCCGGCGAGCGTTAGGCGAACTCGCCGGCCGCGCCGGGGCGTACGAAGGGGACCTGCTGTACGCCGAGCACCACGAGTCGCACGCGGCGAGCGCGTTCTACCCGTCGCCGTTCGACGAGGCCGCGGTGCTCACCGTGGACGGCGTCGGCGAGTGGGCGACGGCGTCCGTCGGGGCGGGGCGGGGGAGCGGCCTCGAACTCCTCTCGGAGCTCCGGTTCCCCGACTCGCTGGGCCTGCTCTACTCGGCGTTCACGTACTACCTGGGCTTCCGCGTCAACTCGGGCGAGTACAAGGTCATGGGACTCGCGCCCTACGGCGAGCCACGGTACGCCGACCTGATCCTCACGCGCCTGATGGACCTGCGCGAGGACGGCTCGTTCACGCTCGACCGGCGCTACTTCGGCTACGTGAGCGGGCTCCGGATGACGACCGGCGCGTTCGACGACCTGTTCGGCGGCCCGCCGCGGACGCCCGAAAGGGCGCTCGACCGCCGACACTTCGACCTCGCGCGCTCGGTGCAGCACGTCTGCGAGGAGGTCGTGCTGCGGATGGCGCGCACGGCGCACCGGCTGGCGGGACTCGACCGGCTGTGCATGGCCGGCGGCGTCGCGCTCAACTGCGTCGCCAACGCGCGCGTGCTGCGCGAGGGGCCGTTCCGCGACGTCTGGGTCCAGCCCGCCGCCGGGGACGCGGGCGGCGCGTTAGGCGCCGCGGCCCTCGCCTGGCACCGCGCGCTCGGCGGCGCCCGCCGGGTCGCGCGCGGGGCGGGCGGCGCACCCCGCGACGGGATGGGCGGCACCTATCTCGGGCCCGCGTTCGCGGACGCGGACGTCGCGGCCGCGCTCGACGCGGTGGGGGCGGTCTACGAGGTTTTCGACGCCGCGTCGCTGGCCGGTTACGCCGCCGACCGGCTGGCGGAGGGCGCGGTCGTCGGGTGGTTCCAGGGGCGGATGGAGTACGGGCCGCGCGCGTTGGGCAACCGGAGCATCCTCGCCGACCCGCGCCGCCCCGACATTCAGTCGCGCCTCAACCGCGCGATCAAGTTCCGCGAGAGCTTCCGCCCGTTCGCGCCGAGCGTGACGGCGGAGCACGCGGGCAAGTGGTTCGTGCTCGACCGCGACTCGCCGTACATGCTGTTCACGGCCGACGTGCGCCCGGCGCGCCGCGGCGCGCTCCCCGCGGTCACGCACGTCGACGGCTCGGCCCGCGTACAGACGGTGCGCCCGGAGGACAACCCCGCGTTCCACGCCCTGCTCCTCGCCTTCGCCGCGCGCACGGGATGCCCCATGCTCGTGAACACGAGCTTCAACGTGCGCGGCGAGCCCGTCGTCTGCACCCCGGCCGACGCGCTCCGGTGCTTTCGCGACACGCGCATGGACGTCCTCGTACTCGGGCCGTTCGTGCTGGAGCGCGCGGCGCAGCGGGGGTGGGCCGCGCGCGACGCCGCGTCGGCCGTGCCGGCCGCGCTCGCGTTCGACTGATGTCGCGCCCGCCGATGATCCCGACCGATGGTCCCCGGGCGCACACCGCCGGCGGCGACCCGGACGTTCCAGCGACCCCGGGCGAGCTGCGCCGGTTCGCGCTCACCATGGGGGGCGCGTTCGCCGCCCTCGCCGGCGCCGGCGTGTGGCGTCACCGCCCGCTCCTGGCCGGCGTGTGCGCACCGTTAGGCGTGGCGCTGGTCGGTGCGGGGCTCGTGCTCCCCGCGCGGCTCCGGCCGGTTTACGATGGCTGGATGTCACTCGCCCGCGCCATCTCGCGCGTGACGACACCCATCTTTCTCGGCGTCGTGTACTTCGCAGTCTTCACCCCGATCGGGCTGATCATGCGGTGCGTCGGGCGACGGCCGCTCGTGCCCCCGCGCGGCGCGTCGTCGTACTGGGTCGCGCGCGCGCCGGGAGCGCGGGCGAGCGACCTGCGGCGGCAGTTCTGACGCGCGCCGGCTATTCGGATGCGGAACGGGCCTTTTCACATTTCGGCGATGTCTCGACCATCCTTCCTGGCAGAGCTGTGGGCGTTCATGCGCGTGCGCAAGAAGCTCTGGCTGCTGCCCGTCGTGCTGCTCCTCCTCGCCGCGGGGCTGGTGATCGCGTTCGCGCAGGGGTCGGCGCTCGCGCCGTTCATCTACACGCTCTTTTGACATCTGCCCACGCGGGCTACGCGCGTCGCGCCGTCTTCCGGCGGCGCTCCCGCTCCGCCACAACTCGTTCGGCCCGGATTCGAGCGCGTCGTGCACACCGCCGCCAACTGGCCTACGCGTCGCGTTCTTCGACTGAGTCGATCTGGGCCTCCCGAGAGAAGTCGATCTGGGCCTCCCGAGAGAAAACGTCGCGTTTCATTTGCACTCCCCCGACGGCGCCGCGACCGGCGTACCGGCCGCGACCGGCGCCCCGATGTTCGGGGTGCCGTCCGTATTCCAGCCGTAGGGCTGCATGTGGATGACGCGGTCCCACCCCGGGGCCGCGCTCGTCTTCGCGTGATAAACGATCCAGCCCTGCCGGCCGTCGGGCGATTCGGTGAACGTGTTGTGCCCCGTGCCGATAACGCCGTTAGCCGACGCGAACACCGGCCCCGCGCTCTTGGCCCAACTCGCAGAGTCGGTCGGGTCGGCGCCTTTCCCCCGGTACCGCAGCATCCCGAGTTCGTACGTCGGCAGCCACGAGTCGCGCGTCGAGTACACGAGGAACGTGTCCCCCCCGTGCTGGAGGAACTCGGGCCCCTCCTGCAGGTCGAGCTCCGGTCCGCGCTCCCACGCGGCGTTAGGCGCGGACAGCACCCGGCGGGGCCCCGTGATCGTCCACGGGTTCGCCATCGGGGCGACGTAGAGCAGCTGCGGCGTCTTGTCGGTCGCGGCGGGGCGCTCCCAGCCGGACCACACGGCGTAGAGCCGCCCGTTCACGCGTCCCACCGTGAGGTCGATCGCCCAGATGCCGGGCCGCGCCAGACTCGGGCCGCCGGCGGGCGCGAGGCCGTCGCCGGTGTAGAGCTGGCCCAAGTCGTCCCACGCGCCAGTCGGGTCGTCGGTGCGAGCTCGCAGCACGCCGCTGCGCTGGCCGGTAAACGGCTGCCCCGCGCGGTCGGCGGCCGCGTAGTAGACGTACCAGCGCCCGTCGAGGTAGGCGAGTTCCGGCGCCCAGATGTTCGTGTGGTTCCACCCGGTGTCGGGCGGGGTCCAGATGGTCACAGAGCGCGCGCGGCCGAGCTCTTCGAGGCGCGCGGCCTTGGCAATCGTGATGCGCTCGTCCTGCGACTGGACGAGGTAGTAGAACCCGCCGCGCCGCACGACCGACGGGTCGGCGCCGCGCATCACCGGGTTGCGGAACGCACAGGCTGCCGCCCCGGCGGGCGCGCGGGAGGAGCGGGTCATTAGGCCGCCCCCGGCGCACGCGGCGGCGATGGCGGCGGTCAGCACGAGCGGAACGCCGCCGGCCGTGGTCGAACGGCGGGGGACCGATACCGCAGGGCACAACATGGCGAGGCACACCGGTGGCAAAGCACGACTGGGTGGGCGGGCGCCTACGGCGCCCGCCCACCCACGAAGGTTGACCCTCACCAACCCGGGTTCTGCTTCACGTTCGGGTTGAGATTGATCTCGTTCTGCGGGATCGGCAGGAGCACCGACTTCGGGTAGACAAAGTTCTTGAAGTCCGCGTCGTGCGACACGAGCGTCGCCACGTCGGAGAAGAGCTGCTGGCGGCCGAGGTCAAGCCACCGCTGGCTTTCGAGACCGAATTCTAGGAGCCGCTCGTGCAGGATCGCCGCGCGCATGGCGCTCGGCGACAGGGTCGACGAGATCGGCTTGAGGTTCACGCGGGCGCGCACTTGGTTCACGTACTGCGCGGCGCCGGCAGTGTTACCTAACTCGTTCTGCGCCTCGGCGTACATCAACAGGACGTCGGCGTAACGGAGCACCTTGAAGTTGATCTGCGCGTCCCACACCTGGTCGGTCGACCCGCTGTAGTACTCGCCGTACTTCTTCCAGTAGACCGTGGTCGTGTCCGTGCCGTAGCGCTTGTTCCAGGTCTGTGCATACACGACCGTCGTGTCGCCCTTGTAGCGGAAGAGCGTTACGTCGAGGCGCGGGTCCACCTGCCCGTCGGTCGTCGAATCGATGAGAAACTGCTGGTAGAACCACACCGTCGGGCGCCCGTCGCAGTAACTCGGCCCGCACGGTCCGATCATCTTCGACATGTTCAGCCCGTTGATGCCGTTGGCCGCCGCGAGCGTCGGGTTCCCCATCTGCACCTCGAAGAGGGACTCGTTGCTGCTGAGGTTCGCGGCCTGCGTGAAGAGCCGCGTGTACCCCGCCGGCCCGCTGCTGCCCACCGAGTCGAGTGAGAACGTCCCGTACTGTCGGTTGATGATCGGCAGCAACGCCGCGGCGGCCTGCGACCACTTGCGCTCCTGCAGGAGCGTCTTGCCGAGCATGCCCTGGGCCGCGCCCGCAGTCGCGTGGCCGCCCGAGGCCGACATGGTCTGCTTGGGCAGCACCGCCGCCGCGTCGGAGAAGTCCTTCTCGATCTGTGCGAACATCGTTGCGCTGTCCGAACTCGCGGCCCGCGTGGTGATCGCGACGGTGTCCGTGATGAGCGGCGCGTTCGGTCCGAAGAGCGTGATGATGTGAAAGTAGGCGAGCCCGCGCAGGAACTTACCCTCGGCCACGACCTGGCTCCGCGTCGCCGTGTCCATGTTGATCTTCGGCACGTGCGCGATCACCTGGTTCGAGCGGCTGATCAGCGTGTACGTGTCGTTGAACGTGTCGCGGTTCACGTCGAAGTCGTACGACGAGAACACGAACTTGCAGAAGTTTTGCAGGTCGTTCCACGGGCTGTAGCTCGTGCCCTCGTCCGACCGAATGTCGTACGAGAAGCCCTGCCACCGCAGGAAGGTGCCGAGGAACCCGAGCGTGTTGTACGCGGCGGTGAGGCCGGCCTGCGCGTCCGTGGCAGTCTGCCAGTAGGTCTGGACGGTGATCGTGTTGGGGTTGGTGATGTTAACGTCGTTCTTACAGCCGAGGGCGCCGAGGCCCGCTACGCCGACGACGGCGCCGGCGGCCACGGTGCGCCCGGCACGGCGGAGCGCCGGCGGGATGAGTCGGGAGAGCATCGAAGGTGTCGGTGAGGCGCAGGTCCGGGCGCCCGAACGTCGGGCGCCCGGACGGAGCGTCAGAAGCGGACGTCGAAGCCGAACGTGACCGTACGCGGGTTCGGGTAGATGAACCCGTCGTCCACCCCGCGGGCGAGCGGGTCGCCGAAGCCCACGACCTCGGGGTCGTAGCCCGAGTACTTCGTGATCGTCGCGACGTTCTGCACGTTCGCGTAGATGCGCGGCCGCGCGGACGTATTGAGCCGGAGCTGCCGCGTCACCGCGTTCGGCAGCGTGTACCCGACGACGATGTTCTGAATGCGCACGAAGTTGCCGCTCTCCAGGAACATGTCGTTGAGCGGGTTGAAGTTCGCCGCGCCCGCCGTCCCGAACACCGCGCGCGGCACCGTACCGCTCGTGTTGCTCGGCGACCAATAGTTCAGCCCGGACTGGATGTTCTGCAGGCCGCTCGTGTTCTCGATGTTCAGCTTGACCACGTTGTAGATCTTACTGCCGAACGACCCGCGCAGGTTGACCCCGACGTCGAACGACTTGTAGCTCGAGTTGAAGAACAGCCCCGTTTGAAGTTTCGGGAACGGCGTGCCCGCGTTATACCGGTCGTTGTTGTCGATCACGCCGTCGCCGTTCACGTCCTGGTAGCAGACGTCGCCCGGCTGCGCGCCGGGCTGCAGGACGACGACCTTCCCGTTCACCGTACTCGTGTGCGCCTGGATCGCGCTGCTGCTCTGGAAAATCCCGCAGTTCTTGAGCAGGTAGAACTCGCCGATCGGCTGCCCGACGGTGGTCCGCGCGACGCCGCCGATCCCCGCAAACAGCGGCTGGCCGCCGTTGCCGAGCGACAGCACCCGGTTGGCGAGCGTCGTGACCGAGAGCGTGGTGTTCAGGCGGAAGTCACCGCGCTGCAGCTGGTGCGTGGCGCCCAGCTCGAAGCCGGCGTTGCGCGCGCGCCCCGCGTTCACCGTCGGGTTGGCGTTGGAGGCGAGGTCGGGCGGGATCGCCGTCTGCACGAGCAGCTGGTCCAGCGTGGCCTGATAGTAGTCCGCCGTGACCGACAGCGTGTTGTTGAACAGGCCGAGGTCGAAGCCAACATCGGTGTTCCGGTTCCGCTGCCAGCGCAGGTTTTCGTTAATCAGCGCCTGCTGGATGGCGCCCGACGTGATCGTTCCGTTGAAGTAGTAGTTGATGTTCTGGCTGATGACCGGGAGGTACTGGAACGGGTTGAGCGCCTGCCCGCCGAGCACACCGGTGCTGACGCGCAGCTTGAACAGGTCCGCGCCGCCAATCAGGGGAATCGCTTTGAAAAACTGTTCGTCACTCACCACGTACCCGAGCGACCCCGAGCCGAACACGCCGCAGCGGTTGGAAGGGCTGAACAGCGAGGAGCAATCACGCCGGACCGTCCCCGTCGCGAGGTAACGGTCGCGGAACGAGTACGTGGCGCGGGCGAGCAGCGAGTTTTCGCGCACCGGGATCGTGAAGCCGTCGTTGCTGCTCCCGGTGCTTGATCCCGCCGAGATCTGCTGCAGCTGCTCGTTCGGAAACCCCTGGCGGTACGCCGTCAGCTGCTGGTACGAGTTGTTCTGCGACGTCTGGCCCGCGACGGCCGTGAGCCGGTGAGCCGTGCCGCCGAACGTGCCGTCGTACGTGAGCAGGTTTTCGTAGAGCAACTGCTGCGACCGCGGATACGACTGTCGCAGGAACGCGCCCGTGAGGACCGGCGTGAGGTAGCGGAGCTGGTTGCTACTGTTCCAGACGGTGTTGCCCGAGTCCGCGTAGTTGACACCAACGTTGAGCCGGTACTTGAGCCCCGCAAACAGGTTCGCCTCGGCGAACGCGGAGCCGATCGCTGAGTTCGAGCGGTAGGTGTTGTAGTTGGACTCCGCCGCGGCGACCGGGTTCGTGCCGTAGTTCGGCGTTGCGACGCTGCCGTAGCCGTACCCGTCCGGGTTGTTCGGATCGCGAACCGGGATCGTCGGCGGCAGTTGGACGACGTCGATGAGGGGCAGCTCGGTCCCGCCGAAGATGCCGTTGGGAAAGTTCTGCTGTCGCGCCTGCGAGACCGCGATGTTCTCGCCGACGTGGATGCGCCCGCGCGTCGCGTCGGAGTTCACGCGGAGGCTCGCGCGGCGGAAGTTCGTGTTGATGATCGTACCGTCCTGGTTCAGCACCGACCCGCTGATCAGGTAGCTGGCCGTCGGCGTCCCGCCCGACGCCTGTGCGTTGTAGTTCTGGATCGCCCCGTTCCGCATGACCGCGGACTGCCAGTCGGTGTTGACGCCCGTCGCGTTCAGCACGCCGCTCGGGATGAGCGAGTCGGCGACGCCCGCCGCGCGGTACGCCGTCTGGAAGACGCGCTGGAACTCCGCCGCGCCGGCCATCGGCATCGTCTTCGGGATCGACTGAAAGCCGTAGTACGCGTTGGCCCCGAACTGATTCTGCCCGGCCTGTCCCCGGCGCGTCGTGATCACGATGACGCCGCTCGACGCCTGCGAGCCGTATTGCGCGGCCGCCGACGCGTCCTTCAACACCTGGAACGTTGCGATGTCGTCGGGATTGATGTTCGGGTTCTGATTCCCGACGTACATGCCGTCGACGACATACAGCGGCGACGTGTTGGTGAGGCTGGAGGGGCCGCGGATCGTGATGTCCGCGGGGCGGCCGGGCTGGCCGCCCGCCGCGACCTGCACGCCGGGGACCCGACCTCGGATCGACTCCTCAATCGTCGCCACCTTCTGGTCCTGGACCTCGTTGCCGGTTACGGTCGAAACCGCGCCCGTAACCTGCCGGCGCGACTCGTTCGTGTAGCCGACCTGCACGCGCACCTCGCTCAGGATCGCGGCCGAGGTGGCGAGCTGGAAGTCGAGCGTCGTCACCTGGCCGGCGGCGACCTGCACCGTCTCGGTCCGGGGCTGGAACCCGATGCGCTGGGTGCGCACCGCGGCCGTGCCGGCTGGCACGCCGCCGACGTTGTACCGGCCCTGCGCGTTAGTCACTGCCCCGACGCGCGCACCGCCCGCGGTGGTCACGACGACTTGGACATCGCTGACCGGCTGGCCGCCCGTGCCGAGCACGGTGCCGGCCACGCGGCCGACGCCCTGTGCGGGCTGCTGCGCCGCGGCGGCGTGGACGGGCGCGACGAGCGCCGCGCCCGGGAGCAGCGCGAGCGCCGCGAGCGCGCCGAGCCGGCCGGCCGCGCGGGCGGCCGACGCCGCAGCGTTAGGCACCGCCGGCGCGGCGCAAGGGGGCCCCGAACGGGCGCGCCGCCGACGGCGGCCGGAGGAGTGTGACACGCGAGGGTCCTCGAGGGATGGGGTTATGCGGGACGCGGGGGGCGCGGCGCGACGGGGCGTCATGCCGCCGCGGCCTCGCGTCGGGGGGCGGCGCCAGCGGGCGGGTGCGTCGAGGCGCGCACCACGAGCTGAGCGTCGAGGAACTGCCGTACGGGGCGGGCCGGCGCGCCGCCGTTGATCTGGGCCACCAGCAGCTCCGCCGCGAGCCGGCCCATCTCGGCCTGCGGGATGCGCACCGTCGTCAGCGGCACCGGCAGGTACTCCACGATCGGGATGTCGTCGAACCCGACGACGCTGACGTCCTCGGGCACGCGGAGGCCTAACTCCGTGAGCGCGCGGCACACGCCGAGCGCGATGAGGTCGTTGTAGCACGTCACGCCCGTCGGG
This sequence comes from Gemmatimonadetes bacterium T265, assembly GCA_019973575.1. Lineage (NCBI taxonomy): Bacteria > Pseudomonadati > Gemmatimonadota > Gemmatimonadetes bacterium T265. The sequence goes on from BPUI01000001.1 coordinate 2,630,317, forward strand.
CGCTCCCCGGGGGCGACGGCGCCGAAGTAGGCGAGCGCGGCGCGGTAGCCGTCGTCGAGGTGCGCGCCGGCGCGCACGACGTGCGCGTCGTGGAACACGAGCGCGACCGCGCTGCACGCGCGCCGCACGCCGTGCACCCGCTCCTGCGCGTGCACCGAGTACGCGGGCCCCGCGAAGTGCACGAGCCGCGTGTGGCCGAGCGCAATGAGGTGGTCCGTCGCCGCCCAGGCGGCCCGCACGTTGTCGATGTCAACGAGGCTCGCCGGCAGCCCGCGCACCTCCTCGAGCAGCACGAACGGGAAGTCGCGCCGCTTGAGGTTGAAGTAGTGCGACAGGTCGGCGAAGGCGTCGAGGAGCGGCGTGACGAGCATCCCGTCGACCTCCTTCGCGTACATCAGCTCGACCGCGCGCCGTTCGGCCGCGTAGTCGCCCTCCGACGATGTGACGAGCAGTGTGTAGCCGCACGCGTCGGCCACGACCCGCACCCCCGCCACGAGCCCCGCGTAGTACGGGTTCTCGGCCTCCTTGATGAGAAGCCCGATGGTGCGCCCGGCCGAGCGGGCGTCGCCGGCGCGCGGGACGGCCGCGCCCGCGCCAACCGACGGCCGGTAGTTGAGCGTTTCGATCGCCGCGAGCACGCGCTCCCGCGTCGCGCCGCGCACGGAGCCCGTCGCGTTGAGGACCGCCGAAACGGTGGCTTTCGACACGCCGGCATGGACGGCGACGTCCGTGATGGTCGAGCGCTTAGCGGACACGCGGGCGGGGCGCGGGGCAAGGGACCGCGGAAGGGACTGCGCAGGATCGCACGATCGAACGTCCGAGATTGCCGAACGGTTCAGTATGCGTTCGGCCGCGTTCGTTTTCGTTCGAGCGGCGATACCGTACCTGTGGGACCGCGGCGCGTCAAGCCGGCTACCAACGCCACACACGGGCCCGCAACTGCATGAGCCGTGTTGCTTGACAACGTGCGCCGCGCGGCTATCACTGAGGGCCGAACGCGTCGAACCTGTTCGACCACTGTTCGGAACGGTGAACGCTCCGCGCCACCTTCGTCGGCGCCCCCCTCTCCCCTCCCGCGGATGGCCGACGCGCCCGCCGGGCCCGGGCTCCACGCCCTCGCCGAACGCCCCCACCGGCGCCACAACCCGCTGACCGGCGAGTGGGTGCTCGTCTCGCCGCACCGGACGCAGCGCCCATGGCAGGGCCAGGTCGAGACGCCGGCGACCGCCGGCCGTCCCGCGTACGACCCGACCTGCTATCTCTGCCCCGGCAACGTCCGAGCGAACGGCGAGCGCAACCCCGACTACGCGGGCACGTACGTCTTCACCAACGACTACGCCGCGCTGCTCCCCGACCTCGGCGACGCGCCCGACGCCCCCGTCGTCGTCGACGAGCACCGGCTGCTCACCGCGCGGGCCGAAACGGGCACCTGCCGGGTGATCTGCTTCTCGCCGCGGCACGACCTGACGCTCGCCACGTTAGGCACGCCCGCCGTGCGCCGCGTCGTCGACGTCTGGGCCGAGCAGACCGCGGAGCTCGGCGCGCGCCCCGACATCGGCCACGTGCAGCTGTTCGAGAACCGCGGCGAGATGATGGGCGCGAGCAACCCGCACCCGCACGGCCAGCTCTGGGCGCAGCGCCACGTCCCGCTCCACGCGGCCGGGGAGCTCGCGCGCCAGGCCGAGTACCACGTCCGCCACGGGCGCCCGCTCCTCGCCGACTACCTCGCGGCCGAGGACCGGCTCGGCGAGCGCGTCGTCGTCGCGAACGACGAGTGGGTCGCGCTCGTACCCTTCTGGGCGGTGTGGCCCTTCGAGACGCTCGTCCTGCCGCGGCGCCCCGCGGCGTCGGTCCCCGCACTCGACGACCGCGCGCGCGACGGGCTCGCCGACGTGCTCGCGCGCCTGACCGCGACCTACGACCGGGTGTTCAACGTCTCGTTCCCGTACTCGATGGGCGTGCACCAGGCGCCCACCGACGGCGCGGCGCGCCCGGAGTGCACCCTGCACCTGCACTTCTACCCGCCGCTCCTCCGCTCCGCGACGGTGCGCAAGTTCCTCGTCGGCTACGAGCTGCTGGGCGAGCCGCAGCGCGACCTCACGCCCGAGAGCGCGGCCGAGCGGCTACGGGCGCTGGCGGCGTGACGCATTAGGCCTCGCGCCCGGGTCCCTCCCACGTCCCCCTTCGTGACCACCGACCAACACCGCGTCACCCGCGCCGGCGTCGCCGGCGCGTTCGCCGCGCGCTACGGCGGGCCGCCGCCGTTCGTGGCGCGCGCGCCCGGCCGCGTCAACCTCATCGGCGAGCACACCGACTACAACGACGGCTTCGTGCTCCCGATGGCGATCGACCGCGCCGCGTGGCTCGCCTTCCGCCCGCGCGACGACCGGCGCGTCGTCGTCGAGGCGCTCGACTTCGGCACGACCTCCGACTTCGACCTTGCAGGCTTCGGCCACGTCGACGAGGCCAAACCGGACGAAGGGTGGGAGGAGTACGCGCGCGGCGTCGCGTGGGCGCTGGCCGAGTCGGGGCGCGCGCTGACGCGCGGCTTGGAGGGCGTCGTCGCCGGCGACGTGCCAGTCGGCGCGGGCCTCAGCTCCAGCGCGGCCCTCGAACTCGCCTTCGCGCGCGCCTTCGCGACCACGTCCGACCTCCACTGGGATGCGACCGCGATGGCGCGGCTGGCCCAGCGCGCCGAGAACGCGTGGGTCGGCGTGAACTCCGGGATCATGGACCAGCTGATCGCGGCCGAGGGGCGCGCGGGGCACGCGCTGCTCATCGACTGCCGCTCGCTCGAGACGCGCCCGGTGCCGATCCCCGACGCCGTGGCGGTCGTCGTCCTCGACACCGCGACCCGCCGCGGCCTCGTCGACTCGGCCTACAACGAGCGCCGGCAGGAGTGCGAGGCCGCGGCCCGCTACTTCGGCGTGCCGGCGCTCCGCGACGTGAGCGTCGAGGAGTTCGCCGCGCGCGCGGACGGGCTCCCCCCGGTCACGCGCCGGCGCGCGCACCACGTCGTCACCGAGGACGCGCGCACGCTGGCCGCCGCCGCGGCGCTCGAGCGCGGCGACGTCGTCGCGTTAGGCGCGCTGATGGACGCGAGCCACGCGAGCCTGCGCGACGACTTCGAGGTGAGCCGCCCCGAGCTCGACGCCATCGTCCGCCTCGCCCGCGAGCACCCGGCGTGCCTCGGCGCGCGGATGACCGGCGCCGGCTTCGGCGGGTGCGGCGTGGCGCTCGTCGAGCGCCCGCAGGCCGAGCAGTTCGCCGGCGCCGTCGCGGCCGCGTACGAGGCCGAGGTGCGGCTTCATCCCGCGGTGTACGTATGCACGGCCTCCGACGGCGCGGCGCTCGCGCCCGCCCCGGCGGCCGCCTCCCCCGATGCCTAACCGAATCCCGATGCGCGTTCCGTTCCCCGGGCCCCGCGCGCTTCGCGCGGCGGCCGCCGCCCTCCTGCTCGCCGCCACCCCCGCCGCGAGCGCGGGCGCGCAGCGCACCACGGTCCCGCCGCCCAACGACACGCGGCCGAGCATCCCGACGCTGCAGCTCGCGGTGCCGGCCTCGGACGGGCAGTGGACGCCGGCCCACGCCCGCGCGTGGTACGACTCGGTCGGCTGGGTCGCGGGGAGCAACTTCCTGCCCAGCACGGCGAGCAACGAGCTCGAGATGTGGCAGGCCGCGACGTGGGACCCGGCGACGATCGACAAGGAGTTGGGCTACGCCGAGTCGTTAGGCATGAACACGATGCGCGTGTTCCTGCACGACCTCGCGTACAACCAGGACCCACAGGGCTTTCTCTCGCGCGTCGACCAGTTCCTCGCGATCGCCGACAAGCACCACATCCGGCCGATGCTCGTGCTCTTCGACGCGTGCTGGGACCCGTTCCCGCACGCCGGACCGCAGCGCGAGCCGTACCCGTTCCTTCACAACTCGACCTGGGTCCAGAGCCCGGGGCTCGCGATCCTGAGCGACACGACGAAGCACGACTCGCTGCGCGCGTACGTGACCGGCGTGATCGGCCGCTTCGGCAAGGACCGCCGCGTGCTGATGTGGGACGTGATGAACGAGCCGGACAACATCAACCGCCCGGCGTACTTCGTCTTCGAGCCGCGCAACAAGGGCGACTACTCGCTCGTGCTGCTCAAGAAGGCGTTCCGGTGGGCCCGCGAGGCCGGCGTCACGCAGCCGCTGACGACCGGGCCGTGGAAGGGCGACTACGCCGACACGACGACCATGCTGCCGATCTCGAAGTGGCAGCTCGAGCACTCGGACGTGATCACCTTCCACAGCTACGACCCGCTGCCGCGCACGCAGCAACTGATCACGGCGCTCAGACGCTACAACCGGCCGATCATCCTTTCGGAGTACATGGCGCGGCCGGTCGGCAGCACCTTCCAAACTCACCTGCCCGCGCTCGCGGCCGAGCGCGTCGGCGCGATCAACTGGGGGTTCGTGCAGGGACGCTCGCAGACCATCATGCCGTGGGACTCGTGGACCCGCGAGTACACCGCGGAGCCGCCGGTGTGGTTCCATGACATTTTCCGCACGGACGGTACGCCGTACCGGGCCGAAGAGATCGCGCTCATCCGCCAGGTTACGAGCGCGAACGCCAAGGGGGGCGCGAAGCGCGCGGCCGCGACGCGCGGCAACTGAGCGCGCCCCGCGCCGTTAGCTTTCCGAGATGACGGAGAGCACCCTCGTGCGCGCTGCGGAATTCGGCGTCCACCTGCCCGCCGCCCTGCTGCGCTGGTGGGTCGCCCCGTGGCCGGCCCTCCCGGCCACGCGCGACGCGGCGCTGCAGACGGCGGTCTCCGTGGGCGGCGCGCTGCTCGTCGCGTACGCGGCGTGGGCGCACACGGCACACCGGGCGAGCGCGACGCAGGTGCGCGGCGTCGGCGCGGCGGGCGTGGGCTTTCTGCTCAGCGCGTACGCGTCGGCCTCCCTGCGCGGGCACCCGGTCCTCGGGCCCGCGGTCTCGCTCGTCGGCGTCGCGCTCGTCTTCCGCGCCAGCGTCGCCCTCGTGCGCGAGCGGCAGGACGCGCGCGCGCACGCGCTCCGCAAGCCCGGCGCGCGCGACCTGCCGGGCGGGGGACCGCCGACGGCGTGACAGCGGCCGGCATGACGGCCCCTGCGCCGCGGGCGCCGGTGATGGACCGCTACCGCCACCACGTCCTGGTGTGCACCGGCGGCTTCTGCGCGCCCGACCGGCGCGGGCGCGAGCTCTACGCCCTGCTCGCCCGCCTGCTCCAGCGCGAAGGGCTCCTCTTCGGGCCCGACCGCGTGAAGCGCGGCGAGACGCCGTGCCTCGGCGTGTGTATCGGCGGGCCGATCGTCGTCGTGTACCCCGAAGGGGTCTGGTACGCGGGCGTCACCCCCGCGCTGCTCGAGCGGATCGTCGTCGAGCACCTCAAGGGCGGGCGGCCGGTAGAGGAGGCAGTGTTCCACCGGCTCGTCGCCGGTCAGCGTTAGGCCGAGACGCCGAAGCCTAACGCTGACCGGCGACGCGGGCCGGGGACCCGCCCGGGTCCCCTTCCGTGACGATCGTGCCGTCGCCGCGCGCGCCGCCGACTGCGGAGTACCAGCACGACGTCACCCCGTCGCGACCGACGCCGCACCCGCCCGCGCCGAAGTACGGCCAGCCCGGCCCGGCCGCCTGTTCGAACGTGTACCCGGGCACCGCGGCGGATGGGGGGGTGGACGCATCGGCGAAGCAGCTCAGCAGTCCGTCCAGCCCCAGCCCGCACTGCGTCGGCGAGCTGCCTTCGCCACCTTGCGGCGGACTCGTGAGCGCCGCATATGCCGGTGCCTGGGTCATCGGGACCGGGACGCGGCCGACCGTCGCCCGGTAGTACATCGGCCGTTGTTCGACACGACCGGCGTCGATCTCGCCCCAACACCAGAGGGAGTTCGTGGACGTCAGCCCGCAGGTGCTCGCGCTGCCCGTCCTGACCTCGCGGAACGTCAGCCCGCCCTGCACGAGCATGGGGCGGAGAGCGAACGCAAAGCACGTCGTGTCGCCAGCGCTCGCACAGCGGTCGGTCATCGGCCGGCCGTTCCCGAGCTCGCCGCGATTGTTCTCACCCCAGCACCACGCCTCGCCGCTCGCGGTCACCGCGCATACGTGCGTCGGGCCCGCTGCTACGCGCACGAATCGCAAACCGCCGAGCACTGGTTGAGGCGTCGACACGAGCGTGTCGGTGCTCCCGGTCCCGAGCAGCCCAAAGAACGGAGTCTCGGCGTCGAGCGCCATGTCGTTCAGCCCGAACGCGAAGCCCTCGTTCCGCCCCCAGCAGTACGCCGCGCCCGCCGCGTCGAGCGCGCACGCAAATCGGTCGCCCACGGCCACTTGCTGGAAGCGGATCGTCGTGCTGACGAGCCGCGGGACCCCCTGCACGGTCGGGTCGGCCGCGGTCCCGCCGTCGAGCGGAGTCGTGGCGCCCCAACAGTAGATCGCGCCGTCCATCGTCACGCCGCACGTTACCCAGTGATACGCGCTGAGCTGCGTGAAGCGATGGTTCCCGGACACCTCGACCGGTGTCGCACTACAGCGAAACTGTCGGCGGAAGTAGAAGGTACTGTGCCCGTAGGTGTCGGTCTGGACCGGCGTCTCGCAGCGATCCAAGACGTCGGACGTGCCGAGGCTACCGAGGCTGTTGTCGCCCCAGCAGTATGCGCGCCCGTCGCGGGTGATGCCGCAGGTGTGCGCGTACGGAAAACCGCCGTACTCAGCGAGGGCCGCGGTCACCACCGACGTGAAGGCGAGCGGCGTGGGATAGGTGCGCACGACGACCACCGCGTTCGCGCGCTGGTCGCCCGATCCGGGAACCGTCCGGACGGCCGTAACCGTCGCGTGTCCCGCCGCGTGCGCGGTGACGCGCCCGACGTCATCGACGGTCGCGACGTCCGGGGCGTCGCTCACCCAACGAACGCCCGCCGCGGGCGAGTAGTACGGCGAGAGGCTCGAAACATCGCGCGCGTCGAGCTGCCGCACGACGCCGGGCAGGAGCGCGTTCGTGTCCGCCCAGACGGCGAGTGCTTGCGCCGCCCGTACGACCACGGTCGTGGTCGCCGTTCCGGTGCTCGAATCACGCAGGCGCACGGTCGCGGTGAGCGTCGCGCGTCCGCTCCCGCGTCCAGTGACGATCGCCGTGACGGTGCTGTCGTCCCACGTCGCCGACGAGACCGACGCGACGGTCGAGTCGGATGACCGCCACGTGGCGTCGGCCACGCCGTGGGTCAACGCCAAACCGGTCGGCGCCACGTGCACCGTCGCGACGGTAGTATCAGCAATCCAGACTGAATCCTTGTCGATCGTTGCCGACAGCGGCACCGCCAGGTGGTGCGTTTGGGACGGCGCGGCGGGGTCGGCGCACGACGCGGCGAGCGACGCGGCCAGTCCGGCGGTCAGTGCCGCGGCGAATCGGGAGCGCTGCGCACCTCGCCGCGGTCGGCGTACTTGGAGCATGGGGCGAGGAAGGCGGGGATGTAAGCGGCGGGGGCCGAAGCATCTTGCTCCTCATCTTCGGTGCGCGTCAAGCGCGCGCGTCTAACTCCTCCCGTACCGCCCGCAGGTGCCGCGGCCACACGTGCCGCGCGAGCCGGAAGAAGTGCCGCCGCGCGTCGGGCTCCGCGGCGAGGAACTCGGCGAGCGCGCGGTGCCCCTTGCGCGTGTTGCAGGCCCCACACGCCGTCACTAGGTTGCCGCCCGACCGGTCGCCGCCCTTCACGCGCGGCTGCACGTGGTCCACGCTGAGCTGCTCGACGGGGAACTCGCCGCCGCAGTACACGCACTGGCGGCCATCGCGGGCGAACACGTCCTCGCGCCTCACCGGCCCCTCCTCCCGCGACCCGCGCAGCGACCTGCGATGCCGCCCTTCTTCGACCCACGACGCGCCATCCTCGGCGCCGCCCGGCGGCTCGTCGATCCCGACGAGGCCCCGCCCGCGCCCGGCGACCGCCCGCCGCGCCTCACCGCCCAAACACTCGGCGCCGCGCCGGCCGCCCCGCCGCGCGTTCCATCACCCGCCCCCACGACCATGTCCCGCTCCCGCGACAAGATCCTCACCAACCTCGACGAGATGTACCGGGAGGCGTTCGAGCGCGCGAAGGTGGCCGGCGACACCCAGCAGATGACGACCCTCGACTTCGCCTACCGCCGCGAGCAGCTGTACTTCGAGATCCTCCTCGACGTGCGAGACGCCGTCGAGCGCCGCGGCTGACCGCCGCACGACCGTGATACCCGACGACGTGTCGGCCCGTTCGCCCACGGCTTCGCCGCCCTTGGCGCCGACGCTCGCCGTCGTCAACGCACGCGTCTGGACGGCCGACCCGCGCCGCCCCTGGGCCGACGCGGTCGTCGTCCGCGGCGACCGACTCGGCTTCGTCGGCTCCGGCGCCGAGGCGCGCAAGCTCACCCGCGGCACGCCTGACGTCCGTGTGATCGACGCACGGGGCCGGTTTCTCGCCTCCGACGTCGCCGATTTCCGCCCGCTGCACGCCGGCGCCCCCGCCGATTTCGTGCTCGCCGACCGCGATCTCACGCAATTCCCCGCCGAGTCGGGCGACGTGCAGCTCGTGCTTGCCGTGCGCGGCGGGCGTGTCGTCGACGAGCGGTAGCTTCCCTCTACATCCGTCCGCGCCCATGTCGGTCGCCGTCTCACGCCTCCTCGCCACGCCGCCGGCCGTCGGCGACGGTGAGTTCCTGCCGTACTACGGGAGGTACGTCGCCCTTGTCCCCGTCGGCGACGTCGTCGCGACGCTCGAGTCGCAGATCGCCGACACGGTCGCCGTGCTCGACGCGCTCGGGGACGCCCGCGCCGGTCACCGCTACGCCGCGGGGAAGTGGAGCGTACGGCAGGTCGTCGGACACGTCGTCGACACCGAGCGGATCTTTACGTACCGGGCCCTCGCGGCGGCGCGCGGCGAGCCCGCCGCACTCCCGCCGTTCGACGAGAACGCCTACGTCGAGCGCGCCGCCTTCGACGCGCGCTCGATCGGCTCCCTGCTCGGCGAGTGGACGGCGGTACGGCGGGCGACGGTCGCGCTCTTCCGTAACCTCGAGGACGACGCCCTCGCCCGGCGCGTCGTCGCGAACGGCGCGCCGATGTCGGCCCGCGCCGTGGCGTGGATCGTCGCGGGACACGAGCTACACCACCGCGAGATCCTGCGGTCACGGTATCTGGCGAACGTCGGTTAGGAGCCCGCGGCCGCGTCGGCCGTCGATAGAGACCTTCGATCAGCCCCAACGTACGGGAAGATTTCCCCGCCGGATGTCCCGCGCCCCGGCCGCGACGCCGAGCCCGACCGCAAGCGCGAAGCAGACCGCGCTCCCTGCGCCGACGAACGGCAGGACGAGCGCCGCGATCGCGCCGACGACGAGAGCGCCCGCGGCTGCGATCCACGGCGCGGTCCCGCGCTGCACCGCGTCGACGAAGCGCAGCCGCTCGCGCACGAAACGGCGGGTGACGACGTACCCGGCGGCGACGACCGCGATCGTGAGGACGAGCGCGACGAGCGCGGCGGCCGTCGATACCATGACCCACAAAGCGTGCAGCATACGAGTTCCTCCGGTTGCCCGCCTTACTGGTTCACCGGCCGGGAAGTTTCGCCGCCGGCGCGGCACGGCTGGACGCGCGCGTTAAGCTCCCGCATGGCCGACCAACCGCCCACATCGCCCCCGCCGCAGCGCGCAAATCTCGACAACGACCTCGGCTTCGGCGCCGTCGTCTCGCGCGAGAGCCGGCGCCGGCTGCTCAACCCGGACGGTTCGTTCAACGTCCGGCGCGAGGGGCTTGGTCCGATCGAGCGGTTCGCGCCGTACCACACGGCGCTCCTCATGCCGTGGCCGCAGTTCCTCGCCTACTTCACCGCGGCGTACCTCGGTACCAACGTCCTGTTCGCGGTCGCCTTCTGGCTCTGCGGCCCCGCGGCCCTCGTCGACTCCGGCCACACGCTCGACGGCAACACCTTCGTGCGCGCGTTCTTCTTCAGCGTCGAAACCTTCGCGACGATCGGCTACGGCGCGGTCGCCCCGGTCGGCGTCGCGGCGAACGTCGTCGTCACGGTCGAGGCGCTCGTCAGCATTCTGGCGGTCGCGCTCGTGACGGGGCTCGTCTTCGCCCGCTTCTCGCGCCCGACCGCGCGCGTCCGGTTCAGTCGGATCGCGGTGCTCGCGCCGTATAATGACGGCGGCACGGCGTTCATGTTCCGCCTCGTCAACGAACGTCGTACCGAGCTCCTGCAACTCGAAATCCGCGTCCTGTTCGCCTACTTCGTCGAGCAGGGCGGACGCCGCACGCGTCGCTACGACCAGCTCGCGCTCGAGCGGGAGCGCGTGACGTTCATCCCGCTCGCGCTCACGGTCGTGCACCCGATCACGGCCGACAGCCCGCTCGCGGGCCTCGACCGCGAGGCGCTGAACACCTTGGAGGCGGAGTTCCTCATCCTGCTCTCGGCGGTCGACGAAACCAACGCGCAGGTCGTACACGCACGCACGTCGTACAAGCCCGACGAGATCGTCGCGGGCGTGAAGTTCGCGAACCTCTTCAACCCGCCGCGCCCTGACGGCACGCTCTCGATCGACGTCTCGCGGCTGGACGACGTCGAGCCGGCCACCGCGCCCGTGCCCCCCAACGCGCCCGCGCCGGCCTAACGCCGGTGCGGGCGCCCCGATCAGTCGTTCGTCTCGGCGCCCGTCCAGACCACGACGATGCGGTTGTACACCTCGAGCGCCTCGATCTGGCTCACGGGGTAGTCGGCCGCGACGTCGCCCGGGATTGGCGGCGCGCCGTCGATCGAAACGCCGACGTCGCACCCGAGCCCGGCCCCGGGACCACCCCACGTGCCACGCGCGTAGCCCAACCCGCCGTACCGCGCACCGGAGTACCCGCGGTACAGCGCGCAGCCGCCGTATCCGACCCACGTCGGGAACGGGCTGAACGCGTCGACGCCGTGGTGGGTCACCCCGAGGGCGAGGTACGGGAACGCGTCGGAGAGGAACCGGCCGTCAAACGCCTTCAGGTCGTCGCGCGTGTAGAAGCGTCCGAACCCGACGCGGCGACGGGATTCGAAGTCGCGCAGGCGGCGCTCCGCGAACCCGCTGTAGCCGCTCGCCCCGCGCACGTTTACCTCGCCCAACTGCGCCGGCAGCACCTTCAGCTCGACGTCGATCCGGCGCGCCGCGCCGCCGTCGAGTGTGGCCGAGAAGTAGAGCGGCTCGAACCCAAGCCGGCGGACGCGGACGAAATAGCGCCCGGGCGGGATGCTGTCGATCCGGAAGGTGCCGCCCGGTCGGGTGCGCACGCTCCGGCCGTCGCCCGCCGCCCCCGCGCCGTGGTCGCCGAGCACGGTGAGTTCCGCGTCGGCGACGGCCTCGTTCGTCGGCGTGCGCACGCGGCCGACGATCGCAGCGCGCCCGCGTGCGGCCGGCGAGGAATCAACACCCGCCGCGGCCGGAGGGGCAGGAGCGACGGGCGGCGGCGCGGGCGTCTGCGCCCCGATCGACGTCGCGAGCAACCCGCCGGCCAGGGCGGCGAACAACGGCGACGAACGCGGGCGGGAACGCACGGCGGACCTCCACGGCGATAACGAATGCTGCTGACAACTCACGCCCCGAGAGATACCACGCGGAACGCCGTAAGGTTCATGACCGCCCGCCCGAACGGCCGGCCTGATGACCAGGCACACGCGCGGGCGCGCTCGATCGTACCCCCATAGCGGCCCCGTAGGGGCACGGCGCGCACGGCGTGTCTTCGGGGAAACGCCCGCGCACGGCGAGCCAGCCGGCGCGAGCCCACCGCCGTTCCCGCCATCCGTCGTCCCATGGTTCGGTCCCGCCGTGTTACCGCCGCAGCCGTCTGCGGCGCCCTCGCGCTGTTCGCCGCCCCCCTCCGCGCGCAGAGCCCCGTCGTCCTCGAAGGGTTCGCGGCACGCGCCCAGTCGTCGTCCGATCCTCTCTTCGGGGGCCTCGGCCTGTCCGCGTACAGCGGGCCGTTCGGCCTTCGCGTGAGTGGTGCGTTGAACGCGTTCCGCAGCACGTCGACCGTCCAGGACTACCCGCAGGGGTACCCCTCAAACGGCTACGGCGGCGGGTACGGCTGCCGCCGCGGAGGATGCGGCGGGTACGGGGGCGCGTACGGGCCCGGTGGTGCGGGGTCGACGCTGCGCGTCGGCGCGTGGACGGCCGACGCCGATCTGATCTTCGAACCGTTCCGCAGCTTCGCGGTCGGGCGCGCGCTCCTGCTCGGGTTCTCGCCATACGCGTTCGGCGGCATCGGGTACTATGCGGCGCGCCCGGTCGGCACGGCGGACACGGGGCTCACCACCGTCAGCTACGGCGCGGGCGTTCGCCACCAGCTCCTCGGCTGGCTCGGGGTCACGGCCGAGGCGCGCTTCCGCCACGCCCTGCGCGGCGACTCGACGTACGCGAACTTCGACCGGCATCGCGCCCAGTACCGCGTCGGCCTCACGATCAGCTTCGGTGGCGGACGGCGCGCGACCCCGATCGCCGCGCCGTCCGTCGTGGCGGTGCCGGTCGCGAGCCCGGTCGGCATCACGCCGAGCGCGTCGATGGCGAGCGTGGGCGCGCGGATCGTCCCGCGGGTGCTCGACCTGGCCGACAGCTACGTCGACGCACCGTACCAGAGCGGCGGCACGGCGCCCGGCGGCTTCGACGCGCCCGGCTTCGTCCAGTACGTGTTCGGGCGGGAGGGCGTCACGCTGCCCCGCACCGTGCGCGAACTCGCGCGCTCGGGCATGACCGTCTCGACGTCGGCCGCCAACCTGCGCCCCGGCGACCTGCTCTTCTTCGCCAACGACGGCTTCACCCCCGACCACGTCGCGATCTACGCCGGGCGCGACCGGATCATCCACGCCACCGCGAGCGGCGGGGGCGTGCGCTACGACGTCCTCGGCCAGGGCGCGCGCGGCACGTGGTTCTCCGCGCACCTCGTCACGGCGCGGCGGGTCGTCGACGGTACGCAGGCGCAGGATCGCGCGCCGTCTGAGGGCGACGGCGCGCCGCCGGCCGGCGGGTCCGGCGCGAGCCGCCCCGACGAGGCGCCACAACCGAGCGGCGGGACGGCGCGGTGAGCGCGCGCGTCCGCCCGCTCGTCATTGCGGCCGCGATCACCGCGGTCGCCGGCGCGTCCGCGCCGCGTGGCCCGCTCGCGGCGCAGCAGGCGGCCGCCCAGCAGGCCGGCGCCGGCCAGGTCACCGCGGGCACGCCCGTCGAGCCGCGCGTGCCGTTCGGCCTCACGCTCGGCACCTCCGGCGGCAACCGCGACACGCTCGGCCTGCTCGTCGTCGCCGTCGTCCCGCAGAGCCCCGCCGACCGCGCCGGCGTCGCCGAAGGCAGCCGCATCGCGTCGATCAACGGCGTCCGGCTCCGCCTAACGCCTTCGGAAGTCGGCCAGCCCGGCACCGGCGACGCGCTCGTGCGCCGGTTCGACGCCGAACTCCAGAACACGCGGCCGGGCGAGCCGGTCGTTCTCGAGGTCGTCGGCGGCGGGCGCCGACAGACGGTGTCGGTCCCGCTCGGCGGCCCGGCGGCCGCGACGGTTCTGTCGAACACGTCGCTCGCGGCGGGCGCCCCGACGTCACCGACGCCGGCGCTGCCGACCGTCGCGCAAGCGGCGCCGGAGTCGACGATCGGCGCCGCGGCCGGCCCGCCCGCCGCGCCTACGTCCGGCGTCGTCGCGCCCGCGGCGGTGGGGGCCACGGTGTCGGCGCCGGGCGTCGCTCCGGCGGCGACGGTGCCCACCGTGTCCGTCCCGACCGCCGCCGCGCCGGCCGCCGTGATCGACTCCGCGCACGCCGCCACGCTGAGCGCGCTGATCGATCGCATGGGTGAACTCCAGCAGCAACTTCATCGGCTCGCGCGCGACCAACGCTCGCTCGCCGTCGCGGACTCGCTCTCCGACGCCGAGGAGGACCTCGCGACGATCCGGCACCGACTGCGGAGCACGGCGGCGCGGCAGGCGCGTGAGGATTCGACGCACGACGTGGGGCTGCCCGGCCTGCGCCTGGCCGCGGTCAACGAAGACCTGGCCGCCTACTTCGGCGAGGGGAGCGCGCGCGGCCTGCTGGTGGTGCAGGCGGACGCCTCGTGGGACCCGATCCGCACGGGCGACGTCGTGCTCCGCGTCGACGGCGCGCCGGCCGACGCGGAGCGGCTCCGGGCGGCGTTCCAGCCGCAGCGGCGGAGCACGATCGAGATCCTCCGTCGGCGGCGCGTGCTCACCGTCGCGCTGCGCGGGCGCGCCGGGGCCTAACGGCGACCGGGGCCCCGGCGCGGCGGGCACTCAGTACGCGAGCACCTCGTCGACCGCGCGCTTGAACGTCTCGACCTGCGGCAGGATCGCGTCCTCGAGCGACGGCGCGTAGCCGACGAACGTGTCCGTGCTCGCCACGCGCTTGACCGGCGCGTCGAGCCACGCGAAGCAGTCGTCGGCCACGCGCGCCGCGATCTCCGCGCCGTACCCCCACGAGATCGCGTCCTCGTAGGCGACGACCACGCGCGAGGTCTTCTTCACGCTCGCGTAGACCGCTTCCTGGTCCCACGGCGCGAGCGTGCGCAGGTCGAGCACCTCGACGTCCACGCCGCGCTCCTCGTGCAGCTGGTTGGCCGCGGCGAGCGCGCGCTGCACCGTCGCGCCGTAGGTCACGATCGTCACGTCCGTGCCCTCGCGCACCGTGCGCGCCTTGCCGAACGGGATCATGAAGTTGGGCCCCGGGTAGCGCCCCTTGTTGTACGTCTGCCGGTAGAGGTGCTTGTGCTCGAGGAAGATCACCGGGTCCTCGCAGCGGATGCTCGTCCGTAGCAGGCCGGCCGCGTCGAGCGCGGTGCTCGGGCAGACGACGCGCAGCCCCGGGCAGTGCGTGAAGATCGACGCGCCCGTCTGCGAGTGGTAGATCGCGCCGCGGATGTAGCCGCCGTACGTCGTCCGCACGACGACCGGCGCGGCGAACGTGTTGTTCGACCGCCAGCGCATCGTCGCGAGCTCGTCGCGGAGCTGCATGAACGCGGTCCAGATGTAGTCAAAGAACTGGATCTCGACGACCGGCTTGAAGCCGCGCTGCGCGAGCCCGATCGCGCGCCCGATGATGTTGGCCTCCGCGAGCGGGCTGTTATAGACGCGCGCCGAGCCGAACTCCGCCTGCAGCCCGTGCGTCGCCTTGAACACGCCGCCCTTGCCCTTGACCTTGCCGAGGTGCTGCTCGCGCGAGACGTCGGCCACGTCCTCGCCGAAGACGACGATGCGGTCGTTGCGGCGCATCTCGTCCTTCAGCACGGCGTTGATCTGGTCGATCATCGTCGCCTCGGCGCCGCCGCCCGACGTCGGCGCGAACTGCGGGTCGTCCTCGGTGTCGAACTGCTCGCCCGTCGGGTCGACGTCGGGCGAGTAGACGTAGTCGTAGACCGTCTCCGGTCCCGGCTGCGCCTGCGCGAGCGCGTCGTCCGTCGCGGCGAGGATCTCGGCGTCGACGTCCGCGGCGATCGCGTCGAGCTCCGCCGGCGTCGCGTGGCCATTCGCGACGAGCCACGCGGGGAACGTCGTCAGCGGGTCGCGCAGCGCCTCCTCGTCGCGCTCCTCCTGCGGGCGGTAGAGCGTCTCGTCGTCGGAGAGCGAGTGCGAGTACGGGCGGATGACCTTCGCGTGCACGAGCGCCGGACCGCGGCGCGCCCGCGCGTGCGCGACGGCCCGGGAGAGCGCCTCGTAGCTCGCGACCAAGTCGCAGCCGTCGACGCGCTCGACGTGGAGGTCGGGGAAGTGGGCGACGAGGTCCGAGATCGACCCGCCCGCGGTGTTCACCTCGACCGGCACCGAGATCGCGTAGCCGTTGTCCTCGACGAGGTAGACGACCGGCAGCTTGAGGTTGCTCGCCGTGTTCAGCGACTCCCAGAACTCGCCCTGACTCGTCGTGCCGTCGCCCGTCGAGACGAAGACGACCTCGTCGCCCGGGAACCCGTCGGTGACGTCGAGTAGCCGGGCCCGGAGCGACGCCTCGGCCGCGCCGACGGCCTGCAGGAACTGCGTCCCCGTCGGCGACGACGAGCTCGGGATGTTGAACGCCCGGTGCCCCCAGTGCGACGGCATCTGTCGCCCGCCGGAGCTCGGGTCCGCGGCCGCGCCGACGGCGGCGTAGAGCATCTCGCGCGCGGTCACGCCTAACGCGAGGCAGAGCGCCCGGTCGCGGTAGTACGTGTAGAACCAGTCGTACCCGGAGCGGAAGGCGAAACCGGCCGCGGCGAGGACGGCCTCGTGGCCCGCGCCGGAGATCTGGAAGAAGATCTTGTTCTGCCGCTTGAGCTGCACCTCCTTGTCGTCGACGCGGCGCGAGAGGAGCATCGTGCGGTACGCGGCGACGAGCTGCTCGCGGGTGAGCGGCGGCGCGGCCGCTGGCGCGCGGTCGGGCGCCGGGGCGGAGGCGGGGGCGCTCTTACGGGTCGGGCGGGTGCTGGTGGCCATACGGCGGATGCGAAACGGGGGCGGAGGGCGCCCGAGCAAGATAAGAGCGGAGCGCCGGGGCGGGCCTGCCACACGGGACGACGGCGGTTCCACGCCGGCGCGCCGCGATCCGGTCGCGGGAGACGCCCCCGCGCATGTCCTCCGCCGAACGTCACCAACACGGGCGCCGCCCGCCGCGTTACTCCGTGGTGACCACCTTCAGACGTCGCGCCGCGGGCGCGCTCCTCGCAGCGGCCCTCGCCGCGCCAGCGGCGGCCCAACCCGCGCCCGCGCCCACCGCGGTTGCTGCGGGCGACCGCCTCGACGGCTTCCTCCCGCTCCGCCTCGACGCCGCGACCGGGCGCGTGCTGCTCGAACTCCCGGGCGACACGACCCGCGCGCTGCTCCTCACCTCCCTCGCGACCGGGCTCGGCTCCAACCCGGTGGGCCTCGACCGCGGCGCGAACGGCGACGGCTACGTCGCGCGCTTCGAACGCGCGGGCGGGCGCGTGCTCGTCGTGCTCGAGAACTGGAAGTACCGCTCCAGCGACACGGCCAACGCTGCGCACCAGCGCACCGTCGCCGAGGCGTTCCCGCCGAGCACGATCGCCGCGCTGCCGGTCGTCCCCGGGCCCGGGCCGCGCCTCGTGGTCGACGCGACCGACCTCTTCGTGCGCGACTGGCTCGACGTCGGGCGCACGCTCGCGCGCGCGGGGCAGGGGAGCTACGCGCTCGCCCGCGACCGCTCGGGCGTGTACCGCCCGGCGACGCGCAACTTCCCGCGCAACACCGAGGTCGACGTCGCGCTCACCTTCACCACGACCGGCCCTCCGGGCCCGATCGTCGACGCGATCGCGCCCGCCGGCGACGCCGTCACCCTGCGCGAGCACGTCTCGCTCCTCCCGCTGCCCACGGGCTACCGGCCGCGCGAAGCCGACCCCCGCGTCGGCTACTTCGGCGTCCGCTTCCAGGACTACGCCCGCCCCCTCGACCGGCCGTTAGGCGTGACGTGGGTCTCGCGGCACCGGCTGGAGCGCGGGCCCGACGGCCGCGTCGCCAACCCGATCGTCTACTACGTCGACCCCGGCATCCCCGAGCCGATCAGGACGGCGACAATGCAGGGCGTGAAATGGTGGGAGGACGCGTTCGCCCGCGCGGGGCTCCCCGGCGGGCTCCGGGTCGAGTGGCTCCCCGCCGGCGCCGACCCGGCCGACGCGCGCTACAACGTCGTCCAGTGGGAGAACCGGAACGAGCGCGGCTGGTCGATCGGCGGCTCGTTAGGCGACCCGCGCACCGGCGAGATCGTCAAGGCGATGGCGCGCATGGACTCGCACCGCGCGCGCACCGACGCCATCATCTACGCGGCGCTCGCCGGGGCCGACCCGACGCCGGCCGAGACGGCGTTCGTGCTCGCGCGCGTGCGGCAGGTGAGCGCGCACGAGGTCGGCCACACGCTCGGCCTCGCGCACAACTACATCGCGTCCGCCTACGGGCGCGGCTCCGTGATGGACTACCCCGCGCCGCGCGTGCTCCCGCGCGCCGACGGCACGCTCGACTTCTCGCAGGCGTACGCCGTC
This sequence comes from Gemmatimonadetes bacterium T265, assembly GCA_019973575.1. NCBI lineage: Bacteria > Pseudomonadati > Gemmatimonadota > Gemmatimonadetes bacterium T265. Next base: position 2,648,342 of record BPUI01000001.1, read on the forward strand.
GGGCCGGGCGACTACGACGTGTGGGCGATCCGCTGGGGGTACGGCATCTTCCCCGCCGCGAGCGAGGCGGACTCGCTGCGCGCGATCGTGGCCGAGGGGCTCGGGAAGGGGTACCTGTACCTGAGCGACGCCGACGCCCGCCCCGAGTTCGCGAGCGACCCGCGCGTGAACCTCTGGGACGACGCGGCCGGCGAAGACGAGTACTGGACGCGCACGGTCGCGGTGCGCCGCCTCGCGATGGCGCACTTCAGCGAGCGCGCCGTCCGCCCGGGCGACCCGATCGCGCTCGCGCAGGAGCGCTTCGTGCCGCTCTACTTCTGGCACCGCTTCGCGCTCAACCGGCTGGCCAAGACGTTAGGCGGCGTCGAGTACGCGAACGCGGTCCGCGGCGACGGGCAGCAGGCGACCCGGCCGGTCGCGCCCGCGCGGCAGCGGCGCGCACTCGCCGCGGTCGCCGGCGCGCTCGCGCCCGCCGAGCTGGCGGTGCCCGACACGGTGCGCGCGCTGCTCGCGCCCGGCGCCGACGACGTCACCCCCGGGGTCGAACTCTTCGCCGGACGCGCGCGCCCGGTGTTCGACGAGCTCGGTGCCGCACGCACCCTGGCCTCGATGATCGTCGACGCCGCGCTCCAGCGCGACCGCGCGGCCCGCCTCGTTCAACAACACCTACACGACCCCGGACAGCCCGGCCTCGCCGACGTCGCCGACGCGCTGCTCGGTGCCGCAACGCCGGTCCATGAGTCGCCCCGGGACGCCGCCCTGCGGCGCGTCGCGCACCGGGCGGTCGTCGACCGCCTGCTCGCGCTCGCCGCCGACACGGCCGCCTCGCCCGAAGTGCGCGCGATGGCCGAACTCAAGCTGGGCGAGGTGGGCGCGGCGGCGCGGCGCGCGCTCGCGCGGGGGACGGGGAACGTCGACGCGCGGGCGCACCTGCTCGCCGTCGCGGGCGAGATCGAGCGGTGGCAACAGCGACGCGAGCCGCCGCGGCCGACTCCCGCACTCGTCGCGCCGCCGGGGGATCCGTTCGGCGAGGACTGGTGAGCCGGAAGCCGGACGGGCCGCGGGCCGTGATTCAGAACGTCGTGGTCATGTTCACGCTCTGGCCGCAGACAGTACCGCTCACGGCGATCATCCAGATAGATCCGGTGAGGCTGGTAGTCGCGGTGTAGTTCAGCTGGCAGCTGCCACCTTCCCACTTGAAGCCACCCGTGACTTTGTTCGTGCTCGTCAGCAGCGTGGCACCGGCAATGGTGAGCGAAGATTGGATCGTTTCCGACGGGTCACCCGTGACGGCGATCTGCCGCGAGCCCGTCCCGATGACACACGCCTGCGGGATCAGCGTGACTGTGGTGCCGAGCGTCTTCGAACCGTCGCTGTCGACGGTGCTGTTCCCGATTGAGACGACGCCCGTGATCAGGCCGCTCGAGCACTGGCCGGTGTAGGTGAACGAGCTGTTGCTATGTGCGACGACGGCGGGGAGGGGCAGCCGCGTCAGCAGGCTCGCCACGAAGCCGACTTCGCTCGCGCTGAGCGCCGGCGTCCCGGTGTTGCGGGCGGGGTCGGTGGCCGACGACGAGCACGATACGCCGATCGGGGCGACGGCGGTGACCACGAGCGCGAGCCGCGGACGAAGGCGGGGCATGGGGCAAGTCTCCCGGTCGAGGGGGCGCGCAGACGTTGCGCCGTGCACGCGGGCGCTGTCAAGCACGACCGCCCTCCGCGCCGGCCCGCAACGCGTTCTTAGCGTCGCGACCCCTTGGCACGCGCAGTGCACGGCACGTGATTCAAAGCAAGTTCGGTCGTCAGCTTGAAGACGACATGCGAACACGGTACCGGAGGCCCGATGACGGCAGTCTGGCACGCGAGTGGCGGCGACGTGGGGAGTGGCGCAGGACGGCCACTCCGCCACGTCGCTGCCGCGGCGGTAGCAGCCGTGCCACAATCTGTCGACGTCGCAGCATCCGCAGCGTTTACCAGACGACACCCCGCCCCCGGACTCCTTCCGGGGGCGGGGTGTCGCCGTTTCGTGCGAGGTCCGAGAGCCACGATGCCCCGTCCGCTCGCCCGCTCGCTCGCCCGCACCGCGACCGTCCGCGGTGCGCTCCCCGCCGCCTCGTTCACCGTGCTGAACGGCGGCATCGGCCGCCCTGGCGCGCGTTCGAGCGCCCGCCGCCACGCGACCGAACGGGGCGGCCGCCTGCGCGACCGCGCGCCGGCCGCCCGGCAGCGCGACTACGCGACGCTCGCCGTCGGCGCCAAGCGCGCGATGCGCGCTGCCACGCTGCGCGAATGCGGCCGTCGCTGCGTGTACTGCGCGGCGGCCCTCTCATTCGAGACCGTGACGCTCGACCACGTGTACCCGCGGGCGCACGGCGGGCCGAACATCGCGGGCAACGTCGTCGCCGCGTGCGGGCCCTGCAACCGGCTCAAGGCCGACCTCCTGCCGAGCGAGTTCTTCCTGCGCCATCCCTGGGCCGGGCTCAACTTCATGCGGTACGCGCGCACCGTCCACCGGGCCCTCAAGCGCGGCGCGCGGCGGGCGGTCAGCCTCGCGTATGCCGGCGCCGACCAGACCGACGAGTGCGCGCTGCGTGCGGCCTGAGCGGCCGGCGTCCGCTCCCTGAGCGACCGTCCGCCTAACACAGACCGGCGGCGCCGGGCGCTCCTGCGCCTCGGCGCCGCCCTCGCGGCCGGGGCCGCGTCCGTCGCGCTGGGGGTCCGCGCGATGACGCACGACCTCGCGCCGCGCCTGTTCACACATTACGACGCCGCACCCGCCCTCGAACACGTCCCCAAGCGGACCGAGAACGCGCGCGGCGTGAAGGGCGATCCGGTGAATGTCGCGCTCGTCGGCAGCGAGGCCGAGCTGCGCGAGGCGATGCGCCGCGCCGGGTGGCGCGCCGCCGACCCGATCACGCGCGCGTCGTCGATCGCGATCGCGAGGAGCGTGCTCCTCCGGCGTGCCGATTCCACCGCGCCGGTCAGCCCGCTCTACCTCTTCGGGCGCCCGCAGGACGTCGCGTTCGAACGCGAAGTCGGCCGGAGTGCGAGCCGTCGGCACCACGTCCGGCTGTGGCAGGCGCCGGGCATCCAGATCGCCGGGCGCGCCGTGTGGGTCGGGGACGCGGCGTACGACCTCCGCGCCGGGATCAGCCGCCGCGGGTTCCACCCGACGCACCACATCGCGCCCGACGTCGACGCCGAGCGCGACACGCTCGTCGCCGACCTCGCCCGCGCGGGGCAGGTCGCGGCGCGCGCGCACGTCACGGGCGTCGGCCCGCGCGTCGACGCGCACAACGCCGAAGGTGATCGGTACGACACCGACGGCGAACTCACCGTCGTCACCCTGTCGCCGAACAACGCGCCCGTCGCCGCACCGCCGCTCGCCCCGGACCCGCCGCTCGTCGCGCTTAAGGAGGCGTGGTGGGCGTGGTTCCATCCGACGCCTCGTCCACCCCCCGAGCCGGCGCCCTGACGCACGCGCCGGCACCGTCAACGACGAACGGGCGCCGCTCGCATCGAGCGGCGCCCGTTCGGGCCGAGCGGCAGGGCTTCGGCTACGGCTTGATGCGCACCGGCGTCCCGACCGGGACCGCGTTCCAAATCTCGTCGATCTCGTCGTCGGTCACCGCGACGCAGCCGTTCGTCCAGTCGTAGGCGCGGTGGTCCGAGCCCATCGCGCCCTCGCCGTTCGGCAGCCCGTGGATCATCACGTCACCGCCCGCCGTCACGCCCATCGTTTGCGCGCGCGCGAGGTCGGCCGCGTTGGGGTAAGAGATGTGCAGCCCCTTGTGGTAGCGGCTGAACGGGTTCCGCCCGTCGATCGCGTACAGCCCTTCCGGCGTGCGGAAGTCGCCGATGCGCTCCTTGGCGCCGACGGGGTTCTGGCCGAGCGCGACGTCGAAGGTGCGCACGGCCAGGCCGCCGCTGTACAACGTCAGGCGGCGGAGCGCCTTCTCGACGACGACGCTGTCGGCCGTGAAGGCGTGGCGCCCGCCGGTGATCGCCGCGTTGACGACGGCAGGGCGGGGTGCCGACGGAACGCTCGAACCCCGCGGGTCCACGCGGGCGCCGGTGTGAGTCGTGGCGGGGGCGGGGCGCGGGACGTCGCGGCTCGGCACCAGGGCGGCGGCGTGTGCGGCCGGGGTCCCGAGCAGGGCGAACGTCATCGCTGCGACGAACGGACGGCGCATCGTCGGCGGGGACAACGGAGGTGGGATGTGCGCCGGCGGGGACGTGCATGCCGGCGAGTGGAGAATGACGCCGCGCGCACTCGGACGCAACCGACGGCCGGGGTCTTAGTGCCGCCGCCGGCGCGCGCATCGACGCGACCGGCTCATCGGCGCTCAATAGTCCACGGGGCGCAGGTAGGCTTCGCCGATCGCGGTCGGGCTCACCATGGCCACGGCGGGTAGCCGCCGCTTCCAGTGTGTGCCCTCGAGCCGCTTCTGCACGAGAGACACCTCAGCCGCCGGATACCCTCGCGCGACGAGGTCCTCGGCCCGGTACCCGGCGAGCAGCCAGTTGAGCAGCTCGTCCGCGCGCGCGTAGCGGATGCCGAAGTCGCCCTCGTCGGTCTGGCCCTGGACGAGGTCCGCGCTCGCCGGCTTCTCGACGATTTCGCGCGGCACGCCGAGGTGCCGGGCGAGGGCCCACACCTGCGTCTTATAGAGGTCGCCGAGCGGGTTGACGGGCGGCGAGTCGTCGGCGTGCCACGTGTAGTAGCCGAACAGCCGCTCGGTCTTGTTCCCCGTGCCGAGCGGCAGCGCGCGGTAGCGGGCCGAAAGGTCGAAGAGCGCGATCATGCGCGTGCGGGCCATGACGTTGCCGCGGCGTGCGCCGTCGGCGTCGGGTTCATGGGCGAGATAGCCGTCCACGGCCGCGGTGATCTCGACCGTCCGGGTCTGCACGCGGAGGGCGTCGACCACGAGCTGCGCGTGGGCGAGCGACTCCGCGCTCGACGTGCGGTACGGCAGGCGGACAGTGACGACGTTCGCCGCGCCGAGAGCGCGCGCGGCGAGGTACGTCGTGACGGCGGAGTCGACGCCGCCCGACAGGCCGACGACCGCCGTGCGGAAGCCGCGGCGGCCGAACTCGTCGCGGATGAACTCGACGAGCCAGCGTTCGACCAGCGCCGCGTCGATGTCGAGCGAGGGCGGAAGGCCGTTCTCGTCGAGGGCGACGCGCGTGACGATGATCGACGGCGCGGACGCCTGGCCCCCCGCCTGCGCGGGGGTGACGGACTGACCGGTGTCACCTCCGCGTCCGCGCGCGCGGGCGCCCGCCTCGCCCTCGCGCCCCGGCGCGTTCGGCGCGTCGGCGACTGGGTCGGGGATCGTCGGCGACGTCGCCGCGCCGGGCGAGCCGACGTCGGGGGTGCCTAACGGTTTCGGCGCCGGGGCGTCGCCCCGCTCGTCGGCGCGCACGAGCGGCCGCGGCGCCTCGCCCTCGGGAGGGGCCGGGTCGTAGGCGAGCGGCCGCTCCGCCCCGGCCTCGGCGCGGCCGAGCGCGCCCAACAGATGCGGCAGCCCCACGCGCAGGTCGCTCAACAGCGGCGCGTCCGCGCGCGCGCGCCGGATGTCGTCGAGGTCGAGCGTGACGTGGAGGATCTCTTCGTCGAACACGCCGGCGCGCGCGCGCACGTCGCCGACGGGGCCGACGACGCACGACGAGCCGCCGAAGCTCTTCCCGCCCTCGCTCCCGACGAGGTTCGCGTACGCGACGACGACGCCGTGCTCCTCGGCCAGCCCCCGCACGAGCCGCTCCCAGCGCGCGACCGTCGCCGGCCCGGGCACGCCGTCGTCGCGCGGCCACACGCCGCGCGCGGGCGACGCGGACGGCACGAAGAGCACCTGCGCGCCGTCGAGCGCCGCGATCGCGCCGGTGAGCGAGTGCCACACGTCCTCGCAGACGAGGACCCCCGCGCGGCCCCACGGCGCGTCGAACGCGCGCAGGTCGAGCCCGCGCTCGACGAACCGCTCCTCGTCGAACAGGCCGTAGGTCGGCAGGAAGAGCTTCCGGTGGACGTGTCGGACGACGGGCCCGGCGCCGCCTAACGTCGCGTACAGCGCGCCGTTGTAGAGCGTGTCGCGCCACACCTCGTAGAACCCCACGGCGGCGTCGAGCGGCGCGGCCTCCCGCCCGCGCCCCGCGCACGCGTCGCGGTACGCGCGGTCGAGGTCGCGCGCGGCGGTCCCCGCGGTCACGGCCAGCTCGCGCACCCCGCCCTCGACGAAGTAGCCCGTCGTCGCGGTCTCGGGGAACAGCACCACGTCGGGGCGCGGGTCCAACCCGGCACACTCGCCCAGCAGCGCGCCGATGCGCGAGACGTTCGCGGCGTACTCCCCCTTGACGGGCTGGAACTGCACGACGGTGACGGTAAACGGAGTCGGCATGTGCGGAGAATACACCAGGACGGGTGCCTCGGGGCGGGGCGTGTCGGGTGTCATCCTGAGCGCAGCGAAGGATCGGTGTACTCGGCGCCGCGCTCCTTCGCTGCGCTCAGGATGACACCCGACGAAAGAGCCCGTGAATGGGCCCGTGTAGTTTTCGTTCGTGACTTCGACCCTACGCACGAGTTCGCTTCGCTCCGTGCGCGCCGCAGCCGGCGCGCTCGGGATCGCTTCCGTTCTGCCGGCCGCCCAGGCCCCCGCGCAGCCCGCGACCAGCACCGGCGACCCGTGGCGCATCATCGCGCTCCCGCAGGCGAGCGTCGTGCTCGCGCGCGATGGCAGCACGGTCGTCGGCGAGATCGGGCGTCAGATCCGCACGAGCGTCGCGCTCCGCACGCTGCCGCGGTACCTCCCGGCCGCGTTCGTCGCGGTCGAGGACAAGCGCTTCTACCAACACAACGGCGTCGACGTCGTCGGCATCGCCGGCGCGCTCAAGGACGCCGTGCTCGGCGAGGCGCGCGGGGCGAGCACGATCACCCAGCAGCTCGTCGGGAACATGCACGCCGACGCGATCGACCGGCGCGACCGCTCGCCGGCGCGCAAGCTCCGCGAGCAGCAGGCCGCGATCGAGATGTCGCAGCACTACTCGAAGGAGCAGGTGCTCGAGGCGTACCTCAACACGATCTACTTCAACCACGGGCGCTACGGCGTCGACGCCGCCGCGCGCTACTACTTCGGCAAGCCGGCCGCGGGGCTCTCGCTCGCCGAGGCGGCCTCGCTCGCCGCGATGCCCAAGAGCCCCGTGCTCTACGACCCGGCCCGCTACCCCGAGCGCAACCAGGAGCGCCGCAACACGGTGCTCGAACTCATGGCCGAGCAGGGCGTCGTCCCGCGCGCGCAGGCCGACGCCGCGAAGCTCGAGCCGGTGCGTACGGCGACCGAGAGCGGCGTCGTGGCGGCCTCGCGCTACTTCGTCGACGTCGTCCGCACGCAGGCCGAGCGCGCGGGCGTGCCGGTGGGCCAGGGCGGGTACCGCGTGGTGACGACACTCGACCCCTCGCTGCAGGTCGCCGCGGCCGACGCGCTCGCGCAGCAGACGGAGGCGCTCGAGCGGCGCCCCGGGTGGCGGCACCCGACGCTCGGCCAGTACCGGCAGGCGGCGGGCGCCGCGGCGCCTAACGGTGGCACCGCGGGCGCGGCCGCGCCCGCGTACCTGCAGGGCGCGGTGGTCGCGCTCGACCCCGCGTCGGGCGACGTGCGCGCGCTCGTCGGCGGCCGCGACTACGCGGACTCGCCGTACGACCGCGCCGTGAGCGGGCGGCGCCAGCCGGGGTCGAGCTTCAAGCCGTTCGTCTACGCGGCCGCGGTCGCGCAGGGCACGCCGCCCAACGCGATCGTCGGCGACACCGCGCTCCGCGTCCCGCTCCCCGACGGGCGCGTCTACAGCCCCGAGAACTCCGACGGCCGCTTCCTCGGCCTCGTCACGATGCGCGAGGCCCTCGCCCGCTCGCGCAACCCGGTCGCGGTGCAGCTCTGGGGGCAGGCGGGGCCCGACTCGGTGGCCGCGCTCGCCCGCCGCGCCGGCATCAACGCGCCGATCGCGCCCAACCCCGCCAACGCGTTAGGCGCGACCGCCCTCCAGCCGCTCGACTTGGTCGCGGCGTACGCCGCGTTCGACAACGGCGGGCTCGCGGTGTCGCCGCGCTTCGTCGCCCGCGTCGAGGACCGCGCCGGGCGCGCGGTGTGGGCGCCGGCCGCGGCCCCGCCCGCCCCGGCCCTCGACCCGCGCGTGACCTTCGTCGTACGCGACATGCTACGCGACGTCGTCGAGCGCGGCACGGCGACGAGCGTGCGGCGCTACGTCCCGGCGCGCGTGCCCGTCGCCGGCAAGACGGGGACGACGAGCGACAACGTCGACGTCTGGTTCGTCGGGATGACGCCCGACCTCGTCGCCGGCGTGTGGCTCGGCTTCGACCGCCCGCAGACGATCACCTCCGGGGCGGCCGGCGGGACGCTCGCCGCGCCGGTCTGGGGGCAGATGGTCGCGCGGTGGTACCAGAACCGCGCGGTCGGCGACGGCTGGAACGCGCCGCCCCCCGGGGTCGTGTCGCTCGTCCTCGACCGCCAGACCGGGCAGCCAGCCGACACCTCCACGCCGGACGCCCGGAAGTACACCGAGTACTTCCTCGAGGGCACCGAGCCCGGCGCGCAGGCCTTCGACGCGTGGAGCGTCTTCCGCACGGGGCCCGTCGTGCCGTAGGTCGGGCGGACCGCGCGGCCGTTAGTCCGCGCCGTCGCCCCGCGCGAGCCCGACCACCGCCGCGCCGATCCGCTGCCCGTGCAGCTTGCCGCCGGCGACGTCGCTGCGGTAGTGGATCCCGCCGTACAGCCGCGACGTGCCGGCCTCGTCGGCCTGCGCGGCGAACGTGTTCGCCCCCGCCGGGAACAGGTACGCGAGCACCCCGGCCGCGGCGGACGAGAAGGTCGAGTGCCCCGACGGGTACGACGGGAAGTTGGGCAGCCCGATCGCCGTCTTGATCGACGGGTCGAGTTGCGCGGGGCGCGGGTTGAAGTACTGGTACTTGACGCGCCAGCACCCCACGGCCGCGTCGTGCATCGCCATGTTCAACAGCGCGAACGCGCGCGCCGCGCGCACCTCGCTCATCCGCGCGTCACGCACGTACGCCGAGGCGATGTCGTTCCAGTGCCCGGGCGGGGTGTACGTGCCCGCGCCGTCGTTCCAGCGCTGCGTGATCGCGACCTGGTCGCGCGTCAGCCCGTCCACCGTGCGCTTGACCTCCGCGAGCTCCGCCCGCATCTGCGCCGAGCCGGTCGACGGGGGCGCGGGCGGTCGGAGGGAGTCGAGCTGCGCCGACGACATCGTCCACGCCTTCACGCGCCCGAAGCCGGGGAGCATCGGCGGCCGCGCGGGCGCGTCCTGGCTGACCCACGCGATCTCACCGCGCGCCGTCGCGGAGTCGGCGAGCGCCTGCCACTGCGCGGCGTTGCCGACCGCGGCGCCCATGCCGTCCGCCTTGGCGCGCGCGACGATCGCGGCGGCCACCGCGCGGCCGAGCGCCGCCCCCGCCGCGATGTCGCTCGGCGTCGCGGTGCCCGCGACCAGTGCGGCCTGCTGCTCTTCGGCGGCGTGCCGCGTGATTTCGTCGGCCGCCACCGGGAAGAGGAGCTTGAGCATCTCCGACGTCACGCCCGCGAGCACGGCCGCCTCCGACGGGTACGCCGGTAACGCGCTCGGCCTAACGCTCCCGGCGGCGACGGCGGGCCCGACGAGCGTCGTATCGACCCGCGCCGGCGCGGGTCGCCCGTACTGGTACTTCCAGTACCACGCCGCCTTGAGCGCCTCGTACTGCGCGACGGCGACGTAGCTGTACGCGCGCGCCGCGTAGGGCGGGTTGGCGAAGGGAAACTGCGGGTCGGCGAACGGGTTCTTCGCGTCGGGGAACACGTACGTCCCGTCGCCCCGCGGCGCCGGCGGCAGGTTGAACCGCGCCGTCAGCTCGCGCTGGATCTCGTTCCAGCGGAGCACGCCGCCGCCGCCCCAGTACGCCACGGCCTGCCGCTGCGCGTCGCTCACGTGCGTCTGGGCCGAGCGCACGGAATCCAGTTCGGCGCGATACGCGGCGCTCGTCACAGCCGCCGGGGCCGGCACCGCAATCTGATCGGGCCCGCTCAGGACGAGCATGCGCCACCCGCCCGCGTTCGCGTCGAGGCTCGCGGGCTGCAGCGCCGGCAGCACCTCGGTCGGCGACACATGCTTGTCGCAACTCGCCACGCCGCCAGCGGCGAGCGCCACGGCGGCCGCCGCAACGGCCGCGCGCCGCACGGTCGTCGTGATCCGAATCGTCGTCATCTCAGAACCCCGGCCGGCCGAATGCGTAGGCGAACCCGCCGGTGAGGGCGGTCGAGCGCCCGACGTTCCGCCCCGACAGGGTGTGCATCACGCCAAGGTCGAGGATCACGCTCGACGGGACGCGCAGGTCGTACATCGCGTGCGCCCGCAGTTGGGTGAAATTCATTCGATTCGAGACGAACGGCATGTCCTGGCGCCGGATGTCGCCGCCGCCGAGCGTGCGCTGGGTGACGAGGGCGAGCGGCACGCAAACGCGGCCGCGCTGGTAGCCGGCCGCCGCGGTGTAGTCGGCGACGTCGGGCATCTCGACCTCGTCGGTCGAGTAGAGGTGCCCGTCGGTGTAGTAGGCCGGACGGTCGAGGCGCACGTTCGAGCGCCACGTGTGCCCGGCAGCACCCTCGACGTACCAGCCCGCACGGTCCTGGAGGTGGAGCACCGCGCGGCCGAACGCACGGCGGCTCCCGCTCCCGATCGACATCGGCATGAAGTCGACGGTGTAGTTGCTCGTCGGGACGCCGACGCCGGCCGTCGCGAAGGCGCCAAGCCGGGCTCGGCCCGCGAGCATCGCGCCCGCGACGCGGTACTTGGCCGCGAGCGTGAGGTCCTGGCGCCCGCTCAACCCGTGCAGCACGCCCTCGCTCGCCCGGGTCCACACGTACGGCAACGTCGCGAAGACGCTCAGCCGGTCGGTCGCGCCGTAGCCCGCCGTGCCGACGAGGCTGCGCGTGGTGACCGTGCCGATGTTGTCGTTCGCGCGTTGCAGGCCGCCCTCCCAGTACTGGCTCCATTGGTCGCGCCCGTACTCGGCGCCGGCGCGGAGCTGGTGCTTCGGAAAGAGGAATCCGTCGTCGATGGTCTGCGCGCGGACGGCGGGCGCGCGGAGTGTAGCGGCGGCGCCGAGCGCGAGTAGGCGCGCGACGGCGTTCGCGGACGTGCGGCTGGGCATCAGAGGCGGGGGGCTGCGTCCGTGGCGCGCGAGGAGAGGTACGGGCGCGCGGCTCCCGGAACGCACCACTGGACGGGCGCCCCGGGGAGGGTGGGAGAGCCGAAAGTTATTGGCGTGTCACGAACGCAAGCAAGCCGCCCGACGAGGCGAACAGCCTCGCGGGCGGCGGGCGCGACGCGGCGGGATCAGCGCGCCGCCGCGGCCTCTTCCATCTCCTCCATCACCGTCTTCCGGACCGACCCGGCCGCCGGCCCTTCGGCCGGCAGCAGGGCGATCGCGAACACCTCGTCTAACGACTCGACGGGGTGGAAGGTGAGCTGCTCGCGCACCTCCTCCGGGATGTCCTCCATGTCGGCCTCGTTCGCCTTCGGGAGGATGATCGTCTTGATGCCGGCGCGGTGCGCGCCTAACACCTTCTCCTTGAGCCCGCCGATCGGCAGGACGCGGCCGCGGAGCGTCGCCTCGCCCGTCATCGCGACGTCGCGGCGCACCGGGCGCCCGCTCATCGCGCTGACGATGGCGGTGCTCATCGCCGCGCCGGCGCTCGGCCCGTCCTTGGGGATCGCGCCCGCCGGGACGTGCACGTGCACCTCGATGTTGCCCAGCCGGTCCTCGGGGATCCGCAGCCGGCCCGCGTGCGTCACCGCGTACGTGAGTGCCGCGCGCGCGCTCTCCTTCATCACGTCGCCCAGCTGGCCGGTGAGGATGAGCGAGACGTTGCCGTACCCCGCGACCTGCATCGCGTCGTCGGCCGAATCCCCGTTGCGGCGGCCGCCCGCCGTGAGCCGGCGGATCGCCGCCTCGATGAACATGATGTCGCCGCCCATCGGCGTGTAGTACATGCCGATCGCCACGCCGACCTCGTTCTGCTCGGCGACCTTCTCCGGGTGGACGCGCGGGCGGCCCAGCAGCTCGCGCACCTCCTCGGCGTCGATCGTTTTGTCGTCGAGCACGGCGGCGTTCCCGGTCGCCACGCGGCGCGCCACCTTGCGGGCGACCGCGCCGACCTGGCGCTCCAGCTGGCGGACGCCCGCCTCGCGCGTGTACTCCGAGACGATGCGCATCACGGCGCCGTCGGTGAAGCCGATGTGCTTGTCGCCGAGCCCGCTCTCCTCGAGCTGGCGCGGAATCAAGTACTTCTTCGCGATCTCCGCCTTTTCCCGCTCGGTGTAGCCGGCGAACTCGACGACCTCCATGCGGTCCATCAGCGGCCCGCTGATGTTCTGCGGGAAGTTCGCGGTCGCGATGAATAGGCACTCGCTCAGGTCGAACGGCACGCCCATGTAGTGGTCGACGAACGCGTTGTTCTGCGCGGGGTCGAGCACCTCGAGCAGCGCCGCCGCGGGGTCGCCTTGGAAGCCGTGGCCGAGCTTGTCGACCTCGTCCAGCAGGAAGACGGGGTTCTTCGTGCCCGCCTGCTTCATGCCCTGGATGATGCGGCCCGGGAGCGCGCCGACGTAGGTGCGCCGGTGCCCGCGGATGTCCGCCTCGTCCCGCGCGCCGCCCAACGCGACGCGCACGTACTCGCGGCCTAACGCCTTGGCGATCGACTTCGCGATCGAGGTCTTGCCCACGCCCGGCGGGCCGGTGAAGAGGAGGATCGGGCCGCGCGCCATCGCCTTGGCCTTCGCCTCCTTCGCGTCGGTCACCGGGCGGTCGCCGTCGGCGGTGCTCGCGGCCAGCGTCGGCGTCGCGTCGTCGCTCTCCGGCATCAACTCCGAGGCCGGCACCTCGCCCTTCTCCTCGACTTCCTTGGCCAGCTGGTCGGCGCGCAGCTGCCGCACGGCGAGGAACTCGAGCACGCGGTCCTTGACGTCCTGCAGCCCGTAGTGGTCCTCGTCGAGGATCTCGGTCGCGCCGTTCAGGTCGAGGCGGTCGTCGCTCCGCGTGCCCCACGGCAACTCGGCGATCCACTCGAGGTACGTGCGGATGACCTGCGCCTCCATCGACTCGCGCCCGGCGCGCTCGAGCCGGCCGAGCTCGCGCTCGACCTCCTGCCGCGCCTCCTTCGGCAGCGGCAGCGCGCCTAACTTCTCGCGCAGCGCCTCGAGCTCCTTGGACTGGTCGTCGTCGCCGAGCTCCTTCTGGATCGCCTTCATCTGCTCGCGGAGGAACATCTCGCGCTGGCGCTCGCCGAGTTCCTCCTGGACCGCGCTCTTGATGTCCTCCTGCGCCTCGAGCAGCCCGATCTGGCGCTGCACGAGGACGAGCACCTTGCGCATGCGCTCCTCGACCGAGAGCGTCTCGAGCAGGCTCTGCTTCTCGGCGACCGTCAGCTCGATGTAGCCCGCGACGAGGTCGGCGAACTTGCCCGGCTCGGTCACGGAGTCGAGCACCTGGTGCACGACCTCCTCGGGGAGCCCGCGGCGCTCGCCGAGCTCCGCGGCGCGCTCGCGCGTTTCCTTGTGGAGCGCCTCGAACGCGGCGTCCTTGTCGTCGAGCGGGAGCATCTCGTCGGCCGGAACGGTCACGGCCTGGAGGTAGCCCTCGGTCGTCGTGTACTGCAGCGCGGTCGCGCGCTGCTCGCCCTGCAGGAGCAGCTGCACGCCGCCCAGCCCGCGCTGGATCTGCCCGATGCGGGCGATCACGCCGGTCGTGTAGAGGTTCTCCGCGCTCGGTTCGTCGGAGTTGTCGCGCTGCGCGACCGCGAAGACGACGCGCTCTTCCTTGAGCGCCGCCTCGATCGCGCGCAGCGTCCCCGGGCGCCCGGCCGCGATGGGCTGCGTGACGCCCGGGAAGATGACCGTCCCGCGCAGGGGCAGGACGGGTAAGGTCTGGCGATGAGCCATGCGTTGATGACCGATGCTGTGGGCGTGGCAGCGCGGCGGGCGCCGGGCGATCGCTCGGCGGAGCGGGCCGCGTCGCACGCTCCGTTCCTGCCGTCTGTCTAATGCACGATGCGCGCGCCGGGCGTGCGCCACCCTGGCCGGGTTCCGCCCGCGACGGACTGCAGCGCTGTCGGACGGCGTGCGCACCGCTGCCGGAACGGCGGCCGGACGGCGGCCGGACGACGGCCGGACGACGGCCGGACGACGGCCGGACGACGGCCGGACGACGGCCGGACGACGGCCGGACAACGGCCGGACAACGGCCGGACAACGGCCGCCCGCGGTCGGGTGCGTGCGTGAACGGACCCCACCTCCGGTCTGTTCCGGACCCGCCGGCGCTGCTACACTAGGGCGCACCCCCTCTGCTGCGACCTCCTGCCGCCGTGACCGATTCCGCCGCCGTCGTCCCGCCGGACGAGCTGCGCATGCACGTCGAGCGCGCGCTCGCCGCGAGCTACGAACTCGACCGCGAGATGGGACGCGGCGGCATGGGGATCGTCTACCGCGCCCGCGACCGCCGACTCAAGCGGGCGGTCGCGGTGAAGATCCTCCCGCCGGAACTCGCGTTCCGCGCCGAGATCCGCTCGCGCTTTCTGCGCGAGGCGGAGACGGCGGCGCAGCTCTCGCACCCCAACATCGTCCCGATCTACTCGGTCGACGAAGTCGACGGCCTCGTCTACTTCGTCATGGCGTGCATCGACGGGGACAACCTCGGCAAGCGCATCCACGACCGCGGCCCGCTGCCGATCCCGGACGCGCGCCGCATCCTCGCCGAGGTCGCCGACGCGCTCGCCTACGCGCACCTGCGCGGCGTGGTGCACCGCGACATCAAGCCCGACAACATCCTGCTCGACGGCAGCGGTGACCGGGCGATGGTGACGGACTTCGGCATCGCCCGCGCCATCATCGAAGGGAGCGACTCGCGCCTCACAGCGACGGGGATGGCGATCGGCACGCCGGCCTACATGAGCCCCGAACAGGCCGCCGGCGACCGCGAGATCGACGGCCGCTCGGACCTCTACGCGCTCGGCGTACTCGGCTACCAGATGCTCGCCGGCGAGCTGCCCTTCCAGGCGTCGAGCACGCCGGCGCTCCTCGTCAAGCACCTCTCCGAGAAGCCCGTCCCGGTCGCGCAGCGCCGCCCCGACGTCCCGCGCGACCTCGCCGACGCGGTGATGCGGCTGCTGGAAAAGAACCCGGACGACCGGTTCGCCACGGCCGGCGAGCTCGAAGCGGCGCTGCGCGGCCGCGGCCCCGTGGCGCCCGCATCGTTCGCGACGACGCAACCGCCCGTCGCGCCAATGCCGCCGCTCGCGCCGTGGCGCGAGCGGCCGATGCGCGAGCGGGACGACGTGTTTCGCGAGCAGGAGCGCCGGCGCGCCGAAGGCGTTCCCACCTTCGACGTTCCGGCGGCGCGCGCGCTCGTGCCGGCAACCGACACCGGCGACGTCGACCCGTCGGCCCCCTCGCCCGACGAGGTGGCGCGCTGGGAGTCGGCGCGCGTGGCCGATTTCCGCCGCAAGCTCGGCTGGTTCGCGATCGTCGGGTCGGTCCTCCTCGTCATCTCGATCTTCGGCAACTCCGATTTCTTCGGCTTCGTCGGCCTCTGGACGGTCTATATCGCCTATCGGTATGCAAAGCTCTGGAGCGATGGGTACAGCTGGCACGACGTGCTCCGGCAGCCACGCGAGCGCCTTTTCGCCGACGTCGCCGCCGAGTGGACCGACGACGTGCAGGCCCTCTTCGACCCGAAGAAGCGCGACCGCGTGCGCGAGCGGGCGCGCCGGCGCGCGCTCCGGCGCGCCTACGGCGGCGCCGTGGGCCGCCCCGGATACTCGGGCGACACCGACGCGGCCCGCGCGGGCGCGCCGCCGACCGCCGGCGCGCGGCCCGCGCTCCCAGCCGACGCGAGCGAGGGGGTCCGGCAGGCGTTCGCCGACCGCGACGAGGTGCTCCGCTTGCTCGACGCCATGCCGAAGGCGGAGCGCGCTCGCGTCGCCGACGCCGGCCCCGCCGCGCAGCAGCTCGCGGCCAAGGTCCTCGGACTCGCGAACCGCGTCGCCGAACTGGACCGCGACGCGACGCCTGGCGCCGCGCCGGCGCTGGACGCCGAAATCGCGCGGCTCGAAGGTGAGGCGAACCCGCTCGACCGCGGCGCGAGCGACGAGCGCGTGAAGCGGCTCGCCTACCTCAAACGGCAGCGACGCGGCGTCGTCGACGCGGCGCGGCGGCGCGATCAGGCGGTGGCGGCGCTGGAGAACTGCCGCGTGGCGCTCCAGAACCTCCGGCTCGACCTCGTCCGCCTGCGCACCGGCGGCGGCGGCACGCCCGCCCAGGTGACGACGCTCGCCGAGCGGGCAATGGTGCTCGCCCGCGAGGTGGACGGGATCGTCGGCGCGGCCGGAGAGGTGGCGCGAATCGGTGCGCCCGACAGCGTGAGCGCGCCGCCGCCGCCGCTCGGGGCCGGCGGGACGACGCCCGCGCGCGCCTGACCGCGTCTGCGACAGGCGGCCGGCGACACTTCCGGCGGCTTCCTGCCGTAGTCCACGCGCCGCCCTCCGTGAATACCTGCTGACCGCTTCTCTCGCCGCGCGCGCCTGATGTCCGACCCGCTTCGCGACCACGTCGCCGCCGCGCTCGCCGACCGCTACGCCGTCGAGGCGGAGATCGGCCGCGGCGCGATGGCGGTGGTCTACCGCGCGCGCGAGGTCCGGCTCCGGCGCGTCGTCGCGCTCAAGGTTTTGCCGCCGGAGCTCGCCTTCCGCGCGGGCGTGCGCGAGCGCTTCCTGCGCGAGGCGCAGACGGCCGCCCAGCTCTCGCACCCGCACATCGTCCCGGTCTACTCGGCCGGGGACGACGGCGGCGTGGCGTGGCTCGCGATGGCGCTCATCGACGGCGAGACGCTGGCGGAGCGACTCGCGCGCGCGCCGCGGCCGACGGTCGACGAGGCGCGGCGCGTGCTCGTCGAGACCGCCGACGCCCTCGCGTACGCGCACGCGCGCGGCGTCGTGCACCGCGACGTCAAGCCGGAGAACGTCCTCATCGAGCGCGAGACGGGGCGCGTGGCAGTGACCGACTTCGGCATCGCCCGCGCGACCGACGACGACGCCCGGCTGACCGGGACCGGCGTGACGTTAGGCACGCCGGCGTACATGAGCCCCGAGCAGGCGATGGGCGAGGCCGAGGTGGACGGCCGCGCCGACCAGTACGCGCTCGGCGTGGTCGGCTACCAGCTGCTCACCGGCACGCTCCCGTTCCAGGCGACGAACGCGACGGGCATGTTGATGAAGCACGTCGGCGAGGTGCCGCGCCCGGTGCGCGAGCGGGCGCCGCAGGTGCCGCCCGCGCTCGCCTACGCGGTCGAGCGCGCGCTCGCCAAGAAGCCGGACCACCGGTGGCCCGACGCGGGCGCGTTCCGCGACGCGCTGCAGCGGAGTACCGCGGCGGGCCCCGGCGTCGGCGCGCCGACCATCCCGGCCTTCGCCGACGTTGGTCGTCGCGCGCCCGAAGCGCCCGCCGCGCCCGCCCTGCCGGCGTGGATGCCCCCGCGCGCGCCGGCAGCCCCACCCGACCCGCTCGCGGCCGCCGAGCTGGCCCGCTTGCGCGGCGACCGCTCCGCCAGAGAAGAGTGGAAGGAGTACGCGCGCGAGCAGCGCCGGGCCGAACGCGAGCGGCGCGAGGACTGGCGCGAGGCGGCGCGTAACGGCCTCATCCCGGCCCCGCTCGCACCCGACCTCGAGCGCCGCGCCGTCGGCCCCCGAGGGTTCCCCGAAATCCCGCTCGACGTGCGCGCCGCGCTCTTCCGGCGCAAGGCGGTCGGGAGCTTCGTGCTGATCGCGTTCCTCGCCGTCATCAACGCGATGCACCTGTTCATCCCGCCCTGGGTCGTATTCCCGGCGTGGGGGATCCTCGCCGACGTGCGCCGGCGGTGGCGGCCGTTAGGCGCGGCGGGGCTGGACTTCTGGGACGTCGTCTTCAACGGTCGCGGCGCCGTCGTCCGGGCCGAGGGCGACCGGATCGCCGGCGCCGCCCGGCCCCGCGCCGCGCTGGTCGGCGAGGTACGGCGCCTGCGCCGCCGGGCCGAACTCGGCGCCGCGTTCGCGGTCATGGCGTTCTTCATCTTCGCCGCGGCCGTCGTGACCCACGGCCGCCTGCTCGCCGCCCCGTTCCTGCTCTTCACGGTCGCCGCGGTCGCGACCCTCGCGGGGGCGCTGCGCGAGGCCGCGGCGGTGCGGCGCGCCGGGGTGCCCGTGCGCGACGCGCTCTCCTCGCGGTGGCGCGAGGCGGTCGAGACGGCGGCGCCGCGCCCGCGCGCCGAGGTCGTCGACGAGGAAGTCCGCCAGCTCGCGGCCGCGGCGAGCCTGAACAACGGCGCGCTCGCCCTCGTGCGCGACGCGGTCGAGGACCGCGTGACCGTGCGCGAGACACTCGCCCGACTCTCCCCGGAGGACCGCGCCCTGCTCCCGGTCGCGGACGTCATGCCCACGGTGGACGGCCTCGTCGAGCGGGTCGCGGACCTGGCTGGGCGGGTCGAGCGTTTCCCGGCCGACGCGACCCCGGCCGCGCTCGCCGCCCTCGACGCGCGGCTCGCCGCGCCCGCGCCGCCCACCGCGGAGGGCGAGCGCATGCGGCAGCTGCTCGAGCGGCAGCGCGCCTCGCTCGCCGACCTCATCGGCCGGCGCGCCGCGCTCGAGGCCAAGCTCGACAGCGCGCGCGCGGCACTCCGCAACGTGCGTTTCGACCTCCTGAAGCTCCGCGACGAGGGCGTCGGCGCGCTGGCCGGCGTGAGCACCGCGACGCAGGAAGCCCGCGCCCTGTCGCGCGACATCGGCTACGCGCTCGCGGCCGCCGCCGAGGTCCGCGAGCGTTAGGCGGGCCGGCCGTCCCGCGGTCAGCCGTCCGCCAGCTCGTCGCGCCGCGCCTCGAGCTCCTGCGCCATCCCGACGTGCCCGAAGCGGTACGACGCCTCGACGCCCTTGTCGAGGGCTGCCCGCGCGCCGGCCGCGTCGCCCAACGCCTCGCGCGCCTCCGCCAGCCGCCCCCATCCGTTCCCCTCGTCGTCGTACCGCGCGAGGTACGCCTCGAGCTGCTCCGCCGCGTCCGCCCACGCGCCGACCTTCAACAGCTCGTTCGCAAGCCCGAACCGCGCGAGGGCGTTGTTCGGCTGCCGCGCGACCATGTCGCGGAAGGTGTCGATCTTGTCGGCCACGTCGCCCCGGGATTCGACTCGTTAGTCGCGCTCGAGCAGCCGCGCGATGGCGTCCGCCACCGCGCGCGGCTGCTCCTCGGGTAAAAAATGGCGCCCGTCCGCGACCACGTCGAGCGTCGCGCCCGGGATGTCGTTCGCGAGCCGCTCGGCCGTCGCGGGCGGGACGAACGCGTCGTGCGCGCCCGCGACGACGGCCGTCGGCATCACGAGGTCCTTGAGCCGGGCCGTCAGCGTCTGCGTCTCGGCCGCGTCCAGCGCCAGCAGGTGCTCGACGAGCGTGTCGCGCCCTTCGGCCGTGCGGAAGGGGCGCAGGTAGCGCGTCACCGACCGCTCGCCCAAGCCGTGGTCCACGTAGCCGCGCACGACCTCCTTGCGCAGGAGCGAGAGGAGGAACGTCGGCGGCAGGTGCCGCGTCAGCGGCAGCATCGCGCGCAGAACCCGGAGCTCGCGCGCGGGCCAGTCGTCGTACGCGACCGCGCTCACGAGGCCCAGCCGCGCGACGCGCTGCGGCCAGCGCACCGCCGTCGCGAGCGCCACCGCGCCGCCGAGTTCGTGCCCGACGACGCAGGCGTAGTTGATGCCGAGCGCGTCGAGCAGCGCGACGACGCGCTCGGCGTGGGCGCGGATCGAGAGCGACTGGCCGTCCGGGCGGTCGCTCCGGCCGTAGCCGAGTAGGTCGACGAGAAGGACCCGGCGGTCGGGCGGGAGCGCGGACGCCACGCGCGCCCACAGGTGCGACGAGGTCGGGAACCCGTGGAGGAGCACGACCGGCTCGCCGCCGCCGCGCGAGCCGGCGGCGTGGGCGTAGAGCCGCGCGCCGCCGACGTCGATGAACTCGCCGCGCATCCCGACCGGCGCGGCGTTAGGCGATCGCGCCGCGCGCCCGCACGGCCCGGTGGGCGCACGCGGGGCCGTCGGGGCGGACGAGAGATGTGGCGCGGCATGAGGGGGGGATCACGCGCGCAAGATGCGGCGGCGCGCCCGGGCTCGACAAGTCGACGCGGCGGATCACCGCGTGAAACCGCCGTGCGGAATCGACGCGTCGAGGCGCGGGTAGCTTTCGCGCATGTCCTCCCCGCCAGCCGCACATCCGGAAACGCGCGATGCCGCCGGTCGGCTCGCCGCGGATGCCGTGTTTCCGGCGGGGTGGCCCGGCCACGACGCGCGCCTCGTGGCCGTCGGTGCCGGCGAGCACGCCCGCGTCGTGCGCTGCGCCGCGTCGGGCGGATCGTACCGCAGCGCGCCGGCAGTCGTCTGCCTGCACGGCTGGGGGGCGTGCGCGTACGGGTACCGCCACGTCCTCGGCCCGATCGCCACCGCAGGCACTGACGCGTACGCGCCCGATCTGCGCGGCCACGGATGGTCCGCCAAGCCGCTCGACCGCGCCGCTTACGCCCCCGACGCACTCGCCACCTGGACCCTCGGCCTGGTCGACGCGCTGGCGCTCGACCGCGTGGTGCTCGTCGGCCACTCGCTCGGCGGCGCGATCGCCCTCCACACGGCGCGCCTCGCGCCCGACCGCGTCGCCGCGCTCGTCCTCCTCGCCCCGCTCGGCCTCGACACGGTCGAGCGCCTCGAGCAGATCCGACGCCTGACCCCGGACGTGATCGACGCCTGGCTGCCGATCGTCGCGAGTGTCCGGACGGTGACCGCGCTTGCCCTCCGCACCGCGTACGGCCGGCTCGGCAGCCCCACGCCGCGCGACGTCGACGAGTACTGGGCCCCGACCGCGGACCCGCGGTTCGCGCGCGCCGCGCGCCTGATCTTCCACGCCGACCCGTGGACCGCGTTCGCCCCGGACGTACTCGCCGGTATCCCGCAGCCGGTCGAAGTCGTGGCGGGCGCGCGCGACAATCTCCTTCGCGTCGACTCGCTCCGGCGCCTCACGGGCGCGTTCCCGCGCGGCGCGCTCGACGTCGTGCCCGACGCGGGCCACGTCCTCGCCGACGAGGTCCCCGACCGCGTCGTCGCCGCGGTCGCACGCGCCCGCGCGGCGGTCGGCAATGCGTGACGCCGCACCGCGCGTGCCGCCGGGCGGCCGCGCGTACCGGCGACGTGGGGCAGGACGGCGCTCGATCGGGCGCGCGCTCCGCGGCGCCGTGATCGCAGTCCTCGTTTGGACCGGCGCCTCCACGCTCGGCATCCCCCATCTGTTCGGCTTTGCGGCAAACGACGTGTTCGCGCTCGCCGGCGTGACCGGCGCCGTGTTGGGCGCCCTCGGAGCCGAGCGCGCGCTGCGCGTGAGCGCCGCCGCGATCGCCGTGCTCCTCGTACTCGCCACCTCCGTGCCGCTGATCGGACGCGTTGCGCCGTCGACGGTGCGCCGCGACCGCCCGGCCGCCGATTCGGGCGCAGTCGTCGACGCGATCGCCGTCTTGTCGAGCGGCGTCAGCGACGACGGGATGGTCGAGGAGGACGGCGTCGACCGCCTGCTCGCCGGGCTGGCGCTCGCGCAGCGCACGGGGCGCCCGCTCCTCGTCAGCATCGTGCGCCCGCACATGAGCGCGCGGGTGTCGTCCCTCGCCGATCAGCGGCGCCTCGCCGCGCTCGCCGGCGTCGGCGACCGCCTCTGGACCGTCGATTCGGTCCGCTCGACGCGCGACGAGGCCGTGCGGATGACGGCGCTGGCGCGTGCGCACGGGTGGCGACGCGTCGCGCTCGTCACGTCCCCAACCCACACGCGCCGCGCCTGTGCGGCCTTCGAGCGCGCCGGCCTCGCCGTCGTCTGCACGCCCGCGCCGACCCGGGACGCGGCGTGGAGCGGCCCCACGCCGCTGCGCAGCCCGGGCGATCGACTCCGCGTCACCGGACTCTGGCTGCACGAACAGGTCGGCTGGTGGCTCTACCGACGCCGCGGGTGGGTGTAGGCGGTCGCGCCCGCCCTCCGTCCGCCTCATCGTACGCGCCCCAGGCGTGAGACGACGACCGTGTCGGTCGCCGCTCCCCGTCGGACGACGACCCGCAGGTTGCTCCCGCCATAACCCACGCCGGTGGCCCCGTACGCGGCGGAATCGCGGGTCGCGCTCAGTCGCACGCCGTACACACCAGCCAGCGAGCGGCGCAGGACCGTGTCGGTCCGCAGGTGGACGGCGATCGTCCCGGCGACGGTATCGACCCGGACGGCCACCCGCTCACCGCGCCGCACGGCGGCCGCGCGCGCAGCCGCGAATGCCGACCGTACCTCGGCCGTCGCGCCGCGGACGGCGGTCCCATTTCGCAGATGCGACACGCCGCGCAGTCCGAGTCCGAGCGCCACACCCAGGATCACGAGCGCGACGATCAGTTCAGGCAGCGTGAACCCCGGGCGGCGGGGCAACCCCGCGGCCGCCCACCGCGTAACACCGGGACGAGACACGCGCCCACCATATGTGATCGCGGCCCCAGAGCGTGTATCGTTTTGTTGCGCGCACGCCCCTTTCCTTGCCGGACCGCCCCGCCGAGTTCCACGCTCCCCGCCATGCGTATTGCCATTTCGACCGGGGGCGGCGACGCCCCAGGGCTGAACGCCGTCATCCGCGCCGCCGTCCTGTCCGCCGTGCGCCGGGGCTGGGACGTGTTGGGCATCAAGCGCGGGTTCGCCGGCCTGCTCGGAGACGACGAGGTCGTCCCTCTCTCTCCGATCGCGGTCCGCGGCATCGCGCACCTGGGTGGCACGATCCTCGGCACGACCAACCGCGGGAGCCCCTTCGATTATCCCGTACGGCAGCCCGACGGCAGCTTCGTCTACGTCGACCGCTCCGACGAACTCGTCGCGAACGCGCGCGCGCTCGGGATCGACGCGATCATCTCGATCGGCGGCGACGGCTCGCTCCGCATCGCCCAGCAGCTGATGGGCAAGGGCCTCAACGTCGTCTGCGTCCCGAAGACGATCGACAACGACGTCCCGTGCACGATCAACACGTTCGGCTTCGACACGGCGGTGAGCACCGTCGTCGAGGCGCTCGACAAGCTGCACACCACCGCCGAAAGCCACGACCGCGTCATGGTCGTCGAGGTCATGGGACGCGACGCGGGCTTCATCGCCCTGTACGCCGGCATCGCGGGGACCGCGGACGTCATCCTCATCCCCGAAATCCCGTACGACGTCGAACAGGTGTGCGAGAAAGTGCGCGCTCGCGAGCGCGCCGGGCGCCGCTTCTCCATCATCGTCGTAGCGGAAGGCGCAATGCCGATCGGCGGCGCGGTGTCGATCCTCGGCGAGTCCATGCCCGGACAGGCCCGCCGCGTGGGCGGACTCTGCGAGCCGCTGGCCCGCGAAATCCAGACACGTACCGGCAAGGAAACCCGCTCCCTCGTCCTCGGCCACCTGCAGCGCGGCGGGCAGCCCACTGGGTACGACCGGCTCCTCTCGACGCGCTTCGGCGGGGCAGCGGTCCGCGCGATCGAAGAAGGACTGTGGGGGCACATGGTCGCGCTGCAGTCGCCACACATCGTCTTCGTCCCGATCGCCGAGGTACTCCGCAGCGAGAAACGCGTCGAAGTCGACGGCGACATCGTGACGACCGCGCGCGAGCTCGGGATCGGGTTCGGCGATGCGCCCGTCGCGGACTGACCGGCTCGCAGCCATCTGCCGTCGTAACCGCCTCGTGCGTCGCGCGTCCTGCTCGGGGGACGACCGGTGTCGCCGCGGGCAGACACGCGAGCTCGCGCGCAGCGGCGGCCGGCACGCGCTTTTCAGCTAACTGCCGGCCGCGTAACGACTTGACCCGATCCGGCCGGGAGTGCACGTCATACCGGCGCGCGGCATCCCCCGTGCTTCATACCCCGCTACCACCAACGGCACGGAACGGAGGAGGAATGGCGAGAGCGCGATGGGCGAGTAGGTGGGCGATGGCGGTCGGCGCGGCGATAGCGCTCGCCGCAGGGCGTGCGCGCGCCCAATCTCCCAAGCCGTCGGGCGATGGCAAGGGCAAGGACCCGGATGTGCCCGCCGCGTACCGGCCGCCGCCCGGCATGTGCCGTGTCTGGCTCGCGAAGGTGCCGCCCGGCCAGCAGCCAGCACCGACGGACTGCGCGTCCGCCGTCCGCAACCGGCCGTCGAACGGCCGCGTGCTCTTCGGCGACGACTACGTCGGGAAAAAGCCGGCGAACACGTCGCACGCCGGGCCGAACCTGCTGACGAACGTCGCCGACAGCGCCGCGAACGCATGGCGCGTTACGCCCGCGCTGAACGTTGTTTCGGCCGAGATCCCGGTCGCCGCGGCCGCGACGACGCGTGCTACCGAACGCACGCCGACGTCGGCCGGCCGCGTCGCGCAGGACGAGTACGAGGCCGGGTACGCGGCGGGCTACCGCGATGCGATGAACGGACACCGGCCGCGTTTCCGCGGCGCAGACCGGGCGGACCCCGGCACTGGGACGACGGGCTACGCCGTGCCGGGCTCGTCCGGATACGGTCAGTCGAACGGCGGAGCGGTCGTGGTCGTCCCGCCCGGCCAGGACCCGCGGTACTTCAACAACGGCCGTTACCCGCCACCCGGGCGCGCGAACGGCATCTGCCTCGACCGCGACGGCGATGGCTGGTGCGACGATCCCCGCTTTGGCGCTCCCGTCTGCCGCGACCTCGACGGCGACGGGCGTTGCGACGACTACCCCGGACTCGCCGCCTCGCCGTACCCGAGCAGCCTCCCCGAGATGCGCGCCGGCGTCGAGGTCCAACAGGGCCGCGGGTCGGCGCTCGCGCTCCGGTGGCTCGGCACGTCGGAGGTCGTCGCGCGGCTCGTCGACCCCAAGCGCACCGGCACGCCGTACCGCGTGCTGTGGTTCGATGCGAACACGAACGCGCTCCTCCAGTCGTGGACCGATCTCGACGGCGACGGGATCGCGGACCGGGTGGAGATCTTCCGGAACGGGCGACGGGTGAAGTTGTTGGGGCGCTGACATCGTCGGACGTCCGAGGTGGACCCCCGCGTTCGCGGGGGTGACGAGCAAGGGCACCGCGACGCCCACCGTCCGTCACCCCCGCGAACGCGGGGGTCCACTCGTCTCGGCGACCCACAGCACGCCGCGTGCGTAGCTTCCCCGGGTGCGCCACCCCACCGATCGCTTCCTCCCGCCCGACCACGACGCCTTCGTCGCGGCCGAGCCGCCGACCGGCCGCGTCATCGTCATCGCGCCCACCCGGGCCGCCTGCGAGACGATCGAACTCGCCCTCGGCCTCCACCTCGACACCTACCTCGAACGGCACCACGGCCAACGCCTGCGCGAGCTCGCGCGCTCGGGCGACGGGTTCGGTATCGTCGCGGGCACCGGCACGGGGAAGACGCTCGCCATCCGGCCCATCGCGGAGGAGATCGTCGGCCGCGGCGGCACGGTCCCGCTCCGCGTCGGCGTCATCAACCGCGAGCGCGAGGCCACGCCCGACACGCCGACCTGGAACGTCGTCGTCGTCACCACAGGCATCGCACGGCGCTGGTTCCAGGACGGCGACATCCTCCCGCACGACACGCTCGTCGTCGACGAGATCCACCAGACGAGCGCCGAGCTGGAGCTCTGCCTCGCGTTAGGCAAGCGCGTCGGCTGCCGTTTCATCTGGCTCTCCGCGACCGTCGACCCGTCGTTCTACGCGCGCTACCTGGGATCCGCCGACGTGCTCGAGGTGACCTCGTTCGACCCCCGGCGGGCCGCTCGCGTCGAGGTGACCAACAAGCAGCCGCTCGAGTTCCTCGACGAGCGCTTCCTGCAGCAGGTCCAGCGCGGCCGGCGCGGCGTCGGCGTGTTCCTCCCCACGCGCGCGGGCGTCGAGCAGG
The DNA here is from genome assembly GCA_019973575.1 of Gemmatimonadetes bacterium T265. Taxonomy (NCBI): domain Bacteria; kingdom Pseudomonadati; phylum Gemmatimonadota; species Gemmatimonadetes bacterium T265. The sequence continues at coordinate 2,674,337 of BPUI01000001.1, forward strand.
CGGCCGAGTCGGTGCGCACCCGCGCGCCGAAGATCAATGCCGCCTACTACCACGGCGGCGAGCCGATCCGCGTCATCCGCCCCTTCCTCGAAGGCGGGGAGGAGCGGCCGTACGTGCTCGCGATGACCGCCGCCGGGCAGAGCGCGCTCAACGTGCGCGGGCTCGACACCGTCGTCATCGACGACACGCGCTTCACCAACGTCGTCGAGCGCGGCCGCAACGTCCTCACCCGCACCCACCTCGGCGCCAACGAGATCCTCCAGATGGCTGGGCGCGTGCACGGGCGCGTCGAGGGCGGGCGAGTGTTCATCCTCTCGGACCGCGACATCGACTTCGCGACGCTCCGCCCAGCGGAACCCGAGTTCCAACTCGCCGGCGACTCGGAACGCGTCGCCCTCACCTGCGCGGCGTTGGGCGTCCGCGCGGACGAGCTGGAGCTGCCGGTGCCGCTCGACCGCGTCGCGTACCGCCGCGCGTTCGCCCGCCTCCAGGCCCGCCACGTCGTCGACGGCGACGGGCGCCTCTCGCCGTACGGCCGCGCCGTCGAGGCGCTCCCGGTCGACCGCGCTTGGGCCGAGCTGATCGTCAACGCCGACGACGACTTCGTGCCCTACCTCGCGGTGATGAGCAGCATCGAGTCGCTGCACCGGATGACGCGCGAGGAACGCGACCTCGACGGCGTCGTCGTCCGCGGCAGCGACCACCTGACGAGCTACAACCTCTACGCCGAGGCGTTCCGCGAGGCGGGGTACGTGGGCGAGGTGTACGGGCTGCCGCGGCACCTGTTCGACCCCGAACGCGTGGAACGGTGGGCCGAGCGGCGCGGCGTGCTCGTCAAGTCGGTCGAGGACGCCGCGCTCGCCACGGCGAGCGTCTACCGCTCGTTAGGCCTCGCGCTCCCGCACGCGATGCCCTGGGCGGGGGAGCGCGCCTACCGCGGCTTCGCCGAGCTGCTCGCCGAGTTCATGCCGTTCGACCTCGTCGTCGACGAGGAGACCGCGTGGGGCGACAACGCGCGCATCTCGAAGACGAGCGTCTGCGGCTCCTGGGGCGCGGTCGCCGGGACGCTGCGCTACTTCGCGGACCGCTTCGGCGTGCCGCGCGCGTCGATCGAGGGGACGCAGCTGCCGCCGGACCTGCTGCGCCGGCACGCGACGTTAGGCCCGCCCCGGCTCGAGTACGACGCGCGCCGCCGCACGCTCGTGCTCACCCGGCGCGCCGAGTACTTCGGGTTCGAGCTCGACCGCGAGGTCGAGGCGGTCGACGCGTGGGACGACGGCCTCGCGCCCGAGGCGACGCGCGCGCTCGCGGAGGCGCTGGCGCGCGGCGAGGCGCGGCACATGGCCGTCCGCCGTAACGGGCCCGCGATCGACGAGGTGCGCGAGCTCTACCGCCGGTCCGGCGGCCGCACGCCCCGGCTCTCCGAACGCGAGTTGGCTGCGCTGTACGCCGAGCAGCTCGACGGCGTGCGGTCGACCGACGAGTTCCGCGCGCGGCCGCTCTGGCTCGACCTCGACCGGCTGCTCGACGAGCACATGACGCCGCGCGAGCGCGAGCGCCTGGCCCAGCTCCCCCTGGTGACGACGGTGCGCGACCGGGACGTCGACCTGCACTACGAAGTCGAGGAGCCCGTGGGCGGGCCCGCGGTCGGCGTGGTCCGGCTCCGCCTGCCGGAGAAGCTCGCCCGCACGCTCGTCGAAGACGAGTTGCCGGCGCTCGACCGGCCGCTTCGCTTCCTCGTCCTCCGCGGCCCACGCGGCGCGGTGCGGGCCGACTCGCTCGACGAGCTGCAAGAGCTGCTCGACCGACCGTGGTCGCCAGACGAACAGCGGCATGCGGACGAGCGGGCCGCGTCCGAACGGGCCGCCCAGCGCGAGGAACGCAAGGAGCGCACGCTCGCGAACCAGCTGCACCGGCACGCGCACGGCGGCCCGCCGCGGGGAGGACCGCGCGACGGCCGGGGGAACCGGTTCGGCCCGGGGCGGGGCCGAGGCGGACGCCGCCGATGAACGACGTGTAGCGCCGTTGACCTTAGGACCGGCCGGTCCTAAGTTGGCCGGTGTGTCTGACGCACCCGTCACGGACCGCCGGTCCCAGATCGTCGATGCCGCCGCTCGCCTCATCGCGCAGCGCGGCTTCGCGGGGACGTCGGTCGACGACGTGATTCGCGACGCGCGTCTGAGCGGGAAGAGCCACTTCTACCACTACTTCCGCTCGAAAGAGGCACTCGGCTACGCGGTGGTCGACCGTCAGTTCGAGCGGTTCGCCGAGCGCGGGCTCGCGGTGCTGCGCGAGCCGATGATCGAGCCACTGACGCGGCTCGCCCTGTTCATCGACGCGCTGGTCGCAGTGCAGGTCGCCCGCGGCTGCCGCGAGGGCTCGCCGTTCGGGACGTTAGCGGCCGAGCTCGCCGACGCGCACGAAGGTTTTCGCGCCCGCATCGCCGACGTGTTCGAGCAATGGACGACGCAGCTCGGGTCGCTGCTGTGGGAGGCCCGCGCGCAGCTCGTCGACGATGTCGACCCGGCCGGCCTCGCGCGGTTCATCATCGCGACACTCGAAGGGGCGATGCTCATGTCGCGCGTCGCGCGCGACCCGGAGGCGCTCCGGGGCATCGCGCATGACCTCAAGCGCTTCGTCGCGATGCACATGCGCGAGCCGGGGACGTACGCGGGAACGTCCCCCGTGCCGGGCGCACAGGCCGCGTACTCACAGCCGGGCCTGCCGACGGTGGCAGTGCGGATGACACGGACGTCCGGCGCGGGAGCGGCGACGTAGCAGCGAAGGGCGGCGACACAGCACGACGGCACACAGACGGAGTCCGCGGTGGACTCCTTTACCGGGGCGGTGGGGACGACGAGATGGCAACGACCGAGGACGTCCGCGACGAGCGGCTCACGCCGGACACGACACCGGCAGGAACTACAGCAGGGCTGCAACGCGCCGATAGGGCGCAGGCGGCGGAACGCGGCGCACAGCGCGCGCAGTTCGAACGGGAGGCGCTGCAACATCTCGACGCGCTGTACTCCTTCGCCCTCAAACTCGCGCGCGGTCGCGACGACGCGGAGGACCTCGTCTCCGACACGCTCCTCCGCGCCTTCGAGCGGTGGGAGCAGTACCGGCTCGGCACAAACATCCGCGCGTGGCTGTTCACGATCCTCTATCACGTGTTCGTCAGCCGCAAGCGGCGCGTCGACGCGCGCGAGGTGCAGTCGCACGAGGACGCGGACGGCTGGTGCGCCCACGAACCGGTCGGCGAGGCCGACCCCGAGGGGCGGTTCTACGACTCGTTCCTCGACGAGGAGATCACGCGCGCCATCGCCGCGCTCCCCGACGAGTACCGGTCCGCGGTCCTGCTGAGCGACGTGCAGGGGCTGCGGTACGCGGAGATCGCGGAAGTCCTGCACGTACCCGAGGGAACCGTGAAGTCGCGCCTCTTCCGGGGCCGCCGGATCCTACAGCGAAAGCTCGCGCAGTACGCCGTCGAAATGGGTTATCTCAAGCTGGCGCCGACGCCCGCCTGACCGCCCGGGGCGTGTGCCCGCGCCATGACGGTCGCGGCTACATTCGCGGCATGTCCACACCGCCGCTGTCGCTCGCCGACGTGCGCACCGTCGCCGTCGGATCGGCTAACCCCGTGAAGGTCGCCGCGGTCCGCGCCGTGCTCGCCCGCGTCGCCCCGGGAGCCGTCGTCGAAAGCGTGGCCGTGGCGTCCGGGGTCCCCGACCAGCCGTGGGGCGACGCCGAAACGCGCCGCGGCGCGACGATCCGCGCGCGTGCGGCGCTGCGGGCGGCTGGCGCGGACCTCGGCGTTGGCATCGAAGGCGGGGTGGTGGAGGAAGCGGACGAGGTCGACGACGCCGTCCCGCGCGGGCTCTGGACGTGCGCGTGGGCCGCGGTCGCCGAACCGGACGGCCGCGTGCACCGCGGCGGCTCGCTCGCGATGCCGTTGCCCGCGCCGGTCGCCGAGCGTGTGCGGGCCGGCGCGGAGCTCGGGCACGCGATGGACGCGCTCCTCGGCACGACCGGGACCAAACACCGCGGCGGCACGGTCGGCGTGCTCACCGCGGGGCTTATCGACCGGCGTCAGGCATACGAGGTCATTCTCACCTACGCGCTCGCCCCACTCCTCGCCCCGGACCTGCTGGCCACGTCGGCGCGCGGGCGATCGTGACGCCGGACACACACCGGTCCGAAACGGCGGGCGCGCCCCCGCCGGGGGCGTTCGAGGTCGCCGTGCGGGCGGAGTGGGCGGACGTGGACCTCGTCGGAATCGTGCGGTACAGCGCCTACCCGCGGCTGTTGGACGTCGCGGAGGCCGAGTGGTTCCGCGCGGCGGGGCTCGCCTTTCCGCGTGTCCAGACCGAGTACGGCGTCGTGCTCGTCCGGCGCGTGCTGCACCTCGAATACCGGGCGCCGGCGCGCTACGACGCGGAGTTGCGCGTGGCGCTCTGGGTCGCGCACGCGGCACGGAGCGCGCTCACGTTCGGCGTTGCCGTACGCGACGCGATCGGGAAGGGAACACACGTCACCGGGCACGTGGTGGTCGTCGCGGTCGACGAGTCCACGCTCGCGAAGGTCGCGCTCCCGGCGGAGCTCGTCGCCCGCCTGGGCAGCACCGCGCGGACGCACGACGTCGCGCACGAGTCGGCGCGCGGGTCGCCGCCCCGGTAACCACGTCGGCCGGGCGGGGTATATTGCTCGTATGGCGACTCTCGATCCGGCGGTGTACGTCCGCAAGGGCTTCGGCCTCAAGGCCGAGGTGCAGGCGACGCTCGCGGCCGACTACGACGGCCGGCTCGTGGACCTGCTGCGGGCCCGCGACTACACGCTTTCGGCGGGCGGGATGACGGTGCGCCTCGCGCGCGAGTTCGGCTTCTGCTACGGGGTGGAGCGCGCCGTGGATTACGCGTACCAGACGCGGACGAAGTTCCCGGACCGGCGCGTGTGGCTCGCGGGCGAGATCATCCACAACCCGCACGTGAACGCCCGGCTGCGCGAGATGGGGGTCGGGTTTCTCGCGCTCGCGCCGGTGGTGCCCGACACGCCGGCGTTCGATTACGGACCGGTCGCGTCGGACGACGTCGTGATCCTGCCGGCGTTCGGGGTGACCATCCACGACTTCGCGGCGCTGCGCGCGCTGGGGTGCGTCGTCGTCGACACGACGTGCGGGTCGGTGCTCAACGTCTGGAAGCGCGTCGACGCGTACGCGCGCGACGGGTATACGGCGCTCATCCACGGCAAGTACTCGCACGAGGAGACGCGGGCGACGGCGAGCCAGGTGCAGAAGCACCCGGGCGGGCGCTGGCTCGTGGTGCGCGACCTCGACGAGGCGCGGCTCGTCTGCGACTACGTGGAGGGGCGGGGCGACCGGGCGGCCTTCCTCGCGCGGTTCGCGCGCGCGGCGTCGCCCGACTTCGACCCGGACCGCGACCTGTCGCGGGTCGGCGTCGCGAACCAGACGACGATGCTCGCGCGCGAGTCGCTCGCGGTCGCGGACTTGGTGGGCGCGGCGATGGCGCGCGCCCGGGGCGAGGCGTACCGCGCCGCGAATTTTCGCTCGTTCGACACGATTTGCTCCGCGACGCAGGAGCGGCAGGACGCGGTCGCCGAGTTGTTAGGCGAGCCGCTCGACGCGATGGTCGTCGTGGGCGGCTACAACTCGAGCAACACGATGTCGCTCGCGGCGCTCTGCGCGGCGCGCGTGCCGACCTACCACATCGAGAGCCCGGACGCGATCGACCCGGCGCGGGGCGTGGTGCGGTACCGCCCGGCGGGCGCGCACACGCAGGAGGCGGAGGCGGCCGGGTGGCTCCCGCGCGGCGCGGTGCGCGTGGGGCTGACGGCGGGCGCGAGCACGCCCAACAGCAAGATCGGCGAGACGGTGGCGCGGCTGTTCGCGATGCGCGGCGTGCAGGCCGAGGCGCTGCTGGCGGCGGCGGACGCGGCGTTAGCCGCGCCCGCTTCGGCGTAGGCGGTGCGCAAGCGGCGCGCGGACGCTCGCGCCGCGCAGGTCGAACGCGGGTGTGACGCGCGTGAGGCGGGCGGGGTCTGTCTACGCGTACGCCGGATTATTGTCATTTGTGGTCGTGCCCCGCCGTGTGATCGCCACGGCGCCCCCGCGGCGGCACGCACCCTGCAAAAGACGCGGTCGTACGCAAATACCCGATGGGCCCGCTGCGCGCCAGGTGTTTAGCGAAGGCTTGGAATGCGCGCCCGGCCCGGGTACATTGGGTCCGTTCGCGGGCCGTTCAGCACCGAACGGTTCATTGCGGTCGCAGTACTCACGTCATGCCAGGAGGCTTCGTGTCTCGCCGAAATTCGTTGTTGTTCGCTGGTCTTTCTCTCGTCGTCGTGTCGGCGGCCGCCGCGACGCACGCGGATGCCCAGGTCCGTTCTGAACGTCGTATCCGTCGTGCCGGGAAGCAGCAGCCCACGCCGCCCCGCACCGATACCGTCACCGTCACGCGCTCGGACACGGTCCGCATTCGTGACACCGTGTTCGTCGATCGTCCGCTGCCGGCCCCGCCCCCGGTGCACGACACCGTCCGCATTCCCCCGCCGCCGCCGCCGGTCCGCCTCGGCTACTTCGGCGTCGTGGGCGGCGTCGGCCTCCCGCTCTCCAAGACGAAGGACGGCACCGGGTCGAACGGCGTCGGCTACACCGTCGGCCCGTCGGTCTTCGGCTTCATCGGCGCGAACGCTCGCAGCGGCGTACTCGGCCTGCGCCTTGACGGCGGCTACACGCTCCTGCGCGGCTCGAACATCGGCAACGGCTACAGCGCTCACTCCGGGCTCGATAACCAGGCCACGCCCGACCTCGCCATCTACCAGGGCACGCTCGACGGCGTGATCCGCGCGCCGTTCGGCCGCGACTCGACCGGCGCCGACCATGGCGGCTTCTACATCTTCGGCGGCGGCGGCGTCGCCCACGTCCGCAGCTTCCTGCAGAGCGACCAGGCGCCCGACATCGAGCAGAACCTGACCCGCGCGCTCATCCAGGGCGGCGCTGGCCTCGAGATCGGCGCGCTCGGCGCCGGCAAGATCTTCGCCGAGGGTCGCTTCGTTTACATCTTCACCCCGGGCCAGAAGATCACCTTCGTCCCGATCGGCCTCGGCGTCCGCTTCTAAGCGGAACGTCACCAGCGCGGGGTAACCCACCCGCGCTGGCGCAAAGGCCAGTGCTCCACAACGCGTGAACCGCCCGCGGCGACCTCGATCGCCGCGGGCGGTTTCACGTCCTACCGCGGTGTAGTCTTCGGACGTGTCCGCCCCGATCACCTCCGCCGCGACGCCCGTGACCGCCCCCACACTCCTCCCCGCCGCGGACGCGCCGCCCGCGCCCGCGACGTCCGAGCCGAGGACTAACCTCGACGCGTTAGTCGACGACGTGCGTGCGTTCCTCGCCGAGCACGTCCGTCCGCTCGAACCGCGGCTCGTGCAGCACGAGTTCCGCGACCTCCTTCCCGAGCTCGCCGCGCTGCGTCGCGAGGTCAGGGCGCGCGGGCTCTGGGCGCCGTTCCTCCCGCGCGCCCTCGGCGGACGCGGCCTCACGCTGGCGCAGTACGCCGAGGTCAGCGCGGTACTCGGCGAGAGTCCCGTGGGGCACTACGTGTTCAACTGTCAGGCGCCGGACGTCGGGAACATGGAGCTGCTCCACGCGCACGGAACGCCGGCACAGCGGGAACGCTGGCTCGCCCCGCTCGTCGACGGCACGGCGCGCAGTTGCTTCTCGATGACCGAGCCCGAGTACCCGGGGAGTAACCCCGTGTGGCTGGGCACGCGCGCGGTGCGCGACGGCGACGAATACGTGATCACCGGGCACAAATGGTTCACGTCGAGCGCGGACGGGGCCGCGTTCGCCGTCGTCATGGCCGTCACCGATCCCGACGCGGCCCCGCACCGGCGCGCGTCGATGTTCCTCGTCCCGCTCGACGCGCCGGGGCTCACGCGCGTGCGTAACGTCAGCATCATGGGCGAGGCCGGCAGCGATTGGGCGAGCCACGCCGAGCTGCGCTACGACGGCGCGCGCGTACCGGCCGCCGACCGGCTCGGCCCCGAGGGCGCGGGGTTCGCGCTCGCGCAGGAACGGCTCGGTCCGGGACGCATCCACCACTGCATGCGGTGGATCGGCATCTGCGAGCGCGCGTTCGACCTGATGTGCGCGCGCGCCGCCACGCGCGAGCTCGCCCCCGGCCGCCCGCTCGGGCTCAGCGACACGGTGCAGGGGTGGATCGCCGAGAGCCGCGCGGAGATCGACGCGGCGCGCCTGTACGTGCTCGACACGGCGCGGCGGATCGACGCCGGCGGCGCGGCGGCGGCACGCGACGCGATTTCGGCGATCAAGTTCTACGTCGCCGGCGTCTTGCAGCGCGTGCTCGACCGTGCCATCCAGACGCACGGCGCGCTCGGCGTGACGGACGACACGCCGCTCGCGTACTGGTACCGCCACGAGCGCGGCGCGCGCATCTACGACGGCGCGGACGAGGTGCACAAGGCCAGCCTCGCGCGGCGCATCCTCAAGCGGTACGGGATGGAGTCGGGCGGGTGAGCGGCACGGGCGACGCCCGGCGAACGTTAGGCCCGGCGCCGGACGCGCCGCACCGGGTCCGCCCGGGCGAGGAACTCGACGTCGCGCGGCTGGCGGGTTTCCTCGCCGCGAACGTCCCCGGGCTCGCCGGCGTCGCCGCGTATGACGTCGAGGTCACGCAGTTCGGCGGGGGCTTCTCGAACCTCACGTACCTCGTCCGCGTCGCGTCGGGAGACGTCGCGACCAACCTCGTTCTTCGTCGACCCCCGTTCGGCGTGCGGCGTGCCGTCGGTAGTGGCTTCGCGCACGACGTGTTGCGCGAGTACCGACTCCTCGCCGCGCTCCGACCGGCGCACGGCCGGGCGGCGTTCGCGCGCGTACCGCGGATCGTCGCGGCATGTGCCGACGACACGGTCCTGGGCGCGCCGTTCTACCTCATGGAGCGCGTACACGGCGTGATCCTGCGCGGGCGACCGGGCGATACACCGCCGGACGCCGCGACGCTCCGCGGGATGAGCGAGCGATTCGTGTCGGAGCTCGCGTCGCTGCACGCTGTCGACTGGCGCGCGAGCGGCCTGGGCGAATTCGGCCGACCATCGGGCTACGTCGCGCGCCAGGTATCCGGGTGGACGACGCGCTGGCACGCCGCGCGGACGGAGCACGTGCCCGCTGTCGAGCGTGTAGCGGCGTGGCTCGCCGACCATCAACCGCCCGAGCCGTGCGACGCGTTCGATCCCGCCGCGCTGCTACACAACGACTTCAAGTACGACAACTTCGTCCTCGACCCGGCCGACCTCACGCGCGTGGTCGCGGTGCTCGACTGGGAGATGGCGACCGTCGGTGCGCCGCTCATGGACCTCGGCACCGCGCTCGCGTACTGGCTCGAGGCGGACGACCCGCCGGTGCTGCGTGGGCTCGGGCTCGGCCTCACGGCGGCACCCGGGAACATGACGCGCGCCGAGTTGGTTCACGCGTACGGTCGTGCGACGGGGCGCGACGTGAGCGACGCGCTGTTCTACTTCGTTTACGGCGTGTTCAAGCTCGCGGTCGTGGCCCAACAGATCTTTGCGCGGTACGTCGCGGGCCACACGCGCGACCCACGTTTCGCGAGGCTGGACGTGGTCGTCCACGCGCTGGGCGGGCTCGCGCAGCGCGCCGTCGACACCGGACGCATCGACCACCTCGGGTAGTCTCTGCCGGCCGGCGCACACGGTTGCGCGGCGCGCATCTCGCTATATTGCGACAGTGTAATACGGCGCGTCGGGAAGACTCCTGTTTTGACCCGACACTATTGAAGCCGGGGACCGTTCCATATCTCGTCGACGTCATGCCCCAGTGCGGGGAAGGCGGAAGGCGGGGGGCCGGCCACCCAACTGATGTCACAAGCATCGGGGCTTCAAAACAACCTTCCCGGCGAGCCACCTGCACGACGAAGAGGGGCCCTGATCTCTCAGGGCCCCTCTTCGTCGTGCAGCCGTCGGGCGACTCAGCCCACGAGCTCGGGCAACGGCTCGCCGTCGGGGACGAACTTGAGCGCCACGCCGTTGTTGCAGTAGCGCTGTCCCGTCGGCTCGGGACCGTCGTCGAAGACGTGGCCCTGGTGTCCGCTGCAGCGCGTGCAGTGGTACTCCGTGCGCGGCCAGATGAGCTTGAAGTCGCGCTTGGTCTCGACCGTGCCGGGCATCGGCTCGAAGAAGCTCGGCCAGCCGGTGCCGCTCTCGAACTTCGCGTCGCTGCGGAACAGCGGGTGGTTGCACGCCGCGCAGATGAACGTTCCCGCGCGCTTCTCCCGGTTGAGCGGGCTCGTGCCGGCACGCTCGGTGCCTTCCTCGAACAGCACGTGGAACGCCTCCGGCGGCAGCGCCTTGCGCCACTCGGCCTTCGGCCTGTCGATCTTCGTCTCGCTCATCGCGTGTTCTCTGTAGTTAGTCGACCTATGCTCGGCCCCGGATGACGTACGCCGCGACGGCTACTTAGTTCCGCCCTGGACACAACTCTCAGTCCGCGTACACCTCGAAGACTCCGGCAGCGCCCATCCCGCCGCCGACGCACATCGTGACCATCCCGAGGCCGCCGCCGCGGCGCTGCAACTCGTGGATGAGCTGCGCGGTGAGCTTTGCGCCGGTGGCGCCGAGCGGGTGGCCGAGGGCGATCGCGCCGCCGTTGACGTTGACGCGGTCGAGGTCCATGTCGAGGTGCCGCGCGACGGCGAGCGCCTGGGCCGCGAACGCCTCGTTGAACTCGATCAGGTCGATGTCGCTCAACGCCATCCCGGCCTTCTTGAGCGCCTTCGGGATCGCGTTGATCGGGCCGACGCCCATGATGTCGGGGTCGATGCCCGCCACCGCGTAGCTGACGAGGCGCGCGACCGGCCTGAGCGAGTGCGCCTCGGCGTGCTCGCGGCTCGTCACGACGATCGCCGCCGCGCCGTCGGAGTACGGGCTCGCGTTGCCGGCCGTGACCGTACCGCCGACCGGCTTGAACGCCGGACGCAGCTTGGCGAGCGACTCGGGGGTGGTGTCGGGACGCGGGAGTTCGTCGCGGTCGAACACGCCGTCGGCCACGTGCTTCGTCGTGCCCTCCCACGTGACGTGCTTGACCGGCACGGGGACGATCTCGTCCTTGAAGACGTCCGCCGCGAGCGCCCGCGCCGCCTTCTGCTGGCTGTTCGCCGCGAACGCGTCCTGGTCCTCGCGGCTCACCTTGAAGCGGTCGGCGACGCGCTCGGCGGTGAAGCCCATGCCGATGTAGCTCTCGGTGATGTCGGGGTCGAGGCGGGTGTGAAAGCCCGACATCGGCACCTGCGACATCATCTCGACCCCGCCGGCCACGACGACGTCCTGCATGCCGCTGATCACGGCCTGCGCCGCGCTGGCGACGCTCTGCAGGCCGGAGGAGCAGAACCGGTTGATGGTCGCCGCCGAGGCGTCGACGGGGAAGTCGGCCTTGAGCGCGGCGTTGCGCGCGACGTTGAGCCCCTGTGCGCCCTCGGGCATCGCGCAGCCCCAGACGACGTCGTCGATGTGGCGGGGGTCGAGGCCGCCGCGCAGGGCGGCCTCTTTCATCACGAGGGCGGAGATGTCGACGGGGGTGACGCCCGCCTTCGCGAGCGCGCCGTCGGCCTTGCCCCGGGCCACCGCGGTGCGGACGGCCGAAACGATCACTGCGTCTGGCATCTATCAGTTCCTCAGCGGCTTGCCGGTCTTGAGGGTGTAGGCGATGCGCTCCTGCGTCTTCTCGTTGCCTAACAGCTTGAGGAACGCCTCGCGCTCGAGGTCGAGGACGTCCTGCTCGGTCACGAGGCGCGGCGGGCCGTCGCCTCCGCAGAGCACGTAGGCGATGTTGTGCCCGATCGTGACGTCGTACGGGGTCGCCTGGCCGCTCTCGAGGAAGCTGAAAAGCGCGTACGACAGGTTGCCCATTCCCTCGCGGCCGAGCGCGCGGATGGTCTGCATCTGCGGCGCGACGTAATCGGGCGCGAGGTCCAGCACGCGGCGCTTCGCGTCGGCGACGAGCCGGTCGCGGTTCATCGTGATCCGGTCGTGGCGCGGGCGCAGGAAGCCCTTCTTCTTCGCCTCGAGCGCGCTCGTCGTCGGCTGCGGCGCGGCGATGAGGTTGAACGCGCGCTTCACGGCCTCGAACGGGTCGGCCTCGGCGTACGGCTCGAGGTCCTTCGTAAAGCGGAAGAGCAGCTCCTTCGTCCCGCCCCCACCCGGGAGCAGCCCGACGCCGGCCTCGACGAGGCCCATGTAGAGCTCGGCGTGCGCCTGCACCGCGTCGGCGTGGAGCGTGAACTCGGCGCCGCCGCCTAACGTCAAGCCGGCCGGCGCGACGACGACGGGGAACGGCGCGTAGCGGATGCTCTGCACCGCGTCCTGGAAGCGCTTGATGGAGGCGTCGATGACGTCCCACAGGCCGGCCATGACCGCGCCCGTGCTCTCGGAGAGGTCGGCGCCCGCGGAGAAGAACTTCGGGTCGTCGTTGCCGATGACGAGGCCGGCCATGCCGCGGCGCTCGACCAGCTCCAGCGACGTCGCGAGCGCGTCGAGGACCTTGGCGCCGAGCGTGTTGCTCTTGGAGCGGAACTCGAGGAGCGCGACGTCGTCGCCGACGTCGAGCAGGCGCGCGCCGTCGTTCTGGAACAGCACGTTGCCCGGCTTCGCGGCGACGAGCGCGAGGCGGATGTTGCCGTCGATCGGCGCGACGGGGGCGTAGCGGCCGTCGAAGCCGAGGACCTCTTCGCCGTCCGGCCCCACGCGGTAGAACGAGCCCTGCGCCTGCTCCAGCAACCGCGGTACGCCCATCCCGCGCCGTTCGAACTCCTGCCGCAGGAAGTCGAGGCCGAGCATGTCCATGACGCGGAACGGGCCGGCGTCGTGGCCGTAGCCCCACTCCATCGCGCGATCGACGCTCGGGACGTCGTAGGCGAGCTCGGGGCTCTTGTCGAGCGCGTAGTGCGCGTTCTGCGCGAGCACGCTCCGGACGAAATCGCCGTACCTGCCGCCTAACGCCTTGAGCCCGGCGACCCGTTGTGCGAGCGGCGCCCGCGTCGCCGCCTTGAGCTCGGGCGGCTCGAAGCGCTGCTGCGGGGCGTAGTCGTTGAGCTTGCGGTCCCAGGTCTGGATGTCCTTGCCGACCTTGCGGTAAAACCCGCCGCCGGTCTTGTCGCCGAGCCGCTTGCCGCGGACCATGTCGTGGAACCACTCGGGGAGGTCGAAGTTCTCGCCCGTGGTCGCGGCGAGGCCGGCGCTCACGTGGGCCAGGACGTCGAGGCCCGAGAGGTCGCCGGTGCGAAACGTCGCGCTCTTGGGGCGGCCGAGCAGCGGGCCCGTGAGGCCGTCGACCTCGTCGATCGTGAGGCCGTATTCGTCCATCGCGCGGAGCGTGCGGTTCATGCCGTGTACGCCTAACCGGTTCGCGATGAAGCCGGGCGCGTCCTTGCAGAGCACGATCCCCTTGCCGAGCATGCGCTCGCCGAACGCGCGCACGGCGTCGACCACCGCGGGCGCCGTGTCGGGCGTCGGGATGATCTCGAGCAGGTGCATGTAGCGCGCGGGCGCGAAGAAGTGCGTGCCGAGGAAATGCCGCTTGAAGCGCTCGGAGCGGCCCTCGGTGAGCACGTGCATCGGGATGCCGGACGTGTTGCTCGACACCACGGCCGTCGGCTTGAGTACGTCCTCGAGGTTCGCGTAGAGCGCCTGCTTCGGGCCGGGCTGCTCGATGATCGCTTCGATAACGAGGTCGCAATCGGCAAGCAGCGCGAGGTCGTCGTCGATGTTGCCGGTGCGGATGTAGGCCGCCCGGTCGGGGTCCATCAGGGGTGCGGGCTTGGCCTTCGCCATGCGGGCGACGGCGCCCTGGGCGACCGCCGAGCGGTCGGCCCCGTCCGCCGCGACGTCGAGAAGAACGACGGGAAGTCCGGCCGATGCGGCGAGCGCAGCGATCCCCGAGCCCATCGTCCCCGCGCCGACGACGCCGACCCGCTTGATCGCGACGCGGCCGGCCGGCGTTTCGGGGAGCGCGTCGAAGTCGGCGCCGAGGTCGAAGTCGGCGAACGCTGTTCGGCTGCCGACGGCAGAGGAGGTTTCGGTGGTCATCAGAGGTTCAAGCTCCTCGGGTGAGTGGACGACGGATGCGCGACCGGTGAGCCGTCGAACGCGAAGTGAACGTCGTACCCGGACATCAGGCCAGCGACTCGCGTTCAGGTCGTAACGGCGAAAGCTCGGCGGCTGCGCGCGGCAATACCAGGGGCAGTCGGCGGGCACGACCGTTGCCCTTTACCTCGGCGGCCGGCGACGCCCCGTCCCCGGCCGCGGCTCTCGACGGAGGACGGAGTATGTCATTGCTCGCGTGGCTCATCGTCGGACTCGTCGCCGGCGTGCTCGCCTCGATGGTGATGGGCGGCACCGGGTACGGGCTCGTCGGGGATATCATCATCGGCATCGTCGGCGCGTTCGTCGGCGGATGGCTGTTCGGCGTGCTCGGCGTCGCGTCGCCGGCAGGCGGCCTGGCCGGGACCATCATTACCGCGTTCGTGGGCGCGGTCGTCCTGCTCTTCGTCCTACGGCTGATCCGCGGTCGACGGCGGGTGTAGGAGTCCGGCCGCGGGCGCGTCGGCGATCGCGACCTGCAGCGCGGGCCAGCGGGAGCCCACGAGGTCGGCGAGCGCGCCGAGCCCCCAGCGCTCCGATTCCTCGTGGCCGACCGCGGCGACGGCGATCCCGGTCTCGTCGACCGCCGCGCGGGCCGCGGCGCGGAGCTGGCCGGTGACGTAGAGCCCCGCGCCGCGCGCGGCGGCCTCGCGGACGAGCGCGTCGTTCATCGCGCCGACGACCGCGACCTGCGCGACGGTGCGGGCCGGGGCGGGGAGCACGACCGCCTCCACGCCGCCGAAGACGCGCGTCACGAGGGCGAGGGCGTCAGCGACAGGACGCGGCGAAACGTCGCCGAGCATCCCGATCGGGCGCCCCTGCTTGCGGCCTAACACCTCGCGGGTGCGGAAGCCGAGCGCGGCCGCGAGCGGTGCGTTGTCGCCCGTCGTGAGGTGTTCGTCGAACGGCAGATGCGCGTAGACGACGCCGACCTCGGGGCCGAGGGTCCCTTGGGCGAGGCGCCACGGCCGGTGCAGGAACACGGCGTCGAACGCGCCACGGGCGGCCCAGGCACGGAGGCCGGGCCACGGATCGAGCGCGAGTCCAAGACGTGTGAGCGGGCGCCCTGCCGCGACGCGGGTAGCGGGCGCGTGGAACACGCCGCCGCGCTCCTCGGGCGGGTAGGCGTCGGCGCCGAGCGCGTCGTGGAGGAAGGCGGCGAGCGCGTCGAGCGTCGGGAGGGACACGGGCGAAGAACGCGACGCGGGCGGCAGGAGTTCGCGGGCGCGACCGCAGGCGGTTAGGCCGCGGCCACCACCGTCGCGAACGCGGTGAGCTTCGCCGGGTCGAGCCGCCCGTCGGTGCGGACGCCGCTGCACACGTCCACCCCGAACGGGCGCACGGCGCGCACCGCGTCACCCACGTTGTCGGCGCGCAACCCGCCGGCGAGAAAAACCGGGACATGCGCCGCGTCGGCGGCCTCGCGGATGCGACGGCTCAGCGCCCAGTCGTGCACGCGGCCCGTCCCGCCAAGTTCCTTGACCGCGAGCCGCGGATTGCCGGAATCGAGTAGCAGGGCGTGCACGTACGGCAGCGCCCCGGCCGCTTCGGCCACGCTCGCGTCGTCGAGCACGTGGATGACCTGGACGACGCGCAGGAAGGGCAGTTCGCGGCGGAGCGCGGTCAACTCGTGGGCGGCGACGGCATCGACGAGTTGCACCGTCGTCACGCCCGCCGCCCGCGCCTGGGCGGCGATCGACGCCGCGTCGACGCGCGACGTGAGGAGGAACGTCGCGACCGGCGGGGGTACCCGCGCGGCAATGTCCGCGATCACACGATCCTCGATGACGCCCGGCCCGCTCGGCATCGCCGACACGAGTCCGACCGCGTCCGCGCCACGGGCGACCGCGCACCGGGCCTCGTTGGTCGAGGCGATGCAGCAGACCTTGAGTCGCGTCCTCGTCATCCGTCGCGCCGCCCGGCGCGCGCGTACCGTGCCCGCACGCGCGTGGCGCGGATGCGTGCGAGCGAGGTCATCACGATCGCGAGCGTGGCGATCATCCACACGGCGGTGAACAGGAGTCGTCGCTGCGACGGCCACGCGTCGACCACAAGCCGACTCTTGAGCGCGAGGAAGACGGCGTCGAGCACGACGACCGCGAGGACCATGCGGAGCAAGTGGCGGCGCAGCTCGGGGGCGACGCTGGCGCGGGGCGAACCGGGATTGGACACGCGGGAACGGTGGCGCGCCGCGGCGGCGTGCGGTAGGGGCGGCGGCTCCGGCGGGTCTGGCGCGGGGCTTGCCGCCGGGACGGCGCACGGTTCCACCCAACGCACACCGGCCAACGCACACCGGAGGTCCTGATGTCCGAGTATCCGAATCCCCTGGGCAGCATCACCGAGATGGTGACCGGCAACCCGGGAATCAACATGGGCACGACCGGCAGCATGCGCGACACGCAGTATTACTCGGACGACCTCTGGAATCGGGACAGCGAGGTGCTGCGCCAGCTCCATCCGACGCGTGCGTACGCGGGCGCCGACCGTCCGTACGAGCACTACGAGCCGGCGTACCGGTACGGGGCCGCGTCGGCGACGCAGCACGCCGGGCGCGAGTGGCACGACGTCGAGGGCGACATGGAGCGCGGGTGGGACAAGGCGCGCGGGGCGAGCGCGTCGGCATGGCACGAGGTCAAGGACGCCGCGCGGGACGCGTGGCACCACGTGCGCGGCGGCACCACGGGCGGCACGACGCAGACGACCGTCGTCCGCTGACGGCCATGGAGACGCCCGCGTTCGACCTGTCGGCACTCGTCCCGGGACGTCCGCCCGGTGACGACCACGGCGCGCCGATCCAGATCACCGACGACTTGGCGTGGCTCCGCTGCGGGATCGTCAACGTCGCGTTCCTGGGCCACCCGGACGCCGGCGACCGCGGGTGGGTGCTGGTCGACGCGGGCCTCCCGGGCTTCGCCGGCACGATCGCACGGGCGGCCGAGGCGCGCTTCGGCGGATCGCGGCCCGCGGCGATCGTGCTCACACACGGGCACTTCGACCACGTCGGCGCCTTGCGCGACCTCGCCGACCGGTGGGACGTGCCGGTCTACGCCCACCACCTCGAGCTGCCGTACCTGACGGGTAAGTCGGCCTACCCGCCGCCCGACCCGACGGTCGGCGGGGGCGCGATGGCGTTCAGCTCGCCGCTCTTCCCGCCGGGGCCGTTCGACTTCGGCGATCGCGTCCGGCGGCTGCCGACCGGGGCCGGCGACGACGACACGTCGGGCGCGGTGCCGAACGCCGGCGAGTGGCAGTGGCGGCACACGCCGGGGCACGCGCCGGGACACGTGTCGCTCTGGCGCGAGCGCGACCGCGCGCTCGTCGCGGGCGACGCGTTCGTGACGACGAAGCAGGAGTCGGCGGTCGCGGTCTACGAGCAGCGGCTCGAGATACACGGGCCGCCGATGTACTACACGCCGGACTGGGACGCGGCGCGCGCGTCCGTCGCGCAACTCGCCGAGCTCGCGCCCGAGGTCGCGGTGACCGGCCACGGGCTGCCGATGTCCGGGGCGGCGTTGCGCGACGGCCTGCGCGCGCTCGCGCGCGACTTCGACGTGGTCGCGCGTCCGGCGCGCGGGCGCTACGTGCGCGAGCCCGCGCGGATGGACGACGCGGGCGTGCGCTCGCTCCCGCCCGCCGTGCCCGACGCGGCGCCGCTCACGCTGGTCGGCGGCGCGCTCGCCGCGGGGGTGCTGCTGGGGAGCGTCGGGCGGCGCCGTTAGGCAGTGCGCGCCCGCGCGGCCGCGCGGCCGCCCGGGCGCGTCGCGCTACGAGTAGTAGCGCCGCAACCGGGTGGCGACGCCGTCGAGGTCCGGGAAGAGGCGCCGTTCGTCGATCGTCACGAGGTCGAGCTGGTCGCGCACGCGCGCGACGTCCGCGGCGGGGACGACGAGGCGCGTGAGCGCGTCGGCGAGCCCGTGCGCGTCGAGGAAGACGTCGAACGCGCGCGAGGTGTCCGAGCAGAGCGTGAAGACGGCCGACTGCGCGGCGATCCGGGCGTCGAGCGTCGGCGGCTCGAACAGGCACGCGAACGGGGCGACGTCGCCGCCGCGGGCCATCAGCGCCCACGGCGTGAAGTCTCGCGCGCCGCGGAGCGCGTCGAGGTCGGCCGCGAGCAGGGCGAGCGGGGGCAGGGCGAACGCGTCGTGCACGCGCTGCCAGTCGAGCCGCCAGATCACGCGGTCGCGGCCGCTCCGCCCCGGCCCTTCTCCCTGCGCGGCGTCGTCGGGCGGCGGCTCGGCGCCGTGGTCGCGCGCCTCGCGGTCGGCGACGCGGTCCGGCCGGCCTTCGCCTAACGCCTCGCGCCGCCCGAGTGTGGCGAAGTGCGCGGCGACGAACGGCGAGTAGCTCCAGTCGAGCAGTCGCGTGGGGACGCCGTGGTGCTGCGCGGTGGCGAGGAGCTCCCAGTCATTCCGCAGGTCTCTCGCGACGTGCGGGCGCGAGTAGCGGATGAAGTTGCGGAGGACGTGCTCTTCGAGGCCGCACTTCGTGTGGGGGGGGTCGACGCCGCCGAGTCGGTCGAGGCTCGTCAGCATCGGCCAGTGCGAGTCGCCGACGCCGCGGTAGACGCCGCTGTCGCGGCGCCGGCCGCTCACGGGGTCGGGTTCGTCCGGCGTGACGTGGTCGATGAGTTCGCCGAGCGAACGGATGCAGATGGTCCGGAGGTCCACGCGCGTTGGCTAGTGCAACGCGCGTGCTGTAGCCGGCGCGCTCACACCGACTACGCCGCTGCGAGGACTTCCTCGTACACGTGCCGGCTCTCCGCGTCGTACAGGCACGCGACGACGCGCTGGAACGCCCGCTCGTGCTCGCGCATCACGGCGAGCGCGATTTCGGCCGCGGCGCGCTTCGGGTAGCCGTAGACACCGGTCGAGATCGCGGGGAAGGCGATCGAGCGCACCGGCGGACCCCCGCCCGCGGCGGGATCGCCGGCCGAAGCGGCGAGCGCGAACGAGCGCTCGTACGCGCGGCGGAGCAGGTCGGGCTCGCCGCGGCCGCCGCCGTACCACACGGGTCCGACCGCGTGGATGACGTAGCGCGCCGGCAGCGCGTGCCCGCCGGTGATCACGGCGTCGCCGGTCGCGCAGCCGGGGTAGCGCTTCAGCTCGGCCAGCAGACCGGGGCCGGCCGCACGATGGATCGCGCCGTCCACGCCGCCGCCGCCGCGCAGTCCGGTGTTCGCGGCGTTGACGATCGCGTCGACCTCGAGCCGCGTGATGTCACCCTGCACGATTTCGATCACCTGGTCACCCCGCTGTCTCGAACAGTTCACGCGCGGCGTCGAGGTCCTCGGCGACGCGCGTCCGATGCGGCTCGGCGAGTGCCCCGACGCCGGCACGCGCTCCGTCGAGCACGCGGCCCAGCGACGCGCGGCGCGCGTCCGTCCACGCCGGGTCGTCCGGGCCGAGGGCGAGCACGGCGCTCAACACGTCGCCCGGGCCGTAGTCGCCGGCGAGGAACGGCTCGCACTCGAGGCGCGCGAGCGCGAGCGGCAACACCCACCGAACCCCGCGCCCGTGCGCGAGCAGTCGCCGGAGCTCCGCGCCGCCGAGATCGCGCAGTGGCGAGACGAGCGCACGCGCGAGCCACGCGACGCTTCCCATCCCGTACGCCCCTTTCTCGACCGCGAGCCCGTCGAGCTCGGCGATCGAACGGCCGAGCGTCTCGGCGTCGAACTCGGCCGGGTAGGGCGGTGGGACGAACGCGGGAAGCGCCATCGCCGGAAGATGCACCGACGCAGCGGGCGTTGACACCGCGGCGCACCGCGGCGCGTAGGCCACGGCACCCCAGTCCCTCCCCGATGCTCACCATCGTTCGCCTGTTCCTTCTACGCCGGCTCGCGGCGCGTACGCTCGGCGGGGTCGTCGCCGGCGCGCTCGGCGCGGCGATTTCGCTCGCGGTCGTCCTGAAGTTCGTCGGGCTGCCATTCCTCGGCGTGGTCGCGCTCGCCGGCGCGCCGGTCGGGATCGTCCTCGCCGTGCTGCGCCTGCCGATCCGGATCGTGCTCGGCGCCGTGAGCGTCGTCGGCGGACTCGCCGCGGCCGCGTTCGCGGTCGGCGTGTTCGCGGTGAAGCTCGCCCTCGCGGCACTCGTCTTCTGGCTGTTGGTCCGTTGGTACCGGCGGCGGCCGCGCGAAGTCGGACCGGTCGTGACGGGGGCGGTGATGTAGCGACCGCGCGGGCGCGACGGCGGACGGGCGCGGTGCCGACGTCCGTAGCTTCCGACGTCATGTCGTCTCCCGCACCCCGGGCGTTCGCGCCCCCGCTCCCCATCGACGCGGCGCTCCCCGCGCTCCGCGCGGCACTCGACGCGGGCCCGCGCGTGGTGCTGCAGGCGCCACCCGGGGCGGGAAAGACGACCCGCGTCCCGCTCGCCCTGCTGGACGCGGGCTGGCTCGGGGGGCGCACGATCGTGATGCTCGAGCCGCGGCGCCTCGCCGCGCGCGCCGCCGCGCGGCGCATGGCGACGACGTTAGGCGAACCCGTGGGCGCGACCGTCGGCTTCCGCGTGCGCGCGGAGACGCGCGTCGGCCCGCGCACGCGCGTCGAGGTCGTCACCGAGGGCGTGCTGACGCGCATGCTGCAGGAGGACGCGGCGCTCGAGCGCGCGGGCGCCGTGCTCTTCGACGAGTTCCACGAGCGCTCGCTGCAGGCCGACCTCGGCCTCGCGCTCGTCCTCGAGCTCCAGCAGGTGCTGCGCGACGACCTGCGCGTCCTCGTCATGTCGGCGACGCTCGACGGCGCGCGCGTCGCGGCGCTGCTCGGCCGGGCGGGCGGCGGGGCGCCCGCGCCGGTCGTCACAAGCGAGGGCCGCGCGTACCCGGTGGAGGTGCGGTGGCGCGCGCAGCGGCCGCCCGCCGCGCGCGGGGCCGCCGAGGCCGCGGCCGCGGCGACCGTTAGGCGCGCGCTCGACGCGCACGCCGGCGACGTGCTCGTCTTCCTCCCCGGGGCCGCGGAAATCCGCCGCGCGGAGGAGGCGCTCGCGGGCGCGCCGCTCCCGCCGGACGTGCGCGTGCGCCCGCTGCACGGTCTGCTCGCGCCGGCGGAGCAGGACGTCGCGATCGCCCCGTCCGCGCCCGGCGAGCGGAAGGTCGTGCTCGCGACGTCGATCGCGGAGACGAGCCTCACGATCGAGGGCGTGCGCGTCGTCGTCGACGCGGGGCTCGCGCGGGTGCCGCGCTTCGCGCCGCGCACCGGGATGACGCACCTCGACACCGTGCGCGTGTCGCGGGCGGCGGCGGAGCAACGGCGCGGGCGCGCCGGACGCGTCGCGCCGGGCGTCTGCTACCGGCTGTGGCCCGAGGCGGAGCACGCGGGGCTCCTCCCGTACGCGCTTCCCGAGATCCTCGAAGCGGACCTCGCGCCGCTCGCGCTCGAACTCGCCGCGGCGGGCGTGCGCGACCCCAGTAGCCTGTTGTGGCTCGACCCGCCGCCCGCGCCCGCGTACGCCCGCGCACGTGAGCTCCTCGTGCAGCTCGACGCCCTCACCGCGGCCGGCGACGACGGCCGGATCACCGCGCACGGGCGGCGAATGAACGCGCTCGGGCTGCACCCGCGGCTCGCGCACATGGTGCTCGTCGCGCCGGACGTCGTTCCTCACGCCGCCCCGCCCGGGCCGGTGGGCGCGGCGGGAGCGGCGGCGTCATGGGCGGCGTGCGCGCTCGCCGCCCTGCTCGCCGAACGCGACGTCATCCGCGGACACCCCGAGCAGCCGGCCGAAGTGGACGTCGAGTTGCGACTCGCGCTCGTGCACCCGGGCGCGGTGCCCGCGACCGTGCGCGGCGCGGCGGTCGACCGGGCGGGCGTGCACCGCGTGCGCGCCGACCTCGCCGCCCTCCTGCGGCGCGCGGGCGTCCGGGCCGACGCGGCCCGCGCGGCAACGTCCGGCGGCGAGACGTTAGGCCGGCTCCTCGCGGCCGCGTACCCCGACCGCGTCGCGCAGGCGCGCCCGGGTGCGCCCGGGCGCTTCCTGCTCCGCAACGGGCGCGGGGTCGTCGTAGCCGTCGGCGACCCACTCGCCCGCGCGCCGTACCTCGCCGTCGCGGAACTCGTCGGCACCGCTACCGAGCGGGAGAGCCGCGTCGCGCTCGCCGCGCCGCTGACGCTCGAGCAGATCGAGGCACAGTTCGCGACGCAGATCGTCCACGAGGACGACGTCGCGTGGGACGCCGCCGCGGACGTCGTACGCGCCCGGCGCGTCGACCGGCTCGGCGCGCTCGTCCTGCGCGAACGACCCGCGCGCGACCTCGACGTCGCGCGCGTCGCCTCGGTCCTCGCGGACGTCGTTCGGGCGCGGGTCGGTCCGGGGGGGGCCGGAGTCGACGCGCTGGGTACCGGTGACGCGGCAGCGGCGCTACGGTCGCGTGTCGCGTTTCTGCGACGCCTCGCGGAGGTCGTCGGAGAACCGGGCGCGGTCCGGGCCGGGCCGTGGCCGGATTGGCGCGACGCGCCACTCGCCCACGACCTCGACGTGTGGCTCGCGCCCCACCTCGCCGGGCTCCGGAGCTGGGCGGAGGTCCGCGCACTCGACCTCGGCGCTATCCTCGGCGGCTCGCTCACGCACGCGCAGCGCGCGGCCCTCGACGCGCTCGCGCCCACGCACCTGGTCGTGCCGAGTGGGTCGCGAGTGCCGATCGACTACACGGATCCGGAGGCGCCGACGCTCGCCGTCCGGTTGCAGGAGCTGTTCGGACTCGCGGAGACACCGCGCGTGGGTGGCGGGCGGGTTCCGGTCGTGTTGGAGCTGCTCTCGCCGGCGCACCGGCCGGTGCAGGTCACGCGGGACCTCGCCGGCTTCTGGCGGTCGAGCTACTTCGACGTGCGACGAGAGTTGAGAGGTCGGTATCCCAAGCACTCGTGGCCGGAAGACCCGCTGCACGCGGCGGCGACGCGCAAGGCAAAGCCGAGGAGCGCGGGGCAGTGAGACCGGCCCGGCCGGATGAACGATGCAGCGCCCGTGGATCCCGGAAAACGCGAGCGGGGCGGGCCCCGAATGGCCCGCCCCGCATTCGCATCAGCCGCTGGTCAGCTCAGTAGATGTACACCGGCGTCCCGACCGGCACGTGCTGGTACAGCCATTCGATGTCCTCGTCGTAGAGGCGGATACAGCCGTGCGTCGCCGCGTCGCCGATCGTGTCCTCGTGCGGGGTGCCGTGGAAGTAGTACCCGTCGCCGAGCATGAGCTTGAAGCGGCCCAACTCGCCGTCGATCTTGCGGTTCTCGGTGCCCGAGGGCGGGATGAATAGCGTGTTGTTGAAGATGATCTCCTCGTCGACCGGCAGCTCTTCGAAGACGCCGTCAGGACCGATCACGCCGGCCCGGCCGCCGCGGACGGCGAGCCTGCGGCCCTTGCCGATCGAGAGCGTGCCCTTGTCGGGCATGTGGGCGAGCTTGAGACCCATGTTCTTCGCCGTCTCGACGTAGTGCCACTCGGGGGGCGTCCAGACCGGATTCTCCTGCTTACC
Organism: Gemmatimonadetes bacterium T265; assembly: GCA_019973575.1. Taxonomy (NCBI): domain Bacteria; kingdom Pseudomonadati; phylum Gemmatimonadota; species Gemmatimonadetes bacterium T265. Next base: position 2,697,978 of record BPUI01000001.1, read on the forward strand.
GAGCACCGTCCGACGGCCGCGCGGCGTCTGGAACGTCCACGACTGCTTGCCGAAGGTGATCGTCGTGTCCATGCCGGTCGCGATCGCGGCGACGAGGAGCGTGTCGTCGCCGTCGAGCACGTGGAGGACGCGGTCTTCGAGCGAGACCGCGACGCGCATCCCGCGCGCGCGGGCGAGCGCGCGCTCGGCAGCCGCGCCGGCGACACTGTCGCGGACGGAGCGGTAGTGCGTCGTCCGGCGCTCGGCCGCCGGCGCGACCTCCCCGACGGCGCCGTCGACCATAGACGCCGTGTCGCGCGCCTCGTTGGGTGCGGACGACGTGGTCGCGACGATCGGACCGTGGGACGCCCGCGCCGGGACTGTGGGACGTGTCGCTTGCTGCGCGCGGGCAACGCTGGCGCCACTCAGGGCGAGGGCGAGCACCGCGGCGGTGGACGCGACGCGGCGCAGCGAACGCGCGGACATGGTCACGCGGGGCAGAAGGCGGGAGACGGTGTCCATCGGATGCTGCCTCATACAGACAGAAGACGGCGAAAGTTGCGCGGAGGCGTGTGTGGCGCAAACGCCACGAGGGGATGCCGGTGTGACGGGCATCCCCTCGTTGTGCAACTGACGATCCAAATAATATACGCGTGTTTGCCCGCGGGCCACATGTGGCGCGCGCACGACGCGCGCCGCGTTCGCTCGCCGCGTTCAGCCATGCGCGACGCCGTAGCCCGCGGCCGCGAGAAGTAGCGCGCCGACGGCACCGACCGCCGCCGCGCGTGCGCCGTGGCCCGGGCGCATCGGACGGTCGTTCCATTCCGCCCACACGCGCGCCTCCCGGCGGCCGCGCCACGCACCGAGGGCGACCATGACGAGCGCGAAGATCACTCGGCGGCCCGCGCCCGCGCCGGCCCCGTACGGGGCGAGCGCGTGCCCCGCGATCATCCCGCCACCAACGACGACGAGCGCGGTGGTGAGATGCGCGACCGTCGGTGCCGTCACACGCGGGCGGCGCGAGCGTCAGCCGGCGCGCCGCCTCAGTGTGAGGCGAACCGCGTCGTCGCGCCTGCCGGGTCGAACGCAAAGACAGTGTACGCCTCCGTGCGGTTCGACTCCATCCCCGGCGACCCCGCGGGCATGCCGGGCACGGCGAGCCCGCGCACGGCGCGTGCGCCGACCGGCGAGCGGTCGCGCAGCAGCCGGCGCACGTCGGCCGCCGGGACGTGGCCTTCGATCACGTATCCGTTCACCACCGCCGTGTGGCAGGCGTGGAGCGATGCCGGCACGCCGTAACGCTGCTTGACGGCGTCGAGGTCGGCGACGTCCTGCACCGCGGGGCGGAAGCCGGCCGCGGCCATGTGCGTGACCCACTGCTGACAGCAGCCGCACAACGGGTCCTTGAACACGGTGATGAGCGTCCGCGCGTCAGGCGCGGGCAGTTCACCGCGGGCGCGAGACGTCAGGGCGCCGAACGCGCGACGCGGGAAGACGACAGCGACGACGGCACTCCCGGCCGCGGTGAGCCAGGCGCGACGGGAGAGGACGACGGGGTCACAGGCGGGGATCATGACCCGGACGGTGCCCTACGCCCGCCGCGCGCGCAAGAGCGTCGCGCTCGGCGTCGGCGAGCGGGCGCAGCGCGCCGCGGGCGAGGGACCCCAGGGCGAGCGGGCCGACGGCCACCCGGATCAGCCGGCGCACCTCGACGTCGGCGGCGGCGAGCATGCGCCGGATGTGCCGGTTTCGGCCCTCGTGCAGGACGAGCTCCAGCCAGCCGCTCCGGTCGGCCGCGCGCAGCACGCGCGCGGCGGCGGCCGCGAGACGTTCGCCCTCTGGCGTGTCGAGTCCGGCCAGGAGCCGGGCGACGAGGGCGTCGTGGGGGCGCACGTCGACCTGCACGTGGTACGTCTTGGGCACGTGCGACGACGGCGCGAGGAGCGCGTTTGCCCAGCGCGTGTCGTTCGTGAAGAGGAGCAGCCCTTCGCTGGCCCGGTCGAGTCGGCCGACGGGAGCGACGAACTCCGCGACGTCGGGCGGCAGCAGGCTGTAGACGCTCGGCGCCCCGCGTTCGTCGACGCGCGACACCACCACGCCGCGGGGTTTGTGCAGGGCGTAGTAGCGTCGCGTGGCGGCGCGCACGGGCGCGCCGTCGAGCGTGAGGCGGTCGCGGCGCGGATCGATGCGGAGGGTCGGGTCGTGCACGAGGCGGCCGTTGACGCGCACGCGCCCGGCCTCGACCCACCGCTCGCCGTCGCGGCGGGAGCCGGCGCCGAGCTTCGAGAGCGCGCGGGCGACGCCGACGCGGTCCCCATGCGCCGGGTCGGCCGCGGTCCGGGGCGGGCCGCCCGGCGCGTCCCGCCGGTAGCTTTGGGTGTCCGAGCGCCTGCGTCGCGCCCCGCCGTCCCGCTCCCGATGAGTCATTCGCCGTCTGATTTGCCGTCCCACACGCCGCCCGCCCCGCCGTCGACCGTGCGCTTCCCCGTTGATGCGGGCCGAGCGAGCGAGGTGCTCGAGGCCGCCGACGCGATGGCGCCCGAGGAACTCGACGCGCTGCCGTACGGGATGATCCAGCTCGACGCGTCCGGGCGCATTCTCAAGTACAACGCCGTCGAGTCGCGGCTGGCGTCGCTGCCGCAGGCACAGGCGATCGGGAAGCAGTTCTTCACCGAGGTCGCGCCGTGTACCAAGGTGCAGCAGTTCTACGGGCGCTTCAAGGACGGCGTGGTGCGCGAGTCGCTCGACGCGACGTTCGAGTTCCACTTCGCGTTCAAGCAGGAGCCGCGCGACGTTACCGTGCGGCTATTCTACTCGCGGCGGACGCGGAGCGTGTGGGTGATGATCTCGGACCACCAGCGAGTACCCGCGGCCGCGGCGGCGTAGGCGCGAGACGGGCACCCGCGTCCGCGCCCTCACCACGGTCGCACGGCGTCGGCGACCCGCCCGGCTGCGACGAGTTCGCGCAGTTCGTCGCCTAACGCCGCGCTCGCCTCCACGACGCGCTGCCACCGGCGCACCCGCTCGGCCTCGGGGAGCGCGTAGAAGTCCTGCCGGTCGGGGATCTTGCCGCCCGGCAGCGAAGCGACGAACGCCTCGGACGGCGCGATCAGCAGCGCGCGGCGGAAGTTTGCGCGCCCGGCCGCGCCCGTGACGCGGCGCCAGCCGAGCTGGCGGTCGAACCACCCCGGCACGAGGTGGGCGTAGAAGTGCGGGTAGAGCACGAGGCCGCCCCCGCCGACCGGGGGCGGGCCGAAGTCGAGGTCGGGGTGGTAGTCGAGGATGCCGCCGTCCCAGAAGGTGCCCGGGAGTGCGGTGCCGTCCGCGCCCGGGATGCGCACGCCCTCCATGAGCAGCGGGATCGACCCGGACGCCGCGAGCGCGGGGCGGAGCGTGTCCGCGGTCAGCGCGCGGTGCGCGGTCGGAAGGTCGGCGAGGCCCGCGAACGGCGTCGCGTCTCCCGCGGTGTGGAAGATGACCCGGCGGAACTGGAGGGCGAGCGAGCGACGCGTGAGCACGTTCGCCGCCGCGGCGAGCCCGAAGCCGGCGAGCAGCGCGCCGCGCCGCGCGCCCGCGGCGAGCCCGCGCGCCTGGGTCGTGAGCACGTGCAGCCGCGCCCACGGGTGCGCGAGGATTTCGTCCGCGCCGGTCGGGCCTAACAGCCGGTCGAGCGCCGCGCCGAGCACGGACGAGACCTCGTGCGGGGTGGCGCGCCGCGACGAGTAGCGCTGCTCGTGCACGTAGTACCGGTGCCCGCGGTCGAGCGCAGCGGCCGGGTCGCGTTGCGCGAGACACGCCATCCGCCACGAGCCGATCGACGAGCCGATGAGGTGCAGCGGGCGGTCGCGGGACGCACGCAGGAACTCGCCGAACAGGTAGCGATCGAGCCCCGCGAGGACGAGCCATTTGGCGCCACCGGACGCCGCGGGCAGGACGTCGACGTCCTCCGCGCGGAAGCCCCGCTCGCGGATCAGGGCGAGCGCCTCGGGACCGGCGCGGAGCACGAGGGCGGAGGGCACACGGTACAATCTGGTGCCGCCCGGGCGCGGCGACGTAGCCGCGCGCCCCGGTCACGACGTGGCCGGCACCTTGGACAGGACGGCGACGAGTCGGTAGCCTGCGGTCGAGCCGTCGGGCGTCGGGCGGTCGACCGCGCGGCGGGCGACCTGCAGCAGGTAGCGATACCCGGGCTCGTACGCGAAGCCGCTGATCGTGTCGTAGAAGAGCGCGAACGGCGCGTCGGCCCGCTCGCGGACGCGCAGGCACTCCTGCGCGTCGGGCCCCGGGGACCGCACGCGCGTGGCGTCCACCTCGAACACGTAGAGCCGCTCCGCAGGCGCGCTCGCCGCACGGTACGCGCAGGCCACGGCGAGCCCGCCCGCCGCCGCGACGAACGTGAGGACCCGGACGGCGAGATCGGCGAAGAGCATCGTGACGTCGGCGGCGGATGCGGTGGGAAACGTCGCGCGTCAGTACACCCGGATCGTGTCCTCGATCGTCGGTGCCCGCACCGTGTGATGGGAGACGACGATCGCCTCGCCGCGCGCAACGGCCCTGAACTGAAAGCGCTGCCGTTCGCCCGCGGGTTCGTTCGGCCCGACGTCGTTGACGGTCACGTACTCCACGACGGCCGGCGCGGAGATCGTCGGCGGCGCCGTGTAGTTGCCGGGGCCGACCGTCGCCAAGGTGACGGTGAACGCGGCCCCGGCTGGAACGCGCGCGGTCTGACTTCGGGTGTCAGTCACGGCCACCGACACCGGATCGGTGCCGCACCCGACGAGAAGCAGAGCGGCGACGGTTCGCACGGACCTCCGGAACCGCATCCGACGTGGTGGCTGCGTCATGACGTGCGCACCTACGCTGTGCGTGTGGGCTTGCCCTCGGCGGGGTGGAATGACCTCCGCGTTACCCCCACCGCGCGGCCGGTGTCACACCGGCCCCCGCCGCGTTCGTTCAGGGAACGACGACGAGCCCGACCTGCCCGCCGAAGCCGTCGTCGACGGCTGGCACGTTGGCCGGCACCCGCCACACGCCGTCGTCGATCCGGATTGCGACGTGGTGGGCGCCCGCCGGCCACGCGAGCGCGACGACCCAGTCGCCGTCGGCGGTGCGGGCGAGGTCGACCGGGCGCCACCCCGTGGCCGCCCCCCGCAGTTGCACGCGACCCGCGCCGGGTGCCGCGACGTGCAGGACGCGCTCACCGTCGGATGTCACGGCGACGCGGACCGTTGACTCGCTCAGCGCAGACACCGAAGCGCCGCGCCCCGGGCGCGGGGCGCCCGGCAGGCCGCCGGGCGGAGCGGCAGTCCAGGCGCGCGGCCTCAGACGCAAGGTGAGCGCGACGTGCCGTACCGCGGGCAGCCCGCGCGCCGGGTCGGCCGGCTGCGCGCCGGCGCCGGCGACAAGCGCGACGCCCGGGCGTAGCCACCACGTGACCGCGCCGATCGCGAGCGCTCCCCATCCGCCGCCCGGCACCGCGCCCGGGTCCGCACCGAGGGCCGTGTGGCGGGCCCCCACCGATCCGGTGAGTTCGACCCGGCCGCCGAGGCGCTCGATGGCGGCGGTCAGATCGAGCGTCCGCACGCGCGAACTCACGGGCACGAGCGCCCCGAAGCTCGGCCGAGCGGCGGCTGCCGCGAAGAGCGCGGCGGAGTCGGCCCGGGTCGCGGTCCAGACGGCCGCGGCGACGAGGCGCGTGGCGCCGGGCAGGGCGCGCCACGCGCCCGCGTCGAGTCCGTACACGGGCGCGGCCCCGGCGGCCGCACCGGTCGTCACGCCGCCGAGTCCGCCCGCCCACACGCCGCCTACCGTGCGCAGCGGTTCGCCGAAGGTGAGATGGCGACGCGCGTTCCCGAGCAGTTGCACCGTCGCGGGTGTGGCCGGAGCATGGACGAAGCGGGCACGCAGACCCAACTCGACCGGACCGTCGACGTCGCCCACGAACTGGGCCGCGCTGGCGGCGATCTGCCCGGCCCACGCGCTCGCGCCCGCGGCGACGACCCCGTCCGCGCGGACCGCCGTGCGCGCGCCGTCCCACGTCCAGGCGGCACCGAGCGTCGGGGCGATGAGCGCGGCGACCCCCGGTTGGCGGACGACCGCCGCGCCGGCCTCGGCGTCGAACCGGGAGCCCAGGGCCGCCTGCGCGAGCAGCGGGCGCGGTGGGGCGCCGGCCGCGAGACCCAACGCGATCGCGCCTAACGCGGGCGCGCGTCCGGTCCGGCCGCCGGCGGCGCGGCAGGCAGCGCGGGCGGGCCACACGCGGCGGGGCATGCGGCCAAGCTAGGGCATGCGCAGGAACGCCGCGCCCATGGTGTCGACCGTTGCGAGCGCGTGGACGCCGCCCCGCTCAGGGCTTCGGAGGAGCGGCCGGGTGGGACGTCGGCTGATCGGTGCCCGTGGTCGTGAGGCCGCCGGTGGTGCCGGGCGTCCTGGTCGGGGACAGGAGCAGGCCGCCGGCGAGCGTGCGCGCGCGGCTGTCGAGCGCCGCGGCGGCCGGGACTCCCGCAGCGACGTCGAGGCGCACCGCGTCGTCGAGCGCGACGAGTTGCGCGGCGCGCGCGCCGCGCCGCAGCAGCGTCGTGACCGCGTCCGCGGCGCGAGCGGGCGGAACACCGCGCGCGACGAGTTGCGCGAGAACGCCGAGCGCGACGGCCGCCGATCGGCCGGGCGAGAGCGCGCGCACGCGCCGGAGCGCCTCCGCAGGCACCCCCGCCGCGAGCGCGTCGGCACCGGCGACCAGCTCGGCGTCGCCCACGACGGGGGCCAGGGCGACGCGCGCGGTGGCGAGCCGCGCGAGCAGGGCACGCACCGCCGCGTCGATCCGGTCGGGCGCGGCGCCGAGCTCCACACCTTCGAGCGCCTTCGCGACGAGCGGCTCGACGGGGAGGCCGGCGCGCGCGGCGTCGGCGAAATGAGCCGCGATCGCGGCGCGCGCGCCTGGCGCGAGCGCGCCCGCGAGGCGGGGCTCCGCCGCGGCGAGCGCCGGCGGTGCGGCAACGGGGACGGTCGCCGCGTCCGCCGCCGACGCCGGCTTGGCGGGATGCGCGTCGCGCACGGGTTGCCCCCTCACCGGAACGGCCGCGAAGAGGACGACGGTGACACTCGTTGCCACTCTCCCGCGCATCACGGCGTCCCGACGACGACGATCGAGCGCGCCACGCCGAGTTCGGCGTCGCGCTCCGCCGGTGCGCGCGGGTCGAGGACGCGCAGCGAGTCGTCGATGACGAAGCGGTACGCGTGGCGGCCGGGCGTCAGCGCGAGCGTCACCGCCCACGCGCCGTCCGGCCGTCGCGCGAGTGGGGCCGCGCGCGCGTCCCAGCGGTTGAAGTCGCCGACCACGGCAACGGCCCGCGCGTCCGGCCGCGCGAGTACAAAGGTCACGGGCCGCGGTGCCTCGCCCGACGCTGCGTCGCCCGACGCTGCGTCGCCCGATGCGGCGTCGGCCGCCGAGCCGACCGCGGGGAGGAGCGGGACGTGCGCGCCACGCGTCTCGGTCGCGCGGGCGATCGGAACGGGCGTCGGCGAGGCGACGCGTGCCCGCCAGCGTTCCGTCACGACGAGCAGGCCGCCGACGGCCGCCGCCGCCGCGAGCGCACCGATCACCCGCCGGCGCCCGCGCGCCCTATTGGTACGACTCGGGCGCGCGGCGCGGTCCGCTGCGGCAGCGGCGACGACGCGCGCGACGGCCTCGGGCGACGTCGGCGGGAGCTGGCGGAGCGCGTCGACCGCTCGGCGCACCTCGGGCGAGAGTGCCATGTCCGGGGCGTCCGGCTCGTCGCCGGTCCGACTCGCGGCGGGGCCCGTCACAACACCCCCTCGCGCCGCAGCCGCGCGTGCACCGCGTCGCAGGCCCGCTTCACGCGCATGCGGAGGGTCGAGAGCCGGGCGCCGGTCGCACGCGCGATTTCTTCGTACGAGAGCTGTTCGACGTGCCGCAGCAGGAACGCCTCGCGCTGTTCGGGCGACAACTCGGCGAGCGTCCGCGCGACGAGGTCGCGCAGCGCCTCCGCGTCGAGGTCCGCGGCGGCGTCGTCCGACGCCGCGCAGCCGGCGAGCCGCGCGTCGCCGTCGGGGACGGCGCGGCGGCGCCAGCGGGCGCGCGCGTGGGTGCTCCGGCACCGATTAGCCAACACGCGAAAGAGCCACGGTTCGAAGGGCGAGTCCTCGCGGAAGCGCGGCAGGGCGCGGTGTACACGGACGAACGCGTCCTGGACCGCCTCCTCCGCGTCCTCGCGGTCGAGGCCCATGTTGCGCGCGAATCGAACGCACCGGGCGTGGTAGCGCTCGACGAGGACGGTGAACGCGCGCGCGTCGCCCGCGCCCGCGAGGCGCGCGAGCACCTCGGGCGGGCGCGCGTCGAACGCATCCCGCGCCGGGTCCCACGCTGCGCGCGCGTCGTCAGCGGCGGTCGACGGCACGCGCGCGAGTGCGGGGGCAGCGCCGTGCACGTCCCCCTTTACCCCGCCACGGCCGCGCGCGTCACGCGGCCCGCGCGGCCGGCGCGGCGGGCGCGTTCGCCGCGCCGGCCCCGAGCGCGATCAGGAGCGCGAACGCCGCGACGACGCCGAGCGCGAGCGGCAGGCTGCCGAGGAGCGTCGAGAGGCCGCCGATCGTCGGCGGGCCGATGACGAATCCGAAGTAGCCGAGCGTCGACACCGCCGCGATCCCGGCGCTGCCGGCGCGGCGCCCACTCGCGCTGAAGAGGATCGGGACGAGGTTCGCGTAGCCGAGACCGACCGCGGCGAAGCCGAGCACGGCGGCCACGTACGGCGAGACCAGCGCGACCGTGAGTCCCGCCGCGGCGACGAGCCCGCTCGCGCGCAGCGTCCGGCCGCGGCCGAGGCGCGCGATCACCATGTCGCCCGAGAAGCGGCCGAGGGTCATCGCGATCGAGAACGCCGCGTAGCCGAGCGCCGCGGCGGCGGGCGCGACGCCGGTCGTCCGTTGGAGGAGCAGCGCGCTCCAGTCGCTCATCGCGCCCTCGCCGAAGAGGCCGCAGAAGGCGAGCGCGCCGAGCGCGAGCAGCGTTCGGTCGCGGGCGAGGGTCGCGAGCGAGGGCCGCGCGGCCCGCTCGGCCGTCGTGTGCAGTGCGGCGGGCGTCTCGCGCAGGAGCGAGCGGCTGACGACGGCCGAGATCACCGCGCAGGCCACGCCCGCAGCGGGGAGCGTGACGCGCGGCGTATCGCCGTGCCGGAGGAGGAGCGCCGCGAGGGCGGAGCCGAGGAAGCCGCCGAGACTGAAGCAGCCGTGGAACGAGGACATGCGCGGCCGCGCGTCGCGCGCCTCGAGCAGCGTCGCCTGCGCGTTCATCGGCACCTCGGTCGCGCCCCGCGTGAAGCCGAGTAGCGCGGTCGACGCGATGAGGAGCGGGAGGCTCGGCGCAAAAGCGGGCACGCCGAGCGCGAGGCAGGCGACGACCGAGGCGACGCGCGTGACGCGGCGGCTGCCGGCGCGCGTGGCGAGCGCGCCGGCGAGCGGCTGGGCGACGAACGCGCCGCCGACCATTCCGGCGAGCGCGCTCGCGAAGGCGAGGTCGGTGAGGTGCAGGCCGCCCTTGATGAGCGGCAGGTGCGCGACCCAGAGGCCGAAGGTCAGGCCGTCGAGCAGGAAGATCGCGGCGATGGCGACGCGCGGCGCGTCCCACGCCCGGCCCGCCGCCTCGCCGCTGCCTAACGCCACGCCGCCTGCGCTCACTCGGCCCGCCCGTCCCCGGCGCCCCCGCGCGCGACCCAGGCGCGCATCCGCGCCTCGAACACGTCCATCGGAAGCGCGCCGGCGCCGAGCACCTCGTCGTGGAAGGCGCGGAGGTCGAAGCGGGGGCCTAACGCCTGGCGGGCCGCGTCGCGGAGGCGGAGGATCGTGAGCTGGCCGACCTTGTAGGCGAGCGCCTGGCCGGGCCAGGCGATGTAGCGGTCGGTCTCGCTCTGGACCAGCGGCTCGCTCTCGCTCGAGTGGGCGCGGAAAAAGGCGACGGCCTCGTCGCGCGTCCAGTGGCGGTCGTGGATGCCCGTGTCGAGCACCAGCCGGATCGCGCGGAGCATCTCGTCGTCGAGGCGGCCGTAGTCGTTGTACGGGTCCTGGTAGAAGCCCACCTCCTTGCCGAGCCGCTCGGAGTAGAGCGCCCAGCCCTCGACGTAGGCGGTGTACTGCGCCTGCTGGCGGAAGGGCGGAAGTGAGGGGAGCTCCTGGGCGATCGAGATCTGCATGTGGTGCCCGGGGACGCCCTCGTGGTAGGCGGTCGACTCGTTGTTGATCGTCAGCTGCTTGGCGAAGTCGTAGGTGTTGACGAAGACGTGGCCGGGGCGCGAGCCGTCCGGGGTGCCCTGGTTGTAGGCCGTCGAGGCCTCCTTTTCGCGGAAGGGCTCGACGGGGAGCACCTCGAGCTTGGCCTTGGGCAGGCGGCCGAAGAGCGTCGGCAGCTTGGCGTACATCTGCCCGATGTACTTCCGGTACTCGTCGAGGATCTGCTCGCGCGACGCGGGGTGCAGCGCGGGCATCTTGGGGAGCGAGTCGCGCATGGCCTGCACGCTCGCGAAGCCCAACCGCCGGGCGATCGCGAGCTGCTCGCCCTCGATGCGGGCGACCTCGCGGAGGCCTAACTCGTGGATCTCGCGCGGCGTGAGGGTCGTCGTGGTCTGGCGCCGGACCGCGTAGGCGTACCGCGCCTGGCCGTCGGGGAGGGCCCACGTGCCGATCGAGTCGCGGCCGTGGGGGGCGTACTCGTCGCGGAGGAAGGCGGTGAAGCGGACGTAGGCCGGGAGCACCGAGTCGCGGATCGCGGCGAGCACCGCGCCGTGCAGGCGGTCGCGGTCAGCCGGGCCGAAGCTGTTGGGCGTCTGCCCGAGCGGCACCGCGAAAGGTGACGAGTCGGGCTGCTGGCGGGCGAGACGCTCGCTCTGCGCGACGGCCTGCGCGAGCAAAATCTTGGGCGGCATGAGCCCGTCGCGCATGCCGCGGCGCATCTGATCGGTGACCTGCTGGAAGGCGAGCGGCGTCGCCCGCAGCCGCGCGACGTAATCGTCGTAATCCTTGACGGTCTCGAACGGGAGCGAGGTGACGAGCTGCGGCAGGTCGATGTGCAGCCCCTGCATCTGCGTGACGGGCGTCTCCCACTCGCGGAAGCGCGCGCCCTCGAGCGCCGTCCGCAGGTTGAGCAGCATGAGGTCGCGGTTGAGGCGCTCCTGCTCGGGGAAGCCGGCGGGGTCGATCGCGGCGAAGCGGCGCTCGAAGTCGCGGGTGGCGGCGAGGTCGCGCTCGACGGCCGCGGGGGAGTAGTCGCTCAACCGGTCGTTGTAGCGCCGATCGCCGAGGATCGAGGCGAACTCGGGCTGGGTGCGGAGCGTGTATTCCCACTGCTCGCCGAGCAGGGCGTGGAGCGCGCGCACGCGCTCGACGACGGGGCGCGACGCGGTCGGGGACGCGGTCGGCAGGGCGGGCGCGGCGGTGGCGGGCGCGGATTGCGCGACCACGGGCGAGACGAGGGGTCCGGCGACGAACGCGGTCGCGGCGAGCAGGCGAAGAGCGCGCATGAGGGCGGCGTAGGGATGGAACGGCACGCCGGAAAGCTCGCCCGGCACCGGTCAACGCCGGTAGATGGTCACCACCGTTTCGTCGAACGCGAGGCGGTCCGCGGCGGGCGGGAGCGGGTGGCCGCGGGCGTGCTCGGCCGCCAGCACGCGCGCGAAGCCCGTGGCGCGCCACGTGTCGAGCACGCGGTCCAGCATGCGCGACTCGTACGGCGGGTCGGCGAAGGCGACGTCGTAGCTGTCGGGCGCGAGCGCGGCCGCGAAGGGGAGCGCGTCGCGCTTGAAGACGCGCGTGCGGTCGCGCAGGCGGAGCGCCGCCACGTTGGCGCGGAGCGCGTGCAGGCTGGCCGGGCGGAATTCGACGAAGTCGGCGCGCGCCGCCCCGCGCGAGATCGCCTCGAGGCCGAGCGCGCCGGTGCCGGCGAAGAGGTCGAGGACGCGGGCGCGCGGGAGGTCCGCGCCTAACGCGTCGAGGAGCGCCGCGCGGACGTGCTCGGCGGTCGGGCGGACGCGGAAGTCGTTCGGCGACGTCAGGTCGCGGCCGGCGAAGGCGCCGGCGACGATCCTCACCGGGCCGGTCCCCGCGTCGGCTCCGCCGGGGGATCGGCGGCCGGCGCGCCGTACAGGACGTCGACGGCGGCGGCGAGGTAGGCGAGCGGGGCGTTCCAGTTGATCGCCACTTCGTTCGCCGCGTAGGCGCACGTGCTGTCGACGTACGACCGGGCGGGGAGGCGCGACGGGTACCCGGGGCAATGGTCCTGCTGCCCGGGGTTCGGGCCGCCGACGAGGAACCCCGGGACGGGCGCGACGACGGTGTCGGCGGCCGAGGGGCGGTGGTGCAGGAAGCGCGGCGGACGGGCGCCGAACCCGGTGACGAACGAGTAGCCCGTCGCGTTGCGGCCGAGCAGGTAGTCGAGCACCGCGGCGGCGGCGCGGAGGAACAACGGGTCGCGCGTTAGGCGGTACGCCTGGACCAGCAGCACGCCCTGGTTGGCCGCGACCGCGTTGCTCCCCCAGACGAAGTCGCCGGGCGCGCCGACCGGCACGCCGTACGCGGACTCCCGCGCGCGGGCCGCGAGCGCGCGCGCCGGCGCGAGCAGCACCTCGCGGAGCGCGTCGGCGCCGCGCGGCAGCTCGCCCCGGTGTTCGAGCAGCGAGTAGACGCCGAGCATGGCGACCGCGCCCCAGTCCGGGACCCCGGGCGCGGGGGGCGCGAGCGGGGCGGCGGCGACGAAGAAGCTGTCCCGACGCGTCGCGAGGTAAAGTTCGGCCGCCGCCCAGCGGAATTCGTCCGTTAGGCTCGTGTCGGCGTACGCGCCGGTGTGGACGGGCGGGGCGTAGCGCCGGTTCAGTCTTTCCTGGTCGTAGACCGAGTCGGGGTGCTGGCGCGCCCACCGCCACGCGGCGACCGCCTCACCGACGAGCGAGTCGGCGAGCCCCGGCAGCGCGCGCGGGTAGCGGCGCACGAGGAGCGCCGCGTGCGCCGCCGTCGCCGCGAAGTCGAGGGTCGCGGCCGTACTCTTCTGCACCACGTAGCGCGGCCCCGACGCGGCCGCCGCGGGCATGACGAACCGGTCGAACTCCGCGTTGGTCAGCTTGTGGTAGACGCCGCCGTCGGCCGGGTCCTGCATGGCGCGCATCCAGCCGAGGTTCCAGAGCGCCTCGTCGAGCACGTCCGGGAGCGCGTTCCCGCTCTCGGGGATTCGCGTGTCGAGCGCCGCCGCGTACGCCGGGAACCGCTCGGCGAGGGCGAGCAGCGTGTACGTGCTGATGCCGGAGTTGACGACGTACTTGTTGTAGTCGCCCGCGTCGTACCACCCGCGCGGGGCGGCGATCCGCGTGCCGGCGGGGCGTCCCGGGCCGGCCGCGGAGGGGTGGACGAGGACGACGTCGTCCGGGTGGCCCGCGGCGCGGGCCCACAGCCCCGCGAACTGCGCCGGGAGGGCCGTCGAGGCGCGCTGGAAGTAGAACGCCTTGAGTGACGCGCGGGCGAGCTCGCGCAACACGCCTCGCCCGACGGTGAAGGCGTCCGAGCGCCCGACGCCCGCGACCGCGAGCACGTACCGCCCCGGCCGCGACAGGGCGCTGAAGTCGGCCTGGCGCACGACCTCGTCCGACGGGCCCCACCGGCGTGCGGCTGAGAGGGTTCCCGTGAACACCGTATCGCCGCGATCGGCGGTGAGCACGGCGAACGTCGCCGGCGCGGAGTCCGCGGCGACGACGGCCACCTTCGGGCCGTTCGGGTAGTAGCCGATCTGGTTGACGCGGACGCGCGGCGCGGGTGCTGGCGCGTCCTGCGCGCGCGCCGGCGTGTCGCGGCCCAAGAGGAGCGCGGCGACGCCCGCGAGCGCCCGCCGCAACCGCGCGCGCGGTGTCACGCGGTTGAACTGCTTGATGTGCAGCAGGTTCGACCCGGTCAGCATGGGCGCGGCGCGGACGGCCAGGGACGGCGGACGGTCGGCGAGGCCGCCCGCAGGCGGCGACGAACGTTAACGCGCGCGGGCTTCTGCGATCGGCTTGAAGAACGAATGCACGCACACCAGCATTGTCGTCCCACCACGCGCCGTCCGCCTACTCCTCCGGCGTCTTCGCGTCGGGGGCCGACGACCTCGTGCGCGACCCCGGCCTGTCCCCTCCCGCCCCCGCGATGATCGACCGCCGTGCATTCCTGGGCCGTGCCGCGTCCGCGGCCGGGCTCGTCCTGCTCCCCGGCGCCCGGGCGATCGGCGGCGCCCCGGCCGCGCAGCCGCGCACGTTCGACGCGCTCCGCTACGGCGCCAAGGGCGACGGGATCACCGACGACGCGGCGGCGATCCAGCGCGCCGTCGACGCGTGCGCTGCCGCGGGTGGCGGCGAAGTCACGCTCCCGCCGGGTCGCGTGTACCTGAGCGGCACCGTCAGCCTCAAGTCGCACGTCACGCTCCGCGTCGAACCCGGCGCCACCCTCCGCGCGACCGGCAGCCGGGAAGGGTTCCGCGCGTTAGGCGCGCTGATCTTCGCGAAGGACGCGGTCAACGTCGGCGTGACCGGCGGCGGGCTGATCGACGGCAACTTCCACGCGTACCTCACGACGCGCGGGGAGGGGGGCTACAACGTCACACACCCCTTCCTCGGACCGTACGACCCGCTCTACCCGCTGCCGGCGACGTTCCACCCGGACGGCCGGCCCCGCATCATCCTCATGGTCGGGTGCCGCGACGTGCGGCTGCACGCCTTCACGATCCGCGACGCGCCGACGTGGACCGTGCACCCGATCGGCTGCGAGGACCTGTGGATCGAGGGGATCACGATCGACAACAGCCTCCTCGTCCCCAACTGCGACGGGATCGACGTCGACCACTGCCGCAACGTCCGCATCGCCAACTGCCGCATTTCGGCCGGCGACGACTGCATCATCCTCAAGGCGTCGCGGAATTTTCCACAGTACGGCCCGTGCGAGAACGTCACCGTGACCGGCTGCACGCTCGTCTCCAGTTCGGCGGCGATCAAGGTCGAGCCCGAGGGGCCGGACGCGGTGCGCAACGCGGTCGTCGCCGACTGCACGATCACGAACAGCAACCGCGGCATCGCGGTCCTCAACCGCGACGGCGCGACGGTCGAGAACATCGTCTGTTCCAACCTCGTCATCGACACCGCCCTGCGGCACGCGATGTGGTGGGGCGTGGGCGAGCCGGTGCACGTCTCCAACCTGCCGCGCGACAAGGCGACGAAGCCCGGCGTCGTGCGCGGGCTGCAGTTCAACAATATCGTCGCGCACGGCGAGAGCGGGCTCTTCGTACACGGGTGGTCCGACAGCCCCGTCGCCGACGTGGTGTTCGACAACGTGCAGCTGACCGTGCGGCGCGTGTCGCAGTACGCGTGCGGGCAGTACGACCTGCGCCCGAACGACGACTACCAGGGGTTGTACCGGCACCGCATCGCCGGCGTGTACGCGAAGTGGGCGTCCGACCTCACGCTGCGCGACGTGCGCGTGCGCTGGGCCGACGGCCTGCCCGATTGCTACGGCCCGGCGCTGGAAGCCGAGGGCGTGCGCGGACTCGCGCTCGAGAACTTCGCCGGGCGCGGGGCGCACGCGACCGACCCGGCGCAGCTGATCGACGGCGTCGGCCGGTGAGCCGGGCCGCGCGGGAGCAAACGTTCGACGGCCCCGCGACGGTCGTCCCGTCGCACGGCGTGCTCGTGGTACGACTCCGGCGGATGGACGGCGCATGACCGTCACCGACCGCTACACCCAGATCCCGTACCGGCGCTGCGGCCGGAGCGGACTCCACCTGCCGGCCATCTCGCTCGGCCTCTGGCACAACTTCGGGAGCGTCGACCCGTATGAGACGTCGCGGGCGATGCTCGTGCACGCCTTCGACCGGGGCGTGACGCACTTCGACCTCGCCAACAACTACGGCCCCGAGCCGGGATCCGCGGAGGAGACCTTCGGCCGCGTCCTCGCGACCGACCTCGCCGGGCACCGCGACGAGCTGATCATCTCGACCAAGGCGGGCTACCGCATGTGGCCCGGCCCGTACGGCGAGTGGGGGTCGCGCAAGTACCTGCTCGCGAGCCTCGACCAGAGCCTCGACCGCATGGGGCTCGACTACGTCGACATCTTCTACTCGCACCGCCCCGACCCCGACACGCCGCTCGAGGAGACGATGGGCGCGCTCGACCACGCGGTGCGGAGCGGGCGCGCGCTCTACGTCGGGCTCTCCAACTACTCGGCGGAGCAGACGCGCGCCGCCGCGGCGATCCTCCGCGCGCTCGGCACGCCGTGCCTGATCCACCAGCCCAAGTACAGCATGTTCGTGCGCGACCCGGAGGACGGGTTGTTCGACGTGCTCCGCGACGAGGGGATCGGGTGCATCGCGTTCTCGCCGCTCGCGCAGGGGCTGCTCACCGACCGTTACCTGCGCGACATCCCGGCCGACTCGCGCGCGGCCAAGCCGCACGGCTTCCTCCAGCGCGACGCGGTGACCGACGAGCGGCGCGCGCAGATCGCGCGGCTCAACGAGATCGCGCGCGCGCGCGGACAGTCGCTCGCGCAGCTCGCGCTCGTCTGGGTGCTGCGCGATCCGGTCGTCACCTCCGCGCTCATCGGCGCAAGCCGCGTCGCGCAGCTCGCCGACAACCTCGCCGCGCTCGAGAAGCTCTCGCTCGCCGCCGACGAGGTCGCGGCGATCGAGGGCGTGCTCGCCGACGAGCGCGTCGCGGCCGAGGGGGCGCGGGCGTGAGCGGCGCCAATCCGCGCGGCCGGCGCGCCGGCGCCGGCCGGCCGGTCCCGCGACGCCAGTTCCTCGCGACCGGGCTAGCGGGGGCGGCCCTCGGCGCCGCCGGCGTCGCGGCGCCCGCGACCGCGGCACGCGCCGACGTCGCCGGGGCGCCGAACGAGCGGATGGTCTACGAACTCCGCACCTACGAGCTGCGCAACGACCTCGACGTCGCCCGCGCGCACGAGTTCTTCGCGCAGCACCTCGTCCCCGCGCTCCGCCGTGCGGGCGCCGGACCGGTCGGCGCGTTCGCGCCCGACTCGGGGCTACCGCTCCCCTCGGTCGTCCTGCTCGTGCCGTACCCCTCGCTTACCGCGCTCGGCGCCGCGGGCGAGCGCCTCGCCGCCGACCCGGCGCTCCGCGCGGCGTCCGACGCGTGGGAGGGCAGGGGGGAGGGTAGGGGAACTCCGGGGCCCGCGCACGGCCTGCCGTACGTCCGCTACGACGTCGCGGTCTACCGCGCGTTCCCCGGGCAGCCCGCGCTCGAGGTCCCGCCCGCGGCGGCGGGGCGCGCGCCGCGGCTGTTCGAGTTGCGCACGTACGAGGCGCCGTCCGATGCGGGGCTGCGCGCGAAGGTGGCGATGTTCGACGAGGCGGAGGTGCGCATCTTCCGCGAGAGCGGCTTCGCGCCGGTCATGTTCGGCACGGCGATCGCCGGCGCGCGGCTGCCGCACCTCACGTACCTCGTCGGCTTCGACGACATGGCGGCGCGCGGCGCGGCGTGGGCGCGCTTCGGCGCGAACCCCGACTGGCAGCGGATCCGCGTGCGCCCGGGGTGGACCGACCCCGAGACGGTGTCGGTCATCCGGTCCGCGTTCCTGCGGCCGACGGCGTACTCCGACGTCCGTTAGGCCGCCGCGGCGCCCGGCGGCGTGGCGGTGCACATCGGCACGTCCGGCTGGAGCTACGCGCACTGGACCGGCGTGCTCTACCCGGACGGGCTGCCGCCGCGGCGGCGCCTCGACTACTACCTGCCGCACTTCCGCACGGCGGAGCTCAACAGCAGCTACTACCGCTGGCCGCGCGACGCCGCGTTCGCGCGCTGGCGGCGTCGCCTCCCGCCCGGGTTCCTGCTCGGCGTGAAGGCGCCCGGGCTGCTCACCCACGTGCAGCGGCTCTACGCGCCCGAGCGCTGGCTCGCGCGCATCGGCCGCGCGCTCGGGCGGTTAGGCGACCGGCGCGGCGTGCTGCTCGTCCAGCTCTCGCCCGAGTTCCCCGTCGACGAGCCGCACCTCGCCTACTTCCTCGCGTGCGTCCCCGCGGGGCTCCGCGTCGCGGTCGAGATGCGGCACGCGAGCTGGCACCGCGAGTCCGTCTTTGCGATCCTCGAACACTACGGCGCGGCCTACGCGGTGATGAGCGGCGCCGGGCTGCCGTGCCTGCTGCGCGCGACCGCGCGCGTCGTCTACGTGCGCCTCCACGGCCCCGACCCGCACCACCTGTACGCCGGTTCGTACAGCGACGCCGACCTGCGCTGGTGGGCCGCACGCGTCCTTGAATGGGACCGGGCCGGGCACGACGTGTTCGTCTACTTCAACAACGACGGCGAGGGACACGCCGTGCGCAACGCGCTCGGGCTCCGGCGGCTCGTCGGCGCGTGAACGGGCCAGGCTCGGTCACCGACGGAGGCGCGTGCGCGGACAGCATGCGGACCGCCCCGCGCCACCAACGGTCCGACTTGACACGATCTTCGTGGCCCCGTATGCATGCCGGTCGATGTCCTCCCACGCGTTCCCCTTCGCATGCACGCCCGCGCCGCGACCGCGACCGTCGTCGATCCGCCATCGACGCCGGACGACGGTCGCGCACGCGCCCGTGCGGCGCCCGTAGCGACCGAACGCGCGAGAGCTGGCCCGCCCGGGCCGAGCCCGCCGCCCCGTCCGTGCTCACGCGCCGGACGGGGCGATTTGCGTTCCGCACCCGGTGCTCCCCACACCCTTTCGGAGAACCGGTTCATGACCCTCGCCCCAACGCCCGACGCGTTCCGCGCCGCATCGCCGGACGCGACCGCCGACGCCGACCTCACCGCGCTCGCCGGCCGACGCCTCGCGCTCATCGGCGCGGGCACGATGGGGTCGGCCATCGCGGGCGGGCTGGCCCGCGCCGGCGCGTTCCCGGACGTCGAGCTCCGCGTCGTCGACCGACACGGCGTCACGGCGCGGGCGCTGGCCGCCCGCGCGACCGGCGCGCGCGCGACCGACGTCGTGACGGCGTGCGCCGACGCGGATATCGTGCTCCTCTGCGTCAAACCGCGCGACGTCGCGGGCGTGCTGGCCGACCTCGCCGCCGCCGGCGCGCTCGCGCGGGCAGGCGCCGCCGCGCCGCTCGTGATCTCGATCGCGGCGGGGGTGTCGATCGCGGCGATCGAGGCCGCGGTCGGCGAGCACGTCCCCGTCGTCCGCGCGATGCCCAACACGGCGAGCGTGATCGGCCTCGGGTGCACGGTGCTCTCCGCGGGCGCGCGCGCCACGGCCGACCACATGGCCGCGGCAACGGCCATCTTCTCGGCCGTCGGCCGCTGCCTCGCGCTCGACGAGCGCCACCTCGACGCCGTGACCGCGGTGTCGGCGAGCGGCCCCGCGTTCATCTACGTCGTGCTCGAGGCGCTCACCGACGGCGCCGTGTCGTGCGGCCTGCCGCGCGCGGCCGCGACCGAACTGGTCGCGCGCATGACCCGCGGTGCGGCGGAGATGGTGCTCGCCACCGGGCGCCACCCCGCCGCCCTCAAGGACGACGTGACGACGCCCGGCGGCTGCACGATCGCGGGCCTCATGGTACTCGAGGACGGGCGCGCCCGCTCGGTGCTGGCGCGTACGATCGAGACGACCGCGCGCGTCGCGGCGGGGCTGAGCCGCTGACGCGCGCGGCCGCACGGCGTCGGTCGGGGAGCGTTACGGCACGCGCATCCCGCGGCCGTCGGACACGTGTTCGCAGGTCGCGCGGATCGTGTACGCGCCGCCGCTCAGCGCCTGCGTCGGCGTGAACGTGACGACGTTGGGGTTGTCCTCGACCCGCGTGAAGGGAATCGCCACCGGCCCGCTCGCGTTCGAGGCCGACCACGTGCACGCGACGCCGCGCACCGGCGTCGCGCGCGACCCGTCGTAGGGCACGGCGGTGACCCGGACCGGCACGCCGACCGGCGCGACGAACGGGTTGGCGTACGTCGGGACGCGCCCGGCGCTGTCGACCAGCAGCCCGACGCCGGTTACGGCGAACGTCGTGTCGCGGACGGGGACGAAGCCGCTCAGGAGGTTGGACTTTCCGCCCACGCCGCTGTCCCACGCGTAGAGCGACTGCGGCCCCAACGCCGCCGCGACCGCGGTGCCGAACCGCCCGAACGTGGCGAGGAGGTCGCCGCGGCGGGTGCCGAAGAGGCCGTAGCCGCCCGGCGGCGCGTCCGCCCACGGCGTGCACTTCACGAGCGCCACCGGCGCGAGCGGCAGCACGCCGCTCGGCAGCGCGACGGTGTCGCCGGGGTCGCGCACGCGAAGAATCCGCAGCGTCGCCACGCTCGGGTGCGGCACGCCGGTCTCCAGGTCGCCGGGGCAGACGACGACGCGCGCGGTCGGCGCGTTAGGCCCGAGCACCGCCAGGCCGTAGTTGGTAAGCGCCGATTCGGGCGAGACGTAGACGCGGTAGCGCGGCGGGTACTCCGGCATCGCCTGCTGGAACGGCACCGCGTCGGGCTGCCGCGCGACCACGACGAGCGCGCGCGCCTTGAAAAAGTCGCTCGGCCAGTCGGTCGCGAAGTCCTTCGAGGTCGAGATGATCGTGTCGGCCTTCCCCGGCCTCGCGACCTTCGCGCCGCCGTCCCACACCGCGCGCGCGAGGGCGTCGGACGGCAGGTTGAGCTCCGGCGTCAGCCCGACGAAGGTGAACAGGCGGTCGACGAGCGCCGTCGCGGCCGCGTTGGTGGTCGCGGGCACCGGACCGCCGACGTTCTGCGGCCGGGGGAGCAGCTGCCCCGTGACGAGCCGCGTGACCACGAGGTCGACGAGGTCGAGCATCTGCGCCCGGCCGCCCACCGAGTCGCGGCGGACGCAGTACAGGTCGTAGACGATCGTGAAGCGCTGCTGCGGGTCCGCGACGGTCGCCGCGGGAACGATCGCGCCGATCAGCCGGCGGATCGCCGTCGAATCGCGACACGCGGGACGTGTCGGCGCGGGGGTGATGTCCGCCGTCGGACCGCCGACCGTCGCGCGGGCGGGTGCGGCAGGTTCGCTGCCCGTGCACGCAGCGATGGCAAGAGGCACCGCCGCGGAAATGAACGCACGTCGAAGTCGCATCAGAGGATCTCCAAGCGCGCCGGAGCGGGGGACGCGCGCCGCCCCGGCGCGGAGCGGGGGCGCGGACTTCGCGGAATGGATACGGCTACCGGCGCGCGCCGAACGTACGCCGGGCCCGCCGTCCTGCAACGGTCGTGAGGCGACGTCAGCCGCTCACCAGCGCGTCGAACCGCGGGTCGCCCCGCAGGTCACGCCACCACCACGTGTTCAGCTTCACGAACCCCTCGCGGTGCTCGGGGTTGGCCGTGAGGTAGCGGCCGAGCAGATCGATGGCCTGCTCGCGGTCACCGATGAGGGTGCGGATGAACGCCTCGAAGCCGACCAGTTCGCCGCGCGGATCGACGTCGCGGTCGGCGCGCGCGGCGAGCAGAACGTGCCGCGCGCTGTCGGGCAGCTTGGCGCGCGCGATCGCGCCCGCGACGAGCATCCGCTGCCACCGCCCCTCGTAGGCCCATTTCTGCTTCGGCGTGCGCCGCTCGAGTTCGCCGAGCAACTGCCACGCGCGCGCCGGGTCGGGCGTCACGCCGCGCATCGTCATGAGCAGCAGCTGGCACCGCAGAAAGCGGGGGTTGTCTGGGAAGCGCCGCACGCCCTCCGCACACCAGCTCTGGGCGTCGGTCGTCTGCTCCAGGTCGTACGACGTGGCGAACAGGTGCCAGATCACGTCGGACGCCTGCGCCAGGTACGCGTCTTCCTGATAGGCGCGCTGCGCGTCGCGCTTGGCCTCGAACATGTCGAACCGCTTGCGCGCGAGCTGACCCAGCGTGACCCAGGCGCCGGCGCGGTGCGGGTCGAGCCGCACGGCCTCGCGCAGGTCGTGCTCGGCGACCTGCACGGTGTCCTTGACCGTCGCCGCGTTCGGCACCAGCCCGGCGCTGACGCGCGCGAAGCGGAGCGCGCCGCGCGCTTCGAGCGCGGCCGCGTTGTTCGCGTCGAGCGCGAGCGCACTGTCGGCCTGCGCGAGGCCGTCGGCGAGCGCCTTCGCGGCGACCGCGGGCACCCCGAGCGACATCTCGGCCCGGCGCAGCGCGACGGTCGCGCGGTCGACCGCCGGCTCCGGCCACTTCGCGTCCGCCGCGCGGGCCGCCGCGAGCAGCGAATCGGCGGTGCCGAGCGCGCCGAGCGCGTTCGCGGTGTCGCCGACCGTCCACGCGGAGTCCGCGGCGTGCTGGGCGCGCTCGGCGCGGCGCACGAGCGTCCACGCCGTGACGTTCGAGGTGCCGGCCTGCAGCTCGCGTACCTGGACCGCCTCGCCGATGCGCGCGCGCAGGAACTCGGCCACCTTACCCGCGACGGAGTCGCGCAGGGTCAGCACGCTCGCCGCCCCGGCGGTGAACGTGGCCGGTCGCCCGACCGTCTCGCCCGTCGACGCGCTCACGAGTCGCACCGCGACGCGCACGCTGTCGCCCCGCACGCCCTCCACGCTCCCCCGCACGAGCGTGCCGACGCCGAGCGCGCGCGACACGCTGTCGGCGTCGACGTCGCGCCCGCGGAACGGCTCGACGCCGTGGCGCGAGATCACGTCGAGCTGCGGCACGCGCGCGAGGGCGTCGATCACCCCCTCGGTGAGCCCGTCGGCGACCGGCGCCAGCCGGCCGCCCGGGCTGAGGTCGTCGAAGTACATCACCGCGACCTTTTTCGCCGCGACCGGCGAATCCGCTGCGAGGTGCGACGGATGCAGCCACATCCACGCGCCCGCGGCCACGAGCGGCAGGAGCACCCCGGCGGAGTAGAGCGCGCGGCGGATCCGCTGGCGGCGCCGGTCGACGTGCCCCGGACGCACGGCCTGGCGCGACCCGGTGCGCGGCCCGGGCGCACGTAGCGCCTCGGCGAACGCCATCGCCGACGCGAAGCGGTCGGCCGGGCTCTTCGCGAGCGCCTGCAGCATCGCGTCCTCCACGTGCGGCGGCACGCTCGGGCGGACGATGCGCACCGATGGCGCCTGCTCGACCGTGTGCCGCGCCATGATCGCCTGCGCCGTCGCGCCCGTGAACGGCGGCTGGCCGGCGAGCATCTCGTAGAGCACGCAGCCGAGCGCGTACACGTCCGCCCGCCCGTCGATCGACTTCTCGCCGAAGCTCTGCTCCGGGCTCATGTACGCGGGCGTGCCGATCGCGACCCCCGTCTTCGTCAGCACGGTCTGGTCGCTCGCGCTCACCGCGTGCGCGATCCCGAAGTCGGCGACGATCGCGTGGCCGTCGTCGATGAGGATGTTGCCCGGCTTGATGTCCCGGTGCACGACGCCGCGCGCGTGCGCGTAGTCGAGCGCCTCGGCGATCTCGCACGTGAGGCGGAGCGCGAGGTCGACCGGCAGCTGCGGCTCCCGGTCGAGCCGGGCGCGGAGCGACTCGCCGCTCACGTACGGCATTACGCAGTAGAGCGACCCGCCCGCCTCGCCGGCGCTCAGCACCGGCAGGATGCACGGGTGGCGTAGGGTGCTCGCGATCTCGACCTCGCGCCGGAAGCGCTCGCCGCCGACCGCGAGGGCGAGGTCGGGGTCGAGCACCTTCACTGCGACCTCGGCGCCGTCGACGAGGTCGCGCGCGAGGTAGACCGTGGCCATGCCGCCGCGGCCGAGCACGCGTTCGAGGGCGAACCGATCTTGGAGCGCGACGCCGACCCGGTCTTGCAGCTGCTCGAGCACGCGGTCCTCATCCGGAGACAACGGCGCCCGGCCCCCGCGCGCCTGCACTCGCGGGTCGGGCGACGCCAGTATCTAACGGAAAACAACACCGCGCCAGATCACGCGGCAGCGCAGGCGACCCGCGGGGCGCCCGACGCGGGCGGGAAACGACGCGCGCCGGACTCGGCGCGGGAATCTGGTGCGCTCAAATATGAACAGAACGTGTAATTGGCGCAGGTGGCGAGCGCTCGCGCCGACTCGTCAGTTTACGGGACGAAGTGAGCGTTGTGCATTCATCCCGCCCGCGCGCCCTCCGCCTTCCGCAGTTCCCGCCTACTTGTCGACCCCCGCACGTCGCCTCGGCAGCCCCGTCGTGCTCGCGACCGCGCTCTACGTGCTCGTCCACGCCGTGTGGCTCGCCACGCACTGGGGCGGCGCGGCGAAC
Source organism: Gemmatimonadetes bacterium T265 (assembly GCA_019973575.1). Lineage (NCBI taxonomy): Bacteria > Pseudomonadati > Gemmatimonadota > Gemmatimonadetes bacterium T265. The sequence goes on from BPUI01000001.1 coordinate 2,722,094, forward strand.
CGCGTGCTCATCGCGGACGCGTTCATCCTCCCGACGTTCTTCGTCACGGCGATCGCGGCCGGTCGGAACGCGCGCTGCCCGGCCCTCGACCCGCGCGTGCGACGGGCGTGGGCGTGGCTCACGGCGTCGTTCGTCCTGCTCTGGTTCGCCAACCTCGTGTGGACGTGGCGCGACCTCGTGCCCGACGCGCCGGCGGCGCTCAACACGTGGGGGCGGAACTTCGTCATCCTCTCATACGCGCCGCTGCTGACCGGATTGCTCGTCTTTCCGAGCGCCCCGCGCACGCGCGCCGACCGCCGCCGGTTCGCCCTCGACGTGGCGACGACCGTGCTCGGCGCCGGGCTCGTGCTCTGGATCCTCGTCATCGGGCCGGCGACGCTCGAACCGTCGAAGGGCTTCGTCCCCGACCTGCTCGCGCACGCGGCCGCGGTGCTCGACTTCGCCGTCGTCGCGGTGATCGTCGCCCTCCTGCTCGGCCAGGTCGACGCCGGCAGCCGGCTCGCGCTACGGGTCCTCGCGGCCGGGCAACTCCTCAGCGTCACCGCGGGCGTCGTCGTCACCGTGCTGAGCCGGACGGGGACCGTCGCGCCCGGCGACTGGGTGGACGGCCTCTGGATGCTCTCCGACGCGCTGATCTTCGTCGCCGCCGACCTCCAGTACCGCCGCGCGACCGGCGCGGAGTCCAGCACGCCGCGTGTCACGCGGGAGGGCGGCTTCACCCTCCTGCCCTACGCCGGCGTCGCGCTCGGCTACGCGCTGCTCCTGTTCGTGAGCCGTCCGTGGTGGGGGCAGGCGCTCGGCGTCGTGATCTTCGGGGGCGTCGCGCTGAGCGCGCTCGTTGTCGTCCGCCAGGTCGCCGCGTTGCGCGAGAACCGCCGGCTCGTCGCCGAGCGCCTCGCCCAGGACGAGTATTTCCGGGGGCTCATCGAGCACGCCTCCGACATCGTCTACGTCGCCGACGTCGAGGGACGGCTCACGTACGCGAGCCCGTCGGCCGACCGCGCGTTCGGATACCCGCCGCGCTTCGGCATGGGGCGGCCCGGCCTCGAGTTCGTGCACCCCGATGACGTCGCGCGCGCGCACGCGGCACTGGCGGCGGCCGCGGCGGGCACGCGCTCCGTGGTCGAGTTGCGCGCGCAGCACGCGAGTGGCCGCTGGGTCGTCATCGAAGTCGCCGTCGGCCCGCTGCCGGGGCGCGAGACGCAGGTCGTGCTCAACGTGCGCGACGTGACCGAGCGCGTCGAGGCCGCCGCCGCGCTGCGCGAGAGCCAGCGCGCGCTCGAGACGCTCCTCGGCAACCTGCCCGGGATGGCGTACCGCTGCGCGAACACGCCCGAGTGGCCGTTCGAGTTCGCGAGCGACGGCTGCGCGGCGCTCACGGGGTACGCCGCCGCCCAGCTCACCGCACACGCCGGGGCGCCGCCCCGCGTCTCGTACGGCAGTCTGATTCACCCCGACGACCGGGCGCCCATCTGGCACGCGGTGCAGGCGGCGATCGCGGTGCGGCGTCCGTTTCAGCTCGACTACCGCATCACGACGGCGGACGGCCGCGAGCGCTACGTGTCGGAGCGCGGGCGCGCCGTGTTCGACGAGCACGGGACGTTCCGGGCGCTCGAAGGCTTCGTCATGGACGTCACCGAGCGCACGCTCATCGAGGTCGAGCGCGCGCGGCTCGTGGCGCAGCGCGACGCCGAGCGCGCGCTGCTCGACGCCGTGCTGGAGCAGATGCCGGCGGCGGTCGTCATCGCCGAGGCGCCCACGGGGCGGCTCCTCGTCGGGAACGGGCTCGTGGACCGCATCTTCGACGGCGCGCTCGCGCCTGACGACGCCGCGACCCCCGACGGAACGGTGACGGACGCCTCGGCGGTAGTCGCGTTCCACCCCGACGGGCGGCGCGTGGCGCCGAAGGACTGGCCGCTCGCCCGCGCCGTGGCCGGCGAGCAGGTGTTGGGCGAGGAGCTGCGCATCGCACGTGCGCGCGACGACGCGGCATGGGTGCGGATCAGCGCCGGCCCGGTGCGCGACCGCGAGGGGCGGATCGTCGCCGGCGTCGCCGTGGCCGAAGATGTCACGGAGCGCAAGCGACTCGAGTCGCGGCTCGAACACCAGGCATTCCACGACCCGCTCACCGCTCTCGCCAACCGCGCGCTCTTCCGGGACCGGGTCGCGCACGCGCTCGCGAGCGGGCGCCGCGACCGCACGCGCCCGACGGTGCTCTTCCTCGACCTCGACGACTTCAAGGCCGTCAACGACTCGCTCGGCCACGGCGAGGGCGACCGCCTGCTCGTGCAGGTAGCGGCGCGCCTGCTCGACGCGACCCGGGGCTGCGACACGGTCGCGCGCCTCGGCGGCGACGAATTCGCCGTCCTCCTCGACGCGACGCACGGGCCGGAGGACGCGGTCGTCGTCGCCGAGCGGATCGTCCGCGTGCTGTCGCAGCCGGTCGCGCTGGCCGCGCGCGAGGTGCTCGTCGGGACGAGCATCGGGATCGCCGCCGCAGAGGCGGAGGACGGCGCCGACGAGCTGCTCCGTAACGCGGACCTCGCGATGTACCGCGCGAAGGCGCGCGGCAAGGGCACGTACGAGATCTTCGCCCCCCAGCTCTACGAGGAGATGCACGACCGCGTGGTGCTCGAGGTGGACCTCCGGCGCGGGCTGGAGCGCGGCGAGTTCTGGCTCGCCTACCAGCCGATCGTCGACCTCGCCTCCGAGCGCGTCGTCGGCGCGGAGGCGTTGGCCCGCTGGACGCACCCCGAGCGCGGGGCCGTCCCGCCGACGCGCTTCATCGCGATCGCGGAGGACTCGGGCCTCATCCTGCCGCTCGGCCGCTTCGTGCTCGACGAGGCGTGCCGGCAGGCGGCGGCGTGGCGGCGCGCGGGCGCGCCGGCGACCGAGCGCGCGCCGTACGTCACGGTGAACATCTCGGGGCGCCAGCTCCAGGACGCCGGCTTCGTGGCGGAGGTGGCGGCCGCGCTCGGCCGTTGGGAGCTCGCGCCGGACGCGCTCGTCCTCGAGATCACCGAGGGCGTGGTCATGCAGGACACCGAGGCCAACCTCGCGCGCCTCGCCGAGCTCAAGACGTTAGGCGTCCGCCTCGCGATCGACGACTTCGGGACGGGCTACTCGAGCCTCAGCTACCTGCAGCGCTTCCCGGTCGACGTGCTGAAGATCGACAAGAGCTTCGTCGACGGCGTGCACGACCGCGAGAGCAGCGAGGCCCTCGCGCGCACGATCGTCGCGCTGGGCCGCACGCTGTCGCTCTGCACGGTGGCCGAGGGGATCGAGCACGCGGGGCAGCGCGACGCGCTGCGCGCACTCGGCTGCACGCTCGGGCAGGGCTACCTGTTCGCGCGGCCGCTGCCGCCGGGCGAGGTCGAGCTGATGTTCGCCGGGGCGGGCTGCGCGGCCTGACGTTTCCCGTCGTGCGCGCACCGGATTAGAATCGGCCGGGTCGGCGCGCCGCGGTCGCGCGCGCCGCGGTCCCGCCCACCCCCGGCCTCGCCTCCGCCCGTGACCGCCCGCACCTCCGTCGTCTTCAGCGCGCTCGTCGCGGCCCTCGGCGGGCTGCTGTTCGGCTTCGACACGGCCGTGATCTCGGGGACCGACCAGGCGCTCCAGCGCGTCTTCGCGCTCGACGCCTCGGGACTCGGCACGGTCGTGACCTGGGCCATCCTCGGCACCATCGTCGGCGCGTTCACCGCAGGGCCGCCGGCCGAACGCCTCGGCCGGCGGCGTGTGCTCTTCGTGCTTGCGCTCGGCTTCTTCGTCGCGGCCGTCGGGACCGCCCTCGCGTCGAGCCTCGCGATGTTCGTCGCGTTCCGCTTCCTCGGCGGGCTCGCCGTCGGCGGCGCGTCGGTCGTCTCGCCGCTCTACATCGCCGAGATCGCGCCCGCGCGCCTCCGCGGGCGGCTGGTCGCTCTCAACCAGCTCAACATCGTCGCCGGCATCCTCATCGCCTTTCTGTCGAATTTCGTGATCGCGCGGGCGATCCCGGGCGACACCGCGTGGCGGTGGATGCTCGGCGTCCAGGCCTTCCCGGCCGCCGCGTTCTTCCTGCTGCTCTTCGCCATCCCCGAGAGCCCGCGCTGGCTCGCCAAGCAGGGGCGCACGGACGAGGCGCGGCGCGTGCTCGCGCGCGTCGCCGACGGCGGCGAGGCAGGCGCGGACGCGGAGCTCGGCGCGATCACCGCCTCGCTCGCCGAAGACAATGCGACCGGCGTGCACCTGCACGAGCGGCTCTTCCAGCGCCGCTACGCGCGCCCGATCCTGCTCGCCGTCGTGATCGCGGTGCTCAACCAGCTCTCCGGCATCAACGCGGTGCTCTACTACGCGCCGCGCGTCTTCCGGCAGGCCGGCTCGGGAACCGACTCGGCGCTGCTCCAGTCGGTGCTCGTCGGCGGGACGAACCTCGTGTTCACCGTGCTCGCGCTCTTCATCATCGACCGCTTCGGGCGCCGGCCGCTGCTCGCGGCCGGCGGGATCGGGGCGGCCGCGTCGCTCGGGCTGACGGCGTTAGGCTTCGCCCACCCCGCGGCGCCGAGCGTCGGGCTGGTCCTCGCCGGGCTCGTCGGGTTCATCGCGAGCCACGCCATCGGCCAGGGCGCGGTGATCTGGGTGTTCATCTCGGAGATCTTCCCCAACGCGGTGCGCGAGAAGGGCGGCGCGCTGGGCAGCTTCACGCACTGGGTGATGGCGGCGCTCGTGACGCGCTTCTTCCCCGTCGTGGCGCAGTCGTCCGGGACGATGGTGTTCGCCTTCTTCGCGCTGATGATGTTCCTGCAGTTCTTCTTCGCCTGGCGCGTGATGCCGGAGACCAAGGGTTTCTCGCTCGAGGCGCTCCAGACGCGCCTCGGCATGGACGCGGCGGAGTCGGGCGCGGTGCCGGCCGCGCCCGCGTCGGCGCGTGTGGGCTAGGCGCGCGGCACACGCCGGGCCGCCCGCTCCGCCGCAGGTAGCCCCCGCGCCGCGCGCGGGGGGCCACCGCCGCGCTTCGTCACACCTCGACGCAGGCGCGAACGGTCCTATCCCACCCGCACGCCGAGGTTGATCACGCCGGCGTAGCCGCCGCCCTGCGGCGCCGCCCGGAGCGTCAGCGCGGGCCGCTCGGCCGCGCTCAGGCTGTCGTAGATGCCGTCGTCCGAGTTGCGCATGTCCCGCGCGCCGCGGGTGTTGTACGGCGCGTGCGCGTGGACCGCGTCGGTGAGCCCGTCGTCGAAGAAGAACTGCGACGTGAACTCGTACGACTTCGTCGACCCGGCGCGGAGGCGCAGCTTGAAATGGATGTGCACCGCGCGTCCGTTGTACCAGCCCGGGTAGACGGTCCGGAACTGCGCCGCGCCGTGCGCGTCGGTGACCTGATACCCGCGCAGGAACTTCTTGCCCGTGGTCCCCGCGCGCGGGTCCCCGTCGTGCGACGGCGCGCCGGCGACCGAGTCGCGCGGCCGGTTAGGCGGCGCGCCGGGTGGCGCCCCCGGTGGCGCCCCCGGTGGCGGCCCCGGTGGCGGCCCGGGCGGCATGCCGCCGCCGGGCGGCGGCCCCGGAGGCGGTCCGAGCGACGACACGTCCGAGTACTCCCCGGCCGGGTCGGCGTGCCACACGTCGAGGTAGGCGCCCGTGAGGGGCGCGCACGAGCGGTCGCCCACGCGCGAGACCGCGAACTGCAGCGAGAGCGGCACCCCGGCGACCACGAGCCCCGTCGACGGGTCCGGGCGGATGTCGGAGCGCAACAGGTGTTCGTCGACGAAGAACGGTCCCTCGGTCAGGGCCGCGGTGAGCACGCACGACGGACCGGCGTCGGGCACCGTCCCGCCCGCGGCCGCCGCGCGCCTTGCATCGTTGGTCTCGCGAGTCGCCGCCGGCTTCGCGACGCAGCCGGCAACGGACTGCGAGACGATCACGCTTGCGGCGCCCCGGACGGCAAAGCCGAGGAGGTCGCGGCGGGTCAGATGAGAGCGCAAGTCGGGACGAGAGAACGGCATGGGCGGACGGGGCAGGGGGCGGGAACGCGCGACCTCGGGCGGGGATCTGGACGTCCGAGTCTACCGGCGTGCGCGCACCGCGCGCCCCCGTCCCGTTCCGAACGGCACCGTCGTGTTCCGAAGCGCGAGCGCCGACTCGGAGACATAAGAACGGGATGGCTCCGGCCGCCGGCCGCGTGGACGTGTCGACAGGATCCGCCGCCGTCCCGGACGCGCTCGTAACGCGTGGACCGACGTTCGCGACACCGACGTGCAGTTCGGCACCTGACCGCAACGGTTCCGGCGATGTCGCGCGTGTTCTTCGCGAAGGTCAACGGCCGGCGTCGTCCGGCCCTCCCCGCTCGGAGTGAAGTATGCGCCGTCATCCGCCCCCGACCGTGAGCACGATGAACGCGCGAGGCGGGCCGGGCGGTGCCGCGCTGCCCCCGGGTCGGTGGGATCTGCACTCCCGCCTCTCGGCCGCCTCGGCCGCGTTCGTGCTGCTCGCGCTCGCGGCCCTCGTCGCGACACCGCTCGTCACGTTCCGCCGCCTCGAGGCGCTCCACCGCGCGTCCGAGGCGACGACCGTCGCGGCGGCGACGGACCTTGCCGACCTGCGGGTCTTGTTCACCGAGGAGATCGTGCTGCGCCAGCTCCTCCGCGAGGGCGACGATTCGACGGCGGCGCTGCGCTACGACACCACGCGCGCGCACATCGAATCGGTGATGGCGCACCTCGCGCGGATCGCGCCCCAGATCGGCCCCGCGGTCCCCGGGCGCGTCGCGGCGCTCGCGCGGTGCCTCGAACGCTGGCACGCCGCCGCGGACAGCGCCGTGATCGGGCGGGTGACCACGCGCCTCGCCGGCGCACGCCTGTCGCGGCTCCGGGCGCTCCGCGACTCGACCCTCGCCGCGCACGCGCACCTCGCGGCCGAGGTCCAGCGGATCGACGCCCACGACCACTGGGTCGGGACGCGCGCCGTGGCGGACCAGCGCTACCTGTCGACCGTGCTTGGCGCGCTGGCCGCGGTGGCGGCGGCCGTGGTCGCGGGCTTCGCGCGGCGCGAGCGCCGCCTCACGCGCGCGCTCGCGCGCGCCGTCGACGAGGAGCACCGCCTGCGGGCCGCGGCCGAGCGGCAGCGCGAAGCGGTGGTGCGGCTCGGGGAGAGCAAGGCGCGCCTGGTGCGCGGGTTCACGCACGACGTGAAGAATCCGATCGGGGCCGCCGACGGCTACCTCGGCCTCCTCGAGGACGGCATCCCCGACCCGCCGAGCGAAGCCCAGCGCCGGAGCCTCGAGCGGGCGCGCCGCTCGCTCCGGGCCGCGCTCCACCTCATCGGCGACCTGCTGGAGGTGTCGCGCGCGGAGTCCGGCGCGATCGACGTCCGGCCCACGCCGACCGACCTCGCCGCGGTCGCCCGCGACGCCGCCGAAGAGTACCGCGCCCAGGCGGACGCCAAGGGACTTCGGCTGCACGTCGCCGTCGACGACGGCGTGCCGTGCGTCACGACCGACCCCGTGCGCGTCCGCCAGGTGTTAGGCAACCTGGTCGCGAACGCGGTCAAGTACACCGACCGCGGGCAGGTCGTCGTGCGCCTGCTCGGGGCCGACGCCGGCCGCCGCGCGAACCGCGCCCCGCGGTACGCGATCGAGGTCGCCGACACGGGGCCGGGCATCGCCCCGGAGCACCAGGCGCGGCTCTTCGAGGAGTTCGTCCGCCTCGACCCGGAGGCCGCGCCCGGCGTCGGCATCGGGCTCGCGATCAGCCGGCGGATCGCGCAGGCGCTCGGCGGCGACATCGCCGTCCGCAGCGCCGTAGGCCGGGGGAGCACGTTCGTGCTCTGGCTTCCGGGCACGCCGGACCGGCCCGCGATCGAGAGACCATCGCGTGTTCCGGCGGCGCTCGTCTGACCACCGCGCGGCGGCGGAGGGTCCGCACGGCACGGCGCGGACGACGCAGATTGCACGACTGTCGCGCCCACCCCACGCGCCCCCGCCATGTCCCGCCTCAGGACCGCCCGACGCCTCGCGCGCGCCGCGCCGATCGCCCTCGCGCTCGCCGCGCCGGCACACGCTCAGCCGGTACTCACTCCCTACCAGTCGCTCGGCCGCGACCTGCTCCGCGAACTGGTCGAGACGAACACGACCTACTCCGCCGGGAGTACGACGAAGGCCGCCGACGCGCTGGCGGCGCGCTTCCGCGCGGCCGGCTTTCCGGCCGCGGACATCCAGATCGTCGGGCCCGACACGGGGCGCGACGCGAAGGACCGGAGCCTCGTCGTGCGCTACCGCGGGCGCGGACGGCGCCGCCCCATCCTGCTCCTCGGCCACCTCGACGTCGTCGAGGCGCGGCGCGCGGACTGGGTGCTCGACCCGTTCACGCTCGCCGAGCGCGACGGCCACTTCTACGGCCGCGGCACGCTCGACATGAAGAACGGCGACGCGGCGTGGACGGCCGCGCTGCTCCGCATGAAGCAGGAAGGCGTCGTGCCCGACGGCGACTACATCCTCGCGCTCACCGCCGGGGAGGAGGGCGGCGGCGGCTACAACGGCGCCGAGTGGCTCCGCGAGCGGAGGCCGGACCTCGTCGACGCGCAGTACGCGCTCAACGCGGACGGCGGGGGGGGCGAACTCCGCGGCACCACCCCCGTCGCCCTCGACGTCGACGCGGCGGAGAAGGTGTTCCACTCGGTGCACCTCACGGCACGCAACCCCGGCGGCCACAGCTCGCTCCCGACCAAGGACAACGCGATCTACCGCGTCGCCGCCGCGTTAGGCCGCGTGGCCGCCTACGACTTCCCGGTGCAGACCAACGCGGTCACGCGGGCCTACTTCGCCCGCACGGCCGCGCTCGGCCGCGACGCGCTCGCGGCGGACATGCGCGCCGTGGGCGCGGCCGAGACGCCCGACAGCGCGGCGGCCGCGCGCCTCGCCGCGCGCTCCCCGTTCTACAACGCGCTCCTCCGCACGACCTGCGTCGCTACCCTCGTCGAGGGCGGGCACGCCGTCAACGCGCTACCGCAGCGGGCGCAGGCCACCGTCAACTGTCGCATCCTTCCCGGCGTCGACCCGGCCGCGGTCGAGCGCACGCTGCGCGACGTCGTCGCCGACACGGCGGTCGCCGTCACGCCCGCGGACTCGGCCCACCCGATCCCGCCGTCCCCGCTGCCGGCCGCGCTCGAGCGGACCCTGCACGCGGTCGCGGCGTCGCTCTGGGGGCCGCTCCCCGTCATCCCGGACATGGCGACCGGCGCCTCCGACGCCGTGTACCTCACGGCCCGGATGCCCGTGTACGGCGTGAGCGGCCTCTTCGCGGACCCGAACAACGCGGACGACACGCGGGCGCACGGGCTAAACGAGCGCATCGGCGTGCGCGCGTTCTACGACCAGCTCGAGTTCACGTACCGGCTGCTGCGCGCGCTCTGACGGGGGAGCGCCTAACGTCCGGAGCCGGCGCGCCCGTCCGGCGCGGATGGTGTCGCGCGTCACCCCGCGCGCGACGCCGACGCGCGCGCCCCCTCGTGCCGCGTCGGGGTCCGGGTAAGCTCGCGGGTGTTGCTCGCGTCCAGTGATTCGCGCGCCGCCGCCCCCGACCGACCCCGCCTAGCCCGCCGCCCGGTGCCTCGGCAATCGTCCGACGTGCAACAGCTGATCGCCGCCATCTCGCGGCAGCTCGCCGAACGGGCGCGCGTCACCGAGTGGCTGCTCCTTCCGGACCGCGACGGCACGCCGCGCGAAGTCGACGTCCTCGTCGACGTCACGACGCGCTCGCGTCCGGTTCGCATCGCGATCGAGTACGGCGCCGGCACCCGCCCCGTCGGCGTCGGGTGGATCGAACAGCTCCACGGCAAGTATCGCGACCTCCCAGTCGACCACGTGGTCGCCGTCGCGAAGGGGGGGTTCACCCCGGCCGCCCGGACGACGGCTGCGGTGCGCCAGATCCGCCTCCTTACCCTCGCGGAAGCGCGTCGCGCCGATTGGGCGCGGGCGTTCGACGACGCGGCGCGCTCACCACGCGCGGGACCGCTGATGACCTCGAGCAGGGATGCCGACGTACCTGCTGCGTGACTCGCACGAATGCGCCGTGAGCCGGGCGCCGGTACGACGACCACCGGCTGCTGCGCAGCACTCCCCGGGCACGGTCGAGACGTTCGGGGATGCCTGCCCACGTCGCTCGTGAGCGAACGGGGCGCCGGCGCGGCTACCGACCGCGCCGCGGAAGGCCCTACGCCGCGCCTATGCTCACGACTGCGGTCGCCGCGCCTGCGCCCACGGCGCCAGCGATCGCGGGTCCCACGCCCGCCGTTGCGGCGCGTGACGCCGCGCCATCGCGGATTCCGTCACGACGAACATGGAGCTGCGGTTCGCCAACGCCTGGTTCAAGGCCGACAGCTCGATCCTCAGACCGGAGCGAAGTTGGGCGAGGCCCTCGGCATCCTCGAGCTGCGACGAGAAAAAATCCACGAGATGGACCGTGCGGATTGCGCCGACGTTCGACGCGGCACCACGCATGCGCAGCACCTGCGACCGCAGGTGTGTCCGCGCGTCCTCGTTCGCCTCGGCCGCGTCGCCCTGGGCGTGCTCGAGTGCCGTCAGGAGGTCCGCGAGCTGCTCGCGCGCGAGTTCGAGCATCGGGCGGAAGTTGCGGCTGTCGACGCGCAGGCGGTACGCGACGTCGCGCCAGCTCTCCCAGCGGGCGGGCGCTCGCTCGAGGGCGCGCCGGATGCGGTCCGCGAATCGCTCCACGACTATGGGCTTCGCGAGGACGTCGACGCAGCCAATCGCGTGCGCACGCTCGACGGCCTGCGTGTCCGCGTTGGCCGTGCACACGACCACGGGGACGTCCTGCAGGTACGGTTTGACGAGCAGCTGCTCGACCAGGTCGAGGCCGTGCGTGTCGGGAAGGAGCAGGTCGACGATGACGAGGTCGACCGGTTCGCTGTCGAGGCGTTCGACGGCCTCGGCGCCGGTGTGGACGACCGCGTGCGGCTGGCCCATGCGCTTGAGCAGCGCCGTCACGATGTGACACGTGACGAGATCGTCTTCAACGAGTAGGATCACGTCGGTGTGTCCCGTGAGCGGAGGTTGCGCGGCCGGCGCGCGGGGGGCATGCTCCGATTGTCGGCGCGACACGCCGATGCGTTGAGCGCCTGCCCCCACCGCCTCCCCCGAGCAACCGCGTGAACCGGCGCCGTGCCGCCATGGCCGCCGTGTTCGCGCGGAGCGTCGGGGCGATCGCGCAAGCACCGGTCGATCGCGTGCGCGTGTTCGCGGGTACGTCGAACTCGCGCTGGCAACGCTATCCCGGCGCGGCGGTGCCGTTCGGCATGGTCAAGCTCAGCCCGGACAACCAGGGCAACGTGTGGAACCTGACGCCGATGTGGACGTTGCTCGCGCGGCAGGTCGCGCACGCCGCGCTGGTCGGGGGCGGCGTGCTGCACTCCGTGCTCGGGGCGACGCCCAACACACACTGGGGGGTGGGGCCGTGACGGGCGCCGGTGCGGGCTGGTGGTCGGATCGCGCCGTGACACGCCGCGCCGCACTGGCCGGGCTGTCGCGCCTCGCGGCCGGGTCGGCGCTGGCCGTCCGGCCGTCGTCGGCGCGGGCGGGCGCGGGGACCGCGGCGGCTCCGGACTTCGTGCGGGCCGACGACCCACGCCTCACGGTCGAGGGGCGCACCGCGCCCGGGCCGGACGGCGCGCTCCGGGTCGGCTATCCTGGCGTCGCGCTCCGGTTTCGCGCAGACGCGCCGCGGGTGACGCTGCGCGTGACCGCGTCGAGCGAAGACTGCTACGTCGACGTGGTGGTCGGCGACGGGGCCACGGCCGCCGGGGCGCCGCGCCGCGTGCCGCTCGCGCGCGGCGCGCAGGAACTCGTCCTTCACGACGGCGCGGCCGGGCGGCGTACCTTCGAGGTGCTCAAGCGTACCGAGAGCTGGCAGGGGACGCTGGAGGTCGCCGGGATCGGCGGCGTGGGGTCGATCGAGCCGGTCCCGCTCCCCGCACGACGGCTGCTGTTCGTCGGCGACTCGATCACCTGCGGCGCGTCGAGCGACGTGCCGGACGCGTCGAGCACGGAGGACGGCGCCCAGACCAGCGACGGCGCGAAGAGCTTCGGGCGCGTGCTGGCCGCGCGGTTAGGCGCGGCGTGCCACCTCGTGGGCTACGGCGGCCGCGGGGTGATCCGCGATTGGCGGGGGATCCGCGACGTCGCCAACGCGCCCGTGTTCTACGAGCGCGCGATGCCGGACGACGCCGCGACGCCGTGGGACCACCGCCGGTTCGTCCCACATGGCGTCGGCGTCTGCCTCGGCACGAACGACTTCAACCAGGGCGTTCCCGACGAGAACGAGTTCGTCAACGCGTACGTCGAATTCCTGCGCAAGATGACGCGCGACGCGCCCGACGCCCCGGTGTTCGTGATCGACTCGCCCATCGTCGCCGACACGCCCGCGCTCGGCCACCGCGCGACGATCCTCCGGGACTACCTGGACGAGGTCGTGCGGCGCGTGGACGAGGGGAGCGCGGGCGCGCGCGTCCGGCGCGCGCACGTCGGCCACTACCCGGGCCGCCGGGTGAACAGCCACCCGATCGCGAGCGAGCACGTCGCGATGGCGCGCGAGCTCGAGCCCCAGTTCCGCGCCGCGCTCGGGTGGGAGCGGTGAAGCGGCGCTTCTACCTCGGCCTTCTCGGGCTCGTCTGCTTCGAGGCCGCCGCGGCGTAATTCCTCACGCCGTCGCGCGGGCGTCAACGCATGCGCAGCCTCGCCGTGGCGTCGGCGCTCGATCGGTAGCGCCGGGCCCCGCACGGACGCCCTGAGTAATCGAGGCGCCACGGGGCATCTCGTCCCGCGGCGCACCTCGCAGGAGTTCTGGCATGGTTGGCGCACGTACCAACCCGGCACGATCACGTCCCGACTGCGCACGCGCCGCGCGCGCGGCTTCCCCCTCCCCGCGGCTCGACCCGCGATCGCCCGATGCCGAACGGGCAGGAGACGATGATGGCGAACAATCGCGCCGTGCGGCTGCACGGCTACGGCGGCCCCGACACCGTCACGGTCGACGACGTGCCCGCGCCGCGGGCGGGGCCTGGCGAGGTGACCGTTCGCGTCGCGGTGGCGGGCATGAACCCGTTCGACCGCAAGCTGCGCTCGGGCGCACTCCGGGACGAACTCCCGCTGACGTTTCCCGTCACGCTCGGGGCGGAGCTCGCGGGCACGGTCGAGGCACTCGGCGACGGCGTCGGCGGCCTGACGGTCGGCCAGCGCGTTGTGGGGTGGACCGGCAACCTGGGCGCGTACGCCCGCCTCGTTGCGTTAGGCGCCGCCGCGCTGGTGCCGGTGCCGGACGGGTTGGGCGACGCCGAGGCGGCGGCGGTCCCGGTCGCGGGGCTCACGGCGTCGCAGGCGCTGTTCGAGCACGGCGGGCTCGTCGCCGGGCGGACGGTGCTGATCCACGGCGGGTCGGGCGCCGTGGGGAGCTTCGCGGTCCAGTTGGCCGCGCGGGCCGGTGCGACGGTGATCGCGACCGCGTCGGCGCCGAACCTCGCGTACGTCCGCGAGCTGGGGGCCGCGCGGGCGGTCGACTACGCCGACGCGGCGGCGCTCGCGCAGGTCTCGGCGGTCGACCTCGTCCTCGACCTCGCCGGGCGCGGACTCGACCAGCTCTGGCCGACGCTGAAGCCGGGCGGGACCCTGATCAGCACGGCCGCGTTCGACGTCGCGGCGCGCGCGCCGGCCTCGCTCACCGCGCGCGCGATCCAGATGCACGCCGACGCCGGCCAACTCGCCGCGCTCGTCCGCCGCGTCGCGGATGGCGAGCTCCGCGCGACCGTCGGACGGACGGTCGCGTTCGACGACGCCGCGGCGGTCATCGAGGGGCTCGGCGCGGGGCCGCCGGGCAAGACGGTGCTCGCCGTGCGCTGACCCGGGCGCGTGACGAGCGCGTTGAGGGCGAAGGCGACTGCCCACGTCACCTCGCCGCGGAGTGGCCGAAGGGGACGTTACGTACCGTCGTTGGCGCGGCGTTTACGTCTTCGCCACCTCCGGTGCCGCCCGCGGGCCGCGCCGCTCGCACCACACGTCCCGACCGGACGCCGCGCGGGGCGTCGTCGCCTGACGTCGGCCGCATCCCCGCCGCACGCACGCTGCTCAGCGGCGGAGATACTCCGCGATGCCCGCCATCAGCATCTCGACGCCCACGACGACGAGCAGCATTCCCATCAGCCGTTCCACCGCCGTGAGGCCGCGCTCGCCGAGGACGCGGCGCAGGTCGGACGCGAAGTAGAGGATCACCGCCGAGGCGAGCCACGCGAGGCAGACCGCGCCGAGCCACACCGGCCAGCGCTCGGGTTCGCGGGTCATGAACAGCAATTCGGTGGCGAGCATCGACGGCCCCGCCGTGTACGGGACCGCGAGCGGGACGACGAGGGGTTCCCCGGCCACGTCCTCGCGGAGCGAATGCTCGGCCGTGGGGAACACCATGCGGAGCGCGATGAGGAGCAGCACGAAGCCGCCGCCCGCCGTAAGCGCCGCGCGTGAGACGTGGAGCAGCTCGAGCACGTAGCGGCCCACGAAGAGGAACGCGACGAGGATGCCGAGCGCGATGCACAGCTCGCGCACGATCACGGCGCGGGACCGGTCCGGCTCCACGTGCCGCAGCGCGGCGAGGAAGAGCGGCACGTTCCCGAGCGGGTCCATGACGAAGAAGAGCAGCACGGCGGCGGAGCCGAGGGTCACGACCGATCCCTCGCGCCCGCGCGGTCGCGTCCACGCATGCGGGCGGTTTCAGGTGGGTTGACGTGTACGGGGCCGATCCGGCGGGGACGCTGTACAGTAGCGCGACGGGGCGCCGGCGCTGGGGGCGAACGCGGCAGGTGGCTACGTTCGGACGTGCTCCTGACTGCTCTCGACCTCCTCGGGACCGCCGTGTTCGCCGTCTCGGGCGCGCTCGCCGCGGGACGCAAGCAGCTCGACCTCCTCGGCGTGCTCGTCCTCGCGCTCGTCACCGCCGTGGGCGGCGGGACACTTCGCGACGTGCTGCTCGGGCGGAATCCGATCTTCTGGCTTGCCAGCCCGCGCTACGTGGCGGCGATCGCGGTGGCGGCGCTCCTCACGGTCGCGTACACGCGTCGCTTCCGCCCGCCCGAGAACGCGCTCCTCGTCGCCGACGCGGTCGGACTTGGGGCCTACGCGATCGTCGGCGCGCGCATCGCCGAACGGGCGGGGCTCCCGCCGGCGAGCGCGGTGCTGTTGGGTGCGGTGACCGGGGCCGCAGGCGGCGCGATCCGCGATGTCCTCTGCGCCGAGATCCCGTACGTGCTGCGGCGCGGCAACCTGTACGCGAGCGCCGCGCTCGCCGGTACGGCGGCGTACGTCGGCCTCGAGGCGGCGGGCGTGGCGCGCGACGCAGCCGCCCTCGCAGGTGCGGCGCTCACGATCCTGGTGCGCCTCGGCTCGCTGCGCTGGCAGCTTCAGTTGCCCGTGTACCGCCTGGAGGAGCCGCGCGAGCGCCCGTTGTTCCCGCGGCACGTCACGGCACGTGTCACGGGCGAACACGTCATCCCGGGTCCGCCGCCGGCGCGCTGAGTGGGTTGCCAGTGAGCGGCCCGGCGGGCGGCCGCACCGCGCGCCCTCCGCGGTACGCGCACACCCCTTCGCTCGCGTCGTACAGCAGCAACAACGCGTCCGGCCGCCCGTAGCGCCGCATGAGGTCGTGCATCAGCGCTTCCTCGCCACCCCAGGGGTACCCGAACACCACGTCGAAGTCGTCGAGCGCCCGCCCGAGCTGCAGATAGCCGGACGGTCCCTCGCCGATCGTGCCGGTACGCCGGTCGCCGTCGGGCGCGCGCCACGTGTACCCGGTTGGGAGGAAGCTGCCGACCGCGAACCGCGCCGCCGACTCGTGGCGCGCCGCGAGCGCGCGCGCCGCGGCGACCAGCGACGGGTCGAGCTCGATCCCACAGGCCTCGAAGCCCATGAGGTCGGCCATCACGGTGATGACGCCCGTGGCCGAGCCCCATTCGAGGCAGCGGCGTCCCGGGCGCCGAAGCGGCAGGAGCGCCGCGCGCACGGCCGCGTAGTCGGCCGCCACGAACGGATGAAATGTCGCGCGCCCGGAGCGCCCACCCGTGGGCGCCCGCACGGTCCCGTCGAACTGCTCCCAGAGCGCCCAGCCGTCGTCGCAGAGCCGGTCGAGGCGGCCCGCCAGACGGGCGTCCGCGTCCTCGACGTCCTTGGTCGCCGACGCGTCCGGGCCCATGTCGTCGTCGGGGCGCTTCAGCGCAGGAACCGCCGCGCGACCTGCGCCAGGCGCTCGTCCCCGGCGGCCTCGGCCGCACCGAGCGCTGCTTCGACGTACGGCCGGAGCCGGGGCTCGCCCCAGTAGTAGCCGGTCGCCCGCTCGGCGAGCTGCGTCTCGCTCACCCGGGCCGCCTCAAGCAGGGCGTGCGCGGCCGCGCGATCGAACGCCGGGTCGTCGCGCCCGGGGAGCGCATAGTTGCGGCGGGGCATCTCGCCCTCGGCGTCGTCCCGCAGAAAAGCTCGTGACATGGACCGGGAAGATAGCGCCGCCCGGGCGCCGGACCCGATGGCGTGGGACATGGGCCGGCCGTTTCGCCCGTTCGGCGCGCGGCGGCTACCTTGCGGGGCGCCGCTGGCGCACGTGCCGGCGGGTTCGGCACCCCTGTCGAGTCCTGACCTGTCGGGAGCCGCCATGTTGAGCAGACGCGCATTCCTCGCCGCCGGCGCCGCCGCGGCCGCACTCGGCACCACGGGCAGGGCCGCCGCGACACCGCCCGGCGCGGTGGTGCTCGATCCGTCGCGGGGCGGCCGCGGGCCGACCCACGCCGACCATCTCGACCGGCTCGGCGTCGGCCTCTTTACGCTGCCCAAGTCGCTGGAGCGGGACTTCGACGGCACGCTCGCGATGATGGCAGCGCTCGGCTACCAGGAGGTCGAACTGTTCGGGCCGTACCCGTTCAGCACGCCCGCGGCGCAGGCGGGGTGGAAAGCCGCCGGCGCCACGCTCGGCTTCTCGGGGAGTGGCTTCTTTGGACGCACGGCGGCGCAGGTGCGCGAGAGCCTCGACCGCCACGGGCTGACGTCACCGTCGATGCACGTGGACCTCGACACGCTGCGCGACCGGCTGGACCAGGTCGGGGAGGCGGCGCACGCGGTCGGGTGGCAGTACGCGGGCATCGCGATGATCCCGCCCGAGCGCCGGCGCACGCTCGACGACTACCGCCGGATGGCCGACGAGCTGAACGCGATCGGCCGACGCGCGCAGCCGATGGGCTTCAAGGTGCTCTACCACAACCACGGTTACGGGCTCACGCCGATGGCGGGGCAGATCCCCGTGCGCCTGCTCTTCGACCGGCTCGATCCCGAGGTGGTGGCGCTCGAGATGGACGTGTTCTGGACGGTGGCCGGCGGCGCCGACCCAGTCGAGTTGCTCGACGCGTACCCGCGGCTCTACCGGCTCATGCACGTCAAGGACATGACCAAGCAGGCCCGCTTTACACGCGGGGGCGACATGCAGGACGTCATGGGGCTGTTCCCGCTCATGACGACGGCCGGCGCCGGGGTGCTCGACCTGCCGCGCATCCTCGGTCACGCGCAGCGCAACGGCGTCACGCACTTCTACGTCGAGCAGGACCTCGCGGCCGACCCGCCGGCGCAGCTCGGCGCTAGCTACCAGTACCTGCGCCGGATGACGCTCGCCGTGTAACGGCTGGGGTCTGGCTCGGGCCGTCGGCGTCGTCGAACACGCGCTACGACCCGATCGGCACCGGGCGCGCCGTTCGGGAGGTGGTCGGACGTCGACGAGGGATCGGCACGCCGTTGTTTCCAGCGCTAAACTTCCATTGCTATCGTCGTTGAGGTGCTAGAGCGTCCCGTGCGTTGCGAGACGCTCGCGGACGACGTGCTGCGCGCGCGAATGGCGGCGCGCGGCACGCCGGGGTACGTCACCGACCTCGTGCTCGGCCTCTACGTCGCGAGTCGGGCGGGCGAGTTCGCGGCCGTCGATCCGACGCTCGAACAGCGGCTGGGGCGTCGTCCGACCGCGATGCGCGACGTCATCGCGGAGGAGATTCGCACCTGACGCCGTTGGGGAACGAGCCCGCGCCGGTGCGCACGGGCTCGGTCGCGTAGCGGATTCTCCAGTTCGACCCCGCGCTGCCGCTGGACCAGGCGGCCGACGGCTACCGCGCCAGGGACGATGGCCGCGCCATCAACACGCTGCTCACGGTCTGAGGAGACTGATGACTTCGACCACCCGCCGCCCGCGCGTGATCTGCCACATGATGGCGTCCCTCGACGGGCGTATCGTCACCGAGGGGTGGCCGCTCTCGCCCGAGGGGCGGCGGCAGTACGAGGCGGTGCACGCCACGTACGCACCCGACGCCTGGCTCTGCGGGCGCGTGACGATGGAGGCGCACTTCGCCGCGGGCACGCGGCCGGATGCCGAGGTGGCACGCGCGTACGCGGGTCCGGCACGCGAAGACTTCGTCGCGCCGGGCGAGCACGCGTCGTTCGCCATCGCGGTTGACCCGCGCGGGAAGCTCCTCTGGGATTCGGGCGAGGCGGACGGGGACCACGTCGTCGCCGTGCTCACACACCGCGTGTCGGACGACTACCTGGCGACGCTGCGCGAGCGGGGCGTGTCGTACCTGCTGGCGGGGCACGACGACGTCGACCTTCCGCTCGCCGTCGAGTTGATCGGCGCGCGCCTGGGCGTGCAGACGCTCATGCTCGAAGGCGGCGGCGGGATCAACGGCAGCTTCCTGCGTTCGGGACTCATCGACGAGGTGAGCCTGCTGGTCGCGCCGGTCGCCGACGGCCGGGTCGGGACGCCGGGCGTCTTCGACGTGGCCGTCGGGGACTTCGCGCCGTGCCGGCTCGCGCTCGAGCACGTGGAGCGGCGGGCGGACGACGTGCTCTGGCTGCGTTACCGCGTGGAGGCGCGACCGTCCTGAGCGACCGCCGCGGAGGCGTGCGCGCGTCCTTGCGCGCCTAACGGTTAACGCGCCTCGAACCGCGGGTGGTCGGGTGTCGGCCGCGCGAGCTCGAAGCTGTACGGGCACAACCCGTACGTTCGCGAGACGGCCTTGCTGGCGCCGCGTTAGGCCCCGCAGTCGATTACGAGACGCGTCGTGCGACGCTCGCAAACGACCGGGCACAGGAATCCGTCGCGATTCACCCGGTCTGGCGATCCCGCTGACGAGCGCACTCGCCGCCCGTTGCATTGTGGTCGGCGCTGTCAGCGGCGCCGGCTCGTCAAGTCGATCCGGAAGATCGGCGTCGCGACCGGGCTCGTGGTCGGGGCGAGCGCGCCGTCGTCGGCGAGCCGGTCGTAGCCGCTCGCCGCGATGTAGTAGAACGCGTCGCCCACGACGGCGCCGGTCGTCGGCTTGCGCCACCCAGGGCGCGCGCGCTCGAGCACGTCGGCGGCGGTCACGCGTCGGCCCGAGGCGTCGAGATCGAAGCGGACGACCCGCGTCATCGTCGCGATCGTCTGCACCGCGATCAGGTCGCCGCGGTACCAGGCGAGCCCGTCGACGCCTTCGGTGGTCACGTCGCGCCGAAGATCCACGTACGCGACCGCCCGGGTCGCGAGCTCCACCACGGCGACCGCCTGCGCGAACGCGACGTACAACCGTCACCCGTCGCCCGACAGCGCGATCCCGTTCGGGTCGCATAGCCCACCCCACGCGACGCGAGATCTACCGCAAGGCGCTGAAGAATGCGGCGAGATCGTCGGCCAGCAGCCCGGGCTGCTCCATGGCCGCGAAGTGCCCGCCGGCGGGCATCGCCGTCCAGCGCCGGATGTTGTACCCCTGCTCGACCTCGGCGCGGGGCGGTGTCGGGAGCTCCCGCGGGAACTGGGCGAACGCCGTCGGGACCCGCACGTAGTCCCCCGGCCCGAACGCCAGCGGGCGGCGGGCGTTCCCCCGGTAGATGGCCATCGACGTATAGATGCTCTGGGTGACCCAGTACAGGGTCACGTTGGCCAGCAGCGCGTCCGGCGTGAACGGCAGGCGCTGGTCGGGCCCGTGGTCGCTCCAGCTGTAGAACTTCTCCACGATCCACGCGCACAGCCCCACGGGCGAGTCGTTGAGCCCATAGGCGGCCGTCAGCGGCTTCGTGCCGTGCAGCGCGGCGTAGGCGCCCTCCCGGGCCGTCCAGTCCTGCTTGCGCGCAGCGTAGGCGACGGCCTCCGACGACGGCGTCGCACCCGGCGGCCGGTAGGGCGCGTACGACCCGGGGATGTAGTTCAGGTGCAGCCCGAGTACGGCGTCCGGCTCGGTCAGCGCGAGCCAGGTGCCCACGCCGGCCCCGATGTCGCCGCCCTGCACGCCGTACCGGTCGTAGCCGAGGCGCCGCATCAGCCGGTGCCACACGGTCGCAACGACGAACGAGTCGCAGCCCGGTGCCGCGCACGGGCCGGAATAACCGAACCCCAGCACCGAGGGGATGACCACGTCGAAGGAGACCGGGCCCGCGGCCGTGAGCAGCGGGATGATCCGCAGCATCTCGAGGAACGAGCCCGGCCAGCCGTGCGTCAGGAGCAGCGGCACGGGGTTCGGCCCCCGCCCTTTCACGTGCACGAAGTGGACGCGGGCGCCGTCGACGTCGGTGGTGAAGTTGGGGTAGGCATTGGCCTCGGCTTCCACCGCGCGCCAGTCGAACCCGTCGGCCCAGTACGCGGCCAGCTCCTGCAGGAACGCGCGGTCGGTGCCCGCACTCCATCCGGCCCCGTCCGGAACCGCCAGCCACCGCGTCCGGCGGATGCGGTCGGTGAGGTCGTCGAGCACGGCCTGCGGCGCGTGGGCCACGAAGGGCGTGACCGCGGCGGGGCGGGCGGCCGGCGAGCTGCCGGAGGCGGACATGTGGGGCTCCCTGCGACAGGCGGTCGAGCAGCGGCGGGCAGCCCGCGGCCGCGGCGGATGCACGCGCGCCGCGTGATCGGCACCCGGTCGCCCCCGCAATCTGCGTGGCGGGCGCCGGCCCGCGGAAGCCCGCATCGGCCGCGCGCTGGGCCGCTCGGCGGCGCGTGCGACCGCGCCTCGTGTTCCAGCAACCGTCGCGGGAGCCGTTCAGAACGCACCCCGTCGCGCGGTGTCGCCGGGACGGCAACCGTGCGCTCCGTTAGGCGTTTCGAGATGAGTAGTGCGATACTCGCCAACGACCGACTACAGCGATTCGCGCCGCGGCCGCGGAGGTAGGGCGCCGGCCGCCTCGCGCTCGCGCAGCAGCCGCTTGCGCTCGGGCGTGTAGTGCCACCACGGGAGCACCGGCGCGCCGTCCACCAAGCACACGGCCGCGAGGAACACGTCGAGCACGCACGGGTCGTGGCGCGCGCCGGTCGCCGCGCAGAGCGCGTCGTAAAGGGCCGGCGGGTCGCGCCAGGCGAGGTCGCGCGGATGTGCCACCCCCACGAGCCGCAGGTCGGCCGCGATCGACGGCCCGACGTTCGCCAGGTCCTCGAGCCGTGTACACGCCTCGGGGGCGCTCACCGGGGCGCGGCGCTCGCCGCCCCAGCGGGAGGTGCGGTGACGCGGGTCAGCGTCACGCGGGCGAACGGCCGGCGCAGGTCGGACTTCCCCGCAGGCTCGGCGTCGAGCCGCCACGCCCAGCGGTCCGCCGCGCGGTCGTACACAAACGTGGTGTGCATGCGGCTGCCGTCGTCGTAGCGGAACAGGAAGGCGACCGAGTCGCCGCCGGTGGCGTCGCCCGCGGTACCGGCCGGCGCACGGCCTAACGAATGCGCGTCGACCCCGCCGGGCGTGTTGTCGAGCCACACGCACGTGTACTCGCGCGTCTTCGGGTCCCGGCCGACGTACACGTCGGCCTGGTAGGCGGGCTGCCCGTCGGCGCCGAGCGCGCGCGCGACCTCGTGCACGCGCAGGTACTGGTGCCCGAGCACCCACTCGGCCGTCACGTAGTGCGTCGTGGGCTTGCCCGCGATGGTGCCGATGAGCACCCAGCGTCCGGCGAAGCGGTCCAGGAGCGCGTCGCGGAACGTGGGCTGCTGCGCGCCGCATGGCATGCTGGCCGCGACGATTGGGACCGCCGCCAGAGTGGCGGCGAGACGCGCCCGCGAAGCCGCGCCGGCGTAGTGATGGTGGGGAGAGACTCGCGCCCGAAGAAGAGCGCTGGGAGGAGAGACGCCGGCGGCCGGAATCTACGGGGCGTCCGCGCAGGAGCCGCGGGTCCAGAAGGGTCGACGCCGCGAGCGGGCGTGTCGACGCAGCCGGCGGCCCGGGGCCGCGGTGGCCGCGCGTGCCGCGGGCGGTACGTTTCACGGGTCGGCGGCCCGCGCAGGGGTCAGGCGGCCGGTTGGCCCCCCATCTCTCGCGTCGCGTGTCGTACGCTTCCCCTTCCGCGCCGTCCCTGCCACGACCCGTGCGTCCGTGGCTCCTGCTGCCGGTGGCGTCGCTCGTGCCGGCACTCCTCGACGCCGGGCAGATGTACCTGAAGGAGGTCACGGCGCACCGCGGCACGGTCGCGTGGAACGCCGTCGCGTTCCAGGGGCTCGAGTGGCTCTTCCTCGGCGCCGTCGCCCCGATCACGTGGGTGATCGCGCGCCGCGTCCCGTTCTCGCGCGCCCAATGGCGGGCCGCCGCGGCCGCCCACCTGGCCGGCGCCGCGGTGCTCTGCGTGGTGTGGGCGAGCCTCGGCGTCGTGGTCGGGCGCCGGCTCGACGCGTGGATGGCCCAGGGCCCGCTCGACGCGGCCTACCGCGCGTGGGTGCTGACCACGGTGCCGTGGGCGTTCATCATGTACGCCACCCTGCTCGGCTGCGTGACGGCGTTCGACTACGCGGCGCTCGCGCGCGAGCGCGCGCTCGTGGCGGCCGGCCTGCATGGGCAGCTGGCTGAGGCGCGCCTCGACGCGCTCCGGGCGCAGCTGCACCCGCACTTCCTGTTCAACAGCCTGAACGCGGTCGGCACCTTGGTGCGCGCCCACGAGACGGCGGCCGCGACGCGCACGCTGGAGCTGTTAGGCGACTTGCTGCGCCACCTCGTGCGCGCGGACCGGCCGCAGGAGGTGCCGCTCCGGGACGAGGCACGGATCGCGGCGCAGTACCTCGCGATCGAACAGGTGCGCTTCGGCGACCGCCTCGCCGTCGCGTGGGCCGTCGCTCCCGACGTCGAGGACGCGCTCGTGCCCGACCTCCTGCTGCAGCCGCTGCTCGAGAACGCGGTCCGCCACGGCGTGGGCCGGCGGGCGGGCGCCGGCCGCATCGCCATCCGGGCGGAGCGGCGCGCGGGTGTGCTCCACATCGCCGTCGAGGACAACGGCGCTGGGCCGGCGACCCGGGGCGAGGGCGGTGGAGTGGGACTCGCGAACCTCCGAGCGCGACTGCACGCCCTATACGGCGCGGGCGGCGCGCTGCGCCTGGAAGCGCGGCCTGGCGGCCAGACGGCAGCCGCCGTCACGATCCCACTCCGGCCCGCCACCCGCCCCGTTCTCGCGGGCCAGGCGGAGCGGGATGCAGGAGCGGACGCGTCGTGACGGTCGGCGCCACAGCAGCGCCGGCCGACCAGCCCGCGCTCGGGAAGCCCACGGTTGACGCGCTAGGAGAGCGCGCGTTCGACGAAGGGCCCGTGCAGGTACTGATCGTCGACGACGAGCCCCTCGCGCGGACGGGACTACGCCTCCTGCTGGGCGCGCATCCATGGGCGAGCGTCGTCGGAGAGGCCGAGGACGGCGATGCGGCGGTGCGCGCGATCGATGCGGCGCGGCCCGACGTGGTGCTCCTCGACGCGCAGCTGCCGGAGTGCGACGGGTTCGCCGTGCTGCGGCGCCTCGCCGCGCACGACGTGCCCGTGCCCCACGTCGTGTTCGTGACGGCCTACGACGCGCACGCGCTCCGCGCGTTCGAGGCCGACGCGCTCGACTACGTGGTCAAGCCGGTAGCCGAGGCACGGTTCGCCGCCGCGATGGCACGCGCGCACGCGCGGGTCCGCGCGCAGCGCGAGGTCCGGGCGCTCCGGGCCGCTGCGGCCACAGGGGAGGCCGCGGGCGCCACGTTAGGCACATCATTCGACGCCGAGCCCGCGCGGCGGCTGGTCGTCCCGGGGGTCGCCGGCGACGTCCTGCTCGACCTGGGCGCGGTGCGCTGGATCCAGGCCGACGACTACTACGCGGCGGTGCACGCCGGCGGCAGGCGCCACCTCGTCCGCGAGTCCCTCACCTCGCTCGCCCGCCGCCTCGACCCGGCGGCGTTCGTGCGCGTGCACCGCTCGGCGATCGTCAACCTCGCGCACGTGCGCCAGGTCCGCGCGCGGGAGCGCGGCGGGGTCGTCGTCCTCGACGACGGCACCCGCATCCCGGTGAGCCGCCGGCGCTGCGAGGCGGTGGCGCGCGCCGTCCGACAGTTCGCCCGCTGACGCGCCCGCGGCTTCGCGCCGGGGCACGTGGCCGCCGGCGTTGGCCGCTGCCAGCCCCAGTGCCGCCGGTCGCTGCGCGGCGCGGCGCGGCGTCTTGCCCGGCGCCGCGCGGGCGCCGACTCTGGATTCGTCGGCCGTCGTCTCCTCGGCACACATTTCCGGAGCGCCCGTATGCGACCTGCCCATCTCCGTCTTGTCCCCGCCTTCCGCGCGTCCTGCGCGGTGGTGACCACCGTAGTTACGATGGCCGACAGCGTACCGGCGCAGGTGCCGCACGCTCAGGCGACGTCCTCGCGAGCGACGGTATCCGCGCAGTCGCCGACCGCCCGTCCCGGTGACTTCGACTACTTGTTAGGCGACTGGCGGTTCGCCGGCGTGTCCAGGCGGTGGGGCCGCCTCGGCGGGGTGTGGAGCGCCGTGCGCCTGGCGACCGGCGACGGCACGCACATCCTCGACGAGTACCGCGTCGTGGGCGACAGCGGCCGGACGATCGTCGCGAGCACCACGCTCCGGGTGCTCAACCGGCCCGCCGGCCGTTGGGAGCTCGTCACGGCCGGCCCGGGGACGGGCGTCGCGGACCGGGGCACCGCGCGCCGCGTCGGCGACGAGATGCACGTCGAGCAGATGTTCGGGGTCGCCGCCGGGAGGCCCGAGCGGTGGCGCATCCGGTACTCCCACATCCGCCCCGACGGCTTCTCGTGGACCGGCGACCGCTCGACCGACGGCGGGCGCACGTGGGAGGTCGGGTACCTGCGCCTCGAGGCCACACGGGTCGGCCCGCCGCGCGACCTTCCCGCCCTCGCGCAGGCGCGGACGCAGGCGTCTGCCCCGTGACCGGCTCCGGGACGACACACGCCGGGTCGCCGCCCTCAACGCGGGTTGTGCTCGAAGCCGTACACCCGGTGCTGATGGCGCGCGACGTGGCCGCGTCGGTCGCGTTCTACGCGCGGCTCGGCTTCGCTGCGGTGTTCGTCGACGACCCCGCCGCCCCGCGGTACGCGGGCGTGCGGCGCGACGCGATCGAGCTGCACGTGCAGTGGGCCGACCCCGGCCAGTGGGCGCACGCGGGCGACCGCCCCGCCTACCGCGTTGTCGCCTCCGACGTGGACGCCCTCCACGCGGAGTTCCTCACGGCGAGCGGCCTTGCCGGGAGCGGGCAGGGCTCGGCGTCGGGCGGCCCGTATGCGGCGCCGGCGGACATGCCGTGGGGCACGCGCGAGTTCCACGTCCGCGACCCGGGCGGGAACGTGCTGCAGTTCTACCGCCCGCTCGACCGACCCCCCGCCCGGCCACCCGGGACGCCCTGACCGTTAGACCGCGCCACGTTCGCGGTCGGTCGTCCTGTCGGTCGCCCTACCTACCTTTTCGAGACCCGCCATGGCGTTCGCGCTCCGCCCCACCTGCCCCTACTTCGAGGTGTTCGACATGCCGGCCTCGCTCGCGTTCTACCGCGACGCGCTCGGCTTCGAGGTAGTCTCGGCGTCGCCGCTCGCCGCCTCGGGCGCCCCCGACACGCACGGCTGGGTGTGGCTGCGCCAGGGCGCCGCGGAGCTGATGCTCAACGCGGCGTACGACCCCGAGGCGGAGCGCCCCGCGGCGCCCGACCCGATCCGTGCGGTCGGGCACGCGGACGTGGCGCTCTACATCGGCTGCGCGGACGTGGACCACGTGTACGCGCACCTGCGCGGCCGCGGTCTCGAGGCCGGGCCGCCGCACGGCACGTCGTACGGGATGCGCGAGGTCTCGGTCCGCGACCCGGACGGCTTCACCCTCAACTTCCTGTCCCCTCTGCCGCCGGCGGAGGTAGCCGCTGCCGCCGAGGGTGACGTCGACGACACCACGGCCAGGCGTTCGGCGGCGACATCGCGTGGAGAATCACGGATCATCCCCGAGATCCCCGGCGCCGTGCCCGAGATCCCAGTCGAGGACATCGCCGCGGCGGCGGCGTACTACGAGCACAGCCTGGGCTTCACGCTGGACTGGGGCGGCGAGGCGCTCGGCTTGGCCGGCGTGTCGCGGGGCGGCTGCCGGCTGTTCCTGGCGGACCCGCACTACCGGAAGCGGTACGGCAACGTCGGACCGACGCTGACCTGGCTGAACTTGGAGAGCAAGGACGACGTGGACGGGCTGTACCGCGCGTGGAACGCCGGTGGGGCGAGGGTGATCTCCGCGCCGGAGTCGAAGCCCTGGGGCCTACACGAGTTCACGGCGGCGGATCCGGACGGCAACCTCCTCCGCGTCTTCTACGACGTCGCCACGGCCGAACGGGTCGTGGGCCCCGACGACGTCAGGACACGCCTCACGTCGTTCGCGCCCCAGTTCCTGGTCGACGACCTCGCGCGCTCCGTCGCGTACTACGGGCGGTTAGGCTTCGCATTCGGCGAGTCGTGGGGCGGGTTCTACGCGATCGGCGTGCGGGACGGGCTCGAGCTGCACCTGAAGGCGACGCCGAAGCACGAGGCGGCGCACCGGGCGGCCTACGACGCGGAGCGCCGGCGCGCGCACGAGCACCTCGACGCGGCGGCCGGCGTGGACGCCATCGAAGCGTTCTACGCGCAGTGCGTCGCGAACGGGGCGACGGTCCTCCGACCGCTGGCCGACACGGCGTGGGGGACGAAGGACTTCTACGTCGAAGATCCGGACGGGTACGTCCTGGCGTTCGGCGGTCGTCCTGCCGCGGGCTGACGCGGCCACGTCCGCGCGCGGGGACCACCTTACTTCGCGTCGAAGTATGTACCGCGGGAGAGTTTCGGAGGGTCGATGTTCTGGAACCGGAACGGCAGCGACTGATCGCGGAAGAGCTGTGGCCCAGACTGCAATTGGTAGTGCACGTGCGGTCCGCAGGGGTCCCCCGAGTTCCCGAGCCGTCCGATCACCTGGCCGGCGGCAACCCGGTCGCCCGCCTTCACCTGGACTGACCCGTTCTGCATGTGCGCCAGCACGCTGTACTCGGCGTTGCCGTGGTCGATGATGACGCAGTTCCCCGGCCGCTCGACGGCGGATCGGCCGTGCGAGAGGTCCACGCGGGCGGCGACCGGGGTGAGCGCGCAATCGGCGGAACAAATCACGACGACGTCGAACACGAACGACGACGTCCTGGCGTTCCCCGGGTCGTCGACGTTGTAGACGACCGCGGGGACGACCCGGAGGCGGAACTCGGGCGGACTGGCCCACGCGGGGTGGGCGACCCATGGGACCAGGAAGCACGCGGCTCCGATCACCAGCTGCAGAACTCGGCGCATGTCGGCGCGACGCCTTCCGGGTGAGTGTGGCGCGTACGACCCGTTGCGGCTGCCGCTTCAGCTCGACCCAGCAGCTGAGTTACCCGTCGAGGCCCGACGCCGGGCTGGGGCGCGTGGTCATGGTGCCCATCAGTCCCCCCGGCCGCGGCACGAGGTACCACTCGAGGTGGCGGTCCGAGCCCGGACCGTCCGGGCCGGTGCTGTCCGCCGAGGCGAGGTCCCCCGGCAGGCGCACCGACAGCACGCCGTCCTGGAAGTGGGCGGGGCCCGCCGCCGCGCGTGGGCCGATGGCGGCGCGCACCGCCCCCGAGTCCGCGCCCGCGGCGGCCGCCGCGCCGTTCGGCGCCGCCTCGATCGTGAACGCGAGGGGCACGGCGAGGTCGGGCGTGCGCACCACCTCAGGCCGTAGCGCGCGTCGCCGCCGGTCGCCACGGTCGACCACTGCATGGTGTCCACGGCCGCGTCCGACAGCAGCGCCCGTGCGTTGGTCGGGTGCGCCTTCACACGCGCTTTCACGTGCAGCGCGCCGAACCGCGCGAGGAGCGCCTGCGCCTGGCGCAGCTCCGCCAGCGGCATCTCGGCCAGCAGGCGCGCAGTCTCGGCCGCGTTCCGGGTGCGGCGCTGCGACGTCATCGCGGCGCGCGGCGCGCTGAACTTGCGGCGTCCGGGCATCGGGCCCTCCCGGGTCGTCGTCTTGGTGTACTTGGTCGTCCCGCCAGTCGCGTTCCGTCGTCGTGCCTCGTGCCGCCCGTCCCTTCGCCGCGTCGCACGCCGCGCTACAACAAGCCCTCGCGCCGCAGGGTGGCGAGGCGCACGCGCGCACGACGCTGATCCCGAACGTGCTGCGGAACCAGCCCACGAGCGCGCGGCGGCGCGCCGGCTTCAGTCTTTTTTTCGGAGCGCTTCCGACAGCATGTGCTCGTCGAGGGTGAGGTCGGCGACCAGCCCCTTGAGGCGCCGGTTCTCGTCCTCGGACTCGCCGCTGGCGAGCTGGCGCATGCGCCGCAGCTCGCTCACGCCGGGGTGCGCGAACCGCTTCTTCCGCACGTAGAACGTCGCCCCGCTCTGCCGACAGACATCGGCTACGGCCGTGCCGCTGCCGGCCTGCCGCAACGCGTACGCGATCTGCTCCTCGCTGAACTTCGACCGCTTCATCGGTGCCTCGTGATCGAGGGCCCCGAAACTTACCCGACCTCTACTTCTGACCTGCCCGCGTTTTCCGGGGCGACGTCAGGAGAAGTCGTACCGAATCGAGACGGCACTCCGCGAGAATCGTTAGGCGCCCAGCCCGCAATCGAGACCAGAAGCGAGACTCTCCCCAACGACCGTTAGGCAGCCGGCAGCGTGAGCGTGAACGTCGAGCCCGCGCCGACGGCGCTCTCGGCGGTGAGGTCCCCGCCCATGCCCCGGGCCAGGTCGCGGCTGATCGCCAGCCCAAGCCCAGCGCCCTCCTCCGTGCGCGTCAGCCGCTGGTCGACCTGCACGAACGGCTCGAACACGCGCGCGAGCTGGTCCGCGGGGATGCCGCGCCCGGTGTCGGCCACGGCGAACGTCACGCGCCGGCCGCCGGGATCGCCGCCGGGGGCCCCGTCGCCCGGAACGCGCGCGGCCGGCGCCGGCCCGCAGGCGAGCGTGACCGTGCCGCCGCGCGGCGTGAATTTGACCGCGTTGGAGAGCAGGTTGAGCAGCACCTGCCGCACCTTGTCCGGGTCCGCGCGCGCCACGGACGCGGCGGCGTCTCCGGTCGCGCCCGGCGCGGGCACGCACGGCGCGACGGCCAGCACGAGCCCCATAGCGCGGGCCTGCGGCGCGACCAGGGCCGCGATTTCCGCGAGCAGCTCCGCCGCGGGCACGTCGGCCGCGTCGTACGCGACGCGGCCCGCCTCGAGCTTCGCGTAGTTGAGCACCGCGTTGATCAGGCCGAGCAGGTGCTGCTGCCCGCGCTGGATGCGGCCGAGCGCGGCGAGCTGCTCGGGCGTGACCGGGCCGTGCAGGCCGAGCTCCATGAGCTGGGCGTAGCCGCCGATGGCGTTCAGGGGCGTGCGCAGCTCGTGCGACATCACGGCGAGGAACTCGCCCTTGGCGTGGTTCGCCCGCTCGGCCTCGCCCCGAGCCGCCTCGGCCACCGCGACCTGAGCCTCGAGGCGCGCGGCCGTGGCCCGGAGTGCCCCGGTGGTCGCCGCCAACTCGGCCGCCTGCGCCTGGAACTGCGCGTTGGCGCGCGCGAGCTCGCGCGCCTGGCCCCGGAGCAGCGCGAGCGCCGCCGCGCTCTCGGCCCACCCGGTCTCCGCGTCGGCGCGCGCCCGCTCGCTCGCGGCCGCCGCGCCCCGGAGGCGGTCGCCGTCGACCAGGAGCTGCACCGCGTCGGTGACGTCCTCGACGCGGTGGATCAGGTAGCCGACGGTGCCGTCGGGCCCGAGCACGGGCACGTTGAGCGGCGCCCAGTAGCGCGCCTCCCACGTGTCGTCGGGGCGCTGGAGGTCGTAGCGTTGTACCGGCATCCGGTGCGGCAGGCGGGTGCGCAGCACCGTGTCGAGCGACGCCCGCAGGTTCCGGACGCCGCTCGGCGCGTCGTTGGCCGGGTTGGCATCGGGGAACACCGCGAACAGGGGCCGCCCGAGCGTACCCTCGCGCGTGGTCATCGTGGCCGCGAGCCGCCCGGCGGTGACCGCGAGCATTGTGTAGCGCGGCGCATCGGGGGCGAGGACGAGCTCGACGCCGGGCAGCGCGGCGAAGACGGCGGCCAGGTCGACCGCGTCCACGGTCACGCGCGTGCCTGCCCGTCCAGAGCGCCGTCGTCTGACGGAGGTTCGGACAGGTATGTCGTGCCGTGCATCGGCTCGGACATTCGCACTCTCCGGAGTGGCCGTGCGTGGGTGATACACCCAGCGATGCGGCAAAGGGAGAACGGCCGCGGTGCGACGCCGACTCGATGACGAACGGGTGAATGGGCGGCGGAGCGGCGCCGCGTCGTGTGATACCGGGACACCAGCAGGCGGCGCGCCGCGGCGGTGACGGCGCGCCGCCTCACCGGACCGGCTCGCCTGATCGGCGTCGTTGGCGGAACTCCCGCGCGATTCGCCCCGGCCGGCGCGGTCCGTGCCCCGCGTCCGGGTCGTGATGCTTCCGGAGCGGGCAGCGGCCGACTTCGCGGGCGTGGCGGCGGCGCTCCTCGTCGCCGCCACCCTCCTCGACGCGTTCGAGGTCATGCTGCTGCCGCGCCGCGTGCGCCGCCGGCTGCGCTTCGTGCGCACCTACTTCCGCGGCACCTGGCGCCTGTGGGCCGCGGCGAGCCCGCGCTTCCCGGAGCGCGTCCGCGCGACGTTTCTCAGCCTCTACGGCCCGCTCGCCATGATCGGGCTCTTCGCCGCGTGGACGGCGGCGCTCATCGCCGGCTTTGGCGTGCTGCAGTGGGCGGTCGCCCGGGACGAACCCGTCCTCGGCGGCTTCGGCGCGCACGCCCCGTCACTCGTCAACCAGCTCTACTTCAGCGGCGTCACGTTCTTTACGCTCGGCTACGGCGACGTGACCGCGCACACCCGGCTCGGCCGCTTCCTCTCGGTGCTCGAGGCCGGGATCGGGTTCGGGTTATTGGCGGTGGTAATCGGCTACCTGCCGGTGCTCTATCAGCTCTTCTCGCGGCGCGAGGCCCACGTGATCCGCCTCGACGCGCGGGCCGGCTCCCCGCCGACGGCCGCGGAACTGATCGCGCGCCACGCCGTGTCGGCGCAGGGGCTCGAGTCGCTCGCGGCGTTCCTCGGCGAGTGGGAGCAGTGGGCGGCCGAACTCCTCGAGAGTCACCTCTCGTACCCGATGCTCGGCTACTACCGCTCGCAGCACGACAACGAGAGCTGGCTCGCCGCGCTCACCACCGTGCTCGACGCCTGCGCCCTGCTCACGCTGGGGCTGACCGACCTCGCCGCGGGCGACGGGGACGCCCCGCGCGCGGGCCCCTCCGGCGCGGACGCACCCGGCGCGCGGCGCGGGGTCGCCGAGCGACTGCCGACGTTCCAGGCGCGCATGACGTTCGCGACCGCGCGCCTCGCGGTCGTCGAGATGGCGCGCGCGCTGCACAACCCGTCGAGTGGCGAGGAGGCGCGCGAGCAGGCCGCCAACCTGGGCGCGCGCCCGGGCACCGCAGCCGCGCTCGACGACGCGCTGTTGCACGACGCGGCGGCCCTGCCGGCCGCGGCCCTCCGGCCCGAGCCGGCCGACGCGCACGCGGACCGGCTGCCGCCGATCGCGGTCGCGCGGCTGCGCGCGCGGCTCGCCGAGGTCGGCCTCACGTTCGCAGAGCGGGACGAGGAGACCGGGATTCACCTGCACACCCTGCGGCAGGCCTACGAGCCGTTCGTCGAGGCGCTGGCGCTCCGGCTCCTGCTGCCGCTGCCGCGCTGGGTGGCCTATGACGACGCGACCGACAACTGGCAGCAGAGCGTGGGCGGCGTGGAGGCCAAGCGCGCGTTCGAGGCTGCCGAGGACGCGGAGGCCGACGCGGAGGCCGACGCGCAAGCGGACGCGCAGGCCGCTCCGGGGCCGGACGGCGCCGACGCGGGCGCGGCCGGTCGTTAGGCCATGCGGCGCGCGCCGTTAATCGGGGTAGCCGAGGTCGGCCCAGCGCAGCTTCGTGCGGGCGATCCGGTCGACGAGGGCGTCGAAGTCGGCCGCTTCCCAGTGCCGGCAGACGGCGCCGAGCCGCGCCGCGCCGCGACCGACGCCCTGACGGGGCCGATCTGGGCGTCGAACGCGTCCGCGGCGCTCCCGGCAGGGCGCGGCAGGGCTGGGTACATGGTAGACGAGCAGGAGCGCGTCGCCGCACCAGAGGTTGACCGGGAACGGCGACTCGAGGCAGGCGCGCACCACGGTGCGCAGCGCCGCCGGTCAGCCCTTGGGCAGGCGTGCGGCGGGCACGGTGGGGATCGTCATGCGTGCGGTCCCAGCCGATCTCCGTGTCACGCCGCGCCCGCGCAATGGCCGGGGCGCGGGCCGAGGCGTGGGCGGGGCGGGGCGGCGTTCGTGCGGCCGGCCCCGTTCGGGGTCAGGCGGGCGCGGCCGTCTCGGTCGGCCGCGCCGCTGCTAGGAGCTCGTCTAGGAGGGCCAGCACGGCGGTCCGGGCCGCCTCGTTCTTGAGCGCCCCGAACCCGATCCGGAGCCGGTCGTCGCCGGCGAGCACGGTGCGCGCGTGCGCGTTGAGCGTGGCCGTCGCGCGCGCCCGGTTCTCCACGGCGCCCGCGTACCCCGCGGGCACCGCGATCTCGAGCGTCGGGGCGCCGCCGCGCGCCGCGCGAACCGTCCAGAATGCTGCGGTCGCTCCAGCCCGTGCGAAGCGGAGCACGTCGGCCGGGCCAGCCCCGCCCCGGAAGGCGAGCTGCCCGGGGCGGGCGGTGCTCCACGCGAGCAGGTCATCGAGCACCGCGACAAAGCGGGGCAGGTCGGTGCCCGGCGTGTCGCGCCGGATCGCCGCAACGAAGGCCTCGCGGGCGAGGGGGAGCGTGCGCGGCGGCGAAGCCGGGGTCGGAACGGAGGACATCACGGGCATGGCGCGAGCGAAAGAGGGTCGGACGGCGGACGTCGTGTGGCGGCCTGCGACGCCGCGGCGGATCATCCGCGGGCGGCGCGTCGGGCGGCGCTGCGGGTGCGCCGCCGCGCGGCCGCGCTCTTGAGCTGCCGGGCCCGACTCGGCTTCACGTAATGGCGCCGACTCCGCAGCTCCTGCAGCAGTCCGGCCTTGATGACCTTGCGTTTGAATGCCTTGAGCGCCCATTCGATGCGGTCGCCGTCGGCAAGAGTGATCTCGATCATACTGTGGTGTTCGGGACCGTCCGCGCCGTCGTGGCGGGGACGCGGGGTGCCCGCGCGACGCGCGCCGGCCCCCCTGAGCGGGCGCGCGGCCCGCGAACGTTCTTCGCGTGCGTCAGACGCTGACGACGTGCTCGGCGGCGGGGCCCTTCTGGCCCTCGACGACGTCGAACTCCACGCGCTCCCCTTCGGCGAGGCTCTTGTAGCCCTGCTTCTGGATGGCGGAGTGGTGGACGAAGCAGTCCTTCGCGCCGTTCTCGGGGGTGATGAAGCCGAAGCCCTTTGTGTCGTTGAACCACTTGACGGTGCCGGTCGTGCGCATGCGAAGACTCCTGCTCGGTGTTGGGTGCGACGGCCGCCGCGCCGGACTGGGCGGAACGCAAAAGGGCCCTCGCGAGAGCGAGGGCCCCTGTCCGCCGGCGGTGGATGCGCGGTGCGCATTTGTCGCATCCGGATACTAGCGTGCCGCGCGCCGGCGCGCAATGCGCCGCGCCGCTCGCGGAGTCCGCGTTGCGGCTCCACGCACGCGAGCTCGAGATTTGGGTGCGCATCGGGACCTTCCGCGGCGGGGCGCGGTAGACCACCCGTGCGCGCGGCCTGGTTCTCCACCAGCGGGCCGCGCCGGGCGGGTGGACCGCCCCTTGAGCCCCGGCGCTTCTGGCGACGCCGTCCCCCCCGAGGATAGCGCCATGCCGCCCCGCCCGCCCCGCTACCCGGGTCGCCCGCGTCACCCTTCCGCGCCTCGCGCCGGACGGGCCGGCCCCGAGTGGCTCCCCCTGGCCGGCCCCGCGCGTGATGCGGCCGACGTCGCGTCGGCGTCCCTGACCCTCTCGGTCCGCACGGCGGCCGAGGCCGCCCACGGCGCGTTCCGGGACGCCCTGCGCGGCCTCGGTCACCCAACTGACGCATTGGCCGGTACCACGCCCGACGTCGAGGATCTCGCGGTCGTCGACCTCGCTCCCGAGTCCGCGCCCGACCTCACCTCCGAGGTCGAACCCGACCGGTGGGTGGACGAGGACGGGCCGCTCGGCCGGCTGTACGCCGGCGACCACTGCCTGTCGGGCGCGGAACGCGACGCCTGGGAGGCGCGCGAGTTCGCCCGCGACCTGGCGTACGAGCGCGCCTACACGGCGGCGGGTGCCTACGCGCGCGCACTGCGCCGCGAGGGCGTGGGGCTGCCGGCCGCGCTCGTGGCCGTGCGCGCGACGGTGGCGGACGACGCGCTCTGCCTGCCCACCACGGCCCACGCCGCCGTGCAGCGCGACGCCGCCCGGTGCTGCCTCGAGGCGTTCTACGCCCACTAGCGGTCCCCGTGCCCTTCGGTGCACGCCGGAGGGCGCACCGCCCAGTCCGAGCCCTCGACCCGTAACGCCCCCGCAGACGCACGCCAGTCACGAGCAATACGAGGGCACGCCGCTCTGGCGCGCGCTCGAAGCGGCGCTGGCCGATCTGGAGGCCAGCCGCGAGATGACCGTCGCGACCGCCCCGCGCTACGTCCTGGGCTACCTGTGCCAGGAGCTCACCGCCAAGTGGGTGCTCACCGGCGCCGCCCTCACCCGCGACCGGTAGCGATCGTCAGGCCGTTCGGCGTTCGAGCACGCGGCCGAGGGCGGCCCGCAACTCGGCCGCGACCGAGGCGTCCAGCTCGACAACCGCCCTCGCCCGGAGCGCGTCCAGCGCGCCAGGCGTCCCGATTTCCCCGAGCGCCCAGGCCGCGTGGGCGCGGACCAGCGGCTCGGGCTCCTCGAGGGCCGCCACCAGTACGGGCACATCCTCCGCCGTCCCCACATTCCCCAGCACCACGGCGGCGTTGCGCTTCAGCCCCCGGAGCTTCGCCCGCTTCATGGGGGATCCCCTGAACGCGGCCGAGAACTCGGGCTGGCTCATCTCGAGGAGGTCGCGCGCGAGCGTGCTCGCGTCCTTGCCCGCAACGGCCGGTCTCGGCGCGAACGCAGCCTCCTTCAGCGGAAGCGCGAATTTACGGGTGTATGGGCACACCTCCTGGGAGGAGTGGCGGTATAACCATTTTACGATTTCGCTCGGGACGGGAGCGCGAACCGTAAGGGGGACAACAACTTAGGCCCTGCCACGGTAGCGACCGTGGTGGTAGAACAGCGGCGTCCCGGGGCGCTCCTCGGCGTCCGTGTACGAGGCCCGCGACGCCGAGGCATACAGAATCCGTGCGCGATTGTGAAGTCGTGCCGTCGCGCTCAGCGCGCGGCGTCCGGCCCGGACCGAGTGATGTCGGGTGACAACGCGCCGTCGGTCGCGGTGAGGTTCTCGCGCGTCAACTCCTCAACGGCTTGGTGTGCCTGACTGAAGAGTGCCTGTCACCGCGGAACGAGTCCCGTGACGGCCTGACCGCGAGCAAGCCGTTCGAGGGAAGGCGGCAAATGGGGAGCAAGCGCGGCTACGAAGTGTCCGAGTGACAGGGCTGCATGCTGGCCCGGATCGGCGAGCCCCGACGTGCTCCCCCCGGCGTACAAAACCTCCCGCGTCGGATCCAGAGGATGTCCGAGCGACTGGAGGCCCTGCGGACCGGCGTGCACGCTGCCGCTCGCCCAATCGCCGAACGGCCGGTAGTGGGCCAGGCCCGCCGCGCGTTCCAAATCCTGGATGGCGACCTTGTGCCCCGCGACTGCCGGCGCGACCACGCCGTCCGCCCAGCCGTAGTCATGCCGGTAGCGGGAGCCGTACTCCTCCACGAGCGCTTCGACGTGGGCGGCGGCCGCTTGCAGCGCGGCCGCCGGAATCGGCTCCCAGCCGAGGGCCGCGTGGTGTGGGTTGAAGTCCCGCATGGCGCGCTCCGCTCGCACGGCCGCGTGGCGCGTGTATCGCTCCGCCACGACCGGAGCGTTGGCGCCCAGCACGGTCCCAACAATGGCGATCTCGTGGAGCGTCCGGCACCGGGCAAGCGCGCCGTCCGCGAGCCCGCACTCCAACAGGGAGAGCACCTCGTACGCCGTACGGCAGGCGCGCGCGTGGAGTCGGCCCAGGGCGGAGAGGCGCGCGTCGCCCGCGAGGCTCCCGGCCCGGCCCGTCGCGAGGAGGCCATCGCGCCCGTACTCGTGAAAGGCGTCGATGAGAAGTTCGAGTAGGTTGAGCGCGTCCCCCCACCCCCGGCGGACTGCCGCCTGAAACTCGGCTCGTCGGGCGCGGCGCTCGGCTGCGCCCACGGACGCCTCGACGAGCGCGGCGTCGAGCATCGCGTGGGTGAGACGGGGGAGGGCCTGTTCCGCGACCTGAGTGAGTCGCGCGTCGAACTCGTCGTCGGACGGGATCTCCCCGGATCGCTCCGCTCCTTCTGCGAAGCTCGCGAGCACAGCGTCGAACAGCGTCTGCTCGAGATCGTGATCGTGCGCCGGGAACTCAGGTGCGGATGCCGATTGCTGCGTCACCGACCCGGATACTGGCTCACGCATGTCTGACCAAGCGTTCGGTGTCCCCACCAACGCTCGGGTCACCGAGGACTCCGATCAGTCTCACGACCGTAACGGGCACTCGCCCGCGACGCGGATGATGGCGGCCGGCGCATTCTCGTACAGCTTCCGCCGCACGCCCTCGAAATCGACCGAGAGGCGTGAAGCGCCAGCGTCGGCAACGTCGAGCTTGCGCACCTGCGCGACGACACGGGTGAGGACGAGCCAGAGCGCGGCCGTTAGGCGCGCGGCCACCAGGAAGCTCGGCCGGTCGGCCGACCATGCAGCGTCGAGCGCCGGCAGGGGCGACGCCTCGACCGCAGGCAGCGAGAACTCGCCGCCGCGTGCGGCACCGCTCACCGCTCCGCTCACAAACATGGCGACCATTGGATCGAGCCGCGCCTCGTTCGGGTGCTTGCCGGGGCGGGGATCGCCTGCCGGCCGGGTCGATGCACGGTCATCAAGGAGGATGCGGCGGGCGCGCAGCTCGGCGATGTCGTCCGCCGAATACCCGTTCGTTGACATCTCATCCATCAGCCCGCCAGCTTCGGCGCGCGGTTCGAGCGTGAGACGCCACCGGGCCGTCCCGGCCACAATCTCCTGGCTGACGTCGCGGACACGGGCCCACGTCGCCGTGATCACCGGCGGCACGCCGTACGCGACGGCGACGGCCGCGGTCCGCCCGTACGCCGACGGCCCGGTCGCGGCCTGCAAGGCTTGCAGCCGCACCCCGTCATCCGGTGTGAGTGGGACGAGGTCGAGGACGAGCGTCTGCCCGGCCTCGATGCGGTCGGCCCCGAATGCCGCGACGTGGCCGTCGTCAAAGCGCAGTACGACGGGGGCGCGGCCGGAGAACGCACGGCGGCTCGGCGCCTTCTTCGCGCGCGGTACTGCGGCGTCTACGCCCCGGCGTGCCGCGCGCC
The DNA here is from genome assembly GCA_019973575.1 of Gemmatimonadetes bacterium T265. Taxonomy (NCBI): domain Bacteria; kingdom Pseudomonadati; phylum Gemmatimonadota; species Gemmatimonadetes bacterium T265. The sequence goes on from BPUI01000001.1 coordinate 2,759,828, forward strand.
CGGCATCCCGCGCCGGTGCTGCCTTCGCGCTGAGGCTCGGCGCGACCTTGCGCCCTATTGACGTCGCGACCGGGCTCGCCACGGTCCGCGACGTGCGCGCCGGACGCCCCGCCCCGAGCGCCGGCATCGGCGTGTCGTGGTACCCGGTCAGGTAGTCGTAGAGCGCCTGATAGCCGGACTCCGCACTGACGTCGTAGTGTGTCGCCCCGCGCAGAAACACCGGGATGTGGGCGAGGTCGGAATCGCCGAACACGACGGGCACGAACTTCGTGGTGCGCCCCTGGTGTTCATACACGAGCTGCGTGACGATCCCGCCCTCCCACGCGGCGCCGAGCCCCTTGCCGGGGAGCTCCCGCTTCAACGCCCGGCGTTCGTACGCGGCGGTGCAAACGACGAGCACGAAGTCAGCGTCCTCGATCTGGTGCGCCATCCAGATCGGCCACGTTTCGGCCGGCGTACCCTCCACGTATCGGTCGAGGCGCGCGTCGATGCGGTCGTGCGTTCGTAGCCGGTCCGCCAGGGTCAGGACCCGCGCGCGATGCGCGTCGGAATCGTGGCTGTAGCTGACGAACACGCGCGGGGGCGGACTGCTGGAGCGCTTGGGCGGCATCGCTGCGGAGAGTCGGTCGTCGTTGGCCGCCATGCGGGCCGGAACGCAGTGGGGCGGGGGAGCCGCGGATGGGCGAAGGTCACGTCCGGCTGTCGCTCGGTGCACGGCGCCGCGAGCGTCAGCTCCGGACGCCGACACGCCCCGGTCCGGACACAGGCTGGGGCGTTGAGGTCGCGCCTAACGAATTACGCCGTCACTTCCGCTTCTTCGACCGCGCCTGCGCCAAGGCACTCCCTGCGGCTGTCTTCGTGGCCGTGCTCGAGCGCCCATCTCGGAGGGCGGCGGACGCCTTCTTCGCCACCGTGGGGGACGTCACTTTCTTCGGCGCGCCGGTCTGCGAGAGCGCGCTGCCAGCCGCCGACTTGGACTTCGCGCCGGTCTCGCCGCTCGTCATGACAGAAGACGCCTTCGTTGCGGCGCGCTTACTGGTCTCCTTGGACATTTCGTAGCTCCTGGGTGGGGCTGTGCTAGCAAGCAAGGTGCGTACCGCGCCCTGGAATGCGGTCGCGAGCGCGGCACGTGATTGCAATCCAGCAATCGCGTGGGTGCGTTGTCGCCTTGGCGTCCCCTATCCCCGTCCCCTGCGAGGTCGTGCAACGCTGGGGCACGGCGCCCGCCGCACCCGGCTCCGCGCGCGTTGACAGTCGAACGCCGCCGTGACGTCAGCAGCGGGGCCCGGCGGCGCCGTCGACTACTCGACCCAGCCGACGCGCCGCATCGCCGCCGCGAACGCGGGTTTCAGCACGAGAATCCACTCCCGGTTGCTGACCCGCTCGGGGCGGATGAGCTCAACGAGGAGGTCGATACCCGGCGTTTCGAGCCCCATCGCGCGCCCGATCCGGTCCGCGAGGATGCCGTAGCGCAGGTTCGCCCCACGATACGCCTTGTAGTTGGCCGCCTCTGCGAGGCGGGTCATCGTGAGCGCGCCGCCGGGCGCATCGACGTGTGCCTGGAGGAAATCGGGCTGCCGGCCGCCCGGCTTCCGCATGCCCTGCATTGCGCGAACAAAGTCCGCCGTCGTCGGAGCAGCCACCGTCGTTCTCGGGTGTTCGGGGATCGTGTGTTGCCTAACGCGCAAGCTCAAGACGCGGGGCTTGATGCCCAACCATGGCGGTTTGCTGGTGGCGCGTCCGACCAACGACCGGAGCCCGCGTAACATCCGCTTGGCGTAAGGCACGCGCTAGCGCCCCCCGACTGGACCGCGGTCGACTGGACCGCGGTTCCGCGATTACGCGCTCGGCCCCGTACCCCCGGGCAAACGCGGAAGCGCGACCGGCAGGAACAACGACGCCTTCATGGCCGGCTTCCTCCGCAAGCCCGACAGCGTGACCAGCGCGGAGACGGCGACGCTTCTATCGGAGACGATGCTTCGGAACGCGGCGAACGCGTCTCCTTTCAACCAGGGCTCGCCGCCCGTGCAGTCTGGGCGGCGTCCGAGACGTTGCGTACGTTACGGCTCCGCCCAGCCCGCCTGCTCTCTGCCCCCACGCTCTGCATGCCCCTCGAAGCCGCCGCCCGCGATGAGATCGACCGCGCGCTCGCGGCGTCCGGCTGGCTGGTGCAGGACCGCGGGGCCGTGAACCTCTACGCCGGTCCGGGCGTGGCCGTCCGCGAAGTCCCGCTCGCCCCGGGGCACGGCGTCGCCGACTACCTCCTCTATGCCGACGGCCAAGCCGTGGGCGTGGTCGAGGCCAAGCGCGCGGGCGAGACGCTGACCGGCGTCGAGGTCCAGAGCGAGAAGTACGGCACCGGGCTCCCCGCCGGCGTCGCCTCGCCGGTGCGCCCCCTGCCGTTCCTCTACCAGTCCACGGGCGTCGAGACCCGGTTCACCAACCGGCTCGACCCCGTCCCGAAGAGCCGCGAAGTCTTCGCGTTCCACCGGCCGGCGACGCTGCTGGAATGGGCGACCGCCGAGCCGCTCTGGCTCCCGGTCGTCGACGGCCGACCGGATCCGCGTAGCGAGCGCCCGGCCACGTTCCGCCGTCACCTGACCGCGATGCCGTCGGTCGAGGCCGGCGGGCTCTGGCCCGCGCAGCTCACCACCGTGCGCCGGCTCGAGGCCTCGCTCGCCGCGGGCCGGCCACGGGCGCTCGTCCAGATGGCCACCGGTTCGGGCAAGACCATCGCGGCGGTGGCGAGCATCTACCGCCTGCTCAAGTTCGCGGGCGCGAAGCGCGTGCTCTTCCTGGTCGACCGCGCGAACCTCGGCCGGCAGGCGCTCAAGGAGTTCCAGAGCTACCGCACGCCCGACGACGGACGCCTGTTCACGGAGCTCTACAACGTCCAGCGCCTCACGGCCAACCGCGTCGACCCGGTCGCCAACGTGGTGATCGGCACGGTCCAGCGCCTCTACTCGATGCTGCGCGGCGAGCCCGCGATGGCGGAGGAGGCCGACGAGCTGGACGCCGACACCGCGCTCGACGCGGTCGCGTTAGGCGGGGTGGGCGGGGGCCTCGACGCGCTCCGCCGCGAGCCGGTGCCGGTCGCGTACAACCCGGCGCTGCCCGTCGAGCTGTTCGACGTGGTCTTCGTCGACGAGTGCCATCGCAGCATCTACACGCTCTGGCGGCAGGTGGTCGAATACTGGGACGCGCTCCTCGTCGGGCTCACGGCCACGCCGTCCAAGCTCACCTACGGCTTCTTCGACGCGAACGTCGTGCAGGAGTACGGGCACGAGCACGCGGTGGCCGACGGCGTGAACGTCGACTTCGACGTGTACCGCATCCGCACCGACATCACCGAGCGCGGCTCGACCGTGGAGGCGGGGCAGATCGTCGACCGCAGGGACCGCGAGACGCGCCGCAAGCGGTGGGAGGCGCTCGACGAGCCGCTCGTCTACGCCGCCGCGGCGCTCGACCGCGACGTGGTCGCCCCGGACCAGATTCGGACCGTCGTGCGCGCGTTCCGCGACCGGTTCCTCCCCGAGGTCTTCCCCGAGCGCACCCACATCCCCAAGACGCTCGTCTTTGCCAAGGACGACTCGCACGCGGACGACCTCGTGAAGGTCCTCCGCGACGAGCTCGCGTTAGGCAACGACGCGGTGCAGAAGATCACGTACAAGACGGGGACGGCGCGCATCGTCGAGCGGGTGCCGGGGCCGGACGGAAGCGAGGTGGAGCGCGTCACCTACAAGTCGAGCGGGGTCCGGCCCGAGGACCTGCTGCAGAGCTTCCGCAACTCGTACCACCCGCGCATCGCGGTCACGGTGGACATGATCGCGACCGGCACCGACGTGAAGCCGCTCGAGGTGCTGTGGTTCATGCGCACCGTGCGGAGCCGGACCCTGTTCGAGCAGATGAAGGGGCGCGGCGTGCGCGTGGTCTCGCCCGACGACCTCAAGGCGGTCACGCCCGACGCGGCGGCCAAGACGCGCTACGTGATCGTCGACTGCGTGGGCGTGTGCGAGGAGCCGCTCGCCGACACGCGGCCGCTCGACGTGCAGCCCACGGTGTCGCTCGACAAGCTGCTCCAGGCGGTGGCGATGGGGAACGTCGACCCCGAGGTCGCCTCCACTCTCGCCAGTCGCCTCGCGCGCCTCGACGCCCGGCTCGGCCCGGACGAGCGGGCGAGCGTGGCCGCGAGCACCGGCGGGCCGACGCTGCGCGACCTCGCCCGCGGCATCGTCGAGGCGCTCGACCCCGACCGGCAGCGTGACGCGGCACGCGACGCGGCGCGCGAGGCAGCGCCCGCGCGCGTCGCGGAGCCCGGGTGGGAGCCCGGCGAGGCGGCGGTGGCCCGCGCGCGCGTGGCCTTGCTCCGGGCCGCGCTCGCCCCCGTCGCCGGCGACCCGCAGCTCCGGCAGCGGCTCGTCGACCTCAAGCGCTCCAAGGAGCAGACCATCGACACGGCGAGCGTCGACACGCTGTTAGGCGCCGAGCTGTCGCCCGAGGCGCGCGACCGGGCGCTCAGCACGACGACCGGCTTCGAGGCGTTCCTCACCGAGCACCGCGACGAGCTGGCGGCGATCCGGCTGCTCTACGGAACGCGGGAGCCCGGGCAGGCGCGGCTCACGCGCGCGGCGGTCGAGGAGCTGCGCCGGGCGCTGCTCGACCGCAAGCCGCCGCTCGCGCTCGACGCGGTGTGGCGGGCGTACGAGACGCTCGACCGGGCGCGCGTGCGCGGCGGGCCCGCGCGGCGGCTGTCGGACGTGGTGGCGCTCGTGCGGTTCGCGACGCACCGGGACGACGCACTCGCGCCGCTGCCGGCGGTGGCGCGGGCGCGGCTCGACGCGTGGGTGGCGCGGATGGAGGCGGGCGGGCGGCGGTTCACGGACGAGCAGCGCGTGTGGCTCGCGATGATGGCCGACCACGTGGCGGCGGACGTGGAGATCGAGGCGGAGGACTTCGACGATCCGCCGTTCGCGCAGCGCGGGGGGTTGGCGGGGGCGCACCGCGTGTTCGGGGCGGAGCTGGGGCGGGTGCTGGAGGAGATCGGCGAGGTGATCGCGGCGTGAGCAACTCCTTGCCAGAGAACTGGGTCCTGACATCGCTTGGTCAGGTGTGTGAACCATCGATGTACGGTTGGACAACTCGCGCGGTGTCCAAGCCCGAGGGCGTTCGCTTTCTCCGAACAACCGACATCAGTCGCGGGCCTGTCGTCGATTGGAGCACGGTACCCGCGTGCGATGAGGAGCCTGACGATGTAGGCAAGTACGCTCTGGCTAGCGGGGACCTGGTCATCTCGCGTGCGGGGTCGGTCGGACTAAGCGCTTTGATTGAGCACTGTCCGCCCGCTGTTTTCGCTTCATATCTGATTCGCTTCAGGCCCTTACAGGGCGTCGAGACTCGGTTCCTTAAGTGGTATCTCCAGTCCACGGACTACTGGGAACAGATTGGCGAGGCTGCCGCCGGAATCGCGCTTCAAAACGTCAATGCTAAGAAGCTGGCCGCCGTACGGCTTCCGCTTGCACCGCTCGCCGAGCAGCGCCGAGTCGTCGCCGTCCTTGAGGAGCACCTGTCGGACCTCGACGCTGCGGTGGCGATGTTGGAGCGGGTGCGGGCGAACGCGTCCCGCTACCTGGCTGCAGTTGTCGAGTACCGCGTCGCAGGAGTCGCATCGGCCAGAGCTGAAGCATCGCTCAAGTCGCTCGTGCGCGTACTCGACCAGGGGTGGAGCCCGAAATGCGAGAGTGTCTCCGCGTCGGCAGGAGAATGGGCCGTGATCAAGACAACTGCCATCCAGCCACTTCGCTTCCAGCCGGAGGCCAACAAGCGACTACCAGTCGCGATGCGTGCACGACCCGCGCTTGCTCTCCGCGCAGGAGACCTGCTCGTCACGCGAGCTGGGCCTCGCAGTCGCGTGGGCGTCAGTTGCGTCGTCCCCGACGATCAGCCGCGTTTGATGAACTGCGACAAAGTCTACCGCGTGCAACTTCGGCCGGATCGCGTGCGCCCGGAGTACGTCGCCATCGTGTTGAACGCCCCTTCGTACCTGCGGCGTCTCAACGAAATGAAGTCAGGAATCAGCGATAGTGGCGTGAACCTCACGCAGGATCGCTTCCTTGACCTCGTCGTTCCGCTTCCGTCGCTCGACGAGCAAGAATCTCTCGTCAGAGACGTTGCCCTGAAACAGTCTGTGATCAGCCACACGCTGGATGACATCGACGTCCAACTCGCCCGCGCCGCCCGGCTGCGCCAGTCGATCCTGCAGCGCGCCTTCACGGGCCGCCTCGTTCCGCAGGACCCGACCGACGAGCCAGCATCCGCGCTCCTTGATCGCCTTCGCGCCGAACGTGCCGCCCCGGCAGGGGCTCGCGTGAATCGTCGCATCGCGCGCACCACATAGCCGACCCGTCCTGCAGATGGCCGACATCACGCACCAGCGCTTGGGCGAACTCCTCCGCGGCGTCTTCGCGGTGCTCGCATCGCACCCCGGCGGGCTCTCCGCGGCGGAGGCGATCACGACCACCGCCGAGCGCGTAGCGCCCACCGCCCACGAGCAGGCGCTGCTGCCTAACGGAAAGCGCCGCTACGACACGATGCTCCGCTGGGCGACTGTCGACTGCGTCGTCGCAGGCTGGCTCGTCAAGGCACATGGCCGCTGGTCGATCACCCCCGCAGGTGAGGCGGCCTACGCCGAGACCTCCGACCCCGCGGCCTTTCACAAGCGCGCCAACCAGATTTACAAGTCGCGCAAGAGTACCGCAGCGACGGGGCCAGTGCCGGCTCCGAAAGCGGACGACGTCGAACCCGCAGCCGATGCCGCCGGGAAGAGTGCCGCGGTCACATTCGAGCAGGCCGACGAGCAGGCGTGGAGCGAGATCGAGCGCCACCTCGAAACCATGGACCCGTACGACTTTCAGGACCTCGTCGCCGCACTGCTGAAGGCGATGGGGTACCACATCGCGTGGATCGCGCCGAAAGGCAAGGACGGCGGCGTCGACATCGTCGCGTTCAACGACCCGCTCGGTACGCGCCCACCTCGGATCAAGGTCCAAGTCAAGCGTCAGCAGCAGAAGGTCGACGTGAACGGGTTGCGGTCGTTTCTCGCCGTGCTCGCGGCCGACGACGCTGGCATCTTCGTCAACACGGGCGGTTTCACGGCGGATGCAACGGACGCGGCACGCAAGGATCACCTGCACCGCGCGACGCTCGTCGACATGGAGCGCCTCGTCGACCTGTGGACGGAGCACTACGCCCGCCTCGACGAAACGGCACGCCGCCGGCTGCCGCTCCAGCCGATCTACTTCCTCGCCCCCGAGAGCTGACCGTGGCGACCGGACCCGGCGATCTGCACGGCCCCGAGGCGGCCCGGGACCGCGTGCGGCGCGCCCTCGACCTGCTGAAGCCCTACCTCGACGTCCACGTACGCCAGCAGCTCGCCGCGACGCCGGGCCGCCCGCTGCCCACGACCGCCGACGTGCCGGCGCTGCTCGGCGCGATGCTCGACCGGCCGACGCTGTTCTTCTCGGGTCATGCTGCGCGCTCGGTGCAGAACCAGGTGCACGTGCTACGCGACGCCCGCAACCGCTGGGCCCACGAGCAGCCGTTCACCGAACGCGAGGTCCGGCACGCCGTCGACGCCGCGGCACTGCTCGCAGAGCACATCGGCACGCCGGCCGCGGTCGTGCGCGAGCTCGACGCGCTCGTAGGTGCCTCCACGACCGGGCCCGAGACCGCACTCGCCTCCTCCGCACAGGCGCCCGGGCACCCCGGCCCAGCACGCCCGCCGCGCGTGCCGACCCGGGCGCCGGCCGGCGCCGCCGTCCCGCGGTTCCGGCCGGATGGCGCCATCGTGAATGCCGACGAGCTCGCCGTCGACGACGTCGCGATGCAGCGCGTCGTCTGCCCGGCGTGTCATGCGAAGGTGTTCGCCGAGTGGCCGGCCGGATGGGACGCGCACGCCGCGTCCCCGACTGCATGCCCCGGGCTCGACGCCGTCGGCGAGCACGCGCGCAAGGACGAGTACCGCGCCCGGTTCGGGCATCTCTTCCGGGCGTCCGCCGCGGGCGTCCGCGGCTCGCAGCGCGACGTGATGCGACGCATTTGGGACCGTTGCGGGCGAGACGCCGAGTCAGCCGTCCGCGAGTACGCGGCCGCCGAGGGGCGCGGAGACGTCGTGCGTCGCCGTAACGTCCAAGGCACCGAGTCTGAGGCGTACGCCCGTGCCCTCCTCGCCGACGCGCGGCAGAAGGGATGGCTCCCCGCGCCGGCCGGTGGGTGGGCCCTCTGAACGCACCGCGCGGCCCGCACGTCGTCGTCCTCGGCGGGCCAAACGGCGCCGGCAAGTCGACCGTCGCGCCCCGGCTGCTACGCGACGTGCTCGGCGTGACCGCGTTCGTCAACGCGGACGAGATCGCGCGCGGCCTCTCGGGCTTCGCGCCTGAGGCGGCTGCGATTCAGGCCGGCCGCATCATGCTCGAGCGGCTCGCGGAGCTGACCCGCGAGCGCGCGACATTCGCGTTCGAGAGCACGTTGGCCGGGCTCGGGATGCGGCGCGTGCTCCTGCGCTGCCGCGAGGCGGGCTACCAAGTACACCTCGTCTACCTCTGGCTGCCGAGCCCGGAGCTCGCGCTGCGCCGCGTTGCCCAGCGCGTCGTCGCTGGCGGCCATGACATCCCTGAACGTGATGTCCGGCGGCGCTGGGCGCGGAGTCTCGTCAACTTCTTCGACGCGTACGTCTCGCTTGCCACGACCTGGCGCGTCTACGACGCCAGCGAGCCGCGCACCGCGCCCGCCGTCGCGAGCGGGGGCGTGGGCCGCGCGACCGTGGTGGCCGACGCCACCATGTGGACGACCATCCTGGCCCAGGCGGAGACGATCCGCCGGGGCACGAACCCCGGAGAGCCCTCCCCGTGACCCCGCGACCGGAGATCATCCCGCGGCCGAGTGCCGCCTTGGCCACCCGCCTCACGGACCGCCCAGACGTCGGCGCCCTGCTCGCCGACGATGCGGTCGTGGACGCCGCCGTCGCCGCCGCTCAGCACGACGCTGTCCGCACGCACGGCCTCCTCGGCCGCCCCGTCGTCGTCTGGCGCGACGGACGGGTCGTTGAGGAGCTCCTGCAGCCCGAGCCGGAGTCCTCCGACGCCCCCACTGGCCCCACCCCGACCGATATGCCCCGCCCGTGACCGCCGACCGCATCGTCGCCAAGCTCTGGAACTACTGCACCGTCCTCCGCGACGACGGACTCTCGTACGGCGACTACGTCGAGCAGCTCACGTACCTGCTCTTCCTCAAGATGGCGCACGAGCGGACGCAGGCGCCGTGGTCCCAGGCGTCCGTGATCCCCGCGGGCTTCGACTGGCCGGCGCTCAAGACGAAGGAGGGCGACGCGCTCGAGGTCCAGTACCGCCACACGCTCGAAGCGTTAGGCAAGCAGCCGGGCATGCTCGGCCTGATCTTCCGCAAGGCGCAGAACAAGGTGCAGGACCCCGCCAAGCTGCGTCGCCTCATCGCCGACCTGATCGACCGCGAGCAGTGGCTGGCCCTCGACGCGGACGTGAAGGGAGACGCCTACGAGGGCCTGCTCGAGAAGAACGCGCAGGACACGAAAGGCGGTGCCGGCCAATACTTCACGCCCCGGCCCCTCATCCGCGCCATCGTCGACTGCGTGGCGCCCCGTCCCGGCGAGAGCGTGGCCGACCCGGCGTGCGGGACGGGCGGCTTCCTGCTCGCCGCGCACGACTACGTCGTCGGGCACCACCCGTCGCTCGACCGCGCGCAGAAGCGTCACCTGAAGCTCGACGCGCTGCACGGCACCGAGTTAGTCGACGGCGTCGCGCGGCTGTGCGCGATGAACCTGCTCCTGCACGGGATCGGTCCCACGGCCGGCGACACCGCCGCGCCAGCGGTCCGCGTGGACGACGCGCTGCGGGCAGACCCCGGGCAGCGCTTCGACGTGATCCTCACGAACCCGCCGTTCGGCCGAAAGTCGAGCGTCCGCGTGGTAAACGCGGACGGCGACGACGAGCGCCAGGACCTGACCGTAGTGCGCGACGACTTCTGGGTATCGACGAGCAACAAACAGCTCGCCTTCGTGCAGCACGTCAAGACGCTGCTGAAGATCGGCGGCCGAGCGGCGGTCGTCGTGCCCGACAACGTACTGTTCGAGGGCGGGGCAGGGGAGATCGTCCGGCGGAAGCTGCTGCACGAGTGCGACGTGCACACGCTGCTTCGGCTCCCCACGGGCATCTTCTACGCGCAGGGTGTGAAGGCCAACGTGCTGTTCTTCGACCGGCGTGCCGCGAGCGACCAGCCGCAGACGAAGCGGCTCTGGGTGTACGACCTGCGCACGAACGAGCACTTCACGCTCAAGACGAACCCGCTCCAGCGCGCGGACCTCGACGACTTCGTGGCGTGCTACCGGCCGGAGAATCGGCATGACCGCGCGCCGACGTGGGACGAGACGAATACGCCTAACGGGCGGTGGCGGGCGTACGAGTACGCGGAGCTGGCGGCGCGCGACAAGGCCAGCCTCGACGTGTTCTGGCTCCGCGACGAGGCGCTGGAGGCCACCGCCAACTTGCCGGCGCCCGACGTGATCGCGGCCGAGATCGTCGAGGACCTGCGCGCGGCGCTCGCGACGTTCGAGGAGCTGCAGGGGGCGTTGGCGGAGCGCTGACGCGCGGCCAGCGAATAAGCTCGCGCGGTCGGCATTCGCCGGCACGTACCTGCCGCGGCGAGCTACGGCAAGGACCTGTCGACGACGGCGGACTCACCAGCGGGAGCGCTCAGCTCGCGGGCAGGGCCAGCGACTCCCGCGCGGCCTCGAGTGTCGCGCGCACCGCGACGTCCGGCTCGACTCGCCAGCAGTTGCGGAGAGTCTTGACGGCAGCCAGGCCCACGAGCCGCCCCAGCGCCAAGGTCGCATGCGAGCGCACGAGCGGCTGATCGTCGACCAGCGCGAAGGCGAGCGCTGGCACGTCCTCCGCGGAGCCGATGTTGCCGATCACCAGGGCCGCGTTGCGTTCGAGATCGCGCACCGTCGCGCGCTTCGTCGGCGACGTTTCGAACGTGGAGCTGAACGCACGCTGCGCGAACTCCTAACGATTCGCGCGCGAGCGTAAGGGTCGCGGAATCGCCAGCCACAGCCGTACTTGCGGGCTTGCCATCCGCGGGCACATAGCTCCGGCCCGAACTTCGCGCCCCGTCCGTCGATCTCGGCCGGCCGCTACTTGACGCGGTCGCCCGCATCCGTCGCGCGGTCGACCGCCGCGCCAAACTGCTCCCACGTGACGCCTAACGCGGAGAGCCAACGGCCGAGCGCGACGAACGCGATGTTCCGCTCCCCACGCTCCGCGGACGACACGTAGTTCCGATGGAGCCCGCTCCACTCCGCGACGCGCTCCTGCGAGGGGCGGTCGGCGTGGGCGGCCCGGAACGCCCGGAGGACCTGCCCCAACACGCGCCGCGACGCCGTCGGGTCCGGCTGGGACGACGGTGCCGGCGTCGGCGGGCGCGTGGGACGCGGGAGGCGGCGGTCGGGCACCCCCTACGTGTTACCGATTGCACATTATGGGTCCACACACTATAAGTGTTATTCGTCGGAAACGGCGCAGTTTCGGCTGCTCTGCCTTCACCCGTCACGCCCATCGCGTCGGCGCCCTTCCTCACCCGGCGTCGTGCGTGCTCCTCCGTTGACGGCGCCTCACAATCCACAGCGCGGGACGATCGTGTCGGTTCGCGAAACGATTTCGATGAGCGCCAATCTTGAGACGGCACGCCAGGCTGGGCGGGCCGCCGCCGCGCTCGAGACGCTGGAACGGCAGGCCGCCGGGGAGCGCGCGCGCCAGCGGAGCGCTGAGGGACTCCGGCACGCCACCTGGGAGGCCGGACAGATGGTCGACCGGGGCCGCGCCGCCCTCGGCCACGACCCGGAAACCGCGCTGTACCTCGCGCGCACGGCGGCGACCTGCGTGCACCGGGTCGACGCCACTGCACTCCCCGAGATGCTCGACAAGGCGTATCTCGGCCAGACCCGCGCCGCGTGCGACGCGCTCGACGGCGAGGCGCGCGCGCGCCTGCACGGGCACGCGGCGGCCGACGTCGCGCGGCTCGTCGAGGTGGAATCGACCCTGCCGCTGCTGCGGCAGTACGTCGCGTGGCGCGACGCGCACGAGCGGCTCGCGGCCGTCCCGACCGCAATGCGCTGGGTCGGGGCTTACGTAGGCCTGCTTCTGCTCGACGCCCTCCTCCAGCAGTTCGGACGGGTTGGGACGGTCCTGGGCTTCGCGGCCCGACTCGCGATGCTCGTGGCCGTCGTCCTGGCCGTGGTCACGGCCGTGCGGGGCCAGCGAGCGCGGTCCGCCCTGCAGGCCCGCTTCTCGGACCTCGGGACGCAGTCGGGCGTGCAGCCGGCCGAGGGGCCGGGGCGGCGCTGGACGGTGGTCGACAGCGACCGCATGACGGGCGAGCTGGCTGCGGCCCTCGCCGCGCGCGGGTACGACGTGGCATCCCGGCCCGCCGCCGACGTCGCCCGCGCCCTCGCGACCATGGAGCACGAAGGGCACGCCCTCTACGGCGCCTACCCCGCCTGCACGCCTTCCGGCCCTGACCGGCCCGCTGCCAGGACGCTGACGAGCCGCGCCGACTGTACCGGTCGGCGCGTTCTGCGTCGTCACGCGGCCGCCGCCCGCCTCAATGTCCCGGTTTTCGGCCGGCCACGCCCGCCAGCGCGCCTTCCGGTTGGCGTCGTCACCGACCCGGCGACACCGTGCCCCGCGGCGTTACGGCGGCCGGTTCCGCCTCACGCCCTTCACTCTGACGGCCGCTGCGTCGATCACCGCCGTAGCGGTCGCGTGTGGCGGGGACAGCGGGAGCGACGCCCCGGTCAGCCCCACATCCCCGCCGTCCCCCCGTGTAGGCCAGCGAAATCGGTGGACACCGGCCCGATGCGGAATGAGCGGACAGCCCTAGCACAATTCGCGGACACGTGCTCGCTACCGCGGTGGGGTGGGACTCGACTCCTGGGTCTGGGGACACATGTCGCGTCCACTCGCACTCGGCGTGCGGCGGACGTGATGCGAACCTTGTCGTAGCGTTCATCGCACGGGCGCGCTCACGTAGCGGCATCGGGCGCACGGGCCAGAGTGCTCCGCTCCGGGCCGCGCCACGGACGTGAATAATCGGTGTCGCCGCGTCGGTCTGAGCCGTCAGCCCGCCGCTCGCGGCGGATCGGCCGTGAGCAAGGCGTACACTTCGGCCGGGTCTCCCACGGCGCGGCGGCCCGCGGCTGCCGCGACCACGAGCCCGTGCAGCAATTGGTCCTGCGTCTGCCCGCCGGGCTCCGGGCCCGCCAGGGCGTCGAGGGCCCGACGAAGGGCTGCGGCGTGATCGGTTTCGGGCAACGCGCCGAGTGCGGCCGCGGCGGCGCGCGCCACGGCGAGGATCCGCGCATCGAGCGGTGACACGGCGGGACGGTCGAGCTCCGCACGAAAGGCGGCGAGGCGGGGGGCATCCATGGCGGCGGCGGCACGGCGGGGGCGACGTGCCCCGGCCTAACACGGTACCGCTGCCGCCGCGGTGCCGGCCAGGCGTCCGCCTGTCGCCCTGCGGAACTGCGGGAGCGCCTCCCCCCCCGTCGTCACGCACCGCCGCCCTCCGCACCCGCCGCGGCCCCGGGCCCGCTACGGCGCCCCGTACGCCCCACCCGGGGCGAACGGCCCCCAGCGCGGGTCTCGGAGCGGGGCATCGGAGAGGATCGCTTCCAAATGTCGGTCCGCCTCGGCGTAGTGCTGCTGGTATTCCGCGAAGTCGTGCGGGCGGCTGGCCGGCGTCGGCGTCGGACCGGCTGGCGGGTACGGATGCAGATCGTCGGCGAGCCGCCCGACGTACGTCATCATGCGCCGCACCACCTCCGCGTGGTTCTCGTCCTTCGGGCGACCCGCGGCCTTCTCGACCGAAGCGTCGAGTTCGCGGGGCGTCCACGGGGCGCCCTGGTGTGGTAAGGCCGTCGGGTTGAGGACGCGCAGGCGCTGGCGGACGTGTCGGGCCTGGTGCACGAGCGCCTCGTACGCTCTCTGCTCGTGGAGGGCGCGGTCGGCGCGCGCGCGCTGCGGAGCGCCGGGAGCTGGACCGGCCGAGTAGGACGCCGCCGATGACGGCGGCAATGACGAGAGCGAGATTCACGGGCAAGGTGTTGGGGGGAGCGGCGACCGCTCGCGATTTCGAAGGTGTTCGCAGGTTCAGCTTCCCGCCAGGACGGGTCAGGCCGCCGGCTCCCGTCGTGCGACGGCCCGTCACGCGCACAGGCCCGGGCCGTGGCGCGGCCGTCGCGGAATCGGCGCGCAGCCGAACGCGTCTCGGCACGGCGCAAAGGCCTACCCGCCTGCCCCTTGGTCTGCCGCCCACGCCTCCCGCTCGACTTCCTACGGGAGCTTGCTGCGACGGAGCCGGAGCCCCCCGGCGGTCCACGGAAATCGAAGAGCCGCGCGTCTACGAGCGCGCGTTCGGGAGCCGATCCCCGCGTCCCGTGCGCGCCCACCGCATCGGCGAACACCTCCTCCGGGAGCCGACTGGTCGATGTCAGGCACTCCGGTTGGTTGGGCAGGTAACCTGCGCTTGCCATCGTGCGCTGCCGACCACACGCCTTGCGCTTTCGCTATCGGCGGAACTCTTGCTACCTGTTCCACTACATGCCCCTGGTCGACGGCCAGACGATCCGCACGACGCTCCTGAGGGAGACGGCCGCGCAGCGCATCCTCGGCGGCGCGTCGCTCGACGCGGTGGGAGCCGCTCTGTTCGAGAAGGGGGTGCGCGGCCCGCGTGGGGGCAAGATGGGGCACGCGGCCCTACGCAACTTCCTCACGCACCCAGCGCTCATCGGTCACCTGGAGTACGCGGACAGCCCCGACGCGAATGGGGAACGCGGCCGCCGCACTGTGAAGGCGAAGTGGGAGCCGATGGTCGACGTGGCGCTGCACGAGGAGGTGTCGAAGCGACTCGCCGGTCACACGCGCGCTGCCGCCCCGCGCCGCCGCCGGCGGCGCGACCTGTTCCCGATCACGCCCGCGTGCGCGCACTGCGGTGTCGAGTACAACGGGGGACGCCTGGCCGAGAAGCAGGGCGCGACGCGTGGGTACGTCCACGCGCAGCCCAAGGAGCGGATGGACCCGGAGGCGCACGCGCTGATGCACGCGCAGGGCTGCCGCGCGTGGTACGTGGACGCGGAGGAGCTCGAGACCAAGATCAAGGACGTCGTCGTCGCTCAGCGCACGGGCGAGGACTTCACGGCGGAAGTGAGTGCGCTGATCCAGGAGCGCGACGTCTTCCGCACGCATGCGGCGGACGCCGTCGCCGCGGCGGAGAAGGACGTCGCCTCCTCGAAGGCGGAGTACGGGGCGCTCGCGCGCACCGCTCAGCGGGTGGCGGCGCGCATGGGCGTGACCGGGGGGGAGGACGACGACGGGACGGACCCCCTCGCCGAGCAGATCGTCGCTGCCAAGCAGCGGCAGCGCGCCGCGGAAGCCGAACTCGAGAAGGCGCGCGATTTCGCCCGGTCCAAGGAGCGCGCGTGGGAGCGCCTCGAGAGCATCATCCACGAGTCGCGGAACCTCGCGGCGGCGTGGGACAGCGCTGGGCCGGAGGAGCGCCGCATCCTGCTCGATTACTGGGTCCTCGACGTGCTCATCGTGGTCGAGCCGATCCCCGGGATGAAGCGCGCCAACCAGAAGACGGCCCTCGTCCGCCTCCGCAGCGCGCCCAACGCGCCGCGGCACTTCGAGCTCACGACCGGGAGCGCTCAGCGCTCCCGCGAGGACACGGCGTCGAGGGCGGAGCCCAGCTCCGCACGGACGCCCTCGTCGAGCTCCACTTCCAAGCGGTCGCGCAGGGCGGCGGCCGAGGCGGAGCCGCCCAGCCGCCCGAGCGCCCAGGCAGCGTGCGAGCGCACGAGCGGCTCGTCGTCGGACAACGCGGCGGCGAGCGACGGCACGTCGTTAGGGGAGCCCACGTTGCCGAGCACCACGGCCGAGTTGCGCTTGAGCCCACGCAGCTTCGCGCGCTTCATCGGTGAGCCCTTGAACGCCGCGGAGAACTCGGACTGCGACATCGCGAGTAGAGTGCGTGCGAGGGTACTCGCGTCCTTGCCTAACAGCACGGAGCGGGGCGCGAACGCCGGCTCGGAAAGCGCCTTCGCGAACTTATGGTTGTACGGACAGACCTCCTGACACACGTCGCACCCGTACAGCCGGTCGCCCACCCCCGCCCGCAGCCCCTCCGGGATCTCGCCCCGCTGCTCGATCGTCAGGTACGACACGCACCGCGCCGCGTCGAGCACCCGCGGCGCGACGAACGCGTCCGTCGGGCAGGCGTCGAGGCACCGCGTGCACGTCCCGCACCGGTCCGCCCCGAACGGCGCGCTCGGCGGGAGTTCGGCCGCGAGGACGAGCGCGCCGAGGACGAAGAACGAGCCGAGCCGCGGGTTGAGCAGGTTCGTGTTCTTGCCGAACCAGCCGAGCCCCGCGCGCCGCGCGAGGTCCCGCTCGAGGATCGGGCCGGTGTCGGCGTACGCCTTGCCGGGCACGCCTGCGCCTAACGTGTCGCCGAGCCAGGCGTGCAGCTCGCGCAGCCTCTCGACGATCACGTCGTGGTAGTCGCCGCCGCGCGCGTAGCGGGCGACGGGGCCGGCCGGCTCGCGCCCGCCGTAGTCGAGCGCGACGACCACCGCGCTCGCCGCGCCCGCGTAGGGCAGGCGCGTGTCGCGCCGCTTCTCCGCACCCCGGGCGAGGTACGCCATCTCGCCCGCGTACCCGGCCGCGAGCCAGTCTTCGAACGCGCCGGCCGTCTCCGCCGGCCCGAGCCGCGCGAAGCCGACGAGGTCGAAGCCGAGTCCGTACGCCTGCGCCTCCAGCCGCCGCGCGAGCTCCTCCCCTACCACGGTCATCGCTGTCGCCCGATCCAGCGCGCGTACCGCACCACCTCGTCCGGCGTGGGCAGTGCGTCTTCGTCGCCGTAGGCGGTCAGCATCCGCCAGCGGACGTAGGGCATCGAGGGGACGGGGAGGAACGGCGCGCGCCGCCACCACGCTCGCCGGCGGAAGCGCCATCCCACGCGGAGCAGGTCGACCGCGAGCGGCGGCCACGCCGCGGCGCGCAACGTGAGAGGGAGGAGAAGCCGGAGCCAACGCACGCCACAATCTCGCCCGCGCGGCCATGTTCGACCAAGCACTCGCCTACCAGCTCGCGTCTCTCGTCGGCGCCGTGATGATCCTCGCGGCGTATGTCGCGTACCAGCGCGGCGGGCTCGGCCGCGAACACCGCCGCTACAACGCGCTCAACTTTGTCGGCAGCGCGATCCTGGCCTGGGTCGCGGTGGTCGACCGCCGCTGGGGCTTCATCGTGCTCGAGGGGTCGTGGGCGCTGCTGTCGCTGCCGCCGCTGCTCCGGCCGCCGCGCGCCGGCGGACCGCACGCGTAGTGCCGGCCGGCGTGATCGTGGGGACAACACGAAAGGCCCGCGGCAGCGCGCCACGGGCCTTCGGGAACGACGGCGGTTCGCTCAGACGCGCGTCGGCTTGCGCTTGCGGCGCCGCGCGGCGGCGGACTTGAGCTGGCGCGCCTCGCTCGGCTTCACGTAGTGGCGCTTGCGGCGCAGCTCCTGGAGGATGCCGGCCTGCGTCACCTTCTTCTTGAACCGCTTGAGCGCCCAGTCGAGCCGGTCGCTTTCTTCGAGCCGCACTTCGATCATCGAGTCTCTGCTCCTGACGTGGGGCGCTCCCACGATCGGCCGGGGTGGCCGGGGTCGGGGCGACGCGTGGGCCGTTTCCGGCCGCACGGGTGCCGGACCAGCTCAGATCGGGGGGATGCCGCAGGGCGGCGTGGGCGGATGCCCGTGAACCATGCAAGATATGGCGTGAGGGGGCGATTGCAACTGGGGGTGGCGCTGGCGCTGTTGGTCGGGCGCTGTTGATGCTGCGCTGTTACTGGCGCGCTGTTAGAACGGCGCGGTTGGAACCGCGCTGCCCCCAGCTGGCTCGGGCCGCCGGATCAACAGCGTCGTACCAACAGCGCAGCATCAACAGCGCTTCACCAACAGCGTGGGATCAACAGCGCCGTCCCACCCGCCCCATCACCCCCAATTCCTCACCCCGCCGCCGCCTGCGGCCGGCGGGGCACGTAGCTCTCCAGATCAAACCCCAGCAACAACGTCGACGCCACCACGACCGCCGCGATCACGAACGGGACCCCTACCCCCAGCCGGTCGAACGCGAACCCCGCCACGACCGGAAAGAGCGCCCGCGACGCCCCGCCGAACGTCTGCTGGACGCCCATGTACAACCCGCGCTCGCCCCCCGCGACGACGCGCGAGAGCATCGCCGTCACGCACGGGAAGGTGAACGCGGCGCCGAGCGGCATGAGCGCGACCGCGATCGCGAGCTGCCAGAGCGCGTGCGTCAGCGGCAGCGTGCCGAGCCCGAGGACGAGCAGCACGATCCCGAGCCGCGAGAGCCGCGCCTCGCCGAAGCGGTCGATCATCCAGCTCAGCAGGAAGGCGCGCGTGACGACCGAGAGCACGCCGACGTAGGCGAAGAAGTAGCCGATCGTCGTCGCGGTCACGCCGTAGCGGGTCGCGAGGAAGAGTGCGAGGATCGAGTTCACGCCCTGGAAGGCGCCGATCGCCACGGCGTAGATCCAGATGAGCCGCGACGCGGACTCGGCCGGGTGCGTGACGACGCGGACGACCGCCTCGCCGGAGCGGCGCGGCGCGGCCTCGCCCTTCTGGGCGCCCGCAGTCCCCGGCTCGCGCGCCTCCTTCAGGTACGTCCACGCGAAGACGATGTTGACCGTGCAGAGCGCGGCCGCGATGAGCCCCGGCGCCTTGTGGCTCACGTGCGACGACCACGACCCGATCACCGGGCCTAACGCGACGCCCGCGTTGGTCGCCGCCGAGAGCCAGCCGAGCGACTTGGCCCGGTCCTCGGGGCGGGTGGCGTCGGCGACGTACGCCTGGATCACGCCCGTCGTCCCGCCCCCCGCGCCCTGCACGAGCCGCGAGACGAACAGCAGGACGAGCGAGGTCGCGAAGCCGAAGATCACGTACGCGGCCGCCGACGCGGCGAGCGCGATGACGAGCGCGGGCCGCCGGCCGTAGCGGTCCGAGAAGCGGCCCCAGAGCGGCGCACTCACGAGCTGGGCGACCGTGAACGCGCTCACCAGGAGCGCCGTGATCTGCCCGACGCCGAGGTGGTAGCCGCCGACGTCGAACCCCCCGCCGCCCAACGCCTTGACGTAGAACGGCAGCAGCGGGATGACCATCAGCACGCCGATCATGTCGACGAACGCCGTAATCATCAGGATCACGAGCTTGCCGAGGTCCGAGCGCGTCGTCGACGGCGCGGAAGGACGGGCCGCGGACGCGCTCACGCGGACCTGCCCAGCCCGGCGGGGGGCGTTGCGTGGCCGACGACGCCGGCGAGTGCGACGATGGTGAGCACGTATGGGATCATTTCGACGAATTGCGAGGGGACGAGCTGCGCGCCTTGCAGTTGGATTTCGAACGCCTCGGCCGCCGCGAAGAGCACGCAGGCGAGCGCGACGCGCCGCGGGTCCCAGCGCCCGAAGATCACCGCCGCGAGCGCGATGAAGCCGCGCCCGGCCGTCATGCCGTCGGTGAACTGGTGCTGGTCGAGCGCGAGGTAGGCGCCGGCGAGCCCGGCCAGAACGCCGGAGAGCGCCACCGCGATCCACCGCACGCGCGCGACGGGCACGCCGAGCGTCGTCGCGGCCTCGGGCTTCTCGCCGACGGCGCGTACGCGGAGGCCGAACGGGGTGCGGTAGAGCAGCCAGGCGACGGCCGGCAGCGTCGCGAGCCCGATCCAGACCACGGGATTGGTGAGGTCGCCGTCGAACCCGGGCACGCGCGGCGAGTTGCTGGAGCTGTCGAACGCGAAGCGGAGAAAGAACCGCGTCGCGCCGACGGCGAGCAGGTTGAGCGCGATGCCGACGACGACCTGGTCGGCGCGGTAGCGCACGGCCGCGAGCGCGAGCAGCAACGCGACCAGCACGCCACCCACGACGCCACACAGCACGCCGATCCACGGCGACCCGAACGCGTGACTCCCCGTCGCGGCCCCGAACGCGCCCGCGAGCATGAACCCCTCGAGCGCGAGGGCGACGACCCCCGCGCGCTCGCTCATCACGCCCCCCGCGGCCGCCAGGAGGTAGGGGACGACGATGCGGAGCGTCAGGGCGAGGAACGCGAGGACGATCACGCGCGCACCCGCGAGGCCGAGCGGAGCACGCGGCGCACTTCGGGCACCGACGTCACGACGGCGAGGATGACGACCGCCTGCAGCACGTCGACCATCTGCTTCGGGACGAGCGCGTTGACCGCGAGCCCGCCCTGCGAGAGCGTGGCGAACAGCAGTGCGGCGAGGAGCACCCCCGCCGGGTGGTTGCGCCCGACGAGCGCGACCGCGATCCCGAGGAAGCCTGAGCCGGTCGCGAACCCTTCCTCGTAGTAGTGCTTGTAGCCGAGCACGTAGTTGAGTCCCCCGAGCCCGGCGAGCGCGCCGGAGAGCGCCATCGCGCCGACCCAGACGCGCCCCACGTGCACGCCGCCGTACTCCGCGGCCTCGGGCTGCAGGCCGACCGCGCGCAACTCGTAGCCGGCGCGGGTGCGAAAGAGGATCCACCAGAGCGCGGCCGCCGCGAGCAGCGCGACGACGAACGCCGCGTTCGCGGCCGAGCCGTGGAAGACCGCCCAGACGTCGCTCAGGCGGGGCAGGGTGCCGGCGTGCATGTCCGGCGTGTGCAGCGTCTCGGGCACGTGGAGGTGCGCCGCGACGACGTAGTTGAGCGCGGCGAGCACGACGAAGTTGAGCATGATCGTCACGATCACCTCGCTCGCGCCGAAGCGCGCGCGGAGCCAGCCCGGGAGCGCGCCGACCAGCCCCCCGCCGACCATGGACGCGAGCACGCAGACGGGCACGGCGAGCAGCCCCGGCGTCCCGAGCGGGAGGGCGAGGCCGGCGAGCGCCGCCGCGAAGCCGCCGACCGCGAGCTGGCTCTCCGCGCCGACGTTGAAGAGTCCCGCGCGGGCCGCGGCGGCGAAGGCGAGCCCCGTGCAGGCGAGCGTGGTCGCCTTGTAGAGCACCTGGCCGAAGCCGTACGCGTTCCCCCACGTGCCGTCGAGCAGCAGCCGGTAGACGCTCCCCGGCGCCTGGCCGAAGACGAGGATCAGCACGTCGCCGACGAGCAGGGCGATGAGCAGCGCGACGAACGGTGGCAGGACACCCTCGAGCCAGCGCGCCGCGTCGGCGCGCGGCGACTGGGCGCCCGCCGGCCCGGTCACGCCGCGGCCTCCGTGAACGACGCGCCGGTCATCAACGGCCCGATCCGCTCCGCGCTCGCGTCGCGGCGCGGCAACACGGCGGCGAACCGTCCGCGGTACATCACGGCCACGCGGTCGGCAAGCGCGAGCACCTCGGCGAGGTCGGCCGAGACGAGCAGGACGGCCTTGCCGGCGGCGCGCGCGCGGCGGAGCTGGTCGTGGATGAACTCGATCGCGCCGACGTCGACGCCGCGCGTGGGCTGCGCCGCGAGCAGCACGTGGTAGTCGCGCCCGGTCATCTCGCGGGCGACGACGACCTTCTGCTGGTTTCCGCCGGAGAGGGCGCGCGCGGGGAGCGCGGGGTCGGCGGGGCGGATGTCGAACTCGGCGACGAGGCGCCGCGCGGTGTCGGCGATGCGGCCGCGGTCGAGGGTCGCGCCGAGCAGGCGGGCGAGCAGGGCGCCGCGCGTGTAGCGGTGCTGCATCCCGAGGACGAGGTTGTCGGCGACGGAATAGTCGAGGAGGAGGCCGCGCCGGTGCCGGTCCTCGGGGATGTGCGAGAGGCCGGCGTCGGCGCGGGCGCGGACGTCGAGCGCGGTGACGTCGCGGCCGGCGAGGGCGATGCGGCCGGCGGCGGGCGTTAGGCCGGCGAGGGCCTCGACGAGCTCGGTCTGGCCGTTGCCCTCGACGCCGGCGACGCCGAGGATCTCGCCGGGGGCGAGGTCGAAGGAGAGGGCGTCGACCTCGCGGGGGCGGCGGGGGGAGGCGACGACGAGCTCGCGGACGGAGAGGGCGGGGGGGGCCGCGGGACGGCGCGGCTGGTCGGGCGCTGTTGGTCCGGCGCTGTTGATCCGGCGCTGTTGGTAGGGCGCTGTTGGCGGGGCGTCGGCGGAGACAAGTTCGGTCGCGCCGAGGAAGGCGCTGGGGTCGTCGCCGCGGGCCGTGTTAGGCCGCGCGTCGGGCGCGAGCGCGACGTCGCGGCCGACCATGGCGCGGGCGATCGCGCGGGGCGTCGTGTCCGCGGTGCGCAGGCGCGCGACGGTCGCGCCGGCGCGCATCACGGTGATCGCGTCCGAGACCTCGACCACCTCGTCGAGCTTGTGCGTGATGAGGACGACGGTCCCGCCCGCGGCGACCAGCCCGCGCAGCACCGTCCACAGCTCGCGCACCTCGGGGAGGGAGAGCACGGCTGTCGGCTCGTCGAGGATCAGGAGCCGCGCTCCGCGGTAGAGCACCTTGAGGATCTCGACCCGCTGCGCCTCGCCCACACTCAGCTCCGCGACCGGGCGGTCCGCCGGGACGAGCAGGCCGGTGCGCGCGGCGAGCGCCGCGACGTCCCGCTCGGCCCGCCCGCGGTCGAGCGCGAGGCCGCCCGCGCCGCGCGTCGGCTCGCGGCCTAACACCACGTTCTCGGCGACGGTGAGCGGCGGGACGAGCATGAAGTGCTGGTGCACCATTCCCACGCCCGCGGCGATCGCGTCGGCCGTCGACCAGCCGGTGACGTCGCGCAGCGCGCCGCGCGCGTCCGGCGGCGATCCTTCGGGGGCCGTCCAGTCGGCCACCTCGACCGTGCCCGCGTCGGGCGCGTAGAGGCCGGCGAGGATGCGCATCAGCGTGCTCTTGCCCGCGCCGTTCTCGCCGACGAGGGCGTGGATTTCGCCGCGCGCGACCTCGAGCGACGCGTCGCGGTTGGCGGCGACGGCGCCGAAGGACTTCGCGACGCCGCGGACGCGGAGCGCGGGCGCGGGGGCTGCGACGGGCGCCCCTGCGACCAGCTCGTCACGCGTCGCCGTCATCGCGCGCTCGGCACCGCGATCTGCCCGGCGATGATGGAGTCGCGGAGCCCGGCTAGCCGCGCGCGCGCCGGCGGCGGGATCAGCCGCGCGTTGTGCGCGTCCTCGACGAGGTAGACGCCGTGCTCCTTCAGCCCGAACTGCCGCACGCCGCCGCGGAAGTCGCCGTCGTGCACGCGCTGGATCGCGTCGAACACCGCCGCGTCGACGCCCTTGACCATCGACGTGAGCACGTACCCCGGCGCCTCCGCGTACTGGTCGGCGTCGACGCCGACCGCGAGCTTGCCTGCCTGGCGCGCGGCCTCGAACACGCCCAGCCCCGTCGAGCCGGAGGCGTGGAAGATCACGTTGACGCCGCTGTTGTACTGCGAGAGCGCGAGCTCCTTGCCGCGCCCCGGATTACGGAACGCTTCGGGGGTCACGCCCGCGTACTGCGCGACGACCTGGCACGCGGGGCACACGTGCAGGACGCCGGCGCGGTAGCCGGCCTCGAACTTGTGGATGAGCGGGATGTCCATCCCGCCGACGAAGCCCACCTTCGGCGAGCCGCCGACGAGCGCGGCGAGCGCGCCGGCCAGGAACGCCCCCTGCTCCTCGCGGAACTTGAGCGCCTCGAGGTTGGGCGGGGGCGGCACCGGGTTGCCCTGCTTGTCAGTCGCGATCGCGTAATCGACGCCGGCGAAGTGCGTGCGCGGGTACTCCTTCGCGAGCTGCGTCAGGTCGTCGCTGAAGATGAAGCCGACGCCGACGACGAGGTCCATCCCCTCGGCCGCGAGCAGCCGCAGCCCCGCCTCGCGGTCGGAGCCCTCGCCCGGCTCCACGTAGCGGACGCGGGCGCCTAACGTGCGGGCGGCCCGGGTCGCGCCGAGGTAGGCGCCGTCGTTGAACGACTTGTCGCCGCGGCCTCCGACGTCGAAGACGACGCCGACGTCGAGCCCCGGGCCCGCGGGCGGCACCGCGGCGCCGGACGGACGCACGAAGAGCAACGCGAGGTGCGCCGCGAGGAGCGCGCCGACGAGGAGGAGCAGCTTGCGCATCGGAGCGGCGGGGGCCGAAACGAAAGCGGGGGGGAGGCGACGGATCGCCTCCCCCCCGCCGGCGTCGCGGTCAGCTCACGAGCTTGTAGCGGAAGGCGGTCACGCCGCTCTTCGCCGTCTCGACGCGCGCGGACTTGCTGTCCCCGACGGCGAGCGGACCGACGCTGACGTTCTGCGTGTCGACGACCTGACCGTTGCGGTCGAGGAACTCGACGGCGAGGGTGTAGGTCTTCGAGCCGCCGGCGGCCGCCGCCGCGGCCGGTCGGGTGCCGGCCCGCGCGCCCGCGCGTGTCGTCGTCGTCGACGATTCGACCTTCCGGGCCTCGACGTTGACCCCGAGCACGGCGCGCGACTCGCCGCGCGTGAACTCGGTGAACGACACCTTCACCGGCATCTGCTCGCTGAGCTGGTTGTACTTCACGAGCGAGTCGGTGTAGGCCGTCTTCTGCGCGCCCTGCGGCGCGGCCTTCGCGAGCCCCTGGTACGCGTAGGCGAGGAAGAGGTAGTTCGCCGGGTTCTCCGGGTCGACGGCGATCAGGCGCTGCCCCACGGGGATCATCTGCGCCCACTTCTGCTGCTGGTAGTAGGTCGCCGTGAGGTTGTTGAGCGCGTCGCGCTGGTACGGGTTCTTTTCGAGCGCCGCGGCGAACAGCTTGGCCGCGTCGTCGTTGTTGTTCGCTTTCGACGCGATCACGCCGGCGTTGGTCAGCGCGAGGTCGTCGTACTTGGAGGCGTTGTTGAGCTGGTCCGCGTAGACCGCGCCGAGGGCGCTCTTGTCCCCGGTGAGCTGGACCATGTCCGCGAGCGTCGCCTGGAGCCGCGGCGCGTCGGGGCTGTTCGGGTACGCCGCGAGGAAGGTGCGGATCGCGTCCGCCGCCTCCTTGCCGCGGGCGGCCTTGTCGGCGGCCGGCGCGGCCTGCGCGGCGCTCACGGCGTTGACCGCCAGGTTCTGGAGCGCGGCGGAGCGAAGGTCACGGCCCTGCTGCGTGGTGTCGTTCGCGGCGAGCGTCGCGACCTGCGGCCAGTAGCGCGACGCGGCGGCCGCGTCGCCCTTGGACTGGGCGACGTTGGCGAGCACGTAGTACGGCAGCGGGCTCCCCTTGTAGACGATCAGCGCGCGCTCGGCGAGCCGCGCCGCCGAGTCCGGCTTGGGCGGGTTCGCGTTCAGGGCGGCGAGCGAGGCGTTGGTCACCGGCACCCACGCGTTCTGCCGAATCTGCGACATCGCGGGCGCGCAGTTCGGCTTGGCCTGCTCGACGGAGGTGGCGAGCGAGTCGATCGTCTTCAGCAGGTCCACCGACTCGGCCCCGTTCCCGCCGGTGTAGCCGAGGTCCGCGCGCGTGGCGTTCGTCGAGAGCCGGAGGTCCTGCGCCATGAGCATGAACGCCTGCGAGAGCGTCAGCGCCGTGCCCGTCGGGTTGGCCTTCGCCGCGTTCGCGTCGCCGGTGACGCGCGCGACGGCGCTCCGCAGCGACTTGAGCTTCGCCGCGGTGTCGGGGAGGTTCTGCGCGCCCTGGATGCTCAGGAACGCGAGCCCGAGCGAGCCCGGGTTGTTCTGGCTGATGTCACAGGTCGGCCCCGCAGGGGCGGCGGGAGCATTCTTGGCCTGTGCGGCGGCCGGTCGCGCGGCGGCGCTGGCGCCGGCGACGAGGGCGGCGCCGAGCGCCAGATGGGGGAACGAACGCGTCATGCCAGGGGCTCTCCTCTCAGGTAGGGGACAGACCGCCAATATACCACGCGCGACGGCCGCCCTCCCGTACCACCTGGCCGGGGGCGGGTTCCGCCGCCGGGCCACGCGCTTCGGGCCGCAGCCGGGCGCGCGGGGCGCCCGTCGGGGGCGATAAGTTGCGCCCGCATGACCGAACGCCTGCGCACCCGTTTTCTCGTCGTCGGGACCGGCGTCGCCGGGCTCCACACTGCGTGGCGAGCCGCGCAGGGAGTGGGCGGCGACGGCGACGTGCTGCTGCTGACGAAGCGCACGCTCTTTGACTCCGCGACGGCCTACGCGCAGGGCGGGATCGCCGCCGCACTCGGCGCGGGCGACTCGCCGGCCCTCCACCGCGCGGACACGCTCGCCGCAGGCGCCGCGCTCTGCGACGCCGACGCGGTCCAGGTGCTCGTGGAAGAAGGCCCGTCGCGCGTGCGCGAGCTGCAGACCGCGGGCGCGGCGTTCGACCTCACCCCGACGGGGGAGATCAAGCTCGGGCGCGAGGCGGCGCACTCGCGCGACCGGATCGTGCACGCGCGGGGCGACCAGACAGGCGCGGAGGTCGCGCGCACGCTCGTCGCGCGGGTGCGGGCCGAGGGGCGCATCCGGGTGCTGGAGCAGGCGCGCGTGCTGGACCTCGTCGTCGACGACGGGCCACGCGGGCGGCGTTGCGCGGGGGTGCGGGCGAGCGTGGCGGGGCAGGCGGTCGAGATCACGGCCGACGCGACGGTGCTCGCGACGGGCGGCTGCGGGCAGGTTTACCGCTACACGACGAACCCGCTCGTCGCGACGGGCGACGGGTACGCGATCGCGCACCGGGCGGGGGCGCAGCTCGCCGACATGGAGTTCGTGCAGTTCCACCCGACGGCGCTCGACACGGCCGAGAACCCGCTGGCGCTCGTCTCGGAGGCGGTGCGCGGCGAGGGGGCGCTGCTGCTCAACGCGCGGCTCGAGCGCTTCATGCCGGCGCGGCACCCGCTCGCCGAGCTCGCGCCGCGCGACATCGTGGCGCGCGAGATCTTCCGCGAGCAGCAGCGCACGGGCCGCGTGTGGCTCGACGCGCGGAACCTCGGTGGGACGCCGAGCAACAAACCCGGCGGCCATCCCGGCGCGCGGGTGCGATTCGCGGAACGGTTCCCGGGGATCTACGCGCTCTGCACGGCGCGAGGGATCGACCCCGAGCGCGCGCTGATCCCGGTCACGCCGGCCGCGCACTACATGATGGGCGGAGTGGTCACGGACCTCGCCGGGCGGGCGTCGCTCGACGGGCTGTGGGCGGTGGGGGAAGTGGCCCGCACGGGGGTGCACGGGGCGAATCGGCTGGCGAGCAACTCGCTGCTCGAAGGGCTGGTGTTCGCGGAGCGGGTCGCGCGGGATCTGCTCGTGGCGGCGGCGCCGGCGAGGGGGCCGCGGCGGCGCGACGGGTGGGAGGTGGCGCCGCTCGCGGACCGGGGGGCGGCGCAGGTCGCCGCCGACGCGGTGCGGACGGCGATGTGGGAAGGGGCGGCGATCGACCGGACCGGGAGCGGGTTGGAGCGGTGCCTGCGGCAGCTGGCGGGGGTGGAACGGCGGTTAACGGGAGGAATGACCGAGGAGCGGAACCTCGTCGAGACGGCGCGGTTGATTGCGGCGGGGGCGTTGCGGCGACGGGAGAGTCGGGGGGGGCACTACCGGAGTGATTATCCGCAGGCGCGCCTCGTTCGTTCGGCTCCGTAGGGCGAGGTTATCGGCCGCCGCAGCCGTCCTCGCGCGGGAAGGGGGCGGGGCTGGTGGGTCGAAGACCCGGTGGTGCAGGGTCGGGTGGGGCGACGGATCGAGCGGGACGTCGCGGGGCGTGTACGGCGGGGAGCGCAGCGGGACGTGCGAGATGCCGCGTCGCGGGTGGGGCGATCCGGGGAGGACCGCGCGACAGGCACGAGGCGGGCAAAACGGCTGATTGGGCGAAAGGGGCGGAAGCGACGAGGGCGAGGGGTCAGCGCATCGGCGAATGCAACAGCGCGTGGAGCAAGCGGCCGGTCCAGCGGCAGTGCTTGACCAGTTCGTCGGCGGACGCGGGCGGGACGAGCGAGACGGCGGCGACGACGTCGATCTGCGCCTCGAGTTCGCGGAGCGAGCCCCACGCGATCGTAAGCAGACGGGCACGATCGGCGCGCGTGGTCCGTGCGCAGCCCTCGGCGATGTTCGACGGGACGGACAGCGCGGCGCGCCGCATCTGATCGCCGATGCTGGCGCGCTCGGTCGCGGGAAAGTGCGCGGTCGCGTCGTAGACGAGCTTCGCGAGTGTGGTGGCCTCGACCTGCGCGCGGAGGCGAGGGAGGCGGGCCGGGCGGACGGAGATGGTGGAGGACATGGCCGCACTATGCATCGGGCACCACGAAGCGAGTGGCCCATTTTGTTGCGCGATGCATCATGTCGACGCACGCCCGCCGTGATCGTCGCGCCCCGACGCCCCCGCCCTGCGGCCCCGGCCAGCCGCTCTACCCGCCTCGTGCCTGTCGCGCGGTCCTCCCCGGATCGCCCCACCCGCGACGCGGCATCTCGCACGTCCCGCTGCGCTCCCCGCCGTACACGCCCCGCGACGTCCCGCTCGATCCGTCGCCCCACCCGACCCTGCACCACCGGGTCTTCGACCCACCAGCCCCGCCCTCCAACCGAGCGACCGCTTATCGTTCGGATCATGTCCGTTGTCACTCCATCACCGCCCTTCGCCGCCCTGAGCGACGAGATCCGCTCCCTCGCGGCATCCCGCGACGCCGTCATCCTCGCGCACAACTACGAGCGTCCCGAAGTCCAGGACGTCGCCGATTACGTCGGCGACTCGCTCGGCCTTTCGCGCGAGGCCGCGAAGACCGCCGCCGACGTGATCGTGTTCTGCGGCGTGCACTTCATGGCGGAGACGGCGAAGATCCTTTCGCCGGAGAAGACGGTGCTGCTCCCCGACCTTGCCGCGGGGTGCTCGCTCGCGAGCACGATCGACGCCGCGCAGCTGCGCGCGTGGAAGGCCGAGCACCCGGGCGCGGTCGTCGTCTCGTACGTGAACACGACGGCCGAGGTGAAGGCGGAGAGCGACTACTGCTGCACGAGCGGCAACGCGGTCGAAGTCGTCGACGCGATCCCCGCGGACCGGGAGATCCTCTTCCTCCCCGACATGTTCCTCGGCGCGCACGTCCGGCGGATGACCGGGCGCGAGAACATCCACGTGTGGATGGGCGAGTGCCACGTGCACGCGGGGATCGACCCCGAGCACATCACCCTGCAGCGCGCCGCGCACCCCGGCGCCGAGTTCCTCATCCACCCCGAATGCGGCTGCGCGACGCCGGTGGTCGAGGCGATGTCGGCCGGGGCGATCGACCCGACGGACGTGCACATCCTCTCGACCGAAGGGATGATCAAGCGGCCGGCGGAGAGCACGCGCGACGAGTTCATCGTCGCGACCGAGATCGGGATCCTGCACCGGCTGCGCAAGGCGCACCCGGGCAAGACCTTCTACGCCGCGAGCGACCGCGCGCAGTGCGCGTACATGAAGGTGACCACGCTCCCCAAGGTGCGGCACGCGCTCGAGACGATGACGCACGAAATCACGGTGCCTAACGCCGTCGCGGCGCGGGCGCGGCGCGCGATCGAACGAATGGTCGCGATCGGCGGGCCGGGCGGCGGCCCCGGGCTGTCGGGCTCCGCGCGCGCGCCCTTCCGCACCTCGGACGAGGACCCCGGCGAATGACGAACCCTCCCGACGACGGACCGAAGGCCCGACCGAAGGCGAGACGACGCGCGCCGGCGGGGGTTCCCGTCGCGACGCCGGTCGACCCGCTCTACTTCCCGCTCACGCCCGCGCAGGTCACGGCGCTCGTGCGCGACGCGCTGCAGGAAGACGAAGCCCTGAACGACGTGACGACCCTCGCGACCGTGCTCGCGGGGCGGCACGCGCGCGGGCAACTCGTCGCGCGGCAGGCCGGCGTGATCGCCGGCCTCGCGCTCGCGCTCGAAGCCTTCCACCAGCTCGACGCGCGCGTGATCGCGCGCGTGGACGTGCCCGACGGCGTCGAGGTCGCGGCGGGGACGCCGATCGTCTTCCTGTCGGGGCACGCGCGCGGGATCCTCAGCGCGGAGCGGGTCGCACTCAACTTCGTGCAACGGCTCTCGGGCGTCGCGACGCTCACCGCGCGCTACGTGCACGCGGTCGCCGGGACGGGCGCGCGGATCCTCGACACGCGGAAGACGACGCCCGGGTGGCGGCGGCTGGAGAAGTACGCGGTGCGTGCAGGCGGCGGGGTGAATCATCGGATGGACCTCGCGTCATCGGTGCTCATCAAGGACAACCACCTCGCGGCGGTCGACAACGACGTCGCGTTCGCGGTGCGCCGCGCGCGCGAGGTGGCGCCTCCGGGGGTGAGCGTCGAGGTCGAATGCGACCGACCGGACCAGGTCGAGGCCGCGCTCGCGGCCGGGGCGGACATCGTGCTGCTCGACAACATGCGGCTCGACGCGCTGCGGGCGTGCGTGCAGCTCTGCCGCGGGCGGGCGCAGACCGAGGCGTCCGGCGGCGTGCGGCTCGACACCGTGCGCGCGATCGCCGAAGCGGGCGTCGACTTCATCTCGGTCGGCGCGCTCACGCACTCCGCGCCCGCGATGGACCTCGCGCTCGACTTCGAGTAGCGCGCCCGCCGGCTACGGCACCGCCGCGGCGGAGTCCGCCGGGTCGGCGGGGCGCGGCGGTAGATCGGACAGGTGCTCCTGTACGATCATCCACCGGCCGCCGCGGCGCACGAACACCGCGGTCCACGCGCCGGCCAGGGTGTGCGGCAGCCCGCGCGGCGTCTCGTGCGGGATCGCATAAGTCACCGTGAGGACAGCCGCGTCGGGGCCGAGCGCGGTGGCGTAGCGCTCGCGGACGACGAAGCGCGGGTCGCGCATGTTCTGCCCGACGCGCGTCCAGAAGCCGCCGATCGACTGCGCGAGCAGCGCGCGCGAGGTCGTCACCCGCCCGGCGGCTGCCGAGACGACGGGATCGTGCGGGGCATAGAGGCCGAGCAGCCGGTCGACGACGCCCGGGCGCGAGAAGTCGTACGCGTCGGTGATAAGTCGGGTGAGGGTGTCGGCAAGTGCCGCGTCGCGTGCAGCGGCGGTTGCGGCGGCGGCGCGGACCCGCGTATCGTTGGTCGTCGGATTGCAGGCGACGGCGAGTGCGATCGACGGTACGAACAGAACACGGGAAGCCTGGACGAGGCGGACGCTCCTTCGCACGACGGCTGTGATGAGCGGGTGCGTTGTCCTCATGCGGTGTCGGACGGCGTCTCGAAAGCAGGACAGGGCAGGGCCGGCGCGGCGTCAGGTTCGACGCGCGCGCGAGGGGCGGCGCAGGCGGGTGGCGCCCGGTCGGTCCGGCGCGCGATATGCCCGCCTCGCGCACGCTCGCACTCGCCGCGCCACGCGCTATTTCTCATACAGCGCGCGGGGTCGACGTGTCGACGGACGTCGCCTGCCGCACCGTTCGCGAAACCACGCTCTGACCCGTACGCCGGGAGAAATGCGATGAGCCGAATCACAGCTACGCCGGCACGCGCTCGTTCCGCCGCCGCGACGCTCGCGGCAGCCACGCTTGCCGTGGGGCTGGCGGGCTGCCGTGGAACGGACGGTTCGGGCGACACCGGACTGGGCGGCGACGGCCTCAGACGCGACCTCGATGCCGCGGCCGCCTCCGCCGCGTTCGCGCCTCCGCTTCGCGGCGACGCGCCGGTCCGGTTCGTCTCGGCGCTCGAACTCGGCGCGAGTCCGGCGCCGTCGGGCGTCGCGCACGCGACCGCGCCCGCGCACCCGCGTCAGGTGCTAGCCTCTGCACGCGTCCCGCACAACGCGCCGACCCGCGTGATCGTGCGCGTACGGTACGTCGACGCGCCGGCGGCCGCGGAGGAGGTCGCGTCGACCAGTTCGGCGGAACCGAGCGCGCCGACGGCCGGCGGCGGCGGGACGTTCTCGCCGGGTACCGAGGTCGCGGCCGGCCCGGCCCCCGGAGCGGGTACCGGCGGCGCCGGCCGCGGACATGGGCGCTCGGGATGGGGCGTGGTCGGCGGCCTGCTCGGCGTCGTCATCCGCGGCGGCATGATCGGCGACATCGACCACTGCGATCCGCACGACGCGTCGGCGCGACACGTGCCGTCGCCGTACCCCGGGCAGTATCCCCGGCAAACCCCCGGCGGACGGTCGCCGGGCGAGGTGATCGGCGGGGACTACCACGGCGTGATCGGCGGGCGGTCGAGCGGCACGCTCGTCGTCCCCGTCGGGCGTATCGTCGGCGGGCTGACGCGGGGGCGCGGGGCAGCCGCGTTCTGAGTCGCGCGCTCGGCGCGTGGCGAGCCCGCGTGGTGAGATCGCCGGCCGCGGGCTAGCTTCTGCGCCCACGCCGGCGTGAGGCCGGCGGCCGCTCGTCTTCGCTCCGTCCTCGATGCCGCGTCAGCCAGTCCGTCCGTACACCCTTCGCACGACCACCGTCGCGCGCCTAACGCTCGTCCGCCTTCCCGGCCGCCCGCGGATCGTCGCGGCCGGCGCACTCGCGCTGGCCGCGCTCGGGCCGCTCGCCGGCTGCGCCTCGGTCAAACAGGCCCTCGACACGGACAAGGGGCGCGGTGGCGCGATCGGCGCCGCCGCGGGGGCGGTCACCGGCGGCCTGATCGGCCGAGCGAACGGCTCGACCGCGCGCGGCGCGATCCTCGGCGCCGTCGTCGGCGGCGCAGCCGGAGCGATCATCGGCCACCAGATGGACCAGCGCGCCAAGACGCTGCAACAGAACATCCCGGGCGCGACGGTCGAGCGCGTCGGCGAAGGGATCCTCGTCACCTTCGCGAGCGGACTCCTGTACGACTTCAACTCCGACGCGGTGAAGCCGACCGCGCAGGCGAACCTCCGCGAGCTCGCGGCGAACTTCACGAAGTACCCCGACACCGACCTGCTCGTCGTCGGCCACACGGACTCGGTGGGCACCGCGGAGTACAACCAGCAGCTGTCGCTGCGACGCGCGCAGGCCGCGGCGGCGTACCTGGAATCGCAGGGCGTGCCGACCGAGCGCGTGCGCACGGAGGGCAAGGGCGAGGCGGAGCCGGTGGCCGCGAATGCGACCGAGGCCGGACGCGCGCAGAACCGCCGCGTCGAGGTCGCGCTCTACGCCGACGACGCGATGAAGGCGCACGCCCGGCAGCAGGCCGGGACGACCGGCGGCTGACCGGGGTCGCGGTGGCGGGCGGATCCACGGGCGGGCCGCGGGCCTTGCACGCCCTGCTCGCCGGTGCGGTGGACTACGCGGGGCTCTTCCCCCCGGCCGGGCTCGCGATGAGCCACGCGGTCCGCCGGTACGCGGCCGATCGGCGGAGCGCCGAGCGCTGGATGCTCGGCCGCTTCGTCGTGCCGGCGGCGCGGCTGGAAGAGTTCGAAGCGGCGGCGCTGGACCTGCTGCCTGCGGGCGAGTCGGACACGCCGTGGCGGCTCAGCGCGGTCGCGGGCCCAGGGGCGGGTCCCGACGCCCCCGGGTCGGAGCCCGGGGAGAGCCTGCGGCGCGCGGCGGCGTTCAACGCGCGACACGCGCCGGACACGGGGGCGGGGCGCGCGGTCGTCGACGCGGTCGAGTGGCGGGCGCCGGACGTCGCGGCGTTAGGCCTGGCGGCGGCGGCCCGCGCGCGGCACCTGCCGGACGCGCCGCTCTACGCCGAACTGCCGCCGGGCGCCGACGCCGACGCCTTCGCGCGGGCGGCCGCGCGCGCCGGGCTCCGGCTCAAGCTGCGGACCGGCGGCGTCACGGCGGACGCGTTCCCCGCGCCGGACGCGGCGCTCGAGTTCCTCGACGCGGTCGTTCGGCAGGCCGTGCCGTCCAAGGTGACGGCGGGGCTGCACCATCCGCTCCGCGGCGAGCACGCGCTCACCTACGAGCCGGGGAGCGCGCGCGGCCCGATGTTCGGCTTCGTCAACGTGCTGCTCGCCGCGGCGCTCCTGCGCGCCGGACACGCGCCCGCGGCGCTCGGGCCGCTGCTCGACGAGCGCGACGCGGGCGCGTTCGCCTTCACCGACGACGCGGCCGTCTGGCGCGGGTACTCGGTCGACGCCGCGACGATCGCCGCCGCGCGCGCCGACGTCCTCGTCGGCTTCGGCTCGTGCGCGTTCGACGAGCCCGTGCGCGACCTCCGCGCGCTCGGCTGGTTGCCGGACTAACACTCCGCCGATGACTGACACGCTCGACCCGTCGCTCCTGTGTTGGGTGGAGAGCGCCCACGACCCCGCGACCGACTTCCCGATCCAGAACCTGCCGTTCGGCGTGTTCCGCCGCGCCGGGAGCGACGACGCGCCGCGCGTGGGGGTGGCGATCGGCGACCAAGTGCTCGACCTCGCCGCGTCCGTCGACGCGGGCGTGCTCGCCGGCATGGCCGGCACGCCGCTCGACGCGGCCTGTCGCGCCCCGGCGTTGAACGCGCTGATGGGGATGGGGCGAGCGGCGGCGACGGCGCTGCGCGAGCAGGTCAGCCTCGCGCTCCGCGCGGGGGGCACGCCGTCGCGCTACGGCCGCGAACGCGCGGCGCGGGTGCTCGTGCCGCAGGCGGAAGCGGAGCTGTTCGTGCCCGCGGTGGTGGGCGACTACACGGACTTCTACGCGTCGGTGCACCACGCGACCAACGTCGGGCGGATGTTCCGGCCGGACCAGCCGCTGATGCCTAACTACAAGTGGGTGCCGATCGGGTACCACGGGCGAGCGTCGAGTCTCGTGCCGAGCGGGACGCCGGTGCGGCGGCCGGCGGGGCAGCGCAAGGGGCCGGACGACGCTGCGCCGACGGTGGGGCCGACGCGGATGCTCGACTACGAGCTCGAGGTCGGCGCGTTCGTCGGCGAGGGGAATCCGTTAGGCGTACCGGTCCCGCTCGCGGCGGCGGCGGCGCACGTGTTCGGGCTCTGCCTCGTGAACGACTGGTCGGCGCGCGACGTGCAGGCCTGGGAGTACCAACCGCTCGGCCCGTTCCTCGGCAAGAGCTTCGCGACGACGGTCTCTCCGTGGGTGGTCACGCTCGACGCGCTCGCGCCGTTCCGGACGCCCGCGGCGGCGCGACCGCCGGGCGATCCGGCACCGCTGCCGTACCTGTCCGACGCCGAGGACCAAGCGCGCGGGGGCTTCGACATCACGGTCGATGCGTGGATTCGGACGGCACGGATGCG
Source organism: Gemmatimonadetes bacterium T265 (assembly GCA_019973575.1). Classification (NCBI taxonomy): domain Bacteria; kingdom Pseudomonadati; phylum Gemmatimonadota; species Gemmatimonadetes bacterium T265. Next base: position 2,794,875 of record BPUI01000001.1, read on the forward strand.
GGAGGAAGGAACGGAGGCCGTGCGCGTATCGCGCGGGGCGTTCTGCGAGTTGTACTGGACGTTCGGGCAGATGCTCGCGCACCACACGGTGAACGGGTGCAACCTGCGGCCGGGCGATCTCCTCGCGAGCGGGACGGTGTCAACGGCGGAGCGCGACGGACTCGGGTGCCTGCTCGAACTGACACGGCGAGGAGCGGAGCCGCTGACGTTGCCGAACGGCGAGCGGCGCGCGTTTCTCGAGGACGGCGACGAGGTGATCCTGCGCGGCCGTTGCGAGCGGGAAGGAGAGAGGGGGATCGGCTTCGGAGAATGCCGGGGAATCGTGTCGTTCGGGACTGACTAGCGGGGCGGATAGAGCGACGGGTGGAGCGTGGGTGGGAAGGCGTCCCAGGTGGGCGCACGCGGGGAAGTCGTTGGGGCGGTTCCGGATCGGGCGGCGCAGAGGAACCAAGGCGGAGTCACGGGGCGGGTACGGGGCCTGGCTGGAGAACAAGGGTCGGACCGCCTGCCCCAGCCGTGCCCGACCGGCCGCAGCGGTCGCCCTGCGGTTCGCGCGCCGTAGGTCTTGCCCCGCCCTGGCCGGCACCGCCCCAACGACCTGCCCGCGAGCGCCCACCTGGCGCGATCTCCCGCCCACGCTCCACCCGTCGCTCTATCCGCCCCGAACCACCCGCGCCCAAACGGGTGAATGGCACCCCATCTGCGCTACCCGCCGCAGCAACGTTCACCCCCGCCCAGGACCTCCGATGGCGAACTCCGACCAGAACACGAGCGGCAGCGGCCGCGACAAGTACCGCGACAACGATGACGAGCGGGGGGTGACCGGCCCCGATTCGCGCGACTCGACGAAGAGCGATTCGAAGTTCGAAGCGCGGGGCGACGCGCGGGAGAACGTCGGCAACAACGCGCGCGGGACCGCCGCGAATCCCGAGACGAGCCGGGACAACGCGCAGCACGACGTCCAGCGCGGGAACGAACGCACGCGCAACACGAACGAGGCGGTCGACGACTTCGACATGGACCTCAAGCACGACAACCAGCGCGGCAAGGAGCCGCACGGGATGGAGGAGCTGGCCCGCGAGACCCGGTCGGGGATGTTCGGCGCGCCGGGTGCGCACGGCGACACAGGGCACGCGGGCGTGCAACACTCGCGCAAGGGGCAGGCGGAAAGCCCGGCCGAGCGAACGCACAACGAGCCGCCGAAGCACAAGCAAGGGCATCGTTAGCGCCCGGGGCGTCCCGGGTTCGCACTCTGGCGGACCGCGGGGTAGGCGTGGCATTTTCGCGTATGCGCTCCCCGCGGTCGGGCTCTCTCGTCACGACTGTGGTAGTCGGCGTTGCGCTTTCTCCCCCTGTTGCGGCGACCCGAGTCGGCGCACAGCGCGCGCCTGAGACCGGCCCCGCGCCGCTCGCGCCCGGGACGGTCTTTCGCTTCAGAGGGCGGGACCTCGCGCGTGGCGTCGAGACCCGCCTCCCCGTAACGCTCGTCGAACGGCGAGGAGATACGCTCGTCTTTCGCCAGCGTGACGGTGGGCTCGGGCTGGTCCCGCTCGACCGGATTACCGACCTGGAGGTCGCGCGAGGACGGCGACGACGGTCGGACGGGGCGTGGCGTGGAGCGCGAATCGGGGGCGTCGCCCTCGGTGTACATACAATCCTCGCGACGTCATTCGCCTTCATCCAAGATCGCGGTCGTCCGCCAGGCGATTGCGACCTCCTCTGCATCTCGAACTCGGCCGCGATCGGCATTGCCGGGACGTTCCTCACCGGAGTTGCGGCCGGAACCGGGGCCACGATCGGCGCGCTGGCACCGGGCACGCGGTGGACGCGGGTCGACGTGTCGGCGGTTCGCGTCGGCATCGCCCCAATCCCAATCGGCGCAACCGTCGCGCTCGGCTTCCGATTCTGACGCGCTCGGCCGATCGGGCCGAGGCCGCTACTTTCCTCCGCCATGCACCCCGATCGGCTCACCGACATCCCGATCCACCGCGCACTCGGCCAGCTCCCCGGCTGGGCCCGCAAGGGCGACGAGCTCGTGAAGAACTACCCGTTCCCGAACTTCGCGGCGGGCGTCGCGTTCGTGAACCGCGTCGCGCGGGTGGCGGAGGCGGCGAATCACCACCCGGACCTCGACCTGCGGTACGCGAAGGTGGTCTGCCATCTCACCACGCACAGCGCGGGCGGGATCACGCAGAAGGACCTCGACATGGCCGGTGCGATCGAACGTGTCGCGGGCAGTTGACGCGCCGCCGACGGGTCGCTGTTGACGCACAAAGGGCGGCCCCGTAGGGCCGCCCTTTGTTACTGCCGAGTCGCTCGAATCAGTTGCGACGGCCGCCGCCGAGGAGGCGGAGGATGAAGAGGAACATGTTCAGCAGGTCGAGATAGATCTGCACGGCCGCGATGACGTAGTCGTCCGGGCCGTAGACGTTGCGCAGGCGCCAGGTGTCGAAGACGAGTAGCCCGCTGAAGAGCAGCGTGCCGACGCCCGCGATCCAGAGCCCGGCCGCGGCGCTCGGGAAGATGAAGGTGAGGAGCGATGCGCCGATCAGCACCCACAGCCCCGTGATGAGGAACGAGCCCCAGGCGGAGAAGTCGCGGCGGCTGACGAAGGCGTAGCCCGTGAGCACGGCGAACGTGCTGCCGGTGAGGAGGGCCGCCTGCGACGTGACGCCGGGCGCGTTGCGCTCCATCAGCATCAGGAACGGCGCGAGGAACACGCCCTCCGCGAACGTGAACGCGAAGGTCAGCGCGATGTTCACCGGGAAGCGGTCCCGCAAGGCCTGCGCGGCCATGAGCGGGACGAACGTCGCGATGAACATGATGAAGGGATGCTGCCAGGCGAAGCCGAGCAGCGCGGGCTGCGTCTGCGCGAACGCGACGCCGAGCATCGTGACGAGGATGCTCGCGAAGACGAGGGAATACGTGCGGCGGACCAGCGTCGCGCGCTCGGCGCCCGTGCGGACGGGAGCGGCGGATGCGTAGAGCCGAGAGACACCCATGCGGCGAAACTCCGAGTAGAAAGGACGGGGGATAATACCCGGAGTCGCGCGGAGCGTGCCAACAAGAAGCCGCGCGTCCTACGACGCCCGGCGCAGGTCGACGCTGCCGTTGACGGTGCGGAGCCGGACGTGCCGCGAGCCGTCGCCGATCGTGGCGCGCAGCCGCCGCGGGTCGATGCGGCCGCTGATCGTGACGGGGAACTCGGTCCCGACGCGCCCGTTGACGGTCGACAGCTCGACCTCGGCGCCGAGCGTGGCGGGCATCTCGACGGTGACCGAGCCGTTGACGGTGGTGAACTCGAGGTCGCGCGCGTCGCCGGTGTTCAGCATGCGCGCCCACACCGAGCCGTTGACGGTGCGCGCGCTCACCGGCCCGCCGCCGGTCTCGGCGCGCACGCTGCCGTTGACCGTGTTGGCGACGACGTCGGCGGTCGCGCCGCGCACGTCGAGGCCGCCGTTGACGGTCGCGAGGTCGAGCTTCACCCCGCGCGGCACGCGCACGGTGAACTCGACGCTGACCCACCCGTCGCGGTGGTTGCCGTCCCAGTCGCCCGAATGGCGCTCGCCGTGGTAGCCGCGTTCGTCGCAGGTGGTGTTCGCGCCCCAGAGTGCGCAGATGACCATGCCCTGGCCGTCGTCGGCCTTCTGCGCGACGAAGCGCACGTCCTGCGGGTTGGCGTCCCCGCGCGTCGTACGGTCGGCGGTGATGACGACCTGGTCGCCGGACGCCGACTCGACGTGGATCGGTCCGCTGAGATTCTTCACGTACAACCAGCGGCCGGCAGGGACGCGCCCGTCCCAGGTAAAGGCGTTGTGCTCGACGCGGCCCGGCCCGTCGGGCTGTGCGGCAAGGAGGGACGGAACCACGAGCGCGAGAGCGAGCAGGCCGTGGCGCGTTGGGACGGAGCGTGACATGGGCGGGGCCTCAGCGAGGGGAGTTGGTCGCGCGGGCGATGACGATCGTGCCGCTAAAGCTTTGCGCCGTGATCCGCGCGCCGCCGCCGCCGATCGTGAACTCCATGCGGCGCGCGTGGCGGAGCGCGGTCTCGTCGGTGCCGCGCGCGCTGGGCTGGAGGGTGAGCGGAATGCTGGTGTCGATGGAGCCGCTGAACGTCTGCAGGCTGAGCGCGGCGCCCGCGTCCGGCGGGAGGGTGAGGCGCACCTCGCCCGACTGCGAGTCGAGGTCGTAGCGGCCGTCGCGCGCGACGGTCCCGTCGTACGAGACGTCACCGCTCACGGTGCGCGCGCGCAGGCGGCCGAGTCGGGCGCCGCGCAGCTCGACGTTGCCGCTGACGGTGTTGACGTCGGCGTCCCCACGCACGCCGACCACCCGCAGGTCGCCCGAGACGCTGTGGGCGTGCAGGTCGCCGTCGAACGTGTCGGCGTGCACGGAGCCGCTGACGCTCGTCGCGGACAAGCGCCGGGTCGCTTCCTGTACGTCGATGTCCCCGCTCACGGTTTCGGCGTCGAGCTCGCCGCGCACGCCGCGCACGCGCACGTCGCCGGAAATCGAGTTCGCCGTCACGCGCGTTCCGACGGGGACGACGACGTCGAGTTGCTGGTCGCCGGCGGAGCGGCCGCGCGCGCGGACGGTGTAGACGCGCACGCTCCCGCCGTTCGGTCCGTCGGTGTGTTCGAACCGGAACGGGAGCCGGTCGCTGCGGCCGCGGACGCGGACTTCGGCGCGGTCCCACGCGGTCACGGTGACCGGCCCACTGACGAGGGAGAGGTCGACGGCACCGCCGCGGGTGAAGGCGACGGTGGTGTCGAGTCGCGTCGGCCCGTGCAGGTCGCGCGGGTCGGGCTCGTAGTCCGGGCCGAAGTTGACGCTGCCGGCCGCGCGACGGATCTCGTCGGCCGCGCCGCGCATGCCGGCGGCCACGCTCTCGCCCACAGCGCGGCCCAGATCGCGGCCGAAGGTCCGGAAGCTGGAGGCGTCTTCGTCCGCGCTGCTGTCGCACGCGTTGCCACACGCGGCCCGGAGTCGCGCGATCTGCGCCCGAATCGAATCGCGCCGGGCGAGCGCACGTCGCCGCGCGTCCGCGCGCCTCGCCGCGTCGTCGGTCGGCGTCGTGTCGACCACGGCGGCGACGTCGACGGGCGAGCGGGCGGTGGGTGCGGGCACGCCGGCGAGCAGTGCCAGCGTGGTGGTGAGCACGGAGACAGACATGGCTCAGGTGTGCGGCAGGAGTGCGGCAGTGCGCAGGAGATCGACCTTCTGCCCCAAGGCGCGGGTCAGCTGCTCGCCGAGGAAGGGGCTGTGGGGGTCGCGCGCGAGGGCGGCTCGACTCGCCGCGATCGCGGCGTCGATGATGCGGAGATTGCGCGCGAGCACGTCGACGGTCGCGGAATCGAGTTCGCCGGGGCGTTGGGCTACGACGGCGCGGAGTTCGGCGATCTCGCGGTCGTAATCGGCCGCACCCGGCACGGTGGCGTCGACCGAACGGGACGCGGTCCGGACGACGCCCCGGCTGCGCGGTTCGGCGTCGGTGCCGTCGGCGAGCGAGGACGCGGGTGCCGGCTCGGTCGGGCGCGGATTGGCCCGGCGCGGGTCGGCGACCGCGGGCGCGGGGACGTCGGGTCCGGGGGCACGCGGACCTGCGACGACCGCCGCGCGCGCGGGGGCGCCGGTGCTTGCCGCGATTGTCGGCGCAGGAGCGCGGCGCATGGCGAGGTACGTCGCGCCAGAACTCAGTGTCGCGAGCGCCACGGCGGCCGCGGCGAGCCCGTGTCGCCGGACCACCCGTGGTGCTCGCACCGTCGGCGGCGCGTGGAAGGCAAGCACGCGCGCGCCCGTCGGCTCGCCGGCGACGGGCGGGGAAGGGTCAACGACTCGACGCTCGGTCGGCGCGGCGTCAGGGCGTACATCGAGGCGCGCCGCGATGCCGGGCCAGAGGTCGCGCGACGGCCGCAGCGGGGGCAGCGCTTCGACCCGTGCGATGAGTGCGCGGAGCTCGTCGTCCGGCAGGTCGTCGGCGGGCGGGAGGTGGTCGGGATTCGGGTGCGTCATGCCTGCAGTGCCTCGCGAAGCAGAAGGCGGGCGCGGTGCAACTGGGCCTTGCTGCCGCCGGCCGTGATACCGAGGAGGGTGCCGATCTCCTCGTGTTTGTAGCCCTCCACGTCGTGAAGGACGAACACGCGCCGCGCGCCGGGCGGCAGCGTGGCGATCGCGCGTTCGAGGTCCATGCGGTCGCCGGGCGCGGCGGCGCGCGTGGGCGTGCGCTCGCCCGCGTCGCCGTCGTCGTCCGGCGCGAAGTGGCGGCGTCGACGGCCGTCGGCTTCGCGCTGGTTGAGCACGACGTTGACGGCGAGGCGATGCAACCAGGTCGCGAAACTACTCTCGCCGCGGAAGAGGGCGAGTTTTTCCCACGCGCGGACGAAGACGTCCTGCGTGAGTTCCTCGGCGAGCGCGCGGTCGGCGGTCATGCGCGCGCACAGGGTGAACACGCGGTCGACGTGGTCGCGGTACAGCCGCTCGAACGCCCGCCGGTCGCCGGCCGCCGCGCGCGCGGGGTCGCCGGGGCCGTCGAGGAGCGTTCGGGTGGGTGGTGCGTCCAGGGCTGTCACCGGCTGCGACGTGAGAGGAATCCGCGCACGAGGTAAGACGGGGCTGGCACCGGGAAGGTTTGAACTACGGCTATTCCACGAGCAGCACGAGGGCGCGGAGCGCGGGGCGCGCGTCGGCCTGGTGCCCAGAGGAGAAGCCGGTCGCGGCGCGCGACGCCGCGAGCAGCCATTCAGCGTCGGTGGCGGCGCCGGGGTCGGCGTCGCGGATCGCCGCCTCGCGTTGGGCGGACATCGGTTGCGTGAGTGCGTCGCGGAGCCGGCCGGCGGCCACGGCGAGGGGCGCGTGTTCTGAAGGGGCAGCGGCGTGCAGTGCGCGGGCGGTGCGGGTGAGGAACGCGGCGCGCGCGTCGTGGCGACCGTCGCGGCCGTCGACGTCGCGGACCACCGGACGCGCAAGGGCGACGGCGTCGCGGGCGAGCTGCCGGCGTGCCCAGCGCGCGAGGCTTCGGCGCGCCACGCCGACGTGGGCGGGGCATGGCGGGAGCGTGACGCGCGCCTGGGCGAGGTACGCGAGGGCGCGACGGACGACGGCGGGGTTCGCGGTCGGGGCGCGGTGGCCGATGGCGGCGACGAGGGTCGGGACGCGGAGGGCGCCGAGACAGGTGGGGCGGGCGATCACGGCGAGGTAGCCGGTAGTGCCGCAGCGTACTGCCAACGTCCGCGCGGCGGTGCCGTTGCCTAACGCCGGGGGCTCCCGGTTGCACGCGTCGCTCCACCGCTCGAGGCGACGGTCGCGGGCGAGTTGTGCGACGGCGGGCGAGGGTCGCGCGGCGGACGTCGGCACGTCGACCGGAGTCGCGCCGAGCGCGGCGCCATCTTCGAGCGCACCGACACCGACGGTGAGGCCGGCGGCCCGTCGCTTTGCGCGCGCGTGGGCGGCGAGCCGGAGGGCGCGCGCGGCGGTCGGCGGGGGGCGGAACGCGTACACGGCGACGACGGGGGCGGGTGCGCCGGGGCGGACGGCGCGGCCGGTCCGTTGGGCCAGGCGCGCTGGGGTCCACGGCAGGTCGAGGTGCACGACGACCGACGCGTCGCGGAGGTCGAGTCCCTCGGACAGCACGTCGGTGGTCAGCAGGAGGTCGATGCGTTCGACGTCGGCGGGCGCGCGGCGGTGCTGGCCGAGCGGGGCGAAGCGGGCGAGGACGTCGGCGCGCGGGAGCGGGCCGGAGGCGATGCGGCCGCCGGCGGCGGTAAGCATGGCGACGCGGCCGTCGGGCGCGAGGGCGCGGTAGAGTGCGCGGACGGTGTCGGTCGAGTGACTGAACGCGACGACGCGCTCACCCGAGTGCCGGGCGCGGATGGCGCGCACGTGCGCCGCTCGGCGCGCGTCGCCGAACGTGTCGCACGTGCGCACGAGGAGATGACGGAGGCTGGCCACGTACGCGTCGAGTTCGGCGCGCGTCGCGGGTCGCGGCTTGGCGGCGGGTGAGGCGGGCGTGAGCAGCGAGAGTTGCACCGTCGTCGGGTCGGCCGCGACGCCGCGGGTGAGGGCGCGCAGGTCCGCACGACTCGGCGGTCGGCCGGCGTCGAGCGCGTCGCCCACGGCGAGGGCGCGCGCGAGGCGGCGCCGCAGTCCGGCGCGGAAGGCGGCGTCGCTCGACGTCCAGAGGCGGAGAAGCGTGTAGCGGTCGAGGTCGGGGACGGCGGCGCCGTCGGAGGGCGCGACGGCGGACGGCAGCGCGTGGAGCGCGTCGAGCAGGTCGGGCGCGTCGTCGAGGTCGAGCCATACCGTTGGCGCGACGGTCGGACGTCCGGGAAGTGGCGGCGCGGTGGAGGTGCGGGTGGAAGCGGACGCGATGTCGGTCGCAGCCCGTCGAACGACGAGCCGCGCGAGGGTCGCCGCGTCGAGCGCGTCGGCGCGGGCGCCGAGCGTGAGGGCGAAGAGCGCGGTGAGGTCGTCGGGTCGGTTGTGGACCGGCGTGGCCGAGAGGAGCAGGAGGCGGGCGTCGGCCGCGAGCGCGGCGAGGTGGCGCCAGCGGACGGTGCGGCGGTTGCGGAAGTGGTGGGCCTCGTCGGCAACGATCAGCCGTGGTGCTGCCGCGGTGGCAGCGGGTGGCGAGTCGCGGCCGAGTGCTTCCATTGTGACGACGCGGCGCACGAGGCCGGCGTCGCGGAGGGCGGCGGTCCAGTGCGGGCGGAGGGCGGCGGGGGCGACGACGAGCGCGTCCGGCCTGTCGCGGAGGAGCGCGAGTGCGACGGCGGTCTTGCCGAGCCCGACGTCGTCGGCGAGGAGTGCGACGCGGTAGTGGCGAAGGGCGTAGCGGAGGCGGGCCGCGGCGTGGCGCTGGTGCGGGCGGAGTTCGAGCGCGCCGACGCGCACGTCGGACGGGCGCGGGTCGAGGCCTAACGCTTCGCGGGCGAGGAGCGCGCGGGCGGCTGCGGCCGGCGGCTGTCGCGACGCGTCAGGCATGCGGTCGCGGTCCGTCCGGGGCCGGTCGGCCGCGCCGGTCGGGGCGGGGGCGGCGAGCCCAGGCCGGGGGTGCGGGTTCGGCGAGGGCGGAGCGGAGCGGGCGCGCGGTTGTGATCCGCGCCGAGCCGGCCCAGGCGAGGAGGGGCGCGAGGGCGGCAGGCGTGACTCCGTACGCGGCGGCGACCGTGCGCGTGAGCGTGTCGGCGTTGGCGGTCGGCGGGAGGTGCGCGAGGGCGAGCCGGGCCGACGCCCAGTGCGGAGGTACCGGGAGTGCCGCGACGGTCCACGCGAGGTAGCGGTGGTAGCCGCCGCGGGCGGGTTCGGCGAGTGCGGCGAGCCAGGCGGCGATCGGGGGGGAGCGGAGGAGTGCGGCGAACGCGCGGGCGTCGTCGGATGCGTGGATGGGATCGTCGAAGCGCGCGACGTAGCACGTGTTCAGTGGGACATGGGTGTCGCCGGCGGCGAGGACACGCGGGTGCGGGGTGCGCGCGAGGTCGGGCCAGACGACGCGCGGTGTGCGCGGGTCGGCGGCGTCGGTGCGGAAGAGCGCCCACCAAGGCGTGTTACCGCGGGCGTCGCTGCGGGCCGCGAGCTGGGCGCGCGCGGGCGCGAGCCAGCGGGCGACGCCGGGCGGGAGTGCGGGCAGGAGGTGGCCGTCGGCGTCGTACGGCCAGATGACATGGGTCGACGTCGCAGTTGGGGCGTCGGCGTGGGCGAGGTCTTCGCCGCGGAGTACCGGGCGGAGGAGGGCGCGTTCGATCGTGCCGTGGCGTCCGGCGGCGCTGACGAACGCGTCGGGGCCGTCGACGTGATCGAGCTCGACGAGGAACGCGGCGTTGTAGCCCGACTTGACGCCGAGCGTCGGGCGGGTGAGGGCGGTGGCACCGAGTGCGGGGCCGGCGGCGCGGAGCCGGTCGAAGGCGTCGCGCGCGTCGGGCGGGAGGAGGAGCCAGGGGCTGGCGGGGTCGGCCGGATCGAGCGGATCGGGGAGTCGGGGGCGGTGGTGGGCGGGGACGGTCACGACGGGTGCCTGGGCGGGGGGTGGAGTGGCGGGCCGGGGCGCCGAGCTGGTGTGACGACGGGCGACGAGGAGGGAGGGGTAGGTGACCGCGTCGAATGCGGCGGGGCCGTCGGACCAGTCGTCGAGCGCAAGGACGTCGGCGTGGCGCGCGAGGATCGCGCGGACGCCGCCGCCGGCGAGGGTCCGCCAGAGCTTGGTCGGGAGGAGGAAAGCGACGACGCCGCCGGGGCGGGCGAGGGCGAGCGCGCGTTCGGTGAACGGGGCGGCGAGGTCGGCCTGGGCGCTGAAGCCCTGCCCGGCGCGGGCGAGGGTGGCGCCGGCGCGCCAGGGGGCGTCGCGGGCGGCCGCGTAGTGGGTGCGGAGCGCGTCGCGCGTGTCGGCGGCGAGGGCGTGCGGGCGGACCCACGGCGGGTTGCCTAACACGATCGGGAATCCGTCCGACGCGGCCGCGTCGGGGAAATGCCAGGCGAAGCCGAAGGGGAGTGCGCCGCCGACGGCGTTACCAGCGGCGAGGGCGGCGCGGCGACGAGCGAGCGCGCGCACGTCGGCGCGGAGCGCGGCGAGGCGGGCGGCTGTGGCGCGGTCGGGGGCGGGGCGGGCGCCGAAGAGGTCGCGCGTGCGGACGGCGGCGAGCAGTTCGCGGCGGGTGTGACGGAGGTGGGCGAGGGCGCGGTCGAAGGTCGCGAGCGCGTGGGCCCGCTCGAGCGCGTCGAGTCGCCGCGCGGCGGCGACCTTGCGGGGACCGGCGAGCGATGCGTACCGGGTGCGGAGGGCAGTGACCGCGGGGGCGGCGGGTCGCCTTGATTCGATGCTGGGGGACGGCGCGCCCCACGGGGCGCCGCCCCAGGTGTGGCGCGTGAGCGGCGTGAGCGCGGGCGGGACGGCGAGGGCGTCGCCGACACGAACGTTGTGGTCGAGGTTGGGAAGCGGAGGGACGCGGTACGGGTCGGGCTCGTCGTGCTCGATCACCACTGAGAGCCAGAGGCGGAGTTCGCAGAGCCAGACCGCGGTCGGGTTGACGTCGACGCCGAAAATCGAGGTGGCCGCGACTGCGCGGCGGAGTTCGGAGGTCGAGCGCGGATCGCCGGCGAGGGTGTGAAGCGCGGCGACGCGTTCGAGGGCGTGGACGAGAAACGCGCCGGAGCCGCAGGCCGGGTCGAGGATGCGGAGCGGGGTGAGGGCCGCACGAAGGCGCGCCGCGTCGGCGTCGGTGAGTGCGTCGCCGGCGAGCGCGGCGTCGGTGAGCTCGGACGGCAGGGCGGCGTGGAGGGCCGCGTCCGTCGCGTGGGCGACGAGGGCTCGCGGCGTGTAGAACGCGCCGGACGCGCGTCGGTCGCCGGCGTGCATGAGCGACTCGAACGCGCGGCCGAGCATTTCGGGGTCGACCGCGGCCTCGGACCACGCGGTCGAATCTTCGCGGGCGGTGAAGCGGTGGCGACCGAGGAGGGTGACGACGAGCGCGCCGAGTTCGGCGTCGCCGAAGCGGGCGGAACGATGGCGGCGTTCGAGCGGCGTGGGGGAGAACAGGCCGCCGTTGAGGAACGGGATTCGGCCGAACGCGCGTGCGGCTGGGGCACGGTGCCGCCGTGGGGTGTTGAGCGTGCCGAAGAACAATGGGCGGAGGACCCGGTCGTGGTAGCGGCCGCCGGCCGTCATGCACGCGTCGAAGCGGCGGGCGAGGAAGGTGGGGTCGCCGTCGAGCCAGTGTTTGGCCTGGAGGAACGCGAGGAAAAGGAGGCGCGTCGTGTAGAGGAGGGCGAGTTCGCGGGCAATGCTCGTGTCCTCGAGTTTGGTGGAGCGGGCGAGGGCGGCGACCGTGTGTTCGAGGGTGCGGTAGAAGCGGGCGCCGAGCGCGTCGCGGCCGAGGGCGTCGAGCCAGCGCGCGTGGTGGCGGAGGTCGGTGCCAGGGGCGGCGAGTGCGTCAGCGGGGTCAGCGGCCGCGGCGAGGGCGCGGAGCGTGTCGGCGTCGCTGTCGACGATGCGGGCCGGGTCGGCGACGAGGGCGACGAGCTGGGGGCCGCGCGGGGTCGGCGACCAGGCGGCGAGCGCGACGTGTCCGCATCCGGCGTCGCCGGCCGGCGCGTCGCCGGTTGCCGCGTCGTCGGCGGTCGCGTCGCGGAGGACGAGCAGCCAGAGCAGCTCGGGGGAGCGGGCGGAGAGGGTGATCGCGAGCTTGCGCGCCGCGTCGCGGAGTGAGGGGCCGCGAACGTCGGCGAGGAGGGCGCGGAGGGCGCCAGGGCCGGTGGCAACACGCGCGCGGGTAACACCCGCGTCGCCGAAGGCGGCGTCGGCGAGGGTAGCGCGGGAGAGCGGGGTCGGTCGCCCGTCGACTCCGGCGGCGGCGGCGAGTGGCGCGAGCGCGGCGAGGGAGCGGGCGCTGGCGAGGATGCGGGCGGCGTGGGCGAGCTGCACGCCGCGAGGGTACCGCGCCGGCGGCGGGCGACCGAGGGCGAAACGTTGCGGGGTGGGGCGAAGTGTTGCGGCCGCGCGTTAGGTTGGCCGGCCTACGCCGGGCGGACCGCCGAGAGGTACTCGCGCCCGCGCCACTCGACGCGCTGGCCGCGGGCGACGGCCTGCAGCGCGATCACGAGGTAGAGCGCGGCCCCGGCGGGGAAGGCGAGGGCCCAGAGGGGTGACAGTTTGACGCGGTAGTACGCTGCCGCCCAGAAGGCGAGCGTAGCGCCGAGCGCGATCCACATCCCGAGGCGTTCGGCCGGGCCGATCGTGGCGGGGACGACCGCAGCGAGGAGCAGGCGCGCGGGCGGGTAGAGCTGGGCGAGGGCTGGGAGGACGAGCAGGAAGGGGAAGAGGAGCTGTCCGAGCCGGCCGAACGGCATCGCTTCGCGCCCGCCGGCGAAGACGTTCTTGCGCCAGCCCGCGACGAGTTCGCCGAGGGAGGTGTACATGCGCGTGCGGAGCTGGTCCTCGCCGCGGACGAGGTGGACCGAGAGGCCGAGTGCGTAGGTGCGCTGGGCGAGCTTGAGGTCCTCGACGACGACGTCGCGCACGGCGGCGTGGGTGCCGACGCGTTCGTACGCGTCGCGGGTCATCATCAGGCACTGGCCGTTGGCGATCTTGTCGACCGCGTGGCGCGCGCGCGAGACGCGGTCCGCGCCGCCGTAGCGGCCGGCGATGACGGCGAACACCTGTGGCTGGACGAGCTTCTCCCACGCGGTGCCCATTTCCTGCGTGCCGGCGACCGAGAGCAGGGCGGCGTCGCGGGCGCGCAGGGCGGTGACCATGCGCGGAACGAGGTCGGGGGCGTGCGCGGTGTCCGCGTCGGCGAAGAGCAGGACGTCGGCGTGCGCGCCGGCCGCGGCCGCGCCGGTCGCGCACGCCCACTGCTTGCCCATCCACCCCGCCGGGAGCGGCGGCGGGGTCACGAGATGGAAGCGCGGGTCGCCCGCGGCCGCGGTCGACGCGCGCGTGCCGGTGTCGTCGTCGCTATGGTCGTCGACGACGACGAGTTCGAGGCGCGGGTACGTCGTCGCGAGTACCGACGCGACGCAGCGGGCGATGTTGCGGGCCTCGTTGCGTGCGGGGACGACCACGCGCACGGTGGGCGCGTCGGGCGGCGGGGTCGCGGCGTAGTCGTCCAGGGTCACGCGGTCCCGCGCGCGCCACCAGATGTAGAGCGGGGCCGCGAGCCAGGGCAGCGCGTGACGGAGGGCGACGAGCCAGACGGGCATGAGTCGACGCCCGACGCGCGGCCGAGCGCCTCAGGAGGCGTCGGCGCGCTTGGTGTCCCGGTAGGTGTCGCTCGCCTGCTGCTCGCGGGCCGACAGTCCGCCCGCGTCGGCGCCCTCGTCCTCGTCGTCGCGCGGCGCGACGCTGCCGGTCGCGAACCCTGTATCGTTGCCGTACCCGCCCTCGCCGCGGCGCTCGTCCTCGCCCTCGCGCGCGACGCCGTGGGGCGGCGCCTGGTTGTCGGGCGCCGGGGTGCCGGTACTCTGCGTCCCGGTGTTGGTGTCGTCGGCCATGCGGATCCTCCGGAATGGTGAGCTACGCCCCCGGGGCAACGCGCGTGCCCGGCCCGCCGGTCGCCCTAGCTTCCCGGGCCATGCGCGTGATCTGCTCCCCGTGATCGTTCCGCCCCCACTCGCCCCCGGCGCCCGCGTCGCGCTCGTCGCCCCCGCCGGCCCGCTCACCGCCGCCGACGTCGAACGCGCCGTCGCCACCACCGCCTCGCTCGGCTGGACGCCGCAGGTCGGCCCGCACGCGCTGCGACGTCACGGGTACTTCGCCGGGACCGACGCGGAACGCCTCGCCGATCTCAACGCCGTACTGCGCGACCCGCGCGTCGACGCGGTCTGGTGCCTGCGCGGCGGCTACGGCACGATGCGGCTGCTCCAGGGAATCGACTACGACGCGCTCGCCCGCCGGCCGCGCGCGCTGGTCGGCTACTCCGACGTCACGGCGCTCCACTGCGCGGTCGCGGCGCGCGTTCCGGGGCTCGTCACCTTCCACGGGCCGACCGCGCGCGCGCCGCTCCCGCCGTTCTCGCGCGCGTCGCTGCTGCGCGCGGTCGGGGATTCGCGCGGCGACCCGTGCGGCCCCGCAGCGGCGCTCGCGCTGCGCCCCGGGCGCGCCGACGGCCGGCTCGCGGGCGGCAACCTCGCGCTCCTCGCCGCGCTCGCCGGCACGCCGTACGCGCCGCGCTTCGGCGGGGCGGTCGTCATACTCGAAGACGTGAACGAGGCGGTCTACCGCGTCGACCGGATGCTCCGCCAGCTGTGGCTCGCAGGCGCGTTCGCGGGGTGCCGCGCGGTCGTCTTCGGCCACTGCACCAACTGCCCCGAGCCGTGCGACGACGACGGCCGCCGCACACTCGCCGACGTCGTCGCGGAGCTCGCGGACGCGCTCGGCGTCCCGGCCGCGTTAGGCGTCCCGGTCGGCCACGTCGACGAGCAGTGGACCCTCCCGCTCGGCGCGCCGGCGGAGCTCACGGTCGGGGAGGGGTGCGCGGTGCGGCTGGCGTGGCCGGCGGGGTGATGCGACCGGACGACGTGCGCAGCCTCGCCTCTGGTCGTCCCGAGCGGCAGCGAGGGACCACTCACCGCGTGACGGGACTCGCGTGCGACGACCGACCATCACGCCCGATTCGCCCCGTCACCTCGGACGGGAGGTCCCTCGCTGCGCTCGGGACGCCATACTTCCCTGTGCCGCCGTAAGCGCCTCTCTCCTCCTGATCCGGTTCCATGAAATCCGCCGCCGACCTCGTCGCCGACGCCAAGCAGCGCGTCCGCGAGGTCTCCCCCGAAGACGTCCGCGCGATGCGCGACCGCGGCGAGCCGGTAACGCTCGTCGACGTGCGCGAGCCCAACGAGTGGGCGATGGGCCACCTCCCCGGCGCGGTCCCGATCCCGCGCGGGACACTCGAATTCGGGGCGGAAGCCCGCGTGCCGCGCGACGCGCGCGTCGTCGTATACTGCGCGGCCGGGGGCCGCTCCGCGCTCGCCGCCGACACGCTGCAGGCGATGGGCTACACCGACGTCGTGTCGATGCGCGGCGGGATCCAGGGCTGGGCCGACGCTGGGGGCGAGATCGACGCGTGACCGCGAGCCGCCCGACCGCGGGCCGCCGGAGCGACGAGACGCTCGACCGGCTCGCGGCCGCGCTGGCCGACCGGCCGGGCGCGGTCGTCACCCTCGCCACCGACGAGCCCGAGCCCCGCCGAGCGGCGGTCGCCCTCGTCCTCCGGCCCGCGAACGGCGCGCCCGCGAACGGCGCGCCCGCGAACGGCGCGCCCGCCCCGTCGCTGCTCCTCGTCAAACGGGCCGAGTACCCCGGCGACCCGTGGAGCGGGCACATCGCGTTCCCGGGCGGGCGGGCCGAACCGGACGACGCGACACCGTGGGACACGGCCGCGCGCGAAACGTGGGAAGAGACCGGACTCGACCTGCGTCACAACGCCCGCCTGCTCGGCACCCTCGACGAACTACACCCGCGAACGCCGACGCTGCCGCCGATCATCGTGCGGCCGCACGTTGTCGTCGCGGACGCGTTCGGCCCGCTCCGGCTCAGTGACGAGCTGGCCGACGGGTTCTGGGTCCCACTCGACCACTTCGCCGCGCCCGGCGTCGACCGCCCGTCGACGGTCACCGCGCGCGGCCGGACGCTCGTCGTCCCGAGCTTCGTCGTCGACGGGCACATGATCTGGGGGATGACGGAGCGCATCCTCCGCCAGCTGCTCATGTTGATCGCCTGACAGGCGGCGCTGCGCGGGGTGGTGTGCGACGCCGCACCCGGCGGTGTGACGTACGTCGCCGATGAAAGCGAACGTTGCGCCACGCCCCTGCCGCAAACACATGGTCCACGTGTGACATTGCGGCTACTTGCGCGCAGGTGCCCGCACGCCGGCGGGCCCGCGCGCCCCCCGGAGTCGCTCATGTCGCTTCGCTCAGATCTGCTTCACCGCGCGCGAACGTTCGGCGCGCGTGTCCTCGTACCCGCCGCGGCCGCCGTGCTCGCGGGCAGCGCCCTGCTCGCGTCCGCATGCGCGGACTCCTCCCACTCGTCGCCCACCGCGCCGGCCGTGGCGAGCACGCCGGCGACCGGTACGACCAACGGCTTCAGCAGTACCGCCAGCGTCACGGTCACGGTCCCCGCGTCGATGCGCTCGTCGCCGTTCGACGTGGCGCGCACGTTGAGCGTGCCGACCGGGTACGGCATCGCCGTCTACGCGCGCGTCGGCGGGGCCCGGTTCATGGCCGCCGCGCCTAACGGAGACCTGCTCGTCTCCAACCCCGGGTCGGGCAACGTGTACCGCGTGCGGCCGGGCACCACGGGCGGCGACCCGACGGTGACGACGTGGGCGAGCGGGCTCTACCTGCCGCACGACATCGTCTTCCACTCGGTCGGCGGGACGATGTACGTCTACGTGTCGGAGACCGACAAGATCGGCCGCTACACGTGGGACCCGAGCAGCGCGACCGGGCAGAACCACCAGATCCTCGTCGGCCGGCTGCCCAACGTGAGCGACACGGCGCTCCACGGCGCCTACGCCCACCAGCTCAAGAACATCGCCCTCGGCCCCGACGACAAGCTCTACGTGTCGATCGGCTCGTCGTGCAACGTGTGCACGACCGACGTGTCGAGCAACCCGGTGCGCGGCGCGATCTACGTCTACAACGCCGACGGCAGCGGCGGGCGACTGTTCGCGCGCGGGATCCGCAACGGCGAGGGGCTGGCCTTCGTGCCGGGGACGAACATCCTCTGGGCCGCGGTCAACAACCGCGACAACATCGCGTACCCGTACCACAAGGACTTCGACGGCGACGGCACGGACGACTACGGAAAGGTGATGCAGGCGTACGTCAACAATCACCCGCCCGACGAGTTCATCCACGTCACCGACGGCGCCAACTTCGGCTGGCCGTTCTGCAACCCGAATCCGGACTCGACGGTCGACAACATGCCGTTCGACCTGGACCAGCAGGGGAACCCGACCGGCGCGCAGCTCAACTGCGCCGCCGCGACGCGGGTCAACAAGGGGATCCAGGCCCACTCCGCCCCGCTCGGCCTCACGTTCTTTGCGGGGACGAAGGCACCCGCGGCCGTGCAGAACGGCGTCGCCATCGCCCTGCACGGCTCGTGGAACCGCACGCCGCCGACCGGCTACAAGGTCGTCTGGTTCCCGTGGCAGTCGGGGACGAACACCCCCGGCGCGCAGCAGGATCTCGTCACCGGGTGGCTCGTCAACGGCTCGGCGTGGGGCCGGCCGGTCGACGTCGCGGTCGACTCGACGGGCAACGTGTTCATCTCGGACGACCAGAGCGGGACGATCTACCGCCTCGTCCCGCCGGCCGCGCCGAAGTCGGTGTCGTTCGTCGGCAAGCAGTCGGGGCTGTGCCTCAGCGCCGGGGCGCAGACGTTCGGCACGCACACGACGACGGCGACGTGCAACGGCGCGGCAAACGAGCAGTTCACGATTCCGGCGAGCGGCACGACGGGCCCGATCCACATCACGAGCACGCTCTGCCTCGACGCGTACGGCGGACACGGTAACAACGGCGACGTCGTCGGGGTCTGGTCGTGCAACGGGTACGCGAACCAGAACTGGACGGTGACCGACGCGGGCGCGATCCGCGGGGTGAACAACGCGTGCGTCCTCGTGGCGGGGCAGAGTACGATGCCGGGCGCCGCGGTCATCATGTGGGCCTGCAACGGCCGGCCGGACCAGACGTGGACCGTGCGCTGAGCGCGGCGCGGGAACGCACGCGCGCGGGGGTCGTGAAGCAGTAAGTTCCGAGCGTGACGCTGCCGCCCGGTCAGGACCTGCCCGACGTTGAGGACGCACGATGGACGCTCGCGGCCGACGACCGGACCGCGGGCGCCGCCGGGCACGGCTGGCGCCGCGCGCGCCTCACGCCGTCGCTCGAAGAGGCGTACCGCACGGTCCCGGTCGTCGGCCTGACGTGGTGGCGCAAGCTGCTCGCCTTCGCCGGACCGGGCTATTTGGTCGCGGTCGGCTACATGGACCCGGGCAACTGGGCCACCGACCTCGCCGGCGGGTCGCGCTTCGGCTACACGCTGCTCTCGGTCGTCTTCCTGTCGAACCTGATGGCCGTGCTCCTCCAGGGGCTCGCCTCCAAGCTCGGCATCGTCACCGGGCGCGACCTCGCGCAGGCGTGCCGCGACCACTACTCGCGGCCAACCGCGGTCGCGCTCTGGATCGGCGCCGAGGTCGCGATCGCCGCCTGCGACCTCGCCGAGGTGATCGGGTCGGCGATCGCGCTGAACTTGCTGTTCCACCTGCCGATCACGCTCGGCATCCTCGTCACCGCGTGCGACGTGCTGCTCGTGCTCGGCCTGCAGCACCGCGGCTTCCGCTGGCTCGAGGCGGTGGTGGTCGCGCTCGTCGCGACGGTCGGCGTGTGCTTCGTCTACGTGCTCGTCGCGAGCCGCCCCGACTGGGGCGGGGTCGCGCGCGGGTTCGTGCCCTCGCCCGAGATCCTGCGCAGCCGCGAGATGCTCTACATCGCCGTCGGCATCCTCGGCGCGACGGTGATGCCTCACAACCTCTACCTGCACTCGAGCATCGTGCAGACGCGCAAGTACGAGCAGACGGCCGACGGGCGACGCGAGGCGATCCGCTACGCCTTCCTCGACTCGACGATCGCGCTCAGCGCCGCGCTGTTCATCAACGCCGCGATCCTCGTCGTCGCGGCGGCGACGTTCCACCGCGCCGGCTACACCCAGGTCGCCGAGATCCAGGACGCGCACCGGCTGCTGACGCCGCTACTCGGCGCCTCGGGGGCGAGCGTCGCGTTCGCGCTCGCGCTGCTCGCGAGCGGGCAGAACTCGACGCTCACCGGCACGCTCGCCGGGCAGATCGTCATGGAAGGGTTCCTCGACGTGCGGCTCCGGCCGTGGGTGCGGCGGCTCTTCACGCGCGGGCTCGCGATCGTGCCCGCGGCGGTCGTCAGCATCGTCGCGGGACAGCGCGGGACGGCGCAGCTCCTCGTGCTGAGTCAGGTGGTGCTGTCGTTGCAGCTGTCGTTCGCGGTCGTGCCGCTCGTGCGCTTCACGGGCGACCGCGCCAAGATGGGCCGGTTCGCGAACGCGCCGTGGCTGTCGGCGACCGCCTGGGTCGCCGCCGCCGTGATCGCGGCGCTCAACGCGTGGCTGCTGGTGCAGACCGCGAAGGAGTGGCTGGCGTGACGCTCAACAAGCCGACGCCCCGCGGGGCCGTGCTCGCGGGTGCGACGATGTACGCGCGCATCCTCGTCCCGCTCGAGCACTCGTACGTGGACCAGGCGATCCTCGCGCACGTGCGGCCGCTCGCGCGGCTGTGCGGGGCGTCGCTCGTCGTCATGCACGTCGCCGACGGGTGGGCGGCGCGCCACCTGAAGTCGCTCTCGCTCGCCGAAAGCGAGGAGCTGCGGGCCGACCGCGAGTATCTCGAGTCGGTGTGCGCGACGCTCGCCGGCGAGGGGTACGCGGCCGAGGCCCTGCTCGGCGCGGGCGACCCCGCCGCGGAGATCGTCGCCGCGGCCGACCGGGAGCACTGCGACCTGATCGCGATGGCAACGCACGGACACGGCTTCCTCGCCGACATGGTTTACGGCAGCGTCGCGGAGGCGGTGCGGCACCGGAGCCGGGTCCCGGTGCTGCTCGTGCGCGGCGAGCGGCGGGCGGAACCACGGGGCTGACGCGATCTGAGGCGATCGGGGCGGGGTCGGAACGTTCTTTGCCCTCTGGCGCTTCGTTGACCAGCAGCTGACCCGTTCGGAACCACCGAGGACCCTGTGGCCACCCGCCCCGACGCCCGCCCCGCCGTCGTCATCGACCCGGATGCCGGGATCCCCGACCTCATCCGCCGCCTCGTCGACGATTCGAAGCGGCTCGCGCAGGATGAAGTCCAGCTCGCCAAGCTCGAGCTGCGCGAGCGTGCCCACGACGCCACCCGCGGCGGGATCTGGCTCGGCGTCGCCTTCGGCGCGGGCGTGGTCGCGCTCGTCGCGTTCACGGTCTTCCTGGCCGCGCTCATCGGGCACGCGATCAACCTGCACTACTGGGCGGGCACCCTGATCACGGCGGTGCTCGAGCTTGGCGTCGGCGCGTTCCTCGTCATGCGCGGGCTTGGGACGCTGAAGAAGCAGTCGTTCACGCTCCCCGAGACGCGCAAGGAGGCGTCGAAGACGGTCGACTGGGCGAAGTCGACCGGGGCGCAGGTCGCGACCGACGTGCGCGACCCGGAGCGCGTGCTCACGGGGGCGCCGGGCGGCGCGGTCGCGGCCGCGACCGCCGCGCGCCTTCCGGCGGCCGCGCGCGCGGCGGCGGGTCCGCAGGCCGGCCCGGTCGAGCTGCCGATCGCGCGGCGCGACTGATCGCGGGCCGAGCAGCACCGCTGCGCGCGACGATCCTTCGGGCGCTGCGACTCGCGGCGACCCTCGTTCCGGCGGCCGCAGGCGCCCAGCTCGACACCGCCCGGCCGACAGCGCCCCCGCGCACCGTCGCAGTCGACGAGCGCCTGCGTGCGGACGTCGGCCTCCGCGTTGGCGACACCGTTCTGCTGAGCGCGCGCGCGGGTGACACGGCCCGCGCGACGCGCGCGGTCGTGAGCGCGTTCGTGCGCCGCGGCGCCGACCCGAGCGAGATCGCGCGCGGCGAGTACCGCGTGCGCCTCCACCTCGACCAGTTGCAGGACGCGGCGGCCTACGCCGACCGCGTCGACCGCTTCGCCGTTGGCACGCGCCCCGGCCGCACCGGGCCCGCGCTCGCCGCGATCAACGACGCGGCGTTCGGGTTCCGCGCCTACCGGTCGGCCGACGTCGCGGTCGGCACGTCGCGCACCTTCGAGGTCGTGCGCCGCTTCCACCGCGCGATCGGCGTGATCACCGTCGTCGCGAGTGCGATGTTCCTGCTCTGCATCTTGGTCCTCAAGGTGGAAGAGCGCCGCCGCGACGTAGCCGCGCTCCGCCTCATGGGGCTGTCGCGGCGCACGGTCGTCGCGGCGCTCGTCCTCGAGGCCGCGCTCGTCGCCCTGCTCGGCTCCGCGGCGGGGCTCGTGATCGGCGCGGTCGCGGCGCGCGTCGTGAACTGGCACTACCAGGCCGCGTTCCGCACGCCCCTGGTCTTCGTGCTCGTCACGCCCGGCGTGGCGCTGTTCGCGACCGCGCTGTCCGTCGCGCTCGGCGTCGGCGCGGGGTTCCTCGCCGCCCGGCGCCTCGCGACCGCGCCGCCGCTCGCGCTGCTCGGTCGTTAGGCGGGCGGGCGGCGCGTGCGACTCCTGCTCGCCTGGGCCGCGCTCGTGCGCAGCCGCACGCGGACCACGCTCGCCGTCGCGGGCGTGGCCGTCGCGGCCGCGCTGCTGCTCGACATGGTCATGCTCGCCGGCGGGATGCGCGACAGCTTCCGCGACCTGCTGCTCGTGCGCGGGTACCAGCTCCGGCTCTCCCCCAAGGGCACGCTCCCGTTCGACAGCGAGGCGACGGTCGACAGCGCGTCCGCCGTCGTCGCCGCCCTGCGCGCCGACCCGCGCGTGACCGCGGTGAGCCCGGTGCTCGGCGGCCAGCTCGCGGTGCTCGACCCGCGACGGGCGGGCGGGCCGCCCGTCACCGCGATTGCGTTAGGCGTCCTGCCGAGCGTGCAGGGCGACTACGAGCGGCGCGCGGGGCGCGACCCGACCCGCCCCGACCAGTTCGTCGCGAACGAGGCCTTCCTGCGCGCGGTCGGCGCGCGGGTCGGCGACACGGTCGAGGTCGCGGCGGGCTACGACCCGCAGCTCCGGCAGTACGCCGCGCGCCGCCGGCTCGCGCTCGTCGGCTCCGCACGCTTCTTCTACACCGTCGCCGACCGGCCCGTGGTCGCCCTGCCGCTCGCCACGCTTCAGACGATGCGCGGCGCGGAGGGCGCCGACCGGGTGAGCGCGTTCATGGCGCGCGTCGCCGACGACGCGGACGTCGAGGCGGTGCGCGCCGACGTCGAGCGGCGCATCCCGCGCGTGAGTGCGATCTCGACCGCGACCGCGCTCGCCCAGGTCGAGCAGCGGCTCTCCTACTTCCGCCAGCTCGCCTTCATCCTCGGCGCGATCTCGCTCGGCGTCGGCTTCCTGCTCGTGAGCACGCTCGTCACCGTGAGCGTGAACGAGCGCGTCGGCGAGATCGCGGTGCTGCGCGCCGTGGGCGTGAGCCGCGCGCACGTCGTCGAGCAGGTCGTCCTTGAGGGCCTCGCGCTCACGGTCGTCGGCACGCTCCTCGGGCTCGCCCTCGGGCTCGTCACGGCGCGCTACCTCAACACCATCCTGTCGGACTTCCCGGGGCTCCCGGCGTCGTTCTCGTTCTTCGTCTTCCGCGCGCGCGACGCCTGGAGCGCGCTCGGCCTGCTCGTCCTCTCGGGGGTGCTCGCGGGGGTGTTCCCGTCGTGGCGCGCCGCGTCGCTCCCGGTCGCGACGACGCTGCGCGAGGAGGCGGTCGGGTGAGCGACGCCCTCGTCCTCGACGTCCAGGACGCGCGGCGCGACTACGCGGTCGGGGCGGAGCCGGTGCAGGCCCTCCGCGGTGTGACGTTCGGCGTCGCGCGCGGCGAGTGGGTCGCCGTCGTCGGCCCCTCCGGCTGCGGCAAGTCGACGCTGCTGCACCTCCTCGGCGCCGTCGACCGCGCGACGGGCGGGCGGGTGGTCGTCGACGGGCGCGACGTCGGTGCGTTAGGCGACCGCGAGGCGACCGCGTTCCGGCTGCGGCACGTGGGGTTCGTCTTCCAGCGCTTCTACCTCCTGCCCACGCTTACCGCGCGCGAGAACGTCGAGCTGCCGATGGCCGAGGCGGGGGTAAAGGGGGCCGAGCGCCGCGCGCGGGCGCGCGAGCTGCTGCGGTACGTCGGGCTCGGCGGGCGCGAGGGGCACCGCCCGGCACAGCTCTCCGGCGGCGAGCAGCAGCGGGTCGCGATCGCGCGCGCGCTCGCCAACCGCCCCGCGCTCCTCCTCGCCGACGAGCCGACCGGCGAGCTCGACGCGCGCACGGGGCGGGAGATCGTCGACCTGTTAGGCCGGCTGAACGCCGACGGGACGACGATCGTCGTCGTCACCCACGACGAGACGCTCGCGCGCGCGGCGCGGCGGCGCATCCACATGCGCGACGGCGTGCTGGAGCGGGACGAGGGGGACGAGGGGGACGCGTGAGATGATCCCACTCCTCGCCTTCCGCAACCTCCTCCACCGCCCGTGGCGCTCGGCCCTGCTCTTCGCGGGCTACGGGCTCGGCGTCGGCGTGATGGTCGTGCTCCTCTCGATCGGCGAGGCGCTCATCGCCCAGGCCTCGCGCGAGCAACTCGTCGGGGGCGGCCAGGTCACCGTCCTCCCCGAAGGTGTGGACGTCGAAGTGCTCAAGACGGGCGGGCTCGGCGGTCTCTACTTCTCGATCCCGAACGCCCGCTTCGTCCAGCTGCAGGTGCTGACCGCGCCGCGCCTCGCTCCCGACGTCGCGACCGTCGCGCCGCAGATCGACGAGAAACTCCTCTACCTCCGCACGCCGCCCCGCGACGGCCGTCCCGGGCGCGAGCTGCCCGTGCGCGCCACGGGCGAGATCCCGTCGGCGACGCGCGCCGTGGGCGGGCTGCCCGCGATCGACGGGGCGTGGCGCGACGACGACGGCGACCGCCGCTGGGCCGCGCCGTCGCTGTTCGAGCTCCGGCACGCGATCGACCACTTCCACCTCCCGCCCGCCAACCTCGCCAACCGCGCGAGCTACGCCGAGTGGCATTATTTCAACGTGCTCTCGGACGACGGCGCGCGGTGGGCGTTCATCACGCTCATGGTCGTCGGCGAGGTCGGGAATGCGGACAGCGCGGGGCAGCCGCGCTGGGGCGGACAGGTGCTCGTCACGGCGCACGCGCCCGGCGTATCGGCGCGGCGCTACTCCGCGCGCGTGCCCCCCAACGCCATCCGCCTCTCGACGCACGACGCCGACCTGCGCGTCGGGGACGCGAGCGTACGCGTGCTGCCGGACGGCCGCTACGCCGTGCGCGCGCGCGCCGCGGCCGAAGACGGCTCCGGCACGTCGGCGACGGTGGACCTCGTCGTCACGCCCGCACCGCGCGCCTACTTCCCGGGCGCGACGATCGAGAGCGGCGACTTCAGCTCGGGGTACGCGGTCGCCGGGCTGCGCGCGGACGCGACGGGCGCGGTCTGCGTGCCGGGCTGGGGGCGCGGGCCGGGCGGCTGCGAATCGTACGCCGGCGCGCAGGGCTACCACGACCACAACTGGGGCACGTGGCGCGGCGTCACCTGGGAGTGGGGCGCGGGGCGCGGCGGTGCGTACACGCTCCTCTACGGGCGCGTGCAGCCGCCCGACTCGCTGCACACGAGCTCCTCCCTCTTTCTTTACCTCGTCGACTCGCTCGGCTTCCGCGCACTGTTCCGCCCGCGGACGATCACGTACGAGGACGGGCGCACGGTCACGGTCGATGGACGTACGGTGCGCGTGCCGTCGCGTGGGGTGATGGAGGACGTACGGGGGAGCGACACCGTACGCGTCGAACTCACCGTCGAGGACGCGACGGCCACCGACACGCGCCGCGGGCTCATCGAGCGGGGCGACGCGGAGTACGCGCGACGTCTCGCGCGCCCGTACTTCGTACAGATGAAGGGGCGCCTGCGGGTGAGCGGACGCGTGGGCGGGCGGCCGGTGGCCGGGGAAGGGCGGGGGTTCTTCGAGACGTACCGATAGTCCACTGCCCTTCCTAGACCCGCGCCGGAGACTTACTCCGGCGCCGTCCGCTGCGTGCCGAACACCGCGGCCGCGAGGCTGAGCCCCATGCCGAGGAGCGCGAGCCAGATCCCCGTGCTCGCGCCCGACGCGGCGCTTTCGGCCACCTGCGGCGCCTTCTCCTGCACCGTCGCCTTCACGTCCTGCGCGGTCTGCGCGAGCTTCGAGCGCGCGTCGTTCGCCGCCTGGGTCACGCGGTCGGCGAGCTGCTCCGATTCCGCGCGGCTCTTGCCGGTCCGGGCCGAGATGATGTTGATGATGTCGTCGCGGCTGATCGTGCGCGTGCGGTCCTGCACGAGGTTGGCGATGTCTTGCGCGGCGGCGCCGTTGTCGGTCGGGCCGTTGGTCGCCACGTTCCCCGCCTGCTTGGCCGCGGCCTTCAACGAGTCGGGCTGCAGCGCCGGGTTCCCCGTCTGGCGGAGCAGCTGCTCGAACTGGTCACGCAGCGCGCCCGGGTTGTTGGCTACGGCGCCCGCAGCCGCGCTCGCGCCCGACCCGACGGCGCTCGCCGCACCCGAGGCCACGGCACTCGCCGCCGTGCCGGCCACCCGCCCGACGATGCCGAACGTCGTCCCGACGACCGCGCCGATCCCGCGCGAGAGGAGATACACGGTCAGCAGCGTGGACAGCGCCCACAGCAGCGCGCCGTGGAGGAACCCGTCGGTGCGCGTCAAGCGGCCGGCGAGCCGGCCGGTGGTCGTGCCGCCGAGGAATAGGGCGATGAGCAGCGACAGGATTGCCCAGATCCCGGTGCCGATGCCGAGGGCCTTCTCGCCACCCGGGTTGTACGAGCCGAGCCCGAAGGCGAGGCCGAAAAGGGTGAGCACGATTTGCAGCGCGGTCGCGATCGCGAGGCCGGCGAACACGGCGCCCCAACTGAGGCGGAAGCCGGTGTGCGAGCCGCTGACGCGCTCGATCGGGATGTCGGCCGACGCCATGCGCGTCGACCCAGCAGGACTGGTCATTTACTCTCTCGAAGGGTAGAAAACAGATGAAGCACGATTGCCACATTCAGCAATCGTGCCTCACCGTCACAAAACAGCGAACCCGACTGCGCTGGGGGCCGGAGTCGCCGGCCCCCAGCGCAGTGCGTACCGGCCGGCGGTTACCGGCGGTCGCGGCCGGTCACGTCGTCCTTCAGGTCGCGCGCGGCGTCCTTCGCGCGGTCGACCAGCGACTCGCCCGAGCGCGTGCTCGTCGTGCCGGTGGTGCCCGACGTCCCCGTCGTGCCCGCGGCGTAGCCTGTCTGGTTCTCGAGGCCCTCGGTGACGAGGCGCTCCTTGCGCAGGTCCGCCTCGACCGTCTGGTTGTCGGTCACCTCGCGCGTGCGCACCACGACCTCCTCGGTCGGGACGACGCGCTTCTCGACGATCGCCTCTTCACGCGTGAGCGGGACGCGGATCGTCTCCTCGCCGATCGTCAGGTCGCCCGCGTCGGCCGCCGTGAGCGGGCGGCGCTCGATCGAGACTTCCTCGCGCATCAGGCCGACCTGCTGCTGAACGTGCTCCGTGTCGACGGTCTTGCGCAGGTTGACCTCGCCCGCCTGGACCTGGCGCTTGCCGACGGCGAGCTGCTCCTCGGAGAGCGTGAGACGGCGCTCCTGACCGCGCGAGTAGGCGTCGCGGGCGTAGTCGCGCACGTCGTCCCACTTGTGCGTCGTGTTGCTGCCCTGGGCCTCCCAGCCGCGGCGCAGGTCGGTCTCGACGTCGTCGAACTTGCGGTTCGCGTAGTCGGGGTTCAACCCCGCCACGTGCCCGAGCTGGTAGGCCGGACGCGCCGCGTCGTAGCTGCTGGCCGACGCGCGGCTCGCGGACGTGCTGCCCGACGTCGCGCTCGTGCCGCGCGAGTCGTACTGGTCGCGGTAGTACGAGTCGTCGCTATCGAACGAGCTCGCCGCCTCGCTCACGGCGCGCCCCGTCCACCAGCCGCTCGCCGCGCCGGCGATGCCGCCGATGATCGTGCCGATCGGGCCGCCGAGCGAGCCGAGTGCCGCGCCCGTCGCGGCGCCGGCGAGGCCGCCAGTCGTCTCGCCTACCACGTCGCCGGTGGTCGAGCGGTCGGTCGCCTTCGTGTTGAGCGGGTTGTTGGTGTTGTAATTGTCAGCCATGATCGCAGTCCTCTCTCGGGTTGGGACGGTTAGCGTTCGTCGGTGCGGCGGGTCGTGCTAGAGGCAGCAGTCGTACCAGCGTCGTTCACGAGGCCCGCCGCGCGGGCGGTCGCGTCGTCGACTTCGAGCCGTTCCTTGCGCAGGTCGGCCTCGACCGTCTGCTGGTCGGCCACCTGCCGCTTGCGCACGATGATCTGCTCGACCGGCACCATGCGCTTCTCGACGACGAGCTGCTCCTCCATCACCGGGATGCGGATCTCGTCGTCGCCGATCGGTTGGGCGTCGAGCTGCGACGCGTCGGTGATCGGCCGCCGCTCGACGGTGACCTCCTCGCGCGTCGTCGCGACCTGCTCCTGCACGTGGCGCGTGTCGACCACCTTGCGGAGCTCGGCTTCTCCGGCCGACACCTGCTGCTTGCCGACGGCCAGCTGCTCTTCAGCGAGCGTGATGCGCTGCGTGTTCGCGTCGCGCGCGCCGCGGCGCGGGGCGTAGAGGCGCTGGTCGTCGTAGTCGGCGTGGTTGTACAGGTCGGCGCCCGTATCGCGGGCACTCGTATCGCGCCCGGTCACCGCGTCCTTCACCTTCTCGGCGCCGCGCTCGACCGCCGCGCCCGTGGCCGCCGCGGCCCCGGCCACCGCGCCGGTCACGCCCCGGTTCCGGTGCCGGTCACGTAGCGTGCTCTCGTAGTCGCGCGTGATCGTCTGCCCGCCGTAGCGCGGCAGCCCGGCGATCTGCTCGAGCGTGTAACCGTCGACCATCACGTGGTCGCCCTGCTCGTCGAGCTGCACGTTGCCGATCGGGAGCAGCGTGTGGCGCTCCTGGTCGCCGGGCGTGACCGCGTCCTTCGCCAACTCGCTGACCGAGCGGTCGACCTCGACGTCGAGGTAGCGCACGCGCATCGCAGACGTGTCGACGATCAGGTCGCCGACCTTCCCGACCGTGTTGCCGTCCGTGGTCCGGACGTCCCAGCCCCGGATGTCGGGGTAGCCGTCGGCGACCTTGAACTCGTCGAGGTCGTTCAGGCGGCCCAGGTTCGACGCGCCTGTCGCGGCGTCCGAACCCGTCGGGACGAGGTGGTTGATCTCGTGGTGCGAAGCCATTGGTATGCTCCTGTTTGAAAGGTCGGGAGTTACTGGCCGGAATCGGTCTTGGTCGCGCCGGCGCCAGCGGCGCTGCCGCCGGCGGCCGGACCCGACGCGTTCGCGCCCGGGACGTTCATGGCCTGCAGCGCGGTGCCCGCCGAGGTAAAGAACTTCTCCACCGTGCCGAGCTGCGGCATGAGCGGCTTCGAGGGGCTGAGCTGGTTGTAGATGGCCCGCATCGGCGCGACGTCGTACGTGCGCCCCTGGGCCTTGTCGATCGTCGTCATCGCGCTCACCGCCGCGCTGAACGCCGCCTTCGCGTCCTCGGCGTGCACGTCCTTCGGGCTCGACTGCTGGAGCCGGTCGACGGAGTGCCGCATGCTGTCGGCATAGACCTGGATGGCCGAGCTGCCGTTCTGCCCCGCGACCTGGTCGAGCGCCGCCGCCAGGCGCCGCACGCCCTCGGCCGTGTAGGCGTGCTGGCCCTCGGTCTCCTTTGTCGTGTCGCGCGCCTGCACGAACTGGATGTACTGGTCGACCGCCGAGCCAGAGCCCGAGCCGGCGCCGGCTGCGGCGGCCGCCCCGGCCGCCGCGGCCGCGCGCGTGCCCGTGTCGGTCGCGGTCGCTGCCGTGCGCGTCGAGTCGGCGCCCGCGGCCACCGGGGCCGTGTTGCCCCGCCGGAGGAAGCAGTAGCCCAGGAGTAACAGGAGCAGCAAACCGAGCAGCAGCAACGGCAGCCAGTTTCGGCTTTCCTTGCGTTGGATCGGGATTTCGGCCATGCGAGACCTCTCGTGCGTGGGGTGATGGTGTGGGGTGGTGGCGGTTTGCAAAGACCCTGCCGGGGCGCGTCCGGACGGCCGCGTATTGGTAACGCCGTGTAACAATGGGGGCCGGGCGCGCGAACGGGGCGGGGCCCGTGGATCCAGGCACCCGCCCCGTTGCAGGGGTCGGAGGCGGCGCCGCCCCCGAAGTTCGCGATTCGTTAGGCGCGCCTAACGAAGTAGCCCGTGCGCTACGCGCGCGCCGGCGCGTGGTAGCCCACGGGCTACAAGTCCGTCACCGGCCCGACGCGCCGCCCGCGTCGCCCATCACGGTGCCCGCGCCCGCGCCGCCGACCGAGCCGCCGCCCATCCCGCCCGCCGAGCCGGTCGACCCCATGTTGCTGCCGCCCTGGCCCGTCGCGCCCATCACGGCCGTGCCCATGCTGCGGCTGCGGTCGAAGGCGCTCCGGGCGTAGTCGCGCACCTCGTCCCACTGGCCGTACCGCGAACTCACCTCGGGCGTCCACCCGCGGCGCAGGTCGCCCTCGACCTCGTCGAAGCTCCGCCCCTGGTAGTCCGGGTTGCGGCCCGCGAGGTGCCCGATCTGGTATGCGGGGCGCACGTCGTCGTAGCTGCGCGTCGCGCCGCTCATGCCGCCCGAGGCACCAGTCGCCGACCCGGCGGCCGCGCCCATGCCGGCCGTCGCGTCGGCGCTCATCACCCCGGTCGTCCCCGCGTCCAGGCTGTTGCCCATGCCCGCGCTCGTGCGGTTCGTGTCGTAGTGCGTGCGGTAGTACGTCTCGTCCTCGTCGGTCGCGTGGCTCGCCGCGTCCGAGATCGCGCGGCCGGCCCACCAGCCGCTCACCGCGCCGGCGATCCCGCCGATGATCGTGCCCACCGGCCCGCCGAGCGAGCCGAGCGCCGCGCCGGTCAGCACGCCCGAGATGCCGCCCACCGCCTCGCCGACCTCGTCGCCCGGATTGCCCACGCCGGCGCGCGCGTCCGCCGCGTCGTCCATGCCTCTGTTGATATGGTCGTTCGTGTCCATCGAAAGCTCCTCGCAGTGGATGCAGTGAGTAAGGTGCAGGATGTTACGGAATACCGGCATCCGGGCGGCGGAGTCCGGCCCTGGCCGTCGGCGCCCTGGCCGTCGGCGCCCTAATCGTCCGCGCCCGGGACGCCGGGGACGCCCGGGCCGTCGGCGAGCCCGGGCACGCTCGGCAGGCCGTGACGCGCGCGGTCCAACTCGACCGGGTCCACCGCGCTGCCGGCGCTGCCGATCACCGAGCGGTCGCGCCGCTCGCCCGCGCCGTCGGCGCGCGAGTGCCCGTAGGCGTCGTGTACGTACGCGCGCACACTCGCCCAGTCGCCGGCCCGCGCGCGCAGCTCGTCGGTCCACGCCTCGTGCAGCGCGGGCTCGGCCTCCTCGAACGTCTGCCCGGCGAGCCCGGGCTCCGACGCGGCGACGTGCCCGAACACGTACGCCGCGCGCACCGCGTCGTACGACCGTCCGCCGGCCGGCGCGTCCTCGTAGAGTGCGCGGTAGTACGCGTCCGCCTCGGGGGTGAACTGCCCGCGCTGTGCGTCCTCGCCGAGTGCGGCGCCCGCGGCCGCGCCGAGCGCCGCGCCGGCGATCGCGCCAACGCCGAGCGTCACCGCGCCGGCGAGCGCGCCCGACTGCAGTCCGGCCATCGTGCCGGCCACCGCGCCGGCGGCCGCGGTGCCGGCGTTACCACCGGTGGCCCCGACGCCGCCATCGGCCGGCGCGCCGCCCGCGCCATTCGCCGTCTGGCCGGTCGCGGCGGTGCGGGCCGCGTCACGCGCGCCCGCCGCAGTCGATTGCGGCGCGGCCGACCGCGCCGCGGCGGAGTCTGACGAACTGGTCACGGCGTCGGAGCGGGGGTCGGAGCTGGCCATGAAACCTCCTCGGAAGCGCGTGGGCGGGCGGCCGGCGTGCGCCGCATGTCGTGACCGCGGTCGGTCAATCGGGCGCGGCCGTGCGGGCAAGTTCAGGGCCGATCTCGGCAACGACTGCCGGACAACCCGTCCCAGCCTTGACACGTTCGCCCGCGCGTGCCCATTTGGTCGCGCATGCGCCCAACCCCGCCCGCGACGCCGTCGGCCGTCGTGCCCGCCGTCGCTCCGGTGCCAGTCGCAGGCCCACGCATCCACCTCGGCACGCAGGGCTGGAACTACGACGCATGGACCGGCGCGTTCTACCCGACCGGCACCCGCGCGGCCGACTACCTCGCCGTCTACGCGCGCGCGTTCGGGACCGTCGAGGTCGACGCGACGTTTTACGCGGTGCCGTCCGAAGCGACGGTACGCGGCTGGGCGGCGCGCACGCCCCCCGGGTTCCGCTTCGCCCTGAAGCTGCCGCAGGCGCTGACGCACGAGCGCCACCTCCGCGGCGGCGATGACGTCCTCGAGTCATTCCTCGACCGCGCCCGCCTCCTCGGCCCCAAGCTCGGCCCGGTCCTCGTCCAGCTCGGCCCCGACTTCGGACCAGCCGAGCTCCCCGCGCTCGCGCGCTTCCTCCCCAAGCTCCCCGGCGACGTGCACTTCGCAGTCGAGTTCCGTGACCGCGCGTGGCTCGCCGACGGCGCGCTCGCGACGAGCGTGCTCGCGCTCCTCGCCGACCACGGCGCGACGCCCGCGCTCTCGGACGGGCGGTGGATCCCGCGCCGCTGGATCTTCCGCCTCGCCGAGCGAATGGCCGAACGCGTGGCGGCGCAGGGCGGCGCGTCCGCGGGGGCCGCCTACGTCCGGTGGATGGGCGCCAACCGCGACCTCGTCGACTACTCGCGCATCCAGATCGACCGCACGCGCGAACTCGACGCCTGGGCGGACGTGCTGCGTGCGCTCGCCGCGATGGTCGGCGTGTACGGCTACGTGAACAACCACTTCGCCGGCCACAGCCCGCAGAGCGTGCGCGACCTGCAGCGGCGGCTCGGGCAACCCCTCGTCCCGCCCGAGGAGCTGGGGGAGCAGCTGACGCTCTTGTAGCAGCGCGACGGCGCCGGCGGGCGCGCGGCCCGCGGGACGGGCCGCCGTAGATTGCCGCGCGACCCTCGCCCCGCGTCCGTGCCCCGCCGCCTGCTCGTCTTCGTCCTCATCGCCGTCGCGGCCGCCGCCGTGTGCGTGCGGCTCGGCTTCTGGCAGCTGTCGCGTCTGGCCCAGCGCCGTGCGCACAACGTCGCGCTCGCCGCGCACCTGCGGACGGCGCCGGTGGGGTACGCCGCCCTCCCCGCCGACACCGCAGCCCGACATTACCGGCGCGTCGCGCTCGCCGGGCGCCCGGAGTACGCGCGTGAGTTCGTGCTCGCCAACCGCACGCGCGAGGGCGCGCCAGGCGTGCACGTGATGACGCCGGTGCGCGTCGGGGCCGGCGCCCCCGGCGGCGACACCCTCGTGCTCGTGGACCGCGGGTGGCTCTACTCAGCGAACGGGACCGACGTCGACCTCGCGCGCGCGCGCGAGGGGGACTCACTGACCGTGACGGGCTATGTCGAGCTGCCGTCGCGCCGCGGCGGCGCGGCGCGGCTCGGCAATGCGAGCGGCGTCCGGGGGTACCGCGCCTACCGGTTTCTCGACGCCTCGGTCGTCGCCCGCGACGTCGGCGCACCCGTCACGCGCGACTACGTGGTCGCTGAGCCGCTCGCAGACGAGACGCGGCCTCCATACGACCGGCTCAAGCGGCTCCCCACCCCCGAGGTGACCGACGAGGGGCCGCACCTGAGCTACGCGATTCAGTGGTTCTCGTTCGCGACCGTGTCGCTCGTCGGGGCGGGGGCGTTCGTGCGGGCGGAGCGCCACAAACGGATGGCGCAGCAGCCGTAAACTGACGCGAATTGAACGACTCAGATCGGATTCGTTGCGAGTTCGATGGGTCGCGGTAGTTCGGGCCTGGTCGCAGCTCTATTGCGTGACGGAAGATTCATACGTAGCGTGTGCCCCGGATCACCGAGCACGGACGAGCCCGGCTAGCCGTGTAGGGTGCGCGCCGCGTCCCCCGTCGCGTCCGGCGCGCTCCGCCCCGCGGCGTCCGAAGGTCCCCCGGTCACGCGACATTTCAAGCGCGACTGGCCAGCGATCATACCTACGGCTCACGGCGGCACGCGCCGAGTACGGTGCGCGGTGTCGGTCGCCATTCGTTCAGGGAGGGGCGTATGCCGTCCGGCCGCTTGTGCTCCGATCGACCCGGCGACGCCCGCTGTTCCAACGGGGAACGTCGGTGAGCGGCTTGCGCCCGACGACGTCCGACGTTCCGCTCGACGGCGTGTTGGCCGCCGTGTCCGGTGACGCGCGCGCGCCCGACACGCAGTTCGCCCCCCAGCCGACGCATGAGCGGCGTCACCGGCCGACGACGTCCCCACTCGTTGGCGCTGACGAGGCGCCGAGCGGCGTGGGGCGCGGGTGGGGAGCCGCCGGGGCCGCCGCCTGGATCGCGCCGTGGACACCCGGGGGAGATGCGCTCGTCGTCGTCGCCGCGCTCGCCGCCGCGGTGCTCCTGCTCCACTCGCCGCCGTTTCCACGCGACATCGCCGAGTTCCTCGCGATGCGCGTGACGATGCGCAACACGTTGACCGTCGCGTTCGTCGTTGCGTGGGCGACGACCGTGCTGAGTCTCGTCGGCGCGTACGACCTCACGCGGGCGGCCGACGCGCGCGAACTGCTCGCGAACACCGTCGCCGGATGCGCCGTGGCCGCGCTGCCGGTGCTCCTGCTGGTGCCCGACCACGGCCGGTGGCCGGCCGTCGCGCCGGGCCTCCTCTTCCTCGTCGGCGCGACGGCGGGTGTCCTGGCGTGTCGCGGCGCGACGTACGTGGCGCGCCGTCTCCACCGGCCCGAGGTGCGCGTGGTCATCGCGGGGACGGGACCGCGGGCCCGCGCGCTCTGGGCACAGCTGCGCGCCGACCCCACGGTGACGTACCGGCTGCTCGCCGTAGCCGACACGCCGGACGCGCTCGTCGCGCAGCAGGAGTTCCCCCGTGCGTTCTCCGACCGGGCAGGCAGCGTGCCGGGCGTGGCGGTGGGCCGGTTCGACGAATACCTCATGCACGCGGTGGTCGACGAGGTGTTCGTCGCGCTGCCGCACCGCTCGCACTTCAGCGAGGTGCACGAGGTCCTTCGGTGCTGCGAGCGCGCGGGCATCCGTGCGCACCACCTCGCCGACGCGTTCGCGCCGGTCATCGCGCGACCGCGCGTGAGCAGTTCGGGGCGCTTCCCGGCCGTGAGCCTCGACGTAACGCCCGACGAGTCGCGCCTCGTGCTGAAACGGGTGGTCGACGTGCTCGGCGCGCTGGCCGGGCTCGTACTGCTCTCCCCGCTGCTGCTGGCCATCGCCGCGGCGGTGTGGGTGACGAGCCCCGGGCCGGTGCTCTTCGCCCAGGAGCGCTACGGCTACCGCAAGCGGCGCTTCCGCATGCTCAAGTTCCGCACGATGGTCGCCGACGCCGAGCAGCGCCAGGCGGCGCTGGAGGGGCAGAACGAGGCGCGCGGCCCGGTGTTCAAAATCGCCCAGGACCCGCGCGTGACGCGCGTGGGCGCGCTGCTGCGCCGCACCTCGCTCGACGAGCTGCCGCAGCTCTGGAACGTGCTGCGGGGCGACATGTCGCTCGTCGGCCCGCGGCCGCTGCCGGTGCGCGACGTCCAGCGCTTCGACGCGCCCTGGCTCATGCGCCGCTTCAGCGTGCGCCCGGGGCTCACGTGCCTCTGGCAGGTGAGCGGCCGCAGCGACGTCGGGTTCGACGAGTGGGTCGCGCTCGACCTGCGCTACATCGACGAGTGGTCGTTCGGGCTCGACTGCCGCATCCTGCTCCAGACCGTCCCGGCGGTGCTGAGCGGGCGCGGCGCCCGGTAGCCGCACCGAAACGCCGCATGTCGGACATCGCGCCACGCACGAGCAGCCCGCCCGACGCGCGCGTCGGGGTGGGGGCGTACGTCCCGCCCGCGCCGGGCGCCCCGCCCGCGGGTACGCGACCGGCGGGGCGCGCGACGCACCTGCTGACCTTCGCCCTCGAAGAGTACTTCAACAACTTCGACCGGCTCATCGACCGCGCGCACTGGTCGCGCTTCGAGCGCCGCGTCGAGCACGGCACGACGCGCGTGCTCGACCTGCTCGACGCCCACCGCCAGCGCGCGACGTTCTTCTGCGTCGGCTGGGTGGCCGAGCACCTCCCGGACCTCGTCGGCGAGATCGCGCGGCGGGGGCACGAGGTCGCGAGCAAGGGCTACGCGCAGCAGCCGCTCGCCGCGCTCACGCCGGGCGCGTTCCGCGACGACCTCGCCCGCGCGCGCGACGTCATCGAACGCGTGACGGGCACGCGCGTGCTCGGCTACCGCGCTCCCGGCTGGCTCGGGCCCGAGGACCTCTGGGCGCTCGACGTGCTCGCCGCGGAGAGCTACGCCTACGACTCGAGTCTCAAGCCGTTCCTGCGGCACCCGCACGGCGGCGCGGCGGCGGGCGTCCCGCGGCGGCTGGAGCGCCCGGCCGGCGCGATCTGGGAGCTGCCGGTGTCGGCGGTCCGCGTCGGCGCGTGGCACCTGCCGGTCGGGGCGGGCAACTACTCGCGCCAACTGCCGCGCTGGCTGATGCGGCGCGTCCTCCACCGGTGGGACCGCACGCACCAGGCGCCCTTCGTGATGTACTTCCACGCCTGGGAGTTCGACGCGGCGCAGCCCCAGATCAGCGCCGCGCCGTGGCTCGACCGCATGCGATTCTACCGCAACCTCGACAAGACCCCGGACATCCTGGCCGACTACCTCGCGCGCTTCCGCTTCACGGGCGCAGCGGAGTACCTCGGGATCTCGCCGCTGCCGCCTGCGCCGCAGGCGACGCCCGCGCCCGGCGCCGGCGCAACGGTGGCCCTCGCACACCCGGCGCCCGCACCGCCCGTCGGCGTATCGCTCGTGGTGCCGTGCTACAACGAAGAGCGCACGCTGGCCTACCTCGCCAACACGCTCGACAGCGTGCGCGCGTCGCTCGCCGGGCGCTACGCGCTCGAGGTCGTCTTCGTCGACGACGGCAGCACCGACGAAACGGCCGCGGCGCTCGCCCGGCACTTCGGCGCGCGCGCGGACTGCCGCGTCGTCCGCCACGCCGTCAACCGCGGCGTCGGGCAGGCGATCCTCACCGGCGCGGCCCGCGCGCGGTACGACGTCGTCGCCTCGATCGACTGCGACTGCACCTACGACCCGCACGAGCTGGTGCGCATGCTCCCGCTGCTCACCGACGGCGTCGACGTCGTGACGGGCTCGCCCTACCACCCGGACGGCGGCGTGCGGAACGTGCCGCGCTGGCGGCTCGGGCTCTCGCGCTCCGCTTCGGCGTGCTACCGACGCGTGCTGCGCCAACAGCTCCGTACCTACACGAGCTGCTTCCGCGTCTACCGCCGCACCGCGCTCGAGGGGCTCACGCTCGCGCATGGCGGCTTCCTCGGCGTCGCGGAGACGCTCGGCCGGCTCGACCTCGCGGGCGCGCGCATCGTCGAGTTCCCGACCACGCTACACGTGCGCGTGCTCGGCCGCTCGAAGATGAAAGTCGTCCGCACCGTCGGTGGCCACGTCGTCCTCCTCGCCCAACTGGCCGCACTCCGCGCTCGCGACGCACTCGCGGCGCGGCGGACCGCGCCGCGGCGCGGCGCGCCGGCCGCCCCTTCGCCCGCGCTCACGCGCGACTTCCCGAGCAGGTGAGATGATGTCCTCGATTCGGCGTCCCGCCGAGCCGTCCGTCGCGTGTGGCGCGTCCCGCCGGCGCGCCGGGCAGCTCGCACGACGGACACGCGGCGCGTTCTTCGCGGCGATGCTCGCCGTCGGAGCGGCGGGCGGTGCGACGGCCGAGGCGCAATCGTCGGTCGCGCAGTCGCCAACCACGCAGTCCGCCACGGCGCCATCCCCGGCCGCCGATTCGTCGCGGACGAGCGACGCCGCGCGGCGGGCGGGCCTGCGGCCGGTGCAGCTCCGGCCGGGCGACGTGGTCAAGCTGTACGTCTGGCGCGAGCCGGAGATGTCGCGCGACTACGAAGTCAACGGTGACGGCGCGATCGACCTCCCGAAGCTCGGCCTCGTGACGGTCGCCGACGTCTCGCCCGACTCCCTGCGCCGGGCCCTCGAGGTCCGTTACGCCCGCTACCTGCGCACGCCGACGGTCGAGGTCTCGATGCGCCGGCGCATCAGCGTACTCGGCTCCGTGCGCAACCCGGGCGTCTACCAAGTCGATCCGTACGTCAGCGTCGCGGACGCGCTCGCGCTCGCTGGCGGCGTGACGCCCGAGGCGCGCACCGACGAGGTGCGCGTGCTGCGCGGCGATCAGACGCTGCGCACGCGCGTGTCCACGCGCACGATCATCGCCGACTCGCCCGTCCAGTCGGGCGACCAGCTGTACGTCCCGGACCGCGGCTGGGTGAGCCGGAACCTCACGCTCATCAGCGCGGCGGTGTCCGCGGTCGGCATCCTCGTGTTCGCGCTCAACCGTTAGGCATCGCCGCCCCATGTCGCTCTCCCTCCGCCCCGCGCCCGCGCCGCCCGCGCTCGAGCCGACGGCCGCCGCGCCCGCCGCGTTCGGCCGCGACGCGACGTCCGAGCCGCCGCCCCGCCGGATCGCCGCCTGGGGCGCGGTGCGACGCCACCTGTGGCTCGTGCTCGGCGCCGGCGCCCTCGCCGCGACCGGTGCGGCCGTGGCGGAGCGGTTCGTCAACCCGGTCTACGAGTCGGTCGCGTCGGTGCGCGTGCAGCCCAAGGACGCCCATCTCCCCGGCGTCTACCAGCCGGCGGTGACGGGCGTCGAGGTGGGGAACGAGCTCGACCTGCTCCACAGCCGCACGCTCGCCGAGGACGTCGTCGACGCCCTCGCCCTGCGCGTGCGCGTGCTCGCGCCGCGCCCGGCGCGGGCCGGACTGCTCGGCCCCGTGCGCGCCTCGCGGAGCGCCGACACGGGCACGTTCACGTTCGAGCGCGGCCGCGACGGGTTCGTCGTCACCACCGGGCGCCCGAGCCGACGCGTCGCCGTCGCGACCCCGGGGCGGGCGGTCGAGCTGGCCGGCACGACGCTCGTGCTCGCCCCCGCCGCGGCGGCCGAGCCGCGCGTCACGGTGCGGGTCGACGGCTTTGACGCCGCGGTCGCCGCGCTCGGCGAGGCAATGACGGTCGAACGCGCGGGCCGCGAGTCGCAGGTCATCACCGTGCGATACCGGAGTTCGGACCCGGCGCTCGCGCGCGACGTCCCGAACGCCGCGGTCGGCGGCTTCCTCGCCATGCGCCGCCGCGGCCAGCAGCTCGAGACGAGCGGCACCGCCGACGCGCTCCGCGAGCAGGTGCGCACGGTCGGCGCGGAGCTCGCGCAGGCCGACGCGACCCTGCGCGCGTTCCGCGAGCGCCAGCGCGTCGTGAACCCGCACGAGGAGGGGACGACCGAGATCGCGCGACTCGCGCAGCTGCGGACGGAGCGGCTGCAGGTCGGCTCCGAGCGCGACGCCCTCACCGCCGTCATGCACACGCTGGGCGAGCGCACCCGCAACCCGGACGCCGGCGAACTCCCATTCCGGCAGCTCGGCGGATTCCCGACGCTCACGCGCAACGAGGCGTTCTCGTCATACGTGCGCGCGCTCACGGCGGTCGAGGACCAGCGCGCCGCCCTGCTCATGCGCCGCACGCCAGAGGATCCGGAAGTCCTGGTGCTGACCGACCGCGCGCGCGCCCTCGAAGGGCAATTGCGCGCGACCGCGACCACGTACCTCGACGGCCTGACACGCCAGACGGCCGACATCGACGCGGAGCTCGCGCGCTCCGAGGCGCAGCTCTCGCGCCTTCCAGGGCAGGAAGCCGAGTACGCCCGGCTCGAGCGCGGGCCGAAGGTGCTCGGCGAGATGCTGACGCTCCTCCAGACGCGGCTCAAGGAGGCCGAGGTCGCGGAGGCGATCACCGACCCCTCGGTCCAGCGCCTCGACGTCGCCCCGCTGCCGTCGCGTCCGCTCCGACCGCGCCCGGCCCACGATATCCCGCTCGCGGCGTGCGCCGGACTGCTCGTCGGCCTCGCCGGCGTGTTCGCGCGCGAGCGGCTCGACCGGACGGTGCGCACGCGCGACGACGTCCGCCGCTGGACCGGCCTCCCCGTGATCGGCGTCATTCCGCACGCGCCGCCGGGTGCGGGCCCGGGGTGGCGCGAGTCGACACCGCGGCCGACCGCCCGCGCGCGCGCCCTGCTCCCGGGTGCGGGCGCGCGGCGCGTCCGCGAAACGAGCGGGCTGATGCTCGCCGAGGCGTTCGCCCGGCTGCACGCGACCGTCGCCGTGTCGCGTCCGGGCGGCGAGTTGCTCACGATCGTCGTCACGAGCCCGCTCTCGGGCGAGGGGAAGACGACGACCGCCGGCTACTTCGCGGCCGCGGTCGCGCGCGCGGGGTCGCGCACGCTGCTGGTCGACGCCGACCTGCGGCGCGGCACGCTGCACACGCGCTTCGGCCTCCCGCGCGCGCCGGGGCTCGCCGAGGTGCTCGCGGGCGAGGCGACGCTGGAGGACGTCACGCACGCGGTGGACGTCGGCGACGGGGCGACGTTGGCCGTCGTGTGCGCCGGCGGGGCGGCCGACCCGGCGCGACGCCTCCTCACGGCGGCGCGGGCGCGCGAGGTGCTCGCGTCGGCCGCCGCGCGCTTCGACAGCGTGATCGTCGACGCGTCGCCGATCAACGTCACGGCGGACGC
Organism: Gemmatimonadetes bacterium T265; assembly: GCA_019973575.1. Classification (NCBI taxonomy): domain Bacteria; kingdom Pseudomonadati; phylum Gemmatimonadota; species Gemmatimonadetes bacterium T265. The sequence continues at coordinate 2,834,732 of BPUI01000001.1, forward strand.
CGCGGTGCTCGCGTCGGAGGCCGACGGCGTGCTGCTCGTCGCGCGCGCGGGCCAGACGTCGCTCGACGCCCTCGCGTACGCCGCGCAGCAGCTCGGGCAGGCGCGGACGACCCTGCTCGGCGTCGTGATGAACGACATCGACCCCGTGCGGGACGCCGCCTACGACGCGGAGTACCGCTTCTACCACGACCCGTACTTCCAGCCGTCCGGCGCGGCCTGACCGGCGCCCCCTGACCGGCGCCCCCGTTCCCGGACCGTCCCGCCCGGGCGCCCGACCTCGCCCTCCCTGCCGCCCCCACCGCACCCCGCACCGGAGAACCGACTTCATGCCTAACAACGACCACCGGAGCCCGTCCCGGGTCCTCGTCACCGGGGCCGGCGGGTTCATCGGCCACCACCTGACCACCTACCTCAAGGGGCTCGGCTACTGGGTGCGCGGCGTGGACGTGAAGGCGCCGGAGTACGCGCCGACCGCGGCCGACGAGTTCCTGCTGCTCGACCTGCGCCGCTGGGAGCACTGCCTCACGGCGACCGCGGACGTCGACGAGGTGTACGCGCTCGCGGCCGACATGGGCGGCATGGGGTTCATCTCGCGCAACCACGCGCAGATCCTCCACAACAACATCCTCATCAGCACGCACACGCTCGACGCGGCCCGCGAGCACGGCGTGAAGCGGTACCTGTACACCTCGTCGGCGTGCATCTACCCCGAGTACCGCCAGCTCTCGGCCGACGTCGTGCCGCTCCGGGAGGAGGACGCCTACCCGGCGCAGCCGCAGGACGCCTACGGCTGGGAGAAGCTCGTCACCGAGCGGCTCTGCGCGCACTACACCGAGGAGCACGGCATCGAGACCCGGGTCGTGCGCTTCCACAACATCTTCGGCCCGTTAGGCACGTGGGACGGCGGCCGCGAGAAGGCGCCGGCCGCGATGTGCCGCAAGGTCGCGCTCGCCAAACTCACGGGCCGCCCGGAGATCGACATCTGGGGCGACGGCGAGCAGACGCGCTCGTTCTGCTACATCGACGACTGCGTCGAGGGGATCTACCGCCTCATGCGCTCCGACTACCGCGAGCCGCTCAACCTCGGGCAGGACCGGCTGATCTCGATCAACGAGCTCGCCGACATGGTCGCGGCCGCGGCGGGCACGCCGATCGTGAAGACGCACGTGCCCGGCCCGCAGGGCGTGCGCGGGCGCAACTCCGACAACGCGCGGCTGCGCGAGGTGCTCGGCTGGGAGCCGGCGATCTCGCTCGAGGACGGGATCGCGCGGACGTACGCGTGGGTCGAGGGACAGGCGCGCGCGCGCCTCGCGAACGCGGCCCCGGCCGCGCCCGTCGCCGCGCCGGCCGACGCGCTGCGCGCCACCTCGCGCGGACCGACCCTGACCACCTGAGCGTGGGCGACATCCTAACGACCGCCGCCACCGAGCCCGACGCCGAGCCCGTCCGCGTCGACGTGCTCGGCGTCGGCGTGAGCGCGATCGACGTCCCCGCCGCGCTCGCGGCGTTCGACCGCTGGATCGCGCGCGGCCGGCGGCACTACGTCTGCGTCAGCGGCGTCCACGGCGTGATGGAGAGCCAGCGCGATCCCGGCCTGCGCGACGTCCATAACGCCGCCGGCCTCGTCACGCCCGACGGGATGCCACTCGTCTGGCTCAGCCGCCTCGCGGGCCACGCGACGGTCCGACGCGTCTACGGGCCCGACCTCATGCTCGCCTACTGCGCGCACGGCGTCCCGGCGGGACGGCGGCACTACTTCTACGGCGGGAACGACGGCGTCCCGGAGCTGCTCGCCGACCGGCTCCGCGCGCGCGTGCCCGGGCTCCAGGTCGTCGGCACCTACTCCCCGCCCTTCCGGGCCCTCACGCCCGACGAGAACGACGCAGTCGTCGCACGCATCAACGCCGCCGAACCCGACGTGGTCTGGGTGGGCCTCAGCACGCCGAAACAGGAGCGCTGGATGGCGGCGCACCGCGCGCGGCTCGACGCGCCGGTCCTGGTCGGGGTCGGGGCGGCGTTCGACTTCCACGCGGGGCGCAAGCGCCAGGCACCGCGGTGGATGCAGCGCAGCGGCCTCGAATGGGCGTTCCGGTTCGCGAGCGAGCCCCGGCGCCTCGGCCGGCGGTACCTCGTCAACAACCCCCTGTTCGTCTGGCACGTCGCGCGGCAGCTGCTCGGGCGAGGGCCGTTCGCGCCAGGCGGGCGCGCCGGCGCGGCGGGAGCCGGCGTCTGACACACGTCGCCGAGCGCTCCCCGCGCCCGCACGCGGTCCCGGCCGTGCGGCGGGCCGAGGTGTCGTGGTGGATCGGCCGTGGCGTCTGGTCGCTCCTCGACCAGGGCCTGTTCGCGGCCTCGACCTTCCTCGTCAACGTCCTGCTCGCGCGCCGCACGTCCGCCCACGACTACGGCGCGTTCGTCGTCGCGTACTCCGCGCTCCAGGTGGTCGGCCAGTTGTACGTGGGCATGCTCATCGACCCGATGCAGGTGTTCGGCGCGGGCAAGCACTCGGCACGGTTCCCGGCGTACGTACGCACGCTACTCCGCACGCACTGGCAGTTCACGGCACTCGGCGCGGCGGTGTTCGCCGCGATCGCCGGCGCGGTCGCGCGGACGGGCGACGCCACGCTCGCCGGCGCGTTCGCCGGCGTCGCCGTGGGCGGGCCGTTCCTCACCCTCAGCTGGTTCATGCGCGGCGCGTGCGCGGCGCGGCTGCGCCCCGAACTCTCGTCGGCGGCCGGCGCCGTGAACCTCGCGCTCGTTCTCGGCGGCATCCACCTGCTGTACGAACGCGGGGTGCTCTCGCCACTTTCGGCCTTTGCCGTCATCGGCTGCGCGAGCGCGGTCTCGGCCGGGTGGCTGATCATGCGCCTCGGCGTGCGCGCCGCACCCGCGTTCGCCACCGCCGACCGGGCCGCCGCGTTGGTCGATCACCGGCAGTACGGCCGCTGGGCGTCCGGGGCCGGCGTGCTGAACTGGGTGCCGACCGAGATCTTCTACCTCGTCATGCCGATCTGGGGCGGCCTCTCCGCGACGGCCGCGGTCAAGGCGATCGCGAACCTCATCCTCCCCGCCGTCCAGACGCAGTACGTGCTGACGAATGTGCTGACGCCGTCGCTCGTGGCGGTGCGCGGGCAGCCCGCGTTCGCGCGCATCCTGCGCGCGGCGGCGGTGACGGCCGCGGCCGGCTACTGCGCGCACTGGCTGTGCCTCGGCGTCCTGCGCGAACCGCTGCTGCGGCTGCTCTACGGCGGACGCTTCGCCGAGCACGCGGAGCTGCTGTGGGTGTTCGGCGCGGTGCCACTCGTCACGGGGCTCGGCGCGGTGCTGACGAGCGCACTCCGCGCGCTCGAGCGGCCGCGGGGGATCTTCTGGGCCGCCGTCGTGTCCGCGGCCGTCGCGCTCGCATGCATCGCTCTCGTCGCCATGCGCGGCGCCGAGGGCGTGGCCGTGGCGCGCGTCGTGAGCGCGGCGGCATTCCTTGCGGTGCTCTGGAGTTACTACGCGGCCGCGCGGCGCGACGGTCGGCTGACGACCGGCGCCGTCGCGCCCGCACCCGCCCTCGACCTGGCGGCGGACGCATGAGTGCCACGCCCGCGTTCGACCGCGTCGGCGCCGGTTGGTTCAGCCCGAGCCACCGTGGTCCAACGCCGGCCGCCGCCGCCGCCCTGCTCGCCGCGGGCGTGCTCGGCGCCGTGGGCGGTATCGCGCCGGTGTGGGCGCTCGCTGCGGCAGTGGTCGCCTTCGCCGTCGCGGTGAGCGCGGCCTACTCCGAGCGGCTGCCGCGCGCCTTCCTCGCCGCCCTCGCCGCCCTCTTGCTCGTGTACCTCGTCCTCGGCAAGGGCGGCGCATACCTCAACGTTGGCGGGGTCTTCGTCGGCGAGTTGGTGCTCGCCTTCGGCCTGCTCGCCGCCGTCGCGAGTGGCGTCGCGCCGCTGGCGTTCCGCACGCCGCTCGCCTGGCTGGTCGTCGCGTTCGGCATCTGCGGCGCGCTGCAGACGATTCCCTATGTGCCGGTGTACGGCCGCGATGCGCTCCGCGACGCGGTGGTCTGGGGGTACGGCCTTTTCGCCCTGCTCGCGGCCGCATGCCTCATCCGCACGGGGTGGGTGCCGCGCACCGTCGCGGAGTACGGACGCTACCTCGCGTGGTTCCCGTTCTGGGTCCCGCCGCTCTGGGCCATCTTCACGTACGGCGGCGCGGCCGCGCCCAAAGTGCCGGGCACGGGCGGCGAGGTCCCGCTCATCTTCTTCAAGTCGGGCGACCCCGCGTTCCACCTGACGGGCATCGCGGCGTTCGTGATGCTCGGGCTCCACGAGTACGGTCGCGCGCGCAAGCCCACCGGCCTAACGCGGCTGCTCGGCCCGGGGGAGTGGGTCTGGTGGGGCGCGTGGCTCGTCGCGTTCGCGATCACGGCCGCGACGAGTCGCGCGTCTCTACTCGCGATGCTCATCGCCCTCAGTCTCGTCCCGCTCGTCCGCCCCGCGACCAAGCTGCTGCGGCCGGCCGTCGTCACCGGCGCCCTCGTCTCGCTCTTCTTCGCGTCCAACATCCGCGTCGAGGTGCGCGACGGGCGGTACCTCTCGCCGCAGGAGATGGTCGCCAACCTGCGCAGCTTCGGCGGCGAGGACGCCCCGGGCAACCGCGACGCGACGCGCGAGTGGCGGCTGCAGTGGTGGAAGGACATCGTCGGCTACACGGTGTACGGCAAGTACTTCTGGACGGGCAAGGGATTCGGCGTGAACCTCGCCGACGACGACGGCTACCAGGTCGAGGACGGCCCCTCGCCCCTACGCAGCCCGCACAGCGGGCACCTCAGCATCCTCGCGCGCGCGGGCGTGCCCGGTTTCACACTGTGGGTCGTCATGCAGGCCGGGTTCGCCGTCGCGCTCGCGCGGGCGTACGCCCGCATGCGGCGTGCGGGCGAGGACTGGTGGGCCCGCGTCGACCTGTGGCTCCTCGCCTACTGGACCGCGTTCCAGGTGAACACGGGTTTCGAGGTGGCGCTCGAGGGGCCGCACGGGGGCATCTGGTTCTGGAGCCTGTTCGGCTTCGGACTCGCCGCGCTGGACGCGCAGCGCAGGCTCCCGCGTGCGCTGCGGCGGGGCACGGGCCGCCCGGAGGGCGCGCCATGGACCGCGTGACCGTCGCACTCGTACACAACTACTACCAGCACCCCGGCGGCGAGGACGTCGTGTTCCACGCCGAGGCCGACCTGCTGGAGCGGTGTGGTCACCGCGTGCTGCGCTATACGCTCGACAACGCGGCCATCGCCCGGACGCCCCGCGTGGCGCTCGCGCGCGCGACGGTCTGGAACGGTGATGCGTACCGCGACCTGCGGCGTCTGCTCGCCGGGTCCGGGGTCGACGTCGTGCACTTCCACAATACGTTCCCGCTCGTCTCGCCTGCCGCGTACTACGCCGCGCGCGCCGAGGGCGCGGCGGTGGTGCAGACGCTGCACAATTTTCGGCTTCTGTGCGCCAACGCGAACCTCTTTCGCGACGGCCATCCGTGTGAACAGTGCGTCGGGCGGACCGTGGCCTGGCCCGGCGTCGTACACGGGTGTTATCGCGGCAGTCGCGCGGCGTCGGCCGTCACGGGCGCGATGCTCGCCGCGCACCGCGCAGCCGGTACGTGGTCGCGCGCGGTCGACCTGTACATCGCGCTCAGCGAGTTCGCCCGCGGCAAGTTCCTCACGCACGGCCTCCCGGCCGACCGAGTCCTCGTAAAACCGAACTTCGTCGCCGCCGACCCCGGGGCGGGTCGTCACGACGGACGGTTCGCGCTCTACGCCGGGCGCCTGACGACCGAGAAGGGCGTCGAGACCCTGCTCGCCGCGTGGGCGCGGCTCGGACCCGGGTACGCCCTGCGCGTGGCCGGCGACGGGCCGCTCGCGGCGCGTGCGGCGGCGACCGCTGGCGTCGAATGGCTCGGCCAGCAGTCCAAAGCCGAGGTGATCGCGGCCATGCAGGCGGCGACCGTGCTCGTCTTCCCGTCCGAGTGGTACGAGCCGTTCGGGCTCACGCTCGTGGAGGCGCTCGCCACGGGGCTCCCGGTAATCGCGAGCGCGCGCGGGGCCGCGCCGGAGATCATAGAAGACGGCGTGAGCGGGCGCATCGTGCCGCCCGGCGACCCCGACGCCCTCGCGGCCGCGGTCGCCTGGGCGTTCGAGAACCCGGGCGCGCTTGCGACAATGGGCGCGCACGCCCGCGGCGCGTACGCGGCGCGCTACGGCGCCGCACGCGGGTACGAGGACCTCATGGCCGTTTACCGCGTCGCGACGGCGCGCGCGGCCGCCCAGCGCAGCTGATGACGACACCCACGCCGACCGCGACCGCGCGGACCCGCACCGCGCCGACCCCACCCGCGCCCCCGGCACCCGCCGACGCGCCCGATCCGGCGGTGGCCAAGCCGCGGCCCACCGAGCCGGCCGCGCTCGAGCGCGATTTTTACGTCGACACCGTGCGGCGCCTTCTGCGCGACGGGACGCTCACGCCCACGACGCGCGTGCTGGTCGTCTGCGGCGGCGACTACGACCGTCAGTCGCTGCTCGCCTGCGGCTTGACGGACGTCGTGATCTCCAACGTCGACCCGCGCATGCAGGGCGACGAGTTCGCGCCGTACGCGTGGAGCTTCCAGGACGTCGAGGACATAACGCTTCCGGACGGCGCGTTCGACTTCGTGATCGCGCACAGCGGCCTGCACCACTGTCGCTCGCCGCACCGCGGGCTGTGCGAGATGTACCGCGTCGCGCGGCGCGGGGTACTCGTGTTCGAGCCGCGCGACGGGCTGCTGCCGCGGCTGGCCGTCCGCCTCGACCTCGGGCAGGAGTACGAGGTCGCCGCGGTGTTCGACAACGGGATGGCGTTCGGCGGCGTCCGCAACACCGAGGTGCCGAACTTCGTGTACCGCTGGACCGAGGGCGAGGTGCGCAAGACGATCCAGAGCTACGCCCCGATCGGGCGTCACCACTTCGCGTTCTACTACGCGACCCGACTCCCGTGGAGCCGGCTGCGGATGCTGAAGAGTCGTGTCCAGCGCGCGGCCGCGCTCGCCGTGCTGCCGGTCGTCCGGCTCGCGGGCGTGTTGTTCCCGCGCGCCTGTAACAACTTTGCCTTTCTCGTTCTGAAGCCCGAGATCCCGCGCGGGCTGTTCCCCTGGCTGTCCGCGCCCGACGGCGTGCCCGCCCTCAACCGGGAGTGGGTGCGCGCGCGCTACACCGGCGCGTGATTACGACCGCCTGAACGCCGTGCGCGCGCCGGCTGGCGCGCGCGGACAACCGGCGCCGCGCCCGGTCAGCGCGTGGTGAACGTGCCGCTTGGCTCCTGGCCGTACGCGCGCCAGGTGCCCCAGTCGCGGAGCGCGTCGTTCCAGTGGAACGGGTCCGCGAGCCCGGTCGGCGCGACGTAGACGTTCGCGTCGAAGCGGTTGCCGCGCGCCATGTAGTAGCTGGTGCCGTCGGGCACATCCTGGCCGATGCCGGCAAGCACGTTCATCGCGCCGGCGTGCGGGGCCGAGAGGGTCACCGTGTTCCCGTGCACCCAGAGCCGCTCCAGCGAGTGGGGGCCGTACTCGGCGGGCTCGCCGCGGACCTGCTGCTTGCCGGCGATGCCGACGGCGTTGTCGGCGACCGTGTTGCCCGTGACCTCGACGTCCGGCGACTCGGAGATGAGGATCCCGGCGCCGAAGAGCCACCCCTGGCTGCCGAACCCGTTCCGGGCGACTTGGTTGTTGCGGATCAGCGCCTGGTAGCTGATCTCGTGGAAGATGCCGGCGTGCGTGTTGTCCTCGACGCGGTTATTCTCGTAGAGGGTGTAAATATTGTTGATGTCGGTCCAGAGCCCCGCGCCGGTGTTGTGGTGCGCGAAGTTGCCGCGGATCACGGCCCAGCGCGTCTCCGTCAACTTCATCCCCGCGCCGCCCCACGCCGGATCGACCGTGCGCTGGTAGTTGTTGTACGCGAGTTCGTTGTTCTCGACAACGATCGAGTCGCCGACGCCCATCACGCCCGACATGCCGTTGTAGAAGATCCGGTTGTCGCGGACGGTCGTCAGGTGTCCCACGCGCACGCCGCCCATTGCGTTGTGGTGGATGTAGTTCCCGACCACGGTCCAGCCGCGGGACCCGTCGGCCGGGAGGTGGCCGCCGGCGCGCACCGGCGCGAACGCCTGCGGCGGGTTGTAGCCGCGGATCTCGAGGCCCTGGATGCGCACGTTGCTGGGGTACGGCGTGGCGTCGCCGAGCCAGAACGCGTACTGGGCGGCGCCGCCCCCGTCGAGGACGGCGCCGGAGTCGCCGACGAAGGCGTCGCCGCTCTTCGGGACGACCGTCTGCTGCACGTACGTGCCCGCGCGGAACACGAAGGTGGTGCCCGCCGGATTCGCATCCACCTTGGCCTGAATGTTGTCCCCCGGGTAGACGGGCACGCCGCTCGGGGACGACGTGGCGCGCTGGGCCGCCGAGCGCACCACCCACCCCTGGTTCGCGCTGCCGCTGCACGTCCAGATCGTGAGGCGCGTCCCGTTCTGCGAACGCGCGCCGGTCACGTCGAGGCACTTGCCGTTGATCGCCGAGCGCAGCTCTCCCGCCGCCGTGAGCGTCCAGCGCTGGTTCGAGCCGCCGTGGCACGGCCAGGCAACGATCGCGTCGCCGTTGTTCCCGCGCGCGCCCCACACGTCCATGCAGCGCGCGCCGTTGTACGCGGTGATCATGCCGGAGGGCTGCAGGACGAGCTGTTGGTTCGCGCCGCCATGGCAGGTCCAGATCTGCACCGGCGCGCCCGGAGGGGGCGCGACCGCGGTGCCACCCGCAATGTCCATGCACTTACCCGCCGCAAGGCGGGTGGTGATCATCGGAGTTGGCGTACCGCCGGAGATGTCGAGACTCGCCGAGGGCGTCGCGGGGGCCGCGGCCGCGGTCCGGCTGACGTCGAGCCCCGCCACGTGTTGGTCGGCGGTGCACGCCGTGGCGAGGGCGGCCGCGGTCACCGCCAGCGCGCAAGCTGCGACCGACTGCATACGAACGTACATCTGCTGCGACTTCTCCTACCAGCGCCGGCGGTGTGATTCGATGCGGCAACTCGGCGCGCCGCGCTGGGACGAGCGAGCTGGACGGGACGCGAGCCGTCCCGCGGTTCGGACGCCGAACCCCCGCCCGTCGTAACTGATGAGTTCGCCTGGCGCGACCAAACGCAAAGGCGCCCCAGGGACATCGTCCCTGGGGCGCCTCACGTCGGCCGAGCGTCGGCCCGTCGAGCCGCGGGCGGTGTGCCTTAGGGCATCACCGCGCCCACGTCCCGCGTCGCGTCACGGGTTGAACGTGCCCGTCACGTCCTCGCCGTATGCCTTCCACTGCGCCGCCGTGTGCACGCCGTCCATCCACTGGAACGGGTACGTGTTTCCGGAGAGGGTGTACGTGTTGTGGACGAAGCGGTTATTGCGGGTCGTGTAGTACGAGCTGGCGTCCGACATGCCGCCCTGGCCGATGCCCTGCCAGCCCGTCGACAGCATCGTCACGTTGTTGTCGTGCACGTAGAGGTTGTTGAGCAGGTGGGGGCCGTACTGCGCGGCCTCCGTCCGGACCTGCTGGATGCCGACGATCCCCGAGTAGTTGCCCGTCAGCGTGTTGCCGTAAACCTCGACGTCGGGCGACGCCGAGATCACGATTCCGGCCCCGTAGAGCCACCGGCCCGTCTTGAGCCCGTTGCGGGCGATCACGTTGTTGCTCACGACCGCCGCGTAGCTGATCTCGTGGAAGATCCCGGCGTCCGCGTTGTCCTGGATGCGGTTGCCGTCGTAGGTCGTGTTGATGTTGTTCAGGTCGGTCCAGAACCCCGGGCCTTCGTTGTTGTGCGAGAAGTTGTTGCGCACGACGAGGCCGTTGGTCTGCACGAATTTCGAGCCGCCGCCCGTGTTCCAGGTCCAGTCGAACTTGTCCTGATAGTTGTTGTAAGCGATCTCGTTGCCGGCGACGAGGATGTTGGCGCCGGCGCCGGTCAGCCCGACCTCGCCGTTGTGGTGGATGTAATTATTGAGAACCTGCGTCTGATTCCCGACGCGGATGCCGACGCGCGCGTTGTAGCGGATCTCGCACGAGTCGACAGTCCAGCTCGTGCCGCCGGCGGCCGGGTCGTTGTCTGCCACGCGGACGGCGCCGAAGTGGTCCGGCGAGTTGTAGTTCTGGATGACGATGTTGTGGACGCGGACGTTGTTCGGGTACGACGGCCCGCAGCACCCGGCCGTGAAGGCATACTGGGCCGAGTTCGCGCCGTCCATGATCGCGCCGGGGTCGCCGCGGAACACGTCGCCGGTCTTCGGCACGACGCTCTGTGCGCTGTACGTCCCCGCCCGCAGCAGGAAGGTCGTCCCGGCGGGATTCGCGTTGACCTTGGCCTGCAGGTTGTCGGTCGGGTACACGACCACGCCGCTCACCGTCGTGCTCGACACGGTCGGCGACTCGTTCCACGCCTGGTTCGCGCCGCCGGTGCACGCGTACACGTCGAGCGCCGCGCCGTTGGCGTTCTTCCAGCCGCCGACGTCGAGGCACTTGCCGTTGATGCCGACGATCTGGCCCGCGGAGGTCGCGACCCAGTTCTGGTTCGCGGCGCCGGTGCACGTCGCGATGACGACCGCGTCGAGGTTGGCGCCGGTCCCCGTGCCCCCGACGGCGAGGCACAGCGACCCGTACTTGAGCGGGCCGGTCGAGAGCCACGTGAACTTCTGGTTCGCGTTGCCGTTGCACGAGTAGAGTTGGACCTGCGTGCCGGGCGTGGTGCTCGCGCCGGGGACGTCGACGCACTTGTCGGGCGCCATCTGGCTCACGAACGAGACCGCGGTCCCGCTCCCGGGCACGCTGCTCAGGGAGAACGACGGCGTGCCGAGCTGCGGCGCGACCGACGAGGCCGGCGCGGTCGCGTCCGAACAGGCAGTGACGACGACCAGCAGGGAAACGAAAGTTGCTGCGAGCGCGCGAATCCGATGCAAGGTGCCCTCCATGGGCGGTGCTGCCGAGCGTGCGGCGAGGGTGGTGAGGGGCGTGACGAGCGCACCCGTGGAACCAGCGGAGGCTGGTCCGGCGGAGCGCCGAGCTAAGAGGCGTGCCGGTGTGTCGGCGGGAACTGAATCCACGCCGTCCGGCCTGATATCGAGCTGTACGGGGCCGGCACACATCGCCGACCGACCCGCGACGTGAGAGGTAACCGTCTCGGAATCCCGAGCGGTGACGCGTCTCACTTAGGACGCATGTTTGCGCACGCCGCATGTAGCAGACGCGACGTAGGTCACATCGGCACGCGCCGACGACGCGGCGCCGCGTTCCGGCGCGTCGCTGGTGGCGCCGGCGGCGAGCACGGGTATAATCACGCCGGCCCTTCACCGGCCGGTCGCGGGCGCGGAACGCCCACGCGCGCGACGGCCAGGACGCTCTTCGAGGCACCCGTGACGCTCGCCGCCCGACGCTCCGCCGCCTCCACGTCGGGCGCGCTCCGAGACCACTGGCCCGGCGAGGAGCGGCTGCTCGGCGTCGCCTTGATTGCACACGTGGCGGTCGCGCTCGGCCTCCGGCACTTCCCGTATCAGGACGTGCCTAACCACCTCGCCCGCTACACCCTGATCGCGCGCGCGTGGGCGGGCACGGCGCCGGCGTGGATCGACGTGCACCTGCAGCCGACGAGTTACGTGGCGCTCGACCTGCTCGGGGCGGCGCTCGTCGCGACCGTGGGGGCGCTCGCGACCGAGCGCGTCTTCGCATTGATCGCCGCCGTCGCACTGCCGGTCGGCATGTACCTGCTGCTGCGCGCGGTCGCGCCGGCGCAGCGGGGGTGGGCGATCGTAGGCGTACTGCTCAGCTTTTCGGCGTTCTTCCTGAGCGGGTTCCTGAACTACGTGACGGGGATCGGCTGCGCGTTCGTCTGGCTTGCCGTGTGGTGGCCGCGCCGGCGCACGACGGCGTGGTCGACGCGGGGGGGGCTGGCACTCGGCCTCGTCGCCCTCTTCATCCTGCACCTCTCGGCGCCGCTCGTTGCGCTCTTCGTAGTCGGCCTCGACCTCGTGTGGACGTCGGGCCGCTCCTGGTCTCCCGCCGGCACGGCCCGCGAGAGTGGCGTGGCCCCGCGCGCTACGGGCCTCGCCGCGGCGCGCCCACAACTCGCGACGCTCGGCGTGTGCGTGGCCGTCCTCGGGGCCGTGTGGGGGACGGTCGCGATCGTCGGCTCCGCCAGTATCCCGCCCATCCTCGATCCCGTGCCGGTCGTGCCGGATCCGGCGATCCTGTTCCGGACGCCGACCAGCAAACTCCTCGCGCTCGCGACGCCGTTCTACTCGCTCTCGATTCCTGAACTTCTGCTGATGACGGCGGCGTATGGCACGGCGCTGGTCCTCTACCTGGCGCGTCAGGGTCGCGAGACGTTCACGCACCCGCTCACCGTCGCCGCGCTCGGGTTTCTCGCGCTGTACGTCGCGTGGCCGATGACGATCGGCGCCGTGCGTGCGGTCGACGCGCGCTGGCTCCTCCCCGCGTACCTCCTCCTCTTCTGTGGCGCCGCCCGGCCGGAGCGCGCGCCGAGCGCAGGCGTGCTCGTCGCGGTGACGACCCTCGTTGTACTGCACGCGGGACTCGTGTGGCAGATCGGCCGCCGGATCGACCGCGACCTCGACGCCTTCGACCGCGTGCTCGCGCGCGTCCCGCCGGGCGCGCGCGTCCTGCCGCTCGTCACCGCCGTGGCGCGGTACGGGCCGCGCGTTTCGCCGTACCGGCATTACGCGATGTGGCACCTCGTCCGCACCGGCGGGCGCGTGGCCGGGCTGTTCGCGGCGAACGGGCTCTTCGACGACGGCTACCCGTACACGCACATGGCCCACGTGCGCGAGCGCGCCCGGGTCTACTACCCGAACGAGGACTGGGGCGTCCGCGTCTTCACCGCGCTGCCCTGGCCGCGCATTCGTCGCGACTTCGACTATATCGTACAGGCGGGCGACGACGACGCGCGCGTGCGCGCCGCCATCGCCCCGTACGCACGCCCGGTGTTCCGCGACGGCGACGTCACCGCATACGCCGTGGGGTCCGGCGGTGCGGCGGCCCTCCCCGCCCGATGAGCGACGCCGTCATGAGACCGTCAGCACTCCCGCCGCTCGCGCTCCTGTACGGCACGCGCCCGCAGGTCATCAAGGCGTCGGTGCTCGCGGCCGCGCTCGCGCCGCACTGGGACGTGCTAACGGTCGACACGGGGCAGCACTACGACTACGCCCTCAACGCCCTCCTTTACGCGCAACTCGGCGTGCGCCCGCCCGACGTCTGCCTCGACGTCGGCTCCGGCGACCAGGCGACACAGACCGCGCACGTACTCACACGCGCTGCGGAGGTGCTCTCGGGACGCGGCGCGCGACGGCCGTGCGCCGCCGTCGTCATCGGAGACACGAACAGCACGCTTGGCTGCGCGCTCGCCGCGGCGAAGCTGCGCATCCCGGTCGTGCACGTCGAGGCGGGCCTGCGCTGCCACGACCCGCTCATGGCCGAGGAGATCAACCGCCGCGCGGTGGACGCGATCAGCGCAGTGCTGTGCGCGCCGTCGGACGCCGCCGCGGCGCGGCTGCGCACCGAAGGCGCGCCGGGCGTGGTACGCCGGACTGGCGACGTCGCGCGCGACGCGTTGCTGCGGGCACTGCCGCGCGCCGCCGCGGCGTCCGACGCCGGTGGTTGGCCGCTCGCAGCCGGGGCGCCGTTCGTCTTCGCGACGCTACACCGCGCCGAGTTGGTCGACGACGAGGCGCGACTCGCGGCGGCCGTCGACCAGCTCGGCCGACTGCCGCTGCCCGTGGTCTTCGCCGCGCACCCGCGTACGCGCGCGGCGCTCGCGGCGGCGGGCGTCGCGCCGCCGGCCGGCGTGCATCTCATCCCACCGCTGGGCTACCTCGAAGCAATCGCGGCCGTACGCGACGCGGCCGCGGTGGTCACCGACTCCGGCGGCCTCCAACGCGAGGCATACTGGCTCGGCGTCCCGTGCGTCACCGTGCGGGCCGAAACCGAATGGGAAGAAACCGTCGCGCTCGGCGCAAACCGACTGCTCGCGGTCGACCGCGTCGCCGAATTGCCCGCCGCGGTAGCGGCCGCGGTGGCTGGCGGGGCCGGGTCGTGGGACCGTGATGCCTATGGCGACGGCAGCGCGGCGGCGCAGGTCGTCGACGCGGTCGCCGGCCTGCGCTGACGCGAGCCCCGGGGGCGGCCGTACGCTTGCTGCAACAGTTCTGCTGCGGCGTTCCGGTCGTCGTAGCACTCCGGACGGCGTACGCGGCGTGGCGCTTTCGGGGCGATGGCGGGCTTGAGGTCGTCGCGCGATCCCAACCAGTATTGCGGGAATGACAAGTCCGTCATAGCGTGTGCTCAGCATCACGGCGCGAGGGATTTCCGCACTCACCCGGTGACGCGTGATACGGCGTTCCTGCCCTCAATTCGGTGCGAAGCGGCCCCCCGACCGGTGGGTGCCGCACCCCACCTCCGACCGCGAGAGCGATGTCGACTGCGGCCCATGAGGTAGGGATTGTCATGCCGCCCCCCATAGCGGGGGAGCGCCGGTCGCCCGCGATCCCTGCTCCGATCACGCCAGTCACGGCGGCGCCTTACACCGCCTACCCGACTCGCCGTCGCGGCGCGCGGCACGTCGGCGTGGTCGGGGGCGGCATGCTCGGCCTCACGCTCGCGCTCCGGCTCCGGCAGCAGGGGCACGAGGTGACCGTGCTCGAGGCCGCGGCGGACGTCGGCGGACTCGCCGCCTCGCAGACGCTCGCCGGCTGGGCCTGCGACCGCTTCTACCACGTCGTCCTCCCGGCCGACACGGCGCTCCAAGCACTCCTCGCCGAACTCGGCGTCGCCGACCGGCTGCGCTGGCGGACGACGCGCACCGGGTTCTACACCGACGGGCGCCTGGTTTCGATGTCGAGCGCGCTCGACTTCCTCGCCTTCCCGCCGCTGGGTCCGGTCGACAAGCTGCGGCTCGGCTACACGGTGCTGCACGCCGCGCGCGTCCGCGACTGGCGGCGCCTCGAAGCGATCCCCGTGGCCGACTGGCTGCGCCGCCTCTCCGGGCGTCGCACGTTCGAGCGGATCTGGCTGCCGCTGCTGCGCAGCAAGCTCGGCGAGAACTACCGCGAGACGAGCGCGACGTTCATCTGGGCGACGATCGCGCGGCTGTACGGCGCGCGCCACACCGGCGCGAAGCGCGAACGCTTCGGCTGGATCGAGGGCGGCTACGCCGGCGTGCTCGCGCGCTATGGCGAACACCTCGCCGCCCTCGGGGTCAACGTGCGGTGCGGCGCGCGCGTCGTCGAGGTGTGCGACCGCGGCCGAGAAGGTGAGGCCAGCGACAGGGCCGCCGTCGACGTCCGGCTCGGCTCTGGCGAGCGGCTCGCGTTCGACGCGGTCGCGCTCACGCTGCCGACCGGGCGGATTGCCGCGCTCGCGCCGCAGCTCGGCGAGGCCGAGCGGACGCGGCTCGCCGGCGTGACGTACCAGGGGATCGTGTGCGTGGCGGCGCTGCTGCGCCGCCCGCCGGCGGGCGGCTACTACGTCACGAACATCACCGACGCGGGGCTGCCGTTCACGGCCGTGATCGACATGACCGCGCTCGTCGACTCGGCGGGCGTCGGCGGGCACGCGCTCGTCTACCTGCCGCGCTACGCGGCACAGGACGACCCGATCTGGGACGTGCCGGACGCGGAGGTCGCGTCGCGCTTCCTGGCCGGCCTAACGCGCGTGCACCCGCACCTCGGGCCCGCGGACGTACTCAACGTGCGCGTCTCGCGCGCGCGCGAAGTGCTCGCGCTCACCACGCTCCACTACTCGGAGCGGTGGCTGCCGCCCGTGCGCACGTCGCTGCCGGGCGTGTTCGTGGTGACCTCGGCCCAGATCGCCGCGGGCACGCTCAACGTGAACGAGACGCTGCACGTGGCGGACGCCGGCGCGGCGGCGGTCGGGCAGGCGTTAGGCGTCGCATGCTGACCGACGCGCGCCCGGTCGCGAGCGTCTCGCTCGACGTCGACGACCTCTGGACGTACCTGCGCACGCACGGCGACCCGGCGTGGGAGCGGCGCCCGTCGTACCTCGCGGCGTTCGTCCCCGCGGTGCTCGACGCGCTCGACGAGGCCGGGGCGACGATCACCTTCTTCCTCGTCGGCGAGGACGCGGCGCGCGACGCGGACGCCGGGCGCCTGCGCGCGCTGGCCGAGCGCGGGCACGAGATCGCGAACCACACCTTCGGCCACGACGTCTGGATGCAGGCGTACGGCGAGGCCGCGGCGGACGAGGAGATCGCCCGGGCCGAGGCGGCGATCGAGGCGGCGACGGGGCGGCGGCCGGCGGGCTTCCGCGGGCCGGGGTTCAGCTGGGGGCCGCCGCTCCTGCGCGTCCTCGCCCGGCGCGGCTACCGGTACGACGCGTCGACGCTCCCGACCTTCGTCGGCCCGCTCGCGCGGCGCTACTTCCTCGCGACCGCGCGGCTCACCCCCGCGGAGCGCGCGGAGCGCGCGGCACTGTTCGGGTCGTTCGGCGACGGGCTCCGCCCCAACCGCCCGTACCGGTGGGCGTTAGGCAACGGCCTCGAGCTGCTCGAGCTGCCCGTGACGACGGTGCCCGGCGCGCGCACGCCGTTCCACCTCAGCTATCTGATGTACCTCGCCGGGTATTCCGAGCGGGTCATGTTCGGCTACCTGCGCGGGGCGCTCGCGCTCTGCCGCGCCACCGGCACGGAGCCGAGCTTCCTGCTGCACCCGCTCGATCTGTTAGGCGCCGGCGAGGCGCCGGGGCTCGAGTTCTTCCCCGGCATGGCGCTCGGCGCCGCGCGCAAGCGCCGGCTCTTCGTGCGCGTGCTGCGCGTGCTCGGCGAACACTTCGCCCTCGTCCCGATGGCCGCGCACGCCGAGCGTGCGGGCCGCGGGCCGCTCCCCCGCCGCGCGCCGGACCGCGAGTCCGGCGGCCGGCCGCCCTCCGTCGCGCCCGCCCCCCTGGCGCCCGCCCCCCACCAGAAGCCCTCCCATGCGTCGTGAGCCGTACAAAGCCCTCGTGATCGGCGCCGCCGGGAACATCGGGACGCGTCTCGTCGCCCACCTGCGCGCGGTCGGCCACGACGTCGTCGAGGCCGACATCAAACCCGGGCTGCGCGAGGGCTACGTCGTGGCCGACATCACCCAGCCCGTCGACTTGCTCCCCGCCTTCGACTGGGGGCCGGACGTCGTCTTCCACCTCGCGGCGGCCGTCGGGCGCACGACGTGCGAACAGGCCGGCGCGCTCGCGGTCTCGACGAACCTCATGGGGCTCGGGAACGTGCTGCAGCTCTGCCGCCGCGCGCGCGCCACGTGCGTGTACTTCTCGACGTCGGAAGTGTACGGGCCGAGCGACACCGTCCACGACGACGCGGCGTCGCGCCCGCACCCCAACAACCGCTACGGACTGTCCAAGTACCTCGGCGAACAGCTCGTCGAATACGAGGTGCGGCACACCGGGCTGCGCGCGGTCACGGTCCGCCCGTGCATGATCTACGACGAGCGGGAGACCGTCGGCGAGCACCGGTCGGCGATGATTCGGTTCGCGTCCAACCTCGCGCGCGGGCGCCGCGTCACGGTGCACGCCGGCAGCGCGCGCGGCTGGCTGCACGCGACCGACGCCGCGCGCGCGATCGAGGCCGCGGGGTACGTGCGCGAGTACGCGACGATCAACCTCGGGCACCCCGACGTCGTCCCGATGCAGCAGCTCGCCGCGATGATGTGCGCCGAGCTCGGCGCGGACCCGGGGCTCGTGACGGTGGAGTCTCTGCCCCCGCGCATGACGCTCGTGAAGCGCCCGACGCTGGAGCGGCAGCGCGCGCTGTTAGGCTTCGAGCCGGCGGTCTCGCTCGCCGAGGGGGTCCGGCGGGTGTGCGCCGTGCAGGCGTGGGCGGCGGCGCGCGACCGCGCCGCCGCGGACGGCGGGCCGCGCGTGGTCGACGCGGCCGAAGCGGCCTACCCCGGGTCGCCGACCGCGGCCCGTCCTGCCGCGGCCGCCTCGGGCTTTGCCTAACTCGCGTCGGGCCGTCTGACGTGGACACGGCCGCCTGCAGCACCGCCGTCCGCGGCGCGGTCGCGAGCATCCAGCCCGCGAGCCTCGTGGACGCGCGCGCGCCGGACGCGCCCCGACCGGACGCGCCCGCGCCGGGCACGCTCGTGCCCGCGACGTGTGCGTTCTGCGGCGACGACGACGGCGTGCCGGTGGCGGTCGGGACGAACTTCGCCGACCCGGCCGACGCGGCGAGTTACCTCGTGCTGCGATGTCGGCGCTGCCACTTGTTCTACCTCAACCCGCGACCCGCGCCCGGCCGCGTCCGGGACGGCGGCGCGGCCGCGGCGGAGCGCGTGCGCGGCTGGCTGCGGACCCGGCCGCGCGAACTCCCGCCGGGCGGAGATGTGCTCGCGATGGACGGCGCTGCGGGGGCCGCCGCGGCCGGCGCGTACGACGTCGCGCTGTTCGCCGGGACACTCGAGCGGTACGACGACCCGATCACCGCGCTCGTGCACGCGCGCATGGCACTGCGGTCCGGAGGTCGCGTCGTCGTGATCGCGGCCAACGCCGGCGGCGCGGCGGCCCGCCTGTTCGCCGGCCGACACTGGGCCGGCTACGACTTTCCGCACGGGCGTTTCTTTTTCGACGCGCGCACGCTGCGCGCCGCCGCGAGCCGCGCAGGGCTCGCCGTCGAGCGCCTCGTCGTGCGGTACGACGGGCGGTGCTGGGCGGGCTCGCTGGAGTACCTGCTGGCCGACGTGGGCGGCCCGCCACATCCCGCCGACCGCGTGCGTGCGACCCACCCCGCCGCCCGCGCCGCCCTGCGCGCGCTCGGCGCGGCGCTCGACGCCGCGGCCACCCTTGTGGGCCGCGGCGCGCGGCTCGAGGCGACGCTCCGCCCCAGCGTCTGACGCGCATGCCCGCATCCGCGGCCCACACCCTGCCCATTGCCGTCGTCGGGGCCGGCATCGGCGGGCTCGTGGCCGCGCGCGCCCTGCGCCGCCGAGGGCTGCCGGTCGCCGTGTTCGAGGCCGGGCGGCGCGTCGCGGGGATGGCGACGAGCTTCCAAGACCCGGACGGGTTCACGTACGACTTCGGCGCGCACTTCATCACCAACCGGCTCGCCGCCGCACTCGGCGTCGGCGACCGCTGCCGCGACGTGCGCCACTACGGCGAGACCGTGTTCGTGCGCGGGCGGAGCTATGGATACCCGTTCGGACTGCTCCGCGCCCCGCGGTACGTCGCAAGCGCGGCCGCCGCGCGGGCGGATCCGCGCACGCGCGCGGCCGGCGCGGCCTCCGCGGCCGATTGGTACCGCGCCACCTACGGTCGGGCGGTCGCCGACGAGATCGCCATTCCGCTGGTCGAGGCCTGGTCCGGCGCGTCCGCCGACGACCTCGCGCCGTCGGTCATCGCGCCGCAGCTCGAACGCGGCATCGCGCACGTGGCCCGGCTCAAGCTCGCGTCGCGCGTGTTCGGGCGCGCCGTCGCGAACGGGTACTCGCGCGAGATGCCCGAACGGGCGCACGTCTGGCACGTCTACCCCGACGGCGGCGTGGCCGTGCTCTGCGACGCGATCGCGCGCGAGCTCCCCGACGCCGTCCACCTCGAATCGCCGGTCGAGGCGATCTACGTCGACGACGGCCGCGCCGCGGGCGTCCGGGTGGGCGGGCGCGACGTCGGCGTGCGGGCGGTGGTCAGCACCGCCCCTGTCCACGTGCTCGCCAAACTCGTGCGTGGGACCGACGCGTTCGCGCACCTGGCGCGCTTCCGCTACCGCCCGATGACCTTCGTCAACCTTCGCTTCGAAGGGCGCGGCCTGCTGCCCGACGTGGTCACGTGGACGCCGGAATCGCGCTTCCCATTCTTCCGACTGACGGAGGCGCCGACGTCGATGCCGTGGCTCGCGCCCGCGGGCATGACGATGATCACGGCGGACATCGGCTGCGAGGTCGGCGACGCGACGTGGACGGCCCCGGACGACGCGCTCGGCGACCAGTGCGTCGAAGCGCTGCTCCCCATCGTGCCCGACGCGCGCCGGCGCTACCGCGGTTGCCGCGTACTCCGCACGCCGGTCGCCTACCCGGTGTTCCTCCGCGCGTACGAGGCGGACCGCGTCGCGCACGCGCGCGACGCGGCCGTGCGCGGCCTGTACAACGTGGGCCGCAACGCGGAGTTCTCCCACATTCTCATGGAAGACATCTACTGGCGGACGCTCGCCAAGATGCACGCGCTCGCCGCGGCGCACGGCCCGCACGCCCGCCCCGACCCGAGGACGCCGACATGACCGTTGCCGAGCACGGCCCCGCCCACGACGACGCGGTCGCGCGCGAGCGGGACTACTGGACCGCGCACGACGAGTTCGACTGGATGAGCGACGCGTCGAAGGCGGACACCGTGGCGGCCCTCGGGGAGGTCCGCGGCGACGTGCTCGAACTGTGCATCGGCTCGGGACTGTTGAGTGACCGCATTGCGCCGGCGGCCCGGTCGTACACGGGGCTCGACATCTCACAGCCGCTGCTCGACGCCGCGCGACGGAAGGTGCCCGGCGCGACGCTCGTGCAGGGCGATGCCGAGGACCCGCCGTTCCCCGATGCGAGCTTCGACGCGGTACTCGTCTTCGCGGGGCTGCACCACCTTCCCGACTACCGCCGCTCCGTCGTGCACGCGCACCGGCTGCTGCGGCCCGGCGGGGTGTTCGCGTGCTTCGAGCCGAACAAGCGGGCGTGGTATCGTGCCCCGATGTGGCTGATGCGCGACCTCATCGGCATCTACACCGACGACGAGGTGTTCCTGGACCCGCGCGCGGTCGGTGCGGCGATGCGCGACGCCGGGTTCGCCGACCTGCAGACCCGCCACATGACGCCGCGGCTCAAGCCGTCGTTCCTCACCGCGCCGAACCGCGTACTCGCACACTGCATGTACGCCGCGGCCGCGTTCGGGACGGCGGCGCACACGCAGTCGTTCTTCCTGCTGCGCGGGCGGAAGCCGGAGCGTCGGGCGTGCCGGCCGCGGGACGCGCTCAGGCCGCCGCCCCCGACGCCGGCATCCGCCCGGTGATCATCCCCGACAGCAGCAGCCCGAGCCCGAGGAACAGGTGCAACCCGATGTCGCTCCCGCCGAGCGGGACGAGCCCGAGCCCGTCGGGCACGACGAAGCCGAGCGCGGCGAGCACGAGGTAGGCGAGGCCCGCGCCTAACAGATACGTGCGCGACGCGCCGAGCCAGCGCGCGGCCAGCACGCCCCACGCCCCGAAGACGAGGTGGACGACGTTGTGCGTGACGTTGACGGGGAACACGCCGAAGAGGCGCGGCGCGGTCAGGTGGTTCGGGTCCATGCTGCCGCCGGTCGCGGCGAAGCCCGCCAGCCCGACGACGACGAAGGCCCATCCGAAGATCTGCGAGAGTCGTTGGGAGGCGTGCATCGGGGCAGCGGGGCGGGGGGAAGACGACGTACGGGAGCGGAGCGGCGTCGGTGCAAACCGCTTGCCCGCCCGTTGGGTGCGCGACACGTGCGCGGCACCGGGGGTGCGGCGTCAGTCCGCGCCGGTCAGTCCGCGCCGGCGCGCCGGCGGTGCAGGAGGAGCACCGCGCCCGCGATGAGCGCGCCGCCGACGAACGTCCCCGCCCCAGCGGGCTGGTCGAGGACGAGCGCGCCGAGGAGCGCGGTGAAGAACGGCTCGACGGTGGACACGATGGCGGTGCGCACGGGGCCGAGCCGCGCGAGCCCCGACAGAAAGGCGATGAACGCGAGCACGGTGCAGACGAGCGCGAGCACCGCGATGGCGAGCCACGACGCGGCCGGGAGCGCGACGAGCGGCGCGCCGCGCCCGGCGCCGTAGAGCGCGGGTCCGGCAAAGAGCGCCGCCGCCCCCGCGCAGACGAACGCCGACGCGCCCGTCGGCGTGAACCGCGCCTGGAGCGCGCCCAGGTACGGGATGTAGAGCGCGTAGACTACCGCCCCCGCAAGCGCGAGGACCACGCCCGGCCACGTGCCCGCGGTGGCCGCGCCCGGCGGCCCGATCGTGCACGCGATCCCGGCGAGCGACAGGGCGAGCGCGAGGAGCTTCCGGCGGTCGAGCGGCTCGCTCCCCCGCGCGGCGGCGAGCACGGCGACCCACGCCGGGTACGTGTAGAACAGGAAGCCGAGCGTGCCGACGGTGATCCAGCGGAGGGCGGAGAGCGAGAGGAAGGCGACCCCCGCCTGCCCGAGCCCGCCGACGAGCACCGCGGTCGCGGTCGCGCCGGCTCCCCCGCGCCGCCAGAGGCCGCCCTCCTGCCCGGCCGCGAGCGCCGCGAGGGCGAGGGCCGCGAGCCCGTACCGCCACAACAGTACGCCGGTCAGGGTCGCGCCCGGGCGCGCGGGGGTGCCGCGCGTCGCGACGAGGATGAGCGTGCTGATCGACCCGAAGCAGCACGCTGCCGCGGCGACAAGGAGCGCGCCGCCGAGGAGCGAGCCGCCGCGGACGCCGGCGGGCGCGCGCCCGCGTGCCGCCTCGGGTGCGCCCCCCGCGCTCACGCCCCTCTCACAGCAGCGTGCCGTGCAGGATCAGGTAGGCGACCGAGAAGTAGATGCTGAGCCCTGTTACGTCGACGAGCGTGGCGACGAACGGCGCCGACGCGCTCGCCGGGTCGAAGCCGAGCCGCCGCAGCAGGAACGGCAGCATCGACCCCGCGAGCGAGCCGAAGGTGACGATCCCGATCAGCGCGCACCCGACCGTGGCCGCGACGAGCGCCCAGTGCGGGCCGTAGCTGTACAGCCCTAGGTGCTGCCAGATGGTGATGCGCAGGACCCCGATCACGCCGAGGATCGCGCCCAACGCGAGCCCGGCGGGGAGCTCACGGAACGCGACCCGCCACCAGTCGCGCAGGGTCACCTCCTTGAGCGCCATCGCGCGCGTGATGAGCGACGTCGCCTGCGACCCCGAGTTGCCTCCGCTCGACATCACGAGGGGGATGAAGAGGGTGAGCACGACGGCCTTCTCGAGCTCCCCCTCGAAGCGCTGCATCGCGCTCGCCGTCAGCATCTCCGACAGGAAGAGGGCCGAGAGCCACCCCGCGCGCTTCTTGATCATCGCGCCGAGCCCGATCTGCATGTACGGCTCGTCGAGCGCCTCCATGCCGCCGAGCTTCTGCACGTCCTCGGTCTGCTCCTCCTGGATCACGTCGATCACGTCGTCGACGGTGACCACGCCCAACACGCGCCCGTCGGCGTCGACCACCGGCAGCGCGACGAGGTCGTAGTCCGAGATCAGGCGCGCGACCTCCTCCTGCGTGGCGTTCGCGCGCACGCTCCGCACGTCGGTCCAGGCCAGGTCGCCTAACTTCGCGCCCTCGGGCGCGGCGAGCAGCTCGCGCAGCGACAGCACCCCCGCGAGCCGGCCCGCCGCGTCGGTGGTGTAGATCGCGTACATCGCCTCCTTCCGCCCCGTGCGCGCCACGCTCCGCACGCCCCGCAGCGCGTCGTCCACGGGGAGCGTCTCGGGGGCGTAGACGAACTCGGTCGTCATCAGCCCGCCCGCGGTCGACGGGTCGTAGGCGAGCAGCCGCTCGGTCTCGGCGCGCTCCGCCTCCGGGATCTCGGCGAGGATCTCGTCGGCGCGCTCCTCGTTCTCGTGCGACAGCTCCTCGAGCAGGTCGGCGCGGTCGTCGGGCGACATCTCGGTGACGAGCGCGGCCGCCTGACGCGTCGTCATCGCCTCGAGCGCGAGGGAGCGGCGGTCCTCGTCAAGGTACTCGAGCACGTCGGCCGCGCGCGCCGGCGGGAGTGCCGTCAGCAACGCGACGACGCGCTCCTCCGGGATCGCCTCGGCCACGTCGGCGAGGTCGGCCGGGTGCAGCTCTTCGGTCTCGAGCGCCAGGCTCGCCGGGTCCTCGTCGAGGAGCGCGAGGATGTCGGGCGCGAGCAGCGAGCCGACCGGGCGATCGTCCGGCGCCCGGGCGCTGTCCGTGGGATTAGGTGGCGTCATGCGGACGGTCCGGGCGAGACGGAGAGAGGGCGCGGTTCGTCGGCGGCAATGTAGACCCGCCGCAAGGGGGCGCCTACCGAGGCGACGCTCGAGCGTGCGCCGAGACGGCCGCGTGCACGGGGCGCCTAGAGGGTGCGCAGCCGCCGTTCCGCGCGCGCGTCCACCACGGTACACCCGGCCAGGGCCACCGCCGCCTCGAGGGCCGCACGCGTGACGGTCCCGTCGTGGTCGATCGCCGCGCCGCCCATCCACACCTCCGCGCCGACGACCCCCGGGACGCCCGCAAACGCGGTCTCGACGGCGCGCACCGCGTGCACGGCGGGCATGTCGGCGATCGTCAGAACCCAGCGGCGCATGGCGGCTAAGCTACGCGCGCCGAACTACTCGCCGCCGGGCGCCCGCCGGTGCGAAGGACGGGTGGACCCCCGCTTGCGCGGGGTGACGGCGTCACGGCTGTCCCCCCCCCCGCGCAAGCGGGGGTCCACCTTCTCTCCGGCGACCTCCGCCGCTTCTCACGACATCGCATGCACGTCGCCTTCCTCGGGCTCGGCGCGATCGGCGCGCCGATGGCCCGCCACCTCGCAGGGCCGCCGTTCACGCTCGCCGTCTGGAACCGCACCCGGGCGACGGCCGACCGCTTTTCCGCCTCGCTCGCCGCACCCGCCGCCGCGCGAGTGGCCGAGATGCCGGCCGACGCCGCACGCGGGGCCGCGGTGGTCGTCACCTGCCTGCCGACCTCGCGCGAGGTGGAAGCGCTGCTCGACGGGGCCGACGGGCTGCTCGACGGGCTCGCGCCGGGCACGGTGCTCGTCGACTGCACCTCGGGCGACCCCGACGGCTCGCGCCGCATCGCCGCCCGGCTCGGCGAACGCGGCGTTGCCTTCCTCGACGCGCCGGTGAGCGGCGGGACGATCGGCGCCGAGCGCGGCACGCTCACGGTCATGGTGGGCGGCGACGCGGCGGTCCTGGAACGCGTGCGGCCGGTGCTCGCCGCGTTCGGCGCGAAGATCGTGCACGCCGGCCCGGTCGGCGCGGGCGACGCGCTCAAGGCGGTCAACAACGCGCTGCTCGCCGTCCACGTGTGGAGCACGGGCGAGGGGCTCGCCGCGCTCGAAAAGGCGGGCGTGCACGCGGACGCCGCGCTCGCGGTGATCAACGCGTCGAGCGGGCGCTCCAACAGCTCGGAGAACCTGTTCCCGGACCGCGTCCTCACGCGCGCGTTCCCGCGGACCTTCCGCCTCGCGCTGCTCGCGAAGGACGCGGGGATCGCGGCCGACTTCGTGCGCGAGCAGGGCGTCGACGCGCCGCTCATCACGCGGGCGGCGGAGCTGTTCCGCGACGCGCGCGCGGCGCTGGGCGAGGAGGCGGACCACGTCGAGGCGGTCCGCGTGATCGAGGCGCAGGCGGGCGTGACGATCGGCGGGGCGGGGCCGCACGCGGCCGACGCGGGAGAGGCCGAAACGCCGGAAGAGCAGGCGACCGACACGCTGGAGCAGCCGCTGTGACGGCGGTCGCGGCGCCCGCGACCGCCGGGGCCGCGGAGGCCGACGCGGGCCTGGCGGGGCTCGCGCGCGACGCGTTCCCCGCGCTCGCGCGCGTGCACAACGGCCACCCGGTCGCGTACTTCGACGGCCCCGGCGGTACGCAGGTCCCGCGCGCCGTGGCCGACGCCGTCGCGGGTTACCTCCTGCACCACAACGCGACCGCGCGCTGGGCCACGCCGACGAGCCGCGAGACGGACGCCGTGATCGCGGGCGCGCGCGCGGCCGCGGCGGACTTGTTAGGCGCGTCGCCGCACGAGGTCGCGTTCGGCCACAACATGACGACGCTCGCCTTCCACCTCTCGCGCGCGCTCGGCCGCGCGCTGCCCGCCGGCCCCGGCGAGGGGCGGGCGCTGCGGCCGGGCGACGAGGTCGTCGTGACGGAGCTCGACCACCATGCCAACGTCGCGCCGTGGCAGGCGCTGGTCGACGAGCGCGGCGCGGTGCTCCGGACGGCCCGCCTGGACGCTGCCACGGGGACGCTCGACTGGGCGGACTTCGCCTCGCTCCTCGGCCCCCGCACGCGGGTCGTCGCGGTGAACGCGGCGTGCAACGCGCTCGGCACGATCACCGACGTCGCGCGCGCCGCGGGCCTCGCGCGGCACGTCGGCGCGCTCGTCTTCGTCGACGCGGTGCACTGGGCGCCGCACGCCCTCGTGGACGTCGGCCGGCTCGCGCGCGCGGGCGTCGACTTCCTCGCCTGCTCGCCGTACAAGTTCTACGGGCCGCACGCCGGCATCCTGTGGGGGCGCGCGGAGCTGCTCGCGGCGCTCGACGTGCCGCGCGTCGCGCCGTCGGCCGACACGGTCCCGGAGCGCGTCGAGACGGGGACCCGCAACCACGAGGCGCTCGCGGGCGCCGCCGCGGCGGTCGACTTTCTCGCCTCGCTCGGGGACTCCATCACCGCCGATACGTTAGGCACCGGCGCGCCGGTGCCCCGCCGCGCCCGCCTCGCGCGCGCCTACGCGCGGATCGGCGCGGCCGAGCGGGCGCTCGCCGAGCGGATGTGGGAGGGGCTGCGGGGCGTGCACGGCGTGACGGTGTACGGCCCGCCGCCCGACGCGCCGCGCACGCCGACGGTCAGCTTCACCGTGGCCGGCCGCCACCCGCGCGAGGTCGTCGCCGCAGCGGCCGAGGAGGGCGTGTTCCTCTCGCACGGCGACTTCTACGCGGCGACCGTCGCGGATCGCTACGGCGTGCGCGGCCGCGGCGGGTTCGTGCGCGCGGGGGCGGCGTGCTACACCTCGGCCGAGGAAGTCGACCGGCTGGTCGCGGCGGTACGCGAATTCAGGTGAGCGTCGCGTCTCCGGGAGTCGCTCCCTGCACACCATGGCGTTCCGGATCGATGGCGAACGCCTGGCCCGGCCAGTACGCGCGCGGGCGGCGCCGGAGGATGTCGTAGATCCCGACGTCCGACAGCAGCGCGGCCGCGGCGTGCCGCGGAGCCTCGCTGAGCGCGTAATGGTTGAGCGCTCCGGCCGTCGCCCCGATGACCTTGCGCACGACTAACGGATTCGGCGTCCGCTCGGCGGCGGCGTCGATGTCGAACACGTAGATCCACGCGGGGACCTTCCCGTCCGGCATGGCGTCGCCCGGACTGTCAGGGCGGAGGACGCCGGCGTCGAAGACACGATACGGGTACGCCACCCCGTCCTGCCGCGGGCCGTTGCTGCTCGAGCTCACGGTGCACACGCCTTTTGCGGCGGGACCCTTGATGCACTCCCGGCTCTCGTGCTTCACGTGCGACAGGAACAGGCACCGACGCGCCCGCTGATCGGCGATGCTCGCCCCGGTCGCCGTGACGTGGGGGTTAGATGCGGTGTCCGAACCACTCGGCGATGTGGTTCGTCGGGGCGCGGTCGACGGCCCCGCCATGCGGGCGTTTCCCGACGCGTCGGCGCCGCGAGCGAGCTCCGCGTCGAGCTGTCCGCGTGCCGCCGCCGCGAACGACGTCGACACCTCGAGTCCGATCGCGTGCCGACCCTGTCGAACCGCGACCGCCAGCGCACGCCCAGTGCCGGCAAACGGATCCAACACGGTCCCGCCGGGCGGGCAGGAGCTGAGGATCCGGGGCGTGATGAGCGCCTCAGGAAATGTCGCGGTGTGCCCGTCCTGGCCCGATCGGACGTAACACGTCGTGACGTCCGTGCCGGCCGTTTCCACGGCCGGCAGGTCGTAGTAATACTTGTGATACTTCGCACTACCCTGCGTAAGGCGGTGGACGAAGTGAAAGAAGTGCTCGTGCGCGAGGCGCAGCAGGTCCGTTTCCGGGCGCGGTGGCACGTTCGGTTTGTGCCAGATCAGATCATTGCGCAGGATCCACCGCGCGTCCTGCATCGCGATCGCGAAGCGGGCCGGAATAAGCAGCAACTGCTTCTCCTGGCAGTAGCCGCCCATCGGGACGCGGCGTCGCTCCCGCGGATTGCCGCCGAGCCCCTGTCGTCCGCGGTCCCGGATGCTCGCCCAACGCGCGAAGTACGTGTCGCCGAGGTTTACCCATACGCTGCCGGCCACCTTCAGGGCGGGCTTGGCGAGCGCGAAGATCTCGGTGAGGTGTGCGACGTACCACTCCGGGAACGGCTCCAACCCGAGCTGCCCGCCGTGCGCGCGGTATCACGCGTAGCCCGGCACCGTCCCGGGTTTAGCGTCGGTTGACTCCCACTCGAGGAGGATCTCCCAGTTGTGATCTCCCTCGTACGTTCTCAGTCCCCAGTACGGCGGACTCGTGATGACGAGATCGATGCTCCGCTTCGCGAGGCGCGGAAGGAGGTCGTAGGCATCACCGGTGCGTACTTCGGCGCACACGGACGGTCCCGCGTGGCGCTCGGTCGAAAGGGCGGCAGTTGCCACGAAGCGGGCGGCCGGTCCGGGGAACAGACGAAGTTGGGCGGTCGCGCGGGCAGGGCGTCGGGTGTCACCGCAGGGTGCCGTCGACCCGCCACAAACCACTAGCTCGTAGTGTTGCGTTCTACATCGTAACCTGGCCACACATGACGGCGTGCGCCTACGGATCCGTGATGACGACCGCCAGCGCGAACCCGTCGTACCCCTTTCCCCCCACGGTCTGGAGTGCCGTCGCGTCCACGCGCGGGTCCGCGGCGAGCAGCTCCATCGCCCGCCGCACGCCCTGCACCCGGGGGTCCGGGCTGTGCGGGTCCGCCACCGCGCCGCCGCGCACCACGTTGTCGAGCACGATCACCGCGCCCCGGCGCGCGAGCCGCACCGCCCACGCGACGTACTCCGGCGCGCTCGGCTTGTCGGCGTCGATGAACACGAGGTCGAACGGCCCGAGCCCGTCCGCCTCGACCGCCGGCAGCGTGTCGAGCGCGGGCCCCTCGCGCAGCTCGACCACGTCCGCGAGCCCCGCCCGGGCGAAGTTCGCGCGCGCCACCGCCGCGTGCGTCGGCTCCGCCTCGAGCGTGACCACACGCCCGCCCGCGGGGAGCGCGCGGGCGAGCCAGATCGTGCTGTAGCCGCCGAGGGTCCCGATCTCGAGCACGCGCCGCGCGCCGACGAGCCGCGCGAGCAACTGGAGGAACTTCCCCTGCGCCGGCGCGACGTGGATCGCCGGGAGTCCGGCCTCCGCGCTCAGGACGAGCGCGCCGGCGAGCGCCGGGTCCTCGGCAACGAAGAGGCCGTCGACCAGCGCGTCGACCGCGCGCCAGGTCGTCACCGCGTCGTCGGTCACCGGCGTCGCCTTACGCGGGGCGCCGCACGGCGGAGGCGTCGTGCGCGTGCCGCGGGATGGGCGCCGTCGCCGCGTGCGCCGCGTCGTCGGCGATCGCGTCGGTCACCGCGACCTCGCCGGCCGGGCGGCGCGAGACGACGAGCTCGCGTACGAGCACCATCACCGCCGCGAGCAGCGGCACGGCGACGAGCAGGCCTAACGGGCCGAAGAGCAGCGTCATTACCCCCTGCGCGAGCAGCGTCAGCGCCGGCGGCAGGTCGATGCGCTGCATGAGGACCGGCACGAGCAGGTGGTTCTCGAGGAACTGGAGCAGCACGAACGCGACCGCGACAAGCACCGCCGTGTGCGGGCTGGTGAGGAACGCCATCGCCACCGCCGGCACCCCGCTCAGGAACGCGCCGACGGTCGGGATGAACTTGGTGAGCGCGGTGAGCACGCCCAGCGCGAGCGCGGCGCGCACGTGCAACCCGAGCAGGATGGCGGTCGTCGCCACGCCGAGGACCGCCATGGTCAGCAGCTGCGCGACGAGCCAGCGCCGGAGGGCGATCGCGACCGAGGAGAGCACCGCCGCCCCACGCTCGCGCCGCTTGGCCGGCAGGAGCGCGAGCACGCCGCGCGCGTACTGGGCCGGGTCGACGGCGAAGTAGAGCGCGAGGAAGATCGCGAGCAGCAGGCCGGTGAACGCGGCCACCGTCGCGCGCACCACGCGCAGCGGGTCGCCGTGCCCCGCGCCGGCCGTGCGGATCCGCTCGACGAGTCGCGCGCGCAGCGCCGCGCCGACTACCGACGGCGGCTGCCCCGCCGTCGGCTGCCCGACGGTCGGCCCGGCCTGGGGCGGAGCGACGACGGCCGGCGCGGGGGTGACGACGACGGTGTCGACCCGGTCCGCGGGCGCGGCCGGGGCGCCGAGCACGAAGCGGAGTGGCCCCGTGTCGTGCGAGGCGAGCCAGGCGTCGAGCTGCCCGAGCGCGTCGGGCACGCGCGCCTGGATCTCCGCCGACTGCCGCCGGAGCGTGGGCGCGAGCCACGCCCCCACGCCGCCGAGCACCGCACACGCGCCGACGACGATGAGCGCCGCGCCCGCCGCGCGCGGCACGCGGAACTTCGCGAGCCGCTCGGCGCCCGCCGCGGCGGGCAGTCCGAACAGCACGCCGAGGAACGCGACGAAGACGAGGTCGCGCACCTCCCAGAGCCCGAGCGCGAGGGCGATCACGCCGAGCGCCGCCGCGGTGGCCGCGGCCGCGAAGCGGGCGATGCGGAGCGTCCCGGGCGGCGCGGACGGGTCGCGCACGGGCTCGGTCACAGGATGTTGACGGCGCGCGCGGCGAGCACCGCGACGGTGGAGAACGAAATGAGCGACTGGAGCATCATCAGCAGCTTCGCCCAGCGCGAGAGCACGGGGGCGTCGGTGGGCGAGAAGGCGGTACTCGTGTTGAAGGCGAGGAACAGATAGTCCACGAACTCCGGGCGCCAGTGCACCGCGCGAGCGCCCGCGCCGCCGTCCGCGTCGAGCGTCTGCTGGGGGAAGAGGAACGCGCCGCGCCAGGCCGTGTCGCGCGGGTGCGAGCGCGAGCGCGCGTGCGGGCCGCCGGCGTCGACCCGCCAGTACCACGACGCGAAGACGAGTATGTTCGCGAGCCAGAGCGCCGCCGCGGAGCGCAGGAGTGTCTCCGGCGCCTCGGCCTTCGTCGGTAGCGCGGCGACGAGCCGGATCAGCCCCGCGACGAGCGCTGTCGTCATCACTCCGAGCATCGCCACGCCGAACGCCTGGTTCCACCGGCTCTGCCGCATGCGATGTGCGACGACGGTGGGGACGAGGAGCACGAGAACGATCGTCGGCAGGAGCCACGGCGGCCCGAGCGTGAGCGAGCCGGGGAGCGCGAAGTAGAGCAGGGCGACGCCGACCACCGCGAGCAGCGCCGGCCACCGCGGTTCGTGCGGCAGCGGCTGCGGCTCGGGGTGCGCGGGCACACGGGTGGCGGGGTGCGCCGGCGCGTGCGGCGCGAAGTGCCGGGGGTGCGGGGCGAGGTGGGTGGCCGCCGCGACGTCCGGGCCAGCGGCGTCCGGGCTGGCGGGGGCCGAGCCGGGGGCGGGCGGGCGGGGAGGCGCGGACATGAACGACCGCTGTGCGCAAGGATGACACCGCCGGCCTCTCTATATTGCGCAACGTATGCCCGCGTCCCGCCGTCGCTCGGCCCGTCGCGCCCGCGGCGGAGTCGTCGCCGCGGGCGCGACGGCCGTGCTCCTTGTCGCCGCGCACGCCCGCGGGCGGGCCGCCGGCGCGCGGACAGGCGCATGGGCGGCCGACGCCGCGCCGGTCGCCGAGTTCCTCGCCGTCGCCGGCGACTCCACGTACTGGGTGACGAGTGGGCCGGGCGGCGTCCACGTCCGCAGCGCACCGCTCTTCCTGACGCGCGCGGGCGGCCGCCTGACCGACGTGTACGTGGTTGACGACGGCGTGCGCTTCGAGGGGGCCGAGTTCTCGACGGTGCGCGTCTACCGCCGCGATCTCCTGCGCGGCGATAGCGCGCTCGTCGTCGGCGACGACGAGGTGCCCGGCATGGCGGTCCGCTACGCCGCCGCCCACCCCGGCGCGCGCGCGCTCGACGACGATGAGGACGCGGAGTCCGAACCGGCGCTCGTCGCGGAGCACGCGGTCGGGCTCGTGGCCGTGCACGGGCCGTTCGTCACGCTCGACCTGCGCACGACCGTCGATGGGCCGGACGCCGCACACCGCGAGGACTTACGTCGGCACGTCCTCGACCTGCGCAGCGGGCGCCCCGCCTCCCTCGCGGCACTCGGAGCCGCAGACCCCGACGCGCTCGTCGCGGCGGGGCGGCGCGCGTTCGCCGCCGCGGTCGCGACGCTCGATACCCTGCGCCCGGCCCCCGCCGACGACAGCGCGGGCACGCGAGCCCGCACCGCGCTCGCGTCGCTGCGCTTCGACCCGGACAACTTCGGACTCGTCGCCGTCGGGGGCGCGCCGGCCGTGCAGTTCGTCGCGCGCGGATCCGACACCGACGGCGCGGTCACGCTCGCGCTCGCGCCCGTGCCCCTGCGAGCGGCCGGCAGCGCCGACGCGGAGCCCGCGTGGTGGACGGCCGACGTGCGCCCGCTCCTCCCCACCGCCGCGCCCGACGCCACGCGGCTGCTCGCGCGCGTGCTCGGCGGGGCGCCCGACGCGCGGGCCGAGTCGCTCGTCCGCCTCGATCAGCCCCCGGCCGACCCCGCCCTCCGCCGCGCGCTCCGCCGCGCCTTCGACGAGAGCACGCTGGCGGGCGACGCCGTGACGACGAGCGTCGCCCTGCGCCGCCATTGGTAGGCGACCTCCTTCGGCAGACCACCTTCCGGCCGTCCACCACTCCGCCCGCCATGTCCCCGTACGCCCCGCGCACCCCGCGCGAGAGCCAGCACGAGACCTCCGAGCTCATGATGCCCCAGGACGCCAACAACATGGGGCACGTGTTCGGGGGCGTTGTCCTGTCGATGATGGACAAGGCCGCTGCCGTTGCCGCCATCCGCCACGCGCGGGCGACGTGCGTGACGGTGAGCATCGACCGCGTCGACTTCCGCGAGCCGATCCACGTCGGGGACCTGGTCGTGATGAAGGCGAGCGTGAACCACGTCGGCCGCACCTCGGTCGAGGTGGGCGTGCGCGTCGAGGCCGAGGAGCTGACGAGCGGGCGGCGGCGGCACACCAACTCGTGCTATCTCACGTTCGTCGCCGTCGACCGCAACGGCCGCCCGATCGAGGTGCCGCCCCTCCACCCCGAGACGCCCGACGAGGTGCGGCGGGCCGCGGCCGCCGTCGAGCGCCGCCGGCGGCGCCTTGAGGAGCGTGACGCCGAGGGCCGCCGCGACCGGCAGGACGCGCACGCGCCGGACTCGCAGGCGCCGGCCGACGCGCGCCCGGACACGCGCCCCACGTTCGCCTAACGTTCCCACATGCCGCCCACCCCGCCCACCTACACGCCGGCGTCGGCCAACGCCGCGCTGCCCTACGTGCGCCGCGTCGTCGCGGACCTCGTGCGCGACCACGCCGACTGGCGCGCGAGCGTCGCCGCGCTCGCCGCGGTGGAGGCCGCGCCGGGCGGGGACCCCGACGCGCCCGCGCTCCGCCGCCGCGCCGCCCGGCTCGCCGACGACGTCCGCGCCGCGCTCGCCGACCTCGCCGCGCTCGGCGTCGAGTGCAAGGGGCTCGACGTCGGCCTCGTCGACTTCCCCGCCGTGGTCGACGGCGTCCCCGCCTACCTCTGCTGGCAGCTCGGCGAGCCGACGGTCGCCTGGTGGCACCGGCGCGACGCCGGGTTCGCGGGACGGCGCCTGATCGCCGCTCCCGAGGCCCCCGCGGTCGCGCCCGCCGTGCTCGGCCCCGAGGTGACCGCGTGATCTTCGGCGCCAAGCGCGTCAAGCCGCGCGCCTACCGGTCGCCCGACGGGCTGACCTGGACCGTGACCGCGCGCGCCCCCGGCGCGAGCACCGTGATGGTCGTCTTCCTGCACCCCGACCGCTCGACCACCGAGCGCGACCGCTACGGCTGGTGGGTGAGCGCCGGCCCCGAGGCCCGCGACGTCACCGCGCGGCTCGGTGCCGCCGAAGTCCTCGCGTCGCTCAGTGACACGAATCTGGCCGACCTGTTCCGCCGCTCGATGCCGATCGCGAACAACGTCCCGCGCTTCGAGTCGGCGTGACGGCGGGGGCGGGCGTTAGGCCACCCCTTCCTCGTCCGCGAACCGCACCTCGATCTCGGTGCCGTCGCGGGCCGCGACCGTCGCCGGGAACACCGAGCGCGCCTCGGCCTCCAGCTCGCGGGCGTCGCGCGAGTAGCGGGCCGAGATGTGGGTGAGGACGAGCTGGCGCACGCCGGCCACGCGCGCGACCGTCGCGGCCTCACGCGCGGTCGAGTGGCCGGTCTCGAGCGCGCGTGGCCCTTCGTCGTCCGCGAACGTCGCCTCGTGGACGAGTAGGTCTGCGCCCTGAGCGGCGTCGACCGTGGCGGCGGACGGGCGCGTGTCGCCGGTGATGACGACGGTGCGCCCCGGACGCGTCGGTCCGACGAGTGTCGCCGGATCGATCACGCGGCCGTTGTCGAGGGTGACCGGCTCGCCGCGGTGGAGGCGGCCCCACGCGGGTCCTTCCGGCACGCCGAGCTCGCGCGCGAGCTCGGGGTTGAAGCGGCCGCGGCGGATCTCTTCGACGATCGCGTAGCCGACCGCCGCCGCGCCGGCGTGCTCGACCGGGTAGGGAACGATCGCGTAGCCCTTGCGGCGGACCGGCGTGCCCGGCTCGACCTCGAGGCACTCGATCGGAAAGCCGAGTCGGTCGATGTTCCCGCCGCCGAGCGCGACGATCTGGCGGAGCGTGCGGGCCGAGCCGCGGGGGCCCCAGAGGCGGAGGCGTTCGGTACGTCCGCCAAGCTGAAGCGTGCGTGTGAGGCCGATCACACCGAGTAGGTGGTCGGCGTGGGTGTGGGTGAAGAAGATGTCGCCAAGGCCGAACGAGGTGCCGTAGCGCATCATCTGCCGCTGGGTGCCCTCGCCGCAGTCGACGAGGAACGTCTCGCCCTCGCGGGTGACGGCGACGGACGCGACGTTGCGCTCCACCGTGGGGCGGCTCGCCGCGGTGCCGAGGAAGCGCAGGGTGAGCGACATGGCCAGGCAATGTAGGCGCGGCGGCCCGGGGTCTGCACCGCGCGCCGGCCCACCTCTTATCTCTGAGCCAATGGCGAGCAGCACGCAGACCGATTCATCACAGACCGACCCGCAGGCGCACGTCGACGCGTACCCGACGAAGATGCCGGCGCTGCACCAGGAGGAGCCCGGGCAGGAGCGTGACCTGGAGTTGAAGCCGCAGTTCGAGGCGCCGACCTACAAGGCCGCGGGCAAGCTCGCGGGGAAGGCGGCGCTCGTGACCGGGGGTGATTCCGGGATCGGGCGTGCGGTCGCGGTGCTCTTTGCGCGGGAGGGGGCGGACGTCGCGATCGTGTACAAGCCCGAGGAGCAGGACGACGCCGAGGAGACGCGGCGGCACGTCGAGGGAGCGGGGCGGCGGTTCGTCGGGATCGCGGGCGACGTCAAAGACCCGGCGTTCGTGATCGACGCCGTCGAGCGCGCCGTGCGCGAGCTCGGGAAGTTGGACGTGCTCGTCAACAACGCGGCGCACCAGAAAGACAAGAAGTCGCTCGAGGAGATCACCGACGAGGAGTGGGACAAGACGTTCCAGACGAACATCTACGCGTATTTCCGGTTCGCGCGGGCCGCGCTGAAGCACATGGGGGAGGGGGCGGCGATCATCAACACCGGCTCCGAGACGGGGCTGCAGGGGAGCAAGGAGCTGCTCGACTATTCGGCTACGAAGGGAGCGATCCACGCGTTCACGAAGGCGCTCGCGCAGAACCTCGTCGAGCGGAAGATCCGCGTGAACTGCGTCGCGCCGGGTCCGGTGTGGACGCCGCTCAACCCGCAGAGCAGCGAGGCGGAGAAGGTGGCCGAATTCGGGCAGAAAACGCCGATGCAGCGTCCGGCGCAGCCGGAGGAGATGGCGCCCGCGTACGTGTATTTCGCGTCGACAGCCGATTCGAGCTACGTGACGGGCGAGGTGCTCGCGTTGATGGGTGGGCAGACGACGGCGGGATGAACGTGTGTACGACCGCTGAGGCCGGCTGCGGCCCACCGTTTGCGACACAAGCTTTTGCAACGGCAGTGCTACAGAGGGAAAGGCGGAGGTCGGTGAGGCGCTGGCCTTCGGGAGCGGTTTACGCAGGCGACGAGGGAGGCTCATCATGGCGACGACGATGACTGGAGACGCCGCGGCGCACGGGCACGCGGAGCAGGGCGGGTCGACGAGCGCGGGGAAGAGCCGCCGCGGGTTCGCGTCGATGGATCGGACGCGGCAGCGCGAGATCGCGAGCAAGGGCGGTCGTGCGGCGCACGCGAAGGGAACGGCGCACGAGTGGAGTTCGGACGAAGCGCGGACGGCGGGCCAGAAGGGCGGCATCGTCGTCAGTCGCGACCGGACGCACATGGCGACGATCGGGCGCGAGGGCGGCGAGTCGCGGAGCCGGGCGAGCCGCGCGGCGCGCGGCGGCGACCGCGAGGTGACGCGCACCGTGGCGCGCGACGACGCGTGACGGCGGGCCATCAGCGCCGGGAGTAATGACGGCGCTTGACGCTCGTCGGGTTCATGCTAAGTTGAGGGGACGACGACGGCTGCTCTGGTGCCTTCCGGCCGGAGCGGCCCGTTGTCGCGCGGGGCTGTAGCTCAGCTGGGAGAGCGCTGCAATCGCACTGCAGAGGTCAGGGGTTCGATCCCCCTCAGCTCCATCCGAATCCCGGTTACCGGGGTAGGACTGTAATCGTTTGTGTTCGTTGCCCGCCGCCGTTCGGTAGGACGGAGAGTTCCAATGACGGCGTGCGCGGCACGAACTCCGCCGGAGAATGGATTCGACGGCGTAGCGCCCCGCGCTCTTTTCGAGAGCGCGGGGCGTCGTGCGTTCGGGATCGGTCAGCGTGGGTAGGCGTCAGCGCGTGTAGGCCGCGTCGACGTCGGCGCGCAGGGCGCGGAGGACGTCGGCAAAGAAGCGATCCTCTTCCGACTCGACCCGCGCGTCGAGGTCGGACATCGCCCGCGCGCCGATCGAGCCGAACCAGCGGACGAGCGTACTCTCCTCGACTGAGGTCTCGAACTCGCGGACGAGAAGGGTCGGGCCGGCGCTCGGGCCGGCGCCTGCGGCCGGGTCGCGGAGGGTGAGTGCGAGGTGCATCCCGGCCCCGGTGAACGGCCGGTTGAGCGCGCCGTTGATGAGGTGGCGCATGCCCAGCGGAATGTGCCAGCGCGGCGGGCGCCGCCAGTGGACGGACCAGCCGCGCTCGCGCCCGGTCCGGACGAAGGTGAGGTCGCCGACCAGTTGCTCCGCGCCGGTTTCGAAGAGGAGCACCTTAGTGAAGGCGTCGCTGCGGAGAAGGACGTTCTCGGGCAGCGGGCGCGGGGCGCCGTCGAGAGTCTGGAGTTGTCCGTCGCGCAGCCGGAGTCGGAGTTGCAGCGTGCCGCCGGCCGACCGCAGGTCGGCCCAGCGCGCGCCGCGTCCGTCCTCGAGCGCCATGCTCCAGCGCGTCCCGCCGACGTACTTGTCGACGTAGCGAGCGAACGCCGGGAGGCCGGCGGCGCGAAGTCGCTCGGGCCGCACGCCGAGGCGCAGGTCGACACGCGTCGTTCCGTCGCCGACCGTGGCGGTTTGGACGTCGTCGAGCGAGAAGAGGCGGCCGAGCGCGGCGGTGGTGCGCGGGAAGGTGGTCTGAAGTTCGGCGCGGACGGCCGGGGCGGGTTGCTCGAACCGGGCGAGGCCGGTGGTGAAAACTTCGGGGCCGGCCGCGGCGCGGAAGCGGCCGACGTTGTGCTCGACGCTCGTCGCCCACTGGTACGAGCCGTCGGCCGCGCGGGCGAGGCGGATGACATGGCGGCCATCGCCGAGCCGGTCGGGGAAGGGCGGGGCGGCGCGCGGGGTGAAGCGGTACTGACCGTCGACGACGGCGGCCTCGACTTCAAGGACGTGGGCGCCCTCGGGGGTAGTCGAGGTCCAGACGGCGTCGTCGTCGTAGACGCCGGACGGCGAGAGGGCGGAGCGGCTCAGCTTCTGGCGCGCGGTTTCGAAACGCGGGGCGCGTGCGACGTTGGTGAAGCGGTCGGCGAGGCTGGTGAAGAGGTCCGTGGCGCCGGCGCGGGCGGCCGCGGGCGAGGCGAAGCTCGTTGGCAGCGGGCCGGCGCAGGCCGCGAGCGCGAGGACGGTGAGTGGGGCGACGCGGCGTGGGGACGGCAGGACGGGCACGGACCAGGGGTTGCGAGGGCTCCGGGGGACCGGTAGAATAACCGGCCGCGCCGGAGAGGCGCGGCGTTGTGCTGCCCCTTGGTGTAACTGGCAACACGTCTGACTCTGGATCAGAAGAGTCCTGGTTCGAGCCCAGGAGGGGCAATGCGAAGGGCCGCAAGCGCTTACGGTGCTGCGGCCCTTCGGCTTTGTGAGGTGGCGCGGGGCGCGTGCGCCTACGGTGCGCCTACGCATTCATGAGTACGGGTGGATCCGCAGGCCGTGGTGGGTCGCCGAGCGCGCGCCAGGGGCCCCATTCGAGGGCGCCGAACTCCGGGTAGGCTGCGACGTTGAACTCCTGGGTTGCGAATGGATTGGGCTTGAAGTCGCGGTATGCCGGCGCCACAATGCCATCCTCCAACTGCTTGAGCGTGGCGAGGTCGACTACGCTTGGGAGCCGGCGATCCTCGGATGGCAACGCCGCTTCTCGCTGCAGCAGATCGGACAGGCGGATGAGCAGCCTGTGCAACTCGCTCTCATGAGCCGCGCGTTTTGTGTCTTCCCGAACGCGGGTGACAACGTCGGCGCGAATGGCCTCCGAATCGACACGCCAGGTATAAAGGTCTTCCGGTAATCCTTCTTGGGCGAGCTCTGGCGCGTAGGCCTGTCTTAACGCCCGGTTTACCCATGCGGCGATGTCCGCCTCCAACTCGACTTCATCGCGGTCCTGCCCCCGGTAGCGCGGCGCGTCGCCACCGTCACCGAGTAGCAGCCAGTCCAGTGACACGCCGGTACGCTCGGCAAGCGTCCGCAACGTTGGCGACTCGGGTAGCCGGTTGCCGTTCAGGTAGTTGCTGACGAGCGACGGGGCGAGCCCGACGCGCTCCGCGAAAGCGCGCACGCTTGCAGTCCCCTTCAACGCCCGTAGCCGCTGGGCCACGCCGCGCCCCCACTCGCCCCCGCGGTGCTCGGCCTTGGCCTGCTTGGCCGTGCGCGGCTTCCGCGAGTTGGAGCACGGGGCGCCGCGCGCCGACGTGCGCGCAGCCAGTGTACGCGATTGCGAACGGGCCATGTTCGCAACCTAGCACAGTGTAGGAATGGGCAGGAATGCCCCGCGGTGCGATCGTCCGGCGTACCCTCAACCGGGAGATGCCTAACGATGTTGCTAGACACAACGCAGGCGGCGGAGCGGTGCAAGCTCGCTCGTGCCACGCTCGCCAAGCTACGCGTGAACGGCGGGGGCCCGCAGTTTGTGAAGCTCGGCGCCAAGGTGCTGTACGACGACGCGGACCTGTCGGCCTGGATCGCCGCTCAGGGGAAGCGACGGTCCACGTCCGACGTGGGGGCGACAGGCGCGCCGCGTGCCGCGTGAGCGTTCACGACACAGTCCAGGCGCGCGCGGCCCGCGCGTACGCCCGCCGCGGCTGGCCCGTGTTCCCCTGCGTACCGGGTGGTAAGGTTCCGCTACTCCGCGACGGCTTCCACGGGGCGAGCTGTGACGCCGACACCGTGGCCCAGTGGTGGCGCGTCGAGCCGCGGGCGAACGTCGGGCTCGTCCCCGGCCGCTCAGCGCACGCGCACGACGGCGCGCCGGGAACCCTGCTCGTCCTCGACGTCGACGGCCCGCTCGGGCGCGCGACGGCCGCCGCACTCGGCGTGCCCGACGACGGCCCGGCGGCCGCGACCGGACGCCCGGACGGGGGCGAGCATCGGTATTTCTGGCTTCCCCGCGAGTATCGGGGGGCGCCGCTCGTCGTCGGCAACCGCGCGTTAGGCCCCGGGCTCGACGTCCGCCACGCGCGCGGCTACGTCGTCGCGCCGCCGAGTCGGCACCCGTCGGGCGCGCGGTATCAGTGGGTGCGCCACGGGCGCCCGCGCCCGCTTCCCCCGGCGGTCCTGACGCGGCTACTCGCACCTCCCGCGGTGGCGTCAACTGTAGGCGCAGACCGCCCGGCAACAGCGGCGCCGACTGCGGTGCAGCCGATCTCGGCACAACGCCGTTCGGTCGGGCTCTGGCCCGCCGGTGCGGCCGCGCTCCGGCGCGCCGCGGCCTACGTCGCCCGGATGCCGCACGGCTTGGCCGACGGCCACGGGCGGAACGCGACCGCGTGGCGGCTGGCCGCCGTCCTGACGCACGGGTTCGTGCTCGACGCGGTCGACGTCGCGGCGGCGCTCGCCGCGTGGGACGCGGCCAACGTGCCCCCGCTCGGCGACGCGGCGCGGGCGCGCATCCTCGACAACGCACGGCGGTACGGCGCCCGGCCCGTGGCGCGCGCGGTGACAGGCGCGCGTGCCGCATGACGACGCCCCGGAACCCGCCTCCCGCGTGGGACGGCCCAAACCCGGCGGCCGCGCTGCTGGCCGACCGCGCCGCGGCGCTTGGCGCCGACGCGTGGGCGCGTACGGATCCCGCGGGCGCGTGGCGCGTCGTCGTGACGCCGCCCGCCGGGAAGGCCGCGCGCGCCGCGGTTGCCGTCTACCTCCCCGCCGATGCGCTAGCGCCCGCCGTGCTCGACGCGCGCGATCTAGTGCAAACCGCGGCGCGCGCGGCGCTCGAATCGGCCGCACGCGGCGCGGGCCTCCCCGACGCGTCCCGCACGGGATTCGGAGACGCGGTGCGCGCGCTCGGCGCGCAGCTCGCGGAACGCCCGCGGGGCGCGGCACCCGACGCCGCCGGCGCGCGGCCCGGCGCTGGGTCCCCGATCACGTTCGACGACCCCGACCCGTGGCCGGACGCGGTGGACGGGGCGGCGCTGCTCGAGGACGTGGCCGCGTTCGTGGCCGCGCGCGTCGCGCTGCCCGCGGGCGCGGCCGACGTGTGCGCCCTCTGGCTGGCCGCGACCTACTGCCCCGACGTGTGGGCCGTCGCGTCCTACCTGCTCGTGCTCTCGGCGGCGCGGGGCTGCGGCAAGACGACGCTGCTCGACGTCCTGCACGCGCTCGCCCGGCGCGCCTTCTCGGCCGCTGACGCGTCCCCCGCGGCCCTCTTTCGTCTCATCGAGAAGGCACACCCGACGCTGTTCCTCGACGAGATCGACGCGTGGCTCACGGCCAAGCGCGAGGACGGGTTGGTGAACCTGCTCAACGCCGGCGCACGGCAGGGCGGGAAGGCGATGCGCTGCGCCGGCGAAGGCGCGGCGCTCGACGTCGCCGGGTTCGACGTGTTCGGCCCCAAGCTCTTGGCCGGGATCGCGCCCCAGCTCCCCGACGCCACGCGGTCTCGCTGCCTGGCGCTCCGCTTG
Source organism: Gemmatimonadetes bacterium T265 (assembly GCA_019973575.1). Classification (NCBI taxonomy): domain Bacteria; kingdom Pseudomonadati; phylum Gemmatimonadota; species Gemmatimonadetes bacterium T265. The sequence goes on from BPUI01000001.1 coordinate 2,875,992, forward strand.
GAGCGGGCCGACGCCGCGGAGCTCGACCGGCTCGTCCCGTTCTCGACGCGGCACCGGCCGCAAGCGGCGCCGCTCGCCGCCCGGCTCGGCCGCTGGACGGCGGACGCGCGCGACGGCGCGCCGGGGGCGACGGCCACGGGCGCGCCGCTCGCCGAATGGCCCCCCATGCCGCCCGGGCTGGCGGGGCGGGACGGGGAACCGTGGGTGCCGCTCTTCGCGGTGGCCGACGCCGCCGGCGGCCGATGGCCCGCGGCCGCACGCGCGGCCGTGGGGCTGCTGGCCGGGGGCGGTGTGGGCGAGGTGCGCGACCTCGACGAACTCTTGCTCGCCCACGTCGGCGACTACCTAGCGAGGTACCCAGGTGCGGACGGCCCCGCCGACGCCGGGGGCGTCGTACGCCTAGAGCCGCTGCGCGAGTGGCTGCGCGCGGACGACTGGCGGCCGTGGGCGACCACGCCGGGCCGCGACGGACTGACGGTCCACAAGCTCGGCCGCGTGCTGCGCGACCGGTGGCGGGTGCCGACGGGTCAACGCCGGGCCGAGCGCGGCGCCGACGCCGAGAAGGTGCGCGGGTGCGACCGCGCCGCGCTCGCCGCCGTGGTCGCGCGCTACGTCGCGCCGCCCCTGGGCGAAGCGGGACAAGCGGGACCAAGCGGGTCAAGCAGGGCAAGCGGGACGGTCGCGCCGGCGTCGGCCGCGAGCGAGGGCGATGCCGGCGCCCCGGTTGTCCCGCTCGTCCCGGCCCGTCCCGCTTGTCCCACTTCCCCGAACAGGTACGGCGACGACGGGCGCGGGCGCGCCCGGCCCGGCGAGACGCGCGCCGCGGCCGTGCTCCGGGTGCTCGCCGGGCGGCCGGGGCTGCTGCTCGCCGAACTCGCCGACGCGCTCGGGTGGTCGCTAGACCGCGCGCGCGCCACGGTCGCGGCGCTCCGGCTGCGCGTCGCCGAGCGGGCGGACGGCCGGCTCTTCCTGACCGGCGCGCACGACGCGGCTGCCTAACGTCGACGGCCCACGGACCCCACGGGCGGGGGTAGCTCTCGCTCGCGCACAGAGGGATGACCTGCTGTGCGGCCCCGCGGCCTCCTACGCCGCACACCCCGACCGGCTACACGACCGAGCAATGGCACCCCGCGTTGTACGAGTGCGCGCGGGTGCTGAGAACCGGCGCCGAGCTCCGCGCCTGGCTCGCGCATCCGCAGGAGCCGCCGGGCGCGTACCCCCGCGAACCGCCCGCTCTGCGTCGGCACACGGGGCCGAAAACCGACGGTGAGAACAACGCCCCCCGCCGCACCGCAGATCGGCGTGCGGAATCCTACGCGAGCCGCGCGAGGCGCGGAACCCTATGCCAGCCGTCGGGCGCGCGAGACCCCATGACGCGCGGGCCCACGGCGAGACCCCATGACGGACCGCCCGGGGCGGCCCGTGTGGGGCCGAAAGTCTGTGGAGAAGTCTGCGGCGCGGACCTGACAAACCCCAACATCGGCGCGAACGCCGGCCAACCGCGGGGCGGCTGCGTGCGTTAGGCACTGGGCACGCCGCGTGCGGGTAACATCGGCGATCGGCGGACGATTTCGCAAAATCCCGACGGGGGCGCATCGCAATATGGGCGGCATCTTCTCGACGCGGTGGGACGGGCACGCGCGGCGCGCAGCGGTCGAAGAGGCGCCACTGAGGCTCGCCGCGCGGGACGTGAAGCGGGCGCACGGCACGCTACCCGCGGACCACGCGGCCGAAGGGGTGTGGGGGTGGCCGAACGGCTCGACGCTCGGCTACGCGCTCGGCGCGGTCGACTACGCCGGCCGGCGCACGTTGACGCTTACGTACGCGCTCGCCCCCGCGCCGGCTCCCCCGGCTGGGCGCGGACGCCGGCCCACGGGCGCCCCGACGCCGGCCGCCGACGCGGTACGCGTGTTCCTGTACGTCGTCGCCGAGCCGCAGCGTATAGGGGCGCGTGTCGCGGGGGCGCGGTGGTGGTTCTGGTGCCCGTTCTGCGACCGGAAGCGGGCCGCGGTTTACCTCGCACTCAGTGCGCGGTACTTCCGGTGCCGCGTGTGCGCGGGGCTCACGTATCTGTCCCGGCTCGGCGGGCCGACGGGCCGCGCCGACCGAGCGTGCCGGAAGGCGGCGCGGCGGCTCGGCGTCGACTACTTCGACTTCGGGCCGTGCGGATGGGCGCCGCGGCCGAAAGGAATGCGGACGGCCACGTACGCGCGCCGGCTCGTGGCGCTTGAGGCGGCGCACGAACGGCGCGACGCCCTATTCCTGGCCGGCGCCGCGCGCATCTTAGCGCGCTTCCCGACCCAGCACCTACGGCCCCTCCGACGCGCATGACGATACGTGCCCCCTTGCACCGTGACGCGTCCCGGTTGCTCGCCACCCTCCCGGCCACCCCGCGCCCGTCGTGCATGCTACATCGCCGCCGCGCGATGTAGCATGCACGACGGGCGCGCGTTCGCGTGGGATCAGCATCCGCGGTACGCGACGGCACGCGACGAACGCCGCGGGCGTCTGCCACGGGACCTCGGGCCGATGCTCGGCGAGCGGCCTTACAAGAACGAGCGTTGCTCGTCGCGCTCGCGCGCTCTGGGCGCCTGGCGCAGCGTCGCGTTCGTCTGCCGCGGCGCGGGCATCTGAACGCCTTTCCCACCGAGCAGTTCGGCCACAGTCAGAAGCTGCAGCCGCGGAAAGCGACCCCAATGTGCGGACTCGTAGAACCCGGCGCCGGCCGCCTCGCTGCGCATAGGTTTCGTCGGATCCTGCATTGAAATCAGTACGCCGATGGCCGCCTTATCGCGGTGCACGACGTGGCCGAGGTCACGCACATGCGCCGCCGAGACGTTGCCCGCCTTCACGCTGAACACGATTTGCTTCGGAACGCCGCCCGCCGGGCCGTCGTGGAAGAAGAGCCGCCCGTCGACGCCCTTATCGGCGCCCTTCTTCTCATCAGCGGGGCGCGCACCGCACAGCCCCAACGCCCACCATTGGAATTGATAGGGGTCTGACGCCGCGAGCGCGACCGCGTCCTCGAGCGTGGTCGGCTCTCCGACTACGCGGAAGCGGGCCGCCTCGCCGTATGTATCCGTTAGGCGTTTCTTCATCAAACTGACCGCTAGATACGTCAGGTCGACGCCAACCCACCTGCGCCCCAACTTCTGTGCGGCGACGACCGCCGTGCCGCAACCGCAGAAGGGGTCAAGTACGACGTCTCCGGGGTTGCTGCTCACGGCGATGATCCGCTCGAGCAACGCCTCGGGCTTCTGCGTCGGGTAGCCGAGCCGCTCGGCCGACTGCGAGTGTAGCGCCTCGATGTCCGTCCACAGGTCCTGCAGGGGTACGCCCGGCATCTCGTCGAGAAACCGCTTGAACTCCGGCATCCCGTCGAACGTGTGCCGGATGCGGTTCTCGCGGGCGAACTGCCGCATGTTCTCGAGCGAGTAGGCCCAGAACCGCCCCGCGTACGGCGGCACCCCCTTGTACTCCCAGCCCTCTAGCGGCGCGAGGTGCTCGTCCTCGAGGTCGGCCTGCCAGCGCACCCGCAGCCCCGCTGGGCGTTTCACCCGCCACTCGTAGCTCACGTCGCCGCCGGGCTTCGCGGCGGTGAGGTTGTCGCGGCGGAACCGGCGCCCATCCTCGTCGACGAGGCGGTAGTCGCGCGCCACGTACGCCTCGTCGTAAGGCGTGTACTGCGTGTTCCACGTGTACGCCTCTCCCTTAGTGTAGAAGAGGAGCACGTCGTGAATGTGGCCGTAATTCCGCCGGCCCTGCTTCGCATCGCTGTGCGCTCCGCTCCGCCGCCACGCGACTTCGGAGCGGAACCGGTGCGGCCCGAACACCGCATCGAGTAGAAGTTTGAGGTAGTGGGACGCGGTGGGGTCGCAGTGCAGGTACAGCGACCCGGTCGGCTTGAGCACGCGGTGAAGCTCCGCGAGCCGCGGGCACATCATCACGAGGTAGGCGAGCATGTCGGCCTCACTGACGACGGCCCGGAAGCCGACGAAGAGTTCGGCGAAGTGCCCCCCGGCGTCAACGATCGCGCGGAACGCCGCGGCGGCTGCCTCGTCCCAGTGCCACGTATCCTCGAACGCCCGCACCTGCGCCGCCGCCGCGCCGCCGCCCTTGGTCGAGAACAGGACGTTGTACGACGCGGCGGAGTTGAACGGCGGGTCGAGGTAGGCGAGGTCGACACTTTCGTCATCGACGTGGCGGCGCATCACGTCGAGGTTGTCACCGTAGTAGAGCGCGTTCGGGGCGGGCTGAGGCATAGCCGCAAGCTGCTGAGTTGACCGGACCCGTACAAGGCGACACGGCGGAACAGCTAACAACGCGACCACCCCGCCACACGGCGGCCGACAACCTCGGCCGAGTGCCCGATGACAGCGACAGCGAGCACGGGGCGCCTACACTCCGCGCCGGCGCTGCGCAGACTTCCCCGCAAACTTTCGGGCGGCACGTGGCGGACTTGCGCGCGGACTTCTCACCGGACTTGCGACCGGGCCTACGGGCGGCGGGCGACCGGTGGAGCTAGGTTGCGCGGCGTGTCGACCAACCCGGACACACCCCGGGGCGCGCGGCGCCCGGACGTGCACTTGCTCGCGTTCTTGCTCGTCTGCCTCGAGCGGCAAGACGAGCACCGGGAACCGCTCGAGTTTGCCCCGCTCGCCGGCTACACGCCCGAACGGGTGAACGCGCACCTCGACGAACTTGCCGCCCGCGGTTACGCGATCGTCGCCCGCGTGCCCGGCCGCAAGTACCGCGCTGCGGCACTGACCACCGACGGGCGCGGCTGGCTCGCCGATCACCGCGACGAGCTCTACTGGATGGACGACTAGCGGCGGACGTGTCGACCTCTGTTCCCGAATCCGCCGCGCGTGCGTCTGTGCCTCAACGCAACGCCGCATCAGGAAGCTGCTGTCCCTCCCCGGAAACCCCGATCGCGCACGATCGGGGCATTTCGCGCGTTGAACACTCTATCAACTACCCGGCCCGGCCCGCATGTTATCTGACCAGAGAGCCGAGAGGAGGTAGCAGTTGCGATACACAGTTGAACTTGAGGGCGCGGAGCGGCGGCAGATTGCCCTGCAGCTACCCCTCGCGTGGGAAATACTCGAGACGCTCGACAAGGGTGCCAAGCGTGCGCTTCGCTTACACACGCAGGGGCGCAGCGAACTCACCGGCCGGTATCCAAGCGCGCTCGCGCCTGCCGCTGCGATCACCCTTATCGGGGCGCAAGAGGTACCCGCGCGTCTGACTCTCCGTGCGCCACGGATCGAGGAGTCGATCAGCGGGGCAGACTTGCTGCGCGACGTCCCGAAAGATGCCTCGGCGGTCGGCCTCTACGCTGACGCCGTTCGGGATGCACTCGAGGGCCGATCCGACAGCGACAACCTCGACGAGGGACTCGTCGCCGGCTTCAAGGATCTTGAAGGGGTATTCACCCGCGGTGTCGAGAGTGTGCGAATCACGAACGGACGCCCGGACGCAGTGCCAGTCGAGATCCGCCAAGACCAACTCGACGACCTGCGCAACTTCCGACTTCGCCACCCATCACCGCGCACCATGCGCCTTGTTGGGAAGCTGGACGTAATCCGTCACAGCGACAATGCGTTCACGCTGATCGTTGGAGGTGCAGCGATTCGTGGGGCTGCCGCTCCGAACGTCGAGCTACCACTGCAGGCTTTCTACGGCCAGACAGTCATCATGTCGGGCGTCGTGCACTTCAAAGGGTCGGGACGCGTGCTTCGCTTCGAGGCGCGGGACGTCGCGGCGCCAATGCCGCACGAGCTGTCGCTCTGGTCCGGCGAGCCGCGGCCGCTGTTCGGCACCGGCTCGGGCGTCGATACGCGCAAGCCGCAGGGCGCCCGCTCCGGGCTGAATGCGGTGTATGGGCGCTGGCCGATCCCGGGGAGTGACGCCGAAGTCGCCGAGGCTATTGCGTCCGTAAGTGCCCCGACGGAGAGCGCGTGAGTATCGAAGACTCGCCGGTCGTGCTCGACGTAGGAGCGACGGTGCACCTGGCCAGGGGAGACGGATACGGCGCTGAACTCGATCGGCGATTCGCCCTGCTCGCGCGCCGCGTCGCACCGCTGATTTCAGCGGTTTCCGTTGGCGAGGTGCTCCGCGTCGCTCGCCGCCAGCGTCAAATCACGCGCGCGGAGCAGGTAACGGACGAAGCGGTTCAGCAGCTACTCTCAAACCTCAACGTCGTACCTGCAGAAGGCGCGGTGGCGCTCGAGTTCGCCCGACTCAGCGCGGCTCTGGACGACGCTGGAAATCGGCTCCACAACTCGGCGAAGGTGTGGGTAGCAGCGACGGCCGCAGCTACGCGGGGAGTTGTCGTGACCGACGACGTCGACTTTCGAGCATTCGGCGAGGAGGTGCGATGCGAAATCGTGGACGCGATGCCCTTCCTCGAAGCGGAGTAACGTGGGTGGGACGTTGTAGGTAGCGGGAGACCCCGGACATGCGGCGTTACCGGTGGGAAGCGCGCTACGCACCGCGGACCCGCCGGACCCTCGCCGCGGCTCACCAACTTAGGAGCTCGGGGGCGCCGGGCAGCGCCCGCCACGCGTAGCACGCGCACGACGGGCACGCCACGAACGCGCGCCCCCACGGCCCCGCGATTGGCACGCGCCGGAGTTCGGCTGCCCGCCGGTGACACCGCGGGCACACGCGAACGGCCGGGCGCGGCTGTTCCGCCGGTGATCTTGGGTTCACGCGGGGCGTGCGAACCGCAGGAGGCGCGCGCCGCTCGCACCCTCGGATGCGGGCGCGCGTCCCGCAAGGGCTGCAGCGACGGCGCCGGACGTGAGCTCGGCGGCGCGCTTCCGGCTCGAATCGACGAGGTGCGCGTAGCGCGCCGTCGTCGCGCTGTCCATGTGGCCGAGTAACGCCCCGATCAAGGGAAGCGTCAACCCACCCGACGCGGCAACGCTGGCGAACGCGTGCCGCAAGTCGTGTAACCGCACTTCCGCCAATCCGGCCGCGTGGCGCGCCGCATCCCACACCCGCGCCGTGTCCGTAAAGTGTGCGCCGGGCTTCGCGCCGGGGAATACATACGGGTTGCCGGCCTGCCGGTGCGCCCGCATGGCATCGACGACGGCGAGCGCCGGCGCGCCGAGCTCGCGCACGCTGCGGCCTGTTTTAGTGTCGGCGAGTGTGGCGACGCCGCGCCCCAGGTCGACTGCATCCCAACGGAGCGTCAGGGCTTCGCGCTCGCGCCACCCGGACAGGAGGAGGAAGCGCAGCACCGCGATGGCTACCGGGTTCGCCGGGGCCGGCGCGCGTGCGCCGTCAGCCGCAGTCGCCTTCGTTCGGTGCTTGGCTGTAGCGGGCGTGGCGCGGCGGCGCTTGGTCGTGCGCGCCGTCGGCGGGGCAGGGAGCCCCGCGCGCTCCGCCGTGGCGAGCGCGGCACCGAGCGCGGCAAACTCGTCGTCCGTCAGGTAGCGCTCGCGCTTGTGCTCGGGGTAGGGCGCGACGTGGCGGCACGGGTTCGACCCGTCGGGCCGGTGCCCGTGCCGCTCGGCGTACGTGAACAGCGCGGACAGCGCGGCAAGCGCACGGTTCGCCATGTACGGGCGCGTCTTCATCCCCAGGTGGAGCGCGGCGACCTGTGCGCGGGTCACGTCGGCGACCTTATGGCGGCCGAGCGCGGCCCGCAGTTCGCCCGCGCGCTCGGCGCCCGCGTCCGGCCCGCGGCGCACCGGGACGAGGCCGAGCAAGCGCCGGTACTCGGCGACCGTCGACGCCTTCAACTTCGCCGCGCCCTCGACGAGGAAGGCGTCAGCGAGCTCGGCAACCATCGGCGCGGCGACGCGGGACCGCACGGACGCGCGGCGGGCGTCGCGCGCGGCGGCCGCGCTGCCGGCGGTGGCGCGAACGCCCGCGGCCGCCGCCGCGAGCTTGCGAGCGTCGGCGATCGTGACCGCCCCGAACGTGCCGAGCGTGACGAACCCGCGGCGGCCGCCCCGGCCGCCGACGGCTTCGCGCACGAAGAACGACGCCCGGCCGCTCGGCAGCACACGCACTCCGAGCGCCGGGGCATCGGCGTCGTACACGGTCGCACCCGGGGGCAGGGCCCGGACGAAGGTGGGCGTTAGACGTTCCCGACGGGCTGGCGGGCGGGGCATAGATTCGAGGGCGCGGCGGACGTGCGCCTGGTCAAGGGAGAGCTGATAGGTGCACCGTGCGCCTACCGTGCGCCTACCAATGTGGCACCCGTGGCGACGCACAGCAATGCCTAGCGAATCGCAAGCTATTATACCACAGCACTTACAGAACCGTCCGGTATCCCCAGTGACCCCGCGTTCCCTGACTCTGGATCAGAAGAGTCCTGGTTCGAGCCCAGGAGGGGCAATGCGAAGCCCGGCAAGCACGTAGTGTGCTGCCGGGCTTTCGTTCGTCGCCGATGCCGGGCCTTGTGGTAAGCGGCTGGTAAGCGCGCGGCACGAATCGGCACGCGACGACGTGGCCCACAGGCGCGGCCGTGTCGAGCGGCCGGCACACCGCCTGCCCCGGCACGCCGGATCGAGTACCGCCCCTGTCCCTCTCTACCGCATGCCTGTCCACGATCACCCCCCATCCTCCGCCGCGGAGGTCGTCGACGTCGTTGCGCCCGACCGCGGCCTCGCCCCGGTCAGCGTCGTGATCCCGACCTACCGGCGCGCCGAGTATCTGCAGGCGGCGCTCGACTCGGTGTTCGGCCAGACGCGGCCGCCGCGCGAGGTCATCGTCGTGGACGACGGCTCGCCCGACGACACCGCGGCGCGCCTGGCGCCGCTCGCGCAGGCGGGGCGCATCCGCTACGTGCGCCAGGCGAACGCGGGCATGTCGGCCGCGCGCAACGCCGGGGCGGCACTCGCGACGAGCAAGTACCTGCTCTTCCTCGACGACGACGACCTGCTCGTCCCGACCGCACTCGCCTGGCTCGTCGACGAGATCGAGCGAGACCCCGCGGTCGGCTTCGTCTACGGCGACGCCGTCCTGTTCTCCGGCGCGGTGCCGCCGATCGAGGACGCGCCGGACGCGGTGGCGGCGCCCGCGGACCTCGCGGTGTTTCTGGTCTTCAATCGGATCGGATCGCCCGGACAGGCGCTCGTCCGCCGCGCGGCGTTCGAGGCGGTCGGGCGGTGGCGCAACCAGTTCACGAACGTGGAGGATTGGGACCTCTGGCTCAAGCTGCTCGCGCGCTACCCGGCCCGCGGCGCCCAACGGCCGGTGCTGGCGTACCGGCTGCACGAGCACAACATCTCGCGTAACATGGTCGGCAAGTACGTCTCGAGTCTCAGCATCGCGCGGCTGCACCTGGCGGCGCTGCCGCCGGACCGGCGGCCCATCGTGCAGGCCCTTTCACATTCCCGGCTGCGCCGCTACCACGCGCCGCACCTGGCGGAGATGTTCGGCGCGGCACTGCGAGACCGGCAGTGGACGCGCGCGCGCCGGGCGGGGCTGACCTGGGTCCGGGCGTGGATGGTCGAAGGCACGGCCCTCGTTGCCATGAAGGCGCACCTGGTTCGCCAGGGGCGGTGGCGCCTCCATCCTGACGACCCGGCGCGCGCGCTCTACCTCACGCAGTACTAGGAGAGTTGGCGACCGTGTTCCGCGCCCGTGCGGGCCCGTCGCGACCGTTCCCCCGACGCCGCAACGCTGCGGCACGTAGAACGGCCGTATCGCGCTGCGCGTTGGGTATGATTTCTCGCGGCACCGTGCGGCAGGCACGCATCGAGATTCGGGCACCGACGCTCGGATCTCTCCCTTCAGCCGGCATTTCGTTGGTGGTGAGGCGCTCCGTTCCGCACCTCTGGATCAGAAGAGTCCTGGTTCGAGCCCAGGAGGGGCCCTACGTTGCGCCGCACGCCCGCCGCCGTTCACCCCGGCCTCTACGCCCCGCCGGCCGTCCGACGCCGACTCCACCACCACCAGTCGCGTTGCTCCGCCGGCAGGTCCGGGTCGCGCGCCTGCGCCACCGCCGCCGCGAACACGTCGCGCACGCATGGGTCGTGGCGCACGCCCGTCACCACGCACAGCTCGTCGTAGAGCGCGTCGGGCTCGCACGCGGCGAGCGCGTCGACACTCGTCACGCCAAGCCGCGCGAGGTCGCGGACGGTGGCCGGTCCGACCGAACGCAGGTCCCGCAGGCGCCGCGGGTTGCTCACGCGCCCGCGCCCGGGGCGCGTTCGACATCCTGCGCGAACAGCACCACGTGTCCGCCCGGCTCGCGCCACCCGATCTCGTCGGCGCCGTAGAACGTGCGCCGGCGCGGCACGACGAGTTCCACGTCGGCGAGGGCGCGCGCGACGGCGTCGAGGTCGGTGACGTCAACGTAGAGCCCCGCCGAATGCCCGGCGCCGTCGCCGAGCGCGGCGGGCACGTCGTCGGCGAGGCTCGCGCGCGCTTGGTACATCAGCGTCGCGCCGTCGCGCTGCAGGAGGACGAAGCCGAGCGCGTCGCCGTGCGGCACCTGCGCGACGGGCGTGAAGCCGAGCCGGTCGACCCAGAACGGGAGCACCGGTTCGATGCGGTCGACGTGGAGGACAGGTGTGAGCGCGTGAATCATGATCGGGAACGCGTAAGCCGAAGTGGGCACCCCCGCCCCGGGCGTGGTCCCGAGGCGCCCACCCACGCTACGCGTCCGCCGCGGCTCCGTCTTGGGCGAATGGAACCACCTCGGCCGTCCGCCGCTCGCGCGCCCACGCGCTCGGCGTCAATCCGACGAGCGCCCGCACCTCCTCGATCAGGTGCGCCTGGTCGGCGTAGCCGTGCGCGTACGCGAGGGCGCCCCAGCAGACCTCCGCGTCGCGCCGCTCGAGCGCGCGCAGTCCGACGTGAAGCGCGCGGAGGCGTGCCACGCGGGCGAACGGCTTGGGCGCGAGCCCCACGTGCCGGACGAACTGCCGCGCGAGGTGCTGGCGCGACACGCCGAGCGCGCGACCCACGGCGGCGACGCGCGCTCGGCCGCCGCTCGCCTCGAACAGCCGCACCGCCCGGGTCACCGCGGCCGGCGGCGGCGCGAGCGGCGCGAGTCGGACCGCGAGCGCGGCGGCGACGCCCGACCGCGCGCCGTCGAGGTCGGGCACGCGCGCGAGCGGCGCGAGGAACTCCTCGGCGTTAGGCCACAGTGCGTCGAGCGGGACGCGGCCGTCGGCGAGGTCGGCGGCGGCGACGCCGAAGACGCGGCCCGCTACTTCGGGGCGGAGGCGTACGCCGACGTACGCGGTCGGCGCGGCGGTGCCGACGACGTGGGCGGTGGTCATCGTCCCTACCACCCAGGCCTCCGCCAGGGCGAGCGGCGCGGGCACGCCCCCGACGGCAGCCGGCCCGACGGGCGTGAAGCCGAGCACGACGTCGGTGCTCCCGTCCGGAAGGATGCGCCGGGGTCGCGCCGCGGGCCCGTTCCCGACACGCTCGTGTGACCAGAGTGCCGACACGACGGACGCGAGCGGCGCGGGCGGTCGCACCTCCGTGTAGGCGCGTGCGAAGGAGCCGCGGGCAAGGGCGGGGAGCATCCGCGCAAGCTGACACCCCACGGTCACTCCGACCACCTCGGCGCTGTGTTCAGCGGCGCGCCCCGGATGCGCGCCTGCGGCATCACCGTGCCGCACGGCAAGCCCACACGCGCGCCGAGACCGTGCCCTCACCGCCCCCCGTGCACGACGAACCGTCCGCCCCGCTCGCCGGTCGGGCTCTGCCCCCGGCTGCTCGGGACGCCGTTGACCCACACCGCCGCGATCCCCGCCGCCGGCCGCCGCGGGTCCGCGTAGGTCGCCACGTCGCGGACTAACGCTGGGTCGAAGAGCACGAGGTCCGCCCAGTACCCCACGCGCACCTCGCCGCGGTCGGCGAGCCCGAAGCGCCGCGCCGGAAGCCCCGTCATCTTGTGCACTGCCTCCGTGAGCGGGAACAGCCCCAGGTCGCGGCAGTAGTGGCCGAGCACGCGCGGGAACGTGCCCCAGAGCCGCGGGTGCGGGCGCGGGTCGTGTGGCAGGCCGTCGGAGCCGATCACCGTCGCGGGGTGACTCAGGATGCGCCGAACGTCCGCTTCCGACATCGCGTGGTAGATCGCGCCCGCCGGCTGCAGCCGACGCGCCGCGTCGGCGAGCGTCGTCCGCCACGCCGCCGCGACCGCGGCCAGCGACCGGCCGCCCATCTCCGGGTGCGGGTCGGACCAGGTGATCGTGATCTCGTGCCGGTCCGTGACCTGGCCGAGGTCGAGCGTCGAGGAGCCGGCGGCGTAGGGGTAGCAGTCCCACCCGACCGCGTCCTCGCCGGCCGGGTGGTCGCGGCGCGCCGCGTCGAACGCGGCGAGCAGCTCGCCGCTCCGACCCCAGTTATCGGGGCCGGCGCACTTGAGGTGCGAGACGGCCACCGGGACGCGCGCGTGCCGGCCGATCCGCACCGCCTCGTCGAGCGCGTCGAGGACCCCGGCGAACTCGTCCCGGACGTGCGTGGCGTAGAGCGCGCCCGCCTCTGCCAGCGGCTCGGCGAGTGCGAGCACCTCCGCCGTCGGGGCGTGGCGCGCGCTCGCGTACGCGAGCCCGGTGCTCAGGCCTAACGCGCCGCCGGCGAGCGCGTCGCGCAGCTCGGCGCGCATCGCCGCGATCTCGTCCGGCGTGGCGGCGCGGTCGAGGCGGTCCATGTGGTTCGCGCGGAGCGCCGTGTGCCCGACGAGCGCGGCCACGTTCACCGCGGGGCGCGCGCGCGTGACGGCCTCGCGGTACGACGCGAAGGTCGGGTAGCAGAAGTCCTCCGCCCGCCCCAGCAGGTTCATCGGGTCGGGCGGCGCGCCGCCCATGCGGGCTTCGAGGCGCACGGGCGCGGCGCTCACGCCGCAGTTGCCGACGACCACCGTCGTGACGCCCTGCGACAGCTTGGGCCACATGTCCGGCGTGCGGACCACGCTCGTGTCGTCGTGCGTGTGCACGTCGATGAAACCCGGGCAGAGCACCAGCCCCGCGGCGTCGCACACGGCGTCGGCGCGCCACGCGCGCGCGTCGAGCGCGCCGACCGCGGCGATCCGGCCGCCCGCGAGCGCGACGTCGGCGCGCACGGCGGGGCCGCCCGTGCCGTCGACCACGGTGGCGTTGCGGATGAGCGTGTCGCAGCGTTGCATGCCGTCTCCCGCCAGTCGTCGAGTTCCGAACGTGATCCCCCGCGCGTGATCCAGGGCAACCTGCACGGTAATCTGCTGCTGCTCGCCGCGGCCGCGGCCGTCGTCGCGCTCGTGCTGCTCATCGCGCGGCTCAAGCTGCACCCGTTCCTCGCGCTCCTCGTCGTCTCGCTCGCCCTCGGCGTCGCGGCGGGGATGCCGCTCGGCAAGATCGTCGCGTCGTTCGAGGCCGGGGCGGGCGGCGCGCTCGGGCACATCGCCGTCGTCATCGCGCTCGGCACGATGTTGGGCAAGATGCTGGCGGAGTCCGGCGGGGCGGAGCAGATCGCGCACCGCGTGATCGCGGCGTTCGGCGCGCGCCACGTCCACTGGGCGATGGCGTGCGTCGCGTTCCTCGTCGGCGTCCCGGTGTTCTTCGACGTCGGCCTCGTGCTCCTCGCGCCGGTCGCGTTCGACCTCGCCCGGCGCACCGGCGCGTCGATGGTGCTCGTCGGGATCCCGATGGCCGCGGCGCTCAGCGTCGTGCACGGACTCGTCCCCCCGCACCCGGCCGCGCTCCTCGCCGTGACCGCGTACCACGCCGACATCGGCCGGACGATGCTCTACGCGCTCCTCGTCGGCCTGCCGACGGCGGCGCTCGCGGGGCCGGTGTTCGCGCGGCTCGTCGCCCCCCACGTCGCCGCACGCGTGGGCCCCGCCGCCGGCGGCGCGCTCGGCGCGGAGCTCACCGAGGAGGCGCCGGCGACACGGCGGGGCGCGCGGCCCGGCTTCGGTGTCACGGTGGCGACGGTGCTGCTGCCCGTCGCGCTGATGCTGCTCGGCAACGCGGCCGACCTCGTCGCGCCCGCCGGGAGCGTGCCTAACGGCCTGCTCCGGCTCGCCGGCACGCCGGCCGTGGCGCTGCTCGTCGCGCTCCTCGTCAGCTTCCGCACCCTCGCGGGGCGTTTCGACCGCGAGACGATCCTCCGCTACACGGGCGAGTGCCTCGGCCCCGTCGCCCCGGTGATCCTCGTCGTCGGCGCGGGCGCGGGGTTCGGGCGCGTCCTCACGGACGGCGGCGTGTCGGCCGCGGTGGTCGCGCTCGCGACGCACGCCCGCGTGCCGCCGCTCCTCCTCGGCTGGCTCGTCGCCGCGCTGATCCGCGTCGCCACGGGCTCCGCGACGGTCGCGATGACGACGGCGTGCGGCATCGCCGCGCCGGTCGCCGCGCGCGCGGCGGGGGTCTCGCCGGAGCTGATGGTACTCGCCACGGGCGCGGGCTCGCTCGTCCTCTCGCACGTGAACGACGGCGGGTTCTGGCTCGTGAAGGAGTACTTCGGGCTCACGGTGGCCGACACGCTCCGTACGTGGACGGTGTGCGAGACGCTCATCTCGGTCGTCGCGCTCGCATTGACGCTGCTGCTCGCGTCGGCGCTCGCATAGTGCGGCCGCGGCGTGTGGTCGCGCACGAGCGCCGGGGTGCTCTTGACAGGTGCCGCGATTTGCTGATAATTCAGCACCGCTGAAAAATCAGCGGGCGCTTCCGGCCGTTGCACCGTCCGTTCACCCCGCGCGCTCCGCCATGTATCAGCCTCCCGAACGCCCCGCCCTGTCCCGACGCGAGCAGCAGGTGATGGACATCCTCCATCGCCGCGGCGAGGCCACGGTGGCCGAGATCATGGCCGAGTTGCCGGATCCGCCGACGTACTCGGCCGTGCGGTCGGTGCTGCGGATCCTCGGCGAGAAGGCGTTGATCCGCTACAAGGAAGACGGCCCGCGCTACGTCTACTACCCGGCCCAGGCGCCGGAGACGGCGCGGGAGACCGCGCTCGCCCATGTAGTGAGCACGTATTTCGGCGGCTCGCCCGAACAGGCCGTGACCGCGCTCCTCCGCATGTCGGACGTCGACCTCGGCGACGCGGAGGTCGCGCGCCTGCGCGACGCGATCCGGCGCGCGCGCGAGAGCGACCGCGGACGGTGAGCGCCATGCACACGGCATCGGTACTCCTCTTCCTCGCCAAGACGACGCTCGTCCTCGTCGCGGCGCTCGGCGCGGCGCGCGTGTTGGGCCGCGCCCCGGCCGGCGCGCGCCATGTTGTGTGGCTCGTGACGCTCGGCGCGCTACTCTTTGTGGTCCCCGCGCTCGCGGTCTGGGCGCCTCTACGCCTAACGGTGTGGCCGGCGGCGGCCGTCCTGCCCGCGCCGGCTTCGGACAACCCGTCGCGTCCCGTCGCCGTGCACCGGAACGTGCCGGTAGGTGACGACGCAGCCTCCGCGATCGGCCGCGAACTCGAGACGCCATCCACGACGACGGCCCCGTCGTCCAGTCAGGCACTCGCAGCGCCGCGCGCGCCGGACGTGGGATCCGTCCTGCTCGCGCTCTGGGCCGCAGTCGCGCTCGGGATCGGCGCTTCGCTCGTCGGGTCGTGGCTCGCAGTGCGGCGCATCGTGCGGCGCGCGCAGCCCCTCGACGCGCCCGAGTGGCGTGATCCGCTCTGGGAGATCGCCGACCGGTTCGGGCTCGACGAACCGCCGCGTCTCGTGCGCAGCGGCGACGCGAACATGCCGTTCGCCTGCGGGCTCGGGCGGCCGACGATCGTCCTCCCGGCGGCGTGCGACGGCTGGACGCTCGACCGCCGGCGCGCCGTGCTGCTGCACGAGGTCGCCCACGTGCGCCGGCGCGATCTCGCGGGGCACACGCTCGCGCGCGTGGTCTGCGCCGTCTACTGGTTCCACCCGCTGGTCTGGACCGCGGCGAAGCGCCTGCGGGCCGAGAGCGAGCGCGCCTGTGACGACCTCGCCCTCGCCTGCGGGGCGCGGGCGGCGGACTACGCCGAGCACCTGTTGGACATCGTGACGTCGGTGCGCCGCGACGCGACGCCGGGTGTCGCGCTCGCGATGGCGCGCCGCACCGAGTTCGAGGGGCGCATGCTCGACATCCTCGACCCCGAGCGGTCGCGCGCCACGCCCACCCGCCGGCAACTCGTGCCGCTCGTCGGCACGCTCGCGCTGGTGACGATCGTGGTCGGTGCCGCGGCGCCCGCGTCGGCGGCGCCGCACTCGACCGCACCGCGGCCGCGCGACACGACGGTCGTCCCGCCGTCGACGCGCGCCGTGGCAGCGGGCACTCTGGCGGCGCGCGAACCGGCCGCGTCCGTCGCGCCCCGGGCGGCGCGACCCGGGCCGCCCGAAGCACCCGCCGCGCGTCCGGCCGCGTCGAGCGCGCCGGCCGCGCCGCGCGGCGCCTCCGACGCGCCGCCCGCGGCACCACCGGCCAACGTCAACGCCGACGTCCCCCGCGCCCGCGCGCCGGAGCACACGCCGCCGGACGACACGCGCGCCGAACTGCTCGCGAGGGTGCTGCGCGCCGACACGAGCGCCTCGCTCCGCCGGATCGCGGCGTGGGGGCTCGCCGAGTACGCGAACGTCCCGGCCGCGGTCGCGGCGCTCGCGACCGCGGTCCGCGGCGACCGCGACGCGGCCGTGCGCGAGACGGCCGCGTGGGCGCTCGCCGAGGCCGACCGGGACGCCGCGGCGCGCGACATGTTAGGCGCCGCGCTCCGGGCCGACGCCGACGCGCGGGTGCGCGAGACCGCCGCGTGGGCGTTAGGCACCGCGGGGGACGCCGCCGCCGCCGCCGCGCTCGCGGCCGCGCTCGGGGACGCGAGCCCGGCCGTCCGCGCCGCGGCCGTCTGGGGGCTCGGCAGCGTCGGGCCGCACGAGGCGCCGCGCGCGCTCGTCGCCCTGCTCGCCGACCGCGACCCGAAGGTGCGCCGGCTGACCGCGTGGGCGCTGTACACGATCGAGGACCCGGCCGCGGTGCCGGCACTCCAGGCCGCGCTCCGGACCGAGGCCGACCCCGAGCTGCGGATCGCCTACGTCCGCGCCCTCGCCGCACTCGGCGAGCAGTCGGTCGACGCCCTGCGCACCCTGCTCGACTCGCCCGACGCGCGGATCAAGGCGGCGGCGGTCCGCGCGCTCGCCGGCGCGGGCGGGAGCGGGTTCGACCCCTGGCCGTGGCCCTGGCCCCGGCCGCGCCCGTTCCCCTGACGCCGTAGCCCGGAGGGCGTCGGGCGCGTCCCGGCGCCCTTTGTCAGTCCCCTTAATGCTGATTTTTCAACCTAGCGGGCGCGCCCGACACGGCGCGCTGATCGGAGGCGTAATGAGGCGCATGCTTGCGGTACTCGCGACCGGCGCGGCCGCGGTCCTGTCCGGACCGACGACGTCGAATACGCACGGACTCCCGGCGGCAACGCCGGCCGACGCCGCCCCGCTACCCGACGTCGGCGCGCTGCTCGCCGCCGCGCGCGGCGCGCCCCCGGTGCTCTGCGCGCTCGCCGCACGCGCGGTACGCGGCGGCGGTTGGGGCCGTGGGTGGGGCGGCGCGGACGCGCCCGCCCCGCCACTCGGGGGCGCGCGACCGACCGTGTTCGACGATGATGACGACGAATCGGACCGCCTTCCGGACGCCGCCCGCGACCGCCTGTTCGACGGGCTCGCCTCGGACGACGCGTGCGTACGCGAGCTGTCGGCCCGCCTGCTCGGCCGGCGCCGCGACCCGGGCGTCGTCGCACCACTCACCGCGCGGCTTAACGCGCCGAGTGCAGCGCTGCGCGCGGCGGCGGCGATGAGCCTCGGTCTCGCCGCGCCGGCGAGCGCCGTCGACCCGCTCGTCCGCGCGCTGCCTGACGCGTCCCCCGACGTGCGCGCGAACGCCGCGTGGGCGCTCGGCCGCATCCGGGATGGGAGGAGCCTTGCGGCGCTCGTCGCGCACGTGGGCGACGACCAGGCGATCGTCCGCGAAGCGGTCGTCGAGGCGGTCGGGCACGTCGACTCGGCCAGCACCGCGGCGCTGCTCGCGCGGGTGCTCCGGCAGGACCCCGCGCCGAACGTCCGCCGCGTCGCCGCGTGGGCGCTCGGCCAGGGCAGGGCGCGACGCGAGGACGCCGCGCAGCCGGCCGCGCCGGTCGTCCAGACGCTCGCCGAGGCGCTCGCCGAGGCGCTCGCGCGCGACGCCGACGCCGGCGTGCGGGAGATGGCCGCGTGGGCACTCGGCGAGCGCGGGCGCCGCGGCGGCAGCGCCGCGGCCGCGCTCGTCACCGCGCTCCGCGGCGACGTGAGCGACGTCGTGCGCGAGACCGCGGCCTGGGCGCTCGGCGAGTCGGAGGACCGCGGGAGTGCGGGCGCCGTGGACGCGTTAGGCTCGGCCGCCGGCGGCGACCGGAGCGCGCGCGTGCGCGGGTCCGCGGCGTGGGCGCTCGGGCAGTTGGGGCGGCGGACGGCGCCCCCGGGGCTCCTCCGCGCCGTGCGCGACGACGACGCGGACGTGCGACTCAAGGCCGCGTGGGCCCTCGGCGAGGTCGAGGACCCGGCCGCGCAGCCGGCGGTGCAGGCGGCGCTCGCCCGCGAGACCGACCCCAACGCGCGCCGAGCGCTCGTGCGCGCGCTCGTGCAGTCGGGGGGGCGCTCGGAACAGGCGCTCGCCGGACTGCTCGGGTCCGGCGACCCGCGGGTGCGCGAAGCCGCGGTGCGCGGGCTCGTCGGCCGGGACGCGTTCGACCCGTGGCCGTGGCCCTGGCCGCGTCCGCGCCCCTTCCCGTGAGGCGCCCGCAACGTTCCGCGCTGCCGGCCTGTCGAACGGCCGTCCTCCTTCTTCCCGCCAACGCCCTCATGCGAGCCGCCGCCTGCCTCCTCGCCGCCCTGGTGCCGGCCTGCCTGACGTCCCAGACGCTGGCGCGCGACAGCGTCGACCGCGCCGGCGCGTCCCCGGCCGGCGCGACGGCAATCGTCGCGACGCACGCGGCGACGCCGCCCGTGATCGACGGCCGCGACGACGACCCCGTCTGGCGCGCGGCCCGGCCGGTCACCGACTTCGTGCAGTGGCGCCCCACCGAGGACAAGCCGCCGCGCTTCCGTACCGAGGCCCGCGTCGCGTACGACGCCGCGAACCTCTACGTCTTCGTCCGGGCGTTCGACCCGCACCCCGACTCGATCATCCGCATCCTCGAGCGTCGCGACACGTTCACGCCGTCGGACATGATCTGGCTGTTCGTGGACTCGTACCACGACCACCGCACCGGCTACGAGTTCGGCGTGAACGCCGCGGGGGTGAAGATGGACCAGGCCATCTACGACGACGGCCGCGAGGACCAGGCGTGGGACGGCGTCTGGGAAGTGGCGACGCGTATCGACTCGCTGGGTTGGGCCGCCGAGTTCCGCATCCCGCTCTCGCAGCTCCGCTACGGCCGCGCGCGCGAGCACACGTTCGGCCTCACGATCGACCGCGACATCTACCGCTACCAGGAGCGCGTGAGCTGGCCGATCATCCGCCAGAGCCGGCCGGGGTTCGTCTCGCAGTTCGGCGAGCTGCGGGGGCTCGTGGACCTCGAGACGCCGCGGCGCTTCGAGGCGGTCCCGTACCTCGTGGCGCGCGCCGCCAACCAGCTCCGCGACAACCGGTTCACCACGACGCCGGGCGCCTCGGTCGGCGGCGACTTCCGCTGGCGCGTCGCCTCGAACGTGGTGCTCGACGGCACGGTCAACCCCGACTTCGGGCAGGTCGAGAGCGACCCCGCGGTGCTCAACCTGAGCGCGTACGAGACCTTCTTCGACGAGCGCCGCCCCTTCTTCGTCGCCGGGCGCGGGCTGTTCCGCTTCGACGTCAACTGCAACGCCGTTAACTGTGAGGGCGAGGGGCTGTACTACAGCCGGCGCATCGGCCGCACGCCGCAGCTCGCCGGCACCTACGGCGACACGGTGCCCCAGCAGCCCACCACCATCCTCGGCGCGGAGAAGCTGATCGGCACGTGGGCGAACGGGCTCTCGTTCGGGGTGCTCGACGCGACCACGAAGCGCGCCGCGGGCCCGGCCGACACCACGTACGAGCCGCTCACCAACTATGCCCTCGCCCGCGTGCGGCAGGACTTCCGCCAGGGGGCGAGCTCGATCGGCGCGATCCTCACCGCGGTGAACCGCGGACACGACCGCTACGCGGCGCCCTACCTGACCTCGGGCGCGTACGCCGGCGCCGTCGACGCGCGCCACCGCTTCTGGCACGACGTGTTCGAGGTCTCCGGCTCGCTCGACCGCAGCCTGGTCACGGGGAGCCGCGCGGCGATCGCCGCCGTCCAGTCGGACGCGGTGCACTACTTCCAGCGCCCGGACGCGCGGTTCGGCTACGACACGACGCGCACGAGCCTAACGGGCGACGCCGAGGAGTTGCGGCTCGCGAAGGTGAGCGGACTCCACCTGAACGCGGAGACGAGCTACCAGCGCCGCTCCGCAGGCTTCGAGGTCAACGACCTCGGCTACCTGCGCCGCGCCGACGAGCAGAGCTGGAACACGTGGGCGGGCTTCGCCGACCGGCACGCGCGCGGACTGTACAACAGCTTCCGCTGGAACAACAACTGGTGGCAGTACTGGACCACCGCGGGGCTGCCGCTCGAGCGCGCCTACAACACGAACGTCCACGTCACGCTGCGCAACAACTGGGGCGTCCACACGGGCGGCACGTTAGGCCAGATCGGCACCACGTTCGACGACCGGGCGGCGCGCGGCGGCCCGGCGGTACGCCAGGACCCGTACCTCTCGCCCTGGCTCTCGGTCGGCGGCGACGACCGGCGGGCGCTCGTGCCGTACTGGAACATGAACGCGTTCCGGGGGAGTGGGGGGCGCCACCGGCAGTGGAACGTCGGGCCGGAGCTCGACGGCAAGTTCGGCGGCCGGTTCAGCAGCGCGCTGAGCGTGAACTACTCGCGCAACGTGGACGACGCGCAGTGGTACGGGAACTACGCCGACTCGGCAGGCGCCACGCACTACACGTTCGCCCACCTGGCGCAGTCGACGACCTCGGCCACGCTGCGGATGAACTACACCTTCACGCCGACGGTGTCGCTGCAGGTGTACGCCCAGCCATTCATGTCGAAAGGCACCTATAGCGACGTGCGGCAGCTCTCGGCGACGCCGCGCGCGGCGGCGTACGCGGCGCGCTACGCGCCGTACGCGAACCCGCCGGTGACCGCGGATCCGGGCGGGTTCGACTTCCGGGAGCTGCAGTCGAACGTCGTGTTCCGGTGGGAGTATGCGCCAGGGTCGACGCTCTTCCTGGTCTGGAACGAGGGGCGGCTGGGGAACGCGCAGACCGAGGGGTCGACGACGTTCGGCGGGGACGTGCGCGGGCTGCTCCGGCTGCACCCCGCGAACACCGTCCTGGTGAAGCTGAGCTACTACCTGAATCGGTGACGCGCGCGACCTCGTGACGGGCGGGCGTGTCCTGAGCGGCGGGATCGTGCCGGGGGACGGTGGCGTTAGGTGAGGGGGAGCGCACCCGGCCGACGGCCGCTCCCGGTTACCATTGGCTTCGGCCCGACGGCCACCCGTTCTCGACCGCCGCCACCCGCGCCTCCGCCCCACTGATGTCGATGCCCGACGACCACGAGCGTGGCCGTCCCGACCGATCCTTCGCCGGTGGCTGCCCCGCCGCGGCGTGGCCCGCCGGGCGCCGCGCGGCGCCGCCGACATCGTGAGCGCAGCGCCGACGCAGCGGCCCGCGCGGCCGCGCGCGGTCGACGTCCTGATCGACGAGCTGCTCGACCGACTCGCCGCGCGCGTCGCCGACGCGGCCGAGCGGGCACGGGAGCGCCGCGGACCGGTGGTCGTGAGCGTCGTTGCGTCCGCCCCGGCGGTGGACCCGCTCGACGCGCTGGACGCGCTCGCGCGCGCTGCCGCGACCGACCGGATAATCGCCGGGGAGCTGGCCGCCGGGCGCATGTACTGGACGCGTCCCGCGGACGCGTTCGCCCTCGCCGGCGTCGGCGCGGCGGCGACGCTCACCCCCGTCGGCTCCGACCGCTTCGCCGTCGCCGACCGCGCGCGGATCGCCCTCCTCGACGGCGCGCTCGTCGACGACCCGTCCGACGGCGCGCCGGGCGCGGGGCCGCTGTTCATGGGCGGGTTCGCGTTCGACCCCGCGGGGCCGCACGCCGCACACTGGGAGGGCTTTCCGAGCGCGCGCCTCACGCTGCCGCGCGTGCAGCTCGCGGCGGTCGACGACGCGGGGTGGATCACGGCGACGATGGTCGTCGGGCCCGACGGCGAGCCGGACGCGCCGCCCGCGGTCGTCGGGCGTCTCGTGCGGCAGCTGCTCGCGCCGCGCGGGGGGCCAGCGGCGGAGGACGTCACGGCGGCCGGGGACGGACCGCTCACCCTCACCGACGTCCTCCCCGCCGACGCCTGGCGCGGGCTGGTGCGCGACGCCGTGAGCGCAATCCGCGCGGACGCGTTCGAGAAGGTCGTCCTCGCCCGCGCGGTGCGGGCCGCCGCGGAACGCCCGTTCGCCGTCACGGCCGCGCTCCGGCAACTGCGCGGCGCCTACCCGGACTGCTACGTCTTCGGCTGCTGGGGCGCGGACGGGGCGGCGTTCGTCGGCGCGAGCCCCGAGCGCCTCGTCCGGCTCGACGGGCGCGAGGTGCGCGCGACCAGCCTCGCCGGCTCGGCGCCGCGCGGGGCGAACCCGGCCGACGACGCCGCGAACGCCGCCGCGCTGCTCGCGAACGCAAAGGACCGCGCGGAGCACGCGATCGTGCGCCGGGCGTTGGTCGGTGTGT
Source organism: Gemmatimonadetes bacterium T265 (assembly GCA_019973575.1). Lineage (NCBI taxonomy): Bacteria > Pseudomonadati > Gemmatimonadota > Gemmatimonadetes bacterium T265. Next base: position 2,898,678 of record BPUI01000001.1, read on the forward strand.
TAGGCGAGCTGTGCGACGACGTGCGCGCGCCGCCCGAGCCGTCGCTGCGCACGCTCGCCAACGTGCACCACCTGCAGACCGACGTGCGCGCCCGGCTGCGCGCGGGCCGCTCGCTGCTCGACCTCGTCGCCCGGCTCCACCCCACGCCCGCCGTCGGCGGCGCCCCGCGCGAACCGGCGCGCCGCTTCCTCGCCGAGCGCGAATCCCTGGACCGCGGCTGGTACGCCGCCCCTATCGGGTGGGTGGGGCAGGGAGGCGGCGAGTTCGCCGTCGGGCTGCGGTCGGCGCTCGTCCGGGGTGACGCGGCGTGGCTGTTCGCGGGCTGCGGGATCGTCGCCGACTCCGACCCGGACGAGGAGTACGCGGAGTCGCGGACCAAGCTGCGCGCGATGGAGCGGGCGCTCGCCGCGGCGGCCGCGGACCGCAGGCCGTGACGGAGCCGACCGCCGTCCCCGCCCCCCGGCCCGACCAGGCGGCCACCGCCTTCGTCGGCGCGTTCGTCGACGAGCTCGCGCGGGCCGGGGTGCGGCACGTCTGCGTCGCGCCGGGGTCGCGGTCGACGCCGCTCGCGCTCATGGTCGCCGAGCACCTGGCGCTCGAGACGTGGGTCCACCTCGACGAGCGGTCGGCCGCCTTCTTTGCGTTAGGCATGGCGCGCGCCTCGGGCGCGCCCGTCGCGCTACTCTGCACGTCCGGCTCGGCGGCGGCCAACTTCTTCCCCGCCGTGGTCGAGGCGCGCGCCGCGCGGATCCCGCTGCTCGTCTTCACCGCCGACCGCCCGCCCGAGCTGCACGACGTCGGCGCGGCGCAGACGATCGACCAGCACCGACTCTACGGCCCGCACGCGAAGTGGTCGGTCGACGTCGCACTCCCGGAGGCGTCGCCCGCGCTCGTCCGCTACGCGCGCGCGCTCGCCGGGCGCGCGGCGGCGCTCGCGGCGGCGACCCCCGCCGGGCCGGTGCACCTCAACTTCCCGTTCCGCGAGCCGCTCGTCCCGGCGCCGGTCGCGCGGCCCGACGCCCTGTCCGCCGCGGACGCGCTGGCGTGGGACGGACGGGCGGGTGGCGCGCCGTGGGTCGCGGTGGCCGACGCGCCCCCCGCGCCGGACGCGGCGACCGCGCGGCGCCTCACCGCGCTGCTCGCCGGCGCGCGGCGGCCGCTCGTCGTCTGCGGCCCGCAGCCGGACCGGGCGCTCGCCGCGCCGCTTGCCGCGCTCGCGCGCGCGGCGGGCGCGCCGATGCTGGCCGACCCGCTGTCGCAGGCGCGGTGGGGTGCGCACCGCGCGGCCGCCGGTGACGAGACCGGCGACGCGACGTCCGACTGCGTGACCGTCGTGGACCGCTACGACGCCGCGCTCCGCGACGAGGCGACCGCCGTCGCGCTCGCGCCGGACGTCGTGCTGCGCGTCGGCGCGCTGCCGACCTCGAAGCCGCTGCTCCAGTACCTCGAACGCCACGGCGCGGCGCGGCAGGTCGTCGTCGACGCGGCGGGGTGGCCGGACCCGTCGCTGATGGCCGCGGAGGTCGTCCACGCCGACCCGCGCCGGCTGGCCGAGGCGGTCGTGGCCGCGTGGCCGCACGGGCGCGCGCCTGCCGACGCCGGGTGGCTCACGCGTTGGCGGCGGGTGGACGCGGCCGCCGGCGCGGCGCTCGCGCGCTACGTCGACGCGTGCACCGAGCCATTCGACGGGCGCGCGCTGGCCGCGGCGGCGGCGCTGGTGCCCGCGGGCGGGACGCTCTTCGTGAGCAGCAGCATGCCGGTGCGCGACCTCGACGCCTTCGCCCCCGGCGACGCGCGCGCGCTCCGCGTGATGGCCAACCGCGGCGCGAACGGGATCGACGGCGTCGTCTCGACCGCGTTAGGCGCGGCCGCGGCGGCCCGGGCCGGCGGGGACGGCGGGCCGCTCGTGCTCGTGATCGGCGACCTCGCGTTCTACCACGACATGAACGGGCTGCTCGCCGCGAAGCTGCACGCCCTGGATGCCACGGTCGTGCTGCTCAACAACGACGGGGGCGGCATCTTTTCCTTCCTCCCCCAGGCGGCGCACCCGGCGCACTTCGAGCGGCTCTTCGGCACGCCGCACGGGCTCGACTTCGCGCCCGCGGCCGCACTCTACGGAGCGCGCTACACCCGGGCCGACACGTGGGACGCGTTCCGCGCGGGGGTCGCCGCCGGCGTCGGCGGGCGCGGGCTCCACGTCATCGAGCTGCGCACCGACCGCGCGCGCAACGTGGGGCTCCACCGCGCGGCGTGGGCGGCGGTGGCCGCCGCGGTCGGCGACGCGTTAGGCGATCGGCCCACGGACGCGCCGCCGACCGCCGCCGGGCGCGCGGAGGGTTGAGCCGCACCGACGCCGGGGACGTCGACGTCGACGGCGGGCTCCGGCTGCACGTCGACCGCGCCGCCGGTCGGCCGGGCGGCGCGCCGCCGGTCCTGCTCCTGCACGGCTTCACGGGGTCGGGCGAGACGTGGCGGCCGCTCCGCGACGCGCTCGGGGGCGCGTATCCCACGCTCGCCGTTGACCTCCCCGGCCACGGACGGTCGGGCGCCCCCGCCGACCCGGCGCGCTACGCGCTCGACCGCACCGCCGACGACCTCGCGCGCGTCCTCGACGCCTGCGCCATCGACCGCGCCGCGGTGCTCGGCTACTCGTTCGGCGGCCGGGCGGCGCTGCGCCTCGCGCTCCGCCGGCCGGAGCGCGTCGCCGCACTCGTGCTCGAAAGCGCGTCGCCCGGGATCGCCGACCCGGCCGAACGGGCCGAGCGCGCCGCGGCCGACGCCGCACTGGCCGACGCGATCGAGCGCGACGGCGTGCCCGCGTTCGTCGACCGGTGGGAGCGGCTGCCGCTCTGGGCCAGTCAGGACGCGATGCCGGCCGCGGTGCGCGCGCGGCTCCGCGGGGCGCGCCTCGCCAACGACGCGCGCGGGCTCGCCAACAGCCTGCGTGGCGCAGGCACCGGGGCCGACGCTCCCGTGCTCGACGCGCTCGGCGGACTCCGCATGCCCGCGCTCCTCGTCGCCGGCGCGCTCGACGCCAAGTACGTCGTGTTAGGCCGTGCGATGGCGGGCGCGCTGCCGGGGGCACGGCTCGCGGTGGTGCCCGGGGCGGGGCATGCGGTGCACCTGGAGCAGCCCGACGCGTTCGCCGGGCTCGTCCGGGCGTTCCTCGACGAGACGTTCCGCCGAGAGCCCGCTCCCCCGGGGGCGTGAGCGCGCGCTCACGCCCCCACCGCGGGCCTCCCCGCCGCGCGTCTCAGGTCGCCATCCACTTCGCCACGCCGCCGTGGCGCGAGCAGGCGCCGCGGTGTCCCTTCGCGTGCGAGTACATGCCATCCTTGCACTGCGCGACCGCGCCGGCCGGGTTGGCGTCGTCGGCCGCACCGCTGCCGCGGGCCGCCGGCGTGCGCGCGGCGCCGGCGGCCGACGCGACACTACGGTTCGCGGGGGCCGCGGTTGCCGCCCGACTCGGCGCGGCTCCGGCGGGCGCGGCCGGCGCGGGCGCGACCCCGCCCGGGTTCGCCGAAGCCGTCGCGGCCGCCTTCGCCGCGGCGGTGCCGGGCGCGGCGACCGCCGCCACGCCGCCGTGCCGCGCGCACGCGCCGCGCCCCACCTTGCCGGTCGTGCCGTCCTTGCACGTCACGTTCGCGACCTTGGCCCCGCCGGGGGTCGCGGAGACGGCCGGCCCGGGCGGCAGCGTGGAGCCGGGGCGTGGCGCGGGCGACGCGGCGGGGGCCGGCGCCGCCTGCGCGTGCGCGGCCAGCGGGGCGATGCCGAGGACGGCGACGAGGGAGAACCCGAATCGAGCGCGCATGCGGCGAGACCTCCAGTACGGGGACGGGACGAGCCGTGTGCCCGACAACATACGGCCCCGTCCGCCCCGCCGCCTCGCCTAGCTTTGCGGGGCACCGCCCTCCGGCGCGGCGCGTCCCAACCCACACGACCGGCATGAGCATCGACTGGCAGCCCATCAAGCCCTACACCGACATCCGCTACGAGCACGCGGCCGGCGAGGGCATCGCGAAGATCACCATCAACCGTCCCGAGGTGCGGAACGCCTTCCGCCCCGAGACGGTGGCCGAACTGATCGACGCCTTCGACCACGCGCGCGACGACCTCACGACGGGCGTCGTGCTGCTCACCGGCGAGGGCGACCTCGCCTTCTGCTCGGGCGGCGACCAGCGCGTGCGGGGCGAAGGGGGCTACGTCGGCGCCGATCAGGTGCCGCGCCTCAACATCCTCGACGTCCAGAAGCAGATCCGCTACCTGCCCAAGCCGGTGATCGCGGTCGTCGCCGGCTACGCGATCGGCGGCGGGCACGTGCTGCACCTCGTCTGCGACCTCACGATCGCGGCCGAGAACGCGCGGTTCGGGCAGACCGGGCCGATGGTCGGCAGCTTCGACGCCGGTTACGGCGCGAGCTACCTCGCGCGCGTCGTCGGGCACAAGAAGGCGCGCGAGATCTGGTACCTCTGCCGCCAGTACGACGCGCGGCAGGCGCTCGACATGGGGCTCGTGAACACCGTCGTCCCGCTGGAGCGGCTGCACGACGAGGCGGTCGCGTGGGCGCGCGAGGTGCTCGAGAAGAGCCCGATCGCACTCCGCTTCCTCAAGGCGGCGTTCAACGCCGACACGGACGGGCAGGCCGGCCTGCAGCAGCTCGCGGGCGATGCGACGCTGCTCTACTACCTCACCGAGGAGGCGAAGGAGGGGAAGAACGCGTTCCTCGAGAAGCGGAAGCCGGACTTCTCCAAGTTCCCGCGCTTCCCCTGAGCGGCACACCCCTCCCGGACGCGCCACCGCCTAACGCCGTCGCGGGCGCGCCGCTCCCCGACTGGCTCGCGCACCGGGCGGCGTCCACCCCCGCGCGCCTCGCGCTCGTCGCGGGGGTCGGCGCGGGCGCGCGCGCGTGGAGCTTCGCCGAGCTCGACGCCGACGCGACGCGCGCGGCGGGCGCGCTGGCCGCGGCCGGCGTGCGGCCGGGGGACCGCGTGGCCACGCTGCTGCCCGACGGCGCCGCGCCGGCCGTGCTCGCGCACGCGGTCCCCCGGCTCGGCGCGACGCTCGTCCCGCTCAACGTGCGGCTCAGCGCGCCCGAGCTCGCCTGGCAGCTCGGCGACGCCACGCCGGGCGTGCTCGTCGCGGGGGCACGTACCGCCGCGCTCGCCGAGGAGGCGGCCCGCGACGCGCCTCACGTCCGCGTGCTTGCCTGGGACAGGCTCGACTACGCCGCGCCCGCGCCCGGGGTCCCGCTCCGCCTCGCACACGACCCCGACGCGGTGCTCGCGATCCTCTACACGTCGGGCACGACCGGGCGGCCGAAGGGGGCGATGCTGACCGTCGGCAACTTCTGGTGGAGCGCCGTCGGCTCCGCGCTCAACCTCGGCGCGCGGGCGGACGACCGCTGGCTCGCTTGCCTGCCGCTCTTCCACGTCGGCGGGCTGTCGATCGTGCTGCGCGCGGCGGTCTTCGGGTTCGCCGCGCTCGTGCACGACGGCTTCGACGCGGCGGCCGTGAACCGCGCGATCGACGACGACGGTGTGACGATCGTCTCGGTCGTCGCCGTGATGCTGGAGCGCATGCTCGACGCCCGCCGCGACGCCGCGGGCCGCGACCGCCCGTACCCGCCCTCGCTCCGCTGCGTCCTGCTCGGCGGCGGCCCGGCCCCGCGTCCGTTACTCGAGCGGTGCGCAGCGTTAGGCGTTCCGGTCGTCCAGACGTACGGCCTCACGGAGACCTGCTCGCAGGTGGCGACTCTCGCGCCCGAGGACGCGCTCCCCCGGCTCGGCGCCGCCGGGCGCGCGCTCTACCCCAACGCGCTCCGCGTCGTGGACGACGACGGGCGCGACGCGGCGCCGGGCGCGGCCGGGGCGATCCTCGTGCGCGGGCCGGTGGTCACGGCCGGCTACTGGGCGCGCCCCGACGCCACCGCGCGCGCGATCGTCGACGGGTGGCTGCACACGGGCGACGTCGGGCGGCTGGACGCGGACGGCTACCTCTACGTGCTCGACCGGCGCGACGACCTCGTCGTGACCGGCGGCGAGAACGTCTACCCGGCCGAGGTCGAGGCCGCGCTGCTCGCCGACGCGCGGGTGGCGGAGGCGGCGGTCGTCGGGGTGCCCGACGCTACGTGGGGGCAGCGCGTCGTCGCCGTCGTGCGGCTCGCGGACGACGCGCCTAACGCGGCGGGGGAGGACGTCGCGGCCGCGCTGCGCGCCGGCTGCCGCGCGCGGCTCGCGGGGTACAAGGTCCCGCGCGAGGTGCGCGTCGTCGCGACCCCGCTGCCGCGCACGGCCGCGGGAAAGCTGCGGCGCGCGGCGGTGCGCGAGGCGCTCCGCGCGCCGCCGGGATCCGACGCCACGCCGTGAGCGCGTCGGCGGCGTTGGCCGCGGGCGCCCCGGCTCACACCATCCCGCCGTTCGCGCGCAGGACCTGCCCGTTGACCCAGCCCCCGTCCGGTCCGGCGAGAAAGGACACGACCGCCGCGATCTCCTCGGGCGTGCCGAGTCGACCGAACGGGTTCATCTGCGCGATCCGGTTCACCAGCTCCGGCGACTTGCCGTCCAGAAACAGCTCGGTCGCGGTCGCGCCCGGCGCGACCGCGTTCACGGTGATCGAGCGCCCGCGCAACTCCTTCGCGAGGATCGCAGTCATCGTTTCGACGGCGGCCTTGGTCGCCGCGTAGACGCCGTACGTCTCGAGGCGCGTGCCGACGACGCTGGTCGAGAAGTTCACGATTCGTCCGCCGTCTCGGAGGCGCCGGGCGGCCTCCCGCAGGCCGTTGAACGTGCCCTTGAGGTTGACCGCGATCTGGCGGTCGAAGAGCGCGTCGTCGCTCTCGGCGATCGGGGCGAGTTGCATGACGCCCGCGTTGTTGACGAGCACGTCGACGCCGCCGAAGGCGCGCTCCGTCTCGTCGAACAGGCGCCGCACCGCCGCCGGGTCGCCGACGTCGGCCTGCACCACGATGGCCCGCCCGCCGCTCGACGCGACGCCCCGTGCGAGCGCCTCGGCCGCCCCGGCGCTCCCCGCGTAGTTGATCGCCACGGCGAAGCCGTCGCGCGCCAGCCGTTCCGCGATCGCCGCGCCGATGCCCCGCGAGGCCCCGGTCACGACGGCCGCCCTGCCGTTGCCGTCCGTCGCTCCGCTCATCGTTCCCCTTGCTGTGGCCGGCGCTGGCGGCCGGCGGTGTCATCTCGGCGCGTGTCGTCGGAATCATAGTCGCACCTGACCCTCCACCGTCGGAGCGCCGGCCGGCGCCGCCACATCACGCGCCGACCAGCCGCGCCGCGAGTGCGAGCAGGAGCGCCGGCGGCATGACGAGGAGGCCGACCCGGAGGAAGCGCCCGAAGCCGACGTCCTGCCCCTCGCGGCGGACGGCCGCGAGCCACAGGATCGTGGCCAGCGACCCGGTGACCGACAGGTTGGGGCCGAGGTCGACCCCGATCAGGAGCGCGTCGGTGACGGCCGGCGGGGGGTGCGCCTGCGCGAGCGTCGCGCTGGCGACCAGGCCGGCGGGCAGGTTGTTCATGAAGTTGGAGGCGACCGCGAGCGCGACGCCCGCGGCCCACGGCGTGCCGGCCGGCGACGCGTGCACGCCCGCGCGCAGCACGGCCGCGAGCTGCCGGATCACGCCCGTCCGGTCCAGCGCCTCGACCAGCACGAACAGCCCCGCGACGAGGGGGAGCACGGCCCAGGCGATCCCGCGGAGCACGGGCGCGGGCGAGCTCCGCGTCCGCACGAGGACCGCCGCCGCGGTGAGCACGCCCATCGCCGCCGTGGGGACGCCGAGCGGCCGGTCGAGCGCCGAGGCGGCGAGCAGCACGACGGCGGTGAGCGCGATCCCGGCGAGCGCGCCCCGCCCGCCGGCGGTGAGCGGCGGCGCCCCGATGCCGCCCTCGCAGCGCGCGCCGAGCCGCCGCCCCGCGGTTAGGCGGAGCGCCGCGTAGGTCGCGGCGACCGAGAGCGCCGACGGCAGCGCGAACGCCGCCAGCCAACGGCCTAACGGCGGCACGCGGCCGCCGTAGAGCACGAGGTTGGCCGGGTTCGAGATCGGCAGGACGAAGCTCGCCGCGTTCGCGACGAAGGCGCACACGAGCACGTACGGCAGCGGGTCCACCCGCGCCCGCCGCGCCGCGGCGAACACCGCGGGCGTGAGCACGACCGCCGTCGCGTCGTTGGAGAGCAGGGCGGTGACGACCGTCCCGACCGCGTAGACGAGCAGGAAGAGCCGCCGCGGCGAGCCGCCGGCCCGGGCGACGGCGAGCGCCGCGACGGTGTCGAACAGCCCCTCGCGCCGGGCGATCTCCGACAGCAGCATCATCCCCGTCAGAAAGAAATAGACGTCGAGCCCCTTGCCGACACCCGCGGCGGCGACGCGGGCGGGCAGCAGCCCGAGGGCGACGAGGAGGACCGCGCCGGACACGGCCCACACGGCCTCGGGGAGCTTCCACGGGCGCGCGATCACGCCGGCGGTGGCGAGCGCCACGACGCCCCAGGTCAGGCCGTCGGCGACGGGGGCGGTCACGCGCCGGACGGCGGCACGTGCGGCATCAGCGGCAAGGCGATCGGGAGTCGAAGTGTGGGACGACCGCGTGCGCGGCCACGGGGTGCGGCCGAAAGCAGCCGCCGTGCCGGGGGGTACGTATCTTCGTCCACCCGCTCGCGCCGTCGCCCCGGCACCGCCGGACCACGTCCCCCACCACCCGCCCCGCCGCGTGCCGTCGTCCCCCGCCCGCCTAACGAACAGTCCGGTGCCTTGGTCGCGGCCGCGGTCCGCCCGGCCCGTCCGGCTCGCGCGGCTGATCGTCGCCTGCGCACTGGGCGGCGCGTGCGCGCGCGACCGGCCGGGCGCCACCGCGGCGGCCTCCGCGGGCGGGGCGTCTGCGAACGCACCGGCGCCGCCCCCGGCGCCGCTTTCCCGGTTCACGGTCCCGCTCGACTACGACGTCACGCCGGTGCTCGCGATCGTCGAGCGCGCGGTCCCGCGCACGTTCGGGTCGCTCGACCAGGTGCACCAGGTCGGCAACGACGCGCGCAAGCACTTCGCCTACGCGGCCACCCGCGCCCCGTTCGTCGTGACGATCGACGGCCCCGAGGTGCACCTCCGCACCACGCTCGCCTACGCCGCCCGCGGCTACTACCGCACGCCGCTCGGCGCCACGCTGCACGCCGGCTGCGGCGCGGACGACGACCCCGCGCGCCGCCCGCACGTCGTCGTCGAACTCGTCGCGCCGCTCACCCTCGCGCCCAACTGGCACCTCCACTCGGAGTCGCGCCTCGCCGGCCTCGCGCCCGCGTCGACCGGGCCCGCCGACCGGTGCCGCGTAGGAATCATCAACATGGACGTCACCGACCGCGTGATCGACGCCGCGCGCCGGGCGCTCGCCACGCAGATGCCGGCGATCGACCGCAAGGTGGCCGGCGTCGACCTCACGCCGCAGGCGACCGGGTGGTGGCGCGCGCTCAACCGCCCCATCCGCCTCACCGACGGCGTCTGGCTCCTGCTCGGCCCGCAGACCCTGCGCGAGGGGCGCGTCGGCGGCTCGGGGCACCTGCTGGCCGTCGAGGCCGGGCTCGACGCCTTCCCGAAGATCGTCACGGGCGCCGAGCCGCAGGTGCAGACGCCCCCGCTGCCAGCGCTCGCGCGCGGGGTCGGAACGCCGGGCTTCCGCGTCCGGCTCCAGGGCGTCGTCGACTACGCGACGGCGTCGCGCGCGGTCACCGCCGCGGTGCGCGGCCGCTCGGTGACGCGGGCGGGCCAGACGATCACGGTCGGCGCCGTGACCGCCGCCCCCGCGGCAGGCGGCCGCCTAACACTCACCGTCGCGTTCGCGGGCGACGCCAGCGGAACGCTGCGCTTCGTCGGCACGCCACGCCTCGACCGGAGCGCGGGGCAGCTCGTCGTCCCCGACCTGGACTACGACCTCGCGACCGACAGCCGCCTCGTGAACGCGGCGGCGTGGATCGGTTCCGACGCGCTCCGCCGCCTCTTCCGCGAACGGGCACGCGTGCCGCTCGCGCCGGCGCTCGACCGCGGACGCGCGCTCCTCCTGAGCGGACTCAACCGCACGGTCGCCGACGTGCTCACGCTCTCGGCCACCGTCGACTCGGTCGCCGTGGAGAGCGTGCACGTCACCGCGCCCGGGCTCGTCGTGCAGGCGAGCGCGTCGGGGCAGGCGCGCGTCTCGGTCCGGCAGCGCGGTGGCGTGTCGTCCGGTCGCCGCGTCGGGTGATGCCACTCCTGATCGCCTTCGCCGGACTGCCCGGGGCGGGCAAGACCACGCTCGCCCGCGCCGTCGCCCGCCACCTCGCCGCGACGTACCTGCGGATCGACACGATCGAGCAAGCACTCCGGTCCGTCGGCACGCTCCCGGCCGGCGTCGTCACCGAAGGGTACGTGGTCGCGTACCGCGTCGCGGCCGACAACCTGGCGCTCGGGCGCGCCGTCGTCGCCGACTCGGTGAACCCGCTCGACCTGACGCGCGACGCGTGGCGGGACGTGGCCGCGGCGGCCGGGGCCCGGCTGGTCGACGTCGAGGTCGTCTGCTCGGACCGGGCGGAGCACCGCCGCCGGGTCGAGACGCGCGCGAACGACGTTCCGGGCCTCACGTACCCGACGTGGGACGCGGTGGCCGCGCGCGAGTACCACGCGTGGGACCGGCCCCGGCTCGTGGTCGACACCGCGGGCCGGGACGTCGCGTCGTGCGTGGAGGAGCTCGTTAGGCGGCTTCCGCACCGCCCCACGTGACGCCGGGCGGGCGTCGGGCACCGCATCGTCGGCCGCCAACACGCTGCCGTCCGACGCGCCAGCTCGGGCCCGAGCCGGCATGAGCGCGCCGGAGACAGTCCAGAGCGGTGCACTGCACATCAGCTCCTGACTGTTCGTTCCCGCACACCCGCGTCCCACCATCGGACGCCCGGCCGGGTGCAGCCGCCGGTTTCCGACCCGCGCGCGGTGCGTAAGTCGTTGCCACGCAACAGGCATCCACCGAACGTCCGCGCACGGCGCGCTGGGCCACTTTTTCCATCCTGAACACACCCGGCGGGCCGCCCACCGTCGCCGCCGCGCGATCCGCGCGAGACGGGTATCCCCGCACGGGCGCGACAGGTACACGACAACCCGCGGTCACCCCGCGCGACCTCGGCCCGCCGATGCCCGACCTCCCGCACGACCTCCGATTCGCGCTCCGCGGCTTCCGCCGCACACCGGGCGTCTTCGTCACCGCGGTGAGCATCCTCGCGCTCGGCATCGGGATGTCGGTCGCGATGTTCAGCGTGTTCCGGACGGTGCTCGTGCGGCGGCTGCCCGTCGTCGACCAGGACCGCGTCGTCGTGATGTGGACGTACGCGTCCGACCCCAAGACCGACGTCGCGACGGGGACGAAAGACCTGTCCGTCGTGCGGCAGGAGTCACGGACGATGCGCGCGGTCGCCGCCGTCGCGCACTGGCCGGCGACGTCCTCGCCGTTTGCGTACGGCGAGCGGTCGGTCGAGCTCAACCGCGCGATGGCGACGGGCAACTTCTTCGACGTCCTCGGCGCCCGGCCGGCGCTCGGCCGCCTGTTCCGCCCGAGCGACGACGAGGTCCCCGGGTCGTCGCCCGGGGACTCGCACGTACCCCGCGCGCTCGTGCTCAGCTACCGCGCCTGGCGGGAGAAGTTCGGCGGCGACTCCTCGGTCGTCGGCCGCCACCTCGTCGAGCCGCTGCTTCGCACCGACTACACGATCGTCGGCGTCGCGCCGCCCGGGCTCGCCTACCCCGAGGGCGCGGACTACTGGATCCCGATGTGGTCCGGGTGGCAGTCCGAAGTCTCGGCGTTCGCGGTCGCGCGACTCGCGCCGAGCGCGACGGTCGCGGCCGCGCGCGCGGAGTACCTCGCGATCGAGCAACGCCTCGCGCCGGCGCTCCACCTGCGCGGCGCGCACGCCGCGACGTTCGCCGACACGGTGCTCGGCGACGCCCGCCCCGTGCTCGCGCTGCTCACGTCGGCCGTCGCGCTCCTGCTCCTCATCGCGTGCCTGAACGTCGGCACCTTGTTGCTGCTGCGCGCCGCGACGCGCGCGCGCGAGCTCGCCGTGCGCCGCGCCCTGGGCGCGGGCTTCGGCGACCTCCTGCGACCGCTCGTCGTCGAGGCACTCGTGATCGCGTCGGCCGGCGGGGTCCTCGGCGGTGGCGTGGCGGTCGCGGCGCTGCGCCTGCTCGTCGCGTACGCGCCGCCGAACGTGCCACGCCTGGACGAGGTGCGCCTTGCCGGCGCACCGATCGGCGCCGCGGCGGCGGTCACCGGGTTCGCCGTGCTGCTCTTCGGCGTCGCGCCCGCGCTCCTCGTCGCCCGCGGTCCGCTCGCCGCGCCACTCCGGCTCGACGCGCGTGCCGGGAGCGAGACGTCGCGGCGCCGCCGCGTGCGCCACACGCTCGTCGCCGCGCAGATGGCGCTCGCGATGGTGATGCTCGGCGGCGCGGCGCTCCTCGCGCGCAGCCTGGAGCGGCTCGAACGCCAGGACACCGGCTTCGTGAGCGACCGCCTGTCGGTGCTCTGGTACTCCTGGAACGCCCAGCGCGACGACTCCACGGCAAGAATAGTAGCGCTCGGCGACCGACTGCTCCGCCGCGTGCGCGCGGTCCCCGGCGTGACGGCGGCGACGCCCCTCGTCGTGCCGCCGATGCTCGGGAACGGCGTCTGGCAGGTGCGGTACGCGGTCGAGGGGCCGTTCGCGACCGGCGCGGGGGCGAACCCGATCTTCGCGACCGAGATGATCGGGCCCGAGTTCTTCGCGACGTTCGGCGTGCCGCTCGTGCGCGGGCGCGCGTTCACCGCGCGCGACGACGGATCGGCGCCGCTCGTGGCGATCGTGAGCGCGTCCGTCGCGCGCCGGCTCTGGCCGGGGCGTGACCCGATCGGCCAGCGCCTCCGCGTGCCGAACGCGACGCCCGCGGGCATGATCGGCGGCGACGCGTGGCGGACCGTGGTCGGCGTGGCGCACGACACACACCTGCGCACGCTGCGCGACGCGTCACCGATGGTCTTCCTTCCCTCGCTGCAGGGCGACTGGCAGGGGTCGATCGCGATCCGCAGTGCGGTCGATCTACCGGCCTTGCTGCCGGCCCTCCGCACCGCGGGCCGCGAGGTCGATCCCGACGTCGCGCTCTGGGATTCTCAGACCATGGACGAGATCCTCGCCGAGCCGCTCGCGCAGCCGCGGCTCGGCGCGCTGTTGACGTCGAGCTTCGGCCTCGTCGCGCTGCTCCTCGCCGCGATCGGGTTGTTCGGCGTCATGGCGTCGCTGGTCCGCGACCAGGCGCGCGAGTTCGGGATCCGCCTCGCGCTCGGTGCGCCGCCGCGGCGCGTGCGGCTGGACGTGCTCCGGCGGGCCGGGCTCGTCGCCGGGTCTGGCGCGGCCGTCGGATTCGTGGCGGCGCTCGCGACGTCGCGGCTGCTCACGACGCTGCTCTTCGACGTGAGTCCGACGGACCCGGTCGCGCTCGGCGGCGCGTGCCTCGTGCTGCTCGGCGTCGCGACGGCGGCGGCGTACCTGCCCGCGCGGCACGCCACGGCGATCGATCCGGTCCAGACGCTCCGCGCGGAGTGAAGTGAGTCGAGCGTTCGAGCCGCCGATCGCGTCACCGCGTCCCGGCGAGCTTGAGCACGTCGTTCACCACCCCGCCCGCGGTCACGTCGACCCCCGCCCCCGGCCCGGTGATCACGAGTGGGTTCGTCCGGTACCGCCGCGTCGTGATGCTGAACTGGTTGTCCGTCCCCGAGAGGTTCGCGAGCGGGTCCCCCGCCGGCACCGCCGCGAGCCCGACGCGCACACGACCGCGCGACACGGACACGCGGTAGCGCAGCACGAGCCCGCGCGCCGCCGCCTCGGCCACGCGCGCCGCCCAGCCCGCGTCGAGCGCGCGCTCGCCTAACGCGCGCGCCAGGAAGGCGTCGAGCGGCAGGTCGCGCAGCTCCGCGGGGACGAGCGACTCGACCGGCACGTCGGCCGGCTCGCCGCGCCAGCCGAGCAGCCGCGCGAGGATGATCGCCTTGCGCGCGACGTCCGCGCCCGAGAGGTCGTCGCGCGGGTCGGGCTCGGTGTAGCCGAGCGCCATCGCGCGGCCGAGCGCGTCGGAGAACGCCACCCCGCGACCGAGTTCGCCGAACAGGTAGCCTAACGTCCCCGACGGGCACCCCTCGATCCGCAGCACGCGGTCGCCCGACTCGCGGAGCTTGTGCAGCGTGTCGAGCAGCGGCAGTCCCGCGCCGACCGTCGCCTCGTGCAGCACGCGCCGCCCGCCCGCGGCCGCGGCGCGTGCGAGCCCGTCGGTCGCGGCGGTGTCGTCGGCGAGCGGGCGCTTGTTGGCGAGCACGAGGTCCATGCCGTGGCGCACCGCGGCCTCGAGCACCGCGCCCGTGTCGCCCGCCGTGAGGTCCACCAGCACGGGGCGCGAGAGCGCGTGCCCCGCGATCGCGCCGAGCGCCGCGTCGGCCGACGCGCGCGTCCCGCGCGGCTGGTCGGCGAGCGCCGCGCCGCCCCGCTTCGCGCGCGCCAGCGCGGCGACGCGCTCCGGGGAGAGCCCGCGCGGGTCGAACACGTACCCGCTCCGGTCGATCACCGCGACCACGCGCACGCGCGCCGGCGGCGCCGCGAGTTGCCGCGCCACCGCCCGCCCGACGCTGCCGAAGCCGAGCAGGACGACGTCGGCCGGGGTGGCCGGGTGCCGCGCGCCCGGCGAGCCGCCGCCGATCTTGTCGAGCCGGAACGCCGCGTGCACCGCCCGCTGCGACGCCGCCGCGTCGGCCGCGTCGACGACCACCGAGATGTTGAGCTCCGAGGCGCCCTGCGCGATCGCGACGACGTTGACGCCGGCCTCGCCTAACGCGTCGAAGAGCCGCCCCGCCACGCCGGGCGTCCCCGCCATCCCCAGCCCGACGATCGCGACCGTCGCCACCCCGCGGCGCGCGCCGACGGCGTCGACCTCGCGCCGGGCGAGCTCGGGCGCGAACGCCGCGGCGAGCGCCCGCTCCGCGGCGTCGGCCGCCGCCCCGGGCACGACGAGGCAGATCGACTGCTCCGACGACGCCTGCGAGATGAGCGACACCGACACGCCCGCCCGCTCGAGCGCGACGAACGCGCGCGCGGCCATCCCCGGCACGCCGATCATCCCCGCGCCCGCGATCGTCACGAGCGCCTGCTCGGCGACCGCGCTCAGCGCCTTCACCGGCGCCGCCGCACGGGCCGACGCGCCCGCCCGCCGCGCCGCGCGCCGCGGCGGCCGCACGACGATCTCGGTCCCCGGCGCCGCGGGGTCGGCGAGCGGGCGCACGAAGACGCGCGTCCCGCGCCCCGACGCGCCGGCGATCGGCACGAGCGCCCGCGGGTGCAGCACCTTCGCGCCGTAGTACGCGAGCTCGGCCGCCTCCCGCGCGTGCAACACGGGGATCAGCCGCGCCTCGGGCACCACACGCGGGTCCGCGGTCAGGAAGCCGGGCACGTCCTTCCAGAGCACCACCGCCGGCGCCCGGAGCGCCGCGGCGAGCACCGTCGCCGTCAGGTCCGAGCCGCCGCGGCCTAACGTGACCGTCGCGCCGTCGGGGGCGCCGGCCAGGAAGCCGGGCACCACGGGCACGGCCCCGCGCTCGAGCAGCGGCCCCAGCGCCGCGGCGGCGCACGCCGCGGTGCGCTCCAGGTCCGGGGCGGCCGCGCCGTGCCGCGCGTCGGCCCGCACGACCGCCGTCGCGTCCACGAACACCGCCTCCACGCCGGCCCCGCCGAGCGCCGCCGTGAGGCACCGCGCCGCGACCCGCTCGCCGCGCGCGACGACGAGGTCCGAGACGGCCGGCGTCAGCTCGCGCAGGGCGAGCAGCCCGTCGACGATCCGGTCGAGATCGTCGAACTCGGCCGCCACCGCGTCCCGCAGCGCCTCCCCCGCGGCCGCGTCGGGCGCCACGCCCGCGACGACCTCGGCGTGCTGTGCCCGCAGCGCCGCCGCGCCCGCGCGGGCCGCGTCGCGGTCACCGCCCGCCGCCGCCCGCGCGACCGCGAGCAACGCGTCGGTCACGCCGCGCATCGCCGAGGCGACCGCGACCACCGGCCGCGGCGCGTCGGCCGCGATCCTCGCGGCATGCCGGACGGCCGCGGCGTCGGCGAGCGCGGCGCCGCCGAACTTGTGCACCGTGGGTCGAACGGCCGGCTGCGGACGAAGTTCGGGCATGACGCGGAGGGCGATTCGGGAGGCACGCAGGACGACCGTCCGCCGTGCGCCACCCGCCCGGGCCGCGGGCGAGTGGCGACGTGCAAAGATCCCTCCGCCCGGCGGGTCGCGGTACTGCCCCGGGCTCCCGGGGCGCCGTCGACGTCAAGCGCCGCTGACCGCCACCGTCAGCGCGGCCGTCATCCCGCTCGTGACGTCGCCCGTGATCGTCGCCAGCTCGAGCGCCGCGCCGTCGCTGAATACGAGGTCCGTCGAGAGCGACGTGCTCGCCAGGTTCTTCACACTCTGCGCGTAGCCGGACGTCGCGTACACGAGGTCGCACGCGGACTTGGGCATCGCGATCTGCGACGTTGCGACCTTGTTCTTCACGTCCGTCGCCGCGCTTAGGCTCGGGTAGACCTCGAAGTGGATGTGCGGCCAGCGCCCCGAGTAGCACGCCGGGAAGATGGACGTGAACGTGACCTTGCCGCCGCTGTCGGTCGCCTGCACGCCGCGCAGGTAGTTCTGGTTCGTCACGCCCGCCCCGTAGAGCGAGTACAGGCCGGTCCGGTCGCAGTGCCACAGGTAGACCGCGCGGTCGGCGAGTACCCCGCAGCTCGACGCCGACACGAGCGTGAGCTCGATCGTGAGCGGCACGCCGACCGCGGTGCCGCTCGCGCCGCCGAAGCTCGAGCGGATGTCGCTCCGCACCACGCCGGTCAGGTTGAGCACGTCCGGACCGTTCGAGCCGTCGCCCGGGTAGGGCCCCGAGGTCTCCTCGGGGATCTGGGTGCACGTGCCGCTCGAACTGCTCGAGCCACCGGTCGAGGTTGAGCATGCTGAGGCCCGCGCCGAACTTCGCGGCCATGCGCAGCAGCCGGCGGCGGTCGACGACCTGACCCGTCGCGATCAGGTCGCGGTGCAGGCCGCCGTGGTCGTCGTGGTCGTGCTCCTCGTGCTGGTCGGGACCGATCGTCAGAAAACGCATCTCGGGAGGCTCCGAAAGGCGGGGGACAGGCCGGCGCCGCGTGCGGTGTGGCCGCCCCGTCTGTGGGGAGTACCCTCCGCGCGCGTCGTGGCCGCGGGCTGGACCGGTGATACCCCGGAGGGGTATATTCACGACAATACATGTCTGACCACCCCACCGTCCCGCGCACGGCCGTCGCCGTCGACCCCGAGGCGAAGGCGCGCAACCAGAAGCGCCTGCGTCGCATCGAAGGGCAGGTGCGCGGCATCCAGCAGATGGTCGAGGACGACCGCTACTGCGCCGACGTCCTCACCCAGATCGCCGCCGTCCAGGCCGCGCTGCGCGCCGTCGGGCGCGAGCTCATGCGCAACCACCTGAAGCACTGCGCGGCGGCCGCGGTACGCGGGACTCCGGCCGAGGCGGCGGCGATGTACGACGAACTCACCGACTTGATGTCCAAGCACGCGCGGTAGCGCGGGCGAGGAGGGCAGGAGCATGACAGCGATCGACGACGCGCCGCGCGCCGACGCCAGCCGCGTCGACCTCCCGATCACCGGAATGACGTGCGCGGCCTGCGCGCGTCGCGTCGAGACGAAACTCGGCCGCGCCCCGGGCGTCCGGCGCGCCGCGGTCAACTTCGCCACCGCCCGCGCCACGGTCGAGTACGACCCCGACGCGACCGGCACGCGCCAGCTCGTCGGCACGGTCCGGGACGTCGGCTACGGCGTGACCGGCACCGCGCGCGCCGAGTTCGTCGTCGACGACTCCGCCCGCCCGTCCGGCTCGGCCGCCCCGCTCGAACGGCGGCTGACGGCGATCCCGGGCGTGGTCGACGCCGGCTTCGACCCCGCGACGATGCGGGTGTGGGCCGAGTACCTGCCGAGCGCGACCGACGCGACGCACGTCCGGCGCGAGATCGAAGCGTTCGGCTACGATGTGCATCCGGCGGCGCGTGCCGCCGACGAGGCGACGGCGGTCGACGCCGAGGCCGCCGCGCGGACGGACGAAGTGCGCGCGCTCCGGCGGCGATTCGCGGTCGCGGCCGTGCTCTCGCTCCCGGTGCTCGCGCTCGCGATGGCGCACGGGCGCGTCCCGCTGTTCGACCGGCCGTGGATCAACTGGCTGCAGCTCGCGCTCACGACGCCCGTGGTGCTCTACAGCGGGCGCCAGTTCTACCGCGGCGCGTGGGCGGCCTTCCGGCACCGCGCGGCCGACATGAACACGCTCATCGCGGTCGGCACCGGCACGGCGTACCTCTACTCGGTCGCGGCTACGGTCGCCCCGGGCGCGGTCACTGGCGGAGCGGGGCGCGGCCCGGCGGCCGGCACGCACGGCGCGCCCGTCTACTTCGAGGCCGCGGGCGTGATCGTCGCGCTCGTCCTGTTAGGCCGCCTGCTCGAGGCGCGCGCGAAGGGGCGGGCGGGCGACGCCGTCCGACGGCTCGCCGGGCTGCAGGCGCGGACCGCGCGCGTGGTCCGGGCGGGCGCGGAGGTCGACGTGGCGGTCGAGGCCGTCGTCCCGGGCGACGTCGTGGTCGTCCGCCCGGGCGAGAAGATCCCCGTCGACGGCCGCGTCCTCGCCGGGACGTCGGCCGTGGACGAGTCGATGCTGACGGGCGAGTCGCTCCCCGTCGAAAAGGGGCCCGGCGACGCCGTGTTCGGCGCGACGGTGAACGCGACGGGCAGCTTCCGCTTCGAGGTCACGAAGGTCGGGCGCGACACGGCGCTCCAGCAGATCGTGCGGCTCGTCGAGGACGCGCAGGGCGCGAAGGCGCCGATCGCGCGGCTCGCCGACGTCGTGAGCGGGATCTTCACGCCGGTCGTCCTCTGCGTCGCGATCGCGACGTTCGTCGGCTGGTTCGTCCTCTCCCCGCCGGAGGTCCGCCTCGCGGCGGCGCTCGTCAACTTCGTCGCCGTGCTCATCATCGCCTGCCCCTGCGCGCTCGGCCTCGCCACGCCCACGGCGATCATGGTCGGCACCGGGCGCGGCGCCGAGCTCGGGGTGCTGATCAAGGGCGGCGACGCGCTCGAGACGGCGCACCGGCTCCGGACGCTCGTCCTCGACAAAACGGGCACGATCACCGAGGGGCGCCCCGCGCTCGCCGACGTCGTCACGTTAGGCGCGGAGTCGGGGGACGAGGTGCTCCGCCTCGCGGCGAGCGCGGAGCGGGGGAGCGAGCACCCGGTCGGCGCCGCGCTCGTGCGGGGCGCGGAGGCCCGCGGGCTCCGGCTCGCCGACGCGACGGCGTTCGCCGCGCTCCCCGGCCACGGCATCGAGGCGACGGTCGACGGCCGCCGCGTGCTGGCCGGCACCGCGAAGCTGCTCGCCAGCCGGGGCGTCGACGCGGCCCCGGCCGATTCGCTCGCCGCCGCGCTCGCGGCCGCGGGGACGACGCCCGTCCACGTCGCCGTCGACGGGCGCATCGCGGGGCTGGTCGCCGTCGCCGACCGGGTGCGGCCCGAGGCGCGCGCCGCGGTGGCGGCCCTGAAAGGGCTGGGACTCGACGTCGTCATGATGACCGGCGACACGCGGCACGCGGCGGCGGTCGTCGCGCGGCAGGTCGGGATCGACCGGGTGCTGGCCGAGGCGCTACCGGCAGAGAAGGCGGCCGAAGTAAAGCGGCTGCAGCAGGCCGACGGGCGCCGCGTCGGGATGGTCGGCGACGGCATCAACGACGCCCCGGCGCTCGCGCAGGCCGACGTCGGCATCGCGATCGGGACCGGCACCGACGTCGCGATGGAAGCGAGCGACGTCACGCTCGTGCGCGGCGACCTCTGGGGCGTCGTCACCGCGCTCGCCCTCTCGCGCGCGACGATCCGGACGGTGCGGCAGAACCTGTTCTGGGCGTTCGTCTACAACGCGGTCGGGATCCCGATCGCCGCCGGGCTGCTCTACCCGCTCACCGGATGGCTGCTGTCGCCGGTGCTCGCGAGCGCGGCGATGAGCGTGTCGAGCGTCAGCGTCGTCGCGAACAGCCTGCGCCTGCGGCGCTTCCGGGCGCCGGCGGCGCGCGCCCGGTGAGCGCGCCGTCGATGCTCGGGCTGTCGCGCGACGTTCCAACGCTGGACGCGACCGCGTGGGCGGTGCTCGTCGGCGGCGTCGCGCTGATCGCGCTCGTGGTCTGGTACTTCTTCGGCGAGCGCGAGCCCGCCCGCGTGCCGACGACCCGCGACGTCCCGAGCGCCGAACGCGACCCGCGCGCGGCCCCGTGACGCGCCCGTCATGCCCGGCCCGCGCTGCGTCGGTTTCGCGACAGGGCCCGTTGCGCGGCCGCTACCGGCCGAATACGTAGCGGCGGTGACGCGCCCCGAACTGGGCGCGTCTGCATAGCGGCGGACCCCGGCGTTCGGCGCCGGGCGGGGGGCCAAGCGGCCCCCCGCCCGGCCATGTTAGGCGCGCCGGGAGGGCCGTCGCGGGCCGCGCCGCCCCGCGGCCGATTGCGTAAGTTTCGGTCGTACTGCGACTTACGTAACAGCTGTCACCGGCGACGCCGGAAGGCGGACGTGGCCGGTCGCGGGGCGCCGGTGCACGTCGCAACATTCTGCCACGTACGCAGTACATCACTGGACGGACCGCCCCGGTCCGTGCTTTGCCCGTACGCCTCCACGTTACGGCCGACCGCCGGCGGTGACGTCCTCTCGATCGCATCGATCGTCTGGTGCGCTGGCCTCGCCCTTGACCCCGCAGAGTTTCATGAAGCACCTCATGCCTGCTGTCGCGGCCGTGGGAGTGGGAG
Organism: Gemmatimonadetes bacterium T265; assembly: GCA_019973575.1. Lineage (NCBI taxonomy): Bacteria > Pseudomonadati > Gemmatimonadota > Gemmatimonadetes bacterium T265. The sequence continues at coordinate 2,919,561 of BPUI01000001.1, forward strand.
TGTTCGCCGTCCCGGCGTTCGCCCAGTCGTCGTGCGACTCGCTCGCCCGTCCCCGCACGGCCGCGTACGCGGCGGTCGGCGCGCGGCACCAGGTGCTCGCCCCACGAGACGCGTCGCCGGCGGGCACGGCCCGCCTCACGACGCGCCGCGTCCGGATGGCGGACGGGAGCGTCCGGGTGCAGAAGTCCGTCACGAGGTCCGGCGTCCGCGTGAGCAAGGCGAAGCCGGGCGCCTGCCCGGTCGTTGCGGCCGCGCCGGCGACGACGTCCGACGGCGCCGTCGGCGACGTGGCGCCGACGCCCGCGCCGTCGGCGCCTGCGCCGGTCGTCGCCCCCGGTGAGGTCGTCGCGCCGATCCTCCCGACCGTCGGCGGCCGCGTCGGACTGCCGCTCCTCGCCGGTCTCCTCCTCGGCGGGACGGCGATCGCGGTCGGCTCCCACACGCCGACCAGCTCCACGACGACGCCCACCGCGGGCAGCGGGACCGGCGCGGGTGGTGGGACAGGGACCGGCGGCGGTACCACCGGCGGCGGCACCACGGGTGGCACCGGCGGCGGAACGGGCGGCACGGGGGGTACCGGCGGCGGTGGGGGCGGGACCGGTGGCGGCGGCGGTGCGGGCACCGGAGGGGGGGGCACCGGAGGGGGGGCCACCGGCGGCGGGGGAACCGGCGGAGGTGGGACCGGGGGCGGCGGCACGGGTGGGGGGGGCACCGGCGGGGGAGGCACGGTCGTTCCCGAACCAACCACCGTCATGCTGACGCTCGGCGGCCTCGTCATGCTGGCCGGCGTCGCGCGCAGGCGGCGCTGACGCGGTTCGTCGGGCGCCGAAACCACACGACCCCACGCGGGGCGGCATCGCGCGATGCCGCCCCGCTTCGCATCCGCGAGTCGCGCCGCCACGCCGATTCGCGGGCCCGACGTCCAGCCGGTCGATCCGGCGAGCCGGACTAACGCGGACTCGTGTCGGGGGCGACTGGCGGTCGCGCCGAGTGCGGGTGGACCGCCACCGGCGGCGAGCGCCTCGCGGGGGTGGCGGCTCTCCGCCCGTCGTCCGCCCCGCGAGAGCGGGGGCCACCGCCGCCCTACGTCGGCGCCCGACGCACGCGCGAGTCGCCCGGACGGCCCCCCGCGAACGCGCGGGACGTAAGTTTCGACGCGTCCGCCGGGCGCGGCTCGCCCGGACGGCGTCCCGCCGGGCCGCTAGGCGGTGCCGCGGCGCGGGCCGCCCCCCGCGCCTCCCCCCGTCCTCCGTACTCCGACATGTTCATCCACGCCGTGTACTTCTGGCTCCGCGACGACCTGACGCCCGCGGAGCGCGCGCAGGTCGTCGCCGGCATCCACGCGCTGCGCGGCATCGACGGCGTTCAGCAGGGCTACGTCGGCGTGCCGGCCCCCACCGACCGGCCCGTCATCGACCGGAGCTACTCGTACGCCCTCGTGCTCGCCTTCGCCGACCAGGCGGCGCACGACGCGTATCAGGTCCACCCCGTGCACGACCGCTTCCGCGACGAGTGTTCCCGGTACTGGCATACGGTGCGCATCTACGATTCGGTGACCGCGGACGGCGCGTGAGACACCCGACGCGGCCGCCGCCCGCACGTCGGCCCGACACCCCGCCCCGGGTGGTTCGATGACGTCCTTCGCGCTGCGGCGGTGGGCACCGCGCCACCTGCTCCTCGCCTGGTGCGGGTACTGGCTGGCGCTCGTCGTCGCGGTGCTCGGCCTGCCCGCGTTCATGGTCTGGCGGCTCACGCACGACCCGGGGCGGCACGGGGGCGTCCAGGCGGGGCTGACGAACGACGTGGTCGCGCTGACCGTCACGGAGAACGGCGCGGTGCGTTGGGCCGGCAGCACGACGCTGCTGGTCATCGCCCTGTGGTTCGCCCTCCCGCCGTTGCTGCTCTTCGTCGCGTGGTGGCGCGCCCGGCCCGTCCACGACGCACACCCTCCCGCGGGAACGGCGGGCGAGCGCGCGGCCCCCCTGCTCGGCGGCGCCCGCGTGCCCGGCTCGGCGGCCGGTCCCGCGCGCACGACGCCGGTCGGCGGGTCAGAGCGCGTGCGTTCGGAATAGCGCGACCCGGAGGGCCCCGCGATCGACCGCGCGCCGGGCGTCCCAGTCGCCCGCGAGCGCCGCGGCGTGCCGTGCCGCGTCCTCGGCGAGCGCGCGCCAACCGAGGCGTCCGCGCCGCCGCGCATCGCTCAGCTGCCAGAACGGGACGAGGTCGGCGAGCGCGACGAGGTCGGCCAACCGCGCGAGTGCAAGAGGAGCGGGCGACGGGAGGGGCGCCGTTTCGCCGACGTGGCCGGCGAGCAGGTGGACGAGCGCGACACGCGCCGTGAACCGACGCTGGTCCGCCGTTGCGGTCCCGGCGCGGAGCAACCGGTACCGGCCGAAGAACGGCGGCGTGAGCACGGCGCGCGAGCCGGCCGGCAGGTCGTCGAGCGCGTGGACCGCGATCCCGTGCCGGCGCAGGAGGTCGTCGAGGCCGGCGTCGTCGAGCGGCGCGAAGAGGCCGTCGTAGCCGGGCGCGGCGCGCTGCAACGCGCGGACGAGCGCGGCCGCCGCGTCCACGAGCGTCGCATCGGTCGAGTCGGTGCCCGGGGGCGAAGTCGGGTCCGAACGCGGGGCGGCGAAATCACCCCGCGCCACGCGCGCCCGCAGCTGGTATGCGGCGGGGGGAAGGACACGTCCGGCCGCGCGCGCCGCAGAGGCCGCAACGTCGAGCACGCCGCGGCGCAGCGCGGCCGTCACCACGTCGTCGCCGGCGACGGCGGCCACCGTCGCCCCTAATACGGCCACGAACGACGACGCCTCGGTCGACGTCCTGGGTACGTCGGCGGCGGGCGCCGCGCCCCTCCCCGCGGGCTCCGCCGACGCCGCGCGCCGGAGCGCCCGCAGCATCCCCGCTTCGAGCCCGAGCGCGCGGGCGAGGGCCGGCGCACACTCGGCCGGCAGCAGGGCGGGGCGGGCGAGCGCGGCGCGAAGCCCGCCGACCGTGAGACCGAGCGTGTCGGCGAGCTGGTGGGCGTCGACGTCGCCCGCCTCGGTCGCGGCGTCCAGCCGATCGAGGAGCGAGGCGGCGGGAGGAGAGGACATAGGGCGAGCGCGGAAGCTAGCGGGGCCTCAGCATCGGTCGTCGGTGGCGCGTCGCCACCCCGCGTCCCGTCCTAGCGCCGCGTCGCCGCCGGCGCGTGCGCGAGCCGAGGCACCACGGCGCCCGGGAACTCCGCCCCCGCCCCGTCCTCGACCGCCCGCCGGCCTAACGCCTGCACCGCCTCGCGGTACCCGCCGAGCGTGCCCACGTCGACGTACGTCTCCCCCGCGCGCACCCCGCGCGCCCGGCCGCCCTCCGCCAGCCACGCGTTGACGAGCGTGCCGAAGTACTCGTCCGCCTGCTCGCGCGCGAGCCAGAGCGCGTGCAGCTCGCGCAGGATCGCGCCCGTCAGCTTGAACGCCCCCCACACCCACGCCGTACTCGGCGCCGCCTGCTTCACCTGGATCTCGACCACCGCGCCCTCCGCGTCCGTCACGACGGCGTCGAAGACCTCGGGGTGCTCGACCGGGAAGAGCAGGAACGAGAGCGCGTCGTCGGGCAGCGCGCGGAAGCCGTCGACCGGGAACCACACCGTGTCGGGAAGGCCGACGAGCACCTGGTCCTCGGGTGGGATCATCGGCAGCGCCCGGAAGAGCGCGTCGCAGAGCCCGGCGGGCTGCGGCTGCACCGTGAACGACACGTGCGCCTGGCACGCGGAGCCGCCGTAGTAGGCGAGGATGTCGGCCTTGCCGGGCGAGACGACGAAGCAGACGCGCGTCGCCCCGCCGCGCACCATGCGCTCGACGAGGTACTCGCTCACCGCCCGCGGGCGCTCGACGCCGCCGTCGACGCGGCTGCCGACCGGGAGCAACTCCTTCGAGAAGGCGAGCGGCTGGATGCGCGTGCCCGCGCCCGCGGCCGGGATGATCCCCCACACGGGCTCAGCCCTCCACGGCGGCGAGGGCGGCCGCGGGCGCGGTCCGGCGGGCCGCGTCCGCGGCCGTGCCCTCGAGCGCGGCGACGAGCTCTCGCGCGCGCCGGTCCGCGGTGTGCTCCTCGAGCGTGCGCGCGCGGGCGCGGTCGGCGATGGCCCGCAACTCGGCGTCCGGCCGGTCGAGCGCCGCGAGCGCGTCCTCGGCCGACCCGGCGACGAGGATTTCGTCGCCAGGCGAGAAGAAGGCGTCGAGGCCGTCCCACGTGTCGGTGAGGATCGGGACGCCGCACGCCGCGGCCTCGAACAGCCGCCCCGACGGGCACCAGCCCATCGCCGCCATCGCGCCGCGCGTCGTGTTGAGCGTGAGGCGGCTCGACGCGTAGAACGCGGGGTGGTCGGCGGGAGGCAGGTGCGCGAGGTACCAGGTGTTGGGCGTCCACGCGAAGTCGGCCGGGTACTGCGACCCCGCGAGCACGAACTTCGCCCCCGGGCGCCGCCGGGCCGGCTCGAGGAAGAGCGCGTCGACCGCGCCCTGCCGGTCGGCCGCGTACGTGCCGATGTACGACAGGTCCGAGCGCCAGTCCGCGCGCGGCGCCGCGGGGCGGTGCACCGCGGGGTCGACCGAACCGTAGAGCGGGGCCACGCGCCGCGCGCCGAGCCGCGTGCCGAGCGCGTCGAGCGCGCGGCCGCCCGTGTAGCTCAGCACGAGGTCGAACGCGCCGAGCCCCTCGGCCGGCAGGTAGGGCACGACCTCGCCCGCGTCGAGGCGGGCGAAGGTCACCGGCGTGTCGAGGTCGTAGAACGTCGCGAGCGGGCCGCCGGCGTCGCGGGCCTCGACCATCACGGCCGCGGCGTCGACCGCGTCGGGGCAGTACGAGGTCGTCATCGCCACGTCGGCGTCGGCGAGCGCGCGGCGGGCGCGGTCGCGCACGTCCTCCCACGACGCATACAGCACGAGCTCCCCGGCGGGGAGCTCGGTGACGTCGCGGTGCGCGGCGTAGTACGACACGTCGCGTTCGAAGAAGGTGACCGCGTGGCCCTGGCGGGCGAGCGCGTGGATCAGCGCGCGCCAGAGCGTGGCGTGCCCGTTGCCCCACGACGAACTGACCGTGAGTCCAAAGACTACGAGTCGCATAGCCGGGGAAAGTGCAAGGTTTGTACGCGGGCCGCATCCCCCGGGACGCGCGGATATGGCGAAAGCGGGTCCGAGGGGCTACTTACAGTGCTTCTACATAGCTGCCCGGATAGCCGCTCGGTCACTCCAACCCTCATCACCACGTTCATGGGGCAATCGATCCTGATCACGGGAGGCGCGGGTTTCATCGGCTCGCACCTCGCGGACGAGTTGTTGCGCACCGGCCACCGGGTCCGCGCGCTCGACAACCTCGCGCCCCAGGTGCACGGCGCCGCCGCGGCGGCCGAGGGGCGTCGCCCCGACTACCTCGACCCCGAGGTCGAGCTGGTGGTGGGCGACGTGCGCGACGCGGCCGCCGTGCGCCGCGCACTCGACGGGATCGACGCGGTCTATCACTTCGCCGCGGCCGTGGGCGTCGGGCAGAGCATGTACGAGATCGCCCACTACACCGACGTGAACAACATGGGCACGGCGGTGCTGTTGGAGGCGATGCTCGCGCGGCAGAAGACGCGTCCCTTCGCGCGCCTCGTCGTCGCGTCGAGCATGTCGCTCTACGGCGAGGGGCTCTACGCGCGCCCCGACGGGCAGGTCGTCGCCGCGGTCGAGCGCTCGCGCGAGCAACTCGCCGGCGGCAATTGGGAGACGCGCGACGCCGACGGGCACGTGCTCACGCCGCTCCCGACGCCCGAATCCAAGGCGCCGTCGCTCGCCTCGGTATACGCGCTCTCCAAGTACGACCAGGAGCGGCTCTGCCTGATGACCGGGCGCGCCTACGGCATCCCGACGGCGGCGATGCGCTTCTTCAACGTGTACGGCACGCGCCAGGCGCTCTCCAACCCGTACACGGGCGTGCTCGCGATCTTCGCCGCGCGCCTGCTCAACGACCGCGCCCCGGTGCTCTTCGAGGACGGCCTGCAGCAGCGCGACTTCGTCAGCGTCTACGACGTCGCGCGCGCCTGCCGCCTGGCGCTCGACGCGGCGGGGGTGGACGGCGAGACGATCAACGTCGGCTCGGGCCACCGCTACACGGTGCGCGAGATCGCCGAGCGGCTCGCGGGGGTGATGGGCAAGGGCTACCTCGCCCCGGAGGTGACGGGCAAGTACCGCGTCGGCGACATCCGGCACTGCGTGGCCGACGTCACGCGCGCGCGCGATTTGTTGGGCTACGCGCCCCAGGTCGACTTCGACGAGGGGCTGCGCGAGCTGGCGCAGTGGGTCGACGGCCAGACCGCGGAGGACCGGGTGGCCGAGGCGAGCGCGGAACTCGCGGCGCGGGGGCTCACGGTATGAGCGCGCGCGACAGCGACCGCCCGACGCTGATCACCGGCGGCGCGGGCTTCGTCGGCTGCAACCTCGCCGACCGGCTGCTGCGCGACGGCCGGCGCGTGGTGGTGTTCGACAACCTCTCGCGCGCGGGCGTGGAGCGGAACCTTGCCTGGCTGCGCGCGACGCACGGCGAGCGCGTCGCGTTCGTCCAGGGCGACGTGCGCGACCGCGCCGCCGTCGCGCGCGCGGTCCGGCCGCCTAACGGCGCGCCCGTGGCCGACGTCTTCCACTTCGCCGCGCAGGTCGCCGTGACGACGTCGCTCGTCGACCCGGTCGACGACTTCGAGGTCAACGCGCGCGGCACGCTGCACGTGCTCGAGGCGGTGCGCGCCGCGGCCGGGGCGGCGGGGGCACCGATCCCCGTGCTCTTTACGAGCACGAACAAGGTGTACGGCGAACTGGCCGACGTGGCCGAATCGACGGGGGCGGGCGGGGGGCGGCGCTATGTGCCGGCCGACGCGTCGCTCGCCGCGTCGGGCATCGGCGAGGCGCGCCCGCTCGACTTCCACTCGCCCTACGGCTGCTCGAAGGGCACGGCCGACCAGTACGTGTGCGACTACGCGCGCTCGTTCGGGGTGCCCGCCGTAGTCTTCCGGATGAGCTGCATCTACGGCCCGCGGCAGTTCGGCACCGAGGACCAGGGGTGGGTCGCGCACTTCCTCATCCGCGCGCTGCGCGGCGAGCCGATCACGCTCTACGGCGACGGGCTGCAGGTGCGCGACGTGCTCTTCGTCGGCGACCTCGTCGAGGCGTTCCTCCTGGCGCGCGCGAACGTCGGGCGGCTCGCCGGGCGCGCCTTCAACATCGGCGGCGGCCCGGCGAACACGACGTCGCTGCTCGAACTCGTCGAGCGGTTAGGCGCCCTCGTCGGCCGCCGGCCGCGCGTGTCGTTCGAGGGGTGGCGCACGGGCGACCAGAAGTGGTACGTGAGCGACGTGCGCGCCTTCGGCGGCGCGACGGGGTGGGCGCCGCGCACCTCGCTCGACGCGGGGCTCGCGCGGCTGCACGCGTGGCTCGGCAGCGCGGAGGCGGGCGTCGCCGCCGGCGCCGCGGCGGCCGAGCCCGAGGCGGAGCTGGCGGGGGCGCGGGCGTGAGCCAGGCGTTAGGCGCGGCGGCGATCCTCGCCGCGCCGGGCGTCGTGCGCGTCGAGCCGGGCCCGCCCCCCGCGCCCGGCCCCGGCGAGGTGCGCGTGCGGCTCGAAGGCAGCGGCGTCTGCGCGTCCAACCTGCCGATGTGGGAGGGGCGCGAGTGGTTCACCTACCCCGCGCCGCCCGGGAACCCGGGGCACGAGGGGTGGGGCACGGTCGACGCGTTAGGCGACGGCGTGACCGGCCTCGCCGTCGGCCAGCGCGTCGCGGCGCTCTCCTACGCGGCGTACGCCACGCACGACGTCGCGAAGGCGGACGCGGTCGTCCCGCTCCCGGCCGCGCTCGACGGCCGCCCCTTCCCGGGCGAGCCGCTCGGCTGCGCGATGAACATCCTCGCGCGCGGCGACGTGCGCCCCGGCCAGGACGTCGCCGTCGTCGGCGTCGGCTTCCTCGGCGCACTCCTCTGCCGCCTCGCCGCGAACGCCGGCGCGCGCGTGATCGCCGTGTCGCGCCGCGCGTTCTCGCTCGACGTCGCACGCCAGTTCGGCGCGCACGACACGGTGCCGATGGACGACCACGCGCGCGTGATCGAGCGCGTGAAGGCGCTCACCGGCGGCAAGTTCTGCGAGCGCGTCTTCGAGTGCGTCGGCCTGCAGTGGCCGCTCGACCTCGCGGGCGAGCTCACGGCCGAGCGCGGCCGGCTCGTCGTCGCGGGCTTCCACCAGGACGGGCCGCGGCAGGTGAACATGTTCCTCTGGAACTGGCGCGGGCTCGACGTCGTGAACGCCCACGAGCGCGACCCCGCGGCCTACGTCGCGGGGATCCGCGCGGCGGTCGACGCGGTCGCGTCCGGCGCGCTCGACCCCGCGCCGCTCTACACGCACCGCTACCCGCTCGACGCGTTAGGCGACGCGTTCGAGGCGACGCGCACGCGCCCCGACGGGTTCCTCAAGGCGCTGGTGACCACGGCGTGACCCCGCCCGCGACCGGCGCCCGGCGCCCGCGGCTCGGCTTCCTCGGCACGGGGTGGATCGGGCGCAACCGGCTGGAGGCGATCGCCGCCGACGGCGCGGCCGACGTCGTCGCCGTGAGCGACCCGTCGCCCGAGGCGGCGGCACGGGCCGCGGCCGCGGCGCCGGGCGCGGCCCTCGTCGACTCGCTCGACGCCCTGCTCGCGCTCGGCCTCGACGGCGTCGTGATCGCGACGCCGAGCGCGCTGCACGCGGCGCAGGCGGTCGCCGCGCTCGAGCGCGGGGCGGCCGTGTTCTGCCAGAAACCGCTCGCGCGCACGGCCGGCGAGACGCGGCGTGTGGTGGCCGCGGCGCGCGCGGCGGACCGGCTGTTAGGCGTCGACCTCTCGTACCGCGAGACGGCCGCGATGCGCGCCGTGCGCGGCGTGGTCGAGGGCGGGGAGCTCGGGCGCGTGTACGCGGTCGACCTCACCTTCCACAACGCGTACGGCCCCGACAAGGGGTGGTTCTACGACCCGGCACTCGCCGGCGGCGGCTGCGTGATCGACCTCGGCATCCACCTCGTCGACCTCGCGCTCTGGACGCTCCGCTGGCCCGCGCTGCGCGGGGCCGACGTGCGGCTGTACAGCAAGGGCGCGCCGCTCGGCGACCCGTCGCGCGCGGTCGAGGACTACGCGGTCGCGACGCTCGACCTGGAGGACCCGGACGGGCGCCCGGTCACCGCCCGCCTCGCCTGCTCGTGGCACCTGAGCGCGGGACAGGACGCGGTAATCGAGGCGGCGTTCTACGGCGAGCGGGGCGGGGCGGCGATGCGGAACGTCGGCGGGAGCTTCTACGACTTCGTCGCCGAACGGTTCGAAGGGACGCGGCGCGTGCGGCTGGCCGAGCCGCCGGACGACGGAACGGCGGAGCCGTGGGGCGGGCGGGCGGCGGTGGCGTGGGCGCGGCGGCTCGCGGCGGACCCGCGCTTCGACGCGGACGCGGAGCGCCTAGTGGACGTCGCGGCGGCGCTCGACGCGGTGTACGGTCGCGTTGGCGGGGACGGGGAAGCGAGCGCGGCGGAGATCGGCACGGCCGTGGGGATCCACTGATGGGCACGCGCACGGACGTTCGTGCGGGCGGGGCTCGCCGGTGATCTCGCGCCGCGAGCTGCTCGCCGGCGCGCTGTTGGCCGGGCCGGCGCTACGGGCCGCCCGCACGGGGGCGCGCACGGCGGGCCACACTGCCGCCTACCGCGGGCCCGACGCCCGGGAACCCTTCGCGGCGCTGGAGCGGCTGCACGGCGGACGCCTCGGCGTCGCCGTGCTCGACACCGCGACGGGGCACGCGCGCGGGTACCGGGAGGACGAGCGCTTCCCTCTCTGCAGCACGTTCAAGCTCCTCGCGGCCGCGTGCGTGCTCGCGCGGGTCGATCGGCAGCGCGAGCGTCTCACGCGCCGCGTCGTCTACGGGCACGACGCCATCGTCCCCAACTCCCCGACCACCGAGGAGCACGCCGGCGGCGAGGGCCTCACGGTCGGTGCACTCTGCGAGGCCGCGGTGACGCTGAGCGACAACACCGCGGGCAACCTGCTGCTCGACAGCTTCGGCGGCCCGGCGGCGCTGACCGGCTACCTGCGGACGCTCGGCGATCCGGTCACGCGCCTCGACCGCCGCGAGCCCGCGATGAACGTGACCCGTCCGGGCGACCCGCGCGACACGACGACCCCGCGCGCGATGCTCGGGCTCGTGCGCGCGACCGTGCTCGGGACCGCGCTGTCGAGCGCCTCGCGCGAGCAGCTGACGGCGTGGATGGTCGCGACCACGACCGGCGGCAGGCGGTTGCGGGCCGGTGTGCCCGACGGCTGGCGCGTCGGCGACAAGACGGGAACCGGCCCGGACCCGCGCCACGCGACCAACGACGTGGCGGTGATCTGGCCACCGAGGCGGGCTCCGATCGTTGTGACGGCCTACTACGTCGACGGGCCGGCACCGGACGACGTGCGCGACGCGGTGCTGGCCGAGGTCGGGCGGCTGGCGACGGCGGGCTGACGCGATGCGCCTGCTCATGACCGCCGACGCCGTCGGCGGCGTCTGGCCTTACGCGCTCGAACTCGCCCGCGCCCTCGCCCCGCACGGCGTCGAGGCGCACGTCGCGACGATGGGCCCGCGCCCGACCGACCGCCAGCGCGCCGACGCCGCGCGCGCGGGCGTCGCGCTGCACGAGGGCGATTACGCCCTTGAGTGGATGGACGCGCCGTGGGACGACGTCGCCCGCGCGGGCGACTGGCTGCTCGGCCTCGCGCGCGCGCGCGCGCCCGACGTCGTGCAGGTGAACGGCTACGCGCACGGCGCGCTCCCGTGGGGCGCGCCGGCGGTCGTCGTCGCGCACTCCGACGTCTGCTCGTGGTGGGAGGCGGTGCGCGGCGAGCCCGCGCCCGCGTCGTGGGACCGCTACCGGGCCGCGGTCGCGGCCGGGCTCGCGGGCGCGGACGCGGTCGTCGCGCCGACGCGGGCGACGGCCGAGTCATTGGCGCGACATTACGAGATCGCGGCCGAGCGGGTCCGCGTGGTGCCCAACGCGCGCCGCGCCGACGACTACCCGCCCGCGGCGAAGGAGCCGATCGTGCTCACGGCCGGGCGGCTCTGGGACGACGCGAAGAACGTGGCGGCGGTCGCCCGGGCGGCCGACGCAACGCCGTGGGTGGCCTACGTCGCCGGCGACGCGGCGAGCCCCGACGGGCGCGCGGTCGAGTGGGGCGGGGCGGCCGCGTCGGTCCGCTGGCTCGGCCCGCTCGCGCCCGCCGAGCTGGCCGCGTGGATGGGGCGCGCCGCCGTGTACGCGCTCCCCGCGCGCTACGAGCCGTTCGGGCTCTCGGCGCTCGAGGCCGGGCTGGCGGGGTGCGCGCTCGTGTTAGGCGACCTGCCGAGCCTGCGCGAGGTGTGGGGCGACGCGGCGCTCTACGTCGCGCCCGACGACGCGACGCGGCTCGCGGCGGTGCTGCGGACGCTCGCCGCCGACGACGGCTACCGCGCGGCACTCGGCGCCCGCGCGCGCGCGCGGGCGCTGACCTACACGCCCGAACGTACGGCGGCGGGGTACCTCGCCGCCTACGCGGCGGCGGCGAGGAGCGGGCGGTGTCAGGTCGCCCCGGAGGCCGTGTCCTGATGCGGGTCGTGATCTTCTGCCACTCGCTCGCCTCCGACTGGAACCACGGCAACGCGCACTTCCTGCGCGGCGTCGCGCGCGAGCTCGGCGCCCGGGGGCACGACGTGCGCGTCTGGGAGCCCGCCGGCGCGTGGAGCGCGGACAACCTCGTCGCGGAGTACGGCGCGGCGGCGCTCGACGGCTGGCTCGCCGCGTACCCCGCGCTCGCGCGCGTGCGCCACGTCTACGACCCCGCGCGGCTCGACGCCGCCCTCGACGCGGCGCTCGACGGCGCGGACCTCGTCCTCGTCCACGAGTGGAGTGACCACGCGCTCGTCGCCGCGGCCGGCCGCCGGCGCGCCGCGGGCGGGACGTTCCGCCTGCTCTTCCACGACACGCACCACCGCTCGGTCACCGAGCCGGACGCCATGCGCGCCTACGACCTGCGCGCGTACGACGGCGTGCTGGCGTTCGGCGAGGCGGTGCGGCAGGTGTACCTGACCAACGGCTGGGCCGCGCGCGCGTGGACGTGGCACGAGGCGTCCGACGTCGCGGTGTTCCGCCCGTACCCGGGCGAGCCGCGCGAGGGCGACCTCGTCTGGGTCGGCAACTGGGGCGACGAGGAGCGCACGGAGGAGCTGCGCGAGTTCCTGTTAGGCCCGGTGCGCGACCTCGGCCTGCGGACGCGCGTGCACGGCGTGCGCTACCCGGACTACGCGAAGCGGGAGCTCGCCGCGGCCGGGGTCGAGTACGCGGGCTGGCTGCCCAACTACGAGGCCCCGCGCGTGTTCGCGCGCTACGGCGTGACGGTGCACGTGCCGCGGCGGCCCTACGTGCGCGCGCTCCCCGGCGTGCCGACGATCCGCGTCTTCGAGGCGCTCGCCTGCGGCATCCCACTCGTCAGCGCGCCGTGGGACGACGCGGAGGGGCTCTTCACGCCGGGCGAGGACTTCCTCTTCGCGCGCGACGGCGCGGAGATGCGGCGCTGCCTGCGCGACGTGCTCGGCGACCCCGCCCTCGCGCGCGCGCTCGTCGCGCACGGCCGCGCGACGATCCTCGGGCGCCACACCTGCGGCCACCGCGCGGACGAGCTGCTCGCCGTCGCGCGCGAACTCGGCATTTCGAGATGAACATCGCCTTCTTCGGCTCGTCGATCGTCTCCGCCTACTGGAACGGCGCGGCCACGTACTACCGCGGCATCGTGCGCGCGCTGCACGACCGCGGGCACCGCGTCACGTTCTACGAGCCCGACGCCTACGGACGCCAGCAGCACCGCGACATCGCCGACCCGGATTACGCGACCGTCGTCGTCTACCCCGGCGAGGGGGAGGACGGCGTGGCCGCGATGCTCGAGCGCGCCAAGGCGGCCGACCTCGTCGTCAAGGCGAGCGGCGTCGGCGTGTTCGACCAGTACCTGGAGCGCGAGGTCGCCGCGCTCCGCGCGCCCGGCCGCCTCGTCGCCTTCTGGGACGTCGACGCGCCCGCGACGCTGCAGCGCCTGCACGAGGCCGGCGCCGGGGGGGGGGCCGACCCCTTCCGCGCCCTCGTCCCCGCCTACGACCTCGTGCTCACCTACGGCGGCGGCGACCCCGTCGTCGCGGCCTACGCCGCGCTCGGCGCGCGCCGCTGCGTGCCGATCTACAACGCGCTCGACCCCGAGACGCACCACCCCGTCCCGCCCGAGGAGCGCTTCCGCTCCGACTGCGTGCTGCTCGCCAACCGCCTGCCCGACCGCGAGGCGCGCATCGACGACTTCTTCTTCCGCGCCGCCGAATCCGCGCCCGCGCGCCGCTTCCTGTTGGGCGGGAACGGCTGGCACGACCGCGCGCTCCCGGCCAACGTCACCGCGTTAGGCCACGTCTACACCGCGGACCACAACGCGGTCAACTGCTCGGCGCTCGCCGTGCTCAACGTGCACCGCGACAGCATGGTCGCCAACGGCTGGTCGCCGGCGACGCGGCTGTTCGAGGCGGCGGGCGCGGGGGCGTGCCAGGTCACCGACGCGTGGCGCGGGGTCGAGGAGTTCCTCGAGCCCGGGCGCGAGGTGCTCGTCGCCGCGGACGGGGCGGAGGTCGCCGCGCACGTCGACGCGCTCACCCCCGCGCGGGCGCGCGCGGTCGGGCGGGCGGCGCTCCGGCGCGTGCTCGCCGAGCACACGTACGCGCACCGCGCGGCGCAGGTCGAGGCGGTGCTCGAGGGCGCCCGGCGCGAGGGCGCCGCGCCCGCGCCCGCGGTCGGTTAGGCGTCGCGATGGACGTCGTCTTCCTCGGCCTGTCGATCACCTCGTCGTGGGGGAACGGGCACGCGACCACCTACCGCGGGCTCGTGCGCGGGCTGGCGGCGCGCGGGCACCGCGTGGCCTTCCTCGAGCGCGACGTCGAGTGGTACCGCGACAACCGCGACATGCCGCACCCCGCGGGGTGCACGACGCTGCTCTACGGCACGCTCGACGAGCTCAAGGCGGTGCACGCCGAGCGGGTGCGCGACGCGGACGTGGTCGTGGTGGGGTCGTACGTGCCGGAGGGCGTGGCGGTGGGCGAGTGGGCCGCGGCGACCGCGCGCGGGCTCGTCGCCTTCTACGACATCGACACGCCGGTCACGCTCGCCAAGCTCGCCCGGGGCGACTACGAGTACCTCACGCCCGCGCTCGTCGCGCGCTACGGGCTCTACCTCTCGTTCACCGGCGGGCCCACCCTCCGGCGCATCGAGCGCGAGCTCGGCTCGCCGTTGGCGCGCGCGCTCTACTGCTCGGTCGACCCCGCGCTCTACTTCCCCGACCCGGCCGCCGAGCTCCGCTACGACCTCGGCTACATGGGGACGTACAGCGACGACCGCCAGCCCGTGCTCGACCGGCTGCTCGCGGCGCCGGCGCGGGCGTGGGGGGAGGGGCGGTTCGTCGTCGCGGGGCCGCAGTACCCGGCGTCGATCGCGTGGCCGCCTAACGTCGAGCGCGTGACGCACCTCGCCCCGCGCGAGCACCGCGCGTTCTACTCGGCGCAGCGCTTCACGCTCAACGTCACGCGCGCCGACATGATCGCGGCCGGGTGGAGCCCGAGCGTGCGGCTGTTCGAGGCCGCCGCGTGCGCGACGCCGATCGTGAGCGACGCGTGGCCCGGGCTGGACGAGGTGCTCGCGCCCGGACGGGAGATCCTCGTCGCCGACGGGGCCGGCGACGTGCTCCGCGCGCTCCGCGGGATGCCCGCCGACGAGCGGCGCGCGCTCGGCGAGGCGGCGCGCGCGCGGGTGCTCGCCGCGCACACGGCGGCGCACCGGGCCGCGGAGTTCGAGGGGTATGTGGCCGAGGCGATGGCCGCGGCGTAGGCGCCCGCCCCGCTACGTTGTTCACACCACCATGCCGCCCCCGCGATGACCAGTCTCCTGCAGCAGCACGCCTCCGCCGCCACCGCGGAGCGCGAGGCCGAGATCCTCGCGCTCGGGCCGTGGTTCCACAACCTCCACCTCCCCGACGGCGCCCAGACCGCGCCGGGCTCGCCGTTAGGCGACTTCCCGCGCTTCAAGTGGCTCGAACTCGCGCCGCACCTCCCGGCCGACCTCGCCGGCTGGACCGCGCTCGACGTCGGCTGCAACGCGGGCTTCTACGCCTTCGAGCTCGCCAGGCGCGGCGCGCGCGTCACGGGCATCGACGTCGAGCCGCTCTTCCTGCGCCAGGCCGAGTGGGCCGCGCGCGAGTTCGGCCTCGCCGACCGCGTCGCGTTCCGGCGCATGGCCGTCTACGACCTCCCGCGCCTGGGCGAGCGGTTCGACCTCGTCCTCTTCATGGGCGTGCTCTACCACCTGCGCTACCCGATGCTCGGCCTCGACCTCGTGACCGAGACGGTCGGGCGGCTGATGGTCTTCCAGACGCTCACCACGCCGGGCATGGACGTGCACCCCGACACCGCGCGCGACCGCGACGTCCTGGAGCGCGACGACTTCGCGGCGCCGGGGTGGCCCAAGCTCTCGTTCATCGAGCACCGGTTCGCCGGCGACGAGACCAACTGGTGGGCGCCGAACCACGCGGGCGTCGAGGCGATGCTGCGCGCGAGCGGGATGCGGGTGACCGTGCGCCCGGGCCACGAGATTTATTTCTGCGAGCCCGACCCCGACGCAGACCCGTGGCCGCGCGGCCGGGGGCGCGCGGAGCTACTCTCCGCGACGGGCCGGCCGTGGCAGGACGCCGCGGACCGGCGCGACCGGGGCGAGTGAGCGGGGCCGTCGGTGGGACGGTCGACCGGCGGGCGACGGGGCGCGTGGCGCAGGGGGACGGACGATGAGTGAGGACCGACCAGCCGAGCGGCGCGAAACGCCCGAGGCGATGACCGAGGCGATCGTGGACGCGGCCGGCACCGCGGCGCGCGCCGGGGGAGACGCGCAGCCCGCGGCGGGCACCGCCGCGCACGACGCCGTCGACTGGTGGACCGACCGCCTGATCGAGGCGAGCGAGCTTGAGGCGGCGGTCGTCGACGCGCTCTCGCCCGAGCGCGACGCGCTGCACGCCGTGGCGGGCCCGCTCCACCGGCTGAGCCTCGCGGCCGCGCGCGGCCTCGCGACCGCCCAGCGCGCGGCGACGCAGTCCGAGTGGGGCGTCGCGGACCGCGCGCTCGCCCGCGCCCACGCGCGACTCGCCGCGGCGGGGCACGTGGCGGCGGTCGCCGTGCGCGACGCGGCGCTCGCCGACGCCGCGCTAGCGGACCCCATCGCCGTCGGGGTCTCGCGCGGCTTCGCCCACGACGCGCTCTTCCCCGAGACGTACGCCGCGGCCGCGCGGCGGCTCGCCGCGCGCGTAGGGCCGCGCCGCGCGCTCGTCGTCGGCCTGCGCGGGATCGGCGCCGGCCTCTCGGCCGTGGTCGCCGACACGCTCGCGAGGCGCGGCGTCGACGTGCGGCGCGTGACCGTGCGCCCGCGCGGCGACCGGCACGACCGCACCCTCGCCGCCGACGACGCGCTCGACGCCCTGCTCCGCGAGGCCGCCGCGACGCCGGGTACGTGGGCGGTCGTCGTCGACGAGGGGCCCGGCGCGACCGGCTCGTCGTTCGCCGGCACGGCGGCCGCGCTCGCCGAGCGCGGCTTCGACGACGCCCGCATCGCCCTCTTCGCGAGCCGCGACGTCGATGCGCACGCGCTCGCGAGCGCGTCGGCGCGCGCGCGCTGGCCGCGCCACCGCCGCTTCGTCGTCAGCGTCGACGACGCGGTGCTCGCCCGCGGCGACGTGCGCTGCCACGTCGCGGGGCACGACTGCCGGCTCGAAGCCGTGCGCGCCCCCGACGGCGCCGCGACGCTCGGCTTCCGCTGCGGCGCGTCGCACGACGGCGACGGGCCGGTCCGCCTCACCTTCGTCGGGCTCGGCCACTACGGGCGGGCGCGCGCGGCGGAGGCCCACCGCGTGGCCGAGGCGGGCGCGGGGCCGCGGGTGCTCGGCCTACGGCGCGGGTTCCTCATCACGGCCGACGACGTGACGGCCGACGACGCGGAGCGCACGGGCTGACGCGTGACGGCGACCGAAGGAGCGCCCGCCGCGACCGAATCCGCGGGCGACGCCTGGCTCCGCCACATGCGCCGCGGCGCGTGGGGGCACGCGTGGGCCGTGGGCGACGCGGTGCGCCGCGCGCGCGCCGGCGCGACGTGCTGGCACGTGCCGCGGCACGAGCAGTGGGTCTGGGACGGCTCGCCGCTCGACGGCCGCCGCGTGCTCGTGCGCTGCTACCACGGGCTCGGCGACACGCTCCAGTTCGCACGCTTCGTCCCGCCGCTGCGCGCGACGGCCAGCGACGTGACGATGTGGGCGCAGCCCGCGCTCCTGCCGCTCCTCACGACGATGCGCGGCGTGGGAGCGCTCGCGCCGCTGCACGACGGCACGCCGGAGGTCGCGTACGACGTGGACGTCGAAGCGATGGAGCTCGCCCACGTGTTGCGCGCGACGCCGGGCACGCTCCCGCCGCCGCCGCACTTCGAGCTCGCGCCCGCGCCGTTGCCGGCGGACGGGCGTCTGCGGGTCGGCATCGCCTGGGAGTGCGGCGACTGGGACCGGTCGACGCGCTCGATCCCGTTCCCGCTGCTCGCGCCGCTGGCGCGCGTGCCGGGGGTCGCGCTGCACGTGCTGCAACGCGGCGCGGCGCTCGCGGACGCGCTCGCGCGCCCGGACTTCGGCGTCGTGTCGGGCAGCGACGACGTGCTCGCGGCGGCGCGCGTCGTCCGCGCGCTCGACCTCGTCGTCACGATCGACAGCTTCCCCGCACACCTCGCCGGGTCGCTCGGCGTGCCCGTGTGGACGCTGCTCCCCCACGCGGCCGACTGGCGGTGGATGGACGGCCGCGACGACACGCCGTGGTACCCGACGATGCGACTGTTCCGGCAGACCCGCCCGGGGGACTGGGAAGGGGTGGTGGGGCGGGTGGCGGGGGAGTTGGCGCGCCTGAGCGCGGAACGCGATGGCGAGCGCGACGCCCGCCCCGTCGTGTCATCCTGAGCGCAGCGAAGGATCGCTGTCCGAGGTGACAGACCCGTACACCGTCGCCACGCGACCGAACTGCCTCGGGGGCGAGCGATCCTTCGCCTCCGCTGCGCTCCGGCTCAGGACGACAGCGCCGAGCGTGCCGTCCGCCCGGCTCCGTCCGGCCGTCCCATCTCTCGCCCCGCCCCGATGATCGAAGCCGTCAAGCTCTGGAACGAGCCGAACAACCAGTCCCACTGGGACTTCCACCTCGACCCGCGCTGGGAGCGCTTCTCGGAGATGGCCGGCGGCGCCGCGCGCCGGATCAAGGCGCTCGCCCCCGGCCTGCCCGTCGTGTTAGGCGGCATGTCGCCGGTCGACGCGAGCTGGCTCCGCCTCGTCGCGAGCCACGGCCTGCTCGACCACGTCGACGTCGTCGCGGTGCACGGCTTCCCGCTCGACTGGAACCACTGGAACATCAACCAGTGGCCCGAGAAAATCGCCGAGATCGAGCGCGAGACCTCGAAGCCCGTGTGGGTCACCGAGGTCGGCGTGTCGACCTTCGGCGCGGACGAGGTGCAGGAGTTCGGGCTCCGCCGCACGACCGAGCTGCTCGCCGACCGCGTGCCGCGCGCGTTCTGGTACTCGCTCCTCGACCTCCCGCCGACGTGGGAGGCGACGACGCGCCACCGCGAGAGCGAGGGGAGCGCGTACTACCGGCACTTCTACATGGGGCTGGTCCGCGACGACCGCACGCCCAAGCCCGCCGCCGCGCACTTCGACCCGCGCCTCGGCATCTGCCAGTGGTTCCACTACGAGGACCACCGGCTCGACTTCGCCGTCGAGTGGCTGAAGAAGTTAGGCGTGACGAAGCTGCGCACGGGGCTGTCGTGGGCCGACTGGCACCGGCCCGACGCGCTCGCCTGGTTCGACCGGCAGATGGCCGCGCTGGCCGACTTCGACGTCACCGTCACGCTCTGCTTCACCCCCCCGTCGCGCGGGATCGTCGAGCACCACACGAGCCCGCCCCGGGAGCCCGCCGAGTTCGGCGACTTCGCCGAGGCGATGGTGCGGCGCTACGTGCTCGGGGAGCGGGACGCGGGCGCGGCGGCCGCCACCGAGCCCGCGCTCGCGGAGGGCGCGGCGGGGGCCGTGTCGACCGTGGTGAGCCGCGAGGTGGTGGAAGCCGCCCCGTGAGCCTCCTCACCGCCGCCGCGCTCGTCTGCGCGCTCACGACGGTGTTCGTGCTGCGCCACACGGTCCGCTACCGCCGGGGCTGGATGCGCGAGGCGACGGCCCGCACGCGTGAACAGGAGGCCCACGCACGCGAACTGGCGGCGCTCGCGCCCGTACCGTCCCCGTTAGTCATCCCGTCCGTCACGTTCGAGGAGTTCGAGCCGCGGTTCGCCAGGAACGAGCTCGGGCCGACGCTCGCGAGCGAGGTCCGCCTCGTCGGCGTCGGCGACGGCGCGACCGGCGCCACGTCGGACACCGAGGCGATCGTCCTCGCCGTATGCGCGAAGGACGCGCACCGGCTGTTCGAGTTCGGGACGTCGACCGGACGGACGACGTACCTCTGGGCGCGGAACTCGCCGCCGGACGCGCACGTCACCACGCTCACGCTCGCGCCCGATCAGGTGGAGGCGTACCAGATCGCGGAGGGCGACTCCGAGGGCGCACTGCGCTACGCCGCGCAAGAGTCGGCGTTCACCTGCTTCCTGTATTCCGGGACGGACGTCGAGTCGAAGATCACGCAGCTCTACGGCGACAGCAAGGCGTTCGACGAGGGGCCGTACGCGGGGAGCTGCGACCTCATTTTCGTCGACGGCTCGCACGCCTACTCGTACGTGCAGAGCGACACGGAGAAGGCGTTGCGCATGCTCCGCCCCGGCGGCGTTATCCTCTGGCACGACTACCGGGACCCGTCGTTCGAGGCGGCGACGATCGGCGTCGTCGAGTACCTCCACAGGCTAAGCCACTCGCTGCCGCTCGTGCGCCTCGGGTCCACCAGCCTGGTGGCGTACCGTGCCCCGGCGGACGCGGCGGATCCGGCGGAAGAGGGCTGATGCGCGTGCTGCTCGTCCGCCACGCCCTCTGCGACCCGGTGGGCGTGAGGCTCGCCGGGCGGGTGCCGGGCGTGTCGCTCAACGCCGCCGGGCGCGCGCAGCTCGCCCCGCTCGCCGCGCGCGTCGGGCGCCGGCTCGCGGGGGCCCGCCTCGACGCGGTGCTCGCGAGCCCGCTCGCCCGCGCGCAGGAGACCGCGGGCGCCCTCGCCCGCGCACACGACGTCGCGGTGACGACGGAGCCCGCGCTGAACGAGATGGACCTCGGCCGCTGGACGGGGCGCGCGCTCGACACACTCGACCACGACCCGGAATGGAAGCCATTTAACACTTATCGCAGCGGCACGCCGGCCGGCGGCGGGGAGTTGCAGTTGCAGGTGCAGGCGCGCGCAGCAGCCTCGCTACTCGCCCGCGCGCGCGCGACGCCCGACGCGACCGTCGCCGCCGTCACGCACGGCGACGTCCTCAAGGCCGTCCTCGGCCACCTGCTCGGCGTGCCGCTCGACCTGCAGCACCGGATCGAGATCTCGCCCGCGTCGGTGAGCGAGGTCGACCTACAGTCGTGGGGACCGCGCATTCTGAGCATTAATGACGTATCGTGAAGACGGAACGTCCCGCCCCCATTCCTTCCCCGAACGTCGTGTCGCCCACCGCCTCCGCCCCCGGCCCGCTGCACGTCCTCGTCACCGGCGCGGCCGGGTTCGTGCCGTCCCACATCTGCGACCGTCTGCTCGCCGACGGGCACCGCGTCGTGGGGCTCGACAACTTCCTCACCGGGCGCGCGCGCAACGTCGCCCACCTCGAGGACGACCCGCGGTTCGCGCTCGTCGAGCAGGACGTCGCCGCGCCCGGCGCGCTCGAGACGCCGGCCGTGCGGGCCGCGGTGGGCGCGGTGCTCGGCGACCGGGTCGACGCGGTCATGCACCTCGCGAGCCCGGCGAGCCCGGTCGACTACTACGCGCACCCGCTCGCCACGCTCGACGTCGGCGCGTTCGGCACGCGCAACGCCGCCGCGTACGCCGCCGCGCGCGACGCGCGCTTCCTGCTCGCCTCGACGAGCGAGGTGTACGGCGACCCGCACGTGCACCCGCAGCCCGAGTCGTACTGGGGGCACGTCAACCCCGTGGGCGAGCGCTCCTGCTACGACGAGGCGAAGCGCTTCGCCGAGGCGATGACGATGACGTTCCAGCGCGCGCACGGGGTGGACACGCGCATCGTCCGCATCTTCAACACGTACGGGCCGCGCATGCGGCCCGACGACGGGCGCGTGGTCTCGAACTTCTGCGTGCAGGCGCTCCGCGGGGCGCCGCTCACGGTCTACGGCGACGGCCGGCAGACGCGCAGCTTCACCTACGTGAGCGACCTCGTCGACGGGATCGTGCGGCTCCTCTACCGCCCGCGCACGCCGGACAGCCACCTGCCGACCAACGTCGGCAACCCGGGGGAGTTCACGATCGCCGAGCTGGCCGCGCTCGTGCTGGAGCTGACGGGGTCGCGGTCGCCGGTCGACCGGCGCCCGATGCCGGCCGACGACCCGCGGCAGCGCAAGCCCGACATCGCGCGCGCGCGCGCGACGTTAGGCTGGGAGCCGCGCGTGCCGCTGCGCGAGGGGCTGGCCGACACGCTGGCGTACTTCCGCGAGGCGGTCACCGAGGCCGGCGTGCTCGGGGGGCGGGTCCTCCCGGCGGAGCGCGAGGCGGCGGGGGTACGTTAGGCAGACGCGCGCGCGGCGGCTACCGCTTGAGCGTCCACGTGAACGGCAGTTGCACGAGCTGCTTCACCTTGCAGCCCGCGATCTCGGCCGGATAGAAGCGCGCGCGCCGCACCCCGTCGGTCGCGGCCGTGACGAACTGCGCGTAGTAGTCGCCGACCAGCCCCGTTAGGCGCGGGAGGTCCTTCGGCCAGAGGTCGCGCACGGTCGAGAGGTCCGCCCGCCCGGTCGTGTCGACCACGAACTGCAGGGTCACCACCGCGTTCGCTCTGCCGTGGCGCGCCGCGTCGGGATACTCGGCCCAGAGCGTTCCCGGAACCGTCGCGGCCTGCTTCTCTACCTGGTAGCGCATCATGAACGCGACCATCGTCGGCGGGCCGTACGCCTGTGGCAGCACCTTCCCCTTGTCCGACGCGACGCCGTAAGCGTAGCCGAGTGTGAACGGCAGCGAGTCGGACGTGAACTGCTCGTCGGCGACGAACACGTCGCCCGAATCCTTGGCCTCCGCCAACGCACGGTCCAGTAAAGTGATGGCCGGCGTCGCCGACGTGAGCGCGGGTGGCCAGCTCATTCCGCCGGCCCGGCGCATCACGACGCGGAGCTCCGCCCCGTGCAGCCCGCCCGACCACACCTGCCTGCTCGCACTATCGCGTAGCAGCGCTCCCAGCATGCTGTCGGCGTGGGGCATCGCGTCCGGCGAGCCGCCGAGCCGGGTGCGGATCCGGGTTGCGACCGCTTGCGCGAGCAACGCAAGGCTCGGCGCCGGCGCGGTTCGCCACGGCGACGTGGACGTAGACCGGCATTTCGAGAGTCGTCGTGTCGCCCCGGCATACGCGCCCCGGAGCGCTCGGCGCGGCTGTGGTGTCGGCGAGCGAGAGCAGCAGGGCGAGAACGATCATGCATGAGCTTGTCACCCGTTCCGGCTCCCGTCAATGTTCGCCGATGTCAGCCGCCGCGCGCCCCCGCCTCGACCCCCGCCTCGGCCTCCTCACCGCCGCCGTCCTTTTCTCGACCGGCGGGGCGGCGATCAAGGCCGCCGCGCTCACCAGCTGGCAGATCGCGAGCTTCCGCTCCGGCATCGCGGCCGTCGTCGTCTGGCTCTTCGTGCCGCAGGCGCGCGCGCCTTGGTCGCCCCGCATCCTGATCGTCGCCGCCGTCTACGCCGCGACGATGGTCCTCTTCGTCGCCGCCAACAAGCTGACGACGTCGGCCAACACCATCTTCCTCCAGTCGACCGCGCCGCTCTACGTCCTCCTCGCGGGCCCGCTCCTGCTCCACGAACCCGTCACGCGCGCGGACCTCGCGCTCGTCGCGGCGGTCGCGGCAGGGATGGCGCTCTTCTTCGTCGCGCCGGGCGCCCCGCAGGCGACCGCTCCCGACCCCGCGCGCGGCAACCTGCTCGCCGCGCTCAGCGGCCTCGCCTGGGCCGGCACGGTGCTCGGCCTCCGCTGGCTCGGGCGCGCGCCCGTCACCGCGGTCGAAAGTACCGACGAGGCGGCGGCCGCGCCCGCGCTCGTCACCGTCGTCGCCGGCAACGCGCTCGCATTCCTGGCCTGCCTGCCTGCCGCGCTCCCCGTCGCGCACGCGACGGCGGCGAGCGTCGGGGTCGTGCTCTACCTGGGTGTCGTCCAGATCGGGATCGCCTACCTCGCGCTCGCCGCCGCGATGCCGCACGTCCCCGCGCTCGAGGCGAGCACCCTGCTCCTCGTCGAGCCCGCGCTCAACCCGGCGTGGGCCTACCTCGTCCACGGCGAACGCCCGTCCGCCCTCGCCTGGCTCGGCGGCGCGATCATCCTCCTGTCGGCGTTGGCCAAGACCTGGTGGGACGTCCGGCGCGCGTCGCGCGTATACTCCACACCATGACCCCGCGCATGCTGCTCGCACTCGCGAGCCTCGTCGACGCGCTCGTCGCCGGCTACCTGCACCTCTGGAAGACGGGGCGCACCGGCGCGCTCACCTGCGGCGCCGCGCACGGGTGCGAAGTCGCCCAGTTCAGCTCGTACGGATACTTTTTCGGCGTCGACGTCGCGCTCGTCGGGTTCGTCGGCTGGGCCGTCGTCTGCCTCGTCGCGGTCGCGGGCACGCTGCCGCGGTTCGAGGACGACCCACGGGTCACGCGCGTGCTCGCCGCGCTCGTCGGCGCCGCGCTGCTCTTCACGCTGCGGCTCAAGTACGGCGAGTTCGTCGTCCTGCGCACCTTCTGCCCGTGGTGCGCGGTGAACGCCGTCGTGGTACTCGTCTCGAGCGCGCTCGTGTGGCGCGACTGGGTGCGGCTGCGCGCGGATCGCGCGCCCGGGGCCGGCTACGGCTTCACCCCGGGGCGTGAAAGCACGACGGCATGAAGTAGAGCGTCGCCGCGAACTGGAGCGTCGCCATCACGATCCCGAAGACGAGCGGGTGACAGCCGCGGGGCAGGGGGCGCTCTTCCGGGGGCGCGGTGTGGAAGGGGGGGAGCGGCGGGAGCGGTTCCTCCGGCGCGTTGGGCGGCGACGGCTCGTCGGGCGGCATGCGCGCAATCTCGCCAGTCGGCGGGCCCGTGCCCAACACGGGCCCCCGTACGACGGGCCGCCGCACACACGACCGGCCGCGTTCGGTGACGGCGGCGCCTCTGGGAGGGTGCCTCTTATGAGCCGGCGCGTGTAACATGCGTGTGTAACGCTGTTCGCCGCCGTCTGCCGCCCCGGGCGCTGATTGCCCGGTTGGCGTAGGACCCGGCCCCGCGGCCCCGCGCGCCGGACGATCCGTCTGCGCGGGGCCGTTCCGTTTTTCCCCACTGCATGTCGTTTTCGACTTTCGAGCTCACCCCCGACCTGCTACGCGGCGTCGAGGCGATGGGCTTCACGGCCCCGACGCCGATCCAGGCGCAGGCCATCCCGCCCGCCGTCGCCGGCCGCGACCTCCTGGCCTGCGCGATGACGGGCAGCGGCAAGACCGCCGCCTTCGTCCTCCCGCTCCTCAACCGGCTGCTCGCCTCGCGCGCGACGCGCGACCCGGCCCGTCGCGGCCCCCGCGCGCTCGTCCTCACGCCGACGCGCGAGCTGGCCGCGCAGGTGCTCGAGCACCTCACCGCGCTCGCGCGGTTCACGCCGCTCACCGCGGCGGCCGTCTTCGGCGGTGTGGCGCCGGGCCCACAGGAGCAGGCATTCCGCCGCAACGTCGACGTCCTCGTCGCAACGCCCGGCCGCCTGCTCGACCACCTCAAGCAGCCCTACGCGAAGCTCGAAGCCGTCGAGGTGCTCGTCCTCGACGAGGCCGACCGGATGCTCGACATGGGCTTCCTCCCCGACATCCGGCGCGTGCTCGGCTACCTGCCGCGCCAGCGGCAGACGCTCTTCTTCTCGGCGACGATGCCCGGCCCGATCGCCGACCTCTCGCGCGAGCTGCTGCGCGACCCCGTGTTCCTCAACCAGGAGCGCGTCGCCAAGCCCGCGGTCGGCGTCACGCAGGCGCTCTACCCGGTGCGCGAGGAAATGAAGGCCGCGCTCTTCCTCGAGCTGCTCAAGCGCGGCACGCTCAAGGACGTGATCGTCTTCACGCGCACGAAGCACCGCTCCAACCGGCTCGCGGAGTACCTCACGACGCACGGCGTGGCGTGCGAACGGATCCACGGCAACCGGTCGCAGGCGCAGCGCACGCAGGCGCTCGCGGGCTTCAAGGACGGCCGCGTGCAGGTGCTCGTCGCGACCGACATCGTCGCGCGCGGCATCGACGTCGAAGAGCTGAGCCACGTCGTGAACTTCGACGTGCCGCACGTGCCCGAGGACTACATCCACCGCGTCGGGCGCACGGCGCGCGCCGAGGCGACGGGCGACGCGTTCACCTTCGTGTCGCCGGAGGAAGAGGTCGACCTGCGCGCGATCGAGAAGGCGATCGGGCGGCGGCTGCCGCGCCTCACGGCCGAGGGCTTCGACTATGCCGCGAAGCCGGCCGAGCGGTTCGAGGTGCCGATCGCCGAGCGCATCGCGGAGATCCGCAAGCGCAAGGCGGAGGAGCGGGCGCGCGCGAAGGAAAAGGCGGAGCGCCGCGCGCAGCACGCGGCGGCCGAGGAGGCGCGCCGCGGCGGCCGCCCCGCCGCCCGGCCTAACGGCGTTGGCTACGCGCCGTCGGCCGCGGGCGGGACGGCGCTGGCCGAGGCGCCCGCACGCCGCCGGAGCGGCGGCCGCGGCGGCCGCGGCCGCGGCGGGAACGGGGGCGGGCGGAACGGCTGACGCCGACGCGACTCCGTCCGAACGACGAAGGGGCGCCG
Source organism: Gemmatimonadetes bacterium T265 (assembly GCA_019973575.1). Taxonomy (NCBI): domain Bacteria; kingdom Pseudomonadati; phylum Gemmatimonadota; species Gemmatimonadetes bacterium T265. The sequence goes on from BPUI01000001.1 coordinate 2,945,628, forward strand.
GACCATCCACGGTCCGGCGCCCCTTCGCATTCTCGTGACGACTGTTAGACCGGGTTCGACAGCTGCAGGTTGGACGACAGCGCCGGGAGGTCCGGGATGATGAAGGTCTGGACGATCCCCGCGACCGCGGTGGCGCCGAGCGCCTCGTCGAAGGCGAGCGTGACGTCCGCGCCACTCGACAGCCCCGAGAGGCCCTGCGCGTCGATCGTCGCGTCGCTCGTCCCGTTGTTGACGGTGTGCATGGTGTTGCCCTCGCCGGCGTAGATCGCGGCGAACGCGTTCACGACCGCCATCGGGAGCGAGGCGCCGGTCGGCGCGCCCGCGGCCGCGGCGGCGTCGCCCTTCACGGTGCCGCTGTAGCGGACCTGCGTGTTCGCGGTGTCGAGCGTGCGACGCAGGCGGCGGATCCGGGACGCGTGGCGCGCCTCGAGTGCGTGGATCTGGAGCGCGGGCGTCAGATACGAGCTCCCCATCAGCTTCGCGGCCTGGCCCTTGTAGGCGCGCACGCCCGTGTCCTCGAAGCCCTGCGTGCCGGCGAGGAGGAAGGTGACGTCCTGCGTCGCCGGGTAGAACGGGCCGTTCGGATCGCCGCCGACCTTGCGTGCGCCGGTGAAGTCGAAGGTCGTCGCCGGGTCGTACGTGTTCGGCGTGGCGCCCAACACCTTGATCACCGTCTGGAGCAGCGCGACGTGCGCGGTCTCGTGCTGGCTCAGCAGGTTGAGTGTCGGGAGGATCGTCGCGTTCGCGGCGGCGAACTTGCCGCGCACGGTCGCGAACGCCGCCGCGAACGGCGAGCCCGAGGCGCCGGTGACGCCGAGGTAGAACTGGTTCTCGAGGTTCTCGAGGAGGAGCGCGTACTGCAGGACGTCGATCACCGTCTGCGGCGCCTGGGCGACCGCGGTCGACGCGAGTGCGCCGAGCATGATCGGGACGGAGCCGACCGCGATCGCGGCCTTCACGAGGTCGCTGGGCTTGTCGCCGTGCGCGAGGTCGTCGGCGCGCTCGGCGAGCTTGTCCATGAACTTCGGCTCGACCGCGTCGAGGAGGGGCAGGGATTCCATAGGTTGAGTCCTCGGACGGTTAGGCCGTAAGGGAGAGCTTCTGGACGATGAACGCCTGCGCGTTGGTCGCGACGGTCGACTCCATGGGCGCGGCGGCGTCGAGCGCATTCGCGCTGCTGGCGCCGAGGTTGGCCGGGACCATCGTGAGGTCGGCGTACAGCGTCCCGTTGGGCGAGCCCGAGGCGGTGTCGATCGCGTCGGCGAGCGCCGACGCATGGCGGGCCTCGACCGAGACGATCTTGCCCGCGACGAGCAGGTTCTTCGCGTTCTTGATCGCGGCGCCGGCGCCGTTGTAGGCGGCCACGCCGTTCGTCTCGAGCGTGAGCGCGGTCGTGAGCAGCGACATCTTCGTCGCGTTGTTCAGCGCGCTGTTGAGGTTGAACGTGACGGTCGGGAACGCCGAGCCGAGCGCGGCGCGCAGGAACTCGCGGTGCGTCACCTCGTCGTTGCGCACGTCGGTCAGCATCTCCAGCTCGGCCGGGTTGAACAGCGACGAGTAGCTGGCGACGACGCGCTCGTAGTAGTTCGACTCGAGCTGCTCGAGCACGGCGGCGAAGGTGAAGATCCCGACATCGGAGCCGAGGCTGATCGTCAGGGCCGAGCCGCTGCCCGGGGCCGGCGACGTGACCGTGTTGTTGTCGTCGCACGCCGCGAAGATCGACGGCATGAGCACGAGCGTGCCGCCGATCCCGAGGGCCTTCAGGAAATTGCGTCGCGTCGGCACGCTCACGAGCTCTGCCGCGCTATGGACGATCACCGTCCGGTCGTCTTGCATGATTCCGCCCCTCACCGCTGGAATGTGCGTCTCGACGCGGACCCTCGTCCGCGCCCTGGTTGATGCCGCCCGAACCGGTGCCGTGCCCGACGCGCTGGCGCGCCGTCCCGACCGGGGCGCTCCCAACGCGGCGACCTCGCTCAACCGGCGCCGCCACAGAGCGTAAGCACACACCATGCCATCTGCATGATATCCAACGTTGCAGAATCGTCATGATCCGGGCGGCGACGGTCTACGACGGCGAGCGCCCGTCGGATTGCGGGGCTGGACATTCTCCGCGTGCGGCCGCATGATCGTGCGCGACGTCGCCGGCCGGGCGCGCCGCGCGGTCGCGCAGGCTGCATCGCTTTCGGAGCGTCAGGGAGCGGCGGGGTCGGCCACCATCCGTAAACCTTTGTCGCAGCACGTCTTCCCCTCTTGGCCGGGCCGGCTTCTGCCCACACTGTAGCGCCATGGACGTCGCTCCCCGCCGCCGCCGCCTCGAACTCGCCGACTCCTTGCGTCGGCGCGTGGTCGGTGCCCTCGCCTCGGGCGCGATCCGCCGTGGGGAACGCCTGCCGAGCGCGCGCGAGGTGGCCGCCGAGGTCGATGCGGACCCGCGTCTCGTGCTCGCGGCGTACCGCATTCTCGCAAAAGAGGGCGTCGTCGAGATCCGCCGTCGGTCGGGCATCTACGTCGCGCGCTCGCCCGAGGTGAGCGGTGGCCCCGCGGTGGTCGCGAACGGCTGGGTCGTCGACGTGCTCGCCGAGGGCGTCGAGCACGGCATTCCCGCCCCGCGCCTCGGCGAATGGCTCAAGCGCTGCGCGGGTACCCGGCGCATCCGCGCCGCCGTGGTCGGCGAGACGATCGACCAGCTCGAGGCGTTCTGCGCGGAGCTGCGTGAGGACTACGGTGTCGACGCCGTCCCCTTTGCGCCCGACGCGCTCGACCGCGTGACGGCGCTCCCGCCCGAGATGTATTCGGCCGACTTCATCCTCACGGCCGACGGTTACGCCGAGCGGCTGCGCGCGCTCGCCGGACGGACGACGCGCCCGGTCGTCGCGGTGCAGGTGCGACCGACGCTGCCCTCGGCGTGGCGGCGGATCCTCTCCCGCGGCGTAATCCACGCCATCGTCGCCGACGAACGCTCGATGCTAGGCTTCGACAGCCTGCTCGGCGAGCTGGCGCCGCGGCTGAAGACGTACGTCGTCGGCCGCGACGACGTGCGGCAGATCCCGCCGGCGAGTTACGTCTACGTCTCGCGCAGCGCGCGACGGCGGCTGGGGACGACGGCGGTGGCGGGGCGGGTGCTGCCGACGGAGCGGACGTTCTCGGGGGAGACGGTCCGCGAGGTACTGGGGATCGTGGTCGAGCTCAATCTGAGAGCGATGGTGAGCTGATTGGGTGGTGGGCCGACGGTGGTACCGTCCGCGGCGGTACCGTCCGCGGTGGTGCCGCCGACGGTGGGGCGGCACCCGGGGTGGCCTGTCGCGCGTGTCCGTGAACGGCCGGGGTGCCGTCTCACCGTCAGCAGCCCCACCGCGAACGCTACATCCGCCCCGGCCTCAGCACCCCCGCTTGGCCTGATACGTCAGCTCGTCCTCGACCTCGCCGAGCACCACCCGGTTCGCCCACTCGACCCCCTGCGCGACCGAGTGGTCCATGTTCCCGACTTCGTACCGCCACGCGCCGAACCGCCCGCGCGAGTAGATGCCCCGCTCGTGCAGCCACGGGTGCACCGTGCGGAGCACGCCGTCGCGCTCGAGGGACGGGGTCGGGTAGGTATAATCGCGTTCGATGACGAAGGTGTCGGCGATGCGCGACCGCACGTCCTCCTCGGTGAGGAGCCGCGTGCTGACCATGCCCTCGAGCGTCTGCCGCACGATCGTCGTGCGGTCCTCCGGCTTGAACTCCGAGTGCGAGACCTCGGCGAGCAGCGAGTGCTGCCGCGTGTGATCGGGGACCACCTCGGGCGAGTAGTTCGAGAGGTACGTAACGCGGTAGAAGGGCGCGTCCGCCTCGGGGTAGTACATCCAGCACTTTGACGTCTCGGCGGGGCGGTCGACGCCGACGCCGACGATGAACGAGCCCGAATGGCGCAGCCGCTTCACCTCGGCGCGCACGTGGTCGGGCGCGTCGGTCGTCAGCGCGACGAACTTGTCCATCGGCAGCGTCGACATCAGCACGTCGTACGACTCCTCGCGTCCGTCGGCGAAGCGCACCGTCTTGCGCGCGGTGTCGACCGAGACGGCGGCCGCTTCGAGCGCGAGGTGGTCCTTGATGTAGGGCACGATGCGCTCGAACAGACCGCCGGTGCCGCCGTAGCGCGGGTACTTGAACGTGTTGTTCGGGCCCCAGCCGGCGTCGTCGCGGTTGAGGATCACGTTGCCCAGCACGCGCTCGAGCGAGGGTAGGGCGACGCGCTCGCCGATCCACTCCTTGTTCATCATGCGCGGCGGGTGCGCCCAGACCTTGAAGTTGTACGGCATCATGAAGTACTTGGCGAGCCCCGCGCCGAACTGCTTCATGATGAGCTGCTCGAAGTTCTCGATCTTGTCGAGTTCGAGCGGCGTCCGCTGCGCCTCGACGAGGCCGAGCACACATTCCAGCACGACCTCCTTAGGGAGGTTGCGGATGTTGTTCTGCAGCGGGTAGGGCAGGAAGCGCCCGCACATCCACACCCAGGCTTCGCGCACGAGCTCCTGGTAGTCGTCGCCCATCAGCTTGTCGAAAAGGGCGTCGAAGTACTTGTAGTGCGAGAACAGGACGTGCCCGCCGATGTCGTACGTGAAGCCGTTCGGGCTCCGCTCGCTCGACGCGAGGCCGCCGACCTTGTCGCGCGCCTCGTACACCCGGAAGTTGCGGTAGCCGAGCTCCTGCAGGCGGTATGCGGCGGCGAGCCCCGTGGGGCCCGCGCCGAGGATGACGAGTTTCTGTTCGGACATCGAATCGGACACGGTCAGGCCGTCAGCTCTTCGCCGACCGTGCGGCCGCCGCGACCGCCCGCGACGGCGAGCCGCCCCGACCCGGTCGGCTCGAGCGCCGGCGTGTTGTGCGCGACCGCCTCGGCGATCAGACGGCGCATCTTGCCGACGATCGACTCCCACGACGCGTCGGCGGCCATCCCGATGCCGCGCGCGATGAGCGCCGCGTCGGGCGTGTTGAGCGACGCGCGGACGGCCGCCGCGAACCCGTCGTAGCTGCGGGCGACCTTGACGACCGGCGTGAAGTTGCGGACGACGTCGGCCACCGCGGTCGAGACGATGGGCTTGCCCGCGGCCATGTACTCGAGCGTCTTGGTCGGGTTGATGTACTCGGTCGCCTCGTTGAGCGCGAATGGCATGAGGCAGACGTCGAACGCCTTCGCATACATCGGCAGCTCGGCGTACTGTTTCTGGCCGAGCCAGCGGATGTTGGGCGCCTTGGGGAGGTCCTTCGGGTCGACCTTGACCACGGGGCCGGCCATCGCGATGGTCGACTCCGGGAACGCGGCCGCGAGGTGGGCGATGAGGGCGTAGTCGATGCGCTCGTCGATCACCCCGTAGAAGCCGAGGATCGGTGCGTCCTGCTCCGGCAGGTCGGCGGGGCGGGGGGTACTGTCGAGGCGCGCCTTGGCGAAGTGGGCCGAGTCGACGCCGCAGCCGAAGAAGTGGACGTTGGGGTGCAGCTTCGACTTGCTTTGCCACAGCTTGTAGCCGCCGGTGAAGACGACGTCAGCCTTGGAGATCAGCAGGCGCTCTCGGGCGATGAGCTCGGGCGGGGCGAACTTGAACTGGGCGAGCTCGTCCATGCAGTCGTAGACGACCGCGCGCTCGCCGAAGGCGCCGAGCATGGCGGGAGCGGGCATCGGCGTGTAGAACCACTGCACCGGCGCGGCGAACTGGCCGTTGCCGAGCACGCCGCGGCCCTGCGGGCCTCCGGTGGCGAGAGCCTGCTGGAGCGCGCCGCGCACCGCCGCGAGCGTGCCGTCGGCGTCGTGGTATAGCGTACTCGGCACTTTGGGGACCACCCGCGTCACGCCCCGCGTCGGCTGCGTGATGTCGAGCGCCGGCGCCGCGAGGTCATCGACGAAGATGGCCTCCTCGACGAAGAGGACAGGCGCGTGCTGCGCGAAGCGCGACAGAAGTTGCTGCGGGCGTTGCCAGACGAAGTCCCAGCGCAGGTGGCTGTGGACGAGGAGTGGCGCGTCCGAGAGGACGGCGAGCGGGGCGGCGGCGCGATCGTGACGGATCATGGGCACGGCGTCGAGGGCGCGCAAAGCCGACACCGAAACGGCCACGGCAGCGCGGACGGTAGAAACAGGCGGGCACGGGGCCCGACGCACGTCGAGCCGGATACACAACGTCACACGGAGGGAGAGCCCTCCGGACGTCGCGCACCCGGCTCGACGAGGACGTCTTCGTAACGTCCGTTAACGCAAACCTTGTTCCCGGAAGTAGCAGTGACGCCCCGATCGCTTGGACGCCAAGCGATCTCAGCCGCCCGTCGTCCCCTGGTCCTGGGCGGAGTCGCCGGCTGCGGCGAGGAGGCGGCGAGCGCCCTGCCAGCGGCGGAAGAGCGAGCGGTTGCGGTCGATCGTCGTCTCGATGATCGCCCCGTGCTTCACGCTCGCGTGGATGAAGCGGCCTTCGCCGAGGTAGATGCCAACGTGTGAGACGTGGCTGCGGCTGCCGAAGGTGAGCAGGTCGCCCGGGCGGAGCAGGTTCGGGTCGCGCGGGATCGGGCGGCCGATCTGGGCCTGCTGGTTGGCCGTTCGCGGCAGGCGGATGCCGAGCGCCTCCATCGCGTAGCGAGCGAAGCTGCTACAGTCGAGACCGGCACCAGGCTCCGCCCCGCCAAACACGTATCGCGTGCCGAGCTGGCTGCGGGCGCGCGCGACGAGCGCGTCCAGGAGCGAGGTCGCCGAGTGCGTGAGGGCCGAGAGCACGCGGGGGACCGAGGACGCCGGGACCATCGCCGTCTCGGTTGGGCCGCCGAACCCGGCGAGCGTCGCGCCAGTCGGGTAGGTCGAGGCCGCGACTGCGAGGTCGGGGAGCGCGAACTGCGGGATCGCGATCGGCGCCGGCTCTTGCTCGGCGACTTCGACCGACTCCTCGTGCCGTATGTGGCGACGCCCGTGCGCGCGGTGCGACGTGTCAGCCTTCCGGTGCTTCGCGGTCTTGCTCGCGGCGCGCGACGCCTGCATGGCCTTGTGCCGTGGGTGCGCGGCGGTTGCGGGGGCGGCGTCGAGCGTGAGCGCGAGTCCGGCCAGCCCGACGGCGCATACCGCCGAGCGGCTCGCCGAGCTGAGCAGTGCGCGGCGAGAGGCCGCGCGCAGAACGGGGAAGAAGGCCACGAGGTTCGAGCGGCAGGGAAGAAGTGCTGCGTGACAGGCCGCGCGACGGCGGGGGGAGCCGTCGACCTGCCAGAGGACACCGGTCGAACCTATTTCCCGTACCTGGGACGGCAGCGGCGCGTAGCAGACGAGTTGCGCACGATCCTGGCCGCGTGGTCAGACCTTAGCGGATTCCTGTCACCTTGTGGGTCTGGACGGAGAGGCGCCACTGGGGGTGGGCGAGGCAGTAGGCCACCGCCGCCGCCGTGTTTGCGGCGACCACGGCCCGGTCGGGGCCGTCCATCGGTTGGAGCCAGAAGTACCGGAACGCGAGCGCGGCGAAGCACTCGGGTTGGGCGGTGTGCTCGGCCTGCGGGTAGACGAGCTTGAGTTCGTCGCCCGCAGCGAGCCGGAGCGGCGCGCCGGCCTTGGGGCTGACGCAGACCCAGTCGAGCCCGGGTGGGGCGGGTTGGGTCCCGTTCGTTTCGACCGCGACCTCGAAGCCGACTGCGTGGAGGGCGTCGACCGCCGTCGCGTCGAGCTGCAGGAGCGGCTCGCCGCCGGTGCAGACGACGAGCGGCGTCACGCCGCCGTCACGAGCGGTCGCGGGATCGGCGCCCGTACCGGCATGCCAGCGATCCGCGACGGCCGCGGCGAGGGCGGGCGCGTCGGCAAAGCGCCCGCCGTCCGGGCCGACGCCGACGAAATCGGTGTCGCAGAACGTGCAGACGGCCTTGCAGCGGTCCGCCTCGCGCCCCGTCCACAGGTTGCATCCCGAGAAGCGGCAGAAGACGGCCGCGCGGCCCGCGTTCGCGCCCTCGCCCTGCAGCGTGTAGAAGATCTCCTTGACGGTGTACATAGACCTGTACCTGTCGTCCCGAGTGCAGCGATGGACCCGGCGTGCGGGGTGACGGGATCGGCCACGGCGCGCCCCAGACGTCCCGTCACCAGAGGGGTAGATCCCTCGCTCCGCTCGGGATGACAACTCTTTGTTACACCGCCGGACCGCGTGCGTAGCGCGTTGGGTCGGGGATGCCGGCCTCCTCGAAGCCCTTGCCGCGTAAGAGGCACGCGTCGCAGTGCCCGCAGGCGAGCCATTCGCCGGCACCGTCCGGCGCCGGGTCGTAGCAGCTCGTCGTCATTCCGTAGTCGACGCCGAGCGAGGCGCCGAGGCGGATCGTCTCGGCCTTGGTGAGGTGGAGGAGCGGCGTGCGGAGGCGGAGGGCGACCTCGCCGCGGGCGGCGGCCTCGACGCCCGCGCGCGTCGCGAGGTTTGCCATCGTCTGGAACGCCGCGATGTACTCCGGGCGGCAGTCGGGGTAGCCGGAGTAGTCGACCGCGGAGACGCCGAGGAAGATGTCGCCCGCCCCGCTCGTTTCGGCGAGGGCGAGCGCGTATGAGAGGAAGATCGTGTTCCGCGCCGGCACGTAGGTGACCGGCACGTCGGTGACGGGCACGCGCTCCCCGGCCATCGCCTCCGGCCCGCGGTACGCGGGCGCGCGGTCCTTGGGCACGGCAATGTCCGACGTGAGCGCGGAGCCGCCGAACGTGCGCAGGTCGATGTCGACGACGACGTGGCGCGCGACGCCGGCCGCGGCCGCGATACGGCGCGCGGCCTCGACCTCGTGCACGTGGCGCTGGCCGTAGCGGAAGCTGAGCGCCTGCACGGCATACCCTTCGCGCCCGGCGAGGGCGAGGCAGGTGGCCGAATCGAGGCCGCCCGAGAGGAGCAAGACGGCGGACGGCGACGGTGGCGCGACGGACATGCGACGGAAAGTAGGGCATTCAGGAGTCTTTGTGGCCCTGACGTTGCCACGCTCGCGGCGCATGAACGCCCTCACCGACCCGTCACTCTGGCTCGGTCTCCTGACGCTGACCGCGTTGGAGATCGTCCTCGGCATCGACAACATCATCTTCCTGTCGATCCTCGCCGGCAAGCTGCCGCCGGTCGACCAGGCGAAGGGGCGCCGTCTAGGGCTGGCGATGGCGTTCGTGACGCGCGTCCTCCTGCTGCTCAGCATCAGCTGGCTCGCGCGGCTCACCGCGCCGTTGTTCACGGTGAGCGCGCTGTCGTTCCTCGAGGTCGAGGCGCGCGAGATCACCGGGCGCGACCTGATCCTCATCGTCGGCGGCCTGTTCCTGATCGGGAAGTCGACGTACGAGATCCACCACAAGTTCGACGCGGCGGACGACGCGCACGGCGGCGGGGCGCCGCGGCGCGCGGCGGCGCTCGCGGCGACCGTGGCGCAGATCGCGGTCGTCGACATCGTGTTCTCGCTCGACTCGGTGATCACCGCGGTCGGGATGGTGAACAACATCCCGGTGATGATCGCCGCGAACGTGATCGCGCTCGCCTTCATGCTCGGCGCCTCGGGCCCGATCGCGGCCTTCGTCGAGCGACACCCGACCGTCAAGATGCTCGCGCTCAGCTTTTTGGTGCTGATCGGAACCAATCTGGTGGCTGAGGGCTTCGGGCAGCACATCCCGAAGGGGTACATGTACTTCGCGATGTTCTTCGCGGTCGGGGTCGAGCTGCTCAACCTGCGCCTGCGCGGCCGCGGCGCGCCGGCGGAGCGGCCGCTCCCGCTCGGCGGGACGGTCGAGCAGGGGCTGGTCGGGGAGGAGCGCTAGCCGTGCGCGTCCTCGTGACGGGGGGGACGGGCGTCGTCGGCGACGCCGCGGTGCGCGCGCTGCTCGCGCACGGACACCGCGTGCGGCTCCTCGCGCGGCACGCGGCCGAGGACGCGCGCGCCTGGCCCGCCGAGCTGCCCTCCGGCGCGGGCGTCGAACCGCACGACGGCGACGTCACCGACCCGCGCTCGCTGGGCGGCGCGGCGCGCGGGTGCGACGTCGTGCTCCACCTCGTGGGCATCGTCGACGAGCGCCCGCCGGCGCTGACGTACGAGCGGGTGAACGTCGAGGGCACGCGCCACGTCGTCGACGAGGCCGCGCGCGCCGGCGTGCCGCACTTCGTCTACGTCTCGTCGTTAGGCGCGGACCGTGGGGCGTCGCCGTACCACCAGAGCAAACTCGCCGGCGAGCGCGAGGCCGGACGCTTCCCCGGCGCGTGGACGGTGCTCCGCCTGGCGAACGTCTACGGCCCGGGGGACGCGGTGGTCTCGCTCCTCCTCCGCATGGTGCGCGCGCTCCCGGTGATGCCGATGCTCGGCGGCGGGGGGATCGAGTTCCAGCCGATCTGGGCCGAGGACTGCGGCGAGGCGCTCGCCCGCGCGTGCGAGCGCGACGACCTCGCGGGCGCGGTCTTCGAGGTCGCGGGCGAGGAGCGCACGTCGATGCGCGACCTGCTCGACCGCTTCGCGCGGCTCACGGGGCGGGCCCCGCTCCGCGTGCCGATGCCGATCCCGATCGCCGCGCTCGGCGTCAAGCTCGCCGACGCGACCGGCGTCGAGCTCGGGATCAACGAGAGTCAGCTCACGATGCTGGCCGAGGGGAACGTCATCGAGCTGCCGCGCGAGAACGCGCTCACCACGGTGTTCGGCGTGACGCCGACGCCGCTCGACGAGGGCCTACGGCGCCTGCTCGACCACCTCCCCGAGCAGCTGCCCGACGCGGGGCTCGGCGCGCTGCACCACCAGCGGTACTGGGCGGAGGTCGACGCGCCGCGGGTCGGCGCCCCCGCACTGTTCGAGAAGTTCTGCGCGCGGTTCCACGCGATCACCCCCGAGGCGATGGACCTGACGGCGGAGCCCGACACGCCGACCGCGGTCCTCGCCTGCCACCAGACCGTGACGATGGCGCTGCCGCTCCGCGGGAACGTGCAGGTGCGGGTCGCCGAGCTCGCGCCGCTGTCGCTCACGCTGCAGACCGTCGAGGGGCACCCGCTCGCGGGGGCGGTGCGCTTCACGTCCGTCGAGCGCGGCGCCGCCGAGCGCGGCGGGGCGGGCGGGGTGCGGCCGTTCCGGTTCGAGGTCGAGGTGTACGAGCGCGCGGCGGACCCGTTCGACTGGGCCGCGATGACGTTGTTAGGCAGCCGGCTGCAGCGGGCGAACTGGCGCGAGATGGTCGCGACGGTGGTGGAGGAGAGCGGCGGGGCGGGGGAGGTGCGGGAAGAGGAAGCGACGCTGGACGGCGAGGCGGCGCGGGCGGTGGAGCGGTGGCTGAAGGACCTCGCGGTCGCGCGGGCGCGGGTGGAGCACGGGAAGGAGTTGGGGGAGTAGCCAGGCGCGCCGTTGCGGGGTCGGCGGTGGTACCGTTCGCGGTGGGGCGGCTGACGGTGGTGCGGCACCCGGGGTGGGCCGTCGCGCCCGCCCGCGAACGGTACCACCGTCAGCGGCCCCACCCTCCACGTCCCTACTGCGGATGATACGAACAGTGCTCCCCACACCCGAGCCGATACCGATTCCTCGCGAACCACCGATAGAACTTGTCCGTCGCCGCCCGCATCCCGGGTAGTGCGAACACCCACGCGAGCACGCCCCCGCGGGGGAGCACGTCGATCAACTGCTCGACCGCGGCCGCGCGCTCCCAGGTTCGCCCGCCGGGCCCGATCACCTGCAACGACTCGAGGTAGTGACTCGGCGGGATCCACGGAAAGCGTTCCGCAAGTCCCGGCATTTGCGACGGGACGATCTCGAGCCGGTGCGAGTGCCGGTCCCAGAGCCGCAGCACGCCGACCATCCGCCCGCAGACCTTGCAGTGGCCGTCGTAGACGACCGTGTACGGCCGCCCCTCGCCGACGCCCGAGAACCCGGCGGTCGAGTAGAAGCCCGCGCCTTCGACGCCGTCGTCGCGGTCGCGCGGGACGCCACGGACCGTGAACCGCACCACGGGATAGCTCGGCGCTGTTTGCACCGTCGGAGACGCGCTCATGCCGCGACGGCTCCGGCCGGCTCCGCCCGCGCGGGTCCCGCCCGTGCGGCCGAGTCACGGTCGCCGTCGGTCGCCGGCGCGGCGGCGCCCGTGATCGTCATCGCCGGCGGGTGCTCGAGCGTGACGTGGACCGGACACATCGCCGCGACGCGCTTCGCCGCCTCGAGCCGGGCCGCGGGGAGGCTCGGCCACGCGAACGTCAGGTCGAACCGGCCGACGCGGTGGGGCTTCTCCTCGAACGCCCACGACACCTCGAGCGTGAGGTCGTCGGCGCGGAGGTCGGCGTGCTCGCCCCAAGATGCCATGATCGCGTACGTGCAGGCCGCGAGGCCGCTCGCGACCATCTGGAACGGCGTGAACGGCCGGTCCGGCGCGGGCGCGTCCACCGTCAGCGGACCCGCCGTGGGCTCGTAGCGGATGCGGGTTTCGTCGAGGAGCGAAATCTTCACGGCAACAAGTGGCTGAGGTCGCGACGAAGCGCTGCAAGAGGAAGGCCCCGTGCGTAGCGTTGTGCGCAGCACACCTGCGACCCCCAGCGCATGCACCCACCTCTCCAGGAACTCGCCGATCTGCTCGCCCGCACGCGCGACGACGTCCTCGCCGCGTGGGACGCGCTCCCCCCTGATACCCGCGAACGGCGCCCGTCGCCCGAGAGCTGGACGCCGGCCGAGGTGCTCGACCACCTGCGGCTCGTCGAGGCCGGCTCGGCGGCCCTGCTCGCGAAGCGGCTCCAGCGTGCGCGCGAAGCGGGGCTCGGCGCGGAGACCGACCAGCGCTCACGCCTCGACACGTTCGACGCGCCGGAGTTCGTGCACCTGCCGCCGTTCGACGCGCCGGAGCCCGTGCGCCCCGCGGCGGGCGTCCGCGCCGCCGACGCGGAGGCGGGGCTGCGCGCGTCACGCGCCGCCCTCGACCGGGTCGTCGCCGACGCGGACGGTTTCGCGCTCGGCGAGGTCCGGGCGCGGCACCTGCGGTTCGGCGAGATCGACTTCTACCAGTGGTTGCTCTTCGTCGCCGCGCACGAGCGGCGGCACCTCGGGCAACTCCTCCGACTGCGCGACGCGCTCGCCCCGACTCCGACTCCGACGGCATGACCCCGCCCGCCCCGTTCGCCGGCCTCCCCACCCGCCCAAGGGACGCCGAGCCCGAGCACGTGCACGCCGTCGTCGAGACGCCGAAGGGCAGCCCCCACAAGCTCGACTACGAGCCCGACCTCGGCGTGTTCATGCTCAAGAAGGAGATGCCGGCCGGGCACGTCTTCCCGTACGACTTCGGCTTCGTCCCCGGTACGTTAGGCGGCGACGGCGACCCGCTCGACGTGCTCGTGCTGATGGACGAGGCGACCTACCCCGGGGTGCTCGTCGAGGCGCGCCTCGTGGGCGTGTTCGAGGCCGAGCAGACCGAGCGCGACGGCGGCCGGAGCCGGAACGACCGGCTCGTCGCCGTCGCGGCGTGTTCGCGCCGGCACGCGGACGTGCGCACGCTCGACGACCTCGGGCGCGCGGCGCTCGACCAGATCGAGCACTTCTTCCGGTCGTACAACGAGGAGACCGGGAAGCGGGTCGAGTTCACGAACCGCGCGGGGCCGGCGCGGGCGGCGGAGTTGGTGGACGAGGGGGTGAAGCGGGCGGCGGAGAAGCGTTAGGCACCGTGTCGTCCTGAGGCTTGTCTGTCGTCCGAGGCCTGTCGTCCTCAGCGCGGCGAAGGATCTTGCGTGCGGAACGTGGAGCACCGCCGCCCAGGACGGATCAACCCGGCCGGCACGGTCCCTCGTAGCGCACAGAAGATCCTTCGCTGCGCTCAGGATGACGGGCTGAACGGGCGTGCCAGGCCGACGGGGCGTGCCAGGCGGACCGCGCGTGATGCGTACGGTGGTACACGGCGCCGCAAGGACGTCGAGCACGACGGCACGTCCCGAGCGCCCCGCCTCACGCCGCCGCGTCGAACAGGTCGAGCTGGCGCGGCCGCGACGTGAGGCGCAGCCGGAGGTCGCGCGTGTGCGGCCCCACGCGCGTGGGCGCGTGGTCGGGCGTGACGACGAAGGGCAGCACCCGCGCGACCGGGACGTGCAATTTGGCGAGCAGCTCCAGCCGCACCGCGTGCCACGGCCGGATGGCGAGGATGCGCTCGACCGTGCGGTGGCCGAGCCCGGGCACGCGGAGGAGCACCTCGCGCGGGGCCGTGTTCAGGTCGAGCGGGAAGAAGTCGGGGTGCCGCAGCGCCCACGCCAGCTTCGGGTCGACGTCGGGGGCGAGGTCGGGCGCGTCGGGCGGCACGAGCTCGTCGACCGTGAAGCCGTACGCGCGCACGAGCCAGTCGGCCTCGTAGAGGCGCCGCTCGCGCACGGCGGGCGACGGCGCGTCCACCAAGAGACCGCCCGCGCTCGCGACCGGCTGGTAGCTGCCGAAGTACACGCGCCGAAGTCCCTCGCGCGCGTAGAGCGACTCGGCCGTGCGCAGCACGTCGGCGTCGGTCGCGCGCGCGACGCCGGGGCGGTCGGCGCCGACGACGAGCTGCGTGACCTGGCCCGCCGGCGCGAAGCGCGGGACCCGGTCCCACCGCGCGCGGCGCCCCGCACGCCGCGGCACGCCCCACCGCGCCCGCGCGGCGAAGCGGTCCGCCTCGTGCCCCTCGGCGATCCCGTCGCGGAGACGCGTCATCGCGGCACGCATCGTCGCGTGCGCACGCCCCGGCGCGAGGGCTCCGAGGTCGGCCTGCCGCGCGAGCTCCACGTTCACGCTCACGCGGTCCGCCCACCGCCCGGCCTCCGCGACCAGCTCCGGGTTCGCCTCGGGGATGACCTTGAGGTGGACGTAGCCCGCGAACTGGTGCTCGCACCGCAGCGTGCGCGCGACCGCGACGAGCCGCTCCATCGTCGCGTCGGCGCTGCCGTCGACGGCCGCGCTCAGGAACAGGCCGTCGACCAGTCCGCGGCGGTGGTAGTCCAGCGTGAGCCGGACGACCTCGTGCACCTCGAGCCGCGCGCGCTCGACGTCCGCCGATCGGCGGAGCGGGCAGTACGCGCAGTCGTAGACGCAGTGGTTGGTGAGGAGGATCTTGAGCAGCGGGATCCGCCGCCCGTCCGCGGCCACGGAGTGGTAGATCGCCGCGGGCTCGACGTCGGGGGTGTCGAGCGCGGGGAGCGGGTGCCGCGGCGCGCTCCCGGACGTGCCGGTCCGCGCGGCACAGGGCGCGTCAAAGCGCGCGGCGACGGCGAGGCGGCGGCGGACCGGGGAACGGGCGGGCGCGGACACACCGAATATACCCCGAATCCGCCCTGCCGTTCGGCGGCTCGCGGGTTCCTCGGGCCCGCGCCGCCCCCCATCACAGGGTGCTACATCGCGCCGAGGCGGTACCCGATCTGTAAGACGACCAGGACCAACACGCCGAAGCCGACCGCTCGCCAGCTCACCCCACCCACCCGCCCGAGCAGCGGGAGCGCCGCGTCGGCTGACGGGGAGCGCGGGACGACGACGCGGATCGCGGCCTGCGCGCGCCGAAACAGGAGGTAGTTCGCCGTCCCGCCCGCGAGGATGGCGAGCGAACAGAGAATGCCCGAGACGAGGAGCGCCGCGTCGGGCGCGAGCACCGTGAGGGGCGGCGCGCCGGGGACGACGTTCGGCACCGTCTGCGTCGGGATGTCCGGACTCCCCCACAGCAGCCCCCACGCCACGCTCGGGGCGAAGAGGAAGAAGGCGAACGGGACGTACAGCTTGCGGTAGAGGAACCACATCGGCGACAGCAGCGCGGCCGCCCAGTTCCACGTCGGGACGAACTGCGGGTCCTCGAAGAACGGCTGGAACTTGCGCCGGTACGTCGGCCAGCGCGGGCCGACGAACGCGGCGAGCTGCTGGTCGCTCGGCGAGCCGGGGGCGGGGCCGCCGCGCGTCGGGCGGCTCGCCCACGAAGGGAGCGGGGGAACGGTCACGCCCGGAAACTACGCGGTTCCGCCCCGCGGCTGTGCGGACGGCTGCTGCTGTGTCAGGCAGTGTAGGGTGCCGAGCCCCCAGACGAGGTCCACGGCGTGGATGCCGACGACCTGACGGTCGGGCATCAGCTCGGACAGCGTGTTGAGCGCGCGCCGGTCGTTCGGGTCGTTGAACGTCGGGACGAGGACGACGCCGTTGGCGACGTAGAAGTTGGCGTAGCTCGCCGGCAGCCGCTCGCCGCGCATCGTGACCGGGCGCGGGAAGGGCAGGGTCACGACGCGGAGCGCGCCGCGGTCCCCGCCGGCGAGCCGGAGCCGGCGGAGGTTGTCGAGCGAGCGGCGGTGGTTCTCGTCGGCCGGGTCCTCTTCGTGGGCGAGCACGACCACGCCGGGCGCGACGAAGCGCGCGACGTCGTCGACGTGGCCGTGCGTGTCGTCGCCGACGCACCCCTCGCCCAGCCAGAGCACCTGCCGCACGCCGAGCCAGTCGCGGAAGACGCGCTCGTAGTCGTCGCGGCCGAGACCCGGGTTGCGGACCTGCACGTCGGAGAGCAGCCACTCCTCGGTCACGAGCATCAGCCCCTGCCCGTCGACCTCGATCCCGCCGCCCTCGAGCACGAGGCGCGCGTTAGGCGCTCCCGCGGGCGCGTCGGGCCGCGCCGGCGCGAGCCGCGGCAGCCCGCTGATCGCGGCGAACGTCTCGCCCACGCGCGCGTCGTCGTGGTAGTTGTCGTACTTCGCCCAGGCGTTGAAATCCCAGTCGAGCCAGAGCGCCGAGCCGTCGGCGCGGAGCACGCCCGTCGGCCCCGAGTCGCGCACCCAGACGCGGTCGTTGGGCGTCACGTGGAGCCGGTAGCCGTTCGGCGAGACGCCGTGTGCGTCGAGCGCGTCGCGCGCCGCCTCGCGCACGGCCTCGGTGTGGCAGAGGACTTCGACGCGCTCGCGCGCGTGCAGCGCGCGGACGATCTCGGCGTACACCCACGGGATCGGGCCGAGCTTGCCCGGCCAGTCGGGCTCGTGGTGGGGCCACGCGAGCCACGTCGCCGCGTGCGGCTCCCACTCGGCGGGCATGCGGAGCGGCTCGGCGGGGGAGGGGGCGAGGAGGGCGGCGGGCGCGGGGTCGAAGGTGCGCGCGCTCGTGAGGCCGGGCGCGCTGGTCGGGCCCAGCTCGCCGTCGCCGAGGTCGCCGCGGAGCGGGTCAGTCATTCGTTGTCGTCCCGAGCGCCCTGGATGTCATCCCGAGCGCAGCGAGGGATCGGTCCGCACGGCACGCCGATCCCTCGCGACACTCGGGATGACGCCGGCGCGTGCATTTCGGACGACGTTCCTCGAGCGTCATCTCCCCGCGCCCAACCACCGGTTGAGGATCGGCTTGTACGCGTCCACGCGCCGGTCGCGCAGGAAGGGCCAGTTCCGCCGCACCTCCTCCTGCAGCCGCGGGTCGCACGTGTGCACCAGCACGGCCTGCTCCGTCCCCGCCTCCGCGACGATGCGCCCGAACGGGTCGGCGATGAACGAGTGCCCGAAGAACTCGAGGCCGTTCGTGCCCGGCTCGTCCTCGTGCCCGACCCGATTGGGCGACGCGGTCCACACCCCGTTCGCGATCGCGTGCGCGCGCTGCGCCGTGCGCCACGCGTCCACCTGCGCCTGCCCCCACTCGTCCTTCTCGGCCGGGTGCCAGCCGATCGCCGTCGGGTAGAAGAGCACGTCCGCGCCTAACAACGCCGTGATGCGCGCCGCCTCGGGGTACCACTGGTCCCAGCAGATCAGCACGCCGACGGTGGCGTAGCGCGTCTTCCAGACCATGAACCCGTTCGCGCGCCCGGGCTGCTCGCCGTGGTAGTCGAGGTGCGCGTCGCCGGGGGTGAAGTAATACTTCTCCTCGAACATCGGGTCGTGCGGGATGTGCATCTTGTCGTACACGCCGAGGATCGCGCCGTCGGCGTCGATGACGACCGCGGAGTTCATGTAGAGCCCGGCCGCGCGCCGGACGAAGAGCGGCACGACAATGACCACCGCGAGCTCCCGCGCGAGCGCCTGGAACCGGTCGGTGACCGGCCCCGGCACCGGCTCCGCGAGGTCGAAATGCTCGACCTTCGTCGACTTCGCGAAGTAGGGCGTGTTGAACAGCTCCTTGAGGCAGACGATCTGCGCGCCCCGGCGCGCCGCCTCGCGGACGAGCGCCTCGGCGCGCGCGACGTTCGCCGCGGCGTCGTCGCTCGCGTGGTCCTGGACGATGCCGATCGTGAACGGGTCGCGGCGCATGGCGCGGAATGTAATCCGCACCGTCCGCGGCCCGGCCGCGTGGGGCGGGCTTAACACCGCGCACGGTCGCGCGTCGAACCGGCGTTCGCCGACTCCGGAGACCTCGCATGCCCCGCCGCCTACCCCCGCTCGCCCCCCGCCAGCTCGCCCTCTGCACCGCCGCGCTCGCCATGCTGGGCGCCTGCGCGCAGCACCCCGATCCCGCCGCGAGCGCCGCGCTCGACGGCGATCTCGCGCTCGCCCGGCAGCAGGGCGCGACGCAGGTCGTCTCGCCGCAGGAGCTGACGGGCGCCGTTGCGACTACTCCGGCGCGGGCGGCGGAGCCTGCGCGCGAGCCGGTCCGCACGCGGGTGATCGAGCGCGAGCACGTCGTCTACCGCACCACCCCGGCGTCGTACGCGAGCGTCGCACCCGCGCCCGTAGCTGCAGCCGCCGCCGCACCCGCGTACGACCCGTACCCGGCGCCCCGTCGCGACGGGACCTACGACGGCGGGTACGATCGCGGTACGTACGGCAACGGCGGCTATGGCACGGGCGGCTACGGCCGCGGCTCGTCGGGCAGCGGTGGCTACGGCACCTACGGCACCGCCCGCCAGCCCGTCTACCGCCGACCACAGGGCCACGCCCAGCGTGACGGGGTGGTCGGCGCGGCCGCGGGCGCGATGCTCGGCGTCGCCGTGAGCCATCGCAAGGACCGCCTCCGCGGCGGCCTGCTCGGCGCGGTAGCCGGCGGCGCGCTCGGCGCGCTCTACGGCCACACGGTCGATCGCACGCCGTAGCCGCTCCGGAATGCCCGCCGAGTGTGGCCGCCGCCCGGCGCCTCGGCACCCGGGGCGTCCAGTGCACGCGGGAACCTTGGGGCATCATTTGTTTACCACTGGCAGGCCGCGCGTGCACGCGAACACGCGGCGCCCCTCGGTCGATAGGTTCGCCCCCTCTGGAGGAGTTCCGATGCCCCGTGCCGCTCGCGCCGTCCGCACCGCCTCCGCCCGCCCGGTCCTCGTTGCCGCCGCGCTCGCCGCCCTGGGTGCGTGCGGCCGCCAGTCGGCGCTCGACTCGGGGCTGAACGACGACCTCGTCCTCGCCGGCCAGCTGCAGCAGCATACCGCGTCGCCGCTCACCGTCGCGCAGGACTCGGCGCCGGCCGCCGCGCCCGCCGGCCCGACGTCCCCGCGTGCCGTGGTGCGCGAAATCGTTCGCACGCGCGTCGTCACCCGCACGCCGGCGCGCGCGGGCGCGCCCGCAGCCGTCGCGGCCGCGCCGGCCACCGCGCCGGTGCCACCGACCCCGACGCGGCCCTCGGATCGCCGCGCGGGCAGCGCGGGAAGCTACGACGCAGGCCAGGTTGTGGGCGGCGACGTCGTCGCCGGGCCGGCGACGACGGACGGACCGCCGGGGACCTCTGGTGCGGGGGCATACGGCGCGACGAGTTCCGGTACGGATGCTCGCGTCGACTCCCGGCCGCAGACCCACCCCGAGCGCGACGCGATCGTCGGGTCGGTCGCGGGCGCGATCCTCGGGGCGGTGACCGGACATGGCGTCCGCGGCGCCCTCGTCGGCGCGGCCGCGGGTGGTGCGCTCGGCGCGGTCTACGGCGGATCGCTGGACCGTACCTTCGCCCGGTCCGCGACCGGCTACCCGACGTACGCCGGCGTGCGGATGCCGCGCGGGTACACCGTCGGATCCGGATTTCGGGTGCCGACATACCGCTCGTACTGAACGCGGAGGCCTAAACGACGAGGCGGCGGACGGGGATCACCGCGTCCGCCCCCGTTGGTCCCGCTCGGGGCCGCCGGCAGCAGTGTGCCGGCGGCCCCGAGCGCGTGTTGGGACCGGTGCGGCACGTTGACCCAGCGGCTTCGCGATCCCCGGGTTTTTCGGCGCTTGCGGCGACGAGGTCTTGACGAGCGTGGTCCCGCGCTCATGTTGGTGTGAACGTTTGCAACGTTTTCGCTCGCCTCTCGAACCGCTTCGGGGCCGATCGAACCACGTTTGCGCCGTGCGCGCCCGCCCGGCCCACCTTCCCGTCCCCGGTCCCGCCCGTGACCTCCCGCACTTCGGTCGTCTTCAGCGCGCTCGTGGCGGCCCTGGGCGGGTTGCTCTTCGGGTTCGACACGGCGGTGATCTCCGGCACCACGGACGCGCTCCAGCGCGTGTTCTCGCTCGACGCGTTCTGGCTGGGGTTCGCCGTCACGTCGGCGCTCATCGGGACGATCGTCGGCGCGTTCACGGCCGGTCCACCGGCCGAGCGGCTCGGGCGACGGCGCGTGCTCTTCGTGCTCGCCGTGTGTTTCCTCGTCGCGGCCGTGGGCAGCGCGCTGGCGACGAACCTCCCCGTCTTCGTCGCGTTCCGTTTCCTCGGCGGGCTCGGCGTCGGCGGCGCGTCGGTCGTCTCGCCACTCTATATCGCCGAGATCGCGCCGGCGCGGCTGCGCGGCCGGCTGGTCGCGTTGACCCAGCTCAACATCGTCGCCGGCGTGCTCATCGCCCTGCTCTCGAACTACGTGATCGCCCGCGAGCTCCCGGCCGACACGGCGTGGCGTTGGATGCTTGGGGTGCAAGCGTTCCCAGCGGCGGTCTTCTTCCTCCTCCTGTTCGTCATCCCGGAGAGCCCGCGGTGGCTCGCCAAGGAGGGGCGCGTGGACGAAGCCCGGCGCGTGCTCGCGCGCGTCGGCGAGGGCGGCGGGGCCGGCGCGGACGCGGAACTCGGCGCGATCACGGCGTCGCTGGCGGAGGGGCGCGCCCAGGCGCTGGCGGCGGGGGGGGCGCACGTGCACGCCCGGCTCTTCCAGCGCCGCTACGCGCGCCCGATCATGCTCGCCGTCACGATCGCCGTGTTCAACCAGCTCTCGGGCGTCAACGGGATCCTGTACTACGCGCCGCGCGTCTTCCAGCAGGCCGGCTCGGGCAAGGACTCGGCGCTGCTCCAGGCGGTCGCCTTCGGCGGCGTGAACCTCGTCTTCACCGTGCTCGCCCTCTTCATCATCGACCGCTTCGGCCGGCGCCCGCTGCTCGCGGCCGGCGGGCTCGTCGCGGCCGTCTCGCTCGGCCTCACCGCGTTCGGCTTCGCCGCGCACACGGGCGCGTCCGCGACGCTCGTGCTCGTCGGGCTGCTCGGCTTCATCGCCGGCCACGCGATCGGGCAGGGCGCGGTGATCTGGGTCTACATCTCCGAAATCTTCCCCAACGCCGTGCGCGAGAAGGGGCAGGCGTTAGGCAGCTTCACGCACTGGGTGATGGCCGCCGTGGTCTCGTGGCTCTTCCCGGTGGTCGCGCAGGCCTCGGGCACGGGCATCTTCGCGTTCTTTGCCGCGATGATGTTCCTGCAGGTCCTCTTCGCGTGGTGGATCATGCCCGAGACCAAGGGCCTCTCGCTCGAGGCGCTACAGGCGCAGCTCGGCATGGGCGGCGCGCCGGCCGCCCCCGCGCCCGCCGGGTCGCCCGTCGCGCCGCGCCCGGCGGCCCGCCTCGGGTGATGGTCGGCCTCAAAGATGTCGCCCTCCGCGCCGGCGTGTCGGTCTCCACGGTGTCCCGCGTGCTCACGGGGTCGCCGCTCGTGAACGCCGAAACACGCGAGCGCGTGCAGCGGGCGATGGACGCGCTCGAGTACCGGCCCAGCCGGGTCGCGCGGCGCCTGCGCGGCGACCGCGGCGAGGCGAGCCTGATCGGGCTCATCGTCTCGGACATCCGGAACCCGTTCTTCGCCGAAATCGCGCGCGGCGTCGAGCGCGTCGCGCAGGCGCACGGCCACATGGTGTTCGTCGGCAACTCCGACGAGGACGAGGCGGTCGAGCGGCGCTACCTCGAGATGATGCGCGCGGAGCGGGTCGACGGGATCATCCTGCCGGCGAGCTCGGACAACGCGTCGAACGTCGTCGAGCTGGCCCGCGGCGGGCTCCCGGTGGTGTGCGTCGACCGGCGGCTGCCGCGCGCCACGCTCGACACGGTCGTCGCCGACAACTTCGACGGCGCGTACGACGCGGTGTCGCACCTGCTGCAGATCGGGCACCGGCGCATCGGCTTCGTCGGCGGCCGCGCGCAGCTATCGACCACCCACGAGCGGCGGGCGGGCTACCTGCGCGCGCTCGCGGACGCGGGGATCGCGGTCGACGACGGGCTGGTGCGCGCGGGCGACTCGCGGCAGGCGGGCGGGCGTCAGGGCGCGCGCGAGCTGCTCGAACTCCCACAGCCGCCGACCGCGCTGCTCGTCGGCAACAACCTCATGACGCTCGGCGCGCTGGAGGCGATCTACGCGCTCGGGCTGCGCATTCCCGACGACGTCGCGGTCGTCGGCTACGACGACATGCCGTGGGCCGTCGCCTTCAACCCGCCGCTCACGGCGGTGCGGCAGCCCGGGCAGGAGCTGGGGCGCCGGGCGGCGGAGTTGCTCCTCGCGCGCATCGCCGACCCGTCGCGGAGCACGACGACCATCACCCTGAAACCAGAGTTAATCGTGCGGCAGTCGTGCGGCGTCGGGCGGGAGGCGAAGATCCGGGCCCGCGTGCGCCGCGAGGAACGCGCGGCGGGCGGTCGCGCCGGCGCCGAGCCGTCCGCCGGTCGGGGATCGGCCGCGGCCTAACCGCCGCGGCCTAACCGCCACGGCCCCGCACGGGGTCGTCGGCACCGACGGCTTCGCAGGTGAACGCAGGAGAAATGGTAGGGCGTTCGAGTAGCCCGGTCGTGCACCACCAGTTCCGAACGTCGCGCCGCCTCGTCCGGCCCGCTCGACCGCCGTGTACGATCGCTGACTTCTTC
Source organism: Gemmatimonadetes bacterium T265 (assembly GCA_019973575.1). Lineage (NCBI taxonomy): Bacteria > Pseudomonadati > Gemmatimonadota > Gemmatimonadetes bacterium T265. Next base: position 2,968,535 of record BPUI01000001.1, read on the forward strand.
CCGAGGTCCCGCCCCATGACGTCTCGCACCGCGCGCATCCGGGTACTCGCGGCGTTCGCCGCCCCACTGGCCGCCCGCGCCCTCGCGGCGCAGGCGGGGTCGCCCCCCGCCCCGTCGACGATGAGTGGGACGACCGACCCGCCGCCCACCTACACCGAGCGGTACCGGCCGCAGTACCACTTCACGCCCGCGGCCAACTGGATGAACGACCCGAACGGGCTCGTCTACTACGACGGCGAGTGGCACCTGTTCTACCAGCACAACCCGTTCGGCAACCGCCACGGGCACATCAGCTGGGGGCACGCCGTCAGCACCGACCTCGTACACTGGCAGAACCTGCCGGTCGCGATCCCCCACACCGGCGCGGAAGGCGTGTGGTCGGGAAGCGCCGTGGTCGACTGGCAGAACACGAGCGGCTTCGGCCAGGGCGGGAAGCCGCCGATGGTGGCGATCTACACGGGCTTCGACGAGGCGGCCAAGCGGCAGGCGCAGCACATCGCGTACAGCACCGACCGCGGGCGGACGTGGACGCGCTACGCCGGCAACCCGGTGCTCACGCTCGACCTCGGGCTGCCCGACTTCCGCGACCCGAAGGTCTTCTGGCACGCGCCGACCGGGCGGTGGGTGATGGTCGTCTCGCTCCCGACCGAGCACAAGGTCCGCTTCTACGGCTCGCCGAACCTGAAGCAGTGGTCGCTGTTAGGCGATTTCGGCCCCGCGGGCGCGACGGGCGGCGTGTGGGAGTGCCCGGACCTGTTCGAGGTGCCGGTCGACGGCGACCCGCGGCACACGCGCTGGGTGCTCGTCGTGAACGTGAACCCCGGCGGGATCGCCGGCGGCTCGGCCACGCAGTACTTCGTCGGCCGCTTCGACGGCAACCGGTTCGCCGCCGACGAGCCGTCGCCGCGGACGGCGAACCCCGGCGCGCCGACCGTGCGCTGGGCGGACTACGGGAAGGATCTGTACGCGACGGTGTCGTGGTCGGACGTCCCGCGCGCCGACGGGCGGCGGGTCTGGATCGGGTGGATGAGCAACTGGCAGTACGCCTTCGAGATCCCGACGTCGCCGTGGCGGAGCGCGATGAGCGTGCCGCGGACGGTCGCGCTCACGACGACGCGCGACGGCCTCCGGCTCGTCCAGCAGCCCGTGGTCGAGCTGGAGCGACTCCGGGGTGAACGCCGTCACGTGGGACCGCAAACGATCCCAGTCGGTTCGACCTCGCTCGCCGCGCGGGGTGTGACGGGCAAATCGATGGAGATCGCGGCCACCTTCGAGGTCAACTCCGCCGAGCCCGGGAGGGCGAGCGAGTTCGGGCTGAAGGTGCGCACGGGGAACGGGGAGGAGACCGTGATCGGGATCGACCCCAAGGCCCGGCAGCTGATCGTCGACCGCACGCGCTCGGGGCAGGTGGGCTTCCACGCCGACTTCCCGTCGCGCGAGGCCGCGCCGCTGCCGGTGGAAGACGGGCGTGTCCGACTGCGGGTCCTCGTCGACTGGTCGTCGGTCGAGGTCTTCGCGGGCGACGGGCGCGTCGTCGTCACCGACCAGATCTTCCCCGCGCCGGAGAGCGAGGGCGTGCAGCTCTACGCCAAGGGCGGCACCGCGCGGCTGGTCTCGCTCGACGCCTGGCCGCTCGCCTCGGCGCGGACCACGGCCGCCGCGGCGCCGCAGCGCGCGGCCACGCCCGGCCGTTAGGCAGGCGCGACCCCCACCCGAGCGGACCCGTGTCCCGGTCGGAAGTCCTCTGCGTCGGCGAAGTGCTCTGGGACTCGCTCCCGGCCGGCCTGTTCATCGGCGGCGCCCCCTTCAATGTCGCCGGCCACCTGCACGCGCTGGGCGTGCCCGTCGGCGTCGTCAGCCGCGTGGGCCGCGACCAGCTCGGCGCCGAGGCGCTCGCGCGCCTGGCGCGGCACGGGATCGCGACCGACCTCGTCCAAACGGACCCGGCGCTGCGGACGGGGTTCGTCTCGGTCAGCGTCGACGCGGCGGGCGTGCCGGCCTACGACATCGTCGAGCCCGCGGCGTGGGACCTCATCGAGCTGCGGGCCAGCCTGCTGGAGCGCGCCGCCGGGGCCGGGGCGATCGTCTTCGGCAGCCTCGCCCAGCGCCACCGGGTGTCGCGCGCGACCATCGAACGGCTGTGCGAGGTCGACGTCATGAAGGTGTTCGACGTCAACCTGCGCCCGCCGTACGACGACGCCGAGGTCGTACGTCGCGCGCTCGCCCGCGCGGACGTCGTGAAGCTCAACGAGCCCGAGCTCGAGCAGATGGCCGGCTGGTTCGGGCTGCCCGCGGGCCTTCGGGCCGGGGCGCTCGCGCTCGCGGACCGCTACGGATGTCGCACGGTCTGCGTAACGCGGGGCGCCGCGGGCGCCGTGCTCCTCAACGCGGGCCGGTGGTCGGAGCACGGGGGCTACCGGGTCGCAGTCCGGGACACGGTCGGGTCGGGCGACGCCTTTCTGGCCGCCCTGCTCTCGGGTCTGCTGGCCGGCTCGGACGACGACGTGTTGCTCCAGCACGCCAACCTTCGCGGGGCATACGTGGCCAGCCGGGACGGGGCCATCCCCGTGTACGACCAGGAGGTGCTGACGCTGATTCGCGCGCACGGCGTGCCGCCGTCGGCGGTGGCGCCCGCGGGGTTCGCCCGCACGCCCGCTGGGCGCATCCCTCCCCCGCCGGCCCGCTCGCGCTGAAGCGCGTGCGATGGCGCGGTTCTGCTCGATCCCGGTTCGGCCCACTTGCAAACGTTTGCAAGATCTGCTCACCACCCGCCACCTCTAGGAGACCCGCAATGCAGGCTCGGCGACTCACCCGTCGGCAGCGCCGCACGCGCGCGCACCGCGCGCACGCCACCCCCCGCGCGGCCGCGCGCTACGCGCCCGCGCTGCTGCTCCTTCCCGTCGCCCTCCTCGAACCGGGGTGGGCCTCCGCCCCGGCCGCCGCGCGGCTCGGCACGCTGCAGGCCCAACCGGCCCGCGCCGGGCAGCTCCGCGTGAGCGGCGTCGTCACGGCCAGCGGCACCGGCCAGCCGGTCGAGGGCGTGACCGTCCGCGTCCAGGGCACCCAGATCGGCGCCTCGACCAACGCCCAGGGGCGCTACACCATCCTCGCGCGCTCGGCCGACGACACGCTGGTCTTTACCCGCGTCGGGTCGGCCCGCCAGGCCGTCGCGGTCGGCGGCCGCACGCAGATCGACGTCTCGCTCCAGGCCGTGGCCGTCTCGCTCCAGGCCGTCGCGGTCCTCGGCTACCAGGCGGTCCCGACGGAGAAGCTCACGGGCGCGGTCGGCACGGTCAGCCCGGCCCAGATCCAGGCCCAGGCGGTCGTCCAGAACAGCCCGATCAAGGCGCTGCAGGGGCGCATCGCCGGCGTCACGCTCACCTCGACCGGCAACCCCGAGGACCTCGGCCAGGTGCGCATCCGCGGCTACAACACGCTCTCGGGCAACGCCAACGACCCGAAGTTCCAGCCGCTCTACGTCATCGACGGCATCCCGAGCCAGAGCACGGCCGCGCAGCAGCTCAAGCCGCAGGACATCGAAACCATCGACGTGCTCAAGGACGCGGCCACCGCGTCGATTTATGGCTCGCGTGCGTCCAACGGCGTCATCGTCATCACGACCCGGTCCGGCGCGCGGCAGCGGTCGCAGGTCTCGGTCGGCAGCCACCTCACCGCGTCCAACTACGGGTCCCACCTGTCGGTGCTGAACACCGAGCAGCGCGGGCAGGCGCTCTGGCAGGCCGCCGTCAACGACGGCATCGACCCGAACACGGTCCCCGTCTACAAGTACGACTGGACGCGGGACGCCAACGGCGTCCCGGTCCTCAACAAGGTGATCGTCCCGAAGTGGGTGGGCGACTCGAGCATGGGCATCCTCGCGTCGAACACCGACTGGTTCCAGCAGGTCACCCGCACGGGCCTCATCCAGGAGCACACCCTCCAGGCCAACACCTCCGGCGACCGCGGCGCGGCGCTCCTGTCGCTCGGCTACTACGACAACAACGGGCTCGTCAAGGAGACCAACTTCCGGCGGTTCAACGGCCGCATCAACTCGTCGTACAGCTTCTTCGACCGGCGCTTCACGGTCGGCGAGAACCTGTCGCTCAACCACGCCTCGGCCGTCCCGCTGCCGTCCGGCCTGGGCGGGACACCGCTCGACAACTCGCTCAACGTGCAGCCGATCCTCCCGGTCCACACGGTGAGCGGCGGCTGGGCGGGCCCCCCGGGCGCCGGGTTCGACGACCGCGACAACCCGGTGATGCTGCTCGCGCTCAACTCGTGGAACCGGAACACGAGCCTGCAGGGGATCGGCAACGTCTTCGCGAACTACGCCGTCACGCCCAACCTGCAGGCCACCGCGCGCTTCGGCCTCGACTACCAGAACGGCGACAACACGAACATCGCGCGCCGGTACCAGGCCGGGTTCCTGAGCCGCAACATCAACTCGCTGAACGACTACGGGTACAACACCTCGGCCTGGACCTTCAACAGCACGCTGAACTACAACCGCCAGTTCGGGCCCCACAACGTCCGGCTCCTCGGCGGCTTCGAGGCCGTCAAGAGTAGCGCCTCGTGGGTGACCGCGTACCACGAGGGCTACGCGATCGAGACGCAGGCCTACTTCACCCAGAACGCCGGGACCGGCATCCAGACCGTCGCCGGCTCGGACAGCGCGTACGCGCTCGCGTCGTTCTTCGGCAAGGTCGACTACGACTTCGCCGACAAGTACCTCGCCACCTTCACGCTCCGCGACGACGGTTCGTCGCGCTTCGGGTCGAATAACCGCTTCGGGCTGTTCCCGTCGTTCACCCTCGGCTGGCGCGTCAGCAAGGAGCCGTTCTTCCGGTCGAGCCGCCTCCTCACCGACCTGAAGCTGCGCTACGGCTACGGCGAGACCGGCAACCAGGCCATCCCGAACAGCGCCCAGTACTCGCTCTACGTCCCGGGCTACGGCTTCGACAACACCTGGAATCCCAACGACGGGACCGCGTACGACATCCGCGGGCAGAACACGGGCACGCTCCCGTCCGGCTTCTTCCGCACGCAAACCGGGAACCCGAACCTGCGCTGGGAGGCGACAAAGGAGTCGAACGGCGGCCTCGACTACAGCCTGTTCGGCGGCCACGTGAACGGCTCGTTCGACGCCTTCGCGCGGACGACGAGCAACATCCTCATCACGCCGCCCTACGCCGCCGTGATCGGGAACGGCGGGTCGCAGACGGTGAACGGCGCCACGCTCAAGGTGCGCGGGGTCGAGTTCTCGTCCCGGTACGATCGCCAGGCGGGCGCGCTCACGTGGGGGCTCGGCGTGAACCTCGGTTCGTTCTCGCCCCGAATCACGAGCCTCCCCCAGAGCGTCGTCGGGTCGTACCCTGGCAACGGGTTCCAGAACATCCTCGGCCGCTCGCCGAACTCGATCTTCGGGTACGTGGTGCAGGGAATCTTCCAGGACTCGAACGAGGTGAACAACTCGGCCGTGCAGCCCGGCAAGAACGTCGGCCGGCTCCGGTACGCGGACCTCAACGGCGACGGGAAGATCGACGCGCTCGACCAGAAGTACCTGGGCACCACGGACTCGAAGCTCGACTACGGCATCAACCCGTCGGTGACGTACCGGCGCGTCTCGCTGAGCCTCCTCTTCCAGGGGCGCTACGGCGCGGACGTCTACAACGGCATCAAGGCGCAGACCGACTTCACGTCCAACTTCACGGGGGCGAACTTCGGCACCCGCGTGCTGCAGGCGTGGACGCCCCAGAACCGTAACAGCACGATCCCGGCGCTCTCGCTCTCGAACACCAACAACGAGTTCCGGGGGTCGAGCTACTTCGTCGAGAGCGGCAACTACCTCAAGCTGCGCGAGGTCGTGCTCGGGTACACGCTCCCGCAGAACGTGCCGGTCCGCGGGCTGAGCGTGCTCAACGGCGCGCGCGCCTTCGTGCGCGCGGGCAACCTGTTCACGGTCAAGGGGAACACGACCCTGCCCGACCCCGAGCTGCCCTTCGGCGCCTACCCGCTGCCGCGCACGTTCACGTTCGGCCTCGACGTGTCGTACTGACCGCGCCGCCACCCTCTCCCGGACTCACACCCATGAAGACGTTACGGTCCCTGGCGGCGGCGGTCGCGTTAGGCGTCGCCGCGCTCCCGCTCGCGGGGTGCGACAAGTTCCTCAAGCAGGACCCCACGGGCACGGTCAGCAGCGACCAGCTGAACACGGCGGCGAACCTCGAGGGCATGGTCGTCGCGGCGTACGCGAACCTCGGCAACGACCACTTCAGCGTCCCCTACACGAGCATGTGGCCGTACGGCGACGTGCGCTCGGGCGACTCGTACAAGGGCGGCGGCGGCACGGGCGACATCAACGAGTTCAACAGCCTCGAGCAGTTCGTCTTCGTCCAGCCGACGATCGGGCAGTTCGACGCGATGTGGTACCGGCTCTACGTCGGCGTCGGGCGGGCGAACGACGCGCTGCGCCGGATCAACGCCGCCAGCGCCGCCGACTTCCCGAACAAGCTGCAGCGCCAGGCCGAGCTGCGCTTCATCCGGGCGCACTTCTACTTCATGCTCAAGGAGCTGTTCAACCGCGTCCCGTACATCGACGAGAACCTCGACCTCGCCAAGTACCCCACGGTCTCGAACGTCGCGCTCGGCAGCGACTCGGTCTGGAGCCTGATCGCGTCCGACTTCCGCTTCGCCGCGGCCACCCTGCCCGCCACCCAGGCCGACGAGGGGCGGGTCACGAAGTACGCCGCCGAGGCGTACCTGGCGAAGGTCCAGCTGTGGCGGGCGTACGTGCAGAACGACGCCCACGCCGTGACGAGCGTCGACCAGGGCAGGCTGCAGGAGGTCGTCCAACTCACGGGCGACGTCATCGCGTCCGGCCAGTACGCGCTGACCCCGGACTTCGCGGACAACTTTTTGTTCGCGACGGAGAAGAACAAGGAGGCCATCTTCAAGATCAACATGTCGCAGTCCGACGGCACGCCGCACGGGCGGGTCGACATGGCCAATGGCCTCAACTACACGATGGCGCCGCAGTACGGCTGCTGCTGGTTCCACATCCCGAGCCAGAACCTGATTAACGCGTTCAAGACGGACGCGCAGGGGCTCCCGATGTTCGCCACGTACAACCAGACGAGCCTGGCGGACTCGGTCGACTACCAGACCAACACCGTCGACCCGCGCCTGGACCACACGGTGGGCATCGTGGGTCACCCGTTCAAGTACGAGCCGGGCTTCGTCTTCCTCCCGGGGTGGGCCCGCGTCCCGCAGGTGTATGGGCTGCACTCGTCGATGAAGGAGCTGCAGCAGCCCGACTGCGCGTGCCTGGTCAAGGTGGGGCCGTTCTTCGCGAGTTCGAAGGACATCGAGACGATCCGCTACGCGGACGTCCTGCTCTGGCAGGCCGAGGCGCTGATCGAGCTGGGGCGCCAGAACGAGGCGCTCCCGCTCATCAACCAGGTCCGCAACCGCGCGGCCGCGAGCACCGGGCGGCTGAAGTACGCGGACGGCACGCCGATCTCGAACTACAACGTCCAGCCGTACTCCGGCGCGGGCTGGACGCAGGACTACGCCCGCCAGGCGCTGCGCTACGAGCGGCGGATGGAGTTCGCGATGGAGGGGATCCGCTTCTTCGACCTCGTGCGCTGGGGCGTCGCGGCCCAGACGCTCAACGACTACTTCGCCGTCGAGGCGCAGCGGCACGACTACCTGAAGCAGGCCCATTTCACCGCGGGACGCGACGAATACCTGCCGATCCCGCAGAACCAGATCAACTTCACGCAGGGGCTCTACCAGCAGAACCCCGGCTACTGAGATGGGCCGCAGCCGACCGGCGTGCCCCGGCCGACGCCGGGGCGACGTCGGACTGGTCGCCGCCGCGCTGCTGGCCCTCGCGTCCGCGCGCGGGCCGGCGCGCGCGCAGGCAGCGCCCGCGGCAGCGCCCGCGGCAGCGCCCGCGGCAGCGCCCGCGGCAGCGCCCGCGGCAGCGCCCGCGGCAGCGCCCGCGGCAGCGCCCGCGGCAGCGCCCGCGGCGGCCGCGCGGGACACCGCCGACCCGTACCGGCCGCGCTTCCACCTCACGCCACCGACGGGCTGGATGGGCGACCCGGACGGCCTCGTCTACGCGGGCGGCTGGTACCACGTCTTCTACTGGGGGCACGCGGTCAGCCGCGACTTGGTCCACTGGCGCGAGCTGCCCGACGCGCTCTACTCGCCGGACCACGCCCACCTCGCGTTCTCGGGCTCCGCGGTCGTCGACACCGCGAACACGAGCGGACTCCGGCGGCGCGGCGCGGACCCGCTCGTCGCATTCCTCACCCGCCCGGGGCGCGGCGAGACCATGGCGGTGAGCTACGACGGCGGCCGCACCTTCGAGGACGACGCGGCGGACCCGGTCGTTAGGCACGAGGGGCGCGACCCCAAGGTGTTCTGGTACGCGCCCGGCAAGCACTGGGTCATGGTCGTCTACGACGAGTCGCAGACCCGCCCCCTCGCGACCGGCGGGACGGCCATCCGCTACCAGAACGCGATCTACACGTCGCCGGACCTGACGCACTGGACCTACCAGTCGAGCGTCCCGGGCTTCTTCGAATGCCCCGAGTTGTTCGCGCTCGGGGTGGAGGGGCAGCCGGGCGTGACGAAATGGGTGATGTACGACGGGTCCGGCTCCTACGTCGTCGGCGACTTCGACGGCCGGCGGTTCACGCCGGAGCAGACGTTCCGGCACTACGACTACGGGCACGCGTTCTACGCCTCGCAGACCTACAACAACCTCCCGGCGGGCGACGGCCGGCGGGTCCAGATCGGCTGGTTCCGCGGCGGGCACTTCGACGGGATGCCGTTCAACCAGAAGATGACGTTCCCGACGTCGCTCAAACTGCGCCGGAGCTTCGACGGGTACCGCCTGACCCCGACGCCCGTCGCGGAGATCGCCTCGCTGCACGCGCGCACGCACACGTTCACGAACCAGATCATCGTCGGCGACAGCGCGTTCCGCTCGCCGGCGACGGGCGACGTGCTGCACGTGATCGCCGAGATCGACCCGGGCGACGCACCCGTCGTGGGGCTGGACGTCAACGGCTACCGGCTGGCGTACGACCGCTTCAGCAAGACGCTCAACGGCATCGGCTACGTGCCGCCCAGCGCCGACAACTTGAGGATCGAGGTGATCGTGGACCGGGTGGGGGTCGAGGCGTTCGTCAACGACGGCGATCTGTACTTTGTCGACGCACTGAACTCGGCGGACGCGGCGAAGAAGCTCGAGGTGTTCGCGACCGGGGGGCGCGAGCGGAAGGCGGTGCTGAAGTCGCTCACGGTGCACGAACTCGGGTCGATCTGGGCGCCGGCGGACGCGAAGGCGGCGCGGTCGGCGTCGACGCGTTGACGTGCGCATCGCAGGAGCGCCGTGGTCGGCCGACTACTGTCATCCTGAGCGCGGCGAAGGATCGCGGCGCTCGGCACACCGATCCTTCGCTGCGCTCAGGACGACGGGCGCGCCGCGCTCGGGACGACGGACTCGCGACGGCGAGCGACCGCGCGCCCCCGCGTCAGCTTCCGTCAGCTCAGCACGTTCCCGCCGTCGACGTTGAGCGTCTGGCCGACGATGTACTCGGCCTCGTCCGACGCGAGGAACAGCGCCGCGCGCGCGACCTCCTCCGGCCGGGCGAGCCGGCCGTACGGGATCGCGGCGCGCACCTGACGGGTCTTCTCGCCTAACGGGATCCCGTCCTTCTCGGCGTACAGCGCGTCGACCCTGGCCCACATCGGCGTGTCGACCACCCCGGGCGCGATCGCGTTGACCCGGATGCCCTTGTCGACGAGGGCCAGCGCCGCCGACTGCGACAGGCTGATCGTCGTCGCCTTGGTCGCGGCGTAGACCGCCGAGTGCGCCTCGCCCCGCCGGCCCGCCTGCGACGCGGTGTTGACGATCACGCCGCGCCGGCCGGTCTCGACCATGTGCCGGGCCACCTGCTGCAAGACGAAGAAGAAGCCGCGCACGTTGACCGCGAACAGCCGGTCGTAGCCCTCCTCGGTGACCTCGAGCAGCGGCTCCATCCCGAACACGCCGGCGTTGTTGACGAGCACGTCGATCCCGCCGGCCGTCGCCACGACCTCGTCGACCATGGCGGCGATCGACGGCACCGACGCCACGTCGACCCCCACGCCGAACGAATCGTTCGGCAGCTCCCCGGCGACGGCCCGTGCCGCGTCGGCCGAGACGTCGGCGACGACGACCCGGGCGCCCTCGTCCGCGAAGAGGCGGGCGATCGCCTGCCCGATGCCGCCGGTGCCGCCGGTGACCACGGCGACCTTGTCCTGGAGCCTCATACCGATTCTCTCCTCGCGGGGGTACCGCCGGTCGGTTGCCCAATGTTGCGCCGCGCGCTCACGGGGCCGCGTGAACGCGGCGGCGTTCACGACGTCTCGTGCAGGGCCTCGAGCGTGCGCGCGGCGCCCCCGGTGCGGAGCCCCTCGACCGCGCCGAGGTAGGCCTCGACGAACGGCGGGTGCGCGTCGAGGGTGAGGGCCCGGAACGGCTGCGTGCGCAGGAGGCCGAGCGGGTCGTCGCCGCGGGCGAGTGCGAGGTCGCCGCCGTCGAGGTGCGGCTCGAACACCTCGAACGCCGCGCCGCGGTCGTCGACGCCGGCCAGGTAGCGGCGGAAGCAGGCGAGGAAGAACGCCTCGCGCCGCATGTCGCCTCCGGCCCGGGCGAGCATCGCGAGCGTCCTCGTGTGAAAGACGGGGATCTTCGCCGCGCCGTCGTGCGCGATGCGCAGGAGCTGGTCGCGGATCGCGACGTTCGAGAAGCGGGCGAGCACCTGCGCCTTGTAGGCCTCGAGCGAGACGCCGGGCGGGGCCTCGATCAGCGGGACCGCATCGCGGTCCATGAAGCGGTCGAGCAGCTCGCGCAGCCGCCAGTCCGCGACCGCGTCGTGCACGAGGCGGTAGCCGCACAGCAGGGAAGGGTAGGACAGCAGCATGTGGCTGGCGTTCAGGAGCCGACCCTTCACGGCCTCGAACGCCGGCACGTCGTCGCGCAACTCGACCCCGACCGCCTCGAGCTCCGGCCGGCCCGCGGGGAAGTGGTCCTCGATCACCCACTGCGTGTAGCTCTCGCACACGGCCGGGAACGCGTCGTCGATGCCGCTGCGCGCGTTCAGCCGGTCGCGGTCGGCGTCCGACACCCGCGGCGCGATGCGGTCGACCATGCCGTTCGGGAACGCGACCTCGCGGTCGACGAAGGCGCCGAGCTCCGGGTCCCGCGCCCGGGCGAACGACGCGATCGCCTTGCGCGCGGTGTCGCCGTTGCCGCGCAGGTTGTCGCACGACACGACGGTGAACGGCGGGGTGCCCGCGCGCCGGCGCCGTGCGAGCGCCTCGGCGAGGCAGCCGAACACGGTCCGCGGCGGACCGCCCGCGAGGTCGCGGGCGACGTCGGGCGCGTCCGTCCGGAACTCGCCCGTGGTCTCGTCGATGCCGTAGCCGCCCTCGGTCACCGTCAGCGACACGACGCGGATCGCCGGGTCCGTTAGGCGGACGAGCACGGCCTCGGGGTCGGACGGCGCGTGCAGGTATTCCACCATCGCCCCGATCACGCGCGTGGCGCGGGCGCCGTCCGGGGCGAAGCTCGTGACCGTGTACAGCCCGTCCTGCGCCGGGAACGCGGCCGCCTTGGCCCGCGACTGCGCGTCGTCCATCAGCCCGATCCCGACGATGCCCCAGCCCTCGTGCCCGGGGCGGTGCAGGCAGTCGTCGACGTAGACCGCCTCGTGCACGCGGTGGAAGTTGCCGACGCCGACGTGGGCGATGCCGGCGGTCACCCGGGTGCGGTCGTAGTCCGGCACGCGCACGCCGCGCACGCCGGCGAGGGTCGCGTTGGAGAGCTTGGTCATGGCGTCCTCATGTCGAGCGTGTCGCCGCGGTCGGCCGCCCGTTGGTCCAGAGCCAGCGCCGCGGCGCCGACGAGGCCGGAATCTCCGTCCAGCTCCGCCCGCACGACGCGCACGCCGCGGAACGGGGGCATGACGGTTCGTTCGATCACGGCGTGCACGCCGCCCTCGAGCAGGTCGAACGCCCGCGACACGCCCCCGCCCATGACCACCCGTTCGGGGCTGAACAGGTGGATTAGCGAGGCGAAGCCGACGCCGAGCCAGCGCGCCTCGGCGTCGAGCAGGACGCGGGCTGCGGGGTCGCCCTCGCGCGCGAGCCGCACGACGTCCTCGGCCGTGACCGGCCCGGTGCGGTCGGACGTCGCGGCCGCGGCGCGCGCCTCGCGCGCGAGCGCGGTCCCGGACGCGAGCGCCTCGAAGCAACCGAACGCGCCGCACGAGCAGGCCGGCCCGCCCTCGACCAGCCGGATGTGCCCGACGTGCGTGGCCATGCCGAGCCGTCCGTGCACGAGGCGCCCGTCGATCACGACGCCCCCGCCGATGCCGGTGCTGACGGTGACGTAGACGACGTGTCGGAGCCCCCGGCCGGCGCCGAAGCGCCACTCGCCGTAGGCCGCGGCGATGGCGTCGTTCTCGACCACGACGGGCCGGCCGAACCGCTCGGCCAGCGCCGCCCGGAGCGGGAACCCCCGCCAGCCGGGCAGCGTGGGGATGCCTAACACGACCCCCGCCTCGGTGTCGAGCGGGCCGGGCGACGCGATGCCCACGCGGTCGACCGTCGCGACGCGGGCGCCGCGCAGGACCGCGGCGACCAGGGCGTCGAACTGGGCCAGCACCGCCGACGGCCCGCCGCCGACGTCCGTGGGAGCCGCGGCGCGCGCGAGGACCGCCCCGCCGTCGTCGACGAGCGCGGCGCGGACCTGCGTCCCCCCGAGGTCGAGGCCGACCGCGCGGGACACGTTAGGCACGGGCGCCGAGGCCGCGGGCCCACGCGACGCGCGCGCCGAGGTCCGGGGCCGCGAAGGCGAGCGAGCCCATGACGACCGTGTCCGCGCCGGCCGCGCGGAGCGCCGGGACGGTGTGCTCGCGGATCCCGCCGTCGGCCGCGACGACGACGCGGTGCCCGGCGCCGGACGCGAGCGCGCGCGCTTCGCGCAGGCGCGCTTCCGCCTCCGGCGCGAGACCTTGGCCCTTGACCCCGATCGCGGTGCCGAGCAGGGTCACGAACCGCACGCGGTCGAGCCACGGGGCCGCCGCGGGCACGGGCGTGTGGAGTTGGAGGACCACGCCGGCCGCCACGCCACGACGGGCGATGTGGTCGAGCTGTTCGTCGACGGCGCCGTTCTCGGCGTGGACGCTGATGAGGTCCGCGCCGGCGTCCGCGAACTGGTCGATCTGCGCGGGGAGCACCGGGTCCGCCGCCATCAGATGGACGTGGAGCGGCACCGCGGTGCGCTTGCGCACGGCCGCGACGAGGTCGGGGAAGAACAACAGCGCCGGCGCGAAGTGGCCGTCGGCCACGTCGACGTGGTACAGGTCCGCGGCGGACGCGGTCCGCGCCAGGTCGTCCGCGAGCCGCGCGAGGTCCGCCGACCACAGCGAGAGCTCGAGCATCAGCCGGTCCGTCGGCAGGGCGCGAAACCAGTCGGGCGCGGGCGTCACAAGGCGACCTCCAGCAGAAAGGCGTCGAGGGCGGCGCAGACCTCGCCGACGTGCCGGCGCCGGTCGTCGCCTTTGGGCGTGACCCGCACGAGCCGGGGGTGCGGCAGCAGCGCGGCGAGGCGCTCCGCGGTCGCGAGCGGGTGGACGACGTCGCGCCCACAGCCGACGACCAGGGCCGGGACGCGGACCGCGGCTACCTCGCCCTCCGTTAGGCCGGGGCCGTCGGCCGCGATCGCGCGCAGCAGCGCGGCCGTCACGGCGGCCGGCTCGCGCGAGAAGAGGCCGCGCAGCGAGGCGAGGTTGTCCGGCGCGTCGGCGGCGAGGCGGGCGGCGGTCCCGGACGCCTCGAACAGCGCCCGCGCCCGCCCGGGCGGGTGGTGCGCCAGCAGCCGGCCGGCCTCGGCGTTCGGGCGCATGTTCGCCGGCGCGGCGTCCGCCACCCAGGCCGGGCGGACGAGCACGAGGGCGCGCACGAGGTCCGGCCTCCGCACCGCCAGCCGGAGGGCGACGGCGGCCCCCATCGAGACGCCGCCGACGACCGCGCGGCCCAGACGCTCGGCGTCCATGAAGCCGGCGAGGTCGTCGGCGAACCGGGCGATCGAAAAGGCGTCCTCCGGCCCCGTCGCGGACTCGCCGTGGGCGCGGCATTCGAGCGTGACGAGCCGGCGACCGGCGCGGTGCGGGAAGAGCTCGTACGGCTGCCGCGCGTCGCCGCACAGCCCGTGCTGGAACACGGTCGCGGCGCCGGCGCCGGTCTCGTGCACCGCCAGCCGCGTCCCGTCGGCCGCGAGGTGGGCACGCGCGCTCGCACGTTGCCCACTCACGCGCCGCCCTCGCCGACGACGCCCGCCAGAAAGCGGGCCACCGAGGGCGCCTCGTCGGCCGAAAACCCGTGCGCGACGAGGGGCCCGTCGAACCCGACGCGACGCAGGCAGCTCACGAAGTGGGGGAAGTCGATCGCGCCGCGTCCGGGCGCGGCGACCCGTCCGTCCGCGGTGCGATCCTTCGCGTGGGCGAGGGCGATCCGGTCGCCGAGAACTTCGACGGCTTCCTCGACGATGGTTCGTTGGCACCCGGCGGGTTCGGCCTCGGACAGGTTGGCCGGGTCGAGCACGATCCGGACCCGCGGGCTGCCGAGTTCGTCGATTAGCCGCCGCGCGCGCGCCGCCGAGTCGACCACGTTGGCGGGTTCGGGCTCTACGCCTAACGTGACGTCGTGGGCCTCCGCGACCCGCAACGCGTCGCCGAAGCTCGCGAGCAGGTCCCGCCACGCGTCGGGCGCGGCGTTCCCCGGGTGGTAGCGCCACTGGTCGTCCGGGTCGCGCGTGCCGGTGCACAGCGTGAGGAGGCCGGTGCCCATCGCGCCCGCGGCCGCGGCGATCGCGTCGAGGCCCCGGAGCCCACGCCGGCGGACGGCGGGATCCGGATGGATCATGTTGTAGGTCGCCGAGACCGCCTCGACCGCGACGCCCGCCCCGGCCGCCGCGCGTCCCACGGCCGCGGCGGTGGCCGGCGGGACGACATCGGGCACCGCGTTCAGGCCCGAGCACGCCATGTTGTACTGCGTGCCCGCGAACCCGGCCGCGCGCACGGCGTCGAGGACGGGGCCGGGTGCGTCGCCCGGAAACGTCTTCGCGAACACGCCGAGTCGCATCACGGCCCCCCGACGGCGTCGGCGAGCCGGACGGGTTTGCGGGTTCGGACCGACTCGGCGATCGCGGCCATCGCGCGCACCGAGGCGACGCCGTCCGCGATGCCGGCGCCGCGCATCGGCGCGCCGTGGAGCACGACGTCGGCGAAGCCTTCGAGTTGCCGGCGGTAGAAGTGCCCGTCGGCGCCGAGCACGCGCGTCGTCGTCCCGTCGGCCTCGCGGAAGACGTCGACGTCGCTCGTCTTGTAGTACCACGGGTTGTACGTCTTGCCGAGCACGCTGCCGCGCTCCCCGTAGATCTGGAACCCCTCGTGCCAGTCCATCCGGACCGCGACCGTGAGGTCCAGGTGGCCTAACGTGCCCGCGGCGAAGGCGGCGTCGACGAACCAGCAGTAGGCGCCGAAGCGTTCGCCGAGGCGGGCGTCGACCTCGAGGATCTCGCCCCCGAGGTAGCGCGCCGTGTCCACGAGGTGGCTGCCGTGCGCGAGCATGTAGTAGCGCTCGCGGTTGGCTTTCGGGTCCTCGGCCGGCTTCCTGGCCGCGGCACTCGCGACGATCAGCGGCTGGACCGCGTCGGTGACCGCGTAGCGGTGGGTCGAATCGCAGTACCACGCCTTGAGGGCGAGCATCTCGCCCATCTCGGCGTCGACGAAGTCCCTGGCGGCCTCGATCCCGGCGTCGAACCGCTTCATGTGGCCGACCTGGAAGACCCGGCCCGATGCGTCGACCGCGTCTTGGAGACGCAACACCTCGTCGACGGTGGTCGCGACCGGCTTTTCGCAGAGGACGTGCTTGCCGGCCTGCAGGGCGGCGATCGACGCGGGCACGTGGAACGCGTCCGAGATGGCGATGACGACGGCCTCGAGGTCGGGGTCCGCCAACATCGCGTCATAGTCCGCGTATGTGCGCGCGGGCTGGTGCGTGCACGCCATGCGCGCCAGCAAGTCGGGCGCGATGTCGCAGATCGCGTAGAGGTCCGCGTTCCTCGCCTTGGTACAGCTTTCGAAGTGGGCGGCTTGGGCGATCGGGCCGCAGCCCAGCACCCCAACTCGTAGCCGGCGCTCGTCCTTCTTCGGCATCCCGGACTCCCGTACCGCGTTCGACGCTGCACCGGCCGTATACCCCGACGTTTCTTTACATACTGTACGAAGTATGTCGCGCAGCGTCAAGCACGGCCCATTTCCACCTACGTCGTGGGCTGCACGACCTCGATCGCCGACACGTCGACCGCCTGATGGTGGGCCATGCACGCCGCGCCGACGGCGCACTCGAGCGACCCCAGCGTCGACAGGCGCATCGTGGGTACGCTCATCCCGGGGACGATCCCGCTCGCCACGGCCGACTCGACCGCCGGCAGCGCGCGCCCGAGGACGGGGCGCATCGCGCCACCGAGGATGACGGTCTGCGGGTTGAAGACGTTGACGAGCGAAACCAGGCCGGCGGCGAGGTCAGACGCAACAGCATCCACAGCCGCCTGTGCCACCGCCGACCCGGCCGCCGCCGCGGCCGCGACCTCGGCGGGAAGTGCCGCCAGCGCGGCGGTGGACAACTGCTCCCCCGGGCGGGCGAGCGCCGCCAGCGCGCCGAGGTTGACGAACGTCTCGAGGCAGCCAACGCCGCCGCAACTGCAGCGCGGGCCGTCCTGACGGATGCGCGTGTGGCCGATCTCGGTCGCGGTGCCGACGAATCCGCGCAGGAGCCGCCCCTGCACGACCACCGCGCCGCCGCAGCCGGTGCCGAGTTTGAGGTAGAGCACCATCTCCTGCTCGATCGATGCGTCGGCGTAGATCTCGCCGAACGCGGCCGCGTTGGCGTTGTTCGCGACCAGCGTCGGGACCGGCACACGGCCGGCCGCCGCCGCGAGCAGGTTCACATTCCGCCAGCCCAGAATCGGCAGGTGCACGATGAAGCCGTCGCGGCGGACGAGCCCGGGGACGGTGATCGCGAGCGAGGCAATCCGGTCGCCGTAGCGGGGGTCGGCTGTGCGCGCCCGAAGTTGTCGCACGATGACGCGCAGGGCGTCGTCCGGGCTGATGCGTGTCGGCACGGCTTCTTCGGTGCTTTCGACGACGCGGGCCGTGAGGTCGACGAGCGCCGTGCGGATCGTGCCCACGCCGATCTCCGCGCCGAGGAAGTAGCCACCGTCCGGGTTGAGCTCCAGCCGGATGCCGGGCCGTCCGAGTTCGCGGCGCGCGCGGCTGACCACGGTCGGGACTTCGCGCGCGAGCCCGCGCCCGACCAGATCATCGATCAGGTTGGTGATCGTCGACGGCGTGAGTGCCAGGTGCCGCGCGAGATCCGCCCGGGTCGCCATCCCCCGCACGCGGAGGAGTGTCAGGACCCGGCGCTCGTTGACGAGTCGCGCGAGCGTTTGGTCGGCCATGAGAACATGCGTCTGGGTGCGTCGTTCGCCCGCGGACTGTTGCTCGCTACGGCCACCGACCGGCCGCGGCGCGGGCCGCGATCACGACGTCTGTCACGTTAGTTCCGGTCGGGGCCGCCCGCAGCAGCGCGCCGACGGCGCCGAGCGCGTCGTGGCTGCGATGCGCGGCGAGGTCGGCCGCGGGGTCGTGCCCGGCGGCGCGGATCGCCGTCCAGGTGTGCGCGTCGATCACCGCGCCCGAGGCGTCCGTCGGTCCGTCGCGGCCGTCCGTTCCCGCCGCGAGCAGGGCGACCTCGGCCGCCGCCGGGCCGGCCTCATGCAACCTGGCGGCCGCTGCCAGTGCCAGTTCCTGCATGCGGCCGCCGCGCGCGTCGGGGGCGTCGCCGAGCGTGACGGCGGGCTCGCCCCCCCAGACGTGGGCGGTGCCCGGCAGGCTGGCAATCACGGCGTCGGCGAGCGACCGGCCGAGTGACGCTGCTTCGCCGGCGAGCCACGCGTCGTGCACGACGACTTTGTAGCCCGCCGCGCGCGCCGCCGCGGCCGCGGCGGCGCGCGCGTGCGCGTTAGTCACGATCACCCGGGTCTCGACGCCCGCGAAGATCACGTCGTCGGGCTTCGGCGTTTCTGCTCGCGGGTCGCTGGCCGCGGCGTCGGCGAGCGCGTCGAGCGCCCGGCGCAGCACGACGGGCAACGCCGGCCACACGTGCTCCGCGCGGAGACTGTGGCAAAGTGCTGCGGCCGTCCACGGGTCGGGCGCGCACGGCCCCGACCCGATGACGACGGGGTCGTCGCCGGGCACGTCGCTGACCGCGAGGCAGAGCACGCGCGCCGGGGCCAGGGCGCGCGCGAGCCGCCCGGCGCCCCAGCGACTGACGCGCTTGCGCACCGCGTTCACGAGTCCGATGGGCACGCCCGCGCCGAGCAGCGTACGGGAGGCCGCGGCGAGGTCGTCGGGCGTGAGCAGCCCGACGGCGGCGGGCGCACTCACGAGACTGGACGCGCCGCCCGAGAGGAGCACGACCGCGAGGTCGAACGGCCCGACGCGCGCGGCCGCCGCACCAAGCCTGGCAGCCGCGCGGGCCGACCGTGCCCCGGGAATCGGGTGGTCGCCGGCCGCAACCTCGAGACCGGGGGCCGGCGACGGGGCGGGGTGGTGGGCGACGACGAGGCCACCTGCTGGGGCGACGCCACGCGCGGCGAGCGCCGCGACGGCCGCCCGCGCCATCCCGTCGGCCGCCTTACCGACCGCGAGCAGGTGCACGCCGCCAGACGGCGAGGGCAGCGGCCACGACGCCAGCGCGGCCGCGACCGCGGGGCCCGGTTGGGCGCCCGCGACCGCGGCCGCGTAGCAGCGTTCGAGCGTCGCGCGCGCGGGCGCCGCCAAGGGGCCGCGCCGCGCGTGCGCCATCGCGCGCCGGTTAGCTCGCGCGCGGCGCCGCCGCCAGCTGGTCGTGGATCTGCTTGATCCGCTGCAGGTGCTGCACAACCGCCGGGCGTACGGTGTCGCGGAGCATCGTCTTGAGGTCCGCGTCGTGCGCCAACGGGATGAGCGAGGTGTCGAGCGTCTTGAGCGTCATGTCGTGCGAGTCGATCTGCTGCAGCACATACGCCTTGTCGAACTCGGCGCCCGACTTCGCGCGCAGCGAGTCGAGGGTCGGCCCGGCGTTGCGGCGGAGCTGGAACGAGAGCGCGTTGTCCTCGATGGGCATCTTCTTCTTGTTCAGCATCTCGCGCAGCGACCGCTCGAAGCGGACGTGCTCGTCGACCATCTGCTGGGCGTAGTCGCGCACGACGGAGTTGGTGCTCTTCGCGAGCGCGAGCTGGCTCGGGTCGATCTCGTTCGTGTTCGAGACCGAGGCGGTCGCGGCGACCTTCGCGTCGGTGAACATCTTCTCAGGCGCCTCGGCGGGCACGACGGTCACCG
Organism: Gemmatimonadetes bacterium T265; assembly: GCA_019973575.1. NCBI lineage: Bacteria > Pseudomonadati > Gemmatimonadota > Gemmatimonadetes bacterium T265. The sequence continues at coordinate 2,988,043 of BPUI01000001.1, forward strand.
ACGGGAAGGTGATCGCGGCGCCCGGGGCGGTCGGGGCCGGCGCGGGAGTGTTCTGCGCGACCGCCGAGCCGGCGGCGAGGCCGAGCGCGCAGAGCAGCGTGGCAGAGCTGGTGAGGTGACGCATGATCGTAAGTCGTATGTGAATGGATCGCGATAGTTGGCAGGCGCGTGGGGCAAGAAGCGGGAGAGATGCTGCGCGCGCGCCGCGGTGTCGTTACAACACCGGGTGGATCTATTTGGTGCCAATCCGCCGCGTCCGTTCCGGAGGACGCCCGTGCGTACCAGGGCGGACGGCGTGGTCGGGCGCGCATGGCCTCGTGCGGGCGAGCTACAGGCGAGCTACAGGAAGGTTAGGGTGGCCCGCGCTATGCCTATGAGAACTGTGGTACCCAAACCCGATGGATTGGAGGAGTTCTTCATGACCCACGCCTCGCTCACTTCTCGCTCCGCCGCGCGTGCGCGCGCCGCGTTCACGATGACTGCCCTGACGCTCGCCGCCGCGTGTGGCGGCCAGCCCAAGTCCGACGACGGGCTGAAAAGCGACCTTTCGTTGACCACCCGGCCCGCGGCCGGGCAGCAGGTCGTCTCGCCGCAGGAACTCACCCCCGGTGTGACGACGCCGGCTGGTACCGTGCCGGGCACCGTTGGCCCGAATGGCGCGCCCGTGACGGCCGTCGCCCCGGCCGCGCCGGCGCCGAAGACGGACACGATCGTCCACACGGTCTACCGCGACCGCCCCGCACGGCATCATCGCACGGGCTCGTCGTCGGGCGGCACGTCGGGCACGTACAGCAACGGTACCGCGAGCAGCGCTCCAACCGTCGCGCAGCAACCGACGGTCCGCCAGGGCCACACCAAGGAGGGGGCGATCATCGGCGGCGCCGCGGGCGCCGTGCTCGGCGCCGCGACGGGCGGCGTCAAGGGCGGCGTGATCGGCGGCGTCCTCGGCGGGGCCGCGGGCGCGGTCATCGGCAACAACACCGGCGTGAAGCACGTCCCGCAGCCGTAGGCCGGGCCGGATCGTTCCGCCGCGAGCGCGGGGCGGGCGCCACCACGGCGCCCGCCCCGCGCTCCTATTTTTGTCCCATGCCGTCCGCCTCCCGCGCCGCGCCCGACCCCGGCATCGCGACCGAGCGGCGCGCGCGCCCGCGCCTCGGGGCGGTGTCGTCGTTTACCAGTTTCACGCGCGCGCAGTGGGCGACGCTCCGCGCCAACACGCCGCTCCCCCTCGGCGAGGACGAGCTGCTGCGCCTGCGCGGGCTCAACGAGCCGATGTCGGTCGAGGAGGTGGGCGACGTGCTCCTCCCGCTCACGCGCCTCATCAACCTCTACGTCGTCGCCGCGCGCGAACTGCTCCAGGTCACCGACACCTTCCTCGGCCGGCCGTCGGTGGTGCCGCCGTTCGTGATCGGCATCGCCGGGAGCGTCGCGGCCGGCAAGAGTACCGTCGCGCGCGTGCTGCGCGCCGTGCTCGCGCGCTGGCCCGCGCACCCGCGCGTCGAGCTCGTCACGACCGACGGATTCCTCTACCCGAACGCCGAGCTCGAGGCACGCGGGCTCATGCGGCGGAAGGGTTTCCCCGAGAGCTACGACGTCGGGCGCCTGCTGCGGTTTCTGGCCGAGGTGAAGTCAGGGGCCGCGACGCTGGAGGCGCCGGTGTACTCGCATCTCGTGTACGACGTCGTGACGGGCGAATGCGTCGTGGTCCGGCGTCCCGACGTCCTCATCGTCGAAGGGATCAACGTGCTCCAGGCGCCGTCGCGCGCGTCGGACGACCGCGACGCGCGCCCGCGCCAGGTGGTGAGCGACTTCTTCGACTTCTCGATCTACGTCGACGCCGCCGAGCCGGACCTGCGGCGGTGGTACGTGGACCGGTTCCTCGCCCTGCGCGACACGGCGTTCCGCGACCCGCAGTCGTACTTCCACCGCTACGCCGCGCTGAGCGAGGCCGAAGCGCGCGCGACCGCCGTGCGGATCTGGGAGGAGATCAACCTCGTGAACCTCGTCGAGAACATCGAGGGGACGCGGGAGCGGGCGAGCGTGGTCCTGCGCAAGGGGCCGACGCACGCGGTCGAGGAGGTCCGGCTGAAGCGGACGGCGCTGGCGCCGGTGCCGCGCGGGGCGGGCGGCGGCGTGAGGAGCTGACGGCTCGCCGCCGACGACGGGCCGTACCCGAGATCGTAGCGCGACGCGCAAATATCTCACCGACATGGACGATCGCGTCGTCAGCGTCCGCCGGGCGTACGATTCGGCGGCGGTCGCGGCGCGGTACGACGCGGCGCGCTTTTCGTCGGCGCCGACGCGGCTGTACGCCGCGAGGCAGCGTCAGCTCGTGCGCCGATGCCTCGCGCGGTTCGGCCGCGTCGCGCGGCTGCTCGACCTCCCGTGCGGGACGGGGCGACTCCTGCCGCTCGCCGCGGACGCGGCCGATTTCGTCGTCGGCGTCGACGCGGCCCCCGCGATGCTGGCCCGGGCCCTGCGCCGGTCGGCCGCGGGGAGCGGCGCGCTGTGCGCCGGCGACGCGACGGAGCTTCCGCTCGCCACCGAGGCCGTCGACGTGGTGCTCTGCGTTCGGTTTCTCCACCTGCTCCCGCCCGCCGCGACCGTCGCCGTGCTCTCGGAGATCACCCGGGTCGCGCGCCGGGGAGCGATCGTGGCGACGCTCGTGTCGTACCCACTCGGCCCGGTCGGCAACCTCCGCCGGCGGCTGTTGCGGCGGCCCCTCGTGTTGGAGCGGCCGCCGAGCCTCGCCGAATGGACGTCGCGATGCGCGGCGGCCGGGCTCACGCTCGCGGAGTCACACCGGGTCTGGCCGGGGGTGTCGAGCGACACGGTGATGCTTCTGCGGCGGTGACGACCGCGACGCTCGTCTGGCGCCGCGTTTCAGACGAACAGCGTGTCGACCGCGAAGTCGGGCGCGCCCGTCACCGCGCGCCGCCCCGCGGGCCCGCCCTGCGCGTACGATGCGTCCGGGCTGAAGGATCGGCGCCCGGGAATGTCGACGAGGAACGTGTGGTTGTCGCCGCGCGCGCGCCCGCCCGCGGTCGCCTCGTACGCGCGCAGGCTCACGTACACGTTCTCCGCGCAGCGGCCCGCCGCGTCGTCCGTGGGGCTCGAGACGTGGACCTCGCCGTCGACCAACTCGGCCTTCCGGTCACCCCCGACCTCGCGCAAGAGGTCGAGCAGCGCGTCTTCCGCCACGGCGTCCGCGTTCGCCGCGGGCACGTGCGGTCCGAGCAGTTCGGTCATGAGTAGCGGCTCCGGCCGAGGGCACTGCGGCAAGCTACCGCCGGCGACGCGGGTCGTCAGGGCGGGCCGACACGACCGCGGGGCGGGCCGACACGACCGCGGGGCGGGCCGACACGACCGCGGGGCGGGCCGACACGACCGCGGG